>OY969794.1:0-2938435 GCA_963703175.1 uncultured Solirubrobacterales bacterium
GCTCGAAAACGATGTCCCTCTCCTCGTCGCGGACGTAGTTCAGCACCGCGTCGGCGATCAGCGTGCGGCGAGCGCGGCCGCGACCACGGTTGAGGGGATGGGCGACCTCATGCCGCCAGGAGAGCGGCCTGAATTCGTCGCCCCGCTCTCGCGCCGCGTGCAGGAAACTGATCCCGACCTCGTTGACGCCAAGGGTGTGAGCGCACAGCGGTCCCGCCGCTTGCTGGGGGCTGAGGACTTTCGGCCGGCGCTCCACCTCGCCGGCGACGACCGAAAGATCAGCGCCGCTCTCAGTCAGGAACCAGAGGCGACGGGGAGCGCGGCGAGCTTCCACGTAGGCGATCAACTCCGCCCGCTCAAGGTAGGCGAGGACTTGCTGAGTGCGGCGCGGGCTGCGATCCGGGAGGTGGATCGCGCGGACTTGGGCGGTAGAGAGGATGCGATGCTCGCCGAGCGAGGCAATCACCTCAGCGGTCGCTTCGGGCAGTCTCAGCCCCGCTGCTGCTTTCCAACTCATGCGGACCCCCAAGCCCGCGACCGATTGACGGCGAAGCGCTGCGAGGCCAGCGCGGAGCCGATGGGCGTCTGTGTCGTTGCCTGCGCCGAGGCGATTACGGTCGCCGAGGTGATGGAGAGCCGCTGCGGAGCCAGCGCGGAGGCGATAGCGCAGGCGTCGAGTGCAAGGGACGCGGGGAAGATCGAGAGAGCAATGAGGACCGCCGTGACCGACTTGATGTTTTGACCCGGGGGTGGCGTAGGAATGTCGGCAAAACGCCAGGCCCGCAAACGGCGCTGTGATGGGCGTTGGCGGGTTTTGGGCCTAGCCGGGCCGCGAAAAGATGGGCGCAGCCTTCCCCGAAGCGGGAAGCGAAGCGGCGATGAAATCCAAGCTCTCACATAACTACAGAGCAAGAAGCCGCCAAAGTGGTCACAACCGTACGCGCGTACGGTTGTACGTTGCGCAGGGCTGCGAGGGCGGGTCTGTTGGTTTACGCGCTCATCCATAGGGCTCTGACCAACAGGGCGATCAGCCGCAAAAGTGGCTTCAACTCCCCAGTTAAAGGGCGTAGCTGCGGACCGGCGAAGCGGAGGCGAAATCCAACGGGCCATACCCAACAGGGCGGCGAGCCGCCAAAGTGGTCATAACCATTTGCGCATATCCCTATATGGGCAAGTGGCGACCTTGCTGCCTCAGCGACCTCTCGTAGTTCGCTCACCCGGGCGGTCCCTATCCAGGAGAGAGGCGCGGACGGACCCGCCTCGCAGGGGACGATCAGCCTTGGCAAGTCCAGCCACTACGGCCTCATTGGCCGTCAGCGGTCCCCGCTTCCTCCGCCGGGTAGCCTCGAAGGGGGATGCACCAGGCCGTTCAGCACCAGGGAGCAAGAGGCCTTGAGCGAAGGAACCTCAATGCCTGACAACAGCGCCATTGAGTGGACCGAGGCGACCTGGAATCCAGTGACCGGATGCGATCAGGTCTCCCCCGGCTGCGCCCACTGCTACGCCAAGACTTTTGCCGAACGCTGGCGCGGCATCCCCGGCCACCCCTACGAGCAGGGCTTCGCCCTGCGCCTCTGGCCCGACCGCCTTGAGCAGCCGTTCAAGTGGAAGCGCCCCCGCCGAATCTTCGTCAACTCGATGTCCGACCTGTTTCACGAGCGAGTACCTGACGAGTTCATCGCCCGCGTGTTCGACGCAATGGAGGGAGCGAGCCAGCACGTCTTCCAGGTGCTGACGAAGCGCCAAGATCGACTTGTCGATCTAGCCCCCTCCCTGCCGTGGCCCTCCAATGTTTGGATGGGCGTCAGCATCGAGAATCGCCGCTTTGTCCATCGGGCGGATGCGCTGCGCGAGGTGCCCGCCTCCATCCGATTCATATCTGCCGAGCCGCTGTTGGGACCGCTTGAAGGGCTGGACCTCGACGAGATCGACTGGCTGATTGCAGGTGGCGAGTCGGGTCCCGGCCATCGACGCGTCGATGAAGCCTGGATATTGGAGTTGCGCGACCGATGCAACGCTGAGGGCGTTGCCTTCTTCTTCAAGCAATGGGGCGGCCATCGTCCGAAGTCGAACGGCCGTGAGTTGGCCGGGCGGACCTGGGACGAATTCCCCGTCTCCGGCCGCGCTCTTGTGCCCGCCTAGTCGAGCATCGAAATCTGGCCGTAGGCGTTATCCCTGGTGGCACCCTCAAACAGTTTCTTCGCCAGTGGGTGCTTGCTGGCCATGATGAAGTCGTAGAGCGGCGAGCGCGTCTTTTCGCCTCTGACCTCCTTCGACGAGGTGTAGGCATAGCCGAATCCGCCAAGAAGATCGCGGTAGTGCTCGCGCACGGCCACCCGCCAGTCGTTCGGCTTGCAGCGCGGATAGTTTGGCCCGAGGACACGTTCGACGGCTTGAAAGTACCCGGCCGCCAAGCTGCGATAGAGCCCGTGGATCGGCAGGTTGATCATCAGGTCCATTGGGCGGTCTTGGGTCAGTGCCTCGATCGTCGCGGGTTTCAGAGTGCAGCCCTGAGGATCGAGAAGCGCAAGGGTCAGGATCCGTCGACGCGGGACGACCGAGCGCACCCATTCGATCGTCGCCGGATCATTGGAGTCAGCGCACTGGATATGCGGCTTCGCTCCCAGCGCCGCTACCCGCTGTTCCAGGGCATCGATGCAGGCGCTGTCGTTGTCAACGAACGCGAGGTGGGAGTAAGCGGGCTGGACGCCGAGGGCGATCAACGGCGAGCCGACGACCCACTCGCCGGTGTCCTTGACCCAGCACATGCCCGGCCCGCAGTAGGTATCGACGTAGGCGAGGCCGCCCCACTTGTTCTTCATCGCTGCCGCGACGATCCCGGTGTATCGCTCGATGTAGTGCTTCTTGTTGGCGTTGTGGGCCTTCACCACCCTGGCCGGGAGGCCGTCGGGCGCGATGACCAGTTCGTCGGTGCGCCCCGGGTAGACGGGTGGGTGGAGGTCAGGCCCGGCGTCGAACGCAGGCGGCAGGCTGATCGCAGGCAGCGCCACCCGCTCAACCTAGGGACCGCGCCGGACGCTCTCCCACGCCGGAGTCGAGTCGAGCGCGAGAAGGAGGACGCGGCCTACCCGTCGTCCGGCTGCACTCCGCTGACATCCCAGCCATCAGCAGCCGCTAAGGCTCGACCGAACTGCTCCATCGGCGAAGGGTCCGGTAGCCCGACTATCTCATCCGTTTTGAAGGCGTAGCGCTCGTCTCCCAGCCTGAGCATCCAGGCCCGAAGGACGCGCTCTGCGCCATGGTCGTAATGGATCGCATCCGTGATTGTGCTGATACCCCAATTCAATGCGCCGTAGCGTTGCACCATCAGCTTTGGCCACTCATATTTCGGATCCTCTGCCGGATACACAAACGCCGTCCACAGCGTGTGCGGCTCACCAACCAAGGACAGGAGCCACGGCTGCGACTCATTGCTCGGAATGCTGTGGAACTCCACTATCGCCCACTGCTCGCCGAACTCAGGCATCAGCGCCTTCAGGCTGCGCGCGACCGCCCGAACCTCCGTGCTTTGGGATTCGTTACCGGCGACGAGGCCTGCGGCGATCTCTAGCGCTTGCTGATCGGTCACGCCAAGCACCATGCCATCCCGGCAAGACGGAATCTGACTACAACGAACTGCTCGCTTATGCAGCCGTGAGTGGACGATCCGTCAGAGTGGCCGTTGCAACGTGCAGCGGGCCGCCTTGCTCGCCCTCATCGGCCAAGTAAAGCGCGACGCCCTCTTGCAGAGACTCGAAAAGCTCATCCAAGGTGTCGCCGGAGGCAAAGCAGCCAGGAAGCTCTGGAACGTCTGCCCAGTAGCTGCCTTCCTCGATATGGATGCGAGCGGTCAACTCCATTGCTGAATCTCCCTCATTGTAGCCCCGCCTGCTTAAGAATCGCGCTGGTCAGGCCGGGCTGGTAGTCGCGGCCCTTGTGCTGCGGAAGCGTGATTGGGCGATGCCCCTCCTTGGTCATCTTGACTTGGTGCTTGCCGCCGCGAGCCTGCGTCCAGCCGTTTTCCTTCAACAGCTTGATTGCCTTTTTCTGACTGAGCGTCCCTTTCATCGGCCTAGCGACGGTAGCTCTAGATGCGGCGGAAACGTTTCGGTGGCGACCCTCATGCGCCACTGGTGCGCCAGTCGTGCGCCAGTACAACCGGAAATAACCGGATTCAGCCGGATGAAAACCGCTTAAACAAGCGGAATGTCAATGCTGGCGCCACCCGATCTAGATGAAGTACATCCCCGAGCCGGCCTCCTCGGCCTCGCGACGGGCTACTTCGGCGATCGTCGTCTGACCGAAGACCTTGCGTAAGGAGGTGACGCCCTCTGCCCATATCCCCCCCGCCTCGTCGGCCTCCTGGCCGACCTTGCCGTCGAGGGTCTGGACGACCTCGAGCACGCTGATCTCATCGGCCGGGCGGGAAAGCGTGTAGCCGCCTTTCATCCCACGGTGGCTGGTCAGCAGGCCACCCCGGCGCAGGGTCGAAAAGAGTTGCTCAAGGAACTGCTCGGGGATGGCGCGGCGCTCAGCCAGCTCCTTGATCGGCACCGGCCGCTCGCCCGACCGGGCCAGCTCAGCCATCGCGACAACGGCGTAGCGCGACTTGGAGGTGATCGAAATCACAGGCCCTTTCTACCGCACGATGCGGACTTTGGTGGGTATAGGATCGAATGGTTCCGAGCGAGCGCCCACATTGCCTTGTGATCGACGCCCAGCCTCTGGTCCGCCTTGGCGTGCGCGAGGCCCTGGCAGGCGACTTCGAGATCCACGAGAGCGAGACGCGCCGCGAGGCCGTCGGCCTGATCCAGGACATCGGCAGCGTTGACGTCGCAATCGTCGATCTGCGACGCGAGGTCTGCGAGCCCGACGAGGCGTTGCACGGTCACGAGGCGATCCGGACGCTGCACAGCACTGCCCCGGGCATGGGGATCGTCGCCCACGGCGAGCGCCCCGATCGCCATCTGGCCTCGATTGCCTTACAGGCCGGCGCCAGCGCGTACGTCGCCCGTACGGCCAGCGCCGAAGAGATGGCCAAAGCGGTGTACGCAGCGCTCGAGCAGGAACGATTCGTCGACCCGGCGGTACCGCCCCGCGACAGCCGCGGCAAACTAACCCGACGCCAGCGCGAGATCCTGCAGTTGCTCGCCGACGGCGGCTCAACCATCGTTGCCGCGCGGGAGCTTGGCCTCAGCGAAGAAACGATCAAGACCCACACTAAGAACGCCCTGGGCCGCCTCGGCGCCAGAAACAGGACTCACGCAGTTGCGATCGCACTGCGCGAGTGCCTTATCGACTAGGCGACTTAAATCCAGCCACGATCGCGGGCCGTGAGAACCGCCTGGGCCCGGTCGACGGCACCGATCTTGCCGTAGACGTTGTGCAGGTGGGTGCGGATAGTCGAGACCGAGAGCTGCATTTCGCCGGCAATCTGCTTGTAGACCATGCCCTCGGAGAGATGACGGAGAACGTCCAGCTCGCGAGCCGAAAGCGGACAGGGCTCGCTGACTCGGGAATCAGCCTCGCGTGGATAAGGAAGCTCGTACAGCAGCTCACGGAGCCCGTCGACGCTTAGGCCGGCTCGCTTTGCCGCCTCACGCAGGCGCTCCGGCGTCACCGCCTCGCCCTGGGAGTAGTGAGCGACCATGTCGGCGGTGGCGACGATTGCCGCCAGCCCTTCGGCGTCCTCGGCGTGATGGCGCTCGATCGCGACGGCGATCTGCTGCGGCACGTTCCAGCGCCGCGCCAATACCCCGCCGACCAAGGCATGGTCGATGCCGAGCTGGTCGCGTTCTTCGCGGATGCGCTGCTCGGGCGTCCGCGAGGTGGCGTCGAAGTAGGTCCTGCGGCCCGGGTGCAGCTTGGAGATAACCAGCCGGCCAATGTCGTGAAGCAGCGCAGCAACAACTAGCTCGTCGCGGTCAGGCCAGCCAATCTCACGGCCGATCCGGGAAGCCGCCTGCTGGGTCGCGAGGGCGTGGACGCGGAACTGCTCGGGACGCAGCTCCCAGCCGCCATTGGGCTCAAAGAAATCGAAGACCGGCGAGGTGCCAGCAATCGCCAGCACCCCAGAGGGCTTGAGCACGTCGATCGCAGCCGGTACGCCGCCGATGCTGCCGGAGATACTGGAGCGATTGGCAAAGCGCAGAACGGCGATCGTCAGGGCCACGTCCGCCTCGACTGCCTCGACCAGATCACCGATCCGGGAAGTCTCAGCCGTCGCCGCATGCATCACGCGGGTACGGGACTCGATCAGGGCGGGGAATTTCTCAACCGCCTCAAAAGCGGCGGCAAGCCGAGCTCCGGGTGCAGCGGCCGTGGCACCCCGCGGGGCGTCGGCTTTGTGCACTTTTCCGTTGCTTTGCGTCTTAGATGCCATAACCGAGTCGCTCCGCCCCCCTCATCGGCAGCAAAGGACGCACGGTTTAGCCTTGGCCTCCCCATTATTAGGTGTTGTTATGCCTGGAGGCGCACCAGCGCTGCATCTATACGCCGCAACGATTCCTCGCGTCCCAGCGCCGCCAGCGACTCGAAGATGCCGGGCGAGACCGTGCTGCCGCTGATCGCGACACGAATCGGTTGATACACCCGCCCCGGCTTAAGACCGAGTCGCTCGGGCAGCGGCGACAGCGCCGCCTCGACCGCCACAGAATCGAAGTCATCTGCCTCGGCAAGCGCGTCGCGAGCGGCCTTCAAAGCCGCCGGTGCCTCCTCCTTCATCGTCTTGCGCCAAGCCTTCTCGTCCTCCACCGGGGGCTCGAAGAGAAAGCGGATCAGCGGCCAGACCTCCTCCAGAGTCTGCGCTTTCTCCTGCACGATCTCGCAGGCCGCTCGCAGCTGATCGTCCGCCGGACGGCCGAGGTGTGCAGCCACCACCTCGAGGTACTCGTCGAGGGGCAGCTCGCGCATATAACGGCCGTTGATCCAGCGCAGCTTCTTCTCATCGAAGATCGCCGCCGCTTTGCCGACGTCCTCAACCCGGAAGCGCTTGACCAGTTCCTCAGTGGAGATCAAGGTCGCGTCGTCGTCGGCACCCCAGCCCAACAGGGCCACGTAGTTACGCACCGCTGCCGGCAAGTAACCAGCCTCGCGCAGCTCCTGCACCGAGGCAGCGCCATGGCGCTTGGAGAGCTTGCGCCCGTCTGGGCCATGCAGGAGGGGCAGATGCGCGTAGCGCGGCGGCTCGAAGCCGAGCGCCTCAAGCACCAGCAGCTGCTTCGGAGTATTGGAGAGATGGTCGTCACCGCGGACTACGTCGCTGATCCCCATCTCCGCGTCATCCACCGCGACGGCGAAGTTGTAGAGGACCGAACCATCGCCACGGGCGATGACGAAGTCGTCGTAGCTGCGGTTGGGGAAGCTGACCGGGCCGTGGATTAGGTCCTCGACCACGGTCTCGCCCTCGTCGGGCACCCGCAGCCGCACTGCAGCGTTCGCGGTGTCGACCGGCTCGCCCCGATAACCGCGGTCGGCGCCGTGCTCTGCCTTCCAAGCCTCGACGTCCTTTGCCGTAGCGGAGTCGCGATAGGCCGCGCCACTCTCCAGCAGCCGCTGCAGGGCGGCCTCGTGGCTCGCCGAGCGGGAAGCCTGCGATACCGGGCCCCCGTCCCAGTCAATCTCAAGCCAGCGCAGCGCATCGAGAATCTGCTCGACGTTCTCCTCGGTCGAGCGCTCGCGATCGGTGTCCTCGATCCGCAACACCAGGGAACCCCCCTCGTGGCGTGCTGCCAGCCAGTTGTAGAGTGCCGTCCTCGCCCCGCCGATGTGCAGCGCACCGGTCGGCGAGGGAGCAAATCTCAAACGGGGGTTATCGCTGGTCATGTTGATCGGGGCGCATGTTTCCACGGCAGGTGGTCTCGCCAACGCAATCGAGCGCGGCGATGAACGCGGCTGCGAATCTATCCAGATCTTCAATCAGAGTCCGCGGATGTGGCGGCCGACCAAGTACGGCCCCGACGACTTCACGGCATTTAAAGAGGCGATGGACGCCTCCTCGGTCGAAGCAGTCGTGATCCACGCGGTCTACCTGATCAACTGCGCCTCGAAAGACAAAGAGCTGCGCAAAAAATCCCTTGCCTCGCTCACCCATGCCCTGCGGATTGGCGACGGGATCGGCGCCGCCGGTGTCGTGCTCCATCCCGGCGCGCAGAAAGGCGAGCCGCTGGGACCCTCGATCAAACGCGCAGCCAAAGTCATCGCGGCAGCGCTGAAGGACAGCGACAACTGCCCCCTGCTGCTCGAGCAGACCGCAGGTCATAAAGGGCTGCTGGGCCGCGACTTCGACCAGACCGCGGAGCTGCTCGACCTCGCCGGAGGCGGCAAACGCCTCGGCCTCTGCCTCGACTCCTGCCACCTCTTCGTCCAGGGCTACGACGTCACCGACGCCAAGCACCTGGGCGCGATCGTCGACGAAGCCGATGAAAAGGTCGGTCTCGAGCGCCTGCGCTGCCTGCACGTCAACGACGCCGGCGCCCCATTCGGCTCCAACCGCGACCGCCACGCCAACATCGGCAAAGGTGAGATGGGCAAACAGGGCCTAGCCGCATTCCTCTCCGAGCCCCGCTTCGAGGGCCTCCCCGCGACCCTTGAGACGCCAGGGCCAAACAAGAAAGGCCCAGACAAAAAAGAAGTGACGGCAGCGAAGCGCTTGCGGCAGACCGGGCTCAAACGCCGCAAGAAGTGAGCAACGGCGATCCGCTCCGCGGGATTCGCCCGCAGGACGACCGGGCTTCCGCCGGCTCCCGGGGGATGTTGGAGCTCTTTGTCCCCTATAGAGGCTACAAAGCACCATTCTGCGGCGCGGGGGCCGGCTATTTGATGTGGACGCCGGAGATCGCGCGGGAGATGACCAGGCGCTGGATCTCGGAGGTGCCCTCGAAGATCGTGTAGATCTTGGCGTCGCGGTGCATTCGCTCGACCGGGAACTCGCGCGTGTAGCCGTTGCCGCCGAGGATCTGGATCGCCCGCTCGGTAGCCCAGACGGCGACCTCGCCGGCCTTCAGCTTCGACATCGAGCCCTCGGCGTTCTCGAACTTCTGGCCGGTACGACCCATCCAGGCGGCACGCCAGACCAGCAGCCGGGCGGCGTCGATCTCCATCTTCATGTCGGCCAAGGCGAAGGCAATCGATTGATTCTCGATGATCGCCTTGCCGAACTGCTGCCGCTCTTTGGCGTATCCAAGCGAGTACTCGTAGGCGGCGCGGGCGATGCCGATCGCCTGCGCGCCGACAGTTGGCCGGCTCGCCTCGAAGGTCTGCATCGCTGCCTGCGATTTTGAGCTCTTGCCCTCGCGGACGCGTGCGAGACGCTCGTCGAGCTTCTCCTTGCCGCCGAGCAGACAAGAGCCCGGGATGCGGCAGTCGTCGAGGTGGACGTCGGCGGTGTGCGAAGCGCGCAGGCCGTGCTTCTTTACCTTGGCGCCCTGCTCGCAGCCCTTGGTCCCCGGCGGGATAATGAAGGCCGCGTGTCCACGCGAGCGCAGCTCGCGGTCGACCGAGGCGATCACCACGTGGACGCCGGCGATGCCGCCGTTGGTCGCCCAGGCCTTCTGGCCGTTCAGCACCCATTCGTCGTTGGCCTCGTCGTACTTGGCGCTGGTGCGGATCGCCGCCACATCGGAGCCGGCATCCGGCTCCGAGGAGCAGAATGCCGCGACCTGCGGCTCGTCGGCAGTGCCAAAGCACTGCGGGATCCACTCGCCCATCTGCTCCGGGGTCCCCTGCCCGAAAATTGCGGCGACAGCAAGCGAGGTGCCCATGATCGCCATGCCGATGCCGGCATCGCCCCAGAACAGCTCCTCGTTGGCGATCGGCAGCGTCAGGCCAGAGTCGTCGCCAAAGAACTGGCCCAGCGCTTCAAAGCTGTACAGGCCGATCTTGGCGGCCTCCTGGATCACCGGCCAAGGGGTCTCCTCGCGCTCGTCCCACTCCTCCGCCGCGGGCCGTACAACGCCCTCGGCAAAGCCGCGCACCCAGTCGCGGATGTCCTTTTGATCCTGATTTAACTCGAGCGTGAACTTGGGGCCCTCGGCCCCGGCGCTGTCACCAGCTGCCTCTGCCACGACTTGCTCTGCCTCTGCCACTGCTGAAGAATCGCTCATATCGCGATCCTACACGGAATTGTGTCGGATTAGACGCCGGGAGACTCAGATGCAAGGTCGCGCAGATCGAACGCCCGCAGTCCCTCTGGACCGCCATCCGTGTGGTCAAAGAAGCGCCGGTTGATGCAGTCATACTCGGGACCATCGCCGACGTAGGCGCGCTCGACCGAGAAGGGGCAGTGGGGAAGCGCATTTCCGGTCATCTTGACTCCGCCGAAACCACCCGGCTGCTGCACGGCCTCGAGCTCGACCTTGGCGCCGAAAACCCCCTGCATGCAACCGACGTACTGGGTGCCGGTCAGGCCGTCGACGATGCTGTACAGATAGCGACAGCCAATTTCGACACAACCGCGCGGCTCGACCATTTTGTCGCAAAAAGAACGGCACTGGCGACACTCACCGGTCTTCTGGCGCGTAGCGGGCACAACAGAAGTCTAGGCAGCCAGAGCGTCTGCGCCTAGGACGTGGTCCAACTCAGCCCGCAGCTTGCTCGAGTGGCGCACCTTGAACTCCTCGCCCAACTTCCACTCGCGCGCCTTGCCATCTTGCCCGGGGATCGCTAGGTACACCTCAGCATCACCCTTGTGGTCGGCAAAAACGGTCTTCAATTCCTCGATCAGATGAGGGTTGTCGAGGCTCGCTAGGTCGATCTCTAGTTTCAGTGGCTCCGCCGGCGCGGCCGCCGCCGCAGTCGCCCTGGCCATCTCCTCGACACCGGGTTCAAAGCGCTCTGCTTCCTGTACGACCAGCTTGGTCTCACCGCGGTCCTTGTGGTCGATCCGGCCACGGACGAGCACAACGGCGTCGGTCTCGATCACCCCAGCGCTCTCCGCCTGGTCGGCCTTGAAGACGAGCATCTCAACCTGACCCTCGACGTCGTCAAGCGTCGCAAACATCATCTGGCTGCCGCTCTTGGTGCGGATCTTCTTGCAGTCGGCGACGATGCCGCCGACCGTCACCCAGGCACCATCCGGCTTGTTGGCCAGGTCCGCCAGGCTGCAATCGACACGGGCACGCAACGCCTCGCGCACTTCTGAGAGCGGGTGCGACGAGAGGTAGGTGCCGAGCGTCTCCTTCTCCATCGTCAGCAATTCTCGCCGCTCGAACTCAGCTGCCGAGATCGGCGGCCGGTGATGGGAGCTGGACGCGCTCTCCCCTCCCCCGTTGGCGTCGGCGTCGCCGAAATCGAAGATCGAGCCCTGGCCCAGCTGGGCGTCCTCCTGCGCTTTCTGCCCGGCCGACTGCGCCGCCGGCAACGCCTCCAGCATCCCCCGCCGAGTCGCCCCGGTCGAATCCAGCGCGCCACACTTGATCAAGCATTCGATCGCTCGTTTGTTGACGGCCCGCGAGTCGACCCGCTCGCAGAAATCCCAGATCGAGGCGATCGGCGAATCCCCGCGGGCCCGCAAAATCGCCTCGACGGCACTGTGGCCAACGTTCTTCACCGCGTCGAGGCCGAAACGGATCGCCTTCTCGTTGACGACGAAACTGTGGTCGGAGGTATTGACGTCCGGCGGCAGCACGTCGATCCCCATCTCGGCACAGCGGTTAACGAAGAAAGGCACCTTGTCTTTGGTGCTCATCACCGAGGAGATCACCGCCGCCATGTACTCGGCCGGGTAGTTGGCCTTGAGGTAAGCCGTGCGGTAGGAGATCAGCCCGTAGCAGGCAGCGTGGGACTTGTTGAAGGAGTAGTCGGCGGCCGCTTCGTTCAGCTTCCAGAGGTCCTTGGCGACATTGTCGGCGGTCTCGGATTCCTTCAGACCCTGCATGAATTTGTCCTTCATCGTCGCCATCAGCTCGCGCTTCTTCTTGCCGATCGCCTTGCGCAGGTCGTCCGCCTCAGCGCCCGAGAAGCCCGCCATCGAGCGCGAGATCTCCATCAGCTGCTCCTGGTAGATCACGCAGCCGTGGGTCTCCTCGGTGATCGCGCGCAGCCGTGGGTCGGGGTAGCGCACCGTCGAGGGATCTTTCTTGCCTTTGGCGTAGGTAGGGATGTACGCCATCGCGCCGGGCCGGTAGAGGGCGCCGAGCGCGACCAGGTCGGCAAACTCGGTTGGCCCGACCTTGCGCAGGGCATCGCGCATCCCCTCCGACTCGAACTGGAAGACGCCGGTCGAGTCGCCTTGGGCGAGCATCGCGTAGGTCTTGGCATCGTCGATCGGGATCTGCTCCATGTCGATCGTCTCGCCGCGCGAGCGGGCGATGATCTCGATCGCGTCCTCGATCACGTCGAGGTTGCGCAGGCCGAGGAAGTCCATCTTCAGCAGCCCGATCTCCTCGATCGGTCCCATCGAGTACTGCGTCACGATCTTGTACTGGCGCTCCGGCTTGGCGGAGCCGTTGCCGTTGCCGGCCGCCGCCGGCGCGTTGCGATCCTCGGCCAGCTGCAGGGGCACGATCTCCTGCAACGGCCGGTCGGCGATCACCACCGCGGCGGCGTGGATCGAGTTGTTGCGGATGATCCCCTCGAGCCCCTGGGCGACGTCGATGACCTTCTTCGCGTCGGCCTCCTCGTCATAAGTTCGTTTCAGCTCCTGACCCTTCCTCAGGCATTCCTCGAAGGAAGGACTGCGGCCCATGATCGGCTCCGGGATCTGCTTCGCCAAGCGGTCGCCGGTGGCGTAATCGAAGCCGAGCACGCGTGCGGCGTCGCGGGTCGCAGCACGAGGCGCCATCTTGCCGAAGGTGATGATCTGCGCGACCGATTCGCGCCCGTACTTGTCACCGACGTAGCGGATCATCCGCTCGCGGCCGCGGACTGAGAAATCGATGTCGATATCCGGCATCGATTTGCGGCCCGGGTTGAGGAAGCGCTCGAAGATCAGACCCTCGGCGAGTGGATCCAGGTCGGTGATCTTGAGCACGTAAGAGACGATTGAGCCGGCCGCAGAGCCGCGCCCCGGGCCGACGGCGACGCCGTTTTCCTTGGCGTAGCGGACGAAATCCCAGACGATCAGGAAATAGGAGGAGAAGCCCATCTCCTCAATTACGCCGAGCTCAAACTCCATCCGCTCGACCGCCTCGGCCGGCGGCGGGTCGCCATAGCGGGCACGCAGGCCCTCGCCGGCGATGCGCCGCAACATCTCCTCCGGCTCGGAACCATCCTCAGTCGGGTAGCGCGGCAGCAGCAGGCTGCCCAGCTCGATGTTCAAAGAGCAGCGCTCCGCGATCTCCAGCGAGGTCGGGACCGCCTCGGGCCACTCGGAAAATGACTCGTGCATTTCCTCGGAGCTCTTGATGTAGAACTCGTTGGTGTCGAAGCTCATCTTCGGCGCTTCCAGGGTCGACTTCGTCTGCACGCAGAGCAACGCAGCATGGTTGTTGAAGTCCTCGCGCCGCAGGTAGTGGACGTCGGCGGTACCGACCAGTGGGCGGTTGAGCTCACGGGCGAAGCGGACGATCCCTTGATTGGCCTTCTCTTGCTCCTCGATCCCGTTCTTTTGCACCTCGAAGTAGACCTGCTCGGGACCAAATGCTTGGATCAAATCGTCGAGATGGGCGCGGGCGTCGTCGGCTCGCTCTTCGACCAGTCGGCGACAGAAGCGCGACTGCAGGCAGCCGGTAAGGACGATGACCCCCTCGGCGTGAGCGGCGAGCATCTCCATGTCAACATTGGCCTTGCCACGCGAGAAGCCTTCGAGGAAACCGGCCGAGGTGAGCTTGACCAGGTTGGCGAAGCCGGCGTCATTTTCGGCCAGAAGGGTGATGTGGTTGCGCTCGTACTTGGGCTTCTCTTTGATCGTCTTGACGTCGTCGACGAGGTAGGCCTCAAGTCCCGCGATCGGCTTGATCCCGTGTTTCTGGCAAGCCTTGTAAAGATCGACCGCGCCGTTCATCACGCCGTGATCGGTTAGCCCCAGGGCCGGCTGCCCCAACTCCGCTGCCCGCGCCGCCATCGCATCGATCTTGCAAGCGCCATCAAGCAGCGAGTACTCGCTGTGGGCGTGAAGATGAACGGCGGCAGGTGAACTCACGGGCTGCGCTCGATCATGCCAAGCGAGGCAGATGGCAATTGCCCCTGAATAGGCATCTTCCCCGCTATCTCCGTGCCTAAATTCGCACTAAAAGCCCAGCGGAACGTGTCAAAGCCGGGCTAACATCGCTTCGTGCTCACAAATGAGACCGACTTGACTGAGGGGCGCGTGCTTGTCGTCGAGGACGACGAGGAGATCGCCGATGTGCTGCGGCGGTCCTTGCGCAATGAGGGCTATGAAGTGCGCACCTCTGGCGACGGGGTCGATGCGCTCGACGTCGCCGCGGGCTTCGTCCCTGACCTGGTCGTGCTCGACCTCGGCCTGCCAAGGCTCGACGGGGTCGAGGTTTGTCGCCAACTGCGCGCCGACAGCGACGTGCCGATCCTGATCCTGACCGCGCGCAGCGAGACCGAGGACCGGGTCGACGGCCTCGACAGCGGCGCCGACGACTACCTGGTCAAGCCATTCGAGCGCAAGGAGTTGTTGGCCAGAATCCGGGCACTGCTGCGGCGGCGTCCGCCGCGGGGCTCGGCTTCGCTGCAGGTTGGCGACCTGAGCCTCAACCCGGACACGCGCGAAGTGCGGCGCGGGGAACGCGAGATCGAGCTGACCAACCGCGAGTTTGAGCTGCTCGAGTACCTGATGCACAACGAGCGCCTCGTCGTCTCGCGCGAGCGGCTGCTCGACGAGGTTTGGGGCTATGACCCGATGGCGGCAACCAACACGATCGACGTTTTCATCTCCAACCTTCGCCGCAAGATCGAGGATGGCGCCGAGACACGCCTGCTGCACACCAAACGCGGCGCCGGCTACGTGCTGAAAGCGTAAATGGTCCGCCCCCGCAACTGGCCGGTGCGATGGCGTCTGGCTGCGGTCTCCGCCGGCCTGACGCTGGCGATCCTGGTGCTATTCGGCGCGATCATCGGCAATCTCGCCGCCCAGCGCGTCCGCGACGACTTCAACCGCGAGGTCAAGGGCGCCGTCACGACGCTCGCCTCGCAGGTCCGGATCGTCGACACGATCACCAACACGCTGATCGCCGAAGAGCCCGACCTGGGCGACTTCGTCAGCCCCAACGACGCCTCGGCGCGAATCTACGACTCCCGCGGACAGGAACTCGACGCCAGTCCGAACGCCGCGGAACTTGGCCCACCCACGCCCGGAATCAACGAAGTCGGAGATATACGGGTGGCGACCGTTGTCCTCCGCAGCCGCCAAACCGGCCGCATCGCCGGCTATGTCCAGTACGGTCGTAACGAGCAGCATGTCGATTCGACCATTGGACGCATCTGGCTGTTTATTGCAGCGGGGGTGCTGGGCGCGACGTTGCTCGCCAGCTTCGCCGGCGTTGCAATTGCCCGCCGTGCGATGCGCCCAATCTCTTCCCTGACGGCCACGGCACGAACAATCGCCAACACCGGCGATCCCTCCAGCCACATGCCACAACCGCGCGTCGACGACGAGGTTGGCGAGCTGGCGAGGACGCTGGAGCAGATGCTGCGCTCACTCGACGCCGCACGCGCCGAGCGTGAAGCGGCGCTAAAGCGACAGCGCAAGTTCGTCGCCGACGCCTCACATGAGCTGCGCACCCCACTGACCAGCATCCTCGCCAACTTGGAGCTACTGCAGGCCTCACTCGAGAGCCCCGCTCAAGAGGAAGAGCGTGAAATGGTCGACTCGGCTCTGCGCTCATCTAGCCGCATGAGTCGGCTCGTCGGAGACCTTCTTCTTCTCGCGCGTGCCGACGCCGGACGAATCGGCACCCGCACCCTTTGCGACCTTGCCGAAGCAGCGGGTCACGCCGCTGCCGAGGTCGCACCGACGATCGGCGAACGCCAGCTCGGGGTCGAGAACGAACACCCACTACCTGTCGATGGCAACGCCGACGAGCTGCACCGGATGGTCCTCAACCTGCTCGACAACGCGGTTCGCCACACGCCCCCTGGCTCGACGATCGAGCTGCGACTAAGTGCTGAGGGAGGGTATGCGGTGGTCGAAGTTGGTGACGATGGCCCTGGAGTGCCGCCCGAGATGCGCGAGCAGATCTTTGATCGCTTTGTCCGCGGTGAAGGACCTGCCGATACGGCGGTTGGCGGCGGCAGCGGCCTCGGCCTCTCGATCGTCAGCGCGGTCGCCAAATCACATGGCGGCAGGGCCGAAGTGACTAAGTCGAACCTGGGCGGCGCTCTCTTTCGGATCAGACTTCCCCTGCACAAGAGCCAGTCTGAGCAGAGAATTAACCCGACTTTAGACCGGCTTTAAAAGCCAGGCTTAGCTTCCTCACTGGACGAGACACAAGGGCCCGCCGGTTCTCCCCAACGCGACCGGCGGGCCCCTTTTTTTGGTGCGTCAGACCTCGACGACGACCGGCAGGATCATCGGCCGGCTGCGCAACTTCTCGTAGACGAGCTTGGCGATCGCATCGTGGACGTCTTCTTGAATTAGGTGGACCTCGCGGGTGCCGGCCTCAGCAGCGTCCTCAAGCGAGTCCTCGACCACGTCCTTAAGCTCGTCGACCAGCGACTCCTCACCCTCCGGCAAGGCCACGCCTCGCACGATCACCTCGGGGTCGGCAACGACGCTGCCATCATCAGCCGAGACGGTCGCCACGACGATGAAGATTCCGTCGGCGGAGATCTCGCGCCGGTCGCGCAACGCCACATCGTCGGGCTCGCCGACGTTGACGCCGTCGACGTAGACCACGCCCGCGTGGACCTCCTTGCCAAAGTCCGCGCCGTTGGCGTCGATCTCAAGCGGCAAGCCATTACGGCCTTGAAAGACGTTCTCCGGCTCAATCCCAACCGAGTGGGCGAGCGCAGCGTGCAGTCGCAGCCGCTGGTGGTCGCCATGGACAGGCATGACGTAGCGCGGTTTGGTCAGGTTGAGCATCAACTTCAGCTCCTCCTGCCAGCCGTGACCAGAGGCGTGGATCGGCGCCTCCTTGGCGGTCACGACCGAGGCGCCGATCTCGTAAATACGGTCGATCGTTTCGTTGACGGCGCGCTCGTTGCCGGGCACCGGAGTCGCCGAGAACACCACCGTGTCACCGGAATGCAGCTCGACGTCGCGATGATCGTTGTTCGCCATCCGCCGCAGGGCCGAGAGCGGCTCGCCCTGGCTGCCGGTTGAGATCACAATCACCTTCTCGTCGGGGAAGTCCTCGATCTCACGCGGTTGAATGAAGAGGCCGCTGGGCGCTTTGGCGATTCCCAGGTTGGAAGCGATGTTGAAGTTCTTACGCATAGAGCGACCGACCAGGGCGACCCGCCGGTCAAGCGCAACGGCGGCGTCGATCACCTGCTGCACACGATGGATGTTCGAAGCGAAGGAAGTGACGATGACCCGTCCCTCGCAGGCAGAGAAGGTCTCCAGTAACGCCGGCCCGACGCTCGACTCCGAGGGCGCGATCCCGGGCCGGTCGGCGTTAGTCGAGTCGCCACAGAGCAGCAGCAGGCCTTCACGACCGAGCTGAGCAAGCCGCGAGATATCAGCCGGGCGGCCGTCGACCGGGGTCTGGTCGAACTTGTAGTCGCCGGTCATCAACATCTTGCCGACCTCAGTGGTGAGAATGACGCCCCGCATATCGGGAATCGAGTGCGAGAGGTGTACGAGCTCGAGCTCGAAGGGACCGAGCTGCACCTTCTTCCCCGCCGGCAGCTCCTCCAGCGGTGCGTCCTTCAACTTGTGCTCGTCGAGCTTGGAGCGGACCATGCCAACCGTCAGCATGCCGCCATAAATCACCGGCGGCATACCTATCTCGCGCAACACATATGGCAGAGCGCCGACATGATCCTCGTGCCCGTGCGTCAGCACGATCGCTTCGATGTCGTCGACCCGGTCGCGCAAGTAAGAGAAGTCGGGCAGCACCAGGTCGATGCCGAGCATCTCTGGGGTCGGGAACATCAGCCCGGTGTCGACGACGACGATCTTGCCGTCGTACTCGACCACGGTCATGTTCTTGCCGATCTCGCCCAGGCCACCGAGCGGCAGAACTCGCAACTTCGCCGCCATCGGGTTAGGAGACCACCGCTACGCCGACGGCATCCAGCGCCTCGCGAATCGTCGTGCGCTGCGCCTCATCGACTGGGACCATCGGCAAGCGCAGGGTTCCGGATGGGATCAGGCCGGCGATCTCGAGCGCCGCCTTGAGCGGCATCGGGTTGGTGGTCACGGCCAAGGCCTCATACAGCGGCTTCAAGCCGACATCGATCTCGCGCGCACGATCGAGATCTCCGCTCTGCGCGGCGTCCCACATCTCACGCATCTGGTCGCCGACCAGCTGGGAAGCGACGAGGATGCCGCCGGCCAGACCGAGCTCGAGCGTGCGCAGGAAGACATCGTCGTTGCCGGCCAGCACGGCGAGGCCCTCGATCGCACCAAGGTCATCGTCGTTGGCCTGCTTGACCGCGACCACACCGTCGATCCGGGCGATCTCGGCCAATTGCTCCGGCGGCACGTTGATCACCACGCGCGAGGGGATGTTGTAGGCGATCAGAGGTAGGCCGGGGACCGCCTCGGCAATCGCTTCGAAATGGGCTTGCAGACCGACCGGGTTAGGCTTGTTGTAGTAAGGGGTGACGATCAGCGCGCCCGCGGCGCCGGCCTCGGCCGCGGCCTTGGTCAGCGCGATCGAGTGGCGGGTGTCGTTGGTGCCGGTGCCGCAGATCACCGTCGCCCGTTCGCCGATCTCGTCGACGATCGCCGCCAGCAGGCCGATGTGCTCGGCGTCGTCGAGGGTCGCCGCCTCGCCGCTCGAACCAGCAACGACGACGCCGTGGGAGCCATGCTCGACTAGGTGGGCCGCCAGCCGGCGCGCCGCCGCCTCGTCGACCGCCCCGTCCGGCTGGAAAGGCGTTGCCATCGCGGTTATGACCCCTCGGAAGTTACTCATCGCTGGCAGGGTATCGATGGCGTCATGCGGCAAAGGTCGGCGCGGTGCGATCGGCCCACGGCACAACCTGCTCCAGTTGGGAAGCTACCCGCAGCAGCACGTCCTCACGCCCCAGCGGGGCAACGAGCTGAACGCCAACCGGCAGCCCGTCCTCACTCCAGTGCAGCGGCAGCGAGATCGCTGGCTGGCCGGTCGCGTTGAAGGCAGCGGTGAAGCAGCCGGCGAGAAAGGCGCGCTCGAAGGCGACCATTGGATCGGGCCCGGAGTCGTCGAAAGTGCCGAGCGGAGGTGGCGGCTCTCCCATGGTTGGCGACAAGAGCAGGTTGAAGCCGGACTCATGGATACCGGCGAACATGCGACTCATGATCTGGTGCTGACCGACTGCCTCCAGGTACTCGCCGGCGCTGCGCTGGCGCCCGATCTCAGCCAGGGCCCAGGTCAACGGCTCGACGTCGTCGGGGCCGATCGGCTGGCCGCCGATAATGCCGAGTTGATCGAGCGTCGACGCCTGACCAGCCGCCCAGCGCACCAGGAAAGGCTCGACCATGTCGATGCTCTGCAACATGCTCAGGTCCGGTTGCTCAACCGTGTGACCGCAGCCTTCCAGCACCTTCGCCGCGCCCTGCGCCGCGGCCACGACCTCGAGGTCGGCGTCCTGCTCGATCACGGTTTCGGTCAAGAGCGCGATCCGCAATTTGCCAGGGTCGGCGCCGACCTCCTCGGTGTATGGGCGCAGTGGCGGTGGGGCGACGTAGGGATCGCCGGGAGCCGGGCCATGCACGGCCTCAAGCAGCGCCGCGGTATCCCGAACGGAGCGCGAGACGCAGAGCTCCGCGGTCAGACCCGACATGAAGTCACCGGCGATCGGGCCCTCGCTGGTCCGTTGGCGACTCGGCTTGAGTCCGACCAAACCGCAGTTGGAGGCCGGGATGCGAATTGAGCCGCCGCCGTCGTTGGCGTGCGCCATCGGCAGCATTCCCGCCGCGACTGCCGCGGCGGAGCCGCCGCTCGAACCACCCGCCGTGCGCTCTAGGTCCCAGGGGTTGCGCGTCGCGCCGTAGGCGCGCGGCTCGGTCGTCGGCAGGATGCCGAGCTCGGGACAGCTCGTCTTGCCGATCGTGACCAGCCCGGCCGCGCGAAAACGCTGTGCCAGGTAGGTGTCCACCGGGGCGCGAAAGTCGCGTTCCTTGAGGTAGTTCATGCCCAGGTGCAGTGGCTGGCCGGCGAAGGCAGCGCCGAGGTCCTTGAGCAAGAAGGGGACCCCCTTGAATGGGCCATCAGGGAGCTCACCGCGAGCCGCCTCCAACCCCTCCTCGAAGAGGGGGTGGATGACCGCGTTGACATCACCGTTGATCGCTTCGACTCGAGCGATCGCGGCCTCGACTAACTCCACGGGCGTCGCCTCGCCGTTGCGGACCAACTCAGCCTGGGCGGTCGCGTCGAGGCGCGCCAGCTCGTCGCTCATCGCATGAACCTACAACAGCTTCTCGAGGCCGACCGTGAAGCGGTCGGGCAGTTCGGCAACCCTGCGTACCGCCAGGACGACACCGGGCATGAAGGAGACGCGATCGATCGAGTCATGGCGGATCGAGAGCGTCTGCCCCTCGCCGCCGAAGATCACTTCCTGGTGGGCGACCAGCCCCGGCAGCCGCACCGAGTGGATCGGCTCGTGGACATTGCCACCGGCGGCGTCGATCAGCTCGGCCGTCCGCTTTGCCGTACCGGAAGGCGCGTCGAGCTTGCGGTCGTGGTGCAACTCGACGATCTCGCACTCGGGCATGTGCTTGGCGATCGCCTGAGCCGCCTCCATCAGCAGCACGGCCCCAATCGCGAAGTTGGGCGCCACAAAGCAGTTGGCCTCGGCGGCCTCGGCGGCGGCGCGAAGAGCATCGAGGTCGAACCCCGTCGTGCCGAGGACGACGTGCACCCCAGCGTCAAGGCAGGCCTTGGCGTTGTCGAGCGCCGTGTCGGGTCGGCTGAAATCGACGACCACGTCGACCTTGCGGAGCACGCTCTCCAGCTCGATGCCGAGCGCCGGGTCGGCCTTGGCCGCGAGCTCCAGCCCGTCGGCCGCCTCGACGGCGGCGCAGACCGTGCTCCCCATCCTTCCGGCAGCGCCGGAGACGCCAACGCGGATCACGCCGCGGCCAGCTCCTCTGAAACCGGCGCCAAAGCCTTGCGGAAGCAGTCCTCGTCGCGACCAACGCAGGCTGCCGAGAGCCGCTCGGCGGCGTAGAGCTCGCTCGCCAGCTCGCTCAGCTCCTCGACGCTCACCGCGTCGACCTTGGCCAGCATCGAGTCGAGGCTTTCGATCGGCAGGTTGAACAGGGTCGCCCGCGAGATCCGCGACATCCGCGCCGCGGTCGACTCCGACGAGAGGACGAGGCGACCCTTGACATTCTCCTTCGCCCGGGACAGCTCGTCGGCGGAAACGGGCTCGCTGCGCAGCCGTGCCAGCTCAGCGCCGATCACCGCACAGGCTTCCTCGACGTTGTCCTCGCGCGTGCCGACGTAGGTCGCCACCAGTCCGGAATCGGTGTACTGCTCGTTGTAGGAGCCAACCGAGTAAGCGAGCCCACGCTTCTCGCGCACCTCGCGGAAGAGCCGAGAAGAAGTCGAGCCGCCGAAGATCGAGTCGAGCACGGCGAGCCCGTAGCGGCGCTCGTCGTCGCGGACGATCCCAGGCGCGCCGAAACAGATGTGGTACTGCTCGGTGTCCTTCGGATAGAAGTGCAGCCGCGCCTCGGCCGACGCGGCAACCGCAGTCGCCCCGTCTCCTCCGTCGGGCGGCGAAACCAACCGCTCGGCAAGGGCAACTATGCGCTCGTGGTCGAGGTGACCGGCGGCGCCGACGACCACGTTGGCGCCGGTATAGCGATCGCCGCGGTAGGCCTCGATGTCTGGAACCGGGATCGAAGAGATGACCTCAGCCTCGCCGAGCACACGGCGACCCAACGGGTGCTCGCCGAAGACTGCGCCGGCGAGGATGTCGTGGACGCGGTCCTGCGGCTCGTCCTCGTACATCGCGATCTCCTCCAGCACCACATCGCGCTCAGAGTTGATGTCGGGATAGGTCGGTGCCAGCAGCATCTCCGCCAGCAGGTCGAAGACCTCCTCGGTGTGCTCGTCGAGGAAGCGGGCGTGCAGATGGGTGGTCTCCTTGCCGGTCGCGGCGTTGACCGAGGCGCCAAGCCCGTCAAAAAGCTCGGAGATCTCGATCGCCGAGTAACGCGCCGTACCCTTGAACAGCAGGTGCTCGAGGAAGTGCGAGACGCCTGCCTGGGCCGGCGTCTCGTTCCTCGAACCGGTGCGAACCCAGAGCCCAAGCGCCACGGATCGGACCGAGGGAACCTCCTCGGTCACGACCCGGGCGCCCGAGCTGAGCTCGGTTAGCTGCGCAGTGCTCAACGGCTAATCGCGCCGCTCGCGCTCGCGCCGACGGCCGCCGCCCCCACCGCCGCGGCCACCGCGATCGCGGTCACCGCCATTACGGCGTGGGCCACCGTCGCCGGACCCGACCGAAGCCAGCTCCTCAGGCGATTTGCCTGCCACCGACGGGTCATCGGAGAGGCGCAGGCCGATCCGACCGCGCTCGCGGTCGACCTCGACCACGGTGACGTCGATCACGTCGCCGGAGCTAAGCACGTCATCGACTGAGTCGACCCTCTCACCGGGCTTTACGTTGGAGATGTGCAGCAGGCCGTCGGTGCCCTTGACCAACTCGACGAAAGCGCCGAAGGTGGTCGTCTTCACCACTTTGGCGGCTGGGTACTTGTCGCCGATCTCGGCCTCCTTGGTCATCGACTCGATCCGTGCCACGCAGGCTTCGACCAGTTCGCCAGTCGGGGCGTAGATCCGGATCGTGCCGTCGTCCTCGACGTCGATTTCGGCTTCGAACTCCTCGCACAGGGCGCGGATCGTTTCGCCGCCTTTGCCGATCACGGCGCCGATCTTCTCCTGATCGATCTTGATTGCCTCAATCCGCGGCGCGTGCTTGGAAAGCGTCTCGCGCGGGCCGTCGATCGCTTCGGCCATCTTGCCGAGGATGAACTGGCGACCCTTATTTGCCTGCTCGAGCGCGTCGGTGAGAATCTCGAAGGTCACACCGGTGATCTTGATGTCCATCTGCAGGGCGGTAATCCCGTCCGCAGTGCCGGCGACCTTGAAGTCCATATCGCCGAGGTGATCCTCGACACCAGCGATATCGGTGAGGACGATGTAGTCGTCGCCCTCCTTGATCAGGCCCATAGCGACGCCGGCGACCGGTGCGGTGACAGGCACGCCCGCGGCCTGCAGCGCCATTGAAGAGGCGCAGACCGAGCCCATCGAGGAGGAGCCGTTGGACTCAAGCGTCTCCGAGACGACTCGGATCACGTAGGGAAAGTCCTCTTCGCTGGGGACCGTGGCGACCAGGGCCCGCTCGGCGAGCGCACCGTGGCCGATGTCCCGCCGCTTGGGGCCGCGCATGAAGCCGGCCTCTCCCACTGAGAAGGGCGGGAAGTTGTAGTGGTGCCAGAATTTTTTCGACGTCTCCAGGCCGAGCGTGTCGATCCGCATGTCCATGCGGGTCGTGCCAAGTGCGGCGTTGGAGAGGATCTGGGTCTCACCGCGGGTGAACAAGGCTGAGCCGTGCACGCGCGGCGAGACGTCGACCTCGCACTCGATCGGCCGGATCTCGTCCTGAGCACGGCCGTCGGGGCGCTTCTTGTCGACCGCAATCGCCTTACGGATCGTGTCCTTCTCGATCGAGCCAAAGGCTGCCTTGACTTCGGCCGCCTGCTTCTCGTCGGTCTCGCCGTCGGCGGACTCAGGCGCGTATTTGGCGACAACCTCGTCCTTGACCTTGTCGATCGCCTCGTAGCGCTCGAGCTTGCCTTCGGTGGCGATCGCGTCGACCAGCGCCTGGCCGTGTGAGGAGCGAATGTCGCTGATCAGACCCTCGTCGATCGACGGCGCCTCCACCTCGATCTTCTCCTTGCCGGCCTTCTGCTGCAGCTCCTCCATCGCGGCGACGAGCTTCTTGATCTCGCCGTGGGCGATGTCGAGCGCGTCGAGGATCTCCTGCTCGGTGACGCCGCTGGCGCCAGCCTCGACCATCAGGATCGCCTCGCTGGTGCCAGCGACGATCAGGTCGAGGTCGAGCTCGGCGTGATCCTCCTCAGAGGGGTTGACGACGAAGTCGCCATCCAGTTTGCCGATGCGCACCGCGCCGACGTGATCGGCGACGGGGACCGGGGAGATCGCCAGCGCCGCTGAGGCGCCGTTCATCGCGAGGACGTCGTAAGGGTTGACCTGGTCGACCGACATCGGGATCGCCACCAGCTGGGTCTCGTAGTGCCAGCCCTTGGGGAAGAGCGGGCGGATCGGCCGGTCGATCATGCGCGCGGTCAGCGTCGCCTTCTCACTGGATTTACCCTCGCGACGGAAGAACGAGCCGGGGATTTTGCCCGCGGCGTACATGCGCTCCTCGATGTCAACGGTGAGGGGAAGAAAGTCCACGTCGCGCAGGCTGCCCACGGTTGCGGTGCAGAGCACCATGGTGTCGCCGGCCTGGACTACGACCGCGCCGCCCGCCTGCTTTGCGAGTTTTCCGGTCTCGAAGGAAATCTGGCTGTCGCCGATGTCCGCCGAGACGCGGGTTACGTCAAACATGCTCATTTAGTTGTCCTACCTCCGGCCACCCGGATGGCGGCCATTTGCTTTCAGAACTCTCGTTCTCTTTCAGCTGGGAGAGTACAGGGCCGGCGTGGCAGTGACACCGCCGCGAATCGCCGACTCGAAATCGCGTCGGATCCGTGCCCTCACCTCCTCCGAACGTCGCTCGGACTCGAAGCGCTCCAGATCGAGTCCAAACCGCTCAGCTCGCTCCCAGAGGTGCGGGTCGTCAACCCGACCGCGCTCGGCATAGAGCGAGTCGACCATCTCAAAGAAGTGACCTTGGCGGCCAGCTGCCTCGGCTGCCGCGTGCAGGGCCGGGGCGCGAGGGTGCTTGCTCGCCACCGGAAAGTGCCGGAAGGCCACTCGCGCAGGCCTGGCACAGATCTCGACCCAGGCAGCGGCGCAGTGCGGACAGGCGAGATCGGCGTAGACGATCAGCAGATCGCCCTCACCTCGAACGTGGTCGTCGGGGCCAAGCGGCGGCACGGCGGCGCTGGTTAGCTCGTCGGTCAGGCCTCGACCGACGCCAGCGCGTCGAAGATCAAGTTGGCGCCGGGGATCTCGAGCGGCGTCGGCGACTCGTGCACCCACTCGATCGTCCCCTCCTCGTCGACAAGGACGAGCGAACGATTAGCGTGGCCCACCTGCTCGATGTAGGCACCGTAGGCACGCGCGACCTCGCCCTTGGGCTCGAAATCAGCCAGCAGCGGCGTGTCGATGCCCAACTTCTCCTGGAAGGCCTTATGGGCGAAACCATGATCGACACTGATGCCGACCAGCTCGACACCCTTCTCGGTGATCTGCGGCTTGACCTCTTGGTAGACCGAGAGCTGATCCGAGCAGATCGGGCTGAAATCCAACGGATAGAAGACGAGCAGTACCTTGCGGCCACGGTAGTCGGAGAGCGAGACCTTCTCGCCGTCCTGGTTGCGCAGGGTGAAGTCGGGGGCGGGCTCCCCCGCAGCGATCATCGCCGCAGGCCGAGCTCTGCGACCAGGGCGCGATAGCGCTCCAGGTCGGTGCGCTCCAAATAGCGGAGCATGCGGCGGCGCTTGCCAACCAGCATCAAGAGACCACGGCGCGAGTGGTGGTCTTTGGCGTGCGAGCGCAGGTGCTCGGTCAACTCGTTGATCCGCTCGGTGAGCAGAGCGACCTGGACCTCGGCGGAACCGGTGTCGCCGTCGGCGCGTCCGTATTTGCCGATCAGCTCGGTCTTTTTCTCTTTGGCCAGGCTCATGCGCCGGTGAAGCTAGCACAGACACGCTTCGCGTCCTCGACGTCGATCCGCATTTGGGCGATCAACTCCTCGACACTGGGAAAGCGCTTCTCGCCGCGCAGCCTCTCGACGAAGGCCACACGCAGGGTGCGCCCATAGAGGTCTTCGTCGCGATCGATGAGGTAAGTCTCGATCAGCACCCCCCGGCCGCTCTCGAAAGTCGGCCGCACGCCGACGTTGACCGCAGCTGGGACGCCGTCGGCGAAAGCGGCGAAAACGCCGTGACCCGGGATCAGAAGACTGTCGTCAGGAACGATGTTGGCGGTGGGAAAACCGAGCTCGCGACCACGCTGGTCACCCTCGACCACGGTGCCCTCGACCATGAAGGGGGCGCCGAGGCAGTGGCGGGCGCCCTCCATATCGCCTGCAGCGACCAGCGCTCGGATCCTGGTCGAGGAGACCGTCTCGCCGTCAACCTCGACCAGCGGCACCACCCGCGTCTCGAACTCCGGGCGGGCGGCGAGCATCGCTGGATCTCCTTTGGCTTTGGCGCCGAAGCGAAAGTTCTCCCCGACCGAGACCCGCTCGGCCGTCAATTTCTCGATCAAGACCTGCTCGATGAACTCCTCGGCGGAGAGGGCCGCGAACTCACGGTCGAAGGGAATGACGACAAGCTCACTTAGGCCAAGGCCCTCGATCACGTCGCGCTTCACACCGAAGGGCATGATCAGTTTCGGCAAGGCCGAAGGGTGAATCACCTCGAGCGGATGGGGGTCGAAGGTGAGCACGGTGTCGGCCCCCTTGATTACCGCCTGGTGACCACGGTGAACGCCATCGAAGGTGCCGATTGCGACGTGACGCGGACGCGGACGCGCCTCGGGCAAGCTGGTGACCTCAATGTTGGCCATCAGCGCATCGCCTCCGCCGCGGCGGGGATCAATTCGCCGACCCGCTCGCTGGAAACCTCTTCGCCGGCGTCCTCGACGCGAAAGGGGCCGATCGCGGTGCGCCGCAACTCGGTGCAGTAGGCCTCGCCAAGTGTCTCGATTAGGGTGCGCACGTAGGTACCGCTGGAGCACTCGATCTCGTAGCGAGCGCTGCCGCCATCGTGTGCGAGTAGCTCGGCTCGATAGATCTCGACGTCGCGCGGCGGCGTCTTCACCGTCTCGCCACGATGCGCCTTGCGGTAGAGCCGCTCACCGCCGACCCGCACCGCCGAAGTCATCGGCACATGCTGACGCACCGTGCCGGTGGGGAGCTCGAGTGAGTTCGGGCGCACACCCGTCTCGGTTAGCTCGCCCTCTGGATCGCCACTGCTCGAGCGCCAACCAAGCCGCGCCGTCGCCAGATAGGTCTTCGGCAGCTCGGTAAGGAAGCGCTGCAAGCGAGTCGCCCCATCCAGCAAAACGAGCAGCAGTCCGGTGGCGAAGGGGTCGAGCGTTCCGGCGTGCCCAGCTTTACATTCCCGCTCGCGTCGCACCCGCCGCACCAAATCGTGGGAAGTCATCCCCGCCGGCTTGTCGCAGAGCAAGATCGTCAAGAGAGCTGGGCGGAAACCTCGCGGCACAGGAACGAGACCAAGTCCTCAAGTTCGAGGTCGGTGGAGAAGCCGGCGGCGCGTTTGTGACCGCCACCACCGTGCTCTCGGGCGATCGCCGAGACGTCGACCTCGCCATCACTGGAGCGCAAGCTGACCTTGCGTGCCGCTCGGCCGCGGTCGCCGAGGTCGCGGATCAAGGCGGCGACGCGGGCACCCTCGACCGAGCGAAGGTGATCGATGATGCCCTCGGTCATCTCCTCGCCGGCGCCGCTTGCCTTGTAGTCGTCTGCGGCGATGTAGGCGAGCACCAGGCGGCCGTCGCAGTGGTGCTGGATCCCGTCCAGGGCGCGCGAAAGCAACCGCAGCTTCTCCAGCGGCACGTGCTCGTAGAGACGGCGGTAGGTCTCGTCGACTTCGACCCCCGCTTCGATCAAGTCGGCGGCGATCCGGTGCGTTCGCGCGTTGGTGTTCTCGTACATGAACTTGCCGGTGTCGGTGACGATGCCGACGTAGAGGGCGGCGGCGATCTCGGCGGTGATCTCGGCGCCCAGCAGCACAGCCAGCTCGTAGACGATCTCGGCCGTGCAGGACGCATCGACCTCGACCAAATTGACGTCGCCGAAGAGGGTGTTGTCGTGATGGTGGTCGATGTTGATCGTGAACAGGTCCTCAGCCGAGAGGAAGTCAACCGGCATGCGGTCGATGTTGCCGCAGTCGAGGAAGATCGCCGCCCGGTCGGCCATGTCCGCCGGCGCCTCATGAAAGACCTCCTCCAGCGCCAGGAAGCGGTACTCGATCGGCAGCGGGAACTCCTTCGCCGCGAGGAACATCACCGAGTCCTTGCCGAGCTGGGTGAGCAGGTGGTGCATCCCCAGCAGAGAGCCCAGAGCGTCGCCGTCGGGCCCCTCGTGGGCGGTCAGCAGGAAGCGCTCGCGGCTGCGGATCTCGCTGGCGACGCGCTCGATTGCGGTCGCGCCGATGTCGGTGGTCTCGCTCATTCCTCTTCCTCTTCGAGCAATTGGGAGATCCTCATTCCTTGCTCGACGGTCGGGTCGTAGTGGAAAGACAGGGTTGGGGTGCGCTTCATCCGGGTCTCGGCGGCGATTTTTGACTGCAGGACACCGTGCGAAGAACGCAGCCCCGTAAGCGCCTCCTCGCGCGCGGACTCGTCGCCGAGCACGCTGACGTGCACCTTTGCGCTGCGGAGGTCTGGGCTGGTCTCAACCGAGGTCACGGTGACAAAGCCGATCCGAGGATCGCTCAGTTCGGTAGTAATGGCTGCGCCGATCACCTCGCGGAGCACCTCGTTGATACGGCGCATGCGAGGGGTGGTCATCCTAGTCCAGCGTCTGCTCGACCTGCTTGGTCTTATAGAACTCGAGCACGTCGCCCTCCTTGACGTCGGCGTAGCCCTCCAGCACGACGCCGCACTCCTGGCCGGACTCGACCTCCTGCACGTTGTCTTTGAAGCGCCGCAGCGAACCGAGTTTGCCGTCCCAAATCACCGTGCCCTCGCGAACGAGGCGGACGCTGGCGTCGCGGACAGCTTTGCCCTCGTTGACGATGCAACCGGCGATGCGGCCGACTTTGGAGGCCTTGAAAGTCTGTTTGATCTCAGCCTCTCCGAGCGTCTCCTCGACCTCGACCGCCTCCAGCATGCCCTCCATCGCGTTGCGCAGGTCTTCGGTGATTTTGTAGATGACCGAGTAGGTGCGGACGTCGACGCCCTCGCGCTCGGCGGCGCGGCGGGCATCGGCCAGTGGTCGCACGTTGAAGCCGATCACGATCGCTTCGGAGGCCGATGCCAGCATTACGTCGGACTCGTTGATGCCGCCGGTCTGTGAGTGGATGATGTTGATCGCGACCTGCTCCTGCGGGACTTTGGCGATCTCGTCCTGCAGCGCCTCCAGCGAGCCGGCGACGTCGGCCTTGAGGACGATGTTGAGCTCCTTGATGTCGCCCGCCTGGGCGCGAGAGAAGACCTCCTCGAGGGAGACCTTGCGCGCCTGGCGCCGGGCCAGGGCCTCGGTCTTGAGGCGATTACCGCGCTCCTGGGCGAGCTGGCGGGCACGGCGGTCGTTCTCGACCACGTGCACGTGCTCGCCGGCCTCGCAGACGCCGTCGAAGCCGAGCACCTCGACCGGCATTCCCGGACCGGCCTTCTGGACGCGATCGCCGGTGAAGTCGTGCATCGCCCGCACCCGGCCCCACTGCGGGCCGCCGACCAGCGCGTCGCCGACGGCGAGTGTGCCGCGCTGGACCAGGATCGTGACCACCGGGCCACGGCCGGGGTCGAGCTGGGACTCGACCACCGTGCCCGAAGCGGGAGCGTCGGGATTGGCACCCAGCTCCTCGAGCTCGGAGACGAGCAGGATCATGTCGAGCAGGTTGCCGAGGCCCTCGTGAGTCTTGGCCGAGACGTCGCAGTAGACCGTCTCTCCCCCCAGTCCTCGGGCGTAAGGCCGTCGGTGGCGAGCTCGTTGCGGACCCGGTCCGGCTGCGCCCCCTCTTTGTCGATCTTGTTGACGGCGATCAGGATCGGCACGTCGGCAGCGCGGGCGTGGTCGATCGCCTCTTTGGTCTGCGGCATGACGCCGTCGTCGGCGGCGACGACGACGACTGCGATGTCGGTGACCTTGGCACCGCGGGCGCGCATCGCGGTGAAGGCGGCGTGACCAGGGGTGTCGAGGAAGGTGATCGTCTTGTCCTCGTGGTGGACCTGGTAGGCGCCAATGTGCTGGGTGATCCCGCCAGCCTCGCCGGCCGCGACCTCGGTCTCGCGGATCGCGTCGAGCAGCGAGGTCTTGCCGTGGTCGACGTGACCCATGATCGTGACCACGGGCGGGCGATCGACGAGACTCTCCTCGGGATCCTCGAACTCGGGCGCCTCGGGCTCCTCCTCAGCGGCGGTGACGATTTCGATCCTGCGGTCGTACTCGTCGGCGATCGCCTTGACCGACTCATCGGTGAGGGTCTGGGTGAGGGTCGCCATCTCCCCCATCATCATCAGCTTCTTGATCACCTCAGCGCTGCCCAGGCCAAGCAGCTCGGCGACCTCGCGCACGGTGGCACCGGAGTTGACTTTGGTCGCCTCTGGCTCGGCCGGCTCCTCGGTCCTGACCGGTGGCTCCTCGAGCAGCGGCCGGCGACGCCTGCCGCCGCGGCGCCGCGGCGGCCGCTGCGGCGGTGGTCCACCCATCTGGTCGCGGCGCGCGGCCTGCGAATCGATCACTACACGGCGTTTTTTCGCTGCCCCAGCCGGTTTTTTCGCGGCGGGCGCTGGCTTCGCGGCTGGTTTGACAGCCTCTTTCGGGGCTTCGGCCGGCTTGGCTTCAGCTTTTGGCTGGCCTTTGGTGGCCGTCGCTCCATTGCCAGAGAGCGCTTTCAGCGCGTCGGCCTCCTCGACACTGGAAGCCGCAGCTTTGGCCTCGATTCCGGCTTTCTTCAGCGCAGCAAGCAGCTCTTTGCTGCTCAGACCCTGAGCTTTCGCTATCTCGTGGACGCGCTTCTTAGCCACTAAGCCTGCTCAGCCTCCTCGACAACTGCCTCCTGCTCAACCTCAGGAGCCTCTGGCTGAGGCTCCTCCTCAACCGGCTCGACGAACTCAGCTTCCGCTTTGGCGACAATCTCGGACACTTGGCCTTCATCGGCCCCCGGGTCGGAGAGGATCGCCACCTCGGCCTCGTCTAGCGGCGAGAGCACCGTGATCTGGTTGGTTTCGAAGCGTCCCAGCGCCTGGTGGGTAGGCAGGCCACAGTAGGAAGACTCGCCGATCGCCGCGTTGGGACAGCGACGACCGTTGGAGAGAACCGCCAGGCAGTGCCCGTCGGACTGCTCCTCGCCCTCGTACTCGACCTCCTCGTCGTCCTGGGCGAACTCGGTCTCGGACTTGATGTCCACCCTCCAGCCGGTCAGCCGGGCCGCCAGACGGGCGTTTTGCCCATCGCGGCCGATTGCCAGCGAGAGCTGGTCGTCAGGGACGATCACGGTCGCCTGGCGCTCCTCGTCATCGACGATTACCTCGCGCACCCGCGCCGGCGAAAGCGCCTTGGCGACGAAGCGGGCAGGCTCGTCGTTGTGGGGAATGATGTCGATCTTCTCGCCGCGCAGCTCGGATACGACCATCCGCACCCGTGAGCCGCGCGGTCCAACGCAGGCGCCGACAGGGTCGACGCCATCGGTGTGAGAGACGACGGCGATCTTTGAGCGGTAGCCGGGCTCACGAGCGACGCCAACGATCTCAACCAGCTTGTCGGCGATCTCCGGCACCTCCATCTCGAACAGGCTCTTGATCAGCTCGGGGCTGCGCCGGGAGACGACGATCGCCGGGCCCTTGGTCGAGTCGGAGACATCGGTGATCACAGCCTTGACCCGCATACCGTGGTCATAGCGCTCGTTGTAAACCTGCTCGGACTTAGGCAGCAGCGCCTCGACGCGCTCGCGCAGCTGGACCAGCGTGTAGCGCTTGTCGGACTGCTGGATGATCCCGGTGATCAGCTCGCCGACCCGGTCCTGGTACTCCTCGAACATCATCATCCGTTCGGCCTCGCGGATCCGCTGCAGAATTACCTGCTTGGCAGTCTGGGCAGCGATCCGGCCGAAGTCCTCGGGGGTGACGTCGCGGGTCTCGATCTGATCCTCGTAGGGCGCGATCATCTCCGGGTCGAGCTCAGGATCCTCTGGCTCTTTCAGCTCGCCCGTTTCGGGGTCGATCTCGCGCTCTTCCTCCTCCTGGGCCTCGGCGGCCTCGGCCAGCAGCTTCTCCTCCAGCTCAGCCGGCAGAATCAGTTCGAAGACGCGGAAGTCGCCGGTCTCGTGGTCGAGGTCGACGCGGGCGTATTTCGCCGCTCCGGGCGTCTTCTTGTAGGCCGATAGAAGAGCGTCGGCGAGGGCGTCCATCAGCTTGTCGGCGGCGATGCCCTTCTCCTGCTCGAGCGCCTTGATTGCTTCGACGATCTCTTTGCTCACGACTGCTCCTCGCTCGTCTCGGAAACTGGATCGGTGCGGCGGTACTTCGGTCCCGGCGACGAGACCTCAAGCGCGTATTCGGCCCTCAGGTCGATGAGGTGCTTGGTCACCCGTTCGCAGAGCGCCAGGTCGACACCCTCCGGGTGGTCGATGAAAAGGCGCAGCGATTCGGTTCCCGGCTGCTCGAGAGCAACCAAGTCCAACTCGGAATCGAGCTCTGCAAGCTGCTGTTGAATGCTGTATTTGAGATCTGCCATACCTGGTTCGGGACGAAAAAAAAGTGGGCCAGGCCCACTTCTCGATACTGCTAGGGACAGAAAAGCTTAGGGCCAGTATAGCCCGCGGCGTGCGTCGGGTTGGCGGGGCTCTTGCGCTTGGGACGAAGGGGACTCCCTCGCCCGGACAAGTTGCCGCGGATGACGCGGCAACTTTGAGTATCCGCCCGTTCGAGGGAGTCCCCTTCGTCCCTAGTGGGCGCTTAGCTCCGACTTGCCTCGCAGCTGATCGACCCGGTCCAAGATCTGCTCGGCGATTATGTCCTTAGGAGCTTGAACGAGCGTGGTCTCGTCGGTGGAGCTGATCAGGGTTGCGGCGTTTTCGGGGCTCTCGAAGCCGATGGCTGGGTCGGAGACGTCGTTTAGGACTATTAGGTCGGCGCCCTTGCGGGTGAGCTTCTCGCGGGCTCTGTCCACATCGTTGCCGTGTTCGGCGGCGAAGCCGACAATCGTTTGCTCGTCAGTTCGAGAAGCAGCCAGGCCGGCCAGGATGTCTTCGGTGGGCTCTAGGTGCAAGTCGAGGTCCCCCTCGCGCTTCAGCTTCTCGTCCGCCGGCTCGCTCGCTTTGAAATCGGCCGGTGCAGCTGCCATCAGCAGTAGGTGGCTGGAGCTGAACTCCGCGCGAGCGGCCGCGGCCAACTCGGCGGCAGTCTCGACGTCGATACGGCGGACTCCGGGGGGCTCGGGGAGAGCGACGTTGGCGGCGACCAGGGTGACGTCTGCGCCACGGCGAGCCGCGGCGGCGGCCAATGCGACGCCCATGCGGCCGCTGGAGCGGTTGCCGAGGAAGCGCACCGGGTCGATCGGCTCGCGCGTGCCTCCCGCCGTAACCAGAACGCGTTTGCCGTCCCAGGGGCGTTCTCCGGTGGGGAGCACCGCTTCAATTCGCGCCAGCAGCTCGGCCGGATCGGGCAGTCGGCCCTTGCCGAACTCACCGCGCGAGGCGAGGCGGCCCTCGCCCGGCTCGATCACCTCGACGCCGCGCTCACCCAGGGTCGCCAGGTTCGCCCTGGTCGCCGCACTGGCGTACATGCGGTCGTTCATCGCCGGCGCGACCAGGCGCGGTGCCGCGCAAGCGAGAAACGAGGTGGTCAACATCGAATCCGCCATCCCGGCGGCAAGCTTGGCGAGAGTATTGGCGGAGGCCGGTGCGACCAGATAGGCGTCGCAGTTGGCGACGACCTCGAGGTGGCCGATCGGGTCGTGCTCGGGGCGAGGGTCGCCGGGGAAGGCGCCACCGAGCGGGTCGCGCTCAAACTCGGAAGTCAAAACCGGCGCACCGATAATGCCCTCGAAGGAGGCAGCACCGACGAAGCGCTCTGCATTCTCGGTCATCACCACACGCACGCCGTGACCGGCGACGGTGGCGAGGCGGGCGAGCTCCAGCGACTTATAAGCAGCGATCCCGCCGCTTACGCCGAGCAGGATTCTGGCCATGTCTCCTCCTGAGGAAGCGGGGTGCTAGGAGCGGTACTCGTATTTGAGCTTGCCCTCGGCAAGCTCCTCCAGCGCCATCGAGAGGTAGTTGCGGTCGCCGCGGATCTCGACCATCGGCGGCGGATACTCACCGAAGCCACCCTCGCCTAGGTTGTGGAAATAGCTGTTTATCTGACGGGCTCGCTTCGCCGCAACAACGACGGCGGCGTAATGAGAGTCAGCGTGCACGAGGAGCTTGTCTACGCGTGGTTTGATCATTCGGCGGTGGAGTCTAGAGGTAAGCCGAGCTCGGCGCGCACGATCCCCTCCAGATCGGCTGCGGCGCGCTCCAAATCGGCATTTACGACCAGGTGGTTGAAGTCCTCCTTCGCCGCCAACTCGACCTCGGCCACCTTCAGCCTCGCGTCGATCGCCTCGGCCGAATCAGTGCCTCGCGACTCCAACCGCCTGCGTAGAACCGTGGGGTCGGGCGGGACGATGAAGACCTGGACCGACTCGCGCATCGCGGCGCGCACCTGGCTCGCGCCCTGAACCTCGATCTCGAGCACGACCGAGTGGCCGGCGTCGAGTCGCCTGCGGACCTCGGAGCGCAGGGTGCCGTAGCGGTGGCCACTGTAGGTGGCGAACTCGAGGAAGTCTTCACGCTCGATCCGCCGATCGAACTCCACCGGAGTGAGAAAGTGGTAATCGCGACCGTCGATCTCCCCTTCGCGCGGCTCACGCGTCGTCGCGGAGACCGAGAGCTCGAGATCCGGCACGCGCTCCAAGAGCTTGGAGATCAAAGTCCCCTTCCCTACGCCCGACGGGCCCGTGATCACAAATACCTTTGACATTTCTCAGGTCAAGCACGGCCGCGAAAACCAAGCAGGTCGGTGGACGCAGGGAAGGCGGCGCCGCGAGCGTACGCTAGTACGTGAGCAAGACGCCTGACCGAGGACGCCGAGATGCGCCGGTTTGCAGCGGCCGCTATCGACGCAACTGAGACACAAGCTCAGCGCGCTGACGCTCTGAGAGCCCACCGATCGTCTTCGAGGGTGAGATGCGGCACTGGTTGAGAATCCGGTTGGTCTTGACCCGGCCATACTTGGGAACGGCAAGCAGCATGTCGAAGACCTTGGCGGTCATCACATACTCGGGTGGATCGAGCAGCAGCGCGTGGATACTCGCCTTACCTGCCTTGAGGTCCTTCTTCAGCTTGGCGCGGGCGGTGCGGATGTCGTTGGCCCGCTTCAGCGCGTCCATTCGTTGGTCCAACGACCTCTCTGGGGCCGCTGCGGAGGTCTTGACTGGGGCGGGCATGTGGGCGGCGAGTATAGCCGCGGCTCGCGGGCGTGCAAGGGCATCCGACCGGTTTTTTGCCAAATTCACCTAGACCTCGAGTCGAGGTTGAGACTAAGCGGGCAGCGCAGATCGCTCAGAGAGTTCTGCGGCAATGCGAGTTCCGGCCCTGGGATCACGGAAGTTCTCGGTGCCGACCGCCACCACGGTCGCCCCGGCAGAGAGCATTTCGAGCGCATCGTCGCCACAGGAAACGCCACCCATACCGACGATCGGCAGTCCAACCGCCGCGGCAACGGCGCGAACCTGAGCGATCGCGATCGGTCGAATCGCGGGGCCGGAGAGCCCCCCCTGCCCGACCCCGATCGCCGGTTTTCCAGTGCCCGGATCAAAGGCGCTCGCCTTGATCGTGTTGATCAACGAGACCGCATCGGCTCCCCCCTCCTCAGCCGCGACCGCGACCGCCGCGGGGTCGGCGACGTTGGGAGTCAGCTTCACGATCAGGGGCTTCGAGGTCAACGGCCGCAGAGCTTCCAACAAAGCCACGGTCTCGGCGGGCTGCTCACCGACAATCAGACCCGAATGGACGTTGGGACACGAGACGTTGAGCTCGATCGCAGCCACCTCATCGCGCTCATCCAATGCGCTGACCATCCGTCCGAAGTCTTCGCGCCCAGTCGCCATCACCGAAACGATCAATGGCACCGGCAGCTCGCCCAACTCCGGCAAATCGGAGGCCAAGAACCCTTCCAGCCCCTTGTTCGGCAGGCCGATCGAATTGATCATCCCCGCTGGCGTCTCCCATATCCGCTGCGGCTCGTTCCCGACTCGCGACTCCAGAGTGATGGTCTTCGAGACGAATGCAGAGAAGGGGAAATCGTCGAGCAGGGCGTCGCCGTAAACGCGCAGCGTGGCAATCGCATCGAACGTGCCCGAGGCGTTTATCACGGGGTTACGCAACTTCAGCCCGCAGAACTCGACGACGTCCCGGCCCGCGGGTCCTGTCGCGGCAGGGGACCCACCGCCCCTTCCGGTCGCTAAAGCGTCCTCAGGGGCGGTCCCCCCTACCGCGCCACCCGCGGGAGAAATGCTTTCGGTGGACTCAGCCGTGGCTCCGGGGCGGATCACCGGCCCGTCGACGCAGAGGCGAAGGTAGGTGCCGTCCTCCCGGGGGACGGCGCAGCCGTAGCAGGCGCCGTAACCGCAACCCATCGGGGACTCCATTGCGAGCTCACAAGCGACTTGATGCGAAGCGCAGAGAGCTGCCACGGCGTCGAGCATCTGCGGCGGGCCGCAGGCGTAGACGGCGGCACTCTGCGCATCGTCGCCTTCGAGCATCGCTGAGAGCAGGTCGGTGACGTAGCCGTGGTGGCCGATGTGGCCGTCGTCGCTGGCGAGGCCGACCTCGCAGCAGCGGAAGAGATCGTCGAGGCCGCCCGAGTGAGCCTCGTCGCGAAAGCCGAGTAGGACGCGGGCAGGCACGTTTGCCGCGGCGAATCGACGACGTAAGAGGGCAAGCGGCGCAATACCGATGCCACCGCCCACCAGGATCGCTCCGACCGCGCCCGCGAACAACTCCCGTGGAGCGGAGAAGGAGTTGCCGAGGGGTCCGTTTAGCCATACCTGCTCGCCAGGGTCAAGGGCACAGAGCCGGTCGGTTCCCGGACCGATGCCCTCGATCAGGAAGTCGAGCCGGACGCCTCCGTCCACCAGATCCGTGTCGGCGACCGAGAAGGCGCGCGGCAGGAAAGGCCGTCCGCCCCGCTCCTCCCATTGGTGTTCGGTGGCCAACATGTAGAACTGGCCCGGCTGGGGCTCGGGCCCCTCAGCATCAAGCAGGGAAAAGATGCGGTAACCGCCGGAGGCATGGCTCTCCGTAACCCTGCAGATCCGGCGCCCGAAGGGGGCGGTCATCGAGCCTGCGTGGCCCTTGTCGCGGCGTGGACTTCTTGCAGGCTGAGCACCTCCGGCTCGCCCTGCATCTGCGCCGCAATTGCCCTCACCGCCGCGGAAGCGCCAGTCATAGTCGTCACGCAGGGAATCCCATGGCGGACCGCGGCTGTTCGGATCGCCTGACCGTCGGCGCGAGCACCGAAGCCGGTCGGCGTGTTGATCACCAGATCGCAGCGGTGCTCCTGGATCAGGTCGACGACGTGGGGCGATCCCTCGCCGATCTTGTTGATCCGCGTTACCGGCACACCCATCGAGGAGATCGACTGCGCCGTGCCACCAGTGGCAATCACCTCGAAGCCAAGGTCGTGAAAGCGAGCGGCCATCTGCGTAGCCGCAGGCTTGTCGGTATCGGTGACGGTTATGAACACCGTCCCCTTTGTCGGCAACAGGACCCCGGCCGCCGCCTGCGCCTTGGCGAAAGCAGTCGGGAAGTCGGCGGCGATGCCCATCACCTCTCCGGTGCTCTTCATCTCGGGGCCGAGCACCGAGTCGACCCCGGCGAAGCGGGCGAAGGGCAGCACCGCCTCCTTGACGCTGACATGGCCGACCGGGGGCTCGGGCAGATCGAGGTCGGCGAGCTTCTCGCCCAGCATCAGCCGCGCCGCGACTTTGGCCAGGGGTATGCCGGTCGCCTTGGAGACAAAGGGCACGGTGCGCGAGGCGCGCGGGTTGGCCTCGATCACGTAGAGGCGGCCACCGGCAATCGCGTACTGGATGTTGAGCAGGCCGATCACGCCCAGCTCGAGCGCGATCTGCGTCGTCGTAGCCCGGATCTGTTCGAGCATGTCCTCGCCAATGCTGAGCGGGGGGATCACGCAAGCGGAGTCGCCAGAGTGCACACCGGCTTCCTCGACGTGCTGCATGATGCCGGCGACATGGACGTCGCTGCCATCGGCGAGCGCATCGACATCAATCTCGATCGCGTTCTCGAGGAAGCGGTCGAGCAGCAGCGGGTGCTCCTGGTCGGCCTTAACGTGAGCCTGCAGATAGTCGTTCAAATTCTCGGTCGAATAGCAGATCTCCATCGCCCGGCCGCCAAGTACGTAGGAGGGGCGGACCAGCAACGGGAAGCCGACCTTTTCGGCAATAACCGCCGCCTCCTCGGCCGAGAGGGCGGTGCCGTAGGGCGGATGCTCGATACCGAGCCTGCGCAGCAGTGCACCAAAGCGGCCGCGATCCTCGGCCAAGTCGATTGCATCAACCGGCGTACCGAGCAGCGGCACGCCCGCCTCCTCCAGCGCCCGCGCCAGCTTCAGCGGGGTCTGGCCGCCGAACTGGACGATCACACCCTCGGGTTGCTCCTGCTCGCAGACCGCGAGCACATCCTCGATCGTCAGCGGCTCAAAGTAGAGCCGGTCGGAGGTGTCGTAGTCGGTTGAGACCGTCTCCGGGTTGCAGTTGACCATCACCGCGTCGCGGCCGAGCTCGCGGGCGGTCATCGCAGCGTGCACGCAGCAGTAGTCGAACTCGATTCCCTGGCCGATCCGGTTCGGCCCGGCACCGAGGATGACGACCGAGTCGCGCTCGCCGCGGCGCACCTCGGAGGCCGCGCCCGGTCGCTCGTGGGCGGAGTAGTAGTAGGGGGTCGCCGCCTCGAACTCGGCAGCGCAGGTGTCGACCGCCTTGTAGGTGCGGACGAGCCCGTCGGTGCCGTCGCCCTCTGTCGCCAAAGTGCGCAACTCGTGCAGGAACCAGCGGTCGACCAGGCACCGTTCGTGCACAGCCTCGACCCCAAGTCCACGACTAAAAGCCTCGAGGATCAGGTCAAAGCGCTCGGCGCACGGCTTCGCGATTGCCTCCAACAACTCCTCATCGGCGCTCGGCGGCTCGACCGCGGCGTCGAGCTCACGCGAGCGCAGCGCCTTGGCGAAGGACTCGCCAAAGGTGCGGCCGATCGCCATGACCTCCCCGACGCTCTGCATATGGGTCGAGAGGCGGCCCTCTGCGCCGGGGAACTTCTCAAAGGCAAAGCGGGGGACCTTCGTCACCACGTAGTCGATCGTCGGCTCGAAGGAGGCCGGCGTCGCGCGGGTGATGTCGTTGGGGATCTCCTCAAGGGCGTAGCCGACCGCCAGCTTCGCCGCCATCTTGGCAATCGGGAAACCGGTCGCCTTTGAGGCCAGCGCCGAGGAGCGCGAGACCCGCGGGTTCATCTCGATCACGACGATCTCGCCGTCCTCGGGGTTGACGCCGAACTGGACGTTGGAGCCACCGGTCTCGACTCCGACCGCGCGAATGACGCGGATCGCTTGGTCGCGCAGCTCTTGGTAGAGCCGGTCGGTGAGGGTCTGCGCCGGCGCCACCGTGACCGAGTCGCCGGTGTGGACGCCCATCGGGTCGACGTTCTCGATCGAGCAGATGATCACGACGTTGTCGTTGCAGTCGCGCATCACCTCGAGCTCGAACTCGCCCCAGCCGAGCACCGACTCCTCGACCAGGACCTGGTTGATCGGGCTCGCAGCGAGGCCCTCGGTGACGACCTGACGCAGCTCGGTCTCGGTCTCCCCCACGCCGCCGCCTTGGCCGCCCATCGTGAACGCCGGCCGGACGATCGCCGGCAGGGTGATCTTGCCTTCTGCGAGTGCCCCCTCGACCTCGCCGAGGGTCTCGACCGTCATCGACCAGGGGATCCGCAGGCCCGCCTCGGTCATCGTGCGGCGGAACTCCTCGCGGTCCTCGGCGCGGCGGATCGCAGCGTGGTCGGCACCAATCAGCTCGACTCCGAAGCGCTCCAGGGTGCCGTCCTCGTAAAGCGCCATCGCCACGTTGAGCGCGGTCTGGCCGCCAAGGGTCGGCAGCAAGGCATCGGGGCGCTCCTTTTCGATGATCTTCGTCACCGGCCCGGGCAACAGCGGCTCGATGTAGGTGGCGGTGGCGAACTCGGGGTCGGTCATGATCGTCGCCGGATTGGAGTTGACGAGAACGACTTCGTAGCCCTCTTCGAGCAGCACCTTGCAGGCCTGCACGCCGGAGTAGTCGAACTCGGCGGCCTGGCCGATCACGATCGGCCCGGAGCCGATCAGGAGGATCTTCTCGATGTCGGTGCGCTTAGGCATACAGATATTCGCTCCGCTCCGGTCGCAAAGAATCAGATATGGATGCTCCCTCCGCTTCGCTCATGCCGCCAGCTCCAGGAATGAATCGAAGAGGTGGCGGGCGTCGTGGGGGCCGGGGCCGGCCTCGGGGTGGTACTGGACGGTCGCCGCGGCGACGTCCTTCAGCACCAGGCCCTCGACGGTGCGGTCGTAGAGGTTGAGGTGTGAGAGCTCGGCGACGCCGAAGTCGGTCTCCCAGCGGACCGGCGCGTCGGTCTCGATCCGCGGCTCGCCCCCAGGCCCCTGCACGGCAAAACCGTGGTTCTGCGAGGTGATCTCGATCCGCCCGCTGGCCAGCTCCTTGACCGGGTGGTTGGCGCCACGGTGACCAAATGGCAGCTTGAAGGTCTCCAGGCCGACCGCGCGGCAGAGCAGCTGGTGGCCGAGGCAGATGCCGAAGAGCGGCTTCACCCCAACCAGCTCGCGCACGGTCTCGACCACGTAGCCGAGAGCGCCAGGGTCGCCGGGACCGTTGGCAAGGAAGACCACATCGGGGTCCTCGGCCAACACCTGCTCAACAGATGAAGTGCAGGGGAGCAGCGTGACCCGGCAGCCGCGCTCGCGCAGCTCGCGGACGATGTTGAGCTTGACCCCGGTGTCGATTCCGACCACGTGCGCGCCGTCGCCGTCGAAGCGAACCGGTTCGGGCGGCGTCACCGTGCGGGCCAGGTCGGCGCCGTCCATCGAGGGCTCGGCAGCGACCCGTTCGCGTGCCTCGGCCTCCGCGATCGCCGCAGCGAAGATGCCGCCGCGCATCGCCCCGCGGTCGCGGATGTGGCGGACGAGGGCGCGGGTGTCGACCCCGCCGATCCCCGGCACGCCGCAGTCGGCGAGCCAGTCGAGCCAGCCGCCCTCGGCGGTAGCAGCGTCCTCGCGGTTCTTCGGATCGCGCATGACCACGCCGCGGGCGTGGATCCGGTCGGACTCCATCGCTTCGGCGGAGACGCCGTAGTTGCCGATCAATGGGTAAGTGAAGACGATGATCTGGCCGGCGTAGGAGGGGTCAGTGACCGACTCCTGGTAGCCGGTCATCGCGGTGTTGAAGACGACCTCGCCGGTGACCGCATCGGGATGCCCGCAGAGCTCGCCGTCAAAGCGGGTCCCATCCTCGAGCAGGATGTAACCGGCACTCACGCCGCGACTCCCAGAGAAAAGCTGCGCAGACGATAGGCGACCTGACCGCCGGCAAGCGTCATCAGTACGCGCCCGGTCAGCTCGCGACCGGCGCACCAGGAGTTCTGCGAGCGACTCTCGTAACCCTCCTCGCCGACGGTCCACTTGGCCGCCAGGTCACAGAGGGCAATATTGGCCTCACTGCCCGGCGCCAAGGTAGGACGTTCGAGATCGAAGGGGGCAGCCCCACCGGCCAAGCGCTCGACCAGCAAGCTGAGGTCGATCGTGCCCGGCAGGACCAGCTCGGTGTGCAGCGCGGCAAAGGCCGTCTCCAGACCGGTCACTCCCATCGCTGCCTGCTCGAAGGGGACCTCCTTTTCCTCGGCCGCATGTGGAGCATGATCGGTAGCAACGCACTCGATCGTGCCGTCACGCAAGCCCTCGATCAGCGCCTGGCGGTCGGCCTCGGAGCGCAGCGGCGGGTTCATCTTGAAGCGTCGCGGGTCGAGGCTGCGCACCTCCTCGTCAGTGAGGCAAAGGTGGTGTGGACTCGCCTCGCAACTGATCTGCACGCCGGCGGCCTTAGCGACACGCACCGCCTCAACCGACTCAGTGGCGGAGAGATGTTGGATGTGGATCCGACCCTGCTCGTAACCAGCCAGGGCGGCGTCGCGGGCGATCATCGTCGACTCCGAAACCGAGGGCACCCCGGCCAGCCCGAGCGCGGCGGAGACCGGCCCCTCGTGCATCACGCCGTCACCGGAGAGCTCCGGGTCCTCCTCGTGGAGGGCGATCGTGCCACCGCAGAGCAGTTGGTACTGCAGGGCGCGGCGCAGAATGCGGGCGCTGCGGATCGGCAGGCCGTCGTCGCTGAAGCCGACCGCACCGGCCTCGCGTATCGCCCCCATCTCGGTCAGCTCCTCGCCCTGCATGCCACGGGTCACGGTCGCGAGGAAGCCGACTGGGACCGAGGCGGCGTCGCGCGCAGCCTCGCGCAGCGCCTCGATGTCGGCCGGCGTGCTCACCGGCGGTTCGGTGTTGGCCATAGCGATAATTCCGCAATAGCCGCCTGCCGCAGCGGCGCGGCTGCCGGTCTCGAGGTCCTCTTTGTGCTCTTGACCGGGAGTACGCAGGTGGACATGCGGGTCGAAGAAGGCCGGAAAGGCGTGAAGGCCAGCGGCGTCGACCTCCTCTAGTCCCTCGGCGGCGACGCCCGGCTCCGCCAGCTCGGCGATCCGGCCGGCGCGGACGACGACGTCGTGAACGCCATCGATTCCAGCGGCCGGGTCGAGCACGGTGGCGCCGCGCAGGACAAGGTCCGCGCCCTCGCCGGAGCGCATGTCGAGCGCCTCAGCGAGACTCACGCCGGCTGTCCGATCGGGGTCGGGCCCTGCTGGGTCTCGCCCACCGCGGTAGCCGGATGCTGGGGTCCGGCGGCGAGCAGCTCGTAGAGGATCGCCATCCGCACCACAAGGCCGGAAGCAACCTGCTCGGTCATCAGCGACTGCGGTGAATCGATCACCTCGCCGGAAAGCTCGACGCCGCGGTTCACCGGGCCGGGATGCATAAGCAGCTGGCGCGGACCGAGTCGCCGGGAGTCGATCTGGAAGTTGGCGGCGTACTCGCGAATCGAGGGCACAAAGCTCTCCGCCATTCGCTCGCGCTGCAGCCGCAGCGCGTAGACGACATCGGCCTCGCCGAGTCGATCGAGCGAGTGCGATACCGCACAACCAAGTTGCTCGATCCCGCGCGGAATCAGCGCCGGCGGACCGCAGACCGTTACCTCGGCTCCCATCGCCTGGAAGGCGACCAGATTGGAGCGGGCGACACGGCTGTGGAGAACATCGCCGACGATCCAGATCCGCACCCCCTCGAGGCTGTCCAGACGGCGACGCAGGGTGAAGAGGTCGAGCAGCGCCTGGCTCGGGTGCTCGTGCTTGCCGTCGCCGGCGTTGACAACCGCCGCCTCGCTCCAGTCGGCGACCAACTGCGCGGCGCCCGCGTAAGGATGGCGAATGACGATCGCCGCCGGGTCATAGGCAGAGAGGGTCGCGCATGTGTCCTTCAAGGACTCGCCCTTATCGACCGAGGAGCCCGCCGCCTTCAGCGAGATCAGGTCTGCGGAGAGCCGCTTAGCCGCCAGCTCGAAGGAAGCGCTGGTGCGGGTGCTCGACTCATAGAAGAGGCTGACCACGGTGCGACCGCGCAGCGTCGGCACCTTCTTGATGTCGCGGCGGCCGACCTCAGCGAAGCTGTCGGCGCGGTCGAGAATCGCCTCGATCTCCACCCGGTCGAGATCCTTGATCGCAAGCAGGTGCTTCATGCGAGCGCCTCCGACGTCAGCGACTCAGAGATCGTCACCTCGTCGACTTCATCGGTCTCCTCGAGCCGCACGTTGACCCTCTCACCATGCGCGGTCGGCAGGTTTTTGCCGACGTAGTCGGGCCGAATTGGCAGCTCGCGGTGGCCACGATCGCAGAGCACCGCCAATTGCACCCGCTGCGGGCGGCCGTAGTCAAAGAGGGCATCGACCGCGGCGCGGACGGTGCGGCCGGTGAAGAGTACGTCGTCGACGAGCACCACGGTACGGCCGGTGAGGTCGAAGTCGATATGAGACGAGTGGACGACCGGCTGCGTCGCCGGCGACTGGGCACCGACATCATCGCGGTAGAAGGAGATGTCGAGATCGCCGATCGGCGTCTCCGCCTCGGTCAGCTCACCGACCAAAGCGTGCAGGCGGCGGGCGATAACCGCGCCACGGGTGTGGATGCCGACGATCGCGAGACGCTCGGGCTCAGGGTTGGCCTCGGCTATCTCGTGGGCGATCCGCCGCAGCGTTCGCCTCAGGTCGTCGCGCTCAAGCACGACCTTCTCGCTCACTAAGTTGCTCCTTCCTGGCCTCACAGGACCGGGTTAAAGGACGGCGCTCAGAGTAGCAGTGCGACGGGACGGCCGGGGGTCGTCTCGGAGGTGCCTTTCACCGCCCAAGGGCGGTGAAATCTGCTCCCCTTCGGGGAAAACTCACTCCGCGGTGCCGGGGGAGGCACTCCGAGACGACCCCCGGCCGTCGCCCTCGTGCAGCTCATCGCTTGAAAGCTTGGGGGACGAGTCCTCTCCTCTCTCCCGCGCGCCGTTTTGGATCAACTCGGGGTCGCCCTTCTCGAGGAAGGGAAGCTCGATTAGGTCGAAATCCCGCGGGGCGACGGTCGATCCGAAGACCTCTTTTGCCTCCTCTAGGACTTTGCCGACATGGTAACGGGAGGAGATGTGGACCAGGGCCAAGAGCTTGACTTCGGCCTCGCTGGCCACGGCTGCGGCCTGGCCTACGGTCGAGTGACCGGTGTCGGCGGCGCGCTGAGCCTCCTCCTCGGAGAAGCTGGCGTCGTGGACCAGGAGCTCCGCGCCCCGGGCGGCCTCGACCGTCGCCCGGCAGGGAGCGGTATCGCCGGTGAGCACGATGGTGCGGCCAGGGCGCGACTCGCCCATCACCTCGCCGGGCTCGACCGGCCCGTCGGCACCCTGCGCGGACTCGCCGCGTTGAAGTGCCGCGAAGTCCGGACCTTCTTTGACCCCAAGTCGCTTCGCCGCCTCCAGGTCGAAACGGCCGGGGCGGTCGGCCTCGATCAGGGCATAGCCGAAGGCGCGCACGCTGTGCTCGACCGGGAAGGACCGCACCTCGGCACCCTGACAGGGAATCGCGTCACCTGGCTCGATCTCGATCAAGTCGATCTTGTAGTCGACTCGGCCGATCACTCGACCGAGGCTCTGAATCAGGTCGCGCAGACCGCGCGGTCCGTAGATCGTCAACGGTCGCTCGCGCTCGGTCAGGTCGTACGTTTTCAGCAGCCCTGGAAGGCCGAGGAAATGATCGGCGTGGAAGTGGGTGAAGAAGATCGAGTCGACCTGAACGAGGCCCAACGAGCGCTGCATCTGTCGCTGCGTCCCCTCGCCGCAATCGAACAGCAGCCGTTCGCCGCCGCGCGCGACAAGCACGCTCGCGGTATTGCGCCGCGCCGAAGGCACGGCACCGCCCGTGCCGAGAAAGGCAACCGAAAGGTCCATGGCTCGCGAGCCTACGCGACGCTCAGCGCTGGTTCATTGCGAGATTGATCTCGCTGCAGAATTTCGAGAAGCGAATCCGCCGTCCATCGATCGATCTCGAAGTCCATTGCCTTCCTAATCTTCCGCCGCTGGTTGTTCAACGTCGGCTCCAAACGAAGCCTTCCCTCGAACTGCGCAACGGCATCGATCGGCACGAGGTACACCGCCTGATTTGGCGGAAAGTAAACCCCAAATATGTCTGCCAGCCCAACGTACGACTGGGGGCCGCGACCATGGTCGGTACTCCTGGTGTTGAAGATGATGCAGCCCTGTCTCGGCCACGCCGTCTTGCATTGGACCCTTGCAAAGACCCCGTCCCCGAGATCAACAGCCAAATCGTAAGGTTGCCCCTCGCCGAAGGGAACGAGAACGCTGAACCCCCGGCACGCAAGCGCCGCGAGTACTGCCGCCTCTCCAGCGTTACCGCTTCTCAAGCGCGCCATAGCGAAACTTTATGTATTCGGTCGGACAGAACGTATGTTCGTGTTCAGCACCCCTGTCAATGAGGAACTAAGCTCCTGCTTGAGCGCCCGTAGCTCAGCTGGATAGAGCGATCGCCTCCGGAGCGATAGGCCACAGGTTCGAATCCTGTCGGGCGCGTGATGAGTGCTGTCACCGAGACTCGCCCGCCGCGAGGCGCGATCATCGTGGTCGTCATCGGGCTGATCGCCACGCTGGCGGCGGCTGTGCTGGCGTCTGAATCGGCGGGCGGATCATCGGTCGAGATCGAATGGGCGCGGCAGGGCGCTGTCCCCGACTCCCGGCCCGCCGCGATCCCTGGCGGCGGCTCGATGCAACTTGGCGACGCCGAGCTGCGTTCGACCGAAGAAAACATCGAAGGCGAACGGATCTTCCGCGCCAACGCGGTGCTCACCATCACCGCGGGCTCCGCTGTCGGGCAGGCACGTGTGCGCTGCCTTATGCGCGGCGGCGGCGCCGAACTCGGCCGCACGGTCAACAGCCGCGGTGCATTCCCCCGCTCCAGCGGCGAATACAACCTGACGAAGCAGGAAGTACCGGGGAGCGTCGGCGTCAGGTTCCCGATCCGGGGTGCCGAATACGCCTCGCTGGAATTTGAAGATGCGTTCCCGGCCTTCACCGACCTCCCTGGAGTCGTCGTCAGCTGGGCGCCCTCACGGACTGCGTCTCAGGAATGGCAGTGGGGACTGCCGAAAGGCAAGCCGGCAGAACCGCTCGAGCTCGGCTTCGCCTCCTTCTGGCGCACCAGCCGCCCGCCGACGGCGCGGATCTCCTGCACGCTGGAAAACGACAGCGGCACGGCGGCCGTCCGCACTGCCGGAGCGCTCAGCCAGTAGGCGCGACCAGCAGCTCCGGTCCCTCGATCCCTTTTCCGACCTTGTTCAGCTTCGGGTTGGCGGGAGCACCTTCCATGCGGTTGGCGGGTAGCGGCGCGCACATCGCGATCGCGTCCTCAGCCGCGAGGTCGGGTCGCAGCCAGGCCGCCTCGGCCTCGGCGCTCGGCAGGATCGCCGGCATCCGGTCATGGACCTCGGCGACAACGTCGTTGGGCGTGGTCGTGACGATCGTGCAGCTGTAGAGCCAGCCGTCCTCGAAGCCGCGATCCTCCTCGTCATCCCACTCCTTGCGCGTGCAGAGACCGGCAAAGGCGAAGGGCTCACCGCCGTCAACGGTGAAGCGCCAGGGCTGGCGCGGCTGCTTGGGGTCCTCCGCCTTCATCCACTCGTAGAAGCCGTCGGCGACGATCAAGCAGCGGTGGCGAAACTTGCCGACCAACGGCGCGTAGGCACGGCTTGAGTCGAGGTTCTCGGCTTTGGCGTTGATCATCCGGTAGCCGACTTTGAGGTCCTTGGCCCAGCGCGGCACCAGTCCCCAGCGCATCAGCCGCGCCTCGCGCTCACCCTGCGCGGCCTCGTCAGGATCAGGCGAGGAGCGCACGGTCAGCACCTCTTGAGTCGGCGCCACGTTAAAGCGCCCCAGCCCCGATTCGGCTTTCTTCGCGCGCTCCTTCGTCGGCGGCGGCGCCTCGCCGGACGAGTTCCGCTCCAACGAGCGTTCCAGCTCAACCTGGAAGCGATCAGCGATCGTCTTCGTGTCCTTCGCCGTGACCGTGAAGCGCCCGCACATGGCTAGGCGGACACCTTTGCAGGCCGCGCCTCGGGATGCTCCCGATACCACTCGAGCGTCTGGCGGAGGCCCTCTTCGAGCTCGACTTCGGGGCGCCATCCGGTTAACTCGCGCAGCTTGGTCGAGTCGACGTATTGGCGATCTATCTCGCCGTCTGGGTTGCCTTGGCCTTGGAAGTCGGGCTCGATCCCGGCCCCAGCTGCCACGGCGATCAACTCAACCACCTCACGCACCGAGTGCGGTCGCTCGCCGCCGGCGTTGAAGGCCTCCCCCATCGCTCCGTTCGCGAGCGCAGCCGCGATCGCGAGGTATGCGGAGACCGCGTCGTCGACGTGGAGGAAGTCGCGCTCGGGGCTGCCATCGGAGCGGATCACGGGCGCCCGGGCGTCGAGTAGAGCCACAACCGTCTCCGGAATCAGCCTGGAGAAGTTGAGATCACCGCCGCCATAAATGTTGGCAAAGCGGGTCACGGCCAGGGGCAGGCCGTAGGCGTTTGCATAGCTGCGCGCGATCGTGTCGGCCGCCGCCTTGCTGGCGTCATATGGATAGGCGGCGCGTAGGGGGAAATCCTCGCGGTAGGGCAGCTCCGGACTCGAGCCGTAGGCCTTGTCGGAGGAAGCGAAGACGACCCGCTCGACCTCATGGGTACGACAGGCCTCGAAGACGTTCCAGGCGCCCTGTACGTTGACCTCGAAGGTCTCCAACGGGGAGTCGCGCGCCACGCCAACGATCGTCTGGGCGGCCAGATGGAAGACCGAGGCGGCACCGGCCACCGCCATGGCAACCGCGCCAGCGTCGCGCAGGTCGGCCTCGACCAGCTCGACCTCAGCCCGAATTCCCAGCAGGTCTAGCCCGGATTGCCGCTCGCCGCCGACATCGGCAAGCCGTGGCGCCGGCCGGTCCAGGACGCGCACGGCGTCGCCGCTCTCCAGCAAGGCCTGCGCCAGATGCGAACCGACGAAGCCGTGGGCGCCACTGACCAGCGCCGGGCTCAACTCGCCGCCGCCTCGGCCAGGTGCCTCCAGGGTGCCTCGCCACCGACCCAGAGGTCGTTGAGCACGACCGCGTCCTTATAGGTGTCCATGCAGTCCCAGAACCCCTGGTGACGATGGGCGTGCAGCTGCCGGTCGGCGGAGAGGCGGGCCAGGGGCTCGCACTCGAGCACGCTGTCGGCGCCAAGGTAGCCCAGCGCGCCGGGCTCGAAACAGAAGAAGCCGCCGTTGATCCAGTGCTCGCTGCGTGGCTTCTCGGCGAAGCCCTCGACCCGACCGTCGTCGCCTAGCTCGGCGACGCCCCACTGCAGATGTGGCCGCACGACGGTCATCGTCGCCAGGTCGCCATGCCCGTGGTGGTAGTCGAGCAGCGCGCCGAGATCGATGTCGGCAACCCCGTCGGCGTAGGTCGCGCAGAAGGTCTCGTCTCCAAGGCGGTTGGCCAGGCGCGCGATCCGCCCCCCGGTCGGCGTGTCGAGGCCAGTGTCGACGCATTCGACTACAACGCCCTCGGGCCAGGGCTCGCTCGCGGCGAACTCTTCGACCGTCTCGCCGAGGTAGCCGGTCGCCAGCAGAAAGCGCTCGAAGCCCTGCGCCGCGTAGATGCCGATCACGTGCCAGAGGATCGGCCTACCGCCGATCTCGACCAGCGCCTTGGGCACGGTCTCGGTCTGCTCGCGCAGCCGCGTGCCGCGGCCGCCGCAGAGGATGACAACCGGTGGATTCATCTTTTGTCGCCTTTATGACCCTATGGGGTCATCAAGGCGACAGATCAGCCGCCTGCCACCGCAGGCAAGATAGTTACCTCGTCCGACTCACCGACGGCGGTGTCGAGGCCCTGCTGGAAGCGGATGTCCTCGCCGCTGACGTAGACGTTGACGAAGCGGCGCAAGTCGCCGTCCTGGGTGATCCGCTCACGCAGATCGCCATGGGCGTCGAAGACCGCGTCGAGCACCTCGCCCACGGTCGAGCCGGAGACCTCCACCTCGGAATCGCCACCGGTCGCGGCGCGCAGCTGGGTCGGAATCTTCACGGTGACTGGCATCAGGCGACTACCTCCTGCTGATGTTCGAAGGCTGAATCGAAGCTGTCGAGATCAGGGTCGATCTCGTGCATCTGGAAACTATCGCGGGCCGCATCGAGCGTCTTCAAGCCCTCGCCGGTGATGTAGAGGACGACCCGCTCGCCGGCGCCGATGTCGCCGCGCTCGGCGAGCTTGGCGAGGACGCCGACGGTGACTCCGCCCGCGGTCTCGGTGAAGATCCCGGTCGTCTCCGCGAGGAGGCGAATGCCGGCGCGGATCTCATCGTCGTTGACCGAGTCGATTGCGCCGCCGCTGTTGCGCGCCTGCTCTAGCGCGTAGGGACCGTCGGCTGGATCGCCGATCGCCAGGCTCTTGGCAATCGTCTCCGGCTTCTGCGGCTTGCACACATCCCACCCTTCGGCGTAGGCGGTGGCGACGGGGCTACAGCCGAGCGCCTGGGCGCCATTAAAGACCGGCTGTTCGCCTTCTACCAACCCCAGGTCCGTCCACTCCTGGAAGCCGCGGGCGACCTTGGTGAAAAGCGAGCCGGACGCAATCGGGCAAACGACGCGGTCGGGCAACTCCCAGCCAAGCTGCTCGGCGGTCTCGTAAGCGAGCGTCTTGGAGCCCTCGGCGTAGTAGGGGCGCAAGTTGACGTTGACAAAGGCCCAGGGCCGCGTTTCGGCAAGCTGCGTGCAGAGTCGGTTGACGTCGTCGTAGTTGCCGCGCACGCCGACCAAGTTGGTGCCGTAGATCCCGGTGGCGAGCAGCTTCTGCTCCTCAAGATTGGCGGGAACGAGGACGTAGGACTCGAGGCCGGCTGCCGCCGCGTGGGCAGCGACGGCATTGGCGAGGTTGCCGGTCGAGGCGCAGGCGACCGTCTTGAAGCCCAGCTCGAGCGCCTTGGCGACGGCGACCGCAACCACCCGATCCTTGAACGAATGGGTCGGATTTGCGGCGTCGTTCTTGACCCATATCTCGGCGTCGAGGCCGAGCCGCTCAGCGAGCCGGTCCGCCCGTACCAGCGGCGTCAGACCTGGCTCAAGCGGGTCCTTTGGACGCGCGGTGAACGGCAGGAAATCGTCATAACGCCAGATTCCCTGCGAGCCGGCCTGGATGCGGCGCTTCGCTCCCGCGGCGTCGAGGCCGGAATAGTCGTAGGTGACTTCCAGCGGCCCGAAACAGTTTTCGCAGGCATAGTGGGCGCCCAGCTCGTAGGTTGCCCCGCACTCCTTGCACTTCAAGTTCTCGACTGACATCCGATCTACCTTTCCTTACCTAGAAAAAAACCTCCGCCTTGTGGGGCAGAGGTCCGATCGGACGTCTCCCCACATCTTTCAGATCCAAAATCGATCTGCTGGAGTTGGCACCTCCCCTCGGACCAGTGGTCCAAGGTGGTTGCCGGGGCTTCTGCGGGCCAGTCCCTCCACCCCTCTAGATGTGGCGCTTATGTGGGAAGAACCTTACCAGGGGTGCATCCGTGCAGTGCGAAAACCGGCTTGCGTTTAACCTTCTGTTCACCGTGGATGCCATGCCTGCCGAGACGATGAGCGTGAACGATGCCGAACCTTCCGAAGCCGAGGCTGCGACGGTCCGGCCGGCGCGGCGAGCTCATCTCCCCGGCGCCGGCACCTGAGCCGCAGACGCCCAACGTCGAGCAGATCGACTCCTCCGGCCTGCGCTGGGTCAATATCGAGCAGCCGGGCGCTCTCGAGCGCACTTGGCTGGAGGAAAACTTCGACTTCCACGCCCTCGACCTTGAGGACGTGCTCTCGCGCAACCAGCGACCGAAGATCGACGTCTACGACGACTACCTCTTCATCGTCCTCCACTTCCCGATCTTCGATCCGGCGGCCGGCCGGCTCGGCACCGGCGAGCTCGACCTTTTCGTCGGCCCCGGCTACGTGGTGACGATCCCCAACCAACCGCTGCAGCCGGTCGAGTATCTGTTCGAGCGCTGCCGGGCGAAAGAGGAGTTGCGCGAGCAGCTCTTCTCGCGCGGCTCCGGCTATCTGCTCTACCGCCTCGTCAACGACAGCTTCGACTACTGCTTCCCGATGCTGCGCAAGATCGGCAACAAGCTCGACGCGCTCGAGGACGACATCTTCGAGGGCCGCTCGGAGGAAGTCGTACGCGACATCTCCAACGTCAAGCAGGAGATCATCAACTTCCGCAAGGTAATCCGCCCGCAGCGACCGGTGCTGCGCGACCTGGAGAAAGTCAAGCAGCGCTACCTCGCCACCGACCTCGACCTGGAGATCTACTTCGACGACATCGTCGACGCCCACGAGCGCATCTGGGACATGCTCGAGAACTACAAGGAGGTGGTCGAGGCACTGGCCGAGACCAACGAGTCGGTGATCTCTCACCGCGTCAATGACATCCTCCGCGTGCTCACCTCGATCAGCGTCATCGTCTTGCCTTTGACCCTGCTCGCCAGCATCTGGGGGATGAACTCGCACGTGCCGGGGGAGCAGTCTGTGGCGGGGTTCTGGATCGTCGTCGGCGCGATGTTCGCGATCCTGGTTGGAATGGTCGCCTACTTCCGCAAGCGCAACTGGCTCTGACATCAGGCGCCGCCTCCTCCGCTCCGCGTCCAGGGGCGGCTTGGCGTGAATAGGATGCTCTGTCCGTGGCAAATTTCCGCATCTGGGCGCCCTGGCGCCTCGCCTACGTGAAGGACGCGTCCAAGGACAACGAGGAGGAGTGCATCTTCTGCGCCAAGCCGGCGGCAGACGATGACGCCGCCAACCTGATCGTCCATCGCGGCGAGAGCTGCTTCGTCATCCTCAACCTCTTCCCCTACACCAATGGCCACCTGATGGTGGCGCCTTACGAGCACATCGGCCGCATCCAAGATCTTCCCGGTGAAACGGTGGCGGAGATGATGGCCCTGGCCCAGCGAGCGATGAGTCGACTCGAAGACGTCTACGACCCGCATGGCTACAACGTCGGCTTCAACCAGGGTCGTGTTGCCGGAGCTGGGGTTGAGCACCACATCCACCTCCACGTCGTTCCCCGCTGGGGTGGCGACACCAATTTCATGCCGGTGATCGCCGACACCAAAGTGATGCCACAGACGCTCGAGCAGAGCTTCGAGGCGTTGAAAGGAGCGTTTTGAGCGAGACCGCCCCCCTGGCTCCCAGCCGGATCTTCAAGGCCTACGACATCCGCGGCCTGCACAGCGAGGAGATGGACGAGACCACGGCGCACGCCATCGGCCGCGCCTTCGCCCGCGTCTTGGCGCGGCTGCGCGACAAGCAACCGAGCGATCTGCGGGTCGGGCTCGGCCGCGACATGCGGTTGACCGCGCCCTCGATGGCGATGAATCTGCGCGAGGGCCTGATCGCCGAGGGGGCGACGGTACTGGACGCCGGCATGGTCGCGACCGAGATGCTTTACCACCTGGTCGGCTCACGCGAACTCGACGGCGGCGCGATGGTCACCGCCTCGCATAACCCGAAGGCCTACACCGGCGTCAAGCTGGTCCGCGAGGGCGCCCTCGCGCTGTCCGGCGACGCCGGCATCGGCGACGTCCGCCGCGAGATCGAAGCTGGGCTCGGCTCTGCCCCAGGCGGCGGCTCCTTCGAAGAGGTCGACATCTGGGACGAATACCGCGAGCACGCGCTTTCCTTCATCGACCCGACCGCGGTGAAGCCGCTCAAAGTCGTCGTCGACGGCGGCAACGGGATGGCGGGGCCGATGGTCGGGCCGACCCTTAGCGGCCTTGGCCTCGAGCTCGACGAGATGTACTTCGTGCCCGACGGCGAGTTTCCCGACCACGAGCCGAACCCGCTCCTGCCGGAGAACCGCAAGCTGATCGAAGACCGGGTGCGCTCCGCCGGCGCCGACCTTGGCATCGCCTGGGACGGCGACGCCGACCGCTGCTTCTTCATCGATGGCGAGGGCGCCTTCTGCGACGGCGACTTCATCTGCGCTCTGCTCGCCCGCGCTGCCCTTGCCAAGAACCCCGGCGCGACGATCCTCTACGACCCCCGCTCCAGCCGCGCCGTCCCCGACTTGGTCGCGGCGGATGGCGGTCACTCGGATCTTTCCCGCGTCGGCCACGCCTTCTTCAAGATCCGTATGCGCGAGGAGGGGGCCATCTTCGGCGGCGAGGTCTCCGGCCACTATTACTTCCGCGACTTTTGGTGCGCCGACTCGGGCACGATCCCAGCCCTGCTGATGCTCGAGCTGCTCTCCAAAGAGGGTCGTTCGCTGGGGGAACTGATGGCCGAGTTTCGCTCGAAGTACTTCATCTCCGGCGAGATCAACTCCGAGGTCGCCGACCAAGAGGCAAAAATGGAGGAGATCGCCGGGCGCTACTCCGACGGCGAGCTGACCCGGCTCGACGGAATCTCGATCGACTACCCGGACTGGCACTTCAACGTGCGCCCCTCCAATACCGAGCCACTGCTTCGACTCAACCTTGAGTCGCTCGTCTCACACGAGGACATGGAGGCAAAACGGGACGAGGTCCTGGGGTTAATCCGGGCGTGACCCTCACCTCAGACGAGGCGCTGGAGCAGGCCGCGCTGGCCGGCATTCACCGCCTCCGCATCCCCACGCCCTTCGCGGTCGGACGGGTCAATTGCTACCTGCTCGAGGACAAGCCACTGACCCTGATCGACACCGGTCCCAACTCGGGCAAAGCGCTCGACGAGCTGCAGGGCCAGCTTGCCCAACGTGGCCACTCGATCGACGACCTCGAACTGGTCATCCTCACCCACCAGCACATCGACCACCTCGGCTTGATTGAGATCATCGTCGAGCACTCCGGTGCGGAAGTCGCCGCGCTCGGTCTCGCCGCCGAGCGCCTCGCCAACTTCGGCGAGGACGCCGAGCGCGAGGACGAGTTCGCGGTCGAACTGATGCTGCGCAACGGGATCCCCCAGGAGGTCGCCTTTGCTCTGCAGAGCGTCTCGAAAAGCTTCCGCGGCTGGGGCTCGAAGGCGGAGGTGACGCGACCGCTCGAGGACGGACAATTAATGGCCTTCCGCGACCGTACCCTGCAGGCCCTCCACCGACCCGGTCACAGCCCTTCGGACACTGTCTTCTGGGATCAGCAGCGGCGGATCCTGATCGCCGCCGACCATTTGATTGCCCACATCTCTTCCAACCCACTGATCACCCGCCCGCTCGACGGCTCCTCGCAGCGAACCCAGGCGCTGGTCACCTACATCGAATCGATGAAGAAGACCCGCGAAATGCCAGCCGAAATAGTCCTCTCCGGCCACGGTGAGCCGATCACGGACCACGCCACCCTGATCGATGACCGCCTCGCCAAGCACGAGCGGCGCAAGGAGAAGATCTACGCCCTGATCGCCGAGCAGCCGCGCACGGGCTATGAGATCGCCCAGGCGATCTGGGGCAACGTCGCCGTCACCCAGGCATTTCTCACCCTCTCGGAGGTAATCGGCCACGCTGATCTGCTGCTCAACGAGGGACGTGTGGACGAAGTCAGCGACGGCGACGTCGTCCACTACGAAGCGCTTTAGCCCCTCGGGCGAGGCAGGAGAGTCTCATCGGAGCGGAAGCCAGGGCATTCGCTCGGCTTGTACGGGGAGAGACGGAGCTGTTCTTCAAAGGCGGCGTAGTAGCGGCCCGGGCGAACGAGGGATTTGCTCAGCTTCCAGACGAGATGGCCAGACTTTGCTTCGGCGCCGACGGCGCGCGAGACCGCGCGGTCGGCGCCGCGTCCTACCTTGAATATCCGCAGGCGGCGCGGGCCTTCCGGGAAGTGACGATTCCCCATCAAGCAGGCGAAGCCATCACCCTCTTGTTCTTCCGGCATCGATGCCGTCCCGTAGAAGAACCCCTTTTTCAGGTTGTAGCCGATCGTCGCGAAGCCCTTGTAGGGACCCGCCAGATCCTCACAGGCAACACCGTCGCCATCTGCATCGAGCCCGGCGGCATCGTGCGAGGGGCTGCCGTTCAGATCAGTGAACCGGCCTTGCGCCGCCGCCTGGCTGGAGAAGGACGCGCAACCAGCGGGCGCAGTCGCATTTGCGCTCGCCACCCAGAACCCAAGGACAATCGCCACCGCGCCCAGGACGGGGACTCTTGCGCTTGGGAGATAGGTGGCATGCACGGTCGCCGCGATGCTACCCGCGATCCGCTGCGACGACACCGCCGTACCCACCGGCAATAGATTGCAACGCGATGGTCAGGCTCGGCTCCGGAAAATCGCGCAGGCCCGCCAAGAAGCGGATGCTGCTGATCGTCAACCCCTACGCGACGACCGTCTCCGATCGACTTAAAAATCTGGTGGTCTACGCACTGCAAGGACGCTACGAGGTCGAGACCGTAACCACCGAGGCGCAGAACCACGCCACCGAGATCGGCCGCGAGGTCCGCGACCACGGCTATGACGTGGTCGTCGCCTTTGGCGGTGACGGCACGCTGAACGAGGTCGCCAACGGCCTCGCCGGCACCGACGTTCCGGTCTCGGTCCTGCCGGGCGGCTCGACCAACGTCGTCTGTCGCACTCTCGGCATCCCCAACGACGTCGTCGACGCGACCGAGCACCTGCTGGCACTAGTAGATGAGTGGATACCGCGGCGGATCGACCTCGGCAAAGTTGACGAGCGCCACTTCGTCTTCTCCTGCGGAGTTGGAATCGATGCCACCGTGGTCAAGCGGGTCGACGCCCACCCACGGCTTAAGTCGCGCGCCGGGCCCTACTACTACAGCTGGGCCGCAATCTCAACCTTTTACCGCAACTACCTCGTCAGCCCGGTCCGTCTGCAAATTGAGATTGATGGAGACAAGACCAGCGAAGGCGTCACCGCGCTGGCCCAAAACTCCGACCCCTTCACCTACTTCGCCAGCCGTCCGATCCGGGTCTGCGAGGGAGTGGAGATCGACGACGGCTCGCTCTCGCTCGGCGTCCTCAAACGGGCTGCGCAGCGCGACATGCCCACGCTGATTCCACGCCTCTTTAGCGAGAAACGCCCTGGCGCTCGCCACCGTCAGATCGAACACTTCGAAGACGTCACGTCAGCCAGCATTGCCTCGACCTCGGAGACCAAGGACGGAATCGCCCGCCCGTTCCCGATTCAGGTCGACGGCGACTACATCGGCGAGAAGACGCACCTGGCATTGAGCATCGCCCCCGGTGCGCTCACAATCGTCGCCTGACTCAGGTGGTTGGCGTTATCCGGTAGGCGTCGAAGACGGACTCGACGTTGCGCAGGCGAGCGATGCATTGCTTCAGCTGCTCGGTGTCGCCGACCTCGACCACGAAGCGGTTTTTCACCATCGGGTGCTTGGTCATGCAGCTAGCACCGAGGATGTTGATCCCCGCCTCCGAGAAGGTGCGCGAGAGGTCCTCCAGCAGGCGAGTGCGATCGTAGGCGTCGATCTGCAGTTCAACTTTGTAGGTGGACTCATTCTCGCCCTCCCAAGCGACGTCGACGAAGCGTTCGGGTGACTTCATCAGCGCCTTGACGTTCTTGCAATCAGCGCGGTGGATGGTGATTCCACGACCAAGCGAGACATAGCCGGCGATCGTGTCGCCGGGCACCGGACGGCAGCACTTGGCGAGCCGCACGGCGATGTTGTCGGCGCCCTTGACCCGGATCCCGTAGTTGGCGGCGTCCTTGGTCCGCCGCGCCTTGTCCTCGCGCCCACCCTCGAGCCCGACCGGCGCCTCGTCCTCGACCGCCTCGCCCTCTTTGAGGCGCTGCATCAGCTTGTTGACAACCGCCTTGGTTGCGATCTTGCCCTGGCCGAGGGCGATGTAAAACTCGGTCGCCTTGTGGAAACCCATCTCGCGGATCACCTGCGCGAGCAATGGCGATATCGCCAGCTTCTGCATCGGCAGGCCGCGCTTACGCAGCGACTCCTCAAGCGCGTCGCGGCCCTTTTTCTCGGAGTCCTCGCGCCGTTCCTCCCTGAAGAAGGCACGGATCTTGTTGCGGGCGCGGCTGGTGCGCACCAGTTTCAGCCAGTCACGCGAGGGGCCGCGGTTCTGCTTCGCCGTCAACACCTCGACGATGTCGCCCGAGCGCAGCTGGTAATGCAACGGCACGATGCTGCCGTTGACCTTTGCGCCGACACAACGGTGGCCGACGTCGGTGTGGACGGCGTAGGCGAAGTCGAGCGGGGTCGAGCCGGCGGACAGGTTCTTGACCTCGCCCTTTGGGGTAAAGACGAAGACCTCGTCCTCGAACAGGTCGACCTTCAGCGACTCGAGGAACTCGGCCGGATCCTGCTCTCCCTCGGCCTCGACCAGCTGCCGTAGCCAGGTCATCTTCTCGCGCTTGGGATCGGCGGCGCCACCCTCCTTGTAGGCGACGTGAGCGGCGATTCCGTACTCGGCCAGGTCGTGCATGTCGCCGGTGCGGATCTGGATCTCCAGCGGCTTGCCCTCCGGACCGATCACCGTCGTGTGCAGGGCCTGGTACATGTTGGCCTTCGGCATCGCGACGAAGTCCTTAAAGCGCCCGGGCAGCGGCTTCCAGAGCGAGTGGATGACGCCGATCGCGCCGTAGCAGTCCTTGACCGAGCCGACAATCACCCGCATCGCGGTCAGATCGAAGATCTCGTTGAACTCGCGACCCTTCTTGGTCATCTTCGTGTAGATCGAGTAGAAGTGCTTGGCACGGCCGGAGATCTCGGCTTCGATGCCGACCGCCTTCAGCTCCTTGCCGAGGAAGCGGCCGGCGTCGTTGACGTAGACCTCGCGCTCGTCGCGCTGCTGGGCGACGAGCTGTTTGATCTCCTTGTACTTGCGCGGGTGCAGAGTGGCGAAAGCGAGATCCTCCAGCTCCCATTTGATCGCGTGGATTCCCAGCCGGTGGGCGAGCGGCGCGTAGATCTCCAACGTCTCGCGCGACTTCGCCGTCTGCTTCTGCTTGGGCAGCGCGCCCAAGGTGCGCATGTTGTGTAGGCGGTCGGCCAGCTTGATCAGGATCACCCTGACGTCGGTGGCCATCGCCACCATCATCTTGCGGTAGTTCTCGGCCTGCCGCTCATCGCGGCTCTCGAAGGTCATCCCGGTCAACTTGGTTACGCCATCAACAAGCTGGGCGATTTCGTCGCCGAACTCGACCCGGACGTCCTCCAGGCTGGCGCTGGTGTCCTCAACCGTGTCGTGCAGCAACGCCGCGCAGAGAGTCTCGGTGTCGAGCCGCATCCCGGCGCAGATCTGAGCGACCCCCACCGGGTGGGTGATGAACTCATCGCCGGAGCGGCGCAGCTGATCGGCATGGCGATCGCAGGCGAAGTCGAAGGCGTGGGTCAGCGCCGCCCGTTCGATGCCGGGCGCAGAGTCGAACTCCTCGACCACAGCGAAGAGATCGGCGAGGAGCTCGCGCTGCTCTAAGGACTCTTTCGTCGTTCGAGGAATTGCAGGCCCTCCTGGTGGCGAGCGCCGTAGGCGCGGTAAGCGGCTGAGTGCTCTAGTTCTGTCCCTTCGGAGGATACGACGCCGACACTTCCGCCACTCCGATTAGGCACCCCCTGCACAAGTCCAAGCTCGCTCAAGACGCGAAAGCAACGGGCTGCGGTCTCGGGGCCACGGGCGAATCGCCCGCCCCCCCGCAGCACCTCCAAAAGCTCCTCGCCGCCTACCTCGCCGGCCTCACGCAGGTCCCGGAAGAGGGCAATGAGGACGTCTCGGCGGGCGAGCTGCTCGTCTAGCATCGCGAGCGCGAAGCGGTGCTCGGCCTCTCCCCAAGCAAGGTGGGCGTAGCCGGAGCCCGAAATGACAAGCCGCTCAAGATGGGGAAAAGCAGGCGGATCGACTAGGACGACGTGCTCAAACCCGCTGGCAAGCTCGGGCTCGGCCTCGAGCGCGATCCCGTCGGCGAGCACCACCCCGTCCCCGGCAAGGGCCGCGCGGCGCTCGCAATCGGCGACGAAGGCCAGCACATCCCCCCCACCACTCGAAGCCAGCTCCCCCACCACGGCCGCCGGCGAGCTCCGTGGCCGCACCTCCTCACGGCCGACGGGCCGATTTCCCTCCTCATAGGCGTGTTTTAGGCCCGTCGGCGGCCAGTTGGAGGGGTCGGTGTCCAGCTCGCGCTCGAAGCGCTGCCACCACTGCTCGTCAGCGCTCGCCTCGTCATCTAGCGCCTCACGTGGATAAAGCTCGCGCAGCACCACCTGTGGCTCCACCGACCCATTCCATCGATTTACCTCTAGTCGCACGGCTGCATCGACCGGGTCGTCTTCCCCCACCCCCAGTTGGGCCCGTCCAAAGGCAACGCCGAGCGCCCGGTGAGCGCCGCTGTGGAGGCTGAAACGGGCGTGCTTGCCTTCGCCCATCGCGCGCACGTCGCGCACGCGGGCAGAGGGTACAAGCAGGCGCACGCCAGGATTGCCCATCCCGAACGGGGCGAGCTGCTGCAGCTCCTCGGCAAGATCGAGACCGAGGCTGGCGCCGCCAACCATCGCGTCGATCCGCTCGGTGCGCCGCAAGTCATCCGGGCCGAGAACCGAGGTCGCGTGAGCAGCGAAGGCTGCCCTGAATGCATCGAGATTCTCAGCTCGAAGCTGCAAGCCTGCCGCCGCCCGGTGCCCACCAAAGCCCTCAAGGTGCTCGCCACAGGCCTTGAGAGCAGCGAGCAAATCGAAGCCCGGGATACTGCGACCCGAACCTCGGCCTTCTCCTTCCCCGTCCAACGAGATGACCACCACCGGCCGGTGATGCCGCTCGACCAGCCGAGAGGCGACGATCCCGATCACACCCGGATGCCAACCCTCACCGGCAAGCACCAGCCCCCGCGCCTCGCGCAGCTCCTCGGGAAGCTCGCGCAGCGCCGCCTCTGCGGCCGCATCCACCTCCCGCTCCGTAGCTCGGCGCTCACTATTGGCCCGACTCAGCTCAGCGGCAATCTCCGCTGCCCGATCCTCATCCTCAGTAAGGAACAGCTCCACCCCAGCATCGGCCCGATAGAGCCGCCCCGCAGCATTGATCCGCGGCGCCAGCTTGAAAGCCAAATCCCCCTCGTCCAGCTGCGTCGGCTCACAGCCGGCCGCTTTCAGCAGCGCCCGCATCCCTGGCCGCCGAGCCCGCCGCACCTCCGCCAAACCGCGCCTGACCAGCGACCGATTCTCCCCCACCAGCGGAACAACGTCGGCGACGGTGGCAAGAGCGACGAGGTCAAGGTCTGCCGAAGAGAGGTCGGGTGCCCCTCCCGCGGAGGCTCCTGGGACCGCGCCTGAACCCTGATCCACGCCCGGCTGCGCAACGGCCTCCGCGGGAGGGGCACCCGACCTCTCCCGCAACGCCGATGCCAGCTTCCAAGCCACAGCGGTCCCACACAGAGCCTCGAAGGGATAGCCATCGATTGCCGGGTGCAGAATCGGGCAATCCGGCAGCTCCAGACCCTGCTGGTGATGGTCCGTGACGACGACCTCCATTCCGAGCGACTTGGCCAAAGCCACCTCGTCGACAGAGGTAATCCCGCAATCGACAGTAATCAAAAGCTGGGTGCCACGGTCCCTCAGCTTCTGGATGTTCTCCGTGCTGAGCCCGTACCCATCGGCGATTCGGTCCGGGATCAGCCAGTCGCACTCGGCGCCGAGGCCACGCAGCGCGCCGACCAGGATCGTGGTGGCACACACCCCGTCGACGTCGAAGTCGCCGTGGACGGTGATCCGCCTGCCGTCGCGGATTGCGGCCGAGACGATCTCCACCACGGCGCCCATCGAGCCGAACGCGCCCGGAGGATGGGACTCATCCGCGTTCAGGAAAGCGCGCGCGGCCTCGGGCGTGCGGTAGCCACGCCGCACCAAGGTGATTGCCACCGGCTCGCTCAGACCAAGCCGCTCAGAAAGGGTCCGCGCCTCCGCGTAGGAGTACGGCTCCGCCTTGTACGCATTGATGGTCTCCGCCATGCAGCCAGGCTAGGCAGCGCCTGGGACAGATTTAGGCGTGATTCAGGCCGCTTGTTCCGAACGAATGCCGATCGCCCAGACGATCGCAAGACCGATTGCGACCCCGGGGATCGCGGTCAACGCCGTAGCGATGTCGGTGGTACCGAGGCCGCGACCGGAGGCAATCTCAACTATGAGGCCAAAAATGATTGCGCCGATCACTGAGCCAAGAAACGCGCCGACGATGCCCTGCCAGAAGCGATCGGGCAAGAAGACGGTGAAGTGCCAGAGCGCGATCCCCATCGTGAACCAGACCAAGAGAGCCATGAGCTAGCGATTCCTCCCGTGTTTGCGGCGCTGTTTGCGGCGTTCGCGCCGCCGCTCATCGCGCTCCCGGCGCTCCGCCGCCGCCGGATCGGCTGCCGGGGCTGGGCGCTCCTCCTTTGGAGCAGGATCGCCACCGTTGCCCCGGGGCGGATCCGCTACCGCCACGGCAGCGAGCTCCTCCTCGATTTCACCTTCGGTCTCGCTGTCGTCGCTGAGCTTGGCCAGCTCAACGTCGTCGGCGAAGGCCGGGACGGTGCCATCGATCGCGGCGATTCGCTCCCGCCTGCGGGCGAAGCCCGGCTCGCGTTCTTTCCAGGCGGTCAGTACCGGCGAGGCGATAAAGATCGAGGAATAGGTACCGGAGATGATCCCGACCAGCATCGCGAAGGCGAAGTCCTGCAGCGTCGCGCCGCCGAAGACGAGCAGCGAGGCGACCGCGAGCAGGGTCGAGAAGCTGGTCGCCAATGAGCGGGTCAGCACCTCGCTCATCGAGCGGTTGACGATCTGTGAGAAGGCTGCCCGCGGCATCCGCGGCAGGTTCTCCCGGATGCGGTCGAAAACGATGATCGTGTCGTAGAGCGAGTAGCCCAAAATGGTCAGGAAGGCGGCGACCGTACCGCTCGTCACCTCCCGGCCAGTAAGCGAGTAGACGCCCGCGGTGATCAAGATGTCGTGGAAGATCGCGATCAGCACTGGCACCGCGAACTTCGGGTCAAAGCGGAAAGCGACGTAGGCGCAGATCACCAACAGGGAGAAGATCAGCGCCTTCAGCGCAGTATTGGCCACCTGCTGACCAAAGGTCGGCCCGACGCTGGTGCTGTCGAAGCCATTCGCAACCACACCGAATTCCGACTCGAGCGCCGACTGCGCTTTTGCCACCTGATTGGGACCCAGCTGCCGGGCTTGGATCTGAAAGACGTTGTCGCCGAATTCGGGGTCCGAAACCTGCTGAATCTCCTCGCTGGAGATGCCCGCTTCATCGAGCGTGTCGCGTACGCCTTCCTCGTCGGTCGGCTTAGTCAGCGCTACCTTGACCCGCGTTCCGGACTCGAAGTCGATACCGAAATTGAGCTGCTTAGTGGCGAGGGCAAGGGCACCGACAAGCAGAATCACACCGGAGATTGAGAAGAACCAGCGACTCGCGCCCATGAAGTCGAAGTGCCAGCGCATCCCCTCGCGCGAAGCGCCGAGCACACTCGGCGAGCGCAGTAGTCGCGAGCGGCTCATGCTGAGCAGCAGTGCCTGGGTGAATACGACCGCGGTCAGCAGCGAGACGATCGTGCCGATGCCGAGGACGAAGGCAAAACCCTTGACCCCGGCGGTCGCCAGCACGAAGAGGATGAAGGCGGTCAAAAGGGTGACTACGTTGGCGTCGACGATCGTCGCGATCCCGCGGCGGTAGCCGGCGGCGATCGCACTCGCCATCGGTCTGCCGGCGCGCACCTCCTCCTTGATCCGCTCGAAAATGACGATGTTGGAGTCGGCCGCGACCCCAATCGTCAGGACCAACCCCGCGATTCCCGGCAGCGTCAGGGTGATCGGGATCAGTTTGATCAAGGCGAAGAAGATCACCCCGTAGGCACCCAAAGCGATTACCGCGATCAGACCGAGGACGCGGTAATAGAGCAGTAGGAAGATGACCACCAGGGCGAGTCCGATCACGCCGGCCTTGATCCCGGCGTGGAGTGCCTGGGTGCCCAGCGTCGCCGAAACCTGGGTCTGGCTGATCAGCTTCAGGTTGATCGGCAGAGCGCCGATCTGCAGGAAGGTCGCCAGATCCTGGGCTTCCTGAATACTGCTGAAACCGCCCGAGATCTGAGCGCCGGTACGACCGTCTATCCCGTCCGGGTTCTGGGAGAAGTCGATGATCGGCCGCGTCTTGACTTCGTTGTCGAGGACGACGGCGAAATGACCCGAGAGTGCCGCCGCCTGTTCCCCAGAGGCCGGCCCAATCGCCCGTGCCTGTCCGCGCTGGGCGATTTGCCGGGTTACGTCCTGGAAGGCCTGCTGGCCCTTGTCGGTGAACTGGAAGGTGACGTTGGGCTGACCTAGTTCGTCGGTTTCCTGCTTCGGGTTGGTGATATCGGTGCCCGAAAGCGCCGGGTTGTCTTTAAGCGCGTACCAGCCGGCGTTCTCGATGCCCTCAACCGGCTTGCCATTTGGATCGCTGGGCTGTTCGGAGACGACAATCGTGCCCGGGGGAACTGCCAGGACGCTTTGGCATTCGCCGAGTTCGCCGTCTTTGCATTCCTTTTTATGCGCACGTTTCTTCCCGGTAGCGCTGATGAAGAGGTCTTCCTTGGAGAACTCGGGGCCGGCGATCAGCTTGTGCTGGGCAGTGCCGTCGAAGAGGTAGTAGCGCGTTTTGGTCGTCGAGCAGGTCGTACAGTCGGGTACCGGCTTCTGTTCCGCGGCCAGCTTGACGGCCCCGTAGGCAGTCGGGTAGGCGCCAGCGAGAATCAACTGCACGTTCTCCTGTTTTTTGACGCTACGACCGGCGGCTTCCCATTCTTTGTCTGCTTCTTTGGTCGCTTCCGCGGGGGGTTCCTGCCCCGGGACGCCGCCAATCACGCTCTCGCGGCCGATCAAGTTCGGTTCCCAGTCGTAAAACTGGAGCTGGGCGGTGCTGCCAACCTGTTCAATCGCCCGCTCGGCATTGGTCACGTCGGGCAAGCTGACCGAGATCTCGGTGGTGCCGAGACGGGCCACCTCAGGCTCGGAGACGCCGAGCTTGTCGATCCGCTCGCGCACGATTTCGATCGAGCGTTCGATGTCTTCGCCGGTGACTTCCTTCACCTGGCCGGTCGGGGTCCCTTGGTAGACGAGCTGAACGCCGCCTTTTAGATCGAGGCCCAGCTTGGTCGGCTTGCTGGCAACCACTAGCGCCGAGACGACGATCAGCGCCAGGACGAAAAGCAACACAAATGCGTTTCTGCGCCGTTTCATCCCTTCAACCCTCCGGCGTCAGGACGATCAGCAGGCCGCCATCGTCGTCGTAGGCTGGAAAAACGTCGGCGACAGCCTCGGCGGGAAGGTCACCCTCGGCGTTGACCGAGACTTTCTTGCCCAGCGAGCGGACGCCCCACTCGAGCGAGGTCTCGATCGGATCCCCGTTGTCCCCGCCCTGGATCCACTGCAGTCCGAGGACCTCTTTTACTGGCCGCCCGATCACGTCCTCGTCGGTCAGCCCGGTCAGCTCGAAGCTTCCCCGGCCGGCATCAATCACTCGCGCCTGCTGGTCGCAGACGAAGAAAGCCGCATTGGGAGCCGGGTAGTAGTCGTCGAGCAGCTCGAATACGAAGCCGAAGCCGCATTTTGAGCAGCCCTTGGGCCGGGTGCTGAAACCGGCTGTCCGGTCGGCGCTCAGCTCCCTGTTCCCGCAGTTGGGGCAGATGAAGAAAGGCATCCCCCGCTCAGGTTACTGAGAGTGGGCTCAGAACAGGCTGTGCGTTCCTTTAGGCACCGGCACGCCTAGATGTTCATAAGCCCGTTGGGTCAGGACTCGGCCGCGCGGAGTCCGCTTCAGCATGCCCTGCTGGAGCAGATACGGCTCAAGTACATCCTCGATCGTGTCCTGCTCCTCGCCGACGGCAATAGCCAGGGTCGAGAGCCCAACCGGACCACCGCCGAACTTGCTCGCCACCGTGTCGAGCAGGTTGCGGTCGCTGCGATCGAGACCTCCGGCGTCAACCTCAAGCATCGCCAGCCCAGCCGCGGCCACGTCAGCGTCAATACAGCCGCTGCCCTTGACCTGGGCAAAGTCGCGCACCCGCTTCAAGAGTCGGTTGGCGACCCGCGGCGTGCCACGCGAGCGCGAGGCGATCGTGCGGGCGCCGTCGGCATCGATCTCAATCTCGAGGATGCCAGCCGAGCGCTCGATGATCTCGGCCAGGTGCTCGGGGCTGTAGTGCTCGAGCCGGTGGCTGACACCGAAACGGTCGCGCAGGGGCGTCGTCAGCAAGCCCGCCCGGGTCGTCGCCCCAACCAGCGTGAACGGCGGCAGCGGCAAGGTCACGGTGCGAGCGCCAGCGCCCTGTCCGAGCACGACCGGCAGCTCTCCATCCTCCATCGCTGGGTAGAGCGTCTCCTCGACCGCGCGGCCGAGGCGGTGGATCTCGTCGATGAAGAAGACGCTGCCGGGCTCGAGCGACGTAAGAAAAGAGGCCACGTCGGCCTTGCGCTCCAGCGCCGGGCCAGCGGTCTGCACCAGCGGCACCTTCATCTCGGCGGCGACGATGTGGGCGAGCGAGGTCTTGCCGAGCCCCGGTGGACCGGCGAGTAGCACGTGATCGAGAGGCTCGCCACGTCGCCGCGCCGCCTCGATGAAAATCGCCAGCTGGTCGGTGACCTGCGCCTGATTGACGAAGTCATTGAGGTTCGGCGGCCGCAGCGAACGGTCGAGGTCTTCGTCGGGTATATCGGCGCGCGCATCGTGGATACGCACCTCGGGCTCCTCGTCGATTCCGGGCGTTCTGATGCGCTTCTCGTTCACGCTGCCTTGCTCCCGCCAGCCTTGCGCAAGGCGCTCGCCAGCAGCTCCTCGGCATCACCGCCATCGATCCCATCTAGTAGCTGCTCAGCTTCCAACGGCGCATAGCCGAGGTTGACGAGACCATCGCGAGCCAGCGAGCGCGGGTCGCCGTCCTCCGTAACGGCCAACGCGACTTCTTCCTCCAGTGCACCGGTGACCTTCTCACGCAGCTCAACGATGATCCGCTCCGCCGTCCGTTTGCCGATTCCCGGCGCCGCCTGGAAACGCTTAGCATCGCCGGCAGCGATCGCCCGCAGCAACTCGCGCGCCGGACCGCCAGAAAGCACCGAGATCGCGACTTTCGGTCCGACCCCGCTGACCGAGACCAGCTGACCGAAAAGGTCGCGCTCCTCCTCCGAAGCAAAGCCGAACAAGGCCAGAGAGTCCTCACGGGCAACTAACTCGGCGTGCAGGAAGGTCTCGCGGCCGGTTGCCGGCACCGCCTTTAGCGTTTCAGCCGAGACGGTGAGCTTGTAGCCGACTCCGCCGGCATCGATCACAACGTGATCTGGGCGTCGCACCATCACCTCACCACGGACAGCCGCGATCATCTCGCCGTCCCCTGGGCCAGCTCTGCCGCTTGGCGATGCCCGGCTCCGCCGCCGTGGCAGATCGCCACGGCGAGCGCATCGGCGGCGTGATCCGGGGTGGGCAACTCAGGCAACCCGAGCAGCGTCCCGACCATCCGCTGGACTTGCTTCTTATCCGCTGCCCCGCTGCCGCAGACGGCCATCTTGATTGCCTGGGGCGTGTAGGCGGTGCAACTGACGCCGGCCTGGGCAGCGGCCAACATCGCTACGCCACTTGCCTGACCGACGACCATCGCCGTGCGCACGTTCTTGCCAAAAAAGACGTCCTCGATCGCCAGCGCCTTCGGCTCGTGCCAAGCAAGCAGCTCGCTCAACTCGCCGTGGATCCGCTCCAAGCGGCGCTCCATCGGCAACTCGGCGGTCGTTTCGACCACGCCGCCGTCGAGTGCGACCATGCGATTGCCCTCGACCCGGACGATGCCGAATCCAAGGTTGGCGGCGCCGGGGTCAATCCCCATCACTACTTGCATAAGAAGTGATTCTGGGAGGAACCCCGGATGCCTTCCCTGAGACCACCTGACGCGGCACCAGACCGCACCCACCTCCTCGCAAATAGCGCTACTATTCGCTCGTCGGCGTGCACGCCCTGGCTTGGTCAGGAGGTCTCAGGCGGCCAACTCTTGAAGCACGTCGTCGGGGATGTCGAAGTTGGCGTGGACCTCGTTGACGTCGTCGTCGTCTTCCAGGTCTTCGATCAGCCCCAGGAGCGATTTCGCCTCGTTTCCTTTGACTTCAACCGTGCTCGTTGGCTCCATCGTTACGTCGGCGGACTGAACCTCGACCCCACCTGCTTCCAAGGCCTCGCGAACTGCGCTTAGGCTCACCGGCTCGCAAAGCACCCGCAGCAGGTCGCCATCCTCGCTGACGTCCTCCGCACCCGCGTCGATTGCGGCGATCAGGTCGTCCTCGCCATAGCGAGTGCCGTCGACTACGACCACGCCCCGTTTCTCGAAGATCCAGGCAACCGAACCAGGCTCGCCCAGGCTGCCGTTGTGCTTAGTGAAGGCGTGGCGCACTTCGGCACTGGTGCGGTTGCGATTATCGGTCAGCGCCTCGACCAGAAGGGCGACGCCACCGGGCCCGTAGCCCTCGAAGACGACGCTTTCAATCGCGTCGGCGTCAGCACCCGCACCGGTGCCGCGGTCGATCGCCCGCTGGATGTTGTCCTTGGGCATAGAGGCGTCGCGGGCCTTTTGGATCGCCGTCGCCAATGCCGGACTGTTGTCGGGATCACCGCCGCCATCGCGCGCCGCAACCGTGATCGCTCGCGCCAACTTGGTGAAGAGCTTGCCGCGTTTAGCGTCGGCAGCGCCCTTCTTGTGTTTTATCGAGGACCACTTCGAATGCCCGGACATCGTTTGCCATTCTATGAGTAACGGGATGCGTTCAGAGACCGCCACCCACTCACACGGAATTAGCCCTGTTCGGGGCCTGGCGGCAAGCTTTGTCTTCATCATCATGCTGCTCACCGCCCTCGCCCTCTGGACGGCGATCCCGGTGGGCTGGATCTGGATCGGCTCACAGGTCGCCACGACCCAGTTTCCAGCCGAGGGGCCCTACGCTGTGGTCGCGGTCGGGATCATCGTCACGATCATCCTCGACGCCTGGCTGATCGGCCGCCTCAACGCCCTCTACATGAACATCACCGGCACTAACCGGCTGGCACCGATGCGACCAACTTGGCTCAAAAGCATGCGCGATACCGGCGGCAACACTGGCACCACCACCGTCGTCGAGGCCGTGATGATGGGCTCGGTGCTACTTGCCGGCCTGGTCTTCGTCGGCTGGTTCTTTCTGCTTGCCGGGTCGCCGCTGCCGAATCAGTAGTACCTCTCCGACTAGTTGTAAATAGTATTTTGGTTGGTGGCCGAGACAGCTGAGAGGAGCGAGGCGACCATTTCGGTGCGGCCGATCTGTGCCACCTGCTGGAAGAGCGGCGGAGATGGAGGGGGAGAATTCATCGGGGACTTGGCCGCTGACGGTCAGCTGGACCGGCTTCGGGGTGTTCTTTCAGAGGGGGGCACGGTCTGGGTGGAGACCTGGCTCGATGGGCTCACTGAAAGCCAGCGTGAATGGCTTGAAGGCGAGTACCCAGTTTGGAGCGCCCTTCCAACCCCAAACGTGGATTGGACTCCGATGCACCGGGTGCTTGAGGCAATTGGACTCGAGGCGCCATCGCCGCATCTGGAGGACGCTGAGCCTGGCTCGAGCCGGCTGCTGCGGGCTCTCCCATTCGCCTACTCGCGCGGGGCATTCGGCACGGTTCGCGACGCGCTGTCGGAAGACCGAGTGGTTAACGAACTCGCCCAAGCGTGCGGGGACGAACCGCTGACGACCTTCCCCACCGCCGGCTTCATGCCGGGCAACGTCCATCCGGATAGCGTCGAGGTCGCTTACACCGTGCTCCACGCGACGCTTTCGGTCGTCGGCAACGCAGTCGTCTCGGTGCGGCTGCCCGACCTTCTTTGCCCGGCAAACTCTGGTGTGCTGGGTCACGTCTCACCTCGAGCGCTGGTACCGATGGACGTGCTGACTCGATTCCTGCCGCAAGGGCGGACGGCCAGTGGGCGCGAGGTCGCCGAGGCAATCGGCATGCATCAGGCGACCAGCGCCCGGGCAGTCGCGGCGCAGATTCGCGATCGTCTGAGGCGAATCGAACAGCTAGCGGCAACACTGAACGCCGAAGGCGACCATGGCGACGAAAAGCCGGAGCTGAAGGTCGAAGTCTTAGGGGCAGCGAAGATGATCGACGAACTGGCCGAGACGACGCATCAACTCGATCGCAACCTATCGACGATTCTGCGCCGGTTCGGCGGGGAGATCTCAGACGCTCCGAAGAAGGTCCAGGAGCTAGTTCCCGCCGAGACCAAGAGGCGGTACAGCTTCGCGCTCGACAACGTCCGCGCACTCCATGAGGACTGCCGGCTCACGTCCCAAGTCGTGCGGCATGAGCTCACTGCCTATGAGCAGTCTCAGCGGGAGCACTTCCAGTTCGTCGCCACGGTGCTCGCGTCCATCGTCCTCATTCCCACTCTGATAGCCAGCGTTCTTGGGGTGAACCTGGGAGTTCCGGGCGAGCACAGCCGGGTGGGCTTTCTCGCCTTCGTGGCGGCGATCGGCGGCCTCGGCGCTGTCGGGTATTCCGCACTCCGCAAAGCGGAGGAATACAACTGGTCCCCTCCTCGCCATGAGCTTCGACCACAGATCGCCTGGGCAACGGCCATCGTTGTCGCGCTGGTGGCCGTGCTGCTGGTCGTCTCCTAGGACGTCTGGCGCTCAGACGACGAACTTGCCATCTTCCTGCATCACCGTGCCGTCGACTTCAAGTTTGCCACCGAGCCGTAGGTCACAAACCAGATCGGTGTGGACGGCGGACTCGTTGACCCCACCCGACTCCGGGTAGCTCTTGCCCACTGCCATGTGAACCGTGCCGCCGAGCTTCTCGTCGAGCAGCACCTCACGGGTGCCGCGGTCGATCGCGTAGTTGGTGCCGATCCCAAGCTCGCCCAGGCGGCGGGCGCCAGCGTCGGTGTCAAGCAGCTCGATCAGGAACTCTTCGCCTCGCTCGGCGCTTGCGTCCACGACTTTTCCCGCCTCAAAGCGCAATCGCACACCGGCGACCTCGCGGCCACCGATCGTCGCCGGCAAGTGGAAGCTGACCTCGCCTTCGACCGAGTCCTCGATCGGGCCGGTGAAGAACTCGCCATCGGGCATGTTGTGGCGACCGTCGCAGGGGATGAACTTGCGGCCCGCGACCCCGAGAACGATGTCGGTCCCCGGCGCCGTGACCCGCACCTCCTCGTGCCCCTCGATCCACTCAGCGAGGCGCACGGTCTCGGCCGAGGCCCGCTGCCAAGCGGTCAACGGATCCTCGTCGTCGGCAAGGCAAGCCCCGTAGTAGAAGTCCTCGTAGTCGACCAAACTCATCTCCGCCTCCGAGGCGTAGGCGTTGGTCGGGAAGAGCGTGTAGCACCAGCGAAACTCGCCTTTTGCACTGCGCTCCATCGCCCGGCCGAGCAGCTCGCCGGTGGCGATCTGGCGGCGTGACTGGCGCTCGGGGGGCACCCCGGAAAGCTCGCGCGTGTTGCTGGAGGCGCCAACCGCAATACGGACGTCGACGTTGTCGAGCAGCCACTCCGAAGTCGGCGAAATCCATTCGAGCTGAGCGTCGTTGGCGTGCTTGTAGTAGGCGGCCCCCTGGCCATCGAGGGAGACATTCATGATCGGGTTGGCACCTGCCTTCAGCACCTCCTCGTAGACGGCAAGGAGCAGCGGTGCCGCGGCGCTCTCGCCATCAATCGAGACGATCTCACCCTCCTTCACCTCGGTCGAGTAGCCAACCAGGATTTTTGCCAGCCGTTCCGCCCTTGGATCTCTCACGTCTCTGCCCCTTCTCGTGCGCCGCTCCGCGCTCTAGTCACTATTGCCATAAACAGTGCGTGCAGCCTCGAATCGTCGGTCAACTCCGGATGGAAGGCACAGGCGAGGACGTTACCTTCGCGCACCGCAACCGGGTGATCTTCATAGGAGGCAAGCACCTCGACCCGAGGACCGTAGCGCTCGACCCAGGGGGCGCGAATAAAGACTGCACGTAGCGGCTCCTCGCCGATTCCCTCGACAGCCAGGTCGGTCTCAAAGCTCTGGAGTTGGCGGCCAAAGGCGTTTCGCCGCGCGGTCGCGTCGATCAGGCCAAGGTGATCCCGATCGCAGACGATCATTCCAGCGCAGGTGCCAAACACCGGTTTGCCCTGCGCATGGTGGGTACAAATTGGCTCGCTCAGTTCGGCGGACTCGATCCCCATCACGATCGTCGTGCTCTCGCCGCCGGGTATCACCAGACCGTCGAGACCGTTCAGATCAACGGGGATGCGAACCGCGCTCGCTGTGGCCCCCAGCTCACGCAGCATCGCGAGATGCGCTTCAAAGCCGCCCTGGATTGCAAGAACGCCGACGCGCAAGGTGCTTCAGGCGCCACGGTCCTGGAGGAGCGCATCGGCCGCAGCGAGCTCCGCAATCTCCAGGCCGGGCATTGCCTCACCAAGGCCGATCGATGCCGCCGTCACGCGCTCGGGATCGTTGAAATGCGTGGTCGCCTCGACGATCGCGCGCGCCCGGCGCTCGGGGTCGGCGCTCTTGAAGATCCCAGAGCCGACGAAGTTACCCTCGGCGCCGAGCTGCATCATCAGCGCGGCGTCGGCCGGCGTGGCGATCCCACCGGCACAGAAAAGCGGCACCGGCAGGCGACCCTGGGTGGCTACCTCGCGGACAACTTCAAGCGGCGCCTGGTGCTCTTTGGCGGCACCGGCAAGCTCCTCCGGCCCAAGCTGGGCCAAGCGCTTAATTCCGGCGACGATCTCGCGCATATGACGCACCGCCTCGACCACATTGCCGGTACCGGCCTCGCCCTTGGAGCGGATCATCGCCGCCCCCTCGCCGATCCGCCGTAGCGCCTCGCCGAGGTTGGTGGCGCCGCAGACGAAGGGCACCTCGAAGGAAAGCTTGTCGATGTGGTGGCGCTCGTCGGCAGGGGTCAGCACCTCGGACTCGTCGATGTAGTCGACCTCGAGCGCCTGCAGCACCTGGGCCTCGGCGAAGTGGCCGATCCGCGCCTTGGCCATCACCGGGATCGTCACCGCCTCTTGGATCCCCTTGATCATCGCCGGGTCCGACATGCGGGCTACACCGCCGTCACGGCGGATGTCAGCAGGGACGCGCTCCAGCGCCATTACCGCACAGGCTCCGGCTGCCTCGGCGACCTGCGCCTCCTCGGGCGTGACCACGTCCATGATCACGCCGCCCTTGAGCATCTCGGCAAGGCCGGTCTTGACGCGGAAAGTCGCTCGCTCAGTCATCAGACCGGATATTACGGGGACAGCCAGCGCCCCCTCCGTGCTACTTCAGTTTGTAGGCGCGGATGCGATCTTTGTGTGCAGCTTCGTCGCGGGCGTATAGACCGTGTGCCAGGCCCTGCACGAGGGCCATCAAAGCGGTGTTGGAGCGAGCGAAAGATGGGCTATTGGAGGAGAAGTAGAGGGTCTGTTCGGCGTGCTCGCCGACCTCGGACATCGAGGCATCAGAGATGGCCAGGGTGCGTGCTCGCCGGTGTAGAGCGAGCTTCATCGCCCGCAACAGCAGCGGGTGGGCGCGACCGCAGGAAAGCACGATGACGAGCGTCTCCTCGTCGATCCGACCGAGGCGCTGCAGTGACTCGCCACCGGTGCTGGCGACGATTTCGGCGCGAATATCGAGCAAGCTAAGGATGTGACGTAGGTAGCTAGCGAAGAAAGCCATCTGGTCGACGCCGACGATGACGACACGCTGGGCCTCAGCCAGCGCCGCGACGGCACCTTCGACCTGCTCGCGGGTGAGGTTGCGCGCGGTTTCCTCGAGGTTCGCGTAGTCGGCGCTGAGCGATCCCTCCAGCTCGGAGTGATCAAAGGAGAAGAGCGCGGCTCCACCGGCACTGGCTCCGCTACCGGCCACAGTGGCGCTGCGGTACTCCTCGATCGCCGCCTGCTGAAGCTCGGGATAGCCCTCGAAGCCGAGGGCCTGGGAGAAGCGCACCACCGTCGATGACGAGGTGCTCGCTCTCCTGGCCAACTCCTCGGCGGTGAGGAAAGCTGCCTCGTCGAGATGGTCGACGATGTAGCGGGCGACGTCTTTCTGTGAGCGCGAAAACTCGTCGAAGCGCTCCTGGATGTACTCGGAAAGGCTTTTGAGCTGTGGGGATTTCGTTGCGGTCTTGGTCACGGCGGTCCATTTCGCCGGTTTGGATGCTTTCCCTTCCGATTCCCCTCCGATCTGGTTGGATGGGGAGTGAAAATGACTCTTGAGCAGGCGCTTCGCCTAACCAACCGCAACATGATCGCCTTCGATCTGGTCCTCGGATCGGCGGCGATCGCGGCGCCGGAGGCAACCTTGCGCGTGCTGGGTCACGACGAGCCCTCACCGGATGCCGCTCATCTCTTCAGGCGCTGCGGACCGATCTGGCTGACGTTCGCCGCGGCACATGCCATTGCCGCCACCCGGGGCGAGCAGCGCGACTGGTGGGCGCTGGCCTGGCTGCGCGGAACCGAGATCGCAACCGATGCTCTCTGGGCGGGGTCGCCGGCGGTGAGCCGGCCCGGGGCCAAGCTCGGCCTCCGCCTTGCCAGTGCCTCGAACCTCGCGATGGCCGCCGGCTTCGCCTGGCTCTCGAAGCGATGAACGGGGGCGCCGGGCTGCCCAGCAAACGCTGGAGCCTGCGCGGCTACGACGACGAAGGCAACGAGGTTTGGTTGATCCGCAGTTTTGGCCAGAAGCTCTACCGCTGCCCCGGCTGCCACGGCGACATTCCGATCGGCACCGAGCACACCGTGGTCCAGTACGTGCTGCGGCTGGGCGGAACCGAACACCACCATTGGCACCGACGCTGCGCCGAAGAACTGCTGGTTCCGGACTTGCGTGAGGTCAAGAAGGTGCCTGCCTCGCAATCTTCGCGCTCGAAGCTGGAAGACCGCGGCCGACGTCCATCCGGACGGCGTCGGCGCTAGATGGACGGCACGCTGAGCCTCTTCTCGCTCTACCGGCGGATCGTCCGCACCTACTTCGCTTGGGCCGGCACCCTCTTGCCACTCGCCTTCTTTGTCTTCGTGCCGTTGGGCTTGATCCACGCGATTCCCGTGCACGTCGAGGCGACCTCGATCGACTTCGACAGCGGACTGCAAATCGCCGGGTCCGCCCTGGCCCTGCTTCTGCTGGTCACGACCGGCCTGCTCGGCGAGATCTTCTACACCGGCGCGGTGGCAATCGCGCTGACCCACCCCCACGACGGCGAACCCCCCTCCCCGCTCCAGGTCGCTCGCGGGATCCGCTACTGGACCCTGATCGCGGTTGACCTGATCTTCGGCGTGCTGGTCGCGTTCGGCACGCTGGCCTTTGTCGTCCCGGGCATCCTCGTCTTCGTCTACCTCGGACTCGCCGCTCCGGTAGTGGAGATCGAGCATCGGGGCGTACGGGCCGCCCTCTCCCGCAGCTTCGAACTAGTCCGCGGTCATTTCTGGCTCGTCCTGGCCGTACTAGTGCCGATCGAGATGGTCAGCGACGTGGCAACCAGCCTGGCCACTCATCTCAGCCACAGCCTGCTCGGCGACTCCCTGGTCGCCGAGTGGCTGACCGACACCGCGACGAACATCGTCTTGACGCCCTTCTACGCGGTCGCCGCGGTGCTGCTTTCAATCGACCTGATGGCCGCTAAGGATGGGGCGAGCCCGCGTCTACACTCGTCCCCACCTAGCTGATGACCACCGCCTCGATACTCAGCGACTTCTGGAACGACCAGATCCTCGCCGACGAAAAACAGGGGCTCTTCCTGGTCCTCGTCGGCTTCATCCTCTCCTTCGCCTTCATCCGCATGAGCACGCGGCTGATGCGCAGTCCGCGGGTGCCCTGGTGGCCCGGCAGCGTGGTCAGCGACGGCGGCGTTCATCTGCACCACCTGGTCTTCGGAATCGTGACGATGATGCTCGCCGGCACGCTCGGCCTGGCGGCGCTCGGCGACAGCCCTCTAACCGAGATCTGCGCCTTCTTCTTCGGCGTCGGAGCGGGGCTGACGATCGACGAGTTCGCCCTCTGGGTCTACCTCGACGACGTCTACTGGGCAGAGGAGGGCCGCGCCTCGATCGACGCGACGGTCATTGCCGCCGCAGGAATGATGCTGATTCTGCTCGGCTTCAGCCCGTTCAGCTTCGACACCAGCTCCTTCGAGCAGACGATCGCCAGCATCCTCGGCGCCGCTTTCGTCTTCGGCCTGGTCGCGATCTGCTTTGCCAAGCAACGGGTCCTGCACGGGACGATTGGCTTCTTCATCTTTCCGATCGCGATCTACGGCGCCGTCCGGATCGGCAAGCCCGGCTCTCCTTGGGGGCGCCGCCGCTACGGGGAGCGCAACCCAGCGAAGCAGACGTTGGCCGAAGAGCGCTTCGCGCCCGACCGACATACCGAGCGCTTCAAGAACGCCTTCCGCGACATCGTCGGCGGCAAGCCCAGCGAGGGCGTCAGCGCCGTAACCGAGGAGGCCCTGGCCACGACCCGAGAGGCGGTCAAAGAAGTCCGCGAGGGGGTCGAAAGAGTGACGCGCCCGGGTGGACCCACGGACAAGAGGGAAGACCGATGAAGTCCCACACCGCCTACATGACTTTTGAGACCGCCGAGCGGCGCGAGCTGATCCGCATCACCGAGGAGGTGCAGACGGCTGTCGAGGAGGCTGGGATAACCGAGGGCATGGTGCTCGTGTCCGCGATGCACATCACCGCCGGGGTTTGGGTCAATGACGACGAGCCCGGCCTGCACGAGGACGTCATGGAGTGGCTCGACAAAATCGCGCCGCCGAGCTGGAAGGCACCGGCCAACGAGGTGGCCGAGGAATTGCTGCCGGAGGGCGGCAACTACCGCCATCACCGGGGCGGCGAGGACAACGGCGACGCCCACTTCAAGAACCTGCTCGTCCACCAGCAGGCGATCCTGCCGGTGACCGGCGGCCGCCTCGACCTTGGCCCCTGGCAGCAGGTCTTCTACTACGAGTTCGATGGTCGCCGGCCAAAGCGCCTTGTGATCAAGGCGATGGGCGAGTAGCCACCCCTAGCCGGGGGTGAGACTGCAGATCTTGAGGCCGATCTGGCGGGCCAGTTCGTAGCGTTCGAGCTGCCCGTTATCGCGCCGTTCGCGCGCCGCCAGGTATTCGCTGGTGTGTTCGGCCCGCGCAGCGCGCAGCGCCTGCACGTCGTACTTGTGGACTCGCCGCTGCGCCTGCACGTATTCCTCGAAAGGTTTGCGCACGCTAACCGGCGGGTCGAGCGCCTCGAAGCGCTTCACGGCGGGGGTGGAGATATCGACCAGCGCTTCCGAGTAGGACACGTCGGGGAATTCCTCTCCCTTGGCTTCCGGGAATTCCGCCCCGACTTGCTTGAAGGAGCTCTGGCTGTCGGCGCAGATCGCATCGGCCTTGGCGATCAGTTCGGGCTTGGTCAAAGACGGGGACGGTTGCCGGTGCACCGCCTGTTTTGGGGTCGCGTTGGCGGCCCGGGTCGTTTCGGGATCGCCGCCCCCTCCGCCGCTTCCAAGTGCGAGCACGGCGACGGCGATCACCGCGACCGCGACGACCCCGCCCGCCAGCGCCAACCACGGTCGTCGGCCGCCCCCGTTGCCGTCCTTCGGTTCAATCGCAATCGTCTCCGCAGTCCGCGTCGCTGCCGCCCCGGTGGCGACCGTGCGCTCGGGCAATGCGGGGCTCGATCCGCTCAACGCCGCCGCGGCTGCCCGGCCGAGATCGCCCGCGGAGGGATAGCGGTCTCCGGGCTGCTTAGACATCGCCCGGATCACGACGTCGTCGAGTGCCATCGGCACCGCGGTCGCGTGCAGCGATGGGGCCGGCGGAGGATCGTTGAGGTGGGCGTAAAGTCGGGCGGCCTCGCCGTCCCGCGGGTAGGGCACGTCTCCAGTGAGCAGCTTGAACAGCAAGCAGCCAAGCGCGTAGACGTCGGCGCGGGCGTCGACAGCCTCGCCGGAGATCTGCTCGGGTGCGACGTAATCAAGCGTGCCGACGAAACGCCCGGTCTGGGTTAGTCCGGACTCAGTCGCCACATTACGAGCGACCCCGAAGTCAGTGATGTAGGCGTGATACTCGTCGGCGGCACCGCTGAGCAACACGTTGGCCGGCTTGACATCGCGGTGGACAAGGCCGGCGGCGTGGATCGCATCGAGACCGTTTCCAACCTGCCCGATCAGCGCCACCGCCACCCTTGGCTCGAGGCGACTCTCGCGAGCCAGTCGCCGACCCAGGTCGGAGCCCGAGACGTAACGCATCGCAATGAAGGGGATGCCGGCCTCTTCCCCCGCTGCGTAGATCGGCACCACATTGGGGTGCTCAATCGAGGCCGCGATCCGCGACTCCTCGCCGAAGCGCCGGGCGAAGACGTCATCGGTCGCAGCCTCGGGGGCGATCAGCTTCAGCGCGACCCGGCGCTCCAACCCCGGCTCGACCGCCAAGTAGAGGACCCCCATACCGCCGCGGCCGAGGCTGCGCTCAATCCTGTAGCCGGCGAACTCGTCGCCGGCGGACAGGTCAACACCGCGATATTCCGGCTCCATGCCGGGACTCTAGCCCGGTCCTACGATCCTAGATCCCGAGCCTTAACCCAACCTGCGCCGGCGAATTGACGGGCAGGCCTAGACTTACTTAAGGGGATGAAGCGCTTCTTACTCATAACGTTACTGCTTACTACGGCGCTTTTTGGCGCCGCGGTTGCGCGCGGAGAGATATTTGGCGGCGACGGCCTCTTCATCAAGTTCGGCGGCGGCTTCGCCCCTCGGTCCCTGCCCCGCGACCGTAACGTGCCGGTCACGGTCAAGCTCAACACCTCGATCAAAACCAGCGACGGCAGCCGCCCGCCGCAGCTTCGCCGCATCTCCTTCGCGGTCAATCGCTATGGCCAGATCACGACCAAAGGGCTACCGGCGTGTCGGCCTGACCTGCTTGAGTCGACCGATTCCGATGTTGCACTCGACCGTTGCCGCGGTGCCCTGGTCGGGCATGGCAAATTCATCGCCAATGTCGAGTTCCCCAACCGGGAACCGTTCGCGGTTCACGGGAGGATGCTCGCCTTCAATGGCATAGCGCACGGTCGGCCCGCGATCCTGCTGCACATCAACGGCTCCAATCCAGTCGACGTCACCGTTGTGCTCACCTTCACTGTTCGACATCCGAAGAAGGGGAAATTCGGCACCGTTCTGTCAACCAAGATTCCGCGACTCGCCTCAGACCTGGGTTACGTCACCAACGTCGCGCTCACCTTTGATCGCCGTTATCGCTACCAGGGCAAGCAATACAGCTTTCTCAGTGCCCGCTGCGCCGCTCCCACTGGGTTCCCCGGTGCCATCTTTTCGTTCACCCGGGGAATTTTCCGCTTCGCCGACGGCAAAGAAATCACCACCACGCTGACCCGCGACTGCGTAGTGAGCTAGGCGGGGCGATTGCACTGCACGCATCGCCGGGAGTCGTCACCCCCGGCGATGCGCTGATCAGCTTCCGCGCCGAACGGGACGCGGACTATTCCGCGTACTTTCCCGCTTCTTCAATTCCCCGCTGGGCCTCTTCCTTGCCTTTTTCGATCCCCTTCTGCGCTTCCCGCTTGGCTCGTTCGATCCCCTCTTGCGCTTCCTGGGAACCCTGTTCGATTCCTTCCTGCGCTTGCTGAGAGCCCTGATTCACGCCCTGCTTCGCTTCCTCTTCAGCCTTTTCGAAGCCCTTCTTCACTTCTTCGGTGCCCTTTTCGATGCCCTGCTTCGCTTCTTCGGTGCCCTTTTCGATCCGTTCCTGGATTTCACCGGTATTGCTGTCGCTACCGCCCCCGCAGCCTGCCCAGGCAACGGCGGCGACCCCGATCGACAGGGCTACCAGCAGGGCCGGCAGGCGACGCCCTCTACTCCACTTCGGTCCTCGGTCTGACACAAATGCTCCTCTCCTAGACATGGACGGACACCGCAGTAAGTCAATACTCGCGCAGGAAACGGCGAAGCGGCGCAGTGCCTTCATCGCGCCAAGCTAGTCGATCGGCCTAAGCTCCACCCGGTGTCAATCCTGCACGTTCTCCGCGTCTTCGTCAATGAGGACGGCGAGTGGGGAAATCCGCTCGGGGTGTTCCTCGAGGGGAACCTCGTGCCGGAGTCAGAGCGGCAGAACATCGCTGCGCAGCTTGGCTTCAGCGAGACCGTCTTCGTCGACGACCGTGCCGCCGGCAGGATCCGCATCTACACGCCACAGATCGAACTTCCCTTCGCCGGTCACCCCGCCGCCGGCACTGCCTGGTTGCTAGCAAGGGAAGGTTCGCCGGTCGAGGTGTTACGGCCACCGGCGGGCGAGGTCGGCGTGCGCTCCGCCGACGGCGCCACCTACATCGCCGCCCGGCCCGAGTGGGCGCCGCCCTTCGAGTGCCGCCAGCTGAGCTCTCCGGCCGCGGTGCGTGCCTTGGACGCTTCAACCCACAGTGTCAACACGTATGCCTGGGCGTGGATCGACGAGGCGGCGGGGACGATCCGCGCCCGCTCCTTCGTCCCCAAGGCCGGCATCGCCGAGGACGAGGCCACTGGCGCGGCTGCGATCGTGCTCTGCGACCAGCTCGCCCGGCCGCTCACGATCCACCAGGGCCACGGCTCAGTTCTGCTCGCCCAGCCGCTCGATGGACGAGTCGAGGTAGGCGGCAAGGTACGCCTGACCGAACGGAGAACGGCCTAACCGTCTCTGGTTTGCTTCTTAGCCAGTCGAAGACGCTGACGGAGCAGCTTCCGCCGGATCCATCGGGTGAAGCTCGCCTTTGGTCAGAGCCTCGGTGCGCAGATGCCCTACAGCCTTGTACTCCGGGGAGCCAATCATGTCGAGGAAGGCCTGTCGAGTGGGATATTCGACGAGCACGACGAGGTCCCAGGAACCCTCACCCAGCAACGGCGGCGCCGGAGCCCCCATGAAGACGATCCGACCCCCGACCTTCGCGAGGAGTGGAGCAACCGCCTCGCCGTATTCCTCATAGCGCTCGCGCCCACCCTCGGGCTTGAATGCCAGCAGGTTCAGCATCACCAAAGGCGCGCCGTCTCCGGCCCGCCCGGAGAACGCGGCGAATCCACCTTGGTTCAGCGGCTCGGGAGAGGCAGCGGCGTCCATGCCGGGATCATATGCCCACCCTCCATCGACATCCGCGGTCAGAGACCAAGACCCCCCACGCCTCGCTCATCCCAGCCAAGGTGGTGAGCAAGCTCGTGACGCACGGTCCGCTCGACCTGCCGGGCAAGCAGCTGCCGATCGTGGCCGAAGTCTCGTTCCAAAGTGTCTCGATAGATGACGATCCTGTCCTCATAGCGATCCCGCGCGACGCCGTCTCCGAAGTACTGACCGTACGCATGGACTTCGGCCCCGCGATCGGAGACGACGATAGCGACACTCGCCAGTACCTCCTGGAATTCGTCGGGCAACCGATCGATTGCATCGACGACCAACGACTCGAACTCATCAAGGTCAGGCGCATCGGGCATACCCTCAAACGGTAGAGCCTCAACGGCTCGCGCCAACCTCACCCGGGCGGATTGAGCTAAGAAGGCGCTGCCTTGAGGTACTGGTGCACGAACGCGATGGCCATGCTGCCCTCGCCGACGGCAGCGGCAACACGCTTCACCGGTCCGAGCCGGACGTCACCAGAGGCGAAGATGCCCGGGACGCTGGTCTCCAAGAGGTATGGGTCACGGTCGAGCTGCCAGCGTTCCGCAGCACGTACATCGGCGCCCGTGAGCACGAAGCCGCGGGGGTCGAGCGCGATCTCGGGCGGGAGCCACTTAGTCTCTGCATCCGCTCCGATGAAGATGAACAGCCCGCCCGACTCGAGCTGGGCCGTCTTTCCCGTAGCCGAGTCGCGAACATCGATCGCTTGAAGCGATACGTCGCCGTGGACAGCCTCGACCTCGGCCCCGTACGTCACGTCGATGTTCGACCGGGTTGTGAGCTGATCGATGAGGTAGCTCGACATGCTTTTCTCGAGCGCATCGCCCCTACACAGGATGGTGACGCTTCGGGCGTGGGTGGAGAAGAACAGTGCTGCCTGCCCGGCAGAGTTGCCAGCACCAACGATGTGGATATCCGTTCCGTGCGCATTCGGAGCCTCGCTACGCGCCGCTCCGTATGAGATGCCTTTCCCGGCTAGTCGCTCGAACCCCTCGATCGGCAGGCGCCGCCAGGAGACCCCACAGGCGAGAATGATCGTCTTCGCCCTGAGGACATCTCCCCCGTCGAGGTGTATCTGGCGTGTTGTGGCGTCGATGCGTGTAATCGACCTCGTCACAAGAATCTCAGCGCCGAGCCTGCGCGCCTGCGCAAGCGCACGACTCGCGAGCTCGTCCCCAGATACACCCGACGGGAAGCCGAGGTAGTTCTCAATCCGAGACGAAGTACCGGCCTGGCCGCCGGGCGCCTCCCGCTCGATCACGATCGTGCGCAGCCCCTCCGACGCGCCGTACACCGCTGCGGCCAGCCCCGCGGGCCCACCACCAACGATCACTACGTCGTACTCGGCGTGTGAGGCTTGCGTATCGAGGTCGAGGAGTTCGGCGACCCGGCGCGGCTGAGGTCGGACAGCGGTCTTTCCGTCGACGACGCGAATAGTCGGCCAATCCTCCTCGGCCGGCAGCGGGCCGCCCCACTGCTCGGTCGCATCCGATGCGTCAGGCGTGAGCCATTTAAACGTGACCTGATTGCCGTCGAGAAACTGCCGGAGTGAAGTACACGCCGGATCCCAGCGATGCCCCACAACTATCGCGCGTGGCGGAGGTGGTTCGGCCGCAATGCCCTGTAGTCCGCCGATCCGTTTCCGGGCCAGCGCCGTGACCTCCAAACCGACCTCGGGGACCGCAGCGGCAATCGCCTGGTAATCGTGAACGTCTACCCGCATGACGCGCGACTTCTCCGTCGCGCGATACGCACCGGGAAAGGTCGTCGCCAGCGTGATCGGCACTTCCCCGAAGATATTCCCCGGAAGACGCTCGCCGATGACGCGCTCGATCCCGTCGACGACCCTGATTACCTCGAGACGACCTTCGAGAACCGCGAATAGCGCGCGCTCATCACCTTCGTGCACCGCATACTCGCCCTCGAGGAGGCTGATATCTGCCGAAGCCCGCGAAAGCCGCTCTCGCTCGGCAGGACCGAGCGCATCAAAAAGCGAAAGCCCCTCGATCTCCTCCGTGGTCACCATGCGCGGCGAGGGATCGTTTCAGAACGACGCACAAAGAGCCTGGGCTCGGGACTGCGGGCGACCAATGGAGCCTTGTTCAAAGCGTCCCGAGCTCGGGGATGACCTGCTCTCCGACGAGCCGAACCTGCTCTCTCAGCTCGGGTAGGCCCTCTACCTCGATCCCGGCCCAAGCCTTCAACGTGAAGGGGTCGGTGAATGAGACCAGCGCGTGGTTGAGGCCAGCGGGAAGGTATGTGTCCCTTAGCCACGACACCCAATCCTCGGGCGTACCGGCGAGCATGATCCGGTCGGCGACCTCCTCTGGCGTCGCTTCAAGCGCGCGTTGAACGTCGCCCATCGCGAAGGCCTCCTTAACCGATGTGACTTGTTCTGGCTCGATTCCGTGCCGCTCCAGAAGCGCCGGCGGCATCGACGGGATGTAGAATGCCGCCATGACTCGCCCGGCGCGACGCGCCACCTCGCCGTCAGGTGCGATCGCGCCGAGGAGTGAGTCGCCGAGGTCGAGGCCATCGGGGCTTCGGCCGGCGCCCTCCACCCCTGCGCGAAAGTGCTTCACCGCGTAGCCCAGCGCCTCCGGTGAGTACGCGCACGCCGTGTGCAGGCCGTCGGCGATCTCGCCGGCCAGCTCCATCGACTTGGGACCCCCCATCGCGCCGATCTTCAGTGGCAGGTGCTCCTGTATGGGCCGGGCCGCAGTCGTGACTCCGGAGTAGTTGTAGAAATCGCCCCCGAAGTCGATCGAACCCTCGTCAAGGAAGGTGCGCATTACGTGGTGGGCCTCGCGCAAGCGAGCGATCGGTCGCGTCCCGCGCCACTCGACGCCGTATTGCTCGAGCATCGCGATGTTGCCGATCCCGAACACGACCTCGGCCCGACCGGCGCTTAGCTCGTCGAGCGTGGCTGCAAGCTGAGCCACGTAGGTTGGCTCTCGCATGTAGATCGGGGCGACGCAGGGGCCGAGTCGAATCCGCTCGGTGCGCTCGGCGAGGGCGGCAAGTAGCAGCCAGGCGTCCTTGTGGTAGATCTCGTCGGCGCTGTAGCAGGCGTGGTAGCCGAGCCTGTCGGCTAGCGCAACCGCATCAAGCAGCTCCTGTGCCGGCTGCTCGGGCAGCATTTGGAAGCTGAGAAGCATGCGGAGTCAGGGTAACTCTTGTGCGTTCAAGCTCGGGAGTGCCGTGTTGACTATCAACAGCGACAGCGCCAACCTTGAGGGAATGGGACGAGGAATCCATCACGTCGATCTGGCCGTCGCCGACGTTGAGCGGTCCCTCGCCTTCTATCTCAACCTGCTCGGCCCGCTCGGCTGGGAAGAGAGTGTCCGGTATCCGAGCTACCGCGGAACCGAGGAGGTTGTGTACCTCAAGGATGCGGCGACTGGGTCCCGGGAGCCCGGGACGGACTCTTCGATGCTCGGCATCCGCCGGGCAGATGGCGAGGCGCATCGCTACTACGGGGTTGGAATCGAGCACTTCGCCTTCGAGGTTGACCGACGGGAGGAGGTCGATGAGGCGCACGCACGCTGCCTCACGAGCGGCGCAAACATTCACTTCCCGCCGGAGGAGGATCGCGACGAGCCTGGCTACTACGCGTTCTTCGCCTTCGATCCCGATGGGATTCGAGTCGAGGTGTTCTGCTGGGTCCGCTGAATGGTTGGTCCCCCTTGCGGATCTACCGCGAACGCCCGAAGTACTAACCCGGGAGTGTTGAGCCGACAGCTATCTGGGCGGCTTTCAAGTACTCGTCGCGGCAGTTTATGAAGTCTTCGTACCATCCCGCCAGGATCTCCCAATCGTCGTCGTGCCTAAATTCCGGGTTGGTGCCTTTGGGATCGGCGAAGGATTCGAACCTGAAAATCAGTTCGCGTGCTGTCTCGCATGCCTTATCGGCGGCGGTAACAACCCGCGCTTGATCAGAAAAGCGCACGCGGAGACCAGCCTGCAGCGTTTCAGTCGCGTGCCAGTGCTGCCACGCCTGTCTTACGAGATCTTTGGCATTGCTTGGGGCGTCGACCCCTTGGACGACGGTGTCACCCAAGCCGTCTTTGCACTCGTCGATGGCATCGGTCAGACGCTTAAACTCAGCCGCCGTTTCAGCCAGAATGCCGCGTGCGTCCCCAAGGTCAGCCAGCACACGCTCGTGTTTGAGGCGCGAGCGACCCAGCCAAAGCGTGACCAGGAGGGTGCCCAACGCAATACCCAAGCCAATAGTAGTGCCCGCGTCCATCCACCCGGATCGTATGTGCTTTCGGGTGGTGCAGAGCGCATCGACTCGCTTCTACCATTCCTCGACCGCGCGGGACTAGGCCGCCGCGTCAACCAGCCTCCCACTGGCCGCCGACACCGAGATCGAGGTGCTCGCGCTCGCGGGTGACTAGCTTCAGGTGGGCTTATTCTGCGGTGCATCGCCCACTCCATGGGGCATGGCTGGTGCGCCGCGCAGCCAAATACTCAGTGCGTAGAAGGTCCGGAGAAGGAGAAACGTACCTTCCACGTCTCCTCGCATCTCCTCCTCCCAGCGTTCGCGCTCTTCGTCGCTCATCTCTGCAGGAAGACGGCGCACCGCCAGGCTCACGATGTACCGGTTAAGCGAAAGCAAGCGTCGTCTGTCGACCGGTGCGGGGTAGTTCGGGCTTGGAGCGGATGGAATCAGAGCTCGGCGGCGGCGGTTGGTAGCGACGCTGGGAATGCGAAGCCGGCGATCCCAGAGGTACCGGAGGAACGCAGCACAGCCGACGACGGCACCGACGACGCCGAACAGGGTGGCAGCCCCGGCGAGGGACAGCCCGATGAAGGCTAGGAACCCTTCGGGGTTAACGCCGAAAAGACCGACGACGGCTACCCCCGACACCATCAAGGCGAGGACGGCGGGCAGGATCTCGATACAGACGATCACCACCAATAGCCAAGCCAAGCTGAAGAGGGCATAACGCAAGGCACCGCTGGCAACGAGCCCGCCCAGGAAGAGCGCAGTGAGCAAAAGCCCGAGTTCGGGTGGACGGACGACCAAGGAGCGTGACGAGCGGGGGATCATGCGAGTCTCCCTCGTGGCTGTGGATCAGCCAGCCGCCTTCGTCGCTGCACCCGTCTGCCGAGCCGCACGATCTCCTCCAGCTGCCCGCTCGCCGCTCGTTCTCCGGTGCCAGTGAGGCGGTAGAGTCGGCGACGCGGTCGACCCTCGTTGTCGGATCCCGCCTTCTCCCACTTGCTCTCCAGCCACCCCGCGCGTTCGAGCCGGGCGAGCATTGGATAGATGGTGCCCGAAGCGATCTTTGCGTCCCTCGCGAGGCGCAGCCCGTAGTGCCAGGCGATCGGGTCTTCGAGCATCGTCCCGAGAACCTTGAGCATGTCGGTGCTGACTCGTGGCTCCTCGCTCATTCCCCGAGTCCCTTTTCATGTCGCTCCTCGAGTCCTTCGTACCCGAGTCGTTCTCTTAGCTCCCTCGCATACTCGTTCACAAGCCATCCCTCCGGACTTGCCTTCTCGGCGCCAGTGGACATAGGGGGATCGGCGCGGACCGTGCGAGGCGCCGGAGCCGAGAGCGCGAACTGGAGCACCAGCTCGGCCGCCAGTCGCCTGGCGCCCTGCCGCCGAAGGCCTAGGGCGAACCAGAGGCCCCGGAGCGGCTGTCTCGAGAAGCTCTCCAAATCCGCTTCGATCTCCTCACTCCACCGCCGCCGCAAATCCTCAGGCAGCTCCTTCGGAAGCCGGGAGAGAACACCACGGACACTGCGACGGTTCAGCCGGGTCAAGCATGCACCACCTTCGGACACGAGGACCGTGGCGATCACGGTGCCAATCAAAGTCCCGATGATGGTGTAAAGAAGGGCCACTGCGCTACCTCACCGTTGCTTGACTATCCTGAAACACAGGATAGCCCGGTTGTCAAGGGACGGCTTTTTGCTTAAGAGCGGTGAACGCAGGACGGTCGCGACTCACCGATGGATATCGGAGATTCCCGTCGGGGACGAATGCTCGATCGAGCGGCTGCGGCGTTCGCCTCTCCATCAAGTGCCTCGAGCGGCATGGCGTCGGCGGCGGTGAGTGCGCCGAGCAGCGTTCCCAGCAGAAGATCGCCCAACTCGCCGCGCGAAAGATCGCGATGGTCGATCCAGTTGAGGCAGGCCCCATCCATGAACCAGAGCCAGCCGTGTACGGCGACGCGTGCCTTGGCCGGCGCGGCGCTCGGGTAGAGGCCCTCGAGGATCCGTGCGGCCGTTTTCGTTCGGATCTCATCGACAATCTCTCGCACCGCGGGGACTTTGCTGACGCTCTGCATTAGTTTGCGGTAGGCGAGCTCGTTCTCGTCGATCAGCGCGAGGAAGACCTCGAGGCTTCCCCGCAGCTGATCGAGCGGCGGCAGGTTCGGGTCGGGCTCCGTCCGCGCTCGCAGCTCCGCAGCTGCCTGGGCAAGCGTCGCCTGGAAGAACGAGCGCTTGTTCGGGAAATAGTGGTAGAGCAGCGGCTTGGAGATCCCCACCTGACGGGCAACCTCCCGCATTGAGAGCTCGTCGTAGGAGTGACGGGCAAACAGCTCGGCGCCGCGGGCTTCGTCGGTCGGGCGGTGGTCCTCGGAGCCGACGATCGCCATGGTCCGTTCACGCGGCTCTCCCTCCTTGCAACGGGCGGGCGCCGAGCTCAAATCAAACGCAGCAGGAGGAAGATTGCAAAGGCAAGTCCCATCGCGATGAACGACCAAAGCCAGATTCGAGCGTACGCACCAATCAGGTTGTAGTTCCGCAACTTCCGTCTCGGCGCCGCGCTGGTGTCATCTGCGTCGACGAGGGCATCCCATCCGTCTGGTTCCTCTGGCACGAGTGACTCGGCGAGCACAGCCCGCGCCGCTTCGGCCTGATTGGCATGGACCATGATCCGACGCCACCCGCCGCCCGGGTTCAGCAGCCCGAAGCCGAGAAGCGGCCCGTCGATGCCCCGCTGCTGCACCGCGCTAGGGATGCCCGCGCTCTCCAGTAACCCGCAAATCATCTCCGCTTCAACCCGGTCATTGGCATATGCAATGCCAACCGGCTCTCCTCCCGTACTCATTGCCGCAATTATGACCGTTCGAACAAAGAGGGATAAGCAATGGGGCGGGAAGGACTCGAACCTGCGCTCCACGGATTATGAGTCGGGCTGGACCCGTCTATAGAGCCCTATCGAGCCTGATAGGGCGAATCACCAAGGAGTTCGGCTGAGTTCGGCCGACCGCAATTGAAATAATGTCGTGTTCACAATTAGGAACCTGAAAAGTGGAGCCCTTTGTCGCTAGGGTGAGCTTGTGAGCAAGCGTGGCTTGCATTTACCCGCTGGTGGCACGCGCTTGGGCGGCGCTGCAGGGCGCTCTCGCCGAGCATCGGCGTCTGAACGCTCCCTCGGTGAGGTCCGCTCCGTACTTGCATCCCGCCTGCACGAGCGCTTGCCAGAGATCCAAGCGGCCGTCGCCTCGCGCGTTTACTCGATCTCCGACCCCCATGAGGTCTCCGACCCCGCCTACCTCCTCGGCCTCAAGGGCGCCCTTGCCGCCGCCGTCGAGTATCGGCTCGCGGTGCTCGAGGACGGCGAACGGCAAGCGTCCTCCGTCCCGCCGGTGCTGCTGACGCAGGCTCGGCTGGAGGCGCGGGACGGCGTCCTGGTCGATACCGTCCTCAGGCGCTACTTCGCCGGCAACACGCTCTTCGGCGACTTCCTGGTCGAAGAAGCGGAGCGGGAGGAGGTCCCGAGCTCGGCCCTTCGTCGCCTGCTCGCCGAGCAGGCGACGCTCGGCGACCATCTGCTCGCCGCGGTCAGCGCCGAGCACGCTCGCGAGGTGAAGAACTGGCCGACCACCGCCGCTGAGCGGCGGCGTGAGACCGTCAAAAGCCTGCTCGCCGGCAAGCTCGTCGATCACTCGGAGCTCGGCTACAACCTCGACGACCACCACCTCGCGGTGATGGTCAAAGGCGAGGGGGCGGGGGAGCTGATGCGGGGCTTGGCGAAGACGGTCGACCGTCGCTTGCTCTCAGTCCAGCGGGAGGAGGAGCCGGTTTGGGCCTGCTGGCTAGGTGGCCGCCGGCAGATCGCGCCCGAGCAGGCGATGGAGGCTCTCGCCAATGAGGTCCCCGACGGCGTCTTCGTCACCATCGGGGAGCCCGGGGAGGGCCTTCCGGGATGGCGGTTCAGCCACCTCCAGGCAAAGGCCGCCCTGCCGATCGCCGAACGCCGGAGCCAGCCGGTCGTGCGCTACGCCGACGTCGCCCTGCTTGCCGCGATCACCCGCGACGACCTGGTAGCCACCTCACTGCGCCAGTTCTATCTGGAGCCGCTTGAACGGGCGCGGGACGGGGGCAAGGTCGCCTGCAAAACTCTGCGCGCCTATTTCGATGCCGAGCGGAACGTCTCCTCCACCGCCGCCGTTCTGGGCGTCGACCGCCGGACGGTGCGGAATCGCATTCGCACGATCGAAGGGCTTCTCGGCCGCTCCCTCAAGGGTTCGGTGGCCGACCTGGAGATCGCGCTGCGCCTCGACGACTAGCGCCCGCTTCCCACTTTGATCAGTCCGCGGCCGCCGGCGCCCCAAATCGGGGAGGGTGTGGACGCCCCGTGCCGCGGAGGATGGGGGCATGAACAGGAACCTGACTTTCGCCCTCGCCCTCGTGGCCGGTTTGGTGTTGATCCTTGCTGCCGTCGCCATCGGCAGCCCGAACCGGAAAATCTGGTGTGCCGGCAACATCTGCGTCGCTGACGACGGCGGCATCTCTCCAACCAAACTCCCAAGGCGCGGAAAGGCACCGGTCACCGCCCGCCTCAACGGCGAAATCAGCACTCGCGACGGGACCCATCCCCCCGCGTTCCAGACTATGGACCTGAAAATCGACAAGACGATCGAACTCGACGCGAAGGGCCTTCCGGTCTGCAAGCCCAGCCAGATCGAGGCGAGCACCACCGCCACCGTAAAGCGAATCTGTGGCGACGCGATCGTCGGCACCGGGGGGGGTGAGGTCGAGGTCGCCTTTCCTGAACAAAAGCCGTTCTCTGCGACGAGCCCGATCGTCGTCTTCAATGGCGGCGTCAAAGGGGCGGTCACCACCGTCCTTCTCCACGCCTACGTCAACGTGCCGGCGCCGACCGCGATTGTCACCAAGGCAAAAATCACGAAAATCAATGAAGGCCGGTTCGGAATGCGGATCCAGGTGCGCATCCCGAAGATTGCCGGCGGCGCCGGCTCGGTCACCGAGTTCGATCTCGAGGTCGGCCGCCGGTACACCTACAAAGGCAAGAAGAAGAGCTTCCTGGTGGCGGGCTGCCCGACCGGCATCTGGATGGCCAAGGGCCAGGCCTCGTTTGAGGACGGAACCAGGCTCGCCATCTCTCACCCGTTTCCCTGCACCCCAATGGGCTGAGTGGAGACCGTTAGGTCAGCACCCGCTTCGACGCCCGGCGCAACATCCGGCATCGGGAGAAAGTCCCATGCCGCACTGTGACCTTATGGACCATCCCCAAGAGGTAACCCACGCCTTAGCCGGGGCGCTCAGCGCCGCCGAACTCGACCGGGCCATATCGTTCTTCGCCGACAATGGTTGCTTTGTCACTCCGGACGCCACGACAGTACACGGCCGCCACGGCGTTAGGGCAATCCTCGCCCAGTTGATTGCGAGCCATGCTCAGTTACGGGTCGCGCCAAAGAGGGTGCACCTAGCAAGGGGCATGGCGCTTTGCAGTGAGCGTTGGGCCTTCACCTACGCTTGCAAGGAGATTAGTTCCTTCACCCGGGCCTCAAACTCCACGGTTCTCCTCCGCCGCTCCGATCGCGTGTGGAAGCTCTTATTTGTTGCGCCCTGGCACATCGTGGACGCCAATCGATACCCCTTTACGTCGATGCCCCCGACCATAAAGTAGCCGCGCAGTGGGAGCGGCTCTCGCTTCGCGCGAGAAGCAGGGATCGAAAGTCGCGGTGCTGTCATGGGGCGGGCTGGACTTCAGTCTGAGGAGTTGGGTTGAGTTCGGTGGAGTCCGGGACAAATTTCGGGACAAAGTCGTCAAGACTGACTACAACGAGAGAGATGAAAGAGATGGGCGGCTCAATGCATCGTCTGGGGTGTCGCCCAAGTGCAGCTGTCGGACATGCCAATCGTCACCGGCTGGGGCATTCCGGTGGATGTCCAGGCTGATTGCACCGCGGGAGTTGCCGGCTGCATCCGCATATCCAATAACGATGGCGAAGTCCTGCCCATCGACAGACAGGCTCGCGCCGTGGTCGAACGCAGGACTAACCCGACCCGCTTCTAGACCTGCGCGACTTAGCTCCCCGGGCGGGAGGACTGGGGTCTTGGGAACCCCGGCGAAGAGTTGACCTCCAATCATCAATTGAACCGACGTGACAATCGCGACGCCATTCCCGACATTGCGAAACGGAATGCTGATCGTTACCCAAGGCTCATTGCCCGCGGTCCCCAGGGAAACGGCAACGTGTGATGCATCTCTGTGGCTGGCAGGCTCTCCGGTGGCGGCGTCGTACCAGACCACCTCACGATCCAGGCCCCAGGGCACACTCGCAAGCACCGGGGCCGTCTGCGCTTCTAGCGCTTCACGGGCCGTCTCATTCTGCTCGTGAGCAAGGATCAAGTCCTGCCGAGCCGTGTCGAGTTGCTCTTGCGAGGTCACGACGATCTTACGGTTGTAGACCGCGAGCGAAAACGTCGCAACCGCCAGCAGGATCGTTCCAATAGCGACCCAATCCCAATCCGGTAGTGATGCCAAGGCGATCATTGGCTATCGCGAGCCCTCGGGTGGTGGAACTCCCAGCTGCTTGCAGATTGCACGGGCGAGGGGATACGCGATCTCGCGATGACGCGGCACTGAGGTCGCGTGCTCCGCGTCCATGCCCCAATAGCTGTGCCGACCGCCCTCTCGCAACAATCGGGCGCCGTGCTTCTTCAGATGCCGCTCAAGGTCTCGGCGCTTCACGCCGCAACGATATTCAGCGACTCGCTGCCAACTGCCTTGCCTTGCGGCTCGTGCTCGGCTGCGCGCAGCTCGAGCATTCCCGCGAGCGCGTCCAGCGCCATCTCGCGGGCCTCATCCTTGGTTCGGCCCTGGCTGAGCACGCCGGGGACCTCGGGGATTGAGGAGACAATCCAGCCGTCGTCTCCCTCCTCGTAGAGGATCGTGAGGTGCAGGGGGTCGCTCATAGCACCAGTGTAGAGCCATCTCTCGATGGGGCGGGAAGGACTCGAACCTTCGACCGACGGATTATGAGTCGAGCTGGAACCCGTCTATTGAGCCGAATCTGGCCCGATAGAGCGAATCACGTCCAGGGAGTTCGGCTGAGTTCGGTGGAGTCGGGGACCAATTTCGGGACCAAGTTTCGGGACCCCCTCATCTGATCGGGCTCTGTGCCATTCGCCGAGGCCAGCGGCTAGGAGTCAGCGCGCCAACCGATCACTCGTCGCAGGAGGCCCGGCGCTCTCCTTGCCACACCGGTGGCTGCACGATCGGAGAGACGGAGCTCACGAGTGTCTGACACAAGCCGGTTGCTGGCTGGCCCTTCAACCTCATCCACAGCGAACAGACGCCACTCCCCGGGCACACCCTTGAGCTCTTGGGCTCCGCGGTCGCTGAATGAGATGCCCGACCCTACAACGAGGTCCTTGACGGTACTCGAGACAACCACCTCGTTCGCCCCGGCAATGGCACCGATCCGCGCGCCGATGTTTACGGCCATGCCACCTAGGTCCTCGCCGATCAGCTCGCACTCGCCGGTGTGCAGGCCCGCCCGCAGTTCGATGTCAAGCGCTCGCACCTTGTCCGCGATCGCCCGAGCACAGCGGATTCCGCGCGCCGGGCCGTCGAAGGTGGCCAGAAAGCCATCGCCCATCGTCTTCACCTCGCGGCCTCGGTGGCGCTCCAGCTCGGCGCGCATGAGCTCGTCGTGGCGACCCAATAGCTCGCGCCAGCGGGCATCTCCCAGCGCCGCGACGCGCTCCGTGGACGCGACGATGTCAGTGAACATCACGGTCGTCAGGATGCGATCTGAAGGGGGCGCGTGGCGGGCGCCGGTCAGGAACTCTTCGACCTCCTCTGCGTAGCCGTCGGCGTCTCCGTAGAAGGGAACGTGGTCCATCCCCGGTAGTACGACCAGCCGCGCCCCCGGGATGTGCTCGGCCATGTAGTGCGCGCACTCGACGGGGATGAACTCTTCGGCGCGATGAAGAACCAGCGTCGGCACGCGGACGTTCGGCAGCAGGTCCCTGACATCGAATTCGGTAACCATGTCGAGTGCCGTCTGCGCCATCTGTGGACTTGCAGCCGAGCGTTCAAACGCAGCGCGCCCGATCCGATCCCGCTCGCTGTCGCCGCTGGGGGCGAGCAGCCCGAGCGTGTGCCCCTCGCCCCAGTGCTCGGCCGCGGCCCGCGCACTCTGGAACAAGTCGACCCAGCGCTGCCCCCCCGGGTTGTCATCGGGGTCGAGATTTCCGGTGGGAGTGGTGCCGCAGAGGACCAGGGCCCGCGTCCGCTCGGGATACGTGGCTGCGAACAGCACGCTCATCGGCCCACCTTCGGAGAGTCCGAAAAGCGCGGCGCGCTCCGAGCCGGCGGCGTCCATCACCGCGCGCACGTCGTCCATGCGATCCTCAAGCGGTGCCGGGCCAGCGACGGGATCGGAGAGCCCCGTGCCCCGCTTGTCGAACAGGATCAGCCGTGAGAAGGAGGCGAGCTTTTCGAGGAAGCGTGCGATCCGCGGCTCGGCCCACTGCAGGTCCAGATGCGAGACGAAGCCCGGAACGAAGACGAGATCGATCGGGCCGTCGCCGACAACCTGGTAAGCGATGTTGACATCACCGCTCTGTGCATAGCGAGTCTCCGGGGGCATTGGACGCTAAGGCTACCCCGGTACTCCGCAACTGCATACGAGCCGACAAGCGCCCGGTCGTCTGCTGCGCAAAAGGCGACACCGAGCGATAGGTCCTCCTATGGGGCGGGCAGGACTCGAACCTGCGCTCCACGGATTATGAGTCGCGCCGGAACCTGTCTATAGAGCTGAATCTGGCCTGGTAGGGCGAATTAGGTCCAAGGAGTTCGTCTGAGTTTGGTGGAGTCGGGGACCAATTTCGGGACCAAGTTTTCGGGTGCACTTCACCGCCGACGGCCTAGTAGAACCGCAACCGATGGACTCCAAGCACCGAGGAAGCCAATATCCAGCGCCCCCTTGAACTCGCCGACGCAGAAGGCCTCGCTTTGCAGGCTCGCGATAGGCAGAGTCCGGCAAGCTGGGCCAGCCCTCCGAAACTTGCAGCGCAAATTCGTAACAGTCCGGCTAAGTTGCCATCAAATGCGCGGTGCGAGCTTCAGAGACTTGGCCTGCGCCGACCTGACGGTCGACAACGTGAAGGCCATGCTCAAACTCAACGAGACGCTTTTCGTTGAGCACAAAGCCGCCAACCAACCCAGTGTCCGGCTTGCCCGGGCAGTCGCATCCTTTGCCAACCAGCTGGGCGGATGGGTTCTCGTAACATCACCGACGACGGTGACCCTCGGCCGAAGGGACCACTACCGGGGTGGGTAACGAACGTGCCCTCCCCGGTGGATGCCGTGCGCGACGGGCTCGAGGGCCTGGTCGACCCGTTACCACCCTTTGAGGCGCGCACCCTCAAGATCGCCGGCGGCGAGGACGATCCCGACGATGTACTTGTGATTCGGATCTACGAGTCGGCTGACACGCCACACATCACTAGTGACGGCGCGGTCTACGTCCGTGGGGTTGCCCAGGATAAGCGCACCGACAAATACGAAGCGCGACCAATCGAAAATCAGCAGGTACTCCGCGGCTTGGTCGAGCGAGGCACCGTCAGCCGGCACCGCGTCAACGAGCTTCTAGCACCCCGAGAGACCGGTCTGCCGTTAGGGAACGAGGGGATCGGACTGCTCTTTCATCGCAATACCAAAAAGCTGGTACCAGCGTGTGCCGAGGGGCCGTTGATCTGCGCAAGGGTAGCCCCGCACACCCTCGACGGTCGATTCGAGGGGTGGGCACGAAGCAGAGCGGCGCTCACCGAGGGGCGGAGGGCGCACGATGCGCTCACCGGGAATGATCAATCCAAGGTGGTCCCCCACTCGCAAGGTTTCTGGATCAGCGGCCCGATGTCGGGCAAATACGCGCTCAAGTCGGAACTCGATATCTGGCTTTCGGGGCCAACTCGGCTATCCGTCGACGCCGCCGGATTGGTCGGCGCCTCCACTACGTTCCGCAACCGCGAGCCGCAGGACTGGTGCCATCCCTTGACTTTGATCGAGGGTTTTGCCAACCACTACCTCACGCCTGTCATTCAAGCGCCCGCGTCGGTTCTCGAAGGTGGATCGATACTCGGTCGAGCAACCTGCCATCTATGGATGCTGTCAATCGACAGCCTCATGCGCATTCAGGACGCCTCTATGACCGTCCAGGGCGCGCCGGCGGTGCCATTCAGCGGCGAGATCACTTTGCCGCTTGAGAATGGTGAGGTCGATCAGCTCGCCGGCGAAGCCGCCCGAGCATTTGCGCGCGAAGGCGGCCTCGAAACCTTCGAGGAGTAGGCCGCCCGTTGGACTTCCTTGGAGGAGTCGGAGTGGAGATAGCGGGCGGTTTGATTGTGGCTGCACTGTTCGCGGTTGGCTCATTTCTCAGCAACTCCCCGCAGCGCAAGCGCGTCGAACAAGGGATTAAGAGACGACTTTGCCGTCACGAGTGGCAAGCAATCAATACTGATCTGGGGTGGTGGCCTACAGCTCGTTACAGCCTATGAGGCGGAGTGCCCAAAGTGCGGCGCGTGGCGACGAGACGGGTCTCGGAGCACGACTATCTAGTCAAGTAGCCGCCCCGGTTTCACTTTGACTGCCCTGGCGAGCCGTTCCAGCGTCGAGACTTTCGGGTCGCGCTTACCCCGCTCAATCCGACTGACCTCCGTGGCATGGACCCCACTCCGCTGCGCGACCTGTTCCTGCGTCAACCCGAGCCGTTCACGCGCCTCGCGCAGGTTGGGGCCGAGAGCGCTCATGCCCGCATCCTCTGTCTTGTGGGCCGGAACCTCCATAGGAAACTTCACAAGTCTCAGAGTAGACTCTCGCCTCCCCCATGTCGCCCCAAGAACGAAGGCGCGGATGGAGCCGATCCCGGCCCCAAGGCAAGCGCGCCGAGATCGGCCACTTACGTGCACACGGTCTAGCCGTGCTTGTAGATATGAACGCAGGGAATCGCGTTGTCGATCCTGATGATCGTCACCTGTCTTCACCCCCTCCAGCTCCTGTGATTTCCCCGGGGGATTCCGAGAATCGCAAAATGCTAAAGGAATCCTGAGTGAAGAGGGTTTATTGAGGTGGCTGTGTGCAGACCACCTACCTAATAAATAAGATTCCTGAATGTCCAATCAGAATCGAGCGGAGGAAAGCAAGTGATTGACCTCATCAAGTCAGCCGGCTGGCAGAAGCTGGAAGAGGCCTTGTCCTATGCGCTGGGACATCGCATCAGGATCGAAATCCTTTGCCTTCTCAATGAAGCGGTGTATTCCACCGCTGAGCTCACCGCTCGCATGCCTTGGTCGCTGCCTGTTGTTAGCTACCACGTCAAGGAACTGGTGAAAAAAGGCTCAATCGAAATAGCGGACGTCAAAAAGATTCGCAACGTCGACCAGCATTTCTATCGCGCCGTCGAACTGCCGGAAGTAGACGACGAGGAAGCGGCCAAGCTCCCTCCGGAGGTCAAACAGGAATATGCAGCAGTAATTCTTCAGGCTGTGTTGGCCGAGTGCCTCGATGCATTTCGGGCGAAGAAGCTCACCGAGCCTAACGTCCGCATGATGTGGAGCTGGTTCAACCTCGATAAGGAGGGGCGTCTAGAGCTTGCCGACGAGCAACGTGAATCATGGAATCGCATGAATGACATCGAGGTACGCTCGATCAATAGGCAAGCTGAGTCAGGCGAGCAAGGAACGTCGATGATCGCCGTGACGCTCGGCTTTGAGCGGAGCAGCATAGTCCGCTCGGCACCTCCTTCAACCCATCGCCTTGCGCCCAACGAAGTTACTGAGTGACAAGGGAGTCCTGAGTGACAAGTAGATCCTCGTCGATGGGGAGAAACCGTTCAACGAAACGCAACAGACTTCCTCGTTCTTATCTGTAACCGTTCACTACTCAAATTAGAACTGACTGTTTAATCGTTAGGCGGTCGGGTCCGGGTAGTTCCGTGGGTGGTGTTCCAGCGCTCCTCCCGCGTCCCGGTGAACGGAAGGGACGAGAGAGATGCCAAGAGGCAAGTCAAGCAATGGGAATGGCGCGCGGAGCGGGTCTCATCTGCCGGTCCTAGTGGACCTAAGGTTCGTCAAGGCGCTGGATCACGTCCTGCGCCAGCACATCCTGCTCGCCACTGTGGCGGGAGAGGTCAGTCCCAAAGAACTGTCAGTGGCGCTCGATGAAGGGCTAAGCCAAGTCAGCTACCACGTCAAAGTCCTGCGCGAGGACTGCGACGGGATCATCGAAGAGACGCGCACCGAGCCGCGCCGGGGGGCAGTAGAGCACTACTACCGGGCCAGCGCGAAAACCCTGTTCCCGGCGGAGGCATGGCGGCGGCTCAAGAAGGGGCTGCGCGCCGTGGTGGGCGCGGGCCAAGCAAGCGACCTGTTCAACGACCTGGCGGAGGCCCTGAAAGCGGGCAAGCTGCAAGGAGCACACGACTACATCACCCGTACCCCACTCGTCCTCGACGCTGAGGGGCAGCGCAACGTGCGGGCGATCGCCGAGCGGGCGACCAAAGAAGTCGAAAACGAGCAGCGCGCTACGACGAAACGTAGGGAGAAGGCCAACGGCGACGGCGGCGAGGCGGTCGGCTACACCTTTGCGCTCTTGGCGTTTGAGGCAGCCTGGGAGCCCGCCGACTTACGCGCCCTGGTCGGGCAGGTCAAAGGGGCGGCGAGCGAGTCGTTAAATGGTGCTGGTCGAAACGGCCGTGGGAACAAGAGAGGCGGCGGGCGCAAGGCGGGGGCGCAGGGGTAGGCCCGCGTCGGGGCGTAGGGGCGGGCAGGGTCCTCCCCCTACGTCGCCCGCGCCGTGTCCACGCAAACACACCAAGAGAGCGAACATGACCAAACCTGACGACTCACCTCACTACGACGTTGCGATAGTCGAAGCCGTGATCCTCGAAGTCGCCGCAGACCTTCATCCCCAAAACCTGACGGCCAAAGAGCTTGCGCTGAAGATCATCAGCGACCCCGACGATGCCAAGGAGGTTGAGATAGCCGCTCAGGCGATCCGGGGGCTGCGTGAGTTCGGCCTGTTTTGCGACGGAGACGGCGAGACCGTGATGCCGACACCGGCAGGGCTCAGGGCCGTCGCGCTCCTCACATAGATCGACTGATGCCGAACCCTCTGCCGAGCTGGCGCGCTCTCCCCGCATGTTGCCCTAGGCCGAGGACTTGTTGAGCCTCCAGCAGCCGCCGCGCCGCCTCCTGACGTGTCCACTCGGCTCCACGTTTTGCCTCAGGCCAAAGGCTTTGCTCAGGTCCTTGATGCCGTGCTCCTGGCGGTAGCGCTCGATCTGCGAGATACCGCGATCCCATGCTTGCCGCTTCACCGGATCGCTCGGCCTCTCCCCAGCTCCTTGGCGATGTAGGCCGGTGGGGAGATCCGCGCGGCGACGATCGCCAGCTCTCGCCGCTGGGCGAGAACCTGATCGGCGACCGCCAGCTCGCGGCGCGCGGCATCGGTGGGAGCCGGGAACTCGGCCATCTGCCCTTCAAGGCGCGCCAGTGCCCTACAGGTTCTGGATTCGTCGCTGTCGATGCGCCCAAGCTCGACCTCGTGCCGCCTGCGCTCGCGGCGCGGTAGCACTTCCATTGCCTCCCGTTTGTGCCGGAGGCTTTCAAGGTGCTCATGGCCACGCTCGATCCGCTGTCTGAGGCCGTCCCAACGTTCCTGCCCAACCGCCTCCTGATCCACTGCGCCCTCCAACTCGCGATGTCTGGCGACCAGCTCCTCGGTCGGCAGGCCGGAGAAGCGCGAGCGCAATTTCCTTGATGGGGCGGGAAGGACTCGAACCTTCGACCGACGGATTATGAGTCGAGCCGGAGCCCGTCTATAGAGTCGAATCTGGACTGATAGAGCGAATTACGTCCAAGGAGTTCGGCTGAGTTCGGTGGAGTCGGGGGTCAATTCCGGGACCAAGTTTCAGCGGATTTGGGTGGCCGCCCACTCCCCCACTTCCTCGACCAGCACAATCGCAGCGTCGCGCTCCAGCGACTCGGCATCGAGCAGCTCGTCGTAGCGCATTGGGACGGCGTAGATCGTCAGCTCATCAACACGATCGGCGTCCGGTGGCAACGCGACACCGGTGTCTCGGAGGAGCTCCAACAGGCGACCGAGGTCGTGGATGCGGACCTCTTCCAGCCCGTGGAAGGCCATCACGGCCTTGAGCCACTTCTCGATTGCCTGCTGGGCATGAAAGCCGACGGCCTCGTCATCTATTTCCGGGTCGGAAGCCAGCCTGCGCATGGCCTTCGCGTCTCCCTCTGCCTTGCGCGCGAGAACCCTCGCGAGATCCCCGCCTTCAGGCCTCGACAAGAACCCGGCCCTCGCGTAGCGCCTCGTTCAACATCGTGCCCTCGAAGTGCCCCCATTCTTCGGCGTGCCTGGCGCTAATGACGATCACGTCAAGCGCCACATCGAGCCCGCGAAGCTCTCGGCGCAGACGCGCCGACTCGGCGCGGCGCTTCGTCACCTCGTCAGGCTCTATTACGAGCAGGTCGAGGTCCGAGTCGGAACGAGCCTCCCCTCGAGCATGAGAGCCGAAGAGGATTACTTTTGCGCCGGGCGCGGCCGCAGCAAGACGGCGTCCCGCCTCTTCGATCAAGAGCTCATCAGTCATCGGCATCTGAAAATGGTAATCGCCGTAGGCGACGGCCCACTGCCATCGGGCCAAGCGCGCGTCTCCTGGGACGAGATGGACAAGGATCAACAACCGAGAGCAGATGCCGCCGAGCGGTAAGCCCACAACCATTGCCATCTCCCTCCTCTCAGATAACCTGGCCGATTACATGGGACTTCTCAAACGCTTAGTCGGAAATGGACCAAGCCCGAATCCCAGGATGCCCTGAGCGCCAAGGGCACCCAACGGGTTGAAAACGTTGAACGATTTGGTGACATCCGAGTCGACATCGTGGGCGAGTCGCACTACCAACCAGCTCTCCGTGCCGCCTGCGACTGGAAAACCGGGACGGACACCCTGTTCCACTGCATGGCCGAGTTGGTCCCCGAACCCACGAACCCCTATGACCGAAACGCGATCAAGGTCACGATCAACGGGGCCTGCGTCGGCCACCTATCCCGACAAGACGCGGTGACGCTGGGCCCCGCGGTTCGGAACGCAATCAAGCATCAGGGAAGCGGCATGTGCCGGGCCGTGATCGCAGGACATGCGAACAGCGACACGGACAATCTCGGCGTCTTCCTGCATCTCGATGCCGAGATTGGCTGACAGTCCTTGTGTCTTCCCGTTGGCGCGGATGCAGACATGACTCCCGAGGCCCTGCCCGGCCATTGATCCGGAATGACTTCCGTGCCTTACTGCACGTGCTTACGCAGACGTATGGGGCGGGCAGGACTCGAACCTGCGCTCCACGGATTATGAGTCGCGCCGGAACCTGTCTATAGAGACGAATCTGTCCTGATAGAGCGAATCAAGTCCAAGGAGTTCGGCTGAGTTCGGTGGAGTCGGGGACCAATTTCGGGACCAAGTTTCGGTGTCTTCAGACCACAGATTTGCCTCGGCGATTTCATACGCGCAGCGCACGGTGATTAAGGCCCGTCCCCCGGACGGATGAAGCGAGCAGCGTGCGCTCTACCTCCTGCCCGAGGTGACAGATTGGATGACCGCGCCGCCCTTAGCGCCGATTACCCAGATTGCGGTTGACCTGCCCTGCGGATCGACAGCGATCTGCGGTTCGCCAAGGCCATTCGTCCAACGGGAGATATCGGTCGGCCGCGACCAGGCACCTCCGAGCGGATGCTTCGCCGCCTGGATGGCGAAGTTGGGGCCGGGGCGGGTGTCGTAGCCCTCCCAGATCGCGGTCGCGTTGCCCCAAGAATCCACCACCAGCTGCAGATGCTGCCCACCCCGTCCGTAACCGGTAGTGATGTCGACCGGCCTCGACCAGCCCCCTTCGGCCGGGCGGGTCGCTCCCTGGACGACGAGATAACTACCGTTGGAACGTTGCCAGATCGCGGTCGCGTCGCCCTGGGGGCTGACCGCGATCTGCGGGTCCTGTACGAGGCGGTGCCCCGCCTTGGAGATGCTGACCGGCGCCGACCAGATCCCGCCGGCCGGGCGGGTCGCAGTTTGGATTCGACGGCCATAGGCAGAGAACCGACGGCCATTGGGCACCCTTCCCACCCAGACCGCTGTGGCGTTGCCCTGGGCATCCACAGCCACCTGTGGCCAAGCGCCCCTTACTCCATTGGCAGAGAGTGTGACCGGCGCCGACCAAATCCCTTCGGATGAGCGGGTCGAGCTTTCAATTGCACCGCTGTATTCCTCTTCCCAGACCGCAGTTGCGCCACCCTGGGGATCAAGTGCGATTTGCGGAGATCGGGCGGCCTTTCTCGGTGGAGACACGGTTACCGGTGCCGACCAGCTCCCTCCAGTCGGCCGGGTCGCGCTTTGGACGACTGAACGCCAACCTTCCTCCCGTTCCAAGAGCCAGACCGCAGTCACGGTGCCTTCAGGGCCAGCCGCGAGGAGCCCCGGCCACGCGCCAGCCGCAGAGAGGGTGACCGGTGGGGACCAGCTCCCTCCAGTCGGCCGGGTCGCGCTTTGGACGACGCCGGAGCGACCCAGACGGCGTCCCCAGATGGCCGTCTCGTTGCCCAGGAGGTCAACCGCAATCTGCAATCCGTACGCATCTTCCAAACCGCCAAAGAAAGGGGATGGAGTGGACCAAGGTCCGCCAGCTGGCCGCACCGCGCTTTCGTAGATGAGTTTTCCGCCGCGGTATCGCCGCCACACGGCGGTCGCATTGCCTGCGGAATCAATATCGAACAACGGAGATTCTTCGCCGATATTGATGACCCCGGAGACATTCACCGGGTACGACCAACCTGGCGCGGCGCTCACGGGCGATGCGACCAAACCCGCCGCCAAGCAACCGGCGATGGTCAAGCACAGAAACCACGAGCGAGGTGCGTGCGTACGCAAGCGACTCGTGGCCCCTCCGAACATCATCGATCTCCCCCACATCCCGCGATCTTCATTTCGGTACTTAGCGAGTCTACTTTGCCGACGCGAGAGCGAGCCCACTGGGATGGGGCGGGCAGGACTCGAACCTGCGCTCCACGGATTATGAGTCGCGCCGGAACCTGTCTATAGAGACGAATCTGTCCTGATAGAGCGAATCGCCTCCAAGGAGTTCGGCTGAGTTCGGTGGAGTCGGGGAGCAATTTCGGGACCAAGTCTTTGGCCGCCGGACTACCTCAACGGCTCCGCGACGAGCTGTCGCCCGGCCAGCGATGTCGAGCCCATAAGTAGCTCACGAAGCCGCCGATGATCATGCCTTTTACATCCATAATCCCAGCCCCAATCGCAATGCCAACGCCCGTCATCGTGGCGTCCCACTGAGTGCGGGCTCCATAAACACCGTAGGCGCCCGTCCAAGCTAAGGGTTCTGGGTCAGGGTCGCCGCCACCACCGTCGTCGCGTGACGAACTGCTGCGACGAGACCCCGCCGCCCGGCGGGTACGCCGAGAGCATCGGGTTCTACTTCGGCGCTGCCCGACGGCTCGGGAGAAGCTCATCCGGCGCAAGGTCCCCGCCTTCGAGGACTCCTGCGACGTCACCTCTTCCCACTCGCCCACGAACTGGAGGAAGGACGTATCACAGGGGAAGCCTGGTTCGTGGACGCCTTGGACACGCTTGGTCCGGCCTCGCAGGAATAGGCTGTGTCTCTTTTTCCGGGCCTTGGCTTCAGCCTCGCTCGCGGCGCGATCGTAGATCCCTTCGACTGCGGCTTTATCCCGGTTGAGGTAGCCGATCAGCAGGTCCCTTTTCGCGGAAGGGGCTAGCCCCTGCGTGACGGAGTGAACCTCCCACCCCGAGTCGAGGAAACCGTCAACGGCGTCGCCGCCGCCGGCGACGACCTTCTCCACCTTGGGGTGGAACTCCGCGAGTGCATCATCAAGGCGGCCGGAGTAGAAGTCGTTCTCCGGTTGCAACTCGATGTTGGCTATAAGCCACCAGCCCCTCGCCTCACGGACCATTTGTGGGGTCGGACCCAGGGCGCGAAGTCGCGGCCAGAAATCGAAGCAGAGATGGCGCATGCTGATCTCGGCGAGGACCTTGCCGAGCGCGACGACCTCGACTTTTCCAAAGTCGTCGAAGAAGCCGGGGTCCTCCCGCAGGAAGTAGTCGCCGCCCTCGAAGATCGCCTCATCGATGTCGAGCATGCGCTGGAGGTTGTCCCGGTCGGGCTCCAGCGTGAACTCTTCAAATTCGACCGACGTATCGAGATTGCATTCGACCCTGCGGGTGAAGCGCTCCATGAGCGGCGTCGTCTCACGGAGGGGTCTCGCGTATTCCTCGAGGTAGCTGGCGCCGGTGAAATCGTAGGGCTGGTCGGCGGCCTGCCAGGCATCGTACGTGGCCTGGCCTTCACCCTCTTGGTGCCAGTAGTCCAGATAGGCATCGACCTGGGCCTGGTCGTACTCAACGGGCTCGTGCATCTGTCTACATGGGGGGTTCGACTATGGCGAACATTTCGGTCGATGACCGTAGCGGACGAAACGGACTTCGCGACCAACGCCCCAGTCAATGACGCGAAAAACTCCCGGGGATGAGGGCTCGTCGCGGAGATGTCGCCCGGGCCGAAACCCAGACTGCGGCCGTCTTCACAGGGCCGGTCGTCGTGCCCGTCAACTGGACACTAAGGCTTCCAAAGTAGGGCGGGCAGGACTCGAACCTGCGCTCCACGGATTATGAGTCGCGCTGGAAGCCGTCTATAGAGCCAGATCTGGCCCGATAGGGCGAATCACGTCCAACGAGTTCGCCTGAGTTCGGTGGAGTCGGGGAGCAATTTCGGGACCAAGTTTTCAAGGCCCCGAGATCGGTGCTGGCCAGCGGCTAGGCACTGCACCACACCTCGAAGCCGCCGAAGGCGATCTCCTTGACGTAAAGGTCGACGCAGGAAAGCAATTCAAGGTGCCGAGGTAAGGCAGCGGCGGCGCTTAACCCTGGCTGGGCAATCGTCACATGGAGTTTTGCTCGCCGGTATTGAGCCCAGTCCTGCAGCTCCACTAATACCTCGTTGCTTCCTACGAGCAATCCGTTGCGTCCCTTCGCCTGCCGGTTGCCCTCACGGCGAATAAGGTTCTTAATCATCTCTTTGACGTGGTGTCTGTGGTGAGCACTGCGTTGTGCCTGGCCGCAGACTTCATAAAGATCGTCGACCCGTGCACCGACCTGCGCGTCCGACGAGTACTTGCAGTGGACGAGCTGGACGATGAGGTCTTCGTCTTGACGCGCGAGAGCGACCAGGTCTGCCACCTCTCCCGTTTCGTCGTCATTGATCACCACGTCCCACTCTCGAAGCCCGATCAGATGCTCTGCGCTTCGTGCCTGCACGGTACCTGGGTCACGATCCGCTCCCATTGACTCGCGCTTGATGTCGATCCCAGACCAGTCGAGCTCTACGAGCTGCTCCGCAGCAAGAGGCAGTCGATCACGGACGATCTCAAGCAATAGTTCCGGCGCCTCAACCGTGACCTCATCCTCAAACCAGATCGTGCAGCCAGCCTGATTGAGGTACTCGCTTAGAAGCTGGGAATCGCCACCTTCGCCCTCGACCCGGCCCTCAGCCCCCAGCGGTCGATGGACAAGTTGTTCGTCTTCGACCACCGCCTCGTAGTCGAGGGCAAGATCACCAGCGCGGACCTGGTAGCGGATCGGGCCATCGACAGATCGATCAAGGAGGACCAATTCCGCGTCTACCAAATCTACCGACGCCTCGTCGCCAACAAGCCGGACGGCCTCGCCCATGCCGACGTATGCCGACCAAGTCCACCCAATGTCCAGTGGCACCAGAGACGGGCGCTCAGTCAAGGAACGCGGCCGGACAAAGTTCCGGAAAAGCGCGTCGAGATTGATTGAGTCGTCTTGAAGCTTCGGCCCCAGGGAGCGCGCCCACCGAACCCACTCGTGAATTGATCGCGCAGCGCGCTGGCTCCAGATCCGACCCTTACGCGCCGCCCCCATCGTTGCGTGTTCGCCATCAACGAATCCATTGACGAAAATGTTGGTCTTGACCCTGGTTTGCTGCTCGGCGACCGAGAACCCCTCAAGGACGTCGGGTCCGACGTGCATCGAGAAGCGTCGGCCCCGATGACGGACACTCAGAACGCCAATATTGGTTGGGGTCGGACGATCAATATCTCCAAGGGCTCGATACGGGGTTTCATTGCGCAGGCGCTCCACACCTTCACCGCAAACGGCTTCCGCAAGATTTTCATGAAGACTGCCGAGGTCGGAGCTGTTGATGTACAGCAGGGCGCGATCCTTATCCCAGTGCAACAGGTGCAGGTGGTTTGCGAGATCCTCAACTGAACGAAGATCGGCCCAGCGAACCCCCGCGCGCCGCTCAACAACGATCCAGGCCACCTGCTCATTCTCATTGACCGTGGGTCCCGCCAGCACGTCCTCTGGACTGAACAGCTCCGCTAATGCGTGGGGGTTCCACTCCTCGCAGGTCGTGCCATAGACGACGGTGCTCATCTTGGGACGAAGCGCACTGACCGAGAGCTCATCGTCACCGGGACCGGTGAAGCCGGCGTCGAATTCATCCAAATCTCGAACGGCGTTGACGGCCGTCTCGGACAGCACCTGAAGAACCTCATTCCATTGCATCCGCTCCGCATATAGAGCTCTGAGGCGCGGGTCATAGCCAGGATCGGGACGCGCGACGATCGTCGTAGCCGCGCCAAGCCGTGGGTCGGATCGAGCAAAGCGTCCGATGAATTGCAGGGCTGCGCCAAGGCTCCGCTGTGGGTTGTGGAGGGCTGCGATCTTGAGCTCGGGAAAGTCAAAGCCCTCTCCAAACATGTCAACGCAAACCATGATTCGACTCTGGCGACTGCGAAGGGCAGTGAGACGGCGGTCCCGTTCCGGCCCGCTCAGTTTGCTGTGCAGCGCGACCGGCTCGAACTCGCTGCCTAATTCCTCGTACAGCGGGAGGACAAGCTCGACGGCGCGCTCGATCGTGTTCGTCCTAGCCATGATCAGATGGTCAAGTCCTTGCTCGCGATCGGCGCGCAACTGATCCAGTGCAACCTCGGCCACTGCCCGATCGGGATCAGCCAGCTCGACTATCGATCTGTATTGGATCGACTGGAAGTAGCCGAGACGCTGTGCAAGGCCAAGCGGAAACGAGTAGATAAGGCGTCCGCCAAGGCGACGGTCATCGCCTCGATATGGAGTAGCCGTGAACTGAACTACCGGCCGTCCATCGAAAGAATCACGGACCCGCGACCAGGTATTGGCCGTAACGTGGTGAGCCTCGTCAACGAAGAGATGCGAGAAGCGCCGGAGCAAGGAATCAAGCGCTCTGCTCTCTTTAGGTAAGGCGCTCGGGGTCGTGACGACCACGTTGCAGGCATCGATGAACCTGCGCATATCGTCTGAACTTTGGAACCGGTGGGCAATCCGCCCTACGACTGGTCGCGGAGCATCGGAGTCGAGGACGCCGTTGTCAACCAGGACACCCCAGGTCTCGAACTTCTCGGCTATCTGGGTCCGCAGATTGTCGGTGGGTACGACGATCAGAAGACGTTTCAAGCGCTCACTGGCAAATAAGGCGATCATCGTCTCGGTCTTTCCAGTGCCGGTCGGGAGCACGACAGTTGCCGGGTCCCTCGCTTCGGTCGACCAATGAGCCAATACCGCGTGCACCGCTCCCGCCTGGGGTATTCGCAAGCCCGAGCGGTTCTCACTCTCGTCCTCAACGACCAGATGAAACCGTCCGAAAAGCTGATCAGTTACGGCCTCGGGTTCGGCCGGCTTGTCGTCAACGACCCATCGCAGTTGGTCCGCCGTCAGGGTCGCGATCGTGACGCTTGACGAGGCTGACGTTAGCTCCAGGTGGGTGGACGGCGGACGCTGTGTACCGGGCCGCCGCACCGGCACGATGGTTCCGTCGGCGAGTAGCGCCACCCAACTGTCGTCCTCACTCCGTATGACGGCAGTCTGGGGGCCCGCAAAGAACTGACGAGCGGTGTTGTCGCTGAGCACGATGCCCTGCGACCACAGCGCCGGTAACTGGAGCGTAGTTTCATCCATCGCGTTAGCCGCAGGCGACGCCTTTGAGCGAGCGGCGAGCAGCTGCGAACAAGCTAGTAATTCGTTCGGTCTGATTTAGGAACGGGCTGGTTGTCCTCTTCACCTTCCAAGAAAAGTGAGACGCGCGAGGCACAGACCAACGCCATAGAACCCCCTTTACCTGGCATACCCCTCACGGGACCAGGACATGTGAAGCGAAAAATCTAAGTTCCTAAGGGAAGAGCGACAGATCGACGTCGTTGCGCGCCGATTTCGCCTCGCTGATCGACAGTGGACTCCTGGCAACCTTCTCGCGACCTCAGTTTGCCGGGTATCGCGCCTTCGCCCCCCTGTCGCGACAAAATTTTGCCGCCGGTCCGCCGGCCGTCCGAATCCGATCCAAGGCCCCGATATGCCGTGTAGGCCGGGGTTAGCCCCTGCCGCCCCTCGCGGGCCATTTTGCGGCTTGGCTATCCGAAGAGCCAACCCTCGTTCACGACATTGCAGGGATCGAGTCGCATCGGCGGCCAGCATCGCAACCGGACCAGATGGCAAGCGTCTGCACCACGAGCCATCTCTTACTCGTCTGCCTCGTCCTCCTCCTTCCAGCGCTCGGTGCGTTCTGCCAGTTCGTCGCGCGCTTCGTGGACAAGCTGTACCGCATCCACGGTCTTCGTCTGTTTTGCCCGAAGAGCTGCGGCCCGCTCCATTAACTCTTCATGCAGCTCGATGCGCGACTTGATCTTGAACCCGCCCGCTTCAGTCATGGCAGGGGTCCAGCTGATCCCGGCGAGGAGCTTGCAGTCGATTCGCACGCCCAAGCCGCTAGCGATTTTGATCAGAGTGTCGATGCGAGGAACCCGCGCCCCTCGCTCCAGCAGACCAATCTCGGTCCGGTGGAGCGAGCAACGCAGGCCCAGCTCTTCCTGGGAGATGCCGGCCCCCTTGCGAAGGCGGCGCAGGTTCTCGCCGAACCGCTGGGCGACCTCCATCATTCGCCCTCCAGACCGGCGAAATAAAGCGCGGCCCGGGTCGGGACCAGGAACGCGCCCTCGCAGTGCAAGAGCCCGGCAGCGACCAGTTCGCGAATCGCCCGCTCGACTACGTCGTGCTTCTTGAAGTCGGCGGGAGGGGCATAGAACACCCGAGCGACCTCGGGGATCGTCAGTTGGCTCGGATGCTCGTCGATCAGGAACGCGAGGACGGAGCGTTCTGCTTGGCGCGTTTCAGCGACGTAGTCGGTGGGTCCGAACCCGCCGCAATCCCTAGGGTTGATTTCAGCCATGAGGAGCCAGCCTCCTTGTGGTTAGGCCCTCGGTTGGCGTTGACGCGCCGCCGGGGGCCGCTTCTTTGAGGCCGGTAGCTCGCTACCGTTCCCGCTGCATCCGGCCTCGGTGCCAACTGAGCCGGATGCCACGGGGCCGGCGTGTCAGCGCGCGGCCCCACTTATGTGGCCCGAAGCCTAGCACGCTTGTATGTAGCTACATACGAACTGCTATCGGCCGCTGATGATTTCCCTGATGCGGGTCCAATGAAGTCCGGTTGCCTCGCCAATCTCCCGTAGCGTCGCGCCAGCTTCCTGTGCCTGCTTGAAACTCGCCCGCCGAGTCTGACCGTCTTGGTCGAGCTGCTTTTGCGTCTTCTTAAACCTCGCCTGGGAGCGGTGGGCGTCTTGAAGCGCTTTCTGCTTGGCGTCCTTCGGCATCGACCGCAGCCTAAACGCCGAACACGGGGATACGTTTCGACCGTGGCCGATCCGTTTATTCGCCCGCTTTCCGCCGACGCTCGCATCCTGATCGAGTTCGAGGGCCGTCCGCTGGAACGCTATGCGGTCATGCTCCAGCTACAGATCCAAGGGCGCTGGCAGACGATTCGCTTGTTCGACAACGCCCACGGGGACCACGATATGCACCGCTACACTGGTTCCGAGAAGCAGCCTGCGGAGCGGTTTTCCGAGGGTGCGGTCAATGCGGTCGCGCCAGAAGCCATCCGCTACCTAATCGATCATTGGGAAGCAATCGCGGAATCATGGAAGAGCTAGAGCGCAGCAAATTCACCGCAGCGGGCGAGATCGCCAACGAGCGACTGATCGACGCCGTACTCGATCCTGATCGATATCCCGAGGGAACCACCTTCATCGCCGCCGATCAGGAGGGCTTCGGTTCGGTCCTTGCTGAAGCCGTTGCCGAGCACCGGCCGCTCGCGATCGTCTATCCCGATGGCCGGGAGATCGTCGCCGCGCCTCGTGGTGGTGCGCTCGCCTTTTTCGAGCACCTGCTGACTCGTCGCCGTGAGCCCAGGGATGATCAGCCTGCCGTGCCGCTGCCCGCCGACTATCAGGTCGAGATCAGGGACCCGCAGGCACTCGCCGCCTGAACCTCCTCCCCACCCCAACCTACCCGCAGAACCAGCGCCGCGAGGGTGGCAGTCAAGGGCGCTTGCGCCCGACCCCCGCAGGGGGTTGACGGTCGCCCGAGCGGTGCTTCAATGTCGGTAGGTCGGGGGGCACTCACCGGCCGATGCTCAACCCTCTGCCAAGCCGACGCGCTCGCGCCGCGTGCTGTCCTAGGCCCAGGACTCGCTGAATCTCTTGCAGCCGTCGCGTTGCGGCCTGCTGGCGCGCTCGCTCGGCCCCTCGTTTTGCCTCCCGGCCAAAGGCTTTGCGCGGGTCCTTGATGCCGTGCTCCTGGCGGTAGCGCTCGATCCCGGCGACGCCGCGATCCCAAGCCTTCCGCTTCTCAGGGTCGCTCGGGCGCTCCCCCAGCTCCTTCGTGATGTAGGTAGGCGGGGAGATACGGGCTGCGGTAATCGCCAACTGCCGCCGCTCGGCGAGGACTTGATCCGCGACGGCGAACTCCCGCCGCGCTGCATCCCCCGGAGTGGGGGTCTCTTGCATCTCGGCCTCAAGGCGCGATAGCTGCCTGCGTGAGGCTGACTCCATGCTGTCGATCCGCCGCAGCTCGTCCTTGCACTCGCGGCGCGGCAGCGCTTCGGCGGCCTCCCTGCGCGCCTCGTAGCGCTCAAGGCCCTCGTAGCCTCGCTCGATCCGCTCTCTGAGGGTGTCGCGGCGCTCTTGCTGGACTGCCTCTCGACCTGCTGCGCCCTCCAGCTCAGCGCGCCTTGCGACCAGCTCTTCGGTCGGCAGGCCAGAGAAGCGCGAGCGCAGCGCGACCTCATGCGCCGCGAGCTGCGCGCGGTCGCGCTCGGCTGCTTCGGCAATGTGCGGGATGCCCTCGCGCAGGTGGGGATTGCCCGGCGCGATCTCCTCTCGGTGAGCCTGAATCTCGGGCGTCGCATAGAGGTAGGTCTGCTCACGGCTGCGCGAGGCGGCGACGTAGAGCTCCTGCTTGTCCATCGACGGATCGGCGGCGACGAAAGCGCGGTCAACGGTGCTCCCCTGCGCCGAGTAGCTCGTCACGGCATAGGCGTGTTCGAGCGCCGGGGCCTCTGAGTAGGGGTTGACTTGGGACAGGTACTCGGGACCGACCTCTACGCGCTTGGCTTGATCGATGCCTTCGAGAACGACGCGGCGCTCCTTCGCGTCAACCTCGGCAATCTGCCAGCGCTCGCGGTTGAAGATTTCGGCGCGCTGGTCGTTGACGCGGGTGATTACCCGGTCGCCGGCGGCAAAGCGCGCCTCCCCCACTTCGATCTCGCCGGCTCCGAGCTGCCCGCTCTGCCTGCGGAGCGCTCGCGCCATTTCGTTGAGCCGCGCGACCTCGGCGTTTTGCTTCGCGATCATCATCGCGTCCTCGCCGCGCTCATAGGACTCGTTCCAGTCGCGGATCATCGCCTCGCGGCGCGCCTCGGCGTTGGGCGCGACCGTGACGCGGTTCTCGGCCTCATAGAGTCCTAGCGCCTCGCGCCCCTCTCCCTCCCTGATCCGCTTCGCCGCCTCGCGGTCAAGGTCGTGCTCATGGCGGATCACCTCGTCAAGCTGGATCGACTCGGTGCGATCCGCAACCGCGCGGAACAACCCACCTGCCTCGATCTCGCCAAGCTGCTCGGGATCTCCAACGAGAACGAGCTTGGCCTGTGCCTTCTCCGCGTGGGAGATCAACCGCGCCAGGGTCGCGGTGTCCACCATTCCGGCCTCGTCCACCAGGAGGATCGAGCCGCGCGCCAACCCTGCCTCGCCTTCGTACTCGGCTCGGTCAAGCTCTGAGAGGAGGCGGGCGGCGCTAACGGCGGGCAAGCCGTCGGATCGCATGACATTTGCCGCGCGCCAGGTCGGCGCTGCCGCCCGAAGCTCCATTCCGGCCTGCGTCCAGCCCTCGGCTGCGGCGACAACGGCAAAGGTCTTGCCGGTGCCCGCCTCGCCGATCACAACAGCGACTCCCTCGGGGTCGCTAAGCAGGCGGCGGACCATCTCGCGCTGATCTGCCTTCAACGTCTGACGGGCACCGATCACGCGCGCCGCGATCAGCTCCCCGGCCGGGGACCGTCCCTGCGCACGCATACGCTCGACCGCCGCCAAGGCGTCGCACTCAAGCTCCCAGATTCGCCGGGTCGTGTAGCGGGGGCCTTTGCGGCTCTCCGCGATCTGGATCACCGACTCCGAAGCGAGAAAGGCGTCGGCCAAGCGCTCGACCTCGGCTCCCGGCGCTCCCTCGGGGAGCGAGTCGGCAACTGCCCGGATCGCATCGCGGCGGTCGAAGTGCGAGGCCGCCGCCGTTACCTCGCGGCCCAGCTTCGCCTCTGAGATCGCGCGGACCTCGGCGCGCACTTGCTCGCCGATCCTCCGCCCGACCTCGGGGTTGAAGGTCCGCTCGATCGCCTCCCGATCCAAGCCGATCTCCTGCGCCCGCGATCGCCAGCGGGCCAGCAGCTCGCCGCGGCCGACGTCGGCCTCCTTCGGTTTGCGGGTGGCGAGCGTCGCAACCTGCATCGAGCGCGCGGAGGCGTCCGGCCCGGCCGCCTCGAGTATTTCCGCGCGGCGGGTCGAGAACGCTCGTAGGTGCTCGTCGGCGAAGCCCGCGATCTCTGCGATGCCCTTGCGGGTCGGCTGCCACTCGACGCCGAGGCGGCGGGTCAGCTCGTGTCGCAGGTGGGCCTCGTAGATGTAGCTGGCGGTGGTCGCGTGGTCATAGATCGCCGGGTGGTAGAGGCGGGTCCACTTCCCTTCGGCCCTGGTCGCGTTGGCCACGAGGACGTGGGTGTGCAGCTGCGGGTCGCCGTTGCGCGAGGAGCGATGGCGGTAGGCAGCGGCCAGGTAGCCCTCGCCTTTGAGGAATTCCGAGCCTCCCGCGCCGCGCCGGGTCCAGCACGCCTCGCGCTGCATGTAGTCGAGGGCTGCTCCTACGGCTTCCCGGTGGGCGGCTTGGACTTCGAGCGAGGCGACGGGACCGCCCAGGCCCCACAGCAGGGAGACCGACTTGGGAGCCGAGAAGGTGAGATCGAAACCGGGAACCGAGCCGCCCGACGGGACGCCGCGCATTCCCAACAGCGGCTCCCCGTCCACAGGGTTGCGGCCGGTGAGCATCGCTTCGAGCTGGTCTGCGCCGACCTCGCCCTCAAGGCCGAGGCGTGCGGCGGCGTCGCCAAGCCATTCCCCGGCGACCTCGCCCTCGCCGGAGTAGTAGTCCTCAGCGCCTTCGGCGACCTTGTCGAGGTAGTAGCGCTCCTGTCCTTTGCCTAGCTTGCCTATGGACAGCATCACCCCTGCTGTCGCGCGGGGGCGCGGTTTGCATCCATCTCTTAACAAAGTGATGTGGCGTGAGGGTGGTTGCTGTTGGCAGTTGGGGTGCTCTGGCTGGCTTCTCATGGCTCTGCTGTTGCCATGAGGCCCTGCATTTATTCCTCTTGGCTGCTGGGCTTTCTCCTTGGCTCTTGGCTGGCTGATGTCTTCTGCCTTGGGATTTGATGGCTATGGAAATTTCTGGGAGGTGATCTGCCCCAAACGGCCCGCTCGTGCGACAGCAGGGGCAGAAGCGAATGCCTACCGCCCCGATGCAAATGGCCGATGCAAACGACCTCCTTGGTGGACAACAGGACTAGAAGCAGATGCCCGACGCCCCGATCCTCACCGAGTCCTTGATGACCGCCGACGAAGCTGCGCGGCTTCTCCACGTCCCGCGCAGCACGGTTTACGAGCTGGTTCGCTCGCGGGGTCTGCCGCATGTTCGGATCGGTGATCGAGGACTGAGGTTCACCCGCTCTGATCTGGGGAGCTGGATAGCCGAGAACACCTATGGGACGCGACGTCGCCGATAGATCGGCGTCAAGCCCCAGAAGCCGATACCGGCGACCCTTGCGGCTCCTCCAACCTGAACGCTTCCGAAACTCGCTTGGCCGCGTCCTCGCGGTCCACGAAGGCGAGGTAGCGCCTGGTGGTCGTCAGGTCGGCATGGCCCATCCACTCCATGACCTCCCGCGAGTCGGCGTGGCGGATCACAGTACTGCCGAAGGTGTGGCGCAGGTTGTGGAAGCGAAAGTCCTCACGCAGGTCCGCTTTTCTCAGCGCGGCTCGGTAGCGCTCCTTCAAGGACTTGTAGCCGACATGCTGACCACGCGGCGTGCAGAAGACGAGATCGTCCTCGGCGTTGAAGTGCGCGCGCTGACTGAGACGCGCCAGCCGTTCGGCTACCTCCTCGGCCATCGGCACGGCTCGCTCCGTCCCACCCTTGGGCGTCGTCGTCTCGCCCTGCGTCCAGTTCTCGCGGACGTGAATCGTGCGGCGGGTGAAATCCACGTCGCGCCAGCGAAGCGCGAGCAGCTCCCCCATTCGCAGACCCGCGAATGCAGCCGTGTGGAAGATCGCCGCGTCTTGGCCGGACTCCGCAGCCCTGACGAGCGCCAAGACCTCCTCTGGGCGCAGCACGTCGATCTTGGCCGCACGGCGGACTCGCGGGCGCTCAACGAGATCAGCGGGGTTGCGGGGCAGGCCGTAGACCTTCATCGCCCGCTTGAAGATCGAGCCAAGGCAGACGAGGTACTTCTGCCGCGTCCGGTTGGAGCCGCCGTAGCCGCTGATCCAGAGGTCGATGTCCTCGGTCGTGATCGTCTCGATCTTGCGCTTTCCGAACTCGCGGTCGAGGACGCGGACCATGTTGCGGTAGTCGCGCATCGTGGATGGCTTGCAGTCGCGGACGTTCTCGCAGTAGGCGAGCCACTCGGCCGTCGCGTCCGTGAAGGTCTTGCCGGTCTTGACCATCCCCGGAAGCGAGCCGTCGCGCGCCTGGCGCAGCATCTCGTCCAGGTGCGCTTGCGCCTTTCCTTTCGTGAAGTAGCCATCGGGCGGCGCAGTCTTCTCGGTCCAAGCCGGTCCGAGTCGCCTTTTCTGCTGCCGCCCGTCCGGCAGTCGGAACTTGGCGTACCAGACAGTGCCGCGCTTGCCCTTGCGCTTGAAGACGTGACCGGAGATCGGGCGGGGCGCTGGCTGTCGCATCTGTCCCGAAATTCTAGCGCGTTTCGGGACCAATTCGGGACCAATTTCGCCACTTCGTGCCAAGTGGCTCTAAGTTGTTTGGCTCTATAGAGCCAATTTCTTAGTGGGGCGGGAAGGACTCGAACCTTCGACCGACGGATTATGAGTCCGCTGCTCTAACCAACTGAGCTACCGCCCCGAAGATGGGAAGGTAGCGCGCGGAGTCGGGTGGCGTTGACTCGCTAGGCGCTGAACAGCTGGGCTAGGGAGCGGCCGACGTCGGGTGGCTCCTCCTTACCCTCGGCGGCTGCGTTGGCGCCTTCGGAGAGCGCCTTGGCGGCGTCGGCGATCTGGTGGGAGCGGCCGCCCCGCAGTTCGCCGGACTTCTTCGCTTCGGCGAGGTCCGATTCCATCAGGCCGGCCAGCTCGGCCAGGCGGCGCAGGCCGACAGCGCCTGCGGTCCCCTTCAGCGCGTGGGCTTCAGAGCGCAGCGTCTCAAAGTCTTCGGTCTCGGTCGCAAGGCCAGCGGCGATCACGTCGCAACGGCGGCGTGCCTCCTCGGCAAACGATTTGAGCAGCTCTGGATCGGGTGCAGTTTTCTCACTCATTCCCCGGTCACCTCTTTCACGACCTTGGTCATGCGGTCGACTCCGAAGGCGCCCTCGACCACAGCCTGGACCACACCCTGGCGGTTGATCGCGAAAAGCCACGGCTCGCTCGGCAGGTGGAACGCCCGTACCTGCGGCCTCACGCCCTTGCTCGGATCGTTGTCGTTGTAGATCTCCATATGGATGAACGCGGCCTTGTCGCCGTACTGGTCTTTGACCTGCTCAGCCACGTCAACGACGGGGCCGCATACCCGACTCTGGCAGAACTGGGGGGTCGCAAACAAGAGCAAGATCGGTTCCTTGCCCAGAGCTTCCGCGTAATCAACGCGGTTTTGCGTGTCCGGCGGAATACGCGTGGTGATTTTGGAGAGATCGCCGCCGACATCCGCGGCGGTTGGCGTGTGAATCTTTGGCGCCTTCTGACCAACCCTAGGCACGCCTTTGAACTGACCAACGGAAGCACTTGGGAGCAACGTCGCCACGGTTTCGTCGCCCTGCCTGATCAAGGCTGCAATCCGCCACTCGCCTTCGCTGGTGAAGTCGATGTTGGTCGTATAGACGATCGTCGCTGCGTCGGGGTCGCTGCTCGTGGTCTGGGCACGGTAGGCGGGCTTGGTCGCAAGGGTTTCGATCGCCGCCGGGAAGGGGCCAATGGCGGGCTGTTCGAGCGCTTCGGTACGCGCCCGCGCGACCGCTCCCTTCTTCTGTTTGCCGTTTTTGGCGACCCCACCGCCGCCCGCCTTCACCGCGGGCACCTTGGCGACATAAAGGGCCACTTCGGCGTCGTCGACTTGGCTGCGATCGGGATGGAAGACGCCGAAGGGATATCGGTTCTCGCCCTTGTAGAAGGCCAACGCGGCCGGGGAGACGACCAATTCCGCATGGGAGTCCTGCTCTTTTACGAGCTCGCGAAGGGTCTTGCCTTCGGTCTTGGGAAAACGACTCTTCGGCGGGGCGGGCTTGTTCGCCGCTGATCCCGTCGTGGACGTGGACGAGTCCGAGCCACCGCAACCGGCAACTAGGCCGACGGCTGCGAGTAGGCAGACAAGAGCGCTTGTGGCACGTCGCCGGGGCATGCGGATCGGTCATGTTATTCGGCAACGGGGCTCGAACGGCGTATAGGCTGCTCGCCTAGCGAACGACTAAGCATGAGGAGAGAGAATTGGCGGAGCGAGCGGCACTGATCACGGGAGCCTCGAGTGGGATCGGGCTGGCGATTGCCCGCACGCTCGGCGAGGAGGGTTACGCGCTAACGGTCTCAGCACGGCGGCCGGAGAAGCTTGAGACCGCCGCCGAGGAGCTGCGCGCCGGCGGCGTGGAGGTACAGAGCGTCGCCGCAAACATGGCCGACGAGGAGGACGTACTCAGTGTCTTTGCCAAGCACCGTGAGACATACGGCCGTCTTGACACCCTGGTCAACAACGCCGGCGTGGGCATCGGCGCGCCGATGGAGGAGATCCAGACCAAGTTCCTCGATATGCAGCTGGCGGTCAACCTGCGGGCACTAATCATCGGTACCCGCGAGGGACTGCCGATGCTACGCGAGGCCGGTGCCGAGCACGGCAAGGCGCTGATCGTCAATACCGCCTCGATCGCCGGCAAAGGCGGCCAGGCCTGGCTCTCCGTCTACGCCGCCACCAAGGGCGCGGTGATCAACTTCACTCAGTCGACGCAACGCGAGGTCGGCAGCAACGGCATCCAGTGCACGGCGCTAGCCCCGGGCTTCGTCGACACGGCGATGACCGAGTTCGCAAAGGGGCAGGTTCCTGGCGAGGAGATGATCCGACCAGAGGACATCGGCGAGTCCGTGCGCTTCCTACTTCGCACGTCCCCGAACTGCCACGTACCCGAGATCGTCTTCACTCGCCCGAGCGAGGGGCTTGACACGCCCTAGTACCAGTCGGTTCCTGGTCGCCGCCTTCGGCGACCCGGGCCATGTCTTCCCGGCGATCGCCCTCGGCAAGGCGCTGGCTGGTCGCGGACATACGGTGACGATCGAGACCTGGGAGGAGCGGCGGGCTGCGGTCGAGGGGGCGGGCCTGGACTTTGCCGCCGCCGAGGAATATCGGATGTTCCCGCCACCCGATCCCGACTCACCGGAGGGCGCGCACGCGGCGGAGGCAGCGCGGGCACTACTACCGCTGCTTGAGGACATGCGCCCTCATGTAGTGGTCAGCGACATCCTTACGCTCGCCCCAGCGCTCGCGGCCGAGGTCGCTGGCGTGCCACTGGCAACGCTGATTCCCCATATCTACCCGGTGGTAGAGCCCGGGCTGCCCTTCTTTGCGGTCGGCCTGCAGCCACCGCGCACGCCGCTCGGGCGCAGAATCTGGCGCGCCGGTCAGCGCGCGCTCGACGTTGGGCTGGAGCAGGGACGCAACGACCTCAACCGGCAGCGGGCCCGGTTAGGCCTGCCGCCCACCGAGCGCTTCCACGGAGGCATCAGCCCGGATCTGGCATTGGTCGGCACCTTCCCGCAACTCGAGTACCCGCGGAGATGGCCGGTGGGGGTCGAGGTGACCGGACCGATGAGCTTCGAGGTCCCCCACCCCGAAATCGACCTTCCAGCCGGGAGTCACCCGCTCGTCCTGGTTGCGCCGAGCACGGCACACGATTCGCGCAATCATCTCGTGCGCACCGCGCTGGAGGCATTGGCGAACGAGCCAGTGCGAGTGGTGGCGACGACCAACCGGGTCGTGCCGCAGAGTCCGATCGAGGTCCCCCCCAATGCGGTCCTAGTCGACTGGCTCAGCTACAGCCAGCTGATGCCGGCGGCCTCTTTGGTGATTTCGCACGGTGGCCACGGCACCGTCGCCCGCTCCCTCGCAGCCGGCACCCCCCTCTTGATCAGCCCCTTTATCGGCGATATGAGCGAGACCGCGATGCGAGTCAGCTGGGCCAAAGCCGGCCTCTCCCTGCCCTGGCGCCTCTGCCGCCCCGAGCCCTTGCGCTGGGCCGCCCGCCGCATCCTCGCCGAGCCGTCGTTCACCGCTCGCGCAAACGAGCTGGCCGCATGGGCACAGGGGCACAACGGCGCCGAGCGCGGCGCCGAGCTGGTCGAGCAGCTGGCCCAAAGACACGCGCTCGTCTGAAGAAAGCTCCGGGGGTGGGACTCGAACCCACAACAACTCGGTTAACAGCCGAGTGCTCTACCGATTGAGCTACCCCGGAATAATCAAATAAATCTAAGTGCCAGTCTCTCCACTGCAACTTCCTGAGAGATGCCTTAGGGACTTCGGCAGAGTAGCGAACCCTCCCTCAACCTCGGCATGGCAATTCGCGCAGAGCAGCACACACTTACGGATCTCAGCGCGGCTTCGGGCTAGAGATCGGGAGTGGCCACGTTGGCTGATTTGAAATTCCTTGCGACTAGGATCGACGTGATGGAAGTGGAGCGCTCCGATCCAGCGCCAATACCCACAAAGGGCGCAGGCGCCCCCAGCCTCTTCGACCAGCCTTTGCTTGACCATCCGGCGGCGCCGTGTGACTGCCAATGATCTGCACCTCTTGCACCTGTAGTGGCCTCGACCCTCGAGGACAAACTCAGTTGCGCCGTGTCGCCTACACCGAAAGACTGCCGTCCTTTGGCCATGCCCTTCCCGACCGCGAGGACCACGATCTGCAGGCGTCTTAATGCCGAAACGCGACAGCCAATACCTGATCGTCGACCTGCTGCAGTCAAAATGTTCGGCCATCTCCACGACGGTCGCTTCTTCATCAACCAGGCTCATTAGCGCCGTCTCACAGATTCCGCTCCGCCTTGAGAACTTCGCCGCCCCATTCGCAGTCAGCCCATACTTCTTAAGCCAATGACTAACCGTTGACGGGTGTCTGCCCACCCGCTCGCCAATGGCTTGGAGTGACATTCCTTGCGCTAGGCAATCCTCCAAAAACCGCTTGTCCATGCGTAAATTCTGTCGATTAACTCGGACAGAACATCGAGTAGGTATTCGATCAATTTACTTCGAAGGGAGCTACTTCAGAGAAGTGCTGAGAGCTTATCTCGCGCTCTTTGCGTGCCTCGCCTTCGGGCATATCTGGAGCGAAGAGCGGCTTCGGATCAGCCTCGGTCGTTTTTCTTTCGTCCTCGCGGATCTTCGGCGCCTTGGTTTGCGGCGCCACCAGACCTTGAACAAGGTCGCGGTAGAACTCAACCATCTGGCGACGAGTCTCAGTAATGAAGGACCCCTCCATGCGCCCGCCTTTCTTCCCCATCGGCTTCGACAACGCGAGCATGAACGAGCGCGGCTCACGCTTTGGATCGTCATCCAAGAGCAGGCGCTCGGGAGCATCGCGGCAATCCCGCAGCAGGGCTGACTGAGTTGAGCGCACACGACTTAGGCGTACCTCGACCCGCAAGTCGCCCGGCGCGTCCTTCAGCTGGCGCAGAAGCCAGTTGACTCGGGTCTTTGGACGGCCTTCCTTCGGGGCCTGAATCTCGACAGTCGTCGTCACTCGCCTGGTGCGTAGATTTGCCTCTAACCCAATCGGGCCTACAGCATCTGGCACCCGAATCGAGCATTCGAGCACGCCATCCTCGGTAAGGCGCTTCGTGGCGAGGCTGACCCGCTCATCTGGACCTGCTCCACGCTTCCCCTGGTGAGCGACATCAACGCCGAGCTCCTGACTGAGATGGAGGCAGAGATACTCGGAAAACTGCTCCCATCGGCTACAAATCGTCTTCGCCGCTGGATCCGACGCTCTCAAGGTCTCGTTGCGAGCGTCTTCTCGCACTCGCACCCACTCCTGACCCATCCCTTCGAAGCCACTCGCCCCCGACTTCCCGTCATCGAGATAGCGGATCAACTCGCCAAGAATCCATGCCTGGTCCGGATCGTCGATTCCTCGAAAGCGATGCTGGACGATCGCCTCAGTGAGCACCCTCCACCATGAGAGGTGATAGACGGTGAGCCCACGAAGCTTCCGCTTGTCAATGGAATAAGGGAGCACATCTGGGTCGCTGTTGATCTCGTTGGAAATCGTCAAAAACCCATTAAACCCGTGATCTCGGGCCAGATCGAGATACCGGGAGATTTGCTCTTCCCCCAGTGGGGCCCCACTCGTTTTGATCTCCACAAGGCAGCCCCAGCGCTTCTTTCCTCGCTCAATGACAACTGCTCCATCGGGTATATGGGTTCGCTGATTGCTGTCTTTAAAACGCAGCTCGGTGTAAGTGGAGATTGCACCCTTTGGAGCCTTCATCCCAGTCAGTAGCCCATGACAGAAATCCGGCACTGCGCTCATCACCGCGAGGAGCGCTGAAGCAGCTCGCTTCTCTTGCTCGTTCTGGTTCCGAATCCCGGCGGTCGGCAGGAGTCGTGCCGCCACCCAATCATCCTGCGTCAATAAAGCTGCGTTTCCCATAGCAACTCCTCCCGTACCCGTTTAAGTTGGGAGATTGTTCGCTGCGTTCGGAGCGGAACCTCCTAGCCCCCCACGCGCTCAGTGCGAGCTATGCGCTCGACCAGGGCGGCGCGTTCCCGGCTTAGGGCGGCGCGGCGCTCGTAGTCGTCGGCTTCTCCGGCGGCGGCGATCTGGGACTCGAGGCGGCGTTGCTCGAGGAGGAGGAAGTTGAGCTCCATCGCCTCAGCCGATGCGGGCTCGTCGTGGGCGAGAATCACGAGCTCGGCGATCAGGCCGGCGAGCTGGTCGTCGTCGTGCGGGAGGTTGGATGCTGGGTCCTGTGGGTGTTCGCGCAGCCAGGCCGCAACGCGGATGCCGTTGGGCGAGAGGTGCTCCTCGGTAAGGCGGGACAGGTACTCCTTGCCCTCATCGGGCAGCGCGATACACATCGCCAGCAGTGCACGCTCACGTCGTTCGCGTGAGGTCAGCTCGCCGCCGCTGCGCACCGACGGCGCCTGGCCGCGGTCGCGCCGAAGCGGCTCCGCGGAACCGCCACTTAGTGGCTGCGCCGTGGTAACCCGACCCATCACCAGGGCCGGCTCCAAGTCCAACTGCCCTGCGACCCGGCGCACCAGGTCATCACGGCTGGCGGTCTCCCCCATCCCGGCCAGGATCGGTGCCACCTCGCCTAGTGCCCGGTCGCGCTCGGCCGGCGAGGAGACGTCGGTGGCGTCCAGCACAAGCCCGACCTGGAATGCCGGTAGGTCAACCGCGCGCTCGACCAGTGCCCGGAAGCGCTCAGCGCCCCCCTCGCCGGCGATCATCTCGGCCGGGTCCTCACCGGCGGGCATCGCCGCCACCCGCAAGCGCATCTTGCGACCCGACGCGACCCGTTGCGCACGCAGCATCGCCTCCTGGCCGGCTGAGTCAGCGTCGAGCGCGAGTACGACCTCGTCGACCATCCCGGACAGCGCTGCCACCTGCTCCTCGGTGATCGCCGTGCCCATCACGCAGACCGCCTCACCGATCCCCGCCTGGTGCAACGCGAGAACGTCGGTGTAGCCCTCGGCGACGACCGCCCGGCCGCTCTTTGCTATCGCCTCTTTGGCCAGGTCGATCCCGTAGAGCATCTGACTCTTGTGGAAGAAGTCGGTCTCGGCCGTGTTGACATACTTCGCCCCCTGGTCGGAGCGCATCGCCCGTCCGCCGAAGCCGAGGGTGCGGCCGCGCCGGTCGCGGATCGGAAACATGATCCGCTCGCGAAAGCGGTCGTACTCGCCCCCGCTTCTCCCCCGCTGTGCCAGTCCGACCGCGCGCAGCTCGTCGACCTTGAAGCCGGCGCGCTGACCGCGCAGCAACACGGTGTCCCAGGCGCTCGGCGCATAGCCAACGGCAAAAGCGCGCAGCGTCCCCTCCCCCAGCCCGCGTTCGGCCAGATAAGCGCGCGCCTTGCCGGCCTCGTCGGAATCCCAGAGATAGTGCGCGTAGAAGCCCGCCGTGCGATCGAGCAGCTCACCCAGGCGACGCCGCTGCTGGCGCCGTGCCTCAGCCCGCGGGTCCTCCTTCTCGCGCTCGAGCTCGACCCCGTATCGATCGGCGAGCAGCTCCACAGCCTCGGCAAACCCAATCCCCTCCTTCTCCTCGACGAACTTGATCGTGTCGCCGCCGACCCCACAGCCGAAGCAGTGGTAGAGCTTTTCTTGTGCGTCGACCGAGAAGGACGGGGTGCGCTCCTCATGGAAGGGACAGAGGCCGACCCAGCGCGCGCCCTGGCGCCGCAAGTCGGTGTGGGCGGAGATCACCTCGACGATGTCCGCCGTCTGCTTGACCCGCTCCAGGCTCTCCTCGGAGATCAGCGCCATTAGAAGCGGGTCGCCTCTGGAATCGTCAGCTCAGCAAAGCGGGCGATGCAAAAGCGGTCGGTCATCCCCGCCAGGTAGTCGGCAACCCGCTGGCACTCGCTCGCCCCCGGCTCCCCCTCGGGGACCTCATCGGGATGCTCCATGTAGTGGTCGAAGAGGCCGCGCAAGGCGCGCTGGGCCCGTTCGTGCTCACTGCGCGCCGCCTCGCCCAGGTAGACGCGGTCGAACATGAACTTGCGCAGGCGCAGCATCGCCCCACCCACCTCCTTGCTCTGCTTGATGTCATCGGCCGCGGTCGAGCAATCGACGATGTCGCGTACCAGCGTGTCGATCCGCGCCGAGCCGGTCGGGCCGAGCAGCTCGATCTCAGCAGCGGGCAAGTCGCCGGGCTGCAAGATTCCGGCGCGCAGCGCGTCGTCGATGTCATGGTTGATGTAAGCGACGCGGTCGACCAGCTTGACGATCCGACCCTCCAACGTCGCCGGCCGATCCGAACCGGTGTGGTTGAGGATGCCGTCGCGAACCTGCTCGGTCAGGTTCAGACCCTGGCCTTCGCGCTCGAGCACGTCGACCATTCGCAGCGAGTGAACGTTGTGCTTGAAGCCATGCCCGCAGCGCTCGCGCAGCGCGGCGTCAAGCGCGTCCTCGCCGGTATGGCCAAACGGCGGGTGGCCGAGATCGTGTCCAAGCCCGATCGCCTCGGTCAAGTCCTCATTGAGACTGAGCGCGCGGGCGACCGTGCGGGCAATCCCACAAGCCTCCAAGGTATGGGTGAGGCGGGTCCGGTAATGGTCACCTTCGGGCGCGATGAAGACCTGGGTCTTGTGCTTGAGGCGACGGAAGGCCTTGGAGTGGACGATCCGGTCACGATCGCGCTGAAACGGGGTGCGGAGCGGACTGTCAGGCTCCTCGACCCGACGTTTCGCAGGGTAGGACCGGGTTGCCTGCGGAGCAAGGAACTCTTCCTCCCAGGCGGCGACGCGATCCTCGAAGGTGGTCGTGAGAGACACCTGTCGATCATAAGGAGACGGGGAGGGACTTGACGGAGCCTCCCGCTGTTGCTCCGTCAAGTCCCTCCCCGTCTCCTCCTAAGCCGCGGAGCGCAACTGGACATGGGCGTGATGCTCCAGGGTCTCGCCGATCGCCCGCTCCGCCTGGCGCAGCTCACGCTCGCCCGCCTCGGGCGCCTCCGCCAAAGAGCTGGCGATCGAGGTGACCATGAAGCGATGCGCCTCCTCGGAAAGTGGAAAGGCACCCGCTTCGCAACTGGCGCAGACAACGCCGCCGGCTGCGCCGGAGAAGCCGACCAGATGCTCGGCCTCGCCACAGTGCGCGCAGGAGGCCAGCTCAGGAGAGAAGCCCGCAGCCAACGCCAGCTTGAGCCGGAAGGAGAGCGCCGTCGACAGCGAACTTGTCGCCGGCTGCGCCGGGTCGTCAAGTAGCGAGAGATAGCGACAGAGCAAGTTGTAGGCGGGCGGGTTGGGCTCGGCCGAGTCGAGCAGTCGAAGCACCGCGTCGCAGGCACGAGCGCCGGCGGTCAGCGCCGGACCAGAGGCGCGCAGCCGCGGGTAGCCATCGACGGTGGCGGCCTGGGTCACCGTAAGCAGCTCCCCGCGGCCTTCGTGCAACAGCAGGTCGAGCCGGAAGAACGGCTCTAGACGGCCACCGAAGCGCGACTTAGGCCGCCGGGCGCCCTTCGCGATGGCCCCCACCCGCCCCCGCTGTGCGGTGTAGAGGTGGAGGATGCGATCCGCCTCGCCGTAGCGGATGCTGCGCAGGACAATCGCCTCCGTCTTTAGCGTCTTACCAGCCATTAGATGACTGGCTCTACGTTGAACGAGGGACCGGACGGCGACGCCGCCGCGGCCTGCGCCGTAACCGCACCTGGCAAGCCGGGCAGAAGTAGGTCGAGCGGCCGGAGACGACGATCCGCTCGATCGTCCCATCGCAGCGGGGGCAGGGCTTGCCCTCGCGGGTATGGACCAGAAACTCGTCCTGCATCCGGCCCTTCCCGCCACGCCCGTCGCGATAGTCGTCGATCGAGGCGCCGCCGCCGTCGATTCCGGCTTCGAGCGCAGCTATTACCGCGTCGTGCAGGGCCTCGTGGTGCTCGGGCTTCATCGACCCAGCCGGTGAGAGCGGGTGCAGCCGCGCCCGGAACAGCGCCTCGTCGGCGTAGATGTTGCCGATGCCGGCAATGCCTTTCTGGTCGAGCAAGAACGACTTGAGTGGCGCCGTGCGGCCGGCTGCGATCTGACCCAGAGCCTCTGGCGTGAAGGCCCCAGAAAAGGGCTCGACCCCGAGCCGCCCGGCAAAGCGCGCCTCCAGCCCGGAATCGTCGATCAGGAACGCCTCGCCGAAGCGACGCGGGTCGGTGAACCAGACCTCACGCCCGTCGTCGAGAACGAAGCGAGCCCGCAGGTGTCTCTCCGAGGTCGAACGCTCACCCTCGTACAGCCGCATTCCTTCCGAGGGGTCTAGCTTGTCCTCGCCCTCGACCAGGACCAGGTTGCCGGTCATCCGCAAATGCATCACCAGGGTCCGCTCGCCGTCAAGGCCAAGCAGCAGGTACTTGCCGCGCCGTCCCAGCCGCTCGATCGTCCTCCCAGATACCGCAGCCTCCAGCTCAGCGGAGGGCGAAGGACGACACCAACGAGCATCCAGCACTTCCAGCGACTCGATCCGCCTTCCTTCCAGCTCCGGCTCCAGCTGGCGACAGATGGTCTCGACCTCGGGCAGCTCGGGCATCAGCGCCCGGTTCTATCAGCCCATCCGACTTTCACCCCATCCCAGGGTGGTCAAAGTCGGATGGGCAGTCCTTCAGCCTTCAATCGCGCGGGGGTGCGCCTCGAAATAGACCTCCTTGAGGCGCTCGCCGGAGAGGTGCGTGTACATCTGCGTCGTCGCAATGTCGGCGTGGCCGAGCATCTCCTGCACCGCGCGCAGATCGCAGCCTCCCGCCAGCAGATGGGTGGCGAAGCTGTGGCGCAGCGTGTGTGGGCTCATCTGCCCCGCGAGGCCGGCCTCGCGGGCATGGCGCTGGACGATTTTGTAGAGGCCCTGGCGACTGAGCGGGCCACCTCGAAAGTTGACGAACAGCCTCACCTCGTGGCGTTCACCGACCAACTTCGGCCGACCGCTGCGTAGGTAGGCGGAAATCGCGGCTATCGCTTTGCGGCCAAGCGGGACGATCCGCTCCTTGGAGCCCTTGCCCCGCGCTCGCAGCAGCCCCTCGTGCAGGTCGACGTCCGACATCTCCAGCCCAATCGTCTCTGAGGCGCGCAGCCCGCACGCGTACATCACCTCGAGCAACGCCCGATCGCGCAGTGTCGTCGGCTCACTGCCGCGCGGCGCCGCGAGCAGCCGCTGCACCTCGGCGTAGTTGAGAACCTGGGGCAGCTTCTTCGCCCGCCGCGGCGCGCTCAGCGCCGCCGTCGGGTCATCGCCGATCAGCTCGTCTCGACGCAGGTGTTTGTAGAAGGAGCGCAAGCAGGCGGTCTTGCGGTGAACAGTGGCGGCCGAGCACGCCGGTCGACCGTTGCCAGTTGCAAGATCGGCGAGAAAGTCGCCGATGTCGGCTGGGCGCGCCGCCAGCGCATCAAGCTCCTGTCCGCCGAGGAACTCGCCGTACTGGTGCAAATCGGTCCGGTAAGCGCTCAACGTATTACGCGAAAGACCGCGCTCCAGCTCTAGGTAGGAGAGGAAGTCGAGGACCAGGCCCTCGAAGCGGGCATCAACCTCTGGTGGGGACTCGACGGAAACGGCCATGCGGGGTCGTTCTCCCGCGCCGGCCTCATTCCTCGCGCCGCAAGACAGCACCCGCGGCGAGTGGCGCAGCGAAGAACAGCGGATCCTCGTCGATGTCCCGGCCCATAGTTCGCGTCGGGAGACCCGAGGCTGCATAGCCCGCAAGATCGGGCTGAGCTGGGTGGAGCTTGTGGCGAGCGCCGGCTGCGTCAGAGAGTCTCGCAGCGATGTCGGTATCGTCCGCCGGCACCGGCACCTCCACCCCACCCAACAGCAGTTCCAGCACGGTGAGCGTGTGGTGGCTCACTCCTCGGTGGCGCTCTCTCGGATCGGCCTCAGAGAGGCGAGGCGAAAGAAGGGTTGGCAGACTCAGAGCCAAGGCGGCGTGGGCGTTGTCGAGCGCTGCCATGCCGCCGTGGCCGAGACGGGTGTCGGAGCCGATGATGCCGGGGCCCGGACCGACGATTGCGGCGTCCCAGCCGAAACTGTTAGCGGCCGCATCAAGTGCTCCGACGACCGAGAGCGCCTCACGCTCACCGCCGTAGGCTGGCGCGGCGGTGATGTGGTCGCAGAGCAGGTCGCGCTCGCGCAGTTGGGCGACGTCACGGCTCAGCGAACCGGGAAGCGCGCCACCGGCCGTCTGCACGTAGCCGACCTTCATCCCCGGCGCCGCTTGGGCGGCAGCCCAGACCGCCGGTGCGAGATGGCCGTGCAGCGGCAAGACCAGAGCCGGCATCGCACTTCCGACCTGTTCCGGTGCTCCTTTTCTACCCATACCGGGGCTAGCGAACACCGGAAGCTCGACTGGCTCAACTGGGTGCTGGAGCGAGGTGTAGTTGAGCTTCATTACGTGCTCGCGGCTATCGCCGCTCGCTCCTAAGCCGCGGGTCAGATTGACGTGAACGACGTCAAAACCGCCCGAGCCCAAACCCAGGTCCAGAGCGGCGACGTTGACGACAACCTCGTCGCCCTCGCGCATCTCGCCGAGTAGCGCTTCATCCGCCCAAGCCGAGCGCTGCTCCCCGCCGACCTCGACCACCAGCGGGTCCTCGCCGACGACGACGCCGCGGCGCAGCTTCAGCCGGCCGCTCACCCGGTCTCGGAGCCGGCCTCGACGACGATGCCTTGGCAGACCTCGAGCATCGCGTCGAGGTTGCGCGCAGGGACGCTCTCGTCCGCGGTGTGGTTGGCCTCAGTGCCGTTGGCGAGCAGGATGCAGTCGAAGCCGTCGACGATCAGCGCGTTGGCGTCACTACCACCGCCGGTCGACGTGCGCTGCGACTCAAAGCCAGCCCGTCGCAGACCGGCCTCTGCAAGCGCAAGCGCTCTCGAATCGGTCGGTATCTGGTAACCGCGGAAGAGCTCCTCGACCCGCACGTCCACGTCGCAGCCATGCTCGCTGGCCCCCCAGGCACAAGCCTCGGTCAACTCGCCGGCAACGGCCGCAGCACGGTCGGCGTCGAGGCTGCGTGCCTCGGCGACGATCCCGCAGTGCCCGGGCACGACGTTGCCGGAGGTCCCACCTGAAATCGTGCCGACGTTGGCAGTCGTCTCAGTGTCCAGCCGGCCCAGTTCCATCCTCGAGATCGCGGTTGCCGCTGCTGCGATCGCGTTGCTGCCGTCCTCGGGACGGATACCGGCGTGCGCCTCGACCCCGGAGAAATCGGCGCGGATCTGCTGCTGGGTTGGGGAGGTCACGATCACCTCACCGACGGCGCTGGCGTGGTCCAGAACGAAGCCGCAGTCGGCCCGCAGTGTGCTCGCGTCGAAGGCTTTTGCTCCGCGCAGTCCCTGCTCCTCGGCAACGGTCAGCAGCAACTCGATCCCGATCGGTGGCGGCTCCTCGGCATACCGAGCAACCAACTCGATGAAGACGGCGACCGCCGCCTTGTTGTCAGCGCCGAGAATCGTCTCGCCGCGACTGCGGAAGACTCCCTCGTCGTCCACCACCTCGATCTGCCCCGTGTGCGGGACGGTGTCGATGTGGGCGCAGAACATCAGCCAGCGATCGGAGCGGCCCGGCAGCCGGGCGACGATATTGCCAGCCCCCGCTTCCGCCGGCCCAGCGGCGTCGTCTTCGCTTACCTCGAGGCCCAGCGCCCGCAGTTCGGCGAGGATCGTGTCGGCAACCTCACGCTCCTCCCCCGTTGGGCTGCGGATCTCGCACAACCGGATGAACGTCTCGTGCAGCCTCTCCACGCGGGACAGGCTAACTCTGCTGCGCTACGGAGGACGAATCCTCCGACTCTGTCTCGATCTCGCCGCCTTCGGCCGGCTGCTCGCCGGCGTGCCGGGAGGCGGCGCCGACGAACTCGCGGAAGAGCGGCTCGGGCCGGTTGGGCCGCGAGTTGAACTCAGGGTGGAACTGCGAAGCGACGAAGAAAGGGTGGTCGGGCAGCTCGATCATCTCGACCAGACGCTCGTCGGGCGAGGTCCCACCGCAGACCAGACCCTCGTCTTCGAGCCGGCGTCGCAGCTGGATGTTGACCTCGTAACGGTGGCGGTGGCGCTTGTAGATGACCGCCTCATTGAAAATCTCGCGCGCCCGCGTCCCGTCGTGAAGTTTCACCGGGTCGGCGCCAAGCCGCATCGTCCCCCCCATGTCGGAGACTTCCTTCTGCTCGGGGAGCAGGTCGACAACCGGGAAGGGCGTCTCGGGATCGAACTCCGAGGAGTTGGCACCGGCCATACCGGCAACAGTTCGGGCGAACTCGACCACGGCGATCTGCATTCCCAGGCAGATGCCGAGATAGGGGATCGCGCGCTCGCGGGCAATCCGTGCCGCTTCGACCTTGCCCTCGATGCCGCGCTCGCCGAAGCCACCGGGAATCAACACGCCGTCGACTCCCTCCAGCTTCTCGGCGTCGAAATTCTCCGAGTCGACCAGCTCGACCTCGACCTCGACCCCGTGATGAAAGCCGCCGTGCTCGAGCGCCTCGATCACCGACTTGTAGGCGTCGGCGAGTTGCACGTACTTGCCGACCAGGGCGATCCTCACCTTGCCGGTAGCGTCATCGGCGCGGCGCACCATCGCCTCCCACTCACTCAGGTCAGAAGAGGGAGCCTCCATGCCGAAGTGGTCGAGCACCAAATCATCAACGCCTTCGGCGCGAAAGACGAGCGGCACCTTGTAGATGTTGTCGACATCGTGGGCGGAGATCACGCCGTCGACCGGAAGACTGGCGAAGAGGGCGATCTTGCTGCGGATCTCGCGATCGAGGCGACTCTCGGAGCGGCAGACCAGCGCGTGGGGCTGGATCCCGATCCGGCGCAGCTCGTTGACCGAGTGCTGGGTCGGCTTCGTCTTCAGTTCTCCGGCGTGGCCGACGTAGGGCACCAGGGTCAGGTGCATAAACATCGCTCGCTTCGGGCCAAGGTCGGTGTATAGCTGGCGGATCGACTCGAGGAAGGGCAGCGACTCGATGTCGCCGACCGTGCCGCCAATCTCGGTGAGAACGAAGTCGACCGACTGCGACTCGGCGACGATCAGGATGCGGTTCTTGATCTCGTCCGTGATGTGGGGGATCACCTGCACGGTGGCGCCGAGGTAATCGCCGCGCCGCTCGCGGTTGATCACCGTGTTGTAGACCGAGCCGGCGGTGACGTTTGAGGCGCGCGAGGTGTTCTCGTCGGTGAAGCGCTCGTAGTGACCGAGGTCGAGATCCGTCTCCGCCCCATCCTCAGTAACGAAGACCTCGCCATGCTGGAAGGGACTCATCGTCCCTGGGTCGACGTTGATGTAAGGGTCAAACTTCTGCAGCTGCACCCGGTAGCCACGCGAGACGAGGAGGCGCCCAATCGATGCAGCGGCGATCCCCTTGCCGAGGGCCGAGACAACGCCGCCGGTGACGAAGATGAAGCGCGTGTCTCTGCTCGTCCTGCTCATGACGCGAGGCCGAATCCCGGTCGCATCGCAATCTGATTCTCTGCGGACGGGATTCGGTCGAAGCCTGTATTCATCTGCCGAGCGAGTCTAGCCAGCGCAAGGGCGGAACCGAGTCAACCGTCCGCGAGATAGACCGCAACTCGCCGAAAATGGTCAATACGACGACCAATGCAAGGGCGATAAGCCGCCCGGTCCCGCCCAAAGTCGTCAATAACCAGACGCCGCCGATCGCTCCGACCAGATTGGAGCCGGTGTCGCCGAGCATCGCTCGCTCGCGCAAGGTGAACCAGGCACCGACCAGTATTGGCCCGGCAAAGATCCCAAGCAGGTCGAGCGGCGCAAGCGTCCAGGCTCCGAGACAGAGTCCAAGCCCGAGAAGGGCCAGGCCCTTCTCCGCTCGTCCGGGCCGCAGGTCGAGCAGGTTGAAGGCGTTGGTGGCAAGGATCAAAAGGGCCACGTCGGCGAGGTAGCGCCACGATTCAAGGCCGCGACCGGAAACGACGTATGCGGCAAGGGCGAGCGCCCCGATCGCCTTAATCGCGCCGGTTGAGAGCCGTCCCTCACGCAGTGCATGGGCGTGACCTCGCCATCCGCGCGGCGCCCCGTCGACCTCCCCCTGCCCCAGCGAGTCATCGAGAAAGCCCAAGAAGGCGACCCCGATCACATAAGGCAGCCAGCGCCGCAGTTCGGGGTCGAGCAGTTCCAGGTCGCCACGGTCATCGAGGAAGGCGAGCGGCGCCAGCGCGACCAACGCTGCCGTCGCCAGCACCGCGCCAAGCGGAAAGGCCAACCGGGCGCCGCGGAAGTTCTCGCGCACAAGGCCGGCGTCGAGCAGGCCGCGGATGCCGGCGGGAACGACGAGCAGCCCCACCGCGATCGCGACCGGGAAGCCGATCCAGGTCATTCGTGTGGGGCGAGCAGGTCTGGCAGCAGCCGGTCGGCGCTGCCCTTGACGCCGAAGCTTCCCTCGGCACCTAGCAAGGCAAAGACGGTCGCCAGCCGCCCGGCCACCAGGTCGACGTCGTCGACGCTGGAGAGATCGTTGCTGTTGAAGAAGGAGACCGAGGACGGTTCGGCGCCACTGCTCTCCACGCCAACCGCGGGAGTGTGGGTCCCGGTGATGCCCTGCACCATCCCGGACTCAATCCGGCCGACAACCGAGCGCTGGACCGGGCCCATTTCCTGCGGTTGGTCGCGGACGACAATTACCGCGTCGAGTGCGCCGAAGTTGCCACTGGCGCGCGAGAAAAGGTGGCTGCGCACCGGTTCGAGCAGCGTCCCACCCTTGACTAGCTGCCGTCCCAATCCGGCGCCAAGTGCGGCTTGTGCGTCGGGGTCGCGGGCGAAATTGGCGAAGCGGGTCTTGGCGAGATCGCTGGTGAGGCCGCGAGTGTCGATCGGCTCGCGCACGACGCCGACCCCGACCAGGTGCCCTCCGGCCGGCGCCAACGCGGTATCGATCGCGCCAGCGACATCTCCCGGCAGATCGCCAAAGGCGATCAGACCGATACGGCGCCCGCGCAGCCGGTCGCGAACCAGGACCGGATAAACGCGGCTGGAGAACTCGTCGGCGCGGCCCAGTTCGCCACTCAGTTCGTCAGCGTGTTCGCGTGCGTCCTGGAGGTTGCCGGTGAGGCTGTGCTCGAGGTCCTTGCGCGTGTTGGAAAGCGTGTCGCCGCCGAACTCGGCGCCGATCAGGATCCCGATCGCCAGGGCAAGGAACACGGCGATCAGCGACGTGGCGTGGTAGCGAGCGCTGTAACCCATCGGCCGGGGAAGGCTAGACGGTCGCGAGGCAGGTCACTACAAACCGAGCCAGATCTTGACCTTCAGCCAGAGCAGTTCGACGAGGTCGCTTAGGGCCGGAGAGCTGATCACGACGATCGTCAGCAAGATCGCGAAGGCGACCAGGAAGAGGGCCACGGGAGCGAAGGTCGAGGGCGGGTTGTAGAGCCGGCTTACCCCCTTCGCGTCGACTAGCTTCTCGCCGATCCGCAGGCGCGTAAGAAAAGTCGAGGACATACCGCCCCGCTTGCGATCAAGGAACTCGATCAGGTTGAAATGAGCGCCAACGCTGACGATCAGGTCGGCTCCCTTCTCGTAGGACATCAGCATCGCGACGTCCTCACTGGTGCCGGCGGCTGGAACCAGAGTGTGCTCCAGCCCTAAGTCAAGTAGCCGCTCACGGCCCGGTGCCCGACCATCGGGGTAGGCGTGGACGATCAACTCGGCTCCGCAGCGCAGCGCCTCATCGCCCGCCGAGTCCATGTCACCGAGGATGACGTCGGGCGTCAGACCGGCTTCGAGGCATCCGTTCGCCCCGCCATCGACCGCGACAACGAGCGGGCGGACGTCGCGGATGTATGCGTGCAGTGCCTTCAAGTCGCGACGATGGCGATCGCCGCGAACGACGATCAGCACCTGCCGGTCGCGGAAAGAGGTGCGCGTCGCCGGAAACTCCACCGCGCCGGTCAGCAGATCGGTCTCCTGACGGACGTGGGCGACGGTGTTCTCGGCGAATTCAGCGAGTGCCTCATCAACCCGCTCGCGCTGCTCGGCGAGGCGATCCTCAAGCTCGTCGACTCCGAGCAACTTGCCGCGGAGGATCTCGCGCCCGGCACTGCTCACCGCGCCGGCGGAGATCGTCACCATGGCGCCGTCCTCGAGCAGCTCGAATGGGTCGGCGCCCTCGACGTCGATCAGGACTATTCCCGCCCTGGTAAGAAAGAGTGGACCAGCGTTCGGATAGCGGCCATCGCTCGACGACGAGGCGTTGACCACAGCACGAACTCCCGCAGCGACCAACTCCTCGGCGGCAATGCGGTCGATATTGACGTGGTCAACGACGGCGACGTCGCCAGGACGCAGGCGCTTAACCAGATCCTTGGTGCGGCGGCCGAGCCGCGCTGTTCCCTCGATCGTCTCCCCAGCGGACGCCCCATTGCGGCGCGATAGCAGCGCAGGAAAGCGACGGCGACTGGCGGTAGCCACGGATGCAGGTTACAGCCGTGCTAAGCAGCGGCAAGCAGCTCGCGGGCGTGGCGGTCGGCGGCCTCGTCGGCGCTCTCGCCGCCGAGCATGCGGCGAATCTCTTCAACCACACCCTCGCCGTCGAGGCGCTGCACGCTGGCCGCCGCGCGCTCGCCGCTCAGGTCCTTCTCGATGCGGAAGTGGGTCGGGGCGAGCGAGGCGACCTGCGGCAGGTGGGTGATGCAGAGGACTTGGCGGCCTTCGCCGAGTGCGCGCAGGCGCTCGCCGACAACACGGGCGGTCTTGCCGCCGACCCCGGCGTCGATCTCGTCGAAGACCAGAGTCTCCGCCCCGGCTGCCTCACCGAGACCGCTCAGCGCCAGCATCACTCGCGAGAGCTCTCCTCCCGAAGCCGCATCGCGCAGCGGCGCCGGCGCCATGCCGGGATTTGACGCGATCAGCAACTCGACGGTCTCGCGGCCGTTCGGGCCAAATCCGTCACCGTAGGGCTCCAGCTCGACCTCGAGGCTCGCACCCGGCATCGACAGTCCCTCAAGCTCCTTGGCAACCGTCGCTTGCAGCGGCGGTACTGCCCTAGCGCGCCCTTTGCTCAGCCGCTTGCCGAGCTTCTCGCGCCGCGCCTCGGCCTCGGCCAAGGCGGCCTCAGCCTCGGCGCAACGGGTCTCGGCGCCCTCAAGTCGCCCGATTTCCGCGCGACAGTGCTCGGCATGGCCCAGCACTGACTCGACGCTACCGCCGTGCTTGCGCTGCAGCCGATCGATCGCTTCCAGGCGCTCCTCGACCGCGACAAGGCGACCCGGGTCGGCCTCGATCTTGTCGAGGTAGCTGCGTAGGCCCGCAGCCACGTCGCCCAACTCGACCGCAAGGGAGCCGACTCGCTCGCCAAGAGCGTCAAGCTCGGCGTCCACACCGTCGACACTCTGCAGCTGCGCTTCGGCAGCGGCCAGGGCGCTCGCTGCGCCGCCACCGTCCTCATCCGCGCCAGCGGCTCCCGCAAGAGCTCCGTACGCCGCCTCTCGCAGCCCCTCAGCGTGGCGCAATCGCTCGCGCTCTGCCGCTATCTCCACCTCCTCGGCCGGGTCGGGGGCTACCTCCTCGATCTCCGAGAGCTCATAGCGAAAGAGATCGAGGTCGCGCTCGCGCGAACCGTCGCGCTCGCGCAGCTCGATCAGCTCAGTCTCCAACCGTCCGCACTCGCGATGCGCCTCGCGGTAGCGCTCGCGCAGAGCCAGGTGGTCGGCGCCGGCGAAGCCGTCGAGCACCTCCATCTGCGCCGAGGAGATCGTCAGCTTGCGGTGCTCGTGCTGACCGTAGAAGGCGAGCAATCGACCACCCAACAGCTTCAAATCGGCGGCAGAGGCGGCGCGGCCGGCGAGAAAGGCCGCGGTCCTTCCAGAAGTCGACACGCGACGCCCCAGGACGATCTCATCCGCCCCCTCGGGCAGCCGCTCGGCCACCTCGCTCATCTCTGGCTCGGCCAGCAATCCAGCCGGCAAATCGAAGACACCCTCGACCCAGGCCTCCTCGGCCCCGGGACGGACGATCTGCGGTCGCGCCTTACCACCCATCAACAGGTCGAGCGAGTGGGCGAGCACGGTCTTGCCAGCGCCGGTCTCGCCGGTGAGCGCGTTGAGGCCGTCCCCCAACCGCAGTTCGGCTCGCTCGATCAGCAGCAGATTCTCGATGCGGAGCTCACGGAGCACGTTGTTCTTCTAGCACTCGGCGCGGCGGGTCCCGGCCCGCGGGTCCTGTCACGGCGGCCCTCCCCCATGTGCTCGGACGCGCTTCGCGCGCCCTCCGCTATGGGGGACCCCCGCCGCCGCGCCACCCGCGGGAGGGGCCACGGCAAGGGAGCGCTACGCCGGGACGGGCTCCGCGGCTTCGACCTCTGGTGAAGCTTGGACGAAGTCCGATGAGCGGACGAGGGCGAAGCCCAGGGCGGCGCCAACGAAGGAGAGGATTGCGCCGATCAGGAGGATCTCGTTGAAGCCGCTGACGAAGGCCACTTTTGCGGCGTGCACGACATCGGCCCGCTGGGACGGGGGTCCGAACGTGGCCGCTGCGCGCGAACCGCCGGATGAGACAGCCTCGGCGAGTCCAGGCGGCGCGTGGGGCAGCAGGCTGGAGAGCTTCGAATCGACCTGGGACTGGAAGACCGCGCCGAGTGAGGCCACACCGGTAGCGATCCCGACCTGGCGGAAAGTCGTATTGATCCCCGACCCCATCCCCGCCTTGGCCGCCGGAACGACGGCAATTGCCGCCTGGCCGATATTGGGATTGACCGTACCGATGCCGATCCCGGCAATGAGGAAGCCGGGCAACAGCGCCGAGATCTCCGAGTCCGGCTTGAGCCCGTGCATCAGCATCAGCCCGACACCAACCAGGCCAAGGCCGACGCCGAGCAAGATGCGGATCGGAACCCGGTTGGAAAGCTTGCCCGAGATCGGCGCGACAGCGAAGGAGAGAACGGTCAGCGGCAGAAACCGCAAGCCGGTCTCCAAGGGCGAGAAGTTAAGAACCCCCTGCATATAGATCGTCAGGTAGAGGAACATCGCGAACATCCCCGCCGAGAGGCCGAAGGCGACCGCGGAGACCCCGTTAAAGGCGGGTTTGCGGAAGAGGCTGAGATCGAGCATTGGGTGAGCGCTACGCGCCTCTATTGCGATGAAGGTGAGTAGTAGGGCCGCCGAGCTGGCGAGTGAGGCGACGATCGTCGCGCTGCCCCAGCCCTCGGGGTTGCCGCGGATCAATCCGAAGATGAGCAGGAAGAGGCCACCGGAGAAGGCGGCCAAGCCCGGCAGGTCGATCCGCTCCGGGTCCTGAGCGGCGACGTTGGCGAGTCGCACCTCGGTCAATACGACGGCCAGGACGCCGATCGGAATGTTGACGAAAAAGATCCACTCCCAGCCGAGGTGCTCGGTGATCAGACCGCCGACCAGTGGGCCGATCGCGACGGCGCCGCCGACGGTCGCACCCCAGACGCCAAACGCGGTCGCCCGGTCTTTACCGTGAAACTCCTGGCCGATCAGAGCAAGCGACGTCGCGAACATCGCCGCGCCGCCGATCCCCTGCAGTCCGCGCGCCAGGTTGAGCAGCGTCGGATCGCCGGCGATCCCGCAGAGGAACGAGGCGAAGGTGAAAATGCCGAGGCCGAGCGAGAAGACGCGGCGGCGACCCAGGCGGTCGCCCAACGACCCCGCCGTGAGCAGAAAGACGGCGAGCATCAGCGAGTAGGCGTCTACCACCCACTGCAAGCTGGAGAGGCTGGCTCCCAGATCGCGCTGGATATCGGGCAGGGCGACATTTACGACCGTGATGTCCAGCAACAACATGAACGTCGCGATCGAACTTAGGAGGAGAGTCCACCATTTGCGCTCCATCGGCGGAACCCTAGAGAACTGCCTATCCCGGCCCGCGAAATTCAGACAGCTAAATGACCGAACTTCTCGCGTATTCGCTGGTAGAAGCTCGTTCCCGGCAGCTGCGCGAGCCGGCCGACTCCCTCGGCAAAGCCGACCTCCAGCGCCGCCCCCGACTCAAGCGTGCCAGCGTGTTCGCCGTCGATCGCGACGTCGACCGGCTCCCGGCCCCCGGCGTTACCTACGTGGAGTATGTCGCCCGGAGCGACGACCAACGCCCGCGCAGTCAGCGAGTGCGGTGCAACGTAAGAAACCACGTAGCCCTTTACACCCCAAGCCAGGATCGGCCCCTGGTTGGCGAGGTTGTAGCCGGTCGAACCCACCGGGGTCGCAGCGACAAGTCCATCGCAGCGGACATGCCCAACCTCCTCATCGGCGATCTTGTAGCTCAGCTCGGCAACCCGCTCATGCGGGCGACGAATAAAGCTGACGTCGTTGAGGGCGACCCGCGGCGAGCCCGCTACCTCGACCATTAGGCCTGGCAAATCGATCGCCTCGGTCTCGCCAGCGAAAGCTCGTCGGATTCCGTCCTCCGCCTCATCGCGCTCGACTGCGGCTAGAAAGCCGACCGTGCCGAAGTTGACGCCGAAGACCGGCACGCCACTGTGGGCAAAATGACGAAGCGCATAGAGGATCGAGCCATCGCCACCGAGCACCAGACAGAGGTCAGCCTGGTGTGGCAGCTCCTCTACTACCTCAATGTGGTCGGCGGCAGCACCGTGCTTAGCGAGCTCGCCGGCGGTAGCAACCAGCCGCCAGCCAGCCTCGCGGGCAGCAGCGATCGCCACCCCCACCGCGTCGGTAGTCGCTGGCGGGTGCCCATGGGTGACCAGGGCAGCAACTCGGTCGCTCATGGATCGACCTCGCGGACGGCTGCCTCGAGGTCCACTAGAGACTCCCCATCTCCCCCGCACCAGACAAAGGTCTCGCGATTGCCCTTAGGGCCGGGCAGGCCGGATGAGGCAAACCCCCGCACCGGCAGGCCGAGCTCGCCGGCGGAGTGCGCCACGGACAAGATCGCCTCGTGGCGATCGGCAGCGTCGCGGACGACGCCCTTGCGGACCCGCTCGCGGCCAAGCTCGAACTGGGGCTTGACCATTGCCAGGACCTCACCGCCGGGAGCCAGACAGTCGGCGACGGCCGGCAACACCTTGGTCAGCGAGATGAAGGAGACGTCAACAGTCGCCAGATCTGGCCTGAAAGGCAGGTCGGCCGGTGAAAGTGCACGGGCGTTGAGGCGCTCAATCACGGTCACGCGACGATCCTCGCGCATGCGCAGGTCAATTTGCCCGTAGGCGACATCGAGCGCCACAACGCGAGCGGCACCGCGCTGCAGCAGGCAGTCCGTAAAGCCGCCAGTCGAAGCGCCCGTATCCAGGCAGTCGCGGCCGGTGACATCGATGCCTAGAGCCTCAATCGCGTTGTCGAGCTTGATCCCGCCCCGGGAGACAAAGCGTGGGCTCTGCTCGAGGCGAAAATCGGCCTCGGGGTCGACCAACTGGCTGGGGCGCAGCGCAACCGGGCCGTCCGCGCCGACCCGAACCTCGCCGGCCCGAACCGCGCCAGCGGCAGCTGAGCGCGACGGAAACAGGCCTCGCTCGGCCAAAACAGCGTCTATCCGCGCTTTAGATCCGGTCCGCGCCACGCAGGAACGGTACAGCCGCCGATCCAGCAATCCATAAGAAGCTCTTGCCAGATGTTTAGCGACACCTTAGAATTGGGTAGAAGAATCACTTCGCAGGCGTGGCCAGGCCTCCGAGGAGCTCTGTGACTCGCCTCACACACAAATCGCACGTATGTTCGTACTCTGATTCAAGGATTTACGAGAGAGGAACGATAAAGGGCTTACAAACTTCCTGGTTGGGCCTGGCGCCGCTCATATGGCAGTTGACTCCCATCGACTTGCCCCGCGGCACATAAGGGCCCACCTACCTCCCACGGATCCACATATATAGAGATACATATCTCTCCTCCCTGTAGTAACCCCAGAAACGCCTCGCCTCCCCGGCGGGGCGTTTTCTGTTGGGCTGGACGATAATTCTGGCGTGACGCGCAAGCGGGGACTGATCGCGTCTGGGATCGCAACGTTGGCCCTACTCCTTGCCATGTCTCCGTCAGATCAGCGGATGCAGGACACGGGCGGACCCGGAATCGTCCCCTTCGAGCTGACGGGCGGTCAGGACCGCGCCCGCGAGATCCTCTCTGAATGGGGTGAGAACGGTCAAGATGCGGCCCGTGAGTCGCTGTGGATCGATTTCGGCTTCCTGCTCGCCTACGGCACCTTCCTCACGCTCGCCCTCGCCGCGGTTCGCGATCTCGCCAGGAACCGAGGCTGGCGTCGTCTTGCGGCGACCGGCGGTGTTGTCGTCTCGTTTGGTGTCCTCGGGGCCGCCTTTGACGCACTCGAGAACATCTGCCTCCTACTGACCCTCGACAGCGCCGGCGCAGCGCTTCCCCTTCTGGCGACGATCTTCGCCGCCTGTAAGTTCATTCTCCTCGCGACGGCAATCGCCTACCTGATCGCCGGCCTGGCGATGCGGCTGGGCAGTCGCGGTCCGGCAGCGCGAACCTCGTAACGGCCCCGCTACCAACCCGGATCCCCACTCGCCTGTACTGCTGACGAGTGGGGCTGGGTCAGGGCTTGGTCAGCCGATTCCGTATGTGCCGTTGTTCGCCCCTTCGATCGTCAGCGAGCCGAACGTTCTGTATTTCTGTACTTCGCCTTCGAGTATTTTGCCGTCGAAAGCGAGTACAGAGATTTCGGTGCTGCTCGGTTCGAGCGTCACTGTCATGCTCGCGATCGTTTTGTCGAGTTCGGGTTCTTTACATGAAGCGCCTTTGAAAGTGTGCTTGGTGCGCCAGTTTGTGACCGTCAGATCGGTTGCGTTGACATCAACGGTCCAGGGCAGCCCTTTCCCTTCGCCGACGTTGAGTTCGCATTTTTGGGTGGCAAAGCTGCCAAAAGCCCCCGAGCATTTTTCGATTTTAAATTTGGTGATTTTCCCGGTGCTCCCTCCTTCGGTGGTGAGGGTGGCGTGTATTTCGCATGACATGCCGTTGCCTGCGGTCGTTTCGAATACTTCGCCGCCGTGCATTGTGAGTTCGACAAATTTGTTGACATTCGTCCCGTGGTCTTTCCATACCGCAGCCAAGGCCAGAGCCGGAACCGCGAGTACGACAAAGACAGCGACCACACCAGCGAGCAGCAACCTTTTGTTGCTTTTCATCTCTCCCACTTCCTTTGCTTGAATGACTGTACCTGCCAAGACGCTTCTGCGAAAAGGCAGCCTTTTAGACAAGCAGTGGATTATAGTCAGATATTTTAGTGCAATCTGAAGACCACCGGCACGGAGGCTGCTTCCGGAGAACCGCCGGTCGGCATAAAGGTCACAACCACTTTGACGCGTAGCTTGCGGCCCTTGCGCAAGACCGCACGAACCCGCGGAGTGGGCCTCAAGTGAATCGTCACCGTCTTTGCTGAAGCGACGGGAACAGTGATCGGCTCGATTGCCTTGCGGAGCATCCCACTCGTACCCGCAGCGGTAGCGCCGACTGAGACCGGAGCGCCTTTCGCCCTCAATAAGCCGGGCCCCGAGACTCGGACGCGCAAAGTCGCTATCCCCTTGCGCCTGTATGCCCTTAGCTTGTCGAAGCTGAACAGAATGGGGCCGCGCTTTGAGCCCTCAGACCCGGATTCCCCTGGCGCAGTCGTCGAGATCGAGACAGCATCGACCCCAGCGTTGAAGACTTCATCGGTCGCAGCGACGGCAATTCGAAGGCGCACCGTCTGACCGGCGAAGGGACTTAGATTCGCGGCCAACTTGGTCGGCGCCATTTCCTGCGGACCATGGCGTTTGGTCGCAAACACCGGACGAAGGATGTCGGCCGGATCGACCGATTCGAGCGGCGCCTCGGGCTTCATCACGTCGATCCGGAATTGCTGGTTTGATTGCACTTCACCGTTCAGCGCAGTCAGGACCTGGTCGTCGACCGACAAAGTCGCCGGGGTCGGCACCACGAGGGGATCATAAGAGTCGTAATAGGCCAGCAGGCTGAGCTGGTGGCTGAAACCCGCCTCCAAGGCGATGTCTTGGTAGAGGATCAGCGTATCGGGGTTGGCCTCGTCCGAAGTCGCAGCGTAGAGACCCTGCGGAGGAGCCTGCACGGGATCGGCGGGCGTGGGCCTTTTGCTTCCAATCGGGGCGGCAGTACCGGTGTATGCAAACCAGTTGCCCGCCTGGGTCGCTTGTTGCACCTGCCACCCGTTCAGCGTCCCGGACTCGAAATTGCCGTTTACGACTTTTGCCGCTTCGGCGGCCGTCGGCGCCAGAACAGTTAAGAGAACGGCGACGAGAAGAGTCGCCCCTCCGATCTGGGCTCGCCATCCCATGCTCAGCCGGAAATCGCGAACTTCTTCTTCGCGGGACTCAGATCGACGCGCCCGGCTGGGTCAATCGCGCGCACCCAGAAGACGTGCTTGCCAGGCTCCAAGCCCATATACATCTTCGGCGACTTGCAGAGATCGAACGGCTTGCCGTCGAGCCTGCAGAGGAAAGTCGAACCAACTTGGTTGGACTTGAACACGAAGCGGGCGGTGTGATTGCGAGACCCTCCCCTCAAAATCTTCGTCTGGGGCCGGAGCCGCGCTATTTCATTCTCGAGCGAGCCGGGAGCCCCGCTTCCAAAGATCCCGCTGGCGCTCTCTCCGGGCGTGCTTTCCGATCCGGGGGTCGTCGCAATGGCGAGCTCCGACGTCCCGCCGAATTCATTCGTCTGCGTGGCAGCAATAACAGTTCCGGCCGGAATTGCGCTGCCGTAAGCGACTTCCCAGTTGCCATTTTTATCGGCGATCGCTTCGCCGAGAAAAGACTCGAGCTCCCCGGCCGCGGCGCTCTGCTTGCGGAATACCCGCACCTTGGCGCCAACTTCGGCACCGCCGCCGGCACTAACTTGGGCCGCGGTAAGGATTTCGGGTGGCTCTATACCGTCATTGGGACCAAATTCGGTGCTGGGAGAGACAGCAACCAAATCAATGAAAAGGCCGCCGTTAGCAATGCCCGCGTTGCGAGCAACTTCATTCCTGGTTTTTTCGAGGCTGGAGATCTCGATCGCGGCGCCACCGCTGCCGCTGATGAAGTTCTCGTCTTCGGTCGTATCCCCACCGACCAGGTTTCCGCTCACGCGGAATTCAGGCGGGGTGCCCTGAATCCGGATCCCGGCACCACCGACCCCGAAGATCTTGTTGCCGAGGATCTCGTTGAGATTATTTTCGACCAGGACGCCGTTGGCGCCGGAGTCTTCGACCAAATTTCCTTCGATCACGTTGCCGTATTCGCTGGATTCAAAAGTCTTGATCCCGATCCGGGCGCCGAACACCCGATTGTCGAAGATCCAGGCCCCCTGACCCTGTTGAGAGATCGCAACGCCCCCTTCCATCCCGATCTCGTTGCCAACGATCTCGGCTTCGACCGCTGGGCTCGGAAGTTCGGTGGAGTCGACGACGATGCCATCGTCGGGCGAAGCTAGGGTGCCCGTTCCAGTCGCGTCGGTCCCGATCAGATTGCCGCGGACGGAGAGGTCACCCGCAGCCGGGCCGGCAAGGACACCGACGCTGCCGCCGTTGATGCGGTTGGTCTCGCCCCGTGCGGGGCCGCCGACGACCGTGTGCGCCGCTTTGCCGACCCTGACAGCCGCGCCGGCGTTAGGGATGGCCGCCGTTCCGTCCGCGTTGAGGCCGATGTAGTTGCCGGCGATGACAGTTGATACCGCGGGGGCCTCAGGTTCCCCGTCCCCCTGCAGGTCGATCCCACTCGAAGCCGAGCCGGAGATCACATTGCAGCCTTCATCGCATTGAGCGCTTGCCGCGGCGGCCGGGCTCACCCTGGTGCCGATTGAGGTTCCGAGCGCTTCGGGACCTCCTTCTGAGATCGAGGTGACCTCGATGTCCCCGCCGTTCGGTGCCCCGGTAACGCCGTCTGGCCGCACCCCGAAGTAGTTGCCAAAAACCTTGACATTGCTGGCGCCGTGGATATCGAGACCGTCGTTTGCGTTGCCGGCAAAGACATTCCCCTGACCGAGCCCTTCCCCACCAACGAGACTGCGGTTCGATCCGGGACCAACCAGAACCCCGGTCTGGTTGCCGGCGAGGCTGCCATCAAGCGCGACGCCGAACCAGCTTTCTTGGATTTTGGTGCCCGGAGAGCCTTCCAGGCTAATGGCCGTCTGCGCCCCAGTAATGGCCAGGCCCAAGATTTCGACCCCTTCGGCATTAGCAATGACCAGCACCGGTTTGTCACTCGTGCCAGCGACACCGACACATGGCCCGAAGACTTCGGCCTCGGTCTCGCAGGCGCGTCCATTGATGAACGCCGGAACGGTCACGGGGGGCAGACTTTTGCCCAACGTGATCGTAGTAGCGGCTTGCCCTTCGAAGACTTCTTCCTTGAAGTCGATCCTGGTGAATTCTCCCAGGCTGTCCCCCTCTTCGATCGCGGCGCGCAGCGTGCATTCACCCCCCGCCGTCAAACAGCTTTCGTCGCTGGGCATGGCGTCGACGCCATCGGCCGTGCTGTCAACGGTGAATTCCGAGGCGCCAGCCGCGGGGGCCAAGAGAAGCACGCAGGCAAGCAGGAGCAGGGCCGCGACAACAGCCACCCCACCTCCCTGTCTGCCACCTTCCATGCTGACCGACACGACGCAACCCTAACCGCCGTTTATTTGATACGCAAGTGTTTTTGTTCAATCGAGGTTGCTATTGCAGCAGTTCACCAACGTCTCTAGAGTGATGCCGCAAACTTCAACCGGAGGTCGCCATGGCAGCCCGTCATTCCGCTCTGCTCATCGTCGTTGTTGCCGCGCTGCTGCTGCCCGCCGTCCCGGCAGCCGGCGCGAGCCACTCGACCACGATTGTCGTCAGTCTCAAATTTCCCGCCTTTCATGGCACGCTCAAGTCCGGCAAGAGCGCCTGCGCGGTGGGCCGGACGGTCAAGCTCTACCGCGAGAAGTCGGGACCGGACACGCTCCTGGGCACCGATAAGAGCAATGCCAAGACCAAGTGGTCGATCCCGATCGGCAAAAGGCTGACCTCCGGCTCCTACTACGCCAAGGCCCCAGCCAAGGGCAGCTGTAAGCCGGCGAAATCGAAAGTGCTTTCGATCGATTAGAGCGCTAGGCCCTCTTAGGCGTTCGGCTGGGACTCGCCTGAGTCCTCGAAAAGCTCGCCGGCCCGAATCCGCTTGGCCATGTTGGCCGATTCGTCGCGGTAGGTCCGGCCGTCCTCAAACTCGATCGCCGGGTACTTGCGTTGACCGGAGAGGCGCTCTAGATCGTCACGCTTGCCCGGGCGCAGCGGGCCCTTTACGACCTCATACTCGATGCCCTGCTCGTCGAGGGCCTTCTGCACGCGCCAGCATGGGTGGGCATCGATCTTCACCCACATGGTCGAACAGCGATGGAGCTTTACTGCCATCGATCGAGCCTATCTGGCAGAAGGCGGTCGAGCAAGCGCGGATCTTCCGGCGCGGCTTGACATGTGACTAGTTAGTCACCTATTATCCTGGCCATGGACGAGGTGTTCAAGGCACTGGCAGATCCGTCGCGACGGACTTTGCTCAACGCCCTCTTCGATCAGGACGGGCAGACGTTGAGCGCTTTGGAGGAACGGCTGCCGATGACGCGATTTGGCGTCATGAAGCACCTCAAGGTGCTCGAGGAAGCCAACCTGGTGACCACTAAGCGGCGCGGTCGCGAGAAGCTTCATTTCCTCAACCCCGTCCCGATCCGGCTCGTCCACGACCGCTGGGTGAGCAAGTACGCAGAGCCCTGGGCCGCAGCGCTCAGCGATCTCAAGAAAGACATCGAGACGAAGGAGAACGCCATGGAGAAAGTGTTCGAGGTCTACATCAAGACCACCCCGGAGCGCCTCTGGGAGGCAATCACCGACGGCACGACGATGAAGGTTCTGGTCGGCCCCGACTACGACGGCGAGGTGCCCGCGGCGAACAGCGAGCGACTCGAGGAAGACCCCCCGCGTCGCCTGGTCGAACGGATGGTCGCCGAATGGAGCGAGGAGGTAAAGCGCGAAGGGCCCTCTCGCATCACCTGGGAGATTGAGCCTGTCGGCGGCTCCTGCCGCTTGCGCGTCACCCACGACGAGCTGCGTGAGGGCGCCAACGACGAGCTCTATGGCGGCTGGACGATGATCCTCTCCGGCCTCAAGACTTTCTTGGAGACCGGCGAGTACATCGACACCCCGGCGACGCTGCGCTTCGCCGCCATGTCCGCGGGCCGGGCGACCTGACGAACCTCTCCCGCAACCGGCGCCGCACCGCCGGTTGCGGGCATAGGTCCGCCTGCCCAACGGACCCTGCATATCTAGAGATACGCGCCTCCTCTCCCTGTAGTAACCCCAGAAACGTTCCGCAATGCAGGGCCGGTTCCGGTGCAACCAAAGAGGCCGCCGGGAAACTAGCCGATTGAGCGCTTTGGTGCAAGCGCGAGTAGAAATTTGGTTAACGGGGGCAGGCTTTTTAGCGCAGAGCCGGCTCACCGGATCGCAGCGCCGCCAGCACCCGCTCGGCAACCGACTCGCCGGTCAGGCCGACCTCCTCGCGCAGCAGCGCCGGCTTACCGTGGGTGACGTAGCGGTCGGGAAGCCCGATCCGCATCACCCGCGCCCGCTCCTCGGGACGGTCAGCAAAGGAGTCCTCGAGGTGCTCAAGAACGCCCGATCCGAATCCTCCCGCCAGCACGTTCTCCTCGATCGTCACAACCAGATCGTGCCCCAGCGCCAGGCGCTCGAGCAACTCGGCGTCGAGCGGCTTGGCGAAGCGGGCATCGGCGACGGTCGGCCGCAGATCGTGTCCGGCAAGGATCTCGGCTGCCTGCTGCGCCACCGTGACGCCGTAGCCATAGCCGAGCAGCGCTACCCGTTCGCCGCTGACCAACAGCTCGCCGCTGCCGATCGGGATCTCCTCCGGCTCATTAGGTAGCTCTACCCCCTCTGCCGCGCCACGCGGGTAGCGCAAAGCCGCGGGGCCGTCGTGAGCGATCGCCGTGCGCAGCATGTTGACCAGCATCGCCTCGTCGCGAGGCGCCATCACGACCACGTTTGGCAGCGGTCGGAAGTAGGAGACGTCAAAGGCGCCGTGATGGGTCGGGCCGTCGTCGCCGACCAGGCCCGCCCGGTCCATCGCGAAGGTGACGTCAAGTTCCTGCAGACAGACGTCATGGATGATCTGGTCATAGGCGCGCTGCAAGAAGGTCGAGTAGATCGCGCAGACCGGCTTCGCCCCCTGTAGCGCCAGGCCGCAGGCCAGCAGGGCGGCGTTCTGCTCGGCGATGCCGACGTCGTAGTACTGCTCGGGCACCTCGTCAGCCAATTTCTGCAGACCCGTCCCCCCCGCCATCGCCGCGGTAATCCCGACCACCCGCTCGTCGCGTTCGGCCTCGGCGACGATCGCATCGGCGAAGACCTGGGTGTATTGCGGCGGCGCCCCGACGGCAGGCGGCTTCTCCAGCCGCTCAGGCGCGATCGCCTCAGGCGAGTCGGACTCCTTGACGGCGACCGGCTTTGGTGCCGGTGCACCGTTGACGATCGACTTCGGCTTCGCCGCGTGCCACTTCTCCATCCCCTCCAGACCGCCCTCCTCGGCCGCAGCGAAGCCCTTGCCCTTGACCGTGTGGATGTGGACGACGACCGGGCGGTCGGCCTCGAAGGCTTCGCGCAGAGCGTCGCGCAGAGCGTGCACGTCGTGGCCGTCGATCACGCCCATGTAAGCGAGGTCGAGCTCCTCGAAGAAGAGGCCTGGCGCCCAGTAGGCCTTGATCGCCGACTTAATCTCCGGCCCCAGTCGTTCGATTCGTCCACCCAGTCCTAGCGGCAACTTGGTCAGCCGGTCCTCAACCCCCTCGCGGGCGTGGTAGAGGCGCGGGTTGAGCCGCACCCGGTTGAAGTAACGCGAGAGCGCACCGACGTTGGGCGAGATCGACATACCGTTGTCGTTGAGGACGATCACAATCGGCGTCTGCAGACCGCCGGCGGCGTGCAGCGCCTCGTAAGCAACGCCTCCGGTCAGAGCGCCGTCGCCGATTACAGCGGCGACTTTGCCGTCCTCGCCGATCCCCTTGCGCATCGCCTCCTTCAGCCCGACTGCGTAGCCAATCGAGGTCGAGGCGTGGCCGGCGCCCATGATGTCATGCTCGGACTCGAAGATCGAGCAGAACGGGGCGAGCCCGTCGTACTGGCGGATTGTCGGCAGCCCCTCGCGACGACCGGTGAGGATCTTGTGCGGGTAGGCCTGGTGGCCGACGTCCCAAAGGACCTTGTCCCGTGGGGAGTCGAGCAGACTATGAAGAGCGACGGCGAGCTCGCACGTGCCGAGGTTGGCTCCGAAGTGGCCACCGATCTCACCAATCGTGTCGATGATGTAGGTGCGCATCTCCTGCGCGACCTGCTGCAGTTGGTCGTCGTTGAGCTCGTGCAGGTCAGCGGGGGAGTCAATTCCGCCTAGCAGTGGTTGTGGTCTGTCGCTCATTCGTTCCTGGTGAAGATGTAGTCGGCGATCCCTCTCAGGTCGCCCGTGTCGGCGTCGGCCTGGGCCAGTGCCGCCATCGCCTTGGTGTGGGACTCGGCCGCCAGCTCACGGGCTCGCTCGAGGCCGAAGAGACTGACGTAGGTGATTTTTCCATGTCGCTCGTCGCTTCCGTGGGGCTTACCGAGTTGCTCGTCGCTTCCGGTCACGTCGAGGATGTCGTCGACGATCTGGAAAAGGACGCCGAGCTCAGCTGCGAACCGCTTGTAGGGAATTGTCTCAGGTTCGTCCTTTCCCTCAAGGATCAATACGACGCCGACGCCGGCGGCGATCAAACGACCGGTCTTAAGGCCATGTAGCGCTCGCAGCGCCTCGGCGTCACCTGCCTCACCGGCGACGTCGACGTACTGACCGCCGACCATGCCGTCGACCCCGATCGCCGCTGACAGCTCGGCGAGCGCGGCGAGCACACGGGCGGCGTCCCCGGGCTGCTCGCAGAAGAGTCGGATCGCCTCGGCGAAGAGGCCGTCTCCGGCCAAGATCGCGACGTCCTCGCCGTACTTGACGTGCGAGGTCGGTAGACCGCGCCGCAGCTCGTCGTCATCCATCGCCGGCAGGTCGTCGTGGATCAGCGAGTAAGTATGGATCAGCTCCAGCGCCGCTGCGACCCGCAGGTAGCGCTCGGCCTCGGCGCCCAGGGCGCGCGCGGTCGCCAGAGCTAGGACAGGACGCACTCGCTTGCCGCCGGCAAGCAGCGAGTAGCGCATCGCCTCCTCGAGCCCGGCCGTGGCGGGATGAGCCGCAAAGCACAGGCGCTCCAGCTCGGCGTCAACCAGAGTGCGCAGGTCCTCGGGGTAGCTCACCGCGGGAACTGTCCGCTCACGGCGAGCTCTCCGACTCGCGGATGCGGCGGTTTGCCTCCTCGACCGCCTCAGTAGAGAGCTCGGCCGCCTCACGAGCCAGCTCTGCCGCCCGCTCATCGCTTACTTCGGAATCCTCCAGCTCGCCAGCGATCGCCTGTAGGCGGGCAGAGATCTCGCGCAGTCGCGTCTCCCCGCTCACGTCACCGCACCTCCTTGTCGCTCGCGAACGATCGCGCCGAGGATGCCGTTGACGAAGCTGGGTGCGTCAGCGCCGCAGTACTCCTTGGTGATCTCAACCGCCTCATCGATCGCGACCTCATCGGGCACGTCCTCGCTGTGCTCAATCTCGTAAAGCGCCACCCGCATCACGTTCAGCTCCAGCGGAGCGATCCGCTTTAGCTCCCAACCCCGGGCATGGCCGGCGATCGTCGCGTCAAGCTCCTGCCGATGCGACTCGACCGCCTCAGCGAGCTCGCGGGTGAACGGCCGCACCTCGGCCAAGAGCTCCTCCAGCGGGCGCCCGGTGACGTCGCGCTGATAGCAAGCGAAAACGGCGTCGCGGCGCTGGTCGGATCTACGCATCGGCCTATTCTCGCGCTTCGGGCGGCTGGCGAGGGATTAAGCCCGCGAGATGTATTCGCCGCTGCGGGTGTCGACCCGAATCGTCTCGCCCTCGTTTATGAAGAGCGGTACTTGGACGACCACACCAGACTCCAAAGTCGCCGCCTTATTGCCACCACCAGAAGCGGTGTCGCCCTTCACGCCCGGCTCGGTCTGCGCGATCTTCATCTCAATTGCACTGGCGACTTGGACGTCGCTCGGCTGTTCGTCGACGAAGAGCACATCAACCTCGTCGTTGGGCAGGACCCACTGCATTGCCTCGCCAACGACCTCACTCGGGATCTCGATCTGCTCGTAGTCGTTGCTGTCCATGAAAACAGCCGCCTCGCCGGAGTCGTAGAGGTATTGCATCTTGCGCGACTCGGTGTGAACGGGCCTGAACTTCTCCCCCGCTCTGAAGGTCTTGTCCTGGACCGAGCCATCATCGAGCTTGCGCAGCTTGGTCCGCACGAATGCCCCGCCCTTGCCCGGCTTGACGTGCTGGAACTCAATGATCTTGAAGACGGACCCATCGATTTCGATGTGGCTGCCGTTCTTGAACTGGTTGGTGGAGATCACGGCGGCGAATCCTAGCTTTTAGCCAGCCGGTTGACTCCAGGGTCTAACCTACGACGGGTCAGGGAATGAAGGGACCGCTGGGGATATTCGTCGTTATCGCGCTCGCGATGCTCGCCATCGCGCCGCTGGCCGATGGCGAAGAACAGACGCGCGAAAGCTACAAAGCGCAGGTTGAGCCAGTTTGCAAAACGAACCGAGATGCCAATGAACGAATCATGGCCGGCGCCAAAGAACGCGTCAACAAAGGCAAGCTAGCGCTGGCCGGGAAACAGTTCTTTCGCCTCTCGGAATCGTTCGGCAGCCTGATCAAGCACCTTGCCGTAGTGCCGGCTCCGACCGCCGACAGCCATCGGGTCGACCGCTGGCTCAGCATCATGAAGCTGCTCAAGTCACGACTGCGTAACGTCGGCAAGTACTTCATCGCTGGCGAAAAGATCAAAGGCACCCACGAGTCGATCCTCGCCGAACGCAGTGGGCTTTCGGCAAACAACACCAGCATCGTCTTCCACTTCCAGTACTGCCGCTTCAGCCACATCAGCGGCTGACACATCCCCACCGCCAGACAGGGAAACTTTTCAGTCGGTCGATTCCGCCGCGGTGCTGGTGGTGAGGCTTGAAGCGGCACCGCCGGAGAGGACCCGGCGGACCAGGCGCGGGGCGAGAATGCGAGCAACCGCGGCCAGAGCGTAGGGCCTCGGCACGTAGCGCTCGGCCTTGCCGCGCAGGCCCGTCTCGACAATCGCCTCGGCGACCTTCTCCGGTTTGGAGACGGTCCAGCGGGTCAGTGCTCGCTCGCGCAGCTCGGTTGCGGGGAAGCCCTCGGTCTCGATGAAGCCCGGCAAGACCATGCCGACGTGGACGCCGTAGGGCCGCTCCTCTGCGTAGAGCGAGTCGGTCCAGCCAATCAAGGCGAACTTACTTGCCGAGTAAGCGCCAGTGCGCGCCCGGGCGACGCGGCCGGCAGTGCTGGCAACGTTGACGATCGCGCTCGGCGTAGAGTTGCGCAACAGCGGCAGCAAGACCTCAGTGAGGCGCAGAACCGCATCGAAGTTGAGCTCCATGTGGCGGTGCACGTTCTCGTAGCCCACGTCGCCGAAGGAGCCGCGCCAGGAAGCCCCGGCGTTGTTGACGAGCAGGTTGAGACGGCTCCCGTGACGCTGGGCGACGTGGCTGCGAACGCGCTCCGGCGCGTCGGCCGCAGTCAAATCGGCGGCGAGCCAGCTCGCCTCACAAGGCAACGAGTCGGCCAACGCCTGCAGCCGCTCCTCCCGCCGGGCGACCAGAATCAGCTCAGCGCCGGGCTCACGAGCGAGGCGTTTTGCGGTCGCCTCGCCGATCCCGCTCGAGGCTCCCGTGACCAGGCAGACGGTCTTCGCTTCGCTCATCACAAGAAAACTATTCGAATCGCCTGATTGCGGACGTCTGTTCGACTCGACATACTGCTGGCTTCGAAATGGCCGACGTTCCTTCGCTGCTAGACAAGCTGCTTCGCGCCGGTGCCCCCTCAGGTCACGAGGGGCCCGCGGCTGCGATCTGGCGAGAGGAAGCTTCCTTTGCGACGCTGTCGGCCGACGGCCTCGGCTCCTCGATCGCCCGCGTCGGCGAGGAGGCGCCGCTGCTCGCCGTAGTCGGCCACATCGACGAGATCGGCCTCGTCGTCACCCACATCGACGAGAAGGGCTTTATCTGGTTCGCGCCGATCGGCGGCTGGGATCCCCAAGTCCTGGTCGGCCAGCGGGTCGAGATACGAGGCTTAGACGGACTCGTCCCTGGCGTCGTCGGCCGCAAGCCGATTCATTTACTCGACCCCGACCAGCGCAAGAAGGTTGTCGAGCTCAAGGGCCTCCACATCGATATCGGCGCCACCGATCGCGAGCAGGCAGCCGAGCTGATCCGAGTAGGCGACCCCGTGGTGATCGCCGCTGAGCCACAGCGCCTTGCTGGCGACCGGCTCGTCTCTCGCGCGATGGACAACCGGATCGGCGCCTACGTCGCCCTGGAGGCGCTGCGCCGCTGCCACGAGCGGGGCTCGCTCAGCGGCAGTTACGCCGCGGTCGCAGCGGTCCAGGAGGAGATCGGTTTGTTTGGGGCGCGGACCTCAGCCTTCGAGGTAAGGCCCGACTTGGCCGTGGCCATCGACGTCACCCACGCCACCGACGCACCCGGCGTTGACGAGAAGGAGATCGGCAGCCATCCGCTCGGCTCCGGACCGGCGATCGGCCGCGGCTCGACCCTCTCACCAAAGGTGTTCGAGCTGCTGGTCGAGACCGCAGAGGAAGCCGGGATCGACTACACCGTCAGCGCCAGCGGCCGTGGCACCAGCACCGACGCCGACGCGATTCAGATCTCGCGCTCGGGAGTGCCGACCGGGCTGGTCTCGATCCCGCTGCGCTACATGCACTCTCCGGTGGAGCTCTGCGACCTCGTCGATGTCGAGGCCACGGTTGAATTGGTCGCCGCCTTCGCGGCCAGGTTGCAGGCCGGCCTCGACCTCAGCCGCTGAGCGCTGGCGCTTTTCTCGGCTATATGACCGGAAAAGCGCCAGGCCGTCAGTTGGCGCAGACCATGACGCAGTCACGCCCGGCCGCCTTGGCCGAGTAGAGCGCTGTATCGGCGAGCCCGACCAGCTCGTCGCTGTCAAGCGGGCCATGCTGGGCGACTGCGACCCCGATGCTGACGGTCACCGAGATTCCGGCAGGGTGCCGTTCGCGTACCGCCAGCCGCAACCGCTCGGCGACCCCGAGGGCGTCGGCCTTCGTCGCCCCGGGCAGGACGACGAGGATCTCCTCGCCCCCGACCCGGTAGATCGAGTCGCCAGCACGCAGGTTGGAGCGCATCGTGTGCGAGACCTCGCGCAGCACCTCATCCCCTGCAGCATGCCCGAGCTGGTCGTTAACTCGCTTGAAATTGTCGAGATCGCAGAGCAAAAGCGCATGCGCAGTCCCGTCCTCGCCGGTCGCCTGGCCGTCGAGCTCGCCCAGTCGCTGCTCGAGCGCCGTGCGGTTGAAAAGGCCGGTGAGCGGATCAACCTTCGCCCGGCGCCGATGGGCGCGGTCGGACTCGACCAAGGCACCGGAAAGGGTCACCGCACTGAGGACCAGGGCCACGGCCGCGACCACCTCCTGGTGATGGGTGGACGCGGTCGACGGGTCGAGACCCACGGTGCTGCCCAGCAGCAAGGCGAGGATGTAGGCCGTGCCGAGGACCGTGCCGCGGGTGGAAAAGCGGGCGCCGAGGGTCACCGCCGGTAGCGCGAACCACATCAAGATCGGGCTTGCGGCGCCGCCGGTCACAACGACGGCATCGGCGAGTAGCAGCGACAGGATCCCCCAGGCGGTCGCCACCCAGAGAGCCGGGTGCCGGCTGGTGCGCATGAAGCTGTCAGCGACCGCGAAGCCGCCGAGCCCGGCCAGTAGGGACGCCATCCACCACCATCCGATCTCTGTGCCGACCGAGGTCAGCGCCAGGGCGAGAATCGCGAAGCAGGCAAAGCGGTACGGGCGTAGGCGCAGCTCCATATCGAGCAGGCGCTCGCGGCGAGCGTGATCGCGGATCGCGGCCAAGGGCTCGGCCGCAGGCCGACGCGTGTCCGTGCGCAGTCTCACTGATGGCGCATCGGCCAGCCCGCGCGCAGACTTAGAGCTGCAGCTACTCGACCAGCTGAATTTCTTTAGGCATGGCGCTGAGATTGCGGCAGCCGGCGTCATTGACGACCACGAGGTCCTCGATCCGCACTCCGAGCTCTCCCGGCAGATAGACGCCCGGCTCGATCGTCACCACTTCGCCCGCCGCCAGGACGTCGTCTGAGCGCGGCGAGACGCGCGGCGCCTCGTGCACCTCGAGACCAACGCCGTGGCCCAGGCCATGGCCAAAGCGATCAGCGTGACCGGCCGTGGAGATCAACTCACGGGCGACGCCGTCGAGGGCCTCGCCGCCGACCCCGGCGACGACGGCTTCGAGCGCCGCGGCCTGCGCTGCCCGCACCGTCTCGTAGACCTCGCGGGCGCGCTCCCCAGGCTCGCCGACGGCAAAGGTACGCGTGCCATCCGAGCAGTAGCCGTCCAGCTTCGCGCCCATGTCGAAGACGACCAGCTCACCGCTGCCGATCTGGCGCTCGCCGGGCTCAGCGTGCGGCAGGGCGCCGTTCGGGCCAGCGGCGACGATCGCCGGGAAGGAGGGGTCGCCGCCCAGTTCGCGGATCCGGGCTTCGGCGGCGCGGGCCACGTCGCGCTCCGAGCGCCCGCCCAGACCCCTCTCCAGGCTCCAGCGCCAGACATCGTCCGCGAGCTCGGAGGCCGCCGCGATCGCCGCCAGCTCGCCGTCGTCCTTGACCCGGCGCAGGCTCTCGACCGCGCCCCCGGCGGGCACCGGCTCCACTCCCTCGGCCAGTTTTCCCCGTAGGCGCTCGAGCAGGCGCACCGAGACGTGGTCATCCTCGAAGCCGAATCGGCCCGAAAGATGGGCGGCGATCCCAGCGAGCCAATCGTCGGTGACGGTGACCGTCTCCCAACCCTCGACCTCAGCGGCGGCGCGCTCGGTGTAGCGGAAGTCGGTCAGGAAGAGGCGGGTGTCGGGCCCGCAGACGCAAGCGCCGTTGGTTCCAGTGAAACCGGTCAGGTAGGTGACATTGACCAGCTCGGTTACCAGCATCAGGTCAAGCTCGCGCTCGGCCAGCGAGGCCGCGAGCCGGTCGCCGCGGCCTTTCATCCGGAAGCCGAGACGCCGAGGTGGCGGGCGAGCGTGGCGAGCGCGTCGCCATAGCCGTCCGGCCCCTTGCCGGAGATCTTCTCGAGGACCAGCCCGTCAAAGACCGAGTCCTTGCGCCAGTCCTGGCGCGACTCGACGTTGGAGAGGTGGACCTCGACCGCCGGCAGGCCGGTCAGCTCGAGCGCGTCGGCAATCGCGCGGCTGTAGTGAGTCCAGGCGCCGGCGTTGATCACGATCGAGTCAGCCAGCTCGGGCGCGCGGTGCAGGTATTCGGCGAACTCGCCCTCGGAGTTGGTCTGGAAGAAGATCGCTTCCAGGCCGAGCTCCTGCGCCGCCGACCGGATCCTCATCTCAAGCTCGTTCAGCGAAAGCCCACCGTAGACCTCAGGGTCGCGCTTCTCGAGCACGTCGAAGTTGACCCCGTGCAGAACAGCGACTCGGTTGTGGGTGGAAGTCATCGCTCGTAGAGCTCCTCGACAGCGAGCTTGACCTTAGCCGGATCGAGCGTCTGCCCCGTTTGCGGCGCCCCCGGCTCGGAGAGGAGGACGAAACCGACCCCGGCCGCGGTTCGCTTCTTGTCGCGTTGAAGCGCATCAAGCACGGCGTCAATGTCAATCTCGGGGTCGAGTGTGAGCGGCAAGCCGTGCCGGTCAAGCGCCTCCGCGACCTGATTGCGTAGCTGCGGTGCTTCGGAAAGCCGCAAGGCCGCCAGCAGGCCCAATCCAACAGCCTCGCCGTGGCGGTAGCGCGAGTAGCCGCTGGCCGCCTCGATCGCGTGGCCGACAGTGTGACCAAGGTTGAGCGTGTGCCGCAGTCCCGCGTCGCGCTCGTCGGCAGCGACGACTTCGCACTTGTAGCGAGCGCAAGCAAAGATGACGTCGTCAAGTTCCCCTGGCTCGAGTGACTCGATTGTGCGCACCCGATCCCAGAGTGCGCCGCCCGCCAGCAGACCAGTCTTCAGCACCTCAACGAAACCAGCAGCGAGCTCCTCGGCGGGCAGTGTCGCCAACGTCTCGGTGTCGGCGATCACCGCGGCAGGCAGGTGGTAGGCACCGGCGTAGTTCTTGCCCTCGGGCAGGTCCACCCCGGTCTTACCGCCGTAGGCGGAGTCGACCTGGGAGACGAGGGTGGTTGGAACCTGGACGACGGGGACGCCGCGCTGGTAGACGTGCGCGCAAAAGCCGGCGAGGTCTCCGACCACTCCACCGCCGAGCGCGACAACGTGGTCTTCGCGGGTCATAACCTCCCGAGCCAACTCGCGCAGCACCCGCTCGGCTTCAGCCATCGTCTTCGCCCCCTCGCCAGGGTTAACCTCGACCCGGGCGGCAAGCAAACCGATCCGCTCCCCATACAGGCGCGCCACGGTCCTGTCGCTTATGCGGAAGCGCCCCCCCTCCAATGGCCACCAGCCGGAGTCCAGTAAGCCGCGACCGACGAACACTGGGTACTCCCCCGACGCGCTTGCCGCCCAGAGCAGTTTCGTGCCCGCCGGCAGGCCGGCCAGCGCCTGAATCGACGGCAGCGCCCGGCCGACCAGGCCGCGATCGCCCTGCGGGACGATCGCGTCAGCAAGACCCTCATATAGCGGCAGGCGCACGTCCAGCAGCTCAGCCGCGTCTGCTGCACTGCGCGCCAGCGGTCGATCGCTGCCGGCGATCCGCGACCAGGCCTCCTCGCCCCCGACCTGCAGCCAGACGACGGTGTGGCGGTCGAGGGCTTGGCGGATGCGCTCCGAGAGCACACTGCCCCCGCCCAGTGCGATTGCCCCACCGTCGGCGCGCTCGAGCAGCTCACCGACGACCTCTGCCTCGCGCGCACGGAACCCGTCCTCGCCGTGGCGCTCGAATGCCTCGGCGATCGACATGCCGAGCTCGGCCTCCATCAAGTCGTCGATCTCTGTCGTCTCCAGGTCGGCATCGCGCGCCGCGGCAAGCGCCGTCGACTTGCCGGCGCCCATGAAGCCGATGAAGACGATCGCGGGTCGACTCACTGGCTCACCCGCGGAAGTCGATGCGCTGCTTGTAGGCCTCCACTGCGGCCAGCATGTCGTCGATGTGGTCGCCGCCGAACTTTTCCCGGTAACAGCGGGCGAGGGTGAGGCAAACCATTGCCTCGGCGACCACGGCGGCGGCCGGCACGACGGTCGAGTCGGTGCGCTCGCGCAGCGCCTGCGCCGGCTGCTTGGTCTCGGTGTCGACCGAGCGCAGCGGCTTGGTCAGAGTCGAGATCGGCTTGATCGCCGCCCGCACGGAGAGTGGCTGGCCGTTGGTCATGCCACCCTCAAGCCCGCCGGCGTGGTTGGTTTCGCGCTGGTACCCCTGCTCCTCCGACCAGAAGATCTCGTCGTGGGCCTCCGAGCCGGGGCGACCGGCGACGTCCCAGGCCTCGCCGATCGAGACCCCCTTCACTGACTGGATCGAGGCGACCGCGCCTGCAAGCTGCCCATCGAGCCGCTCTTCCCAAGAAATATGCGAGCCAAGACCGGGGACGAGGCCGAAGACACGCACCTCGAAGGTGCCGCCGAGACTCTCATTGGCCTTGCGCAGGCGGTTGATCTCCGCGACCATCGCCGCGCTCGCCTCCGGGTCGAGGCAGCGAACTGGGTCCTCGTCGACGGCGATGAAATCGTCGGGCGTAAGGTCGGGCCGCTCCGGCGCCACGACCGAAGCGATCTGGGTGACGTGGCTGTGGACACTCACTTCAAGCGCGGTAAGCAGCCCGCGGGCCAGTGAACCCGCCGCGACCCTGGCGGCCGTCTCGCGAGCGCTGGCGCGCTCGAGCACGTTGCGGATGTCCTCATGGCCGTACTTCTGGGCACCAACCAGATCGGCATGGCCGGGACGCGGCAGGTGGACGGCGTCCGGCTCGAAGCCCTCGACCGGCCAGGGATTCATCCGCTCCTCCCAGTTGGCGTAATCGCGGTTGGCGACCAAGACCGCGATCGGGCTGCCCAGGGTGCGGCCGTGGCGGACACCAGAGCGGACGTCGGCGGTGTCGGTCTCGATCCTCATCCGCCCACCGCGCCCGTGGCCGAGCTGGCGCCGCGCCATGTCGCGGTCAAGTGCCTCGCGGTCGAGTTCGAGCCCCGCCGGCATACCCTCGACGATCGCGACCAGGCCAGGACCATGCGACTCGCCTGCAGTGGTGAAGCGAAAGCGCGTGCTCATAGTGGTGCCTAGGCTATCTGCGAGCCGCGGCACGCATCGCTTCGAGTGACGGCTCTTGCCCCGTCCAGATCCGCAGCGAGAGCGCACCCTGATGGACGAGGACCTCAATTCCATCAACCACGGTGGCACCAGCCGCTTGCGCTGCCGCTAGCAGCCGACTGGGTTGCTCGCTGTAGACGAAGTCAACGACGGTCTGCCTCAGGACGAAGTCGGCGGCCTCCAGCGGCAACTCGGCAAGCGGGTCCTCACCGCGCAAGCCGACCGCGGTCGTGTTGACGATTAGCTCGTAGGAACCTGCACCGGGAGCCGTTACCGGCACGCCACCCAGCTCGCCGCAGAGGTGCTCGGCACGAAGCGCCGTCCGGTTCCAGACGTCCACCTCGGCTCCCTCGCGGACCAGCGCCCAGACGGCCGCGCGCGCAGCACCGCCGGCACCCAACACCAGCGTGCGCTTGCCGGCGGGCGAACCGGGCAGGGCGTTCAACAACCCCTGCGCATCAGTGTTGTGGGCGCGGATCTCCCCCGCTTCGAAGCTGAGCGTGTTGGCGGCGCCAATCTCGCGCGCCGTCCCGGAGAGCGTGTCGGCCAGCGCTAGCGCCGCACCCTTGTGAGGGACGGTGACATTGGCGCCGACGAACCCTTCGCTAGCCAGCGCCCGCACCCGCGGCTCAAACTCATCCGGGGCCGAGTCAATCGCCTCGTAGCTCCACTCGGCGGCCAGACCCAACGCCGCCAACGCCGCGCTCTGCATTGCCGGCGAGCGCGAGTGACCGACCGGGTGGCCGACTACGGCAAGGCGCTTCATTCGGCGCAAGTGTCCGGCGATTCACCGCCGGCCGCTTCGCGCGCTTCGTTGTAGCGCGCGACATCGGCTTCGAACTGGGCCGAGCTCGAGGAGAAGGCGTCTTCCCCGCAGGTACCGGGCTTGACCACGTAGTAGAGGTAATCGACTTTGGCCGGATGCGCGGCGGCTTCGATCGAGGCAAGGCCCGGGTTGCCGATCGGCCCCGGCGGCAGGCCAACGTTGGTACGGGTGTTGTAGGGCGAATCGACCGCGAGTTCGGATTCGGTCAGCGGCTGGTCGTAGTTGCCGGTGGCGAAACGAGTCGTCGCGTCGATACCCAGCGGCATACCTTCGTGCAAGCGGTTGTAGATGACAGCGGCAATCAGCGGACGCTCCTTTTCTAGCTGAGCCTCGCGCTCGACCATCGAGGCAATCGTCACCACGTCGAAGGTGGTTAAGTTTTTGGAGCGGGCATAGTCCATGTCGACACCCTTGATCCGGCGCTTGAAATCCTGCAGCTGCAACTGGACCAGGTCGGTGGCGGGCGCCCGCCTTTCCAGTTCGAAGGTGTCGGGGAAGAGGAAGCCTTCGTGCCCTTCGCTTGGCTTCAGGTAGCTGCCAGTCAATCCAGCTTCCCGAGCTACCTCGGCGGTCTGTTGGCGCGTGTAGCCCTCGGGGATCGTCACCGTCGTCGTCTTCAACACAACCGGCGGCGGTGGTGCCGGGTTGTGGAAATGGCGATAGGCAAGTGCAGCGACGGCGACGACACCGACCACGACGAGGACGAGCACAAAGGCGGCGACGATACGACGCCGCCGATGAACGTCACTCATCGTCTTCGGCACCTTCAATTGCGGCCTGCCCGGCGAGGTACGCCTGCAGCAAATGAGCAGCGGCGAGCGAGTCGGGTGGTGCTGCGGCCCCTTCGCGCTTGCTCACATCGGCCATTCGCGTCGTCAAGCGCTCGTCGTAAGTCTCAACCGGGACGTCGAGCATCGCTTCCAGTTCGGTGCAGAAGGTCCGAACCAGCGCGGCCTGGGAGCCCTCCTCGCCGCTCAGATGCAGCGGCAAACCGACGACGACCCGCTCGACCTCATGCTTAGCGACCAGCTCGGCAACCGAGCGCGCCTCCGGCGGTTCGATCACCGGCAACGGCGTCGCCAGCGTCCCGCTCGGGTCAGAAATCGCGCAACCGATCCGGGCGGTGCCGTGGTCGAGGGCAAGGACGCGCACTAGCTGACCTTCGCTTCGATCGCCCGCTGCGCCGTAACCAGCGCCTGCTCGAGCTTCGAAGCGTCCTTCCCCCCAGCCTGCGCCATATCGTCGCGCCCGCCACCGCCACCACCGACGACCGCCGCCGCCTCACGCACGATCTCTGCCGCGGATAGACCGCCACCAACGGCGCCCTTCGAGACCAGCACGACGAGCCCGACCTTGTCCCCTTCAGCGCCGCCAAGCGCGATCGCGGACTCACCGCCCAGCTTCGATTGCACGCGGTTGGCGAGCTCGAGCAACTGCTTTTGATCGGCGAGTGGTGCCTGGGAAGCGACGACGGCGATCCCGTCGACCTTCTTGGCCTCACTCACTAAGCGCTCCGCCTCGTCGCCAAGCAGCTGCTTGGCCACCTCTTCTGCCCCCTCGCCTGCCTCGCGCAGCCGCTCGGCGGCGCGGCGGGCGGCGGTCAGCGGGTCCTGCGGCGATCCGAGTAGCTCGCCAACCTCGCGCAAGCGCCGCTCGCTGCTGCGGTACCAATCGATCGCGGCAGGGCCGGTCAGAGCCTCAATCCGCCTCACGTTAGCGGCGCTTGACCCCTCTGAGGTGATCTTGAAAATGCCGACCTCGGCGGTGTTGGCGACGTGGGTGCCGCCACAGAGCTCGCGCGAGACCGCATCGACCTCAACCACCCGCACCCACTCGCCGTATTTCTCGCCGAAGAGTGCCATCGCGCCGAGCTTTTCTGCCTCGGCGCGCTCCATCTCCAGCCAGCGCACCGGCCGGCTCGCCTTGATCCACTCGTTGACTCGCTCTTCGATCGCGGTCAGGTCCTCAGCGGCAACCCCCTGGCCATGAGTGAAGTCGAAGCGCAGCTTGTCCGGTCGCACGGCAGAGCCGGCCTGGCGTACGTGGTCGCCGAGCCGTTCGCGCAGCGCCGCGTGCAGGAGGTGGGTCGCGGTGTGGTTGCGCATCGTCGCGTGTCGGGCCTCGTGGTCGACTAGGGCCTCGACCGCAACGCCGGGCTCGATAGGAGCGCCATTCGCCTCGACCTCGAGCGCCTGGTCTTCGCCTACCCGGTAGACGTCGACCACATGCGCCTCTCCCCCATCCCAGCGCAGCAGACCTGAATCGGCGACCTGGCCGCCGCCCTCGGCGTAGAAAGGACTCTCCTCGAGCTTGACTAGCGCCCGCCCACCATCGGCCGCAACCGCGGCAAGGCCAGTCGTCGCATGCAGGGTCTCGTAGCCGACGAAGCGCGTCGGTGGCGCCTCTGCGGCAAATGCAATGACCCTCCCGTGGCGATCCTCAGAGCCATGCGCGGTGGCCCCGCCGACACGGGCGCGCTGGCGCTGTTCCTCCATCAACTCCTCGAAACCGCCGTCGTCAACCGAGAGACCCTGCTCAGCGAGCAGCTCCTTGGTCAGGTCGTAGGGGAAGCCGTAGGTGTCGTGCAATTTGAAGGCGTCGGCGGCGTCGATCCAAGAGGTTTTGGACTCCTGCGCACCGGTTATCAGCCGTTCGAGCAACTCGGTTCCACGCTCCAGCGTGCGACCGAAGCTCTCCTCCTCATCGCCAACCCAGCGGGCGATTGCCTCACGCTCCGCAACCAGCTCTGGGTAGGCACTTCCCATGATCTCGATCGTGCGCTCGGCGAAGCGCCCCAGCCAAGGTGCCTCGAAGCCAAGCGTGCGGCCCTGCTGTATTGCCCGTCGCATGATCCGTCGCAAGATGTAGCCGCGGTCCTCGTTGGATGGGACGACACCGTCGGCAATCAGGAAGGCGGCGGCGCGCGAATGGTCAGCGACGATCCGCATCGCCCGGGTTACCGCGCCTCCCTCCTCATAGGAGTGGCCGGACCGCTCCTCGGCGAGATCGATAAGCGGCCGGACGAGGTCGGTCTCGAAGACCGAGGGAACGTCCTGGAGAATCGCCGCCATCCGGTCAAGTCCCATGCCGGTGTCGATATTGCGCATCGGCAGCTCGGTCAGCACTCCGTCCGAGGAGAGGTCGTAGGTCATGAAGACGTGGTTCCAGAACTCGAGGAAGCGGTCGGTGTCGTCGCCGGGCCGCTCGCCCGCGGCGCCAAAGCCCTCGCCACGGTCGAGGTAGAGCTCGGAGCAGGGACCGCACGGCCCGGTGGGACCGGCCTGCCAAAAGTTGTCCTCGCGGCCGAGCAGGACGATTCGCTCCTCGGGCATCCCCTGGCCCTTCCAGATCTCAATCGCCTCCTCATCGGGGCCAAGGTCGAGCTCCTCATCGCCGCCGAAGACCGTCGCCCAGATCCGCTCGGGGTCCATGCCGAAGCCTTGCGTCGCGAGCTCCCAACCCCAGGGGATCAACTCGGCCTTGAAATAGTCGCCAAAGCTCCAGTTGCCGAGCATCTCGAAGAAGGTGAGATGGCGGGCGGTCTTGCCAACCTCCTCGATGTCGGTCGTGCGGAAGCACTTCTGCACGTCGGCCAGCCGCGGCGCTGGCGGCCGCTCGAGCCCAAGGAAATAGGGCTTGAAAGGCTGCATCCCGGCGGTGGTCAACAGAACCGATGGGTCGTGGGCAGATGGAACCAACGAAGCCGAGGGCACGATCTTGTGCCCCCGCTGCTCGAAGAAGGAGAGATAGGTGTCGCGGATTTCCTCGGCTTTCATTGGCAACAAAGCCTAAGTGAACGGGGCGCCAATCCGGAGAGGCGTCAGCCAGCGCGAGCGATGGTGCCGTGGCCGACGATGGCCTTGCCACTGAGCAGCACCGCCGCTTGCCCCGGTGAGGCGGCGTCGAACGACTCGCCGAGCTCTATCTCCAGCTCTGAATGTCGCCCGGCTTCCGCCGCTGCAATTGCCGCTGGGATGACTTCTGAGTGATAACGCAGCCTGACCGCGTCTACCCGGTCGCCGTCGCGGTGCAGGACGGCGTCACGAATCCGTACCAGCCTGGTTGCCAATTCCGCCCGTGGGCCAACCGTGACCGTGTTGGCAGCTGCGTCGGTGGCGAGGACGTAGAGGGGCTCCGGCGCGGAAACCCCGATCCCGCGGCGCTGACCGACGGTGAAGTTGTGATGGCCGCGGTGGCGACCAATTGCCTGGCCCGCGGGATCGAGCACCGCGCCGTCGCGCTCGGCGAGACCGCCGTGTCGACGCAGAAACCGGCTCTTGCCCTGTCCGGCCAAAAAGCAGAGGTCTTGACTCTCGGGCTTCTTGGCGACGGAAAGCCCGTGCCGGGCGGCGATCTCGCGCACCTCGGGCTTGCTCAGCTCGGTCAGCGGGAAGCGCAGGCGGTCGAGCATCCGCGGCGGCAGAGCGGCAAGCATGTAGCTCTGGTCCTTGGCTTGGTCAGAGGCGGCCGCAAGCAGCGGCCCGCGGTCGTCCTCGATGATCCGCGCGTAGTGGCCAGTGACCAAATAGTCGGCACCGAGACGTTCGGCGAGGTCGACCATCGCGGCGATCCGCACCTCGCCATTGCAGACGATGCACGGATTAGGAGTCGCGCCGGCGCCATAGCCGTCGAGAAAGGCGCCGACGACGCGGCGGCGAAATTCCTCCTCAAGGTCGAGAGTGAGGTGCGGGATGCCCAACGAGTGGGCGACTGCGCGAGCACCGAGGACGGCCTCGGGCGAGCAGCAGGCCTTAGCGCCGTCGGTCTCCGGGTCGGCCCAGAGCTTCAAGGTGACGCCGAGAACGTCGGCGCCCCGCTCGCGCTCCAAGAGTGCGGCTACGGCGCTGTCGACGCCGCCGGACATAGCGATCAGGACGCGGCCGGCGTGCGGCGGGGCGAGCGTCTCCGAAGAGGCTGCTGCACTAGCGAGGGCGCGATGCAGCGCATCGGCAGCCAGCTGGGCGGCATGGCGCTTGGCCGGCGTCAGTCCTCCCACCGCCTCATCCACCTCGTCGATCCCGATTCGCGCCGCCTCGATCACAGGCTCGCCGTCGACCATCTCGGCGACCGCCGCGGTGGCAGCGCGGGTGGCCCCGCAGCCCTCGGCGTCGAAGCTCACGCGGGCCACGCACCCGTCCTCGACCAGCAGCGAGACCCGCGAGAGGTCCCCGCAGGCTGCCCCTCCAGCGGCGCCGGTGAACCCAGCGTCAAAAGGCGGCCCAAGCCTCGCCTCGTCACGCAGGTAGTGCTCAAAAAGCTCCCGGCTCATGCACCACAGCGTAGAGCCGCACGTAGATCCGCAGCAATCCTCGCCTCGTCGTCGCGCAACTGCAGCCAAGTCACCCGCATCACCCGCCAGCCGTCGATCATGAGCAGTCGGTCACGTTCGCGATCGGACTCGAATGCCTGACGAGTCCCGTGCACCGCTCGCCCATCTAACTCGACGACTAAGCGCTGTGCTTGACAGAGGCAGTCAACAGAGAAGAACCGCCCGCCGGCAGCTACGTCCGCGTTGAACCGGGGGCGCGGCAACCCGTGCGAGTCGATCAGCCCGACAAAACGCTCCTCCAGTTCGCGCTTGGTCACCCCCGCGCCTCCGCGCCTTCAGCCAGCAGCTCCCGCAGGACGGCAGATCCCCGCCGTCGCGGATACCGCGCAAGCAGATCCGGAATCGACAGCCGACCGGTCAACGCCTGCACTTCAACCTCGTTCAGCGCCCGCTCGACCTGCCGCCGGGACCCAACCGCCGCCAAGTCCAGAACCGTCCGCGGCACCGTAGTCACCGGAATCCCCTCGACCACGGTCCGCTCGTCGTCCGGGAGAACCGCCGGTGGACCACGATTCCGTCCGGTGCCCGCCATCCGCTGGCTCTCGTCACGTCGATCGCGCGGCCGGAGCCGTTCTGCAGCCGCCAGAGCTGCACTGCAGACCGATAGCTCAGCACTGCATCAGACCCAGATGCAAGTAGCCGGCTCGGTCAGTAGATCTCGACAGGTCGAGACGGACTCGTCGCGCTCCAGTACTCCATTCGCTGTTCATATGCCGCCGTTCGGGGCACTCGTCGATCTGAATGCGCATCGACACGACATCGAGGGTCGATCGTGACTCGCCCCGGCACACGCGTGGCGCGCGCAATGTCAAATTTCTCCCCAATGGGCGTGTCGCGGGAGGCGCCCGACCGAGCCACGCCTACAAAAGAGGCTCCAACCCGCCGTTGCCGCCCCTGGCTTTGATCCCTTGAAGAAAAGGGTGGGCGCCTCCTCCGGATCCCACAGGACCAAGAGAGATCGGCCCCCGCGCCGTTTGTGTTGGGTCAAACGGTGGGACGGCTCTCGCACGGGCTCGAGCCTCGGGTCAACCGTAGCACCGCACACGCTCGCTGGCGAGTAGAAATCAATCCAGATTGAAGCCCGCCAGGCGGGTCAGTCGAGATTGGAGAGCAAGAACTCAGCCTCGCTCCAATCATCGCCTCTTACCCGCAGGGCAATATCACCGCGACCGAAACGGTCGATTGGCCAGTCCGCCGTCAGAACAGCCTCGATCCCGGCCTCTTCCAGCGCTTGGTGCCAGGCCCTTGCGGTGCGCACGTCGCCGAAGTCGCGTACGACCTCCCATGAATCAAATGCCGGGTCATCAACCTGAATGGGCGTCTTGCCCGGACCGGGCTGGCGGCCTCGACGGGTAAATCGAAAGCGATCGAGGAGGCTCATGGCCATATCTTGACCATTCTTCGCTGCGAGGGAATCGATCCCGGCCTAGCTCCCACCAGGACCGCGGCGGCGCAGTTCGATGCCGAGCTCTTTCAGTTGCATCTCATCAACTGGCGCTGGAGCGCCGGTCAGAGCATCGGTGCCCGAGGCGGTCTTCGGGAATGCGATCACGTCGCGGATCGAGTCGGCGCCGGCAAGCCGCTGCACGATGCGGTCAAGTCCATAGGCAATGCCGCCGTGCGGGGGCGCGCCGTAGCGCAGAGCCTCAAGCAGGAAGCCGAAGCGCGCCTGGGCTTCCTCGGCATCGATGCCGAGCGCGGCGAAGAGCTCCTCCTGCACATCGGCGCGGTGAATACGGATCGAGCCGCCGCCCATCTCCTGGCCGTTCCAGACCAGGTCATAGGCGAGCGCACGCGCCTCGCCCGGCTGGGCGGGGTCGAACTCTCCAGCTGGAGCCGTAAAGGGATGGTGCAGCGGGTCCCAGCGTGCGCCGTCCGCGCTCTGCTCCAGCAGCGGCCAGTCGACCACCCAGACAAGCCGGTGCTCATCCTCGGGGATCAGCTCGAAGCGCTCCGCCAGATCGACCCGCAATTGCCCCAGCACCGCATTGGCGACGCGATGCTGATCGGCAACCAACAGCAGCAGGTCACCCTCTTCCGCGCCAAGGCAAGTGTTGAGCTCAGCCAACTCACCCTCGGAGAGGAACTTGGCGGTTGGAGAACGCCAGCCGTCGCCCTCCCGGAAGGCCCAAACCAGCCCTTTCGCCCCCAGCTCTTGGGCGCGCGAGATCAGCCCGTCGAGCTCAGAGCGCGGCATCTCACGACGACCGGCATTGAGCCCGCGCACCGCGCCACCGGCTTCGATCGTCCCGCGAAAGACTTTGAACTCGGTCTCGGCAAGGGCATCGGATAGGTCGACCAGCTCGAGCCCGAAGCGCATGTCCGGCCGATCGGTGCCGAAGCGGCTCATCGCCTCGTCGTAGGGAAGCCGCTCGATCGGCAGCTCGACCTTCGGCCCCCCGACCCGCTCGAATACATGTGCCAGGAGGCGCTCGTTGACCTCGATCACGTCATCGACGTCGACAAAGGACATCTCGATGTCGAGCTGGGTGAAGTCGGGCTGGCGATCGGCGCGCAGATCCTCGTCCCGGAAGCAGCGGGCGATTTGGTAGTAGCGCTCGAAGCCAGCGACCATCAGCAGCTGCTTGAACAGTTGCGGTGACTGCGGCAAGGCGTAGAAGGAGCCCTGCTGGAGTCGGCTCGGGACGAGGAAGTCGCGAGCGCCCTCGGGAGTAGAGCGGGTCAGCACCGGCGTCTCGACGTCGAGGAAGCCCTCGCCATCGAGGAACTCGCGCATCGCCGCGGTCACACGGTGGCGGAGGGCAAGCGCCTCGCGCATTGGCTCGCGGCGCAGGTCGAGGTAGCGATGCCGCAGGCGGGCATCCTCGCCGACCTCGCCTGAGAAGCCCTCGATCTGGAAGGGCGGCGTCTCAGCATCGGCAAGCAACTCGGCGGCGCTCACCGCTAGCTCGAACTCGCCAGTCGGAAGCTCCGGATTGACCGTCTCCGCAGAGCGGCGGACAACACTGCCGGCGGTGCTCAGCACGTCCTCGGCACGCAGCTTGTGGGCAAGCTCGAAGGCCTCACCGGAGGAGTCAGGGTGGAAAACGAGCTGGACGATTCCGGTCCGGTCGCGCAGGTCGATGAAGATCAGCCCTCCATGGTCGCGCCGACGATGTACCCAGCCGGCAACCCGCACGGTCGAGTCGACCCGGTCGCCGAGCACCTGCCCGCACCAGGTATCGCGGTACCCGTTGGCACGGAGTGCGGGGGCGTCGCTCATGCTTGGCCTCCCGTCAGCTCGGTGACCAGCCGGGCCGGATCGAGCTCGCGCTGCTCACCGCTGTCCATGTCGCGCACCTGCGCTGGACCATCCGGATGGAGGAAGACAACAAGCCGGGCGCCGATCCGGTCCGCGTGTTTCAGCTGACCCTTCGATCCACGGCCGGCGAGATCAAACTCGGCTGCGACGCCAGCATTGCGAAGGTCGGCCGTGAGCGCGACCGCCTGCCGCTCGACCTCGGTGTCGTACTCAAAGGAGAAGAAGACCGGCCGCATCCCCGCGTCCCCAGCTTCCTCATCGCCAAGGGCCAGCAGGATCCGCTCGATCCCCACAGCCCAGCCGACCGCCGGAGTCGGCGGGCCACCGAGCTGCTCGATCAGGCCGTCATAGCGGCCGCCGCCACCGAGCTCCGACTGAGCTCCGAGCCGGTCGCAAACAAACGAGAAGATCGTCCGCGTGTAGTAGTCGAGGCCGCGAACGAGGGTCGGGTCGATCGTGTAATCGACACCCGAGGCGTCGAGGTAGGTACACACCGTCTTGAAGTGCTCGGCGTCCTCGCCTTCGAGGTGGTCGACCAGCGTCGGGGCGTTCTCCATCACACCCCGAGTCCCATCATCGTCGGAGTCGAAGGCGCGGAGTGGATTGACGTCGATCCGCTCGCGCACATCCTTTGACAGGTCCTCCTCATGCGCGTGCAGATGCGACTTCAGCTCCTCCAGGTAGGACCGGCGTGCCTCGAAAGAGCCGAGGCTGCCAAGGCGAAGCTCAACCCCGGACACCGCCAGCTCTTTGAGCAAGGCGTCGAGCATGGCGATTGCCTCGACGTCGGCGGCGGGCGAATCGCTCCCGATCGTCTCGACGCCGATCTGGTGGAACTGGCGATAGCGACCCGCCTGGGGACGCTCATGGCGAAAGAAGGGCCCAACGTAGGACAGCTTCACCGGCTGGGCCAGCTTATGCATGCCGTGCTCAAGGTAGGCGCGGCAGATCGGCGCGGTCCCCTCCGGTCGCAGGGTGATGCTGCGACCACCCTTGTCCTCGAAAGTGAACATCTCCTTGCGCACGATGTCGGTGGAGCGTCCGACCCCGCGCTCGAACAGCTCGGTGTCCTCAAAGACCGGAGTCGCGATCGGCTCATAGCCGGCACGGGCGAAGATCGCCGTGGCCGCAACTTCTATCCGCCGTCGGGCATGGGCGCCCGCCGGCAGAACATCGAAGGTCCCGCGTGGGGCCTGGTACTTGCTCGCCATCGTGGCGCGACCTTACCTGCGGAGCGCTCAGCTCAGCGTGCCAGTTCGGCGAGAAAGGGATTACTCGCCCGCTCGGCGCCGAGTGTGGTGACACCCATGTGCCCTGGGTAGACGCCGGTCTCCGGCGGATGGGAGTCGAGAAGCGTACGAATCGAACGCATCAGCGTCGGGCCGTCGCCGCCGGGCAGATCGACCCGACCTACCGACCCTTGGAAGAGAACGTCGCCAGAAAACATTGCGTCCTCGTCTCGCACTGAGTAGGTGACGTGACCAGGGCTATGGCCTGGGGTGAAGATCACGTCGATGGTCATCCCCGCCAGCTCCAGCGTCTCTCCCCCCTTGACCGTCTCATCGGCCTCATAGTTGTCGTACGGACCGATTCCAGGCATCGGCACGTAGGCCATGATGTCGGCGAGCAGGGGTCGCTCCAACTCCGGGCAGTAAACCGGCGCGCCGGTGACCGTCGCTACCGGCGAGACCGCACCGATGTGATCGAAGTGGCAGTGGGTGACCAAGATCGCCTCGATCCTCGTCCCCATTTGCTCGACTGTGGCGAGGATCCGGTCGGGCTCGTCACCGGGATCGACGATCAGGCCGCGGCCGGAGCCTTCGCGCCGCAACACGAAGCAGTTCTCCGCGATCGGCCCGACGGTGAGCATCTGAACATCGAGGCTCATCCCTTCTCCCGGGCGCGAATCCGGGCGCGCTCACGCCGTCGCCAGAGCGTTGAATCGATGTAGTAGCCGGCCGGGATATAGAAGACGAGCATGAAGGCGCCGAGACCGAAGGCCGCCCCCGGCGGGCGTTTGAAGATCAGCATCAACAGCGCAGTGAAGACGACAGCGGCGACCACGCCGCGGAGGATCGAACTGCGCCAGGTCGGCGGGGAATCGGTTTTGGGCGAACCCGTACGGCCGGCGCGGGCGCGGGCTTTCGCCTCCTCGCGGCTGCGGGGGCGGCCAGCGCGACGGTTCGGATCGACTCGCCCCCCCTGCGTCCCGCGGTGCTTGCGACGGCGCTTCTTCTTCGTTTGAGCCATATGTCGGAATCTAGCGGGCCGCGTCCCTCAAGACGGCGCAGCGAGCCGCGCCTCGATCGTCAGCAAGTCCGGGTCGAAGTCCCGGATTGGCACATCGCCTGGATAGTCGACCAGCGCCGCCACGGGAATTAGACCAACCAGCTCAGCCTCGACCGGTCGCGCCCCTAGAGGCGCGGCGAGCAAGCGCACCCGCTCGACTATTGCCCCCAACGGCGTTGTAGTGGGATCATGGACATTGGTCGAGACCTGCACGCGTCCGCTGGAGAGAGGCAGGCCGATCGCTCGCACGCCGGGCAGGCCACCACCGGACTCACGCAGGCCAGCGGCGACGGCGCGGGCAAGATCGAGGTCGCCGCTGTCGAGCTCGACATTAAAAGCGCCTAGTGGTGGACGGGCCGTGACCAGCGTGGCCCCAGCACTGCGATGTGGCAGCTCAGGCCCCCGGTCGGGGTGCAGCTCGCCGCCCTCCATCCGCACCCAGAGCTCAGCCAGACCGCCGTTGCGAAAGTAGGCCCGCTCGACGTACTCCGGGCCAGCGGCGAGCTCGCCGTAGAGGAAGACGGGAACCCCCAGATCGCCGATCGCGCCAGCAATCGCGATTGCCATCGTACGCGCCATGTCGCGATCCTTGGGGTCGACCCAAACGATCGGGCAGACATCGAGCGCCCCGATCGCCGGGTGCACCCCCCCGTGCGCGTTCATGTCTATTGAGCGGATCGCCTCGGCTGCGCCGCCCGCCAGCGCTGCAGTTAACGCCGACGGCTCGCCGGCGAGCGTGAAGACGGTCCGATTGTGGTCGCGATCGCTATGACGATCGAGCAGCTCAACACCCGCAGAGAAGGCGCGCTCCAGGACCTCGATCTGCGCAGCATCGCGACCCTCTGAAATGTTCGGAACGGCAAGCAGCGGGGGCACTGCTCAGACGACCAGCTCTCCGGCTCGCAAGATCGTGGAACCATCGATTTCAACTGTCGGCCGGAGGACGACGCAGTCGAGGTGCACCGGTACCTGGACGGTGCCGCCGATCGCCGCCGAAGCGCCGAAGGCGACGTGCGCGCTGCCGAGGATCTTCTCGTCCTCAAGGATGTTGCCGGTGAGGGTCGCGCTTTCGTTGGTGCCGATCCCAAGCTCGGCGACGTTGGTTCCGTCGGCGCCGTGTTCGGTGAGTAGCTCCAGCAGCTGCGCTCCGTCGGAACCGGTTGCCTCGGTCAGATGACCGTTGCGCACCGTGAGCTCAACCGGCCCCGACACCCTGCCGATGCCAGCGATCGAGCCGTCGACGACCAGGGTTCCCTCGGCGGTCCCCTCGAGCGGCGCGATGAAGGCCTCGCCGCAGGGGATGTTGCCGAAAGCGCCGCGCATGTTGAGCGCTCCGGCGTCCACGATCGCGGTCCGATCCTCTAGGCCGAGCCGCAAGTCAGAACCGTGCGCACAGGTAAGCCTTGCCTCGGCGGCGGCACCGAGCGCTCGACCAACCGACGCGCCCCGTTTCCGCAACAGTCTCAAGTCCGCCGCCATCACCCGGGCCAGCATCTCCCCGGTTACACCTGGCATCGAGGCGACCCGGACGCCCGCTTCAGTGGCAGCGCGGCGGGCTTCAGTGTGGGAGATCGACTGGATCGTTGGGGCCACGACGACATCCACGGCGAGCATCGCCGCGGCGACCGCCCGCGGCGGCTCGGCAGCATGCGATTCGCGCTCGGAGATGACCGCCAGGGTCGCTTCGCCGCCCTCGCCCTGGGCGTTGATTCGCAGCAGCGCCCCGAGCTCTTCAGTGATCGGGTTGCAGATCACCAACATCTCTTCCGAGGGATTCAGATCCAGGCAATCCCGGATCAGCGTGCTGACTGCCCTATCCAGAGCGCTCCCCATCATCCGACTAGGCTAACCGCAGATGCGGCGTGCAGCCCGCTCGCACCCAATCCCTCGCTACCATCCCCCGCCCCGCCGGAGTAGCTCAGCTGGTTAGAGCAGCGGAATCATAATCCGCGTGTCGGGGGTTCGAGTCCCTCCTCCGGCATCGCAGCAGCAAGCGGAATGCGCCGCATCCCGAGGTCAGAAGGGGCCGATTTGGCAGGGGGGTGGCAAGGAAAGTGGCAAGGGTCCAGCCCTGAAAAGCCCGTGGAGGCAGCGGGTATCATCGACTGCGTGAAACCCACCCGCACCGATTTCAAAGGCTACGAGGGCAAGTACGTGGCGACCGACACCCGCACGGGCCAGGTCGTGATCGCCGACGAGAACCTGAAAGTCGTGCTGGAGAAAGCCCGCAAGTTGGATCACGTCGTCGTCGGCGGGCGGGTTCCCCACGCAGACGAGCCGATCTACGTCGGCCTTGGCTGAGCCGAAGACCCCCTGGCTCTATCCCTATCGGGAGGACCCCCAGCAGACGCGTCTGGGGCAGCCGGTGTTTCGGCCCTTCGTGCCTGTCTCTCTTGCCACTGAGGGCGCATCGACGCCAGAGCTTGAGGGACTGATCGACACCGGAGCCGACGCGATCCTCGCGAGCGACTTGCTGGCGGACGAGCTTGGCCTCGACCTGGCCGACAACGAGGGCGAGGAACTGCACGCCGTCGGCGGGCGCACCGTCGTCGCCCGCTACAAGACCGTCTCCCTCCGCCTGCACCACCACGACGATTCCAGCGCTCGGTGCGAGTGGGAAGCCCCAGTGGGATTCGTAGATGGCTGGCACAGCTTCGGCCTGGTCCTGCTAGGCAGCGTCGGCTTCCTCGATCACTTCACCGTCACCGCAAGCCGCTTCTCCCAAGCGATTGCAGTCGAGGATCGCGACGGCTTCGATGATCGTTTCGGCGTCGTCCTGGCCTAGGAGCTATCACTGGCGTAGATCGGCTCTAGCGTTTCCTCCACCTTGCCCAATACCTCGCGCAACTCGCGAATCTCCTCCATGTCCAACTCCATCACCGGAGCCATGTGCGACTCCTCAAGGCCATCCGTGATGCAGAACGAAGCTCTCGGGCAGTCGTGGTCAAGAATCGGCTGAATCTCCAGATGGTTGCCGTCATTGCGAATCTGCTCGGCAGATGAACTGACCTGGAAAGCGACGGTCATGACAAGACCCCCACGGCAGCCTCTTCCTCCGGGGTCGCGGTGTCGGTGAGGACGCCGAGGACGGCCTTCAACTCCAGCGCCTCCGCCCGGTCAAGCCGCAGAAGAAGCTCGTCACGGTGCTTGCTGTTCACCGGCATGTCGATCCAAACTGCCAACTTGCCGTCGTCATCCGGTTCATTGGCGCTTAATTGCATCGAGGTCTCTCCCTCGTTGCAGTCAAAATGCAGCCGGTACTCAGGTCTTATCGACACTTAGGTCTCCTTTCGGTCGAGTGACCTTCGACCATAGGGACTTGCGCGGCGCGCGCCACCTCGTCTTGTGCAAACGCCGTAGAAAACTGGCGCAGACTCCCGCGCGACCAGACGCGCCGAATAGGCTCCCAGCGTGCCGAAGGACACCAAGGACAAGGCCCGCGCCGAGGTGGAGCGCGCTCAATCGAAGTTCGCTGGCGTTGACAGCGAGCGCGATCAAGCTCGCGTTGCTCGCCGGGAAGCCTTTGAGCGTGCGCGAGAGGCGGGCCTGACGCTGCGCGAGATCGGCGAGGCTGCCGGGTTGCACCTGACGCGAGCCAGGGAAGTTCTCGACCGGAATTAGGTACCCCCCTAAAAAGGGTGCTACCCTGCGGGCCGCTCATTGAAAAGCGGCCCCCGGCGGTGCGTAAACACCAACCGGGAGCCTGACCACAAGGAGAACGAACCTCCTCATGGCTAACGAGAACCCTACGGACGGGGCACGGCCAGTGCCGCTCGACCTCGCCGCTAAACACATCCCGATCCTGCGCTCCTGTCTCAACGACTGGCTGCACGGTGTGCGGGAAGACCTGAAGGACCCCGAGCGGTTGCAGCAACCCGACAAAGCACAGCGGGAAGCTCAAGCATTTGAGCGCCTGCTGGTCGCTTTGGCGACGGGTCAAATCGTCCTCCCCGATGAGGTGGCGCGGGAGGCGGTCGCGGTCGCGACTGCGGACGACGACGTGGCAAGCAACTACAGAGAGATTGCCGCCAATCACGATGCCCTCCATGCCCTGCTCGGCGTGCTTGAGGGCGGGAGCGCGTGAGGTCGAATGGGCGACCTCAACATGCAACGCGCCGTACTGGCGCTGGTGCTTCGCGAGCATCCGATCCTGCTGACGCTCCCGGCGCTGGCGGGTCGGGTGCTTGCGAACCCCCGCACCCTCGTCGGGGGGGGTAGCGCTCGCCCGCGCCCTCCGCGATCTTGACGACGAGGGCTTGGTATTCAGCGACGGGTTCCTGATCCAGCCGAGCCGACCGGCGCTCTACGTCAAGCGCCTGCTGAGGGAAAGCTGATGCTGGTCCCTGGGCGGTTCAGCAGCGCCGCAATCGGGATCGGCAAGGGCGAGGTGGAGATTCGCCTGAGCGACGGCGGCAACTGGCAGGTCAAGGTGAAGCTGGGCGAGGATGAGAACTGGCGGTTGCTCTGCCGGGGCCACGTTGACGGCAGCATCTTTGAGGCTGGCACGCCGACCGATCAAAAGCCGATCACGGTTGGCCCGCTGATGGTCGATCCGGCCGCTCGCCGGGTCGAGGTTCGCGGCAATGAGGTCCGCCTAGCCGCGCACGAGTTTGAAGTCATCGCGCTGCTCGCCACCGACCCCAACCGCGTCTTCACCAAGCAAGAGTTGCTTCGCGAGATTTGGGGAACCAGGGGCGGCGGCGCGATTCGCACTCTCGACTCGCATGTGAGCCGCGCCCGCGTCAAGCTCCGCAAAGCCGGGGCGGAGGGCTTCATTGTCAACTGCTGGCGTGTCGGCTACTCGCTCTGCGAGGGCGGCTAACTCGCAGCTGCGCCCGGAGGCTTAACAAAAAGGGGGCCCCTTTCAGGGTTCGACCCCCTGTGTAGTAGTGGCCAACCCATTTGCACCCCGGTTTCGTAACCCGCCTCCCGGAGGCTGACCCAATCTCCTGCCGGATTTCGCCGCCTCGTTCGACAGGGAGGTACGAGGCTCGGAATCGAAGGGCGGATTAAGAACGGGGGGCCACTTTCGCGGCTCGCTGCTCTGTTGGGTGTCAGAGCAAATTTCTCACAGCCGCTTTTTCACCTTCGCCTAGCGCTTCGGGGATGGCTTCGCCTGTCGCTTCCCCTGTCGCTTCGCGGGCCGGTTGAGCCAAAGGGTCGCTACTCCGCATCCCAGCGCCGTTTGCGGGCCTCGCTTTTTGCCGACATTCCTACGCCACTTCCAATTCAAAACACGACCAAGGAGGTCTTCGTCATGTTCTCTATCCATTTTCTCTCCGCGTCCCTTGCACTCGACGCCTGCGCTACCACCTCCGCGCTGGTTCGGCAGCGGCTCTCCACCACCTCGGCGACCGTAATCGCCTTGGTGCTGGCAACTCCGACTCCACAGCCGATCACCGGCTCGGCGCTGGCTCCGCAGCACCTCGCCGTCAATCGCTCGCTGCCCTGGGGGCTGGCGTGAACTGGCAGGCAGGCGCTCGCCTGCGAATCCCGGAAGCGACCGGCGAAGTGCTTGCCTCCATCGGCGAGCATCGCGTCCTCTCAACTGCCCAGGTGCGCGCGATCCATTTCCCGGATCGCAGCCCACGCCGCACTCAGCAGGTCCTCTCCCACCTGCGACGGGCGAACCTTGTCGCCCATGTCGATGCTCGCCGCGCTCCCCGGCGCTTGTGGTTCCTGACCGAGCGCGGCGCTGATTGGGTGGCCGACGCCGGCGATGTGGATCGCCGGCCGAAAGTCCTCACTCCCGAGCAGGCCGCTGGGCCGCTGCGCGCCCACACCCTCGGCGTCAACGAGGTCGGGATCAGCTTCCTACGGGCGGCACGCGAGCGCAGCGACGAATTCGGCCCGCTCTCCTGGCGGCACGAGGTGTCCCATATCTTGAACCGTGGACGCGGCCGCGCCCGGCGGAAGCTGATCGCCGATGCGGTCTTCACCTACGCCCGCGTTGAGGATCGGTCGATCTTCATCGAGCAGCGGTTCATTGAGGTGGATCGCGCAACGCTCTCCGTTGAACGCCTGGTCGCCGAGTTGGCCCGCTACGGCCAGCTTGAACGGGCACGCGAAAAAAACGGCAAGCCCCTGTGGGGCGACTACTACCGGATCTTCCCGCCTGTGATCTGCGCGCTGACGGGTGCCTCGCGCAAGTCGCTAAATCGGCGGCTCGACGTCGCGCTTGGTCTGCTCACCGACCATCCCGCACTCGACCGGGCCTACGGGGTGAGGATCAATTTCTGTCTCCTGGACGACCTCACGGATCGCGGCCCCTTCGCCCCGATCTTCTACCCGGTCGGCAAGTCGGATGGAGCGGTGGACTGGCTCGGCAAGGGCCGAGACAGTTGACCACGATTCCGCTCGAGATAGACGACGCCTTGATTGAGCGCATCGCTCGACGCGCTGCCGAGCTCGTCAGACAATGGGACGGCGGTAGGGCTTGCGATGGCTGGCTGCGCGGCGCAGACAAGATCGGCGACTACATCGACTGCTCCCGGTCGCGGGTCTATGCGCTCGTCTCCGCACGTCGCATCCCGATCCATCACGACGGGTCCGCGCTGATCGCACGGCGCTCCGAGCTGGATCGCTGGCTGCGAGCTGGAGGTGGGCGGCGACCTTGACCACTCTGACGGGCGAGGTACCCTGTAAAGACATAAGTGGGGCCGCGTGCTGGAACACCGGCCCCGTGACGACCGGCTCAGTGCAACGAGGCCGGTCGCAGCGGGAACGGTAGCGGCATGTCGCGTGTCCGTAAGACCCCACACTCCCCCCGCAGCGCGCGCGACAGCGGGCAGGATCGCGAGGAGGCCAGTCCGAGAATGGCCGCGAAACTTGAAAAGACTCGCTACCCCGGCATCTACAAACGCGGCTCCCGATACGTAATCACCTGGGAGCATCGCGGGAAGCAGCACAAAGAATCCTTCCGCACGCTTCCCGAGGCCCGCGAGGCCAAGGGCAAACGCGATTCGGGCGAGAAGCGGCCCAAGTCGCGGGTTCGCTTCGGCGACTACTTCGCCGTGTGGATCGAGAACTACGCGGGCCGAACCTCGCGCGGGTTCTCGGAGACGACGCGGCCGGAGTACCGGAGGCCGATCGAGACCCACGCGATCGCGCGGTGGAAGACCTGGAGGATGAACGAGGTTGAACCCGCCGACCTCCGCGACCTGTTCGGTCAAATGCGGCGGGACGGCCGCACCACCTCAGAAATCAAGAAGACGCGGGCGGCTCTGTCGGTGATGTTCGCCACGGCGCTTGAGGACGGCGTTGTCCAGTCGAACCCGGTCCTCGGCGTCCGCATCCCGCCACCGAGCGAGGACGAGACGCCGCGCGAGGAGAAGGCCAAGGCGCTGACCCGGGCCGAGCTTGCGATCCTCCTGGCCGCGATCCCCAGCGAGTCGCGGCTGTTCTGCACGTTCCTTGCTCATACGGGGCTGCGGATCAGCGAGGCGGTCGGCCTGCGTTGGGAACACCTAGACCTTGGCGGGCATCCAAAGGTGCGGGTGCGGGAACAGCTTTACAAGGGCAAGCGCAAGCGGCTCAAGAGCAAGGATGGCAAGCGCGACGTTCCCCTCTCCCCCGGCATGGCGCAGCAGCTACTAGCGCTGCGGCGGGACGGCTACCAAGGTCCCGAGTCTCCCGTCTTCGCGTCAAAGGCGGGCACTCCCCTGCGTCCCGAAAACGTCTACCGGCGCGCCCTGGCCCCCGCTGCAATCAGGGCTGGGTTCAAGATCGGGGTAGAGGTCGACGGCAAGAAGAAAACGCGGTCGGCCGTGTCCTTCCACACGTTCCGCCACACCTGCGCCAGCTTGCTCTTTGAGGCGGGCCGGAACGTGAAGCAGGTTCAGGCTTGGCTAGGGCACGCCGATCCCGGCTTCACCCTCACGACTTATATCCACCTGATGGATTCGGGCGTGGGAAGCGCTGCATTCTTGGATCGGGCAGTAGGTCAGGAGGCGGCCCCCGACGACAACCTGGCTCATGGACCCGGCCACGCCCATCACTCGTGACCAGATGCCAGCTAGTCAGTCCTGCGCAAATCCTGGCGTATCTTTTCCATCCCCGTTCCAGTCCCCCACTATCCGTACCCAGCCTCCAACGTTTCCATAGAAGAACGCATACTCAGGTGCATTGTTTTCATTCTGGTCGTTGAGGCGCCACTGCCCGGTACTCGGACGATAAATCCCGATCGTATCTTTGCCGTCACCATTCCAGTCTCCGACTACAGGCTGATCTTCGGCAACTGCGTAAGAAGCTATGACAATGTCGGCGCCACCCGCAGAGTTGCTGTTCCGCAAATAGAAAGTTGAGTTGCTGCGCCGAAACATACCGATCGTGTCTTTGCCGTCGCCATTCCAGTCACCCGCAAGAGGAATATCGCCATCGTTTCCAAAATCGAAGTTATATTCGATCCCACTGAAGTCGCCGAGCAGCGTAAACTCACCTTCGTAATACCCGACTCTCTCGTCACCGTCACCGTCCCAGTCTCCAATGAAGAAATCGTACGTCTGATTAAACACTTCATCGTAGGCGGTCGTCCACAGATAGGGAACGTTGCTTCCGTTAGTGTGGGGATTCGAATATAGCCAGACCTGATCCCGGCACAATTCTTCGTCGCGGGGCGGATCACAAAGGAAGGAGTGCTGCTCAAACCAGCCGAGGTTGTCATACCCGTCTCCGTCCACATCGCCTGCAAACTCGGAGTCGGGGCCATCCGCCGGAGTCTCGAACACAATATCGGGACTTCCTTCGGAGTTTGAATTCCTGAGGAAGTAGCGCCGCTGCGTCGGATGGCTTCCATATTTTCCGATACCGGCTTCGATCTGCGACATGGTGAGACCGGTGTTGCCGCCCACGTCGGTTTCATATGACGTCCCACCCGAAATTCCCAAGCCGTGTTCGATGGCATTCTCTGCCACGGTCGTAATATTAACTTTACCAGGCACAGGACAGCAGGTATTGGTACTCCATGCCTCGCTATCGTCGAAGTAGATCCTTCCGGGAGATGCCTCCAGTGGACCATACGCCCGAACGACTTTCCCTCCAGGTCCATCGAATTCCTGACCCACTGCGTATTCGTCGCTCCAGGTGAGGTAGAGGTCGGGTTCCGTTGGATTGGAGATAGAGATCTCCGTGAAGGTCAGCTGGGTCCATTGACTCCACACTTTCAGGGCGTTACGCAGGGAGGTCTTCCAAGTTTCTCCTTCGCCACCCGACGACGGGCCAAAAATCAGCTTGTACGTAAGGTTGGTTCTGGGGGCTGGCGACCGAAGCGCGCTAAGCGTTCGGTTGATACCGGACGAGTTGGTCGAATAGCCGACACCCAGACATCCCGGAGCGCGGCACTGAACCCCGAAGAATGCGTTAAAGGTCGTGCCGGGGGCGTTTGGCGTGCTCTGAATCGTCCAGCTGCTGCCGCTCCAATCCTCGGCCAGAGTCTGATTCGATCCGCCGCTGCTGCTGACCCAACTTCCGACCGCCGCACAGGACGTCGCAGTCTTGCAGGAGACGTCCTGGAAGACGCTCGCGATACTAGTACTCGGGCTAGGAGTGCTCTGCAGCGTCCAGCTGGACCCGTTGAAGCGGTACGCCAAGGTAAATTGTTTGTTTCCTTCACTGCCGTTCTTCCAGCCTCCTACGGCGGTGCACGCATTCGGCGTCGGCGTGCAGGAAACGTCTAGAAGGGTGCTCTGAGTGGCTCCAACGGGTTCCGGCAAGGTTTGAAGTGACCAGGTGCCGTTCCAGAACATGGCCAGGCTTTTCGTAATACCCCCGCTAGTGGTGTAGCGGCCGACGGCGACGCAGAAATTCGACCATATGCAGTCAACACCGTCCAGCTGACTGGAGGTTGCTCCTGCGGGGATTGGGATTGAGGACACGGCCCACGTGGGGCTAGTCCATTTCTGCGCGATCGCCGTTTTCACGCCTTTCACCACCGCCGAGCCCACAGCCGTGCAGTTCGCGGTCGAACTGCAGCCAACCGCCACAAGTTCGCTGGATGACGCTTCAGCGGGAACCGGCGTCGACTGGATTGACCAGCTGCCTCCGTTCCAAATCTCCGCCAAAGTCTTGGGACCACCGACAGTAGGATCATAGTTGCCGACTGCGATGCATCGGGTTGCTGAGGGACAGTCAACGCCGAACAGGCGGGTGGCCGGACCGGGTACTTTCAGCGCTACCGCCTGGGCAGACCACGAGACACCGTCCCAGCGTTGGGCCACCGGATAAGTAATGCCGCCGCTGCCGTTATAGCGAGTGCCGACCGCCGTGCATGCCGCAAGGTCTGCCGAATCGCAACTTACGTCAAAGAGGTGATTGTGAGTAGAGGCTTCACCAGCGTTCGGCGTTGGCTGGAGCGACCAGCTTTCTAGAGCCAGTGCGGAAGATGGCGCTAGGAGGCCACAAAAAATGAAGATCACCAAAGCCCTTTTCATGCCCCACATAGCCCAACTCCTTTAGATAATTTTGCTCATCTAAACATTAAAAAGTAAGGATTGCAACAAACTCTTTTGTTTATACCTTCTTCCGAGAGCAATGCGCAGGGAGCCTGAACGCACGGCGCGTGGCAAGGGGGCACACGGTAATAGCCGCAAACGCCGAGAGGTGCGAGCGGTGCATTTTGGCTTCTAGTGAGGAAAATACCGGACAGCCGAAAGGCTCAACAACGGCTGACGCGGAATCATAATCCGCGTGTCGGGGGTTCGAGTCCCTCCTCCGGCATCGCAGCAGCGTTAGTTCGAACTACTCAGCCCGACAGTGCGGCGCTGGTGCCGGTGTGGCGGAACTGGGCGAGGGTTTCCTCCATCGCCTCTACCTCTGGGGCAACCATTTCGGGCCAGGGTTTGTCGGGGTGCTCGTCGAGGGTCTTGTAGCCGTTGCCGCTGATGACCGCGACCACGGTGTCGTCGGGGCCGAGTTTGCCCTGGTTGGCCAGCTTCATCGTCGCGGCGATCGTGGTGCCGCCCGCGGGCTCGGTGAGGATGCCCTCGGTGGCACCGAGCAAGTCGAGTGCCTCGAAGATCTCGGGGTCGGTCGCCTTCGCTGCCGAGCCGCCGCGCGAGGTGACCGCGTCGACGACGAGCGGCCCGTCCCCCGGGGCGCCGATCGCCAGCGAGTGGGCGGCCGTATTCGGGCGCTGCGGCTCGATCTCGCCGCTACCGTCGAGAATTGCGGTCGCGATCGGCCCGCAGCCGTCCGCCTGCGCGACGTGGATCTTGGTCGCGGCGGTCTCCGCCATGCCGACTGTCTCCATCTCCCCCAGTCCCTTGTGGACACGCGAGGAGAGCGTGCCGCCAGCGGCCGGGATGACGAAGTGGTCGGGTGAGACCCAGTCGAGCTGCTCGACCACCTCGAAGGCCATCGTCTTCGCCCCCTCGGCGTAAAACGGGCGCAGGGTGATGTTGGCGAACTGAATGCCGGTCTCCAACGCCAGCTCACGGCAGGCACGATTAGCTTCGTCGTAGTTGCCGTCGAGCTGGATCACGGCCGCCCCCAGGGCTCGGCAGGCACGTGCCTTGCCGCGCTCCATGTTGCTCGGGTAGAAGACGTAGGCGGCGACACCGGCCTTGGCCGCCAGCGAGGCGACCGCGGTGCCGACGTTGCCGGTCGAGACGCAGCCAATCTCCGGCTTCCCCAGCTCGAGCAGACGGGCGACCGCCATCGAGACGACGCGGTCCTTGTAGGAGAGGCTGGGACGCTGGGTGCTGTCGTCCTTGAGGTAAAGCTTGCGCAGGCCCAGCTCAGCGCCGAGGCGGTCGGCATGGATCAGCGGCGTGCGGCCGCTGTAGCGGCCGACTCGGGCCTTTGCCGTCGCGTCGACGATCGGCAGCAACTCCTCGAAGCGCCAGATGTTGAGCTCGCGCTCGGCGATCGGCCGCTCGGCGACGCGCTTCTTGGCCAGCTCGTAGTCGTAATCGACATCGAGGGTCTGGCCGCAGCCAAGACACCTGAAGGTGGTATCGAAAAGAGGAAGCCGAAGCTCACAGTCGTGGCAGACCAGCTCCGTCGCGCAGGAGCGGGTGCGCTGGTCAGCCGAGAGGCTCATCGCCCCTCAACACCCCTGGCTAGCGAGGGCAGGCCGCCCGCCTTCGCAAATCTCCGCCTACGCTTTCCGTGCTGGCGCCTGATCATGAGCGGTTCTGTATAGCAGGTACGGGCATGTCGATCAATTATTCCTGGCCATAGAGAGGGATGCGGCCTCTCCTCCTGCCGGAAATCCTACAGAGGCGTCCTGCCCGAGGGCTGCCAGTAGCTCCTCCGCGATATGCGGCGCAAAGGGCGAAAGCGTCCGAGCCAGGAGCGTCAGCGCCTCGAGCAGCGTCTCGTAATCCTCACGGCTGAGCTGGCCGCGACGTTGGATGATCCGCTTCTCGTAGTCCTTAATCCGCTCCAGCAGCCGAGTGACGTTGCGGACAGCCTTGTGCATCTGCAGCTCCTCCAGGTCAGAGGTAATCCGCTCCACGCCGTTGTCGCACCATTTGCCCAGGCGCTCGCGGATAAAGGCAGTGTCGGCAGCTGCCTCAGCGTCCTCGGGCGCTGCGGCGGCGGCAACGATGCCTGCTTGGGTGTAGTCCCAGAGACCGCGCAAGAAGCGAGAAGCGAAACGCAGTGCGCCATCGGTCCAGTTGAGCGCCTTGGCGGGTCCGGCGGCGTAGAGGACCGCTAGCCGCACGGTGTCGGCACCGTGCTCGGCGACCAGCTCGTCGGGATCGACGACATTGCCAAGGTGCTTGCTCATCTTGCGCCCGTCGGCGATCACCATCTCGTGAAAGAGGCAACCGGCGAAGGGCTCTCCGTCCTTGAGGAAGGAGAAGGGACCGATGTCGCGCAGGGCCTTGGTCACCACCCGCTGATCGAAGACGAAGCCACCGCTGTCATTACCGGCGACGAGTCGCTCTGAGGGCAGCCAGTCCTGCAAGTCGGGGTGGGTGAACATCTGCTCGTCGCGATCAGAGGGCGGCACAGCAGCTGGCACCCAGAGCCAGAGGGCGTCGAAGTGACAATCGAGCGTGTCGGTCTCACGCTTGGCCACTCCGTCGCAGTTAGGGCAGGTCGTCTCGAGGAAATCAGGACGCTCAGCCAACGGGTTGCCCTCGCCGGTCGGCTCGACGTCGCGCGGCAACACCACCGGCAGATCCTCGATCGGGACTGGGATCACGCCGCACTGCTCGCAATGCAGAACCGGGATCGGCGTGCCCCAGTAGCGCTGGCGCGAGATCGAGAAGTCGTAAGCCCGGTAACGGGTCGCCTCGCGGGCCTCCAACTCGGCGGCCACGCCACCACCAAGTGGCTCACTCGCGCTGCGCGGCATCCGCGTCGCGATCGCCTCGTCGGCCTCGTCGGCCGCGGGGATACCAAGCGCGGCGGTTGGGCCGTAGCGGGCGTCGACGAGCGGTGAGACGAAGAGCGGCAGCGTGCCGCCGCCAGCGACGTCGATGGAGGCGCCGGTGTCGATCACCGGCACCGCCGCAGCGTCGCGGGCACTGCGCTCCCAGCCACCAGAACGCAGCTCATCGAGCTGGGTGGCGACCGCGTCGTCGGTCACCCAGTGCTCGACCTCGGGATGGCGCGGCGAGAGCAGCACGAAGCGCGCCTCGCCGACCGCGTCGGCGTGCGGCGTGAAGACCTCGAGACCACCACCTCCAGGCCCGGCAAGGTCGAGCTCGACGCCATCACTGCGGCCGAGGATGTAGCGCTGAGTTTTCAGCGAGAGCTCATCCCAATCCGTGAGGTCCGCCAAGTTGCGATCGTTCTCCTCGAGGTAAGGGGAAAGCCGCAGGAACCACGTCGGCCGGCGAACCAAACGCACCTTGTTGTGGCAACGCCAGCAGCGCCCGTCCTCAACTTGTAAGGCGGCCAGCGTCGTCTGGCAGGTGTCGCACCAATCGACCGTGGCGTTGTCGCGATAGACCATGCCGGCCTCGCGCAGGGTCAGAAACAGCCACTGTGACCAGCGGTACTGCGCCTCGTCGGAGCTATAGAAGGCGCGCTCGTAGTCGAAAGAGAAACCCAGTCGCTTCATCTGCCCGAGCATTCGCTCGCCACAACGCTCGACCCACTCCGCCGGCCTCGTTCCGCGCTCAATCGCGGCCATCTCTGCCGGCAACCCAAAGGCGTCAAAGCCGAAGCCGAAGAGAACCGCGTCCCCGCGGGCACGGCGAAAGCGTGCGTAGGCGTCGCCGATCGAGTAGTCGCGGACGTGACCCATGTGCAGATTGCCCGAGGTAAACGGACTGGATGGCTTGATGTAGACAGCAGCCTGATCCGGGCTCGGAACAGGCGTCTTGAAAACAGCTTGCTCAGCCCAATCGGCCTGGCGAGAGACCTCAATCTCCGCAGGGTTGTAGGTCGGCTTCTCGGTGCTCATTGTCGTCAGAGTTTGCCACGGACGTTGACCCCGGGCTCACGGGGTCCTATGCTGGAAAACAATGGTCAAGCACCTTGAAGTATTCGAGTGACACACAAAAGAGTGACGAAAGTGTCAAATAAGTGGGAAAAGTCGCGAATGGGAGGAAATTGGGCGCTTCGCCGTCCGGGTGCGAGCCTAGGTTGACCAGCGAAGAGAAAAACGCGGCCCCGGCGGTGCTTGTGACACCCCGGGGCCCGGCCGAGACCTGAAGAGGAGGTCCCAACATGAGAGAGGGTACGAGAACCGTCCTGCTGGAAGAAGGGCAGTTGGACGAAGTGTTTGTTAAGCGGGCGATCGCCGCCGCGGAGGAGGCGCCGTCCGAGTACAGGGTCAGGGCCGGGCTGGAGGCGTTGATTGCAACCGCCGAGACCGATCCCGTCGCCGCCCGGTCGGCCCTGCACGAGTTCCGAACAGACCATCTCCGCCTGGGTCGCCTCGAGGCCTGGCTGGGCGGAGATCCCAACCGGACCACATTCGCCCTCGGTGCCGCGATTCAGCTAGCCGACGCCGAGCTGGCCTCCCCCGAGCCCGACCTGGCCAGTATCGAGCCCGACCTGCTCCGCTGGTTGGAGGGCAACTGGTAGACGCAATGCCAATTACCCCTACGTGAGGCGGCCGTAGGCCAAGCAGCTCGGGGGATGCAGGGAGGGCGACGAGGGGAGCGCACTCCAGTGCGTGACCCGAGGAGCCCGACCGAAGACCCCGAGATGCGCCGGTCTACGGCCGCCTCAGGCGAAGGTCCAGAGCTTGTTGCCTAGAAAGTTGAATGGCATCGCGATCGCGACCGCGACCGCCTGTGCGGTCAGATCCCCCATCGAAGCTCCCGAGACTAGGAGTTCGAGCATAACCAGGTTGATCAGCAGTGCCCCCAGGCTGACAGCAAGAAAGCGCGCAGCCTGAAAGCCCGCGTGGCCGTCACCAGGTTCAAAGGTCCAGTGACGGTTCCAAAGGAAGTTGTTGGCTAGAGCGACAGCGAAAGCACCCACCGCAGCAGCGAGGTGATGGAGTCCAACGCTGCCAGAGAGCACAGAGAAGACCGCCAGATTGATCAGATAGCCGGAACCGCCGACCAGACCGAACTTGAGCAGCTGCAGCCAACTATCCGGGCGCCGTGCGGCAGCGCCGATTCTGTAGGCGAGTTCGGTTGCGGGAGTCATGTCGAGTCGAGGCTCTGCGCCAGCTGTGCGTAGTGTTCCGGCCCGTGCGACGCGGAATTGGCATCTTTGCAGTCCTGGCGGCGGCTGTCCTCGTAGCCGTACTGGCAATATCGCTTGCAAGCGACGGAACCAGTGGCCCGGGACGATCAGCCCTGCCCGGAGAACCAAGTGTAGAGATCGTCTCACCCCGCAACGGGGCCCGCCAAACGAACCGGGCGGTTGTGGTCAAGTCCAAGATCCACAATTTCAACCTGGCACCGCGCCATTTCGGCGGTGAACCGCAACTCGGTGAGGGCAACATCCGCTTCGCGCTCAACCGCGTTCCCGACTGTGTTGAGCCAGCAAAACTAAAACGCGCCGAGGAAAGCCCGCTCGGTCGTGGGCGACTAGTTGGCGCCTCCCTCGACTTCCCCCGCCATTCCGGGCCAAACGGCGTGCTTGCTGAACGAGTCGGAGCCAGCGGCAGCTACTCGCCAGCGACGCGTCCCGAGATCTACTACCACGATCTTCCGGCAGGCTTCTACCGCCTGGTGGTGACCTTGGCTCAAAACAATGGCGCCACCACGCCTTACCACGCAGTCACCAACTTCCAGATCCTGCCGCGCCCCGGCCACGGCCCCAAGTGCAGTGGGGGCAAAGTCTCCAGCGCCAAGGCAGCCGCATTCGACTGACGTGCCGTCGCTAAGGGGCCACATGTGGCCCCTTAGCGACGGCACGTACTGCTCGGGGGGGCCTTTACTTCACTTTGTATAGTGGCTTGATGCGGACCTATCGCCGTCTGATGGGCTTTCTGCGGCCTTATCGCCGCCAGCTTTGGGGTTCGCTCGTCTTCGCCTGGCTGGCAATGGGGATGACCGTGTTGATCCCATGGCTGATCGGCCGGGCGATCAACGCGATCGAGGAAGGCGACAAGCCGGACCTACTGCCGCTGGCAATCGCGATCGTCGTCGCCGGCATTCTGCGCCTGGGCTTGACGATGGTGCGACGGGTAGTCGCCGGCAAGGTCTCTCTCGCGGTCGAGTTCGACCTGCGACAACGCTTCTACGCCCACCTGCAACGACTAGAGCTGGGCTTCTTCGACGGCCAGCAGACCGGGCAGCTGATGTCGCGGGCAACCGTCGACCTGCAATCGATCCGCTTCTTCCTCGGCTACGGCCTGATCTTCATCACGCAGAACCTGCTGACGATCGCGCTGGCCAGCGCCGTGATGTTCATCCTCGAGCCCTGGCTGGCGCTGGTCGCTCTCGCGCCAGCACCCTTCGTTGTCTACGCCGCCTCCCGCTATAACCGTGTCTCCCGCCCAGCCGTGCAGGAGGTGCAGCAGCGAATCGCCGAGCTGACTGCGGAAGCCGAGGAGAACGTCTCCGGAATTCGCATCGTCAAGGCCTTTGCCCGCGAGGAGCACCAGTTGCACCGCTTCCGTCACGCTGTCTCCCGCGTCTTCGACCAGAGCATCTACTCGACCAAGCTGCAGGCGTTCTTCTCCCCCCTGCTCGGCTTTCTCCCGCAGCTGGGCATCGCCCTCGTGCTGCTGATCGGCGGCCGTCAGGTGATCGCCGGCAACCTTAGCCTCGGCGACTTCACCGCCTTCTACACCTACGTCGCGATGCTGGCGGGACCGATGCGGATGCTGGGGATGACGCTGGGAATGGCACAGCGCGCGATCGCCTCCGGTAACCGCCTCTTCGAGATCCTCGACCGCGAGCCGCAGATCGAGAGCCCACCGAAAGCACCGCCGCTGCCGGCAGGTGGCGGGCGCGTGGAGATGCGCGGCGTGACCCTACGCTACGAAACCAATCCACCGGCGAGCATTGACCACACTGGAGTGGGGTCAATGTCGGCTGCGGCACTCGAAGGCGTCGACCTGACGATCGAGGCGGGACGCACCGTGGCGCTGGTCGGCCCCTCGGGCTCGGGCAAGACGAGCCTGGTGGCGCTGATCGCCCGCCTCTATGACCCGAGCGAGGGTTCGGTGGCGATCGACGGCGCCGACGTGCGCTCGGTCGACCTGGTCTCGCTGCGCTCGGAGGTTGCCTTCGTCGGTGACGACAGCTTCCTCTTCACTGCCAGCATCGCCGAGAACATCGCCTACGCGCGGCCGGGGGCGAGCCGCGAGGAGGTCGAAGCGGCGGCACGGCGCGCTCAGGCCGAGGGGTTCATCCGCGACCTGCCGGGTGGCTACGACACCTTGGTCGGCGAGCGCGGGATGACCCTCTCCGGTGGGCAGCGCCAGCGCGTCGCGATCGCCCGCGCTCTGCTCGCCGACCCGCGCATCCTGATCCTCGACGACGCCACCTCTTCTGTCGACGCGACGACCGAGACGGCGATCAAGACCGGTCTTGGCGAAGCGATGGCGGGGCGCACGACCTTCGTCATCGCCCACCGCCTCTCGACCGTCTCTCTCGCCGACGAGGTGGTGGTCATCGACGGTGGACGCATCGTCGATCGGGGCACCCACGAGGAGCTGCTCGAGGGCTGTGGCTTCTACCGCGAGATTGCCGAGCACGGTCTCGCCGACTCGGTCTTCCTGCAGCGCGACCTCGAGCAGCGCGAGGAGGTGGCGAGACTATGAGCGCGGAGCGACCAAGCGTGCATATCTGGTTCTTCGCGCCGGGAGCGGAGCGGGAAGCATTGTCATGAGGAGGACCTGGCTGATACTTCGCGGCGAGGACCAGCGGGGCCGCAAGCTGCGCTGGATGGCCGGGCTGCTGCGCCCCTACCGCAGCCGGGTTGTGCTGACCGTGATCGCGATACTGGCTGCCACCGGCGCCGGCCTCGCCCCTCCCTACCTTGCCGGACAGGCGATCGACGCCGGCATCGTCACCGGCGACACCAGCGCGTTGACGCTGATCGTCATCGCCTTCCTCGGCGTCGCCGCCATCTTCGCCCTCGCCACCTACGCCCAGACCTATCTGGTCGGCTGGGTCGGCACCCGCGCGCTCCAGGATCTGCGCGAGCACGTCTTCGCCCACCTTCAATCGATGTCGATCGGCTTCTTCACGCGGCGCAGCCCGGGGGTGCTGATCAGCCGCATGACCAACGACATCGAGGCCCTCAACCAACTCCTCACCAGCGGCGTGACGACCCTCTTCTCCAGCGTCCTCACCCTGATCGGCGTGGTCGTGATCATGTTCCTGCTCGACGTCAAGCTGGCCCTGGTCACCTTCCTCACCTTTCCTCTTGTCGCCCTCGCCAGCGTCATCTTCCGGGTCGCCTCCCACGGCGCCTACCGGGAAACGCGCGAGCGGATCGCCGCCGTCACCGCATATCTGCAGGAGACGCTGAGCGGGGTGCGGGTCGTGCGCAGTTTCGGTCAGGAGGCCCGCCACGGCGCGGCGATGACCGAGCTAAACGAGGCGAACCGCGAGGCGAACATGCGGACCGTCTTCCTCAACGCCTCCTACTTCCCGGCGATCGAACTGCTGACCGCCGCCGGCACCGCGGCGATCATCCTCTACGGCGGCACCCAGGCAATCGACCACGCGATCCAAATCGGCACGATCGTCGCCTTCATCGGCTACCTGCAGGTCTTCTTCTCGCCTATCCAGGAACTCTCACAGCTCTACACGACCTACCAGCAGGGCATGGCCGCGCTCGACAAGATCTTCGAGCTGCTCGACACCGAGCCCGACATGGTCGATGCGCCGGGCGCCATCGACCCAGGCACGTTGCGCGGTGAGATCGAGATGGAGGGAGTGTCTTTCGCCTATGGCGACGACGCCCTGGAACAGGAGGCGCGTGGAGAACGTGTCGAGTGGGCGCTTCGGGGAGTCGATCTGCATGTCCCGCCCGGGCAGACCCTGGCCTTGGTTGGGACGACCGGAGCCGGCAAGTCGACCTTCGCCAAGCTCGTCGCCCGCTTCTACGATCCGCAGCGCGGCCGAGTACTGGTCGACGGGCACGATCTGCGGGGGGTCCAGCAGCACGCCCTGCGGCGCCAGCTCGGGATCGTCCCCCAGGAGGGGTTCCTCTTCTCCGGCAGCGTGCGCGAGAACATCGCCTTCGGCCGGCCCGAGGCACGCCTCGAGGAGGTCGAGGCCGCGGCGGCAGCCGTGGGCGCGACCGAGTTCGTCGCGGCACTGCCGGAAGGCATCGACACCGAAGTCGGCGAGCGCGGCGTCCAGCTCTCGGCGGGCCAGCGCCAGCTGGTCGCCTTCGCTCGCGCGCTATTGGCCGAACCCCGCATCCTGATCCTCGACGAGGCGACCTCGAACGTCGACGTGCGGACCGAGAAAACGATCGAGCGAGGGCTGGAGCGGCTGCTCGCCGGCCGCACCGCAATCGTCATCGCCCATCGCCTCTCGACCATCCGCCGCGCCGGCAAGATCGTCGTGCTCGAACACGGGCACATTGCCGAGAGCGGTACCCACGAAGAGTTGATCGAGGCGGGAGGTCCTTACGCGCGGCTATATGGCAACTGGGAAGAGTCCTCAGTGGCCTGAGGCCATCCCAGCAGGGCCTCCACTTAACTTTTTCGGTGGATCGTGGTTGGGCTGTCGCCCGGGGCTCTCAGCGAAAAAGTACAAGACGTTCCGGCCCTGCCGGGATGGCCTCCTAGCCTGGTCCGATTCCGCCGGAGCTACCACCGCCGGAGCTGCCGCCACCACCTTCGGTGCCGCCGCCCACTCCAGCGCCGCCGCCAGCGCCTTCTTCGACCACTTCAGGCGCGGGTTCGATTTCTTCGGGGGTCACTTCTTCTGCTTCTTCTTCAACCGCTTCAGGAGCTTCTTCTTCACCGGCCGGTTCACCGGCCGAGCTGCTCGGCGTCGGGGCTGCCGGAGTTTCGGCGCAGTCTTCGAAGCCGAACGAAGACGATGACGACTGGAACGAGGCGAGCGCCGAAGAGGCTTCCGTTTCGGCTTCGCTCAGCGCTTCCCCTTCTTCTCGTTCAGAGGCCAGCTTGACGTTGTCCTCCGCCTGGGCGAGGGCTTCGGCAGAGGAAATGAATTCGGGGTAGCCGGTCGCTTCGTCGCCGGGCGCCCCCAGGCCCTTCAGCCTTTCGACCATGCCGGCATATAGACCGGCCACCTGAGCGGCCTGTCCGGCCGCGCCCGAGCTGGTCGAGCCGACCGTGCCGACCGCCGCGTTCACCTCGGCGCAGATCGCGTCGCCCTGTGCGATCAGCTCTTCCTTGCTCAGTGCGGCCACTTCGGTGATTTCTGGGGCCGGGGCCGCGGTCGAGTCGCCGCCACCCCCGCCGCCGCAGCCGGCGATTGCAAGAGCGACGAGCGGCAAGCTCGCGAGAAAGCGCTTGGAGTTCCCCATGCGACGCGAAGGTAGCAGAGCGGCTAGACAGGCTTTGCAGGGACTTTTTACTGCGACTGCGACTGCGCCCCAGGGACTCGAACCCCGAAATCCAGCTCCAGAGGCTGGCGTGTTGCCAATTACACCAGGGCGCAACGAACAGACACTGAGGATATCCGGCGGCGTGCGGCAGCTGCGCGCAGGCAGCGTCCGCTAGGAAATCGCGCCCAGATCGCTGCCCGGGTCGGCGATTTGCTCGCGGGCGGCGGAGACGTCGACGCCATCGGCAAGCAGGCGACGCGCCTCGGCCAGGTCTTCGGAGCGCTCGACGCTGAGGGCGCCGGCGACCTTGCCCTCCTTCAGGTACCAGACCGAGAACTCGCCGCCGTCACGATCGCCGCGCCAGATCTCTTCGTCCCATTCGGCCGCGGGGCCGACGTACTCGAGGCTCGCCCAGTCGGCGAGGTCGCTGAAGAAGTAGGGAACGACGTCGTAGTCGCGGTCCTCACCAAGCATGTTGCCGGCAGCGTGCATGCCCTGCTGCATCGCCACGTCCCAGTGCTCGACCCGGATCCGCCTGCCGTGGACGACGCTCTCGTAGGAGCAGCAGTCGCCGGCCGCGTATATCCCCTCGACAGAGGTGGCCAGCTTGGAGTCGCAGACGATGCCGTTCTCGACCTCAAGCCCGGCACGTTGGGCGAGCATCGCGTCGGGGCGCACGCCTGCACCGACGACGACCGTGTCGCACTCGATTGCGCGGCCGCTCTTAGTCAGCACCGCCTTGACTCGGCCATCGCCCTCGAAGGCCTCCAGCTCCTCACCGGCGTAAACGGTGACGCCGTGGGATTCAAGCTTCCCCTGGAACCAACGGCCAGCGTCCTCGCCGAAGACCCGCGAGAGCGCCACGTCCTCCATCATCACAATCGTGCACTTGACCCCCTTCGCGGTCAGCGAGGCGGCGACCTCGGTGCCGATGTAGCTGCCGCCGATCAGGACCACGTGCGCGGCCGCCTCGGCGTCGGCGCGAATCGCATCGGTGTTGCCGAAGGCACGCAGATAGTGGATGCCCTCGTTCTCAGCGCCCTCGACCCGGAGGATGTTGACCATAGCCCCGGTGGCAAGCAGCGCTTTGCTGAAAGCAACCTCTTCCCCACCCTGCAGCTTTGCCGTGCGCGCCGCGGTGTCGAGCGACATCACGTTGACGCCGGTCAGCAGCTCGACCTCGTTCTCCTCGTACCAGCCGGGCGGGTTGACGTAGGCATCCTCGCGACTCGCCTCGCCGCGCATGTACTCCTTCGAGAGCGGCGGCCGTTCGTAGGGCGGCTCCGGCTCCCGTCCCGCCAGCAGGATCGAGCCTTCGGCGCCGCGCTTGCGCAGCTCCGCGGCGCAGTGCGCCGAGCCCATGCCGCCGCCGACGAGGAGGAAGTCGACCTCGCGGTCGGCCATCGCCTCAGCCGGTCCCGTTGCCGCCGGCTGCCGGGCCGAAGAGCTCCTTGAGATCGTCCTCACGACCCGGGTCGAGCACGGCTAGCACCTCGTCGCCTACCTCAAGCACAGTGTCGGCGTTGGGTACGAAGCCCTTGCCTTCACGCAGGACCGAGATCAAGAGACTGCCTTCGGGCATCGAGAGATCGCCAACACGACGACCAGTTACCCCGGAATCCTTGCCGAGCAACATCTCAATGATCTCCAGTTGCTCCTCCTGCAGATCGAGCAAGTGGACCAGCCCATACTCGGGTACCTCGTGCTCCAGCAAACGCAAGATCAAATCAGTAGCCGAAACCGACGGCTTCACCCCGAGCAGATCGAAATGGGGCCGGTTGCGCGGGTTGTTGACCCGGGCGATGATCTGCGCGACCTCGTACTTCTCGCGAGCAACCTGGCAGATCAGCATGTTGTCCTCGTCGTCACCGGTCACCGCGATCACCAAGTCGGCGCGCTGGATCCCAGCTCGCTCCAGAACCCAGAGCTCGGAGGCGTCGCCGTAGGTGACGTTGTGCTCGAGCTCCTGCTCGACGGTCAGGTAGCGGCGGCGGTTGCTCTCAATCACCGTCACCTCATGGTTCTTTTCGAGCAGCTCGCGAGCTAGATTCCAGCCCACCTTCCCCGCTCCGACGACGATGATGTACATCGCCTACGCAACCTCGCGTTGGGCGCCCTCGCGGACGGCACTCTCCAACATGTCGATCGCGACCCGGGTCGGGCAGATCGTGTGCAAACCCTGCTGGCGGTACCACTCAGCTCGCAGGGGGTCGAGGATCCGCGCAATCACAGTCGGCACCTCATAGCGTTTCTGGGCGATCTGGGCGATCACGATGTTGGTGTTGTCGCCGTTGGTGGAGGCGATGAAGGCGTCCGCGTTCTCGATCCCGGCCGCCAGCAGGGCATCGGTCTCAAGGCCGGTTCCGACCGTGAAGCGACCGCCGAGGTCCTCCCAACCCTTGTCGAGGCCGACCTCGAGGCGAGTGTGCGCCTCGGGGTCCTCGTCGAGACAGGACACCTCGTGACCCTCGTTAAGCATCGAGCGGGCGACCGAGGAACCGACCCGCCCGCAGCCGACGATCAGGATGAGCACGTTTTCACCACGGCCTGGATACTAGTCAGCGACGGCCGGCGCGGGCTCCGGCTCGGCGAGCGCCTCCGGCGGCGCCGTCAGAAGCACCTGACAAGGCGCCTTCTTCAGCACGTACTCGGTCGCCGCTCCGATCTCGGCCGGCTTGGCGGCGCCGATCCCACCCAGCTTCGCTCCGCCGCGGATCTTGCTCGGCGGCTCGGCCCCGACGACGATTGCTTCGACGTCGCCGCGTCGCGCCGCGTCGACTATCCCGGCACCGATATTGCGTGCCCGGGTCACCGACGCCGTTACCTTCACGTCCTCATACTCTTCGCCGACTTCGCGGGCGCGCTCGATCGCGTGCAGAGCCTTCGCCTCTTGCCCCAGCGGCAGCTCGGCGTCGAGCGGCAGGGTCAGTGGCACCTCGATCACATAGACGATCGCAAGGTGGGTCTCATCGATTTCGCCATCTCCCTCTTGCTCGGCGGCAGCGAGCCGCCCGGCGGTGGCGACGATGTCGTCATCGAGCTCGGTTCCAAATACCGGCACGAGGATGTTGCCGTATTCGACATTGGGCGCCTGCTTAGTCAGTGCCCTCTCGGTGACCGAGACGCGCCGGGTCAGAGAGGTTCCCTCGAAAACCTTGCGGTAGACGACGTAGAAGAGGAGGCCGAACAGCATCCAGCCGCCACCGACCCAGCGCGCCCGATCGTGAAAGGCGAGCACGCTGAGGAAGGCCAGGAAGCTGAGCAGGCCGGCGAAGAGAGTCGGCAGCGGAAGCTGAGCACCGCGCCAGGAGACGTTCCAGGGAACCCGGAATGGGCGCGGACGGTCGGGCTCGGTGACCCGTAGTCGCAGGATCGAAAGGTGGGCGATCGTGATCGCCAGCATCGCGCCAAATGCGTAAAGACCGGCGAGCAGCTTGACGTCGGTCGGCACAACCAGTCCGATCGCGATCAGGCCGGAGAGCCCAATCGCCACGTGCGGCGTCGCGTAGCGGCCGTTGAGCTTGCCCAGCCAGCTGGGGATCTGACGGTTGATCGCCAGCGTGTAGATGTGCCGCGAGACGCCAAGCATCGCGGTCGTCACAGCCCAGAAGAGGACCGGGGCCGCAACCAGTGCCACTACCCAGCGCATCGTGTCCGCCACCCAGGCCGGGTGATAGGCGGAGACCACCCCCAGCACCGGCGCCTCGACGAATTCGTGGCCAAGAGCGGTTTCGGGACCATGCGGGCCGGCAACTACCGGCACCGCCATCAGTGCGATTGCTGCCATCCCGGCATAGACGAGAGGCACCGCAACAGCCCCAACCGAGACGATCCGTTTCAGATCGCGTGGCCGCACGTCGATGTCGGGGGCGAGATCGGAGGCTGCCTCGATGCCCGCGTAGGCGAGCATCGCGATTACCGAGGCGTAGACGATGTCCTTGACGCTAGGGTTGGTGAAGAGCTGAATCTGGTCAGTGAGGCGATCGGGGTGCAGGACGGCGAGGACACCAACCCCGATTACCGCGAGCTGCAAAGCGATGTCGGCGAGCGCCAACACACTGAGCGTGCGCGCCCGTCCGCGGCCGGTGATGTTGAGGATGTTGAGCGCGCAAGCGGAAACGATCACCAGCCCCGCGACCCCAATCTCCCAGCCCGGCTCAGAGAGGTCGTGCGAGATCGGCTCGAGGTAGTGAGGGACCGAGATCGCCGCCAGCGCAGCAACGATCAGGTAGTCGATCAGGATCGCCCAGCCGGCGATGAATGCGATCAGCTCGTTGAATGCGTGGCGGGCGAAGCTCGACGAACCTCCACGCTCGCGGATCATCGCGCCGCCCTCGACGTAGCTGAGCGTGGTGAGGACGAAGAGCAACCCGGCGGCGAGGAAGATCAACGGAGTCAGGCCGAGGCCACGGTCGGCGACGACGCCGAGCGAGAAATAGATCGAGAAGCCGACCGCGGAGTAGACGGCGACGAAGAGGCCTGGGACGCCTAGGCCGCGGTTCAGCAGGGGTTCTAGGCGGGGGCGCTGCGGCTCTGGTTGCCCGGGCTGCTCGAGTTGCTCATTGGGGCCCTCAGCCGCGGGTCCTGTCCCGCGGGGAGGGGGGGTTAGCGGACTCACCCGTCCGAACCCCCCCTCCCCGCGCGCCACCCGCGGAAGATTCCCGTTAGCCAAAGACGTGCGATGCCTACGGCGAGGAAAGCCACGCCGAGGAGGGTTCCCAAAGAGAGCGGGCCGCCGCCGTTGGCGAAGGTGCTGATGAGGATCAGCAGGCCTAGGCCGACGAAGATGAAGGAGAGGGTGCGGATCGAGGCGCTGTGGATCCGCTCGGGCTTGGACATCGCGGCGATTCTAGGTGTAATTCCTGACCACGTTGTTCATCCGGGCCTCCTTGGAGGCTGGGGGTGTCCACCACCCAGCACCAAGGAGAAGACCCGGATGGAGATCCACGCTAATGCCCCCTTCGGTCCGAAGGGAAGGCTGACGATGGTCAGGCGCGTCACCGAGCAGGGGTGGTCGCTGACGGAGGCGGCCGAGGCCGCCGGAGTCAGCGAGCGCACCTGTCGCAAATGGGTGGGCCGCTACCGATCCGAAGGAGAGGCCGGCCTGCTCGATCGCAGCTCGGCCCCTAGGACTGTCGCCAACCGCACCTCCGAGCGCCGCAGGGAGGCGATCGCGGCGCTTCGCAGGCTGCGGATGACGGGCGCGGAGATCGCCGAGTGCCTGGGGATGGCGCTCTCCACGGTCTCGGGGATCCTGGCCGACATCGGCCTCGGCAAGCTCTCGCGGCTGGGGCCGGCGGAGCCGCCCAACCGCTACGAGCGCAAGCGCCCGGGTGAGCTGATCCACATCGACATCAAGAAGCTGGTGCGGATCAAACGAGGGGCAGGGCACCGGATGACCGGCAAGCGCACCTCCCACGCTCGCGGCGCCGGTTGGGAGTTCGTCCACGTCTGCGTCGACGACGCCACGAGGCTCGCCTACGTCGAGGTCCTGGGCGACGAAAATGCGAAGACGTGCGTTGGCTTCCTGCGCCGGGCGGTGGCCTTCTACCGCCGCCACGGGATCAAGGTAGAGCGCCTAATGACCGACAACGGCGGCGCCTACCGCTCGACGATCCACGCCATCGCCTGCCGGGCCCTGAAGATCCGCCACATCCGCACCCGGCCCTACCGGCCTCAGACCAACGGTAAGGCCGAGCGCTTCATCCGCACGATGCTCGGCGGCTGGGCCTACGGGGCGATCTATCGCTCCTCTGCCGAGCGCACCGCGGCGCTACCCGGTTGGCTGGAGTTCTATAACTGGCGCAGACCACACGGCTCCCTCAGTCACAAGCCGCCCGGAACTCGCCTCGGCGAGCTGAAGCGGAACAACCTGGTCGGGTCTTACAACTAGGCGAGGACAGGCTGCACCTCGGGGAGCTGCACGCTCCTGTCGGAGACGACGATGATGCGGCAGGGCCGCTCACTAAGAACCGTCTGCAGAGTCTTGTCGTAGAGCGGTGCGCCATTGCGGTAGCGCAGTCCGACGACTACGGCGGCGGCGCTGATCAGGTTCGCCTCGTCGGAGATCGAGTAGCCGGCCTGCGCCGGCCGCACCCTCTCGACGTGACCAGTGACGCGTTGGCCGCCGATCAGCTTTGCCTGCTCAACCTTGCTTTGCGCCTCGGCCTCCTGTTCGCGCAACTCGGCGTCGAGCGGCAAGTTAGTCGGCACGGTCAGCATCGAGTGGATGTGGACGCCGCGGCGACGCTTGGAGGCGAGCTTGATCGCAGTGGCGACCATCTCCTCGGAGAAAGGCTCGCCGTCCTCAAAGGCGACCAGGATGCTGCGGTACTCGATCTCCTCCACCCCGAGCGGCTCCGGCGTGACGACTTTGACGGTCTCGGTCAGCGGCAGTTTCTGGCTGCGACGGTAGAGGACGTAGACGACGACGCCGAAGACCATCCAACCGGCCCCAACCGCGAGCGTGCGCGGGTTAAGCGCCATCACCACAACCCAGGCGGCGAAAGTCCCGAGGCCGCCGAGCACCGCAGTGAGCGGCACCTCGAAGCCAAAGGCCTGGAAGTTGAGTGGCGGTTTCCAGGGCCGCTCCTCGCCCGATTTTCGCCGCCGCAGCTGGATCACCGAGACGTGGGCGATCGTGAAGGAGAGCATCGCGCCGAACGAGTAGAGCGTCGCCAGGAATTCGGCTTGACCCGGGAGCAGGGTGATCATCGCCAGACCGGCGAAGACCATGATCGCGATATAGGGGGTGCGATAGCGGGGATGAACCTGGCGCAGACCCTCGGGCAACTGGCGATGCTGGCCCATCGAGTAGGTGAGGCGGGAGACGCCGATCAAGCCAGCGTTGGTCGCGATCAGCAGGATCACCGCGGCGAGGATGCCGACGTAGAAGCGCAGCGCTTCGGTCAGGCCGCCACTGAGACCGAGGTTCTCGACGATGCCGAGGATCGGGTCATTGGCGAACTCAGAACCAAGGGCCGTCGTGTAGTGGCCGGCGGCGTCCTGGACGACCGGCATCGCCGAAAGGGCCACGATCGGGATCAGCAGGTAGAGGCCGAGAACGGCGGCGACGGTGAAGCCGACGCTACGGGGAATGGTCCGCGCCGCGTCCTTGGCCTCCTCGGCCATGTTGGAGATCGTCTCGATCCCGGTGTAGGCGATCATCGCGACCGCGATCCCGAGAGCAAAGTCGCTCCAAGTCGGGGCGACGCCAAGGTGAATGTTGTCGACCAGCACCTGCGGACTGAGCACCAAGACGATGCCGATCCCGACCAACACGACCTGGGTGGCCAGGTCGGCAACGGCGAGGATCAGATTGAGTTTTGCCGACTCCTGCGAGCCGCGGATGTTGAGCAGCGCCAGGGCTCCGATCAAAACGGCGCCGCCGATGATGTCGCCGGGAGCGTGACCGAGCGGCTCCCAGAAGACGGCCAGGTAGTGGGGCACGAAATAGGCCGAGATCGCGACCGTGATCGTGTAGTTGAGCATCTGCCCCCAGGCGGCGACGAAGCTGACCAGCTCGTTGAAGGCATGGCGGGCGAAGCTGGAGGACCCGCCCGCCTCCGGGTACATCACCGTCGCCTCGGCGTAGGTCGCCGCGGTCGCGGCGAAAATCAGGCCGGAGATGACGAAGGCGACCGGGGTGAGGCCAAGGGCGAAGGCGGCGGTGACGCCGAGGGCGTAATAGATCGAGGAGCCGACGTTGCCGTAGGCCGCCGAGAACAGCGCGCCGACGCCGTGGACACGGCTCAGCGATTCGTCTCTGGGGATTCGCTGGGCCATCGATCAGTTAAGAGTCTTCCTCACAACCCCCGCGCACGCCTGGCGGCGCCGGACACACTTCGCGGGGCGGCGTCCTCGGTCGGCCAAATGGCGCTGCCATTCGGCCTCCCTGCGTCCTACCCCCGCTCGGTCCGGCACTCGCCAGTCGCACACGCGGGTCATAAGAAAGACTCTCGGGCCGGTCACTCAGACCGAATATACGGACGCCGCCGGTGCTCTCTGCACATGCCCGCGCTCAAGGTCGGCGGGCGTGGCGCAGCCACAGAGGGCCAGGGTCAGCTCGAGCTCCTCACGCAGCAGTTCCAGCACCCGACGAGCGCCCGCTTCGCCGCCCACCGCGAGCCCCCAGAGCGCCGGCCGACCGACCAGGACCGCATCGGCGCCGAGGGCCAGCGCGAGGCGACATCGACGCCACGGCGGATGCCGCCGTCGACTATCACAGCGCCACGGCCGTCAACCGCCTCGACCACCTCGGGGAGCGCGTCGGCAGTGGCGAGGCAACGGTCGAGCTGGCGGCCGCCGTGGTTGGAGACGACGATCCCGGCAGCGCCGTGGTCGATCGCCAGTGCGGCATCCTCGGCAGTCAGCACACCCTTGACCAGGACTGGCACGCGGCAATCGGAGGCAAGTCCCTCCAGGTCGGACCAGGAGAGCGCCGGTTCCATCAGCTCAAACGTTTCCTCAATCGTTATTGCCCGATCCGAGCCAAGTGCCGCTTCGACGTTCGGCACGCCCAGCTCCGCCGGTATCTGGAACCCGGTGCGGCGGTCGCGCTCGCGGTTGCCGCCGCGCGGCGCGTCGACCGTCACCACGATCGCCTCGTAGCCACACTCGACCGCCTCCTCCACCAGCGCTCCCGTGACCCCCTCGTCGCGAAAGCAGTAGAGCTGAAACCAGCGCCGCCCCCAGGGCGCCGCCTCGGCCACCGGCCGCGGCCGCATGGTCGCCAGCGTCGACAGGCACATCACCGTCCCAGCCGCAGCAGCCGCCCGAGCCATAGCCGCCTCCCCCTCAGGATCTACCAGCCCCTGGTAGGCCACGGGAGCGACCAGCACCGGCATCGAGACCTCCCCACCCAGCAGCTCGACCCGAGTCGACCACTCGCCAAGCCCAGCTAGCGCCCGAGGCCGCAACCGCCAACCCGACCAGGCGGCAACGTTCTCACGAAGCGTCAGCTCATCACCAGCCCCGCCGAAGAAGTACCCGGCAACTCCAGCGTCGAGCTTCTCAGCCGCAACTCGCTCAAAGTCGGCGACATTGACCAGATCCTCGATCACGTCAGAACCCTAGACGGGAAGCCTTGGCGAGTTACCTCCCCTACAGCGCTGGTAACTCGCCACGGCACGACAAGGGGTCAACGCTCAGCGTGAGATTTCCCAGCGATCCCGAAGCGGGCGACGGCTGGCGTCGGGTCGGCGTTTCCGGCGGCATCGACGGCCCGGACCTTGAAGACGTGTGAGCCTGAGGCGAGGCCGAAATAGGCCTTTGGCGGGGCACAGTTGGCGACTTTGCGCGCGTCGAGCTTGCAGAGGAATTTCCCGGCCGTCTCACTGGAGCGGAATGCGAAGGCCGCCCTGCGCTTACCCGGCCTGACGTCGCGCCTGACGATCGTCGTCTCCGGCGCGGCCCGATCAGCTACAGGTGGCACCGATGCAAAGGGGGTGCTGGTCTGAAGGTCGGGCTGAGGGACCCTCAGATAGATCAGGAAGGTGAGCTGACCCATTGAAGCCATCCCCGCTCCGCCGTCGAACATTCCGTCGACGGCGATCCGATAGGTGGTGCCAGCGGTGGCCTGCACGTCGACTTCTCCTGGAAAGTACGTCGGCGTCGCAACGGGCGTCAGCTCACTCAGCGAGGCACCGGTGTAGACGCCGAGCACGGCTTCGAGTGCGCCGGAGACGGCGACCACCGACGCCTCACCACTCGCCGGGGCGGTCCAGGAGTACCAAACCGAGGCTCCCCCCTGGTCACCGGCGTGCGCGGGCTCGCCGAACTCCTTGGTGGCGTTCCAGTTGAAGCCGGGAACGTCGACGCGATAGAAAGTCCCACCGTCGAGCGATTCGGACGTCACCGCCCGCGCGTTCGCGAAGTCGTCGTTGCCCGGCGCCGGGGTCGAGGCTATTTCGAGCGCGATCGAACCTTCGGTGGCGGCCGGAGGCTGGGGGGAGAGGTTCCCGTCCACCCTGATCTCGTAGGTCGTGCCGGCGAGTGCCCGGAAGGTAACCTGCTGACCGCCGGGAGCGCAGTCGAACCGGGTTCCTTCCTTGCCGGGCACCACCCTCTCGAGAAGCGACAACGAGCTACCGCTGTAGACGCCCAGCAGAGTGTGGAAGTCGCTCCCACAGGTCGAAACCGTCACCCATTCGGTGTCTTCCGCTTCCCAGCTGAACCAGACGGAATGTTCGGCTGGTTCGTAAAGAAACTCGTGCGGATCCTCGCCTACCTGTTGGGTCGCGGCGACGTTCGTCCCGCTCTCCTCGATCGGCAACGGCCCACTCAGGTCGATCCGGTTCGCAAATTCGTCATTGACCGGCGCCGCAGCAAAAACCGCAGGGGCCAGCAGCAACATCCCAGCTACAACGACACTGAGTACGCCACCGAACACTCGCCGATGGCGCACTCCAAGCCTCTGTGAGGGAGGGCCAGGATGCCCTCCCGACGCAGCGGCGTCCTGTTTTTCGCCCCGCCAGCTCACGCAGTCAAGACTCTATGCGTTCCTGGCGAAAAACCCAGCAAGGCGGGAGGGCACCCTGGCCCTCCCGCCTTGCTGGCTAGAAGTGAACGATCGGGATGATCAGGATGGCGACGATGTTTGCCACCTTGATCATCGGGTTGATCGCCGGGCCGGCCGTGTCCTTGTAGGGATCGCCGACCGTGTCGCCGGTCACCGAGGCTTCATGGGCCGGGGAGCCTTTGCCGCCGTGGGCACCGTCCTCGATCAGCTTCTTGGCGTTGTCCCAGGCACCGCCGCCGGCGGTCATCGAGATCGCGGCGAAGAGGCCGACGACGATGACGCCGATCAGCAGACCGCCGAGAGCGTCGACGCTGAGCAGACCGACGACAACCGGGACGGCGATCGGGATCAGCGCGGGCAGAATCATCTCTTTCTGCGCAGCCAGGGTGACGATGCTGACCGTTTTTGCGTAGTCGGGTTTTTCGGTGCCCTCCATGATTCCCGGGTGTTCGCGGAACTGCTCGCGAACCTGTTCGACCACCTGACCGCCGGCACGGCCGACCGCCTCGATCGCGAACGCCGCGAACAGGTAGACCATCATGCCGCCGATGATCAGCCCGATCAGCACCTCAGGGCTGCTCAGGTTGAAGAGGGCGTTGAGGTCGAACCCGGTCGGGGCCTCCTCGGCCAATTCGCTCTTGAAGGCGGCGAACAGGACCAGCGCCGCAAGCGCTGCGGAGCCGATCGCGTAACCCTTGGTGACCGCCTTGGTCGTGTTGCCGACCGCATCGAGCGGATCGGTCACGGCGCGCACCTCCTCCGGCAGGTCGGCCATCTCGGCGATGCCGCCGGCGTTGTCGGTGATCGGCCCGAAGGCGTCGAGGGCGACGATCAGACCACAGAGCGAGAGCTGCGCCATCACGGCGATGCCGATGCCGTAGATGCCGGCAAGCTCGTTGGCGCCAAGGATCGCCAGCGCCAGCACCAAGGCTGGGGCGGCAGTGGACTGGAAGCCCTGCGCCAACCCCTGGATGATGTTGGTCGCGTGACCCGTCTCCGAGGCTTTCGCGATCGTCTTCACCGGCCGGAAGCGGGTAGCCGTATAAAATTCCGTGATGACAAAAAGTAGCGCCGTTACGGCGACGCCGATCACGGCGCAGAGCCAAAGATCGGTGACGCTGACCGCATCCGCCGCGGTGCTGAGACCGAGCCGGACCGGATCGCTCATCATCCAGTCGGTGATCGGGTAGAAGGCGGCGATGGAGAGGATCCCGGCAGCGACCACACCGGTGTACAGGGCACCCTCTACTCGATCGGTTTTGGTCCGCACCAGAAGGGCGCCGATGATCGAGGCGATGATCGCAACGCCGCCGATCACCAGCGGATAGAGCGCGACCTCGCGGGAGAAGTCGCCGCCTGAGCCGGTGAAGGTGAGGACGCCGAGCAGCATCACGGCGACCGTGGTGACCGCGTAGGTCTCGAACAGGTCCGCAGCCATTCCGGCGCAGTCGCCGACGTTGTCGCCGACGTTGTCGGCGATCACCGCCGGGTTGCGGGGGTCATCCTCGGGGATCCCCGCCTCGACCTTGCCGACCAAGTCGGCGCCGACGTCAGCGGCCTTGGTGAAGATGCCGCCGCCGAGCCGGGCGAAGACCGAGATCAGCGAGCCACCGAAGCCGAGGCCGACCAGCGCGTCCACGGCCTCCTTGTCGCTGCTGCCGGTGAGGACGAGGATGCCGAAGTAGCCGGCGACGCCGAGCAGCGCCAAACCGACGACCAGCAGGCCGGTGACCGAGCCGCCCTTGAAGGCGACGTCGAGCGCCGGGGGCACGCCACCGCGGGCCGCCTCAGCCACGCGGGCATTGGCGCGCACCGAGAGGTTCATGCCGATGAACCCGGTCGCCCCCGAGAGGACCCCGCCGATCACGAAGCCAAGCGCGGTCTTGTAGTCCTGCAGGAGCCAGAGCACGATCGCAATCGGCACCGCGACCGCGGCGATGATCGTGTACTGGCGGTTGAGATAGGCCTTCGCGCCTTCCTGCACCGCACCTGAGATTTCCTGCATGCGCTCGTTGCCCGGTGACTTCTTCAGCAGGCGCTGAGTGATGATCAATCCGTAGAGCACTGCCGCCCCGGCGCATACGAGCGCAACGACGACTCCGTAGTCGGTCAAGAAGCTGGTCAAGTTCGATTCCTCCGGCTGGTTTTGAGCGGCGCGGGAGTCTATATGCGGGCGCGGCGGTTGCGTCCCCCGACCCGGCGCAAACGCCTCTACGCTGCCTGTTTGGCCGTCGTATAGGTGCGATGCGTCTCGCGCACCGCGTCGCGATAGATGTCCTCAATCGAGACACCGGCATCGATCGCTTCACGCGCCCGCTGGGCGCCGTTTCGCTGCGGCAGGCTTGGCTCAATACCCAGCGCCGAGCGGGCCGGCGCCGTCCACTCGAGCAGGCCCTCAAGCACGGCCCGTGCCTCGACCTCTTCGCCGCGGCGGAAGTCGATCAGCTTGCCGCTCATTCCGTGGCGGATCGCTCGCCAAAGGTTCTCCTCGATCTCGCGATCTCGCAACGGCGCGCCGGCGCCTTCGTAGCCATGCTCGTCGTAGTCGAGTGCCGTCTGGGCGATACAAGCGGCAATCAGGGCGGCCACCCCAAACGACTCCTCACCGCGAGTCTGCGCGTCGCAGATCCGCACCTCGACCGTGCCAAATTCATGATGGGGGCGGACGCTCCACCAAAGCTGGGTCGACTCGACCACGGTGCCGGTCCGCTGCAGCATCTCGACGAACTCGGCGTAGCTGCTCCAGTCGACAAACGGGCTGGGCACCCCACAGCGGGGAAAGGTGCGGGTGAATATCTCGGTGCGCACCGTGTGCAGACCGCTGTCGCGACGATCGAGAAAGGGCGAGTTGGCCGAGGCCGCGAGGAGCACCGGCAACAGCTCGCGCATCCAGTCGCAAACGGCGATCGCGCGGTCGGCGCCACGCACACCCATGTGGACGTGCAGGCTCCAGGTGTTGTTGCGCTGAGCGACCCAGCCCAGTTCATGCCGCAAGCGGTTGTAGTGGGGCGTATCGATGATCCGCTGGTCGAGGTAGTTGGCCCAAGGGTGGGTGCCCATCGCCGCCAATCCCAGGCCCATCTCCTCGGCCAACTCGAAGAGCCGAGTGCGGGCCTCGCCTTGGGCATCCATCGCCGCGGCGAAGTCGGTCGACCGACCTGAACGGATCTCGATCTCCGAGGCGATCAGCTCGCCCGCGGCCGAGCCGGCCAGCACCCCGTCCTTCTTGCAGGCGGCGTAGAGATCCTCGAAACGGTGCTCCAGCTCCAGCGTGCCCGGGTCGAGGATTGCGAACTCCTCCTCGAGGCCGATGGTGAAATCGGTCGAGGACTCGAATCTCTCCCGCGCAAGGTCGAGGTCCAGGGACAAGGGTCCGGTTCTCTCTCAGGCCAGGTAGAAGTAGAGCGCGTAGAGGAGGTCGACGGCCGGACTCGAGGTGTGCACCGTCACCTCCGGCGGTACCTGCAACAGCTGCTCGGAGTAGTTGAAGATGATCTTCACCCCGGCCTCGACCAGGCGATCGGCAACTGCCTGCGCTGCGGCGGCTGGGACGGCCAGCACCCCGACGACGATCTCCTGCTCGGAGACGACCGCCTCGAGCTCGCCGAAGTCGCGAATCTGAAGACTGCCGACCTGGGTGCCGACGACCTCTGGGTCGATGTCGAACATCGCGACGACCTCGAAGCCGTGGTCGGCAAAGATGTCGGAGCTGGCGATCGCTTGGCCGAGATTGCCGGCGCCGAAGAGGGCGATGTTGTGCTGGCCGGAGGTGCGCAGGATCTTGCGGATCTCAGCCACCAGCGAGTCGACGTTGTAGCCGACGCCGCGCTTGCCGAACTTGCCAAAGCCGGAGAGGTCGCGGCGAATCTGGGTCGGATTGATGTGGGTGTAGTCGGAGAGTTCCTGCGAGGAGATCGTCTCCCGGCCCATCTTGCGCGCCTGGGTCAGCACCTGCAGGTAGCGAGATAGTCGCGCGGCAACACCAAGCGAAAGCCGCTCGCCATCGCCAATCAGCCCGCCTGGCACTCCGAGATCCTCCACTGCCTCCTCAATCATCGGCCACCACAGTATCGAGCCGGGCGCGAACGGAGGTTTGGTCCAGAATTAACTCGGAGACGACCTCGCCGTTCAGCTCGAGCACCGGAATGCGCTCGAGCATTGCTCGCAAGAGGGCGTCATCGCTCTCAATGTCGACCTCGCGCAACTCGAAGCGGTAGCCCTCCCCGTGCAACGCGACGAGCTCCTCCAGCGCTTGCTCGCAGAGGTGGCAACCGGGCCGCGTGTAGAGGACGAGCTGCGCGCTCATTGCACGGTAACGGGCGGGCGGGCGCTGGGAAAAGCATCGTAGGAGAGATAGTCCGGGTAGGGAAGCACTGGGGTGAAGCGAGCGGCGGAGGCGATCATCGCGGCGTTGTCGGTGCAGAGCTTCAGCGGCACCAGCTTGAGCCGCACGCCTTGCTCCTCGCAGAGCGTCGTTACTGCCTCGCGCAGGGGGCCGTTGGCGGCAACACCGCCGCCCAGCGCCACCGCACTCCAATCGCCGCGCTTTAGCGCCCGTTTCAGTTTCGAGGTCAGCTGCCCGACTGCCGCCGCCTGAAAGCCGGCGGCGAGATCGGCACGGCGCTCGGCGACGCCGTCGGAGCCGAGATCGCGGCAGAGGTAGACGAGCGCCGTCTTCAGACCGCTGAAGCTGAAATCGAGACCGGGGTCGCGCGCCATCGCCACGGGCAGCTCAAACGCCTCCGGATCGCCGTCCTCGGCCAGCCGCTGCAACGCCGGGCCGCCGGGAAAACCGAGCCCGAGCAGGCGGGCGACCTTGTCGAAGGCCTCGCCGGCGGCATCGTCGAGCGTTTGCCCGAGCACCTCGTGGCTGGCGTGGTCGCGCACCGCCGCCAGCATCGTGTGGCCACCGCTTGCCACCAGGCAGAGGAAGGGGGGCTCAAGTGGCTCCGGGGCAAGAAAGTTGGCGGCGACGTGGCCCTGCAAGTGGTCGACCGGGATCAGCGGCAGCCGCCGGGGTGCAGCGACCGCCTTGGCGGTACTCAGGCCGACCAACAGCGCCCCGATCAGACCGGGGCCGGCGGTGACCGCCACCGCCTCGATCCGGTCAAGCGTGACATCGGCCTCGGCGAGCGCCGCCTTAACCACCGGCACGGCCAGGTCAAGGTGATGACGCGAGGCGACCTCGGGCACGATCCCGCCGAACTTCGCGTGCGCCTCGTCCTGCGATGAGATCACGTTGGAGAGGATGTCCGCACCATCGACGACGGCGGCGCAGGTGTCGTCGCAGGAGGTCTCGATCGCCAAAATCACGGGCTCAGTCCAGCCACATGATCAGGGCGTCCTCGCCATTGTCCTGGTAGTAGCGAGGTCGCACACCGGCCGAGCGAAAGCCGAGCCGCTCGTACATCGCGATCGCGTCTTGGTTCGATACCCGCACCTCGAGCGTGAAAGGAAGTTCGTCACCAGCCTCGGCGATCAGCTGGGCGATCAGGCGGCTGGCGACCCCGCGCCGACGTCGCTCCGGCGCAACGGCGACGTTCATCACGTGCCAGACGCGGTCGTAGCGGGAGCAGACAAGGTAGCCGAGCAGCTCGTCGCCCTCGATCGCGGCGAGGCAGATCCCCGACGGCTTGGAGAGCTCGAGCACGAACATCGCCAGCGACCACGGTGCCGGAAAAGAGCGGCGCTCAATCGAGATCACCGCCGGCAGGTCGCTGTAGGCAAGCCGCCTAACCGGCGGATTTCCGCTCAGCTCACTCGGCTGCTTGGAGAGAGTCTCGCTCACGCCACCGTTCCGCATCAGGGGGCCTCAGGTAGATCGGGGCGACGGAGCCCGACTCATCCTCACCCGATCCGGCCGCCGCAAGTGCGCAGATGTGTCGCGCGGCGACGCGGTGAACGGGATCGGTGTCGTCAGGAATCTCGACAGCCCGACTCGTCAACTGCTGCCGAAATCGTATCGCGCCCGACCCCCCGCACAGTGCCGCTTCGGGTAGGGCAGGGATCCGCGTGGCCAACTCCTCTGGAGTTCCGAGCCAAGGTCCCCATAACTGTTTGCCTGCTGCTGAATAGACCGCCGCCGCAACCTCACCTCGGCGCGCGTCGAGAACCGCGAGGCAACGTCGCTCACCGGAGACCTCGCCGAGCCCGCGCCCCAGCGCGTCGAGCGTGCCCACCCCGCTCAGTGGCAGGCCGCGGCTCAGACCCAGTGCCTTCGCGGTGGCGATGCCGACCCGCAGGCCAGTGAAGGAGCCGGGGCCGACGCCGACCGCGACCCCGCCGACCGCTCCCCAGCCGCCGGCCGCATCGGCAGCGCGCTCGATCCCCTCCAACAACGCCGTGGTGTGCTGTGGGCCCCCCTTCTCGGAGAGGCCCACCAGTGCCTCGAAGAGCACCTCACCGTCACGCACCGCGGCGACGGCGGTATCGGCGGTTGCCGTGTCGAAACCGACCGTTATCAGCGTTCCGCTACCCCGGAACCGTGAAGATGACGGAGCCGACTCGTTTGCCCTCTACGAACCAGCTCACCCGGTGTTTGCCGGGGATGTTGGTGGTGATCTTGTTGACGTAGAGCGTGCCCTTTTCGGCTTTCTGTTTCGGCGCGCAGAGGTTTTTTTTGGTCGGAAATTTGACGCAGACCGTGTAGAAGACATCGCCCTTATTACTGCGGAAGAAGGCACCCTTTTTGCGCGCCTTCTGGCAAATGTGCGCCGGTTTCGCTTTTTGCGAGAGACCGCAGGCGACGTAGTGCTTATATGCCGCGCTTTTCGCCGAAGCAGGAGAGGCACTGACCAATAGCGCAATCCCCAGCCCGATCGCCGTCAGCGTCTTCAATCCCTTCATCTAGCGCGTTCCTCCATTCGGTTTGCGTACGCGGCGATGCTACAGGGCAGCATCCCCCTTCGAAACACGCCTATTTGGGTGCCGATGCGCTGCCCCACTCGATTTGGCGTCGATCACCACCGCGGTGGACGAGTCGCGCCTCCAGAACCCGTCGATCGCCCAATTGCGGCTCGGCGACGGCGGGCCACTCAACGAAGGCAACCGAGGCAGGGTCGAGGTAGTCATCGAGCAGCGCGGGGTCCTCGTCCTCGAGCCCTCCGAGCCGGTAGAGATCGAGGTGGGAAATCGGCAACCGGCCGCTGTAGCGCTGGCCGATCGTGAAGGTGGGCGAGGTGACCGGGCCCTCGACGCCGAGGGCCCGACAGGCACCGCGGATCAACGTCGTCTTGCCGGCACCCAGCTCGCCGCTGACGACGACGACGTCACCGGCACCGAGGCGCCTGGCGATCCGGGCTCCGACCGCTTCAGTCTCCTCGGCAGAGCCGCTCTCGACTGCCTCCATCGCCTCGCTCAACCGAACATGTCGAGCTGATCGGCGGGGTCTTGGGGCGGATTGGCCGGCGACTCCTCGGCGACCTCCTCCTCCAGCTCCTCAGCAGCCACGGGCGGCGGGCCCTGGAGCAACTGCGGCAGCAGCTCCAGATCTGCCCGCAGGATCTCCTTGACCGCCGGCGTGCGCAATGCGGCAGCCGGATGAAAGAGCGGCAAGAGGAAGACCGTACGGCCGCCCAGCTCATGTACCTGCGGCGTCCCGCGCACCCTGGTGATTCCCGTCGGGTTGCCGCTCAACAGCTTGGTCGCGAAATTCCCCAAGGTACAAACGACGCGCGGCTCGATCAGGCGCACCTGCTCGAACAGATAGGGCCGACAGGCCTCGATCTCCAAGGGCTGCGGGTCGCGATTGCCTGGCGGCCGGCTCTTCAGCACGTTGGCGATGAAGACGTCGTCCCTGGAGAGGCCGATCCCTTCCAGCAGCTGGTTGAGCAGCTGCCCGGCGCGCCCGACGAAGGGCAGCCCCTGGCGATCCTCTTCGGCCCCGGGGGCCTCGCCGACAAACATCACCTCGGCGTCGGCGTCACCAGCGCCGAACACGGACTTAGTTCGCGTCTCGTGCAGGGGGCACTTGGCGCAGACCTGCACCTCCTTGTAGAGGTCAACCAGCTCAGCCCGCCGCTCCTCGGCCGTCATGGATCGCATGCTAGCCGTGCTCGGGCCTGTCACGGTAGGGGTGAAACGTCTTGTACTTTTTCCGCTATAAGGCCCGCGGACAGCCGCCAAGCTGTCTTCGGAAAAAGTTAAGTGGAACCCCTACCGTGACAGGCCCTCACGGCAACGGCTCCCAAGCCCATGACGCCCGCGACGCCAACCCCTCCTTTTGCTCGAGGTAGCGATGGAACTCCTGCAGCTCTGCCGGCTCGATCCCGTAGACGTGGTCGGCCTCGGGAAAACGGTGCGTGCGCACCTCTTCGGCATAGCGGCTGACGCCATCGACCATAGCCGCGTGGACCTCGGCGTAGCGCTTGACAAATTTGGCCGTGCGCCCGGTCGTGATCCCGAGCAGGTCGTGGTAGACGAGCACTTGGCCGGCGGTCGCTGGGCCAGCACCGATGCCAATCGCAGGAATGTCGAGTTTGGCGACGATCGCCTCGGTGATTGCTGCCGGAACAGCCTCGAAGACGATCGCAAAGCAGCCGACCGACTGCAGGGCGAGCGCGTCCTCCAGCAATTGGATCGCACCCTGCGCGGTCTTCCCCTGGGTCTTGTAGCCACCCAAAGCGGTGGCGGTCTGTGGCGTCAAGCCGACGTGACCCATCACCGGAATACCGGCGAGCACGATCGCCCGCGCCCGCTCGACCGAAGTCCCGCCCGCCTCCAGCTTGACCACCTGACAGCCGGTCTCCTTGACCAAGCGTTGGGCGCTCTGCACGGCGAGCTCGTTGCTGGACTCGTAGCTGCCCATCGGCATGTCCCCGACCATCAACGCCGTCTTCACACCGCGGCGGACGGCCTTGCCGAGCATGACCATCTCGTCCATCGAGACCTGCTCGGTGCCGGGGTAGCCGAGCACGACCATCGCCGCCGTATCGCCGACCAGGACGAGGTCGACGCCGGCCTCCTCGGCGACCTTCGCCGAGGGATAGTCGTAGGCGGTGACCATCACGATCGGTTCGCCGGCTTGCTGCATCTCAGCCAGGCGCGGTAGGGAGACGGGCTTTCTATCGCTCATGACAAAACCTCGCGCTTCGCTCCCTCACGAAGAATCAGATATGAACGTTCGGTCGCTACCGCGCTCATTGGATGACCTCCTGTGAGAGCAGCACCTCCGGGTGGCTGTCAACGGCAACCGCTCGGTTGGCGTCGTCGACGTGGACGACAATTGGCGAGTAGGTCTCCAGATCGCTCTCATCGTAGGCGCCAAAGGAAGCGACGATGATCTTGTGGCCGGGTTGGGTCAGGTGGGCGGCGGCGCCGTTTACCTGCATCGTTCCCGAGCCCGGTTCGCCGTCGATCACGTAGGTAACAAAGCGGGCGCCGTTGTCGATGTCCCAGACATGAACCTGCTCGTTGGTGATCAGGTCAGCGCTTGCCATCAACTCGGTGTCGACGGTGATGCTGCCGATGTAATCGACATCACAGTCGGTCACAGTCGCGCGGTGGATCTTGGACTTGAGCATCTGCCTCTGCATTGAGTCTCCCCTTGGGTTCAGGCCTTCATGGCCGGATCAAGACGTTGTCGATGAGTCGCGCCCCGCCCACCCGGGCGGCGAGCGCGACCAGGACCGGGCGGCCACTCAGCTCCGCTACCGACTCCAAGTTCTCGGGGTCGCGAGCCTCCAGGTACTCCGGCTCGATCCCCGCTGCCTCCAACTCCAGGCGCCCGGCCGCGATCGCCGCAGCGAGCGAATCTTCTCCGGCAACCCGCTCCACCGTCCGCAGCGCCCGCGATAGCGCCGTTGCGCGCTCTCGGTCAGCCTCGCTCAGGTAGGCGTTGCGCGAGCTCATCGCTAGACCGTCGGCCTCGCGCACGATCGGCAGCGCCTCAATCCGGACCGGGATGTCGAGGTCGCCGACCATGCGGCGGATGACAGCCACCTGCTGGGCGTCCTTCTGGCCAAAGTAGGCGACGTCGGGCTGGACGGTGTTGAAGAGCTTGGCGACGACGGTGGTCACGCCGCAGAAGTGCTCGGCGCCGCGCCGGGTCGGATCGCCGCAGAGAACCTCGGTCAGGCCGCCAACCTCGACCCTCGTTGAGAAGCCCTCGGGGTAGACCTCCTCGACCGGCGGCGCGTAGATTAGGTCGACGCCGGCCTCGGCGGCCAGCTCGGCGTCGCGCTCCTCGTCACGCGGATAGCGATCGAGGTCCTCGCCGGGTCCGAACTGGGTCGGGTTGACAAAGAGGCTCATGACGACGACGTCGCACTCCGCCCGCGCCGCCCGCAGCAGCGAGAGATGGCCCTCGTGCAGGTAGCCCATCGTCGGCACCAGACCGATCGAACGACCGGCGCGGCGCGCAGCAGCCAGCGCGGCGCGCAGCTCGTCCCGGGCACGGACAAACTTCACGCCTGAACGTGCATGCAACGGCTCAGTCATTACGAGGTTCATAAGAGGTCCATGCCCTAGGGGTCACGGCCGAGATCCGATTATAGGCACCTAACGGCGGAACTCAATGGGCTTGATCACACGGGCCGGAGCGCCCGCGGCAATCGAGCCGGCCGGCAGATCCTTAGTGACGACGGAGTTGGCGCCGATCACGCAGCGCTCGCCGATCGTTACTCCGCTGGTCACCGCGCAGTTGACGCCGAACCAGCAGTTGGCGCCAATCTTGACCGGGCCATTGCTGGTGAAGCCCTGCCAGGTGATCGGCATCTCCGGGTCGTCGAAGCGGTGCTCGCCATCGCCGATGAAGCAGCCGTTGGCGAACATCGTGTGGTCGCCGATCTCGATCCGCTCGTAGGCGGCGAGCATCGTGTTGCGGTTGAGGAAGCACCCGGCGCCGATCTCGATCCGAGCCTCGGGCGCCAAGGTCAACCAGCATCCCGGCTCGAGCAGCGTACCCTCGCCGATCCGCAGGCGGCCCTCGTCGAGCGCCTCGAGTAGCTCGCCCTCAACCGGCCGGCGGATAAAGAAGCCACCGCGGGCAGCATGCCGGGCCAATCGCCAGCGCCGCCAGGGGCGACGGTTGCGCTCGTACCAGCGCCGCTTCTCCCACCAGAGCTTCCAGCCCGACTCACTCATCGCCGCTCACCCTACGAAACCACCGCCGATGGGCTGATTTCCCACCATATGGGTGGGTTATCGGCCCATCGGCGGAATAGACTTGCTGCGTGGCTGATCTACGCGGCGGCATCGACCTCGGGGGGACCAAGATCCAGACGGCGATCGTCGAGCCAGGAGGGGAGATCCGGGGCGAAGCCCGGCAACCGACCCCGACGACGGGCGGACCCGCCGACGTGGCTCGCGCAATGGAGGACGCGCTGCGCGAAGCGGCCTCTGCCGCTGGCGTCAAACCCGCCGAGCTGAGCGGAATAGGGGTCGGCTCGCCTGGCGACGCCGACGGCAAGACCGGGGTCGTCTCCGGCGCCCGCAACCTGCCCGGCTGGGAGGGCAGCTTCCCGCTCGGCGAGACGCTGTCGAGGGCGCTCGGCACCGAGGTCCGCCTCGGCAACGACGTCCAGGTAGCAACCGAAGCGGAGTTTCAGCTCGGCGCGGCGCGTGAGTTCTCGAGCCTGATCGGCGTCTTCTGGGGCACCGGGGTCGGCGGCGGGCTGGTACTCGACGGCAAGCCGTGGCTGGGCCGCGGCGCCGCCGGCGAGATCGGCCACATGGTGGTCAAGCGCGGCGGCGCGAAGTGTCCCTGCGGGCGCAAGGGCTGTATGGAGGCCTACGCGGGCCGCTCGGCGATGGAAGCCGAGGCGCGGCGTCAGCACGAAGAGGACCACAAGACCGACCTCTTCAAGTTGATGGAAAAGCACGAGAAACCACGGCTAACCAGCGGCATCTGGGAGCGCGCCCTTGACCACGGCGACCATCTCGCCGCAAAGCTGATCGACCGGGCGATCGAGGCGCTGGGCACCGGGATTGCCTCGGCCGTCAACCTGCTCGACCCCGAAGCGGTGGTGATCGGCGGCGGCCTCGGCGTGCGCTTCGGCGATCGCTACATGGAGGCGCTCGCCAAGGAGATGGACAAGCACCTCTTCGTCAACGAGCGTCCGCCGGCCGTGCGGGTCGCCTCGCTCGGTGACCTCGGCGGCGCGATCGGTGCCTCGCTGCTCGTCCCCAGATAACGACGAGGCCTACCTTTTGCCCCTGTGAGGGTACAAACGTAGCCCTCGTCATGCGCCGGCTCAGACCCGACCGGCCGCCTGGCGCTGTTGGCGGGCGATTGCGTCTACCAGGACGGCGAGCAGAAGGACGCCGCCCGTGACCATGAACTTGACCGCGGAGGAGAGCGCCAAGAGGTCCATCCCGTTGGAGATCGAGCCGATCACTAGGGCACCGAGCAGTGCCGTCCAGACGGAGCCGCGGCCACCGAAGAGGCTGGTGCCGGCGATGACCGGGCCGGCGATCGCGAGCAGCAGGAGTTCGCTGCCGCCCGAGCCCTGGTTGACCGCCAGCAGGCGGGACGCCGCCATGATGCCGCCGATCGCCGCCATCGAGCCGGAGATCGCGAAGACCGCCACCCGCACGCCGTTGACCCGGATTCCCGCTCGCCTAGCCGCCTCGGCATTGCCGCCGACGGCGTAGACATGGCGACCAAAGCGAGTTCGCTTGACGACGTACTCCATGCCGACGACAAAGGCGAGCAGGATCAAGACCGCGAGGGGCACGCCACGATCGGAGTTGAGGATCACCACGGCGACGATCGAGAGTGCCGCCACCAGGGCTACCCGGAACACCAGCGTCGGCACGCTCTCGCCGGCCAGGCCCGCCGCCACCCGGCGCCGGTGGCCAAGTAGGACAACTGCCGCAAACGTGGCGATGACGATCGCGCAGAAGATCCAGCCGACCGCGTCGGAGTAGAAGGTGTTTGCCAGTCCGGTGATTTTGGGATCGGTGAGGTTGATCGACCCGGTGGACCCGAGCACCTGTAATAGAGCTCCTTGCCAGGCCAATAAGCCGGCGAGGGTGACCACGAATGAAGGAATGACGAAGCGGCTGAAAAGGGAGCCTTGAAGCAGCCCGATCGAGGTGCCGACCAAAATGGCCGCGACGATCGCCAGGTAGGGGTTCCAGCCGTGCTTGACATTCAAGACCGCCATCACCCCGGCGGCGAGGCCACTGACCGCACCGACCGAGAGGTCGATCTCGCCGAGCAGCAGCACGTAGACGATGCCGACCGAGATCAGGCCGATGGCCGTGATCTGGAGCATCAGGTTGGTCAGGTTCTCGGCAGAGAGAAAGCGGTCGTTCTGGGACTGGAAGATGATCCAGATCAGGGCTAGGCCGAGGACGACGCGGGCTGACGCGAGGTCGCCCTGAACGAGGCGTCGCAGGGAATCGCGGCTGAAGAGACCCGAACCGTCCGCCCCCTCGGTCACCGGCACAGGCGCGGTTGCTCCCTCGCCCCTCATCCCTCCCCCTCTCGCTCGTTGCGGCCGTTGCCGCCGTCGCCGATGCCGGTGATCGCCGAGACGACGTGCTCCTCGGTCGTCTGTTCGGCTTTGAAGTCCCCGGCGGCTCGGCCGAGGCGTAGGACGACGATCCGATCCGCGACCTCGAAGACGTTCGCCAGGTTATGGCTGATCACGACCACCCCGAGACCCCGCTCGCGCAGGCGCCCGATCAGCTCCAGCACCTGCTTGGTCTGGGGCACTCCGAGCGCCGCCGTGGGCTCGTCCAGCAGCACGACCCTCGGCTCTCCCAGGAGCGAGCGCGCGACCGCCACTTGCTGGCGCTGACCACCCGAGAGGGTTCCAACCTCGGTGCGCAGACTGGGGATCGTCACTGCAAGGCTGGAGAGCAGCTCGCCCGCGCGGTGCTCCATCTTCGCCTCATCGAGCTGGCGCGAGACCTCCCCCGTGCCCGGCGATATCTCCTCCTGCCCGAGGAAGATGTTGGCGACGACGTCGAGGTTGTCGCAGAGGGCGAGGTCCTGGTAGACGGTGGCGATCCCCAGGTGAGTCGCGTCCTGGGGCCGCGTGACCTTGATCTCGCGGCCGTCGAAGCGAATCCGCCCCGCGTCGGCCGAGTGGATGCCGGCGATCGTCTTCACCAAGGTCGACTTGCCGGCGCCGTTGTCGCCGACCAGGCCGACGACCTCGCCGGCGTGGACGGCAAAGTCGACCCGGTCCAGAGCCTGGACCGGGCCGAATCGCTTGCTCACTCCGTCGAGCTCGAGGAGTGCGCCGTCGGGGCTCATCGCATCCGCTCCCGGCGTCCTAGGAGATCCCCGCTTCCTTACAGGCCTGCTTGTAGGGCCCGGTGCACAGTTCGGATACGGAGACGAATTCGTCGGCGATCACCGTGCTCTTGACGTTGTCTTTGGTCACGGCGATCGGTTTGAGCAGGACGGACGGCACTTTGACTTTGCCGTTGTCGACTTCTTCGGTGATTTTGTCCTGCGGTACTTCTTCACCTTCGGCCAGCGCGATTGCAATTTCGGCGCTGATCTGCGCCTCCGGCTGGATTTCCTTGTAAACCGTCATGAACTGCTGTCCGGCGAGGATCCGCTGCAGGCCGGCGACAGTCGCGTCCTGGCCAGTGACGGGCTTTTCGGCGGGATCGATGCCGGCGCCTTTCAGCGCTGCGATCGCACCGCCGCCAGTGTCGTCATTGGCGGCGTAGATACCGGCGAACCCGTTGCTGCCGAGTGCGGTGATCGCCTGCTGCGCCTCGCGCTGGGCGTTTTCAGCCGACCAGCCGGGCGTGTCGTATTCCTTAGCGATCTGCACGCCGGCCGCTTCAAACCCGTTGTGGGCGCCTTCTTTGAAGAGCGCCGCGTTGGGATCGGCGGGGTCACCGTTGATCATGATGATTGGGCCGCTAGCGCTGCCGTCTTCTTTCAGTTTTTTCGACAGCGTTTCGGCCTGCAGTTCGCCGACTTTTTTATTGTCGAAGGAGATGTAGGCGTCGACTTCGCCGTTTTCGATCAGCCGGTCGTAACTGACAACCGGGACGTTCTGGGCCTTCGCCTTTTCGGCGATCGCAGCTGCCGATTTGGAGTCCATCGGGTCGACAACGAGGACGTCAGCCCCTTGGGTCAGCGCCGCTTCGGCCTGGCTCTGCTGTTTTTCCGCATCGCCGCCGGCGTTGCTGTAGAGGACTTCACAGTCTTCGCATTCTTCTTCGACCGCCTTTTCGAAGTCCGGCCTGTCGTCGGACTCGTAGCGGGGGGTTTCGTTTTCGGGAAGCAACAGAGCGATCGTGGCGCCACCGCCACCACTGCCACCACCGCAACCCGTCGCAATGGCAACGAGGGCCAGCAACACACCAATTGCGACCGGGAGTCGCTTCAAAGCTGATCCGGACATGAACTCCTCCTTTTTCAGCCCTGCCTTTACCCGTTTGCCGCGATTTTCACTCTCTACGGTAACGCTCCGGGGTCACCGGCGCCACAGATTTCAGACCAAGTCGGCTACGGCTGTTTTTCAAGCCGCGATCGGCTCACGCCGCTTGCGCGCGCGCTTTGCCTTCGCCGGCTTGACCAGCTCGGCGAGGAAGCTCCCAGTGTGGGACGCCTCGACCGCGGCGACCTGCTCGGGGGTGCCGGTCGCGACCACCTCTCCACCCTCTTCGCCACCGTCGGGTCCGAGGTCGACTAGGTGGTCGGCGGTCTTGATCACGTCGAGGTTGTGCTCGATCACAACCACCGTGTTACCAGCGTCGACGAGGCGGCCGAGCACGTCGAGTAGCCGCTGCACGTCGGCAAAGTGCAGCCCGGTCGTAGGCTCGTCGAGGATGTAGAGGGTGTCGCCGGTGGCGACTTTGGAGAGCTCGGTCGCCAGCTTCACCCGCTGCGCCTCACCCCCCGAGAGCGTCGTCGCCGCCTGCCCGAGACGGATGTAGTCGAGGCCGACATCGTGCAGGGTGCGCAGGCGGCGGGCGATCTTCGGCACGTTCTCGAAGAACTCGACCGCCTCCTCGACCGACATCTCGAGCACGTCGGCGATGCTCTTGCCCTTGAAGCGCACCTCGAGCGTCTCGCGGTTGTAGCGCTTGCCGTGACACTGCTCGCAGGGGACGTATACGTCGGGCAGGAAGTGCATCTCGATCTTGATCTGGCCGTCGCCGCGACAGACCTCGCAGCGCCCGCCTTTGACGTTGAAGCTGAAGCGGCCCGGCTTGTAGCCGCGCGCCCGCGCCTCCTGGGTCTGGGTGAAGAGCTGGCGGATGTGGTCGAAGACGCCGGTGTAGGTCGCCGGGTTGGAGCGCGGCGTGCGACCGATCGGCGACTGGTCGATGTTGATGATCTTGTCGATCTGACTGAGTCCGTCGACACCGTCGTGAGCGCCGGGGCGCAGCTTTGCCTGATGCAGGCGGTTAGCGACCGAGTGGTGCAGGGTCTCGTTGACCAGGGTCGACTTGCCCGAGCCGGAGACGCCGGTGACGCAGCAGAAGACGCCAAGCGGTATCGCCACGTCGATCCCCTTGAGGTTGTGTTCACGGGCGCCACGGACGAGCAGCGCCCCGCGCGCCTGGCGACGCTCACCCGGCACCTCGATCATGCGCTTGCCGGAGAGGTACTGGCCGGTCAGCGAGGCCGGGTCCTTGGCGACCTGGGCCGGGGTGCCGGCGGAGATCACGTAGCCGCCGTGTTCACCGGCGCCCGGGCCGAGGTCGACCAGATGGTCGGCGGCGCGCATCGTGCCCTCGTCGTGCTCGACCACGATCACCGTGTTGCCGAGGTCACGCAGTCGGTCAAGCGTTCCGATCAGCTTCTCGTTGTCGCGCTGGTGCAGACCGATCGAGGGCTCGTCGAGCACGTACATCACGCCGACCAGGCTGGAGCCGATCTGCGTCGCCAGGCGAATCCGTTGCGCCTCGCCGCCGGAGAGCGAGCGTGCCGAGCGGGACAGAGAGAGATAGCCGATGCCGACGTTCTCGAGGAAGGCGAGCCGTTCGGAGATCTCGCGCACGATCAGCCGCGCGATCGCCCGCTCGGTCTCGGTTAGCTCCAGCCCCTGGATCCACTCGCTCGCCGCTCGCGCCGAGAGCGCCGTGTATTCGGCGATGCTGAGCCCGCTGACGGTGACCGCAAGGCTCTCCGGCCGCAGCCGCGCGCCTTTGCAGTCGGGGCAGGGCTGCTCGGCCATGTAGCCCTCGATCCGCTCGCGGTTCGACTCCGAGTCGGTCTCCCCGTAGCGCCGCTCGAGATTATTGACGATCCCCTCGAAGCGGACCTTGTAAGAGCGGCGACGGCCGTAGCGGTTGGTGTAAGTGACCTGATGGCGCTCGCCGCTGGTGCCATAGAGGAAGATCTCTTTCTCGGCTTTCTTCAGCTTCGCCCAGGGCTTTTCGAGATCGACGCCGTTCTCTTCGGCCACGGCGGCAATCAGGCGTCGCCAGTAGGCGGTGACGCCGCGGTTCCAGGGCTGCAGCGCGCCCTCCCCAAGCGAGAGGGTCGGGTCGGGGACGACCAGCTCGGGGTCGATCACCTTCTGGAAACCCAGCCCATGACAACGCTCGCAGGCGCCGTGTGGCGAGTTGAAGGAGAAGATTCGCGGCTCCAGCTCCGGGATCGAGGTGCCGCAGTTGAGGCAGGCGAACTGCTCGCTGAAGAGCATTGTCTCCGCCGAATCCCCGACCATCTCGACTTCGACCAAACCCGCGGCGAGCCCAGCTGCGGCCTCGACCGACTCGGAGAGACGGCGGCGCAGATCGGTCTTCATCACCAACCGGTCGACCACGACCGAGACATCGTGTTTGTACTTCTTGTCGAGCACGATCTCCTCGTCGAGGCGGAGCAGCTCGCCATTGATCTTTACCCGCGAGTAGCCCTCCAGCCTCATCTGGTCGAGCAATTTCCCGTACTCGCCTTTGCGCCCGCGCACGACCGGCGCCATCACCATGAATTTGGTCCCCTCGGCGAGGGTCATCAGCCGGTCGACGATCTGCTCCTGGGTCTGGCCGGTGATCTCCTCACCACAGGTGGGACAGTGCGGCACTCCGATTCGCGCCCAGAGCAGGCGCAGGTAGTCATAAATCTCGGTCACGGTTCCCACGGTCGAGCGCGGGTTGCGCGAGGTCGTCTTCTGGTCGATTGAGATCGCCGGCGAGAGCCCCTCGATCGAGTCAACGTCGGGCTTCTCCATCAGGCCAAGGAACTGGCGCGCATAGGCAGAGAGCGACTCGACGTAGCGCCGCTGCCCCTCGGCGTAGATCGTGTCGAAGGCAAGGCTCGACTTGCCCGAACCGGAGAGTCCGGTGATCACAATCAGCGCGTCGCGAGGCAGCTCGACGTCGATGTCCTTCAGGTTGTGCTCACGCGCACCCGAGATGACAATTCGCTCAGAGGCAGCCACTACAAGCCGAGTCTACTCAGACGAACAGATGTTCCCTTCCCAAAGCGGCAACTGTGTACGTGTGACACGTACATTCCTGCGCCCGATCCGCTCTACCTTCCTCGGCGTCAACTAAAAGAGCGCCCCCCGCGCAGCGCTAACTGCCGGGGGGCCGGCACGAGAAAGAGGTCTTTCCCATGCATCGTGAGCCTAAACGGGCAGGCGATGACGCCTGCAAGTCACCCGTCGTCAAGGACAGAAACGACCAGCACGCGGTCTTGCTCCACGTCCTGGCCCTCCACCCGATCCATCTCCCCGTCCCTGACCTCGTACGCGAGCTGACCGCGGCATCTGGGGACTTCGCAGAGGGCGATGCCATAGAGCGTGCGGTGCGCGACTTGACCGGCATAGGGCTTCTCCACTGCCCGGGTGGCCTTGTCATGCCATCGCACGCCGCGATCCGCTTCACCGAAATCACTGGGATTCTGAGTTGACTTCCCGGGGTTGTGCGCAGCGCTTCGCTGACAACCTCATTCGCGCTCGCAAGCGGGCTGGGCTTTCTCAGGAAGCGCTCGGCGCTCGCGCCGACCTCCACCGGACCGCCATTGGCTTGCTTGAGCGTGGGGCACGGGTGCCGCGCATCGACACGCTCTTGAAGCTGTCCGCCGCGCTCGGCATTACGCCTGCCGAGCTAATCGAGGGGATCTCATGGGAGCCGGGCGAGTCGCAACCTGGTCGGTTCGAGCTTGCAGGAGATGCCCCAGATCACCGCTGAGGCCGGTGGTATGGTCAAATCGAAGTAAAGGCCGAATCCGCGCCAACTGCTTCTTTCCTGCCAAGGGTTTCAGCAGTCGGCGCGGCTTGTTTAACGTCGTCTCGTCGCGCTCGGCTAAGCCGCTAAAGGACGGGCGACTCGATCTCTCCTCATGTGCCCTCGTCTGAGTAGTTGAAGGAGTAGGCGTAAGCGAAGGCAGGGCGAGCGATCTCTAGCCACTGTTTCGCCTCTGCGGCAGACCATGACTCGCCCTCAGTTGGCAACTTCTCGATGAGGCCCTGGACGAGCATGGGTAGGTTCGTGCTCGCCTGCGCGGGGGGTGGCGCTGGGGTCTCCGCCGGCGAGGCCGCTTTCGTTTTCCGTGGACGCCGACGGGGCGTGCTTCGTGGGGCGTTTTTTAGGGGGACGCCGACATCGATCCCGGCCGCTTCGCAGGCATTGAGGAAGAACAGGCGCGCCCGTAGAACCGTGCTCGGCATCGATCCCTTCTCCATCAACTGCTCGTCCACCTGTTTTGGGGTAGCGGTGGTGAGATTCAGAGCGATTACCGTCGCGTAGCTCGCCTCGACCAAGTCGCGAAGCTTGGCCTTTTCGGGGTGATCGGCTACCAGCTCCCGGAGCGCGTCAGTCGGAGCCTTGCGCTCATCGATCAGGCCGAGGAAGCGCAACGCCATGTAAAGCTCGGAGCGAGCGCTGCCGCCGCGGTTGCCCATCTGTGAACGATCGAGCAGCTGCGGTAGCGGCCCGTTCTCGCTCAACTGCTCGATAAAATTCCAGAAAGTTCGAAAGGGGCCATAGGGCGGTTTCGGAGCTTCGGTAGCGTGTGCATCCATTTCATTGACTCCTTCTCGGTGTACTCCTTCTCGGTAAGGCTCGCGGAGCGTAGCGCCTCCCTGCGGACGGCAAAAGTCCCACCCCCCGGTCCGAACCCTCCCCCCCGGGGATACCACTGACGAAGCTTCACAGAAAGTCGCTTGCGTACTCTGGTGTAGCCGCTCTAACAAGCCAAATGGACGCCGTGAGGTGAGCTATGCTTGTTCCTTCTCGGTAGTTATTCCAGCGAGCCGGGGCGAGGGCCAGCGCCCCGCCCCGGCTCGCTATTTCAGTCCCTCTACTTGGAGCAGACTGCATGAGCCCCGCTCGTAAGCGCCCTGAGAAGACCAGGCCGACCGCGCCACAACGCGACGTGAAGCAGGACCCCGGCCACACTGAGGCCGATTTCCTCCGAGACCTAGGAAAAGCGACCTCCAACAGAGCTAGGAAGAAGCTGGGGCTGCCGTCTTCTGGACGCGGTTGAGGATCGCCCAGAACAGCGGCTCCCGCGACTTGCGCCGGTTGTAGCGGAACGCATACTCGTCTAGATAAGCCTGGAGGTAGTCGGTGCTGATCGCGTGGTAGACGCCGCGCACGCCGGTCTTGAACAGGCCAAAGAAGCCCTCGACCGTCTGCGTGTGGGTCTCGCCCACCGCGTAGATCTGGGCCTTGTGTTTGATCCGGCGATGGCCTCGGTAGTCCCGGCCGATGCTCTCGTAGATCGTGAACTCGTCCGTGAACAGCATCGAGGACGGTAGGACGTGCTCGCGCACGACGCGGCCGACCGTTCGCCCACCCCGGTCCGGCACGACCAGCGGCCGGACCCGTCCGCCCCGCTCGACCATCGCCAAGATCGTCGGCCGGTAGCTTTTCCGCATCATCACCTGGCGGTGGGTTTCGCTGGCTCGCGGCTGGCCTCCGTAGGCCGACTCGTCTACCTCGACGTTGCCCTCCAGCGGCCCATCGTCGTCGTCGGCCAGCAGCGTGCGGATCTGCTTGAACATGCGGTGAGCCGTCTTGTAGGTGACGCCGATCTCGCGCTCCAACTGCTTGGCGCTGATCCCGCAGCGAGTGCTGCTCATTAGGTAGATCGCGAAGAACCAGAGCTGCAAGCTCACAGTTGACTTATGAAAAATGGTCCCTGCGGTCGGGTAGACGTGGTGGCCACAGAACTGGCAGCTATATGCGGAGCGCCCTTTGATCCGGTGGAACTTGCTCGCTTTCTCGCACTTGGGGCACTCGGTGCCATCAGCGAAGAACCGACCCTTCAGATGCTCGAGGCAGGCATCGTTGTCGGGGAACAGCTCCATGAACCGCGAGTAGGTCATCTGCGATTCGCTCGACGCGGCGGGAGCTACTGAATTGCGGTTCCGTGCTGCCATATCTGTATGATACCAGACACACGTACAATAGGGCAAGCCCTCGTTCCCCCGGCGGGGGAAGACCTTGACTTGCGGAGGAGAACTTCTTGAGGACAGCGCCTGGGCTGCAATCTGCTCACCCGCACCGGCGTTCTCTACGGGGCGATCTCGCCACCGGATCGGCAACTGTCTAAAGCGACTCTAGCGCCGAAGCTGGACGGTTCCGCAACTACGTGCTTCGACTACACACTTCCCCCCAAAGCAATCTGGTAGCAGAACTGCTACCTTGAGCACATGGCAACGATCCCCCAAAAAGCGTTGCGCAACAACGTCTCCGAAGTCCTCCGCCGCGCCGAAGCCGGCGAGGAGTTCACGATCACGGTTTCCGGGCGCCCCGTCGCGGAGCTCGGCCCGAGCCACGGCCGGCAATGGGTCGACAGCAGCAGCTTGAAGGATCTATGGGCGCTCCCTCCGGACCCGACGCTGAGGTCCGAGCTGGAGAAATTCGGTGGCGATCTGCGGGACCCATGGGCTGATTAGCGGTGCGCCTCGTCCTTGATACCTCCGTCCTGATCGAGGGAACCGAGTTGCCGCCGGGCGTCGAAGCGTCGATCAGCACCGTCTCGCTCGCCGAGCTGCATTTCGGCCTCCTCGTTGCCCCCGACGAGGAGGCGCGCGCCAAACGCGTGGCCCGACTCGGCCTGATCGAGGCTCGCTTCCCGTCACCCCTCCCTGTGGACGACCGCGTCGCTCGCGAGTGGGGCCGCCTCAAAGCCGCGGTCTCACAGCGTGGCGGCAAACCTCGCAAGCGCACCGCCGACCTAGCGATAGCGGCAACCGCGAATATCCACGGCGCCGAACTGATGACCTACAACGTCAAGGACTTCAAAATCATCGAAGACCTGGTCCGAGTCGGCACCCACGGGTGATCACCCGATTCGGTTCTTAAGCCCTATCGGCCCCGTCAACCACTGAGTACTCTAGGGTCAGCTTGACTTTCCAGGAACCTTTTACACCTGATGCTCTAATGGCCGTCACCTTGTCGGCGTAGTCCACCACGGCGAAATGAGCCCCCGCAGCGTTGAAATAAGTAGCGGGTAAGACAGGTAGGCGAAAGAGTGAGGGGTGCTTACGCCCGTTTTTTTGAACCATGGGATAGGCGAGATGAACTTTGATCGTGCCCTTCTCGGCAGGCTCCTGGCTCAGGCCGTGGCGATAAACAGGCGCCCTATCCTCTAGCTCTTTGAAAGTGATCTCTTCAGTGGGCTCCGAAAAACGGGTGAATTTGTTCATCGGAAACTTGTTCTGCTCAGGGATCTCCGTGTATCCCTTCAGCGCATATACATCGAGTGGATCCTCCTCCGCGATTCCCTTGACATAGGCATATTCCTTGACGAAACGCAACTGGAGCTTGTCGGGGAGAAGTGCGTAGTCATAGCTGTCATCAAAAACAACGCCAGACGGTCGCGCCAAATCCATAAGCCTTGCCGCGAGATTAAGTGGCCTCCCAGAATAGTCCAGCACACGCTGATCAGCCGTCAGCATCGTTGCCGATCCTCTCGCTAGACCAATACCCAACTTGGTTGGCACGTCGAAGTTGATCATCGGATCGTCTTCGCACATCTCTGGAAACGCCTCAACAAGCTGGATACTTTTTTGGGCAGCGAGGCGCACCGTATCCGTAAGCGTGGCGCGGCTATAGTCCAAAAGAATCAGTAATCCATCACCCGTTGGCTTGAAAAACACCGCGTCGGGGAAAAAATTATCCAGGATTTTTAAGTAGATACTTTTTAGAAACTCTGCAGTATCAGTCGACTCTGCAATGCCGGCAAATGACGAGAAGCCTCGAACGTCGAGAAAAATGACGACAACACGGCGTGATTTTCCCTCGGCGGAATGCAGAAGCTCGCGAAATTCTCGATGCATTACCTATCTTCTATAGCATCTTTAAGAAACCTAACCGTCTTGACTAGCGGCCGATGCTTTGCTGGTACAGCGTGAAGCCGATGCCGGAGCAGACGGCGGCAATGATCCAGAAGCGCAGCATGATCTTCGTCTCCGACCAGGCCATCATCTCGAAGTGGTGGTGCAGCGGGGCCATCAGCAGGACCCGGCGGCGGAAGGTCTTGAAGGAAAAGACCTGAATCGCGACCGAGAGCGCCTCGATCACGAAGATGCCGCCGATGATGATCAGCAGCACCTCGGTCTGGGTCATTACCGCCAACGCGCCGATCGCCCCACCAAGGCCGAGCGAGCCGGTGTCACCCATGAATATGGAGGCAGGGAAGGCGTTGAACCAGAGGAAGCCGACGCAAGCGCCGACCAGACAGGCGGAGAGCAGTGCCAGGTTCTGCTGCTCGTTGGTTACGAAGCAGATCGCCGTGTAGGCGAGCAGGACGATTGCGCAGGAGCCTGCGGCGAGCCCGTCGAGCCCGTCGGTCAAGTTGACCCCGTTGGAGGTACCGGCGATGACGAGGAAGACGAGGACGAAGTAGAGGACCGGTCCGAGGTCGAGGCTGGCGTCGCCGATGCGGAAAAATAGCGTCGGCTCGAGGCCGACCGAGTGGCGCGCGACCCACCACAGCATCAGCGCCAGCAGCAGCTGGCCGAGCAGCTTCCAGCGCGCCGAGAGCCCGAGCGAGCGACGTTTGACGATCTTGGTGAAATCGTCAGCGAAGCCGAGTGCAGCGCAGCCGAGGGCGACGCCAAAGACGGCGAGGCTCTGCGCGTCGCGGTCGGAGAGGACCAGATAGGGCACGCAGATCGCGGCAAAGACGATCAGGCCGCCCATCGTCGGCGTGCCGGCCTTGGCGTGGTGCTCCTGGGGCCCGTCCTCGCGGATGTGCTGACCGAACTCCCTCACCCGCAGGTACTCAATGAACTTGGGGCCGAGGAAGATGCAGATAAGCATCGCCGCCATGCCGGCGATTAAGACCTCGCCCATATCAGGCGTCGCCTCCTCTGCTCCCGTGAGGGCCAGAAGAATCAGATTGCGACTGGCCCCCACTCCCGCGTCCGGGGGCGACTTGGCCTTGGAGAAGCTCGGCGACGGCCTCGAGGCCGGCCGAGCGCGAGCCCTTGACCAGGACGGCGTCACCTGGCTCAAGCTGGGCGGCGAGCAGCTCGGCCGCCTCGGCTGGGTCGCCAACCAGCTCGTCGGGGTCGTACTCGCGGGCCGGCTCGCCCACCCCAATCAGCAGATCGACGCCCGCAGCCCGGGCGTGACCGCCGACCTCGCGGTGGTAGGCGGGGCCGTCGGAGCCAAGCTCGGCCATCTCACCGAGCACAGCGATACGGCGCGTAGCCTCGATCAAACCGAGGTGGTCTAGCGCCGCGCGCATCGATACCGGGTTGGCGTTGTAGCAGTCGTTCACCAGGACGATCCCGTCTCCAAGCTCCAGGCGCTCGCCCCGGAAGCGGGAGAAGCCTATGCTCGCAGCGCCGTCGGCCATCGCCTCGGGCGATACGCCGAGGGCGACGCCGGCGCCTACGGCGGCGAGGGCATTGATCAGGTTGTGGTGCTCGGTAAAGGGAAGGTGGAAGCGCGCCTCGCCGACAGGGGTGATGATCAGCGCCTCTGTAACGCCATCGAGGACCCGCTGTTCAGCGACGTCAATGTCGCCCCCAGCGCCGAAGCGCAGCAGGTTGGGCGCAACGCCGAGGTGGGGCTCGAGCTCACCCGCCTCAACCGGGACGACCGCGGTGCCGTCAGTAGGCAGTGCGTCGAGGATCTCTGCCTTCGTTGCAGCAATCGCCTCGACTGAGCCGAGTAGCTCGACGTGGACCGGACCAACGTTGGTGATCACGGCAACCCGGGGCTCAGCGATTGCCGCCAGCTCGGCAATCTGTCCGCGGCCGCGCATCGCCATCTCCAGCACCAGCAGCTCGGTGCCATCGGGGGCTTCGAGCACGGTCAGCGGTAGACCGATCTCGGTGTTGAGGTTCTCGCGGTTGGCGTGGACGCGGCCGGGCAGAAGCGCTCGGGCGATGTCCTTGACCGAGGTCTTACCGACTGAGCCGGTAATGCCGACCACGGGCACCCCGAGCTCGCGGCGCCATGCTTTGGCGAGCATTTGCAGAGCCTTCAAGGGATCGTCGACGGCAAAGATCCAGCCACGGAGAGAAGTGCGTTCGTCCTTTGTAGGGCTGATCCCGACAAACAGCGAACGCGCAGTGTCGGGCCCCACGACCGCGCCCCAGGCGCCGGCGGCAATCGCCGCAGAGGCGAACTCGCCGCCGTCGACGCGCTCGCCGCGCAGACCGAAGAAGAGGTCGCCCTCCCCTGCCTCGCTGGAGTCGATGATGGCGCGTCGCGGTTGGTCAGATCCCCCCTGGGCGACGATCTCAGCGCCCATCCCCGCTGCAATCTGCTCGGGCGTCAGGTTCACAGCCGGCGCAGCTCCTCGCGTGCGACCTCGCGGTCATCAAAAGGGAGCTTGTGGCCGTTCTCGAACTCCTGCCCCTGCTCGTGCCCCTTGCCGGCGATGACGACGGTATCGCCCGCTTTAGCCCGAGACAGCGCCAGGGCGATCGCAGCGCGGCGGTCGACCTCGGCCTCCACTCCAGCGCGATCGTCAATCCCGGCGAGGACCTCGGCGACGATCGTCTCGGGATCCTCGGAGCGCGGATTGTCGGAGGTGATGATTGCCAGATCGGAGAGCTCGGCGCCAGCACGACCCATCTGTGGACGCTTGCCACGGTCGCGGTCGCCACCGGCGCCGAAGACCGAGATCACGCGACCTTTTCCCAGGCGCCGCGCCGCCCGCAAGACGTTCTCCAGCGAGTCGGGCGTGTGGGCGTAATCGACGAGGACCGAGAACGGCTGTCCCTCGTCGACCGGCTCGAAGCGACCAGGTGGGGCGGCCGCTCGGGCCAGTCCGTCCACGACGGCCTCCGTCTCGACGCCCATTGCCGTGGCCGCGCTGAACGCGGCAAGCGCGTTGGAGACATTGAAATCACCGGGCAGGCGCGTTCGCACGGTCACCCCGCCCACGCTGAACTCGGCACCGAGGGGGGTAATGCCGACATCACCTGCCACGAGGTCGGCATCACCCCCCTCGGCCGAAAACGTCACGCAATCGAATTCCTCGGCCAGGCGGCGCCCATAGGGATCGTCGACGTTGACGATCGACAAACCTGGCTCCATCTCGAAGAGCAGCCGCTTGGAGCGGAAGTAGTCCTCCATATCTGCGTGGAAATCGAGGTGATCCTGAGTCAGGTTGGTGAACAGGGCGACCTGGAACTGGATCGCGTCAGCTCGATGCAGAGCCAGCGCATGAGACGAGACCTCCATCGCGCAAGCCGAATCTCCGCCATCGAGCATGCGCCGAAAGGTTGCCTGAAGATCGATCGCCTCCGGCGTGGTCCGCTCAACCTCCTCCTCCACCCCACCGACAACCTGCTTGACCGTCCCCAACAGCCCACACTGCACTCCGGCGAACTCCAGAATCTCGCGAAGTAAGAAGGCAGTGGTCGTCTTCCCATTGGTCCCGGTGATCCCCGCCACCTTCAACTCGTTCGTGGGATCGCCGTAGAAACGAGCGGCAAGCGGAGCCATGGCAGCCCGCGCGTCCTCAACCACCACCTGCGCGACCTCGAGCTTGGGAAGCTCACGCTCCACCACCAGCCCAGATGCCCCAGTCTCCACCGCCGCAGCAGCAAAGTCATGCCCATCGACCTTCTCGCCCGGCACACAGAAGAACAACGTCCCGGGCGTCACCTTGCGACTGTCATAAGCCAGCCCCACGACCCCAGCCGACCCGTCGCCAACAATCCGGGCCCCCCCAGCTACGCCGGCAAGCTCTTCCAATCTCACCCGCGCGATTCTAGGTCGGCGGTCGGGTGCCCCTCCCACGGAGGCTCAGGGACAGGCAAGCCGAGCCCAGACCGGCGATCAGCTGCGCAACGGCCTCCGGGGGAGGGGCACCCGACCGCCGACCCCTGACCGTCATTTATTCCTGCGGCACACCGAGATATGGAAGAGCGAACGCGGCGATCTTGCCAAACGCCGGCGCCGCCACCGACCCACCGTAAATTTCCCCCTGCGGCTCATCGACAACCACCGCAACCAGCAGGCGCGGGTCCTGTGCCGGAGCGAAACCGATGAAGGAAGCAATGTATTTGGTGTCGGAGTAAGTCCCGTTTTCAGCCACCTGCGCCGTTCCGGTCTTACCGGCCAGGGTGTAACCAGGGACGCTGACCTCAGACGCGGTACCGCCGGGAGCGAGCACGCCCTCGAGCATCGTTCGCACCTCTTCGGCGACGACGGGAGAGAGCACCCGGTGACCGCGCGGCTCTTCGACCGGTTCATCGCCGATCCGCTCGACCAGTTGCGGCGGCCTCAACATGCCGCCATTAGCGATAGCCGCATAGCCAGCAATCATCTGCATCGGCGTCACCCCGAGCCCCTGGCCGATCGGCAGGTTGCCCATCGTCGAGCCCGAGTATTCGTCGAGTGGCGGCACGAGCCCCTGTTCCTCAGCGGGGAACTGCACCCCAGTCGGGCGGCCGAACCCGAAGCGACTAATCCAGCGGGAGAATTTTTCCGCGCCGACCTCCAACCCAATCGTCGCCGCACCAACGTTGGAGGAGTGAGAGAGGATTTCAGCGACGCTCAGAGTTACGGTCGGGCGGGGCTCGGCGTCTTCGATGATCCGGTCGGCAACGTGAAGCTGAGGCGCCAGCGTGAAGGTAGTTTCCGGCGTCACCAACCCTTCTTCCAGTGCCGAAGAGACCGTGAATGCCTTAAAGGTTGAACCGGGCTCATAGGTGAAGCCAGTGGCGCGATTGATCAAGTCTTCGGGGTCGACGTTTTCCAGATCGGCAGGATCGACCGGCGGCCAGTTAGCGATCGCCAACAGCTGCGAGTTGCGCGGGTTCATCACGATCGCCGTCGCACCTTTGGGCGAATAGCTTTCGCCGACTTCGGCCAGCGCCTGCTCGGTCTCCTTCTGGATCGCCGGGTCGAGGGTCAGCCGTAGGTCTTCCCCATCGCTGGCTTCCTTCACCGTTTCCAACCGGATCGGTTCTCCCAAGGCGTCGTTGACGATCCGTCGTTCGCCATCCGTGCCGCCCAGGATCGATTCCTCGCCCATCTCGAGCCCGGTCAGGCCCTGGTTTTCATCACCAACGGCGCCGATCGTCTGCGCAGCCAAATCACCCTGCGGATAGGTCCGCCTGCTGTCCGGCAGCTCGCCGATCCCCGGTAGGTGGAGCCGCTCAACCCTTGCCGCGCTCGGCAGATCTACCTTGCGCGCGACGTAGGCGAAGCCCGAGTCTTCAGTCAGGCTCTGCAGCACTTCGCTCTCTTCTAGGTCGAGGATTGGGGCCAGCTTGGCCGCCGCCTGCCGCGGCTTTTTTACCTGGTAGGGCGTCGCGTAGATCGTCTTGGCGTCTTCGGAGACGGCCAGCGGGTTACCGAAGCGGTCAAGGACGCTGCCGCGCAAGCCAGGGACGGTGACGATGTCGGTCTGTTGATAGGCCGCCTCGGAGGCCAGCTTCGCACCCTGCACCCCCTGTAGCCAGAAGGCGCGGCCGGCAATTACTAGGAAGCAGAGCAGGAAGCCGGCGAAAAGGAGACCGATCCTGCGCTCGATCGTGCGCATCCGCGTCTCAGTAGGCCGTTTCTGCGGCGGCCAGGCGCCGCGCGGCGGTCTCTACGTCGCGTGAGCTGGCCTGCACAGCGCCGACTTCGTCCACCGCGGCGGCACTCAGCCCCAGCGCAGCGGCGCTCTGAGCGATCCGCCCGGCACCGGACTTCTGCGCGTCGCGGCTGCGTAGGAGCGAGTTCTCTTCATCAAGGGCTTGGATGTTCTGGTCGACATGACCGGCGCCAGCGGCAAGGCTGAGCGTGATCACGTTGAGCGCGACGATCCCCACCAGAAGCACTCCCAGCACGCCAATCCAGGCGCGGCCGCGGGTCATCCGCACCATCAGGCTCGAGTCGGGCAGGCTGCGGACGGCGCTCGCGGTGCCCACTGCAATCGGGATCAGCTGGCCGCCGGGGCGCCGCGTCGGCGCCTTGCGAGGCGCGGGCTTACGGACGGGCGCTTTGCGCGCCGGGGCGATAGCAAGCGGGGTGCGTTTGCGGCGCGAAACGCGGGCCGGTGAAGCCACGGACTTGCGTGCGGTCGCCGCAGCGGCCATCAGGCTGCGCTCCCCGCAACTTGGGCCTCGGCGACCTTTACGGCAGCGCGCAGGTGGGCCGATTTGGAGCGCGGATTGGCGGCGATCTCGGCCGCCTCGGGCGCCACGGCGCGGCGAGTCAGAAGCTCGGCTTCAGGATCGCGACCGCAGGCGCAGATCGGCAGCTCGGGCGGGCAAACGCAACCGCGGGCGCGGTCGACGAGGAAACGCTTGACGCGGCGATCCTCCAAGGAGTGGAAGGAGATCGCCGCCAAGCGTCCACCCAACGGCAGCATCGACCAGGCGACGGGCAAAGAATCATCGAGCGAATCGAGCTCACCGTTGACCGCAATGCGGATCGCCTGGAAAGTCTTCTTGGCCGGGTGCCCACCGCCAAAACGGGCGGAGGCGGGCATTCCAGCCTTGACCGCGTCGACAAGCTCGGCGGTGGTCCGCAGCGGTCGGCGGCGCACGATCTCGCGGGCGATCCCGCCGGCGTAGCGCTCCTCGCCAAAGCGACGTAGAGCCTGGGCGATGCGCGACTCGGGCCACTCGTTGATCAGGTCGGCGCCGCTGAACTCCTGGCGGGTGTCCATCCGCATGTCGAGCGGCGCGTCATAGGAATAGGAGAACCCCCGCTCTCTCGCGTCGACCTGCATCGAGGACATCCCTAGGTCCATGAACACCATGTCTGGGCGGAGGCCTTCGCCGTGCAGGGTGCGAAGCCCTGCCGAGTAGTCGCAGCTGAGGAAGTGGGTGTTACAGGGGACCTCGGCGGCGAAGCTCTCAAAGCGCACCTCTGCCGCAGGGTCTCGATCGATGCCGATGAAAGTGCCCTTGGGGCCCAGAGCCGCGGCGATCCGTCGCGCATGGCCGCCGCCACCGAAGGTGCAATCAACGGCAATTTGCCCTGGCTGAGGCGCCAGCAGGGCGGTCAGCTCGGGTGCGAGGACTGGTTCGTGCTCGATCGGCATATAGATAAGGGTTGCGCGGTCAGGTCTGGTGTAGCGGCGGTCTCGGTCGGACAGAGGTGCGTGCGCGGCGTGGGCTTGCATGTCACGCAGCCGCTCCGCCGGAAGCGAGGCCCTCGGCGATCTCGGGGGCGGAAGCATCGAGCTCCTCCTCCTGCTTCGCCCAGGCCTCGGCGTTCCAGATCTCGAGGTACTCGCCGGCGCCGATCACGACGCAGGAGCCAGTGAGGCCGGCGTGCTCGATCAGCGGCTTTGGAACACGGATGCGGCCGGCGGAGTCGAGCTTCTCGTCGAAGGAGCCGCCGTGGAAGCGACGGCGCAGGCTGCGCGCGTCCTTCCCGAAGGGGCTGTGCGGTGAAAGGAAGCGGTCGGAGAGCTGCTCGAACTCCTCGGTCGTGTGCACCCAGACGCAGGGGTCGAAGCCTTTCGACAGAACAATGCCGTCGGAGAGGGCAGCCCGGAAGCGAGAGGGAACCGTAAGACGATCCTTGGAGTCGAGACTGTGCTCGTAGAGACCCCGAAATGCCATCCCCGTGGTCCTTTCTGCGGCCGGAAAAAGAGTTAGGACCGGAGTGATGAGGTGGGAGGAGCCTCACCACCCCGGTCCTGGGCTTCAACTCGAGCGCCACAGTACCCCACTTCCCCCCACTTTGCAACACGAACTCAAACAGGCGTCCCATTCGCAACCTCGATTGCAGCGACTAAGGTGCCCGCGATGAGCCCGCCCGAGACGGCAAACGGCCTGCCCGACGACGCCGACGACCTGCGTGGCCTCTACTTCCGCCTACTACTCGGCAAGACCGGCACCCTGGTCGCGCTTGCCGCTGCAGCGATCGCCGGCGGGGTTGCGGGTGCACTGCTCGCGGGTGCGGCGATCGGCGCCGCCGGATTCGCTGCTGGACTATTGATCGCGCTGGTAGTCGTCCTCGTAATCGCCGACTCGCGCTCCGAGCAGGCCTTCTTTCAGGTCTACGGCGAACAGCACGGGTTGACCGTCTATGACAGGAGTCGGCTGCCGGAAGCGACGCCACTGCTGCGCAAAGGCGACGATCATTACGCCGAGCGCACGCTGGAAGGCCCGCTGGGCGATGGTGTCAAGGGCCTGCTTGCTCTCTATACCTATGAGGAAAGGACGTCGAACGGCAAGGGCGGCACCGAGACCAACTACTACCGCTACACCGTTGGCCTGATCGAGGTGCCCGAGTGCGTAGGCTTCGTCCCCGAGCTCTACTGCCAGCGCAAGTCAGGCCTGCGGGCACTGGAGAAGTTCGAGGACGTCTTCCGCCGCTCCAAAGAACGGGTCAAGCTGGAGAGCGAGGCGCTCGACGAGCGCTACGAGATCTTCGCCGCCAAAGGCCAGGACGCGAACCGGCTGCGCCAGCTCTTCTCCCCCACCTTCATCGTCTGGCTGACCGACTCCGCCCCGGAGAAGTTTGCCTTCGAGCTGGTCGGCGGCAATCTCTGCTGCTACGTCCACGGCCACAAGAAGAAGGCCGCCGAGCTGGACACGATCCGCACCGCCTCCACCGCGGTAGCGACACGGTTGCGCGAGGAGTCGCTGGAGTAGCTGGCGCTTTATTCGGCCTATGGACGTATAAAAAGCGCCAGGTGAGGCTCAGAAACCGCTGAGCAGGACGTCGGCGTTGGCGATTAGGGCGGCGGCGATCATCAGTAGGACCGAGGGGACCAGGACGAGGGCTACTACGAGCTGGATCTTGGGCGCGGCACGGGCAGCGCGCTCCTCCACCGCGCGGCGCTGGGCGCGACGTAGCGAACCGGCCTGGCGGCGAAGCTGGTCGGCCAGCGGCGAACCGAGACGGCGCGAGCGCTCGATCGAGGCACAGAGGGTGGCGATCTCGCTACCCGGGACGCGTTTGCGCAGGCTTGAGAGTGCCTCACCTAGAGGCTGGCCGCAATCGAGCTCGGCGACGGTCACGCGCAACTCGTCGGCAAGCGGGCCGTTAGCGGCGCGGGCGATCTCGGCAAAGCCGGCCGCCGGACTACGGCCCGCCGCCGAACCGACCGCAAGCAGGTCGAGTGCATCGGGCAAGGATGAAAGCAAGCGACGATGGCGACGCCTCTCCGCGCGCTCCTGCAATGCGTCGGGCAAGACAAAGCCCGCCACCGGCAACGCCACGGCGACCAGAAACGAGGTGCGCCCTGGCGCCGCGGGCGCGGCCGCAAACGCTGCGATCCCGCCCGCCACGGCACAGGCCAGCTTCGGCATAAGCGCGGCGCGCGATCTCACTCAGCCACCCGGGCAAATCGCCGGATTGCAAGGAAGCCGACCGCCTGCAGCCCAGCCGCAAGCACGAGCAGGATCGCCGATGCCGGGGCGGCCAAAACTTTGGCGAGGAACCCCGGCTGAACCAACTCGGCGAAGAGGGCACCGCCGCTCGGCATCGCGACCACGAGCAGGCCGGTGAAGCGAGCTTGGGCTGTCGCCGATTTCGCCTCGTCGGCGGCCCGGTCGCGCTCCGCCGCTCCGTCAGCAAAGTGGCGCAGCAAGCCGGCCAGATCGCCACCCGCGCGACGCTGGCTGAGCAGCGCCGTGGTGAAGGCGTCAACCCTCGCCGAGCGCATCCGCTGCCGCCAACCCTTAACCGCCTGGTCCGTCGGCGCGCCCAACTCCAGCTCTGCTCCGAGCCGGGCCAACTCGACCGCGGCTGGGCCATCAACCGATGCCGCCGCCGCGGGCAGCGAAGCGCGCAGCGAGCGGCCAGCAGTAAGTGAATCGGCGACAGCTGCCGCGACCTCCGGCAGAGCGCGCTCGACTGCCCTGCGGAAGCGCCGACGGCGGCTCGATACCGCCCAGGCCGCTATGGCGGGTCCAGCGATAGCCATGGGCACAGCAACCACAGCTCCGGCGAGAAACCAACCAGCGAGGAGCGCCGCACCGGCGCCGACCGCGGCCAGCCGACGACGCTCCAAAGTCGACGGGGCGTATCCCTCGCGGCCCGCCCTGCGCAGCGGCTCCAGCGCCAGGCGTATCCAGCCCGCAAGGGCTGGGGTCGCCAGTACAGCTTCGCGGGCCGCGAGCGCCCCTAACCCACCGGCAGCTGCGCCAACCAGTGGCAGCAACAACCCACCGAAGCCACTCATCCCGCCAGCGCCGCCACCTCGGCGATCTCGGTGACACGCCGCGAGCCATCGGCAAGCCGCTCGAGATGGACGACCAGGTCGATGCCGCGACGGACCTGGGTAGCGATCGCCTCGTGCGGCAGCCCCAAACCGGCCATCAGGGCCAGTGCCTCCAGGCGGGCGAGCGCATCGGCGGCCGAGTTGGCGTGGACGGTCGAGAGCGCGCCGCGATGGCCCGTGTTGAGGGCGGTGAGTAGGTCGAGCGCCTCGGCGCCGCGCACCTCGCCGATCACGATCCGGTCGGGTCGCATCCGCAGCGCGTTGCGAAGCAGGTCGCGGATCGTCACCTCCCCCCTTCCCTCGATCCCGGCAGGACGGCTCTCGAGGCGGACGACGTGGCGCCGCTGCAGGCGCAACTCAGCCGCGTCCTCAATCGTTACCAGGCGCTCGCCGGGCGAGACAAGACCCGAGAGTGCGTTGAGAAGAGTCGTCTTGCCGGAGCCGGTGCCGCCGCTGACGAGGATGCTGCGCCGCGCGCCGACAGCCTGCTCGAGCAGCTCGAGCTGTGACTCTGTGAGAGAGCCCAGCTCGACCAACTCGCGGGGGCCGGGTCGACTGGCGCCAAAGCGACGGATCGAGAGCGCCGGTCCGTCGATCGCCAGCGGTGGGATCACCGCATTGACCCGGGAGCCGTCGGCAAGCCGTGCGTCGACCATCGGGCTGAGCTCGTCAATACGACGTCCAAGCGGGGCGAGGATCCGCTCGATTGCGTTGCGTAATTCCTCCTCATCCGCAAAGTCAGCCTCGACCGCCTCGATCCGGCCGCCGCGCTCGACGTAGACCTGGTGCGGCCCGTTGACCATCACCTCCTCAACTGTCGGGTCGGCGAGCAGATCCTCCAACGGCCCGAGGCCGACCGTGTCGCGCAGCACTCGCGCTACGAGCGCCTCACGCTGCTCGACCCCGAGTAGTGCCGCCTCTGCGTCGACCAGATCGCGTACCTGCTCGCCCAATTCCATGCCCTGCTGGTCACCGGCCGCGGCGGCTTCGCGACGCGCCTCGATCAACTTGCCCCGCAGCGAGTCAGCGAGTTCCTCCAAATGGCGTTGCCGGGAGTCCACTCGGTTCAACCTTCGGGAAGCAACGTCACCTTGCGGGCAAAACTCTCGGCGGCGATTAGCCGCAATGCCTGGCGCTTGGTTAGTCCCAGGGTCGCCGCAGCTCCCGCGCCGGGAATCGTTTCTTCAGCGTCAGGCCTCAGCCCTAGCAACGGCACCCTGGCGGCCGCGACGTAAGTACGACCAGGTCCGGAGCCCGTCGGTTCCCTGGTCACCACAACATCCACCCGCGACCCGGGCGCCGGCCCCATCGCGAGCAGAGCGTCGGCACCGCTGACCGCAATCTCGACCGGCCGGCGTCCACCGCCAAGCCGCCTTACCTTTTTCCTTCCTTTGCGGGCGAGATCGAGCTGAGCGCCAAGGAGATATGAGCCAGCCGGTAGTTGCGCGCTGGCAAACAGCCCAAAGGCTTCCTCCGGTGCGACAAGCGCGCCCGGGGGGACGAAGCGCACGGGCACGCGCCTCAGAGCAAGATCAGAGCTGATCTCGCGTGAGCCGATCCGCTGTCCGGCGGCAATCCTTGCGGCGACCACGACCACCGGCCGCAACGGACCGTAACCGTGAACCGCGCTCGCCCCGTAGCCATCGGCGATCGCTGCCGCGCCCGCGGCAGCGATCAGGGCAAACGTCAGAAACACCAAGGCCCGCTTGCGCCTGCTCATGCTGCGGAAGCCCCGCGGTCGCTAGTCAGGGGAAGCTCGAGCATCGCCAGCGAACCGCGCTCTGAGCGCCGCAAGGCAAAGCGACCCTCGTGCGCAGCCGCAACTTGCCTCACTACGACCAGACCGTGGCCACGACGGCGGCGCCCGGACAGGCGGGCAATCACATCGCCTGGCGTATCCCGGCGCTCCACCGGACGGGAATCGCGGCCGGAGTCAGCAATGACGATTCGCAGGCGACCCTTGTGCGGCCGGGCGTCGACCGAGACCTCTGGCCCACCGTGCTCGATTGCGTTGACGATCAGGTTGTCGAGCGCTTGCGCGAGTTCGACCCGGTCGCCGACGACGGCCGCGCGCCCGGCGCGCCAGCGCAGCTTCAATGAGCCGCCGGCAACGCATGCGCGCGCTTGCCAGCGGCGCACCGCTGCTTCCAGCAACGGGCGAATTTCCATCACCTCCGCCGGTCGCTGCAAAGGGCCGCCGTTGACCTCGCGGTCGAGCCGCTCCAGTGCCGCCGCCGCCAATCGCACCGAGCTCTCCAGCACCGGCGGCGAGCCGAGATCACCGCCACCCACAAGCGCAATCGCCTGTAGCGGCCGGCGCAGCTCATGCAGCGCCTCATTGAGAGCACTGCGACGGCGGCCGGCGCGCAATCCCTGAGCGGTGAACGCCGCGGCCATCGTCGCGGCGAGCGGCCAACCGGCGACGATCTCGGCTAGCTCGATCATCCGTCAAGGAGGCGATATCCGACGCCCCAACAGTTGATTACAAAGCGCGCCTGCTCGGGGTCCAGTTTGCGCCGCAACCGGCTTGCATGTGAATCGAGTGTCCGCGTCTTGGTCGGCGCCCGATAGCCCCAGACCTCGCCCAGCAGCTCGCGCTTGGAAAAAACCCGGTGGGGGTCGGCGGCCAAAACCCGCAGCAGCGAGAACTCCTTCTTGGAGAGATGCACGTCGCGCCCCCCGACCCAGGCCCGACGACGCCCCGGGTCGACGACTATGTCGCCCACCCGCAGCGGACCACTGCGTCGCTGTTCGACCCGCCGCAGGACCGCGGCGATCCGCGCCCGCAGTTCGGGGTACAGGTACGGCTTCACCACGTAGTCGTCGGCGCCGAACTCAAGACCCCGGACACGGTCTGCGTCGGCGCCACGCCCACTGAGGACGATTACCGGCAGGCGCGGGTCGAAGCGGGAAATGATGCCGTCGGATTCGCGGATCTCCTGCAACACGTCAAGCCCGGAGGCATCGGGCAGGGTCAGATCAAGCAGCATCAGGTCCGGTTGTTTGTACCTGCAGAGCCGCAGCGCATCGGAAGCGCTGGGCGCCGGCAGCACCCCGAAGCGATCGGCGACCAGGTTGTCGCAAAGCAGCTCCAGCGTCGGGGTGTCGTCCTCGCAGACAACCACGCTGGCTATTTCTCGTCGCTGCGGCAACATGCACTCCCTTAAGAGCGCAGCGACGAAAACTCTCCCCCTGGCACGTCGGCCCAAGGCCGCAAAGCGCGAGATTCCTCGCGCGTCGCCCGTTCACTCAATGCCGGCCGGTAACTCGAGCACCGCACTTGCCCGCCGGTCCCATGCAAAGCGACGGGGCGACACTCCCAACCTCAAGGAACAGGGTCGACCATCCCGGTCGAGGAAGACGAGATCGAGCGCGAAGCGCATGCCGAAGGTGTGAACGCTGGAGCAGCGCGGAATCAACAGGCCCATACCGACCTCATCGCGGTCCAAATAGGAGAGACCGAAGAGGCGGGCGCCGGTGCCATTGGCAACAAGAACCTCATGGCCGAGAACGCTGGTTGTGCGGAGATGGCGCAGGCGCCTGGCAAGCGGATCCATATGAATCCAAGGCCACAGCGGCGGGAGATTCTCCCCCCGAAGCGTTTGCGAGGAATAGTTCACCGCGCAAAACCTGTTTCAGCGGTAGTGCCGAGCAGGCGCGCAGCTACGATCCAAGGCATGATCCAGCACCTGCTGTCGCTGGGCTTGCGACGGTAGATGGGCTTCAACTCAATGAATAAGAAGACGACCCGCAGAGGAAATTACGAGTCGGGCTCCGACTACGTGCTCGAGTACGGCGAGCTCCGCTTTGCCTTCAACGAGGAGGACTTCGGCCAGCGCGTCGAGCAAGCCGCGGTCAAACTTGGCTTTGTCCAGCAGGGATTGAGCCGCGAGGAGCTTGACGACCTACTCGATCTGGCCGTCAACGGCGAGATCTCCGAGCCCAGCTCAGAGCTCGGCGAGCACATCAACCTCAACTGGGAAGACCTGGTCGGCCCCTCCAACCGCAGCCTCGTCCACTGGCTGCGCCGCCTCGTCTTCCGCGGTGCCTGGCTCGACCAGCGGGTCAAGGAGGGTGAGCTCGACGTCGTCTTCGACGACACCACACAGACCTTCGGCTACGTCCAGCCCGACCGCAGCAACGAGCTGATCGAGCTCTCCAAAGAGCCAAGCTGGCGCCGCATCGCCTATAGGCGCTGAGAACGCCTCAGCCAGCTCTCTCTATTGCCGCGACGACCGTGAGCGAGCCGGAGCCGGGGGACCCGAGGCCGGCATCGAAGAGCTCACGCGCCTCGTCTGCACCGGCGAAGGCCTCGGCGAAGCGGCTGAGCGAGTCGATTAGAACGATCACGTCTTCTCCCCCGTTGGCACGCATGCGTGCCTGGGCGATCGCGTCGTCGGCGTGTTTGGCTTTGCCGGCGGAGACGATCTCGGCTTTGGGCGCCTCGCGCTTCCAGTCGGCGAGCTCCTCCGGTGTTGGGTCAACGAGCAGGGCGATCGGGTCGGGGCCATTGGAGGCACCGGAGAGCTCCGCCGCTACCTCGCGCAGCAGCACCGTGCAGGCGGCACGGGTCTCGCCGTAGACGATCGCCTGGCGGCCGGAAGCGGCGGGCAGCAGCAGGTCATGGACGCGGACGCCCTTGGGGCGCCGGCCCCAGCGACGGCGGCGGCGTTTGCGTTTTGGCCGCTCGGCCGTAGCCGCGGCAGGCGGCTCGGTGGCAGGCGCAGGCGCCGGTGGCTTAACCTCAGATTTGGGCTCGCGCCGGGGCTGTTCGCGCTGCTCGCGCGGTTTGCGACTGCGGTCGCGCTGCCTGCGCCGACCGGCGTCGCCTCCACCTCGCTCGCCTTTCGGTTTTGACTGAGCTTTTCCGTTGCCGCCCGCCAGCTTCTCGATCAGCTCGGCGCGGGACAGCATCCGGTAGCGCTCGACGCCGGCGTCGGCGGCGAGGTTGTGCAGTTCGGCGAGGTGCTTGGACTCGAGTTCTGATTTGTTCACGGACGGCAGGCTATTCAACCGGCACCTTGGGCGGCGCTCTCGGCTGCACCGGCAGGGTCGACACCTGCATCGGCGAGCGCCGCCGGCCAGGCCTCAGCCTCGCGCTTAACCTGCCGCCGCGACCAGCCGAGCTCGTCGCCAAGCACCTCCGCAACCGTGCGAGCGACACCGGTGCCGCGCAACTGCGGCGCCGCGAGCAGCCCAAGCCGGGTGCGGCGCAAGAGCACGTCGGCAACGCAGCGGGCCTGCTCGAGTCGCGCCGCGATCGCCGCCTCGGCGAGCAGGTCGGGCCTGCCGGGAACGATCGGCGACGCCAGCTTCGGATTCTCACGCGCCAGGCGAAGGACGTTTCGCGCCGCGTGCCCGTAGCGGAAGGCGAGCTGAGCGAGAACCTCCTCCCCCACCCCGTCCGGCGCCTCAAGATCCTCCGGCCGGGCCTCCATCCCCAGCGGGATCTCGGCGGTGTGGCAAGGTGCCTCGCGACCCTCGCGCTCGACCAGGCGATCCACCGTCTGCTTCGCCATCCGTCGCCAGGTGGTCAGCTTGCCACCGGTGATCGTCAGCATCCCCGACGAGGTCTCATACAGCTCCGCTTTGCGCGAGATGTCGACCGACTTCTTCGGGTCGCCGGTGGAGAGCAACGGTCGCACGCCGGCGTAGGCGCCGACAAGGTCGGACTCCCCCACCGAAACGCCGAAGAAGACATTAACGGCCTCGAGCAGATACTCGACGTCGGCCTCCCCCGGCCGCGGGTGGTCGATGTCGCCCTCGTAGTCGTTGTCGGTCGTACCGATCAGCGTCCGGCCGTACCAGGGCAGAGCGAATATGTGGCGACCCTCGCCAGCCGGGACGATGCAGGCGGCGCTCCCGGTCGAGAGGTCGTCGCGGTTGAGCAAGACGTGGGTACCGCGGCTGGGAGAAATCCGCGGCACGTCCTCCTCATCGGCTACCTCGGCGCCGATCCGGTCTGCCCAGACGCCGGTTGCGTTGATCACAGTCTCGGCCTCGACCTCGAAGCGCTCGCCCGAATCGGCCTCGACCGCGGCCACCCCAACGGCGCGCCCATTGCGGGTGAGCACCTCGTCTACCTCGGCGCCGTTCAGCATCACCGCGCCGAAGCGCTCCGCCTCGCCGAGAATCGTCAGCACCAGCCGTACGTCATCGGTCTGACAGTCGTAGAAGAGGTAGGCGTCGTTTGGATCGCGCGGCTCCAGCGAGGGAACCAGCTCGAGCAGCTCGTCGCGATCGATCGTGCGGTGACGGTCCGGCGACCAGTAGAAGTCTTCGTCCTCCTGCTTGGAGGAGCGCATCTCGCGACGGCTGCGACCGACCCGCGTGGTCGCCATCACGTCATACATGTTGAGTCCCATGCCGAGTTTGCGGTCGCGGCGCTCCTCGGCGAAGGACGGGACGAGGAACGGCGTCGGATAGACCAGGTGCGGCGCCAGCTGGACCATCAATTGGCGCTCCAGCAGCGCCTCGCGGACCAGGCCGAGGTCGAAGTTCTGCAGGTAGCGGAGTCCGCCGTGGACCATCTTCGAGGAACGGCTGGAGGTGCCGACGGCGTAGTCACCCCGCTCCAGCAGCGCCACCGAGTAGCCCCGCGACGCGGCGTCGAAGGCGACGCCGGCGCCGGTGATGCCGCCACCGATCACGACCACCTCGAAGCGCTGGCCGGCGATCTCCTCTAGGGCTGCAGCGCGGCTCAGCATCAGTCGAGGTAGGTGGTCGTCTGCTCCACCGGCGGGCGCTCCGGCGGCTCTTTCTCCTGGCGGCGTTGGCCGAGGTGAAGGAGGCCAACGACATGCTCACCATCGGGGAGGCCGACGGCGGCGCGGCCCTCGGCGGCGCGCAAGAAACCTGGCGTACGCCAGTAGCCGGCGAGACCGCGGGCGTGGGCACCGAGCAGAACGATGTAGGAAGCGACGGCGGTCGCGTGCAGGTCCTCCTCGTTTTGGACGGTGTCATCTCCAAGCGCGCAGGAGACAACGATCAGGGTCGGGGCGCGATCAAGCTTGGCCGCACCCTCCTCCCCGGCCGCCTGCTTCATGCGCTCCAATGCGCTCGGGCCGACCACGCGAAAGCGCCAAGGCGCGGTCAGGTGGTGGTTCGGGGCCCAGCGCGCCAACTCCAATAGCTCCTCGATTTGCTCAGGCGCAAGGCCCTCCGGCCCAAAGACCTTGTGGGTGCGACGAGTACGAATCGCGGTCTCGACGTCCATGCGGCGAGGGTATCGGCCGTCGCTACCAGCTGAAACGACGGCCCAGGAGGAGGACGCTGCCCAAGGCTATGCCGCTGGTGGCCAGGCCGATGCCGATTGGGGCCCACGGCTTAGGGCCGGAGTTGTCACTGGCTTCGAAATGGGATGCGGCGGCTTGAGTGGGAGTGGGTTCGGCTTCGTCTCCCTCGGGGGTACCGCCGGGGGGCACCACCGGGACCGAACCCGATCCTGCGCCCGATGCCGGCGGTTTTGCCGCCGGGCTACTGCCGCTGGCCGGAGGGACGCCGCCGGTGCTGCTCTGTTCGAAGGCTTCGAGCAGATCCTGGGAGGAGCCCGATCCGCTAGCTGGCGGCGGTACGACTGGAGAGGCGCCAGATACTGCGCTCTCGAATGATGGCTCGGGCGTCAACGGCTTTGCAACCGGGGTCACCGGGAAGAAGTCTCCGGCGGTGGCGGTCAGCACCTGGCCGGTCACCCAGACCGGCGTCTGATCGCTCGAGTCCGAATAGCGGTAGTGGCCGTCGTCGTCCTGGCGGGCGGCAAGGTATTCAAGCGGACTCTTGCCACCCTCGTGCACCGTGGCAGGGTCGGTCCCAACCGCGAGCATCCCTTGCACTGCCCAGGCGGTGGATTGAGAGTTGACGGCGCCCGAGCCCCCTAGCGCGAAGCCCCCACTGGGTCGCTGGGAGTTGCGCAGAAAGCCGAGACCGTGCTTGGCTGCGGTGGTATTGGGGATTGCCTGCATTGCGGCCCCGGTGCCGTCGGCCGTACTCGGCGAGTTGGGAACATCTCCCCAGCCGCCGTCACCGTTCTCGACTTTGGACAGCCAGGAGACCGACTGTTCGACGCTCTCACCGCCCCCCGCGCGCAACGCAATCACCGCGAAGGCAGTCGACCCCGGCCAGCCTTCGAAGGAGCCGTTATTGCGGCGGCGGCTGGCCAAGGCTGAGACCAGATCGTGTCCGCCGAAGGAGCGTGGATCAACCTTGGCGCCGGTCAGGGTAAGAATCGTGCGGGCAAAATCGCCAGGACTGCTCAACTCGTCGACGTGGCTGCGCAGGTAATCGATCGGCGTGTGTCCGCTGTTCGAGATTTCGAGCGGGCTGCGGCCAGCGGCCTCCAGCCCCATCGCCGCCCAGGCAGTCATTTCGGGCGACGAGTCGCTGTTTGGCGAGGCGCCCCAGCCGCCATCGGAGTTCTGCGCGGCGACGAGCCAGTTGGCCGCCTCGCTCACTTCGGATGCACCGGCCTTGGCAGGCAGCACGCTGGCTAGCGCGAGAACAAGCAGCAGTACCGAGACCACGGCCGGCGCGTGCCACTCAAAACGCTCGCGGAAGCGGACCAGCATCCGCACCATTGCCGGACCAGCGATCAGGGCAAAGCCGGCGTTGCCGATCGCGTGAGCAGCGTCGAAGGGGACGGCGCGGGACTCCAGCACGAGAAAACGCTGCCAGGAAAGGTCGCCTCCGTAAGTCGCCATCAAAGAGAAGTTCAGCAGAGCGCCGTAAGCGATGCCGGCGAGAGCGCAAACGGCGGCCAGAGTGAAGCGTCCAGCGCGTGGGCGAACCACCGCCAGGCCAGCGCCGAGGATCCCGCACATCCCCCAAGCTGCCATCTGCCACGGCGTCCAGGGCCCCTGCCCAAACCAGAAGTTCGAGACCAGCGCGGTGAGGGCGCCAACCGCAAAACCGGGCGCCGGGCCAAGCGCATAACCGGCAAAGATCACGATGTCGGTGGTCGGCTTGACGTTGGGGAAGGCGGCGAACGCGACCCGCCCAGCGATGGCTAGGGCCGCCAAAGCAGCGACCAGAGCGACAACCTGTGAAGTCGGCCGCGAACGCTCATACCAGGCGAAGCCGCCGAGCAGGACAGCACCGAGGATGAGGAAGCTGGCCAGCTCCCAGCTCACGGGCGAGCCTCCGCGTCGAGTCTCGCCGCGCCTTGCTCGGGCGTGATCACACCGGGGAGGTCGAGAATGCGGGCGACCTCGGTAGCGAAGTACCAACCGCCGGAGAGGATCTCGGCAGCGCCGTCATCGGCGATCACGACGCCGTCGCCGAGCAATACGACGCGCTGAGCGAAGGAGGCGGCGAACTCGACATCGTGGGTGGCGACGACGACACCGGAGCCACGTCCCGCCAGACCCCCGATCAATTCGACCAGATCACTCCTCCGCGCCCGATCCATGCCACGCGTCGGCTCGTCGAGCGCGATGAGCCCGGGCATCGCATCACCCTCCATCCGTCCGGCAAGGGCGATCGCCAGCGCCAAGCGCTGCCGCTCTCCGCCAGAGAGATCGCGCGGGTCGGCGTCGATCGCGTGCTCCAACCCGACGGTCTTCAATGCGGTCAGTCCCCCGTCCCCCGGAAGCTCATCCCCCACCCGCTCGCGGACCAAATAGTCGCTCGGGTTTTGGCTCAATAGGGCGATTTTGCTCGGCGCTTCGGCCTTGCCACGCACCGGCTCGACCAGTCCCGCCAGCGTTCGAAGCAGGGTGCTCTTCCCGGCACCGTTGCGACCCATGAGGGCAACCGTTTCCCCACGTTCGATCTTCAGATCGATGCCCTTGAGCACGTCCCGGCGAGCATCTCCGGAGTCGAGCTCGACCCAGAGATCACGGATGGCGGCGGCGGGCGGGTCCTGACGGGGGATTGGGGGGGTCCCCCGCTTGCTGGGTTTTTCGCCGGAAGAGGCTGCGGCCGTCCGAGAATGCAGTTGGGGCGAAAAACGGACGCCGCTGCGCCGGGGACCCCCCCAATCCCCCGTCACCCGCTCGAGCTGCGTCTGGGGTGAGCTGAGGATCTGGTGCGCATCGCGGACACCGACTGGCAATGGTTCGATTCCGGCAAGGGAAAACAGGCGTGCGCCGGGAGTCTCCAGCGCGGCGTCGGCTTGCTGGGCCCAGGCGAGGAAGTCTCTCGGGGTGCCGTCAAAAGAAACGCGGCCCGAATCCATCGCGATCACTCGATCCGCGGCGGCGAGACAGCGCTCCAGCCGGTGCTCGGCGAGAAGGATCGATACCCCCCACTCCTCGTTGAGGCGGCGGAGGAGCCAGATGAGCTCATCGCCCGCCACCGGGTCGAGCTGAGACGTGGGCTCGTCCAGGAGGACCAGCTCGGGGCGGGTGACGAGAGCTGCCGCGAGGGCTACGCGCTGGAGCTCCCCCCCTGAGAGCGTGTCGACGGTGCGGCTTAGCAGGTGCGGGATTGCCAGCGCCAAGGCCACCTCCTCGACTGCCCGCGCGCGTGAAGCTGGTGGATCCCCCCGCATCTCCAGCGGTAGCTCTATCTCCGCCGCCACCGTGGTCGAGACGATTTGGGTCTCGGGGTCTTGGGCTACATAGCCGACCACGGCCGCTAACTCACCGGGGCCATTGGCGATCGCGTCTAGGCCGGCGACGTGAATGCTGCCCTCGATCTCGCCGCCGTGGAAGTGCGGCACGAGGCCGCAAGCAGCCCGCAGCAAAGTCGTCTTGCCACAGGCCGAGCGGCCGGCCAGCAGAGCGAACTCTCCTGGCGCGAGCGTTAGCGAGACGTCGCGAAGGACGGGGTCGTCGGCGTGGGGGTAGCCATAGGAGAGGCCCGCGGTCGCCAGGGCCGGCGTGGAGCGGATTGCAAGCTCAGCGGGCATCGCGCCTCCTCGGTGCGAGGCCGGCGAAGACGATCAGCGCCGAGAGGGCGACGGTCCCGTGACCGAGTCCGACCTCAATCGTGGGGTAGGCGTGGAAGCTGTTTGCGCCCACAGTCAAGCCCGCGATCGCGGCGACCAGCACCAGCCCCCCGGTCACGTAAAAGCGGCGATCGAACCGAGAACGCAGGATGGACGATTTTGTACCCCCCAGGGGCCACAAGTGTCCAACAAAGCTCTTGGGGGGCTGGAGCGCGTAGCCCCTTAGCTCCAGGGTTGCTGCCACATCGATGGATCGGTCTAGCGAGCCGGTCATCAAGCGGCGGGCCAGCGCGGCGCGGCCCAGTGGCGCCGCAGCTGGGCCGCGCAGGCGTGCGGCGTCGCGCAGGCGTGCGGCGTCGGCGGCAGCCACCGGAACGAGGCGGGATATCAGCGTCGCGGTTAGCGCCGAGCGTCCGGCCAGTGGGCGCAGCGCCCGCAGCACCCGGTCAGGATCGACACAGGCCGAGTAGACGGCGAAGGCGACCATCGCCACCGCTGCCCGCAAGCCGATCACCGCGCCCGCCGCCAACGCCTCGGCGGTGATGTCGACCTGTCCCAGCAGCGGCAGGTCACCCAGGCGCAGCAGCACCGTCTCACCACGACTGACGACAAGCGCGTTGACGGCCACTATCAAGAGGGCCAGGGTCACCCCCATCCGCAGCGCCACGCGCACCGCGGCACCAGCGCCAGCGGTATAGCCGGCGAGCACAGCGGCGAGACCCGTTGCGGCCAGCACAAGCGGGCTTGAGTAGAGAAAGGCGACAGCGACGAGGGCACCGAGGTAGGTGACGGCTGCGCCCGGGGAGGCCGCCTGAAGCGGACCCGGCCGCGGGGTGTATGCAAAGGGCGATCTCATCGCGCTTTGAGCGGCAACGGCGACTCCCTGTCGCCTTCGGTCGCTATCGCGTAGTGGTCGCGCAGGTGGGCGGCGTCGAGCAGACCGGCGGCGGCGCGCGCGGCGCGAACCGTTGCGCCGCTGACGATCCAAACTGGTGGCGCGTCATAGCGGCGCGTGGCGGCGACAAGCCCGGCACTTGGGCCAAAATCCCGCCCCGGCTGACCATCTTCGTCAATCCCCCTGAGGAGGTAGCCCCCGTGCCGCCGCACGAAGTCGGCGAAAACTCCGCTCACCTGCGGCCCTTCTTCCAGCTGCGCCGCAGCTGGATCGTCCCGCAGATGGGCCCAAGGACCGACGAGAACTCGGATCGCCCCGTCGGTTCCGCCTGACGCCAACGCCACCCCGGCGCTTTCAAGCCCCTTGCGCGCAATCGCGCAGGCGCCAGCGCCGCCCCGGCACTCGAGCGTGACCGGCCGTTCTTCCCCTTCGTAGCCACCGACCAGAGGCCGCGGCCATGAACCAACCACCGCCGGCACCCGCTCGGCGGCGGACCAGTCGCGGTAGTCCCACCAGATTGCCTCGCCTCCACGTAAGGCAAAGTCGGCTGCGCCAAGCGGCGCCTCAACCCCATCCACGTAGTAGAACCAGTCATAGCGGCGGCCATCGACGGTCGCCTCGGTGAGGCCTTCGATCGAGTTCACGAAGCCACCGCCATAGCGGGTTGAGATGTCGGCGTTGCGGTCGAGCACCCGCATCACCGTGTCCGATTCAGAAGCGGTGTCCTGGACAAGCGGCAGCACTCGCTCGGCGCCGTAGTCACGCGTCACCGTCAGGGAGACCTCGCCGACCTCCTTGCCGGCGCCGAATCCGCAGCCGGCGGCCGCGAGCGCCGCAGAGAGCAGCGCGATCGCGACCGCCGTGCTACAGCCCATGCTCATGGAACTGGACAGGCCCCGCTCTCGTCGCACATGACAACCGTGCCGCTGTTCGACGGAATGTCCTTTCCACGACGAGCAACCAACGCAGTGGCTTCGCCCAGGGTCACCATTGCGTGCCCAGCTGCGTCGGTGGGGCCCGACGCGCCGCTGACCGTCGCCCCACCAGCCGGCCTTTTCTTTCCCTTGTCGTCATAGGAAAAGACACTGACTTGAAAAGGCTGACCGGGATGGGCGCTGAAGGGCGTGACCAGCGAGAGCTCCTTCGGGTAGGGATAAGCCTCAAGAGCCCAGAGCACCTCATCCCCGGCCTGCAACTTCACCGCGTCGCCACCGAGTTCGGGATTCTTGTGGTTGACCTTCAGGTACCAAGAGAGCTTGGAGGTGGCCTTGTAGCCGCCGACTCCGCAGATGCCGAGGCCGAAGTCGAAGGCGTCGGTGAGCAGCAAGGGCTTCAACGCGCTGGTCGACTTCGCCGCCTGGCCAAGCAGGCCGAGCGCAGTGGCGCCTTTGATCGTCGCGGATTTACCACTGCCAGCAGTGCCTTTGCCAAAGCAAGTCGCCTTACGACTGGTCGGGACCGAGGTGGTACCGGTCTTCAACGCCTGTTCGGTGAGGACCTTGGCGCCGCCGCCAACCACTCGCAATTGGGCCGGGACCTTTGCCGCCGTAGCGGTCGAGACGAGAAGCACGAAAGCCAGCGCACATGCGGCGACTAGCCGGAATGGAATGAGTCTTGGCATTTAAGCCACCCTTTCCTCGAGGGTTGTCATGGCTGGCCGGGGACAGGTCTCCTGGCTTCCGGGAATCGGTCGGCCGCTACCTTCCCGGGAGCTCTGTGTCACTCCCAGTGGCTGACGCATTCGCGCCTGCGGCTTCCTTCACCCGGTCACAGTGGCGGGACCGCGCCGGTTTTCTCACCGGACTTCCCTTGACCACCGACCGTATGTACGGGCGAGTCTATCCCGCCGGCGCGAGCTATGGCCGCTACGCGGCGCGTTTCGGCGAGGCGAAGGCGAGCAGGCCAACGGTCATCGGGATCGACTCCTCGCCGCTCTCGGCCATGCGGGCATTGGCCTCATCCTGCTCCTCAAAAAGGGAGTAGAAAAGGGCGTCAACCCGCTCGATCATCGTGTCCCATCCTCGCTGGTCGAGCGCGAGCGGCGTCCAAGTAAGGTGACTGTCGGGGCGTTCATCGATCGTTCCCGCCTCTTGCGCGTCCTTCACCCGCGCCAAGAGGGTCTCAACGATCTTCGAAACGACCAGGCCTTTTGCTGTTGAATCCGACACTCCGGACCAGTCCGGGTCGAAAATCAGCGGTTCAATCGTGTCGTAGAGGCGATCGAACTTCTCTGCCGGCGCGCCCGGCTCAGCTGGCGCTTGGTTTAACCAGCCGAACTGCTCGAGGACTTCGAAATCCTGCATGATGTCGCCCAGTGATGGGCCCCCGAATTTGCCATGGAAGCTCCGCGGACTCGTCGCCTCGATGCTGCACTCGGCCAGGATCCTCACCCTCACTGGATCGGAAAGAACCTTCGAGAGGCGCAGCATAAGCAGCCCCTCGTGCTCACCACTGGTCTGAGAGTGCGACATAGAACCTCCAGTTCTTCGCTTCCCCGTAAAAAGCAAGTCTAGTGCGGTGCTGCTGCCGACCGCCAGGGCTCCCCTCGCGGGACCGGGGCTGGCTCCACCTTTGAGCCCGCGAGAAATACCGAGCGCAGCGATCCAGATGAATTTGGTCTACGCATTCGAAGTGAAAGAGTCGAAAAGTACTCCTACACTACGCCGCCGGTTCTTAATGCCCTGGCAGTTTTGGGCGCCTGTAAGTAAACGAAAGGATGCGCAGGTGGAAGACGCGGGCAAGGGGCGTGAGGACAAATCCGACAAACGGGAGCAGAAAGCTGACGGGCAGCAGCGAGCCAACGTGATCTTGGTCATAGCCCATCCCGTGCGGCGTCGCATACTGCGGGCGATCATCGAGCGCGGCAAACCCTGCGCCCCGATCCAGCTTGCTCGACCGCCCGATTTGCCGGCGACCATGGTCGCCTACCACGCCAAAGTCCTGGGCAAATTCGGCGCCCTGGAGCTGGTTGAGGAACAGCCATCAAAAGATGCCACCGAACAGCTCTATAACTCGACGATTGAAGATGATCCACCGATCGAAACCCTGCTTGAGGAAACGCGGGAAGTGGACGCAGAAGGCGAGTAGTCGTAAGCCCCTGAACGTTCGTCCAGCTTGCTTGGGCAGCCGGACTAGCCCCGCATAGGCTCGGCGTCCAATCTGGAAACCGACACGTTTATGGGGGAGCAGAATGAGGCAGGGGATTTGGCGGCACTCGCCGGCGCTAGTGGTCTCGGTCCTCGCATTGTTCGTCGCACTTGGAGGCAGCGTTTACGCGGCGAAGAAGGCAAAGATCAACGGCCAATCGATTCGGGCGAAGTCGATCCCGGGCGACCGCTTGAAGCCGCGTTCGATCACCGCTGACCGGCTGAAGCCGGGCGTCTTACGCGGTAGTCCGGTGGCCAGCGGGCCGCTGACCGGCGCCGACATCAACGAGTTGACCCTGGGCCAGGTGCCGAACGCGACGCATGCCGAATCGGCCGATTCGGCGCAGAGCGCGGTCGACGCGCAGACGGCACTCAACGCCGTTAACGCGGTCGACGCCAAGACGGTTAATGGTCACAGCGTCGGCTGCCTGCCGGGCACGCGCGCCTTCGCCGGCGCCTGCTGGGAGAGCTCGTCGAGCAGCGCCGTCAACGCCCCCACGGCAGCGCGTAAATGCGCCGCTCGCGGCGGCACGTTGCCCGAGGCACTACAGCTCGCCGCTTTCGCCGAAGAGGTCGGGGTCAACCTCGACCCCGGTGATGAGTGGTCGAGCGACATCCCAGTGTTCACTGGCTTGGACACGTATGGCGTTGCGACGGTTTCCGCCGCAAGCAAGATCAACTCCACTCTCTCGACTAACACCCGCTCCTACCGCTGCGTCATCCCGCTGCTCACTTAGCTCTATCCTGATTGCAATGCGAATGGGTCCGCATAGCGCCCGGCCTCGCGCTGTGCGCGCGTTCGTCACGCTCGCTTGCCTACTGGCGGCTCTGCTTGCTGTGGCTGGCAGTGCGAACGCTGCGCCCAGGCTTCACCCGGCGACCCCCGCCGGTCCAGGCGAAGCGGCTCGCACCGCGCGCTACTGGACGGCGGCGCGGATGAGCGCGACGACGCCGCTTGGCGCCGCCGCGGCCGACCGCATCACCGCGCTTGCCAGCTTCGCCCAGGTTGCCGAACCGACCATCCCCCCCTTCGCTGTCAACGGTCGCCTCTTTGTCCGCCAGGGAAAAAACCAGGGCTTCTGCTCGGCAACCGCGATTAACACCCCGAGCCGCAAGCTCGTGCTGACCGCTGGCCACTGCATCAACAGCGGCCCCACGGGCCCCAACGGTCACAGCGTCTGGTCGAGCCTGCTCGAGTTCGTCCCCGCCTACAGCGGTACCACGGCGCCCTTTGGCGCCTTTATCGCGCACCGCAAGTCCGTCTTCGCGTTGAAACAGTGGGTCAAGTTCGGCAACCCCAACTTCGACATCGGCGCGCTCGTCGTCGACCCCAACGCCGAAGGCGTCAACGTCGCCGATGCGGTCGGGGGCGGCGCGACGATCGCCAGCGACCTCAGCCGCCGCCAGGAATTTGAGACGTTCGGCTACCCAGGCCAAACGCGGCGGATGCAGAGCTGCAACTCGCCTTATGCCGGCGATGACATCCTCACTTACCGGATCCCGGGCCCACCGACGATCGCGATCCACTGCCACTGGCTTCCTGGGGCAAGTGGCGGTGGCTGGTTGATCGACGAAGGGACGATGATCGACGGTGTGACCAGCTACGGCAAGCAGGGTGATGGCACGCACACCTTCAGTCCCTACTTCAGCCGCCGCAACGTCGGCCAGTTGACCGCCGGCCTCTAGTGTCCTCAGGACACTAGCCAGACGTGGCGAGCAGCTCGCGGTAGAAGCGGTAATCGCGGCGCTCGGGACGCAGGTTCGCGGCCAGCGCCAGGTGGTGGCGGGCGCGCTCGGTCTCACCCGTCTTTGCCAGGGCACGGCCGAGGCAAAAGTGAGCGAAGTCGTTTACCTGATGGGTATCGACCACAGCCTCGAACTCGGCGACCGCGGCCGAGAAGCGGCCGCAACGGAAATAGGCGCGCCCCAGCGCCTCTCGCACCGAGGACTTCTCCGGCGCCCGCCGTGCCGCTTCCTCCAGCGGCGCGGTCGCCTGCTCGAAGTCGGCCTCCTCGAGCAGCTCGATTCCACGTCGGTAGAGGGTGAAGGTGGAATCGGACTCAGATGCAGCGGACATGCATCCAAGTGTAGGAGGCGCGTCGACCCGGCTTTGAGCCAGCTTCGGGCCTAGTTGACCGCGTCTGCCCAGTCGCGCAAACGCTCGGAGAACTGCGGCGTGCCGGCGCCGACCTCGACGATCTCATCAGCCGGGATATCGGCCCGCCGAGCGGCGACCCGGATCGCCTCAGGCGACGGCGCCTCATACAGGCAGTAGGAGCGCCGCCGGTCGGCGCTGAGGAAAGAGAAGAGCCAGCGGACACTCTCGTCACCGTTGATCTCCTCAATCAGCTCGACCTCCTCACCACTGAGGTCGAGTTGATCGGCGAAGGCACGCTCGATCATGTAAAGCGCCATTGTCCGATCGTAGCGGGGATTTGAACCGGTTAGCCAAAAATCTTCGCTAGGCGAGGCCGTGACGATGGGCGTAGGAGGCAGCCTCGGTGCGGTTGGCGCACTCGGTCTTGCGCAGGATGCTGCGGATGTGGTTGGCCGCAGTGTGTTCGCTGATCGTCAGCTCGGCGCCGATCTCGCGGTTGCTGAGGCCGCGGGCGACCAAGGCGAGGATCTGCCCCTCGCGCGGTGAGAGTCCGCCCGGCAAACTGCCCCCGGGGGCGACGACCCCGAGCGAGTGGATCTTGCCCGAGAGGCCCGCCATGCCGATCTGCTCGGCCAAGGCGCTCGCCTCGGCGAGCAGCACAGCGGCCCGCTCGCGCCCGTCTCCCCCTTGCCCGAGTAGGAGGCGCGCGTACTCATAGGCGGTGTGGGCTACCCAGGTCGGCGCCTCCATTCGCCGGTTCAACTCCAGCGCCAGCTCGAAGTGCTGCTCGGCCCGCGCTGCATCTCCCAAAGTAGCCGCGAGCATCCCCAAGTAGCGATCGGCAGCCCCGTAACAAGCGACCAGGTGACCGATCATCACGCTGCCACCAGCGAGCGGCTCCAGCTCTGGGTAAAGGATGGCGGCCATCGCCTCGTCGCCGAGCGCGGCGCTGGCGTCGGCCAGATAGGCAAGCGTGGCGAGCCAGAGCGAGTCACGGAAGCCGTCGATACCCCGTTCGGTAAGACGCGAGAGCTCCCGCCTGGCCTCGCTCTCCATCCCCAACTCGGCCAGAACGGCGACGAGCCCCGGCTGCCAGGGGCCGTTGCGCTCGGCCTCGCCGGCGAGCAGCCTCACCGCCGGTGCGAGCTCGGCCAACCGCCCCTGCTCGCGGCGGATGCTGAACATCTGGATCCCGTAGGTCCCGGATGCATCCCGTCCGCTCATCAGCCGGCTCCACTCTTCGGAGCGCTGCGCCATCGCTTCGGCGTCGGCAAAGCGACCGTCGCAGAGTGCGATCGCCGAGCTGTAATGCGCGGCGACGTGCTGCATGAACGGCTGCGCAGTCCGTTCGGCCATCTCGTGCAGGGCGGCGACTTCTACCCGAGCGGACTTGAAATCGCAGAGGGCGACGAAGGTCGGCACGCGCCAGGCCAAGGCCTCGGTGCGGAGCTCTGCGTCACCCAGCTCCTCGGCCAGTTCCTCCCCCTCGTTCAGCATCGCGACGATCTCCTCCAGCGGGCTCGTCCCGCGCGACCAGTAGGAGCGCAGCAACACCTTCGCCAATCCGGAGCGGTCCCCGAGCCGCCGCGCCAGTGCGACCGCGTTACCGCGGACGATCACGCCGCGCTCGCGCTCGCCCTCGAAGTCGAGTGCGCGAGCGAGGCCGGCAAGCAAAGCGACCTGCAGCTCGTCGTTATCCCCGCGCAGCGCCGCCAGGCCCTCTTCGAGCAGCTCGATCGACTCGCGAATCCCGAGCCCGGGGCGCCAGCAGGCGTCCTCGTACCCGACCGCGGCCCGGGCAAGCAGCTCGGCGCTGCCCAGCTCGCGAGCGAGTTCCGCCGCCGAGACGAAGGCCTCAAGCGCCTCGGGCGCCTTGCCCGCTCGGTGACTGGCGAGGCCGAGCTCGAGGAAGACCTCGGCGCGCGCGACCCGATCCTCCACCCCGACCTCAATCGCAGTGCGCAGCCGCTGCGTCGCCTCATCGAAGGCCAGCGCCGCGGCGGCGGAGCTGGCGGCGCGCAGGTTGTACTCGACCGCGCGCTCCCTACCACCGAAGGGAACGCCGGCGGCAAAATGGTAGGCGAGGTCGGCGAGGGCGCGGCCGGACTCGGCGTCCCCCGCCGCGAGGGCCTCGCCCACGCGCAGGTGAAGCTCAGCCCGCTTCACCCGCGAGAGCTCGTCATAGAGCGCCCGTCGCACCAGCTCATGGGTGAAGCGGCAGGACAGGCTCTGCGAGGGGAGCTCCTCGATCATTCCGCTTGCCACCGCCTCCTCCAACGCGGTGAGCAGCTTGGCCTCGGAGAGGCCGGCCGCACGGCGGACAACCCCTAGCTCGAACTCCGCCCCGACCGTGGCCGCCAGCTCGAGCAGCTCGGTCGTCTCCGGGGCGAGGCGGGAGAGCCGTTGGCCGGTGACCTCGCGGACGCTCTCGGGGCTCGCCAGGTGATCCAGCGGCCGCTTGACCTCAACCGCCCCGCTGGAAACCTCAACCGCCCCGGTCTCCACCAGGGCGCGCCACAGCTCGCAGACAAGAAAAGCATTGCCTCCGGTGAGACCCCGGATTGCCTCGGCCAGGTCGCCCAGTTCGGCGCCCGGTTCACAGCCGGAGGCCCGTTGGACGAACTCGCCGATCTCGGCCTCGGAAAGCTCGACCAGGCGCAGCCGCACGACCTCGTCGGAGCGGCGCAGTTCGGCCAGCGTCTCGGCCAGGCCCGGGGACACGTCGGCCTCGGTGTCGCGGAACGTTGCGAGTAGCAACAAGCGCGCCTCGCCGGCGCCCTGCGCTAGATGACGCAGCAAGAGCAGGGTCGGCAGGTCCGCCCAGTGCACGTCCTCGAGCACCAGCAGGAGCGGGCGCTCGCGGGCGACACCGGCGAGCAGGTCGGCGACGGCCGTGTGCAGCCGCAGCCGCTCGGTATCCGGGTCGGCCGCGACCGGTGGCGACAGCTCGCCGACCTTTGCGGGCAAGTCGGGGAGCAGCCGGGTCAACTCGCCGCCGCCCGGACCGAGCGCCGCCCGCAAGTCGGCGGCGGCGGCGATCCGCGCCAGTCGGTCAAGCGCCTCGACGAAAGGGCCGTACGGCGTCCGCACCGCTGAATCGGCCGCTCCGTAGAGCACCAGCGCCCCGTCCTCGGCGGCGCCTGCAGCGAACTCGCGCAGCAATCGGCTCTTGCCCGAGCCAGGCTCGCCGGCAAGCATCGCCACCCGACGCCCCTCGCCTTCTGCCCATGGCATCAACGCGCGCAGCCTCGCCAGCTCGCCGCCGCGACCAACGAAGGGCAGGGACGAACCGAGACGAAGCGCCCCAGGAAGATCGTGCGTTCCGCCACCCACAGGCACACCATAGTCAGGTCTGACCATGTCGCTGCCAACTTGAGCGCCGCGCAGAGGTTGAAACTGGGTCAGTTCAGGTCATGACAGAGCCAAATCCACGCCCTAGCCTCGACTTAAGACGAATTTCCGACGAAGGTAAGGAGAAGACACGTGAACACCCCAAGCGCAGCGGACATACCGGGCTTCGAAGGGCAGCTGATCGGCCCCGAGGACGGCGCCTACGAGGAGGCGCGCCAGGTCTACAACGCGATGATCGACCGCCGGCCCGCCCTGGTGGCGCGCTGCGCCAGCCCCGACGATGTGGCAAAGGTGGTCAACTTCGCCCGCGAGCAAGGACTCCTGCTCGCCGTACGCGGCGGCGGCCACAACGGCGCCGGACTGGGAACCTGCGATGGCGGCGTGGTGATCGACCTTTCCGGCCTGAAAAAGATCGAGGTCGATCCCGGTGCGCGCACGGTCCGGGTCGATGGTGGCTGTACCTGGGGCGAAGTCGATGCCGCAACTAACGAGCATGGATTGGCGACCCCGAGCGGGATCATCTCGACCACCGGTGTCGGCGGCCTGACGCTGGGCGGCGGCATGGGTCACCTCAGCCGCAAGTGCGGCCTGACGATCGACAATCTGCTCGAGGCCGAGGTTGTGCTGGCCAGCGGCGAGCAAGTGCGCGCCGCCAAAGACGAGAACCCCGACCTCTTCTGGGCGATCCGCGGCGGCGGCGGCAACTTCGGCGTCGTCACCTCCTTCCTCTTCAAATTGCATGAGGTGGGTACCGTGATCGGCGGGCCAACCTTCTGGGCGGTCGAGCAGAGCGCCGAGGTGCTCTCGGCCTATCGCGACTTCCTGCCGAACGCGCCACGCGAGCTGAACGGCTTCTTCGCTTACACCTCAGTGCCGCCAGCGCCGCCCTTCCCCGAGGAGCTGCACACGCGCAAGGTCTGCGGGATCGTCTGGTGCTACGTCGGCGGCGAGGAGGAGGCCGCGGCGGCGATGGCTCCGCTACTCAACGCTGTGCCCGAGCCGCTGATGCACGGTGTCCAGCCAATGCCGTTCCCGGCGCTGCAGAGCGCCTTCGACGGCCTCTACCCCAAGGGGGAGCAGTGGTACTGGCGGGCTGACTTCGTCAACGAGATCCCCGACGAGGCGGTCGCGGCGCACGCCCGCTACGGGCCCGAGATGCCGACGATGAAATCGACCATGCACCTCTACCCGATTGACGGCGCCGCCCACGACGCCGGACCCTCCGACACCCCGTGGGGTTACCGCGACGCTAATTGGGGCTCGGTCTTTGCTGGGGTCGATCCGGACCCGGCCAACGCCGGCGCAATCCGCGACTGGTGCGTCGACTATTTCGAAGCGCTTCACCCCTACTCGGCCGGTGGCGCCTACGTCAACATGATGATGGACGAGGGCCAAGAGCGAGTGAAGGCCAGCTACGGCAATAACTACGACCGCCTGGCCGCGATCAAGGCCGAATACGACCCCAGCAACCTCTTCCGGGTCAATCAGAACATCGAGCCGCGGGGCTAGAGGGTGGGGTAGGCGGAATGGCGGGTGCGCCCTGCGGGAATTGACACCCCAGCGCTGCGCGCTGGGGTGAATCTGGAGCGCGGCTTCGCCGCGCAGGAGCCGGATTGCATTTCCGCCGCTTCGCGACATTCCCGCAGGGCGCACCCGCCATTCCGTCAAGCACCACCAAAAGCCTCGAGAGCTGCCAGCCTCGGGGTCTCACAAGCTTGAGCCCACCCTGAGATCGCTGCGTAGCCTGAGCCGTGCCGATGATCGCCTAACGAGGGAGGCTGGTCGTCCTGCAGACGAATGTCGCGAAGCGGCGGAAATGCAATCCGATTTCGCGCGGCCGCAGGCCGCGCTCCTCATTCACCTCACGCGCTTTGCGCGTGAGGTGTCAATTCGGCTGCAGGACGACCAGCCTCCCTCGTCCAGGGGGATCGTGGAATCAGCCATCCAGGCGGATTCAGCCGGCCCGCACCGCGGCGACCGTTTCGCGCAGCGTCTCGCGGGCGTCGTGGTGCGGCATCCAGTGCAGCTTGCGGCGCGCCCGCGAGGTGTCCATCAGGACCGGGCGGCGGACCGTCTCGATCCAGGCCGCCTCGGGAGGCAAGTAAGGGAGGAAGGGTGCGATCGCCTCGGCCGCGGCGCCGACCGCGAGCTGGGGCGCCGGCACCGAGTGCCAGCCGAGCTCGTGGGCGAGGTCGGAGACCGTTAGCTCACCGGGGCCAGCGAGGTTGTAGATGCCAGGTTCGCCATGGCCGAGCACCGCAGCGCAGAGGGCGGCGGCGACGTCGTCGTGGTGAACGAGCTGGAAGGGCACCCCGGGATCGGGCAGCACCGGCCGCAACGACGGTGCCCTACCGAGTGCCCAGCGCACAGGTCCCGGCAGCTTCTGCCCCAGCGTCAGCAACGGCACCAACTCAAGCATCAGGGGCGCCTTCGGGCCGGCGACTATGCAGGGGCGAAAGATGTACGCGTCGGTAGCCGAGCCAGCCAACGCCTCACGCAGCTCCGACTCAGCCTCGGCCTTATCGGCGGAGTAGGGATGGCGGGCGGTGCCCCGGACCGGCTCATCCTCGGTCAGCAGCGAAGGGAGCGAGCGGTGAAAGCCGTAGGCGGCCACCGAGGAGGTGTAGACGAGGCGCTTTGCACCGGCGGCAGCGGCGGCCTCGAAGACGTTGCGCGAGCCGGTCAGGTTGATCTCGCGACTCTCCCCCCGCCCGGCAACGATGACGAAGGCGAGGTGGACAACGACGTCGGCATCGGCGACTAGCGCATCGACCGAATCGCGGTCGAGAATGTCGCCGCGCCGGTATTCGGTCTTCTCCCAGCCTTGGGCGCCGAGGTCGAAGGGCCGCCGTGCCATGCCGATCACCCGCTCCACCTCGGGCGAGCGCTCCAGAGCCGAAATAAACGAACGGCCGATCTCGCCAGTTGGACCGGTGACTGCAATCGTCAACATGAAGCAATTCTCCCGAAAGTGCGGGATCAATGTCCAAACCGGGACTTCCAATGTCTGCTTTGACCTGCAAAGTTGGCGCGATTAAGCAAAGATGCTCTGACCGAGCAGGTCAATCGACTACATTCAGTTTCAAGAGGAGAACTCGTGCCAACCCAAGAGATGAGAGCACTCTGGCATCCGACCAGGGCTCGAATCCTCGAGCTCCTGAAGGCAGGACCAGCGAGCCGGTCGCATCTGACTGAATCCGCTGGCGCCCCATACGCAGAGGTCGCTTATCACTGCCGCGCCCTCTGCCATTCCGGCTGCATTCAGCACGCCGCTTCGTCGGGCCCAGACGCCGACGACCCGCTCTACGAAGTCGTCTAATCCCCGGATCGCAAAGCCCCTCCACCCGCTGGGTGGACGAGAAACGCATGCCCCACAACCGAGTGGACATGACTTACGTTCCGTTGTTACACTCCAGAATTATTGAATAGTTACTCTGCTGTTTGATAAAAAATACGCACCAGTACCTCAATCGGTTAGAGGATCGGGTTTGTAAGCCGAGGATCCGGGTTCGAGCCCCGGCTGGTGCATCGGCGCTGGGAAGCGTCGTCAGTTATGGAAACCAATCTCTTCGACCATTTCGACGAAGCGGGAGGCGGGGACGACGCCCAGTCGCACTGGACCCTGCGTGCGCCCTACCGGCCGCACCAACGCTTCGACCTGATGCTGGTTCCCCAGGTCGCCGGCTGGCGCGAGGATCGCAACTCGCTTGCCGCACTGGAGGAGATCGAAGTAGAGCCATGGGTGGAGGCAGTCGAGCGTGGCGAGAAGCAGACTTGGCTGCGCCTCGACGACGAGTGGGTGGCGCGTCGCGGTGCCGAGCTTGAGCAAGGCGCGGAGGCGGTTGCAGGTTGTGGCGACGTCGCCGCCGGGAAGCAATTCGCGCTCAACTTCTGGGACGCCAACTCGACCAAGGCACTGCACATTGGCCATCTGCGCAACCTGGCCCTCGGCAACGCGCTGGGCAACGCGCTGGGCGAGGCCGGCGGCGAGGTCGAGCGTCGCAGCATCATCTGCGACATCGGCCGCAGCATGGGCGAGGCGATGGCCGGGGTCGTGCGCAGCGGCAAGTACCCGCAGGGGTCAGCCGAGGGCAACGGGGTCAAGACGGATCACTTTGTCGGATATTGCTACGCCGACTACGTCAAAAACGGCGCCTCACTGGGGCTTGCCGCCGACCACCCCGCCGACTCGCTGACGCGCGAGGTCGACGTCCTGGACGACAGCGCTGATGAGCTCCTGCAGCGGGTGCTGAACGGCGACCAGGCGGCGCTCGAACTGTGGTCGCAGACGCGGGCCTGGGTGATCTCCGGCCAGCGCAAGACGCTGTCGCGGCTCGGCATCCACTTCGACCGGGTCTTCTTTGAGTCTGACTTCCTGCCCGAGGTGGGCGAGCTGGCTGAGCTCGGTCTGCAGGAGGGGACGTTGGAGAAGCGGGTCGACGGCACCGTGATCTACATGACCGGCCGCGAGGAGCTCGAGGAAATGCCGCTGGTCCGCTCCGACGGCGTGCCCACCCAGCACATGCGTGCGCTCGCCTACTGGCTGGCAGATACCGGCCTCGACGGCACCACCTCACTCCAGGTTTGCGGTCAGGAGTGGTTTGCCCACGTCACCTGCCGGCGCCAGCTGATGGCCGAGCTGGTCCACACCGAGAGCGGTAACGGCTTCCATCCCTACCACGACATTTTCCACGGCATGGTCGCGCGCGAACGCGAGAAGATCGCCTCGAGCAAGAAAGACGCGCTCCTGATCGACCACCTGGTCGAGTGGATCGACGATCAGCTCGAGGCCGACCCCGAGCGCAGCGCCGTGCGACGCGGACACCCCTCCCCCGACCGGGTCGCCTCGCAGATCGCGCTCGGCTATTTCCTCTTGCACACGGCGACCAAGCGGGTCGACTTCGAGCCGGAGAAGCTGATCGCCGACGACAAAGCGCTGGGTTGGGATCTGGCCCGAGCGCGATCGCGCAACGGCAACGGTTGGGTGCCCCAGGCAGAGCCCGAGCTCGACCCCGATTACCGCTTCGCGGTTGTACAGGCCGAGACCTACGGGCGCCTGCTGGGCCGCGTGGCCGGCAACTTCCAAGTCGCTCCCCTAGCTCGCTACGCCTCGCACCTGGCCCGCTGGCAGCTCGAGGAGGAGCGGGCGCCGCACGTACGCCGCATCGTCAACTCGACGCTCGACCGTGCGGCCATCGGCCTCGGTCTGGAGGAGGCAGCATGAGGACGCTACTCGTCGACAACCACGACTCATACACCTACAACGTCTTTCACCTGCTGGCCGGTGTCTCCGGCGAAGAGCCGATCGTGGTCGACAATGACGCCGTCTCCTGGCGCGCACTCTCACGTTGGGACTTCGATGCGATCGTCCTCTCCCCCGGCCCCGGCAGCCCGCAGCGCTGGCACGACTTCTGCGTCTGCAACGACATCCTCCGCTACAGCGAGATCCCGGTGCTCGGCATCTGCCTCGGCCACCAGGGGCTAGGCCAGATGCTCGCCGGCAAGGTCTCAAGCGCGCCGGAGGCGATGCACGGCCGGCTGAGCCGCATTCGCCATCAAGACGACGGGCTCTTCGCCGGCATCCCGCAAGACTTCCCGGTCGTCCGCTACCACTCGCTGGCGATCACCGACATGGGGCCCGACGGTCAGATCACCGCCTGGGCCGACGACGGCGTCGTGATGGGGATCGAACACCGGCGGCGGCCGATGTGGGGCGTCCAGTTCCATCCCGAGTCGATCGCCACCGAGCACGGCGCCAAGCTGGTCGAGAACTTCTACAGCCTCGCCCGTCAGCTGCGCTCACCACGCTGGCGCGGCGCCAAGCGGCCACTGCAGACGCAAGCGCGAACCCAGGTGAAGCGCACCCGGGTAGAAGGCGGCGAGAGTGAGCTGCGACTGCGCTCGATCCCCGGTGAACCCTCGACCGAGGCGCTCTTTGAACGGCTCTTCGCTGACGCCGAGTACGCCTTCTGGCTCGATAGTGCCGACGCGCCGACCCGGCTGGCGCAGCGCTCCTTCCTCGGCACCAGTGCCGGTGCCACCCGCTGTGTGCTCGAGTACGACGTCGAGTCCGGCGCGGCGATCCGCCGCGGGGCCGGACCGGCAACGACCGAGCGCGCATCGATCTTTGACTTGCTCGACCGCGAGCTCGCGGGGCACGCGATCGAGCCACCCCCCGCCGACCTACCGCCCGGACTGATGGGTGGCTTCGTCGGCTATCTCGGCTACGAGCTGAAGGCGGACTGCGGCTCGCCAAACGTGCATCGGTCCGACATGCCCGATGCAGTGATGATGCTCGCCAACCGCCTCGTCGCTGTTGACCACGTGCGTGGACGGACGCACGTGGTCGCGCTCTGCCACGGCGACGAGGCGGAAGCCGAGATTTGGCTGGACGAAGCCGAGGAGACGGTGCGCGACGTCCTCGCCAGCCCGCCCGAGCCGGCGGTTCCACTCGCCCTCAGCGGGGGCCCCACCGGCTCTCATGTGAGTTTCCGCTGCGGCCGCGGTCGCGAGCAGTACCTCGCCGACATCACCCGCAGCCAGGCCGAACTGGCCGCCGGCGAGTCGTATGAGGTCTGCCTCACCGACCAGATCTCGACCGACGCCAGCCCCGATCCATTCGACCTCTACCGGCTGCTGCGCCGGCGCAACCCGGCGCCCTTCGCCGCCTACCTGAAGCTGGGCGAGATGGCAGTGGTCAGCTCCTCGCCGGAGCGCTTCCTCTCAGTCGATCGCGAGCGCCGCGTCGAGGCGCGGCCGATCAAGGGCACGACTTCGCGCTCCGCCGACCTCGAGCGCGATGAGGCGCTGCGGGCCGAGCTGACCGAAGACGAGAAGACCTATGCCGAGCACCTGATGATCGTCGACCTACTGCGCAACGACCTCGGCCGCGTCTGCGATGTTGGCAGCGTCGGCGTCCCCGAGCTGATGATCGTCGAGGACTACGCCACCGTGCACCAGCTGATCTCAACCGTGAGCGGCGTGCTAGAGGGTGGCCGTAGCGCGGCCGAATGCGCCCGCGCCTGCTTCCCGGGCGGCTCGATGACCGGCGCGCCGAAGGAGCGCACGATGGAGATCATCGATGACCTTGAGGACGAGGCGCGCGGCGTCTACTCGGGGGCGATCGGCTGGTTCGGGATCGATGGTGCAATGGACCTCAGCATCGTCATCCGCACGATCGTTATGCGACCCGGCCGGACGACGATCGGCGCCGGCGGGGCGATCGTGATGCAGTCTGACCCCGAGGACGAGTTCGATGAGATTCTGCTCAAGGCACGGGCGCCGATGGCGACGATCGCCGAGGCGGTAACCGGCAACCCCGCGGCGGAGGCATGGTCGGTCGAGTTGGAGCCCGCGAAGGCGGAGGCCGCCGGGGCACTATGAGCATTCGGGTGGCGACGGCTGACGATGCGCCGGCCGTGGCGAGTGCGGTCGAAGAGCTGCTGATCGAGCTCGGCGGCGAGCGCCCGTCGAGCTCGGATCTGCAGGAGGGGGCGCGGAATCTGGCGGCCGATCCTGACACCGGCGCGCTGCTCGTCGCCGAAAGCGACGGTGCGATCGTCGGCGTACTGGCGGCAAGCTGGCAGTACGCGATCCATGTGCCGGGTCGCTACGGCACGATCCAAGACCTCTGGGTCGATCCCGAGTGGCGCAGCCGGGAGCTGGGACGCGAGCTGATCCTCGCCCTGGTCCGCAAGGCAACCGAAAGTGGCATTCCACGACTCGAGGTTGGCCTGCCGCAAGAGAGCTTCAAGCAGCTGGACGCAACTGAGCGCTTCTACCGCGAGAACGGCTTCACGCCGCTCGGGCCGCGGATGCGGAGGCTCTTGTCATGAGCGACGAGCTGTTGATGATCGAGCAGCGCGGCGGCCACCGCGACGGCGCACCCTGGATCCTTGAAGGCGGTCGCAAGCTGCCGGGCATGGACGACCGCCGCCGCATCGCCGAGCTGCGCAACGGCCTCGTCTGTCACGCCGGTGTGCGCGCCTGCACTGCCGACGCGGTCACCGAGGAAGTCGATCGAACGCTGGCCGAGTTGCACGAGCGCGAGTACCTGGAGACGCTGAACGAGGTCCAATCCGAAGATCCGGTGGTGATGCCAGATCTGGCGGCGCCCGGACTGCCGCCCGACATCCCGGTCAGCGCCGGGCTGGTCGCCGCCGCCCACGAGGGGGTGCGCACGGCAATTACCGCGGCGACGCGCTTGGTTGAAGGAGCCCGCTTCTCCTACGCCCTTTGCCGCCCGCCCGGCCACCACGCCGGGCCCAGCTGGTTCGCCGGCTACTGCTACCTCAACTCAGCCGCCGCTGCGGCGCTGACCTTGCGCGATGGGGGCCTAAAACCGGTCGGCATCCTCGACCTCGATCTGCACTACCCGAACGGAACCGCGGCGATCGTGGCGGGGATGGACGAGACCAGCCTGCACTCCCTCCACGCCTGGCCGGTGACCAACGTCGCCGGGCAGACCGTTACCCCGAGCAGCGAGCACGAACGAGTGGTCGAGTTCACCGGCAGTCCAAATGCCGCAACCTACATAGGCGCTGTCGAGCGCTCGATTGACTCGCTGGCTAGTACTTCAAAGGCACTCGTCGTCTCGCTCGGTTACGACACGATCAAGGGGGACCCGCACGGCAACTGGGGCTTCTCGCCGACGATCTTTGCTCAAGTTGGTCGCCTGCTTGCGGCGTCAGGCCTGCCCATCTGCGTGGTTCAAGAGGGCGGCTACGCGTTGCAGTCCCTGGCCGCCTGCAGCTACGCCTTTGTCGCCGGCCTGCTCGAGGAGGAGGTAGAGGAGGTATGAGTCAGAACGGGCTGGAGCCCTACCGCCAGCGCCTCGACGGGCTTGACGACCAGATCGCTCGCCTGCTTGGCGAGCGCTTCGAGGTTTGCCGGGATATCGCCCGCTACAAGCGCGCCCACGGCATCCCGATGATGCAACCTGACCGCGTCGTCGCGGTGCGCGAGCGTTACCTGGCGCGGGGCGAAGAGGCGCAGCTGCCGGCCGAGTTCACCGGCGACCTCTTCGAGCTGCTGATCGCCGCCACCTGCAAAGAGGAGGACGAGCTGATGGCGGCACTTGAGACTTCCTCAGAGGGTGGGGACGCATGAAGGGAGACGGGAGGTCCGTCCGCGGAGCCGGAGGGAGCCTGGGGTTGCCCCCCGGCCCGCGGATGCCCAGCGCCCTGCAGGCCGTCGGCTGGGCACGGCGGCCTTACCCGTTTATGAAGCGCTGCCAGGAGCGCTACGGCGACGTCTTCACCCTGCGCATCTTGCACTCCGGCACGTGGGTCTTCCTCAGTAATCCCGATGACGTCAAACGGGTCCTGACCGCGCCGGCCGGCAGTCTCGGCGTTGCCTTGGCCAACCCATTCTTGGAGCCGGTGCTCGGCCCCCGCTCGGTGATGCTGCTCGAAGAGCCCGGCCACATGAACCGGCGGCGGCTGATGCTGCCGCCGTTCCACGGCAAGCGGATGGACGGCGACGCGGAGATGATGGCCGAGGTGACGCGGGAAGTGGTTAGGAGCTGGCCCGTGGGCGAACCGTTCGAGCTCTGGCCCCACATGCAGGCGATCACCCAGGAGGTGATTATGCGTTCCGTCTTCGGGCCCGACACAGAGGAAAGGCTGGGGAATTTGCGGACCCTGCTGCACCGACTGACCCAGGCACTCAATCACCCGCGGCGCCTCAACATGGCAGCGGCACTGGGGCCGAAGTGGCTCGCCCGCAGCAATGGCTTCCGGGCGGCGATGGCTCCGGTCGAAGCGGCGTTGCTGGAGGAGGTCGACCAGCGCCGGCGCGCCGGTGAGAACGGGCGCAAGGACATCGTTTCGATCCTGATCGAGGCCCGTTATGAGGACGGCTCGCCGCTGAGTGAGGACGACCTGGGCGACGAACTGATGACGCTGCTCACCGACGGCCCGACCTCATCATCGCTGGCCTGGGTCTTTGAGCGACTGCTGCGCCACCCGGAGAAACTGCAACGCCTGCAGGAAGAGGTCCTCGCCGATGAGGAGGACACCTATATGGACGCGGTGATCAAAGAGACCCTGCGGCTCTGCCCGCCGGTGCCAGTCGTCGTCCGCCGCCTGCTTAAGCCAATGGAACTGGGCGGCTACCTGCTGCCAGCCGGCACGACCGTCGCTCCCTGCGTCTACCTGATCCATCGCAACGAGGAGATTTACCCGAACCCGCGTCACTTCCTGCCCGAGCGCTTTCTCGAGCGGCCGCCCGGCACCTACACCTGGATCCCCTTCGGCGGCGGCACGCGCCGCTGCCTCGCCGCCAGCTACGCCGAACTGGAGATGAAACGGGTGCTGCGCACGGTGCTGAGCGAGGTCGACCTGCGCCCCGCCGACAGCGACTCCGAGCGAGCACGGCGCAGCGCGATCTCCTTCAGCCCCGACAAGCGTGGCCGGGTCGTAGCCGAACCACGCACCCCCGCCCCCGCTCCCCGCACCAGCGAGCCATGGCAGCCGAGTCCGATCTACTCGTAGTCGGCGCCGGCGCCAAGGCGGCGGGCATCGCGACCAAGGTGCATGCTTTCAACAGCCTCGGGCTGGGACCGATCTCCCTGAAGATTGTCGAGGGGACCGAGGTCGCCGCCTCCTGGAAGGGGCGCAACGGGATGACCTCAGGCGAGGAGCCCCTGGCGGTGACGCCGATCAAGGACGTCGGCTTTCCCTACCAGAGCTTCCGCGAGTTCGGCGAGGCAGGCGAGGCGATCGACGACCAGGCCATGCGCTTCTCCTGGCAGCGCTACATGGTCTCCAAACGGCGATACGCGCGCTGGATCGACGCCGGATCGCCGAGCGTGCGCCATCGCGACTACGGCGAGTACCTGACCTGGGTGCTTGCGCGCGCCGGCGAGGGGGTCAGTCACGTCGAGGGGCGGGTCGCGTGCGTCTCACTGGAGGAAGGCGAACGCTGGGCGGTCGAGGTCGAAGATGCGGACGGGAGCGGGATAGCGCGGCACCACGCGCGGGCGCTGGTGCTGACCGGCCCGGGCATCCATCGCGCCTTTCCACACGAGCCGGGGATCGCTTCGCGGGTCTTTCACTGCGACAGCCGACGCGACGAGTTCGCACAACTGCCGGAGGAGAGTGCCTGTGATGTTGCGATCGTCGGCGGTGGTGAGAGCGCGCTCAGCTGCATGATGTTCCTGCGCGGCTTCCGCCCCCACTCCCGCTTCACCGTCTACACGCCGATGCTGCCGATGAGCCGCGGCGAGAGCTTCCTCGAGAACCGCGTCTTCTCCAACCCGGATGAGGTCGAATGGACGGCGCTCGACCAGACCACGCGGCGCGACTTCGTCAAGCACTCCGACCGCGGCGTTTTCGACCCGCCGAGCCTGGCGGCAATCGCCTACGACGACCGTTGCCGCTTTGTTACCGGCCGGGTCACCGATGTCGCCGCGGCACGCGGCGGCGCCGGAGTGCAGCTACGGCACGAGTCGCCCGAGGGGGTTGTCGGCCCTGAGCACGACTACGTGGTCAACTGCACCGGCTTCGACTTGCTGGCGCAACTGCGGACGCTCTTTAGTGACGAGACGCGTGTCGAGATCGAGGGCCGGGTGGGCAAGCTCTGGGATACGCCAGCTGGAACCGAGGTGCCGATCGGGCGACACCTGGAGTTGCTCGACATGCAGCCGCGTCTGCAGATCCCGGGCCTGGCGGGGCTAAGCCAAGGCCCGGGATTCGCCAACCTCGGGGCGCTCGGACTACTTGCCAACCGCGTGCTGCAGCCGCTCTTTGAGGGAAAGGCGCAAGCCGATGTTTTGGATCATGCATCCATTAATACTTGACAGAATTTTTCTCATCCAATAGGGTCACGCAATGATGGCTGGCACCAGCGGGCGGGGGTACGTTGGGGTGTTTGCGGCGCTCGTCGCCCTCCTCATTGCGGCCCTACTGGCGAGCGGTTGCGGCGGCTCTTCCTCGGGGGCAGAAGTGAGCTTCGACGGCTCGGCCTACCCGAACGGCGACCTCGCCAATAGCCGCAACGCAAGCGGCTCGATCAAAACCGCAAACGTAGGTGAACTGCAGACGGCGTGGACGCTGCCGATTCGCGGAGAAAGCTCCTTCGGCAGCTATGCCGCTTCCCCGGTCGTTAGCAAAGGTGTCATCTACTCACAGGACCTAGCCTCGAACGTGCAGGCGATCGAACAGGAAAGCGGCGACGTGCTGTGGACGAAATCCTACGAACTGCCGAGCTTGGGGCCGAACGGCGTTGTGGTCGAGGACGGCAAAGTCTTCGGGGCAACCCCGTCCGCAATTTTCGCTCTCGACCAGGAAACCGGCAAACAGCTCTGGACGACGACCCTGGTGCGCAACGAAGTCGAGGGAATCAATCTTGCCCCCGGCTTTGATAACGGCATCGTCTATGCCTCGACCGTGCCTACCAGCGCAAGCTCTCTCTATGAACCGGGGGGCGTCGGCATCGTCTGGGCGCTGGACGCAAAGACCGGCAAAAAACTGTGGCACTTCGACACGGTGCCAAAGAGCCTTTGGGGCCACCCGGAGATCAACTCCGGCGGCGGTGTTTGGTACACGCCGGCCTTTGACGGTAAAGGCTCGATGTACTTCGGCGTCGGCAACCCCGCGCCGTTCCCCGGTAGCCCCGGGCACCCCTGGGGATCGAGCCGACCCGGTCCGAACCTCTACACCAACTCAATCGTCAAGCTGGACGCGAAAACCGGCAAGATGCAGTGGTTCTTCCAGCTCAACCCCCACGACCTTTATGACTGGGACCTGCAGGGTCCGCCGATCCTGATCGACTCCGGCGGCAAGGAACTTGTGGTGGCGGCAGGCAAGGTCGGATTCGTAATTGCCCTCGACGCCAAGACTGGGAAGCTCGTTTGGAAGCGTGCCGTCGGCAAACACAACGGACATGACGAAGACGGGCTGCTGGCGATGAGGGGTGAATCTTCGAAGCTGAAGACGCCCTTCGAAATCTATCCCGGCAACCTGGGTGGGGTCATTGCGCAGATGTCCACCGATGGCTCACGGGTCTTCGTGCCCGTTGTGAACCATCCTGTGACGCTCACCTCCGGAACTGAAATCGAAGAAGCCAGCGCAGAAAATTCCGGCGAACTGGTTGCTCTGAACGTGAAGAACGGCTCACTCGCCTGGAAGCATGAATTCCCGTTGGCCCCGGCCTTTGGCGCGACCACTGTTACCAACGACGTGGTCTTCGCGACGACCTACGACGGCAAAGTGCACGCCTACGACACCAAATCAGGGCGACAGGTTTGGCAAGAACAACTCCCGGCCGGAACCAATACGGGTGTCGCCGTGGCAGGTGACACGCTGATTGCGCCCGCCGGAGTACCGGCCGCCGAAGGCCAGACCCCACAGATCGTCGCCTTCCGCCTCGGCGGCTAGCGCCGCCCCGGCCAAAGCCCGCCCTGTCCAGAGCTTGGTTAAGAGCGAGGTAGTCCTACGAATTCACCTATCCTGGTTGCGTGCCCGAAACGCAGCAGCCTGAAGCCGTCGGCTCAATCGCTCGTGCGTACTTCGAAGCAATCGCCGAGCGGGATCTGGATGCAATGACGAGCTTCTATGAGCCGGGTGGGACCGGCGAGCTACACGGCTTAGTAGAGCTGATCGCACCCGACAGCTATCGGGCCTGGTTCGCCAATCTTTTCGCCGCCTTCCCTGACTTCCACTTCGAAATCCTCGACGTCGTCGCGGAGGGCGACAAGGCTGCAGTGCACTGGCACGCAACCGGGACGTTTAACGGCGAAGTTAGGTTTGAAGGGGTAGATCCGACCGGCGCCAGGATCGATTTAACCGGCTGCGATCTGCTGACGATCCGAGACGGCAAGATCCATCGCAATGACGCCTATTTAAACGGCGCCCAAATGGCCCAGCAACTGGGCGCGATGCCACCAGCAGGCTCACTCTCGGAGCGGGCGATGCTGGCGGCGCTCAACCTGAAGACGCGGTTGGCGCGGACGTTGCGGCGCTGAGCTCGACGGCGACCAACCATTCGACTCGATCACGTACAGATCGCTGCACCGCCCGGCTGTGAGATAGCGGCCCGTCGGTTCTTCGGGGATCTGATCGGCTTGCGAGAGCTCGAGAAGCCTGAGGCACTACGAGGGCGCGGCGGCGTCTGGTTCGCACTCGGCGAGCAGCAGTTGCACGTTGGCATCGAGAAGCCATTCTCGCCGGCGCTGAAAGCCCACCCAGCGATAAGAGTCTCGCCGGCGACGCTGGATGCGCTCGCAGATCGCCTAATCGCAGCCGGTGCCAAGGTCCTCTGGGACGATTCCCTGCCTGGGGAGCGTCGGTTTTACTCCCAGGACCCGTGGGGCAACCGCATCGAGTTTCTCGCGGAGGGGCCTGAGCAGAGTCGGTAAAGCAAACCCAGGTCGTCGATGGTCACTGCCCGCCGCTTCACTCTCCAGGAGCGCGACCATAACGGTCGGCGAGACGGACAACATCGTCAAGCTGAGGAGTTGAAACCTCGAAGATGACGGAGTCCTCCAGAGCCTCGATTGAGTGGATCATCCCCGGCTCGTTTCGCCAGCTATAGCCCGGCTCAATCACCTTCGTCTCGAGCTCGGTCTCACTCACCCCGACGGTTAGCTTCAAACAGCCTGAAAAAAGGTACGAGGTCTCGTCCTTCTCACGATGCAATTGCAAAGACAGGGCGTGACCCCTCTCAACAACGAGGATCTTCGCGGCATAGTGAGGCGTATGCGCCCACCAAATCTCATGCCCCCATGGCTTTTCGACACGCCTTGGCTCCTTTTGCATGGCGCCAGCCTAAACGCAAGTAGAAGCTGGCTAGCTGCCCTCGTGCTGGCGACGAGCGTGCAGGCGCTCCCGCGTAGAAAGCCTGTTCGGCCTTCTGTGCGATGTATTGCTGTGCGACCGAAGCGAGCAGTGCGACGAATACGCCGATCCCAGTGAGGATGTAGAAGATCGTGAAGATCTCGGTGCCAGCGGTGGTCGGGTGAAGGTCTCCGTAGCCCACCGTGGTCAGGGTTACGACAGAGAAGTAGAGGGCCTCGATGATGGTCCAGTCCTCGAAGCGCCAGTAGAAGATCGTCCCCGTCAGCACCAGCGCGGCCGTGACGAAAGGCAATGCTTTGGTCTCGGGGTCCCGCCAAACCCCGGCGACGGCCCGTGCGCGGAAGGCGAGGGCCAAGGAAAGCATGGAAACGGATTCGCCGAATCCATGCGGTTTCCTGGCCTTGCCCCGCTATGGCCATTCTCGGATGGACATCGTTTCCACTGCCTGAGAGGAAGAAGCTGGTCCGCTTACGCGGCCTTCCTCACATCCGAATTGGAAGTCGAGGCCTCCGATTCACCCGGGAGGATCTGGCTCGATGGGTCGGGAGAACAGCGTCGGCTGAGAAGCATTGATCCCCGAGCACCTATCCCTCGAACGTCGGCCCTTCCAAACCGTCGAAATCAACGAGCAGGTCGGGTCCGTGCTTAAGCACCAGGCCAGAGGGAATCTCGATTCTCCAGCTGGGCGGATCGTCGTCTGCCTTCCGTTCGAGCGGCCGGACATCGAACAGTGAGCCGTCGGAGAGTCGACATCGGAGGGCGTCGGTCTCGGGGTCGAGCTCGATAGCTTCGACCGCCAACGACTTCAGCGCCATGGGGTCGATGGAGGACCAGTCAGAGTTCTCGGCCGTCAGCCGCCAACGGGACTCTCCAGGACCGCCGATCTCGACCTCCAAGACGCCCGAGTCGGTGACGCCGGCGTCAAGAACCTGACCTCGCAGCATCTCCAGGGTCTCGGTGAAGAACGACCTCTGGAGCTCGTCAGGATCGCCGGGCTCATCGAAGCCAGAGGGCGGATCGGGCACCGGGTTGATCTTGTCTGCGTCGTTCTCGAGCGAGACCTTGAGATCGACCTCCCAGGCCTCGAGATCGGGTGAGTCGAGAATCATGTCGATCAGCGCCCTGCTGCCCCCAACCAACGTCGAGTCGAAGTCGTACTCCGTGGCGACGAACCAGGCTCGGTTCTCCGGCCAGATCAGGTTTGGCGACACCTCCCACACATACGTGGAGGGATCTGGATCGGGCGGCGGACCATCCTCAGTCGGGACGACTGCGCTGAAGCTGATCACGGTGGAGTGGGTGTTGCTAATGGCGATCTGGTCGACCGCCGACAACGGCCCAGCGAGGATCACGAAATCGCGATGGGGCATCCGAAGCAGCGGCTCGTCGGGGAATTCCTCCTCGACTCCGGCATGGATGGTGCTGACGCCGAAGTAGCACCGCTCGGGACTGCCCATGTGCCGCCCCAGGATCGCGCAGAGCGCTGCCAGTGGCTCCTCGTCCAGTTCCGAGATGTTCGGATTCCCGCCGGCCCATCTCGACCCCTCGAAGCCGGAGGAGTCGTGGGAGCCCACAATCGCATGCCACTGCATCTCGCGGTGCGCGGTGCTGCCCAGGGCGGTTGCAACCTCGGCCCAGGTGACCGGGGTTCCCTTCTCATCGGACGCCGGATGGAAGATCCGCACATAGGCGTCATAGATCTGGGGAATCTGCTCTTTGACCTTTCCTCCCCAGCCATCCAGCCGCGGCTCGATCCAAGCCCCAGCGATAGCCCCATCCACTTGCATCAATTTGCCGCTTGCCATGTCGTCAGAGTTGCAAATTGGCCCACCTCTAGCGGGCCGCACTGGCTGGCTCGGGTTCCGAGCCAGCCGCAAATGCCTCGGAAATCCGGCGGGCCGCGTCCTGGCGTGGCTTGAACTGGAGATAGCGCTGGGTCGTGCCGAACTACGGCGCTCCCGCTTGTCACTCCCCACCGCAGGACAGAAGATGCGCATATCGTCCCTTTCTCGGGGGGACCAACGAACGCGACAGCCATGCAGAGGAGCAGATCCGTGGATTCAGGAGGGCAACTTCACCGCTCCAGCCGACTACACCGCTGGGTGCCCGGGATCAAGCTCATCCAACAGTACCCCGGCCAATCCGCTCGACCCGATCTGGTGGCAGGACTCGTGCTGGCCGCGATCCTGGTCCCGCAGGGAATGGCTTATGCAGAGCTCGCTGGGCTGCCGGCGGTCACGGGCCTCTACACGACGATCGCCTGCCTGGTGGGCTACGCCCTCTTCGGGCCTTCACGGGTCCTTGTGCTCGGACCCGACTCCTCGATCTCCCCCCTGATCCTCGCTTCGATCACGCCCCTGCTGGTCGTGGGGGACCCCGGGTCGGCGATCGTCCTGGCGGGCATGCTCGCGATCTTCGTCGGCCTGATCGAGATCGGCCTCGGCCTCGGCAAGCTTGGGTTCGTCGCCGACCTGCTTTCGAAAGAGGTGCAGGTCGGCTACATGAACGGTCTCGGGATCACGATCATCGTCGGGCAGCTGCCGAAGCTGTTCGGGTTCTCGACCGACGGCGACTCGTTCCTCAGCGAGGTCAAGGCATTCGTAGACGGTCTCGGCCAGACGCACACCACCACCCTCGTGCTCGGGCTCGCGGTCCTCGGCATCTTGCTCGTGCTCCCGCTTGTCACCAAACGCCTCCCGGCGATCCTCGTGGGAGTCGTGGCGGCCACCGTCGTCTCGGCGGCCTTTGGCCTGGCCGACCACGGAGTCGTTACGGTCGGGTCCCTGCCCCAGGGAGTGCCGACCCCCGGCCTCCCCTGGACGAACGCCGGCGACGTCCCAGCGCTGCTACTGGCGGCGCTCGGCATCACCCTGGTGTCGCTGACCGACACGATCGCGACCGCGACCAGCTTCGCGGCCCGGCGCGGAGATGAGATCAAGCCGGACCAGGAGATGATCGGCGTCGGGGCCGCGAATGTTGCGGCCGGCTTCTTTCAGGGGTTCGCGGTCTCGACGAGCGGCTCGAGGACCGCCGTCGCCGAGCAGTCAGGGGCGAAAACCCAACTGGCCGGGCTGGTCGGGGCCGGGCTCGTCGCGGCTCTCCTTCTCTTCCTCAACTCACTGCTCGCCGACCTGCCGCAAGCGGCGCTTGCGGCAGTGGTGATCGCTGCGGCGATATCGCTGATGAACCTGCCCTTGCTGCGCCGCTACTACGAGATGCGCAGAAGCGCGCTCGGCGTGTCCCTGGTGGCCACCGCCGGGGTCGTGCTCCTCGGCGTCCTGCAGGGAATCGTGGTTGCGGTCCTGTTGGCGATCATCCTCTTCTTTCGCCGCAACTGGTGGCCGCACGGCGCGGTTCTGGGACGTCCCGAGGGCTTGGAGGGATGGCACGACCTCACCGCCTACCCAGATGCCGGCGAGGTTCCCGGAGTTGTCGTCTACCGCTGGGAGGCGCCGCTGTTCTTCGCCAACGCGGGAAGGTTCCGCGACGAGATCAGGCGCCTCGCGCGCGAGCGCGAGCCCGACTGGATCGTCCTGCAGTGCGAGGCGATCACCGACGTCGACGTGACCGCGGCGGAGATGCTCGAGCAACTCGACCGCGAGCTGAATGCAGCCGGGATACACCTCGCCTTTGTCGAGCTGCGCGATCGGCTCAAGCAGCTGACGTTGCGGTACGGACTGATGGACACGCTCGACAAAGATCACTTCTATCCCTCCCCGGAGGCGGCGTTAGCCGCGATTCGATCGGAGGGCGCTGGAAGAGGCTAGCCGGGGATCGAGGCGCGCGGCTCGATTTCCCGCAGCCGCATCATCCGAAAGGAATTTAAGAGCCCGATCAGACTGGCGAGGATTGGAACGAGCAGCGCCACCTGCAAAGAGCGGTTCGTCGCGTCCGTGTTAATCCGGAGGACTTCATCCTGAACCGCCTCTGGCTCTTCGGCGAGCAGCTGTTCGAGTTTCGCGCTGCTCGTCACTTCCGCGTCTTCGTCGAGCTTGTCCGCGATCTGTTGCTGCTGGCCCGCTGGGATCACGGTGCTCGCTTCGGTCATGTTGGTGAAGCTGAGCGAGAGGACTGCCAACAGCACGCCCCCGGCCATCGCCAGTCCGAAGGAGAGCCCGAAGGACCCCGCCGCCGAGTTCACCCCGGCCGCCTCGCTGATCCGCTCCTCATCGATCGGGGCGAGCGTGTAGTTGTTGAGCTGGGAAACCAGCAGCCCGAGCCCGGTTCCGGCCATAGCCAGCGGGATAACCAGATACCAACCGGAGCTCGCCTCGGGCACAATCGGGACGAGCAGTGCCATGCCGAGGGTGCTGAGCCCGAAGCCCAAGCGGATGATCGAAGCAGGGCGCCGATCCCCAGCCCGCCGCCCCGCGAGAACCGCCGCCGCGAACATGGTCAGAGAGAGCGGAGCGAGGGTCAGGCCAGTCTGCAGCGCGTTGTATTCGAGAGAAATCTGGAGAAAGATCGGCAGCGCGATCATCGCGCCGCCCAGGGTGATGTTCTGGAGCGCTTGCTGGGAGATCCCGATCCTGAAGTTGGGGTGCCGGAAAAGGTCTGGGTCGAGCAGGGTCGCCTTTCCTTCACGGTGACGCCGCGCCAGCCAACGGGCCAACGCCCAGAGCGCGAGCGCGCCGATCGCGATCGTCAGCCCGACGAGCTCGCCGCCCTCCTGCCAGATCAAAATCCCCAGGACCACCCCACCCATGCCGATGACCGAGAGGACGGCCCCCGTTCGGTCGATTTGGCGCGGGCCGGTGTAGGGGACGTCGCGGACGAGCTTGACGTTGAGCAGGACGACCGCGATCACGACCAGCTCGAGGAAGAAGCCGACCCGCCATGAGAGGAAGGTCGTCACGAAGCCGCCGAGGAGCGGCCCAACCGCCGCCGCGACCGCGGCCGACGCACCGACCAGCGCATACGCCTTCTTCTGTGCCGCGCCCTCGAAGTTCCCTCGGATCAGCGACTGCATCGCGGGAAGCAACAGGGAAGCGCCCAGGCCACCGACGATCGCCCAGAAGACGATGATCACACCGAGACCTTGAGCCAGCGTCATCGCCAGGGCGCCGGTCGCATAACCCAGCAGGCCCAGCACAAACGCGCGCTTTCGCCCGATCAGGTCGCCTACCTTGCTGCTGATCAAGATGAACGCCGCTGAGACCAGGGCCTCCAGCGCAATCGCCGACTGGACGCCGCTGACGGTCGTATCGAGATCCTCGACCACGGCGGAGATCGAGACGTTCATCAACGAGGTGTCGACGACGAGCACGAACATCGCCATCGCAAGTACAAAGGCCAACCGCGTTCCGCCCCCTGCCTCCGAACCGGCAGGAGCAGACTCTGGAGTCATAGATACTCAGCCAAGCAACTTCGACTTTGCCCGGTCGAACTCCTCAGGCGACAGCGCTCCCTTGTCTTTCAGGTCGTTCAGCTTGTGGAGCTCATCCGCGGGAGAGCCGGCCTGCGCCTGCTCCCGAACGTAGCTATCGAACTCCTTCTTGGCATCTACCTGGGCCTTGATCGTGCGGTCGCGCATCCCGTTGCCGCGAACGATCAGGTAGAGCAACACGCCGAGGAAGGGCAGGAAGACCAAGAAGAACACCCAAACGGCCTTCGCCACCCCCGACAGCTCGTGGTCGCGAAAGAGGTCCGAGATGATCGAGATGAGAATCCAGATCCAGGCGAAGAGCAGAAAGAACTCGAAGATGAAGAGCAGGCCTTCGCCAAAGCTGATGTCTGCGAGCGGCACGGTCATCCCTCCCGCTCGGTGAAATCCTGGCCTCCTGCAAGTGGCCTTGAACTCTGACCAGCCTCCATTTGAATCTCCTTCCTCTCAGCCGGGTGCGACTCCGTTCTCATCCTTGGCGAGCAGCCCAGCAGCGGCTCGCCAAGGTCACTCTAACCGCGCCTCGGGACGAGTAGAGGTTTCTTATCCAAATCACTAACCCGTGGCCTCCCGGCGAGGTGGCGCTTAGACGTTCATTCGAGAGCAGTCTGGGTCGTCCATCCCCTGTGGAACGCTGACGGTGTGTCGCGAGCCGTGTCCGCCAAGCGGAGCCCGAGCCGCCCCAAGACGGGCGCAGGGTCGCACGAGGGAGCCTCCACGACGCTCAGGTTCGCGGTGGCGTTCGGGTTGACCGCTGCCTACGTGGCGTTCGCCGTCTGGGCCTCGTCTCCATGGCGGGCAGAGCTGCGCGATGCGATCGGTCCGGTGATGTCTTGGGCGATCCCGATCTTCCTCGCCTACGTTCCAGCCGTGCTCGTCGGCTTCATGGTTTTCACGCTCATCACGCTGCGCTATCGCGTCCCATCGCTGGATCCACCCAGTGGCCCCTGGCCTGAGGGTGCATGGCCCCCGGTAACCGTCGTGATCGCCGCCCGAAACGAGGAGTCGGCCATCGGGCCGGCACTGGAGCGGATCGCGGACCTCTCCTACGGCGGGCCGCTGACGACGATCCTCGCCGACAACAACTCGACCGATCGCACCGCCGAGGTCGCCGAGGAGACGGCGCGGCGCCGTCGTCTGGAACTGTCGCGCACTTTCGAGCCGCAAGCGGGAAAGTGGCGGGCGCTGAACAGAGCGTTGGAGAGCGTCGAGACTCCGATCGTGGTCACCGTCGACGCCGACACCCTCCTGCACCCAGAGGCTCTGAAGTATCTGGTCAGCAGGTTGATGCGCGAACCCGGAGGGCAGCATGTCTGTGCCTGCGCGGGCGCCCTGGTGGTGCAGAGTCCCACGCGCAACCTGCTGACCAGGATGCAGAGCTGGGACTACCGGCTCGGAATCAATGGGGTAAAGCGAATGCAGTCGGCCTACGACAGCACCCTGGTCGCCCAGGGCGCCTTCTCCGCCTACTGGACGGACGACGTTCGCGCGGTGGGTGGCTGGCCGGACGCGATCGGTGAGGACATCGTCCTCACCTGGTCGATGATGAGATCCCGCGGGCTGGTCGAGTACGAGCCATGCGCGCTCGGCGCGACTGCCGCACCAGAGCGGGTTCCCCAGCTCCTGCGTCAACGATCGCGCTGGGCGCAGGGGATGCTGGAGGGCCTGCACCGCAACCCGCCCACCGAGCAACCGAGAGTCTTGGCCAAATTCGTCTGCGGGCTCGACTACCTCGTGCCGCTCCTCGACTTCGGCTATGTCTTCTTTTGGATCCCGGGCATCGTTCTCTTCATCGCGGGCTATCCACTGTTGTTCTCATGGTGGTCGATGCTGGTGCTGCCGATCACCCTCGTCATCTATGGGCTGCTGCGCAGGTGGCAGGAGCGGCACGTCTTTCGTCGCCTCGGATTCCATCCCCGGCACGACGTCCTGGGTTTCTGCGGCTACTTGTTCGGCTATCGGGCGCTGGTCTCGCCGGCAGCCCTGCGCGGCTACACGGAATACCTGGCCGGGGCGCCACGACGTTGGAAATAGCGGACGGTGAGGCCGCCTTCTCTCTCACTGTCCAGGCACAGCCTCGACTTGCTCTGCCGAGGAGCGGGAGGAGGTGAGCTCGGCGGAGATCCTGACCGCTGCGGAGACAAGGGGGGCGGCGAGGATGAGGCCGATGGTGCCGAAGAGGCAGCCGCCGGCAATGGTGGCGATCAGAACCGCCAGGGGGTGGAGGTCGAGGGCGGCGCCGTAGGCGATCGGCTGCACCAGCTGCTGGAGCACGCCGTTGGCGAGCAGGACGACTACCGCGATCGCCAGGGCCGCCTCGGGCCCTTGGCCGCCCAGCGCGATCAGGACCGCGAACGCCCCCGCCGTCCAGGCACCGAGATAAGGGACGTAGCCACCGAGGAAGGTGACAACTGCGATCGTCCCCGGCAGCGGCACCTCGAGCAGAAGCGCCCCGGCGCCGACCAGTAGGGCGCTCCAGGCGGCGACGATCGTGACCCCGACAAAGTAGCCGCGCAGGGAACGGGACACCTGCCCCATCACGGTGCGGGCGACCGGGACCGGCATGCCGAGGTGGCGCTCGACGAACCTGCCGAGCGTCGGCGCGTCCTTGAGCATGAAGAAGAGGCTGATGGCGGCGAAGGAGAGGAAGACGGCCAGCGAGGCGAGCTTGTCGACGCCGCCGAGCAGGCCGCCGGTAAGAGCCTTGAAGCCGGCGCTGATCGAGGCGCTCGCGTGCTGGTTGGCGTCCGCGGCGGTGGACGAAGCCACGCCCAGATCCCTGACCCACGACTCGATCTCGTCCGCGCCGGCATGGAGTCTCCCGCTGAGGCTGTCAGCCTGGCTGGCGATGCCGCTCATGATGATGACGCCGACGCCGACGCCGATCAGGACGATTCCGAGGAAGACGAGCACCGCACCGGCTCCCCTCGGCACCCCGTGGCGCTTCAGCCAGTCGACCAGGGGCACGGTGACCGAGGCGACGATCGCCGCCGTCACCACCGGCATCACGATCGTCTGCGTCTGCGCCAGCAGGAAGATCGCCCCGACCAGCGCCGCGGCCACCCCGACCAGCAGCCAGGCGCTAAAGCCGAGGTCCCGCAGCCAGGCCGGAGCGGAGAAGATCCCGGCCAACTCGGCGGGATCGATCTCGATCATTTCTTCTTCGGGGGGCGTGCTCGCGCGGGCGGGGCGCCACAGCCGGCCTCGGATCGGGCGCTTCGGGGTCATCGGTCCGCCGCACGATACGCAGCGACCCCGACACGGTCGCGGAGCCGCGCGGTGACCACGGCGGCACGGGTCACATACGTCGGTCACGCGACCGTCCTGGTCGAGATCGACGGCGTCCGCCTGCTCACCGATCCGGTGCTGCGGCGTCGGGTCGGCCCGCTTTGGCGCCATGGGGCGCTTCCCGACCCGCGACTGGCCGAGGACGTCGACGCGGTGCTGATCTCCCACCTGCACCACGACCATGCCGACGTACCCTCGCTGCGGCGGCTGAGCAGGACGGTGCCGGTGCTCGCCGCGCCAGGAGCGGGGGACTTCCTCGCGCGGCTCGGCTTCGGCGCCGTCCGCGAGCTCGCCTCGGGCGACTCCGCCACTGTCGGCGGCGTCCGCGTCACCGCTACCGAGGCGAACCACCCGCCCAGCGGGCGGCGCCTCGAGCGCGCCTCGCAGGCGGTCGGCTTCGAGCTGAGCGGACAGCGGCGCATCTACTTCGCCGGGGACACCGACCTCTTCGACGGCATGGAGGCAATCGGCGGCGGCAAGCTCGACCTCGCCCTGCTGCCGATCTGGGGCTGGGGCACGAACATCGGCGCCGGGCACCTCGACCCCGAACGGGCGGCACAGGCGGCGGCGCTGCTCTCGCCGCGGCTGGTGGTCCCGATCCACTGGGGCACGCTCTACCCGCTCGGCCTCGCGCGGCTGCGTCCCGAGCCGCTACGCGCGCCCCCACGCGCGCTCGCCCGCTGGATGCGCGAGCTGGCGCCTCAGTCGGAGCTGCGGGTGCTGGCGCCGGGCGAGGCGACCTCGCTCGCGTAGCCGTCGTGCCCGAGGCCGTCGAGCCAACCCCGGAAGACCCGATGGACCCGCTCGGCGCCGACGACGTCCTCCTGCGGCCAGGCGAGCTCAGCCGGGTGCAGCACGAAGGGGTGCGCCTGGGTCCCGCCCATGCCGCCGTGCGAACCGACCAGCTCCTCGAAGGCGGCGACCTCGCCGAACTGCGGCCAGTAGGTGCTGTTGACCATCAGGTCGGCGCAGTGGGGGAAGCCGTCGGTGCGCCGCAGATGGTCGGCGGCGTGCGGGCCGAATGGCTCGAGCGGGTCCTCGCCCTCGACCCGATCCTCGTCGAGGAAGTGGGTCCCCCCGGCGCCGATCGCGATCGCCCCGAAGCGCTCCGAGCGGACCAGGACAAACCCGACCCCGGGATGGTCGCGGAGCGCCGGGACCAGTAGCGGGTAGAGCTCCTCGAGTCGCTCCAAGGACACCCGGCCGGGCTCACGGGAAAAGCTGATCAGGCCGAGGCAGCCCGAAGCCATCACCGAGAGCTCGGGCACCTCTCCCCCGTGCGCCCGGTCCACCTCCTCGCGGACCTCGGCGTCGAGCGTCACCACCCCGTCGTCACGACGGCCCCGGGTCGCCGTGCGGACCGTGCGCGCCGCGATCGTGTCATCGCGGGCGACCTCGGTCAGGCCGGCGCTGAGGTAGGCGAGCGCATCGTCCTCCCCCTCCTCGACCGCGATCGTGCTCTCCGGGTCGCAGGCCGAGCGCACCAGATCCTCGAGCGTTTCCCCGTAGCGGTCGCGGAAGGTTTCCCCCTGCGACTGGCCGTGGTCGGAGAGGACGACCAGCCGGTAGGGGCGCGGAGCGTCGGCGCAGGCGAGGGCGATCCTGGCGATCTGGCGGTCGAGGTCGCGCAACACGGCAAGGGCGTCGTCGCGTTCGATCCCGGAGTGATGGGCTACCTCGTCGTAGGCGAGGAAGGTCGTGTAGACGAGCGGGCGACCGGCGAGGACGTCGCCGACGACGCTGGCTACCTGGAGGTCACGCTGGACGACGGTGGCCCAGGCACGAACGGCGGCATAGGAGCGCGGGCGGGCGATCCGCGGACGGACGTCGTCGCGAAGCTGCCGCCGCACCGCCCGGCGCTCGCGGAAGACGTCGACGAGCGCCAGCACGAGCGTGCGCGCGACCGCGTAGGGACGAGCGAAGTAGGCCGCGTAGTCGACCCCAATCGGCCGCCGGCGGTGCAGCACCGTGCTCATCGTCAGCATCGAATGCGGCGCGTCGCCGGAGAGGATGTTGGCGCGGCTGGCGCCGCCCGCGTGCAGCAGCCCGCGACCGTCCGAGTGCCGCCGCTCCAGCTCTTCGGCGTCACGCGGGTGGTTGGTGACGATCGCCGCGCCGCGGTCCTTCTCCCACCAGCGGAAGGCCGGCATGTCCTCGTTAGAGCCGTGCAACAGACCCGCCTGGCAGGCGCCGGTCTGTGAGGACCAGTCGGTCTCCCACCCGCTCAGCCGGTGGGAGCCGCGGCGCAGCCAGGTGGCGAAGTTGGGCGCGTCGCCGGCGGCCAGCGCCCGGTGCAGGACGTCGTGGGCGAGCCCGTCGATCTCCAAGAAGAGGACGCCCGGCACCTCGCTCTCCACGTGCTGCCCCCGCCGCCGCATCTGCCGGCGGACGACGTTGCGGTACCAGGAGTCGTCTTCGTCGATCGCCAGCAGCGAGTAAAAGCCGGCAGTGAGCGCCGTCATCGCCACCGTGACGACGATCCCCTCGAGCACCCCGTCAAGGTGGGCGCCGGGCAGGAGGTTGACGGCGAAGGTGACGAGGACGCCATTGAGGAGCAGGGCCGCGCCGCCGAGGGTGAGGACCGTGAGCGGCAGCGCGATCCGCGCCAGGACCGGCCAGATCAGCGCGTTGAGCAAGCCAATCGCTGCCGCCGCGCCCAGCGCGGCGAGGGCGCCGTCGAGGACGAAACCGGAGAGGAGCGCGGAGAGCAGCAGCAAGGAGAGGGCGTCCAGCAGCAGGACCAGCAGGGCACGCCAGACGATCCGAATGTTCATCATCGTCCGCCCGGCACGCTCAGCGGTCCAGCAGGTAGCCGGCCAGCTCCGCAGCGCTGACCCCGATGAACGCGCCGGCGAGTACGTCTGCCGGGTAGTGGACCCCAGTGTGGATTCGGGAGTATCCGACCAGCGTCGCCAGGGCCCGCAGCGGCACCGAGAGCAGCGGCTGCGCGCCGGCGGCGCCGGTGGCGAAGGCAAAGGCGGAGGCGGCGTGGCCGGAGGGGAAGGAGCTCGAGCGCGGCATTTGGACGTGGCGCCTCGCGAGCTCCTCTGCCTCCTTCCTCGCGGGGCGTCGCCGGGCGCTCAGCGGCTTGGCGACGAGGTTGGCGAAGCCGGAGGCGATGCTGAGCGAGAGGAGGCCCCTCCGGGCCGCCAGCCGGCCGCCGGGCCCGCCAAGGAGGGCCAACCCGGCCGCGACGGCGAGCCAGAGCTTGCTGTGGTCGGCGGCACGGGAGAGACCGCGCATGACAACGTCCAGTGAGGGGGTATCGCCGGCGGCGATAGCCCCGTAGACGGCGGTATCGACCGCCTTCGCCTCGCTGAGCCACTCGCTCATCGGGACGATTATCCCGTGCGTTTCGGCGTCCCCCGCACAGCGATCCGCACCAGCGCTAGAACGGTCTCCCAGGCGCCGTCGGGCATCGCCGCAGACGGAGAGGCCCCGGGATGTGCGGCGGCGATCCGCACCCCCAACGCCGCCGGCAGGATCTTGAAGCGCAGCGGCGCGTCCAGAGTTACGGCCTCGCCGTCGATGCCCGCGGCGACTGGGCCGTCTGCGTCAACCTCGAAGGTGGGTACGGACCACTCTCGCCAGGGACGCTGGAGGAGGCGCCGGCCCCCACCCGGCGCGGAAGCAACGGTGATTCCCAGCAACTCGTCGTCGATCCTCGGCCGGGTACCCGAGCCGACCGCGCGCCCGAGGCGGTAGCGATTGTTGGAGACGAGGATCGCCGCTCCGGAGGAGTGTTCATGCCCCTCGGGTCCGGTCCAGCGCAGGTCCAGCCCCTTGCCCTCGGGTCCCAGCACCTCGGGCAGCGTGTCGAGGATGGTCCGCAGCTTCGCCTCTCGATACCCCTCGCGCTGGACGGCCTCGGCGTAGAGGCCGATCGAGGCGTTGTTGACGAACACGCGGCCGTTGACCTCGGCAAGATCGACCCGCCTTTCGCGACCGCCGACAAAGGCGTCGAGCGCTCCGATCACATCGTCGCGGTCGACCCCGAGATCGAGCGCGAAGTGGTTGCGGGTCCCGGCTGGAATACAGGCATAGGGCAGATCCTGCTCGGCGGCAACCATGGCAACGACGGCCTGGGAGCCGTCGCCGCCAGCCATCGCCAGCGCGTCGGCCCCATCGGCCACCGCACCGCGCACGAGTTGCTCGAGGTCGGTGCCGAGCTTCAACTCGATCGGCTCGATGCCACGTGCCCGTGCCTCGTCGGCAAGGTGGAACTTCTCGGCCTTCCCCCCGCCCGACTTGGGGTTGTAGAAGAGCACGGGGCGGCGGGGGTCCGGCGCCGGATGAAGCGGGACGTGGATCCTGAAGGCCGATCGCGTTGCAAGGAGCATCAGCCCCAGGCCCACCACGATCACGAGAGCCTGCACGATGTGATCGCCGTCGGCGATCAATATGGCCACGATGCCCACCACGGCCAGGGTCGCGATTCCAGATCCCAGAAGCCTCGCCCCCCCGGTGCGGGTCAGGCCGTACCAAGCCGCCGCGCAGGCGAGGACGAGGCCAGCGAGGACGATCAGCCCCCGGGGAAACTGGGAAAAGACGATGTCGATGCTGAGGATTGCGAGGATCGCCGCGCTCACGAGCGCCACGAGCGCGGCTAGCCGGTGCGTGTCACCCTGCTCAGCCGACATTGAAGTGCTCCTCATCCCTCGTGCGATTAATCGCCGTTGACAAACAAGACAACGACACCATGGCGATGCTCAGTCCAGCCTATCCGTGATGACCCAGGGCGACAAGGAAGCAAGGCGTCTCTTCGAGTCACTCTGACGATCGCTCCGCAGCGCCTGAACGTCGGACATGAGGTCGAACCAGAGGACCGCAAGCAAGAACCCGGCACCGGCAGCCGCAAGAACATTCACATCGCCATTATTCCCGACAGGTGGTCAGCTGAGCTGCTTTCAGCGCTTATCGGCCGGGGTTCGAGCCAGCTTCATCTTGCGCGCTTTCTAAGTGAGGCGACGCCAATAGGAGCCACGCCCGGGCCCCGTCGATTCGATCAAGCCTTCGGCTTTCATTCCTCTGAGGGCGACCCTGATCGTTTCATCGCCCACACCAGGGACGGCCGTCCGCACATCGCTGATCTGAAACTGGGCCGGCGCCTCGTCAAGGGCCCAGCGGCGGATCCGCTCCTGTTTGGTTCCGACCTCTGAACCTCGACCGGCCGCGACTCTCTGCTCGAAATCGTCGTATGACTCGGCGAGGACCCTCACCAGGTATTGCGTCCACGGCCAGATGTCGTGCTCGCCCTCGCGCCAGTTGCGCTGCGACTGTTCGAGCGCGACGTAGTAGGCGTTCTTGGAGTCGTAGATCCTCTGCTCGACGCTCACGTAGCGGGCCACGCCGTAGCCGAGCCGTAGCAACTCGTGCGTCGTTGCCAGCCGCGACATGCGGCCGTTCCCGTCGAGCACGGGATGGATGGCCAACAGGTCGAGCACGAAGGCGGAGACCAGGATCAACGGGTGGGCAACCTCGTTATCCAACGCGTAGCCATAGCTCGAGCAGAGCCCCGCGATCAGGCCCTCGGTCTCCTGCCAGGGCGGTGGCTCGAAGATGATCTTGGTACTGCCGTCCGGTTCGCGGTTGGCGATCCGGTTGTCCTCCCGCTTCAGATAGCCGCCACGACCGTCCGTATGGGCCAGCATCTTTCGATGGAACTCAAGCAGGCGCGGCACGGTCAGGGGCTCGAGGACGGGTTCACGCATCAGACTGTCGAGGGCGTCCGCATAGCCGGCGAACTCTTTCTCGCTGCGGTTCCGGAAGCGAGGCGGATCGTGTCCGACCAGCGCCTCGGCCCTGCCGGGGTCCACCTCGACTCCCTCGATTGCGTTGGAGGCCGTGATTGATTCGACTTTCGTCTGCTGCGCGAGACGCTGCAGCATCTGAGGGAGCTGGTTCTCGTATTGCCCCTGATGACCGCTCCCCACATCGACGCGCTGTAGGAGCACGCCGAGGCCGGCCGGCTGTCCGGCAAACGTTCGAGCGGGGTCCTGGAAGCTTCTCATTTGAGTAATCGTGCCTTAAATTGCTTATCGAGAGGCGATCTTACCCCTTTTCTAGTTGTTTTACATATTTCTTACGCAATTTATGGGTCGACTACATAATTTCTCGGGCGACGAGGCCACCGCTTCGGTCAAGCGGGGGGACCTTGATCTGCCTCGACCCTCTCCCCCGTCGAGCAGCGATCGTCGGCAGCTCTGTTGACGAGCGATCTGGCCGACCGTAGGCAGCAGCTCGGCCAGCAGGCTCCGTCGGAGGTCTCGCTTGCGCCGCTCCTCGGCGTACTCGTCGGGAGTCAGACTCTTCATCCCACGCCGACCGGCGACGAAGCGCAGCGCGTAGAGTTGGGGACAAATTTCGGGACAAACTCCACCACCCCACCCTCGCCGCTCAGGGACCGAGAACCTCGGCCTTCGCCGACTCGAACTCCTCCTCGGTCAGCGCCCCTTTCTCTTTTAGGTCCGAGAGCCGTTCGATCTTGTCGATTTTGGTCTGCTTGGGCGGGGCTTTCGACTCCGCCCCGCCCCGCCCCGGAATCGACGCCCGCGCCCGGTCCCCGAGCCTTCCGAAGGTCGCGTCGGGGAACTCCGCTGCAGTTTGGCGCCGCAGGGCCTCGGTGCCGATCACCATCAGCGCCGCGAGTATCAGCAGGCCGATCAGTTTGTGGAAGGCAACCACCGGCGCCCAGAGGATGAGCCCGAGAAAGACAAGCGCGACGACCGCATAAGTCGCGCCCACCCGCTCACGCAGGTAAGGCGCGGCATCGCGGCGCAGGTTCGTGGCGAGCCGCGTCTGTCCGGCGAGCCAGGCGCCAATGATGAGCAGGATGCCGAAGGTGATTGCTGAGACCGCGACCGTCACCAGCAGCGAGGTGCCGATGCTCCAGACGGCATCGACCGCAGGCTTGACCGAGTCGGTCTTCGCCAAGGCGTCGGTGACCGCGCTGCCGCCGAAGTGCTGGAGGACCAAGACGAGGACGCCGGCGACGACGAAACTGAAGCCGACCCCGCGCAGCGCCTCGCGGCGACGCGGCCCAGCGAGGTAGATCGCCAGTGCGTAGAGCAGGACCGCCAGCAGCGTGAGGACGATCGGCAGGTGCCTGATCAGACCGACGATGTCCTGCGCGGTGGAGAGCTGATCGGACTTGAGGATCGTCAGCTTGCCCGCATCGGCGGGGACTTTCGAGGCGAGGTTGCCGCCGACCTGGCCGCCCACCTGGGTCAGGAGCGCATTGAGGTCGAGCGTCACTTCGCCGCCGTTGGTCGAGACCGTCGAGCTGCCGCCGTCGACGATTTCCAGCAGCGTTTCGTGGGCGCCGCGATTGGCGTTGCTCCAAAGGCTTTCGAACTGAGGGGTTTCGAGCGCCCGCTGAGCTACCTGGGGGGCGAGCTGGTGTAGGGCGCCAGCGGCGGGGCCGGCGAGGGGCGCGAGTCGCGGCGGCAGCGTCGCTTCCAGTTCTGCCTGCACGTCCACGTTTTCAAAGAGCTGTTCGGCAAGGTAGTTGGAGAGCCGGGCCTGGACCTCGTCGTTTTGGAGCAGCTTGTCGCTGGTGCTGACCCAGTTGTCGGTGTTGAGCGCCTGCCGGTTCACCCAGGTCGAGAAGATGCCGAGGAACGCGATCAAGGTGGCGAGGACCAGCAGGGCCGTGACGATGCGCCGGTGTCCTGATTTGCCCTTCCCCGTGGATCTCTCAGTCGCGATGTCGCGAGCCTAGCCGGAAACCTGTCGGCGCGCGCAAGGTCCGGTCCGTGACGGCGGGCCGGCAAGTGCGGCTAAGGTCTAGGCCGTTAGCCGGTCTGGTCGCGATGGCGGCGGGCGCTCAGTCGTTCTCGAGCCGAAGGGCTTTCAGCCTTTTGAGCGATGTATTGCTGGGCGACCGAGGCGAGCAGGGCGACGAAGACGCCGATTCCGGTGAGGACGTAGAAGATCGTGAAGATCTCGGTGCCAGCATTGGTCGGGTGAAGGTCGCCGTAACCCACCGTGGTCAGGGTTACGACAGAGAAGTAGAGGGCCTGAACGATGGTCCAGTCCTCAAATCGCCAGTAGAAGATCGTCCCCGCGAGCACCAGAGCGGCTGCGACGAAAGGCAATGCTTTGGTCTCCGGGTCGCGCCAGACACCACCAACGGCCCGAGCAAGTCCTCGGAACGCGAGGGCCAAGGAGAGCATGGGAGCGGATTCGCCGAAACCATGAAGTTTCCTGGGCAACGGACGGAAAAACCAATGCGCTCGACAAGCCGCCCCGGTCGCTAGTCGTGGGAACCCGAAGCCATGCTGCTTCGAGCCTCGTTAACGCAGATTGAGTCAGCGAGCCTCTAAATGCACGCTACCAGCAGGTCAACTCGCCTCATGTGGCTGGACCTGCCCTTGCGATGTAGACAGCCTTCGTGTGAGCGCCCTCGTCAAGTGGCTGCCTCAGTATCCCGTCCGTATAGAGGCCATAGGCACCGACCAAGGTGAGGCCGGCGCGCTTGACCGCTGATCGTATTTCGGCATCAGCAAAGTGACGCTGCCGATGCTCATGCGTTTTCGTCGGCCCCCCATCCTCTTCCAAGATCGCTTCGCAGATCAACCCAGGCTTTGCATCGCTGGCAGTCTGACCACGCCAAACAAGCCTCCGCCCGGCGCGCTCGACCACGGCGGTTTCGGCGAAGAAGCTGCGATAGGCAACCAGAGTGTTGACATCGAATAGCAGTAGACCTCCCGGGGCGAGGTTTGCCCCCATCCCGTTCAGGGCCTTGAGCAGCTCGTCCTCGCTGAGCAGGTAGTTGATCGAATCGTCCAGCGCCCAGACAAGATCGAACTTGTCGATCTCGGGCAAGCCCCGCATGTCAGCCACCGACAGCGGCACTGCCTCGCCGACCTTTACCTGTGCGCACGCCAGCATCGCGGGAGAGATGTCGCACGCGGTCACCTTCCATCCCCGGTCGAGCATTGGCAGGAAGCTCTTTCCAGTCCCGCACGCCACGTCGAGCAGGCGTTCTCCACGCAGACCATTGCGCTCAAGCGCCGAGAGGAGTTCGCCTATCCAAAGCTCGTCGTCGTAGTGAGCGGTGAAGATGTCATAGACGGATGCCATCGCCTCATAGGTGGCCTTCGCGTCGTCAGTCACCAAAAGCAGACCTGATCATTACTGGCATGAGTTTCAGAAATTAGCGTGCTACTGCACAAGCGCTCCTACGGTCGGGCCTCTTGGGCAGACCCTGCGAGCCCCAGAACATTGCCCATAGCGTCGGGCTCATTTGGGTCGTCATCCGGCGTAGCCATAGGGGCTCTGCGGCAGCGCACATGTCCGAGCGAGGCCACAATGATCGACTTGGTCGGCTCCCCAGACCTGGCGCAACGGTTAGTCGATTCTGCCTCGCACTCTCGAACTCGCTCCCAATGCCTCGCCTGCTCATCGGCCATGTCCTCACGGCCCAGAGCATCGAGGTGGAACCAACGCCAGGACAACCAAATACGAGGATCGCCAGCCATCTTCCCCGCCCACAGCGCGGCCAGAGCCTCGGCCATGACCGCCTGCAAGATCACGCCGCAGATCGCCTGCTTGGCCTCGGGCGGCATCGCAGCTACTTCCTCGTCGGTGTAAAATGGCATTTCGACCGCTCGGTAGTAGTGCTGCATCATATTGCCGACGCGCTTGGAGTAGGCCAGTTCGATTGAGCCCTCGTCCAGCAGTTCCTTGAGGTGGTGCTTGATCTTGTGCGGCTCCGCGCCGATCAGTGCAGCTAGCTCGTAGCGGTTGTGCTCGCCTTCGTTCAGAAGGCACAGGATTTCAACCCGGTGCTGGTGCTTAAGCGCGTAGCCGACAGCTTCCTCGACGCCTCGCTTCCCCTGGCCCAACCTGATCGGCGGCGGCGCGCTTTCCTCCGAGCCCATCACTGGCATTCGCTGGGGTCCTGAGAAACGGAAGCGCTCAAATCCCAACGAGGTCACGATGATCGACTTGGTCGGCTCACCTGACCTGGCGCAACGCCCAAGCGATTCAACCTCGATCTCTCGAACTCGCTCCCAATGCCTTGCCTGGTCGTCTGCGACATCCCAACGGCCTCGAACATCGACGTTGAACCAACGCCAGGACAACCAAACTCGACGGTCCTTGATCATCTTCCCCGCCCAAAGCGAAGCCATCGCCTCGGCCATGACCCCCTCAAGGATCACGCCGCAGATCGCCTGCTTGGCCTCGGGCCGCATCGCGGCTACTTCCTCGTCGGTGTGGAACGGAATCTCGACCGCCCGGTAGTAGTGCTGGAAGGCATTGCGCACCGGTTTGACATAGGCAAGCTCGATGGAGCCGTCAGCGAGCATCTCCCTGAGATGATGCGCGATGTTCTTGCTTGCGGGGGCGCGGATTAGACGCGCTAGTTCCTCCTTCGAGCGCGGTCCTTCATTGAGGATCGTGTGGATTTCGGTCCTCGCTTGGTGCGTGACGGCGTAGGCGACAGCGGCGGCAACGCTCCGCTCCCCCTGTCCCAATCTGATCGCCGTATCCACCAAAATAGTCGTCGCTCCGTGCCCCTTCGGGTATTCAGGTGCGCCAGAGCATAAGTGCACGCTTGGAGGAAAATCGATAGCAAGGCCGAGTTTTAGCGGATACTCGATATTTCCTTAGCATTCCTCCCTTGTCCAGCGGGGCCACCCGCTGAAAGACGACGAAGGGAGGTGACTGCGATGAAGGTCGCGCAAATCGGTTGTGTCGTTCCGAGCGTGCATGTGCTGAAGCACGGCTAAGGCGTGCGATGTAGGGGGCCGGTCGCGGCCCGCTTGCGTGGGGCTCGTGGCCGGCTCCCCCGTCTTCGTCCCGAGGCGGCATGGAGGGGATCGGAGTTTACGCAAGGACTTGTGAAGTTTCCTATGGCGGTTTCTGTCTCCAGCGCAGACGATCCCGGCCGTGACCCACTTCGGCACCAGACTACGGGAGGCACGGGAGCGCCTCGGGCTCACCCAGGAAGAGGTCGCTCAGCGCAGCGGCGTCCATGTCACGGAGGTGAGTCGGATGGAGGCCGGGAAGCGCGATCCGAAAATCTCAACGCTGCGTCGGCTTGCAAAAGCGGTCGAGGTCAAGCCGGGCCAGCTCCTCGACTAGCCGCACGCAAATTGCCTTCTATCCGCCCTGCCATGTCGGACAGCGGGGGAATTACAAAGGAAAATCTGAGTAACGACCAAGGCTCTGCTCAGGTTGTGAAACTTACTTAGAGGTCGGCAAGACTCATCTCGTTCCAAGAAGTTGCCACTTCTTATTCCAAATAGCACCGACCGCTCAAAAGGCGGCGGCGGAAGGGACGAGAGAGATGCCAAGAGGCAAGTCAAGCAATGGGAATGGCGCGCGGAGCGGGTCTCATCTGCCGGTCCTGGTGGACCTAAGGTTCGTCAAGGCGCTGGATCACGTCCTGCGCCAACACATCCTGCTCGCCACTGTGGCGGGAGAGGTCAGTCCCAAAGAGCTGTCAGTGGCGCTCGATGAAGGGCTGAGCCAAGTCAGCTACCACGTCAAAGTCCTACGCGAGGACTGCGACGGGATCATCGAAGAGACGCGCACCGAGCCGCGCCGGGGGGCGGTAGAGCACTACTACCGGGCCAGCGCGAAAACCCTGTTCCCGGCGGAGGCATGGCGGCGACTCAAGAAGGGACTGCGCGCCGTGGTGGGCGCGGGCCAAGCAAGCGACCTGTTCAACGACCTGGCGCAAGCCCTGAAAGCGGGCAAGCTGCAAGGAGCGAACGACTACATCACCCGTACCCCACTCGTCCTCGACGCCGAGGGGCAGCGCAACGTGCGGGCGATCGCCGAGCGAGCGACCAAAGAAGTCGAAAACGAGCAGCGCGCTACGACGAAACGCAGGGAGAAGGCCAACGGCGACGGCGGTGAAGCGGTCGGCTACACCTTTGCGCTCTTGGCGTTTGAGGCAGCCTGGGAGCCCGCCGACTTACGCGCCCTGGTCGGGCAGGGCAAAGGAGCGGCGAGCGGGTCAGTAAACGGGGCAAATGGCGCTGGTGAAAACGGCGGCAGGCGGAAGGCAGGGGCGGCAAGGAAGTAGGCCCGCGTCGGGGGCGTAGGGGCGGGCAGGGTCCTCCCCTACCTCGCCCGCGCCGTGTCCACGCAAACACGCCGAAGGAGCCGAACATGACCAAGCCTGAAGACTCACCTCAGTACAACGTTGCGATAGTCGAAGCCGTAATCCTTGAAGCTGCGGCAGATCTACACCCCCAAAACCTGACGGCCAAAGAGCTTGCGCTGAAGATCATCAGCGACCCCGACGACGACAAGGAGGTCGAGATAGCGGCTCAGGCGATCCGGGGGCTGCGTGAGTTCGGCCTGTTCTGCGACGGAGACGGCGAGACCGTGATGCCGACACCGGCAGGGCTCAGGGCCGTCGCGCTCCTCACATAGATCGACTGACGTGTCCGCTCGGCTCCACCTCTGAGAATCAACGGCTTTTGGACATCTCCCGATCAAATAAATCTTCAGTGATCAGAAAGAACGCTCTTCGCGGATTAGGCTCCATCAGGTGAAGTCGGCACTCGTCACGGGCGCATCAACCGGCATCGGATACGCGGCTGCATTGCGATTGGACGCCAATGGGTGGCAGATCTTTGCGGGGGTCCGCCGCGAGGAGGATGGCGAGGTATTGCGGAAAGCAGGGTCCGAACGCCTGCAGCCGCTGATGCTTGACGTGACCGAGCCCGAGCAGATCTCCGCGGCGGCGGAGCGAGTCGGTGAGAAGGTGGGCAGAGCCCGGTGCCATAGAGACCCCGATGCGAGGGAAGGGACACGCGGCCGCAAATGAGCTGAAAGCCGCCATGAGCGCCGATCAGCTTCGGCTCTACGGCAAGGCAATCGAAGGCTTCGCCGCGGCTGCCAAGAAGGGAGATGAGCAAGCATCCCCGCCCGAGAAGGTCGCTGAGACGATTGCCCACGCGCTGACGGCGCGACGGCCTCGCACCCGCTACCTGGTAGGCATCGACGCTCGCGGCCAGGCTCTTCTTCGGTGGCTGCTCCCCGATCGCGTTGGGGATCGCGTGATCGCCTACGCGATGCGGAGCTAAGGCCGTCAAGCAGAAGAAGCAGCCAGCTCCGTGGGCTTCTGCATCGCTCTCCAGACGCATCGGTGGGCCTCTCACTGGCCACGCCTACCGCTGGCCGCTATGGGGACGGCTTGGACACGGCTCGCGTCGCCCCACCCGGCTTCTTCCCTGGCTCAGGCCCGATGGGAAGGCCGCGCTGCGCCACGACCCGCTCGAAGGCCGCAACGGCCTCAGGGTCAAACTGCGAGCCGACGCTGCGGCGTAGCTCTTCGAGCGCTCGCGAGGGACGCATCGCGACGCTGTAGGGGCGCTCTGAGACCATCGCCGCGTAGGCCTCGCAAACGGCGAGCACCCGCGAGCCGAGTGGGATCTGCTCGCCGCGCAGGGAGTCCGGGTAGCCACTGCCATCCCAGCGCTCGCCACTAGAGCGAACCAGGCGCGCGACCGGCACGAGCGCCGCTGCCGAGGCAATGATCCGCTCGCCGATCAGGGTGTGCTGGCGGACGAACTCCCACTCGGACTCCTCGAGCGGGCCAGGCTTGTTCAGGATCGCGTCGGGGATCGCCATCTTCCCCGTCTCGTGCAGCTGCGCGGCGCGGTAGGTCTCATCGCGTTGCTCGCCCTCCATTCCCAGCTCATCGGCGACCGCCAGCGCCAGCTCGGCGACATCGACGGCTAGCTCGGCCATCTGCGGTTGGCGCTCGCGTAGCGCCGTCAGCAACACGTCGCGCGACTGCGAGCCGGCCGAAGTCCGCTCGCTGACCTTGTTCGCGTACATCCGCCGGTCGGCGAGTTGCAACGCCTCCTTGACCGAGCCGGCCTCGCTCGGCAACAGGACGTTGCCCTGCGAGGCTCCGATCGCGAATCCCTCGCCATGCTCGGAGAGCGCCGCGGTGGCGCCGGCGATGATCGCGTCGACCTCCGCCGCCGTGCAATCGGACAGAAGGCAGAACTCATCGCCACCCAGCCGGTAAGCGCCGGCGCCCTGCGAGGCTGCGAAGCGCTCCAATCGCCCGCCGAGTCGCGCCAGCAGGACGTCTCCAGCCGGGTGGCCGAAGGTGTCGTTGTAGAGCTTGAAGCCGTCAAGGTCGAACAGCGCGAGGAGCCGAAGGGACCCGGCCGCCGCCGGCTGCGCGATCGCGCGCTCCAAGTCCAGCATCAGCGCCCGACGGTTGGGCAGCCCGGTCAACTCATCGGTACGCGACTCCCGCGCGCTCATGCGGGCTTCCCCCTGGCTCTCGCGCAAGGAGAGGACCAGCCGCACGACGACCGCGACCAAGGTGAGCAGGGAGATGACCGCCGCCGCGGTTGGGGCCGTGGCGAACCGTTCGACCGCCTGGATGCAGATCGCGACCAGAGCCGCGGCAGCTGGTATCGCGATGATCCGCACCGCCCGCGACTGCAGTGGCTTCGTGTCGCCCGGCTCGATCCATGCCGCGCAAGCCACCAGCAGGACACCGAATGGCCAACCTACGTCGAGAATCGTGCCCTCGACGTAGGTTCCCTTGGCGGACTGCAGCAAGTAGCCGCCGTCGGAAACGGCGAGCAACAAGAGGCCGGCGCCGAGGACCGCCCAGCTGCGCCCCGGCCGCCAGCCGGTGAACGAGGCGGCGGTTGCCACCAGCGTCAACAGGGCCAGGTCGGCGATCGGGTAGGCGAGATTGGTCGCGACGGCAAGCGTCTGGCCTTCGCTCGAGGCATCGAGGATCGGCCCGAGGGCGAACGCCGCCGCCAGCGCTGCGACGGCGGAGCCCACGATCGCGCCGTCCAGCCACCGTGCGACCGGGAAGGTCCCGATCCTCGCCCGCAGCAAGACGATCAGCGCCACGTAGGCGAGCGGGTAGAAGGCCAGATAGCCGCCGTCGGCTGGAGAGGGGATCGGCACCGTCGCCTGCTCGGCGAGGACAGCCGCAAAATAGATGTCCCCGCCGGCGAAGAGCAGCAAGCCGACGCCAAGGAGCGCCCAGGCCAACCGCTCGCGGCGCACCAGCGCGGCCCGCAGCAGGCAGCCGGCGGCGCTCGTCAGCATCAGGGCGTTGTAGATCCAGGTGTTGAAGAGCACATGGGTGTTGTGACCGCCAAACCCGAGCAAGGCGCGAGCGGTAAAGGCAACGAGCAGGCAGAGGGCAACGAAGCCGCCGACAAGGACGGTCCTTCGCTGGCGTTGACTCAGCCCGGAAATCACTTCCAACCATCGGAGTCTGGGGCGACAACCTTGACCGATGAGCGAATCAGCGGAACGCGCAGCCGTCGAGGTGATCGTTGACCAGACCCGCGGCCTGCATCAGGGAATAGGCGGTGGTCGGACCAACGAAGCGGAATCCCCGTCGCTTCAGCTCCTTCGCCATGGCTTTCGACTCCCGCGTCGTCAGCGCGAGGTCGTGGCCGCTTTTGGGCGGGTTCGCTCCGTCGCGCGCTGGCGCAAAGCTCCAGAGGAGCGCATCGAGCGTCTCACCCTCCTCGTGCAGGGAGTGGGTTGCCGCGGCGTTGGCAATCGTGGCCTCGATCTTGCCGCGATGACGGACAATCTCGGAATCCGCGAGCAGGCGCTCGATCTCACCCTCGCCGTAGGTGGCGATCTTCTCGATGCTCCGCCCCCAAACCCGGTCGTGGTACTCGACGTACTCGGGTGCGCCGAGGCACCACCAGCAGCGCGCGCGACCGCCTGGTCCGACTTCGATGCCCATATCGCCAGCCATCGCCAAGGCACAATCTCACGGACGAGTCACTTCGGCGGCAGCGACTCCGCGAAGTCCGCCCCAGCGTCGACCCAGCGTCCGAGGTCTGTGTCCCCCTCGATACCTTCGGCCTCGACCAGGATGAAGCCCCGCATCGGCCGGCCAGTGAACTCCATCGGGCCGACGTGCTCCTCCGTCTGCGCCGCCTCGGCGTCATCACGATCAAGGCGGACCATTAGATCCTCTCCGATGATCCCGCACGCCATGTTGCCGTTCACCATCCAGGCGATCCCGCCGAACATCTTGCGCTCCACGACCCCTGGCCGTCCGTCGATCACCTCGCGGATTCGCTCGGCGAGCTCCTCTGAGTACGCCATGACGCCAGTCTAATTTCGGCTTCGGCGCACAGGAACCTCACCGAGACGACAAGTGCCGCTGGCGGTCGATCGCGCCGTGATGACAAGTACGCCCCTGAGCGCCAATTGTCCTGCGGCAGACCCCATCCGCGACCGCTGCCAGCCTTTGCCGCATGTTCCTCTCCGTGGCGCGCATGTTCGGCTGAAGATCTTCACCGTCTTCTACATCCTGACCGGCATCGGAATCCTGGTCGAGGGAGCGCGCCAGATCGGCGTCGGCTTCGTGCGATTGCGCCACGAGCACCGCGAAGCTATAGAGGCTCACCGTCATAAGGGAGACTCCTCAGAGACGCAGTCGCCGGAATAGAAGCCGAAAGAGGCGAACACCATGCCCGAGGGCCTGTCACCGCAAGAGGTCGGCAAGGAGATTGCAGAGCACGCCGAGCATTCCCGTAAGAGCGACCCGCACGCCCACCGGGATCGCGTCGTCTCGATTGTCGAGGCAGTGCTCCTTTCGATCGTCGCCCTGACCGCGGCGTGGTCGGGCTACGCGGCGGCGCAGTGGAGCACCGAGTCGCGCGTCGGCCTGGCGGAAGCCTCGGCGGAGAGGACGAAAGCGAGCCATGCCAATCTCGAAGCGGTCGAGGTGCGGAACTTCGACTCATCCACCTTCGAGGCATGGTTTACGGCCTACGCCGTCGGCAACAAGCAGGCGATGGCGTTGGCCGAGCATCGCTTCCGGTCGCAGTTCCACGTCGCGTTTGAGGCGTGGCGCGCAACCAAGCCTGAGACCAACCCCAACGCCCCACGCGGCCCGACCTTCATGCCGCAATACCGCCAACCTGGGCTTGCCAAGGGGAAGGCGCTGGAAGCGCAGGCTGACGAGGCTTTCGCCTCGGGCCAGTCGGCGGGGGAGACCTCAGACAAGTTCATTCGCGTCACCGTCTACCTCGCGAGTGTCCTCTTTCTCGTCGGCATCAGCACGCGATTCCCCCTGCGGGGCGGGCGCTATGCGCTCATCGGGCTCGGTGCCGCGATGCTGGTTCTTTCCTTCATACAGCTCACGCAGCTCCCCGGCCCGCCCACCTGACCACCTGTCGAGGCCCACTTAGTGAGCTTCTTTACAAGCGGGGGCTCCAAGACTATGCTCGGCGCTATGGGAAGAAAACGACTTCCCGTATTTCTGGCGGTTCCAGCGGCACTTCTTGCCATCGCACTGCTCGCAGCGGGCTGCGGCAGCGACAGCAAGCCTGACTACTGCTCGAACGTCAGCGATCTCCAAGGCTCAGTCGACGACCTCAGCAACGTCAAGCTCGAAAGCGGTGCCCTCGAAACCGTGAAAGCGGACCTGGAAAAGATCCAGGCGAACGCCAACGCCGTCGTCAGCTCGGCGAAGCAGGACTTCCCGAGCGAGACCAGCGCTCTGAAATCCTCGGTCTCAGAACTCTCCGCCACCGTCAACCAGCTCCCGCCGGCCCCAACGCCCCAGCAACTGGTCGGCCTTGGCGCGGAAATCCAAAGCACCGTGACGGCGGCGGAGGAATTGTCTAGCGCGACCGAATCTGCCTGCGAATGAGTCCAGCCAATCCAAACCACATGGGATTCGACTAGCAAGCAACCACGAGAGAGAGGACCCGCAATGAACGAAGCGGAAGCCAAAGAACTCACTGGGAGTTGGTGGCTACTTATGCTCGTCGGAGCGTTGAGCCTCGTGGCCGGCGTGATCATTCTCTTCAAGCCGAGCGACAGCCTCGCGACGTTGGCGGTCATCGCAGGCATCTTCCTCTTGCTCGACGGCATCCTGGAGCTGGTCTATTCATTCCTCAGCGACACCGGCGACCGTGGCACCGTAGCTCTGCTCGGCGTCCTCACCGCGATCATCGGCGTCCTGCTGATTCGACATCCAGTCGGCGGCATAACCGCGGTCGCCCTGCTGATCGGGATCTGGCTGATCGCAGTCGGCGTTATTCGCTTCGTGGCCGCGTTCGGTGATTACGAAAATCGCGGCTGGCACGCACTGGCGGGACTCGTGGAGCTGATCGCAGGGATCGTGATCGTCGCGGACCCGAGTATCGGCTACACCACCCTCGCGGTCTTGGTCGGCATTGCGTTCATCTTCAACGGCCTGGCGATGGCCGCGCTCGGTTGGGGGCTGCACGAGGACAAGGAGGACGTCGCCAAAGCAACGCCGGCAGCCCCCGGCGGGGCCGCACTCTGAGCCTCAGTAGCCGAACTTCCCAAGGCTGAGTCTCAATGGCACCATGACCAGCGCAAAGATCCTCCCGCTGGCGTTGTGATGATCGCCGGGCCGCAGATCCTCTCCGCCATCTTCCTGGCCACGAGCGAGGAAAGTTTGCTTCGAGGCGGAGCGCCGTCAGATACGCAAAGTATTTTTGCCAAGCTGCCTCTTCTTCCAAGGATGAGATCGAGTCGAGTCCAAAACAAGCTGCGTCGGCTCGAAGAGCAGATGCAGAAGATGAATTCGAAGATCGACTCGATGACCGAAGTCTTCGAGGCACGTCGTGCCGACGACGAAGCCGCTGCCATCGCAGCGGGGCGCATTCGCAGCGGCGCCGCTAGGCACAAGGAAGACGGCGTCGAGGCACTGGCCAAACTCGGCATCAAACTTCCCTGAGGGCAAATGGCCGACGAGGCGGCCCGCGAAGAGGTGCCCGTCACCTTCGCCAAAGGCGTCCTCGATGACGTTGCCGATCTCACCGCGACCGTTGCCGAAGACGATCACGGACCCAGGAGTACCCCCTGCGAGACACAAGACGAACTGGACAGCGCGGATCGAGGGAGGTTCGATTTCGCTTGCTCGTCGCGCAGGTCGCTGAATCGAATCAGGAAGCAGATCCGTCCAAGGGACGCGAGGACCCTTGCCACAAGAGGAACACGGCACCGAGCGCCCACAAGCCGGCAGTACTCGCATGAAGCAACCGGTTATCCGCCGACAGGACCGCACCAGCCGCATCGGTGAGGGCGATCAGCAGATAGAACGAGACGAGCCAGCGCCGTTGCCGGGGGGAGAGCGGACGTCGTCGCCTTTCCTCGCCCTCATATAGCCCCAGCGTCGCGGTCGCCCGCTCGGGGTCCCCTCCAAACCGTGGCAGCCCGTTTCGCGTGGTATCGGAGAGATTCCGTCGCATCCCCAAGACGACGACTGCTATGCCGAGCGTGATAGCGACAACCCACGCGATGAGATCGCTGCTCAAGCTACTCGTCGCTTGGGAGGCCAGTCGCTTCCCTGGCGATGGCCGTCGCGTCGAATACTTCGCTCGAATCGGGAAGCTCGATCTCGGGTTCGACGCCGAAGTCGAAGAAATCCACGCGCATGTCCGTAGTCGTGGCTTTCTCGTCTCCCTTCTCCCGCTCCACTTTGACGTACCTCATGCGTCGCACCAATCCATCGGCGTCAATCCACACTTCGATCTGCAGAGGCGGGCCTTCCTCGATTTCCGAAGCAAGCTCCTCAGCGCCTTCCTCCCGCAACTGCTCAGCGCGTTCAGAATTGTCAACCTTGCCGCGGTAGCGCGTCGTCGACACGCCACGCACATCCTCCTGCCCAAGCTTCTGCACGTCATCGGCCACCGCTTCAAGGAGTGCCAGTTCCCCCATTGCGTCGCCGTCGGTGGGCACTGGCGCCTCGGATCCCTGCAAGGACGATAGATCGAGCCCCATCCACTTGTCTCCACCCGGTAGCGAACCGAACAGATCAGAGCTCATGTATATGGCGTCTTCGCTGCCGACCATCTGCATCTCAACCAGCTCATCTGATTCGGGGCGCCGGAACCTCAGGATCGCTCGGGAGCGACCCTCTGCGTCGAAGGCCCCAGGGCCGCTGATCGTGAACGACTCCGACCGGGCCGGCGAGGAGATGACCGTTCGCATCGACGTGTGTCCCCCCGGTTCGCTCTGCGTCCTCTCGGCCGCCGCGGCAATTGCGTTCAGTGGTCCGCCGCCATCGCTGTCGCCCCGCTGCTGCCAAGCGAACACCACGACGAGCGCGACGATCAGAATCGCCAGCCCGGCAGCAACTCGCCGGAAGAGGCGACGGCTCGACGGCTCGCTGCCGATGTGCCTAGATGTCGTCGTGTCCTCCAGGGTTACCTGAAAGATACCGATCGGGTACCGAGCTGCCTCGAGGCGCGGCTCAGTCAGCAGTACCGCTACGGGGATTCGAACCCCGGTTTCCGGACTGAGAATTGGCTCTAGCAAGCCGTTTGCGGTCGATTTGTGCCTGCTGAGTCCAAGGAGTTCGGCTGAGTTCGATCTAGTTCGGTGGAGTTGGGGACAAATTTCGGGACAACGTTTTCGGGGGAGAATGAGAGTTGTTGCACCCGCCGGCCGAAGGCCTTTGGACCTCCCTCCGATCCTCGGTTTCCGGACTAGAGTTCCGCACACGCCGGATGGCTCTAAAAGCGACTCGACCGCGCCCGGTCAAAGCTTTTTCCGGCCTGTCGGGAGCCGGGACAAATTCGGGACAAAGTTCGCGCGGCAGGCCGACATCGGACGCGCGAGGTAGCCTCGCCGGGTGCCCCTCTTTCCCAGACCGAGATCGGGCCCGGCTCAGATGGCCGAACCCTTCGAGTCGCGGCGAGCCGACTACGAAGCCGCCGCCATCGCCGCCGAGCGCATCCGCAGCGGCGCTGCCGACCAAAAGGAGGATGGCGTGGAAGTGCTGGCAAAACTCGGCATCGAGCTCCCCAAAAAGATCAGCTGAACGCGCTACCGTTCTCGCATGGCCACTGCATCGGTTGACTTCACGATCTCCTACGACAGCCCCGACGAGGAGGGCTGGATCGTCGCGCGCATCTTGGAGGTTCCCGGCGCTATAAGCCAGGGCCGCACCCGCGAGGAAGCCAGGGACAATGTGCTCGATGCTCTGCGTACCGTGCTCACGCCTGACGAGGAGCTTGCCGGGCAGATGCCGGAGTCCGACCGCGAGCACATGCGGTTCGTAGCTGCGGCGTGAAGCGCCGCGATCTGGAACGCCATCTGCGAACGCACGGCTGCCGCGAGGTCGGTGGCTCAAAGCACGCGAAGTGGCGCGGACCACAGGATCAAGTCTCGGCCCTGCCTCGCCACAAAGAAATTGGACCGGGCCTCACCCGCTCAATCTGCAAGCAGCTAGGGGTACCCACTCCCTCCAATCCACGCTGACTCGCAACCGACTCCCAGTCACTTGCGGCTGCTTTGCCTGCGTCACCCCAGGCTGAGTTGCATCGGACCGAACGTGAGCACGTCGTCGTCTTTCAGACCGCTCGGCTTACGTTTCTTCGGCGTCGAGCGGTTCCGCTCGATGCTAGCCTGGCCCAACTTCTCCAGCGCCAGAAGCGCTTTTCGATAGTGACTCTCAACCCAAGCCCCTTCTGGATAGTCCTTGTTCATGATTTCAACGAATGAGAGGGACTGTCCGCCAAAACGTTCCTCGAGGTGCTTCTGCAGACTGGGATAGGGCTCCTCCTCCGCCACGTCTAGCGCGATCTGATTTGGGTCGCGCTTGGTGACCGGCCAAAAGGTCATATCCGGTGATTGCTTGACCATTGCCTCCTTCATCTTCCGCATTCCTAGAGGACTGTTGGTCAGATGAATCAGGTAGTAGAGCGTCTGCGTCCTGTCGTCCTCGAACACCCGAAAGGGAGTGGCGAAATCAGCCACGCTTTCCCGGACGACCTTTGAGTAAGTCAAGAGCAGCTTCTGCTCCCGGTCCTCTCCGGGCTCCAAATCGAGGCAGTCCCTCCAAACTTCCCCCCCGAAGAATTCATTGAGCGGTGCCTGGAAATTCTCCTCTGCAAGGAAGCGGCGCATGTCGCGCACCATGAAGGTGATCATCACCTCCCAACGATCCGTCGCCATCAGCTTCCGAATCACCTCTAGCGGCACGCCGCTGAATCCAAATGGGTCGGCCGTCCAGAACACCGGAGGCGTCCAGTCCCGCCCGGCAAGCTCCTCAGCTTTCTTGGTTGCCTCCTCGGCGAAATAGCCATTACGGGCTTCAATCGAGACATTAGAATGACTCAACGCATCAATCTCGCCACTCAGCTCGGCGAAATTCTCTTCATCGAGCTCAACACACTCGATCTCGACCTCTTTCGGCCGCTCCGCCTCAACCGCTTCCACCGCCCGTTGCCAGAACAGCAGCGGCGAACCGGGCTCTCCCCCGGTGTAGCGGCCGCGCCCCGCGAACCCGTCGAACAAGACCAGCGGGCTCATCGAGTGTCCGAGGATTGCCAGCCAGGCACCGAGATAGCGGCGCTGGATCTCGTGCTTTACCCGCGCATGCTCGGTGTAGACCCACTTCTCAGGATCGTGGTCCCCCAACTCACCCGACAAGCTCGGCGCTCCTCAACGGCATCTGCGACCACACTTGCCCATCAAGTTCTCGCCCCCCTGACTTCGACCGTAGCCCTCCCCACTGCTTGAAGAAGAACGGTACCTCCGCCTCCAGACAACGGTCCCGCAGGTCGCGTGCCCACGCGACCTTCATCGGGCGGTGCTTAGGTCCTGACTCACCCCCCACAATCACCCAGTCGAGTTGGTCGAGCACTAGCTCATCAAGGGGGCCGAGCAGCGGCTCCGCAGAAACGAAACGAACGGCTGCCGGCACCTGGCGAAGGTAATCAGCCCGGTGAACGAACTGGCGATTCTCGATGCTCACCCCCATCCAAACGTTCTCTGGCCACTCCAAGTTATCTGCCATCGCCGCAAGTCTCTCGTGACGCTTAGTCAGCACCTGAAAGATGTGCCAATCGGCCTCCGCCATCACTGCGAACACCTCTTCAATAAACGGGTCGGGGATCTCCTCGTGGAAGAGATCACTCATCGAGTTGACGAAGATCAGGCGAGGTGTGCGCCAATGCAGCGGTACCTCCAAGGCCTGTGGATGCAGCGTCACGCCGAATCCGGGACCGCTCGACTTTCGGGAGCCGTCGAGCTGGTACTTCGGTTGCCCCATGCGCTTGAGCCGCGCGGCTAGATCAAGGGCGTAGCAATGGGCGCAACCGGGGCTGACGCGATCACAGCCCGTCACGGGGTTCCAAGTAGCCTCGGTCCACTCAATTGCGCTGCTGCCAGCCATTGCCTCCATCTTCTCTCCTTTCCGGTTTTTTCCTTTTCGAGTCGAACATATGTTCGCCAACGGTCCGGACGCTACGGTGCCACTCCGGTGGCGTGATCTCGAAGCCCCCTTTTTTCAGACGCTCGGGTCCCAATAGCCCCACCGCAGCAGAGGAGGCCTCGCGTCGACCGCCAGCATCTCTCGTCGCTGGGTCGAGGAAAGCTCCGTATCACCCCTCTCCCTCTCCCTCCTTCCAGCGCTCCGTGCGTTCTGCCAGTTCCTCGCGCGCTTCGTGTACAAGCTCTACAGCGTCCACCGTCTCCGTTTGCCCCTCTCGCACTTTGGCGGCAAGCTCCATCGCCTCCCTGTGCTGCTCGATGCGCGACTTGATCTTGAACTCGCCCGCTGTCCCTGCCTTGGCGGGGGTCCAGCTAATCCCGGCCATGAGGGCATTTGGGTGAATGCCGAGGCCGCTTGCGATTTTGATCAGCGTGTCGATGCGAGGGACCCGGGCTCCCCGCTCCAACAGACCGATCTCGGTCCGGTGAAGCGAGCAGCGCAGACCCAGCGCTTCTTGGGATATGCCAGCCCCTTTGCGGAGTCGGCGCAGGTTCTCGCCGAACCGCTCTGCGACCTCCATTACTCCATCTCCAGCCGGGAGAAGTAGAGCGCGGCGCGGGTCGGCAGGACGAAGGCTCCGTGGCATTGCAGGAGCCCGCCGCCAACGAGATCACGGATCGCCCGCTCGACGGCGTCGTTTTCATCGAAGTCGCTGGGATGGGCGTAAAGCTCCCGAGCGACCTCCGGGATGGTCAGTTGGGCCGGATGCTCGTCCAGCACGAACGTGAGAACGATGCTCTGATTTCTTGCCTCCTGAGCAAGGAAGGGATTGAGACAACAGGCAGCAGAGTCCGTAGGGTTCTCGTCAGCCATGAGGGAGGTACGCCTCCTTTGTGGTCAGGCGGCCCGTCGTGTTTGCCCACGGCGGGTCGCCGCATCGTTATGTGTTCGAGCAAAAGGCTAGCAGGTTGGATGGAGGTCCCCTCCAACCAAACTAGCTGCCGTGGATGATTTCCCCAACCCGAGTGTGATGCAGTCCAACTACTTTGCCGATCTCACGCAAAGTCATTCCAGCCTTCTGCGCATGCACGAAGCTCCTGCGCCGTGCATCGGTTGCCTTCTCGCGCTGCGTTTCGGCGCGCTCATACTCAGCCTGAGCTTTGAGTAGCTCGGCGCGCGCCTTCTGCTTAGGGCCAGCCATAGGCGATGAAGCCTATTCGCCGGGCTCCGGTTCCGTCTCAATCGAGTCTCGCCAGGCGTTGTCGATCAAAACCTCACCTGGAGCCGATAAGCGGCAGCTCGCGCTCGCGCACGGCCTCGGCCGCGTAACGGATCGCCTCACGAACATCCTCAATCTCTAGGTCTGGGTAAGCGGCGATTATCTCGGGCTCACCCTTACCGTCGGCGACCATGCCAACCACCGTCGCCACTGGGATTCGCAGACCGCGGAGGCAGGGGACTCCGCCCATCTGATCCGGTTGCACCGTGATTCGTGTGAAGCTCATCGACTCAGGCTACCTCCCGACCTACCCGCAGAACCAGCACCGCGAGGGCGGCAGTCAAGGGCGCTTGCGCCCGACCCCCGCAGGGGGTTGACGGCCGCCCTCGCGGTGCTTCAATCCCGGTAGGTCGGGGCGCTGCCACTCACCGACCGATGCTCAACCCTCTGCCGAGCTGCCGCGCTCTCGCCGCGTGCTGCCCCAGGCCCAGGACTCGCTGAATCTCTTGCAGCCGTCGCGTTGCGGCCTGCTGGCGTGCCCGCTCCGCTCCTCGTTTCGCCTCGCGGCCAAAGGCTTTGCTCGGGTCCTTGATGCCGTGCTCTTGTCGGTAGCGCTCGATCCCGGCGACACCTCGATCCCATGCCTTCCGCTTCGCCGGGTCGCTTGGCCTCTCCCCCAGTTCCTTCGTGATGTAGGTGGGCGGGGAGAGGCGCGCGGCGGTAATCGCCAACTGCCGTCGCTCGGCGAGGACGCGATCCGCGACGGGGAACTCCCGCCGCGCTGCATCCCCCGGAGCGGGTGTCTCTTGCATCTCGGCCTCAAGGCGCGATAGCTGCCTGCGTGAGGCTGACTCCATGCTGTCGATCCGCCGCAGCTCGTCCTTGCGCTCGCGGCGTGGCAAGGCTTCGGCTGCCTCTCTGCGCGCCTCGTAGCCCTCAAGGCCCTCGTAGCCTCGCTCGATCCGCGCTCTGAGGGCGTCGCGGCGCTCTTGCTGGACTGCCTCCCGATCTGCCGCGCCGTAGAGATCGGCACGCCTTGCGACCAGCTCCTCAGTCGGCAGGCCCTCGAAGCGCGAGCGCAGCGCAATCTCGTGCGCCGCGAGCTGCGCGCGGTCGCGCTCGGCTGCTTCGGCGATGTGCGGGATGCCCTCGCGCAGGTGGGGATTGCCCGGCGCGATCTCCTCGCGGTAAGTCTGAATCTCCGGCGTCGCATACAGGTAGGTCTGCTCACGGCTGCGCGAGGTGGCGACGTAGAGCTCCTGCTTGTCCATCGACGGATCGGCGGCGACGAAAGCACGGTCAACGGTGCTCCCCTGCGCCGAGTAGGTCGTCACGGCGTAGGCGTGTTCGAGCGCCGGGGCCTCTGAGTAAGGATTGACCTGGGACAGGTACTCGGGGCCGACCTCTACGCGCTTAGTCTGGTCGACGCCTTCGAGGACGACGCGGCGCTCCTTCGCGTCGACCTCGGCAATCTGCCAGCGCTCGCGGTTGAAGACCTCAGCGCGTTGGTCGTTGACGCGGGTAATTACTTGGTCGCCGGCGGCGAAACGCGCCTCCCCCACTTCGATCTCGCCGGCTCCGAGCTGCCCGCTTTGCTTGCGGAGCGCTCGCGCCATTTCGTTTAGCCGCGCGACCTCGGCGTTTTGCTTGGCGATCATCATCGCGTCCTCGCCGCGCTCATAGGACTCGTGCCAGTCGCGGACCATCGCCTCCCGCCGCGCCTCGGCGTCGGGGGCGACGGTGACTCGGTTCTCGGCCTCATAAAGCCCAAGCGCCTCGCGGCCCTCGCCCTCCCTGATCCGCTTCGCCGCCTCGCGGTCAAGCTCGTGCTCGTGGCGGATCACCTCGTCAAGCTGGATCGGCTCGGTGCGATCCGCGACCGCGCGGAACAACCCGCCTGCCTCGATCTCGCCTAGCTGCTCTGGATCTCCGACGAGGACGAGCTTGGCCTGTGCCTTCTCCGCATGGGAGATCAACCGCGCCAGGGTCGCGGAGTCCACCATCCCGGCCTCGTCCACCAGGAGGATCGAGCCATGCGCCAGCCCGGCCACGCCCTCGTACTCGGCCCGGTCAAGCTCTGAGAGAAGGCGAGCGGCGCTGACGGCGGGCAGGCCGTCGGAGCGCATCACGTTCGCCGCACGCCAGGTCGGCGCTGCCGCGCGAAGCTCCATTCCGGCCTGCGCCCATCCTTCGGCGGCGGCGACAATGGCGAAGGTCTTGCCGGTGCCCGCCTCGCCGATCACGACGGCGACTCCCTCGGGGTCGCTAAGCAGGCGGTGGACCATCTCGCGCTGGTCTGCCTTCAACGTCTGACGGGCACCGATCACGCGCGCCGCGATCAGCTCTCCGGCCGGGGACGGTCCCTGCGCCCGCATACGCTCGACCGCTGCCAAGGCGTCGCGCTCAAGCTCCCAGATTCGCCGCGTCGTGTAGCGGGGACCTTTGCGGCTCTCTGCGATCCGGATCACCGACTCCGAAGCCAGGAAGGTGTCGGCCAAGCGCTCGACCTCGGCTCCCGGCGCTCCCTCGGGGAGCGAGTCGGCGACCGCCCGGATCGCGTCGCGGCGGTCGAAGTGGGACGCCGCCGCCGTGACCTCGCGCCCCAGCTTTGCCTCTGAGATCGCGCGGACCCCAGCGTGCGGCTCGCCGAACCGCACACCCGCGTCGGTGTCGAAGGTCCGCTCGATCGCCTCGCGGTCCAAGCCGATCTCCTGCGCCCGCGATCGCCAGCGGGCAAGCAGCTCGCCGCGGCCGACGTCGGCCTCCTTCGGCTTGCGGGTGGCGAGCGTCGCAACCTGCATCGAGCGCGCGGAGGCATCCGCGCCCGCCGCCTCGAGTATTTCCGCGCGGCGGGTCGAGAAGGCACGTAGGTGCTCGTCGGCGAAGCCCGCGATCTCGGCGATGCCCTTGCGGGTCGGCTGCCACTCGACCCCCAAACGTCGGGTCAGCTCGTGTCGCAGGTGGGCCTCGTAGATGTAGCTGGCGGTGGTCGCGTGGTCGTAGATCGCCGGGTGGTAGAGGCGGGTCCACTTCCCTTCGGCCCTGGTCGCGTTGGCGACTAGGACGTGGGTGTGCAGCTGCGGATCGCCGTTGCGGGAGGATCGGTGCCGGTAGGCAGCGGCTAGGTAGCCGTCGCCCTTGAGGAATTCCGAGCCTCCCGCCCCGCGCCGGGTCCAGCACGCCTCGCGCTGCATGTAGTCGAGGGCTGCTCCTACGGCTTCCCGGTGGGCGGCTTGGACTTCGAGCGCGGCGACGGGGCCGCCCAGGCCCCAGAGTAGGGAGACCGACTTGGGGGCCGAGAAGGTGAGATCAAAGCCGGGAACCGAGCCCTTGGCCGGGACGCCGCGCATTCCCAACAGCGGCTCCCCGTCCACAGGGTTGCGGCCGGTGAGCATCGCTTCGAGCTGGTCTGCGCCGACCTCGCCCTCAAGGCTCAGGCGCGCGGCGGCGTCGCCGATCCACTCGCCGGGGTCCTCGCCCTCCCCGGTGTAGTAGTCCTCAGCGCCTTCGGCCACCTTGTCGAGGTAGTAGCGCTCTTGTCCTTTGCCGAGCTTGCCTATGGACAGCATCACCTCTGCTGTCGCGCGAGGGCGCGGTTTGCATCGATCTCTTAACAAAGTGATGTGGCGTGAGGGTGGTTGCTGTTGGCTGTTGGGGTCTCTGTTCTGGCTGGCTTCTCATGGCTCTGCCACTGCCATGAGGCCTGACATTTGCTCCTTTGGCGGTTTGGCCTTCTTCTTTGGCTCTTGGCTGGCTGATGTCTTTTGCCTTGGGATTTGATGGCTATGGAGATTTCTGGGAGGTGATCTGCCCCAAACGGGCCGCTCGTGCGACAGCAGGGGCAGAAGCGAATGCCTACCGCCCCGATGCAAATGGCCGATGCAAACGACCTCCTTGGTGGACAACAGGACTAGAAACAGATGCCCGACACTCCGATCCTCACCGAGTCCTTGATGACCGCCGACGAAGCGGCGCGGCTTCTCCATGTCCCTCGCAGCACGCTCTACGAGTTGGTCCGTTCGCGCGGCCTGCCGCATGTACGGATCGGGCGGCGCGGGCTGAGGTTCACGCGGGCCGACCTCGCACGGTGGGTCGGCGAGAACAGCTTCGGTCGTTAGGTCGGCCAGACGGCCGTACGCCCCACCGTCTCCGGTGTGGCGATGCAAAACTCGGGAGCTGGGCCAAGGACGAGCTGACGCCGCCAGACAGTGCCGGTCGGCAAGGAGTCGGTGAGGTCGGCGGTCGGTCGACCCCGCTCCTTCTCGTGCCAGATAGCCCCGGCCGGAATCTCTGCTGTCCCGCGTGCGAGCGCATACACAGCGCCCCAGCCGTCCGCTGCCAGCTCGGCCGCCCGGTCATGGCCGTCGCGCCTAGCCGGGTCGGTCGCTGCGTCGTTCAGCGCACCCAGCTCTGCCCAACCCTCAACGAGGTACCAATCCTCGTAGCCACTGCCCCGATCAAACGGCAGCGCCGCGAGCCGAAAGCAGCCGGACGGCGCGTCGATCTTCTCGTGAAAGGCGCGCTGTGCGGCCTCGTAGGCGTCCCGATCAACACCGGCTTTCGGTTGATGCCAGAAAACGTAGGCGAGCACGTGGTTCCCTATCGAGCCGCTGCCGTTGGCTCCGGCTCCGAGCCCGCGCGAAACGCCGCCGAGATACGACGAGCCGCGTCTTGGCGAGGCTTGAACTGAAGATAGCGCTGGGTCGTGGCGAGATCCTGGTGGCCCATCCACTCCATGACCTCGCGCGAGTCGGCGGTGCGGATCGCGTGGGAGCCGAAAGTGTGGCGCAGGTCATGGAAACGCAGTTCGCGCAGCCCGGCCTTCGTGAGCGCCGCCTTGTAGCGGTCGCGGAGGCGGTGCCCTGCCAAGTGCCCGCCCTGAACGCCGCAGAAGACGAGATCGTCGTCCTCGTGGTTGTGGTCGCGCTTGGCGAGCTTTGCCAGCGCTTCGGCAACCTCATCGGCCATTGGCACCGTGCGCTCTTGGCCGCTCTTGGGAGTGTCCACGCGCCCGTTCGTGAAGTTCTGCCGAACGTGAACCGCGCTGTTGCTGAAATCCACATCGCGCCAGCGGAGAGCCAGTAGCTCGCCGAGGCGAAGGCCGGTGAACGCGGCCGTGAGGTAAATCGTGCCGTCCTGGTAAGAAGCGGCGACTCGAACCAGTGCCAAGACCTCCTCGCGCGAGAACACGTCGATGTTGCCCCGCTTGGCGTGTGGTCGGCGCTCGACGTTGGCGACGGGATTCGCCGGCAACTTGTAGCGGCGCTGCGCCCAGACGAAGATGCCGTGGAGCACCGTCAGGTACTTGTTGACGGTCCGGTCCGACAGCCCTTCCTCGACCAGGGCGTCGCGGAAGCCCTCGACCGTTTCCGGCGTCACGTCCTCCAAGCGGATCTTCTGTCCGAACTTCTCGCCGAAGATCTTCTTCATCCGGTCGACCATGTGCTCATAGTCGATCTGCGTCGAGAGCTTGACCTTCCGGTCGCGCTTGTAAGCCAGCCAGTCGTCGCAGGCCGTGGCAAAGGTCGCGCCAGTCCTGACCATCCCCGGCAACTCCCCACGACGGGCCTTGGCAAGGGTGTCGTCAAGCCACGCCCGCGCGCTCGCCTTCGTGTAGTTGCCAGCGGGCGGCTCCTGCTTGCGGTCGGACCAGTGCGGCCCGATTCGCGTCTGCACCTGACGGCCGTCCGGCAGGCGGTACTTGGCGTACCAGACGCCGCCGCGCTTGCCCTCTCGCTTGAAGACGTGCCCGCTGATCGCCCGCTTCGTCTGCTGCGCCATCCCGATCACCTGTCCCCTGATCTCAAACTTTGTCCCGATATTTTTAGCACGGACTCGGGACAAAGTTTGGGACAAAAAGCGAGACCACTAGGCGCCTGAGCAAAGAAAAACCCCGCATTTGCGGGGCTTTCGTGGAATACCGCTACGGGGATTCGAACCCCGGTTTCCGGACTGAGAATCCGGCGTCCTAGTCCCCTAGACGATAGCGGCGTGGGAGCGCCATTCTAGCGATAGCTGGCGGTGGTGTCGTCTGCACCGATCCGTCCGGCGGGATGACTAGATTACGAACATATGTTCGCTACAACGTCTCTTCCCTGGTTACGCACAATCGATAGATTTGGGCCTCTAGCGGGCGTGCTGGAACTGGTAGACAGCATCGGCTCAGAACCGGTGGCGCGAAAGCGCGTGTGGGTTCGATTCCCTCCGCCCGCATCTCCTCATGCATCCTGAGGCAACGGTCGCCTCTGTCCTGGAGTTACACGAGGCCGGCCTGAACAACTGCGAGATTTCGAGGCGCACAGGCGTGTCTCGGTTAACGATCCGAGATTGGGTCAACGGCAGATTCCCCCATTCCTATCGACCACATGACCCCCGTGGGACTTGCCCTCGATGCCGTGGGAACCAGCACGACTTCAACCAACTCGGGCCGGACTATGTGCATCTCCTCGGGCTGTACCTCGGCGATGGATCGATATCCGAACATCGGCGACAGGTCTACCGACTCAGGGTTACGCTGGATGTTCGTTACCCCAGCATCGTGCGCGAATGTGAAGGGGCCATACAGGCGGTCGTCCCGCAAAATCGTGTCAGCCGCCAGCTGAGGAAATGCAACTGCTACGAGGTCAATGCCTACTCGAAGGGCTGGCCTTGCTTGTTCCCGCAACACGGGCCGGGCAAAAAGCACAATCGACCGATATTTCTCGCGGAGTGGCAGCAGAAGCTCGCCGAACGCTGGCCGAGACCACTGCTCAAGGGATTGATCCAGTCGGACGGCTGTCGTTCATATAGCACTAGCAAAAGTGGCTGGACCCAACCTCGCTACGCCTTCTCAAATGTCTCCACCGACATCACGAGCATCTTCTGCTCGGCCTGCGACTGCCTTGGGCTGCGCTGGACTGCCTCCTTCCCCACGAATGAGTCGGCAGCAGTCTCGATCTACGTCTCGCGCAAAGCCGACGTCGCCAGGCTCGACGAGTTCGTCGGGCCTAAGCGCTGAGCGGTTGCGCTGATCTCCTCGACGAAGTCGGGCCATAGCGCTGGTGGTAGGTCGTGGCCCATGTCCTCGAAGATGCGCAGGTGGGAGTCGCGGATCGCGCGGGCGGTGGCGCGACCGGCCAGGGGACGGATCAGTGGATCGCTGCCTCCGTGCAGGACCGTCGCCGGCAGGCGCAGCCTTTCCAGCGCCGCCGTACGGTCGCCCGATGCGGTAACCGCGTGCAATTGGCGGGCGATGCCGGCGCGATCGTGGGAACGATCGTAGGAGGCGGCGGCGAGTTCGCGAAAGCGCTCCTCGTCCATCGGATAGCCGGGCGAGCCGATCGTCCGGAACGTCCTCACGGTGCGGTCGATCGCGGCCTCGCGCCCAGCGCCGGGTCGGGCAAACAACGTCCCGAATGCCTTCCAGGTCGGGACTCCCAGCCAGCGGTTGCCAGTCGAGGACATCATCGAGACCAGCGAACGGACCCGCTCCGGGTAGCGGATCGCCGTCGTCTGGGCAATCATCCCCCCCATCGAGGCGCCGACCAGGTGCGCCGACTCGATCTCCAGGTAGTCCATCAGGCCGATCGTGTCCTCAGCCATATCGCGCAATAGGTAGGGCGCGGTGCGACGCCGCCCCAGCAGCATGTCGGTCCGCTTCGGCAGGCCCGCTGAATCGATCTTGGTCGAGTGGCCAATATCGCGGTTGTCGAAACGAATTACGCGGAAGCCACGCTCGGCGAGCATCGTGCAGAACCCCCCGTCCCAGGCGAGCATCTGCGTCGCCAGGCCCATGATCAGCAACAGCGGCTCACTGTCGGAATCGCCAATCTCCTGGTAGGCGATCTCGATCCCGTTAGCCGGAGCCAGCCGCTCCTCGCTGAGAGCGTTCATCCCGGTAGCTTAGAGCGGACAGCTAAGTTTGCCCTCAATGCGCACCGCGATCGTCTCCGACTTGCACCTCGGCAGCGCCTTCGGTGAGGACCTTCTCCGTGACGCCGAGATCCGCCGCGTCCTGCTTGAGGAGCTCGCTTCAGCCGAGCGCCTGGTCCTGCTTGGCGACGTGCTGGAGCTGCGCGAGTCGCCGCTGGCAACCGCACTGGAGTGCTCCCGGCCTTTCTTCGAAGAGCTCGGCGAAGCGATGGCAGGCCGACCGGTGGTGCTGGTCCCTGGCAACCACGACCATCGGCTCGCCGAGCCACTACTCGAGCATCTAGCCCTCGAAGGGCAGCCGCTCGGCCTCGAGCACCGTGCCGACCCGAGTGGTGACGCGACGACGCGGATCGCCGCCTGGCTGGGCGACGCCGAGCTGCAACTCGCCTATCCGGGAATCCGCTTGCGCGATGACGTCTACGCGACTCACGGCCACTACATGGATTGCCACATGACCCTGCCTCGGATGGAGTGCATTGCCGCTGCCGCGATTATGCGCATGCTGGGACCGCTACCGCAGAGCACTGCCCCGGCGAACTATGAGGAGGTGCTGAGGCCCGTCTACGGCTTCACCTTCGGTGTCGCGCAGGGTGGATCGGCGCGCCGGGCCAGCCGTCCCTCCGAGCGTGCTTGGCGCGCGATGACGACCAGCAATGGCGCCGGCAACCGTGCCCGCCGCGCGGCGACTCGCACCGCATTGAGCCTGGCCGTGCCGGCCAGCATCTGGAGCATCAACCGCCTCCTTCGCTCCGATTTCGAAGTCTCGCTCAGTTCGAGCGCGATCTCCCATAGCGGCATTGCCGCCGCCCAGGAGCTGGCCACGCGTATGCACTTAGACGCCACCCACGTAATCACCGGCCACACCCACCGCGGTGGTCCCTGGCAGAGCGACCCGGCCTGGGAGCTTGCCAACGACGGACAGCTCCACAACACCGGCAGCTGGGTCTTCGCCTCAGCCTTCCACCACCCCGGGACGCCCCCCGGGGCCTACTGGCCCGGGACTGTCACCTGGCTCGACGACAGCGGCCCACCGCGACGCAACCGCCTACTAATGGAACACCACCGTGACGAACTACGCGGGACCGTTGCCCGCCTTGCGGCGACGACCGAGCGGCCCGCTAAAGCCACTCGGCGATGATCCGGCCGATCTCCTCGCCGGCATCCTCTTGGAGGAAGTGACCCGCGTTCTCAATCACCCGCGGAGCCGGAAAGTTGAGCTGCGACGAAACTCGTTCCCCGACCGACAGCGGTAGCGCCATATCGGAGTCCGCCCAGAGCACCAGGGTCGGCCGTTCATCGACCCGCAGTGCATCGGCAACCCGTTTGCCCTCGGCCGCACCCGGCGCATCGGGCTCGGTCGGCAGGATTAGCGGGAAGGCGCGGGTACCGGCCTTCGACTCCGGGCTCGGGAAGGGTGCCTCGTAAGCGGCGATCACATCATCGTCGGGGTCACTTTTACAGCCGGCCTGGACGAGGAAACCAACCGGGACATCGGTATTTCTGCGGACGTAGTCGCGGAATTTGAGCCAGGTCTCACTCATCTGCTGCTGGCCGGTGAACGGGCCGGTCTCCATGATCACCAGACGCGAGAAACGATCCGGGTGCTCAACCGCGAGCCGCAGGCCGATCGGCCCGCCCCAATCGTGGACGACCGCAGTCGCGTCGCGAACGTCGAGCTCCTCCAACAGCGTCGACATCAGCTCGACGTGACGGTCGTACGTGTACCAGTCGAGGTCGGTCGGCTTGTCGGAACGACCGAAGCCGGCGTAGTCGGGGGCGATACAGCGGTAGCCGGCGTCGCGTACCGGCGGAATTACCTTGCGCCAGAGGAACGACCAGGTCGGCTCGCCATGGAAGAACACCACCGGCTTCCCCTCCCCCTCATCGAGATAGGCGAGCCGCAGTCCGTCGATCTCACGGTAGCTCGATTCGAAGGGAAAGTCCGGTAGCCCCTGCAGGCTCCCCTCCGGCGTTCTCACCGCGTCGACGCTCACCGCGCGATCATGGCAGTTGGCGCAAGAAATTGCCGATTTCGGGGCCGAAGTAGGGCGAGAAAAGCTGGGTCGGACGACCCTGGTAGCTGTAACTGGTGACACCGCTGATGAATTCACCGTCGAAGAGCCAGCCACCGCCGCTGGACCCGGCGGCCAAGTCGCAGGAGGCGGGCATGGTCGGAGGCCCCGAGAAGCGGTAGGTGAGGCGGTCGAAGCCGAGGCCGTGGGCGCGGCAGCTGCGCAACTCTTCGCCTCCAGCATGGGCGGCCGGGTAGCCAAATATCTGGAATGCAGCGAGCCTCGATCTCGAGGTCGCGAAGCCGCGCCCCCCGACTACGTCGGTGAGCGCGCCGAGATTGTTCGGCTTCACCCTCAGGGCGGCGACGTCGAAGTCGGGATTTTCGCTGTGCCGCCACTGCGGCATCACGTAGACCGATTCGACCTCGAAGGTCCCGAAGGGACGATCGCCGTGGTCATACGCGGGGACGAAGGAGATCCGCCGTCCCTCCCTCCCCCCTTCGATCACACAGTGCCCCGCGGTGAGGACGATCGAGTGACTGGGCGTGTTCAGCGCCGTCCCCGAGCAGGAATAGTCACCGGCTACCGGATCGACCCCGAGGATTTTGCCGTTGGTGCGAGTGCCGTCAGCAGCGGAGTTGAGCACGCGGACACTGCTCGCGCCGGCGCGCGGACCCCGGTGGAAGCGGGCTGCCGGCGCGTGGCCCCGAACGCGCAGCGCCTTGCCGGCCGCAAGCGAAGTTGCCTCCAGCACATGGATAGTGGGCGGAACCGCCATCGCGCTAGCGGGCAAGAGGACGACCAGCGCCGGCAGGACGAGAAGCGCTACTCGCGCCAGAGATCTCATGGCGCGATTCATCGGCGAAATAGTGCCAGATAGATGACTTCTGCAAGCGGAATTGGCCAGGCGGGCATTCGTTGCAGGAAACACTTGTAAAAGGCAGAAGCTGCTCTTAGTTTCTAGTTCCCTGTCTGTCTCTCCTCCTCAGCGAAAGGGTTACGAATGAACGAAGACAGCCTGATCAGCGGCTGGTGGGTATTTGCCGGCGTGCTGCTCCTAATTGCCGGTGTGCTGAACATCATTTACGGCATCGCCGCGATCGGCGATTCCAAGTTCTTCACTGAAAACGCGACCTTCATCATCAGCGGCTTGCACACTTGGGGATGGATCAGCCTGATCATCGGCGTGCTCGAGCTGATCGCGGCGTTCTCACTCTTCTCAGGGGGAGAATTCGGCCGCTGGTTCGGCATCTTTGTCGGCTCGCTGAACGCGATCGGAGCGCTGCTGTCGATCCCCGCCTACCCGTTCTGGTCGCTGGCGATCTTCGCCCTCTCGATCATCATCGTCTACAAGCTGGCCGAGGGCCCAGAAGGTAACCCGGTCCCTTAGACCAGCTCGGGTCAGCCGCGCAGCGGCGATCCAGAAACTTGCTGCGGCCGAAGGCCCCGGGAGCCCGGGGCCTTCGTCGTTCCGGGGGCAAGCGGCTCGGTCAGATCGAGGCTCGACCACGGAGCCACAGCCACCTCGCGGGCCTCGTAGAAAACGTCAACACCGGCGAGTCGATCCTGCCAACCACGGCGCCGTTCGTCGGTGAGGACACCGAGGAACCCAAGGCCGAAAGGAATTGCGGCGAGGAAAAGGCCAACTAGGCGTTTCAGCGACTTCCGCGGCGGCAGGCCCCGGCCCTCGGTCCCCAGTCTGATGCCGAAAAAGCGCATCCCAGGGGTCTGCCCGGCTAACGACCAAAAGGTGACCAGGTAGAAGCCGGCGAGGCCGATCCAGACAGCGCTGCCGAGCGCCAGGGCAGAGCCGGAGAGGCCGTCTCCGCTGCCGGAGAAGAATGAGCCGATCAGAGCGACGATCGCGGCCAGGCCCGAGAAGGTGAGGTTGACGATCAGCAGGTCGAGGCCGAGGGCCAGCGCCCGGGTCAGCGCCCCGGCGCGTTCGGTCGGCTCGCTGCGGCGCTTGCGGAAGACGATCCGCCGCGCGACTCGCTCGATCGCCCCGTCGAGGCGGCGGGTCGTGTCGCCGATCGTGTGGCCAATGTCCTCGATGAAGCCAACACTCTGGGCGCTGATCGCGGCGCGGATCTCCGGCGCCTCGGCAATCCGCTCGACCAGCCGCTGCGCCTCGTCGCTGGCGAGCAAGCGGCGCCAGACCTCGTCAACCATCTCACTGTCGAGCGCATCGATTAGCGCATGCTTGACGGTGTCACTCTCGAGCGCACCGCGCGCGGCCTCTTCGACCAGGGGGCCCTGCAGTACCCGCGTCAAAGCGCGTTCGACCGCGGCGCTCTCGACCGCGGCGACCATCGCCTCCTCGGCCGCCGCCTCGACTGCGCGGTCTATCCCGGCCGCTTTGCCGACCGAGCGTGCTCCGCGCACACCCGCGCCGAGCAATCGCACCGAGAGCGGTTGTGCAGCCTGCTGATCGGGACCATCGGCCATTGCGGCGAGTATACGTCCGCTCAGCCGACCGATCTGGGCTCTTACTCAGCCCAGTTCAGTGATCCGGCTGCGGCAGTAAGCCTCATCGGCGTCGTTTTCAAGCGTCGCGTACTTCGACGCGGCTCGTTGGAAATGCCACTTCGCTCAGTCGCCCCCGCCACGCAGATACTCCATAAGGCGATCCAAGAACGGCGCCTGCGCCGCCAGGATCTTGTCGCGGCCCGCTGCGGGAGCGAACCACCCGGCCCGGTCGACCTCGGGGAACTCACGTCGGGTTCTGGAATGCGGCGGCCACTCAAGCTCAAATGTGTTGCTCTGCAGTGCCGCCGGATCGAACTCGGCCTCCGCTGCCCAGGCGCGTACGACCTTGCCACCTTTCTGACGGATCGAGCCGAGCTCGATTAGCTCATCCGGCGCAAGCGACGGGGCGGCCGGACCCAGCTCCTCCCTCAGCTCACGCAGCGCGCAGCCCTGCGGCTCCTCCCCCGGGTTGATTTCCCCCTTCGGAATTGACCAGGCGCCCAGATCTTTCTTCGCCCAGTAGGGGCCGCCGGGATGGATCAGGAGGTGCTCGGGTGCAGCACGGTTGCGGAAGAGCAGTACGCCGGCGCTTTCCTTCGCCGCCACCGCCGCGGCCTCAGGCTACGGCGCGCAGCCGGCGCTTCGCCTGCTGGGCGATTACCGCAGCCCATTCGGAATCGTCAATGCGGACCGGGGCCGTCGTCGCGAGAAAATCGGCGAGCACCGCCGCAAGGCCGTCGGGATCTTCGAGGTGAGGAAAGTGAGCGGCGCGCGGCAACGTCTCGAAGCGGCAGTGCGGAATCGCCTCATGGGCGGCGCGGCCCTGCTCGATCGGGATCGTGCGGTCACGCTCGCCCCAGACGATCAGCGTCGCCATATCGCCGAGCAGATAGAGCCGGTCGGTGGCGCTTACATGCTGGCCGTGAACATCGATCACCGAGCGCAGCGTCTGCAAGAAGGCTCGCCGCGAACCCGGCTCCTGCAACGGACGCAGTGCCCGCGCAACCGCCTCAAGGTAGACGCCTTTCGAGCTGCCCTTGGCGCGCAGGCGCGCCCCGGTCGAGTCGATCGCATCGACCAGCCGCCGGTGGGCGGCGAGGCGCAGGAGGGGTGAGGCCCCGGGCAGCGCAGCGCCGCGCAGTAGCGGGCTGACTTTATGCCCCAGGCCGCCGCTTGAGATCAGCACCAAGCGCTCAGTGCGCTGGGGGAATTGGTAGAAGAACTGCATCGCCACGCCGCCGCCAAGCGAGTGGCCGACGATAGTCGCCCGCTCCACCCCGATCGTCGTCAACAGGTCGCGGATGCTGGCCGCATGAGCACCGAGCGAGTAGTCACCCCGTGGCGTAGCTGAATCGCCATGTCCAATCAAGTCCGGCGCGACCACGCGGTAGGAGCCGGCGAGCTTCTCGGCAACCGTCTGCCAGTGGCGCGAAGAGTTGATCATGCCGTGGATCAGGACAACGGTCGGGCCGCTACCGGCGACGCGATAGACCGCGCGGTGGCCATGCAGGTCGACCTCGTGTGCCTCGAAGTTGGCCACTTCCACGCAGAGACCCTACCGCCGCCAGAGGTCCTTCTTCATAAAGTCCCGCCAGCGTCCGACCGTTGGACGTGAGAGGGTCGCCCGATGCAAAACAAGATCGGCCTCGCCACCGCACTCGTCCTCGCCGCCTTCGCCCTGTTCACCGCAGGCTGCGGCGGCTCCGACTCCGATGACGAAAACTCCGGCACGTTCCGGGTTGGAGTCGAGGCACCCCTTTCGGGCGAACAGTCCGTGCTCGGCGAAGGAATGCTGAAGGGAGCCGAACTTGCTGCGACGAAGCTCAACGATGGGGACGGAATCCTCGGTAAACAGGTGGAGATCGTCCCAATCGACGACGCCGCCGATCCCGCAACCGGGGTCAAGGCAGCTAAGTCCGCGATCAACGAAGGCCTCGATGGCGTTGTCGGTCCCTATAACTCCGGCGTCGGCGTCGAAACGTTGCCGCTCTACATAAAGGCAGGCCTGACACCGATCCGGTTGACCTCCGACCAGTCGACCAACGGCCTCGGCTTCACCCTGCAGCCGATGACCTACCAAATCGCCCCCGTTGCCTCGCAGGCGCTGACCGACTGGCTCGGTGCCCAGACCGTGGCGATCGCATACGACCCAACGCAGAACTACACCGTCTCGGTCTCCAAGGCGCTGAAAGAATCGTTGGAAAAGGCCGGTGTCAATGTGACTGCTTACGAGAAGGTCCAGCCGGGCAAGAAGTCCTACACCGACGTCGTGAACAAGCTCGCGGCAGACAAGCCCGACGTGATCTACGCCGCCGTCTACTTCCCCGAGGGTGGCCTGATCGCCAAAGAGATGCTGCAAGGCAAGGTCAAGTCGCAGTGTGTCGCCGACTACGCCTCATACGACACTGGCTTCGTCGAAACCGCCGGCGTGGCGGCCGCACAGGCCTGCCCGGTGGTCGGCGTACCGGCGCCTCAGGATTTCGCCGATGCCAACGCCAAGGTTGGCGAATATGAAGACGAATTCGGCCAGGAGCCCGGTACGTGGAGCCCCTACACCTACGACTCGCTGAACTTCCTTGCCGACGGCGTGCAGAAGGCAGGCAACACTGCCTCGAGCAAGCTCATCAAAGCCCTCAACGCCGTCAAGAACTGGAAGGGCTGGACCGGATTGGTGACGATTGACCCCGACAACGGCAACCGCCAGCCAGCGACCGTGGTGATCGTCGATACCGACAAGCAGGGCCAGCTCCATGTCGACGAGGAATGGGCCAAAGCAGTCGGCGCTCCCTACTAGGGCCGGCGCAGGTCAGCGCGTAAGGCGGCGCTCGAAGACGCACTCGAGCCGGCGCTCGTTTTCGTCCCCCGGGACCGTCTTGTTGAGCTGCATCTGCGCATCGCGCCCGTCCAGGCGCAGGCTTGCGACCTGGTTGTCGAAGTAGGGACCCTCGGCGAGGCGCCAGCGCAAGCCGGGGTCAGACGCGCCGGCCGAACGAGCGAGCGCGTGCGTGGCGGCGGTGAACGGACGCGTGAAGCCCGCCTTGATCGCCAGCCGCTCGTGTTTGTCGAGTGGGTTGCGGTAGGGCGAGCAGACCGCCTGGTAGACGGCGCTCTTGACTCCGGCCTCGGGCCTGAAGGCCATCTCTGCCAGATATGCGTGGTGCACGTCGCCGGAGAGGACGACGATCGAGGCGGGAGCCTTGCCGTGCTTGCCCGCGCCGACCTCTTCGAGCAGCCCGCGCAGGCGCTGGAAGGAATCGTCGAAGGAGGCCCAGTGATCGAAGTCGACCGCCCGCCGGAGCTTCTCGACCGCGCGGGCCGGTGCCGACCCCCAGGCTCCGTCACAGACCCGCTCGCTCCAGGCCTGCAGATGGTGAAATCCCGGCGAGAGCAGGAAGGGCACGGTAGTTGCGATTAGGAGGTGATCGAAGTCGCCGCCGACATGGTCGACGATCCAGCCCCACTCGTCCTCGTCGAAGATCGAGCGCCGGCCCTCCTCGAGCACTCGCCCAGCCCGGGAGTCGACGAAAATCACCCGGGTGCCGCCCAGATCGCGGCAGTAGCTCCAGCGGGTGCCGGCACTGGTCGTGCCGATCTCAGCGGCGAAATCGCGCAACTCGGTCGTCGCGTGGACGTTGCCCCGCACCCGGCCATATAGCTCGTTGGCATCGAGCTCATGCGGGGAGAGGTTGCCGAGGTGCTGGTAGATCCAGTAGGTCATGATCCCGGCCACGGCGCGCCGGTGCCACCACGACTTGCGCTCCGTCTCCTCCAGCCAGGAGCGCGAGATATTCCAGTCGTCGCTCATGTCGTGGTCGTCCCAGAGCATCGAGACCGAGACGGTCGAAAGCAGCCAGCGGACCAACGGATCGCTCCATGACTCCTCGTAGAGCCAGGAGTACTCCTCGAAGTCAGTCACCTCCTCGCCCGGTGGCGTCTCGGTCCCGCGCCGCTCGCGAATCCGCTCACGGGTGCGCGGCGAGCCCTCGTCGACGTAGACCTGGTCGCCCAGCAGGAAGAGGAACTCGGGCCACTTGTCCCGCTCGCTGCGCGCCATTTCCTCCGCCAGCACCCGCAGCGCGTCGTACTCGCGCCCGTCTTCATGGCGATCCTTGCTCTGGACGTAGGGATCGGTGTGCGGCAGGGCGACCCGGCAGGAGCCGAAGCAGACGTCAACCGGGCACTCGCGGCCAACGGTCCGAATCGCACTCGGGGGCAGATCGGAATCGGCTGGTGGCCAGCGCCGCTCGCCATCTAGCTTCACCTCGTACTCGTGGAGACTCCCCGGCTCAAGATCTTCGATTCGGACGAGCGCATAGAAATGCTCTTCGACCGTAAAAGTCGGCTCGCGGTGCCCTAGAACCTCGACCTCGCAGGGCGAGTCGGCCTCGACCCAGACCGTTGCCTCGGTCTCACCGACATAGCGGAGCAAAGGGCCGAGCACGAGATCCGCCATGCCCCAGGCTGCCCCCGATCGCTCGAACCGAAACCAGGGCTACTCGGCCGGCACCGCCTCCAGAGTCTGCTTGGCCGTCTCGATGCCGCGCTCCATCATCTCGGCGGTCGGCGGCCCGAGCTCATCCGGCAGCAGATCCGCGGTCCAGACAAAGCGGGACGTGCCGTCCTCGGCGGCAAACACTTGGGCGACGCCGTTGTGGTGCGCGTAGGGACCGTCGACTATCGACCAGGCTAGCCTGCGCTCGTCATTGCTCAGATCGATGAGGCGCTCGCGGGCAACTACGCCGTTAAAGAAGGTGACGATCCGGTCCTCACCATCCAATTTCGTGTCAACGAGGAAGCCCGGCACCAGGCGCTCGTGGATCGCCCCCCAGTCACTCAGCGCATCCCACACAGCTTCTGGCGTCGCCTCGATCGTCCGTTCTTTTTGGATGAAGGCCATCCTGCTCTCCTTTAGTCGTTGCTTGATTACGGCCGCAGCGTCCATTGCGGTAGGCCCGCAAATTCGAACCTGCTCGAAGCGAGCTTGCGACCGGCGCCCGAGGTGCGCACGGTATAGATCGCCGTGTCGTAACCGCGAGCATGGGGAATCTCGCCGAAGAAGACCAGGTTGCGGCCATTCGGCGAGTAGTCGGGATCCGGATAGGTGCCACCGGTCGAGGTCACCTTCCGCTGTCCGGTCCCGTCGCCGTGAATGACGTCGACGGTGTTATGGCTGCCGCCCGTGTCCTGCCCGAAGGCGATGCTCCGACCCGTCGGGTGAAAGTGCGGGCGTTCGCCCCGCCGCCGGTATCTGGCGCTAGTCAGCCCACCAGTTGCGCTGGCCATCGACGTCTTCGCGCGGAGCCTCGCCGAGATTGGGCGCGCCAATGACGAGGATCTCGAGGCCCTCCGGTCCGGCCTCGTAGCCTCGCCACGTACCGGGCGGGACCCGCACCGCATCCCATTCCTTGAGCTCGACGATCTCGTCGTCGAGCTTCATCCGCCCGCTCCCGCGCAGGACCACGTACACCTCCTCTTGCTTCTTGTGCGTGTGGCCGTACGGAAAGCGATAGCCGGGCGGGACCCGCTGGTAGCCCAGGCCGGATTGCTCGAGCTCGAGCGCCTGGGTCGCCAAGCGAAACTCCAAGTCTGGCGAGCCGTCGAAGTTGGACCCGACATCCTCCAGGTCCTCCTTGAGGTTCCTGAGAGTGAACGGCATGGCGCAATCCTATGGCACCCCTGGCTGGGGTCGCCGATCTGATGCGTCAAGTCTCGCAGGCGATACCGGCCCTCTGCCGCCGCTCGTCATTAGGCGATGCGTTACCGCCCCGTCAAGTCCTCCGCAGGGCGGTCAGATTGACACATCCATCGATACTTCCTCTACAGATCCACCAAGGGGAAGAAGGCCATTGAGGACGTCGGCGCCATCGAGCTCGTAGGGGCGAAGTGCGTCGACGATTGCACCTCGGAGTCGTTCGAGCATCTCGGCACGAGATTCGACGGTCTGCCGGGCAGGCTGATCGAGCCAGTCAACGGTGCTCCGCGTCGGCCCAACCAACACCCCAATCTCGATCAGAATGGCGAGCATCTGCCGCAGCACACTCAACTCGACGGCCGCAGGCAGAGTCTCAGATCCGACCAGACGTGAGATCAACTCGTTGAGGCTTTCGTCGTCGGTAAGAGGCATTCGTCCGAGCGCCCTCAAGACATCGTCAACGTCATCCCGGTCGGCAGGAAGTCGCAGTCCCTTCTGATGGAGTACGGCTCGGGCCATCTGGGTATGCGAGGGCAACGGCAGGTCGTCGAGTATCCGCATAGCCTCGGTGTCACCATCGAATTCGATGCGCGACCGGATCCAGTTCCGGGTCGGGTTTTCGATCGACTGGACGACGCAGAGATCCGTGCCGGCGAGTGCCACACGAAATAATCTCGTCGTCGTTCCGAAGAATCCCTGCGCCGCCTCGCGAAGACCCGTACCCCTGGCCCCATGCATCAATTGACTGACTCCCAGCGAGCGGCCATCGGCCCGATCGTGCATCGAGATGAGCACCGAGGCCAACGCCCCTGGCAGCTCGAGCGGGTCTCCCTTCGCAGCCTCTTCGATCGAAGTGCGCTCGCCCTGTGCGAGCGTCAACGCGTCCGGGTCGGGAGCAGGTACATCAGCTGGCGCCGTCTCACGCCGGACAACCCTCGCCGGCTGACCGGCGCTGCCCTCGGTGACCACCCAATTCGACCCCTCAAGGATCTGTAAAAGAAAGGGTCGCAGTCCACGGAAGCTGGATTTGATCGCGTCTAGAGCGACGAAAGCCTTCAGGACGTTGCCGATGTTCGCAAGTAAGAGCCCGTCCTTGTCGAGAAGATCGAGGCAGACAGGGTCAGCCGTCACAGCTGCCATGAATGCGGTTCCTGCCTCCAATAGGTCATCCGGGGATCGGGTGGGTATTGGAGGCGGAGGACCCACTGCCGCCTTCACCGGATCTGCGCCGGAATCAGTCTTACGCGCCGTCGTCGGGGCGGCAAATTTCAGCGATGCCACCGGGTCGAGCACCACGAACTGGTCGCATACGGCACGCAACGCACCACTCGCCCGGTCCGCTTGGCCGGCCACTATCACCTGCTTACCGAACTCGTGCAGCTTGCGCACCAGACTGCCGAAACCGCCATCTCCGCTCACGATCACATAGGTCAAAACCTCGTCCCGGCTGTGTAATAGCTCGAGCACGTCGATCACGAGCTCCACATCGGCCGCGTTGGTCTTCCCACCCTGCCCGAAACCGAACACCTGCCTGGGCTCGATTCCTTGCTCAACAATGGTCTTACGCAGCGTCCGGAGGTCGCGCTGACTCCAATCCGCATAGGCCCGCTTGACCGCGAACTGTCCAGTCGGTTTGCCGCAGGCATCCGCGATCTGGCTTTCGATCGAGGCTAAGGAGACACCCGCGACGCGCTTCGCGAAGCCCTCACCATAGCCACCCACAATATTCTCAATGTCGAAAAACATCGCCGCAGGTCGTGCCATGCAACACCTCCTGATTTACCCTTGAGTACTAGAGAGCCTTTCAGACTCAACGGGCCAACGGCCTCCCGCTTTTCGCCTTCTACCCATCAATAAATTCGATGTAATTGATGGACGGCGCCTTCGGGATCGTCGCCGTGGGGCCGCTTCCCACTGTCACTCACATATCCCGCATCCACCGTGCGCTCCCCAATACAATCGCCCTACTCGTCTCGTCTGAACTTCAAAGATCGCCACCGCCACAAAAGGTCCGGTGGCCTAAGCCCCCGGGAAGACCTCAGGAGTCCATCGACAGCCCCGCGAGAACCCGCAGAACCCTTGATATCTGCGGGCCATGAGGACTCACGCGGGGCAATACGAGATTTGAAGTCGCCTTGACTGGACGGTATTTGAACCGCGTCAAGGCGCTGGGCGGACACCCTACTGCTCGTTCCCCTGGCGAACCCTGAACCCGACCGGGCGCTTCGTCCGAGGCGGCGGCGCGATCAGCTGTCGCAGCGCCTCGAAGATCTGGCGAAGCTGCTCATCGTGCTCGCTGAAGCGCGCGCCGATGTCCAGTTCCATCTGATTAAGCCGCTTCTCCAACTGCGCGAAGGAGCCGGCCAGGCGCCGGAGCTCGACAAACGCTCGCATGATCTCAATGTTCACGGTGATGGCTCGGTCGCTTCGCAGAACCCCCGAGAGCATTCTGAGCCCAGGCTCCGAGGAGGCGAGTGGACAGTGGTTGCAGCTCATCTGCCGCGTTTCGGGTATCCAGATTCCCTTGGGGAACTTCATCCAGAACCTTGAGAACGGCTGCATCTAGTTGAGCTGCCGCCGCCTCCTTCCGTACCTGAACTTGCTGAGTTGAAACCCACTCCCGCTCCTCCTGAACGGCGCTCCGCGTGAGCTTGTGGTTCAGCCAGGCCCCAAAGCCAACCCCTGCAAAGGCTGCCAGTGGCGAAACAATGAGCGAGGCGGTTCCAGTGTCCACCTAATCAAGGGCCACGGCCGGTACGACGAAGTGGCGCTCTACGCGAGGTGGTGGTGCAACTAGCCGCCCTGACCGCAGCCCGCGAGATCGTCCTGCTTCCGATCTCTCTTTCTCGGCCTCCGTGGCTCCGTGGGTTTGAACCCACTCGCGGACCTCATCAAGATCGCCACCCGCAGACTCGATCTGGGAGGTGAGGAGTGCCACAAATCCGGGCGGCGTTTGAATCATGCTGGACCTTGGCACGCCGTTGAGGAGCTGCCGGATTTCACTCTCGACCATCACCGCAATGATGCCCTCGGAACCGGACGCACGAGGCTCGCACCAGAAGACCTTCGCTGAATCACCAAATCGAGGTCGGCGTCCCCGCCTGCCCCCCTCCCGCTCGCTTTGCTCGTCAGGCAGCGGCGCCGTGAGTGCTGGCCGGCGCTGGCAACGTGGCCAGCAACTCAGCCGGTAGACGCTTACTCGCCGACCAGACCTCCACCGCGACAACCGCGTCGGTGCCGGAGTCGTGGTCGATCAGACCCCATTCGACCTCCTCGCTAACCACGTCTGAGGAATCGCCAGTCGGCAGCCAAGCGATGTCGGCGTCTCGGTCGTAGTAGGCGAATCGTGCGCTCATAGTCTTCAGGATAACTCCCAACTGCCGTTAGGAGCTAAGGCTGGGATAGATCGCGCAGCGGCCAGATGCTCACGATGCGCGCCAGGTTCGGATCGTCCAGCGCTGGATGGTCGTAAATCACGGCAAACCGCCGTCCGTCCGAACGCGTGCCGTGCACCCGCCAATCCGCATCGCCGCGATTAACTTTGCGGTGGTGATGTCCATCGCGAACGACGTCCTCGACCTCAAGCCGGCTCAGACCTCGGTCGCTCAGGCGAAGTTCGGCGTGCTCGGTCCAGATGAAGCGCTCTATCTCCACGGCCGAAGCCTATTGCTGTTCAGGCAGACATTGGATGCCTAGCTCGCCTAGTGCCTCCGCACAATCCTGCGTATCACGCCACTGATCGAATCCGTATCACTCCCGTATCACTAATCCGCCCGCACCACCCCGCGTAGCCCCGCGCGACCCAGCAAAAACCCCGCCCCTGCGCGACTTTGCGAAGCCATGCGGGGACGGGGCTGCTATCGGGGAGACAGGATTTGAACCTGCGACCGCTCGGCCCCCAGCCGAGTGCGCTACCAGACTGCGCCACTCCCCGTGGCTGCTTCGCATTCTGACGGATTCCGGCAAACTGTCGATGCGTCGGGGTCGCTAGCAGGAGGCGGCTCCCGCCATGCGGCGGTAGCTCAACGGTAGAGCCTCAGCCTTCCAAGCTGATGACGCGGGTTCGATTCCCGTCCGCCGCTTTCTCCTCGCTGCGGGCCACGGCTCTTCGCGCTCCGGCCTACAGATCGCGCCCGGCCTGCCGATATGGCCGAGGAGATGGGATTCGGCGGACATCAGCGAGTTACCATCGTCGTCGTCTTCGCCGCGGTCTCACTGGTCCTCGCCGCGTTTACGGTCAGCATGGGTGGGCCGGAGCGAGGCCAGGGCGGGTCGGAGGGCCATTCCGGCGGCAGCTCGGCGGCCGGTGGCGAAAAGGCGTCTCCGCTGGTCGACTGGCCGCTCTTTGGGCGGGTTCCGGAGCGGACGCACTATCTGCCCGTCGAAGGGCGCGAGTTGGATCCGCCGCTGCATGAAGCGTGGTCGATCAACACGCACGCGCTGATCGAGTTCCCTCCCGCGCTGGCCAATGGGGTCGCCTACGTCGTCAACAAGTACGGCAACGTCAAAGCCGCCCGGCTGAGCGACCACAAGATCCTCTGGGAACGTGTCCGGGACCCGAAGCAAAAGGGCCCGCCCACCGACACCACGGCGCCCGTCTACAGCGAAGGCAAGCTCTTCCTCGCATTCGAGGACGGTGACCTTGTCGCGATCGACGCGACGAGCGGCGAGGACGTCTGGAAGCGCGACCTCCATGCCCACCTCGAATCCTCCCCCCTGACGGTGAACGGCCGCCTCTACTTGGGCGATGACAAGACTGACCTCCTGTCCCTGCGCGCCGCCGACGGCAAGGTCCGCTGGCGATTCAACTCACCCGGCGCGATCAAAGCCAGTCCCAGCTACCACGACGGTCGCGTATGCGTGGCCGACTACCAGGCGGCGATGTACTGCGTCGATGCGGACAGCGGCCGCGTCCTCTGGCGGACCAACACGACCAAGGTGCCGCCCTTTGGCAACGGCGGCTTCTACTCCTCGCCGGCGATCGCTTTCGGCCATGTCTACGCCGCACGAGACGACGGCACCGTCTACGCCTTCGACGAGAGGACGGGCAAGGTCGCCTGGTTCTTCCGAACCCATAACTTCATCTACGGTTCGCCCGCCGTGGCGCACGTCCCCGGCACCCCGCCGAGCGTCTACATCGGTGGCTACGACGAGCACCTCTACGCACTCGATGCGCGCAGCGGCAGGCAACGCTGGCGCTTCGACGTCGGCGGAGCGGTGCCGGGAACCGCGGTCGTAATCGGTCACACCGTCTATACCTCGAGCTTCAAGACCAACGAGGCGCTCGGGATCGACGTCCGCACCCACCGCCAGACCTTCTCCGTGCACCAGGCCGGCTACACGCCGGTCATCTCCGACGGGCGTCGCCTCTTCGTAATCGGCTACTACGAGCTGGTCGGGCTCGAACCGACGAGGCACTGACCCGCCTCGACGCCATCTCACGTTTTCCCCCATACCCTCGTTGTATGGATGTGGAGAGGCGAGACACCAGCTTTCAGGTCGCCGGCGATACCTGTGCGGCCTGGCTCTTTCCGACTGCGGCAAGCACGGCCACTACCCCGATCGTCGTCATGGCGCACGGCCTGTCCGGGACGCGGCGCGACCGGCTTGCGCCCTTCGCCAACCGCTTCGCCGAGGCCGGCATCGCGGCGCTCCTCTTCGACCACCGCGGCTTTGGCGACAGCGGCGGCGAGCCCGACCTCTTCCACCCGGCTCGGCAGCTCGATGACTGGCGCGCGGCAATCGAGTTCGCCCGCGCGCTACCCGGTGTCGACCCCGACCGGGTCGCGACCTTCGGCTCCTCGATGGGCGGTGGCAACGCACTCGCCGCTGCTGCCGGCGATCGGCGGATCGCAGCAGCAGTAAGCCAGGTCCCCTTCCTCGACATGTTGCGACAGGCCTATCGCTCCTCGCCCCGGGTCACCGCACAGGCGATACTCGCGGCGGCCACGGGACGTCATCTGCCGGCGATCGGACAGCCCGACGAGGCAGCTTTCATCAACGCACCCGGCGGCGAGGAGGGCTGGCGCCACGTCGTCGCAACCGGCGAGGACTCACGCTGGCGCAATCGGGTCTCGGCCCGATGGCTACTCGGTCGCCCGTACCGACCGGCGCGCCACGCGGCGACACTCCACTGCCCATGGCTCGTCTGTGTAGGGGAGGCCGACCGGGTCGCCAAGCCGGGACCGGCGATTGCGGCGGCCCGCCGCGCCCCGTTCGGCGAGCTGCGTACCTACCCCGGCGTCGACCACTTCGACATCTACGACGGCCCCCAGCACGAGGCGGTCGTCGACGACGAGATCGCCTTCTTGCGCCGACACCTCCTCTAACCGCCCGGTGAAGCTTTGTCCGCCCTCTGGTGGGGAAAAAGCTTCACCAGGAGTCGACGAAGCGCGGCGGGCGATCGTCCCTGTCGCCGTGGGCGGCCGCCGCGGCCAGGGTCGAGGCGATCAGCGAGCGCGTCCGCGCCGGGTCGACCACATCGTCGAGCTCGAAGAGCGTGGCCGCGTTGATCGCCTTCGCATTGTCTTCGGCGGCAGCGGTGAGGTCACGGACGCGCTGCTCGCGCTGCTCCCCATCCTCGATTGCCTCAAGCTCCCTACGCAGTGCCAACCTCACCGCGCCCTCGAGGCCCATCGGCCCGAGGTGCGCCATCGGCCAGGCAATCGTCAACAGCGGCTCGTGCAGGCTGCCGCCGGCCATCGCCTGCGCACCGAGGCCGTAGCCACGGCGCAGGATCACCGCAATCAGCGGCACGCGCAGCGCAGCGCCGCCGACTAGGAGACGTGACGCGTGGCGCACCAGACCAGTTGCCTCGGCATCGGGACCGACCATGAATCCGGGCGTGTCGACCAGCGAGACGATCGGCAGCCCGAACGAGTCGCACAGCTGCATGAACCTCGCTGCCTTGTCAGCGGCGTCGCTGGTGATTGCGCCAGCCATGTGCATGGTGTCGTTGGCGATGAAGCCGAGTGGACGCCCCTCGATCCGGGCGAGCGCCGTCACCATCTCCGGCGCGAAGCGCTTGCGGAGGAGGGTGACCGAGTCGGCGTCCGCAAGCGTCTCGATCACCGGCCCGACTGCGTAGGCGCGCCGCTCGCGCTCCGGCACTATGTCGCGCAGCCTGGTCTGGTCGGGTTCCGAGCCCGCCGGGGTTGAGCCCTGGAAGTACGCCAGTAGGCGCTTGGTAGCTGCAGTGGCCGCCGCCTCGTCGGCGACCGCCAGATCAACCACTCCATTGCGCTCCTGCATCTCCAGCGGACCGACCTCGTCGGGATCGACCTTGCCCAGCCCACCACCCTCGATCATCGCCGGCCCGCCCATGCCAAGCGAGATGTTCTCCGTGGCGACAATCAGGTCCGAGCAGCCGGCGAGCACCGCGTTACCAGCGAAGCAGCGCCCGGCGACCACGGCGATTCGCGGTACCAATCCAGAGAGTCGCGCCCAGAGCGCGAAGGCGCGCGTGTCCAGCGCGGAAACGACCGGATAGTCGGTGTCGCCAGGCCGTCCTCCCCCACCCTCGGCGTACAGCACGGCCGGCAGCCGCATCCGCTCGATCAACTCGAAGAGGCGGTCCTTCTTACGGTGACCGAGCGCCCCCTGGGTGCCGGCCAGCACGGTGTAGTCATAAGAGAGCACCGCACAGGCGGCGCGATCGCCGAAGAGGTCGCCGTTGATCCGCGCCGTACCGCCGACCAACCCGTCCGCCGGCGTGCGCGCAATTAGATCGTCGAGCTCGCGCCGTCCGCGCTGCGAAGCGATCGCAAAGCGCCCGTACTCGACAAAGGAGCCAGGATCGACGAGGTCGTCGATGTTCTCGCGAGCGGTCCGCCCGCCGGCCTCATGGCGCTTTCGTACCGCATCGGGCCGCGCCTCGTCGCGGGTCAGCTCCTCCCGACGCAGCAGCTCGGCAAGATCGTGCCGCTCCTCTCCCCCGCTTTGCTCTTCCACCACAGTGGCGGATATTCCCAGACCAGACCAGGCCTGGCGCCGTAGCCGATAAGGGAAAGTTTGAGAAAATCAGGCGATGATCGAGCGACTCGACGGGATGCCGGAGGGAACGATCGGCCTCGAAGCCTCCGGCAAGCTCAGTCGCGACGACTACCGGAACGTGCTCGAGCCGGCCCTGGCGGAAGCGATCGAGTCGGGTGAATTGCGGTTGCTCTTCATCCTCACCGACTTCGGCGGTCTCGAGCCGGGAGCCTGGATCGAGGACGTGAAGACCGGTTTGAGCACCTGGGTCCGCAATCACTCTGTCTGGAAGCGCTTCGCCCTCGTCACCGACGTCGAGTGGGTGGCGAAAGCAATGCGCATGTTCGCCTGGATGACCCCGGGCGAAGTTCTGGTGCAGAATCTGGATGGCCTCGAAGAGGCGAGGGCCTGGGTAGCGGCTGGACGAGCTTAGTTCAGCGAAAGCGCAGGATCTCGACGCTGGCGCCGGGTTCTTCGATCTTGCCCGCCGTACCGGCGATCACGAGGCGGCCACCGGGCTGACGAGCAGCCGCGACGGGGCGGAAGGGGCGCGACTGCGCCCTTGCCGCGATTACGACGCCGTGACGGCCGAAGTGGCGATCGGCCCGTCCGTCCCCCCTGAAAGCGCGAATGGCTACGCCGTCCTCGCCGAAGAGTCCGTTGCCGCTGACGAGGATGATCCGGCGGCCGCCGAAGAAGCCGACCATCGGCGCACCCGCGTGGACTCGAACCAGGCCGTTGTGGCCGAAGGTCCGGTCGCGGATGCCGTCGCGCCGAAACCGAATCTGAGTGGTCGGCAGGGGGGTGAGTTCGGGCTCGGGGGCAGCGGCGATGAGGATGCCGCCGTCCGGCGCTATCGCGACAGCGCTCTCTTCGTTGGCGAGCCCAGGCATGTATGGCTGGCGTCCGTGGTAAGCGAAGTCGAGGTCCGGGCGGCCGTTCGGCAGCAGCCTCGCCATCCCAGCGTATGGGCCCTCGTTGCCGAACAGCACGACCCGGCCTTGGCGATCGAATGCAGCCGATAGCGCCATCCCCTTCACCCCCCGGCCAAAGCCGATCAGTGCCAGGCCGTCACGACCGAACCGGCGATCGGGTCGACCTGGGGAGTCAGCTTGAAAGCCGCCATGCCGAAACGGTGAGCGATGCGACCGACGACCAAGGCCTCGCCGCTCCGCCGGACAGCCAGCGAGCCGATATCGAAATGAGCCGGCAGGCGCGCCGCCCCTTGCGAGCCATAGCTGGGGTCGCGCCGGCCGCGATCGTCAAAGCGGGCTATATAGGCCCTGCCACGAGCGGCACTGGCAGCGGCCACGGAGTAGTACCGATTGTCTCCGTCGGCCCGTATTTCAGAATCGGTTTCGGAGACCACGAATCTCGAGCCGGAGCCAACTTCGGTGTCGATGTCGCCGTTTGGCCTCGAACTGAGGAGAACAGTCCGCGCTCTGTGCGCGCCGGAGTCGCTCCAGGCGGAGGTGAGGATGTCGCCACTCGGTCCGATCGCGAGGCCAAGCGCCTCAGTGATGCTAGGCACCGTGCGGATTTCGCCGACGGAGCCGAGGTTGGCGAAACTGGGATCTGGCCCCCCGTTCGGCTCGCGAGCGAGGACGAACGCGTCGGAGCGACGACCGGCCCCACCGGCGGCGAGGATCTGGCCGCTCGGGGAGATCGCCAGGCCAGCAATGCGCGGAACGTAGGTGTAGCCAGGAGACCCGCCAGGAAATTCGAGCGAGGTCCGGCCGTCCTGTCCGAAGCCAGGGTCGAGCGCACCGTCGGAGCCGAAGCGCGCAAGGATCGGGGTGAAGGGGCATTCGCCCCCAGCACAGCTTTCTGGGCTAGCTGCCCCGCCGGCGAGCACGATGCTGCCGTCGGGCGCCAGGGCCAGCGCGCTCGCTTCATCAAAGGCACCCACATCGAGGCTGGTGCGCCCACCGCTACCGAACTCCGTATTTAGGCTGCCATCTGCGCGGTAGCGGCTGAGGACGAAGTCCCCGGTCCCAGAGCAACAGGACTCGGAGCTGGCGAGAATCGCTTCGCCGCCGGGCAGGGCGAGCAGCACCTTAGGATCATTCGCGGCTTCGGCTACGCCGCCTTTGCCGAAGCTTGACTCGAGGGCGCCGCCGGAGGAGAGCGCCAAGAGGGACCGGCTCCCGGCAACGAGGATCGTGCCATCTTCGCGAACCGCGAGGCCGTTCGCGGCGGTCTCTTCGAGCTTGTCTTCGGTGTTGGCGCGGACAACGCCTTCGTTGCCGAAGCTCGAATCGAGATTGCCGTTCGGCTGGAGCCCATACACCGTTGAGCCGGCGGCGCAGGGTCCTTGCCCCCCGGGACGCCAAACAGGATCCGTCCGTCCCCTTGCAGGGCCAGCCCTTTCACACTGCCCAGATAGTTCGTGTCGGGAGCGAGCACCGTGCCGCCGCTTCCAAAGCCGGCATCGAGACGCCCATCTGGCAGGCGGCGCTGGATCATCCCAGCGGACCCCCTTTCAGCGGTTTCCACGTTTGCGGTCAGCACGAACTTGTCGTCGGACTGACGAACCACCGCGGTGAATTCGGAGCTTGCGAAAGCGTCTCCCATCTCGGAGAAAACGCGGCCGTTGTGCCCAAACGAGCGATCAAGAACTCCCCGCATGGGCCTCGCGGCGGCCGCCGCGGCCGCAGCCAGAAGCGTCGCTGCCACCCCAAAGCAAAGTAGACCCGCGATCAAGCGGGCGCGTGCGCTCTCCCCCATGGCCGAATGAACACCATAACTCTGACCGAGTTTTGCTGCTCCAGTTGAGTGCGCGGAAATACGCAAAGGCCGATAGAGCAGGCCATCCTGGCGACAATCAGACTCGTAACCGGAGAGGATAGGCAGATGCCCCAGCCCCGTCGCCAGAAAAAGCAGGCCGAATCTGTCGACTACGGCTGGGTAATTTCGTTCGGCTGCAAGTCCGCCGGCCAGCTCCGGCGCCTCAAGGTCGACACCGACCCGGCTAGCGATACGCGACCGATCGAGGTCCCATGCGTCTGCGGTGAGATCCACCGCGTGATCGTCTCCCCGTACCGACGTCGGCGCTCCGCAGAGGAACCTTTCGATCTTGAGGTTTCCTCACTCGACGAGCTGCGTTAAGGGAATACGACGAGCGCTTAGCCGTTTGCTCACTCCCCGAAGAGCGCTACAGAGCCAAATTCTGATCGTCAAGCCGGCGTCCTGGGGGCGGGCTCATTGCCACGCTACCCACGCTGTCCGCGAGTTTGAGTTTTCGCGACGGGCATTTGCTTCAGACGCCGTTTGAGCTCAGCTTCCACAGCCACTTGCTCGACTGGCTCGTCTCCGGGAAAACTCCCAGGCTCTCACCACCGTTCGCTCCAGCGCTCCCACCATAGGCTCCTACGGTACGACGACGCTCGGCGGGGGTACCTCGGACGAGCGGTCCCCTAAGCGACCGCGGGGGAAGGTGGCCCCTCCTCGGGCTTCTTTTTATCGCGGCGCTTTTGGCGCCACCGCTTTACCTTACGAATACCCCTGCGCACAGGTCCCTTCTCGGCAACCGCGGCTTTGACGCCAGATCCGACAACACCAACAAGCTCGGCGGCCGCCTCGATCCACTTGCTCAGGCTGCTGAGACTGCCAAGAATCGTCTGGACATTCTCGACTACAAAGTCAAGAAGCTCGAGTACCTTCTTCCGCCGCCCGGACCAAGGCGATTCGGCCCGACGCGCCGTCTCGCCCATTGCTCTCCGGGCCGTCGCCAGCTTGAAGGCCGTCTGTGCATTCGTGAAGCCAGCGGCTTCCAGATCCTCTTCCCGGGCCGACAGCACCTGTTTTTCGATGGCCGGCAACTGGACATCTTCGATCTCATGGCGGGCTTTATCTAGTAGGACCAGTTGCTCATCGTCTAGGTAGGCAAACGAAATTGGGCGCGTCCACTCCACAACCTCTCGCACGAAGCTGACAAGGTCTTCGGGCGGGGCAGACGAAATCTCAGACTCCACGGAGTCCACCGTAACCGCTCAGACCCATGCGTGTGTGAATCGCTAGACCCCTGAGGACCTTTTGATCAGCGCATCCGTAAGGGCTGCGGCGCCATCGGCTCGTCCTACGCGGGCCGCGCTCAGATTGATCCACTTCGCCTGGTCCAAATAAACGGCCAGCACTCGACCCTGCTGCCAGCAGCATGTTGCCCGATGCGCCCTGCAAGCGCTACAACCAAGCCATGGCCGATCTCTTCGATCCCGCCTTCTCAGGGGAACGACCCATAGAAGGGGTCCGCGGTTGGCTCAGTTGAGGACGGCGATCTCGCAGCGAATGCCGGCCGCCCGCCCAAGCCTTCCGTCGGCCGTCAAGAGGACCGTACCGAGCGCCTCGGCGAGCGCGACGTAGGGGCATCGTAGGCGCTGAGGTTGTCGCGCAACTACCCAGACTCGGGCGAGCAGCGGCAGGTGCGGGACGCGCCGCAGGGGAAGCGCGGCGAGGTCGGTGAGCGCCTGCCCGGATCGACGCCCGTCGAGCCTCTTTTTGCCCTCGCCGCGCGGCACAGGGTCGAGACGACCTCAAGGTCGATCAACTCCGGCGCGACGAGCTGCTCGCCGTGCAGACGCTCGCGGGCACGGTCGCCGTCGCTGTCGTCGTCGGCGAGCGCTGGCCGCGAGTACGGATGCGTCGACGACGATCACGCCGCGCCCTGGCGGTCGTCGCGGAGGCTCTCGACAGCGAAGTCAAGGCTGAGCGAGCCCCCAGCGCGACCACCTGCTCGGTCTAGGACCTCCTCCAGCGTCTCCGCCTCGGCCTGCCGGGTCAGCTGGGCAGACAGCAAGGCAGATCGAATGTCGCTGGGAACTAGACATGCATTAGTTCGAATGCCAATGCATTCTTGAGTGAGCTTTCCCGCTGAGAGATTGGGCAGTTGCCTTAGCTCGAAGCGCCGCCGTACCTTAACCCCGACCGCCGACAAAGGTCCATCTACACAGGCACATCAGGACTAATGAATCAAGGTCGCGGCGCAGCACGTTGGTGATTACGCATAGGAGTACTTCGGCGACTACCGAGGAGGCAGCCAGTTTCTCTTATCGCTCTTGGGGCCTCTCTCCCAAAGCCAATCACCAAAAGCCAAGTAATATGCCGCGAGCGCTATCCCAATCGACACAATGACGAACAAGATCCCGAGAGCAACAGTGCCGAAACTGACAGTGCCAAGGTTCATGTAGCCATTTTACCCACTCTGGCCTCAATGTACGGCGACATATGCCCACGGGCGTTCCCCGCCACACCACCGCCGCTGCCACTATGATGGCGCCTATAATGCCCCATGCTCCGCGGACCGGATTTCTGGCCCGGGCATTGCATTATCGGTGATTCAGCCTAGGGAGCCTTGCATACGGTCGGGCCAGTGTCACTGATCAGCCCACCGGAGCTGTCGTATACCGCGAGCCGGCCCATGCAAACAACGCCCGCGAACGCGTGAGACCAATACGCCACTGGTTCAATCCCGACCTGCCTTGCTTTGCTGTCACTGACTCTCCGGAGCTTGACGCTTCTCTGACCCAGCGCCCCTAGGTCCAGGTCCAGGCGACGCGCCGACGGGTCGAAAATCATAACTATAACCGTCCGTCGTTTCCGACCCGGCGCGTCATTCGAAACAGCCTGGATAATGGGAAGGCCAGAACTTACCTGGTCGCATTCATAGGCTTCACCACTTTCCCGACCCTGGAACGAGGGTTCTTCCGTCGCAATCGAAATGCACGTGACACCTCTTTGCGGCCTACGTGCTTCCGATTTTTCAAGCCAACTCTCCCACGCGTACCGACCAATCCTCCCCTTACCAACCAATGCATAGGTAGAGGGCGCCGCTTGGGCAAACACTATTCCGCCCAGCGCACCGAGGGCGACCAGGGCCGCCAAAGCCACCTGTCTTATTCGAAAACTCATCATGAACAATCTATACAGGTGGTCGGATGATGACCGACGTGTCTTGATGCCCACAAATACAACGCAAGTCCCGCGTGCTGAGGGTTCGCAGGATTGCTCCTGAACCCCCAAGTCCATTCCCCGTAAGGCGTGATGTGTTTGCCATAGTCCGCTTTAGATCCGCCACCATCTTTGGTGTGCCCATACCATTCACACTTACTAGCTGGGAATATGAAGTGAATCCAGTGAATCCATCCCAATTGTCAATGTGTTCTTGGTCAAAACGCCGAATCTTCAGTCTCTCTTTTGCCGGCTTACTGCCTTCAACGGTTGTGGAGCGGGTTGGCGTGGTCAAATGAAGCGTCCAACGTGTCCTCCTGACTCGTTGACGGCTGCCGCTGAGCCGTCCGGCAGCGAACAGGAGGCGCGACCGTCAACGCAATGAACGACAGACCCGCACTTGGAGCGCTTGCCTACCGCTGCCAGGCTCGCAGCGACAGACGGCAAGCGAGTCAGGAGCGAGCCAGCTTCGCCTTTTGCGCTGCAAGGGCCAGCTCGCATGGATGTCGAGGGTTCGCGTGCGTGGCAGGCCAGCGGCCGGAGTCGCAGCTAGCCGAGCAGGACGATCCCGATGAAGAAGACGAGCACGACCTCGCTGACGATCCAGGAGTTCTCATCCATCCAGTCGCGGACCTTCGGCAATGCTGACTTAGCCCGTTGACCCAGGGCCAAGACGCAGAGGGCTGGCAGCGCGAGGAACAGCAGCGTCAAAAGGACGAAGGGGACGACATGCAGCCAGGGTTCACCGTGATTCGCCATGTGGGAGCCAACTGCGATCAAGGTGAGGACGTCGCTGGGGAAGAAGGCCAGGAGGAGAAACCCCAGGATGAAGGTGGACTTCGGAGTCGCCGTCTGCAACTTGCCCATCCACTTGGGAGGGTCCGTCTGCCCTCTGCCGTGAAAGACGTAGGCCATAGCGAGCAGCAACAGGGCAACGATGACGAAGTCAAGCGTGCGGGAACCCGATTCGCCTTCGGAGCCACCGCTCGTGCCTCCCCTTGCCAGGAGATAGACGATCGTGATGACAGCGAAAAGGCCGATGCCCGCACCTAGGACGTACGCAGTGGAATCCCCCCGCCACTTTTCGCTGGTGGCAAAGAAAAACGAGCTGATGATCTGCGGTCCAGCGACCATGACGACGGCCAGCGGTAGGACGGCGAGGATGTTCATCGCGTCATCGCCTTCCCGTCGATCAGGCCGATCAGCTCTTGCCCTGCTTCGAGCTTGGGTCGATCGCCGGCCGCGATAACGCGGAAGCCCTGGCCGGGAGTGTTGACGAACATCGGCATCCCTCCCGCGCTCTGGATGTCGAGCTCCCCTCCCTCGTTCGTCGCCGCTTCGGTGATGCTGATCTCAGCGCCGGCCTCAATCCGGGCTAAGAGCTCGTCATGGCTGGCGGAGTCATCGAACAGGACCGTCACCCTGGTGTAGAAGTCCGCTGCCTGCTTGTCCTTTGCGGCAAGCTGGAAGACCTGATCGGTGCCGAAGTACTCGGAGAGGTCAGTCGCGGCCATCGCACAAAAGGCTTCGTCGTCACCGACCACGAGCGCATACTCGAGCTGGTCGAGATCGGAGGGTTCATCCACGATGGCGTCATCGAGGGGATCGCCTTGGTAGACGGAGAGCTGATCCGCCTTGGCAGCCCGGGCGCGCTCGTCGCTGACGGTCCACAAGGCCACGGTTAGCCCCCGGTCTTGGAGGGCACGTCCGATGGTGCGCCCGACCTGGGTTCCGCCGATCACGAGAATCCCACCCGGACCCGTGCTCGCGACCCCGAGCGCGCGGGCTACCGAGCCTCCGCTGAGTCCGTAGATCAGCGCGGTCGCGACGATCACGATGAAGGTGATCGGAATCAGCTTTTCCGCCCCGCCGCCGACCCCGGCCTGGGTGAGGCCGAGGGCGAACGTGGACGAGGTCGCCGCCGCAACGATCCCGCGGGGCGCCATCCAGGCGATGAAAGCCCGCTGGCGAGTCTGAAGCGTCGAGCCCAGCGTCGAGAGCCCCACGGCAAGGGGTCGACCGATGAACACGAGCACGGCGATAAAGGCGAGGCTCGCCCAGCCGACTTCGCCGATTTGGTGCGGCGAGACCCTGGCGGAGAGGACGACGAACAGGATCCCGATCAAAAAGGTGCTGAGGGTGGCGATCCGCTCACGCCAAGCGCGGACGAGCTTTGCCGACTGGATCGCCAAACCCAGGGGCTCGACCCCGTGGGGAGGCCTGTTGACGAGGATCGCGCCGATCACGAGGCCGGTGATCAGGCCGGTGTCATCGCGAAGCAGATCGGCACCGACAACCATCGCGACGACGAACATCAACGTCCCAGTCACCGCCTGTGACTGGTTGGGCTTAAACCAGCGCGTCCAGGCCAAGACCAGGGCCGCTCCAAGGAGGCCGAAGCCGACGCCGGTGGCGATGCTGAGCAGAAACTGGAAGATCTCCTCGCCGGCCTTCGCGTTGCCGGCGATCACGGCGTTGAATACGACGACGCCAAGCGTTGCGCCAAGCGGGTCGGCGAACGTCCCCTCCCGCATGAGGATCGAGTTGACCGTGCCCGAGGGACGGATGAACTTGAGCAACGGCCCCACCACGGTCGGGCCGGAGACGACGAGCACGGCCCCTAGCACGAGTGCGACCTCCCAGGAGAGATCAAAGAGCAGGTAGGCGGCGAGCGTTCCAACCGCCCAGGTGACAAGGATTCCGATGCTCAACAAGCGACGGACCACCCGGCCGCTGGTGAGCTTGGAGGAGTTCAGGCCGAGGCCGGCGTCGAAGAGGATGATCCCAACCGCAATCGAGACCATCGCGGAGATCAGGTTCTCACCCAGCAGGGCGTTGGGATCGAGGGCGCCGATGGCGCCGGCACCGAACCCGAGTGCGAGCAGCAGCAGGATCGAGGGGAGCCGAAGCACCTGGGCGATCAGCGGTGCCGCTGACGCGAGGACCAACACCAGCCCGAGCTCCAGAAGGGTCCGAGACTCGCTCAGGTCCACGATCGCCACAAACCTTCCACGACGCCGCCCGGTGGCCTCAGCCGCGGCGTCGCATCAGGGGGTAGCCGTCTCGCGCCGCAGCAGGTGGACGCTCCAACCCAGCGCGAGCATCCCTAGCCCGTTGAAGATGAATCCGAGCCCGACCAAGAGCGCCAGGGTCCCGAAACCGATGTCCGGGTTGGCGACGATCACGACGCCCGCGATCACCTCGATGGCTCCTGCCAGGGCGTGCCATCCGCGGTTCTCGTACTCCTCGAATGCGGTTGCGAAGCGAATCACCCCGACGGCAATCAGCCAGATCCCGATCAGCAGGGCGACTGCGGCGACGCCCCCGATGGGATGGCGAATCAGGAGGACCCCGGCTATCGCGCTCAGGACTCCAATGAGGGCGACCAGACCGCGGTTGGGGGTGCTCCGCATGGCCGAGTCGATCACCTCCAGGATGCCGTCGAGGAGCAAGAAGATTCCGGCGATGACGGCCAGCGTCGCCAGGCTTTCGCTCGGCTTGAACAGAATGATCACCCCGGCGACCATGCTGAGCACACCAACGATCAGGAGCAGCCACAAACCGCCCCTGTACTGCTTCGCCTCGGCACCGCTGATGCGATCGGTCATCGCTGGCTCCTCGATCGTGTGTAGGTGAGTTGACTTCCGATTGCCGGTCAGGTGAGGTCCGTCTCGACTTCGATGCGTCCCGATTTGGCGGCGTCGGCGAGCGCGCCGTAGTCGAGCTCGTTTTGGTCCGCGTAGCGCTCTGAGAACTCGGCGATGGCCTGATCGAAGCTGTCGCCCTTGCCGAGATAGGCGGCGATCGCGATCCGATCGCCGGAGCGCGCATGAGCTCGGGCCAGCGTCCAGCCGCATACCCGCCCATATACCTCCAGCCCCTTCGGCGGCAGAGTCTCGATTTCGACCGATCGCTTGCCGTCCCAGAGCTGGCGCACGTAGAAGTCCCGCTCCTTATCGTCCATGCCGAACGCCGGCAGCCAGCCGAGCAGGATGTCGCTCGATGCCTGCATCAGCCACTGCCCCTCGACCACCCGCTCGCCATGATTGCCGAACTCGCTCGCCCCGGCGTAGGGCTCTAGTACCGAGGCATCGGCCTCCTTGGGCTGCAGAAAGAGCGGGTCCTGACCGTCCCGGCCCATCATCAGGACCACCCAGCAGCGGGTGCCGACGCTGCCGACCCCGACCACCTTGCGAGCCAGGTCAACGAATCGGTAGCCATCGAAGAGGTGGCGGCGGTCCCCCTTGAGGCTCTCGCGGTAGCGGCCGAGCATCTCTTGGAATCGCTCTTCGAGCTCGTGGCGTCGATCGTCGGAGACGAGCTCACGGGCCGGCACGAGCAAGGGTGGATCGCTGATGATCCGCTGCTGACCATCAACCTCATGGACGAGCCGATCGAAGGCCTTGAGGCTGTTCTTCTTATGGGCCTTTCTCACGTTCTTTTCCGCCGCCTTCATCTGCTTGCGGTCGGCGACCTTCGCCAAATCCGCAAGCAGGGCATCGACATCGAGCCGCGCGTACCAGACTTCGAGGTTTCCCATCGCGGCAAAACTGCGCATCGCCTCCCGGTATTCGCGGGCGGTGGCGAGGACGGCGGCGCGAGTCTCCTTGGGGGTGAAGTTGCGATCGCGTCCGGCAATCTCAAAGCTCGCCGCGAGGCGCTTGACGTCCCACTCCCAGGGACCGGGAAGCGTCTCGTCGAAGTCGTTGACGTCGAGGACAAGGCGCCGATCTGGGGCGGAGAAGATTCCGAAGTTTGAGAGGTGGGCGTCGCCGCATAGCTGAACTCGCAGACCGGATTGCGGGGTCTTCGCAAGGTCCATCGCCATGACCGCGGCGGCGCCGCGGAAGAAGCTGAAGGGCGAGGCCAGCATCCGCCCGTAGCGGATCGGCACGAGCTCGCGCACACGGCTCTTGGACTGGCTCTCAAGCACTTTGACCGGGTCTTTCCGGCCCTTCGCCGGCTTCCACTCTGCGTGGCTGGAGCGGGATGCATTTTCTCGGGCTGCCTTGGCAGCGGCGGCGCTCTCCGCTGCCGCGGAATCGAGATCCACAAGCTGTGGTGTGGTGGCCGTCTGAGGCATAAGCCGCTGGAGGCGCGGGACGCTTCGCTGCGCCCACCGTGTTCGATCATCCCACCGCGAACCCCCAAAGTCGAGGGCAGGGCGGCTTTCAACTGACGCCACCACCGTCACCGTTAAGAAGATGTAACGACTACGGGGAAAAGGTGGATACTCGGTTGGTGGCTAGTCGCGAGTGCATCGACTCGACTGACATGGCCGCCCCTTTGCGGCAAGCTCCACCTGCCTGGATCGATCGCTCCCCGCTCCTGGCCGACGCCTACTCCCTCGCGGTGGCGGCCCACGGCGAGCAGCGGCGGCCCTCGGATGGGCGCTACTTCCTCGATCACGTGGTGGAGGTCGCCGAGCTGCTTCAACGTGCCGGGTTCGATGACGAGCTCGTCGCGGTGGGGCTTCTTCACGACGCCGTCGAGCGGGGAACGCTCAGTGAGGAGGAGTTGCGAGATGAGATGAAAGAGAGCATCAGCTCGCTCGTGCTCATCCTCAGCGAGGACCCCGAAATCGAGTCCTTCGACCGGCGAAAGGCAGGCTTGCGAGATCAGGTCGCGGCGGCGGGTGGTTGGGCGGTGACGGTCTACGCCGCCGACAAGCTCTCCGACATTCTTGGGCTGCGCCGGGGCGTCGAGACGGCCGGCGAGGGAATCGAGGAGCGCATCGGCACCAGCGTCGCGAGCATGACCGCCCACTACGGCGAGTCGGTGGAGATGATCGAATCGCTAAGGCCGGGCTCGGCCTTCCTGCCCGCGCTTCGCCTTGAGATGGAGCGGCTGGAGGCCGATGTCTCCGGGGGGTCGAATGGCCGATAGCGGCGACACCGAGGACAAGCACGAGGGCGAGGCGGCCGAGGGCGAGCTCGCAGGTATACCGCTCGGGCCACGCACCCGCCACCTCCTCGCGCTTGAGTTCGGGGATCGCAGGGACTTCGATGACCCGAAGCTTGAGTGGCGGCGGCTGTTCTCCGAGTTGCTGGGGACGTTCTTCCTAGTCCTGGTCGCTGCCGGCGGCGGCCTGCTCTACGCCAAAGGTCAGATCAGCCTGGAGGCGGCCGTTGTCGCGCCCGGGCTCATGGTCATGGCGATCATCCTTTTCATGGGCGCCGTGTCCGGCGCACATCTGAACCCGGCCGTCTCCCTCGCCTTCGCGCTGCGCGGGGACTTCCCCTGGAAGCGCCTGCCGGGCTACATCATCATCCAACTGATCGGGGCGACGCTCGCCTGCCTCTTCCTGCTGGCGGTCTTCGGCAACGTCGAGCACCTCGGAGCGACCCTGCCAGGCGCCGGGTACCACGACTGGCAGGCCATGCTGATGGAGACGGTGCTAACGGCGGGCCTGGTCAGCGTCATCCTCGGCACCGCCTCGGCGGCGCAGAACGTCGGTGCGATTGCCGCCATCGGGGTCGGCGGCTACATCGCCCTGGCGGGCCTTTGGGCGGCGCCGGTAAGCGGCGTCTCGATGAATCCTGCTCGTTCCTTCGGTCCGGCGCTGGTCAGCGGCGACTTCACGAGCTATTGGGTCTACGTGGTCGGCCCGCTCGCCGGGGCGCTGATCGCCGTCGGCTGCGCCACGGTGCTGCGCGGGCACGGCGGCACCTCGATCTCACGGGCCGCAGGGTCGGGAGTCCTCGACCCGGGCAGCCTCAGCGCCCGCCAGCGCCTGGCGCGCAAAATCGAGCGTGGTGAGATCGACTCCCAACGCATCGCTGAGGAGGAGCAGCGCTGAGGCTTGCAGTGGCCCCGGCCTGCCGCGCCCAGTTGACTCAGGGGAATGTCCAGGGGAATGAAAGGGGTCGAAAACAGCCTTTTTCTGACTTTTGCTGACCTCCGTTGACCTCTCGACCAATCCGAGGCAGCGCGGCCGCAATCCCGCACCGGGAGCGGGAATGCGGCCTACAGAACCAAGCGAATCGAGCGGGGCAGCCAGGACTCGAACCTGGAATCGCCGGTTTTGGAGACCGGTGCCTTAGCCAGTTGGGCCACTGCCCCAAGGCTGGTGATTCTATGCGGGCGGAGGGACTTGAACCCCCACGGGCCGAAGCCCACCAGGACCTAAACCTGGCGCGTATACCAAATTCCGCCACGCCCGCTTGCGTGTCCATCTTGGCGCTTAACGAGCAGCCAATGCCGCATCGTCGCTCATAGATTCTATGATCGTCGGCGTGGCGGTAGGAGAGGTAACGCCGGGGTACGAGCTCTGGCACCCGAATCGGGAGAAGGCCGACGTGATCACGACCAAGTTCGTGATCGCTTTTCTGATGCTGGCTACGGCCGTTATTGCCGGGCTGGTGACGATCGCCGGCTTCTCGCTACTGAGCGGCGGCGGCGGCATGGGCCTCGTCTGCCTGATCTTCGCCATGCTCTACGCATTCTTCAGTTTCCTCGTCGCGCGTTGGAGCCGCGGCATCCTTCCCGTCGCTGCCTCGCTCTCCACGATCCTGGCGATCTTCTGCGCGGTTGGCGCCAACAGCTGGTTCGCCCGCGACAAGGCCGGCTTCGACGACGCCCTGATCCCGGTGTCGCTGATCGGCTTGCTGGTGGTGATCCTGCTGCTGCTCCAGATCGTCCTGGTGGTCGCCTGTTTCTACGGCTTCAGCCAGAACTGGCACGTCGAGGAGGAGCGGCCGATCGGCTCCGGCGAGGATTACGGCGCCGGCGCATCGCCGAGCCCAGACGCGCCACAGCCGGCCTGAACCACGGCCTAAGGCTGGCGCTTCGATACCGGAGGTGGGACTCGAACCCACAAGCCCGTAAGGGCAATCGATTTTGAATCGATCGCGTATGCCAATTCCGCCACTCCGGCGCGGGGGGAACGATAGACCGCGCCTCGCCTAGCCGCACTAGACTCCGCCGCGAATGAGGGTCCACCACCTCAATTGCGGGTCGCTCTGCCCTCACGGGAGGCGCTTGATCAACGGCGAGGGCGGGCTCCTGGAAAAGGGTCATGTCGTCTGCCACTGCCTAGCGATCGAGAGTGGCAATGGCCTCGTCCTGGTCAACACCGGCTTTGGCATGGGGGACGCGCGCAATCCTCGCCAGCTCGGTGCGATCTTCGGTCTGATGAACGCCGAGCCGAAGGTAGAGACGACGGCGCTGGCGCAACTCGAATCGCTTGGCTTCAAGGCCGACGACGTGCGCCAGATCGTCACCACTCATCTCGACCCCGACCATTCCGGGGGGCTTCCCGATTTCCCCCAAGCCGAGGTGCACATCCTCTCGACCGAGCTCGACGCTGCGCTCAACCCTAATCTCAAAGACAAACTGCGCTACCCCGAAGTCCACTGGAAGCACGGACCACGCTGGATCAGACACAACAGCGGCGGCGACGACTGGTTCGGCTTCGAGAGCGTCCGCATCCTCCCGGGTCTCGACACCAAGGTGCTGCTGATTCCGCTGTTCGGCCATTCGCGCGGACACAGCGGAGTGGCGCTCAAGACAGACGATGGCTGGCTCCTGCATTGCGGCAACGCCTACTTCAACCACGGCGAAATGGAAACTCCGTCCAGCTGCCCGCCCGGACTGCGTTTCTTCCAGATCCTCAACGCCGCCGACGGTAAGGCCCGCAAGTCGAATCGCGACCGGCTGCGCGAGTTGGCCGCCGGCCACAGCGACGAGGTCACCTTGTTCTGCTCTCACGACCCACACGAGCTGGAGCGCGAGCAGGCCAAGGCCGGCGCCGCAGCTGTCGCCGAGTGACCGCCGGCCCACCGGAAAAGCTCTGGGAGCCATCGGCCAACCTGGTCGAGCGGGCGCGGATGACCGAGTACATGCGCTGGCTCGCAACCGAGCGCGGGCTCGAACTCGACGGCTACGACGACCTCTGGCGCTGGTCGGTCGAGGACTTGGAGGGCTTCTGGTCCTCGATCTGGGACTTCTTCGAGGTCCAGGCCGACGGCGGCTACGACCGCGTGCTCAGCAGCCGCGAGATGCCCGGCGCCGAGTGGTTCGCGGGCGCACGCCTCAACTATGCCGAGCACGTCTTCGCCAGTAAGGACGACACCGAGCCGGCAATCCTGCACGCCTCTGAGCTGCGCGAGCTCGATCAGCTGAGCTGGGGTGAGCTGCGCGCCCAGGTCGCCGCCGTCGCCGCCGGCCTTCGTGGCCTCGGGGTCGAGCCCGGGGACCGCGTCGTCGCCTATATGCCCAACATCCCCGAGGCGATCGTCGCCTTCCTCGCCGCCGCTTCGATCGGCGCCGTCTGGTCGAGCTGCTCGCCGGACTTCGGCCCAGCCAGTGTGGTCGACCGCTTCGCCCAGATCGAGCCCAAGGTTCTCTTCGCGGTCGACGGCTACCGCTACGGCGGCAAGGACTTCGATCGCCGCGACGTCATTGCCGAGCTGCAGACGGCGATGCCGAGCCTGCATGGAACCGTTGTCCTCCCCTATCTCGACCCCGAGCCGGACCTCTTCCCCCTGCGCGACACGACCCGCTGGGACGACCTGCTCGCCGCTGGTGAAGGTGCTGAGCTCGCCTTCGAACGGGTGCCATTCGACCACCCGCTCTGGGTCCTCTACTCCTCCGGCACCACCGGCCTGCCGAAGGCGATCGTCCAGGGCCAGGGCGGCATCCTGCTTGAGCACCTGAAGAAGCTCCACCTCCACGTCGACGCCCACCCTGGCGATCGCCTCTTCTGGTTCACCACGACCGGCTGGATGATGTGGAACTTCCTCGTCTCCGGGCTGCTGACCCGGGCCGCGATCGTCCTTTACGACGGCAGCCCTGGCCACCCCGACATGGGCGTGCTCTGGGACCTCGCCGCGCGCGCCGGCGTGACCATGTTCGGCACCAGCGCCTCCTACATCGCCGCCTGCATGAAGGCCGGGGTCGAGCCCGGCGCCGGCCGGGACCTCAGCCGCCTTGGCGCCGTCGGCTCTACCGGCTCCCCCCTATCTCCCGAGGGGTTCGACTGGATCTACGACCAGCTCGGTGGGGACACCTGGCTCTTCTCGACCAGCGGCGGCACTGACCTCTGCACCGCGTTTGTCGGTGGCACGCCGCTGCTGCCGGTCTACCGCGGCGAGCTGCAGGCGCGGGCGCTCGGCGCTGCGGTCGAGGCCTGGGACGAGGATGGCAACCCGGTAATCGATGAAGTCGGCGAGCTGATCGTCACCGAGCCGATGCCCTCGATGCCCGTCTCCTTCTGGGGCGATCCCGACGGCAGCCGCTACCGAGCCAGCTACTTCGAGCAATTCCCCGGTGCCTGGCGCCACGGTGATTGGATCGAAATCACCTCGCGCGGCACGGCGGTCATCTACGGCCGCTCCGACTCGACCATCAACCGCTCCGGCATCCGCATGGGGACGAGTGAGATCTACCGCGCCGTGCTCGACATCGACGCAATCGTCGACGCCCTGGTAGTCGACGTTCCCCGCCCCGCCACCGAGGGCTGGATGCCGCTTTTCGTCGTCCTCCGCGAGGAGGCGGAGCTGGACGACGAGCTGCGCCGCGAGATCGCCAGGCGCGTGCGCGAACACTGCTCCCCGCGGCACGTCCCCGACGAGGTCTACGCGATCGCCGAGGTGCCGCGCACGCTCAGCGGCAAGGTGCTCGAGGTCCCAGTCAAGCGCATCCTCATGGGCACCCCACCAGAGAAGGCGGCCAGCCGCGACTCGCTTGCCAACCCGGCGGCGCTCGACTACTTCACCGAGATGGCAGCGGGCCTCGGCGACTGACGCTCGCGAACGGTGAGACGCGAGGCACGATCCGCGATCGCCCGCATCGCTGCGAGGACAGCAAAGCCCCACATCGCCGCGACGAGCACGCCGCCGAGGACGTCACTCGGGTAGTGCCAGCCAATCAACACCACCGAAGTGCCCACCGCCAAGGTGAAGGCGGCACCCAGCGCCAGCGTCGCTTTGCGCAACGCAGCGGGTACGACAAAGGCGTAGGCAATCGCGATCGACGCCGCCCCGGTGGTGTGTCCACTGGGGAAGGTGTTGGGCTGGAGAGGATCGCCTCCGATCGCCAGCTTGATGCGGGGATGTGCGAGCAGAACCTTCAGCAGCTGGGTGGTGACGTTGGCGCCGGCAACCACAAGCACGGCGGCAAGAGCGTCACGAGAGCGGCCGCGCAAGAAGGCAATACCGCAGGCGACGGCGAGCATTCCCAGCACCGGCAACAGGTTGCCGAAAGCAGCGACGGTGTCGACCCAGGCGCCGGTGCTCGGCCGATCTTCCGCCAGCCTGAGAAACAGGTGAACGTCGACGTGCCGACCGGCGCTCAGGCCGAGGGCGAGAGCCATCAGCAGGACGAGGGCGCACGCGCAGACCAAGCAGGCCGCAAACGGAGATTTGACGTTCCGAGCCACCGCGAAACGGTAGCGAGACGGGTTAAACGCCTTCTCAGGCGGGCGTGACGGGGTTGCGCCGTTCGGCGAACGAACGGTCCTTGCTCGCCGCCATCGCGAAGCGGCGGACGATCTCGCCGCGCAGGTCCTCGGGCTGGACCACCGCGTCGACGACCATCTCCGAGGCGAGGTGGAGGATGTCGATGTCGGTCGCGTACTCCTCGCGTTTGCGGGCGACGAACTCGGCCCGCTCGGCCTCGTTTTCGATCGCCTGGATCTGGTTGTAGAAGACGGCGTTGATCGCCGCCTCGGGGCCCATCACAGCGATCGAGGCGCTGGGCAGGGCGATGCAGCAGTCGGGTTCAAAGGCGGGACCAGCCATCGCGTATAGGCCGGCGCCGTAGGCCTTGCGGATCACCACGGAGAGCTTCGGCACGGTCGCCTCCGAGACGGCGCTGATCATCTTCGCCCCATGGCGGATGATCCCGTGGCGCTCGACCGCGGTGCCGATCATGAAGCCGGGCACGTCGGCGAGGAAGAGCAGCGGCACGTTGAAGGCATTGCAGGTCTGGATGAAGCGCGCCGCCTTGTCGGCCGAGTCGACGAAGAGCACGCCGCCTTTCTGGCGCGGCTGGTTGGCAACGACGCCGACGACGCGGCCGTCGAGCCGGCCATAGCCGACGATCAGCTCTTTGGCCCAGCGCTTGTGGACTTCGAGGAAGGAGTCGGCGTCGAGCAGGACGTCGAGGACCTCGCGCATGTCGAAGGGCCGGTTCTCGTCGGTCGGGACGATCTCGGCGATCGCCGCGTCTGAGGCAGGCGAGACGGGAGCGGACACCGGCGGCTCCTCCCGCCAGTTGCCCGGCATGTAGGAGAGGTAGCGCTTGGCGAGATCGATCGCCTCCTCGTCGCTCTTGACCAGGAAGTGGCCGCAGCCGGAGACGCCGGTGTGCATCTTCGCCCCGCCCATCTCCTCTAGCGTCACCTTCTCGCCGATCACCATCTCGGCCATCCGCGGCGAGCCGAGATACATCGAGGCGTTGCCCTCGCGCATGATCACCACGTCACAGAAGGCGGGGATGTAGGCGCCGCCGGCGGCGCTCGGTCCGAACAGCAGGCAGACCTGCGGCACCTGGCCGGAGAGGCGGACCTCGTTGTGGAAGATGCGCCCAGCCCCACGCCGCCCGGGGAACATCTGCACCTGGTCGGTTATTCGCGCCCCGGCCGAGTCGACCAGGTAGACCATCGGCAGTTGCAACGAGAGCGCCCGCTCCTGGATGCGGAGGATCTTCTCGACCGTCTTCGGCCCCCAGGAGCCGGCCTTGACGGTCGGGTCGTTGGCCATCAATGCAACACGGCGGCCGTCAATCGTGGCCAGGCCGGTTACGACCCCATCCGCGCCCAGTCCCTCCTCGTTCCAGTTGGCAAGCAGCGCCTCCTCGGCGAAGGAGCCCTCATCAACCAAGCGCTCAACCCGCTCGCGTACCGGCAGCTTGCCCTGTTCGGCGGTCTTCTCGTGGTGGCGCTGCGGCCCGCCCGAGAGCGCAGCCTCCAATGCCTTCGCGAACTCAGTCACGAGCGGGAGACTATTCGGCTGCCTGGCCGCCGTCCCGCCAGTCGACAGGCCCGGCGGTCAACACGTGGGCGCCGAGCGACCGCCCGAGCACCTCCTGGGCGGCACGCGAAGCCTCGATCAAGCGCGAGAGGTCGATCCCGGTCTCGATCCCCATCTCGTGCAGCATCGAGACCACGTCCTCGGTCGCGATGTTGCCGGTCGCGCCGGGCGGCACCGGACAGCCGCCCAACTCGCCGAAGCTCGACTCGAATGACTCGACCCCCTGCTCCAGCGCCGAGAGGAGGTTGGCCAGACCCTGGCCGCGGGTGTTGTGAAAGTGCGCAGTTAACTCAACGCCGCCGAGTCGCTCATGCCCAGCAGCGAAGAACTCGCCCACCTGGCGCGGGTTCGCCATTCCCGTCGTGTCGCCAAAGCCGATCTCCTCGCAGCCGGCGGCGGCGAGTCGTTCGGCAATTCCGAAAACTCGATCAGCCGGCACCTCCCCCTCGTAAGGACAACCGAAGGAGGTCGAGATCACGCCCTCGCAGCGCAGCCCCGCCTCACGGGCCGTCGACAGCGTGCGCTCCAGTCCAGCCAGCGACTCCTCGACCGAGCGGTTGACGTTCTTGCGGTTATGGGTCTCCGAGGCGGAAACAAAGACATTGACCTCGTCGAAGCGGTCGCGCAGTGCAAGCGCCCGCTCCAACCCACGCTCATTGGGAATCAGCACCGAGAAGGAGACGCCAGCGCGTCGCTGCACTGCCCCCAGCACCTCCTCGGCGTCAGAGAGCTGTGGAATTACGTCCGCCCGTACGAATGAAGTCACCTCCAACCGCTGCAACCCACTGGCGGAAAGCATGTCGATCAGCCGCACCTTCTCCGCGGTAGCGATCGTCTCCGGCTCGTTCTGGAATCCGTCGCGAGGCCCGACCTCGCGGATGCGGACATTGGTCGGCAAGGAGGTCATGCGAACCGAGGCTACGCCGTAGGCGGACCGGCTTGGCCGATCACGCGGCGCTCATGCGTCCCGACGCCGATCGTCCGCTCGCCTTCGCTGACTTCGACGTCAAAGCGCAGCTTGCGCCCGTCTACTACCTCGCGCAGAGCGACACGCGTATGGCAAGTCGCCCCCTCTCCGGCGGCCGCCACGTGCTTAACACAGACCTCGAAACCCACGGTCGCCTGGCCCTCCGGCAGGTGCTCGTAGGCCAACATCGAGGCACTGCCCTCCATCATCCCGATCATCCCCGGGGTCGAGAGCACACCGGTGCCAATCGTGCCGCCAACGTCGGTGACGAGAGGGGGCGCAACCGTGAACTCGTCCCTGCGCTCGATCCCCGGGGCGAGGCTCAGCCCGGTCTCGCCCATCAGACCATCCCCAAGCCGCCACTCACGCCCAGGGTCTCCCCCGTTACGTAGGTGGCGTCGTCCGAAGCCAGAAAAGCCACGGCGGCGGCTACCTCATCGGGCTGACCGAGGCGCTTCATCTGCGTGCCCTCTTTCATGTTCTCGATCAATTTGTCGCCGATCTCGCCGAACTCCTTGGCGCCCATCAAGAGTGGCGTCTCGATCGGGCCGGGGGCGATCGAGTTGGCGGTGATCCCGTAGCGCGCGCTCTCGCGGGCGATCGCCTTCATGAAGGCGACGATGCCCCCCTTGGCGGCCGAGTAGACCGCGGAGCCCTTGGAGCCGACCCTGCCAGCCTCGGAGGAGATGCTGACGATGCGACCGTAGCCTGCCTCCTGCATCCCTGGCAGCGCAGCATGCGTGCAGTTGAGAACGCCGAGGAGGTTGACCCGGATCACCTTCTGCCACTGCTCGGGGGTGGTGTAGGTGAAGAAGCCGAACTCGTCGGTGCCGGCGTTGTTGACGAGGATGTCGAGGGTTCCGGTTGCCTCAACAGAGGCGTTGGCCGACTCAAGGTCAGTCACGTCGAGCGGCAGCGAATGCCCGTTGACCTCGCCAGCAACCCGCGCGGCGCCCTCGGTGTCGACGTCGCCGACCCAGACCTCGGCGCCCTCGGCGGCAAGTCGCGCGGCGATCGCGGCACCGATGCCGCTGGCGCCGCCGGTGACCAGTGCCTTTCGTCCCTCCAGCCTCATAGGCCGGTGAGCATAGACTGGCGCGCCATGAGCGCGGAGTGACCGAAACGTCCATATCTGATTCCTCGTGAGTGAGCGGAGCGCGAACCCTGATGAAGACTGAACTCGAACCGATCCCGATTGTCGGCGGCACCGGCGCCCTGGGCGCCGGCTTGGCGCTGCGCTGGGCCACGGCCGGCAGACACGTCGTGCTCGGCTCGCGCTCGGCCGAGCGGGCCGAGGAGGCGGCGGCGAAGCTGCGCGAGGCCGTGCCCGGCGCAGCCGTCGAGGGCATGCTCAACGAGGAGGCCGCCAAGCGCGCCGAGATCGTCTTCCTCACCGTCCCCTTCCGCGCCCAATCGGAGAACCTCAACAACCTGCGTGAGGCGCTGCAACCGGGCCAGATCCTGGTCGACTGCACGGTGCCCTTGGCCGCCGCAGTGAGCGGCAAAGCGACCCGGACCCTTGGCGTCTGGCAGGGGTCAGCGGCGCAACAGGCGCAGGAGATGGTTCCTGACGGCGTCACCGTGGTCGCCGCCCTGCACAGCGTCGGCGCGCCCAGCCTCGCCGACCCGGACGCCCAGCTGGACGAGGACGTGCTCGTCTGCGGCGACCGCAAGGCAGACAAGGCGCGAGTCGCCCGCCTGATCGAGCTGATCCCTGGCCTGCGCGCGGTCAACGCCGGAGCGCTGGAGACGGCCCGGATTGTGGAGCAGCTGACCCCGCTGCTGATCTCGGTCAACGTCCGCTACAAGACTCACGCCGGGATCAAGCTCACCGGGCTTCCGAACGGAGATCATTGGGCTTGAAGGGAGCACGATGAGAGTCGCCCTACTTGCCGGTGGAACTGGCGGCGCCAAACTCGCTGCCGGGATGCAAGAGGAGATCGGCGCCGACCTTGCGGTAATCGCCAATACCGCCGACGACATCGAGGTGCTCGGCGTTCACGTCTCCCCCGACCCCGACCTTGTCACCTACTGGCTCAGCGGAGAGATCGACGCCGAGCGAGGCTGGGGAATCCGCGACGACAGCTTCACCGTCTTCGAGCGGCTCTCCAGGCTCGGCGCACCGGACTGGTTCAGCCTCTCCGATCGCGACCTTGCCGCCTGCCTCTACCGGCGCCAGTTCCTCGAGGAGGGCGGGCGCCTTACCGACGCCCAGGCGCAGATCGCCCGCGGACTCGGGGTCGATGCTCGGGTGCTGCCGATGAGCGACGACCCCGTGCGGACCAAAGTGTCGACCGCCGCGGGGCGACGCGACCTGCAGGAGTATTTGATTCTCGACGGCGGCGCCGTCGAGGTGCAGGGCGTCGAGCTGGAGGGGATTGCCGAGGCCCAACCCACCGAGGAGGTATTGACGGCGCTGAACGATGCCGAGGCGATCGTGATTGGTCCCTCGAACCCGGTGATTAGCATCGGCCCGATCCTCGCCGTGCCCGGTATCCGCGATGCGATCGCCGCCTCAGGCGCGCCGGTGGTCGCGGTTAGTCCCTACGTCGCCGGCGAGGTCGTTAAGGGACCTACCGAGCGCTTCATGGCTGCCCTCGGCCGTCCCTCAACCGCCGCCGGAGTCGCTTCGCTCTACGCCGGCTTAGTCGACGCGATGGTGGTCGACGAGGGCGACCCCGATCCGCCGCCAGAGGAGATTCCAACGCTAGCCGCACCGACCTTGATGGAGGGCGCCGCCGGGCGCGCCCGCCTGGCGCGGATCGTGCTCGATTACGCGGCGACGCTCTAGGGGTGAAGGCGACCGCAGTACTGCCGGTGAAGCGCTTCGCCGCAGCAAAGCAGCGGCTCGCCACGGGCATCGAGGACGAGCGGCGCGAGGCGCTGGTCGCGGCGATGCTGGAAGACGTGCTCGAGGCGATCGGCGGCGCGCGCTCGATCGAGCGGACCATTGTGGTGAGCGGCGACCCGCGGGCACAGGAGATCGCCGCCTCGACGGCCGCCGACGTACTGCCGGACCCAGCAGACGAGGGCCACGTGCTGGCCGCCAGCGCCGGACTCACCCGCGCTGAAGCCGACGGCGCGGAGTGCGTCGTCCTCCTCCCCGGCAACTGTCCCTTGCTTGACCCGCGCGAGCTGGACAAGCTGCTCACCGGCTTGCCGACCCGTTACGTCGCGATCGTCCCCGACCGCCATGGCAGTGGCACCAATGCCCTCGTGCTGGCGCCTCCGGAAGCAATCCAGCCAGCGTTCGGCGAGGGCAGCTGCGCCCGTCACGTCACCGCCGCGCGCGAGGCCGGCATCCCCTTCGGGGTCGAAGAGCTGCCTTCGCTAGCGCTCGATCTCGACACTCCTGCAGATGTCATCGCCCTCACCCGCGAACTCGCGGATCGCCCCAAGCGCGCACGCCGAACCGCAAAGGTGCTCGGCATATGAACCGCGGGAGGGATGAGCTGCGGGTAGTCGGCGTACCTGGCATGCCCGAGGTATCGGAGGGGATGAATGTCGGCGAGCTGATCGCCGAGCGCATCGACATTGCCGAGGGTGACGTTGTCGTCGTCTCGCAGAAGATCGTCTCCAAGGCGGAGGGCCGGGTGCGAAGGCTCTCAACGGCGACTCCGGGGGACGAGGCGAAGCGTCTCGCCGCAGAGCTCAAAAAGGAGCCGGCGCTGGTCGAGCTGATCCTCGCCGAGAGCCGTGAGGTGCTGCGGGCCGAGCGCGGCGTCCTGATTACCGAAACCCACCATGGATTCGTCTGCGCCAACGCCGGTATCGACACCTCCAACCTGCCGGAGGCAGAAACCGTCTCCCTCCTGCCGGAGGATCCGGATGGTTCCGCGCGGCGCATACGTGCCCAGATCCAGGAAGTCGCCGGTTTCGCTGCCGCAGTCATCGTCTCCGACAGCTTCGGCCGCGCCTGGCGACTCGGACAGGCGGAGGTAGCAATCGGCTGCGCCGGCATCACGCCCCTGGACGACTGGCGCGGCCGCGCCGACGCCAGCGGGCGCGAGCTCGAGGCAACGCTAATCGCAATTGCCGACGAGGCCGCAGCCGCAGCCGACCTGGTGCGCAACAAGGTGAGCCGCGTTCCGGCAGCAATCGTCCGCGGCCTAGCAAGCTACGTCACCAGTGAGAACGGACCGGGCGCCGCAGCCCTCCAACGTCCTTCAAGCGAAGACCTATTCCGCTAGACGTGCCGTCGGAAAGAGACCCATAGTGGCCTCTTTCCGACGGCACGTCGTCATGAGACCCGTAGGACGGCGGCGCCTCGGAGACTGCCGCTGCGGATCGAGTCGAGGGCCTCGTTTGCCGCCTCCAACGGGTGGACCTCGACCTCGGTCCGGACCGGCACCTGCGGCGCCAGCTCAAGGAACTCGTCGCCGTCGCCCCGCGTCAGGTTGGCGACCGAACCCAGCGTGCGCTCGCCCCATAGCTGCTCGTATGGGAAGGAGGGGATGTCGCTCATGTGGATGCCAGCACTGACGATTCGTGCTCCCTTGGCGCTGACCCGCAGCGCCTCAATCATCAGCGACCCCACCGGAGCGAAGACAATCGCGCCGTCGAGTTCCTCTGGCGGGGCTTCACCTGAAGCGCCAGCCCACTCGGCACCGAGGCTCCGCGCGAACTCCTGGCCCTCCCCATCCCCTTCACGGGTGAAGACGAAGACGCGCCGTCCCTGGTGGACCGCGACTTGGCAAAGGATGTGGGCGGAGGCACCGAAGCCGTAGAAGCCAAGCCGTTCCGCATCGCCGACCAGACGCAGCGCCCGGTAGCCGATCAGACCGGCACAGAGCAACGGTGCCGCACCCTCATCCGACAGGCTTGGATGAATCGGGAAACAGAAACGCTCATCGGCAACTGCAAGCTCGGCGTAGCCGCCGTCGATGTCATAGCCGGTGAAGCGCCCGCGATCGCAGAGGTTCTCTCGACCGCTGACGCAGTAGCGGCAGATTCCGCAGGTCCAGCCTAGCCACGGCACTCCGACTCGGTCCCCGGGCGAGAAGCGCTCTGCCTCCTCCCCCGCGCCGACCACTGTGCCGACAATCTGATGGCCGAGGACCAGCGGCAACTTCGGCTCACTCAGCTCGCCGTCGACGATATGCAGATCGGTGCGGCAAACCCCGCAGGCCGCCACCGAGAGCAACACCTGCCCCGGGCCGGGCTCCGGATCGGGCAGCTCGACAAGCCTCAGAGGCTCACGCTGCCGCTCCAGGACCATCGCCCGCATCGATTCAGGGTATGACGGACTCCAACGTTTCGCCGAGTTGAGTCGGCCCGAAGAAGATGTCGGGGGAGCCCGAGACGGGTTCGCCTTCGCGGAAAAGGCCGGCTTCGAGTTGGGCAGAACCACTGTCGGAGTCGATCAAGCCGACCCAAGCGCGAGCGTCGATCGGCTGGCCGTCGAGGAGCAGTAGATAGAAGCCATCGGCTTCGCTCGACGCCTTGAAGCAGAGCACCACTTGGTGCCACACGCCCTCCGCGACCGGGGCAAGGAAGCGTTCGCCACCCATCGCGTCGCCGCTGGCCCAGACGCCCCGTTGAGCACCACTGCCGTCGTCCCAAAGCTGCAGACCAAGACTCGGGCTTTCGCTCACCTCGCCTTTGAACTGCAGGATCAAGTTTTCTTCGCCAGGCAGCCGGTAAACGCTCGGCTGGATGTAGAAGGAGAACGAGAATGCGTACTCATCCCCGGGGAGAATTTCGATTCCTTCGGCGCTGCCGCCCCCGATCGGCCCACCCCCAGCCGTAATTGGGCCGGAAGGACTGCCGCCAAGGCCAGATGGGTCTCGGGTGGGCGCGGTGGTTGGGACGGGCAAAGGCGCTGGAGTCGCGACCGGCACGGCCACGGGTGCTGGAGAAGGTTGCGGCAAGGGCGCAGGTTCGGATGGAGGCGGAGTGGGCGATGCTCCCTGCGGGCCACGCGCCGGGACCGCCACGACACGAGCCACAGCGATGCCGGGCTGCGAACCGGGGGCACCGTTCCCCTCCTTGACTGGCGCCCGATCGGCCGCGAGAGTCGAACCTCCGCCCCCGACCGCCTGGCGCGCCGGCGCAAGGGCAGGCCCTCCGCTCGTTGCTACCGCGACCGAGTCACCCACGGCTACCCCAAGGTCGGGCGCAACGCTCAACTGCGGAGCAACAGTCGTCGCCGCCCACGGCTGGCCGCCGATCATCAGCGCCACTCCGAGCGCAACAAGCAGGGCGATCAAAGAGACGATCGCCAGCCCTGGGAACCCATTCCCCGCCGCTACAGAACGCGAAGCGATCCAAGCACGATAGCGCTAGATCAAACGTCCAGCTAGGTACTCAATAGGTCTCGACGACCTCGTAAAGCGTCGTCCGCTGTGCGGGGACGCGCCCGGCCGCTCGAGCGGCCTCAATCAGCTGCTCGGGCTCCAGCCGGACGCCGTGCTGTGAGCCCGCCATGCGGGAGATGTTCTCCTCCATCAAGGTGCCGCCGAGGTCGTTGACGCCCCAGCGCAACGCCTCCGTTGCGGCGTCGAGGCCCATCTTCACCCAGCTCGCCTGCAGGTTGGGGATCGTCCGTCCCAGCGCCAGGCGGAAGGCGGCGGTGTGCTTGAGGTTCTCGCTCGCCGAGATCTCCTCGATGCCGTGGGTGCGGCCGAGCATCGTGTTGAAGGGGATGAAGCTAAGCGGGACAAACTCGGTGATACCGCCGGTGCGCTCCTGCAGAGCTCGCACGACCTGCATGTGCCGGGCGAGCTCACGCGGCTCCTCGATGTGGCCGAACATCACGGTCGAGGTCGAGCGCAGCCCGGCCCGATGCGAGGCTTCAATGATCTCGACCCAACGATCGGCTGGCAACTTGTTGGGCGAGATCCGCTGGCGGACGCCGTCGTCAAGCACCTCCGCCGCGGTGCCAGGGGTCGAGCCGAGACCGCACTCGAGCAGGTACTCGAAGACCGCCTCGGGCGCCTTGCCCGAACGCTCGCACATGTAGTGAACCTCCATCGGCGAGTAAGCGTGCAAGTGCAGCTGCGGCGCCACGTCCTTGGCCAAGCGCAACCACTTGCCGTACTCCTCCAGGGTCAGGTCGGGATGGATGCCGCCCTGCATGCAGATCTCAGTGGCGCCGAAGTCCACAGCTTCTTGAATCCGCGCCGCAAAATCCTCCTCCGAAACCTCATACGCATCAGGAGAGCGCTTCCCCTGTCCGAAGCCACAGAACGCACAGCCAACGACGCAGATGTTGGTGAAGTTGATGTTGCGGTTGACCACAAAGGTCGCGGTGTCGCCGGCAAGCTCCTCCCGCAGCTCATCAGCAGCGACCCGCATCTCCTCGATCACCTCTGGACGGGTCTCGGCAAACAACGCAGTCAGCTCGTCTTCGGTCAGCTCGACCCCGTCGCGACCTTTCTCGATCGCCCGAGGTGCAAGCTTCGAATCAATCGTCTCATCGCTTCTCCGCCCCGAGCCGCGCCGGGGAATGAAGCTCCAGTACTTCAGCTTGATCACGTCGAGCACCCCCTGCTCCATCCACTCGGAGTCCATGTATTGCGGGTAGACACACAACCGCTCGGTAAGCGCATAGCCCTTCGGCGCTAATCCCTTTCGAACCTCATGGGGGCTGGGGAATGCGTGCTCGGGCGAGATGTGGTCCCCGTTAGCTGAAAGCCCACCGAGATCGGTCGCGCCAGCCTCAACCAACTCCGCCCAAGCATCCGAGAGGTTCGGTGGCACCTGAACCCCGACATCGGGCATCAGCCGTTTGCACTCCCGGATCAAGCGCTTGATGTCCTCGACGGTGATCGGGGTTGCCCACTGAGGGGAGGAGGGTGGGGGTGTCCCTCCGCTCGCTGGGTTTTTCGCCAGTGGCGCTGCACTGCTGTCCGCCGGCCCCGATGGGGCGAAAAACAGGACGCCGCTACGCGGAGGGACACCCCCACCCTCCTCCCAGCGCTCAAGCGCCGCCTGATCGGCGATGTCGGCGACCTCCTGCCCGTAGTAGCGAGGGTGCGGGACGAAGTTCTGGAGGATGACCTCCTGAAGGTGGCCGTACTCTCGGTGGAGCTCGGCCAGCGCTTCAAGCGATTCGACCTGCTCCTGATTGGTCTCGCCAATGCCGACGAGGATCCCGGTGGTGAAGGGGATCTTGAGCTCGCCGGCGGCTTCGATCGTCGCCAGACGCTTGGCCGGATGCTTCGTGGGAGAGCCGGCGTGGACCGTGTCCATCAAGCGCTCGGAGATCGACTCCAGCATCAAGCCCTGAGAAGCAGTCACCTCACGCAGCCTGGCCAGATCCTCCTGGTCGAGCACTCCGATGTTCGTGTGGGGCAGGATGCCGCGCTCCAGAGCGCGCTCGCAGGCCCAGACGACGTAGGAGGTGAAGTCCTCGTGGCCCCATTCCGCCAGCTTGGCGGCCACCTCCGGATTAACCTCAGGTCGCTCGCCAGTTAGGACGAGAAGCTCCTTGGCGTTGCGACGTTCGGCCTCGTCCAAGCGAGCTTCGACCTCATCGGGGGAATAGATGTGCGCCCGATGCGTCGCGAAGGCGCAGTACTTGCAGTAGCACTGGCAAGTGCGGGAGAGGGAGAGCGTGTAGTTCCGCGAGAAGGTGATTCGGCGCACGATGCCCAAGCTACTGCAAGCATGCCGCCGCCGGGCCAAACGGCCCGGCGGCTATGCAACTAGAGGAACTCTGCGCTCAGGCGGTGCTGCCGGCGCCAGGCTTCGGCGCGCCAGGCGCCTTAACCCGCTCGGGCGGTTCAGTCGGTGCCGTCCCGCCGGGCTCGAGCACGAGCTTGTAGACGACCGCTGCCAACAGCGAGCCGACGATCGGGCCGACCAGATAGGGCCAAACGCCGCCCCACTCGTTGCCGACCAGGGCGGGGCCGAACCAGCGGGCCGGGTTGAAGGAACCGCCGGTGAGCGGACCACCGACCATGACGATGAAACCGAGCGTGGTACCGATTGCCAGCGGTGCCCAGTCCTTAACGCTCTTTTTGGAATAGACGGCGGCGAGGATGACGAGGACCAAGCAGAAGGTCCCGACCGCCTCGACGATCGAGCCCTGGAAGTTGCTGCCGAGTATTGGACTGACCGTGGCGGCACCGTAGTGCGTGGCCCTTCCCTCGTCGAGCAGCAGGCCCTTGGCCAGCAGCGCGCCGAGCACGCCGCCGGAAAGCTGGGCGAGCATGTAGATCACCGCGTCGACGGGAGCGATCCTTTTGATCGCCGCCGCAGCGAGGGTGACAGCAGGATTGAAGTGACCGCCGCTGGCGACACCGAACATCACAATCAGTCCGAACAGTAAGAAGGCATGGACGAGACCCACGACCGCGAAGTCCGAGCCGAACTGAGACTGATTTCCGGTCGCCACAAACAGCACGACCACGCTGCAGATGAAGAACACCAGCAGGAAAGTGCCGATCAGCTCGGCGAGATATGCCGAAAGTCCTCGTTGCTGCACTGGTTAGCCTCCTCTAGTTTTCCCGTTCCCTAACTCGATTTCGGGGCGGGAGTGTATCCGGAACCGGGATTGAATAGGTTTCCCTGTCGAATGAGACGGACTGTCGCGCTGCTGGCGGCCGTCCTGCTGCTTACCGCTGTGTGCGGTTGCGGCGGGGGCGGCGCAGAACCGGGCGCGCCGCAAGGCGTGGCGCTCGTGCTCGATTTCGTGCCCAACGCGGTCCACTCGGGCATCTACGCAGCGCAGCGCCAGGGCTACTACCGCGATCAGGGAATCGACCTGACGATTCGCCAGCCAGGCGAATCTACCGACGCTCCAAAGCTGCTCGCGGCGGGCCGTACCGACTTTGCAATTTTCGACATCCACGACCTCGGGATCGCCCGCGAGCACGGTTTTGACGTCGTCGGGACGATGCCGATCGTGCAACGCCCGCTGGCCGCGGTGATCGCTCGCGGCTCCGGTCCAGTGCGCCGACCGCGAGATCTCGATGGCCACACCGTGGGTGTCACCGGCCTCCCCTCCGACGAAGCGGTGGTCGACTCAGAGGTAAGCGCGGACGGCGGCAATCCCGCCAAGGTCGACCGGGTAACGATCGGCTTCAACGCGGTCTCATCGCTCGCGGCCGGCAAGGTCGATGCGGCGACGGGGTTCTGGAATGCCGAGGGGGTGGCGTTGCAGCGCCAGGGAATCCCGGTGCGGATTTTCAAGGTGAACCGCTACGGCGCCCCGCCCTACCCCGAGCTGATCTTGACGGCGTCACAGCAGACGATCGAACGCGAACCGGAACTGGTCGACTCGATGGTTGCGGCGACCACCCACGGCTACAAATTTGTGTCCGCCCATCCGGAGAAAGGGCTCGACGACCTACTTTCCTCGGTGCCCAGCCTCGACCGAGCCGACCAGGCCGCGCAGCTGCGCGCCTTACAGCCCGACCTTCGCCCCGCTCCGTTCGATCGGGCGGTGTTGAAGGAATGGGCAGCGTGGGACCTCGAGCACGGCCTGCTCGAGCGGCCGCTCGCCGTGGATGCTGCGTTTCGACTGAATCCGTAGCCCGTCCCAGATACGCTCTCCGTCGTGAGCTTGGCCGCCGACTTCAAGCAGGTGCTCGACTCGATGCCGCCCGACTGGACGGATCTGGAGCTTGACCTGCGGATCGATGACGAGAGCCAGTACATCGATACCGCAGTAGCGGTCAGCCAAGTCAACGCGCAGCCCTACTCGGAAGCCGACTGGCACTGGCGTTTTCTGGTGGCCCACAGCTTTGGCCACGCAGCTGCCGCGGAGAGCGTCATGGGCGTGCTGGAGAAGCTCGATGCCGACGGCGTCAGCGGAGAGATGCAGGTGCGCGAGGTTCGCGAGGGACGGTCCGAGGTCGTGCAGATGTGGGGCCGGCCGGAGAGCGTGCGCGAAGAGTTCCGTCAGCGCCGCTCCATCTAGTGGCTCGAATCGTCGCCGTTTCGTCAGACCTGCTCCTTGGCAGCAAAGTGGAAGCGATGCTGAGCGCTGCAGGCCACGCCGTAACGCTTTCGCCGGCTCTCCTGAATGCCCCCCTTGACGGCGCCGACTTGATCGTCGCCGACCTAGACGGAGAGAATCCCGAAGCGCTGGTCGGTCTCGGCATCCCGGTCCTCGGCTACTACTCACACGTCAATGTCGAAACCAAAGAAGCCGCCGACGCCGCCGGCATCAACCTGGCGGTGCCCCGCTCGCGCATGGCCCGCGAACTCCCGCAGCTAGTGGAACAGCTGCTCGCCTAGTAGTCCCTTCTAAGCGAACAGGTCGACGATCAGGAAGACGTTGAGGCCGATGATCAGCGCGGCGAGCGTCCCCGCGAGAGCGGTCAGCCAGGTCGGATTCGCCAGCGAGCCCATGATGTCGCTGCGGCGGGCGATCAGCACCAGCGGCACCAAGGCGAAGGGGATGCCGAAGGAGAGGACGACCTGGCTGAGGACGAGAGCATCGGTGGGGTTGAAGCCGATCGCGAGCACCAGCAGCGCCGGGGTGAGGGTGATCGCGCGGCGCAGGAAGAGCGGGATCGTGCGCTGGATGAAGCCCTGCATCACGACCTGACCGGCCATCGTGCCTACCGACGAGGAGGCAAAGCCGGAGGCGAGCAGGGCGATGCCGAAGACCGTCGCCGCGTTGCCGGAGACCAACGTCTTCAGCCCGTCGAAGGCCCCTTCGATCGAGTCGATACCGGTCAGGCCGCTGGTGTGAAAGAGCGCAGCGGCGACGATCATCATCGAGAGGTTGACCATGCCGGCGAGGGAGAGGGCGATCACAACATCGACTTTCTCGAAGCCGAGGATGCGCTTTTTCTCAGCCTCGTCGCGGCCGACGATCCGTTTCTGAGTCAGCGCCGAGTGCAGGTAGATGACGTGGGGCATCACGGTCGCGCCGACGATCCCCGTTGCGAGCAGGAGGCTCTCGGTGCCGGAGAAACCGGGCAGGACGAGGTGCTCGGCAACTTCGCCAGCGGCCGGCTTGGCGTGGAAGAGCTCGATCACAAAGGAGGCGACCACTACGCCGACCAGCGCCGTTACCCCCGCCTCCAATCGGCGGAACCCCCGCTGTTGCAGAGCGAGGATGCCGAAGGCGCCTGCGCCGGCTATCAACCCGGCCGGGAAGAGCGGAATGCCGAAGAGCAGGTTGAGGCCGAGGGCGGCGCCAACCACCTCGGCGATGTCGCAGGCCATCGCGACCAGCTCGGCCTGCAGCCAGAGACCGATACGGGCGCGGGGGAAGCATCTGCGGCACAGCTCGGCGAGGTTTTCGCCGGTGGCGATGCCCAGCTTCGCCGACTGGGTCTGGACCAGCATCGCGATCAGGTTCGCCGCGAGGACGACCCAAAGCAGCAGGTAGCCGAACTTGGCGCCGCCAGCGATGTTGGTGGCGAAGTTGCCCGGGTCGATGTAGGCGACGGCGGCGACGAAGGCCGGGCCGAGGAAGGGCCAGATCCGGCCGAACCCGCGACTGTGGCCGTCGAGCGAACGCCGCGCCGCGGCGGCGACAGCCGCCTCGCCGGGAAGGACGTCCTCGACCGTCGCTTCGCCGGACGGGAGCTCCTCGGCAGGCGCCTCGACGGTCGCGGACGGGGACGGCTTCACCGATCGCCACCATCGCCGGCGGGCGGTCTCAGGTCCGGGCCGGGGATGGGGGTGCCGTGCGGGTCGTGGCTCGGTTCGCCCAGCTTGGCCGCGATCAGCAGCTCGAGCTCCTCGGAGATGTAGTGCTCGAGCACCTCGGCCTCTTCGTGCACACGGTCGTCGGGCATCCCCAGCGCCTCGGAGAGGTAGGCCTCGATCAGGCGGTGATGGCGGATAACCTCGAGCGCGACCTTGTCCCCGGCCGGCGTCAGGGTCACGCCCTTGTAGGGCAGGTAATCGACCAGGCCCAGCCCGGCGAGCCGTTTCAGCATCGCGGTCGCGGTCGCCGGCGTCACCCCCAATCGCTCAGCGACCTCGCCGTTGAGGACCGGCCCGGTCCGGTCCTGCGAGAGCGCATAGATCGCCTTCGCGTAGTCCTCGATCGCCTCCGTGTTGGCCGCCCGCCGCTGGCGCCCGCCGCTGGCCATCAGACCGACACCAGCAGGCCGGTTAGGTAGAGGAGGGCAATGCCGCAGAGGATCCCGGCGATTGCGGACGGGTTGAGCAGCCGCCCTTCCTCGTCGCGCATCGAAGGCGCGATCTGGACGATCACGCGCACGATCGCGCCGACACCGACGCCGAAGAGCAACGCCGCGAGACTGGGGTTATAGGCAGCGGCACCGACCCAGGCACCGAGGATCGCCGGGGCGCCGGCGATCATGCCCAGGCCGACGAGGCGACCGACGCCCGGCCGTACCCCAGCGCCGATCTCTTCGCCGCGCAGCGGGGCCACGATCGCCAAACCCTCGGTCGTGTTGTGGATCGCGAAGCCGATAACCAGGAAGGCGCCGAGCGCCAGCGCTCCACTCGCATAAGAGGAGCCGATCGCCAGCCCCTCGCCGAGATTGTGGAGGCCGATCCCAATCGCAACGAGCAGGGCGAGATAGGCGCCACCCGAGACTCCCGTCCCCTGCCGGCGCTCACTTCGTTTCGAGAGCGAGGCGTCAACCCCAGCCAGAGATAGATAAGCGACCAGGGCGCCGACGAAGACTAGGTTGGCGCCGCCGAACGCGCTCGGCGCGGCGGCAGCGATGTCGAGCCCCTCCAGCGCGGTGTCGATCGCGAGGAAGGCAAGTAGGCCGACCGTAAAGGCGATCAGGGCGCCCGCCCATTGCTGACCCATCCGCCGCACGAACGGCAGCCAGAGCATGCCGAGGCTGACCGGGATGACGCCGACGTAGATCCCCAGCAGCGCCATCAAGCCGTAAAACCCAAGGTCCGCTTCCGGAGTCTCGGTCGCGACCGGGATCTCAGCGTTGATCGTGCCGCCGGAGGAGGTGAGGACGAAGATCTCGTACGCCTCTCCTTCGACCCACGGGTAGGAGACCTTCAGCGTCGTCGAGCCGAGCCGGTCGATCTTGCGGCCGCCCGCCGTCGCAAACGGCGCGTAAGCGTCGTTGACAGCGACCTGGGCCACTTCGACCGGGTCGGGGCCGTCGTTTCGAAGCGTCAACTCAATCTCGCCGGGACGCAGCACCGTGCGCTCCACTGAGACCTCCTCGACCGGCGGCCCGGTTCTCTCCCCCAATCCCGGTCCGCCAAGCAGGGCAAATACCGCGATCGCGGCCACAATCAGGGCCAGCGGGATCGCCCCCAGCGCCCATGCCGGCAGCCCCGCGACGGGTCCTCGCTCAGCCCGTGAGCCCGCCTCCATCAGGCCGGCCTCCCGCCGCCCCAGGGCAGCTTGCAATAGGCGGCGGCTGGGGTGAGGAGAGACGGTTCGCCGACGCGGAAGAAGCCGCTCCAGCCCAGCTCGGCGAACTCGCTGACATGGGCGTGGAACATGTAGTCGCCGTCGAAGGGGAACTTCATCTCGAGGATGCCGCGCTGCGCCTGGCCCTGGATCACCGTATCCGTGTACTCGCTCGGCGCCAGCGAGGTCCCGGTCGGGTAGTACTGGAAGAAGTTCGCGTGGACGTGGAACGAGTTGACCGGGTCGTACTCGAGCACGTTGACGAGATAGACGCGGAGCAGCTCGTCGCGCTTCACCCGGATCGGCTCATTTATGTAGTGGAAGCCGACGGTGTTGACGGCATAGACCTCGTTGGAGAGGTCAAAGTTGGTGTCGAAGCCGTTCATCACCATCACCATCTCGTCGGCTTCGGGACGACCCGCCTTCGGATCGATGACGAAGGCGCCGTAGAGACCGCGAGAGATGTGGGCCGCTAGCGGCGCGACGTGGCAGTGGTAGAGATGGAGGCCGAAGGGCTCGGCGTCGAACTCATAGGCGAACGACTCGCCGGGTGCGATCTGGCCGGCGCCGCGGCTCTCGCCGATCCCCGGCATGCCATCCATCAGGGCGCCGTGGATGCCGTGGAAATGCATCGTGTGGGGGTGCTCGGAGGCATTGACGAAGTTGACCCGCAGCTTCTCCCCCTCACGCGCCCGCAGGGTCGGCCCCGGCACCCGGCCGTTATAGGTCCAGGCTTCGAACTTGACCCCGGGGGCGACTTCAATCTCGGCGTCGCGGGCGACGATCTCCCATTCGCGCAGCAAGCGCCCGCTCGCCAGCCGCCGCGTCTTGCCGTAGTCGAAATCGCGCAGGATCTCGGTCGGGTGGAAGCCGTTGGCACGGTGGTCGACCGTGCGGCCCTTGGCGAAGCTCGCGTGGGCGAAGTCGGCGTGCCCGGCGTGGCCATGCTCCTCAGCAGCCAGAGCCGGATCGACGCCGGGGCCTCGGTTTGAGACCAGCCCGCCGAGGCCGACCATTGCCGGAGCAGCGATCGCCGCGCCGCCAAGAAGCCGCCTGCGGCTGATCCTCGAGCTGCTCATCTTCGCATCCTCATCGCGACGATTTTGACACATCTAAAAGATGTTTTCGCCTCATCTAAATCAGGCGGCACCCAACGGCTCGTAAACTCGGCTAAGTGGGCACCAAGGTCGAGATCGAGCTGGATGCGCAGTACCGGCAGCTGCGAGAGGAGTGCGGCCTGCTTGACCGCAGCGATCGCGGCAAGCTGATCGTCAGCGGCAGCGAGGCGGTCGAGTACCTGCAGGGCCAGTTGACCAACGACGTCGAGGCGCTTTCCCCCAGCGAGGGCCAGTACGCGGCGCTGCTCGACCGTAAGGGCCACATGCAGGCCGACATGCGGGTGCTGCGCACCTCGTCCGAGGAGATCTGGATCGACACCGAGCCGGAGGCGCTGGAACCGGCGCGGCGCCACCTCGAGATGTACAAGATCGGCCGCGAGGTGGCAATTGCCGACCTGACCGCGGAGCGGTCGATCCTCTCGCTAATCGGGCCGCGCAGCGTCGAGCTCGCCGGCACCGCCGCTCTGCCGGAGTACGCCGCAGAAACGACCAGCTTCAACGGGGTCGCCTGCCTCGCCGTCGGAACCTCCGCGGGAGTCGATCTGATCGCCAAGTCGTCCGATGCCGCAAACCTGCGCGATGCCCTCGCCGCCGCCGGTGCGATCGAGGTCGGCCCCGAGGCCGCCGAGGTGGTCCGGATCGAAGCCGGCAGGCCGCGCTTCGGTGCCGAGATGAGCACCGAGACGATGCCCGCCGAGGCCGGCATCGTCGAGCGGGCGGTGAGCTTCACCAAGGGCTGCTACATCGGCCAGGAGCCGGTCGCCCGCCTGCACTACAAGGGCCGACCCAATCGCCACCTGCGCGGGCTCGAGTTGAGCGCCCCGACGGCACCCGGAACGAGCCTGCGACTGGGCGAGAAGGAAGTCGGCAAGATCGGCAGCTCTCTCATCTCCCCCGCCCGCGGACCGATTGCGCTAGCGATCATCCGCCGCGAGGCCGAGCCCGGCAGCGAGCTGGTCGTAGGTGAAGATGGCGTTACGGCTCGCGTAGTCGACCTGCCGTTCGGCTAGATTCCGCAGCGATGGGCCGTTGGAGAGGCAGGCGACTGTTCGCGGCGCCACGGGCGACCGTGGCCGCGGCGACCTGTGCGCTGGGCGCGATGGTGGTACTCGGCAGCGGCTGCGGTGCCGAGGAACACGTCAACGACCCGCGCCCGCAATCGCCAACCCGCGTAAGCGTCGCGATCGCCGACGGAGCGATCACCGTGCAGCCGCCGCGGATCGCCGTCGGCCCCGAACCGACCCAGCAGATCCCGCAGAACCAGCACGCCACGCAGCCAGTCGTACGCTCCCACCGGCCGCTCAACGTCGTCTTCGTCGCCGCCAACCTGACCGACGTCGACTCCCACCTGCTGGTGCGCGGTAGCGGCAAAAACCTCGTCTCGCTACCGCTCTACGCAAACTCCAACGTCACCTTGCAGGCGATCCTCCCCACCGGCGTCTACCGGGTAAGCGCCGCTGACCTGCCCAGCGCCAAAGCGGCGAAGCTAGTGGTCGGGCCGCGCCGCACGTCGTCAGAGAACGACGTGCTGCTGCCCTGAGCAAGAGCGCTTGCAGCGCTGAGGCTGCCGCCGATCCGGTTGCAATGCTGGATCGATGATCGCCGTCGCGCTCGTCTGCATCTTCGCCCTCTGTCTCGCCGTCGCCTTCGCGGCGCAGCGGCACGTGGCCGCCCGCGCCGCCGAGGACAGGCTGGTCGCCATCGAAGAGGAGCTGGAGGCGGCTGCCCGGGACGGGCAAGAGCTCCAGGGCCTGAAGGTCGACCTGCGCGGACGGGACGAGCAGCTCGCAGCCGAGAAGCGCATCGTCGCTGACCGGGAACGCGATCTATCGGAGCTGCGCAAGCAACAGACCAAGGACCGCGAGACCGTCGCCGACCAGGCCGGCGAGCTGAAGGTGATGAAGAAGGCGATCGAGGATTTCAAGGAGATGCAGGATCAGCTAACCAAGCAGACCCTCGAGGCGGCGGGCAGCAACAAACGGATCGAGACCACGCTGCTCGACTGGACGCGCCAGATCGCCAACCCCCAGGGGCGCGGAGCGTTCGGCGAGCTGGCGCTGCGCAACCAGCTGATCTCGCTCGGTCTGGAGGAAGGGCGCGACTTCGATCGCCAGGCACGCCCGGGCACCGACGGACTCCAGAGGGTCGATTTCATCGTCCAGCTGGGCGGACCGGTGGTCGCAATCGACTCCAAACTCGCGAACGACCCCGGCCTCAGCGGTCTCTCGGAGGCCCTCGCGGCAGGGGACGTCGAGCACCTCAAATCGTATGGACGCAAACTGCGCGACCACGCCAAGTCGTTGGCGGGCAAAGACTACTGGCGCGACCTCGACCGCAGCCCGAGCCTGACCCTGATGTATGTGCCCGTTGAGGGAGCGATGCATGCGCTTGGGGCGCTCGACGATTTCGACGGCGCCAAGTTCTTCAATTCCCATCGGGTCTGCGTCATCACCCCCTCCCAGCTGGCGCTCTCCCTGATCTTGATCGCAGAGCTGTGCCACGCCGAGCGCAAAGAGGAGCACGTCGAGGAGCTGCTTGGCCGCGGGCACCAGATGGCCGATGCAATGGGCACCTTCCTCGACAGCTACGCCAGGCTGGGCAAGAAGCTCGGTGAATCGGTGACCGCGTTCAACAAAGGCGCGGCGATGACCACGGCCCACGGCCTGATCTGGCAGCAGATCGTCAAGCCCCTGGCGGAGTTCACCCCGAGTAAGTCGATCGAGTCCGAGGTCAAGGAGCTCGAGGCTCCACGCGAGGACGTGATCGACCTCGCCGAGCGCTACCGCGAGGCGGGCGAGCAGATGCGAGAGAGTTCGAACGCCGCCTGACGCCATTCGCTTGCGTGTGAGCTTTGGATCCCTATGCGATCCCAACCTCACACGCAAAGTACGAGCCAACTAGGATTCGCCGCCCGCCCGCAAACGAGCTACGGAGGACCTAGTTTTGGCCGTCGACACCAGTGCAGTCGCGAAGTTGGACGTGGAGCCCGGAACGCTGCCGGAGACGATGGCCGCGTGGGTGATCCGCCAGGAGCGCGAGGGTGAGCCCACCGACGCCTTCCAGCTGGAGCAGATCGAAGTGCCCGAGCCGGGAGCCTTCGAGGTGATCGTCCGCGTGATGGCCGCAGGGGTCAACTTCAACAACGTCTGGGCAGCACTGGGCAAACCGGTCTCCGTCTTCGGCTACGGCGACCACCCCGAGTACGGCCACCACATCGGCGGCTCCGACGCCTCGGGAATCGTCTGGAAGGTCGGCGAGGGAGTCACCCGCTGGAAGGTCGGCGACGAGGTCGTCGTCCACTGCAACCAGGCCTCTTACGAGGACGTCGAGGTGCACGGGCTCGATCCGCTTGCCGCGCCGAGCCAGAAGATCTGGGGCTACGAGACGACCTGGGGCTCCTTCGCCCAGTTCACCAAAGTGCAGGCCCAGCAGCTGCTCCCCCGCCCCCAGAACCTCTCTTGGGTCGAGGCTTCCTCCTACGGTCTCACCTACTTCACTGCCTACCGGATGCTGATCGACCAGTGCAAGCTGCAGCCCGGCCACAACGTGCTGATTTGGGGGGCCGCCGGCGGTCTCGGCGTCTTCGCCACCCAGCTCTGCGCCGCCGCCGGTGCCAACGCCGTCGGCGTCGTCTCTTCCGACGACAAGGGCGAGCTGGTCAAGCAGCTCGGCGCGGTCGACTACATCAACCGCAAGGAGTTCGGCGAGATGATGCGCACGCCGGAGAACCTCGCCGACAAGGCCCTCGACAAGGAGCGCTTCAAGGCCTCGCGCGGCTTCGCCAAGCGGGTCAAAGAGATCCTCGGCGACGCCCCCAACATCGTCTTCGAGCACGTCGGCCAGGCGACCTTCCCGACCTCCGTTTTTGTCGTCAAGCCGTTCGGCAAAGTCGTCATCTGCGGCGCCACCTCAGGCTTCCAGCTCGACTTCGACGTGCGCTACCTGTGGATGCGCCAAAAGCAGATCATCGGCTCGCACTTCGCCAACGCGTATGAGTGCATGCGCGCCAACCAGTTGATGGCGGAGGGCAAGGTGCGACCTGTGCTGTGGAAGACGATGGGCTTCGAGGGCGTCCCCGAGGCGCACCAGCTGCTGCACGAAAACAAGCACCTCGGCAAGATCTCGATCCTGGTCGGGGCCGAGTCCGAGGATGAGGGCAAGAACGAAGACGGCGCCGGCGCGATCCGGGCCGAGGTGGGAGCGTAGACATGGCCGAGGTATGCACGCTGGACTGGCACATCGCCCCCTTCCGGGCCGACCGCTGGCTCGACCTCTGGGAACCGGCCGCGGCACGGATGCCCGCCTTCGGGGCCAAGAGCTGGTCACTGACCCGCTCGATCGACGACCCGCTGGCCTTCCAGCAGTCCTCGGTTTGGGAGAGTCGCTCGGACTTCGAGCGCTACTGGTACTCGGAGGAGATCGAGGCGGCACGCACGGCGGCTATCGACCTCTACGACCTGCCGATCCTGCCTGCCTGGCACACCCTGGTCGCCGCCGAGTAGCGCGCTCGCTCACCGCGCAGACCACCTTCCAGTGGAATACAGCGGGCTCCGAGTCGGTCCAGTCCTCGCCACCAACGGAGATCACGCGGAAGACGTGCCAGCCGAGCGTGAGGTGCCGGTAGGCGCGGGTCGCGCTGCAGGTCGAAAACGACTTGGCATCGAGCTGACAACGGAAACCAACGTCGGGCTGCGGCGAGGAGAAGGAGAAGACGGCACTCCGCCTGGCGCTGAACCGGGGTGGATGGACGTGGATCCCGGGGCGTGCCCGGGGTAGGCGCGGCGGGGGTGGTGGGGGCGTCGGGGGTCCGCTCGGGAGCGCGTAGCTCGCCGTGTATGTCGCCGAGGCATTGGCGACGATCGTGTGAGCACGGGCGCCGCCGTCCGACCAGGATTGCCACCTGTATTCGCGCCCGCCGACATCCGCAGTAAGCGGTGCCGAGATGCCGATGTGGGCGCCCTCGATCGCGCGGAATTCGATTGGGGCCGAGCCGCTCAGCTGGCCCGCCGTCAAGTCGATGCCGCCTGGATCGGAATCGATCTTGAGATCGACCGCGCGCGGGTAGATCGATATCGCTTTCGTCGCCGTCAGGCCGCGTTCGTCGGTTGCGGTCAGGCTGATTTCGATGTGCGACGGGTAGTCGTGGTCGGGGGCGATGAAGCTGCCCGAGGCGACACTGGGATAGACCTGGAGCGGATGCGCGTGACAGGCGGCGGGGCAGTGGTAGAGACGCGTCTTCCAGTAGAGGTCGGCGGCGGGAAGCGACCCCTCCTCTGCGTCCGAGGCCGACCCTGAGAATGCAACCCCCTCGCCGACGCTCCATTCGAACGCGGCGCCGGGTGCCGCGATCTGTGGCTGCGGCGGCGAGTCGTGCGGAAAGAGCGTGATCCTGGCGACGTTCGATTTGGTCCCGTTGCTGACTCGGACGCCGACCGAGACGTTATGGCTGACGTCGTAGTCCGCGACTTCTTCGCTGTCGCCGACTTCCTCGAAGCTGCCGTTGCCGTCGAAGTCCCATTCGTAGGTGAGCGGTTTGCCGCCGGGATCGGTCGAGGCGCTCGCGTCGAGGTGGACCTGAAGATGGCCGGGGTCCCAGAGCTTGTCGGCGCTGAGCCTTGCGACCGGCGCGTCGGGGTCGTAGGAGATCCGGTGGATCGTCCCTTCCTCGGTGCTGCCGAAGAGCTTTACGTAGTAGAGGTCGCCTTCGGGGCCGACCTCGAGGTCGACGCCAGGATAGAGGCCGCCGCTCGCCATGAAGGTAGTCGTCTCCAACGGATCGGGATGCCCCTCCGCATCGGGCGGCATGACCCAGATGCAGCCGCGAACCGGGTCGGCGAAGAAGAGAGCTCCATCGTAGGAGTCCGGAAAAGGGCCGCCGGGGTAGAAGGCAAGGCCCGCCAGGGCGGAACCCGTGCCGCTGTTGCAGGCTTCTTCAGGCACGACGTTCTCGTAGTGCTTGTAATAGAAGAGCGGCAGCGTGGTCGCGCCGGGTTCGGCGTACAGCGATTTGCAGAGGTTCAGTTCCAGCCCGGCGTAGATCGGGTTCGAACCCGGGCCCTCGTAGCAGGGCCAACCCGAGTTGAACAGCGGCAGGTCGCCGACGGCCGGAACGCGATCGATCTCCTCGTAGGTGTCCCAGCCGACGTTGCCCACGTAGATCTCGCCGCTGGCGGGGTCGAGCGTGAAGCGAAACGGGTTGCGAAAGCCATAGCCGACGATGCGCCGCGCGTTCGGATCGGAGCTTGCCGACAGCGGATTGCCCGGCCATGCCGCGCCGGTCGCGGGATCGATGCGGACGACGGTCCCGTCCAGCGTCGTCGGATCGGCCGGCGTGCGCAGATCCTGGGAGCGCAGCGCACCGCCTTCGGCGCCGGGCGGCGACAGCACCTGCCCGACGCCCCCCGGGGGGTCGCCGCACATGTTCTTCTGCGGCCAGCCGAACTGACCGTAGTCGGCGTTGTTGAAGCTGGCCCCATCCCCCCCGCTCGCGTAGAGCGCGCCTTCGGGACCGAACTGGAGGTCGCCGATCGAGTGCGAGGAGAACTGCTGGCACCAGTCTTCGAGCAGAACGTCCTCGGCCGGAGCGGCGGCGGAGGGGGCGGCGTGGTTGCCCGCGGCGGTGAGCCGCACGAGCCGCCCGCTCACCGGGCAGGCATCGACGTCGGCATCGCCCGGTTTCGGGCACGGGTCGCCACTCGTGTTCGGGGTGCCCCAGCGCGGCGCCGCGGCCGCTTCGCCGAGCAGGTGATCGTAGGTATAGAGCGCGTAGACGTAGTGGTTACTTTCGAAGTCCGGATCGAGCGCAAGCCCGAGCAGCCCGCGATCGCCGTTGTCGTAGACCTCCGTTCGCAAATCTGCGAAGACTTCGGGCGAGGTGTCGTTGAGATCGCCGTAGACGAGGATTTCGCCCGACTTCGTCGCGACGAAGACCCGCCCGTCGGGCGCGAAGCGCATCGTCGTCGGTTCGGGGACTTCGCTCAGCACGAGCGAGTCGCGAAACCCGCTCGGCAGCTCCGGCACAGCCGTCGCTGGCGCCACCGCGAGCGCCAGGCCGACGGTGGCCACCACCCAGGCCAAGGCGAGCCCGCGAGCCAGCCGCCTCACGCTAGGCGCGCTCGAGCGGGGCAAGCGTCAGACCTGCCGCTTTCAGTTGCTCCCAGTAGTGCTCGGCGGGCTCGCGAGCGCCCGACCAGACGATCGCCTGACCACTGTTATGGATCGTCTCGGCGATCTGGTGGCCGTGGATAAGAGTGACGCCGGGCAGTACTCGGGCAAGCGTCTCGGCGACGTGATCGAAGGTGTTGTGGTTGTCGTTGCAGACGATAACCCGCCACTCCCCACCCAACCGTGAGTCGGGACCCGCCTCGCGGGGCTTCTCTATCGTCGTCGACATCGACCGCATTATGCGGATTAAGCGATCAGTACGGGCTGGGGACGCGGACGACCACATCGTCGAAGCTGCCGAGGGCCCCCTTGGCATTGCCGACGGCGCCAAGGGAGAAGCCGGCGCTGCGTCCCTGGAGTTCACCGGAGGCAGGGTCGGTGATGTCGGCGACCAGCTGGCCGCCGACGAAAGCGACGATGCGGCAGCTGCCCTTTTCCGGACCGCCGGTGAGGTTGAAGGCACGCAGGCGCATTTCGTTGGCCCTGTTCAGTCCATTGGTCTTGAGGCCACGGGCGATCCGCAGGTATTCGATCTGTCCATCGCTGGTGATTCGACGCAGCTGGGCCTTGTGCTGCAGCGGGAAAACGGCGAGCTGATAGCGCGCGCCGGCTGAACCAGCACGCAGGTTGACCGCGAGGAAGGCCTTTTGCTGTACCGGTTTTGGAGTGCCTTCGAGTAGGCGCCCGATCGCCCCCACTTCGAGATCGCGGCCGACCACCGGCGTGCGGTACGAGCACTCCTTGGTGCCCTTGCCGACGGTGACGCGGAAAGCGTGATTGGAGCCCCCCCGGCCACAGCGTTCGCCTGAAAGCTTGACGATCTGCCCACGCAGCCCGGTCGACTCCATGTTGTTGCGGTAGATGCCGAGCACCGCTGCGCTTGCGCTTGCGACGAGGGCCAGGGTGACGGCGAGTAGGGCAAGTGAAGTTAGTGCTATTCGCGGCTTCATCGTTCCGCAGCCTAAACACAGCTTCGGGGAAAAGATGCGCAGCGTGACCGATGAACGCCGTATTTCCCCCACAGCCAAATATCATGGGAAACATGTCCGAGCACCGACTTCCTCAACGCGACCGGCCCTGGGTGATGCGCACCTACGCCGGTCACTCCGACGCTCGGCGCTCCAACGAGCTCTACAGAGGCAACCTTGCAAAGGGGCAAACCGGCCTTTCGGTCGCCTTCGACCTACCCACGCAGACCGGCTATGACCCCGACCACATCCTTGCCCGTGGCGAGGTCGGCAAGGTCGGCGTCTCGATCGCTCACAAGGGCGACATGCATCAACTCTTCGACGGGATCCCGCTCGACGAGATGAATACCTCGATGACGATCAACGCCACCGCCGCCTGGCTACTCGGGCTCTACGTAACCGTCGCCGAGGAAAATGGAGTCCCCCGCGACAAACTGACGGGCACTACCCAGAACGACATCATCAAGGAGTACCTCTCGCGCGGCACCTACGCCTTCCCGCCCGAGCCCTCGATGCGGCTGATCGCTGACATGGTCGCCTTCACCGTCAACGAGGTGCCGAGCTGGAACCCGACCAACATCTGCAGCTACCACCTGCAGGAGGCTGGGGCGACGCCGGTGCAGGAGATCGCCTACGCGCTCTCGACTGGGATCGCCGTGCTCGACGAAGTCAAAGCCCGTGGCCAGGTCGCCGAGGATGACTTCCCCAGGGTCTTTGGCCGCATCTCCTTCTTCGTCAACGCCGGCATCCGCCTAATCGAGGAGATCGCCAAGCTGCGCGCGATGGGCCGGCTCTGGAACGAGATCGGCCGCGAGCGTTACGGGGTGACCGACGAGAAGATGCTGCGCTTCCGCTACGGCGTCCAGGTCAACTCACTTGGCCTAACCGAGGCTCAGCCGGAGAACAACATCCAGCGGATCGTGCTCGAGGCGTTGGCCGTGACGCTAAGCCGCGACGCCCGCGCCCGCGCACTCCAACTCCCCGCCTGGAATGAGGCGATGGGTCTGCCCCGCCCCTGGGATCAGCAATGGAGCCTGCGTATCCAACAGGTTCTGGCTAACGAGACCGACCTGCTCGAGTACCCCGACATCTTCGATGGCTCGGTGGTGATGGACGGCCTAGTCGACGAGCTAGCCGAGGGCGCCCGGGCCGAGATGGCGGTGGTCGAGGAGCACGGCGGTGCGGTTGCCGCCGTGCCCTACATGAAGGCCCGCCTGGTTGAGTCCCACCGTGAGCGGGTGGCGCGAATCGAGAGTGGCGAGCAGAAGGTAATCGGTCAGAACAGCTTCACCGAGAGCGAGGACTCCCCATTGACCGCCGGCGCCGACGGCGGCATCCTCACTCCCGACCCAGAGGTCGAGCGCGAACGGGTCGAGGCACTCGAGCAGTGGAAGGCCGAGCGCGATGAGGAGGCGGTGCGCTCGGCGCTGGAGGAGCTCGGCCGGATCGCCGCCGACGAGAGCGCCAACGTGATGCCGGCGACGATCGCGGCGGCGAAAGCGGGTGCGACGACCGGCGAGTGGGCGGAAGTACTGCGCGAGGCCTTCGGCGCCTACCGCGCGCCCACCGGCGTCGACGGAGCGGCACCACCTGGCAATCGCGACGAGCTGGTGGCAATCCGCAGCCGCGTCGATGAGGTCTCCGAGCAGATCGGCCACCGGATCAAGATCCTGGTCGGCAAGCCTGGCCTTGACGGTCATTCCAATGGCTCCGAGCAGATCGCGCTGCGCGCCCGCGACGCTGGCATGGAGGTGATCTACCAGGGCATCCGCCTGACGCCCGAGGAGATCGCCGAGTCCGCGCTGCAGGAGGACGTCGATGTAGTCGGCCTCTCGATCCTCTCTGGCTCGCACCTGGAGCTGGTTCCGGACGTTGTGCGACGGCTGCGCGACGAGGGCGTCGACGTGCCTGTCGTAGTCGGCGGGATCATCCCCGTCGTCGACGCCGAGCGCCTGCGCAAGGCCGGTGTCGCCGGCGTCTACACCCCCAAGGACTTCGACATCAACAAGATCATGGGTGAGATCGCAACCTTGGTCGAGCAGCGCGCCACAGCCGGCGCAGCCGTTTGAACGGTTCGAACGAGCATCCGCCGGCCGAGTGCGACCTGGCGATTGTCGGCGGTGGCATCGTCGGCCTCGCGGTCGCACGCGAGCTGCTCGCCCGGTCCCCCGGCGCACGACTCTGCGTACTGGAGGCCGGGGAGCGGCTCGGTGGGCACCAGACCAGCCACTCGAGCGGCGTCATCCACGCCGGCATCTACTACAAGCCGGGATCGCTCAAGGCGCGTCTCTGTGTCGAAGGCGCCCGCGAGCTGTACGCGTACTGCGATGAGCACGGGGTCCCCTACAGGCAATCGGGCAAGCTGATCGTCGCGGTAGAGGACGGCGAACTGGGGCGCTTGGACGAGCTGGAGCGACGCGGCCAGGCAAACGAGGTACCGGAGCTGCGTCGGCTCGATGCCGGAGAGATCGCCGATGTGGAGCCGGCCGCCCATGGGGTGGCCGCGCTGCACTCGCCGCAGACGGGCATCGTCGACTTCGCCGCTGTCGCCGATTCCTACGCCGATGACGTCAAGCGTGCCGGTGGAACGGTCCATCTCGGTGCTGCCGTCGCCGCTGCCGAGCAGCTCCCCGGCCGAATCGCGCTGCGTCACGCACAGGGCACGACCTCGGCCGTCTCGGCAGTCTTCTGCGCAGGGCTCTGGTCCGATCGTCTGGCCGTGGCGTGCGGAGCGCCGAAGAGCCCGCGGATAGTCCCCTTCCGAGGCGGCTACCTCGAGCTGCCGGCCGCTGCGGCGGGGCTCGTCCGCAGCAACGTCTACCCGGTACCAGACCCAGACCTTCCCTTTCTCGGCGCCCACCTGACCCGCACGATCGACGACCGGGTCCTGATCGGACCCAGCGCTTTGCTCGCACCGGCCCGCGATGCCTACCGGCTCTCCACCGTGCGACCGCGCGACCTTGGGCAGACGCTCGCCTGGCCGGGGACCTGGCGGATGGCGGGGCGCAACTGGCGGGCTGGCCTGCTGGAGATGCGCCATGCCGCCAGCCGCTCCGCCTTCGCCGCCGAGGCGACCCGCCTGGTCCCCGCCCTGCGCGACGTCAAGGTCCAGCCTGGGCCGGCGGGTGTCCGCGCTCAGGCGATCGACCGAGACGGGACGCTGGTCGATGACTTTGTCGTCCACCGCACCGAGCGGGCGATCCACGTGCGCAACGCGCCCTCGCCTGCGGCCACCTCCTCGCTGGCGCTGGCACGCCTGATCGCCGACGAGGCGGCTGCGACAATGGGGGCATGAACGAGATCAACGGGGACCGTTCAGCCTGGCTGCGTTGCTATCGCTGCTGGTCCCAGAACCTCGAGATCCAGATCCACTACGACGCGATCCGCCACGTCGATCCCGAGACGGGGATCCCGACCGAAGGGATCGACGAAGTGCAGGAATCGGTCGTGCAGTGCCTCAACTGCATGCACGATCAGCCGCACCTCACCTTCCAAGACGATCGCGTCGTGCCGATCGAGGACCGCTGGGAACGGATGGTTGCGGGCACTCCTTGGGTTGCCTCCTGCACGGTGACCGTCGACCAAGACCGGGTCGAGAGCTGCGCCGGCCCAGAAGCGGCCGAGCTGCTTGCCTACGGTGCCCTGGGTGAGGCCGGCGTGCGCGAGTTCTTCGCCCATGTGCGCTTCCACAAACACGACGGGGAGCGGATCGTCGTCCACATGCTGGTCGAGCTCTACGCCCGCTCCGCCGAAGAGGCGACCGAGGTCCTCGAGGCAGCCGCCCACGGACCGCTCGAGATCACCTCGCTGGCCGAGGAGTCGCGGCCGCCGGCGCACGCGCCGGGTGAGGCACACTAGGCCCCGCACAGCCATCGCCCGCGAATGCGGTCGGAAATCCGACGACCGCAGCGCCCCAGAGGACGCTGTTCAGCGTCAGGATCGCCATTTGGCACCCAGTTGCTCACCCGCAACTGGTGGGTGACGCGCAGCGAGGCCCCGACGTTGAACGGGGTCTGGGCGAGGAGCACGAGGCTGGCGGCGATCGCCGGAACCGAGAGCAGCGTCCGCAGGACCAGTAGCGGCGCCAAGCCACTCCCCTCGTTATCCGGTTGAGCACGCGGACGATGATCTGGACCGCGACGTCGCGGCCGGCGTGATGGTGACGCGCGGTGTGGGGGGCTCGATCTATGGAGCGCAGTCATGCCGATCGGACAGACGTGATGACGCCTGACCGCCACGGCGATTTCTCAGGCAGTATCGTCCGGCGGTGCAGGAGGTATCCGACGAGGCGCTTTGAGCACCCCCGCGGCTAGTTCCGAAAATACTTCGAATATTCGTCCGGCAGGATCAACGAAGTTCGCCATGCACGCTTGATTGCGGGCCTCAGCGCGACACACTGGTTGCCGATCTGTTGTTCCTGATGGAGTTTTACCCCCATCGTCTTTATGTTGACTTCACCCCTGCCCCCTCAGCACACCCCCCACTGACCTAGCCAAGATGGAGAGCTCAACCGCAACCCACGCGCATGGGGCGTCCGCCGCAGAGGCCGACGAGGACGGCGCAGCTGCTCAGCGCGGTACAACCAGCAGGGCGCGGCGACGGGGCGCCGTGCTGGCAAGGATGCTCTTCACCGCGGACTCCGTGGCCGCCTGCCTCGCCGGTGCGATCACGGTGCTTGCCCTCGGCCTGAGCGAGGCCGAGCCGACCGGCGCCGCCTACGTGGCCGGCGCGACGATCCTCTGGCCGCTCACCGCCTTCAGCATCGGCCTCTACCGCAGCGACCAACTGGGCAACTGGGCATCGGCCGTCACCGAGCTGCCGCGCGCCTTCGTCACCTTGATGCTGATCACCTGGCCTCTCTTCGGCCTGGCGTCGATCCTGGGGCTCGACGAGGTGGTCGCCGTGACCTTCCTCACCGTCGCCGGGATCGCGGTCTTGACCGGCATCGCCCGCACGGTCGTGCGGGCCGGGCTTCACCGCGCCCCAGACCTCCGCCAGCGCACGCTAATCCTCGGTTCGGGCTTCGTCGCCGGGCACGTCGTCAAGAAGCTCCGCAACAATGTTCAGTTCGGCCTCGACCCTGTCGGCATCGTCGACGACGAGGTGCACGACATCGGCAGCCCGGACTTGCCCTGGCTGGGGCGCTTCGCCGACCTCGACGCGATCATCGAGGCGCAGGGGATCGACCGGGTGATCATCGCCTTCTCGAAGGCCAGCCACGAGCAGCTGCTCGAGTCGATCCGAGCTTGCCGCGACGCGGGCGTGACGGTGGACGTCGTGCCGCGCCTCTTCGAGTTCCTCGACGGCGTGCGGGCGCTGGGCCAGGTCGGCGGACTGCCGCTGCTCTCGATCGGGACGCCGGTGCTGACCTCCGCCTCGATCGCCGCCAAGCGCGTCCTCGACGCCGCGGGCTCATTCGCCCTGATCGTCGCCTTCTCGCCGCTGATGATCGCGATCGCGATCGCGGTGAAGCTCGAGTCGCGCGGTCCGGTCTTCTTCCGCCAGCCAAGGGCAGGCCGGGGCAACTCCAGCTTCCAGCTGATCAAGTTCCGCTCGATGTACGTCGACGCCGAGAAGCGCAAGACGGAGATGGGGGAGCTCAACGAGGCCTCCGACGGCGTCATGTTCAAGATCCGCGAGGACCCCCGCGTCACCCGCGTCGGCCGCTTCATCCGCCGCTTCTCGCTCGACGAGCTGCCGCAACTCTTCAACGTGCTGATGGGCCAGATGAGCCTGGTGGGCCCGCGCCCGCTGATCTTCCCAGAGACCGCCGCGCTCGAAAAAGACTGGCATCTGCGCCGGCTCGAGCTGCGTCCCGGCTTGACCGGGCCGTGGCAGGTCTACGGTCGCTCGCAGAGCCCCTTCCAGGAGATGGTCCGCTTCGACTACCAGTACGTCGCCGGCTGGTCGCTCGCCCGCGACGTCGAGATCCTGCTTGCCACCGTCCCGGCCGTGCTGTCGGGACGGGGCGCTTACTGAGCCGGCGCCGGGCTCGCGCGACCTCAGGCGTTCTGGTCGACCCAGCCGCGCAGCTCGTCGGCGAAGCGCTGCACCGAGAAGCCCTCGGCGTTGCGGCGGCAGACCGTCGCCTCCGGCGGCGAGGCGACCAGGTCGCGGATCGCCTCGGCGAACAGCCCCGCCTCCTGGCGCTGCACCCGCAGGCCGGTCTCCCCCTGCACCACGGTGTCCCTGGCGCCGCCGATGTCGAGCGCGACGACCGGGGCGCCGCAGGCCTGGGCCTCGACCGGGATGATCCCGAAGTCCTCGTTGGCGGGGAAGACCAAGGCTGAACAGGCGTGGTAAAGGTCTCGAAGGCGCTCGTCGGAGGGTGAGATCTCGAACTCGACGTCTGCGCCCAGACCAGCGGCGAGGGCACGCAGCTCCTGCTCCTGGGGGCCTTTGCCGGCGACGGTGAGCGGCACCTTCGCCGCGGCACAGGCTTCGATCGCCAACGCCACGCTCTTGTATGGGACGAAGCGAGACACAGCCAGCGCCCGCGTCCGCTCCACCGGCCGCTCCGGCAGGTCGTAGTAGACCGTGTCCACGGGGGGGTGGATGACCACCGACTCGCGGCCGTAGCACTCGTGGATGCGATCGCGCACGGCAGTCGAGTTGGCGGCGAAGAAGTCGACGTTCTTGGCGGTTCGCCGGTCCCACTCGCGCAGGGTGGCGAAAGCGACCGACTTGCCGGGGATGCGCCTTTGGGTGCGGGCGTCGATGTCGGGAACCCAGGCGTAGCGCAGCGGCGTGTGGCAGTAACAGAAGTGGGTCGCCGGCTTGGCCGGCGGGAAGCTGCGCACGAAGGCGTGGCTGGAGGTGAGCACGACGTCGTATGTGTCGTGGACGTCGATCGCCTTCCAGGCGAGCGACATCAGCGGCAAGGCCAGCTCACGCCGGTCGCGCAGCGCCGGCCAGCGATCCAGCAGCGTCGTTGTCACCTCCCGGCCAGAGAAGTCGAAGTCGGCGTCGCGATCCCAGGTCAGGGCGTAGAGGTCGGCGTCGGGGTAGGCCTGCGCCATCGCCTCGAAGGTCTTCTCGCTGCCCGCCCGCACCGCGAGCCACTCGTGCGCTATCGCCAGCTTCGACATCGGGCGCCTAGACGAACTGCCCGGGGGGGTCGGCGGCGCGCCAGCGGGCGATCGCGCTGCGCAGGTCGGTTTCGTAGGCGAAGCCCCGCTCGCTCAGCTCGTGCGCCTGGATGTTGGTCGAGGCGACCAGCTTCCTTACCCGGTCGGGATCGAACGTCTTCAGACCGACAGCGCTGAGCAGACGGGCGACAGCGAGCATAGGCGCGGTCGGGATGACTCCCCGAGGCGAGGGGAGGTCACCAACCTCGTGGAAGGCCTGGCAGATCGCCTCGAGGGTGGGTGGCTCGGGGTAGGCGTAGTTGTAGATAACGACGGGATCGGCGGCGGTCCACATGAAGTACAGCGACCCGATCAGGTCGTCGACGTAGCCGCATGCCTTCAGCGTGTCCTTGCGCCCCGGGTAGAGGAAGAAGCCTTTGCGCAGGCCGCGAGCAAGGCGGGTGAAGTTGCCGTTTTCGCCCGGTCCGAACACGGCCGCGGGGCGGACGAGGACGAGCCGCCGGTCGCCGGCCTCCTCCGCCCAACTGCGGTGGATGCCCTCGGCCTCGAGCTTCGACTTTCCGTAGGCGCTGGTCGGCGTCAACGGCGAGGTCTCGATCCGCGGCTCCTCGGTCGGCCCGTAGACGGAGATCGAGCTGGTGAAAAAGAGGGAGCCGACGCCATGACGAGTGCAGAACTCGGTCACGTTGCGGGCGCCTGCCACGTTGGTCTCGAAGTACTCGTGATCCGGATGGCCGGGCGTACGGTGGACGGCGGCCAAGTTGAAGACGAGTGGAGCGGCGGCGTCGGGCTCGATCTCGATCGGCTCGCGCACATCGACCGTCTCGAACCTCGCCCCCGCCGGCAGCTGGTTCGGCACCTGTAGATCGGCGATCAGAACGGAGGCGCCGGCTGCGGTCAGGCTGGCGACGAGGTGGCTGCCGATGAAGCCAGCCCCGCCGAAGACGACGGCGTGCCTGTCGCGGAGGTCAAGGGCGGGCGAGGTCAACCGCGCAAGCCTAGACAAACGAGAGGCGCGTCCAGACCCCTCATGGCGCGAGCTGAAAGGCCGCCTGCACAATCTCTATGCTTCACCGCCGCATGAGCCAACCAACCCTGATCACCGGCGGCGCCGGCTACGTGGGTGCCGAGGTAGCCGCGGCGCTACTCGAGGCAGGCCGCGAGGTCCGCATCCTCGACAACCTTCTGCACGGCCAAGAAGCTCTCGCAAAGGATCTCGAGGCTCGCGGCGCCAAGCTGACGATCGCCGACATCCGCGATGCCGAGGCGCGTCGCTCTGCGCTGGAGGGAGCCGAGGCGGTCGTCCACCTGGCCGCAATCGTCGGCGACCCCGCCTGTGCCCGCGACCCCGAGCTGGCCCGCGAGACCAACGTCGAGGCGACGCGATCGCTGATCGAGGACGCAAGCGCCGCTGGCGTCGCCCACCTGATTTTCGCCTCCACCTGTTCCAACTACGGGCGCATGGCCGACCCCGAGACGCCGGTAGACGAGGAGGCGCCACTGGCGCCGGTCTCCCTTTACGCGGAACAGAAGGTCGAGATCGAGAAAATGCTGCTCGAAAGCAGCAACGGATCAACGGTGCCGACCTGTCTCCGCTTCGCCACGGTGTACGGAGCGGCACCGCGGATGCGCTTCGATCTGACCGTCAACGAGTTCACCCGCGAACTCTGGGACGACCGCGAGCTCGAAGTCTTCGGCGAGCAGTTCTGGCGCCCTTACGTGCACGTGCGCGACGCGGCGCGGGCGATTGCGCGAGTACTTGAGGCAGGACCAGACGAGGTCGGGCGCGACGTCTTCAACGTCGGCGACAGCGACGAGAACTACCGCAAGCTCGACCTGGTCGAGATCATCTCGGGCATTGTCCCCCGGGGCAAAGTCAGCTTTGTCCACCGCGACGAGGATCCGCGCGACTACAAGGTCGCCTTCGAGAAGATCCGCGAGCGGCTCGGCTTCGAGCTGACGATGAAGGTGCCCGATGGCGTCAGCGAGGTCGCCCAAGGGCTCGACTCAGGCGACTTCGGCGACCCCTTCGCCGCCAAGCACCGCAACACGCCTTAGAACCCGTCTACTAGGGGTTCCGGCTTAAAGACGTTCCACCCGTCCTAGAGTGGTCGCTTCGCAATCGTCTTTGCAAGCTAGCCGCATGGACTAGTACATACGTCCAGACGCAGGCAGGGTTCCCTTGGGAAGGGCCCTTCCAGCGCCCGATGAGGGGACCGTCATGGTCACCCCTCTCAACCGCCTCCTCGTCATCGCCCTGGTCGTGGCAGGCCTCTGCGCTACCTCGGGCGCTGCTGTCGCCCTGGCAAATCCGGCGCCGCAGATAGGCAACGCTGTTGCTGTCAAGCCCGGAAGCAAGGCCAAGGGAATCGCCGCGGTCTGCGCGCGGCGGGCGAAGCGCAAGGTCCTGCGCTCCTCCGCCGCAACGGCCAGCCAAGCGAAGGCCGCGCCGCGCCCGCGGGCGACCGCGAAGATGAAGCGCCGCGCCCGTGCGTTGCGCCACCGCTGCATCGCCCACCTGCGCCGCCACCCAAGCACCTCCAGCTCCAGCCGCAGCGTGCTGCCCGAAGCGGGTCCGCTCGTAATTGGGATCGACGGCGGCTACGGCGACTGGAGCGAAACGGAAACCGAAGAGCGCGCGTCACTCGGCGCCGCCGTCACCCGCCATGAGTGGGACCCTTCCGATCCGGTCGATGCACAGGACGACGTCGTCCTGAGCGCCGCGACCGAAGTCCATACCCGCATCCATGCCCTACTCGGCGAGAACGATCTCGGCGACCCGACCCACTACCGCGAATGGGTCGTCGCCTTCATTCGGCATTACGGGCCAGGTGGAGACTTCTGGAGCGCCCACCCCGAGCTCGACAGCTCGCGCTATGCGATCACCACGATCGAACTCGGCAACGAGCCCTACTTCGGTGAAATGTCGGCTGCCGAATACGCCGACACCGTGCGCCCGACGCTGGAAGAAGTCCACCGGCTCAATCTGTCGGTCAAGGTCATCCTCGATAGCCGCGTCTACGGCAAGGACACTTCCTGGATGGACACGCTCTACCAGCGCATCCCCGACCTCAACTCGCTCTTCTACGCCTTCGCCGACCACCCCTACTGGTACGGACACGACCCGTCCGAGTCGAGTGCCGCCGGCCCCTTTGACCGGATCGAAACCCTGCGCCAGCGGATGATCGAGCAGGGAGCCGGATCGAAGCCGATCTTCATCACCGAGTACGGCGAGTCGACCGCGGACTGTGGCGAAGAGTGCGTCAGCGAAGAAACTCAGGCCCAGCATCTAGGGGAGATGATCTCCGCGGTCAGCTCCAACCCGCAGTGGGGAGTCGAGATGCTCTCGGTCTACCAGCTCCGCGATCGGGGCACCGACAGCGGTGAGCGCGAGCGTCAGTTTGGCCTGCTGCGCGAGGACGGCACGGAGAAGCCCGCCTACTCCGTCGTCGAGGCAGCGATGCAGAAGTACCGCGGCTAGACCGAAACCGACCTCCGGTTACTCGACAAATGTCGTAGCGATGCGTCAACATCGGCGGCGATGCGGAGGATCAGCCCGTCATTACGCGCAGGTGCACTGGTCGCGGCGCTGGTCGGTATCGCGTTCGGCGTCGACCACACGACGGCCGGCCAATTCCCCTCCACGGCGTACGTCGCCCAACGAGTCGCCGGCGAGATGCCCACCCTGCACCGGCGAGACTGCACCGACGGTTGCCTCGCCGGAGAGCGCCGTAGGCCACGTGTCTGGCAAGCCTCGATCGATGTAGCCCCCAACGTGCCGGGTCGCCACCGTCGCCTCATAGCGCTCTCCTCGTCGATAGTCGTCAAATCACCACACCGGCCGGCGCCGTCGATTCCCGCCTCCGATCTCCCCACGCAAGGCCCCCCGCCTGCGGCGCCCGCCCTCGTCGGCGCCGATCCGCAACAGCCGACCACCGAGCCCGGGGAGCCGACGCCGGAAACCGGCTCGCCGACGCCGACGCTGCCGACCGAACCGCCCGCCCCTCCCAAAACCGTGCCACCGCCTCCCGAAACGTCCCACCCGAAACCCGAACCGGAACCGGAACCTGCGCCTGCGCCCGAACCCGAACCGCCTGCGCCGGCGCCCGAACCGGAACCCGAACCAGAACCGGAACCGACCCCGCCGCCGGCCGAACCGCCTCTGCCCCCACCCGCCTCAGGCGCCTTCACCGTCGCGATCGACGGCGGCTACGCCGGCTGGAGCTCGAACGAAACCACGTACCGCACGCAACTGGGAGCCGCAGTCACGCGTCACGAGTGGAACCCTTCGCGACCGGTCGACGCCCAGGACGACCTGGTGCTGAAGGCCGCCTCCCAGGTCCATACCCGCATCCACGCCCAACTCGGCGGCAACGAACTCGGCGACGCGACGCACTACCGCGAATGGGTGGTCGCCTTCATCCGCCGCTATGGGCGCGGCGGAACGTTCTGGGAAGAACATGCAGAACTGGATGAAGCCCGCTACGCCATCCAGACGTTCGAGCTGGGCAACGAGCCCTACTTCGGCGGGATGTCGGCCGGCCTCTACGCCGACACCGTGCGCCCGGCTCTGGAAGAGGTGAAGCGCCTCGGCATGCCGGCCAAGATGATCCTGGTGAGCCGCATCTATGGCACCGACACCTCCTGGATGGACACGCTCTACGCGCGCATCCCCAACCTCAACTCGCTCTTCTACGCCTTCGCCGATCATCCTTACTGGTACGGGCACGACCCCGCCGAGGTGAGCCCGGCGGGCCCCTTCGGGCGGATTGAAGCCCTGCGCCAGCGAATGGACGAACTGGGAGCGGGCTCGAAGCCGATCTTCATCACCGAGTACGGCGAGTCGACCGCTGGCTGCGGCGGCGAGTGCGTCGACGAGGAAACCCAGGCCGAGCACCTGGCTGAGATGCTTGCCGCGGTCGTCAACCACCCAGAATGGAAGATCGAGATGGTCTCCATCTACCAACTGCTCGATCGGGGCACTGACAGCGCCGAACGCGAGCTCGAGTTCGGCCTGCTGCGCGAGGACGGCACCGAGAAGCCCTCCTACTCGATTGTGCAAGCCGCTGCGCAGAACTACCGCGGCTAGTCACGGCCTCCTCCGCCCGGTTGGACATGCGTCCAGTTAGGGGGAACCCCCTGCGCAATCGGGTTCTGTCATCCGATCAGGGCTGAACCGATGAATCTGGGACCGTGCGTGGCGCGACTCCCGAAAAAGGCACACCCGTCGCGAGGCGGGGTCGCAAAGCAAGGGGCCTCTAGAGGCAGCCCGGCTACCGAAGGAGAAGAAATTGAAGCTCGGCAACGCAGGTCGGATCGCAATCTTCGGTTTGATCATGTGTCTGCTCGCGATCGTCGGCGTCGCATCCGCTTCCGCCCAGGCCTCCGCCAAGCAGAGTGCGGCTCGGATTTGCACCAAGCGAGCCGAGCGCATCACGAAGGGCACGACCCCTGCCCGGGCCGCCGCGCACCACCGACGCGCCGCCATGCGCCGCTGCGGGGCCCAACTTCCTCCTGCCCCGACCGATCCCGCGCCAGCCCCAACCCCAGCTCCGGCTCCGGCTCCGGCACCAACCCAGGCTCCTGCCCCAGCCCCGAGCCCAGCCCCCGCCCCGGAACCCACCCCAACGCCAACTCCGGAACCGACCCCCGAACCAACCCCGACCCCGGCCGGCGACACCACCGCGCCCACGGCCTCCTGGCAGACTCCAAGCACCGGCGCCACCGTCAAAGGAAATCTCAACGGTGGCTCCAGCTGTGTGGCCAACGCCGCTGATGATCGCGGCGTCACCTCTGTCGTCTTTAAGGTCGACGGCACCAACCTCAACACCGAGCGCGAAGCGCCCTACAACTGCTACTTCGACACGACCAAGGTCTCTGACGGCACCCACACCGTTACCGCCACGGCCTATGACGCGGCCGGCAACTCGCGCTCGGTCTCAAACGCGGTGACGGTCTCAAACGCGGTCGCGCCGGCGTCGGCGGTAACCCCCGCACCGACTCCGACCCCCAACCCAACCGGGATGATCGTCGGCCTCGATGCTGGCAACTACGGCAGCTCGGGCGCCGCCGATGTGCGTGGTGCGGTCAACACCGTGCGCTATGAGACCGAGCGGGGCCTCACGGGGCTTGAAAGCTTCAAGAAGGCCGGCCTGCGCATCCAGCTGAACTTCTCAGGCCCCTATAACAGCGGCGGAGTCTGCGCCCTGAACGCAAGCTCTTGGGCGAGCGAAACCCTGGCCTTCTACAAGGCCAACACCACCCCGACCCAGACGCCGGTCATCGAGGCACTCAACGAGCCCGGTGGGACCTGGTTTTGGGGCTCGGGCGCAAACAGCTCCGCCAACGCGACCTGCTACCGCAATCTCCTGAAGCAGACCCACGATGCCTTCCACGCCCAATATGGCGAAGCGGCGCCGAAGATCCTCGGCACCCTGGATGGCTCCAACGGTCTTAGCTTTGGCAAGGCCTGGTACACCTCTGATTGGGCCACCTACGTGGACGGCTTCATCGTCCACCCCTACGGCGGTACCGGTTCAAAGACGAGCTCGGCGCTCGGCAACCATGCTCTGATTGAAAGCGCCCGGGCGATGACCGGTGGGCCGATCTACATCACCGAGGTCGGTTGGCCGACGGCGACCGGGCAGCCCTCCACCGGTGACAGCCTGCAGTGGAACGAGTCCGAACAGGCGACCAACATCACCAACTTCGTCGCCTGGTGCAAGAGCACCGGCTACGTGGCCGAGGTCGTCTACTTCAACTACCGCGACTACGGCACCAACGCTTGGTACGGGGTTGTGCGCAACGACGGCTCGCACAAGCCCGCTTATGAAGCGCTGCGCCAGGCGGCGGCGAAATACGGGGGTTAGGGTCGGGCCCTAACGTCACGGGCTGTGCCTATACTCGCCGCCTCGTCGCCCGCTCGGCGCCGACGCATGCGGACCGTCCTCGCCACTTCACATACCCCCACCCTCGACTCAGGTCGCGCGCGGCGGACGTACGGCTTGGTGCGCGCGCTCTCCGTGCATGGCCGGCTCGACTTCGTCTACGGAGCGTTCGGGGCGGAGAATCCCGACCCCTCCTACGAGGAACTCGCCGGCGTTCATCTGCATCGGGTCGAACGGCCGCCGCGACACGAGCGAGCCTCGGCGTACCTGCGCAGCCGCCTGAGCGGTGTGCCCGACGACTTCGCCCGAGGAATCTGGCCCGGCGTCGCCTCGAAGGCCGCGAAGCTCTCGGCGGACGACGAGGAAGTGCGCCTGATCGCCGAGGGACCGATCGCCGCGGCGACGCTGCTGCCCCACGCGAAGCGACACAGGGCGATCTACAGCGCCCACAACCTGGAGTCTTCCTTCCGCCACCGACTCACCGACACGGGGATGTCACTGCGCAGCCTGCAGCGCTTCGAGCGCCTCCTGCTCGAACGCTACGCTGAGAGCTGGATGGTCTCGCCGGCGGACATGCAGGGGGCCGCGACACTGGCGCCAACGGCTCGCCTGCGGCTCGTCCCCAACGTGGTCGACGTCGCCGCGATCGCGCCGGTACTACCGCGCAGTGGTCAGCGCTCGCTGCTCTTCGTAGCCGACCTCTCCTACGAGCCAAATCGGCAGGGGTTGCGCTTCCTGCTCGAGTCGGCGATGCCGGCCCTCTGGGAGCAGGCGCCGGAGGTCCGGCTGATCGTCGCCGGCAAGGGCAGCGACACGATCGAGGCGACCGACCCTCGAGTGGAAGGCCTTGGCTTCGTACCGGACCTGGGCGCTCTCTACGACGCCGCCGGCTGCGCCGTCGTGCCCCTCCTTGAGGGAGGCGGATCCCCGCTCAAGTTCGTCGAGGCGCTCGCCTTCGCCCTGCCGGTCGTCGCGACCCCGCTCGCCGCCGCCGGCCTCGAAGTGCAGGCCGGCGTCCACTACGTCGAGGGCGAGCCCGCCGGAGAGCCGTTCGCCCAGGCGGTGCTCGATGCGCTCGAGCCGCAACGCGGCAACGCCCTAGCCGCTGCCGGCCGTGAGCTGGCCGAACGCGAGTACTCGATCGAAGCGCTCGAGAGGCGCCTGGCGCTTTGAAGATCGTCACGGTGATGACTGGCGCCGCCCCCGGTGGCGCGGAGTTCGCTGCGGTTGAGCTGCTCGACGCCCTGATCGGCCGCGGCCACGAGGCGGTGATGCTCAGCGACTCGCCGGAGATCGGCCGTGAGACCAGGGTCGAGGTCCACCCGCTCGAGCTCGGCCCGAAGCTGTCGGCAAGTAGCTGGCCTTCCCTGATGCTTCGCTGGCCAGCGCTCCGGCGGCGGCTCCGCGAGGCGCTCGAAGCCGAGCTCCCCTACGACGTTCTCCTCCTTCACTACAAGAAGGAGCAGCTGCTGGTGCCGCGGCTGCCCGCCCGTCTTCGACCCCAGATCACCTGGGCCGAGTGGGGGCCGGTCCCCTTCCAGATGAGGAGCGGGCCGGGCCGCTGGGCGTACGCCGCCGCCGGGCGCAAGGCGGATCCGATCCTGGCCATATCCGAGGGAACGCGCTGCTCGGTGATCGACGCCGGCGTCGACGCCGCGAAGGTCGCGGTCCTGCCAAACGCGATGCGAACCGACGAGATCTGCTTCAGCGAGGAGGGGCGCGAACGGGTGCGGAGCGAGCTCGGCATCCCCGCCGGGGCTTTCACCGTCGGCTGCATCTCGCGCTTCCACCCGAAGAAGCGCAACGACGTCGTGATCGACGCCGTCGCGGCGCTCGGCCCCGAGACGCACCTGATCCTCGCCGGCGCTGGCGAGACCGAGGCCGAGCTGCGGTCCCGCGCCGCACCGCTGGGCGCCCGCGCGCACTTCCTCCCCACTCCAGGCGCCACGGTCGGCGACGTCCTCTCCGCCTTCGATGTCTCGGTCTTCTGCCCCAGCCCCACCGAGGGTCAGCCGCGGGCGGTGATCCTCGGCCTGCTCGCCGAACGGCCCTGTGTCTCGACCGGCGCCGAGGGAGTCCGCGATCTGATCGACGACAGCTTCGGCGCAATCGTCGTGCCGGAGAACGACCCCGCCGCCCTGGCCACGATCCTGCGCTCCTACGAGAGCGATCCCGAGCGGGTCCGGCGCGAGGGCAGGCTCGCCGGGCAGAGCGCCCGCGAACGCTTCGCCGCCGGCGTGGTGGCCGAGCAAGCCGAGCACCTGATCTCGGCCGCTGGGGAGGTTCTCCTATGAGCGAGCAGCTGCGGGTCCTCTTCCTCGACGAGGGGGTGCTCGGCCACCGCACCTTGACCGCCCAGCTGAAGGCGACGTTCGCCGACGACCCGGCGATCGAGGCGACCTTCGCGACCGTGCCGCCGCCAAACCGGTTGGAGCGGCTGTTCCTGCGCCGCTGGAAGCGCGTCGGCGATGCCGACATGTTCGCCCTGCGCTGGCGCCTGCGCTGGTCCTGGCGGGCTCGCCGCATCCTCAAGCGGCATCTGCGCGCCGTCGACGTCGCTTTCGTCAACACGCAGGCGGCGGCACTGCTGATGCGGAGGCCGATGCGGCGGCTGCCCTGCGTGCTCTCGATCGACGCGACCGTCGGCCAGTTCACCGCGTTGCGGTACTTCGGCCCCGGCGACTCATGGACGCCTCGCCAGCAGCGCCTGCTGAAGCGGCTCGAGCGGCGGGCACTTGCGGGGGCCGCCGCCGTGGTCGCCTGGACCGAGTGGAACGCCGAGGCGCTGCAGCGCGAATACGACCTGCCGGAGAGCAAGCTGGTCACCCTCCACCCCGGCCTCGACCGCGATTGGTGGGAGGCGGCGAGCTCGCGGGAGGGCGGGCGCGGAGAAGGCCCGCTGCGCGTGCTCTTCGTCGGCAACGAAGTCGAGCGCAAGGGCCTTGGGACGCTGGTCGAGGCGGTGCGTCGCCTCGGTGGCGAGGCGACGCTCGACGTCGTCTCCGGCGACCGGGTCGAGGACGACGAGCTGGTTCGCGTGCACCGTGGCGTGGCGGCCGGAAGCGAGGAGCTGCGGCGGCTCTACGCCTCCGCGGACGCCCTCGCGCTGCCGACGCGGGCGGACGCCGTTCCCTGGGTCGTGCTGGAGGCGATGGCGGCTGGGCTGCCGGTCGTCGCATCGCCGGTCGGCGCGATCCCCGAGCTGGTCGGCGACGGCGGCGTGCTCGTCGAGCCGGACGACGCCGACGGTCTCGCTGCCGCACTGCGCGACCTGACCGACCCCGGGCGCCGGGCACGACTGGGGGAGGCGGCGCTGGCGCGGGTCGGCGAGCACTACGACGGCGCCATCCAGCAGCCGCGGCTGCTCGAGGTGCTCCGCGACGCCGCCGGCCCGGCATCCGAGAGATCGCGGACGCGGATGCGCCGCCGCACTTTCGTCGGCGTCGGCGTCGGCGTCGGCGTCCTGGCGCTTGCCACCCCCTACGCGCTGCTCCTGACCGACGACGAGTTCGAGCAGCTGGTTGCCTCGCACCTCGGCATCGACCAGGAGCTCGCGGAGCAGCTGCTCCAGCGGGCGCGTGAAAACTACGGCGAGGCCGACTACGACGCCCACGCCTTCACCTTTGCCCTCGCCGTGCGCGCGCCGGCAGCGACGGTGATGCCGCACAGCGCGAGGGAGAAGGCGATCGAGGGCCTGCTCGAGCCGATGCTCTCGGCGCCGGCATCGAACCTCGCCTACGCGACCAACGGCTCCGACCCAGGGCCGCCGGCCCCCTGTGGCGGGTTGAGGCGGCCGCTGTGAAGGTGGTCGAGGCGGACATCGCGATCGTCGGCTCCGGCGTCTGCGGCCTGCTGGCTGCCTGGGCGCCGATGCAGGACGGCGCCCGTGTGGCGATGCTCGAGCGCGGCGCCCTGAAGACGCACGCCGAACAGCTCGCCACGCGCGAATGGGCGGCCGACGTGCCCGGAGCGCAGCCAAACGACGAAATCGCCCCCGGCACCCCTCCCTATCCCTGGAGCTATGTCTATGGCGTCGGCGGCTCCTCGCTGCACTGGTCCGGAACCACTCCGCGCTTCGTCGCCAACGACTTCAGGATGCGCTCGGCCTACGGGGTGATGGTCGACTGGCCGGTCTCTCTCGACGATCTCCTGCCCTACTACCGCCGCGCCGAGCAGGCGCTCGGCATCTCCGGTGCGCCCGACCGCGAGGGCCCCGCCGCCGGCCCGGCGCTGCCCGGCTCGCGAACCTTGCCCGCCCATCCGCACAGCCCGATGGACAAAGTGGTCGGCAAGTACCTGGAACCTTTCGGGCCGCTGCCGCAGGCGCGTCCCTCCGAGCCGCTGCAGGGCCGCCCGAGCTGCTGCGGCTCGGCGACCTGCGACCTTTGCCCCGTCGACGCCCGCTTCTCGGCGCTGAACGGGCTGCGCGCCGTGTTCGACCATCCCAACCTCAGCCTGCGCCGGCAGACCGTCGCAGCGCGGCTGCACACGGCGGCGGACGGCCGCTCGATCGAGGGAATCGAGGCGATCGGCGAGGACGGAGGGCAGGTGCTCGTGCGCGCGCAGCGCTACGTGCTCGCGGCGAACGGCTTCGAAAACCCGGGCATCCTGCTGCGCTCGGGATTGGATCGCGGCGACGTCGGCCGCTACCTCTCCGACCACGGCCATATATCGATCTTCGCGACGCTGCGGCGCGACGTGCGACCGGGCTATGGAACCACCCTGGTGACCGGCCTCTCAGAGGCGTTCCGCGACGGCTCCTTCCGCTCCGAGCGCGCCGCGGCGATCGTCAGCCCGTTCAACCCGGGCGTGCCGCTGGGTCCGTTCGTCGCCAACGGCGTCGTCGCCGGGCGGAGCGGCGAGGAGGTGCGCGAGCAGGCGCTGGCGGAGTGGAAAAGGATCCTCCCCCTCGACATGCTGAGCGAAGACAAGCCGCAGCGGGCCCGGCGCGTCACCCTCTCGCCCAAGCGCGACTCCTTCGGCCTGCCGCTCAACCGGGTCGCCTACTCGGAACCGAGCGGTTACGAACGGGCCGGGATCGACGCCGTCCTCGACAGCTTGCGCGAGCGTCTCGCTCCTTTGGGCGTGAGCGACGTCGTCGCCAAGCCCGGTCCCCGCGGCGGCCACCTGCTGGGAACCTGCCGCATGGGCTCAGGGGAGGAGGGCGTCGTCGACGCCCAACTTCGCCACCTCGACCTCGAGAACCTGTTCGTCGCCGGGGGGTCCGCCTTCCCCACTTACGGGCCGGTCCACCCGACGCTCACCATCTCCGCCCTCGCCCTGCGCCTTGGCGACCTCCTGGCACGGGAGGTCAGGCCGAGCGCCGCAACGCCCGCAACTCACGCAGGTCTTCGAGGCTGATCGCGCCGAACAGCAGCGCCAGCGGTGGGTAGGTGAGCGGCGCGGCCAGCAGCAGCGGCGCGGCCGGCGTGCCGATCTTGCGCAGGCCGAGCATGATCAGGGTCATCGCGGCGGCGGCGAGAGCAGCGCGGAGGACGCGACCGAGCCTGGGCCGGAAGCGTAGCTCGGAGACCACCGCACGCCAGGCTAGGCCGACGACCAGCAGCTCGGTCGCAAGCGTCGTCCAAGCGGCGGCGAGGAACCCGTAGCGAGGCAGCAGAAAAAGGTTGAGGCCGACGTTGAAGAAGAGGCCGAGCACCGCGTAGCCGACGTAGCGTCGCTGCAGGCCGAGCACGATCACCATGTTCCCCGAGAGGTAACCGAAGCAGATAACGACGAAGGCGCCCATCAGGATCGGCAGCGCCGGCGCCGCGTCGGCGAATTCGCTGCCGTAGAGCAATTCGATCGCCGGGCCGGAGGCGGCGAGGGCGACACCGAGGGCGGGAAGGGCGACGACCGCGAGGTACTCGAGGGTCGTCTGCAGCAACTCCCGAACCCGTGCCGGGTCAGCCGGGTAGGCGGCCGAGACGAGCGGCAGCAGGGTCATGCTGACCGTCAGCGGCAGGAAATGGGCCTGCTCGAGGATCCGGTAGACGGCGGCATAGAGGCCGGCTTCGCGCGCCCCGTTGAACTCGAGCACGAGGATCTGGTCGATGCGCGCGTAGGCGAGGACGAGCACGCCCGCGGTCGCCAGCGGCAAGCCGACGCGCGCCAGGGGGGCCCAGAGGTGACGCGAGCCGAGCAGCTGGACGGCGCCGGCCCGCAGCCCGACCCAGACCTGCACCGCGGTGGTGGCCAGCGCCGCGGCGAGGAAGGCGATCGCGAGCGGGACGAGGCCGCCGCCGGCCGCCTCGACGACGATCGCCGCCACTCCCCAGACGACCGAGGAGAAGGTCATGACGGCGACGTTGACGTCGTTGCGCAGGCGCAGCTGCAACAGCGCCCGGATCGTATTGGGGCCGCTGAGCAGGATCGTCGTCGAGACGAGCACCCCGGCAAGCGCCATGCCGTGGTTCTCGGCGATCAGCAGCGCGACGACGATCGAGACCAGGGTCGCCGGCAGCGAGACGAGGGCACGCAGGGCGATCGTCGCGCCGATCCATTCCGCCTCGCGCTCGGGCTCGGCCGCCGCTCGTCGCACGCCGACCTGTTCGAGGCCGAGGTCGGCCAGATAGGCGGCGATCTGCACGCCGACGAGCAGGCTCGACCATTCGCCGAAGCCGCTGTCGCCGAGCGAGCGGGCGATGACCGCGGTGACGACCACGCCGAGGCCGAGGTTGAGCACGCGCCCGGCCAGCTGGCGCACGACGTCGCGGGTGGCGCGCGAACGCGTGCTCTCGGTTGCCATCGGCGGCGACTGTACAGGCGCGCCGCGTCGCCCTGACGGCGGAGGCCACTGCGATACTGCGGCGCTTGCCGGAGTCCCTAACCGCCTGCGTGATCGCCAGCGACGAGGAGCGCCGGCTCCCGGCGTGTCTGCAAAGCCTCGATTTCTGCGACGAGATCGTCGTCGTCGACGGCGGCTCGCGCGATCGCACGGTCGAGATCGCCCGCGCCGCCGGCGCCCGGGTTATCGAGAACCCGTGGCCCGGCTTCGCCGCGCAGCGCAACGTCGCGCTCGACCACGCGCACGGCGACTGGATCCTCGAGATAGACGCCGACGAGCGGGTCGACCCCGCCCTCGCCGCCTCGATCCGCGCGATGCTCGCCGACCCTCCGGGCGCGGAGATCCGGATGGCCGCCCTACCGATGCGCGACGTCTTCCTCAGCCGGCCGCTCGGCCCGTCGGCCCGCTACCCGCGCTACCGACACCGCCTTTTCCGCCGCGAGGCCTTCCGCCACGACGAGTCGCGCACCGTGCACGAGGGGCTCTGGCCCGACGGACCGGTGCTGCCGCTCGAAGGCGAGCTCGAGCATCTGCTGGCGACGACCTGGCGGGAGGCGCTGGACGACGCGATCGCCTACGCGCACCTCGAGAGCCGCCAGCAGGGGCGCCCGGGGCCGCTCAGCCTGCTCAAAGGGGCGGTGCTGCGACCAACTGCCAAGTTCGCCTACCGCGCCCTGCTCTACGGCGGCTGGCGCGACGGCGTTCGCGGCCTGGGGAAGATCTGGCTCGAGTGCGCCGCCGATTCGCTGGCGACGCTGTTCGGGCTGCGCGGCGGCTCGGGTGAGCGCGGCGGTACGCACGGTGTAGAGCCCCCCCGGGTGGGCCCGGTGCGCCTCGTCGGCATCGGCCTCGGCGCGTCAAGTGGAGCTCGGCTCGCTGCCTGGCTGGGCGAGGCGGCGGAGGCCGGAGCCGACGTCGCGCTGATCTGCGGGAGGAGCGCGCCGGATGGCGGCGTCCGCGTCCGGCAGGTTTCGGGGCTCGGCCCGGGTGCGCTGGCGCGCGCCCTCGACGCTGAGGACCAGTTGCGGCCGATCGATGCCATCGTCCCGGCGGGAGCGCGCGAGCGGCGCCTGTTGGGCTTCGCGCCGGGGGCGCTGAAGGGTGCCGTCCCGCCACTCTCACCGGCCCAGGCCCCCGACACCGCGGTGTGGAGCGTGCTAGAGCGGGTACGCCAGGGGTGATGACCTGCTCCGTGGCTATCCTCTTGGACTCGTACAACCGTCCAGCGAAATACCGGCCTGCGAGATTCAAGTCGAATCCCGGGCCACCCGATAGGTCCCTGCACTCGTGGAATTCACCGGCAACCTCCGACTGATCTGGGCCAGCAAACGCTGGCTGGCGCTGTTCGCGGTCGTCGCCGCGGTGGTCGTCTACGCGATCTCCTCCTCTAAATCCGACGAATACGAAAGCAGCGCCTTGGGCCAGATCGTCACCACCAGCCAGGCGGCCGGCGAAATCCTCAACGAAGAACAGCTGCTCAGCCTCTCCAACCTCTACGACGAGCTGGCGAAGACCCGCTCAGTCTTTGACGTCGCCCACGAAGACCCGGCGGTCAAAGGACGCGAGGAAGCGTTCGACGCGAGCATCGAAGTGGAGCCCGAAGCGCGGACCGGGGTGATGAGCTTCTCCGCGACCACCGGCAACCCGGACGAATCGGCGGAATTCGCCAACGCCTACGCCGAATCCTTCGCCCAGTATCTCGGCGATCTCTCGGTGGCGCAGCAGAAAACGACGCTGCAGCCGATCCAACAGCGGATCGACGAAATCGAAGGCGAAATCGCCGCAGGCGGGAACAACGGGGCCAGCGTCGCCGGTCTGCAGGTCGAGCTGCAGGCGCTGCAGAACCAGATCGCCGAACAGAGCGCGAATCCAGGCGACACGATGCGGGTGGTCGAGCACGCCGTACCGCAAAGCACTCCGGTCGCGCCGACTCCGGCACGCGACGCTCTGCTCGCCTTGATCGGTGCGCTCGTCCTCGGTGCGGTCGCGATCTACCTGCGGGACCTCTTCTTCGACCGCTATCGCACCGCGCAGGAGGCGGCCAAAGACCTCGGCCTGACCCTGCTCGGCGAGATCCCCAAGGGACGGGGAACTCCGGCCCTGGAGTCGTTCCGGAACCTGCGCACGGCGACGCTGCTGACGCTCGAACGGGCCGGGACGGGAGACGAGGGATCGAACGGCTCGGGCACGGCGCAGGGAGCAAAGACCGTGCTCGTGACCGGCGCCGAGTCCGGCTGCGGCAAGAGCTACGTCGCGGCAAACATCTCCCGCACCCTGGCGGCGGAGGGTCGGCGGGTGACGGTCGTGGACGGGGACCTGCGGCGACCGACGCTGCATCAGGTCTTCGACAAGTCCCTCTCCCCGGGCCTCAGCGACCTGCTCATCGTCGAGAACGCGCCAAGCCCGTCTGACGTCGCAGTCAAGGTGAGCCTCGCGGCCGACGGGGGGCCCACCGGCGGCGAGCTGATGGTGGTCCCCGCCGGAGCGCACGCCGAGGACGCGGTCGAGTCACTCTCTTCGGCGAGGATGAAATCGGTCGTCCAGTTCCTGCGCTCCGACAACGACGTCATCGTCTTCGACACTCCGCCGGCACTGGTGGTGGTCGATCCCGTCGTCCTCGCCCGCTACGCGGACGGGGTCGTGTTCGTCGTCGACTCGCGCCGCACCAGCCGCCGTGACGCTCGCCGCGCAGTCGAGGCGCTACGGGCGATCGGCGCGCCGATGTTGGGCTTTGCCTTCAACCGGTCCAACACGAAACAGACTCGCTACGACGCCTACAGGCCGCGCGAAGGGGCCCTGCCGGTGTCCCGCACCAAGGAGACCGCAGCCTGAGCCGGCCGACGCTCGCTATGCCGGACCTCGGCGTGGCGATCGCGGTCAGTGCCACCGGGATCGCCACCGGCCTTGTTCTGGTCGAGGCGATGAACCAGTTTGGTGCCGTCGGCGCGATCGCGCCCGCGGTGCTCGCGCTCGGCCTGGTGCTGCTGCGCTATCCCGCCGCTGCCCTCGGGCTGCTGGTCGCCAGCGCGATCCTCGTCGAGTCCGAAAGCCAGGGCTTCCTGCCGCCGGCCGGCGTCTTCTACGACGTCATCGCGCTCAAAATGACGCCGCAGGACATGCTGCTGCTCGCGGGGCTCACTGGTGTCCTGCTCCGCTTCGTCACCGAAAGCGAGCGCCCCCGCCTCCCGGAGCCGCTTACCGCGCCGCTGCTGCTGCTCGCCGCAGCAGTCCTCACCGGCGTGGTCGTCGGCCACTACTCGCACATGGTCAGCGTCGGCGAACTCTTCCATCGCTCGCTCACCTCCAGCTACATCATCCTCATCCCCCTGCTGGCGGTGAACGCGATTCGCAGCACGAGCGCACTCAAGCTCTTCCTCGCGGTCGGTGCCGGGCTCGCCTTCTTCAAGGGCGTGTCCGGCGTATACGTCGCCTTCGCCGGCCTCGGGTCGACGGTTGAATCGGAGACGATCAGCTATCTCAACCCGGTGCCGAATCTGACCATGCTGATCTTCGTCCTCGGCGTCGTCGCGGCGCTGGTCCGGCGCGTCAAGGTGCCGGGCTGGATGCTCGCCGGGGCGCCGATCGCTTTCCTCGCCCTCGTCGTCTCCTACCGCCGATCCTTCTGGATCGCCGGCGCCCTCACCCTGATCGTGGTGATCATCATCGCCAGCCGCCGTCGCGGCCGCGCAGTGCTTGCGATCGGCGCCGTTGCGCTGGTGCTCGCCGTGGTCGGCATCGTCGCGGTGGGCTCCTCCGAGAACCCACAGGCAAGCCCGCTCGTGGAGCGCGCCCAGACCCTGAGCCCGGGCAGTTTCGGCTCCAACCGCGGCGACCGCTATCGGATGGACGAGCGCAAAAATGTGCTGCAGAACATCCGCGAACATCCGCTCACCGGGATCGGCCTCGGGGTGCCGTGGCACGTCCACTACCCACTCGCCGAATCGCACGATCGCCGCTACGCCCACATCGCATTCCTCTGGTTCTGGTTGGCATTCGGCCCGCTCGGCGCGATCGCTTATGCCTTCCTCCTCTTCAGCGTCCTGTGGACCGCGGCGAGGCTCTGGCGCCGCCACCCTGACCCGATCGTCCAAGTGGGGGCGATCGCCGCCTTCGGCGGTGTGCTCGCGCTGGCGATCGTCGAGCTGACCGCGACCTTCACCTCGATCGAGCCACGCACTTCGATCCTGCTCGGGGCGATAATCGGCTGGCTGGTCGCCGCCTGGCGCGATCTGCCGTCCGAAGAAGATGAAGAAGAGCAGGAAGCAAGGGACGCCTTGCCTGCCCCCGCCGCCTGAGCAGATGCGCATCGCCGTCGACGCCAACGTGCTGGAGGCCAACTGGGGCGGCATTCCCAAGTACCTCGACCGGATCGCGCGGGAGCTGATCGACGGAGGCGACGAGATCCTGCTCCTTGCCAACACGCGGCGGCTGTCGCGGCAGATTCCCGGCGCACACGAGGTCGGGGTGCGGATCAAGGGCACGCCGATCTGGCGCCAGGCCTTTCTGCCGCTCTGGCTCGCCCGCCGGCGCATCGACGTTTTCTGGGCTCCGGAGAGCGTCCTGCCGCGCCGCTGCCCGGTGCCAAGCGTAATCACGATCCACGACCTGGCGACGCTGCGCTTTGCCGGAGTCAAGCAGGAGAGCCAAAAGCGTCACTTCGGCACCACCGTGGCGCGCTCGGCACGCCAGGCCACCCGGCTGATCGCGGTCTCGCGGGCGACGGCAGACGACATCGCCTCTTACTACGGGGTCGGCGAGGATTCCGTCAGGGTGGTGCCCAACGGCGTCGACGAGATCTTTACGCCGGGCAACCGCGCCGCAGCGCTCGCAGCCGTGCGCGAGCGCTGGGGGGTCGAGAGTCCGTTTGTCCTCCACGTCGGTGCGATCGAGCCCCGCAAGGGCCTCGACGTGCTGATCGGCGCCGCGGCCCTCGCGGCCGGCGAGAGCGCCGGCTGGCGGGTCCTCATGGCCGGTTTGCCTGGTTTCGAAGGCGGGCCGATCGAAGCGAGGGCGAGAGAGAGCGGCGCCTGCGACCTGCTTGGCGCGGTAACGGAGGGTGAGCTGCTCGATCTGCTGCGTGCCGCCGGGGCCCTCGCTGCCCCGGCGCTCTACGAGGGCTTCGGGATCGCGCCGCTGGAGGCGATGGCCTGCGGGACCCCCGCGGTCGTCGCCGCCGACGGGGGCGGGCTCGAGGAGGTCAGCGGGCCGGCGGCCCTGGTCGTCGGCGAGCGCACTCCGGCCGCCTGGCGCAGCGCGCTGGAGCAAGCGCTGCAGCGGCCCCCGGAGTTGATCGAGGGAGGGATTCGCCACGCCTCGCAGTTCAGCTGGCCGAGCGTTGCGGCGCAGACGCGCGAGGTGCTGGCCGAAGCCGCGGCCACGCGCCGCTAGATGACGGGATGGCGGGTGCGCCTCTGCGTGAATTGACACCCCAGCGCTGCGCGCTGGGGTGAATCTGGTGCGCGGCTTCGCCGCGCAGATAGCGGATTGCATTTCCGCCGCTTCGCGACATTCCCGCAGAGGCGCACCCGCCATCCCGTCAAGCCACCCAGCTTCGAAGCTGCCTGGAGCGTCTGCGTAGCCTGAGCCGGCTAGCGATGGCGCAGCGAGGGGGTCAGCCATCTAGCCGAGCGCCGCTTCGATTTCCTCGATCCGGGCCTCCCATGAATGAGCTGCGGCGGCCTCGGAGCGCTGCCCTCGGCGTTGCGGGTCGTCGAGGTTTAGCTCACGCTCGGCGGCGACAATAAGCTCAGCAGCATCGGTCACGCGCTCGACGCCATCCACTCCTTCAAGTGCCGGCAGCGGCGTCGCCAGCACCGGCAGGCCGGCGGCCAGGTACTCGTAGACCTTCATCGGGAAAACGCTGCGGGTCAGATCGTTGATCGCGTAGGGGATCAGGCCGATGTCGGCACCGCGCAGCACGGCCGGGAGGTCGGCGGCGTCGCGCGGTCCGGCGAAGTGGATGTTCGGCGCCCGGTCCAAGGCGGAGAGATCGCCCCCCGGGTCGCCCGCGCCCCTCGGGCCGACCAGGACGATGCTCCATCCGGGTCGCAGGCGGGCAAGCTCTCCGAGCAGCGACAGGTCGAGCTTGGTCGCGACGATCGCTCCCTGAAAGACAAGGCGCGGTCTGGGCAGCGAATCCAGCGAAACGTCGACCGGACCCTCGTTGAGGGCGGTCGCGAAGAGAGCGGTATCGGCCACGTTCGGCGCGTAGAGAACGTGGTCGGAGAGGGTCTTCATCCGCTCGGCAAGAGCAGGGGCGCTGGCGAGGACCAGGTCGGCACGGCGGGCGTAACGTTCCTCGCCGGCGCGGAAGCTGTCGCCGTCGACGCCCTTTTGGGCGGCTACGTCGTCGACGCAGTGGTAGACGATTTGCTCGGGGTCGAGCAGGCCGAGCAGCTCCTCGGCCTGCGGGGCGTAGGCCCAGAGCAGCGGCCGGCGCATGCCCAGCCGCCGCGCCGCCCGTCCCACCTGTAAACGCAGCAGGCCACGGTTCAGGGAGCGGATCGCGGCGTTCCCGTGGAGAGGAAGCACGAGCGGCGAGAGGACGTGCACTGCGCCGACGGAGCGCACGCCGCGTAGGCCGCGCGCAAGCCGCCTACCGATGCGCCGCAGATCGCGCGAGGCGAGCTGGGGACGGCGCAGGCCAAGCGACTCGACGAAGAGGACCCTGTTGCGGGCGGCGAGCCTACCCATCAGCTGGTGCTGGTTGATCGGCAGCTCGGTCTGCCAATCGGCGGTGCCGACACAGACGATGTCGCGGCCCTCGAGCCTCACCCCGAGGTGTCGCCGGGCAGGAAGCGGTCCCGCATCCGCTCGAACTCGTCCATCGCCGTCTCGTAGTCGTCGTGGCGACCGATGTCCAGCCAGTAGTCGTCCTCGCTGCGCCGGGCCCGCACCTCCTCGCCCGCCTCGAGCAGGCGCAGGACGAGGTCGGGGAAGTCCAGCCGCTCGCCAGGCTCGATCAGCGGCAGCACCCGTGGCGAGAAGGCGTAGACGCCCATGCTGACCTCGTAGTTGTAGCTCGGCTTCTCGATGTAGCCGGTGAGTCGGTCCGCGTCGCCGCCGTCGAACTGGAGCACGCCGAGCGAGACCTGCACCTCGCGCTGATGGGCGGCGATCGTCGCCGCCGCGCCGGAGCTGCGGTGCCCGTCGTAGAAGCTGCCGTAGGGCAGGTCGGTGAGCACGTCGCCGTTCATCATCAGGAAGTCCTCGTCGAGGTCGCTGAGCAGGCTGAGCGCGCCGACGGTGCCGAGCGGCTCTTCCTCGCGGAAGTAGTCGATCGGGATGCCGAAGCGCTCGCCGTCGCCGAAGAAGGCCTCGATCAGCTCGGCCAGGTGACCGGTGACGATCGTCAGCCGCTCGAAGCCATGGTGGGCGAGCTGGCGCACGATCACGTCGAGGATCGGCCGGTCGCCGACCGGCATCAACGGCTTCGGCAGGACCGTCGTATAGGGCCTCAGGCGCATCCCGAGACCACCGGCAAGAACGACTGCGCGCTTCACGACGTGGAGCCTATCCACGCACCCGGCGTCGGGATCGGGTCGCAGCGGGGCCGATTGAGATCATGCGGGCTATGGGCGAGGCGATGCCAAAGATCGCGACGGCAGGGCGGATACCGGCGGCGCCCGTCCGCTATGCGCAAGCAGTCGCGCTGAAGCTCGGGCGGCTCGAGTGGCCGGGCAGTGGCGCCGCTGGGACAGGGAGGCCCTGGCCACTGGTCCGGGTCGACGAGTTCCCCCACGCCGCCGCCTTCGACTCCGCTGGACGCTTCGGGACCGAGGCCTACAAGCGCTTCCACGCCGTGCTCGCCGAAGCCGGCCTGCCGTACCTGCTCGCGGTCACCCCCCACGTCTCGCGCGACTACCTCGGCCCGGATGAGAAGGAGTGGCGCCCGCTCGACAGCGGCGAGATCGCCGAGCTGCAGGATCTAAAGCGCGACGGCGTCAGCTTCGGCCTACACGGCCTCGACCACCGCACCCGCCACGCCAACCCCCGCCGTCACTCCGAGTTCTGCGGCCTCAGCAACGCCGATGCCGCAGAGCGGATCGACCTAGGGCTCTCGATCCTGGCTGAGACGGGGATCGAGACCCCCGTCTTCGTGCCGCCCTTCAACCGCTTCGACGCCTCGCAGTACGCGCTGCTGGCGGAGCGCTTCGAAGTCGTCTGCGGCGGTCCGGAGAGCATCCGCCTGCTCGGCTTCCACCCCCCCACCCCGATCTGGATGGAGAACGCCGTCTACCTACCGTCCTACGCACCACTCTACGGTCGCGCCGCCGACGTCCTAGCGGGAATCGAGCGAATGATCGAGGCCGAAGAGGCACTCTGGGCGCCGATCACCCTGCACTGGGGCTGGGAGCTTGAAGACGATTTCGCCAGCTTGAAACAGCTCGGCGCGCGACTCGCCGAATGCGCCGGCGAATGGCCCCGATTCCTGGAAGCCGTGGGCGAGAGTCGCGCTGCCGTCTGATCAAACAGCGGCTTCGTCGAGGCTGGCGCGCAGCGCCTCGACCACCCGCTGCAGGCGCTCGTCGCCGAGGTGCGGGTAGAGCGGCAGGGTCAGCTGGGTCCGCGCGACGGTTTCGCTGCGTGGCAGCTCTTGCTTCCCCGCACCGTAGGCAGTGAACTCGTTGATCGAGGGGTAGAGAACGCTGGTCTGCACACCGTGGCTGTCCGAGAGCAGCTTGCGCACGGCGTCGCGCTGCACGGCGTTCTCCAGCATCACTGGCATCACGTAACAGGAGCTGGCCGCAACCTGCTCGTCGCTGTAAGGGAGCGTCACCCGATCGAGCTCGCCGAGAAGCTCGCGGTAACGAGCGGTGAGGCGGCGGCGCTCGGCGATGTCGGCGGCGAGGTCGGGAAGCCGCGCCGAGAGCAGCGCCGCGCGCGGCTCGTCGAGGCGGTAGTTGTAGCCGACCTCGACCACGTCGTAACCCATCGCGTGGCCGCGATGGCGGTCCCAGGTGCCCGAGGTCATCGCGTGCGAGCGGCGGCTGCGGGCGAGCTCCGCGACAGCGTCGTCGGCGGTCGCGAGCAGGCCGCCCTCACCGCAGGAGAGGATCTTGTTGGAGAAGAAGCTGAAGGTGCCGGCGAGGCCGTAGGTGCCGAGCTTGCGGCTCTCCCCCGGCACGGTCGCCTCGGGGCTGTGCGCGGCGTCCTCGATCAGCGCCAAACCGTGACGCTCGCAGATCTCGCCGAGCGCCGCAAGAGGCGCCGCGTAGCCGCCGTAGTGGACCGCGCATACCGCCTTGGTGCGCGGCGTGATCCGTTTCTCGACGTCCTCCGGGTCGAGGCTCAGATCCCCCTGGCCGATCACCTCGGCCAGCACCGGGGTACCACCGCAGTAGCGCACCGCGGCCGCCGATGCGACGAAGGTGATCCCCGGCACGATCACCTCGTCGCCGGGGCCGACCCCCGCGGCGAGGTAGGCGAGATGCAGCGCCGCGGTGCAGCTGTTGACCGCAATCGCGTGCTCGACTCCCAGATGCTGAGCGAACTCGGCCTCGAACTCCTTGATCCGCGGGCCCATCGTCAGCCAGCCCGAGCGCAGGGTCGCCGCGACCGCCTCGACGTGAGCGTCGTCGAGGCGCACGTCGAATACGGGGATTCTCTCGGTCGACGCCAACGCCATCGCCGACTGGATTCAAGCAGGGAACCGCCAACCCTTCTCCGCGACCACGGCGCTCGCCATACTGCCAGCGGTGAGAGGTCGCGGCATGAAGCTCCTGGCGGGACTGGCCGTCGCGATGATCGCGGTGCTGACGATCGGCGTCCTCGCCGCCGTCGACGCCATCGAGCTGCCGGGAAGCTGGAAAGCGAAGCTCGGCTTCGACGTCGCCGGCATCCCGGACAATCCCTGCCGGGTCGGCCTCTACCGCAAGAGCCCGAAGACGCCCCCTCCACCCCCCGGCCACTGGCGCTTCGGCCCGGAAACGCCGCGAGCCGTGGTCGAGGGCAGCGCGGTGGCGATCGGTTCGACGATCTACACGGTCGGCGGCAGCGCGCCCGGCAACCTGCACAGGGTGCTTGCCTACAACGTCAAGACCGGCAAATGGAGGGAACCGGCACAGCTGCCCCAGGGACTCAACCACGGTGAGGCAACGACTTGGCACGGCGACCTCTACGTAGCGGGCGGCTACCTGGAAGGGGCCGAGGCCACTAGCTTGTTCTGGCGCTATGACCCCAGCGCGAACAGGTGGACGCAGATGCCACCGATGGGCCAGCCGCGCGGCGGGGCAGCGGAGGCGGTCATCGGAGACGATCTCTACGTCGCCGACGGAGCTCCTCAGACCTACGGCATCAGCAATCCCTCAGGTCCTTACGACAGCTTGGAAATTTACGATTTCGACGACCGCGAGTGGAGCGACGGACCCGACGTCCCCTACGCCGTGCATCACGTCAGCGGAGCGGCACTCGGCGGCCGCTTCTACATGGCGGGCGGCCGCACCGATCCGGAGCGCTCCTCGGACAAGTTCTTCCGCTACGACCCGGCCGGCGAACGATGGGAACGCCTTCCCGACCTGCCGATGGGCGCCTACTCCTCCGTCGGTCTGGTTCCCGCCGCCGGCAAGCTGATTGCCTACGGTGGCGACGACGAGCTCGACTGGGAGGATGGCGGCGGATCGGTGACGCCCAGTGCCTGGGCATTCGATCCGAAGAGCATGCATTGGCAACGGCTCCCTGACATGAGGATCGAGCGCCATGCCTTTGGTGCGGCGGTCGCCAACGGCTACATCTACGCGATCAGTGGCAGCATCTGCCCCGGGATCAGGCCGGGAGGGCCCGTCGCGACCCACACGATTGAGTCGCTCCAGGTCAGCGCGGTGAACCGGCGCTGAGCGGCGGCGCGGCGCGGCTGATCGCAGCGGCGCAGTAACTCAACGCCAGCGCGAATCCGGCGGCGATCACCGGTATGAAGACCAGCTCGAGCCGGTAGCCCTGCGGATTGTTGGCGACGAGGAGCAGGACGATGCAGCCGAGGATCGCCCCGTGGGCCATCAGCCAAAAGGCGTCGCCGCGAGCGCGGCGCCAGGCGACGAGCGCGATCGCCACCAGGCTCACCGCGACCACGCCGTAGAGCAGCAAGCCCGCGGTTCCGTGTTCCAGTGGATAAGTGAGGTTGCCGTGCACGGTCGACCAGAGCTGGGCCGGGTAGCCGGAGGCGATGTGACCCCAACTGGTGTCCTGCGGGACGTTGTAGCCGGCGAGGATGTAGGCGAGGTTCTCCCGCACCGGGGCGCCGCCTAAGAACAAGGCCGGCAGCGCGGCGAGAGCGCCGCTGGCGAGGATCCAGACGTTGCGGCGAATCGTGGTTCGATCGCGGAGCTGCATGACCGTGACCCAGACGGCAGCCAGGCCCAGGATCGTCGTCGCGTCGCGCGTGATCGAGAGCGCCAACATCGCGCCGATCCAGAGCGGCAACCAGCGCAGGCCCTTGTCCGAGACGACGACAAGCGCCAGCAGGCCAAGGGACTCCAACAGAACCCCCCAGGAATCGACGAACTGCCCGAATGACCAGCGGTACATTGGCGGCAGCAACATGCAGCCGAGCGCACCCAAGATGCTGATCGAGACCGGGAAACGTCGGCGCAGGAAGAGGAAGAGCACGGCGCCGATCAGCGCGTAGCCGAGCATTGAGACCGTCTTAAGCGCCGTCGGCACGTCCTCGTCGGTGACTGCGCCGACTCCAATCGCCAGCCCGGGGACAAGCCAGCGACGCTCGTAGAACTGGGCGCTGAACTGCTGCCAGGCGGGATTGAGGACCCGGTAGGAACCCGACGGTTCGTCCTCGATTGCCGCCGTTTCCCTCGCCTCCTCGCTGGCGAAGATGTCGTGCATGGCTTCGTGATGCGACTCGCCCTGCAGCTCCTTCGCCTGTACCTCGTAGAAGAGGCCATCCGAATTCGGGTCGCCGGAGAGGACCAGCCCCGGCAGCGCGAGCAGCAGCCCGAGGACAACCAGGAGGACGACGGCAGCGCGATCCGAGAGCCGCTCGAGCGCACCCAACCCCGTGCTCAGCCAGTTGGCCAGCAGGCGGACAGTGCGCCCTTATCCTGGTTCCCGCCGCGGCACCAGCACCAGACGCTTGAACTCCGCGACGAGAACGCCATCCTGGTTGAGAACGCGGGTGTGAACCCTGACCACGCCGCGGTCGAGCTTCGATTTCGAGGGCTTGACATCAAGCACCTCCGTCTCACAGAAGAGCGTGTCGCCATGGAAGACCGGATTGGGATGGCTGAGTTCTTCCGTCGCCAGGTTGGCGATCGCCTTGCCGGAAACGTCGGAAACCGACATGCCGAGGGCCAGCGAGTAGACGAGCGGGCCGACGACGACGTTGCGGCCTTGCTGTGAGTTGCCCGCGTAGATGTCGTTGATATGCAGTGGGTGATGATTCATCGTGATCAGGCAGAAGAGGTGGTCGTCAGCCTCGGTCACGGTCTTGGCCGGCCAGTGCTTGTAGACAGCGCCGACCTCGAACTCCTCGAGGTAGCGCCCATAGCTATGTGCGCCGGACGCCTCGCGTTCGGCCTGGTCGGTGGTCAGCTCGTACTTCTGCTCGCTCATCGGTTCCGGATTCTCCTCTGGTTGGACGGCGCGGGATGCTATCCGGTCGCCAGGGGATTGATTTCTCTAGATTCCAGTCGGTGAGCGGGGCTGCACTTCAAACATCCGATCTCGCCCCCGGGCTGCTGATCGGCGAGGGGGTGACGATCGGCGACGGCGTCCTGATCGGCGGCCACGCCGTGATCCACGCCGGGGTGACGATCGGCGACGGTGCCAGGATCGGCGATCACGCCCAGATCAGGGACGGCGCACAGATCGGCGCCGGGGCGACGATCGGCAGCCTAAGCTCGGTGGACCCCAACGTCACCGTCGGCGACCGCGCCAGCGTGCAGGCCCGCTGCTACCTCTCTGCCGGCACCGTTATCGAGGAAGACGCCTTCATCGGCCCGGGCGTGACCTTGGCCAACGACAACACGATGGACCGCCACGGCCCGGAGATGGAGCTGACCGGGCCGCTATTGCGCCGGGCCTGCCGGGTCGGCGCCGGCGTCGTCGTCTGCCCCGCCGTTGAGATCGGCGAGGAGGCCTTCGTCGCGGCGGGCGCAGTCGTCATCGGCGACGTGGCGCCGCGCGACGTTGTCATGGGCGTGCCGGCGCGAGCCGTCAGGCAAGTGCCTGACGAGGACCTGCTCGAGCACTGGCGCTGAGAGTCGTCGTCGCAAGCTTTTGCGGCCCCGTGCCGTTGCTTGCACATGGCGGTCTTGAGCCAGCCGGCTAACGGCACCCGAAAGTCGAGCGATGAGCTCCGCATTGCGGTATGCGCCGACGACCCGGTCGAAGCCCGCCTCGCGGCCGCGCTCGAGGCCAGCTCCCTCGAAGCCAACCTGCTTCATTTCAAGACTCCCGGCGGACTCGCCCTCGCGGAAATCGAGGCCGGTGCGATCGTCGTTCTCGGCTGCGATCCGGACATCCCGGATCAGATGGCGGCGTTGCGGCGGGCCAGCCGCGACCTGCGCCAACAGGCGATAGTGATCATCTCCCCGGTGGCAACCGGGGCTGGCGTGCGCCGTGCGCTCGATGCCGGGGCCGACGCGATCGTCTTCGAGCCTGAACTCGAGTCGACGTTGGTCGTCGCGATCAGCGCGGTGGCCAGCGGCCAGTCGGTCGTGCCTCGCGAGCTGCGCGCCAGCGTCGAGCGACCCACCTTCTCGCACCGCGAGCGCCAGGTCCTCGAGTACGTCGCAAAGGGCCTTACGAATGCCCAGATCGCCGATCGGCTCTTCCTCTCGGAAAGCACGATCAAGAGCCACCTCTCCTCCGCATTCGCCAAGTTCGGGGTGCGCTCGCGCAAGGAGGCGGCAGCGCTCTTCCTCGAACTTCAAGCGGCAACCAGCGGGGTCCCAAGCGAGCCCGAGTACGTCTTGACCGAACCCAGTCCGAGAGGAGCGAGCACGTGACCACGGCAGCAGAGCCCCGCGAGGCACTTTCCGCGGCGGCAACCGCAGGCAAGCAGGTGCCCTTCATCCGCCTCGATGCGGCCCATCCCGACCTCTTCGCCGAGCTGCTCGAGGTGGTCGAGCGCATCGGTCGCGACGCTGCCTTTACTCTCGGGCCGGAGCTGGAGGGCTTCGAGGGGCGCTTCGCGGCCTACTGTGAGGCGACTCACGGCATCGGCGTATCTTCGGGAACGGCGGCGCTCGAACTTGCCCTGCGCGGTCTCGGCATCGGCCCCGGCGACGAGGTGATCGTCCCCACCTACAGCTTCATCGCCAGCGCCGAGGCGGTCACCGCGGTCGGCGCCACCCCGCGCCTGGTTGACGTCGACGCGGAGACGGGGCTGCTCACCGCGGAGACGATCGAGCGGGCGCTGACGCCGCAGACGCGCGCCGTCATCCCGGTTCACCTCTTCGGCCGTCCAGTTGACATGGACCCGCTGCTCGAGCTCTGTCGGGCCCGTGGGATCGCCGTCATCGAGGATGCCTGCCAGGCACACGGCGCCCGCTACAAGGGCCGCCGGGTCGGTTCGCTCGGCGACGCCGGCTGCTTCAGCTTCTACCCGACCAAGAACCTCGGTGGCTGGGGCGACGGCGGGGCGATGGTCACCGACGACGAAGAGCTCGCCCACAAGGTGAAGCTGCTGCGCTCACACGGTGAGGCGGTCCGCCACCACCACGAGCTGGCGACCGGTACGCACCGTCTCGACGCGCTGCAAGCGGCGATCCTCGACGTCAAGCTCGGGCACCTCGACCAGTGGAACGAGAATCGCCGCCGCGCCGCGGATGCGCTGCGCGAGGGATTGGCGAACAGCGAGCTCTCGCTGCCCGCCGAAGCCCCCAATTACGAGCAGGTTTACCACCTGTTCGTCATCCGTAGCCGCGACCGCGAGGCCCTGCGCGACCACCTGGATGCCTGTGGGATCGCGAGCGCGATCCACTACCCGACGCCGATTCACCTGCAGCCGGCCTACGCCGACCTCGGCATGGGCCCCGGCTCTCTGCCCGCGGCTGAGCAACTCGCCACGGAATGCTGCTCGCTGCCGATCTTCCCGGCCATCGAGGATTGGCAGATCGCCGAGACGGTGGCTGCGGTAGATGGCTTTGAAGCTGGCAAGCGCTAACGACTCCCCGCCAGCGGCGGTGCGCGGAGGGGGCCGGAGCCTGCGGGTTTGCATGGTCCACTACTCGGACTTCGTCGTCGACTCGCGCATCCAGCGCCAGGCGCGCGCCCTCGCCGAGCGCGGCGACCGAGTCGACTGCGTCTGCCTCAATGACGACGCCGAGCTGTCGGTCGGCGCGGGACGGATCGGCCTGCACCGCGCGGCGGCGACCAAGCCGCGCGGCGGCGCCCGCGCTTACATCGAGGGCAACGCGCGCTTCCTCGCCGGCGCGGCGCGCCGGGTAAGCGCCCTCGACCGCAGCCGGCGCTTCGACCTGATCGAGATCCACAACATGCCCGACGCGCTGGTCTTCGCCGCCCTGCGGCCGAAGCTGCGCGGGGTGCCGATCGTGCTCAACTTCCACGACACCTTCCCCGAGCTGTTCGCGACCCTCTTCGACCGCCCGCCCCAGCACCCGCTGGTGCGTCTGATCCGGGCCGAGGAGCGCCTCAGTGCCGCGCTCGCCGACGGGCACGTCTTCGTCACCGGCGAGGCGCGCGACCTGCTGCGCTCGCGCGGCATCGCCGCCAAGCGGACGCAGGTGGTGATGAACACGCCCGACGAGCGCGTCTTCGGCGAGCGCCGCCCGCCCATCGCCCCGCCGGACAGCGGCGAGCTGCGCGTCGTCTACCACGGCGGCCTCGCCGGACGCTTCGGGGTGGAGACGCTGGTGCGCGCGGTCGCGCTGCTGCGCGAGCGCGGCGCGCCGGTGTCGCTCGACGTCTATGGCTCCGACACCGAGGCTGCGCGGGCACTCGCCGCAAAGGCAGCCGCGATCGCCCCCGAGGGCGTGCGGATCGCTCCCCGGCCGACTCCGGTCGAGGAGATCCCCGCCCGGCTCGGCGAAGCCCACCTCGGCGTCGTGCCGACCCTGCGCGATCACTTCACCGACCTGCTGCTGCCGGTCAAGCTGCTCGAGTACGTGCACATGGGTCTGCCCGCCGTCGCCTCGCGGCTGCCCACGATCGAGCGCTACTTTGGCGACGACGTGCTCCTCGCCGAGCCCGGCGACCCAGCCGGCATCGCCACCGCGATCGAAGCGGTCCGCGCCGACCCGGTGGCAGCGCGCGAACGCGCCGAGCGCGCCGCGCAAAGGCTGGCCAAAATCGAGTGGCGCCGGCAGCGCGACGGCTACCTGGCGATGGTCGACGACCTGGTGGCGCGATCGAGGGCGACGGCCTGATGCCCGGCCTGCTCCTGATCACGCCGGCCCACAACGAGGTCGCGCACCTGGAGCGCACGATCGAAGCCGTTGCCGCGCAGACCCACCGCCCCGACCGCTGGCTGATCATCGACGACGGCTCCACCGATGAAACGACGCGGATCGTGCAGCGCTTCGCTCGCAACCTGCCCTTCATCGAGGCCCTGCAGGCACCCCCGCACAGCGAGGAGGACGGCGCGGACCGGCTCACCCTGGCGGCGGAGGCGCGGGCCTTCAACCTGGCACTGGCCTCAGCCGACCTCGGCGACTTCACCCACGTCGGCAAGCTCGACGCCGACATCGAGCTCCCCTCCGATTACTTTTCCCGGCTACTGGAGCACTTCGAGGCGAAGCCGCAGCTGGGGATCGCCGGCGGCGTCCTGCTCGAGCAGGGTCGCGGCGGCAGCTGGCAGAAGACCAGCATCCCCGACTACCACGTGCGCGGCGCACTGAAGCTCTACAGCCGCGAGTGCTTCGCGGCGATCGGCGGGATCGAGGAGCGCCTCGGCTGGGACACGATCGACGAGACCTACGCCCGCATGCGCGGCTACGAGACCCACTCCTTCGCCGACATCCACGCCAAGCACCATCGCCCGGTCGGCACCGCCAACGGCACCCTGCGGGGTCGCGCCCGGCATGGGCAGTGCGCGTACATCCTCCGTTACGGCTTCCCCTGGGTGCTGGCGCGCTCCTTCAAGGTGGCGTTGCAGAGACCGATCGGCGTCTCCGGCGCAGCCTTCCTCTATGGCTATCTGCGAGCCGTTCTTCGCTCTGAACCTAAGGTTGAGGATGAGGGTTTCAAACGCTTCGTTCGGCGCGAGCTGCGCGGGCGCCTCTTGCCAACTTTGTCCGATTTTCACCCCTTCGGTGCGAACTGATTCCGGTATTACGGACGTTGATTGGTTGCGGGCCAGTCGACGCGCGCGTGCACGAACCGCCAACCAACCCTGAGGGAGACATGACGAAGAGAGAGACCAGCGCCCTACTCACCGCGGCCTTGACGATGGCCGTGGCTTTCGTGCTGGTCCTGGTCCCCCACGCGGCGCAGGCGGCCGAAGTGAGCTGCCCCAGCGACATCCCCGTCGTGCAGGAGAACAACTGCTCGGGCCCCGGCTCAGAGGGATGGCGCCTGGTCGAATACAGCCCCGACGTCGCCGGCTTCGCGACCAAAACCAGCGTCAACTTGGGCGAAAGCGTGACCCTGAAACTCGGCCGCGTCAACACGTCCGCCGCCTCGACGGTCCGCGTCGACGTCTACCGGATGGGCTACTACGGCAACATGGGCGGCCGCCTGATCACCGCCGCTTCCAGCGCGAGCGTCGCGGTCAACAACCTCTTCTCCAACTGCGCCGCGACCAACGCGACCACCGGCCTGAAGAGCTGCGCCGGCTGGGCGAACAGCTACACGATCGCGGGTTCCGCGCTGCCCGCGTCGGGTGTCTACACGGTCAAGCTGACCACCCCCTCGGGCCTCGAAAACACGATCACTTTCACCGTCCGCGACGACGCCCACAACCCGAAAGCGCAGATTCTCTTCGTCGTCCCGACCGCGACCTATGAGGCCTACAACGACTGGGGCGGCAAGTCGCTCTACTTCGACAGCGGCGGCGGCGAGGAGACCATTGGCGGCACTCCGCGCGCGGTCAAGGTCTCCTTCGACCGACCCTTGAACGACCCGCGCCAGGGCAACCGCTTCATCGGCCCCGACTTCTACATGGTGCAGTGGCTCGAGAAGCAGGGCTACGACGTCTCCTATACCGACGACGTCTCGATCCACCAGAACCCGGCACAGCTGCTCGGGCACAAAGCAGACATGATCTCCGGCCACAGCGAGTACTGGTCGCTGGAGCAGATGAAAGGCTTCCTGGCCGCCCGCGACGCCGGCGTCAACATCGCCTCCTTCAGCGGAAACACCGCGTACTGGAAGGTGCGCTACGAGGACGGTGGCCGTACCCTCGTCTGTTACAAGACCGTCGAGGGCTCGGGCACCAACGGCAGCGGCGAAGACGGCGCCAACGACTGGGGCCCGGACGGTAAAAAAGGCACCGCCGACGACGCGCTCGGGCTCGACCAGATCGCCGGCACCGCCGACGATCACCCGGAGAACTCGACCACGACCTTCCGCGACAACGGCGCTCCGCCCGGCGACCCCAACGCCCCCGAAGGCGGCCGGGTCGGCCCCGATATGCCGGAGAACCAGCTGCTCGGCAACATGTACTATGGCGCCGAGCTGCAGGCAGGCGCCTTCCCGCTGCAGGTCCCGGCGGCGAACGCGCAGGGCCACTACGCTGGCGATCGCATCTGGCGCAACACCGGCATCTCGACCGGGGCGACGACGACGATCGGCAACAACCTGCTGGGCTGGGAGTGGGACGCGATCCCAACCCAAGCCCAGTACCTGAGCCGCGAGCCGGCCGGAGTCAAGCCGCTGACCAACTCTCCCGCGACGCTCGGCCAGAACGTCGATTGGCTGCAGGACGAGGGGCGGATCTACGCCAAAACCCCGCCACCTGGGCAGTGCGCCTGCGGCCAGGCGGTCAAGTACACCGCGCCGAGCGGGGCGCTGGTGTTCGCCGCCGGCACCAACGACTGGGCCAACGGGCTGGCGCCGAACCCCGACAGCCGCATCATCCAGGCCACCTACAACATCCTCTCCGACATGGGCACGCAGCCGAGCACGCCGGTCGACGTGACGCTCGACCCGCCCTCCGGCCCACAGCCCCCCATCGCCTCCTTCTCGGTCTCGCCCAACCCCGCGCAGGCGAACAAAACCGTCACCTTCGACGGCAGCACCTCGACGGACCTCGACGGCCCGATCGCCAAATACGAATGGGACCTCGACGGCGACGGCCTCTACGAGGTCGATAGCGGCGCCAACCCGGTCACGACCAAAAGCTACGCGACGACCGGCGTATACACCGTGCGCCTGCGCGTCACCGACGGACAGGGGGTCCGCACCACGACCAACCGCGCGCTCTCGATCGACAACAGCGGCAGCGGCAGCTACCCGTCGCGCGTGCTCGGCACGACCGGCCTGCTGAGCTACTGGCGCCTCGGCGACTCGACCGGCACGACCCTGATCGACTCCTTCGGCAGCAGCAACGCGACCACGGTCGGCGGCCCTGCTCTCGGCACCGCCGGCGCAATCGGTGGTGACAGCGACACCGCGGTCTCCTTCGACGGCATCAACGACGCGGCCAGCGCCAACCTGTCCCTCTCGGGCACCAACAAAGTCACGGTCGAGTTCTGGATGAAATGGAACGGCTACCTCAACGACGACGACCTGGCGATGGAGTACACGCCCAACTTCAACTCCGTCGCGGGGGGCTTCCTGATCGACCCCAACGCCCCCCAGGAAGGCGGCAAATTCGGCGTCGGGATCGGCAGCGGCTCCGCCCGCAACAACGTCTTCTTCACCCGTCCCAGCGCCGGCCAGTGGCACCACTACGCCTTCGTCTTCGACACCTCGGCCGCAGCGGCCGAAGAGATCAAGCCCTACGTCGACGGTCAGCCAGTGGCCTTCACCAAGACCGCGTCGGGCACTGGCGCGGGCAACTTCGCCAACTCCTCGCTGAACTTCATGTCGCGCGGCACCAACTCCCTCTTCGGTGCCGGGGCGCTCGACGAGCTCGCGATCTACACCCGGGCGCTCGACCCGGCGACGGTCGCGGCGCACTACGCCGGCAACCCCCAGACGCCGACCGCCTCCTTCGAAAGCTCCCCCAACCCCGCCAGCGTCGGTCAGACGGTGAGCTTCAACGGCTCCGGCTCGACCTCGCCGAACGGCGCGATCGCCAAATACGAATGGGACCTCGACGGCAACGGGACGTACGAGACCAACACCGGCAGCACCCCGACGGCCTCGACCTCCTACTCGGCGGCGGGCTCGATCAACGCGGGGCTGCGAGTGACTGACGCGGCCGGCAAAACCGCGACGACCACGGTCACCGTCAACGTCGAGGCGTCCGGCTCGGGCTCCTATTCGAGCCGCGTCCTTTCCACCGCCGGCCTGATCGACTACTGGCGGATGGGCGACACCGCCGGCCCGGCCATCGCCGACAGCAAAGGCGGTGCACCGGCCACGGTCGCCGGCACGCCGACCTTCGGCACCACCGGCGCCGTCGCCGGCGACCCCGACACCGCCGTCAACTTCAACGGCACCAACGGCGGCGCCAGCGCCAACCTCAACCTCTCCGGGACGAGCAAGCTGACGCTCGAGTTCTGGATGAACTGGAACGCCTTCGCCAACGACGACAACCTCGCCTTCGAGTTCACGCCCAACTTCAACTCCGCTCCGGGTGGCTTTCTGGTCGACCCGAATGCGCCTGAGGAAGGCGGCAAATTCGCAGTCGGGATCGGTAGCGGCGAAGCGCGAAACACCGCCTACTTCACCCGCCCGAGCGCCGGCCAGTGGCACCACTACGCCCTCGTCTTCGACACCACCGCGGCGGCGGAAAGTCAGATCACGCCCTACGTCGACGGCAAACCGGTGCCTTACACGAAGACGCGCAGCGGAACCGGCGCGGGCCCGTTCGCCAACTCGACCCTCTACTTCATGTCGCGCGCGGTCAGCGCCCTCTTCGGCGCCGGCGCTCTCGACGAGGTCGCGCTCTACAATCGGGCGCTGCCGGCAGCGACGATCGCGCAGCACTTCGGGGGCAACAGCCAGTCCCCGACGGCTTCTTTCCAGGCGACGCCGAACCCCGCCCAGAGCGGTCAGCAGGTGAGCTTCGACGCCTCGGCCTCGAGCGATCCCGACGGCACGATCGCCAAATACGAGTGGGACCTCGACGGCAACGGGACGTTCGAGACCGACACCGGCACGACGCCGACGGCGAGCACGACCTACTCCACCGGAGGCTCCCGCGAAGTCAAGCTGAGGGTCACCGACAACGCCGGCAACACCGGCCAGACCAGCCGCACGGTGACGGTCGAGCAGGCCGGCTCGGGCGGCTACTCGAACCGCGTCCTCGCCACCGCCGGCCTGATCGACTACTGGCGCATGGGCGACACGGCCGGGACGACGCTCGCCGACAGCAGGGGCAGCGCGCCAGCGACGGTAGCGGGCAACCCGGCCTTCGGCCTCTCCGGCGGGGTCGCCGGCGACCCCGACACCGCCGTCAACTTCAACGGCACCAACGGCGGCGCCAGCGCCAACCTCGACCTCTCCGGGACGAGCAAGCTGACGCTCGAGTTCTGGATGAACTGGAACGCCTTCGCCGACGACGACGACCTCGCCTTCGAGTTCACGCCGAACTTCAACTCGGCGCCCGGTGGCTTCCTGGTCGACCCCAACGCGCCTGAGGAAGGCGGCAAATTCGGCGTCGGCATCGGCAGCGGCGAAGCCCGCAACACCGCCTACTTCACCCGCCCGAGTGCCGGTCAGTGGCATCACTACGCGCTCGTCTTCGACACCACGGCGCCGGCGGGGAGCCAGGTCATCCCCTATGTAGATGGCCAGCCGGTTCCCTATGTGAAGACGCGCGAAGGAACCGGAGCGGGCAATTTCGCCAACTCCACCCTCTACTTCATGTCGCGTGCGGCCAGCGGCCTCTTCGGCGGCGGCGGCCTCGACGAGGTCGCGCTCTACAACCGGGCCCTCTCGGCGGCGACGATCGAAGAACACCTCGACGGCGCACATGGCGGCTCACCACCTGAAGCCTCACTCTCGGCCACGCCAAACCCTGTCCAAACCGGTCAGCAGGTGACCTTCGACGGCTCCGCGTCCAGCGACGCCGAGGGCCTAATCACCAAATACGAATGGGACCTCGACGGCAACGGGAGCTTCGAGACCAACACCGGAACCAGCCCGACCGTCACCCAGAGCTACGCGACCGCACGCACGCTCGACGTCCGCCTGCGCGTCAGCGACGAAGCCGGCAACAGGACGACCGCGCTGCGCACGGTGACCGTGACCAATCGCGGCCCGACCTCCTCCTTCACCGCCACCCCGAGCACCGTGGTCAAAAACCAGACGGTGAGCTTCGACGGCTCCGCCTCTGCGGACCCCGACGGAACGATCGCGAAATACGAATGGGACCTCGACGGCAACGGGAGCTTCGAGACCAACACCGGCGCGACCGCGACGACGAGCAGGTCCTACGCGACCGCGGGCAACGTCGAAGTGAAGCTGCGGGTGACCGACAACGAAGGCGTCACCTCGTCGACCTCGACCAAAACCGTCACCGTCAACACGCTGGCGCCCACCGCGTCCTTCACCGCGACGCCGAACCCGGTCAACACCGGCCAGGCGGTCAGCTTCAACGCCGCGGGCTCGAGCGACACCGACGGCAAAATCACCAAATACGAATGGGACCTCGATGGCAACGGGAGCTTCGAGACGAACACCGGCACGACGGCGACTACGAGCAAAACCTACGCGACCGCCGCGACTGTCACCGTGGGGCTACGGGTCACCGACGACGACGGCCTGACCAACACGACCACCCGCACGCTGACGGTCAACAACCGGCTCCCCACCGCTTCCTTCACGGTCAGCCCAAGCCCGGCGAACACCACTCAGACGGTGACCTTAAACGGCTCCGGCTCAACGGATCCCGACGGCACGATCGCCAAATACGAGTGGGACCTCGATGGCAACGGGACCTATGAGACCAGCACGGGCACGACCGCGACGACGACGAAAGCGTTCACCGTCACCGGCACGCTGACGATCGGCCTGCGGGTCACCGACAACAACTCCGGCACGGCGACGACGACCCGCTCACTGACGGTCAACAGCACCTACCGCGCCGCTGTCCTCGGCACCTCCGGGATCAGCGACTACTGGCGCCTGGACGAGACCACGGGTACGACGGCCACCGATGCCAACGGCGGTAACAACAACGGCGCCTACAACAGCAGCCCGACCTCGGTCGCGCCGCTGATCGGCAACGAGACCAACAGCTTCGCCCGCTCCTTCAATGGCACCAGCCAGTACATCGACATGTCGCCGACCCCATTCGGCACCCCGTCGAGCTTCAGCGCGGAGGCATGGGTCCGCACGGCCGCGACCAAAACCTCGGGCGGCTACCACTTCCTGATCAGCAACTCCGACTCCGACTTGAACAACGGCTTCTCACTCGTGATCGACTCGAGCAACCGCCCAACCTTCGTGGTCGCCAGGGAAAACATCATCGGCATCGTGACCCGTGGCACGGCGACCAGCTCGGTCGCGGTCGAACCCAATACGACGCACCACATCGTCGGTACCTACGACGGCAGCCGCGTGCGGGTCTACGTCGACGGAGTGGAACGAGCCAATGTCAGCTTCGGCAGCGGCCCCTCTTGGGGCAGCAGTCGTGACCTGCGCATCGGCCGGCCGATCTCCTCGACCAGCCTCGCCCAGCGCTACCTGCAGGGCACGATCGACGAGCCGGCAATCTACACCTCGGCGCTTTCGGCGGCGACCGCCCTAGCGCATTACAACGCCGGCAAACCGTAGACTGAGGGCGGTTTCTAGGTGATCTATTCCACGATCCCCGGGCGAGGGAGACTGGCCGTCCTGCAGTCGAATTGATACCCACGCGCAAGCGCGTGGGTAGATGAGGAGCGCGGCCTGCGGCCGCGCGAAAACCGGATTGCATTTCCGCCGCTTCGCGACATTCGCCTGCAGGACGGCCAGTCTCCCTCGCTACGCGATCGCTGGTGCGGCTCAGGCTACGTACGATCTCAGGGCTCTCAAAGCTAATGAGACCCTGGGGCCGAAAGCGACGACTCGGGTGGCTCGAGGGGAATGGCGGGTGCGCCTCTGCGGGAATGTCGCGAAGCGGCGGAAATGCAATCCGGCACCTGCGCGGCGAAGCCGCGCACCAGATTCACCCCAGCGCGCAGCGCTGGGGTGTCAATTCCCGCAGAGGCGCACCCGCCATTCCGCCCACCTCACCCCGGGTGAAAGGCGCCCGCGTCGCCACACGTTGATCCTCTGTGAGCGCAAACGACGCCACCGTCACCGCACGGGCGCCCGCGGCCGGCCGCCATCGCTCCCGGCTGCTCGCCTTGGCCCGCTCAGCCGACGGCGTTGCAATCGCCGCGCTAGGCCTGCTGATCGTGCTGCTGGCGGCGATCAGCTGGCGCAAGTGGGGCACGCCCGAGATCGACGCCGGCTCGGAGCTGACGGCGGCAGCCGAAGCGACCCGAGGCCACCTGCCCTACGAGGACGTGCGTTACTTCTACGGACCGCTCGGCCTCTACACGCTCGCCGGTGCCTTCAAGCTCTTCGGCGCCAGCCTCTCGACCGCGTACGCGCTCGGCCTCGGCATGACCGTGGCGATCACCGGCAGCTTCTACGCCCTCGCCCGCCAGCTCCTGCGCCCGCTCGCAGCCGGGCTGGCGACCGCGGTCCTGGTGGCGATCGGCTTCTCCGGCACCCAGTTCAACTTCGTCCTCCCCCACACCAACTCGGCCACCTTCGGCCTGCTGCTCCTGCTGCTCGAGCTGCTCGCCCTCAGTCGCGGGCGACCGCTACTGGCGGGATTCGCAATCGGCCTCAGCGGCCTGACCCGAGTCGAGTTCGCTGCCGCCGCCGGCCTGGCGGCTCTGGCCTGGACGGTGGGCGTGTGGCGCAGCGAAGGTCGCCGCGCGGCTCTGATCACGCTGGCCTGGATGGCGGGTCCGGCGCTCGCGATCCCGTTCGCAGTCCTGGGCGCCCTCGCCGCAAGCGTCGGCGCCCACCGGCTCTTTTGGGAGAACCTCTGGCCGGTCGACTTCCTGCGCATCGCGGGCTTCAACGCCTACCGCGAATGGACGCCGTTCGATGCCGCCAGCGTCGCCTCCTCGCTCGCCCGCGGCGCGATCTACCTGTCGCTGCTAGCCGGCCTGGTCGCGAGCGCCGTCAAGCTACAGGGTGCACGGGGCCTCGACCGGCTGCGGGCGCTCTGGCCCCTGGCGGCGGCGGGGCTGGGAATCGCCTTCGCCGTCGCTGCGTGGCGAGCGGCCGGTGTCTTCCCAGCCGCACGCGAAGCCGTGCAGGAAGAGAGCACGCAGCTGCTGCTCGGCATGAGCTGGCTGCCGCTGCTCTCGCTGGCGGCAGCGTTGCTCGTCGCCTATAGCTTCCTGCGGCGCCGGCAAGCGCCGCTCTCGGGCTCCTGGCCGCTCGACCTGGCCCTCGCCTGCGCCGCGGTCCTGCTCTGCTCGCGCGCCTACGACATGTTCACGATGTCCTCCGCCGCGCCCTACTACGCGGCGCCGGCCGTCCTCCTGCTGGGCCTCCTGCACCAGCGCATCGGCGACCGCTGGCCAGCGGCGCGGCCAGCGGCGATGGCGGCGCTCGCCGCGGTTGCCGCTGGCATCGCCCTCTACACGACGGTGGCGCTCTACCCGGACAAGACCACCGCCGTGCACACCGCCGCCGGCGCCTACATCGGCGATGATCGCAGCGCTGCCGCCCAGCAGGAGGCAATCGACTTCGTCCGTGCCCACACCGTTCCCGACGAACCGGTGCTGGCACTGCCGGCCGACGCCGGCCTTTACTTCCTCACCGACCGGCCGCAGGCGCTCTACGAGAACATGTTCCTGCCAGGCCTGCTCGACACGCGCGCCGACGAGCGGGCGGCGATCGCCCGGCTCGAGCGCGAGCACGTCCGCTACGCGTTGCTGAGCACGCGCGACACCTCGGCGTTCGACAGTGGCCGCTTCGGCGCCGGTTACGACCGGCTGCTGGGCCGCTACTTGCGCTCGGGGCGGCTGGTGGCAACCTTCGGCGACGTCCGAGCGGCGCCCGGCGGGGGCAACCCCTCGCGCGGCTTCCGCGTATACGAGCTGCGATGAGCACCATACGTGTGGTCGGCATTCACCCGCGCGCCGAGCTGGAGCGCCGGCCGCGGTTGTTTGCCGCGCTCTCGGAAGCGTTCACCGCGGTGCGCTTCGAGCCGCGCGAGGCCGGTGCCTGGGGTGGCCTCGACGGGCTGATCGAGTTAGGGGGCGATGCCGAGGCTCACGCGGCAGCGGCGGCCGGGGTGCCGTCGCTTGCCGCGCTGAGCCTCGAGCTGGATGCAAAGAAGACGAATGACGTCCTGCTCGCCGAGGCGGGCCTCGACCGGCGTCTGCGCGGCCAGACCCTGACCGATGCGCACTTGGCCGAGTGGATCGAGGTCGACGTTCCCGTCGGAGCACAAATCCTGGCGACGGTCAACGGACGGCCCGTCTGGACGCGAACCGATTGCCTTGACCTGGTCGCGGTGAGCCCGCGTGAGCTCGAGCCCGGCGAGGCGCTGCGCGCCCGGCTCGGACGCGATCGCTCGCTGGCCCTGCTGCCCCTGGTGGAGCTGCTGCGGACTCTCACCGCCGGTGAGTCCTGGCAGGCGCCGCCCTTGCGTGCCACCTTCCTTCTCGACGACCCGAACCTGCACTGGCCCTCCTACGGCTACCTGAAGCTGCCGCGCCTCGCCGATCACGCCGCCGAGCACGAATATCACCTCGCCCTGGCGATGGTCCCGATCGACGCCCGCTTCGCCCACCCCGCTGCCGTCAAGTTGCTGCGCGAGCAACCCTCGCTCTCCCTCCTCGTACACGGCAACGATCACTTCGGCGGCGAGCTCGGCGCAGTCGCGGACGAGACCTCGGCACTCTCAATGGCGGCCCAGGCGCTGCGTCGCATCGATGCCTTTGAGCGCCGCACCGGGGTGCCAGTCTCACGCGTGATGGCGCCGCCGCATGAGCAGTGCTCGGCGGCGATGGCGCGCGCCCTCTCCCGCACCGGCTTCGACGCGATCACGATGACGCGGCCGTTCCCATGGCTCTCGGCGCCGCCCCGCCACTGGCTGACGGCGCCGGAGGAGACTGGGGCACTGACCGGCTGGGGAGCGGTCGATCGGGGCTCGCAGGAGCTCCCCGTCGTTCTCCGCCACCCGTTCGCCGAGGGGCACTGCTCGGGAGCGGAGCTGGCCCTGCGCGCCTACCTCGGCCAGCCGCTCGTCCTCTACGGGCACCACGACGACCTGGCGCACGGCCTTGACGTGCTCGCCCAGCGAAGCGCGCAGGTGCGTCGCATGGGCGACGTCCGCTGGTGCTCACTCGGCGAGATCGCCGCCACCAACGTCGAGCAGCGGCGCTGTGGCGAACTGCTGCGCCTGCGCCCGCACACGCGCCGTTCCGAGGTCGAGATACCCGAGGGAGTCAGGCGCGTGGTCGTCGAGCCGCCGCGGGGTTTTGGCCCGGTCGAGCTGGTGCGCACGCCGACCGGAACGGCAGCAGCCGGCGAGCCGTTCGCGGTCAGCGGGCCGGGCGCGCTTGAGCTGCGCCTGGAAACCGCCGGCACGATCAACCCGGCCGGCGTCCCCCCTCCCCCCTGGCGCCCCTGGCCGATCGCCCGCCGAATCGCCGGCGAGGCCCGCGACCGCGCCGTGCCGGTCGCCCGCCGTCTCCGTGTTCGCGCCTAGCTGGCTGATTCCACGATCCCCGGGCGAGGGAGACTGGCCGTCCTGCAGTCGAATTGATACCCACGCGCAAGCGCGTGGGTAGATGAGGAGCGCGGCCTACGGCCGCGCGAAAACCGGATTGCATTTCCGCCGCTTCGCGACATTCGCCTGCAGGACGGCCAGTCTCCCTCGCTGAGCGATAGCCAGCACGCTTTCAGGGCTTGGCAGGCGACTCTCAGGTCCCGAAGCTCATGAGACCCGAGGCCGACAGGCGCTCAAGGTGAGCCTCGAAGCTCGGTTGGCTTGGCGGGATGGCGGGTGCGCCTCTGCGGGAATGTCGCGAAGCGGCGGAAATGCAATCCGGCTCCTGCGCGGCGAAGCCGCGCACCAGATTCACCCCAGCGCTGCGCGCTGGGGTGTCAATTCCCGCAGAGGCACACCCGCCATCCCGTCTACCTCGCCCGGGTATGGGCAAGATCGACCCTCTAGCCAGCGAGCGCCATCTCGACGATCTTCTCCTGACGCGCCCGCCAGGAGTTCTCCTGCGCGAACTGCAGGCGCTCGGCATCGGAGGCGCGACCGATCTCCAGCGCCGCTGCGATCGCGCCCACCAGGTCATCGTCGATCGCCACCCGCGGCGAGACACCGCGGATCGGCTGTAAGTCACTTGCCGCCACCGGTGCCCCGCCGGCGAGGTACTCGTACAGCTTCAGGGGGCTCATCGACTCGGTCAGCGCGCTGTCGTGGTGTGGGATCAGGCAAGCGTCGGCAGCCGCGACCAGCGCCACCACCTCATCCCGTTGTGCCGGTGGCCGCAAGTGGACGTTGGGCTCGCGTAGGAGGCGCTCGAAGTGGGCGGGCTCCAGCATCGGCCCGACGAGCGCGATCGAGCCGGCAGGATAGGCTCGCGCGGCACGCGCCAGTGCCTCGACGTCGACCCGCGACTCGAGGCTGCCGACGTAGAGCAGGCGCGGGGCGGGAAGCGCAGCGAACCAGCCCGGAGCCGGGCCGGGAGCAGCCCACTCCGCCGGGTCGACGGCATTGGGGACGACGGCGCGCGCGCCCGTCGGCTGGATCTTCTCCAGGATCGCCGGGGAGACCGCTGCGACCGCTGTGCCGCGTTCGCGCACACGGCGGTAGGCCTCCTCGAAGGCGGGCCAGAGGCGGCGCAGCTGGGGAGAGGCGGCAAGGTCGTCGTAGGCGTAGAAGGTGACCGAGCTCGCCCACTCGAGTGGCGCGAAGCCCGCGATCAGCGGGTGCGTCGTGATCACCGCCGGCCGCTCGAGCCCGCGACGCGCAGCGGCGCGTCGCATCCGTCGGTCCCAGGCGCCGAAGGCACGCTCGAGCGCCCCGGTGCCGGCCGGGTCCGCGCGCCGCAGCCGCATCGGGCCGTAGAGCGAGGCACGCTCGCTTGTTGGAAACGGCGGCGGCGGGCGCAAAAGGTCCTTGGCCAGCTTGACCGGCAGACTGCGCGGCGTCTCGGCGACGATCAGGCGGCGGACTTCGGGATGGTCCAGCAGCGTCTGCGCCAAGCGATCTTCGGAGAAGCACATACCCCGCGCGACGGCGGTGCCCCAGCTCGCGTAGGCGAAGCTGAAGACGACGTCACGAGACATCGACCGAGGTCGCCGGGGGCGGCCCGAAGGGCGGCTCGCGGCGACCGAGCAGGGTGCTCAGGGCGCGCTTGGAGGCGGCGCGACGTTCCGGCCCACCGCCCAGCCGGCGGGGCAGGAGCGCCCGCGTGGCATGGCGCGCCGCAACCGCACTGAGATAGGCGTACCGGTGCGGCGCGGAGAAGTACTTCTCCGCGTAGACACGCCGGGCGAAGACGTCCTGGGCGACGAGCTTCGGCTTGATGCCCGCCTTGCCGGCGTGGTGCACGATCGTCATCTGCGGCGAGTGGATGATCCTCCAGCCCGAGCGCTTTATCCGGATACAGAGGTCTGGCTCGTCGCCGTAGAGAAAGAGGCGCTCGTCCATCAGGCCGGAGCCGAGCAGCGCCTCACGGCGAATCAGCATGTAGGCGCCGGTGGTCCAGTCGCACTCGATCTCGCCCTCGTAGGTCGCGAGGTCGGTGTGGCGCTCGCCGATGCTCGACGGCCGGCCCGTCAGCCCCTCGGGAATGAAGGCCTCTGCAAAGGCGCGGCCGGCATTCGGGAAGCGGCGGACGGTCGGGTAGAGCTCGCCGTCGCCGGTCAGTTGCTTGACCCCGACCAGGCCGATCTGCGGCCGCGCGTCGAGCATCTCGACCAGCTCGCCGAAGGTGCCGGCGACGATTTCCGTATCTGGGTTGAGGCAGAGCATGTAACGCGACTCGCAGGTCTCGAGCGCACGATTGTTGCCGTGGGCGAAGCCGCGGTTGGCGCAGCGCACGACGCGTGCCTGCGGGAAGCCCTCTTCGACCACGGCCGCGGTGCCGTCGCTCGATTCGTTGTCGACGACGACGACGTCGAGGCTGGCGCCGCCGGCGTGCTCGTAGACGGTGCTCAGGCAGGCCTCGAGCCAGTGCGCCTCGTTGGTCGAGACGATGACGATCGAGAGATCGCACTCGCGCTTTGGCGTCGACGCGTACATCTCACTCGATCAACGAGCCGCCGGCAGCGGCCCTTGCGCCGGCTTGACGGGGCGGCCGCGAATGCCGACGTACTCCGTGGCCGATTCTGCCGCCAGCTCTCGCCACATAACCGCCGCGAAGCCGGCGAAGAAGCAGATCAGGTAGGGAAGTTGGGGCAGCGCCAGCAAATCGAGCAGGGCGCTGCCGAGGACCATCGCGATCGTCGCAGCGGCGATCGCCATCGCGATCCGCGCCCGGTCCGGCTTGCCGTTGCGCGCCACCCGGTGGGCGATCAGGAAGATCGCCGCGAAGATCGAGAGGTAGGAGAGGATGCCGAGGATCCCGGTGCCGATGATCGTGGTCAGGTACTGGTTGTCGAGGATGCGGTACTTCTTCTGGTCATAGGTCTCGTAGCCGCGGCCGAGCATCGGGTGGTTGACCACGTCCGGCTCCACGGCGCTGTAGTCGCTCTGCCGGTCGATCGTGCTGCTCACCCCGAAGAAGTTCTGCGGCATCAGCTGCTCGGTCACGCTGCCGAGCGCCCCGGGGGTGAAGATGTGGACGACGACGAACAGCACCGCCGCTGCCGGCACGAGCTGGCGCAGCATGCGGGGCCGGTAGGCGATGAGCACGAGGATCGCCGCCGCCGGGGCGACGATGCTGGTTTTACGCTGGGTCGCAACCGCGGCGGCGACCATGATCGCGGCCACCGCCGCCCAGACGACCCGCCTGCGCGTGTCCTTGCTGTTGTACATCGAGACGAGGGCGTAGGGCAGCATGCAGGCCATCATCATCGCCGGGGCAAGTGGGTGGATGGTCGGGCCGATCACCGACTGGCGCCCGATCGAGTCGTAGACGTAGAGTTCGCCGGGCAGTTCGACGGGCAGAATTTTCTTGGTCAATTCGAAGAAGACGTTGTATTCGAAGCGGTACTCCCAGATCGTCCCCAGCGCCATCAACACCGCGAGGCCACACATGAACGTCATGAAGGGCCGCACCTCGCTCGGCCGCACGCTCGAGGCGACGACGAAGAAGAGGGTGAAGTAAGAGAGCAGCAGAGCCAGCTTGCGCACACCCAGTTCCAGCTCGCCGAGGCGCACGACCGTCTCGGCGTTGTGCACGAGGCTGAGGATGGCGATCAGGACGAAGCCGGCGAAGGCGTAGTGAATCGGCCCCATGCGCAGTCGTTTCCCCCCGCCGGAGATCAGCGTCAGCGAGAGAACCCAGACGGCGACGATCGCGAGCAGGAAAGGGCGGTCGAGCTTGGCGTCCAGCGGCAGCGAAATCGGCAGCGAGATGCTGTCGAACGGCAGCAGCCAGAGCATCGTGATGAACGCCGCAAGACACCACGGCAATGGCCTGGTGGTGCGCGGCCAATCGCCTTCGATCGCCCTCAGCGAGCGTCGTTGCGGGCCGCTCGGCAGGCGCGGCGCCTCACCCGCGAGCCGCGATCGACGGAGAGCGGTCACGGTCTGGTCGGCGCCGGCCCGCTCTCGTGCTCACCGCCGTGGGTGCCACCGCCCGACGGGTGGTGGCGTAGGCGCCACTCCTCAGGCGGCGCTTCGACTCCCGGCGATGCGCTCTGCTTGGCGGGGGTGTCGTTGAGCCAATCGTCTGCCTGGGCGCCGAGCCGCTCCATGTCGGCCGCCAGGCGCCATTGGCGCATGAAGCCGCTCGCCGCTGCGATCGCCACACAGCCGATGCCGAGCACGGCGAGGAAGGCGAGGATCATCATCACCTTGTCCGTGCTGCCGCCGACCAGGCCACCCTCGGGTGAGCCAAGCTGGCGAACGACGATGTTGTCGACCAGGGGGATGGTCGGCACCGCCGCCTGCACCACCGGCTGGGGATTTCTTTTTTCCGCTTCGTCCGCCTGCTGCTTGAGTTCGGCGATGTAGTCGGAGAGGACGACAAAGGAGCTGTGGGCAAGGCCGAGTGCCGCCTCGGGGTCCGGCCCAGTCGCGTAGACCGTGATGATCGGCACGTCTTCCTGGGCCTCGAAGAGGAGCCTGTATTCCTTGCCCTCGTCGACCAGGTCACGGGCTCGCGATTCGGCCGCCTGCTGCTGGTAGTCCTGCAGCCCGGTGCCCTGGCTGAATGGACCGTGGGCGGTGATCTGGCTCGCGTCGATGTGAAGTTCTTTGGCGATCTGAGCAACCGCGTCGCGGCTGCTCAGGTACTGCGCGTAGACGCGCGCCCTCGTGCCCAGCGCGGCGATCTGGTCGGTTCCGGCACCCTCGACGAGCGTTGACTCGGCCGAGTCAACGAGGATCTGGCTGGTGGCGGCACCGACCGCGAGCGAGCGCCGTTCGATGCCCCCCGGACCGACCTTGAAGGCGGTCAGGAACGCGGCAAAGGTGGCCAGGGTCAGCAGCACTGCGACCACCGCCTTACGCTGGAGAAGCGCCCTTACGAACCCCACTATCTCCATTTCCGCTCCATTTCGGTTCCGTCTTTTTTCATCCGGTCTGACCGAAGAACGACGACCCGGGGACAAAACTTCCTCGCCAGATGAATCGGTCCCACAAGCCCGCTGCCATCCCCAACGTTCGTCTTGCGTGAGCGCGGAGGATCCACACGCCCAGCCCGAGCTGGACGCCGACGAGCTGCGCGAGGCGGCCGTCTCCGGCGTGCGCTGGTTCGCCGGGGCGAAGATCGCGACCGAGGGCCTGCAGCTGATCGCGGCGATCGCCCTGGCACGCCTGGTCAGCCCGGCGGATTTCGGCAACGCAGCGGTGGCGTTGATCTTCCTGCCGCTGTCGGTAATCCTCACCTACGAGGGCTTCGGCAGCGCCCTGGTCCAGCGCAAGCTCGTGCACAGTGGCCATCTCGAGGCGGCAACGCTGACCAGCTTCGTCACCGGCGTCGCGCTCAGCGTCCTCACCTACCTGCTGGCGCCGATCGTCGCCACGCCGATCTTCAACGACGAGATCGGCCACCTGATCCAGCTCGTCTCGCCGGTCTTCGCGCTGGCCGGCATCGGCACGGTCTCCCGCGCCCACCTCTCGCGGCGGCTCGACTTCCGCTTGATCAGCATGATCGAGACGGGATCGCTGGCGCTCGGCGCCTTTGCCTCGGTCGGGCTCGCCGCCGCTGGCATGGACGCCGACGCGATCGTGCTCGGCGGCGTGCTCGCCACCGGCCTCGCCTCGCTCGCCCTGGTCCTCGTGGCGCCGCCCTCGCGACCGCGCTGGCGGGCACGCGAGTTGGGGGAGATCACGCGCTTCGGCGCTCCCGCATCCGCCGCCGGTGTCGTCTACGTGGCGATTACCAACATCGACTACGCCGTCCTCGCAGCCCGCCTCAGCCCGGCCCAGGTCGGCATCTACTGGCGCGCCTTCCAGCTCGGCGTCCTCTACCAGGACAAGATCAGCGGCATCATGCTGCGACTGGCGTTCCCGATCTACTCGCGCACCCGGGATCTCACCGAGATGAAACGGCTGCACGAGCGCGCCACGCGCATTCACGGCGCCGTCGTCGTGCCGTTGCTGGCGATCCTGATTGTCACCGCACCCGAGCTGGTGCCGCTGGTATTCGGCGACGCCTGGCGCCCGGCGGTCGAGCCGACCCAAGTGCTGGCGGTGGCGGGCATGATCGCCGCGATCCTCACCGGCTACCCGCAGGTGATGCTGGCCGCCGGCCGGCCGCGGCCCTTGATGGTCTTCAACATCTGCGTCCTCATCGTCTATGCGTTGGCCGTCTACCTCACCGCCAAGCAGGGCCTGGTCACGGTCGCGATCGCCGTCGTCGGCATCCACGTGGGGATCCTGCTCGCCGTTTACCTGGTGCTCTTCCGCAGGGTGCTTGGGCTGCCGATCGACCGCCTGTTCGGCGACCTCGCCCCGGCGGTCGTGGCCAGCGCGACGGTGCTGGCAGCCGGCTTTCCGCTTGCCGCGCTGCTGCACGACGGAGGCGCGCCCGCAGCGCTGCTCGTACTCGCCGTCGGCATCGTCGGGCTATGCGTACAGGCGCTGACGCTGCGAACGCTCTTCCCCGGTGTCTGGGCCGACATCAGCGCCCTGCTGCACCGGCTCATTCCAAAGCTCCCGATTGCTCGGCCCCCGGCGAGAAGTTCTACCCGTCCCGCAGCGTTGAATCAGTGATGGCCGCGAAGGCAAACGTACAGCGCAAGCAGGCTCGAGCCGGAATGGCGATGGCGGCTGCGACCTTTGTGATGGCAGCGGCCTCCGGCCTGCAGGCGGCGCTCTACCTCCATTCCTACGGAATCGACGGGCGCACCGACGGCTTCTTCGTCGCCTTTGCTCTCTACACGGTCTTCGGTGTCTTCAGCCAGAGCATCCGCGTCACCTCTGCCCCGCTCCTCGTCGACGAGGAGAACGGCCTGCCACCGCGTCGTTTCGCCGCCACGCTCGTCCTGATCGCCGCGCCGGTCGCCCTGCTGACGATTCCGCTCGCGCACCCGCTGGCACTGCTGCTCGCGCCCGGACTGAGCGACGCCGACCGCGCCGTCACCCAGGAGGCCCTGCCGATCCTGGGCGGGGCGATGATCCTGCAGCTCTGGGCGGCGGGCGGCGCCACCATGCTCGCTGTGCGCGACCGTTTCAACACCGTCGCCGGTGCCTATATCGGCGGGGCCGCGGTCGGGCTGGTCGCCTACCTCGCGGTCTCCGGCAGCGCCGGTGAGCTCTCGCTTGGCTACTCGATGCTGGCGATGGCGGTGACGACCTGCGGCTTGATGCTAGTCGGCCTGCGCGGTGGCGCGACCGCCACCCGGCGGCGCTCCGCCCAGCTGCGAGTGGGGCGCCTGATCGCCGACGCCGGCCTGATCCTCGGACGGACCAGCATCTACCTGGCCTTTAACGCGCTCTACCTGATCACGCTGGCCTTCACCACCTCCTTCTCCCCCGGCGACGCGACGGTACTGTCCTACGCGTACCTCTTCGCCAGCTACCTCGTTGCCGGCACGGCTTTCGCGCTGGGAATGTCACGCATCGCCGACATGAGCCGCGAGGTCAGCTCCGACACCCGCGCCGCCTTCGGCGACACCGTCCCCCAGGGCTTCCGCTACTCGATGCTGATCTGCGCCCCGGCGTTGGCGGGGTTCGTGGCAGCCGGGGCATCGATCATCGGCGTCCTCTTCTCCGCCAGCCTCGGCCCCGAGGACGTGCGCACCCTGCAGGAGTTCGGCGCGCTGCTCTCGATCTGGACCGTTGCGGCCCTGATCGTCAACCTGCTGCTGCCGGCGATGTTCGCGGTCGGCAAAGCCCGCCTCACCAATCTGCTCGCCCCGGCCCTGCTCGCGGTACACATCGCGGCCTCGGTGGCCGGCGGTGCGCTATTCGGCTCACTCGGCGTCGTCGGCGCAGCCTTCATCGCGCCATCCCTCTTTGCCTGCGTGATGCTGGCCAAAGGCGCGCCACAGATCGCCGGCCACCTAGCGCGGGAGATCGGCCGCGACGCACTTCGCTTCATGCTGGCCGCCGCCGGCTGCTTCGGCCTCGGCGCGATGCTCGGCACCGCGCTCGGCGACGGCCTCGGCGCCGCCCTTGTTGCCGGTGGGATCGGCTCAGCCCTCTACTTGATGCTGCTCCCGTTCATTGCGCCAACGCAGGTCAACCTCGTGCTGAATTCCTTGCGGCCCCGCCTCAGCCGCAGCGCTGCCCCGCAGACGGGCTTTTCACCTCAAGGCCCGTAGGTCTGATCAGCCGGGCGCCAGGTGATGCCCGCCCGCCCAGCGCTGAAGTTGCCGGCTGAGCTTGGGGTCAGCTGCCAGTCCTGAGAGGAGCTGGCGATAAAGGTCGGGCTGGTCGAGACGTCGTGGGGGCCGCGTTTACCGATCGAGCCGCCGGTGATCACGTTGTAGTCCTGGGTCAGCTGGCTAAGGACGCAAGAGGCGTTGTCGGGAGCGTTCCAGCCGTCCATCACGTTCAGTTCGACGAAGATCGCTTGGTTTTGGCATTCGCGCACGTAGCTGGTGTTTGGGTTAGACCAGATCGTGTTGTGGCGGATCACCATGCCATAGCCCGTGTAGAAGGGGTGGGAGGCATTGGGGACGGTGTCATAGAACTGCAGCGGGGCACCGGCGTAGGGGAGCCCGCTCGGCCGGCCGGCGATCAGGTTGTCTTCGAAGCTGACGTTCGATACCTCGCCGTCCTTGATGAAGAAGCCTTGTGAGCCGGCGCCACCGCGCATCCAGTTGCCGCGGAAGATCAGTCCACGTCCACCCCAGACGGTCTGCAGGCCGTCGTTGTGGTTGCCGTCCTCATCGGCGATCCAGATCTGGTTGTCTTCGATTCGCAGCGCTTCGAAGCGCTGCAGCATGAAGGTGTCCTTCTCGCCGCTGCCGGTGCGCCCTTCGAAGAGGTTGCCGATCACTTCGACGTCCTTGACGTAGGAGCTCGAGCTGCCGACGACGGTGATGCCCGGAGCGGTGTTGTGCACGAAGGAGATTCGTTCTGCGCCGGCGTTGACGCTGAAGCTGCCGGAGGTGAACCTTTCGACGGTTATCCCGGCGCCGCTGACGTTGACTCCGCCGAGGCTTGCTCCACCTGGGTTTTGGGCGCGCAGGGTGACCCCTGGCTCGGGGCGTTTCATCGAGAGGCTGAGGCTGCCGTAGGAGCCGTTGGCGAGGCAGACGACTGAGCCGGTTGGGACCGAGGTGAGGGAGCTCTGGGCAGCTGAGGTCGAGGAGACGACCTGATCGCAGGGGCCGGTTGGGGGTTCAGTGGGGGGCGGCGGTTCGGTTGGCGGGGGTGGTGCGGGGTCTTCCACCGTCCAGATGCTGCTCGCGGGCGTGGCATCGGCGTTGCCGGCGCCATCCGTCGCGCGGACGGAGAAGGTGTGGTCGCCGATGGCGAGGCTCGAGTAGGACTTGGGCGAGGTGCAGGAGCTCCAAGAGCCGCTGTCGAGCTTGCAGGCGAAGGTCGAACCACTCTCGGACGAATTGAAGGAGAACGAGGCGCTGGTCGAGGTCGTCGGTGAGGTGGGTTCAGCGGTGATCGTGGTCTGCGGTGCGATTTCATCGGGCGGCGCCTGCACGGTCCAGACGTCCGTGGCGGGCGTCGGATCAGTGTTGCCGGCAGCGTCGGTTGCCCGAACGGCGAATTCATGGTCGCCGACTTCGAGGCTGGAGTAAGGCTTCGGTGAGGAGCAGGCAACCCACGAGCCGTCGTCCAGTTTGCAGCTGAAGTCGGCTTGCGCCTCCGAGGCGTTGAAGGAGAAGGACGCTTTGGTCGCGCTGGTTTCAGCCGGCGGCCGGGCGATGATCGAGGTCTGCGGTGGAGAGGTGTCAGTCGGGGGTGGAGGCGGAGGCGGCTCTTCGATCGTCCAGGTGCGACTGGCCGGCGTCGGGTCGACGTTGCCGGCTAGGTCGGTGGCGCGCACGGCGAATTCGTGATTGCCGAGGCTCAGAGAGCTGTAGGAGCTGGGCGAGGAACACGCTTCCCACGCACCGGCGTCGAGCCGACAGGTGAAGGTCGAACCTGACTCCGAGGCACTGAAGGAGAAGGACGCTTCCTTCGCAACGGTCTCGACCGGCGGCTGGGTGGAGATCGAGGTCTGCGGTGGCGACGTATCCACCGGAGGGGGTGGCTCTTCGATCGTCCAGGTGCGACTGGCCGGCGTCGGGTCGACGTTGCCCGCAGCGTCGGCGGCGCGCACCCAAAACTGGTGCCCGCCGAGACCCTGGGAGCTATAGGACTGGGGCGAAGAGCACGCTTCCCAAGAACCAGCGTCGAGCCTGCAGGTGAAGGTCGAACCTGGCTCCGAGGCACTGAAGGAGAAGGACGCGCTGGTCGAGGTGGTGGTGGCTTTCGGCTGAGCCATGATCGACGTCTGCGGTGGAGTCGTGTCCAGCGGTGGCGGTGGCGGTGGTGGTGGTGGTGGGAGCGGTTCAGATGGAGATGGGGTTTCTTCCGCAGGGCTTTCCTCGGAAGTTGGAGGTGGAGTGGGCGTACCGGGCCCCTGGCCCGCCACCGGTTCGGCCGGACCCGGCGGGGTGAGAACGGGCTCGCCCGATGAGCCGGGAACCGGAGCCTCAGGGCGCCGCCGCGGGTGGCCTAAGGCGACCCTTCTTGCCAAGCCGGAACGGCGCTGGGGACGGAGGGCAGCGCTCTGGGCATGAAGTTCAGCCCGCACCGCCGAGACCCAGTCGGACTGGCCTATCCAGCCGACCGATCGCCCGAACGCGTATCCGGTGCCCAAGACCGCGAGCGCCAAGACCACGACGAGAGCGAGGGCCAACGGACGCAAGGGCCCTCCACCGGTGCCAGACAAAGTGGCCTCCTTTTCCCATTTCGCCAATCTCGGTCGCCGGACTCCCCTGCCAAGTTAACTGGACTGGACGGACCGACGAATGTTCTAGCTCTCTACCCCCCCTTCTATACATAAAACCGCAAGGGAGCAATCAACTAGTCCTTTTATCGTCCTAAAAGGTCGCTAGGAGCAGGCATTCATTGCCGGGGCGGGCGCTGCCGCCCCGCCCTCAAGGCCCGTAGGTCTGATCAGCCGGGCGCCAGGTGATGCCCGCCCGCCCAGCGCTGAAGTTGCCGGCTGAGCTTGGGGTCAGCTGCCAGTCCTGAGAGGAGCTGGCGATAAAGGTCGGGCTGGTCGAGACGTCGTGGGGGCCGCGTTTACCGATCGAGCCGCCGGTGATCACGTTGTAGTCCTGGGTCAGCTGGCTAAGGACGCAAGAGGCGTTGTCGGGAGCGTTCCAGCCGTCCATCACGTTCAGTTCGACGAAGATCGCTTGGTTTTGGCATTCGCGCACGTAGCTGGTGTTTGGGTTAGACCAGATCGTGTTGTGGCGGATCACCATGCCATAGCCCGTGTAGAAGGGGTGGGAGGCATTGGGGACGGTGTCATAGAACTGCAGCGGGGCACCGGCGTAGGGGAGCCCGCTCGGCCGGCCGGCGATCAGGTTGTCTTCGAAGCTGACGTTCGATACCTCGCCGTCCTTGATGAAGAAGCCTTGTGAGCCGGCGCCACCGCGCATCCAGTTGCCGCGGAAGATCAGTCCACGTCCACCCCAGACGGTCTGCAGGCCGTCGTTGTGGTTGCCGTCCTCATCGGCGATCCAGATCTGGTTGTCTTCGATTCGCAGCGCTTCGAAGCGCTGCAGCATGAAGGTGTCCTTCTCGCCGCTGCCGGTGCGCCCTTCGAAGAGGTTGCCGATCACTTCGACGTCCTTGACGTAGGAGCTCGAGCTGCCGACGACGGTGATGCCCGGAGCGGTGTTGTGCACGAAGGAGATTCGTTCTGCGCCGGCGTTGACGCTGAAGCTGCCGGAGGTGAACCTTTCGACGGTTATCCCGGCGCCGCTGACGTTGACTCCGCCGAGGCTTGCTCCACCTGGGTTTTGGGCGCGCAGGGTGACCCCTGGCTCGGGGCGTTTCATCGAGAGGCTGAGGCTGCCGTAGGAGCCGTTGGCGAGGCAGACGACTGAGCCGGTTGGGACCGAGGTGAGGGAGCTCTGGGCAGCTGAGGTCGAGGAGACGACCTGATCGCAGGGGCCGGTTGGGGGTTCAGTGGGGGGTGCCTGCACGGTCCAGGTGTCGGTCGCCGGGCTGGCGTCGGTGTTGCCGGCGCCGTCGGTAGCGCGAGCCGAGAAGGTGTGGTCGCCGATGGCGAGGCCGGTGTAGGGCTTCGGTGAGGTGCAGGAGGCCCAGGAGCCGGCGTCGAGCTTGCAGGTGAAGGTGGAACCCGACTCCGAAGAGCTGAAGGAGAAGGATGCGCTGGTCGAGGTCGTCGGTGAGGTGGGTTCAGCGGTGATCGTGGTCTGCGGTGCAGTTTCATCGGCCGGCGCCTGCACGGTCCAAGTGACCGTGGCAGGGCTGGCGTCGGTGTTGGCGGCGCCGTCGGTGGCGCGCACCGAGAAGGTGTGTTCGCCGACGGAGAGGGAGCTGTAGGACTTGGGCGAGGTGCAGGTGCCCCAGGAACCGCTGTCCAACTTGCAGGCAAAGGTCGAGCCTGACTCGGTCGCGGTGAAGGAGAAGTTGGCGCTGGTCGAGGTCGTCGGTGAGTTCGGCTGGGCGGTGATCTGGGTATCGGGCGCAGTGGTGTCGGATGGGGGCGGCGGCGCTTCCACGGTCCAGGTGTCGGTTGCCGGAGTGGCGTCAGTGTTTTCAGCACTGTCGGTGGCGCGGACGGAGAAGGTGTGGTCGCCGACAGAAAGACCGGCGTAGGACTGCGGGGATATGCACGAAATCCAGGACCCTTCGTCGAGCTTGCAAGCAAAGGTCGAGCCGGCCTCCGAGGCAGTGAAAGAGAAGCCGGCGCTGGTCGAGGTGGTGGTCGCCGGCGGCGTCGCGGTAATCGCGGTGTCAGGCGCGGTGGTGTCGGACGGGGGCGGCGGTGCTTGTACGGTCCAGGTGTCGGCTGCCGGAGTGGCGTCAGTGTTTCCGGCATCGTCAGTGGCGCGAACCGAGAAGTCGTGACTGCCGACAGCGAGGTTCGAATAGGACTTGGGAGATCCACACGATCCCCAGGAGCCTGCGTCGACCTTGCAGGAGAAGACCGAGCCCGACTCGGACGCGTTGAAGGAGAAGGACGCCTTGGTCGAAGTCGTCGGTGAGGTGGGCTGCGCGATGATCGAGGTGTCAGGTGCGGTGGTATCAGCAGGAGGAGGAGGCGTCGATTCGGCCTTGTGTCCTCCCCTGGGCTTGACCGGCCAACGCAGGCTGATCGCGATCCCCTTGGAGAGGCCTATGCGGTTGGAGGTTGCGCTTTTCTTCGCATGAGCGCCGCCTGCACGTCGTGGGCTTTTCCCCAACCAGCCGGCTGACTGTGCGAAAGCCCACCCGGCGCCGGTAAGCACGAGTACCGCGGCAATAGCGAGAACCAACGCCGGACGCAGCGAGCGGACCGACCCAGCAAGAATTCTCTTCCTTCCGATCATCTGCCGTAAGGTCGGCTCGCCCTCTCGACATCTGACTGCGGAAGGCCCCAGTCAGACGTATGTTCGACTCCGGTGCCTGGGAAATTGCAATCCCACGACTGTCGAGCTCATCGGGGTTTTTGTGTTTCTGGGAACGTAGACAATAGGTCTCAAAATTGCCCATGGGGCCAACGCCTGGGGCAACATGAGGTCGAGTGAGATCTCAAGGGCCAGTGGGCCTGCCCGCTTGCAACTGTCGGTCGAAATCTGATAATCTGATTCCATGAAGCAGTTGAGCGCCACTGATGCGTCCCGTCGGTTCTCGGAGGTCCTGGATGATGTGGAGCACGGTGGAGAGTCCTATGTGGTTGTCCGCCACGGTCGCGCCGTGGCGACCATCGGTCCCGCAAGCGGCGGGACTGGGAAGGCCCTCAAGGAGGTGCTTCGCGCCAATCGGCCCGACGATGCCTGGGCGGGCGAGCTGCGCGAGCTGCGCGAGGGCATGGACCCTGTGACGGACCCCTGGCGCGACTAATCCTTGATACGACGGTCTTGGTTGATGCCGAGCGCGGGGGTGACTCCCTCGCCGATGTGCTCGACGATGGTGATGATGTCGCGGTTGCGGCGATCACCGTGGCGGAGTTGAAGGTTGGCGTTCAGCTGGCGAAAGGAGGTCGGCGGGATAAGCGTGAGCGGTTCGCCGCTGCGGTTCTCGACGCCGTCTCGATTGAGCCCTACGACCTTGACGTTGCCGAGGCGCACGCTGCCCTATTGGCGCATGTCCGGCGGGCGGGCACGCCACGTGGCGCCCACGACCTCATCATCGCTGCGACGGCACGAGCCCGGGAGCGGCAGATCGTTAGCTCCGACCGGGCCGGCTTCGCCGAGCTTCCCGGCGTCTCGATCTCAGCTGGTTCTGGTTAGGCGGTTGGCCGATCGCTGGGGCAACAAATGGGGCAACGTGCCCCACATATTCCAGCCGATCCCCACGTAGTTCGATCTCTTGAAACCGCTCTAGGGCGTGCTCCAGGTAGCCCAGCCGATCTTACGACGACGTGAAGGCGAAGAACTTCACGTTCATCTCGAGGTGGACCGAGGAGTCGGCATAGCCCCCGACGCCACCGTCGGCGTAGACCACGCCTTCGCTCGAGACGTAGACGAGATAGTTGCGGCCCGCAATGGCAGGGAAGAAGCCTTCGACGCCGGGGTGTTCGCCTTCGCTCGAGTTGTGATGATCCTGGAACCAGCTGACGCTGTCGTACCACGCCGGTTCGATCTGCTTCACCAAGAGCCAGCGCTGCTCGCTGATGCCCCAGACGCAGAGCCTGGTCCAGGCCTTGTTATGGGCGACGTACAGGTCCGCTTTCTCTTCCCAGCTCCAGCTGGTGTTCACGTAAGCGGCGACCCGCTGGGTCGGATTGGTAACCGGGGCGTGGTACGCGAGGCAAAAGCCGGCCGTCGCGGCAGAGGTCCCCTGGCCCACCGATAGGGCAGAGAGACCGTAGACCCCTCGATCCGCATCGCCCGCGGCTTCGGCGTGTGGGCCGTTGGTGGCGCTGAAGGCATCGGTGTAGGGCGCCGACTTGACCAGCTGGATCGATCCGACCGCGAACCGCGGCTCGACCTCGGGCTCAGTCGCCGACTCCCGATACGTGAAGGGGGGCGGCATCTCGGGCTCGGGGCTGCGCCGGGAGGCGATCTCCGCGGCGAGCTCGGACCCCTCGGGCGCGATCTGGGCGATTATCAGCTCGCGGATCTTCCGCGAGGAGTCAGCGGCACTCACCCAGGCGGTTTCCTGCGCCTCCCGTTCCCGCGCCTGCATGCGCAGCAGCTTCTCGCGCGCCTGCTCGACCGCGCCGGCTGGCAGCGGACTGCCGATCGCCTCCTCCAGCGCCTCCACCTGCTCACGACCCCTCGCCAGCTCGAACATCGCCCGTTCCTCCAGTTTGATGAGGTTTTCTTATTTAGTCAGAGCAAGATTAGTCAAAACAGGTTGTCTTCGATCTCTATTCCCACGACCGAGCGTGCCTGGTCTAGCTGGGGCGACAAATGGGTGACAAGATTGCGCCATGGAACGTGTGCTTGGAATCGGTGGATACTTCATGCGTGCCGCCGACCCGGTGGCCCTGGGTGCGTGGTATCGCGATTGCCTGGGCCTGGACGCCGATGAGAACGGCCTGTGGCATCCGGAAGCGGGGCCGACGGTGTTCGCGACGTTCGAGTCCGAGACCGACTACTTCGGGTCCCGTGCCCAGCAGGCTATGGTCAACTTCCGGGTCCGAGACCTGGATGCGATGCTCGCACAACTGCGCGCCAGGGGAGCGGATGTGGCTAAAGAGACGCAGGACATGGAGGGTGTCGGTCGATTCGGCTGGGTCACCGACCCGGAGGGCAATCGGATCGAGTTGTGGCAGCCCGCCTGACCGTGTCTTCTGGGGCGGCAAATGGGGCGCCTGGCTCTGGTGCTAAAAGCCGAAGTGACGCCTGGCCGGCGCCCAGCTGACACCGCGCCCGTTGCCGAGGCGATAGTCGTCCGACTGCGTCGCCGCAAAGCGTGGCGAGCAGTCCATCACCTCGCCTGGCCTCGCCGCCGGCCAGGCGCCACCGGGTGGTGCCGCTTGGCGCTGACAGCGCGTGTTGTCGCGGTAAATGACCGATGAGAGGTCCGTGGAGGTCCAGAACTTGAAGACCACGTTGTCGGTGATCGCCGAGCGCGGTCCGGCGCCATTCTGGAATGCGGCGACCGCGCCGTTTCCCCAGATCGTGTTGCGGCGCATGGTCAGGCCGGCGTAGGGGCCGAAGACCTGGAGATCGGCTGGCTGGCCGCAGCCCTCGGCGCCCGGCGCACAGGGCTCGGCGTTGCGAACGAAGAGGTTGTCTTCGATCTTGAGCCCGACCACCGCGCTTGCCTGATCCTTGACGAAGAAACCCTGGCAGCGGTTGTCGTGCAGGTAATTCCCCTTGAAGACCAGGTGGTCACCGACCCACACCGTCTGCAGGCAGTCGGAATGGGCGCCGTTCTCACGGATGTTGGTGAACTCGTTGCCGGCGATCAGCGCCCCCACCCCATCCCCGTTGGCGTCGTGGTAGCGGTTGAGGCGGATCGCGTCCTCGCCGAAGGGGCCGACGAAGCGGTTGCCGGTTATGGAGACGTCGTCGACCGGGGTGGTCGTGGTCGGCCCGGCGTCGACGCCGAAGTAGCCGGTCGCTATCCGGTTGTGGCGAACCCCCATTCCCACCGACCCCGGCTCGATCTCGACTTCGCCCTGAATGTCAAAGTGACTGAGGATTATGTGCGAGCCTGCCAGCTGCGCTCCTGCGATGGTGGCCTTGCCCGGGTGCTCTGCTCGCACGATCACGCCCGGCCGATTGGCTGAAGCTTCGAGCTCGAGCTCTCCATAAGAGCCGTCACCGACGCAGATCACTTCACCGGCATCAGCGGCGGCCACCGCAGCTCCGAGCGCCGGCATACCCGTCGTCACCGCCGAACAACGGCCATAGGAGCCCGATCCCGAGGCGACACTGGCGCCGCTCCGCCCCCCGTCTGAACCAAACCAGGCCAGGAAGATGGCCACCCCGATGACGATCAGCGCCACCCCAATCGCCCTGCCCCCTCTCCCCATCTCAGAACCCGTATTCCTGTCCGGCGGGCGCCCAGCTGACCCCGCGACCGCCGGCGAGGCGGTAGTCATCCGCCGTCGGCGCGAAGAAGGGCGGCGAGCAATTGGTGGTGCTCGTTGCGCTCAACGCGGGCAGCGTGCCCTCCCAGTGGCAGACGGTGTTCGATGACTCGGTGTAGCTGGTCCAGACACCGGTCCAATCGGAGAACCCCCGCCAGATCACGTTGCCTTCGAGCACGATGCCGTCCCAGGAGCCATCGCGGATTGCAGTCGGAGCGTTGCCGGCGGGCGTCCAGATCGTGTTGTGGCGGATCGCGAGGCCGGCCATCGGCCCGAAGACCTGGAAGGTGGCCGGCTGACCGCAGCCCTCGGCACCCGGCGCGCAGGGCTCCGCGTTGCGCAGGAAGAGGTTGTCTTCGACGACGACCCCCTGGACCGTGTCGGGCTGGTCCTTGACGAAGAAACCCTGACAGCGGTTGTCGTGGACGTAGTTACGGCGAAAGTAGAGGCTGTCGCCGCCCCAGACCGATTGCAGGCAGTCGCTGTGGTTGCCGTTCTCACGCACGCCGGTGATCTCGTTCCCTTCGATCAGGATCCCGTATGGATCGAGGTCCGGGCCGTCGTGATACCGGTTGAGGCGGATCGCGTCCTCGCCGAAGGGGCCGACGAAGCGGTTGCCCACTATCGAGACGTCGGAGACGTCGACGTCGGTGGTGGGCGCGGCCTGGACGCCGTGCTCGCCGCCGGAGATCCGGTTGTACGAGACCGTTATGTGGTCGGAGCCGGGCATGACGTCGACCAGCTCGCTGATATCGAAGCGCGAAAGCGTCAGGTGGGAGCCACCCAGATCTGCGCCCGCGATGTGTGCCGCCCCGGGGTTGAGAGCGCGAATCGTCACCTCACCGGCCTTCTCGGCGTCAAGTGAAAGGGCGCCGTAGCTGCCGTCGGCGAGGCAGATCACGTCACCGGCACTTGCGCTCCCCACCGCCGCACCCAGCGCGGCGAGCGAGGAGACAGTGCTCATGCAGGCAGGCAGCAGCGGGGGTTGAGGCTGGGAGGGAGGAGTGGCCGGCCCCGGCCCCGAGGTCGGGGCCCGGGCAACTGCGGCCTGTCCCCCGCCCTGAGGCAAATGACCTGGCCCGTGGGAGCGCGACGGGGCGCGGCCGACCGCGACGCCACGAGCCACCCATATGGGCCTGATCGCGCTGGCCACGGAGATGCCGATCCGGTAGCTGGCCCACACGGCGCCCGCCGGAACGAGCACGAGCAGCGCAGAGAGGACGGCGACCTGCGCGAGCCGGCGCACGGGAGCGACCTATCGCCGGATGTAGATCAAGACGACACCCCGGACACGGCCAGCAACCCCGCCACCTCCATGTAGGACTCCAACCCCTCGCGCCAGTGTGGCAGCGGGGTCAGGCCCAACGCGTCGGCTCGTGGCCTGGCCAGCACGCCGTTGCCGGGACGGCGGGCGCCGCCGGGAGGACGGGTCGTCTCGGTCGGTCGCACCTCGACCTCCACCCCGGCCAGCTCGACGATCGCCTCGGTGAATTCATGCCAGGAGCAGCTTCCCGACGCAGTCAGGTGCAACACGCCATCGGCACCGGCCCTCACCGCCTCGACCAAGGCCGCAGCCAGGTCGGCGGTCGGGGTGGGACTCAGATGCTGGTCGGCGACAACCGCCAGCTCGCCTTGCTCGCGCGCCCGCGCGAGCATCCGGGTGACGAAGTTGCCCCCCTTCGAGGCGCTGCCGTGCTGCCCGTAGAGACCCCCCGTACGCACGACCAGCGCCTGCGGGGCGTAGGTGAGCGCCGCGTACTCGCCGCCGAGCTTGGAGAGCGCGTAGATGCTCTCCGGTGCCGGCGTGTCGTCCTCGCGATACGGCGCCTCGGCGCTGCCGTCGAAGACGTAGTTGGTGCTCAGGTGGACCAGCCGCACGCCATGCTCCTCGCACAGCTCGGCCATCCGCTTCACCGCGGTCACGTTGACCTCGAAGGAGCGCTGCTCCTCCCGCTCACAGACCTCGACGTTGTGGAAGGCCGCGCAGTTGAAGAGGACCTCGGGCCGCGACTCGACGATCGCCCGCTCGACCGCCTCGGCGTCGGCGATGTCGAGTTCGGCGTGGGAGAGCGCGCGGAAATCGCACTCCCCCGCCAGCAACACCTCCAGGTCGGAAGCGAGCTGGCCACCGCCACCGGTGGCCAGCACTCGTTCGAATTGGCTCACAGAACGCCCCCGAACTGCTCCATCCGCGGACGAACCTCGTTGAGGAGCTCGAGCCAGCGGATGTTGTAGTGACGCGGGTCGGTCAGCTCGGCGGGGTTCGAATCGACGACCCGGTCGAGCAGGTCGGAGACCGCCTGGACGACCGAGCGGCTGGGGATGAAGCCGATCCGGCTCGCCAGCTTCGCGTTCGAGCACTCGTAGTCACGGGTCAGCTTCGGCGCGGGCTGCTCGGTCAAGTCGACTTCGCGGCCGAGCAGCTGGACCGAGCCGGCGACCAGCATCGCCAGCTCTCGGATCTGGTAGTTGGACTGCAGGACGTTGAAGATCTCGCCCCGGACAAGGTCCGCGGGAGCCTCCAGCGCGGCGATCATCGCCTCCGCGCAATCCTGCACGTCGACCAGCGGGCGCCACATCCAGCCCCCACCGTGGAGGAAGAGGCTGCCGCTGACGAGTGCGTCTTTGACGAACGTGTTGACGACCAGGTCGAAGCGCATCCGCGGGCTATAGCCGTAGACCGTGCCGTTGCGCATGATCGTCGGGCAGAGGCCGGAGTCGACCAGCTCGAGCAGTTTTTCCTCGCCGTAGCGCTTCGACGTGGCGTAGGCGCCGCGCGGTTCGATCGGCGCCGTCTCGTCGTGCATGCCCGGGGGCAGGCCGTCGTAGAGCGAGCAGGAGGAAGCGAACACGAAACGCTCGATGCCGCGGTCGACGCAGGCCTGACCGAGCGTCTCGGTGGCGATCGCGTTCATCTCCCAGTTCGCCTCGGGGTCGTACTCGGCGGTCGGGTCGTTGGAGAGTCCGGAGAGGTTGATCACCGCATCGACGCCGTCGAGCGCGGTGGCCGGCATCTCGCGCACGTCGGCGAGGACCAGCTCGATGCGGTCGATCACGTCGACCAGCGGCTGCTCGCCCCAGTACATGCGGTCGAGTATGCGGACGTTGTAGCCGCGGTCGAGCAGGCGGGGGACGAGCACCGAGCCGATGTAGCCGGCTCCGCCGGCGACAAGGATCGTCTGGCCAGGTTCAGGCGCCTCCGGCAGCAACCCGTTGGAGCGGGTGTCCTGGCCGGGAAGGCGCGGGGTCAATTTCTTCTCTTCGTTCTTGGTCATGGTCGGACCTCCGTTCGGGGGGTTCAGGGTTGACTCGGCGCCGGCGCCGAGTCAACGACGTCCGGCCGGTTGGTTCTGGGGGCAAGCGATCTCCGCGTGGGCGCCAGCCTGTGCTTGAGGCCAAGCGCCCGCTTCTCCACCCCGTGCCACGAGGCGAGGGCGAGCAGGTAGGAGATCGGGAAGGCGATCAAGATGACGGTCAGCGGACCCGGCCCGCCGCCGCCCCACAGCTCGACGATCGTCTGCTGGACCGGGAAGGCGACGAGGTAGACCCCATAAGAGACGTCGCCCGGCAGGGTCAAACGACGCAAGCCTCCCGAGGAGAGATAGGCAGCGCAGAGCACGACGTAGGGCACCGCGATCAGCAGCAGCGGGCGCTCGAGCGACGTGCCGAGCAAGGCCACGGTCGCCACTACGGCGACCAAGGCCAGATCGAGGCGAAGCGGGATCCGCGCGCGGTACCTGTAGAGGGCGGCAGAGATGAAGAACATTGCCGTCAGGTGGGCGGCCAGACCGTCGGCACCCCGGAGGAAGTCAAGCGGCGAACCGATCAGCGGCAGGTCGACGACGCCCGCCGGGGCGACCGAGAGGGCGAAGAAAATCGCGGCGGTGAGGGCGAAGGTGCCCCGGAGCAATCCGACGACCCCGAGCAGCGCCAGGATGACGTAAGCGCGGACCTCGATCGGCAGCGTCCAGAGCGAGAGGTTTACGGCGTGGTCTGGTTGACCCTGGAAGACACCGGGAAGGTCGAGGGCGATGCCGTGGAGGAACCCGCCGCTGGCGATCGAGACGAGGTTGTCGGCGACGTAGCCCGGCGTCTCCGGATTGGTCAGGTAGGCGGACGGGCTGAGCGTGGTGATCGCCGGCCCGAGTAGAAGTGCGGAGACGACCACCGCCACGGCCAGCGCCGGCAGGATGCGCAGCCCGCGGCGCACGGCGAAGCCGCGCAGCCCGGGCCGGTTGAGCCAGCTCATCGCGATCAGGAAGCCGCTGATCGCGAAGAAGATCTCTACGCCGAAGGTGCCAAGCGGCCAGCGGCCGATCGTGGGCTCGGCGGCGCCACTGACGACGAACGCATGCGAAACGAGCACCAGGGATGCTCCCAGCAATCTGAGCACGTCGAAGTTGTTCTCACGCCCGCCCGCAAAGGCGTCGAGGGTCGTCGTGGCCATCCGTCAAAGGAACGGCTCAGGTAGCGGGCAACTTGCGGCTTGGACGGCGCAAGTACGGGCGCGCCCAAGTCGTTAGATTCCCCGCGATGGAACGCCTTGAGAGTCGAATCGACGGCCCTGTCCTGGTCCGCCCGACGGTCCACGGGGACCAGCGTGGCTTCTTCCACGAGACCTACCGACGCAACGTCTACGAGGATCTCGGGATAAAGGACGAGTTCGTCCAGGACAACCACTCCCGCTCGGGCAAGGGGATCGTCCGCGGCATGCACTTCCAGGTCGGCGACGGGATGGCCAAGCTGGTGCGCTGCGCCGGCGGCTCGATCCTCGACGTGGTGGTCGATCTGCGCCGGGGCTCCCCCACCTTCGGTGAGTGGGAGGGCTTCCAGCTCGACGACGAGAACCTTCACCAGCTCTACGTGCCGATCGGCTTCGCCCACGGCTTCTGCGTGACCGGCGACTCGGCCGACGTCATGTACAAGTGCTCGGGCTACTACGACGAGTCGATCGAGCGCGGCATCGCCTACAACGACCCCGAGGTCGGCGTCGAGTGGCCGCAGGGGATCGAGCTGATCCCCTCCGAGCGCGACGCGACCGCCCCCCGCCTCTCCGAGGTCGAGGCGGAACTGCCTTTTACCTACTGAGTCGGCCCCAAGCTCACCGGCGAGGTCGCATCGGCGACCAGCAGCTGCGCCTCTCCCCCGCCGTCGGCCGGCACGGTGTAGACATCGTGTTCGTCTGAGTAGACGAGGTTGCGGTCGTCCAGCCACTCGACCTGGTCGTCGATCGAGCGCGTCTCGGCGACGGCATGGTCTTCGAGCGTCGCCAGGTCGAGCACGCGCAGTCGCCAGCGGGTTTCGTTGCCGATACGACTCTTGAAGGCGATGCGGGTGCCGTCGGGGGAGAGCGAGGGGCACTCGACGCCGTCGCGCAGCACCTGAAGCGAGCGGTCGCGGACGCTGCCCTCGACCAGGTAGTGGTGCCCGCCCGTCCCGAGGGTCGCGTAGAAGTGGTCCGAGTCCTCGCGGTCGAAGGTGACGCCCCAGAAGTTGAAGTCGACCGCGTCGAAGGGCTTGCCGTCCTTGATCACGTCGAACTGCTCGAGCTGGCCGAGCGTCTCACCGGTCTTCATATCGACGATCGTCGTCGTCGTCGAGAAGCCACCGCTTTCACCGAGGTAGGCATGGCCGGAGACGAACACGGTCGTCGCGCCGTAGCGCCCGTCGGCTGAAACCCGAGCCCGCGAGGGAAGACCGGTAAGCGGGAAGTGGTGCAACGGGCGCATCTGCGAGTCGAAAATCGTCGCCTGGTAGTCCACGCCGGAGGAACCGAGCGCGAGACAAAGGCCACGGCCGCCGGCGAAGTAGACGCGCTCACAGGCAAGATCGTCGCCGGCATCGTGCTCGACCCGGCCGTTGCGCACGGTGAAGACGTGGCCGTTGAGGCGCGGGTCGCGCGGATCGACGGCGCGGACCATCACCGCACCGCTCGGCAGTGGCCCCGCTGCTGCACTCGGTCGCGCGTCGGTGGTCAGGTCCTTGGACCCAATCGCCGCGGCGATCACGTAGCCGACGCCGGCGAGAAGGCAGACTGCGGTGACGGCCAGCAGCAGCTTGCCGCGCCCGCTACTCAACCACGGGCTCCCGTTGGGCACGGAGCAGGAGCGGCGTGGCGAAGAGGATCGCCAGCGCCAGGAGAGCGACGAAGATGAGCAGCGCCTGTTGCAACCCGATTGCGAACCAAAGGGCGCCGAAGGCTAGCGAGGAGAGCAGTCGGCCGATGCTGACGACGGTTATCAGGATGCCGATGCCGCTGGCCTGCAACTCGTCCGGCAGCAGCGCGCCGGCGATCGCGGTCGTGACCCCGTCGGTGGCAGCGAAGTAGGCGCCCAGCGCCAACAGGCAGACCATCAACTCGGCGTAACCGAGCGCGGGCAGCATCAGGGCGCCGTAGACGAGGAAGAGGAGCACGTGGCCGCCGATCAGGACGGGAACCCGCCCCACCCGGTCGGCGAGCCTGCCCGCCGGGATCGCCAGCGCCATGAAGGCGACTGCGGTGACCACAAAGAGCAGCGGGAAGACCGCCGGCTCGAAGTCGATCCGGCGCTGCAGGCCGACGTAGATCAGCGAGTCCGAGACACTGGCCAGCGCCAGAGCGCCGACGGCGAACAGCATCGGGACGAAGCGGCGGTCGCGCAGCAGCCCAGCGGCGGCGCGCAGCGACGGGCGTTTGGCGCTCTCCTCCTCGAGGGCCTCCTGCGGGGCGGCGGCCTCCCGCTGCGGCTTTCCCTTCACGGTGAGGACGAGCACGGCGAGGCCGAGGAAGGCAAACAGCGTGCTGACCACGAAGACCGCGTCGAAACGGGCCGGCGCGGCGAGCAGAATGCCAAAGGCGACCAGCGGGCCCAGCATGGCGCCGGCGCTGTCCATCGCCCGATGGACGCCGAAGGAGGTGGCAAGCCCCGCCTTCGTGCTGGAGAGGGAGATCAGCGCGTCGCGGGGAGCCGTGCGGATCCCCTTGCCGACCCGGTCGACGGCGACGATCGCGCCGATCGCGCCGATCGAGCTGCCGAATGCGACCAGGCCGACCTTGCAGATCGCGGAGAGCCCGTAACCGGCGCCAGCGGTCTCCTTGTGGCGTTGCCAGCGATCGGAGAAGAGCCCGCTCACCACCTGGACCAGCGCCCCGGCCCCCCGGTAGGTGCCGTCGATCGCCCCGAGTACAAGCGGCGAGGCGCCGAGCGAGAAGACGAGGTAGAGCGGCAGGATCGTCGCCACCATCTCCGACGAGACGTCGGTGAGGAGGCTGACCATGCCCAGCAGGACGACGTTGCGCGGCACCCGGATGCGAGCCGAATGGCGCGCCCAGAGGCTTGGCTTTAGCAGTGCTTTGGAGGCTTCGACCTGGTACATGGCGTATTCAGGGGCGAGCCTGCCGCTGTTGCATGTCGCCCTTCAGCTAATGCAACGTTCCAGCTAGTCCTTTTCTCGCACTTTGTGTCTGAGGCGTCCCGGGTAGCTCGAGCCGCTCGGTGACTTCTGCGGCAACCGCTTCGGCAAAGCCCATGACTGAGTGGCCGTTGAGCAGCTCGGGGTAGATCTGGGCGTTGGAGGCGAGGGCAAGGCCATCGACCCCGGGCCAGATCGGCGCGGTCCGCACCCCCCCGGCGTGGCTCAGCGCATGGACCGGCTCGACCAGCTTGGCCCGCTGCACGGTCCAGTCAACGACCTCATCACGGCTGAAGCCCGGTGAGAGGCGGGCGAGGTAGTCGGTGAAGCGCCTGTAGACCGACTCGTCGTCCTCGCTCTGCTCGGGGGCATCGGGAGCGCAGTACTTCGGCATGTAGACCAGGTGCATGCCGTCGGTGTGATCGGTGCCGAGCACCTGCGTGGTCTCGACCGCAGTGGTCATCGGCGTCTTCTCGATGATGTTCACCGCGTAGTAAGGAAGCAGCGAGCGCGGCACCTTGATGATCACGCAGACGACGCCGAGCCAGCGCCCCGGGTAGGGCAGCAGCAGGCTCTGGTACCGCTTCGGCAACAGGAAGCGCAGCGCCGGTGGTTGCAGGGTGGGAATCGTCAGGTCAAAGTCAAGGGTCTCGCCGTCCAGCTCGACGCCGGTCACCGAGCCGTCCGCGTCGGTGGCGAGGCCGCTGACCGGGGCTTCAGTGCGCGCCTCGACCCCCAGTTCTTCGGCCCGCGCGACCATCGCGTCGATTAGCCGCTGGTGACCGCCGACGATGTGGCCCATTTCCTCGCTGCCGTGACCACGGTCGCTGCGCGCGCCGGACATCCGTCGCGTGCGCGCCCAGAGATAGGTAGCAGGCAGTCCCGAGGGGTCACCGTCGAAGCGCGAATCGAGCAGCGGCTTCCAGACGCGCTCGACCACGCGTCGGCCGCAGTGGCGCCGCAGCCACTTCTCGAGCGGCACCTGGTCGAGGCGATCGGGCGAGCCGCGCAACTGGCACTGGGCAACGAACCAGCCCAGGCGCAGCCGGCCCACCGGGCTGAGCGGCGAGAAGCGCAGTAGATCGCCGATGCCGTCGAAATCGTGAAGCTCATCGTCAGCGAAGAAGCCGGCGCCGACCGGATTGAAGCGCAGCTGGTCACCGAGCCCGACCTCCTCCGCCATCTCCATCATCTTCGAGTCGGCAGGGGTGATCACGTGGTAGAAGCGGTCGACCTCGTGGCCACCGAAGTTCATCGTCCCGGCGAGCCCACCGAGGCTCGGCCCGCGCTCGAGCACGGTCACCTTTGCCCCCGCCTGCGCCAGGCGCAGGGCCAGGGTCATGCCGAGGACGCCACCACCGACAACGCCAACCCTGGGCGCTGAGGAGCTCATCCGCTCTGGGCGACCGGCTGGGGCGCGGCCGCTGCCGTCGAGCGGTCCTCGACCTCGGACGCCGCCAAGGTCTGCGGGGCGGTGGCCTCGGCCAAAGGCGAGACCGGCGGTGGCTGGATGCGGCCGACGAGATGGGCGGCCATCACCCGGCCGTAGGCGAGCACAGTCGGTTTCAGCTGCATCTTCGACTCGCCTTTGCGCGTCGTCCAGTCGTTGACGGTCGGTACCTCGGCGACGCTGGCGCCGGCGTTATAGAGCTTGAGCAGCAGCTCGACGTTGGCGGCGAAGCCGGGCTCACGCACGAGCAGGTAGCCGTAGGTCTCCGCGGCGCGGCGCAACGTGCCGGCCCGGTAGACGCGGTAGAGCGAGGAGAGCGTGTGCATGTCGCGCAGCCCGCCCAGCACCCGAAAGGTGTTGGAGACCGACTTGCTCGCCAGCAGGCGCCAGCCGGCGACGCCGATGATCTTGCCGCCGGGCGCGTAGACGGAGGCGAGGACGATGTCGGCGCCCCCTTCGAACAGCTCGAGCATCTTCGGCAGGTCCGAGAGGTCCGAGGTCGTGTCGGCCTCGAGCGTGACGATCGCGTCATCATCGGAGGACTCGCCGAGCGCGGCGCGGATGCCGGTGTTGATCGCCGTGCCGAGGCCGCGGTTGACCGTGTGGGTGACGACCGCGAGGTGCATGTCGCGGGCGTGCTCGCGGATCACCTCCGCGGTGCCGTCGGTGGAGCCGTCGTCGACGATGATCACGCGGGCGCCAAGCTCGCGCGCGACGGGCGCCAGGTCGGCGAGCAGGCGAGGGATGTTTTCGGCCTCGTTGTAGGCCGGGATCACGAAGCGGATCATGCGAATACCTCCAGCGGCCGGGGGGCGGGGATGTCGAGCAGCTCAACCGGGCGGCGCACGGCCGCCGACTCGCGCATCGCCAGGGCCGCAGCCAGCGCCTTGACGCCGTCGTGGGCGCTGATCGGCTCGGGCGTGTCGTCGAGGACACAGCGGCAGAAGGCTTCCAGCTCGGCCTGCAACGGCTCCGCCTTGGCGAGCGAGAACCGCACGGCGGCACCCTCGCCGTCGCCGCGCAGCATCGAGAGCCCCTCCCATTTGAGCGGCGCCTGCGGCGACTCGATGAACCAGACGTCCTGGGTGATGTAGCTCGCCCGAAGCTGGCCGTTCTCTCCGATCAGGGCGACCTCGCGCTTCTTTTCGGGCGTCAGCCAGTTGACGTCGAGCAGGCCGAGGACATCGCTGGCGTCGCCGTTGAAGCGCACCAGGCAAGTCAGCAGATCCTCCTGCGCCTCGTGGACGAAGCGACGCCCGTCGGCGTAGATCTCACCGATGCCGGCGCCGAGCACGTGCTGGAGCACGTCGAGGTCGTGGGTCGCAAGGTCGATCGCGACGCCGGCGTCCTGGATCCGCGTCGGCAGCGGGCCGACCCGGGTGGCCTGCGCCCGGTAGACCTCGCCGAGGCGACCCTCGGCGACCAGCTCGCGCACTTTTGCCACGGCCGGGTTGAAGCGCTCGATGTGGCCGACCATCAGCTTCCGCCCAGCTTCAAGCGCGGCGCCGCGCATCCGCAAGGCATCGGGCAGGTTGGTCGCGATCGGCTTCTCGACCAGGACGTGAAGACCGGCTTCGAGCGCCGCCAGCGTGACCTCGGCGTGGGCTTCGGAGCTGCAGGCAACCGTGATCGCGTCGAGCTCGCCAGCCTCGTGTTCGATCATCTCGCGCCAGTCGGCGTACTCGGTGACGCCCATCCCCCCCACCGCGCGCCGGCGCGCCTCCTCGGCGGGATCGGCAACGGCGACCAGGCGGGCGCAATCGAGCGCCAGCAGGTTGCGCACGTGGAATCCCCCCATGCGGCCACAACCGACGACCCCGACTGAGAGCTGCTCAGGCAACGGATACCTCCCGCATCTGGTCGAGCACGGTCGCGGTCAGCTCGGCGATTCGCTCGGCCGCATTGCCGTTACCGAAGATCGGTGGCCTCTGATCGGGCTGGGGCCGCGCGAGCGCAGTCCGGAACCGCTCCGGGTCGGCACCGACGAGCGTGTTCCAACCGGTCGAGACCGTCTCAATCCACTCCGTCTCCTCGCGCAGGGTGATGCAGGGGACCCCCCACAGGTAGGCCTCGCGCTGGACGCCGCCAGAGTCGGTGGCGATCGCGATCGCGTCGCGCTCCAAGGTGATCATCTCGGTGTAGGTGACCGGCCCGCGCATCTCGACGTTCGGCGGGACCGTCAGTCCCCAGGTCTCGATCGCCTTCCCGGTGCGGGGATGCAGCGGCATGATCACCCGGCACTCCGCCTCGGCGAGACAGGCCAGCACCGAGCCGAGGCGCTCGGGAGTGTCGGTGTTGTAGTTGCGGTGGACGGTCGCCAGCAGGTACTCGCCATCCTCGCCATCCTGCGGAAGGCGGCTGCGAGTCGCCAGCAGCACGTCGGCCAGAACGTCCCCGGTCACATAGGTGTCCCCGGGAACTCCCTCGCGCAAGAGAGTGTCGCGGGCGTGCTCGCAGGGCGCGAACAGAACATCCGAAAGCCGGTCGGTCTCGATCCGGTTGTGCTCCTCGGGCATGTCGAGCCGGTGGCTGCGCAGGCCCGCCTCGACGTGGAGCAGCGGTATCCCCGCCGCCACCGCCGCCCGGGCGCCGGCGATCGTGGCGTTGGTGTCGCCACGAACCAGAAGGGCATCCGGCCGCTCGCGCTCGAGTACCTCTGAGATGCGCTTCTGAGCGACGGCGACCCCTTCGTCGTTGGGGAGCGAGCCGACACCGAGGTTGTAGTTCGGCACTGGCAGGCGCAGGTCGGCAATCTGCAGGTCCGACATCCCGGGGTCGTAGTGCTGGCCAGTGTGGACCAGGACCTCCTCGACGCAGTCCCTGTATGCAAGGGACAGCGGAGCGGCCTGGACGATCTCCGGCCGCGACCCGATGATGGAGACGAGCTTGTGTGGCATCGACAAAGCAACGCACGAGAGGGCCGCAGCTTTGCGCGCGATCGAAAATTTATTTGAGAGCTGGAACCGAGTCGAAGAACCAGAGGGAGCCAAGCCCGAGTTAGTTCTTTTTTCGGCCGGTCCCAGCCGCGACCGCTGAAAGGCCAACCCCCTTCAGTGCGTTTGTCCCCTGAGGATGGAGGCACACCGACTAAACCAAAGGGCTGTTGCGGAGGAAGCCGAACCGATCTGGCAGGCGGCGCTTCGCCGTACGGGTGACCTCTTCCTCGCCACCGCATTGGTCCTGATGCTGTCGCCGATCTTGCTGCTCGTCGCCCTCGCCGTACGCCTCGATAGCCGCGGCCCGGCCTTCTTCCGTCAGCGACGGGTCGGCCTCGCGGGGCGAGAGTTCACTGTCCTCAAGTTCCGCAGCATGCGGCTGGACGCCGATCCGCGCGGCCACCGCGAGTACGTCACCACGCTGATCAAGGGCAAGGCGGAAAACGGCGGGCGCGAGAACCTCTACAAGCTCGCCGTCGATGACCGCATCACCCCGGTCGGGCGCTGGATCAGGCGCTGGAGCCTCGACGAGATGCCACAGCTCTTCAACGTAATCGCCGGCGACATGAGCCTGGTCGGTCCACGTCCGGCGATCCCCTACGAGGTCGCCGAGTACCCAAGCTGGTACCTGCAGCGCTTCACCGTCAAGCCCGGCCTGACCGGTCTCTGGCAGGTCAGCGGCCGCAGCGAGCGCACCTACGAGGAAATGGTCCGGCTCGACGTTGAGTACGCGCAGGGCCGCACCCTCATGCTCGATCTCTCAATCCTTGCCAAGACCCCATGGGTCGTCGTCGGAAGAAAGGGCGCAGAGTGAATCCCGGAGGAGCAATCGGAACCCTGGTCGTCGGCTATGGCTACTGGGGCCCTAACGTAGTCCGCAACGTAGTGGAGAGGCCGGAGTTCCGCCTGATGGGCCTCTGCGAGCTCGACGAGGACCGCGCCGCGGACTTCCGCCGTCGCCACCCCGGAGTATGGGTCGAGGGCGACCTCGATGCGGCGCTGGCCGACCCCCGCATCGAGGCTGTGGCAATCGCCACGCCGCCCCACACGCACTTCAACCTCGTCCGCCGCGCCCTCGAGGCCGGCAAGCACGTACTGGTGGAGAAGCCGCTGGCCCGCACCGCCGAGGAGTCCGCCGCGCTGATCGGGATCGCCGAGCAGCGCAACCTGACCCTGATGCCCGGTCACACCTTCCTCTACAGCCCCTCCGTGAACAAGGTCCGCGACCTGATCCAGGAAGACGAGCTGGGCGAGATCTACTTCATCACCTCTTCGCGGATGAATCTCGGCATCTACCAGCAGGACGGCGTCGTGCTCGACCTCGCCCCGCATGACCTTTCGATCCTGCTCCACTGGCTTGGCAAACCGCTGCTCGAGGTGAGCGCGACCGGGCGCAGCGTCTACCAGGAGGGGATTCACGAGACCGCCTTCCTCACCCTCCGCTTCGAGGGCGGTGCTCAGGCGAACGTCCAGCTTTCGTGGCTCGCGCCACGCAAGATGCGCCAGATGGTCGTCGTCGGCAGCCGCCGCATGGTGCAGTACTCAGACACCTCCGCGGACGACTCGGTTCGCATCTACGACCGCGGGATGGAGTTCTCCGACCCGCCGGCCAACTTCGGCGAGTACCGCCTCACCTACCGCACCGGCGACATGGTCGCGCCGCGAATCGACGCCGCCGAGCCGCTTGGCCTGGAGCTGATGGACTTCGCCGAGGCGATCAGAGGCAACAGCACGCCTGTTTCCAGCGCCCGCCTGGGTCTGGAGATCGTTCTCGGCCTCGAGGCGCTGGAGAAGTCGCTGCACGCGAACGGCAAGCCCGTCTCCGTTCGCTCGGTCGACGAGCTGCTGGCGATGAGTCGGCAGAACGAGCTGGCCCTCAGCTAAGCGCCGAGACGCCACCCCAGGCCCACGAGTTGTCCTTATAGAGCGCCTACGAGCGCCAAACGCGGCCCGACTGGCTTCGGCGGACTCCTAGAGCAGCTGGGGTGAACGCGTGGGCAGCCGAACGGCAGAAGGCCTCTGGCTGGCCTCGCCCCGGCGGTCCATGTCGGCCAGGTAGACCATCACGGCATGGGCCACCATCTGCTCCACGGTGACTCCGGGGAATTCCCGGGCCTCGTGAGCGAGAGCCGCTTCGACCGCGGGATCGATGCTCAGCTCGAGCTCGGTACCAAGCCGTTCCAGATCCGCATTCAGCTCATGGCGAAAGCGGGGGAACCCGGGCAGCTCCTCGGCTTCGCAACCCAAGCGTCGGGTGTAGTGCCGCAGGGCTGCCCGCACACCCGCCACCAAGTCCTGGCCCAAGTGGGTTTCGATGCCGGAACGAGCGAATATGTCGAGTGGGACCCGCATGTCTGTATTCAACGAACTACCCAGAACTACAACTATTTTCACTTCCTGGGGCGAAATCCTCCTAAGTTCAACCCCTGAATTTCAGCTACTGAGCCAAACTTGAGCACGAGATTGAAATTTGGACGAATATTTGGGATTGACAACTACCATGCCGACCTGAATGCTGTGGCAACTTCACCCTAAAGAGCGACCAAGATTTCGCACTTTGGGGTGTTCTCTTTTTCCCCCATCGATTACCAGATAAATGAACCCATCCAAAACTACCGGCCGCAAGTCGGACCCGGGCCAGCGAAACCGTGGCCTCCCCGACGCCGGCGTCCGCAAGCTGCGAATGGGTAGCTCCACCAATGGCTCGGACAGCGATCTTGTCCAGCAGGCGGTGGCGTATGCAAAGGCCGGCGACCAAGAGGGCTTGCACTTCCTCTACGTGCGATACGCACCCGACGTGCAGCGCTACATCAACAGCGTCGTCCATGACCGCCACGAGGCTGAGGACATCACGCAGAACGTGTTCGCCAAGCTGATCACGACGATCGGTAAGTATGAGCAGCGAGAGGCTCCGTTCACCGCCTGGATCCTGCGGGTGGCTCGCAACGCAGCGCTCGACCACATGCGGGCGAGGCGGGCGATCCCGACCGAGGAAGTGCGAATCGCCGATACCGGTCAAGCGCAGGTCAGGCTCGATCGCAGCCGGGCCCTGCGTGAGGCGCTCGAGCAGCTGCCAGAGGACCAGCGTGAAGTGCTCGTCCTGCGACACATCATCGGTCTCTCGCCGGTGGAGATCGCGTCAACTCTCGGCAAGAGCGAGAGCTCCGTCCACGGGCTTCACCATCGAGGCCGCCGCACCCTGCAGGAGAGCCTGCAGGAGCTTGGCGCCGCCCCGGTAGTGGCACCGCACTTCGCTTAGCGTCCCGCTAGCTCGCGTCTCCCTCGTCGTCGTCCTTACTTGTGTTGTCGAGAATGCGCTCGGTGACGCGCCCGGCGTTCATCTCGGCGGCGCAATAGAGCACCGCGTGAGTGGCCATCTGCGAGAGCGAGACCTCCTGCCTCTCGGCCTCGCTTTCCAAGCCGTCACGGAGGCTTGGCTCGAGATCCAGCTGGAACTCGGTTACCCCCGTCACCCTGTCGCGCAGGAACAGCGGGTAGCGCCACCCCGGGCGATCGGTGTCACTGTCGTTCAGGTAGAGCCGCACAGCCCGCTTCAGGGCCGCCAGAACGGACTCACGGCCTCTTTCCTCTCCGACGAGTGCCGTCACGGCAAACTCGCTCAGGCGCACCGTAATCGACGTGGATTCGGTCACGCGATCAGCGTACGCCACCGGGCACCTGCCCCCTGCCTGCAGGATCTCCATCCATGCTGGTGCCACCTTAACTGACGCGCAACGGCTGACACAACCGAGATTTGGGCAGACCTGTATCGGCGTCCCAAGTGCAGGCTAGGCTCCACCATCGTTTTCGCAACTATGGAGGTCAGAGGATGCGGTGGCAAAGACCGAGCGGCGATACCCAGCCCGTCAAACCCAAACGGCAGCACCTGATGCTCGCTGCGTGCCTGGCGGCGGTCATAGCGGCCCTGCTGGTCGTTTGGGTACTGGTAGACGACAACGATCCCGCAGAGGCCCCAACCGCCACTAACGGCGCTGAGATCGTCAGCATCGAATCGCTGCGCTCGGCAGCGGAGGAGACGCCGATCTACTGGGTCGGCCCACCAGAAGGCTCTGAGCTCGAGCTGAGCCGGCCTTCTGCAGACCGTACCTATGTGCGCTACTTGACCGGCGGCGCCGAGGCAGGCGATCCGAGCCCCTTCCTGACCGTCGGCAGCTACCAGCTCGCAGATCCGGTGAAGGCGCTGCGCAGTCAGGGGAAGGGCGCCAACGGGGTGCTCGCGAAGGCGCCAAACGGAGGTGTCGTCTACTTCGAACGCGAGAGCCCAAAGAGCGTCTACCTCGCCTACCCCGGAGTGAACACACAGATCGAGGTCTTCGCCCCGAACTTCCAGCAAGCGCTGCAGCTCGTCACCTCAGGCCGGATCGTCCCGGTCGAATAGTCACCCAACGCCCAACGGGCCGTGCCGCGAGTACATCCGCGACACGGCCCGAATTGGATGCTGCTACTGACTGACTAGTTACGGGGTGAGGGTCGCCGACCAGCGAGCCCCGTCCCATTTGTCGGGCGAGCTATTCGGAACGATCTGCACTGAAAGCAGGTCACCCGCCGCAAACGACAGCGAGTGGGTGCCATCGACACACGACGTGGCGCTGGTGCCTTCGATTTTGCAGGTGATCGCCGGACTCCCGGCGGCACTGTTCTTACGCACCGTCAGCGTGTAGCTGTTTCCAGATCCCGGTGGCACATTGATCTTGAACGCAAAATTCGCGATCGTCCCCGCGACCGGCATGATCTGCTGCGCGGTCAGCTCGGTTGACGTCGGTGAAGAGCCCACAAACGGGCCTATGTAGTTGGTGCTGGACTGCGACGCGTCACTGGTGGTCTGGCCGGCGATCAGGATGCCTTCCCCGGTCGCACCTTTGTCACCGGTGGGTCCCTTTTCACCAATCGGACCCTTGTCGCCGGTGAGACCCTTTTCGCCGGGCGCTCCGGTCAGGCCTTTGTCGCCCTGAGGACCTTTGTCCCCAATCGGGCCCTTGTCACCGGTGAGACCTTTGTCGCCAGTTGGGCCTTTGTCGCCCGTCGGGCCCTTCTCACCAACAGGGCCCTGGAGGCCTACCGGCCCTTGCCCGCCCTGTAGACCTTTGTCCCCGTCGGGGCCTTTGTCACCCGGGTCGCCCTGCGGACCCTTGTCGCCGGTCGGACCCTTCTCGCCGACAGGGCCTTGGAGGCCTACCGGCCCCTGCTCGCCCTGTAGACCTTTGTCGCCGTCGGGGCCTTTGTCACCGGTCAGACCTTTGTCGCCTGGATCGCCCTGCGGACCTTTGTCGCCATCGAGACCTTTGGCGCCAGGCTCACCCTGAACACCTTGGCCGCCGTCGGGGCCTTTGACGCCAGGATCGCCCTGGGGACCTTTGTCCCCGTCAGGACCTTTCACACCTGGCTCACCTTGGGGACCCTTGTCGCCATCGGGGCCCTTGACGCCGGGCTCACCCTGGGGACCCTTGTCGCCATCGGGGCCCTTGACGCCTGGCTCACCTTGGACACCGGGCTCGCCCTGCGAACCTTTGTCGCCATCGAGACCTTTGGCGCCAGGCTCACCCTGAGGACCTTTGTCGCCATCGGGACCTTTCACGCCAGGCTCACCCTGAGGACCTTTGTCGCCATCGGGGCCCTTGATGCCGGGCTCACCTTGGACACCGGGCTCACCCTGTAGACCTTTGTCCCCATCGGGGCCTTTGTCGCCGGTCAGACCCTTGTCGCCGGGATCGCCCTGCGGACCTTTGTCGCCGTCAGGACCTTTCACACCTGGCTCACCTTGGGGACCCTTGTCGCCGTCAGGACCCTTGACGCCAGGCTCACCCTGAACACCTTGGTCGCCGTCGAGACCTTTCACGCCGGGATCGCCCTGAGGACCCTTGTCGCCATCGGGGCCCTTTGCACCGGCATCACCGGTCTGGCCCTTGTTCCCGTCCGGACCCTTGACTCCAACGGGGCCAGCGTCGCCCGTCGGGCCCCTGTTCCCGTCCGGACCCTTGTCACCGACAGGACCGGGATCGCCGGCGGGACCCTGGAGACCCGCAGGTCCCCGGTCGCCGGTCGGGCCCTTGTCACCGGTCGGACCCTTGTCGCCAACCGAGCCCTGTGAGCCACTTTCGTCCTGGATGCCCAGGACTCCCTGGCTGCCGGAGCCGCTGACGACCTGAATCAGCAGCTCACCTCGCCTGCAGTGTTTGTTTGGCACAAAGCGCACGGTGCCCTTGTCGGGCCCGGTTTTCGTGATGCAGAGGTTGATCGTGCTCAGCGCGGGTTTCTGCGCCGCCGAGGCGGAGCTGGAAACCGCCGCCAATCCGGCGAAGGCAAGGCAAGCCACGAGGGCAAGCGCTAGCCAACGGCGGCTCAAAGCGAACGTGGGGGCAGTCATCGAGTGCGTCTCCTTACTGGTGGGGTTGAAGCCCTTGACACCGCCAAATTCCTGTTCCAAAAGGCGGCTGGATCGGCGCTCAAAGTACAGACGCACTCGACGTTTGACCAATGAAACGGGTCAAACATACGGCCAATCTAATTACTTTTATTCAAGAGCCAAATCCAAAAGTGCCCTTTGAGGACCATTTATCACGTTGGCGCGATCCCAAAGGTTGAAATCTGGGCAGAGAATTGCAGCCCACATTTCTGGGACACCGAATCAGTTCGCGCCGGGGCTACTGGACTTTTTTGAGCCGCGAGCGCTGCTCCTGGCGCTCCACCACCTGCGCGACCAGCTTCTTCACATTGGAATCGCCGGTCGCCTTGATGTGACCCGTCTCGACCGCTTTGCGGTAGCTCTTCAGCGTGCCGCGCTCGGCCAGCTCATTGAACTGAGGTCGGTCTATTTCCACCAGCACACGCTCGTCCTGGGCCAGGTCCTTCGTGATCTTCGGCCCGGGAAGCTCGACGCGGTAGAGCTGAATGTCACCCCTACCTTTCAGCTCCAGCCCGAAGACAAGTTTCAGCTTCTGCAGCGCCGGGACTTCGGCCTGGAAACGCTCAATAGCGGTCCGGATTAGATCAGAGGTCGATGCCATCCAGCTAAATACTCATCTAAATCTTGTGCCTCTGCAAGAGCTTCTTACCAATAACCATGCGCTGGATCTCTGAGGTTCCCTCGCCGATCAGGAGCAACGGCGCATCACGGTAGAGGCGCTCGATCTCGTACTCCTTCGAGTAGCCGTAGCCGCCGTGAATACGGAAGCACTCCTCGACGCACTCCTTGCCGGTCTCTGAGGCGAGCAGCTTCGCCATCCCCGCCTCCAGGTCGGAGCGCACGCCGGCGTCCTTCATCCGCGCAGCTTTGCGGGTGACGAGGCGGGCCGCCTCAATCTTGGTCGCCATGTCGGCGAGCTTGAACTGGATCGCCTGGTGCTGGGCGATCGGCTTGCCGAAGGTCTTGCGCTCCTGGCTGTAGCGGAGGGCCAGCTCCAGCGCCCGCTGGGCAATGCCGACGCCGCGGGCGGCGACGTTGACCCGGCCCACCTCGAGCGCATCCATCATCTGAATGAAGCCCTGCCCCACCCCGGCCTCCTCGCCGCCGAGCACGCGCTCGGGCGGGCACTTGTAGCCGTCGTAGACGAGCTCGGTCGACTCGACGCCCTTGTAGCCCATCTTCTTGATCTTCGGCGGGACGACAAGACCCTCAAAGTCACCAGAGTTGGTTTCCGCCCAGGGCTCCTTCTCGGTGATGAAGCAGGTCATCCCCTTATACGGGGGGTCGGCCTGGTTATCGGTCTTCATCAGGACGAAGACGACGCTGGAGCCGAGCCCATTGGTGACCCACATCTTCTGGCCGTTCAGCTCCCACTTGCCGTCGTCGCCCTTCTTCGCGCTCGACTTGATCCCCTGCACGTCGGAGCCGACCTCGGGCTCCGAGAGCGAGAAGGCGGCGCGGATCTCTCCCGTCGCCATCTTGGGCAGGAAGTAGTCCTTCTGCTCGTCGGTACCGAACTTCATCAAGAGGTAGGAGCCGATGAAGTGGGTGTTGACGACCCCAGAAATCGAGATCCAGCCGCGTGAGAGCTCTTCGACGATCATCGAGTAGGTGGTCAGGTCGAGGCCCATGCCGCCGTACTCCTCGGGGATCGTCACCCCGAACAGGCCGAGCTCCTTCATCTGCTCGACGATCACCTCGGGGAAGGAATCCTCGTGGTCGTATTTCTCGGCATTGGGGATGATCTGCTCGTCGGCGAACTGGCGCACCATCTCGGTGATGTCGCGCTGGATGTCAGTCTGCTCGGTATAGGCGGCGGTATCTACGGCCATGGCTCCTAGCTCGGATCGAATTTTGCGGAGGGAGCGGAAGGATATCGGCGCGGCCTTGACCGGCCAAGCACCCTGGGGCTAGCGTCGATCTCTCATACATCTGTCCAGCCGGGGGCGGCTGGACGACTGCGGGCGTCGTCCGCGGCGACAAGGGAGTGATGGCCCGCCGCTTCTCGCTCATAGTCGTGGTTCTCGCACTCGCCGGCGTCACGGCCGCGTCGAGCGCCTCAGCGGTCGGCATCCAGGGCCACCGGGTTGCGGATGCAGCACCAGCGGCAACCGCCCACCGAGCGACCGCGACAGCCGAAGGAGGCGAGCTGATCGCCCCTATCGCCGTCTGCCCCGACCAGGAAGACCGCGGTGCACCGTCCGCCACTCAAGTGCGGGCGATGGACTGCATGGTCAACTTCGCTCGTCGGGAAGCGGGCCTCAACGAACTCGTCGACACCGGTGCGCTGGCGCAGTCGGCAGAGGACAAGTCGCTCGACATCCTGCACTGCGACAGCTTCAGCCACTTCGCCTGCGGGCGCGAATTCACCTACTGGATGAAGGCAACTGGCTACATGTCGACGCCCTGCTGGCGGGTCGGCGAGAACCTCGCTTGGGGAACCGGCGAATATGGCTCGGCGCGATCGGTCTTCACCGCCTGGATGCGCTCTCCCGATCATCGCGCCAACGTCCTCGGCGATTTCGAGGAAACGGGGCTCAGCCTCGAGGTGGGGACGCTGGGAGGCGAGGCCGGAACGCGAGTCTGGGCCGAGCACTTCGGCTCCCACTGCGACGCGACTGCCACTCAGCCATAAGCGTCGCTCAAGCCGAAAGGGACATCTGCTGCAGGCGCTGTAGGCGCTCGGCTACGCGATCGGCACGAGCGCTGAAGCTTTCCATGCCGCCTTCACCCACTCCCGCCGGAGCGGCGTTTTCGGGTATGGCCGAGATCGCTTGCTGACCACGGTTCATCGCGGCACTCGCCCGCTCGGCAAGCACCGCGGCGCGCTTGGCCTGTTCGGCGGCGTCCAGGGCAGCGGCGCCAACAGTCATTACCGCAGCCTCCGAAGCGCGAGCAACTGCCAGCGCCTCGTCGATCCGTTCCACCAACTCGCCCAACAGCGGCGGCCGAGAGCGCTCCGGCAGCGTCCAGTCTTCGGCGCTCTCGCGCTCGCGCTCGCTCATCCCATTCATGTACGGCGGCAAGGGCCGAATCCCTGCGAGCCGCCCATATCGAGGGTTGACTAGATTTCGGCGCGACCTTTCCCGACCCGAGGAGCAGCTTGAGAAACCCCAGAGACTTCTTTCAGCCACTTGCGATCGGCGCGCCCGAGCCGCTGACCGAGATCCCGGTCAAGCCGTCGCGGATGATCCACTTCCTCGACTTCTCCAACGAGAAGATGGTCGCCAAGGCGGGCGCGATCGCCGAGAAGACCGACATCCTGCTCGGCAACCTCGAGGACGCGATCCCGGTCGACCGCAAGGAGGCGGCGCGCGCCGGCCTAATTAAGGCCGCGACCGAGTCCGACTTCGGCCAGACCGCGCTCTGGACCCGGGTCAACTCGCTGGAGAGCCCCTGGGTACTCGACGACCTGACCACGCTTGTCACCGAGATCGGCGACCAACTCGAGGTCGTGATGGTGCCCAAGGTCGAGGGTGCCTGGGACATCCACTACGTCGATCGACTACTCGCCCAGATCGAGGCGAAGGCCGGTCTCGATCGCCCGATCCTGATCCACGCGATCCTCGAGACTGCTCAGGGGGTCGTCAACCTGGAGGAGATCGCCGCCGCCAGCCCGCGCATGCAGGGGATGAGCTTCGGCCCCGCCGACCTCGCCGCGTCGCGGCGGATGAAGACGACCCGGGTCGGCGGCGGCCATCCCGGTTACCGCGTGATGGAGGACCCGGACGACCCGGAGAACCCCGAGGCGGACCGGGTCAGCGCCCAGCAGGACCTCTGGCACTACTCGATCGCCCGCATGGTCGACGCCTGCGCCTCAACCGGGATCCTGCCCTTCTATGGCCCCTTCGGCGACATCAAGGACACGGCCGGATGCGAGACCCAGTTCCGCGCCGCCTTCCTGATGGGCTGTGTCGGCGCCTGGTCACTGCATCCGGTGCAGATCGACATCGCCAAGAAGGTCTTCAGCCCGCCCCCCGAGGAGGTCAAGTTCGCCAAGAAAGTCCTCGAGGCGATTCCCGACGGCCGCGGCGTCCACATGATCGACGGCAAGATGCAGGACGACGCCACCTGGAAGCAGTGCAAGGTGATGGTCGAGCTGGCCGAAATGCTGGCCGCAAAGGACCCGGAGCTGGCCGAGTCCTACGGGCTATAACGTCGCTGACGGGCCGAAAAGAGGAGTCCGACTCCCCTTCTCGGCCCGTCAGCGGTCATTTGGTCGTGAACCAGAAGGAGACGCCGTGGCGGTCTACCTGCTCGAGTCCGGGGCGGGACCAGAGGCCGTCCAGCATCGTGCCCAACTGCGAGTCGTTGCTCGCCCACCAAGCCGGCAGCTCGATCTCCACGTCGGCCCCGCCGAGCAGATAGGCGGCGAGCATGTACTGCTCTGAGTAGTAGCGATCGGCGATGTCCGCCGGGTAGTCATCGGGCAGGTAGATGTCGTGGATGCCGACGAGGACGCCGGCGGGCAACGCCGGCAGGATGTCGAGGAAGAAGGCTGCGACGTCGCTGTTCATGAAGACTCGGTGGGAGCCGTCGAAGAAGAGGATGTCCCCGGCTTGCAGACCGGCAAAGACCGCGAAGTCGACCGCCTCGAGCGGCTTGCGGATCACTTCATCGCATAGGTCGTCGATCTCGGCGCGAGGGTGCGGGTCGATCGAGACGATCTTCGTCTCGAGTTCGCCCTCTCGGCGCGCCCGGGCGACAAACTTGGTCGAGTTGCCCGAGCCGATCTCGAGATATTGCGCCGGCTTCAGGTCCCGCATCAGTGCGTAGAAAGACGCCCCGTCGAGCCCCGAGATCATGCCGTTGATCCAGGAGGGCTCGCGCGGGTCTGAGGCTGACGCCTCAATCTGAGCCAGCTCGTCGGCGTAACCGGAGATCGTCTCGAGGATCCGGTCATAGCCCGAGGCCTGAGACCGGATCAGGGCCTCCAGTGGCGAGTTCGAGGGACGCCCATGCCCGTAGCGGGGGGCGTTCTCAACGCTCGGGGGATAGTCGAGGTTGACGTAGTAGCCGCCGGCAACCGTGCCCAAGGCCCGAATTGAGCGGCTCGCGACCTTTACTTTGAGATCGCCGAGCCGCCCCACTCGTGACGCCTAAGCGTTGAGTCGACGCTCGAGGTCGGCCAGTTGCTCGCGCAGCTGCGCCGGCAAATGCTCGCCAAAGCGGGAGAAGTGCTCCTCGATCGCCGCCAGCTCAGCCTTGGCGCCGTCAGCATCGACGGCCAGCAGCTCGGCCACTTCGTCAGCCGATATCTGCAAGCCATCGGTGTCGAGGCCCTCCACCGTGGGCACCAGGCCGATCGGCGTCTCGACCGCCTCGGCGCTTCCAGCGCAGCGGCGGAAGACCCACTCGAGCACGCGGCTGTTCTCGCCGAAGCCCGGCCAGAGGAAGTTGCCCCCATCGTCTTTGCGGAACCAGTTGACGTAGAAGACGCGCGGCAGCTGCGCTCCCTCGCGGGCACCGACCTTCAGCCAGTGATTGAAGTAGTCGCCCATGTGATAGCCGCAGAAGGGCAACATCGCCATCGGGTCGTAGCGCAGCTTGCCGACCTCGCCGGCCGCGGCGGCGGTCGTCTCCGACGACATGATCGAGCCGAGGAAGACGCCATGCTCCCAATCGAAGGCCTCGCGCACCAGCGGCACAACCTTGGAGCGACGGCCGCCGAAAAGGAAGGCGTCGATCGGAACTCCGGCCGGGTCCTCCCACTCGGGAGCTATCGAGGGACAGGCCGAAGCCGGCGTAGTGAAGCGGGCGTTTGGATGCGACGAGGGTTTGTCGGAGGCGGGAGTCCAGTCCTTGCCGTGCCAGTCGATCAGGTGCTCGGGCGGCTCAGAGGTCATTCCCTCCCACCAGATGTCGCCGTCGTCGGTCTTGGCGCAGTTGGTGAAGATCGAGTCGCGGGCGACCGTCTTCATCGCGTTCGGGTTGGTCTTCTCGCCGGTCCCGGGCGCGACTCCGAAGAAGCCCGCCTCGGGATTGATCGCGTAGAGGCGGCCGTCCTCGCCGAATTTCATCCAGGCGATGTCGTCGCCGACCGTCTCCACCTTCCAACCGGGAATGGTCGGAATCAGCATCGCCAGGTTGGTCTTGCCGCAGGCTGAGGGGAAGGCGCCGGCGATGTACTTGACCTCGCCCTCGGGCGAGGTCAGTTTGAGGATCAGCATGTGCTCGGCCAGCCAGCCCTCGTCGCGTGCCATCGCCGAAGCGATCCGCAGCGCAAAGCACTTCTTGCCAAGCAGGGCGTTGCCGCCATAACCGGAGCCGTAGGACCAGATTTCGCGGCTCTCGGGAAAGTGGACGATCCACTTGTTATCAGCGTCACAAGGCCAGGAAACGTCCTCCTCGCCTGCGGCCAGCGGTGCGCCAACCGAGTGCAGGCAGGGGACGAACTCGCCGTTGGTGCCGAGCACGTCGAGGGCGCCTTTGCCCATCCGGGTCATGATCCGCATGCTGACCGCGACGTAGGGCGAGTCGGTGAGCTGGACGCCGACGTGGGCGATCGGCGAGCCGAGCGGGCCCATCGAGAACGGCACCACGTACATCGTGCGGCCCCGCATCGAGCCCTCGAAGAGGCCGCGCAGCATCGCCTTCATCTCCCCCGGCTCGCGCCAGTTATTAGTCGGACCGGCGTCCTCCTCGCGCTCGGAGCAGATGAAGGTGCGATCTTCGACTCGGGCGACGTCGCCGGGGTCGGAAAGGGCGAGGTAGGAGTTGGGGCGCTTGGCGTCCGAGAGGCGCTCGAAGGTGCCCGCCTCGATCAGCGTCAGGGCCAGGGAGTCGTACTCGTCAGCGGAGCCGTCGCACCAATGAATGGCGTCAGGCTGGGTCAGATCTGCGATCTCCCCGACCCAGTCGAGGAGCTTTGTGTTGGTGGTCGGCGCGTCGGCCGCGATGGTTTGGCTCATTCGGCGCACTCTACTTATCGGGCTTGAGTTCAGTTACTTCGACATCAGCGTCGGAGTTGATGATCTTCAGCACCGCCGTCTCCTTTTTGCCACCGGCCAGGACGACCGCGCAATTGAAGGTCTTGCCCGCCTTGACCTCTACTCCGGAGGGACAATCGACCGAGGAGACCTTCTGCCCCACCGACTTCGTCAGGTTTTCTTCGATCGCCGCCTCGGTCTTGACGTCGTCGATCACCGTTTCCCCGCAGCCGACCGCAAGGAACACTGCGAGAGCCAGCGCGATTACGGCACCGGATCGGGACAGCAAGCTCATCTGTCTCCCTTCGAATAGATCGCAATAAGAAGTATCCCAGGGAAGATCCAGGTCACCCGATCAGCCCCCGAAAAGCGTAGAGCGTGGATTCAGGGAGCGCGCCCGGCGGAAATCGCGAACCGCTGCTGCGGCCATCCCCCGCTCGGCCTCGATCCGTGAGAGGACCAGCCAAGTGCGCCAGTTCGTCGACTCGCGTTCGGTCGCCGCCCGGGCGGCTTCGGCGGCGGCAGGCAGATCGCCCTGCGTCTCGAGGACCAACGCCTGCTGAAGGCGCGGGCCGGCCGCGTCCGACTGGACGTTCTGGGCGCTGCGCGCAGCGCCCAGCGCTGCGGGAAGGTCGCCGTCGCGGACATCCGCTTCGCTCTGCCGAACAAGGCTGGTCGTGGCAAGTGGGACCGCGATCGCAACGATCGCGACTAGAGCGACAACGACCGCCGCCACACGTAGCGACAGCGGCAGGCCGGAGCGGCGCTCATCCTTCTGCGAAGCCGGACGTGGCGGCATGACGAGGATCGAACCGAGCAACAGCGCCGCCACCACCAAGGCGGGTAACTGCCACATCCAGTCGAACATTGCCGTGATGCAAAACGCGGCGAAGCCGGCTAGAGCGGCGGCGTACAGCGGCCGGTCTCGCGCTGGGGCAGCAAGCAGTCGACGAATTCCGCCGAGCACGATCGCGCCGAGGAAGGCGATGATCAGGGCGAATCCGACGATCCCCAGCTCTCCCAGCGTCTGCAGATACAGCGAGTGGGTGTCGCGCACGGTTTCGGTCGTGTCCCCGTCCCGTGCCCACCAGAATTCGAAGGTTCCGGAGCCCGTGCCGGTCAGCGGCTTGGTCTTATTCTCCCGCACCGCAGCGCTCCATAGCTGGTAACGACTCTGCCCGGAAACGCTGCCCAGACGCCCGGCACCCGAACCGGGGCCTCCGCCTTCCTTGAATTCGTCCCAGCCGCCAGAGATGCGGCCCGGGGCGCCGAGTAGCAACGCCGCGACGATCGCGACCATCACCGCGACGATCGTCGCGGTGAGCGCCTGGTCGCGCGAGGCCCGCGTCCAACCCGGGCGACGAGCGGCGACCGAGGATGAGGACAGAGCAGCCTGGACCAGGCCGACGACAAGGCAGACCGCCAGGACTATCAGGAGCAGTTCGCCGCCTTGGTGCCGGGCGGTGTCGTTTTCGAGCCCTTCCTGAAGGGCCTCGCGGCTATTCGCCGCGGCAACCAGGATCGCGCCACCAACCCCCGTGAGGAGCAAGGTCGCGAGCTTCGGCAGTCGATCGGAGGTGAGCGCGAGGAAGAGGGCGACGGCGAGCACGGCTGCCGCGATACCCCCTCGCGAGAGCGTCAGGAAGAGGGTCAACATGGCCGCCGGCATCGCCGCGGCAGCCAGCGCCCGCATCAGGGTCGTCTTTGCCCCGCTGGCGATCTGCAGCAGCAGCGGAAGACCAATCGCAATTAGTCCCGCCAGTCCGTTCCAGTAATCGATCGGGTAGGAAAGCCGTTCGCGATCTTCGAGGATGATCCCCGTCTGCCCCGCCGAAGGAAACCAAGCCGGGTGCAACCTCGAGAGCAGCCCGATCAGGAAGACCAGCGAGATCCCGGCGGCAACCGCGCCGATCAACCGCTGCGATTCGCGAAAGCCCCGGCTGAGGATCGCGATCGCGAAGATCCCCAGATAGCCGAGCACGCGGGCGAGGTCGGCCGAGGTCTTGTCGGCGCTCTCGGTCCAGCCGAGGCTGAGCGCCGTCCAGATCGTGAACGCGGCGAACAGGCCGAGAGTGATCCAGGCGAGCTCGCCGGGTCGCCGCCGCGGCAGGGCGCCAACCGCAACCGTGGCAAGCAGGATCCACCAGACGGCGATCCCAACCTGGTCGTGGACCAGCGCGTCGTAGCCACCCCCTTCGATGCCGAGATAGGCGACCAGCGCAAAGCAGAGCAGCCAGATGGCTACCGCGGCCCAACTGACCTCGCGGGCGTTTTCCAGAGGCGCGGAGCGCCGCATCGAAGCCGAGTCCATCGGGTTCTATGCTACGAACGCGGTGCGGACGGTCCGGCGCCGACCCCCCAAGCCGCAACCACAAACCCAGGCGTAGCCACCTATGAAGGCATCCAAGACGGGACTCGGTCTGCTGGCGATGATTGCGATCTTCGCCGTTCCGACCGTTGCCCATGCCGAATACCTGGTCCCCCCAGGCAACTCGGCCGCCACCCAGTACACGGAGGCCGTACCCACGGCCGGCGGGCCCAAGGCAACCAACTCCCCGAAGCAGGGCGGCGGCAAGTCTCCAAAGCAGGTTCTGGGCCACCACAACGCCGCCAAGCTCGAGGCGCAGGGCGCCGAAGGCCGCCAAGTCGCAGAAGTGGTCGCGGCGACCGCACCGGGCCCGGTCGATTCGGCCACCGGAGGATCCGGCCCCCACCACGAGCCAAGCAATCCAGAATCGGGCAAAGGGTCGGGTGGCGGCAACTCAGGCGGTGGCGGTGTATCGGAAGGCGGCGAGACGCCCGGCGGCGGTTCGGGTCAGGCGGGCAGCCCGGATGCGGCCCTTGTGGCGCAGCCGATCCCGAACGGCTCCTCAGGGCTGGGTGAGGTGCTCGGACAGGCAACCGGCTCCTCCGACTCGGGCCAACTGGGGCTGCTGCCATTGATCGTGCTCGCCACGATCGCATGGTCGGTTGCATACGTCTTGCGCCGGCGCAAGCTGCCGACTCGGTAGGTAGCCGGTCTTCCCGTGATCCCTGCAGGAGCAAAATCGCTGTACCCGCCCGCCAGCCTTCGCTGGGCTCTGGCCTTGCTTGCCTGTGTCTTCGCGAGCGCGGTCGCGCCGCATCCCGCTGACGCCAGCGCCCCGGCGCCGCTGATCACCGGCGTCACCAACCCGGGCAGCAACGAGCAGGTCGCCTTCGACCGGACCAAGGCGGCAGGGGCGGAGTTCGTGCGCATCCCCCTCGACTGGCCGCACGCCGCGCCGCCTGCCCAACCGGCAAGCTGGAATCCAAGCGATCCGGCTGACCCTAACTACCATTGGCAGGACGCCGACCTCGCCGTGGCCGGGGCGGTCGCGGCCGGCCTCGTGCCGGTGCTGCAGGTCGACGGCGTGCCCGGCTGGGCACAGCGCTGCCAGACGCCCGCCGCCCTGCCCGACGCGGTCTGCGATCCCGATCCGGCGGCGCTCGCCTCCTTTGCCACCGCAGCCGCGCAGCGCTACAGCGGCAGGTTCCTCAATCTGCCGCGCGTGAGCTACTGGCAGGGACTCAACGAGCCGAACCTCAGCCTTTTCTTCTTCCCCCAGTACGACACCGCGGGGCACGCGCTCTCACCGGGCCTTTACCGCGCGCTGATCGACTCGTTCTACGGCGCGGTAAAAACGGTCGACCCGTCAAACCTCGTGCTGGCGGCGGGGCTGGGGCCGATCGCGGTCAAGAACTGGACGATCGGGCCGATGCGCTTCGCCCGCACGCTGCTCTGCATGACCGGTAGCAAGAACCCAAAGCCGATTAAGGGCAACTGCGGCGGCGGCGTCGACTTCGACATCTTCGCGATCCAGCCGTACACCACGGGCGGCCCGACGCATGAAGGCGGTGTCAACGACGTCGAGCTCGGTGACCTCCCGAAGCTGCAGACGCTGCTCGCCGCCGCCGACCGCGCCGGCCGGATCAACAGCCAGTTCAAGCACACGCCGCTGTGGATCACCGAGTTCTCCTGGGACTCGCAACCGCCGGACCCCGGCGGACTGCCGATGGACATCCTCACCCACTGGACCTCGGAAGCGCTCTACACCGCCTGGAGTGCCGGGGTCAGCCACTTCTTCTGGTACAGCCTCAGGGACGGCCTCCACCTGCCGGGCCAGAATTACAGCGACACGCTTGAGTCCGGCCTGTATTTCCGCGGGTCCGACGACATACAGCAAGACACTCCGAAGGAAGTGCTTTACGCCTTCCGCTTCCCCTTCGTCGCCTTTGCCAAGGGCAAGGGCCTCTTTTTCTGGGGCAGGACGCCTGAAAGCACGGCGGGCAAGGTCGCGATTCAGGTCTTCGACGGGAAGAATTGGCGCAACGTCGCCACCCTGCGAGCCAGCAGGGCGGGGGTATTCAAGGGCATCGCCCCGACTCGCTACGGAAGCGACAAGAAGGGCTACGCGCGCGCGCTTTACCGGGGGCAGAACTCCCTCGCCTTTTCGATGAAGCCGATCCCGGACTTCCGCCATCCGCCCTTCGGCTGAGCGTTCGGTCCGCCCTCGCGACTTAGACTGCCTGCGATGAAGATCGGGATCGTCGGGCTCGGCTACGTCGGCCTTCCGCTTGCCGTGGCCTTCGCCGAGGCAGGGCACGAAGTCGTCGGCCTCGACACGGACGCGGGCAAGATCGAGGCGCTGAACGCGGGGCGCAGCTACATCGAGGACATTCCCGACGCGGTCTTATTACCTCTGCGCGACCACCTGCGGGCGACCTCAAACGAGGCCGACCTCAAGCCCTGCCAAGCGCTGATCGTCTGCGTGCCGACGCCGCTGACTGGCACGCGCGAACCAGACCTCACCTACCTGACCGAGTCGGCGACGGCGCTCGCCGGCGTGCTGCAGACGGGACAGCTGATTGTGCTCGAGTCGACCACCTACCCTGGGACCACGCGCGAGCGACTGCTGCCGATCCTCGAGCAGGGTTCGGGCTTGTCCGTCGGCGACGATTTTCACCTCGCCTTCTCACCGGAGCGGATCGACCCCGGCCGTACCGACTACACGGTACGCACCACGCCGAAGCTCCTCGGCGGCATCACCCTCGCTTGCGCCGAGCGCGCCCGCGAGCTCTACGAGCTGGTCTGCGACGAGGTCGTCGTCCTCTCGACCCCGGAGGCAGCGGAGCTAGCCAAGCTGCTGGAGAACATCTTCCGCTCGGTCAACATCGCCCTGGTAAACGAGCTCTCTCAGCTCTGCGACCGGCTCGGGATAGACATCTGGGAGGTGATCGCAGCGGCAGATACCAAGCCCTTCGGCTTCATGCGCTTTGATCCCGGCCCGGGCATGGGCGGCCACTGCCTGCCGGTCGATCCCTTCTACCTCGCCTTCAAGGCGCGCGAATACGACTTCTACCCTGAGTTCATCGAGCTCGCCGGCAAGGTAAACCGGGCCCAACCGGCCTACTGCGTCGACCGCATCGCTCGCGCCCTCAACGAGGCCGAAAAACCGGTCAAGGGGTCGAAGATCCTGCTGCTCGGGGTCAGCTACAAGCCCGGAGTCGGAGACATCCGCGAGTCGCCCTCCCTGGAGATCATTGGCTTGCTGCGCGAGCTCGGAGCCGATGTCTCCTACCACGACCCCTTCGTGGCCGAGCTCTCCGAGCTGGGTCTGCGCTCGGTGGACCTTGAGGCGGGCCTGCGCTCTGCGGACCTGGCGACGATCGTCACCGCGCACGCCGAGATCGACTATGGCGAGGTTGTCTCGACGGCGCCGCTGACGATCGACTTCCGCGGCGTTACGCGGGAGATCAAAGCGGCAAATCTGATCCGGCTGTAGCGGGAACCGCGGAAGGGAGGTCCGGCGCCAGGTCGGCGTCGGGATCGATTGCCCGCATCGGCGCCCGTGCCTTCAGCAGCATCTCCTCGTACTCGTCAGCGGGATCGGACTGCATCACGATCGCGCCACCGGCGCCAATCCTGGTCGAGTCGCCATCGCAGACGATCGTCCTGATCGCGACGCTGAGATCGCAGCCGCCACTAAGGCCGAAGTAGCCGATCGCCCCCGAGTAGACGCCGCGTGCGCTGTCCTCTAGCTCGTCGATAATCCGCATCGTGCGTAGCTTGGGCGCCCCAGTCATTGAGCCGGGTGGGAAACAAGCACGAACGCAGTCCGCCGGGTGCAGCTCCTCGTGCAGCAGGCCACGCACGGTGGTGACGAGCTGGTGCACCGTCTCGTAAGTCTCGACCTGCATCAGGTCTGGCACGTGGACGGTGCCGATCTCACAGACCGAGCCGAGGTCGTTGCGCAGCAGGTCGGCGATCATCAGATTCTCCGCCCGGTTCTTCTCGTCGCCCCGGAGGCACTCGGCCAGGCGCACGTCCTCTGCGGGTGTATCGCCGCGTCGGCTCGTCCCCTTGATCGGCCTCGCCTCGACCCAGCGGTCGGCGCCGACGTGTAGAAACCGCTCCGGCGATGAGCTGAGCACGGCGGCATCGCCGAAGCGCAGGAAGGCGGAGAACGGCGCCGGGTTGACCCGACGCAGGGCGCGATAGAGCGAGAGCGGATCCGGAGACACAGCGGCAAGGACCGAGTTGGTCAGGCAGACCTCGTAGGTCTCCCCTTCGGCGAGCAGGCGCTTGCACGCGGCGATCTCCTCCAGATAGCGCTCACGGGAGCGGGCGAGGCCGAACTCGACCTCAGCGCCCTGGCGCCTTTCTCGGGGTATTGCCGAAAAAGGCGCCAGAGCCGCCGGCGGCAGCGAGGTGAGCTTCAGGGCTGTCGCAGCAAGCCACTCGTCCGCCTCAGACTCACCATCGCACTCGGCGAGACAGAGCAGGTAAGTGCTGCGCTCGACATGATCGAAGGCGATCATGCGGTCCGCGAAGACGAAAGCAGCGTCGGAGAGTGGTGACTCATGAGCGGGGTCGCCACCACACTCCGCCTTCAGCTCGTAGCCGAGCCAACCGGCGAAGCCACAGTCGAACTCGAACGGCAGCTCGGCAGACGACACCCCCAGGCGTTCCGTCTCCGCAGCCAGGTACTCGAAGATCGATTCGCGGCGAAGCTCAACCTCATCGCCACGCTCAATCCGGATCTCTTCGCCGACGTCATAGGAGATCTTCGCCCCCAGAGGACCACTGTCGTCACCAATGAACGAGAAGCACGCGCTTCCGTCAACTCTGTTGCTGTCGAGCCAAAACGCATTCTCGCTCTCACCGTAAAGCTCCACGAACACTCGCTCGGGGTCGGCCACCTCGTCCACTCGCTTCACGACGAGCTGCGGGGGGGGAGCGACGGGGACGCCCCTGGACGGGCGGATACTCAGAGCGGCCGGCCGTTCCGCTTTCGACCCTTCCAGGGGGATCCGAGCCGGCCGCGAGTCCGGCCAGGGGTGTCCCCGTCGCCCCCCCATACCGGCACTCAGATCGCGAAAGTTCTCCAGCAGCCGGCGCCCATGCTCTGTACAAACCGACTCAGGGTGGAACTGCACTCCCCAGAGCGGGCGGTTTCGGTGTTCGACAGCCATCAGCACGCCATCGCTTGTCCAGGCAACTCCCTCCAATTCATCCGGCAAGGGTTGCTCGACGCAGAGCGAGTGGTAACGGACCGCCTGGAACTCGCGCGGGATGCCGGCGAAGAGTCGCGAGTCGTCATGGAGGATGGCGCTGAGGCGGCCGTGCACGGGTTCTGGGGCGGCCGCTATCTGCGCGCCGTAAGCCGTTCCCAGGCCCTGATGGCCGAGGCAGACGCCGAGCAAGGGCACCGTAGAACGGCGGATCGCCTCGGCGCAGACGCCGAAGTCTGCCGGGCGATCGGGCCGGCCCGGACCTGGGGAGATGACGACGTTGTCGAAATCCAGCTTTGACAGCTCCGCCCAGCTCGCCTCGTCGTTGCGGACGACCAGCGGTTCCTCACCATTGGCCTCCGCCAGCAGCTGGAAGAGGTTGTAGGTGAAGGAGTCGTAGTTGTCGATCAGCAGTGTCTTCAACGGCAAGCCTCGGCCTCGGCGAATCGGGACGAGGTTGCCACAATGCCAACGTGTTCGACCGTCGCCGGCCCGACCCGGCCCTGGGAGTCTTCGAGACAATGCTCGTCCTCGACGGCCGCCCGGTAGAGCTCAACGCCCACCTCGCCCGGCTGGAATCAAGCCTCGAAACGCTGTTCCCAGACCGGACGCCCGCCGACCTCAGTCAGCTGGACGTGCCGTCGGAAAGCGGCCGCTATGGGTCCTTTTCCGACGGCACGTCTGGTGCTGGTGAGGGCGATGCGCTTCATGGCATACGGGTGACGGTTGCACCCGATGCCGGCAGCGGACTAGAGGCGCGGACATTGCTTCGAGCGGTCGAGCGGCAGCCGGCGCTGGGCACGAGCCCAATCTCACTTCACAGCCTTGCCGTCCCAGGCGGGCTCGGGCCACACAAGTGGGTCGACCGAACGCTGCTCGATGAAGCACAGGCCCCTCTGCCCGAAGGCGCCCTGCCTCTCCTCGTCGATGAGGACGGCTCGGTACTTGAGGCCTCGCGGGCCAACGTGTTCGCGGTACGCGACGACGTGCTGCTGACCCCTCCGCTCGACGGCCGCATCCTGCCCGGAGTGACGCGCATGCGGGTGCTGGAGCTCGCGGCGACCGGGGGGTTGGAAACAGACGAGATCGAGCTCTCCGTCGATGACCTGCTCGCCGCCGACGAGGTCTTCCTCACCGGCTCCGTGCGCGGCGTCGAGCGCGTTCGCGCACTCGACGGAACCGCGCTCCGGGACGACGGTGAAGTCACGAGCCAGATCGCCGCCGAACTGCGCCAGGCTTGGCTCGACGTCCAGGTTGGATAGGGTTCCGCGCCGCAATGCGCTTCTACGAGTACGAGGCACGCAAGATCGTCGAGCTGGCGGGAATCCCCGTCACCAAGTACGGCTTCTGCCAGACCGCCGATGAGGCACGCAAGGCCGCCGAGGAGATCGGCGGGCCGGTCGTGATCAAGTCGCAGGTGCTGAGCGGCGGGCGAATGAAGGCGGGTGGCGTCAAGTTCGCCGACACGCCGGATGAGGCCGCCGAGCACGCCGAGGCGATCCTCAAGCTGGAGATCAACGGGCACATGCCGCGCGGCGTCCTCGTCGACCCCAAAGCCGAGGTCAAGCAGGAGTACTACGCCAGCGTCGTCTGGGACGGCACCGCGAAGCGCCCGCTGATGCTGTTCAGCGACATGGGCGGGATCGACATCGAGGAGGTCGCCGAGACCCACCCCGACCACGTCGGCCGCGGCCACGTCACCAACCTGATGCCGATCCCCGACTTCGAGGCCAAGCAGACGATCGCCGCGACCGGCGTCACCGGCTCGCAGCTCAACCGCGCCACCCCGATCCTGGCCAAGCTCGCCCGCCTCTTCCGCGACTACGACATGACCCTGGCCGAGATCAACCCGCTGGCCGAGCTCACTGACGGCAACTTCGTCGCCCTCGACGCCCACATGGAGATGGAGGCCGAGGCGGTCGGCCGGCAGAAGGGCCTCCTGCGTAAGCACCTCGAGATCGCCGAGGAGGACACCCGCGAGACCTACGAGCCCTCAGACTTCGAGCGCAACGTCGCCGCGATCGACGCCGCCGACCACCGCGGCGTGATCCAGGGCAAGGACCACGGCTTCGAGGGCAACCTCGGCCTCGTGATCGGCGCCGGCGGCGGTTCGCTGACCCTCACCGACGCCGTCCGCAGCCAGGGCGGCAAGCCGGCCAACTACTCCGAGATCGGCGGCAACCCGTCGGTGGAAAAGGCCTGCGGCTTGGCCAAGGAGGTGCTCGAAAAGGACGGCGTCGAGAAGATCGCCGTGATGATGTCGATCGTCTCCAACACCCGCGTCGACATCGTCGCCCGCGGCGTGATCAAGGCCTGCCTCGAGCTCGGCAAGGACCCCGGCGAGACGATCGCGATCTTCCGTATCCCCGGCGCCTGGGAGGACGAGGGCTTCAAGATCCTCGATCGCTACGGGGTCGAGTACTGCGACCGCTCGGTCTCGATGTGGGAGGCGGCGGGACGCGCCGTCGCCAAGATCCAGGGAGCGCCAGCATGAGCATCCTGCTGAACAAGGACACCACCTTCATCGTCCAAGGAATTACCGGCCGCGAGGCGGTCAACCTGACCCGCGAGTGCCTCGACTACGGCTCCAAGGTCGTCGGCGGCGTCACCCCCGGCCGCAAGGGCCGCGAGGTGCACGGCGTGCCCGTTTTCGACACCGTCGCCCAGGCGGTCGAGAACTACGGCGGGCCGATCGACGGCTCGGTCGTCACCGTCCCCCCCGCCTTCACCAAGGATGCCGTCTTCGAGGCGATCCTCAACGGGATCAAGCTGATCGTGATCGTCACCGAGCGCATCCCGCGCCGCGACGTCGCCCAGATGGTCGAGCTAGCCGACATGCGCGACGCCCGGATCATCGGCCCCAACTGCCTCGGCCTGATCGTCCCCGAGGTCTGCAAGATGGGCGGCATCGGCGGCCCGGCCAAAGACGCGGCCAAGGCCTACGCACCAGGCCCGGTCGGCGTAATGAGCCGCTCCGGCGGGATGACCACCGAGATCTCCTCCTCGCTGACCCAGGCCGGCCTCGGCGTCTCCACCGCCGTCTCGATCGGTGGCGACGCGATCATCGGCTCCACCTACGCCGAGCTGATGCCCTACTTCGAGGCCGACGAGCAGACCCGGGCGATCGTGATCTACACCGAGCCCGGCGGGCGCATGGAGGCGCAGCTCTCCGAGTGGGTCAAGGAGAACAACTCACGCCTGCCGATCGTCGCCTTCATGGCCGGCAAGTTCATGGACGACGAGGAGATGAAGGGAATGAGCTTCGGTCACGCAGGAACCATTGTCGAGGGCGTAGAGGACACGGCGACGGAGAAGATCGCCCGCCTCGAAGCCGCCGGCATCCGCGTCGTCGAGCGGATCGACGAGATCCCCGACGCGGTCAAAGAGAAGTTGGGAGCAACCGTCTGATGGCCAAAACGCTGAACAAGGTCTTCATCGACGTCGAGGTTGACGCCTCGATCGCCGGCGACGCCGAGCTGGCCAAGAAGCTCGAAGAAGTCTGCCCCGTCGACATCTTCAAGGCGAGTGATTCCGGCGTTGAAATCGTCGAGAAGAACCTCGACGAGTGCGTCCTCTGCAACCTCTGCGTCGACGCGGCTCCCGACGGCACTGTTCGTGTCGTCAAGCTCTACGAGCAGTAGAGATAGGTGACGAAGCTGACGCCTATCCCATCTATGTAGAAGCAAAGGCGGCCTAGCAATGCCGCTCAGCGACGGGACGCTGTCGCGATTCAGGCCTGAATCCTCCCCAGGACTTTCCTTCAAAGAAGGGCCTGAAGCTCCAAAGGTAGCCGTCAATGATGCCGACGAGGCGTTTCAGATCGCCAACCGCCAGGCGTCCATCTCCAAGGCCTATGTAGAGGGGGACATCGCCCTCCATCTCCACCTTTGCCTGCGGTTTGCTCAAGCGGACCCGATAGACCTCTGCGCCGTTCTCCAAAAGGCCGACGGCGTAGGTGACCGTTGTAAAGCCCCCTCCTGGCTCGGCCGAAACTTTGAGCCAGTCCGTGAAGGCGGCGTTCGATCCAATAAACGCTGCGTGGACGACTTGGTGTTTGTCGATGTTGGAGAGCCAACCAAGGTGGGCGAGATACCTCGTTGCGGGGTCTTCTCCCCGGTCCAAAGCTGCGTATGGCTGCACTTCATCAATAGGTGTCCGGTAGTCCTCAGCGACCCCGGCAAGAAGCCGGTCTCGATTGTTACGGGAGCGGTTTTCAGGGATCGCCCAATAATCTTTCTCGACGCGATAGATGGGGAATTGGTTATTCCGGGTGGGCTTGTTGCCACTAAGAAGGATGAGCTGCCAGATCAAATGGTCGAGAGCCGAGCGGAGGTTGTGAGTGATGTCTCCAACCAGGAGACCCCAGCGAATCGAAGGTGGCTCCCTAGTGATCCAGATCCGGACAACCGTCTCTCCGGTTTGCGAATCGACCTCGCTGGTGTAGAAATGCGTCTTGGAGCGTTTGAAGGCTCCGACCTCTCGATTGAGCGTGCGCATATGGAGCCATGCGCGATCCAGCTTCGCCAGCGGTCCCTCTAGCGATGCCGTGCCCATCTGGGCACCCTAAGTGGAGAACGTCCAGAAGATATGGCGACCCAGGGTGAGCGCCCTGGGTCGCCCGAACTCATAGGAGGTGAAACGAAGCCCTCCGAGCTTTTCAAAGGCACCGGATACGTCCGGGCCACTCGTCACGCTTCGCACGATCCCGCAAGGGCTCTAAGTGCCTGTGAGCGCAGGCGGCCAAGCGGGCGACATAGGAGGTTGCATCAAATGCCACTGGCAGAGGTTGGTCAGCGAGTCCAGGTCAATGTCGCGGGGCTTCAAGCACCGGGCGTCTCCTTCGGAGACGGTGTCAGCGTTGCAGGCACAATCATCGCCATCAGGCCCATCAATCAGGAGATAGATGTCCGACTGGATATCTCACTCAGCGGGCAAGACATTGTCACCGCCAGGCCTGACCGCGTCTCCGCTATCGAATAGCGGGTCGGGGAGCATCGACGCCTCGGGTGCCCGGCAGCGGGTGCAAATCCCGTCGGGCACCATGAGCGTTGCCTGAGCGCAGTGCCCGCAGATGGCCAGATAAAGACCTGCGAGGTCAACAGCAACTCGGTCGCCAACGGCGAGATCAACAATGTCCATGCCGCCCTCTTCGTGGTCGGAGTTGTGAAACCTGTCAACCGACTTGACAACTTTCGAAGTGTCAAGTAGCTTTACACGATGCCACCGGCCAGCCGCCACGAACCCAAGCGGGCCAAGTCCTCAACGTCGGACTACTCCGTCACGGAGTTTCTGCGGGACTTCCCCGACGATGCCGCCTGCCTAGAACACCTGTGGCGGACCCGCTACTCGGCTGACGGCGAGCACGCCCATTGCCCGCGTTGCGACTGCCGCCGCGTCTTCAGGCGCTACGCGACCAAGCAGCAGCGCCAGTCTTGGACTTGCACGGCCTGCGGCCTCCATGTCCATCCCACGGCCGGGACGATCTTCCACCGCTCCTCGACCTCGCTGCGGCTCTGGTTCCACTCCATGTACCTGATGACCAGCACGCGATGCGGCATATCCGCGAAACAGCTAGAGCGCGAGCTGGGCGTCCACTACAAGACCGCCTGGCGCATGTTCAACAAGATCCGCAACGAGCTTATGAAGGGCGACGAGTGGCCGCTGAAAGGCGAGGTCGAGGTAGACGAGACCTCTTGGGGCGGGAAGCCACGTCGCAAGATGACCTACTCCGAGGGTGCCAAACACCGTGAAGCCAAGCCGACGATCCTCGGAATGGTCGAGCGCGGTGGGCGCATCCGCCTGCGCGTAATCGCGGGACGGCGCGGCGAGCCGCTAAGTGGAGCCGTGCGGGCCAACGTCGATCCCGGAGCGATCCTCTTCACCGATGACTGGCAGCCCTATAAGCCGCTCTCCAGGGAGTACGCGGGCCATAGCGTGATTAACCACTCCGCGGGCGTCTACGTCGAAGGCGACATTCACACGAACACCATCGAGGGCTTCTTCGGCAACCTCAAAACCGGGATGCGCGGCACCTACAAGATGGTCTCGCGCCAATGGCTTCAGTCCTACCTAGACGAGTACGCGTGGCGTCACAACCAGCGCTATCGCGGGCCGCGCTCGATGTTCCACCTTCTGGTCGAGGAGGCGGCGAAATGAGCGAGCAGCAAAGGACGCTCAAAGGAATCAGGAGCGCTGCCAAGCGCCGGGCGAAGGCTGAGGCGGATCGAAAGAAGGCGACCGAAGACCTACGCGACTACTGCAAGGCAGCGAGGTTCGCGGGCGTCTCGATTACCCAGATTGCTTCGGAGGCCGGTCTTTCTCGTCAGGGCGTTTACAACCTGCTGGCGGAGCGACCTTAGACAGAGCAGCGTCGAAGTCCCCTTTGGTCGGGACTGGAATCTCAAGCCCTTTGTCAGTCTTCTGTTTGCGCCGCTCCGTCATATGCCAAGGCTAGCCGGTGCGCTCCACGTCAACCCGTCTTTGGACCGTCCCAAGCCCCGGCACCTCCGTTTCAATGAAGTGCCCCTCCAGCGTTTTTCCCGGCTCCCACGCGATCCCTTCCAGCAGATCGTTCGCGTCGATATCGAGAGCCACCGCCAGCTTGATCAGCGTGTCGATGCGTGGCACCCGCGCTCCCTTCTCCAGCAGGCCGATGGCCGTTCTGTGAAGGTCGGCGCGGAAACCGAGTTGTTCCTGGGACATCCCGGCCCGCTTACGGCAGCGGACCAAGTTCTCGCCAAAGCACCTTGCGCAATCTAAGGAAGCCACAGCTCACGCCTCCGGTAGCTCAAAGAAGCGGAGAGCAGCCCGCGTCGGTTCGATGGTGCCGCCGGGACACCGGACCAGGCCCACGCCGGTCAGATCGCGTACAGCGCGCTCGTAGGCGTCGCTGTCTGCGAAGTCCTCCGAGGCACCCGTTAGCTCGCGGACGAGATCAGGGATCGTCAGACGATTCGGGAAGACCTCCAGGACATACCTGAGGGCAACGGCCTGATCAAGGAGATCGCGGACCTTGTTGGGCGAGGCATCGCAGCCTGCGCCAATACGATTGCTCTGCATGGGAAGTACTCCTTCCTGTGCCAGGCCGGGGGCTGTTTGCGCAGCGCCCCGGCCGCTTTCTCTTGGACGAGGAAGAAAGCTAGGGCCGCTCAGCGACGTAAATCGCTTCTACAGAGAAGGGATAGGCGTGACGAAGCTCACGGTTGGGCGCTACGGCGCGGTAGATGCTCGAACGCCCCGTGACCCGGATCGCCGACCTGACCTGGAAGCATCCGAAGCTCGTCCTTGCCGCGGTCGGCATCTTCACTTTCCTCGCCTTCGGTCTGAGCAAAAACGTCGAGCAACACCTGAAGGCCGCCGGCTTCAGCGATCCGGCCAGCGAGAGCGCGAAGGCGCAGGATCTGCTGATCGAGAAGTCCGGCAGCGAGAGTCAGCCGGCGATCATCGTGCGCGTCAGGCCGGCAGCGGGACGGGGCCGACTGCCGCTCGGCTCTCCAAGCCTGAAGAGAGAAGCGCGGCGCCTCACCACCGCTCTGCGCTCGGTCGACGGCGTCTCCCGTGCCGAAAACCCGCTCGCCGGAGGCTCACCGCAACTGATCGCCTCCGATCGAAGCTCGCTCCTGCTAGCTGCCTATTTCTCCAGCGACGACGTCCAGGTTCTCGCCAACGGGGCCGATGAGGCGTCAGAACGACTGGCCTCGTCGAAGAGATACGAGGTGACCGTCGGCGGCCTCGCCGCCGGCTTCAACGAGGTCAACGACACCGTCCACTCCGACCTGATCCGGGCCGAGCTGATCGCCTTCCCGCTGCTTGCCCTGCTGCTACTGATCGTCTTCCGGGGCGTTGTCGCGGCGTCGATCCCACTGCTGGTGGGGATAGTCTCGATCGGCGGCACCTTCCTCACCCTGTTGGTGATGTCGAAGTTCGTCGCCACCTCCGTCTTCGCCCTGAACATCACTACCGCAATGGGTCTAGGCCTGGCGGTCGATTACGGCCTGCTGCTCGTCACCCGCTACCGCGAGGAGTTGGAGCGCGACGGCCCCAGCCGCGAGTCGCACCGCCGTCTGGTCGAGTCCGCCGGGCGCACGGTGATCTTCTCCGGCCTGACCGTTGCTGCGGCGATGGCGGCGGTGACGCTTCTGCCCCAGCGCTTCCTCTACTCGGTCGGCGCGGGCGGAGCGATCGTCTCCATCTTCGCCGCCTTCGGCGCACTGTTGATCGTTCCCTCGCTGCTCGCCCTGCTCGGCGAGCGGGTCAACGCCCTCTCGCTGCGCCGCGGGCCGGCCCTCTCAGACGAATCGGGAGGCTGGTACCGGCTGGCCCGCGGCGTGATGCGGCGGCCGGTCAGCGTGGCGCTGGGAAGTGCGGCGCTCCTGCTTCTACTCGCGGTTCCGGTGCTGGGAGTCAAGCTGACCATCCCCGGCACCGACAGCGTCCCCGCCGGCAAGCCGTCCCGCGAGGTAGTGGTGACGGTCGACCGGGACTACCCGGCGACCCTTGGCACCCCCGTCTCGGTTGCCGTCGATGGGCGGGCGAACGACGAGCAGTTACGACACCTTTCGCGGCGGATCGCGGCGGTCAAGGGCATCGGAGCCCCTTCGCCTTTCCAGCGCATCTCTCCCGACCTGGCCCTGGCCAACTTCGGCCTGGACGGGACGGCCGACGATGCGCTCACCGACAAAACGCAGGACGCCGTGCGGGCGATTCGCGCCATGACCGGGCCGGCGCCCCTCTTGGTCTCCGGCTTCACCGCCGAATTTCTCGATCTGAAGCAGAGCCTGGCCCACAACCTGCCGCTTGTCATCGGGGTGATCGCTCTCACCACCCTGATCTTGCTGTTCATGTTGACCGGCTCGGTCGTACTGCCGTTGAAGACGCTGCTGATGAACATCCTGACCCTGGCGGGGACGCTCGGGGTAATCGTCGCGGCGTTCCAGTGGGGCCTGCTCGACGGCCCGCTCGGCTACTCCGGCCCCAAGGGCATGGAGACCTCGACCCTCGTCTTGATGTTCGCGGTCATCTTCGGCCTCTCCACCGACTACGCGGTCCTTGTCCTGGCGCGAATCAAAGAGCTGCACGACTCCGGCCTGCCCAACGAAGAGGCGGTAGCCCGAGGGATCGCGCGCACCGGCAGGGTGATCAGCGCCGCAGCCATCTGCCTCGCCGCGGTCTTCCTCGCCTTCACCACCAGCTCGATCTTCTTCATGAAGGAGGCGGGAATTGGCTACGCGGCCGCGGTGCTGATCGACGCAACCCTGGTCAGAGCTCTGCTCGTGCCGGCGCTGATGCGACTCTTCGGCGACTGGAACTGGTGGGCGCCCGCACCGCTGCGCCGCTTCCAGCAGCGCTTCGGCTTCTCAGAGGTCGCCTGAGGCGCCCGGCCGGCTCGGGACTATCGGACTCCTTCTTCGGGTTCCACCGCTTGACAGGCGGGCCTGCCGTGGTTTTTCAGGGCGATTTCGCCGTGATGGTTGACCCCCCAGTGCAGAAGGATCACGCAGACGACTTCGTCACCCGGTTCGTTGACGCCTTTGTAGAGGAAGCCCGACGCACAGTCGACCCGACTGTCGGAGACACGCTTGCACGGACCGACTTTGTAAGCGACGCATTTGCGGTCCCCCTTGCAGGTTGCTTCTGCGAATTCCTGCGTGGCGTGCTTCGCCTGGCCGTAACCCAGATGCCAGACGAACGCGTGAGCCGTTGCCGCAAGACACAAGAACGCAGCCAGGGCCGCGATTACGACCTTCACCTTCATACCGTCTCCCCTCTCGGTACCTATAGAGGGCCGAGAGAATACTCATAGGAGAAAAAAGCGAGCGCCCCGTTCCAATGGTGTGCGAGCGGTCACAGTTACTTTGACATGGATCTGTGTCTCGGTTACGTTTACACCGATCCATGTAGCGGGTAGTCGGCGGCGGGAGGCTTTGCGGCCCCTGCACGTCTCCGTATTGCACTTCAATCGAAAGGCTTCGACGTTGACTGAGAGTCCCCGTCGGGTCGCCATCGTCGGCGGCAACCGAATCCCCTTTGCGCGCTCCAACTCGGTCTACTCGCGTGCTTCCAACCAGGACATGCTCGCCGCCGCGCTCGACGGCTTGGTCGAGCGTTTCTCGCTTGGCGGCGAAGCGCTGGGCGAGGTCGCCGGCGGCGCCGTGCTCAAGCACTCGCGTGACCGTGACCTGACCCGCGAGAGCGTGCTCGGCACGCGGCTCGCCCCCGAGACCCCCGCCTACGACGTCCAACAGGCCTGCGGGACCGGCCTGGAGACGACGATCCTCGTCGCCAACAAGATCGCCCTCGGGCAGATCGACTCCGGCATCGCCTGCGGCGCCGATACCACCTCAGACGCGCCGATCGGCCTCAACGAGGACCTGCGCGAGGTGCTGCTTGACGCCAATCGCGAGAAGTCGACCGCGGGGCGACTGAAACAGCTGACCCGACTGCGCCCCGGCCACGTCGTCCCCTCGATCCCGCGCAACGAGGAGCCCCGCACCGGCCTCTCGATGGGCGAGCACTGCGCCGTGATGGCGGCCGAGTGGGACATCGACCGCGAGGAGCAGGACGAGCTCGCGGTCGCCAGCCATCACAACCTCGCCGCCGCTTACGAGCGCGGCTTCATGGACGACCTCGTCAACCCTTACCTCGGGCTCGAGCGCGACCAGAACATGCGCCCGGACTCTTCCGCCGAGAAGCTGGCCAAGCTCGGCCCGGTCTTCGGCGGCCCCGACGGTACGATGACCGCCGCCAACTCGACCCCGCTCTCAGACGGCGCCTCGACGGTACTGCTGGCGAGCGAGGAGTGGGCGAAGGAGCGCGATCTGCCGATCCTCGCCTACTTCGTCGACGGGCAGACGGCGGCGATTGACCACGTCCACAAGCGCGAGGGCCTCTTAATGGCGCCCGCGTACGCGATGCCGCGCATGCTCGACCGCAACGGCCTTAAGCTGCAGGACTTCGACCTCTACGAGATCCACGAGGCCTTCGCCGCGCAGGTGCTCTGCACGCTGCGCGCCTGGGAGGACGAGCGTTTCTGCCGCGACCGGCTCGGCCGCTCCGCCCCGCTCGGTGCGATCGAGCGAGGGAAGCTCAACGTCAACGGCGGCTCGCTCGCCGCCGGCCACCCCTTTGCCGCCACCGGCGGTCGCATCGTCGCCTCGCTGGCCAAAGAGCTGCACGAACGCGGCTCGGGGCGCGGCGCGATCAGCATCTGCGCCGCTGCCGGCCAGGGCGTAGTCGCAATCCTCGAGGCCCCCGGAAAGGAGGGGAAATGAGCGACCTCTACACGCAGATCGTCAACTCGCCCCCGGGCAAGCTGATTGCCCGTCGCGTCGGCCTCCCGCAGCCGGTGGAGCTGAAGCGCCACAAGGCCGGCGAGGCGGATACGCCCGGCGCGGTGCTCAGCGGCGGGCCCGGCGGGCGGCTCTGCAAGCCGCTGGAGCGGCTGCTGGGCGAGATCGGCGCGCCGCGCCCGGAGAAATCCGACAGTCCCGTCGGGGCCCTGGTTTTCGACGCAAGCGGCATCTCCGACTCGACCGAACTGGTTGAGCTGCAGCGCTTCTTCCACCCCAACGTCAAGCGGATCGGGCGCTCCGGACGGGTCGTCGTCCTCGGCACGCCGCGGGCCGGCCTACCGGCGCGGGCGGCAACTGCACAGCGGGCTTTGGAGGGCTTCACCCGCTCGCTCGGCAAGGAGATCGGCCGCGGCATCACCGTCCAGCTCGTCTATGTCGCCGAGGGGGCCGAGGACCAGGTCGACTCGACCCTGCGCTTCCTTCTCTCCCCCCGCTCCGCCTACGTCTCCGGCCAGGTGATTCAGATCGGCGCCGGTGTCGCCAAGGCGCCGACGCCGGAATGGAAGCAACCCCTGGACGGCATGCGGGCGCTGGTCACCGGTGCCTCGCGCGGAATCGGCGAGGCGATCGCAACCGTCCTGCATCGCGACGGCGCCGAGCTAGTCCTGCTCGATGTGCCGGCGCTTTCAAATGACCTCAACGGGGTAGCCGCACGACTGGAGGCGGAGACGATCGAACTCGACATCACCGATGGGGATGCTCCGGCGACGATCGCCGAGCGGCTTTCGGGTGGGGTCGACCTGGTCGTCCATAACGCCGGTGTCACCCGCGATCGCACGATCGCCAAGATGCCCGAGGATCGCTGGAGCTCACTGATGGAGATCAACCTCTCCAGTGAGGAGCGGATCAACGACGAGCTGCTCCACCGCGACCTATTGCGTAAGAACGGCCGCATCGTCTGTGTCTCCTCAATGAGCGGCATCGCCGGCAACTCCGGCCAGACCAACTACGCGACCTCGAAGGCAGGTGTAATTGGCATGGTCGAGGCGCTGGCGCCGGAGCTGGCCAAGCGCGGCGCGACGATCAACGCGGTCGCACCAGGCTTCATTGAGACCCAGATGACCGACGCGATGCCGATCCCGATCCGCGAAGCCGGCCGGCGCATGAACAGCATGTCGCAGGGCGGCCTGCCGGTCGACGTCGCCGAGACGATCGCCTGGCTCGCCAGCCCCGCCTCGACCGGCGTCAACGGCAACGTCGTCCGGGTCTGCGGTCAGAGCCTGCTGGGGGCGTGATGGGAACCCGCACGCTTGACAGCTCGCCAAGCATCTTGCCGCTCTACGTACGCGCCGCGGCGCCGTTGATCCCCGGCGCCTCGTTGCTCCCCTTCGTTCCCGGCCGCAGCAAGGAGATCCCGGAGACAGAGCTCATCCTCGCCGGCGTGCGGCCCGACCCCGAAGCAGTCGCGGCGTATGCCAAGGTCTGCGGCTTCCCGCTGCGCGACACGCTGCCGCCGACCTACCCGCACGTGCTCGCCTTCCCTCTACACATGGCGGTGATGGCGGATGGCAGCTTCCCCTTCGGTGCGGTCGGCCTCGTCCACGTCGAGAACCGCATCGTCCAGCAGCGGCCGATCGGGCTCCGCGAGGAGCTGAAGCTCATCATCCGTCCGACCCCGCTCGAGCCACACAAGCGCGGCAAGACCTTCAGCCTTGTCACCGAGGCATGGACCGACGACGAACTGGCCTGGGAGTCGACCAGCACCATGCTCCGTCGCCAAAACCCCGCCGACGGGCCGATTTCCGGTGACATAGGCGTGGTTTCGGCCCATCGGCCGGAGGAGCCGGAGCTGACGCCGAACGCTGAGTGGCGGCTTGGGGGCGATTTGGGGCGGCGCTACGCGAGCGTCTCCGGCGACCGCAACCCGATCCACATGCACGCGCTGACCGCGAAGCCACTCGGCTTCCCCAGCGCGATCGCCCACGGAATGTGGACCAAGGCGCGCTGCCTGGCGGCGCTCGAAGGACGCCTTCCCGACGCTTTCAGCGTCGGGGTTCGCTTCCGCAAGCCAATTCACCTGCCGGGCAAAGTTGAGTTCCTCAGCGACACCAGCGGCGAACAAATCGACTTCTCCGTACGCGACGCAAAGCGGCAAATACCCCACCTCGACGGCCAGGTAACGCCACTCGAAGCCAAGACCAAACTCAACCAGAGCAGCGGGAGGAAATCCAAGTGAACGGCAACGACAAGGGAGTCGCCGAGCGCAGTATGGGCATCGGCCTGCGGGCGCTCAACTGGCTCGCAGGCTCGGATCTGCTCGACCGAATCAGGGCGCGCAAACAAGTCGAGCGAGCGCTTTTCCAGGGCACTAAGAATGGCTTCCGCTCGGCGACCGCCGCCGGGCGCACCTTCAAGGCCGCGCAGAAGCTAACCCGGCCCGCACGCCAAGCGACGAGCAAGCCCCGCGCGCTTTTCGACATCAGCCCCGACGACGAGCAACAGATGTTCCAAGAGGCCGTGCGCGACTTCGCCGAGGCGAAAGTCCGGCCCGCCGCCCAGGAGGCCGACGCCGAGCGCGCGACGCCCGCCGAGCTGCTGGCCCAAGTCGACGAGCTCGGCGTCAACACGCTCGGCATCCCCGAGGAGCTCGGCGGGGTGATGCACGAGCAGGCAGCGACGACCAGCGCCCTGGTCGGCGAGGCCCTCGCCCATGGCGACATGGGAATTGCCTACGCCGCGCTTGCACCCGGCGCCGTCGCCACCGCGATCGGCCACTGGGGAACACCAGAGCAGGAGGCGACCTACCTGCCCGCCTTCAGCGGCGAGGACGTCCCTGCCGCCGCCCTGGCGCTGCTCGAGCCGCGGCCGCTCTTCGACCCGCTGAAGCTGGAGACCAAAGCGCGGCGGGACGGCGATGACTGGATCCTCTCCGGTGCCAAGTCGCTTGTCGCCCGCGCCGCCGAGTGCGAGCTGTTCGTCGTCGCCGCGGAGGCGGACGGCGTCGGCCCGGCGCTGTTCGTGATCGAGTCCGGCACCTCCGGCCTCTCGGTGCAAGACGAGCCGGCGATGGGCCTGCGTCCCGCCGCCACCGGTCGGCTGCTGCTTGAAGACGTCCGTCTCCCGAGCAGCGCGCTGCTCGGCGAGGGCGATCGCGACTCCTACGTCGAGTGTGTGCAGCGGGCGCGGATTGCCTGGTGCGCACTCGCGGTCGGCGCCTCGCAGGCGGTCCTCGACTACGTCATCCCCTACGTCAACGAACGCACCGCCTTCGGCGAACCGGTCTCCAACCGCCAGGCAGTCGCCTTTGCCGTCTCCGACATCGGCATCGAGAGCAGCGGCATGCGCCTCGCCACCTATCGCGCGGCGAGCCGCGCCGACCAGGGGCAGGAGTTCGGCCGCGAGGCGGCGCTGGCGCGCAAGCTCTGCGCGGCCAAGGGAATGGAGATCGGCTCCGAAGGAGTGCAACTGCTCGGCGGCCACGGCTTCGTCAAGGAGCACCCGGTCGAGCGCTGGTACCGCGACCTCCGCGCGGCGGGCGTCATGGAGGGCGCCCTGCTCGTCTAGCGCCCCCGGCCTCGACTGAAGCGAAAGGCAACGAAATGATCAATCTGGAGATACCGAAGAAATTCAAGCCACTGGCCAGCCAGGCCAACCAGGTCGCAACCGAGGTCTTCCGGCCGATCTCGCGCAAGTACGACGAGGCCGAGCACTCGTATCCGAAAGAGCTCGACATGCTCGCCTCGCTGATCGACGGGATGAACGAGGGCTCGGATATCGGCGGTGCCGGCGCTGCCGGCGTGCGCCGCGAGTCGAATGGCGACGGCGACGGCGGCAACCGCAACGGCTCCAACCTCTCCACCGTGCTCGGCATTATCGAGCTCTGCTGGGGAGACGTCGGCCTGTTGCTCTCGATGCCCCGCCAGGGCCTCGGCAACTCGGCGATCGCCTCGGTGGCGACCGAGGAGCAACTGGAGCGCTACGGCGGCAAGTGGGCCGCAATGGCGATCACCGAGCCGGAGGCTGGCTCGGACTCGGCCGCGATCCGCACCACCGCCGACCTCAGCGGCGACGAGTACGTGCTCAACGGCGAGAAGATTTTCGTCACCTCCGGTGATCGCGCCGATCTGATCGTGGTCTGGGCAACGCTCGACCGGTCGGTGGGACGAGCGGCGATCAGGTCTTTCATCGTCGAGCGCGACAACCCCGGCCTGAAGCTCGATCGGCTCGAGCACAAGCTCGGCATTCGTGCCTCCGACACCGCCAACTTCATCCTGCAGGACTGCCGCGTGCCCAAAGAGGCGCTGCTGGGCAGTGCGGAGATCGAAACCAAGCAGGGGTTCGGCGGCGCGATGCAGACCTTTGACAACACGCGGCCGCTGGTCGCGGCGATGGCAGTCGGTGTCGCCCGCGCTTCGCTGGAACGGGCGCGCGAGTGCCTGTCCGAGGCCGGGGTCGAGATCGACTACGCCGTGCCAGCGCTGTCTCAACCGGCTGCGGTCTCGCGCTACCTGGAGATGGAGGCCGATTACGAGGCGGCGCGCCTGCTCACCCTGCGGGCGGCCTGGATGGCCGATAACGGCAAGCCGAACTCGCTGCAGGCCTCGATGGCAAAGGCAAAGGCAGGACGCACCTGCGTCGACGTCGCGCTCGGCTGTGTCGAGCTCTGCGGTGCGGTCGGCTACGGCGAGGACGAGCTGCTGGAGAAGTGGGCGCGCGACGCCAAGATCCTCGACATCTTCGAGGGCACGCAGCAGATCCAGCTGCTGATCGTGGCGCGTCAGTTGCTCGGCAAGAACTCGGCGGAATTGCGTTAAGCGACCGTAGCCAGCGCCGTCTCACGCAGACGGTCAGGCAGGACGACCATCGCTTGGAGCTGGTCTAGGGCCGTGCGGTCACCCTCGACCTCGACCCTCTGCTCGCCTGCCTCGCCGGCAACCAGGACTGCCAGCACGTCGGCTGGTTCGCCCGCGAGGGTCATATCGGCGTCTTCGACCTCACCGCGCGAAGCAGCGATCCAGCCCTCCTCGATTCGCAGCCAATAGGACTGGCCGCCACTGTGCAGGCCAATCGTCAGTCGCGCGTCCGCAGGTGGCTGGGCGATTACGCGGATCGCATTGGGGAGTGAGGTAGGCGCGAGGTGGGCGACATCGTCGACGCCCTCGAAGTGCAGGCCCCAGCGGCCCAGCTCTAGCATCGGCCGCTCGAGGCCACGGCCAACCTCGGTCAGCTCATAGGCAACCCCGGTGGCCGGCAGGTCGAGCTCTCGTCGGCGCACGATTCCGTGACTCTCGAGATCGCGCAGACGCTTGGTGAGGACGTCGGTAGGCGCATTACCGACATTGCGGACGAGATCGGAGAAGCGCAGCGGGCCGAGCGAAAGCTCGCGCACGATCAGCAGCGACCAGCGCTCGCCGATGCGGTCGAGCGCACAGGCGAGACTGCACGACTGGTCATATTCGCGTCGCGGCATAGGTCCGATGGTAGCGATGGTAACAACGTTAATTTGGTTTTCAAAGTAAAAGCTTTGAAACCTGGTACGGTCTGCGCCGAATGGGCCGGATCGCCGATCTCACCTGGAAGCACCCGAAGCGGGTCCTTGCCGCCGTCGCGGCGTTCACGGTGCTGGCGATCGCGGTCGGCCACAACGTCGAGCAGCACCTGAAGGCGGCCGGCTTCACCGATCCCGCCTCGGAGAGCGAGCGGGGGACGACGCTGCTCAACGAATCGCTCGGCTACAACCCCAACCCGGCGATCACGCTGGTTGTGCGCGCCCCTGGTGGCGGCCGGCTGAACACGAGCGACCCCGCCGTCCGCCGCGAAGTTGCTCGGCTCAGCCGCGGCATGGCGCAGGTCGAATACGTTGGCCGGGTCGTCAACCCGTTGCGCAACCGCCGCGCCGGCGCCGAGCTGATCGCCCGCGATGGCGAGTCGCTGGTTGTCGCCGGCTACCTCTCGACCGCCGATCTCGAGGACGCCGGGGGCATCGCTGCCGAAGGGGTCGAACCGTTGATCGAATCGAGCTCGCTCGACGTTGAGATGGGCGGATATGCCGCCGGCTTCAACGAAACCAACGACCAGACCCGCACCGATCTGACCAAGGCCGAGTTGATCGCCTTCCCATTGCTGACGCTGCTCTTGCTGTTCGTCTTCCGCGGTGTCGTCGCCGCGGCGATCCCGCTGCTGATCGGGATCGTCTCCACCATCGGCACGCTGTTCGTCTTGCGGGTGATGGCCGGATTCACCGATACCTCGGTCTTCGCGCTCAATATCGCCACTGGGCTCAGTCTTGGCCTGGCTGTCGACTACGCGCTGCTTCTTGTCTCGCGCTATCGCGAGGAGATAGGGCACGGCGGTGCGTCGCGGGAGGCGCACCGCCGCACCGTTCAAACGGCGGGCCGCACCGCGCTCTTCTCCGGCTTCACCGTGGCCGCGGCGATGGCGGCGCTGATCTTCATGCCGCAGCGCTTCCTCTACTCGATGGCGGTCGCCGGCGCCTCGGTTGCCGTGCTCTCCTCGGTGATCGCGATCCTCGTCGTGCCCTCGCTGCTGGCCCTGCTGGGGACGCGCATCGACGCCTTCTCGATCCGCCGCGGCCCAGCCGTGTCCGACGGCTCCGATGGCTGGTACCGATTGGCGCGCGGCGTGATGCGCCACCCGGTCGGAGTCGCGCTGGCCAGCTCAGGGCTGCTGCTGGCGGCGGCCGCGCCATTGCTGTGGACGACGCTGACCGGCCCCAGCGCCGAAGCGGTGCCGCCCGGCAAGCCCTCGCACGAAGCCTATGCCTACATCGAAGCGCACTATCCGCGCGACGTCACCGAGGCGGTGACCGTCACCGTCGACGGGCGCACGAGCGCCGCACAGCTGACCGGCTTCCAGCGACAGATCGAAGCGGTCGACGGGGTTGCCGGCGGCGCTCCATTCGTGCGCGCTTCCGACCACGTCGCCTTCGCCAACTTCGCCCTCACCGAACCGGCACTCCACGGCGGCGCCCAGGACTCGGTGCACGCGATCCGTGACCTGGCGGCGCCGGGCGCCTCCGCCACGCTCGTATCCGGCAACACCGCCGGCTTCATCGACCAGAAGCAGAGCCTGGTCGACCACGCGCCGCTGGTGGTCGGGATCATCGCCCTCACCACGCTGATCCTGCTCTTCCTACTCACCGGCTCGGTTCTGCTGCCGATCAAGACCCTGGTGATGAACTCACTCACGCTCGGCGCGACGCTGGGCATCCTCGTCCTCGCCTTCCAGGCGGGCTGGCTCGACACCCCACTCGACTACACCGGGCCGGCAGCGATCGAGGTAACCAGCCTGGTCTTCCTCTTTGCCGTCATCTTCGGCCTCGCCACCGACTACGCGGTGCTGGTGATTGCGCGGATCAAAGAACGCTACGACCTCGGCGACAGCAACGAGGAGGCGGTCGCCGTTGGCATCGGCCGTACCGGCCGCGTGATCACCGCCGCCGCCCTGGCGATCGCCATCGTCTTCCTTGCCTTCGGCGTCAGCACTGTCTTCTTCGTCAAGCAGATCGCGATCGGGATGGCGGTCGGCGTGATGCTCGACGCGACCGTAGTCCGCGCCCTTCTGGTCCCCTCGCTGATGCGCCTCCTCGGCGAGTGGAACTGGTGGGCGCCCAAGCCGCTGCGCCGCCTCCAGGAACGCTTCGGCTTCTCAGAGTCCGAGCCGGTCTCCGAGCCCGCTCCCGAAGCCACCTGACAGCACTCCCTGGCTTGCGGCAGACTGCCGCGCGTGAACTTCATCGAGGACGTGATGGAGCGCTCGCCGGCTTCGCGGCTGGGGATCGTCACCGTCGATGCGGAGGGAAACCGGCGCAACTGGTACTTCGGCGAACTGATCGCCCGCTCGGCCGGACTCTCGGGGGCCTTTGCAGCACGCGGGGTCAAACGCGGCGACGTGGTTATGACCTTGGTCGGCAACCGGATCGAGTGGGCGCTGACCCTGCTTGCCTGTTGGCGGATGGGCGCCGTCGCCCTGCCATGCAGCCCGCAGCTGCGCCGCCACGACCTCGAACTGCGCGCGGCCGCCGCGGCACCGGCGCTCTGCATCGTCGCTGACGAAGTACTCAACGAGCTGCCCGACGAGGTCGCGGTAATGACCCTCGACGAGGTCGCCGAGACCCTTGATGAGGACCGCCCACAGGAGACCCCCGCGGCGATCGAGGCGATGGACGCCGAGGACCCGGCGCTGATCGTCTTCACCTCGGGTACCACGGGCGAGCCGCGCGGCGTCGTCCACGCCTACCGCTACTTGGCCGGGCAACAGGGCCAGGCCGAGCACTGGCTCGGCTCGCAACCCGGCGAGCTGGTCTGGTGCACGACCGCGCCGGGCTGGTCGAAGTCGGCCCGCAACGTCTTCCTCGCTCCTTGGCTGACCGGCGCCGCGTCGGTGATCCACGAGGGCCGCTTTGACCCCGCCGAGCGACTCGACATCGCCGAGGCGCTCGGCGTCAACGTCCTCTGCCAGGCGCCGACCGAGTACCGGATGCTGGCCAAGCGAACCGCCCTGCGCCCACTCCCCGCTCTGCGCCGCATGGTCTCCGCTGGGGAGGCACTGGAGGCAGAGACGGTGACGGCATTCAGCCAAGCGATGGGCTGCGAACCAGCCGATGGCTATGGGCAGACTGAGACCGGCCACATCTGCGGCAACCTCGCGGGGGAAACGGTGCGTCCCGGCTCGATGGGAAGGCCGTTGCCCGGGATAGAGGTTCGCGTCGTCGACGACGAGCTTCAGCTCAAAGCATCCACCTCCCCCACGTTCTTTTCGCGCTACCTCGACGGCGAACGCTTCGAGGGCGAGTGGTGGCGAACCGGCGATCTGGTTCGCCAAGACGAGGATGGCCGACTCTGGTTCGAAGGCCGCGGAGACGACGTAATCATTTCCTCCGGCTACCGAATCGGACCGGTTGAGGTAGAGGCGGCATTGCTTGCCCATCCAGCCGTCGCCGAAGCCGCTGCGGTCGCGGCACCCGATCCCGAGCGCGGCGCCGTGGTGAGAGCGATCGTGGTCCCGCACGAACGCGAGCCAAGCGATGAGCTTGCCCGCGAGCTACAGGAGCACTGCAAGCGCGAAACCGCTCCCTACAAGTTCCCCCGCATCATTGAGTTCGCCTCCGAGCTACCGAAGACGGCCAGTGGCAAGGTCAAGCGCGCCGAGCTGCGCCGGTTTCCGGACGTCTAAGCGGTTTGGGCGAAGGCCTCGTCTAGGCCGACGGGACGGCCAAGGTGGAAGCCCTGGGCCATGTCGACGCCGTACTCGCGCAGCATCTCGGTCGTCTGGTCATCCTGGACGTACTCGGCGATCGTCGTCTTGCCGAGGCCGCGGGCGATCTGGACGATCGCCTGCACGGTGAGCTGATCGGCGTCGCTGCGTGGCAGGTCGCGGACAAACGACCCGTCGATCTTGATCAGGTCGAAGGGGATCGTCTTCAAATAGTGGAAGGGACCAAAGCCAGCGCCGTAGTCATCGATTGCGACCTGGCAGCCGAACTCGGTCAGCCGGTCGGCGAAGCCCGAGGCCGCTTCGAAGTCGGAGACGTTCGCCGTCTCGGTGATCTCGAAGGTGCAGCTGGAGGGATCGGCGCTGCCTTCGTCGAGGCGCCGTTCGATGAACTCGAGCACTGAGATGTCGGTTAGCGAGGCGCCGGAGAGGTTGATGTGCAGTGAGAGTGGCGCTCCCTGGCGCTCCCGCTCGGCGAGCAGCTCCAATGCCTGCCCGACGACCCAGCGGTCCAACTCCTGGACCATGCCGGCGCGCTCCGCAGCCTCGATGAAGGAGGCCGCGGGCAGCAGCTCTCCCTCTTCGTTTGTCATCCGCAGGAGCAGCTCGTAGCGCTCGATCCCACCTGAGGCGAGGCTGCGAATCGGTTGCGTATGAAGGCTGAGGCGGTCATCAGTAAGCGCATCGCGGATCCGCGCCGCCGTCGTCTGACGGCGCTCGGGGTCGCGCTGCGGCTCGCTCGGATCGCGGAAGAGGGCGATCTGGTTGCGACCCCCCTCCTTCGCTCGATACATGGCCTGGTCGGCGGCGACTAGCACCGCTTCTGAGCCGGTCCCCTTCTCGCCGCCGCCAAACATCGTGATGCCGACGCTGATCGTCGCCGGCTCGGAATCGGAGGTCGGCTGGACGCTGTCGGCAACCTGTGCCCGCAGGTCCTCGCCCAACTGCATCGCCCCCTCGACGTCGGTCTGCGGCATCAGGATCGCGAACTCGTCGCCGGAGAGGCGGGCAACTATGTCGGTGGCGCGCACGCGTTCCCGCATCACCCCGGCCACCTGTCGGATCAGGTTGTCGCCAGCATGATGACCAAGCGAATCGTTGATCCCCTTGAGGCCGTCGATGTCGACGATCATCACCGCGCCGCGGCCGCCGTAGCGGGCGCTGAAGGAGACGTACTGGTCGAGCTCGGCGCGGAAGCGACGGCGGTCCAGCAAACCAGTCAGCGAATCGTGATCGGCCAGGTAGCGAAGCTCGGCCTCGGTCCGCTCAGCCCGCTCCATGGCCGCCAGCACCACCGCGCGGTCCTCGGGATCGAGTTTGGCGAGCACGGCTTCTATAGCCGGCTCGCTTTGAGCGGGGAGGCGTTCCTTCGTCACTCAGGGAACGTAGATAATCGGGGCACCGATTCCCTGGGGACATGCCGATATTTCTTACTGCGACCTAGTTTCGCCTACCGCTCCCACCCAATAGTTGGCTTCGCTGGTCCGCGGGTAGTGTGCCTACATGGCGAACCGTTTGGCGCAGGAGACCAGCCCTTACCTGCTTCAGCACCGAGAGAACCCAGTCGACTGGTATCCGTGGGGAGAGGAGGCGCTTGCCAAGGCGCGCGAGCTCGACCGGCCGGTCCTGCTCTCGGTTGGCTACTCGGCCTGTCACTGGTGCCACGTGATGGAGCGGGAGTCCTTCGAGGACGCCGGGACCGCCGCCTACATGAACGAGCACTTCGTCAGCATCAAGGTCGACCGCGAGGAGCGGCCCGACGTCGACGCCCTCTACATGGAGGCGGTACAGGTAATGAGCGGCCACGGCGGCTGGCCGATGACGGTCTTCTGCGATCCCGACGGCGTACCGTTCTACGGCGGCACCTACTTTCCACCCGACGAGGGACGCGGGATGCCGAGCTTCCGCATGGTGATGGAAGCGGTCCTCGACGCCTTCCAGAACCGCCGCGATGAGTTGCGCGAGCGCGCGCCCGGGACGCGGGCGCGGCTGGGGGCGATCGGCGCGGTCGAGCCCGCCGGCGAGGCGCCCGGCGCGGAACTGCTGGAGACGGCTGTGGAGACGCTCGAGCAAGGGGCCGACATGGAGCGCGGCGGCTTCGGCGGCGCACCAAAGTTCCCGCCGGCCTCGACCCTGGAGTTGCTGCTTGCCAACGGAGTCACCGAGCCGGTGGAGCGAACTCTCGACGCGATGATGGCTGGCGGCATCTATGACCAGCTTGGTGGCGGCTTTTCCCGCTACTCGGTCGACGCGAGCTGGCTCGTCCCCCACTTCGAGAAGATGCTTTACGACAACGCGCTGCTGGCTCGCGCCTACCTGCATGGCTGGCAGGCGCTCGGCCACGAGCGCTACCGGCGAATCTGCGAGGAGACGCTCGACTGGGCGTTGCGCGAGATGCGCGGCCCTGAGTGCGGCTTCTACTCGGCTCTTGACGCCGACTCCGAGGGCGAGGAGGGCCGCTTCTACGTCTGGACGCCGGCGGAGATGCGCGCCGTGCTCGGCGAGGACGCCGATTCAATCGCGGCCTTCTACGGCGCCAGCGAGGCCGGCAACTTCGAGGGTCGCAGCGTCCTCCACCTGACCGGCGGCGTCGCCGCCTCCGAGCCCGACGGGCTCGCCGCCGCCCGCCGGGCGCTGTTTGAGGCGCGAAATGAGCGTGTACGTCCCGGGCTCGATGACAAGCGTCTCACCGCCTGGAATGCGCTGATGCTGGCGGCCTTGGCCGAGGCCGGCGCAGCGTTCGGACGCGAGGACTACCTCGAGGCGGCGCGCGGCTGCGCCGATTTCGTCCTCAACGACCTGCGCGACAGCGAGGGCCGCCTCCTGCGCACCTACAAGGACGGCGAGGGCCGCCTCAACGGCTACCTGGAGGACCACGCCTTTTTGATCGAAGCGCTGCTGACGCTGTATGAGGCCAGTTTCGAACCGCGCTGGTTCGAGGAGGCAAAGGCGCTCGCCGATACGACGATCGCCCGCTTCGGCGATCCCGAGCGCGGCGGCTTCTTCTCGACCTCCGACGACCACGAGGAGCTGATCGCGCGCCGCAAGGAGATCGGCGATCACCCAATCCCATCCGGCAATTCCGCCGCGGCGCTTAGCCTCCTGCGCCTCGAGGCGCTAACCAGCGAGCGACACTACGGAGAGCAGGCCGAGAGCGTGCTGCGCCTCTTCGCCAAAGCAGCGCCGCGGCAACCCGATGCCTTCGCCCACCTACTGCGGGCGTTCGACTTTCGGCTGGCGCCGACCAAAGAGGTAGCTCTGATCGGCGACGACACAGCCGCGCTGGCGGCTGTCGTCCGCGCCAGCTACCGCCCCCACCTGGTCCTCGCCGGCGGCCCTCCCGGCAGCACCTCCCCGCCCCTGCTCGCGGATCGCCCGACGATGGACAGCAAGCCCACCGCTTACGTCTGCGAACACTTCACTTGCCAGGCGCCGGTGACCACTCCGAAACATCTGGCCGACCTACTCTGAAAGGATGACACCCGTGCGCGGTTCGATGTTCACCTTCGCCGCCGGTCGCCGAGCCAAGTGGGTCGTCTTCGCGATCTGGTTCCTGGTGATCTTCATCGCCGCCGGGCCCGCCAACCTTCCCGGCAAGTTCGAAGACGCCGAAAGCAACGAGGCGACCTCCTACCTGCCCGGCTCGGCTGAATCGACCAAGGCGCTGAACGCGACCGAGTCGCTGCAGAACGGCGAAATCGCTCCCGCCGTAATCATCTACCGGCGCGAGTCCGGCCTCACCCCTGCCGACCATCGCACGATCGTCGAAGACGTCGGCAAGATGACCGCCAAGCGCTTCCCCGGCGTCGTCGCCGATGGGGAAACGGCAGCCGCCGGTGGCAAACGACCCGACTCCGAGGAAGCGGCGGCCGCGCCGAAGAACCTGCCGCCGGGATGCGCCGGACCAACCCAGACGATCCCCGGCCAGCCCGCCAACTACGCGCCCTTCGTCGGACCCGTCTGCTCGCCTGACGGCAAGGCGGCGATCGTCACCGCCTATCTCAAACCCGAAGGCGAGGGCGATCTGATCGTCGACCCGGTCAAGTTCTGGCGCGATGAAATCTCCGACCCGGGGGGCGGGCTCGAGGTGAAGATCACCGGTGGCGCCGGCTTCTCCGCCGACGCGATCGAAGTCTTCGAAGGCATCAACGGGACCCTGCTGCTGGCCGCGCTCAGCCTGGTGATCTTCCTCCTGATCGTCATCTACCGCTCGCCGATGTTCTTCTTCATCCCACTGGTCGCGGTGGTGTTCGCCGAGATCCTCTCGCGCTCGATCGGCTACGGGGTCTCCGAGCTGGGGGTGACGATCAACGGCCAGTCGAGCTCGATCATGTCGGTGCTTGTGTTGGGTGCGGGCACCGACTACGCGCTGCTGCTCGTCGCCCGCTACCGCGAGGAGCTGCATCGCACGGTCGACAAGCATGAGGCGATGCGCACTGCACTCGCCTCGGCTGGGCCGGCGATCTTCGCCTCGGCCGCGACCGTGATCGCGGCGCTGCTCTGCCTGACGATCGCCAAGGTCAACGGCACCTCGGGCCTGGGCCCGATCGCCGCGATCGGTATCGCCTGTGCGGCGCTCTCGATGCTGACCCTGCTGCCGGCGCTGCTGACGATCTTCGGTCGCCGCGCCTTCTGGCCCTTCGTGCCGCACACGCCGGAGACCGCGCCGGACGGCGGCCAGGTCTCCGACCGGGCGCGGCGCCGGATCGTCGATGGCTCGGCTTTCGGCGCGCTGGCTCGGGTTATCGCCTCCTCACTGCTCGTACTCGTGCTGCTGCCGCTGGTCCTGCTCAACTGGCTACTGAGACTGATCAGCCGCCGCCACATCCCGTCGCTGATCGTCGGCCCTCTCGACAGGGCGATCTTCACTCCTTACGAGGTACGCCGCCACGACCTCGAGCACGCCGCCGACGCGACTCATGGCTTCTGGGCGCGGGTCGGCGAGCGCGTCGCCGTCTCGCCCCGGCGGGTTATCACCGGCTCTGTCGCCCTTCTCCTCGTCTTCTGCTGCGGCTTCGCCTTCTTCTCGACCGACCTGACCAGCGAAGACAGCTACCGCACCGAAGTCGAATCGGTCGAAGGACAGCATCTGCTCGACCGGAGCTTCCCCTCGGGTGCCACCGCGCTCACCGATATCGTCGTCGCCGATCGCGCCGACGTGCCGGCCGTCCGGCGCGCAGTCGCCGGAGTAGAAGACGTCGAGGCAGTCTCCGGCCCAGTCAGCGAGGGACCGTCGGGGACCCTGATCCAGGCGACGCTGGAAATCAGCCCCTACTCGACCGAGGCCTTTGACCTGGTCGAACCGATCCGCGAGGCGGCGCACCAAGTGGCCCCCAGCACCCTGGTCGGCGGCCCGACCGCGGTCGAATTCGACGTCCGCGACGCGGCCGGCTGGGACTCGATCGTGATCCCGCCAATCATCCTCGTCGTCGTGCTGCTGATCCTGATCGGCCTGCTGCGTGCGGTGGTCGCGCCGCTGATCCTGATCGGCACGGTGATCCTCAGCTTCCTCGCCGCACTCGGCGTCGGCTACTTCTTCTTCGACCTCGTCTTCGGCTTCCCGGGCTCGGACCCCTCGTTACCGCTCTTCGCCTTCGTCTTCCTGGTCGCGCTGGGGGTCGACTACAACATCTTCCTCATCGCCCGCGCCCGCGAGGAGACGATCCAGCACGGCTCCAGGCAGGGAATCTTGCGCGCCCTCGCAGTCACCGGCGCGGTAATCACCAGTGCCGGCATCGTCCTCGCCGGCACCTTCTCGGTGCTCGCCGTCCTCCCCCTCACCTTCCTCACCGAGCTCGGCTTCGTGGTCGCCTTCGGCGTCCTCCTCGACACCTTCCTGGTCCGCAGCATCCTCGTCCCAGCTCTAGCCCTAAGCACCGGCGACAACTTCTGGTGGCCGTCGGCGCTCTCGCACCCCGACGGCGGAGGGCCCGCTAAAGAACGGGAAGGAAGTTCTCTATCTCGTACGGCGTGACCTGGACCCGGTAATCGTCCCATTCCTGGCGCTTAATCTCGACGAAGCGGCGGAAGGTGTGCTCGCCCAAGGTGCGCAGCACCAGCTCGGAGTCGGCGGCGATGTCGATCGCTTCGCCGAGCGTCTCCGGTAGTTGCTCGATACCTCGCTGGGAGCGCTCCTCGGGTGAGAGGTGGTAGAGGTTCTGCTCCATCGGCTCGGGTAGCTCGTATCCCTTCTCGATCCCCTCCAGCCCCGCTTGCAGCATGCCGGCGAAGCAGAGGTAGGGGTTGGCGGCCGGATCGGGACAGCGCAGCTCGGCCCGCGTCGCCGCCTCCTTGCCGGGGTGGTAGAGCGGCACCCGGATCAAGGCGGAGCGGTTGCGGCGCGACCAGGCCAGGTAGACCGGCGCCTCGAAGCCGGGGACGAGCCGCTTGTAGGAGTTGACCCACTGGGCGAAGAGCGGCGATATCTCACGGGCGTGGCGCAGCTGGCCGGCGATGAAGGCCTTCGCCGTCGCCGATAGAAAGTACGGGTCATCGGCGTCAAAGAAGGCGTTTTTGCCGTCTTTGGCCAGTGACTGGTGGACGTGCATGCCGGAGCCGTTCTCGCCGAACAGCGGCTTCGGCATGAAGGTCGCATGCCAGCCGTATTTCATCGCGTACTCCTTGACGACGATGCGGTAGGTCATGCAGTCATCCGCCATTTGCAGCGCGTCCTTGTAGCGCATGTCGACCTCGTGCTGGGAGGGGCCGACCTCGTGGTGGGCGTACTCGACGTGGATGCCCATCTTCTCCAACGCCAGGATCGTCTCGCGGCGCACGTCGGAGCCAGCGTCAAGCGTGGTCAGGTCGAAGTAGCCGCCCTCGTCGAGCACCTCCGGCACGCCGCTCTCCGGTTTTGCCGAGCGGAAATAGAAGTACTCGAGCTCGGGGCCGATGTTGTAGGTGTCAAAGCCCATCTCCTCGGCGCGTTTAAGCGCCCGGCGCATGATCCAGCGCGGATCGCCCTCGTAGGGGTCGCCGCCGGGCACGCGGACGTCGCAGAACATGCGCGCAACCGCGTTCTCCTCCTCGGGGCGCCAGGGAATGATCGCGAAGGTCGACGGGTCAGGCATGGCGATCATGTCCGACTCCTCGATCGGGTTAAAACCGGTGATCGAGGAGCCGTCGAAACCCATACCGCCCTCGAGCGCGTCCTCGAGCTCTGCCGCGTTGATCGAGAAGCTCTTCAGCTGACCGAGCACGTCGGTGAACCAGAGGCGGATGAAGCGAACGTTGCGCTCCTTGACGATCTCGGCTACATCGGCGGCACTCGTTGGCTGGTCTGCCATTCCCCGGTCTCCTTCGTGGCTGTTCGGCGAGTCGGGCAAAGATAGGCGAAGTGAACCGACGAGGTGCAAAACGTCGTATTGCGGGTATGTGACGTTCGCCGCGTAAGGGTTGCGAGGGCGTCCGAGTCTCGGTATAACTTACTTCTCGTAAGTTAATGGCTTAAAGTAAAGTAAAGGCCACATAAAGGCTCTGCCAAGCGAAATTCGCCACATCTGAGCCAAAGGCGGGATGCAAATGACGGTAAAAACGGCAGTAAGTAGATTTCAGATTCACGACGAGTTGACGGCTCCCGACGAGAGTGCTCCCCTGATCAAGAGCATCCAGGCGGGCGGCGGCGCGGTAACCAAGTTCGTCGGCGTCCTCGCTGGCGCACCGGCCGTGCTGCGCGCCTATACCCGGATGCGCTCCGAGCTGCGCGGCGGCGTCCTGCCGCAAGCGACGCGCGAGCGGATCGCCCTGGCGGTCGCCGAGTACCGACACGACACCTACAGCACCGCCCAGCATGCGAAGTCGGCGCGCCGTGCCGGCCTCGGCCTCGACGAGGTCTCGCGGGCCCGTAGCTTCGACTCCGGTGACGCCAAAGAGGCGGCGCTGCTCGTGTTCCTCAAGGCGACGCTCGAAGCCGACGCTCCTCCTCCCCACCACCTGCATGAGGAGGCGCGGGAAATCGGCTGGAGCGACGAGGAGATCCTCGAGGCGGTCGCGCATCTAGCGCTGAATGAGTTCCAGAGCTTGATCGCGAGCGCAGCTGCGTTGCCCAAAGACCAGGCAACGCCCGAAGTACTTCCCTCAGCGGCCTAAGCCGCTGAGGGCTCAGTTCTCGACTACCGTCGCGGTGTAGAGCAGGCGGGCGGTTGAGTAGCGGCAGCCGTAGGTTGCTCGGGTGCCTACCTTGAGCTGAGGTTGGCCCTGGCGGACGTCGGTGGTATTGGTGCATTTGCCTTCTTCGCGGCTGGCGCGCCAGGCGTTTTGCGCTGGGAGGTCTTGGGCGAAAGCCGGGGCCCAGGTGGGAATCGTCAGGCCGACGATGTCGTCCTTTTCCACCTTCAGCGAAGCGCCGAACTTGACCGTCTGGCCCAGGTAGGGGCTGAGGACGTGGATCGAGCCCTGGCGGCGCAGGGTGTAGCGGGGCGGGTTGGTGCCCGGAACGCGGCGTAGGATCGCCAGCCTCGCCTCTGGCGGGGTGCCGAAGAAGCCGTTAAAGAAGGAGCGCTGCTTGTTAGTCGGCTGAGCCAGGGTCAGCGTCCAGGCCTTTACCTTGCCGTTGCGCGGCACGCGGAAGGGCAGGCTCCCCTGCGTGGTGCTGACCTGGAAGCCGGTGACGCTGCCGACTGCCTGGCAGGGTAGCTCTGGGCAGGAGGGGTCGGGCAGAGTGGCGGTACTGCCAAGCACGACCGTAGTGCGCGAGTTGGTCGCGGCGCCAGCGCCGGCGGCCATCACGACAAGGGCAGCGAGGCAACCGGCCAACGCAATCGCGACCGCGAACTTGCCGCGAGCGGCGATCCTACCGTCGACACCAACTTCCTGGGAAGACCTCGACATGCCAATGCTCCTCTCATAGAAAGTCCTGCTCAGCCGCAGAAGACTAGCCGCAACGGCGGTTGTCAACCGGCGCTGCTCCGCTTAACGGGAGCTGCGCGCGTACTGAACTGCGACCGCGTAGCCGATCTTGCCCGAACCTTCGAAATCAAGCGCTTCGCGGGCGCCGTTGGTCAGGTCCCAGGAGTTGCCGCGGCTAAAGGGGCCGCGATCGATTACCTGGGTGACGATCGCTTGGCCCTGGTAGACGAACTTGACCGTGGTGCCACAAGGCAGGTTGCGGTGGGCAACGCCGATCGTGTCAAGGCGCAGCACCTGGCCGCAGGCGGTGCGACTGCCGTAGAAGCCGGGCCCGTACCAGGTGGCGCCAGCCCAGCGCATCGGCGTGAAGGCAATTCCCTCCCCGGCTTGCGCATCGCTGGCGGCGACGGTCGAAGCGCCTCCCGTGTCTGCCTGGGCAGGTCCGGCGACAAGAACGAGCGCAGCGGCCAAGAAGAGCGGGGTCAGCCAGCGGGCACGCCGCTGGAAGCGCACGCCTTTTGCGCGCCCAAGTCTGAGGTGATCTTGCCGCCCGAAGCGGTTTCTGCCTGTCTTCATCGCTCTTTCGAACGCTTACGGGGTTAGCTGACGGGCTCGCGCTGAAAGAGCTGCGCTACGCCGGCAGACGCCGGCGACTCGCCCCAACTTGTGGGTCCCCCGCTCCCCGCGATATGTGGCGGAGATTCAGCGGAAGTTGGCGGCACGTTAGCAAACGTTAAGACAGAAAAATGTGAAGAGATTGAAAAGGCCCCCTCGGACGAGGGGGCCTTTTCGTTAGCGGGCCTGTAAGCCGGATCCTGTCGTGAACGACCATCTATCTCACCGGGACCGAAGTCCCGGGGGGCCGCCGAAGCAGCCCTGCGGCCTACCTGGATCTCGCCGGGCAGGGTCGACGATCCTGTTTGGCCTTGCACCGGGCGGGGTTTGCCTGGCCGCCGCGTCACCGCGACGCCGGTGCGCTCTTACCGCACCATTTCACCTTTGCCTGTACGCGGCTCACGTGTGGCCGCGCCATCGGCCGTATGTTTCTGTGGCACTTTCCCGCGGGTTTCCCCGGGTGGACGTTACCCACCGCCTCGCCCTGTGGTGTCCGGACTTTCCTCGAAGGGTTTTCTCTCCCCCCGCGGTCGCTCAGCCCGCATAGCGATGGTACCGCCATGGTGCCTAGCTTGCGACAATTGGATCGAATATCCTGCGCGGAGATGCCGCTAGCCGTCGTAACCGGAGCGGGCAGCGGGCTTGGGCGTGCGATCGCCCTCGACCTTGCCAGTCGCGGCTACTTGATCCAAGCCACCGATATCGACGCCGCGGCGGCGGCTGCAACCGCGGACACGATCGGCGCTGGGGCAAGCTCGTCCGAGCTTGACGTCACCGATGGAGACGCTTGTCGGGCAACCGCAACGGCCGCCGCGACTCGGGGCGGCACGCTTGACCTCTGGGTGAACAATGCCGGGGTACTAGCCACGGGACAGTCCTGGGAACAGGACGAAAGGACCCGCAGAACGATGCTCGACGTCAACGCGCTCGGCACGATGAACGGCACGATCGCGGCGCTAGAGAAGATGGTGCCAGCCGGACGAGGACACGTGATCAACGTGATCTCCCTAGCGGGACTGGTGGCGGCGCCGGGAGAGGTCAACTACTCGGCCAGCAAGCATGCCGCCATGGCCTTCACGCTGGGCACCCTCTTCGACCTGCGCCGTTCAGGAGTCTCGGGAGTGCAGCTCTCAGCCGTCTGCCCCGATGGCATCTGGACGCCGATGCTCGAAGACAAACTCGACGACCCGGAGGCCGCCGGTTCGTTCTCCGGTCAGTTGCTAACTCCCGAGCAGGTAGCAACCGCCGTCGGCAAGCTGGTCGAACACCCGCGCCCCTTGCTCGTCCTGCCGCGCTGGCGCGGTCCGATGCTGCGCCTCTTCGATCTCTTCCCTCGCCTTGCCCTACGCCTACTGCCGCTGGTGATGCACGACGCGCGACGGCGGCAGCGGCGCTACAAGAAGCTGATCGAAGCCGGCAAGTGGCCTTGACCGCGTCAAACTTTTCTTAGGACGCCGATCACGCGGCCAATGACGCTGACCTCGGCGCTGCGGATCGGCTCCATCGTCTCGTTCTCGGGCTGCAGGCGAATGTGGTCCGATTCGCGGAAGAAGCGCTTGACGGTCGCCTCTTCGCCAAGAAGGGCGACGACGATCTCGCCATCGGTCGCATCATCGGTTGGCCGCACAACCACGTAGTCGCCGCCGAAGATGCCCGCTTCCTTCATGCTTTCGCCGCGCACCCGGAGGACGTAGTCGCCTTCCTCGCCGCCGATCACATCGGGGATCTCGATGTACTCCTCGATGTTCTCCTCGGCCAAGATCGGCGCGCCGGCGGCAACCTGGCCGACTAGCGGCAGACCCGAGCCCTCGGGCAGGATCGTTTTCTTCGCCTTGTCGAAGAGCAGCTCAATCGCGCGTGGTTTCGACGGATCGCGGCGCAGCAACCCGATCTTCTCGAGGTTGGCGAGGTGAGCGTGAACGGTCGAGGAGGAGTGCAGGCCGACGGCTTTGCCGATCTCACGCACGGTCGGCGGGTAGCCCGTTTTCGCCGCGTAGCGGCGAATGAAGTCAAAAATCTCCTTCTGCCTCTTGGTCAGGTCCAGGTCCACCCGGGGCTCCTCCTCGTCGACAAACAAGTGCAGACGTTCGAACACTTGTTCGCAGAGTACCGGCCGATTCGGACACGCGCAACCACGGCGCCCCGCCGCAACCTCCCTCCCCACCGCCGCCCGCAAGCCCCACCATCACCAAACATCTAGAATCGGCCGCCCTCGAGCGGCTGTGGCGGAACTGGTAGACGCGCAAGGTTGAGGGCCTTGTGTCCCTAACGGGACGTGATGGTTCGACTCCATTCAGCCGCATGGCAAAACCCCCGCTCAGCGGGGGTTTTTGCGTCTTGCAGGCGTTTTGGGTCGAAAGCTGTAGATCCCTCGTGCGCCAGTCCATGCGCCAGTCAAGGCCGCCGCCCCCGCAACGGCCCCAGCAACGAGCGCTACGGACCCTGCCCGACTGGCCAAAGCAACGCATCCGCCAGCCGCGCGATCTCGTCCTGCGTCGCTTGCTCCCACGCAGGCAAGTCACGGTAATCCTTCCTCTCTGGTTGGGCGCGATATCTAGCTCTACCACCACGCACCGGCAGATCGGCCGTACCCCCGGAAACGAACTCAGGCAGCACCTCAGCAACGAAAGGCTCCGGATCGACGTCAAGCTCTGGTCGAGCGATGGAATCAATCGAGAGATCAACCAGGAGCCGGGCGTCGAGGATCGCGACCAGATGCCCGTCCCAAACATCATCGGGCGCATCTGCCGGTCTCTGCCCCTCGAAGCCGAGAAGAATTGGAGTCTCCGGGTCGGCGGAGGCCGTGATCTCGACCGACACTGGCAGGGCCTTCGCCCGAATCCCACGCTCGCGACAGACATCCACGGCAATGCGCGTGAACAGAATGCAGTGATCGATTCCGCCTACCCCGCGCGCGATCCCCGGGCGGTGGGCCACGAGCAGTTCAGCCGCCACGCGAGCCGGATCTTGGACGCTCACGAGGCGAGGCTAGCGCGCTTACCCACCGCTAGGCGGCGGCGAGGTACGTGTCAACGAGTTGTCGGGCCTGATCGCGAGCACCTGGCATTAGATGTCCGTAGCGCGAGAACGTCTCCTCGATGGTGGCGTGGCCCATGAACTCTTGAATCGCCTTGGGATTGACCCCGGCATCGATCAGCAGCGACGCGAAGGTGTGGCGGCACTCATGGAGGGTGATCGGCCAGAGAAGGTCGGGGTCGCCTCCCTCCCGCTCCGCCGCCTCACGCTCATGTTCATTGGCTTCTCCCCAAGCTCGTCTGGCGCGGTCGGCAACGGCCTTCGGCGCGAAGGGCTCATCCGACCCGCGCCCGAACACCAAGTCTGCGCCCGACCCGAGCGCACGTGCGTCGAGGTGGTCGCGGAGGACAGCAAGGATTGGCACGGTGCGGACGCCCGCCTTTGACTTCGGCGCAATCGGTCCCTCGTACTGGTCCCAGGAGCGCTGCACAGCGATCTCCGCGTGCCCCAGGTCAATGTCGGAGGAGCGGAGCGCCTGCAACTCGCCGCGCCGCAGCCCGGCGTAGAAAGCCGTCGCCCAGATAGCGCGGTCAGAGTCGGGAAGGGCATCGATCAGACGTGCGGCTTCGGTCGCAGTCGCGATCCGCTCGCGCCGACCTCGTGCCGCCGGAAGGTCAACTTCGCGCGTCGGGTTGACGGTGACCAGCTCGCGCCGCACCGCGTGGCGGTAAAGGGCTTGGAGCGGGTTCATGGTGTTGCGGATCGTGCTCGGCGCGAGCTTGCGGTCGAGCAACCCGTCCACGAAGTTCTGTAGATCGGCGCGGGTTACCTCCGAGAGGCGCACGCCTCCGAACTCCGGAAGCACCCGCAGATCAAGGGCTCGTCCGTATTCGCGCAACGTGCCCGGCTTGTAGTGATGGCCGGACCGGTCGCGCACCCGGCCGCTGCGCGCCGCCTCAAGCCAAAGCCAGGCCGCCTGCTCAACCGTGATCGGCGAAGGCGTGCGCAGACTTTGCGCTTTGGCCGCTACCAGGGCGTCCGCGCGCCAAGACTTCGCTTCCGCCTCCCGCGCAAAGGTGCGCCGCAACTTCCGCCCATCGCGCGCCAGGTAGATCGACGCCTCCCAACCCGCCTTGCAGTTGCAGCGCCCGCCCTCGCGGGCGCTGCAGCCTTTGGAATGTCGCCTCCTGATTCCTTCAGCCATCAGGACTCGCTCGCCTCGCTGGGGTTGATCGGAGTGCGCGAGATTGTGAAACTGCCCGCTGGACTTTCCCTCTCCCCCGGTGTCCAGACGATCCCGTCGATCAACTGCGTGACGGGGACCTCCAAGGCCCAAGAGAGCTTGAGCAAGGTGTCGATGCGGGGCATACGCGCACCGCGCTCAAGCAAGCCGATCTCGGTCCGGTGAAGCGATGCCCGCCAACCGACCTGTTCTTGACTGAGGTCCGCCTGCTTGCGAGCCTGGCGCAGGTTGGCGGCAAAGCGACGGGCTACTTCGATAGAGGCGTCCATCGCTAGACCGCCAGGTGCCAGTAGTACAGAGCAGCGCGGGTCGGCAAGACAAAACCGGACTCGCAATGTAAGAGCCGTGCTCCGACCAGCTTGGTGATGGCACGCTCAACAGCGTCACCTTCCGCGAACTCACGGGTCCGAGGGTTGAGCGCCCAAGACACCTCGGCGATGGTCAGGGTGTTCGGATGCTCGTCGAGCAGAAAGGCCAGAACGGCCCACTCGATGATCTTGTCGTCGTTGGCGGGGGTAGAGGGAACGCGCTCGGCGCTACCCGTAGGGTTCTCGTCAGCCATAGGGAGCTCTGTCTCCTTGTGGTCAGGCTCCCGGTTGGCGTTGACCCGCCGCCGGGAGCCGCTTTGGTTTGCGCGGTCCAGCCTAACAGGATTTAGGGTGTACCCCCTAAATCGCCTAGCCTTCGCGCAAGATTTCGCGAACCCGAGAGAGGTGCAAGTCCGCTGCCTCTCCAATCTCGCGCAAAGAAAGCCCCGCTTTCTTTGCGCGAGCAAATCGTTCACGCCGTTTCCTCCGTGACTCGGCGCGCTGGTCGCGAAGCTGCTCTTGTTCTCGCTCGAAGTCCCCCTGCGCACGCCGCACGTCTTCGCGAGCTTTCTTCTGCGTGGCGGAATCAGACATTGCCAGGAGCCTAGAAGTTGCGAGGAGTTCATGCCGTCCTTCCGAGAGTTCGCTCTGCGTTCTCGGCGGTCCAGCGTTCAAGCTCGCTGACCGGGACGAGCCGCTTGCGCCCTCGCCGAATCAGCCGCAGCTCTGGTGCGACGTTGGCATCAAAGAAGTCCGGCCCGACACCGATGGCGGCTGCGGCCTCAGCCGGGGTGAGCGCGATGCGGGGAATGGAAACGGCGAGCTTCTTGGTCATCGCTCTGTATGTCCATCAAGAGCGCCCATTGCAGCGCATACGTCCGAAAAAGTCTCACGAATGCCCCCGGCAATTTGGGCGGGTTTCGCGGTCACGCGGGTCGAAGACCACCGAGAACCCTCAACCAGCACCCCAAAGACAAGAGCAACAAGCCAGCCAAAGAGCCATCAGGGAAGGCAACAGCCAACAGCAAAAAAGCCAGTCTCTGATGGCAGTCATTCAGCCATCAGAGACCAGCCAAACTAACCCCCAAACAGCCAACAGCACCACCCCTCACGCATTATCACCGCCTCAGGTGAATTGCCGGGGGCGTTCGCGCCGCCGGGCTGACGTCTCAGGCGATGAGCGCTCCGTCGCCGACCGGTGCTGCATTCGGCCCTCCCGATGGACAAGAGGGCTGAATGCTCACCATCGGAAAGCTCGGCATCGGCCAGGAGCGCTACTACCTCGACAAGGTCGCCGAAGGCGCAGAGGACTACTACTCCGGCGAGGGCGAGGTCGCCGGAGAGTGGATCGGCGACGCAGCGCACGACCTAGGCCTCGGCGGCGAGGTCAGCGCCGATCAACTCACGGCGATGCTGACCGGCAGAGACCCCGCCGATGGAAGCCCGTTGCTGGGCTCAAACGGCGTCCCAGCAAGGGGCGGCGTCCCCGGCTTTGATCTCACCTTCTCCGCCCCCAAGTCGGTCTCCCTGCTCTGGGGCCTCGGCGGACCCATCGCCGCCTCAGAGGTCTCGGCCGCCCACCGCGAAGCGGTCGGAGCCGCCTTCGACTACATGCAACAGGAAGCGTGCTGGACCAGGCGCGGTGCCGGAGGCTCGGAGTTCGTCAAGGGCAACGGCTACCTCGCGGCAGGCTACGTCCACCGCTCCTCGCGAAACGGTGATCCTCAGCTGCACACCCATGTCCTGATTGCGAACGCGACCAGAGGCCCAGACGGGCGCTGGACCCGCCTCTACCACCCGGCCATCTACGACCACGCCAAGACCGCCGGTTACATCTATGAGGTCCACTTGCGTTACGAGCTGACCCGCCGCCTCGGCGTCGAGTGGCAGCCAACCCGCAACGGCATCGCCGAGGTCGAGGGCTTTGCCGATGAGCATCTGCGCGCCTTCTCCACGCGCCGCGCGGAAATACTCGAGGCGGCTGGGCCGGACGCCTCCGCCCGCTCCCTCCAGGTGGCGACGCTCACCACCCGCAAGCCCAAGGGCCGCGACCTCACCCGCGAGACGCTGCGCCAGCGCTGGCGCACGCGGGCGCAGGAGATCGGTCTTGACCACGAGACGCTCGCGCGCACCTTCGACTCCGAGGCTCGCTTCGCCATCGCCGATCCGGCAGAGCCGGTGCGGGCGATCTTTGAGGAGAGGCTCGCCCGCACCGTCACCGCGTCGGCTTCGCACTTCGACCGCCGCGACGCGATCCAGGCCGTCGCCGACTCATTGCGCCAGGGAGCAACAGGAGCCGAGGTCGAGCGCCTGGCCGACGCCTTCCTCGCATCTGATTCCGTGATCCGGATTGCCGAGAGTCAGAAAGGCCCACGCTTCACCACCCGGCGCATCTGGGACCTTGAGCGCGAAGCGCTTGCCGCGGTCGAGCGGATGAAGGTCGGGGGACCGACCCCCGCAGGCGAGCTGATCGCGGCCCGGGTAATCAGCGAGCGACCAACGCTGAAGGCAGACCAGCGCGAGATGGTCCGTCGCCTGCTCACCAGTCATGAGGGCCTCGCCGTCGTGATCGGCGAGGCGGGGACCGGCAAGACCTTCGCCATCGTCGCCGCGGCCAAAGGTTGGGCGCAAGCAGGCATCCAGTTACAGGCCGCAGCTCCCACCTGGCGGGCGGCGAACGTAATGCGAGCCGAGGGAGTGCCCGCGACCAGCGTCGCCGGTCTGATCTCAAGGCTCGACCGCGCCGAGAGCGAAGGCAGCGAGAGTGTGCCGCGTGGATCGGTCCTCCTGGTCGATGAGGCCGGGATGGTCCATTCAGCCGACCTGGCCCGTCTCGTCTCCCACGCGGAGCGCTCAGAAGCCAAGCTCGTCTTGGTCGGCGATCCCGAGCAGCTCGGCGAGATCGAGGCAGGAGGGTTGTTCCGGGCAGTCGCAGAGCGCACGGAGCCGATCTACCTCGATCAGGTGATCCGCCATGAGCATGAGCTTGACCGCGAGGCGGCCAAGCAGATTCGCGAGGGCGAAGGACGCAAGGCCCTTGGTCTCTATGAGGCCGAGAACCGCATCACCGTTGCTCCCGACGCCGAGGCAAGACGCGAGGCGATGGTCCGCGACTGGCATGAGGCATATGAGCGAGGCGAGGACGCCGTGATGATCGCCAAGCGAAACGTCGATGTCGAGAAGCTGAACGAGCTGGCGCGAGAGGTACGCGCGCAGGCGGGGAAACTCGGAACGCAGGAGATCGAAGTCGGCGAGGCACGCTTCGCCGCCGGCGACCAGGTCATCACCCGTGTCAACGACCATGCCGCCGGCATCTACAACCGCGAGCGCTGGCATGTCTCCGAGGTCGACCCCGAGCGAGGCAGCGCCGTCCTTGAAGGCATCAACCAGCCTCGCAGCGTCAAGGTCGGCCCCGAGTACCTGGCCAAGGTCAACCCCTATTCAGAAGCCCCGGCGCTCGAACACGCCTACGCCGTGACGACCTATTCGGCGCAGGGCAGCACCGTTGACCGCGCTTTCGTCGCCGCCGATCCCTCCATGGATAAGCAGGAGCTCTACGTAGCCACCTCGCGCAGTCGTGAGGAGACCTTCCTCTACGCGACGCCGGAGGTCCAGGTCGAGCGCGAGGAGATCGCGCCGGGGTCGAGCCACCTACGCGAGGGAATCCCCCACATCGCTGAAGCCTCAGAGCGCGACCGCGCCCAGCTCGCCGCCCACGAGGTGGCGCTGCGCTCGCGGTTCTCCGGCCTGCCGACCGAGGAGCTGGTCGCAAGGCACGGACAGTTGGAGATCGCAGCCGGTGAAGAGGCGCGAAGGCAAGAGCAAGTGAGCGCTCTCGGGGAGCGGATCGAGCGAGGCTACGAAGCCCTTGAGCGCCTTCGGGCCGAACGGGAGACCGCCGAGGCGCTACCTCGCCGCGAGCGCCTGGGCGAGCTTGGTCGGATCGACAGCTATGCATCGAGGGCCAACGAGCAGATCGGCCGCCTTGAGGCCGAGATGGCAGGCATGCCTAATCCAGGCCACGCCGCGCGCCACGAGTTCGCAGTGGCGGATCGCGTCCTTGCCGAGCGACGGCAGCTGGCGATCACCGCCGCCCGCATCTCCTCACCCCCCTACATCAAGAATGAGCTGGGAGAGCGGCCGAGCGATCCGACAAAACGCCAGGCGTGGGATCGTGGCGTCGCCCAAATCGAGGGCTATCGCCAAAGGCACGGGGTCAAGGACCCCAACAGAGTCTTCGGCCCGGAGTTCAAGCAGGGAGCCGAGCGCGCCCGTCAACAGCAGGCGCTACAACAGCTCCAGCAGACCCAAAGAGCCCTCGGTCTCGGACAACACGCGGCGAGAGCGCGCAGCCCCAGTCGTGGGCTTGGAATCGGCCGGTAGATGCCCCGACCTATCGGCGATTGAAGCACCACGAGGGCGGAGGTCAACCCCCTTCGGGGGTCGGGCGCAAGCGCCCTTGACAGCCGCCCTCGTGGTGCTGCTAGGCGGGCAGGTCGGAGTATCTGAAGTGCCGTTGTCGTCAGCCGTACTTCGTAATGGAAGCGATGGGCAGAGCTGGCTGGTTTACAACAAGCTTCATTCTTTACCTCTTTCCCATTTCAGTGTGCGCGAGCGCCCATTTTGAATTGCCCGATCATTTCATGCTTTGCTAGCAAAACAGCGTGCACGAGAGTCGAGGTCTACCTCACGGCAGATAAGCCGAACCCCCAGCCGCCTGGGCTAGGAGTCCAGCTCCTGCCGATTTGCCGCGGATTAACCGACCTTGAGGATGGACACCATCGGCGCCGTCGGTCGTATGGCTGCGATCTTCATTCCCATCACCCCCTCCCATAATTGCTCAGAATTTCCCGATCAAATCTAACCGAGTAAACGATCTGGGACGCGAGTGATTCCGTTTGGGTATTCGCCTAGGCTTCGCGGCGCTCAGCGAAATCGACAGCAGTCAGGGAGAGTCGTGATAGGCAGAGTTTGGATCGGCATTAGGGAGCAGGTGGAGCACCTGCGGCGACTTGCCGTGGTTTTCGCCGTGCCTATCCGGCTGAAGATCGTTACCGAGCTTTACCAGCGGGAGATGAGTCCCAAACAGTTCTTCGAAGAGTTCGGCGGCGGCTCCGTCTCTCGCGTGGCACAGCACTTCGACAGGCTCAGAAAGACCGGCTGGCTGAGACTGGTACGGACCGTGGGGCCGGGCGGCAAACGGCGCGGCGCGACCGAAACCATCTATCGCGCTACGGAACTCGCCTTCTGCGACCGGGAGACCTGGATTGCGCTGCCGTACTCGATCCGCGTCGCGTTCAGTTGGAACACCTTCAAAGAGATCGCCGAACAGGTGCGCGGGGCGATGGAGGCGCTGACCTTCCAGGCCCGGTCTGATCGCCAACTCACCGGCACACGCCTTCTACTGGATCCGGAAGGATGGACCCGGGTGGCCGAGGCGATTAGTCAGGAGTTCGCGGGGCAGTATGAGGAGCAGGAGGACGCCCGGCGTCGCGCAACCCATGCCGGGGAGGAGTTGTTTCGGGTCGGCTCCCTACTGATCGCATTCGAGTTGCCGATCCGAGCCGACGTGCAGCTCGGCCCCAGGCTCGTTGCCAGTCAAGAACCCATGATCCCGTTTCCGGTGCGTGTCTCAAAAGTATTCGCCGATGAGGTCTGCTTGCAGATTATTGACGAGGCGAACCGCGGCGACATAAGCGTTCCGATGTTCTACGCGAAGTACGGCGAGCGGTTCGGGCTGGACAAGAACGCGATCCGACGCCGCTTTAAGAGATTGGTGGACATCGGCTGGCTGAAGTGGGTCGGCCACAAAACTGGGGGGCGTCGCCGGGGGGCGACCGAGTATTTCTACCGCGCTACCGGCCCTGCCCACTATGACGGTGGAGAAAAGGGTCCGTGGGCGAACGTGCCGGACTCGTTAGCGAGGACCGACGACTGGAGGATTTTCGCGCGGCTCTCTGAGTGGGTCAAGGAGGCAGCGGTGGCGGGTACCCTCAATCACCGCGACGAGACGTGCCTGGCGTGGTCGATCCTCAGTCTCGATCAGCAGGGGTGGGAAGGGTTGGTGGCTTCCCTGGAAACCTTGCTCGCCTTCATCCACAAGGAGCAGGAACTAGCCCAGGCCCGTATGAAGAAATCTGGCGAGGAGCCGATCGCGTTGGTGGCGGCGCTCGGCGCTTTTGAAACGCCGGAGCCGATCAGGGAGCCGTGAGACGAGAGGGGGCGACCCGATTCGATGACCGCATCCATTCTCAGTAGCCTCAACGCAATCCTCTGACAGATGATCGAGCACGACATAGGCCTTCTCGCGGGTCGTCACCGGTCCAGATCGTAGTCGCGCATTTTCCGCGCCGACCGCTCAAAGATCGTCCCAAACTCTCCGGCGACTGGCGCGAACCATTCGCCGGGGCTACCATCTGAAGCATGGCGACTGCTGTAAAGAAGCTCGACTTGGCGATTGGCGAGATGATCGAAGTCGGCGGGCGACGCTACGAGGTCGTGCCGGATCGGGTCGGGGGCCTAACCCTTGAGCCGCCGATCAAGCCGATGGCCGAGCTTGATGAAGAGTGGGGCACTTCGCCCGCCTCCACCGAGGACTTCGAGCGGCTGACCTCCGACGACCCCACCGACGGCGAGGGTTAGCGGCGGCAGTTCCGGGCGACTGCCCAGCGCAAAAGTCCGATTGGGGCAGGGGTCACGTTGCGCCTTATCCTGGCTGTATGACCCGCAAGGGGAAGCTGCCTCCAGTTTCAATTGAATTCCGGGCACCCGTCTGGGCGGAAGAGGTCGAGCGCTACGCCCCTCGATCTCCGGCGCGTGCCCAAGCCGAACGTGCACGTAGAGAAATCGAAGCTGGCCGCACAGAACTCGCCTGGAAGAAGTGCGAAGCGGAAGGCGACAACGGGATCATGTTGCCGGGGTGTCGCAAGCTCCGCGTTCCCCTCGATGCGAAGGGGGCCTCGGCGGCGCCCTTCGGTTTCGTCTTCCGACTCACCCGGGTGCCTGACGGACTGGCCTGGATCATGATCGCCTTCGGTGAGCGCCACCCGGACAACCCGCTGAGCCGCAGCGTCTACGAGCGGGGACACAAGCGCCTCCACGGCCGTTACCCGGACGAGGGTCGCTGACTTCGTGCGCCAGTGGTGCGCCAGTCACCCCCCGAATTAGCCGGTTACAGCCGGACACAACCGGAATGGATTTGGCTCTATAAGCCGTTTTCCGCTCTCCCAGGCGGTACGGACTCAGGTTGAGGGCCTTGTGGGTGGAAACACCCGTGATGGTTCGACTCCATTCAGCCGCATAGAAAACCCCCGCAAAGCGGGGGTTTTCTCGTTTCGAGTCTCACCGGCGGCGTCACCGCACCTAGCGTCTGGTGGTCAATTGGTGGCCAATTTAGCCGCAAATTGCGCCCTTTTGCGGCGTGCGGAAGGCTTTCGCACTTGTGGCTGATTGCCCGCGGGGAGGGACATCGGTTCCTCGCGAAATGCCCTGGGGGGATCCGCGCGTACCGGGGGCGAGATACTCCGCGCCACGGGTAAGAATGCCGTTCATGATCGGGAGGCCATGGCAGGAGTGAGCAGACTTGGACAGGTGCGCGCGATTGTGCGCCGGCTCGACCCCGTTGGAATTGCATCTGCAGCCGCTGCTCTGCAGCTTCTGCCGGAGAACGGCAACTCGATCTGGCGCCTGGAGGTGCTCGCCGCCCTGGCATCGGAGAAAGGCATTGCCGACGATCCAATCCCCCTCACCGCAGAGGTCGTCGACCACGTTGTTAACGCGGGCCAGCTGGCGTCCGTTGCCTCCGAGCAGGAGGACCCGATGGACGACCTGCTCTGCGAGGAGCTGACCTTCCACGGCGGCTCGTTCCTAGTCGGCGGAGGACTGGCAGAGACGTCGACCTTCGTGTTCCGGGCCCTCGCCCGCGGCCTTCTGCTCAGCGGTGAGCTTCCGACTGACCTCACCGGCGAGCTGACTGCGTGCGCGGTCTCCGCGCTGAAGCTGAGCGACGCAGTGCTCCGGGGTGCTGGTCTGTCGCGCAACGTCGAGCCCGGAGGCCAGCGGGGCTCGGTAACCATCCCGGATGCCCAGTCCCTGAGCGAGCTGCAGAGGTTGACGGCCTTCGATCAGACGCGCCTCGAGAGCCTGCTGCGCCGGGGACAGATCGAGGCGCTGGAGCCGTTGATCGAAGATGGCGGTAACGAGCCGCTCGACGACGACGAAGTCTTCCGTGGAGGCACGTGGAAACCATTTCTGCGGGTCGGAAACTGGTTGGTCCTTCATCGCCCATTCGATCTGCTGAACGCCCTGCGCCACCACTTCTCGCTCCGGGTCACCGACGTCTGCGGCGCCGAACAGGCCGCCCTTGCCTTCTCCCAATCCCTAGAGAGCGACGTCACGATGGCCTTCGGAAGGATGGACCTCCGGGAGCGCGTCGTCGGCCGGCGCGATGCCGACACGCCGTTCACGGAGATCAGGGCTCGCTGCGATTCCGACAAGGAGATCGTCGCTCTGGTCCTCAGCGACGATTTTCTCGGTGTCGAGGAGTGCAATCCCTTCACGATGTGGGACGGCCACGAGCAGATCGAGCTCGCGAAGGCCCGCGTAGAAGAGATCGCCGCGGATCGCGCAAGCGCCGAGGAAGAGCTTCTCGGGCTGATTCTCATGCAATCTGCCGGCCGGGCCGTAATGCTGCTTGGCCCGGCAACCGAGATCCCAGGCGTCTCCTTCAAGGTAATGACGGCCGCGGATCTCGACACCATCGGGATCCTCGAGACGGGGGATCGGCTCGCACTGTGGAAGTTCGCTGCCGCAAGCGACGAGCTAACCAGCAAAGCGCGTCTCAACATGAGTTCCTCGCTGGACCTGTACGGCACTTACCGGGATGAGGAGCGCACCTTCGCTCCATACATGGATGCCACCTTTCTGACCATCGCCCCGGGCGCCAGCGGGCCTTATCGCCGTGAAGCAAGAGCTGGCCGCGATCGTCACGGGGAGCCGTATCCGAACTATTCGATCCGCGAAGTCGAGCGGGAGGTCGCCAAGAATCCGCTCGACAGGCGGATCTACCACGAAACTCGCATCTGGGGCCCGCGACAGAACCTGCTGATCGCTGGCGCCCCGCTGGCTCTCTGGGTCGCCGGACCGGACCGTGACGTGCTCGCGAGCTGGGATGGGGTCGACACCGTGGCCTACTGGCTCGGCGAACTGACGACGGCCCTCGCGCCCAGCTTCGAGCGCCTGTCCCGCCACCGCTCTTCCCTTCTCATCGAAGTCGATTTCTCCCCCTGGAGCTTCTGGTTCGAGGAACCAGAAAGCGACCCGGGCGGAGATGACACTTTCACCGTCGAGCTCACTCAACCCGAGGTGGCCCAAATTGAGCTGGGGACCGAGGTGAGGCGGCAGTTTCTCCGCGCCGACAACGCGGGTGACCGCCTTGTCGTCGTCGCCCTGATCGAAGCGATCGCCCTGCTCTTGGCCTCGTTCGACGAGGATTTCCCCACGGCCCATGAGCAGCGGGAGATCGTGGAGTCTGTCGCTCCTCTTGGGGTCAAGAAGCATCTGATCTCACTCCCGATCGAAGCCAACCCGATGATGGAGCCCATCAAGGGCAAGCCGCGTCGCCGCCAAGAAGCAGACACGACCGCGGCGGAAGTTGATCTCGGCCAGCACCTCGTCGCCACCTTCGGCCGTCGCGGCGAGCCGGTGTCGAAGGAGCGCAGGAACGACGTGCTGAAAGAGGCAGTGGCCTTTCTTTTCGACCGGTCCAGGGCGGCATTCGACGGCGTCAGTTCAGATCTCCTGCTTGAGGAATTGGTGTATGTGAACGAGCTTCTGATCAGTAGCTCGCAGCATTCGCTTGCGATCCTCCCGGCCAAGCTGGCCACCTACCCGGCCGCCAGCGAGACCCTTCGCGATGACATTTCGGAGGCAAACCTCGCCGGGATCTGTTGCCGGTTTCTGATCGAGTACGCAACCGCCTGTCCTCCGGCGGGGGAGGCCCCGTGGAGTCTCACTCGATACGACCAAGCGGTCGCCAGCGCAGCGGAGCTGTTGAAGTGGGCCGATCTTTCGGACGCCGTCCGCGGAGAGCTGACCGACGTGGACCTGCTGATCCGCGACGACGGTCGCCTGCGACTCCTTGAGGCCGATCGGTTCGATACTGGCCGCGGCGAGTACTTTCTCCAGCACGTCGACCAGCAGCGACAGCGGGCAAGTGATGAGTGGGGCTCGCTTTTCACCGATTCCGAGCCAGCGGAATCCGAAACCGCCGATCGCCTAGATGAGTTGATGGTCGGAGAGGCCGGGGTTTCCCTCATCGAGCTCGGAGAGATTCTTGTCGCAGCAAACCTCGTTGCGCGTGAGCTTGGAGAGGAGGTCATGACCTTGCCTTATGGGGAAGCAATCCAGGTGCTCGCAGACCGGGTCGAGCGGGACGTCGATTCGGTGGCGCCAGGGGTCGACTATTTGAGCATGGGCCGCCGCGAGTCCTTTCTGGATCCGCCGACCGGCAGAAAGTCCGACACCTTCCCCTGGCTCTTTGCCCGGCGCTGGTCCTTCAACCGCCGACCGTTTCTCCGTCGCGCCGGCGATCCCGAAGACGACCTGGTCTGGGGCCGCCGCCACGTCGTTCAGTCGATGCAGATCCTGTTCGGACAGCTGGGCGCTGGCCAGTACCAGGCACTGGCCGAATCCGAGCCTTTGCGCCGCGAGCTGGGCCGCATCGCGAAGGAGGAAGGCGCCAGGTTCGAGGAAGAGGTGGAGCGCGTCATTCGAGCCGCGGGCTGGCAGGCACGGCGGCGAGTCCGCCGCCTGGACGGCGAGGGCATGCAGCGCTCGGACGGCGAAACGCTTGGCGACATCGATGTCCTCGCCGGCAGCGACTCCTCAACGGTCCTCTGGGCAGTGGAGTGCAAGTCGCTCAACGGCAGTCTCAGCTCGGCGGAAGTAGCTCGAGAAATGAGCGACCACTTCCGGGCGAACGGCAAGAGCTCGGTCGCCAAGCACGCCGAGCGAGTCGCCTGGCTGCAGGAGCGCAGAGTGGCCGCAGGGGCGCTACTGGGCCTCTCAGAAGGTGTAGATCGCGAGGTCCGAGGCTTGGTCGTTACCGGTCGCGAGGTGATCGCGCCGTTCATCGACGAGATCCCATTCGAGATCGTCTCGGTCAAACAGCTCCCGGCTTTTCTTGCGGCCGCAATGGAGAATCGACGCTCCCCCTGAGCACCACGCGACCGCTTCCCCGGCTGTTTCCGCTTCCACCATTGCGCTGATCCCGACACTTGCGCGGGCAATGCCTAGGTAAATCATCCACAGTTTGCCGCACTCATAGGCGTAGGCGGTCGGAAACCGTCGCGTACCAAGCGTCCGTCCCGCGCCCTACGCTCCTTCGGCTCATGAGTGCTGCAAGCGACAAGCTGAGTACCGACGTTCGCAAGATCCTTGACACCACGTGGTCGATCAGAAGCGGGCAGGTGGTGCCTAAGACGGAGGACGTCGCCTTGGAGAATGGGGCGGTAAAGCTTGACGTCGCCATCCTCTATGCCGATCTCGCGCATTCGACGCAGCTCGCGCGGAAGAACAAATCCGTCGCGGCGAAAGTAGTCCGGGCATATCTGTCAACGATGACGCGACTCGTCAACGACTCCGGGGGCACTGTTAGGAGTTTCGACGGCGACCGGGTCATGGGAATCTTCATCGGCGGCAGCAAAAATTCAAACGCGGCGAAGTGTGCCCTCAAAATGAACTACGTCGTCAAGGAAATCCTCGTCCCTCAAGCAAAGGCCAAGTTCACGTCGCTAAAGGACTTCAACCTCACGCACTGCGCCGGAGTCTCCCGAAGTGAGGTGCTGGTTGTTCGCGGTGGCGTGCGGGGAAGTAACGACCTCGTTTTCGTCGGGTCCGCACCGAATATCGCCGCGAAGCTAAGTGAGATCAGGGACGGAAGCTATCGCTCATACATCGACTGGAAGGTCCACAACTTTCTGCACGACGATGCGAAGTACGGCGGCAAGGACAAGAAGCACATGTGGATCAAGACCAAGCGCACCATCGCCGGCGCCGAATGGGAACTTTATAAGTCGAATTGGCAGTGGACGCCATAGAAACTGAGCCACCTGCAGCGGCCGATCCCGACGAGTTTGGCTGGCGTGTTCACGGCCTGCTGGACAACTGGACGGGCAAGGTCGACAACAAGGCGTCCATCGTCCTGGCCATCGAGAGCGCGGCGTTCGCGTTCGTCGTCACGCAGACGGCGAAAGGGAAGGTTTTTGCGGACCCCGGCGAGGTCGGCGCGTGGGTCTTCCGTCTCGGCCTCGTGCTGCTACTCGCCGCAATCGCGCTGGCACTTCTAGTCGTCCTGCCGCAGCTAAACCGTCGCCAGTCGGGGAAGAGTTGGGCCGAGAACAGCATCTACTTCGGGCACCTGCGCCATTGGGACCCTGACGACCTGGCCAAGGAGCTCCCCGAACAAGCCGCGCATCAGCGCGAGCAGCTAGCCAGGCAGATGGTGGCCATGTCCAAAATCGCCTGGCGCAAGCACATATGGCTACAGGGATCATTGACCGCCCTGGCTGCCGCGGTCGTCCTACTTCTGGTTAACGCAATCGCTTAGTCGGCCGACGCTGGCGCCCGCCTAATTGATCCCCTACCGGCCGTTAGGCTCGGCGTATGAGCGGCATCTGGTTCCGAACCCGTGAGTTCGGCGGCATCCTCAGCGAGTCGGCCGGCTATCGGTCAGGCTTGGCGCTTTCCGAGGATCAGCTGCGCGAGTTCCTCGACGAAGGCGACTTCGGCGACCTATGGCCAGAGGGGGATGGGACGATGCGCATTCGTTCCGAGGAGTTCGAGGAGCTGCACTGGTACCTCCTTCACCGACTCGGTGTCGCCCCGGCCCGCTTTGAGCCCTTTCCCGTTAGCGCCGTCTGGCACCGCGTCAAGGACGATCCGGAGCGAGCTGCTGTCTTCAAGCCCGTGGCAACGGCGTTCACTGCGTTTCTTGGTGGCCATCTGGATGCTGACAAAGCACTTGATCCGCGGCCCTTCGTCGAGTCGATGCGAGCGGCGCACGGCCCCCAGGGCGCACTCGTCGCACTCGACCTCGTGCAGGCAAGCGCCGCGGCGCTCAACAACAGTCCGTGGAACCCGGATCGGCGGTGGCACTGGAAGGACGTCCGCGACCTGGAGGAACTGTTCTCGTCTGAGCGACTAGAGAGCCCGCACGGGACATATTTCAACCAGCGCTTCGCCAATTTCCTTGCCGCGAATTTCAACGCGGTCGACCAAATGCACTGGCGGCAGTTCGAGGGGCTGGCCGCGGAGTACTTCAAAGGTGAGGGCTTCGCAGTCGAGCTCGGCCCGGGACGGGGCGACGGGGGAGTCGACATCCGCCTTTGGCCAAACGATGAGGCAAAACAAAGCGCTCCCGCCACTGTGCTCATCCAGTGCAAGCGCGAACAAGCCAAGATCTCCAACACCGTTGTGAAGGCCCTGTGGGCCGATGTGACCGCTGAGGGAGCTGGCAGTGGCCTGATTGTCACGACCTCGGGGTTTTCGCCGAGCGCGGATGCCGTCCGAACCGCGCGTAACTACGACATCGAGGAGGCGCAGCGGGACACGCTCAAGTCCTGGGTAGAGAGCCTGCGCTCGCCCGGAACCGGCTTCTTCCTCGCAGAGTGAATTCACCGCCGGCTCAGGCGAGCCTGTGATCCCATATTTTTTTGAAGGCCAATTTGGTGGCCAATCTCCCGCAACCTTCCGTAACCGAGGGCAGCTAGGATCGCCTCAGATCACTGAATGGAACGGAGATCAGTCCCATCCACGCAATTGAGGGCCTTGTGTCCCTAACGGGACGTGATGGTTCGACTCCATTCAGCCGCATCGAATGAACAACGTGGTGAGGAACTACAACTAGCTCAGGCCGGCAAGACCCAAGCCGACCCGCTCAGTAGCACGAGCAAGATCTCGATCCCAGGTCACAAGAACGATTTCCTCATCGCCTAGATCGAGCGCAGTGGCGAGATGAACTGCGTCATAGCCTCGAAGTCCAAGATCTTCGGCGTGCTCACCGGCGCGGTGAGCGAGGGCCGAATCAACGCCGACCGTGATCAAGTCTTCCCGCAGCTCCTCGAACATCGTCAGTGCCCGCGCGTGCTCAGCCTTCCCCAGCCGGCCTTGGCGCCGCGCGGCCGCCAGAGCCGCGCGTCCCTCCGGGTAGGAGAGGATGCTGGACGCCGCGGGGTGACCGCCAGCCCAAAGTTCGGCGACCAGGTCAGAGCCATCCTCGACGACGATGAGCTTGATCAACGCCGAGGTGTCGAAGTAAAGGATCAGGCCTGCTGCTCAGAGACGAGGTCCGATACCGGACCGGTGCTTTTGACCTGTGCCCTACGAGGAGATCGCGGTCCCTGCGGCAATCGCACCAGACCGCGCCGCTCGAGATCCTCGAGCGGGCGCTCGGCATCGAGCCCGCTGAGGCGAGCGATGCGCCGCCCGCGCCGGGTGACGACTATCTCGCTTCCGCCCTCCACTCGCTCCAGGTACTCACTGAGGCGATCATGGAGCTCGCGGACTCCGACTTCGCTCTCAGACTGATGTAGCGTCATATGGCAATTCTAGCAGCTACATCGGTTGAGAACGCCGCCGGCCGATCACGGTCCGCACTACTCGACAGGACGGCCGGGCGAGGGCTCCGTCACTAAGCTGGCGCTCCGATGCCGGAGGTCTCCACACTGTGCTGATCTGGGTGGCGGAGCGACCTGAGCGCGACGCCTCTTGCTTCCCGCCGGGGTGTCGCTGTGTAACTCGCGCGGTGCTCACGACGCCGCCGTCGCCGAGTGGGTCGTCGCGGTCGTGCTGGCGATGCAGCGGCGTTTGCCCGAGCATCTGCACGCACAGCAGGAGGCGCAGTGGCGCGACATCGTCGCCAGGGACACCTGGCAGCCTCCTTTCGCCGGCGATCTCGAAGACTCGACGGTGTTGGTCGTGGGATATGGCTCGATCGGGGCCGCAGTCGGGCAGCGCCTGGAGCCGTTCGGGGTCGAGTTGCAGCGGTTGGCTCGCAGCGCGCGGCCGGGGGTGCATGCGGCAACGGCGCTGCCCGAGCTCATTCCAGAGGCCGACGTCGTCGTCCTTCTGGCGCCGCTCAACTCGGAGACCGCGGGCATGATCGGCGCCGAGGAACTGCGAGCGATGAAGCCGGGTGCGCTGCTTGTCAATGCCGGTCGCGGTGGCCTCGTACAGAACCTCGATCAGGACGCGCTGATCGAGGTTCTGTACGAGGGGCGCATCCGGGCAGCGCTCGACGTCACCGATCCGGAGCCCTTGCCGAAAGAGAGCAAGCTCTGGCGGGCGCCGAACCTGCTGCTCACCCCGCACATGGCAGGGGACACGCCGCGGCGCTACCGCCGCTCCTGGCAACTGGTCGGAGAACAGGTGGAGCGGCTGCTCGTGGATGAGCCGCTGGGCGAACGTCGTCCCCCCAATCGCCTAGCCTGCCCGACGTGATCAAGCGCTCCCGGACCATCCTTCTCATTGCACTGACCCTCACCGTGGGCATCGGCCTCGGAGCTCTACTGCCGGGAGCGTTCGGCGACTCCACCAAAGCGCCCACCGCGATTCGCAACGCGCTGGCCCAGTCGAGCCAAGTTCAGGGAGCGCCGGGACGGACGATGGTCCTCAGCCGAGTCCTGGTCGAACCTGGGGCCAAACTGGCTACTCACCATCACCTCGGAACGCAGGTCGCGCGCGTCACCTCCGGCATCCTTAGTTACACGGTCAGGCGCGGTTCGGTCGTCGTGCGCCGCGGCGAGTCCGACCAGAACCCGCAGCTGGTGCGCAAGATCAAGGCCGGCCAGACCGGCAGCATTCACAGCGGCGAGTGGATCGTCGAGCAGCCTTCCGACATCCACGAAGCCGCCAACCGCGGCTTGGCGCCGGTCGTCATCTACATCGCAACGCTGCTCGAGGCCGGCGCCCCGCCGGCGACGCCCGTTTCCTTGCCTGCAACGAACTAGGCCGGTTCGGCCATCGCCTCGACGCGACCCTCGTCGACCGCTGCCTTCAGTGCCTCGTAGTCGCGTTCGCTCTGGTCGGCGTAGGTCTCGGCGAACTCGACCATCGCCTGGTCGAAGACGTCGCTCTTGCCGAGGTAGGAGCCGATCGCGATCCTGTCGCCGCCGCGGGCGTGGGCGTGGGCCAGGGTCATGCCGCAGATCTCCGCGTAGGCGGTGAGACCTCGCGTGTCCATCGACTCGACCCGCACCGAGCCCTTCCAGTCCCAGAGCTGGCGCACGTAGAAGTCGCGGCGCTCGCCGTCGATCCCCTCCGATCGCACCCAGCCAAGCAGGGGGTCGCTGGCCGCCTGCATCAGCCGCTGCCCGTGGACGACGCGCTCGCCTTGCTGGTCGAACTCGCTCGGCGACATGTAGGGCTCGAGCACCGAGCGCTGCGCCTCCTTGATCTGGAGGAAGAGCGGGTCGCCCCGGTCGCGGCCGAGCAATAGGGCGATCCAGGCCCGGGTGCCGACACTGCCCACGCCGACGACTTTGAAGGCGATATCGATCAGCCTGTAGCCGTCGATCAGGGCGCGGCGCTCGACCGGGAGCGAGTCGCGGTACTCGGAGAGGACGTGCCGTACGAGCGCTACGACATCCGCCCCCTTCGCCTCCTCGGCGAGCTCCTCGATCGGCACGATCAGAGGCGGGTTGCTGATGATGCGCAGCTTCCCGTCGACTTCCTCGACCAGCTTCGAGAAAGCCCGGTCGCTGTCCTTGGCGCGCGCCTTGGCGACGTTGCGCTCAAACGCCTTGCGTTGCTTGCCGCCAACCGCGCTAGCCCAGCCTGCGGCGATCGCATCGGCGTCGAGCTGCTGGTACCAGGATTCGAGGTTGCCCATCAGTGCCAGCCGCCGCATCGTCTCGCGGTATTGCCGCGCCGCCGCCAGCACGATGCCGCGGCACTCGTCCCCGCTGCAACCACGGTCGCGACCCGCCAGCGTAAAGCTGGCTACGAGCCGCTCCACATCCCACTCCCAGGGCCCCGGCAGCGTCTCGTCGAAGTCGTTGAGGTCGAAGACGAGCCGCCGCTCGGGCGAGGCGAAGGCGCCGAAGTTGGAGAGGTGTGCGTCGCCGCAGAGCTGCGCCTCGAAGCCCGAGCGCGGGGTCGGGCCGAGGTCGGCCGCCATCACCGCCGCGGCGCCGCGGTAGAAGGTGAAGGGAGAGACCAACATCCGGCCGTAGCGCAGTGGCACCAGCTGCCCCACCCGCGAGCCGGCCTGGTGCTCGAGCAGCTCGACCGGGTCCGGGCGGTCGGCGGTCGGTTTCCACTCGCCGTGAGCGGAGCGCGGCGCGGCGGCGCGGGCAGCCTTGCCGGCGGCGGCGCGCTCTTCGGGCGACCCCGGATGGCTTTGGATCGAATCGGCCATCGACTCAAACAATCGCAGGTTCGGTGAGAGGTGGATCGGGACCCGCCTGCAATTCGTCGAAGCGCTGCGTCGGCAGACGCCGGGTCGTCCAGAACGAGGCAAGGACGAGGAAGGCGGCGAAGAGAAAGGCCGTCTTCAGCGCCTTCAACTGCGCGTCTTCGTAGTTTTCGACCAGGGCATTGACCGTCGCCGGGTCGACGCCGGCTGCCGTGGCCCCCGCCCTGACCTCGTCGGAAGCGACGAAGCTGCCGCCAGCGCTGAGCTGGACCTGGACCTGGTCTTCGACATCTGCTGAGACGCGCGGGTCGTCGGCGATGTTCGCGATGAAGGCGGTGCTCAGGCCGGTGATCACGATCGCGCCGAGCAGCGCCGTCCCCAGCGACGAGCCGAGCTGCTGCGCCGTGCTCTGCAGACCCCCGGCCTCACTGCGGTCGGCGTCGCCGACCGCCGACTGGACCACGTTGCCGAGCTGGGAGACGATCATGCCCATACCGACGCCGAGCACTCCCATCGCGACGAGGAAGGGTGCATTGTCGAGTTCGGGCTCGATCGTCGCCAGCAGCATCACAGTGGCCGCGAGCACGATCAGCAGGCCCGCTCGCACCAGGCCTCGCGCCGCGAACCGTGAAGACAGAGCGGAACCCGCGACCGCGGTAAGGAATAGACCGGCCGAAGTGGGGAGCATGCGCACGCCGGTTTCAAGCGCGTCGAGGCCCTGAACGATCTGCAGGTAGAGCGGGATCGTGAAGAAGATCCCCATCAAGATCAGGTTCTGGGCAAGCAGCATCGAGACTCCTCCACGCAGCGGGCGGATACTGAGCAAGCGCAGGTGGACCAGTGGTTCGAGGCCCTGTCCCTCCCGGCGCTGCTCCCAAGCGCGAAAACCAGCGAGAACCAGCGCCCCCGCGCCGATCACGAACGGAGTCAGCGAGAAGCCAAAGGGCTCGATCGGCGAGTTGTGCGGCTGCAGCCAGCCCCAGTTGCTCGCCTGCAACACACCGAAGACGACGAGGGCGAGGCCGGAGGCGGAAAGCACACCGCCGACCCAGTCGAGTTCGGGTGCAGCCCCCTCCCGCTCCGGCTCACGCAGCAACCGCGTCCCCGCCAGGATGCCGATCGCCACCACGACCTCGCCGACGAAGACCAGCCGCCAGGTGAAGTCGGTGGTCATCCAGCCGCCGAGAATTGGGCCGACCGCAATCGCGGCGCCGGCGATGCCACCAAGGACGCCGTAGGCGACGGCGCGGTTGGCGCCCTTGTAGGAGCCAGCCACCAACGCGAAGAGCGCCGGCAGAACCAGCGCGGCGCCGATGCCCTCGAGGATCGACCAGCCGAGCACCAGGCTCGGCACGCTCCACGAGGCGGCGGTCAAGCCGGAGCCGACGCCGTAGATGCAGATCCCGATGGTGAAGGCGCGGCGCCGGCCCCAGATGTCGCCGAGCTTGCCGCCGATCAGCATCAGCGCCGCCATCACCAGCGCGTAGAGGGCGATCACCGCCTGGATCGTGGTGACGGTCGTGTCGAAGTCTTCGACCAACTGGGAGATCGCGACGTTCATCACCGCCTGGTCGAGAACCATCAGGAACTGAGCGACCCCTAGAACCCCGAGAACTCCCCACTTAGCCATGTCGGCACAGGATATGACCAGATCCGCCGGTGTAGCTTGCGCCTATGTGGTCGGAGGACAGATGAGGGCGCTGGTGCAGCGGGTCAGCCAGGCCGCAGTCGACGTCGAGGGCGAGCGGGTTGCGCAGATCGGCCCCGGCATGTTGGTCCTGCTCGGGGTAGGCCGAGACGATGGCGCCGAAGAGGCTGACCGGCTGGCTTCGAAGCTACGGGCGCTACGGATCTTCGATGACGCCGAGGGGCGGATGAACGAGCCGCTGGGCGAGCGCGAGGTGCTCTGCGTAAGCCAGTTCACCCTCTATGGCGACGCCCGAAAAGGCAACCGGCCAAGCTATGTCGAAGCGGCACCCGGCGACGCGGCCGAGCCGCTCTACGACCGCGTCTGCGAGCGGCTCGGAGCGAAGAAGGGTGTCTTCGGTGCCTGTATGGGAGTGGCGCTCGTCAACGACGGCCCGGTCACTCTGATGATCGAGGTCTGAGGCACTGGGATACTGGGCGCCAGTGGATCAACCGGTCGAACGCAACGATGCGATTGAGATCGAAGGAAGGCGGCTGGCATGGCGTTCCTTCGGCAAAGGGCCGCCCCTGCTGCTGATCACCGGCTACTCGGGCGCCGCTGCAGGTTGGGACCCGCAATTCCTCGCGGCCCTGGGGCGATCGTTCGAGGTGATCTACCCCGACAATCGCGGTATGGGCGACTCGCAGCTCGGCGAGCTGCGCGAGCCGCTGACGATCGAGGCGATGGCCGCCGACATCGAGGCGCTGCTCGACGCACTCGAGATTGAGCGGCTGCCGGTCGCCGGCTGGTCGATGGGCGGCTTCATCGCCCAGGCGCTGGCGATCCAAGCGCCTGCCCGGGTCGAGGCACTGATCTTGCTCGCCACCAACCCCGGCGGGGACGCCGCCGTGCCAGGAGACCCAGCCGCCTTCGAACGGCTGACCGACCACTCGGGCACGCCGCGCGAGCAGGCCACGCGGCTAATCGAGCTGGTCTTTCCCGCCAATGTGGCCGCTGAAATGAACCAGCGCATCGGCGATGTCGTCGCCGCGGACCGAGCCGCACTGTCGCCAGCGACGCTCGCCGCTCAGCGAGCGGCAATCGGCGCGTGGAGCACCAAGGGCCTGGACCGTCCCGGCGCTAGCTCACCACCCGTCCTTGCCGTCTGCGGTAGCGAGGATGCCGTGATTCGACCCGAGAACACCGACCGGCTTGCCGATCGCTGGCCCAACTGCAGAACCGAACGCTTCGAGGGCGACGGACACGCCCTCCAAGCCCAGGAGCCGGAACGGCTGGCCGCCCTGATTACCTCCTTCCTCGGTGCATAAGCCCGGTCAACCCGCGATAACGCTGCGCTACGCGAACAGCGTCGAGGAGATCGACGCGGTCGAGCCGATGTGGAACGCGCTGCAGGAACACCACGTGCGGATCACTCCCGAGCTCGACCCGAAGACCCCAGGGCGCGAGCTCGGCGACGCCTGGCGGGTGCGCCGCTCGAAGTACGTCCGCTGGCTCGAGGACCCCGAGACCTTCTTCGTCATCGCCGAGGACGAGAGCGGGCCGATCGGCTACGCCTTCGTCACCGTCGGCCCCGGCTACGCCTCATGGCGGACCGGAGAGCGCGCCGGCGTGCTCGAGACACTCTCCGTCCTGCCGGACCGCCGTAGTGGCGGCGTCGGCGCGGCGCTGATCGAGGCAGCCTGGGAGCGCCTCGGGGAATGCGGCATCGACGACATGGCGATCACGACGACCAAGACCAACGTCGACGCCCACCGCTTCTACGAGCGAATGGGCTTCAGCCCAGGTTTTGTCGTCTACCACGGCAAGCGGCCACAGTCCTAGCCTTCTTCGAGGAAGCGGAACTCGACCCCGCACAGCTCGTAGATCGACTTAGCGCGACGATCGAGGCTGAGCAGCGTGGCATCCGCGTCGCGGGCCGCCAGCGCTATGAGGGCGTCGAACACGGGTGCTCCGCCCCGGTCCTCGCGAGCAAGATCCTCGAGAGCTTCCATATATGAGGCCGCACGTGGCTGAATCGGTGGCGAGTCGCCGAGGAGCTCTTTGAGGTACTCGAGAACCAATTCCGGCTCCGCTCGATAGACGCCCCCGGCTGCGCTTAGCACCGAATAAGCCTCGGCCATGGTGTGAGCCGCCAGACCGCCGTCCTCCCGGACCTCTATTAGAGCGGGCTCCGCCACCGCATAAAAGGGATGGGCAGCGGTAAAACCGGATACCAGGACAGAGGTATCGGGAACGATCAACGGCGAGCCCGTTCCAGCGCTTCTCGATCCTCCTCCAGCCCGTGCCCGGGCGGTAGCCGCAGGTCAGACGTGAGCAGGCCATTCGGGCTACGACGCAATTGCACCTTCCTGAAGGCAGGGGTCAGTTCTATCCGTTCGCCCTCCAGAGTTATCTCGACCTCATCGCCCCCGATCAAATGAAGGGCCGCACGTAGATCTTTTGGGATCACGACTCGCCCGGCACTATCAATGGTAGTTCTCATGCCATTGATAGTACCGGGCACGCAGACGAGCTCGGATGTGGCGGACATAAAGGCCCAAGGGCACCGCGGGCGGAGTTTCTCCCCCCTCCGGCGTTACAACGCTCGCTATTTGCGGCCCAGCGCCTCGTCGACGAAGGGGCCAAGCAGCTCGCCGGTCTGAGCGGCCGTTGCCTCGGGCGAATCGCCAGGGGCGGTGACATGGCTGATCGCCAGACGAACGAGGGTCTCGGCCAACAGGCGGGCTTTCGGCGGCGGCGCCTGTGGCCAACCCTGCTCGATCGTCGCGGTAAGACGAGCGGTGGCCCACTGCACCACCGGCATCCCCTGCGTCGTGACGAAAGGCAGCAGGCCGGCCGTACCATCGTCGCTGAGCAGGATCCGCACCAGCGGGTCCTCCCCGGCGGTGCGAAGGAAGGTCTCCAAGGCGGCGCCGATCGCCGCCCTGGGATCGTCGAGGTGCGCACGTACGGCCTCGTCGACCGCGTCGAGAAAACGTTCCCCCTCGTGGATGACCAGCGCCTGGGCGAACTCGTCGCGACTGCCGAACTCCTTATAAAGGGTCTGGCGACTGACCCCTGCGGCTGCGGCGATCTCGGCCATGGTGATCTCCGACCAGGCGCGCTGCTGCACCTCGTCGCGGGCGGCCGCGAGCAGGGTGTCGCGCAGCAGCTGCCGGGCCGCCTGGGGATATGGGGTGCGCGCCTCCATGACGGCACCAATCGTCGCAGCGGGAGCGGTCACTCGTCGCCGTCGGCGAGCGGCTCGAAGTCCACCTTGTCCCTAACTCCACAGTCGGGGCAGTGCCAGTCGTCCGGAACCTCGCTCCAGGCCGTGCCGGCCGGGAAGCCCTCGCGCGGGTTGCCAGCCGCCTCGTCATAAACGTAGCCACAGCCGGGGCAGCGAAAGGCGCTCACGCTCCGGCACCTCCGTAGCGGGCCTGCACGCGGCGCTTCGCCCGCGGCTGGATGTTGGCGCGACCGAGGTCGCCGCCGTAGTGATCGAGCAGGCGACGGTCCATCACCCGGCGCCAAACTGGCGGAAACCAGGCGAGCACGATCATCCCCGCGTATCCCGTCGGCAGCTGCGGTGCCTCCTCCACGTGGCGCAACGCCTGGTAGCGGCGGGTCGGGTTGGCGTGGTGGTCGCTGTGGCGCTGCAGGTGGTAGAGGAGGACGTTGGAGGCGACGTTGTTGCTGTTCCAGCTGTGCTGCGGAAGGCAGCGTTCGTAGCGCCCGTCCTCTTTCTTCCCCCGCAGCAGGCCGTAGTGCTCGAGGTAGTTGACGACCTCAAGCAGCGAGAAACCGAGCACCGCCTGCAACAACAGGTAGGGCAGGACGACCGGGCCGAAGACGATCGCCAGCAAGGCGAACAGCCCGACCGTCATCGCCCAGGCCTGCAGAATGTCGTTGTGGATCGACCAAACTGAGTGGCCCACGCGGTCGAGCCGGGCGCGCTCGATCCCCCAGGCTGAGCTTAGGCTGCCCGAGACCGTGCGTGGCAGGAAAGCCCAGAAGCTCTCCCCCAGCCGCGAGCTGGCTGGATCGTCGGGGGTGGCGACACGGACGTGATGGCCGCGGTTGTGCTCGATGAAGAAGTGGCCGTAGCCGCTCTGCGCGAGGGCGACCTTGCTCAGCCACTTCTCCAGATCGGCGCGCTTGTGGCCGAGCTCGTGGGCGGTGTTGATCGCAATCCCGCTGACCATGCCCATCGTCAGCGCCAGGCCGATGCTGTCGAGGGCGGAGAGCCCGCCATCGGCCCAGAGCCAGCAGGCAAAGATCAGCCCGGCGTACTGGACCGGGATGAAGATGTAGGTACACCAGCGGTAGTAGCGGTCCTGTTCGAGCCACTTAATGATGCTGTCGGGTGGGTTCTCGGCGTCCATACCGACGATGAAGTCGAGTACGGGGAAGAGCACGAAGACGAGCGCTGGGCCGAAAAACCAAAAAGCGTCGAGGCCGGTCAGCTCGACCCCGGCCCAGGCAATGAAGGGAAGTGACGGAACGATCAGCCCGAGCAGCCAGGCGTAGCGCTTCGGGTCAGTCCAGGCCGCCGGATTGAGTTCGACGTCGGGTCCGTGATGGTGCTCGTGTGCGGCTGCCTCCATGGGCGCCTCCTCCTTGTCAGATCACCAGAAATCGTCTGCTTGGTTGACAGATTAACTCAATTTGTCAACCAACGCAACAAAAAGGTAATTTCTGTATCACGTTCAAGCCCGCGAAAACCAAGCAGGTCGGGGGATGCAGGGAGGTCGGTGAGGGGAGCGCACTTTTCGTGCGTGACCCGATCCGGACGACCGAAGACCCCGAGATGCGCCGGTTTGCAGCGGGCCGATCATGGATACAATCCGCGCCGTGTACACCTTCCTCGCATTCGTGCAGGTGATCATTGCCGTCGCCCTGATCTTCTTGATCCTCTTGCACTCGGGCAAAGACGCAGGGCTCTCCGGCGCCTTCGGCATCGGCGGTGGCGGCAGCTCATTCGGCGGCGGCTCGATGGTCGAGCGCAACCTGGATCGCGCGACGGTCTTCTTCGCGGTCCTCTTCGTCGTCAACACCGTGGTCTTGCTGAAGATCTGACGGCCTAAGCCGCGGCTACTACCAGCCTCGAGCGAGCCTGGCCTCAAACGGCGAGCCAGTCAACGACACGCGGGGCGCACCGAGAAAGGACACGGCAAGCGAGCCTGCCCAACTCTTGGCATTGCCCGAGCCGTGTTCAAGCGTGCCCGTGCCGCTGAACGGTGGCGGCGGGGAAACGTCGGCGCTGGAGAGGGTGTCCTCGAAGTCGAACACGGAGGGAGCGCCACGGGCGAAGACGAGGCGCATGATGCCAATCGAGCCTTCGCTGGTCTGATCGATTGCAATGAAGCGGGGCCGGCCCTTGCCCCGCACCTGGGCGGCGAAAATCGTCCGCGAGAGGGCGGCTTTGCTGTTAACGAGCAGGGTGGTCGATTTGGGATGGGTGCTGGGATGGGTACGAACTCCCGGTGCGCTCGCGGCCGTGCGCAAGCCGTCCCCAACGAGGCCCGGTAGGTGAAGGCCGAGCGGGGACCTTGGCGGCGGAAGCTCGGCCTGCAGTCCCGGCAGCGCGCCGTAGAGGCAAGCGAGCAGGGCCGCCAGGTCTACCGAGCGACCGCGGGTGCGGTGGATTGCCACGGAGGTGAACCCCCCCTCGCCCTGGAAGCGCAGATCGCCGGCAAAGATGCCGAGATAGGCGAGGATCCCGTCGCTCGACCTCTTGCAGCCTGCTTTGCGCGTGGCTCGGACCTTGCGGCCGGACGGCTGGAAACGAACCGCGATCCGCCCCCGGTCGCCGAAAGAGGCCTCGATCGAGGACGGCGTGACCTTGCCGTGCGCGAAATAGGTAGTGGTCGATACGCGGTGGCGTCCCTTCCGTGGTCTCTGACCTTTGGTGACACTGAGCGCCACCGTCTGACCGAAGGCGGTGACCGCGATTCGGTACCCATCGTTGTTTTCGAACCTGAGTTCGGACAGGGCGCGGTTGCGGGGCAGGCCAACGCTGGTCGAACCCTGACCCAGGAGCGACAGGTTGTCGTTGAGCTGAGTGACGCCGGCCAAGAGCGCGGGCGCGGTCGGCAGCGGTGCTGCGGCGGCGGTCTGCGCGGCGCAGAGGAGCGCCGTGGCGGCGGCGAAAGCTGCAATCGCCAAGCGCATTCTCATCGCACCCGCGCGGCCTGTTGGTAGAGAGCCTTCACAGCGCCGCCGAAATAGGCGCCGAAATCAGTGGTCGGGTCGTCACCGTAGCCGTAGTTGGTGACGCCGTTCAGCACATTGCCGCGGATCGTCCAGCCACCCCCCGAGGCACCGCCGGTGACGCTGCACGACAGCGCCAGGTTGAGTGGGCCCGGCCAGAGGAAGGAGGCGAGGTCGTGACCGAGGAACGGCGTCTGGGAACAGAGCCTTTGGGTTGCCCCGTCGAAGGGCTGTTCTGCCGGGTAGCCGTGGATATCGAACACCTGATTCGGCGAGAGGCCCCAGGCGATGCCGTCGCCGCCCACCGCTTCACCGAGGCGCTGGCCCCGTTCGTTGCGTGAGACCACAGCGGCGCCGACATCGGCATTCTCGCTGCCGCCACTGACCCACGGCGCAGTCGCGCCAAGCCACTTGGCGACAAAGATGCCGTAGGGCCGCACGCCATCGTGGTAACCGGGAACAAAGATCCAGTCCTGGTTGTACCAGCGACCAAAGCCACTGTTGACGCAATGGCCGGCGGTGAAAACGACGCTGCGGTTGGGGGCGTTGACCGAGGTCCCCGAGCAACGCCCGGACCCGAAGCCCCCCGGCAAGACGATGAAGATCACCCCGTTTTGCCTGAACCCCGGTGCGGTGGGATCGGCAACTGGCGCGAATTCGGACCGCGCCTGTGCGTCGGCCGTCGGACCCCGCAGTGCGTTCCTTTCAGACTGCGCTCTAGACGCCCGCGCGAGGCCCCCTCCGTCCGGCTGGGGCAGATCCAGCGGCCGCGCCCGCCGCATCCGCGCTGGCGTCCAAAAACGCAGCGCCTGACGCACCGAGGTGGCCGAGGCAGGCGTCGTCCAAGTGGCCGCCCCCTGCGCAGAAGCGCTGGCCGCAAAGGTAACCATGGCCACCAAAAACGATGCTAGGGCCGAACCGCGCAGGTGTCGTCGAGTGCTCATGGGGCTCTTAACCTAAACCGTTTCAACCGGTTTTTCCGCGTCCAGGATCTCAACCGCCTCCTTGCGCAGCTCGGCGTCGAGCAGAGCAAAGTCCTCGTCGGAGAGCTTGCCGGCGGCGTGATCGAGTTCGGCGTCGCGGATCTCGCGGTACTTGGCTTCCTTCAGCGCCTCCAGCTCCGTGTCGGCTGCCGGGCGCCGGCCCGCGCGGCGACCTGGCCAAACCGCGATTAGGGCGCCGGCTAAGGCGATCAGCCCGCCGATCCAAATCCAGGTGACGAGCGGATCGACGATGACGCGAAAGGTCGCGATTGCATTGTCAGCCAGGTAGCTCTTCGCCAGCCGGTCTGCCGTCGCCGCCTGCAGGTTGCTTATTTGAGCTAGGGCAATCGGCCGCAGGCGCGGATTTGCCGCGGCCGCCTGCATCAGGCGGGAAACCGCCCGGCATTGTGGCGGCGTCCCGGGAGCGCCAGAGACACAGGCGCGAAAGCCCTGGTCGGCCGCCCGTATGCGACGACGCACGGCTGAGATGTCGGGCTGCACAGCGGTCCAGAAATCGCTGCCAGCGCCGGCTTTCAGCCCAACCTCGCTGGTCGCCTCGCCGTCGAAGTAGCTGCCGATCGTCCCGCTTTCAACCCCAGTCGGGCGGAAGAAGCGACGGCTCGGATGCAGAGTGAAGTGCTTGCCCCCCCGCTCGATGCCGAGTATCGCGCCGAAGGTGAAGGCGTTGCTGTTGACGCTGACCGTAGGCCGCTCATAGGTGACCGTGCGGCCGTCGACAACGGCGCTCTCCCCCGGGCGCAGGCGCACGTCGCGATTGGTCTGGAAGCTGGAGGAAGCAGCGATGCCGATCAGCAAGACGGCGACGCCGGCGTGGACGATGTAGCCGCCGTAGCGGCGGCGATTGCGCGACACGACCCCGACTAGCGCAGCCGGCATCGAACCGCCGCTGAGCGAGCGCCGCGCCGCCGCGCCGCGCCAGAACTCCTGGGTGAGCCCAGTGAGCGCAAAAGCGGCGAAGGCGAAGAGGGCCAGCGCCCAGGGCTTGCCTGCTGCGTCGGTGAACAGCGCCAGGCCGAGCCCGACAACGACGGCGACGATCATTGGCACGAAGAAGACCCGCTTAGCCGAGTCCCAACTGATCCGCCGCCAGGCAAGCAACGGCCCGATCCCGGTGAAGAGCACCAGCCCAATCGCCAGCGGCGTCGTGTAGCGATCGAACCAGGGCGCGGCCAGCGAGGCCTTGTCGCCGGTGAACAGCTCCGAGATCAGAGGGAAGAAGGTGCCCCAGAAAATCGTCGCCGTGAGCGCCACGAGGAGGAAGTTGTTAACCAGGAAGACCGACTCACGCGAGGCGAGCGAGTCGATTCGCTTCTCCGATTTCAAGTCGTCGAGCCGGGAGACGATCAGCGCGGTTGAGCCAACCAAGACGACTGCGATCAGGCCAAGGATGTAGGGGCCGACGGTGCTGTCACCGAAGGCGTGGATCGACTGCAGCACCCCAGAACGGACGAGGAACGTGCCGAGCAGTGCCAAGGAGAAGGTGGCGACGATCAGGCAGGCGTTCCAGACTTTCAACATGCCGCGCTTCTCTTGGACCATGATCGAGTGCAAGAACGCGGTGCCCATCAGCCAAGGCATCAGCGCCGCGTTCTCGACCGGGTCCCACGCCCAGTAGCCACCCCAGCCGAGCTCGGTGTAGGACCAGCGAGCGCCGAGCAGCAGGCCGAAGCCAAGGAAGGTCCAAGCAATCAAGGCGAAGCGCCGGGTCGAGCGGATCCAGGCGGCGTCGAGGCGGCGGGTGATCAGGGCGCCGACGGCGAAGGCGAAGGGGATCGTGAAGGCGACGTACCCCGAGTAGAGCATCGGCGGGTGAATCATCATGCTCGGGTGCTGGAGCAGCGGGTTGAGGCCGATCCCGTCAGCCGGCGCCGGGTCGAGCGTCGCAAACGGGTTAACCCCGCCGGCGAAGAGCATTAGGCCGGTGAAGAAGGCGGCGACACCGGCCATCACCGCGGTCGCGTAGGGAACGATCTCGCGCAGCTTGTTCCTCGTCGCGTACAGCGCCAGCGAGGAGGCAATCGAGAGCACCCAGGCCCAGAGCAGCAGCGAGCCCTCTTGGCTCGACCACATCGCCGCCAGCTTGTAAAAGGTCGGCGTCTCAATCGAGGAGTGCTGCTGGACGATGTTGAAGGAGAAGTCGTTGTTGGCGAAAGCGATCTCGATCAGCACCACGCAGAGGGTGAGCAGGGCAAAGAGGCCGTAGACAGCCCGGCGCGAAATGTCCACCCAGCGCCGGCCGTCGTCGCGGCCCATCAGCGCCGCGACGACGGCAAAGACCGCGGTTAGGAAAGCGAGCGCCAGTGCGGCGCTACCGAGGCTAGCTGTCATTCGCGGTGGTGAACTTCAACGGGCACTTGGTGACAAGCGTGTCGCGTTCGCCGATGAAAACGCCGTGCTGCACCGTGCCCGCCAAGACGATCTCGCGGCCCCCGCGGAAGGGGTCGGGGATGGTGCCGGCGTAGGCGACGGGAATGCTCTCGCTGGCATTGTCGCGGTCGGCCACGCGGAAGCGGATCCCCTCGCCGTGGTGGCGGACCGAGCCCGTGACGACCCTGCCGGTCAGCTCGTAGTTGCCGCCCGAGCTAACACCGATCAGCTGCGAGGGCTCTTTTGCTTGCGAAGAAGCACTGAACGACGTGTAGACGAGCGCAGCAGCGAGCATGACGGCGACGCTGAGCGCGACCACGAGCCGGATCTTTCGCTTGCGGCTGGGATCCACGAGACAGGGATTATCGCAAGGCGGGCTTGGGGGGCGAGTGCGTGGGGGTCGGCGGACGCGCTTCGCGCTGAGTGTCCGCCGACCCCCACGCACTCGCCCCGGCGCTCGGAATGCGAAAATCAGCCCATGAGCGACAAACCAGTGCTGCTCATCACCGGAGCTTCCAGTGGGATCGGCGCCGCTACGGCGCGGGCCGCGGCCGGTACGCACCGGCTGGTGCTCGCCGCGCGGAGCATCGAGCCACTGGAGGAGCTGGTCGCAGAGCTGGGCGGCGGGGACCGGGCGCTCGCGGTCCGCTGCGACGTCACCGAGTGGGATCAGGTCGAGGCGATGACCGCGGCGGCGCTTGAGGCGTTCGGACGCATCAACGTCGTCTTCGCCAACGCCGGCTTCGGCGCCACTCGCGGCTTCCTCGAGGAGTCACCGGAGCACTGGCGCTCGATGGTGCTGACCAACGTCTACGGCGTCGCGCTGACGATCCGCGCCACCCTTCCCCATCTACTCGAGCGCGGCGACGGCCATTTCCTCGTCACCAGCTCGGTCGCCGGTCGCCAGGCGCTGCCCGGCTCGCTCTACTCGGCGACCAAGTGGGCGGCGACGGCGATCGGCGAGTCGCTACTTGGCGAGCTGCGCCAGATGCACGAGAACCACGCGATTAAGGTGACCCTGATCGAGCCCGGCATGGTCGACACGCCGTTCTTCGACAACCGGCCTGGCAAATGGGCGCTGCAGGACGACGACATCGCCCGCGCCGTGATCTACGCCTTGGAGCAGCCGGCCAACGTTGACATCAACGAGATCCTGATCCGGCCGACTGGCACGCCGGCTGAGTGAAGGCCTATCGCAGTAGCAGGCGGACCGCGCGCCAGTAGCTGCGGAGTAGAAGGCGAGCTGGAACCGAGCGAGCTATCTGCGGGATGAAAGGTGAGTCGAGGTCTGGGGTCAGCCAGCTGGCGAACTCGGCGGCGCTGACCGTACGGGTGGCCTGGACCTGGCGGCGCTCGCGTAGTAGGCGGGGAAGCCAGCGGATTACTTCGCCAATCGCGGCAAATTTCTGCTTGCCCCAGCCGGCGGCAATCGCGGCTGGGATCAGTGCCAACTCAGTCAGGATTAGAGCCGGCGCCAACAGCACCAAGAGGCTCGTGGGGTAGACGCGGATCAGGAAGGCCCAGCGGTTGCGCTCTAGCCAACGCCACTTGTGCTCGCGAGCGCCGAACTCGTAGTCGTGATCGACTACCGCCGCGGGCTCGATCCCGAGCGCCCCGCCGGCCAACCGCAACCGCAACGAGAGGTCGACGTCCTCGTGGTAGAGGAAGAAGCGCTTGGGGAAGCCCCCCGCTTCCTCCCAGGCGCGCCGGGGAATTGCCAGGCAGGCGCCTGAGAGGGCCGAAACCTCGCCGGCCGGCGGCGCCTCGCCGATCGGGTCGCCGTGCCCTCCCGCCCAGACGATGCCGGTGAAGTGGACCGGGTTGCCGGTCGAGTTGATCATCGTCCCGTCGCCGTCGGCGACCAGGGCCTGCCAAGCGATCCAGCCGCGCTCCTCCAGCCAGGGGCGACGGATCGCCTCGCCGAAGCCGGGCCGCGGCGACGCGTCCGGGTTGAGGATGACGAGCAGGTCGCCGCGCGCCTGCTCCGCGCCTGCGTTACAGCCGGCGGCGAAGCCGACGTTGCCGCCGCTTCGCACCACCCGCGCCGCCGGCGCCAGCGCCGCCACCGCCTCCGCGGTCCCGTCGCCGGAGTCGTTGTCGACGACGATCAGCTCGTCTCCCTCCTCCAACTCGGGCAGCAGGGCAGGCAGGCTTCGGCCCAGCTCCTCACGGCTGTTCCAAGTAACGATTAGGACCGAAAGCGTCGGGCGCACCGACGCGGGAGGTTATTTGCCGTGGCCGTGTTTCTTGCCGCAGGGCGCCCGCAGTCGCGGTCGCAGGTTCAGCTTCTTGTCGTTCTGACCTTTGAAGCGGACAATCACCCGCTGGCCCTTACCCCGGCGTCGCGCCTTGCTCGCTCGCGCACCTTTGCCTTTGCCGGAGTGCGCGCCTTTGCGCGGACACTGGTTGCGGGAGTTGACGAGCAGGCCTTTGGGTCCGCCTCGCAGAGTGAGGATGAACTTGGAGACCGGCACGTCGGGAACGATGTCGAAGGTGTTGCGGATATGTCCATGGACGCTGTCGGTCCGGCTGTCCAGCTCGATGTCGACCTGACCGCTCAGGGCGGCAACGAGGTCAGGCAGCGGGTTGTCGGACGAGCGCAGGTAGAGCGGGCCTTCGAGCGGCTTGTCGAGCAGGGGCGAGAACGCTCGCGCGAAGCCGTAGATCGAGTTCGTAGGACAGTCGTGCGCGGCGAACTGGACGCGGGTGCAGACCTTCGAAAGGTTGCTTTGATCGAGGATCAGCGATTTCGGCAGGATCGTCGCCGCGCGGGCGATATTGGCGTCGCCGGCATGCGGCAGCAGCACCGCGCGTAGCCTCGGGTTCTTGGCACGACGGGTCGCGCCAAAGAGCCGCAGAAACAGTTTCGGTTTGAAGCCGAGCTTCTCGCAGCCGTCCGCCTTGAATGGGGCTGAGACCGAGACCGGGACGAAGGTCCCCGGGTCGACCGGATTGGCACCGCCGCCGAGCAGCGACCCGCCGAAGCTAAACGGCGAGCAGTTGGTCGGGTTTAGTGAGAAGTTCTTGCGGTCGAGCTTCACCGCGACCGAGCGGATATCAAGCGTCGCGCCGCCGTAAACGTGCGGAATCGGGTCCGAGAGCGCTCGCACCTGCGCGGTGCGTGGATTGACGAACAGCGCCACCCTCACCACGACCGTGCCGAGATCGAACGGCTCGGCCGTGGCGGGGGTGATCACTGCCAGGGAGAGAGGAGCACCTTTATAAGGGCCGGTGAGGAAGACCTTGCCCTCGATTTTGATCGGGGAGGGCCCGCTGCCGGCCGAGATGTTTGCGTTGCCGATCAGGCTTGAATCCGGACAGCTGGCATTAGCAGCCTCGGCGAGGCCGCTGCTGGCGGCGGCTGCGGCAAGCTGGGCCGTCTGGCAGTAGCGAACGCCGGCTAGTTTTGCGGTCAAGCCGGGTGGCAGCGTCACGTCGACGCCTTTCAACTCCTGGTTGCCATCCGAACGGGTGATGTTCATGTGCAGCGGGCTGTACTCGCCCGCATCGGCCTTGTTCGTTCCAGCGCCGAAGCTCGGGGCGAACAGGCGGCCGGCAAGCGTTTTGGCGCAAACGCCTCCTCCAGGTGCGGTGCTCAGCGAGAAATCCCCAGACGGCGTCGCCGCCGGATTGCCGCTCCAGGGCGTCATCACCGCGATCGTCTTGTTCGGACCGCAGGCGCCCGGGCTGGTCAGCACGGCGTGAGCCCCGTCATCGAAATCAAGCTTGAACGAGCTGAAGGGGACCTGTGGCAGCCCGCCCAGCTCCTTGTCGTCGAAGGTAGTCGTCAACTGTCCGGTGTTGGGATCGGCGCTTACGTTGCCGACCAGGCGAGCCGCGATCCCGTACCGGGCCGACTCGACGTCGACGAAGATCCTGTACTCCTCGCCAGAGGTCGGATCGCGGCTTTCCTGCTTGCCGACGTAGACCGTGCCGTTCAGCGATCCGCCCGGAAGCGGCGGCGTCTCGATCGAGGCGACGCCGACCTTCGACTCCGGCGGGCATGCGACCGGGTTCCTCGTCCCCTTGCCGAACTGGGCGTCGGTGCAGGTCTGCAGCCCACCGCTCGCGGCCGAGGGATTGATGCCCATGCCGAGCGGTAGCGTCACCTTCGCCTGCTTGGTCTGCGAGCTCTCACGCAATCCCCCGCCGAGGATGTGGGGGACCTCGACGTCCGCGCTCAGACCGGCCGGGGAGTCGGTCTGAGCGGTGCCGGGGTTGACGCCGATCCCCGGTTCGTAGGGCACACCGGGGCAATCGATTGGCAGCTTCCCTTCGGGAAGAGGCGACTCGAACGGCGGCTGGGCGCTCTGCGGGAAGGTGTAGCCCGGCTGCGCCTCTTCGGCGATCGAGCTGGCGAGAAGGTAGGTCGAATAGACGTGTTCGTGGGGCGGCTGTTCGGGGTCGTAGCAAGTGCTCGGGGTGGTGATGAAGGTGCCGTCCCCGGCGCGGCCGTTGAAGACGAGGCGATTTTTCAGGATCAGGCCTTCGACTAGGGGGATCGCAGGAACGTCAATCGTGAAGCCCTCGTGATAGTTGCCGTCCCAGGCGACGTCGGCGCGCAGATAGATGTTGTTGCCCGCAAGGTTGAAGCCGAACCTGGCCGGCTCGCCAAAGGGCGGGTCGATGTTGTAGACGGTCGCCGTGAGAGGCACCGGCGAAGGCACGCCCAAGACCGAGCCCGTCACCTGGCTTTCCCCCACGGCTGCTCCAGCGCAGAGGATGGTCGGATTGCTTTCGAAGTCTCCCTGGCTGCACTGGTCGGTCGCCTGCGGGTTGACGCTCAGCCCAACCGGAAGGTCCACCCGCACCGTCTTGAGCGACCCCACCGGTTCTTCAGGTCCGACCAGGCCTGGTTTGTTCTTAACGATGAACTGGGTGAAGCCGACCTGAGGGTGGCCGGCGGCTTCTTCAAAGAACTGGTCAGGCGTGGCGACGGAGCATTTGGCCGGGGCGTCGACCTTGCAGGTCCCCGCCTGCCAGCCGCTGTTAACAGTTGGGTTTTCCGGATCAGATGGAGCGATTATCCCGGCCGTGTCGCCGAGAGCCGCAGATGGCAAGAAAGCCATACCCAGAACCAAAACCACAGCTATAAAGCTGGTCCGCATCGGTGCACTCCCGCTCATCCGGATTCCCCTTCCGTCGGGCAATTACAAAGCTAGACTACCCGATTTTGATGATCTGCGTTATTATTTTTAGGTATTGCCCAGTCAACGAAAGTGAGGTAGTCGTGAATTGGGAACGCCTGGCTCGTGCCAATACCCACCCACTCCGGGTGTCAATCCTGGAAGTGCTGAACATCGACGGTGGCCGCACGTTGTCGCCGAAGGACCTCAGCCTGGAGCTGCAAGCACCGCTGAGCACGGTCAACTACCACGTGACCGAGCTGCGCCGCTCCAATCTGGTCAAGGTCGTCGACGAACAACAGGTCCGCGGAGCGATCGAGCACTTCTACCGCTCGGTCGAAAGCAGCGAAAACGGTTCGAAACCAAAGAAAGGACGCAAAGCCGCCCGAAAAAAGGTGCGTGTCTAGGCAGGCCGCCGCGACGAAGCTCGGAGCGACGGCGGGCCTGGTAGGAGCCCGCCGTCAGACGGCGGTTGGCCCGTTCGAGCAGCGCTCGGTCGTGTATTTCGGCGCACAAACCGTCCGCGCGCGCCATCTCGCGCTGAATTCCTTTACCCACTGAGTGATCGCCCGCTGTTCTTCGGACTTGGTCCTAGTCTGCGCCGAGATTTGCTTTTGAAGTCTTTCCTGCAATCTGGTGCTGAGCAGCTGTAATTCGACCCGTTCTACTACGTCGCGCCGGGTGTAGTGACCTTCCTTCAGGAAGCGACGGTATTCGGCCTCGCTCTTGAAGCTTTCTCGCTTGATTTGAGCAAGTGCGCGCTTGACCTGGTCGGAAGTGACCGAGATATCCCATTCGGCCGCCTGTCCATAGAGCCAGGCGGTTTCGAGCAGTGAGAAGAGAGTGGACTTCTTGAGCTTGCCGTATCCGCCCTCGCCGGGCTCGGGGACCGACCGACGACCTTCGGCCACAGCCGCCAGCTCCAGTCCGTGCCGAAACTCGGCCAGCGTGATCGTTCCCCGGCCGGCGGGAACTTCAGAGATGAGCGCAACCTTGTCCGGCGCCAGCTCCTCAGAGGCCGGTAGAGCGACCGCGCTCGCTGCGCCCCATGCCGCAGCTGCGAGGGCGACGGCGACGCACAGAGACCTCCCGCTTTTCACCCCGACGCTTTGGCCCACATGCTCAGCCTAGTTCAAACAAAAAAGAAAGCGTACGACGGGTGTCGAGCCCGCGTCTCAGTCGCAGGTCCGAACCACTTAGAGCAGTCCTTCCAGAAATCGAGGGAGTAGCGGGGGCCTGCGCAAGAGCTACCTCGCGGCGATCAAATTTCTCTATCACCACTTCCTCGCCGGGGAGGATCTACCGGACCACAATCCCGCCGCGCTTGAGACGTCACCGAAGGTCGTTCCGAATCACAGTCAGCTTCTCCGCACGTATACCGCCCAAAAAAAACTGCTGTCCCATCACTTCTCCGCGCAAGCACGCTAATGGATCACCAGGGCTCGGAATCACGAGATAGGCTAGTGGTGGATGGGAGCCCGGGCTTGGACTCAACGAGGGGTGTGTAGCGCAGATTCGGCCGGCAAGAGCGGCTTTTTGGCGGCGCATGGCGGCTGCTGATGTCTCGACCTCGTATCGCATGAACGCTGTCCTGGAGAATTCCACGGCCGTTATATGCGTGGATTGCGGCGCAGGAAATCCGGGCACCAACGCCTACTGCGGAGGGTGCGGAAAGGGGATCGTCAGGCGCGGGGACGGGGTGACGGTTCACCCGGGCTTCAAGCGCCCTCGACGCCTGCTCATCGCCAGTGGCGTGGTCTTTGCTGTGAGCGTGGCGACCGCAATGGCGGCCTTCGTGCTGATTCAGGAGTCGAATCCGGCAAGCGTCGGGTTGGACGTCGGTGTGCCCCTCGTCAACAAGCTGCTCGATGTGGCCGACGTCACCTCGGTCCGCGCACCCGGTTCCCCTAGTGACGGCGTGTCGCTTCTGATGGTCGGCACGTTCTTGCTGGCATCGATGTTGGCGATGGCGAGCATCTTCGGCGCCATCGCCAGCGGAATCTGGCTGCTGCTGCGCTGGCGGGACAGCGAGGGGGCCGCACGAGTGGGACTCGCGGTCGCGATGGTGGGAGAGGCGGGTCGCAAGGGCCTGGAGGACGTTCAGAGGAAGGGCGCCGAGGGTCTGGAGAAGGCCAAGCCGAGGCTCGCCGAGGCCACCGAGCACTCACGGGCGGCGGCGGGGCAGGCGAGGAAGAGCGCCGCCGAACGTTACGAGGGCACGAAGCCCGTCGTTCGCCGGGTCGCCCGTGAAAGTCGAGCGACGTTCAACGAAGAGGTGGCGCCCCGGGTTTCCACCGGCGTTCGCAAGGGAGTCGCGTTGGGCCGTGAGTGGATCAGATCTCGTCGGGACAAGGGCGGCAATGGATCCGGCAGCTGAGCCGGAGGACGGGCTGACAGCGACGGCTGCTGATACTCCGGGGAATTCTCCCGGAGACGAGCCGGCCCCGAAATCATCTACCGCGCGGAAGTTCGGGAACGGGGGCCTGTCGCTGGTTGGATTCATCGAGTTCGCACTCTTCGTCGTCGGTCTGTTGTTTGCCTTGGCGCTCGGTGGCTTGGTGGTGGGTACGTGGGCCGGTCTACTTGCCGGGAACGCACAGCAGGGACTGGTGGTCGGTGTGGCAATGACTGCCTGGACTTGCCTGGTTTTGGGAATGGTGGCTCTAGCTGAGCGAAGAAAGCGCAAGCGTGAAGGTGAGACTGACCCCCGCTCGCAACCGGATGGAGGCGGAGGTGCGAATTCCGAGCCGGATTCCCCAGGGCTGCGGGACCTTGCACGGGGCTGGGGGGACATTGCACGGGAGGGGGCGACTCTGATTGGACGCGTGCTGGGCTTCGCGGCAATCTGTGCCTTGGCGCCTGTCGTCGTCGCAGGTGCCCTGACCGGCAACGTCCTGACGGCAATCGCTGTCGGGATCGTGGCTTTCCCCGTGGTACTGGTACAGGTAGTCGTGGTGATCAAAGTCGAGAACTAGCAGCAGCAGGCGCGGCATGACGGTCTAGGCCGCGCCAGCCGCCCGCCAAGCACCCTCCACGATCCGAAGAATGCGCTGGCACTGTGCCAGTTCGTCCTCGGACGTGGTGCTGAAGCGCCCTCCACTCGGTGTGAACTCGATCTGAGCAAACTTCTTCTCGCTGTTGTCGTAAAGAACAATCTTTGCGCCTTCTGGCCTGAATATCTGCTCAACTCGCGCCTCTAGGATCTGCGAATAAGGAGTGAGGTCACCGACCTCGATGCGCTTATTGAAGACGCCACGAAAGTTGGCGGAAAAAAGACCCTGTTTGCAGATTGCCCATAGGCCAAAGTCATGGGTCACGGCCAAGACGTCGTCCAACTCAAGGCCGTGGTGCTCCACGCCAGCTCTGAGCACCTCCGGGTAGCGCTGCTTGTCGTAAGCATCGAGATTCGAGTCATCAAACAACGAAAACATCTGCATGTCGTCCACGATGGCGGCACCCTCCCATGCCGAGTCTGGCGCTGTCAAGGTGGGTCTAGACTGCTCTCGCCAGCGAAGGACGGCTCTAAGGGCAAGGCCCAGAGCCAAATTTCAAACGGGTCTCAAACCCCGGCGAAGAATTTGGCTGTGTGAAGCGGCGAAAGAAGCGGACGACGGGTCTCGAACCCGCGACCTCGAGCTTGGGAAGCTCGCGCTCTACCAACTGAGCTACGTCCGCATTGGCGGCTGATTCTAGGGCCAGTCGGGAAGGCGCGAGGACTAGTGTTCGCTGGCCGTGAGCACCCGCGCCTTTCTCTCCTTCCTCGCCGTCTGCGCCGTGATCGGCCTGCTTGCCTTCGGCTTACTGAGCAAGGGCGAGACGAAGATCGCTGTCGGCGAGCCCGTACCCGACCGTGAGCTGCCGGTCCTGGGCGGTCAAGGTCAGGGTTCAATCGCCGATTACCGCGGTCGCTGGGTTCTGGTCAACCTCTGGGCCTCGTGGTGCATTCCCTGTCGCCAGGAGGCACCCGAGCTAGACCACTTTGCCCAGCGCTATCGCAAGCGCGGGGTCAGCGTGCTCGGCATCAACGTCCAGGACAACAGCGACGACGCGCTTTCCTTCCTGCACGAGTACGACGTCCGCTACCGGCAGCTGCGCTCGGTCGGCGACGAGCGCAGCGCCGCCTTCGGCTCGACCGGGGTTCCGGAGAACTTCCTCGTCGACCCACGGGGACGCCTGGCATTGATCTGGCGAGGACCCGTCGATCAAAGCTTCCTCGAGCAACAAGTGGTTCCAATCATCGAAGGGCGCTCATGAGCAGGGCAATCGTGCTCGCGATCGGCCTCGGCCTGCTGGCCTTCGCCTCCCCCGCCCTCGCCGCGACGCCGCAGACGAGCATTAACGACATCGAAGACGAGGTGATGTGCCCGATCTGCGGCACCCTCTTGCAATTGGCCGAATCGCCGCAGGCCCAGCGCGAGCGAGCGCTGGTTAAACGCCTGATCGCCTCGGGCAAGACCAAGGCCGAGGTCAAGGACGCGCTGGTCGCTCAGTACGGCCGCAATGTGCTGGCGCTACCCGAAGGGTCCGGCTTCTCCCTCTCCGCCTACCTGGTGCCGGCGATCGCCTTCATCGTGGCTGCGATTGCCCTGCTGTTTGGGGTGCGGCGCTGGCGACGCGCGGCGAAAGGACCGCCGGGACCGGGGAGTGCATCGGGCGGAGATAGGCCGCGCGGTGAGGACGCCAAGAGGCTCGACGCCGATTTGGCCCGTTACGACCTCTGAATCGCTCGGGTCGACTCAGCGCAGGACTACCAGGCCGGTCACCGGTATCGGCAGCTTGCGCCGAGAATCACCAGGACCGATGCAGAGCAGGGTCGCGTCGACGAGTCCGAGCACCGCCTTGAGTGCATATTTCTCCCGTAGAGGCGGCCCCACGATCACAACAAGCTCGTAGGCGGCCCGGATCCCCTCGATTGCTTGGCGGAAGCGATCCGAAGCCAGCAGGGGCAAGCTGTCCTCAGCCGGCCGGCCGGCGACCGCACAGACCAGCGGCTCGGTGGCCTCGGCCGAACCGGGGCCGGCGAGGATGACCGGTTTCAGGATCGCCTCGGCGTCGGCAGTCCCGAGCAAGTACTCATGCAACCCCGGTGCGTTGCCAAGACCGAGCGCGTCGGCCAGACCCGGCTCGGCAAGGTCGCACTCGATCAGGCCCGTACGCGTCCCTGCGGCCACAGCGGTTGCCGCCAGCCCGGCAGCCACCGAGCGCCGGTCCGACCCATACGCCGTCACCAATACGCAGCCGGCGCCTCCCAACCCCTCCAACAGGCCGCCGTAAGCCTCGAGATCGCTGCGACGCAACGTCCCTGTACGTAGGTCAGGTGAGGTCCGGGCGGCGATCTCCGCCAGGACCTTCACATCTTCTCGGGGGAGGAGACACCGAGCAAATCGAGCGATGCGGCGATCGTCCGTTGCGTCAACAGGCAAAGGCCGAGCCGCGAGCGCTCGACCCCCTCGCCCTCGGCGCCGACGACCTGGCAATCGCGGTAGAAGGCGTGAAAGTCGGCGGCAACCGCAGTCGAGTAGGCGCAGATCCGGTGCGGACCGCGCCGCGCCGCCGCCTCGTGGACTTCCGCGGGGAATTCGAGTAGGCGCTTGACCAAATCGCGCTCGGCCGGCTGCAGCGGGGTACCGGGGGTCGGCACACCCGCCTCGCCTGCCTCGCCGCCGGCTTTGCGCAAGATGCTGGCGATCCGCGCATGCGCGTACTGCACGTAGTAGACGGGGTTGTCGCTGGACTCGCGCCGCGCCAGCTCAAGGTCTAGGTCGACGGTGGTGTCGTGGCTGCGCCAGAGCATGAACCAGCGCGCAGCGTCAACGCCAATGTCGTCGACCAGCTCGTCGAGCGAAACGAAGTCCCCGCTGCGCTTTGACATCTGCGCCCGCTCGCCCGACTCGACGATGTGGACGAGCCGCATGATCAGCGCCTCCAGTACCTCGGGGTCGGTGCCGAGAGCGGCGATCGCGGCCCGTAACCGCGGGGCGTAACCGTGGTGGTCGGCGCCAAGCACGTTGATCAAGTGCTCAAAGCCGCGCGCCAGCTTGTCGCGGTGGTAGGCGACGTCGGCAGCAAGGTAGGTCGGCTCATCGTCGGCCCTGACCAACACCCGGTCCTTGTCATCGCCAAAATCGGTGCTGCGCAACCACAGCGCCCCTTCGCTCTTGTAGGTGTGGCCGCGCTGCTCGAGTTGCTCCAATGCAGTTGCAACCTCGCCGTTTGCGTAAAGGTCGCGCTCGGAGAACCAGCCGTCGAAGCCGACCCCGAAGCGCTCGAGCGTGGCTTGCACACCCTCGAGGATCAACTCGATGCCGCGTCGTCCAACCGCGTCGCTATCCGCCGGGTCGATCCCCTCGGACCGCAACCGCTCCCCCAGCTCGGCGACGTAGGCCCCTTCGTACCCTTCCTCGGGCGGCTCAGCGCCGCTCATCGAAGCGATGATCGAGGCGGCGAAACGCTGCACCTGACCGCCCGCGTCATTGACGTAGTACTCGCTTTCGACCTCGTGCCCGACCGCCTTTAACAGGCGGACCAGGGCGTCGCCGTAGGCAGCATGGCGCCCACCGCCCACGTGCAGCGGGCCGGTCGGGTTGGCAGAGACGTACTCGACCAGGATCCGCTGCGGCGAGTCGACGGCGGCCGGGCCAAGGCTCTCGCCGGCCGCGCCCAGGCGTGCCATCGCCCGCCGGTACCAATCATCAGAGAGAAAGAGGTTGACGAAGCCGGGCCCCGCCACCTCGATTCGGTCGACGCTGCCCTCGGCGCCCAGCTCGCGCTCAAGCTCGGCGCTGAGCCGTATCGCCACATCGCGTGGGGATTCGCCGAGCGGGGCGGCCAGCAGCATCGCCGCGTTGGAGCTGTAGTCGCCTAACTCTGGCTTTGGCGGGCGGTCCAGGGTCGGCTCCGGCCCGGTCGGCTCACCGTCGCGCAGAGTCAGCGCCGCACGCTGAACGGCAGCGCGCAGCTCGACTATCGAGTCAGTCTCGCTCACGGCCCCATCGTATGGACCAAGACCTCGCCCGGGTACGCTGGCCGCCGTGCGCATAGCCGTAATCAGCGACATCCACGCCAACCTGCCCGCGCTTGAGACCGTCCTTGAGGCGATTGACGACGCCGGAGTCGAGGAGATCTGGTGCCTCGGCGACGTGATCGGCTATGGCGCCGAGCCAGATGAGTGCGCCGATCTGGTGCGCGAGCGCTGCGATCTTTGCCTGGTTGGCAATCATGACCTCGCGGTGCTCGGGGTCCTCGACGTCGCCGCCTTCTCAGAGGCGGCTGCGGCGGCGGTCGCCTGGACGCGCGAGAACATCGCCGAGCGGACCTTGGAGATGCTGCGCGAGCTCGAACCGGCCGGCGAGCGCGAGGGGATCGCCGTCTTTCACGCCTCGCCGCGCGATCCAGTCTGGGAGTACGTCATCTCCGCCGAGCAGGCCGACGCGAACCTCGATGTGCAAACGGCACGGATCGCACTGATCGGCCACTCGCACGTTTCACTCTTCTTCGTCCGGCCCACAGCAGATGAGGAGGGCGAGGAAGTTCGCGGCGCCCAGTCGAGCGACGACACGCTGCTCGATCTCGATGCTGGCCAGTGGCTGATCAACCCCGGTAGCGTCGGCCAGCCCCGCGACGGCGACCCGCGCGCCGCCTGGCTGGAGCTCGATACCAATGAGCAAGCAGCCCGCTTCCACCGCGTCCACTACGACGTCGAGCGCGCCGCCGCGTCGATCGCCGCCGCCGGCTTGCCGCGCCGGCTTGCCGACCGCCTCCATGTCGGTTCATGACCATCAAATGCAGGGAAATTCTGCGCTTAAGGTGGTTGTCTAGACTCGCCCCGATGCCCCGCTTACCCATACCTTTGCTTGTCCTTGGACTCGGTGCCACCGCGGCCCTCACCCTCGCCTCCTGTGGTGGCGAAGACGCCAAACTTCTGCCTGGCGAGACGGCGCGGGAGATCACTGCCAACCTCGACAGCGTCCAGCAGCTCTCCTCCGAAGGTGACTGTGTCGGCGCCGAAAGCGCTGTCCAACAGGTCGGCGAACAGATCGAAGCGTTGGAAGGTGTCGATCGCAAGCTCAAGCAGGCACTCGAAGACGGCGCGGGGCGGCTTGAAGAAGTGATCGCTAACTGTGAAGAATCGAGCACGGAAGCGATCGCACCGGCAGAAATCCCAACTGAACCCGAAGAAGACGAAGAGAAGGCGCCAAAGGAAAAGAAGGGCAAGGAGAAGGAAGCCAACCCGAAGGACGAAGAAGCGACGGAAACGACGCCCTCGCTACCACCTCAGGCCAAAGGCGAAGGAAAAGGGCTGGAAAACGGCCACGGTCCACCGCCGAGCGAAGAAGAATCCGAAGAAGGAAGCGAAGAAAGTGCTTCGGGCGGAGTCAGCCCCGGCGCCCCGGTTGAGGAAGGCAAATGATGGAGGCAGGAGCTCTATCTGGGCGCTACGACCTGGGCGACCGCCTCGGTTCGGGCGGGATGTCGAATGTCTACCGTGCCACCGACCTAACTCTCGAGCGCACCGTCGCGGTCAAGATCCTCGCCGAGCACCTCTCCGACAACGAGCGCTTTGTCGCCCGCTTCCGCCGCGAGGCGCTGGCCGTCGCCAAACTGATCCACCCCAACATCGTCCAGGTCTACGACACCGGTATCGACGATGGTCGCCACTACATCGTCATGGAGTACGTCGAGGGCCGCTCCGGGGCGCAGATCCTGCAACGCCAGGGGCCACTTACCCCCGAGACTGCGGCTGAGGCCGGCGTACAAGCCTGCGCCGGACTTGACTACGCACACCGGCGCGGAATCATCCACCGCGACGTCAAGCCCGGCAACCTAATGGTCGTTGGTGGTCCTGTCGGCGGTGGTCCAATGACGGTCAAGCTGACCGACTTCGGCATCGCTCGCGCGCTCGCCCAGACCCGGATCACCCAGGTCGGCTCGGTGGTCGGCACCGCCGCCTACCTGGCGCCGGAGCAGGTCCGCGGCGAGGAGGCGACTCCGGCGACCGACGTCTACGCACTCGGCGTCGTCATCTACCAGTTCCTCACCGGGCGCTTGCCGTATGAGGGCTCGACTCTGGCCGAGCTGGCGGTGCGCCAGCAGAACGAGCGACCGCTGCCTCCCAGCACCTACAACGACGAGGTGCCGGAGACCCTTGGCGGAGCGGTCCTGCGTGCGCTCGAGGGCGACCCGGCGAGGCGCTACGCCAGCGCCGACGAGCTCTCCGGCGGCCTGCAGCTGGGGCTCCAGGGCGAGGACGTGACGCTGCCACTCGAAGAGGGTACGGCGGCAACCAACGTCCTCGATGCCGAGACGGCGACGCGTCGCCTAGACCAAACCGAGCGCACCGAGTGGCGCCCGGCGTCGCCGAGCCGGCGCCCGGTGGCGCGTGCGCCACAACCAGCTCCCCCCCGCCCCACGGCCCCCCCCGCTCGCGCCAAGCGCGGCGTTTTCTCCCGTTTCACCCGCTTCGTCCTGGCAGCAGTAGCGCTGGTGCTCATCGCCGCAGCGGTCGCCGCAGCCGTGATCATCGCCACCGACAAGGCCACTGGAGTGCACGCGACCGAAGTGGCGGGGGACTCCGTCGACAAGGTCGTCGAAGAGTTCAAAGAACTGGTCAAGAAGAACACCGAATAGGCATTGCGTGGAGGGGGTCGGGGGTGTCCTCCCGCTTGCTGGGTTTTTCGCCCCCTGAGCTTGCGGCCGTCCGAGAATGTCGCTGGGGCGAAAAACAGGACGCCGCTGCGCAGGAGGACACCCCCGACCCCCTCTAGTTCAGCGTCTCCCAAGGTGCCGTGCCCTGCAAGACCGAGCGTGAGTAAGAGCTGAGAGTCCCCGCGGTTATCGCCGTTCGGGCGTGAGTGACTAGCTCGTTCATGTAGGTCAAGTTGTGGAGGCAGAGGAGACGGACGGCGGTTATCTCCTCGGCGCGGGAGAGGTAGCTGAGGTAATCGCGGTCGTGGTGTTGACAGGCGGGGCAGGGGCAGCCGTCGGCGATCGGGTTGCGGTCGCCGACCCAGCCGGCCTTGCGCAGGTCGAGACGGAAGCGACTCTCGGGATCCGGGACGAGGGCGGTGCCGTGACGAGCTAGGCGGGTGGGGATCGCGCAGTCGAAGACGTCGAGGCCGAGGGCAATACCCGTCAGTAGGTCGTCGATATCACCGATGCCGAGCAAGTGCTTGGGTGCCTCCTGCGGCAGCAGCGGCGCGGTCAGCTCGAGCACACCGCGCATCTCCTCCTTGTCGCGTCCCAGCGTGCCGCCAATTGCGATCCCGTCGACGCCGGCTGCGGAGATTGCCTGAGCCGACTCATGCCGCAGGTCCTCGTGGATGCCTCCCTGAACGATGCCGAACACGGCTTGCCGGGCTGGCCCGTGCTCGCCGTGCCACGCCAGGCAGCGCTCCAGCCAACGATGGGTCCGCTCCATCGAGCGCGCCGTGTAGTCCCGGTCGGCGTGGTATGGCGTGCACTCGTCGAAGACGAGGGCGATGTCCGATCCGAGCTTCGCCTGCACTTCCATCGATACCTCGGGTGAGATGAAGAGCGACTTCCCATCCTTGTAGGAGCGGAATCGAACGCCCTCCTCCCCGATCGACACCACCGACCCGTGGTCTCCCCCCGGACGCCCCTTCCCCTTCACCTCATCGGCCACCCCGCCGTGCGCCAGCGAGAAAACCTGGAATCCACCCGAATCAGTAATCAGCGCCTTGTCCCACCCCATGAACTTGTGCAGCCCACCGGCATCGGCAATCCGGTCGGGACCCGGCGAGACGAACAGGTGGTAGGTGTTGCCGAGGATCAGCTGGTAACCAATATCCGCCACCTCACGGGACTCGAGCGAGCGCACCGTCCCCTTGGTCGCCAACGGGATGAAGGCCGGCGTCCGCACCGGGCCGTGAGCGGTATGGAGGACGCCTGCCCTCGCCGCCCCGTCGCGAGCGGCAACCTCGAACCTAAGCCTGTCTGGCTCAACCCTCATTCGACGTATCCGACATTGACCCCGCTATGGGGTGGTCGAAGTCGGATACGCGAGCAGCGACTTGCCCGTCATCGCCTCGGGCTGTGGGATGCCCAGGAGGTCGAGCGCAGTGGGTGCAACGTCGGCGAGGATGCCGTGGTCGCGCAGCTCGATCCCCTCAGCGGTCACCACCAGCGGCACCGGGTTGAGCGAGTGCGCCGTATTGGGCGAGCCGTCGGGCTCGAGCATGTGGTCGCAGTTGCCGTGATCGGCGGTGACGATGCAAACTCCGCCCGTCGCCTCGACCGCCGCGATGACGTCGCCAAGGCAGCCGTCGACCTCCTCGACCGCCTGCACCGCGGCCGGGATAACCCCAGTGTGGCCGACCATGTCGGGGTTAGCGAAGTTGATGATGCCGAACCGATACACCCCCTCTGACCAGTGTGAGACAAAGGTGTCGGCAGCAGCACGGGCGCTCATCTGTGGCTTTTTGTCGTAGGTGGGGACGTCTCGGGGCGAGTCGACCAGGCAGTGCTCCTCCCCCTCCCACTCCTCCTCGCGGCCGCCGTTGAAGAAGTAGGTGACGTGCGCGTACTTCTCGGTCTCGGCGACGTGCAGCTGACGGCCGCCGGCCGCCGAGATCACCTCAGCTAGGGTCGTTTGCGGGCGCGCCTCGGGATAGGCGACCGGATAGGGCCAGCCCTTGCGGTACTGGGTCATCGTCGTCAAGTCGAGCAGGGCGCCGTTACGCGGGAACTCGCCGAAGTCGGGATCGGCCAGGGCGCGGGTCATCTGACGGGCGCGGTCAGGCCGGAAGTTGACGAAGATCGCCACGTCGCCGGCGGCGGCGCCGTCGTAGTCGCCGATCACCGTCGGCTTGACGAACTCGTCGGTTTCCTCCTGCTCATAGGAGGCCTCGATCGCCTCCGTCGAACTCGTCGCGTGCTGTCCGCGAGCGTGGACGATCGCGTCGTAGGCGAGCTTGGTCCGCTCCCAGCGAGTGTCGCGGTCCATCGCGTAGTAGCGGCCGCTTACGGTGGCGAGGCGACCGGCTTGGCGCAGCCAGCGCTCCAGCTCGGCGAGATAGCTGCGACCACCGTGCGGCAGGGTGTCGCGGCCGTCGGTGAACGCATGGAAGACAACGTCGGGAACGCCTTCCTGGGACGCGAGCTCGATCGTCGCCTCGATGTGCTCCCAGCCGGAGTGGACGCCGCCGTCGGAGACGAGGCCGAGCAGGTGTAGACGTCCGCGCGGGCTGCGGCGAGCGCGATCGCAGGCCGCGCGCAGCGCCTCGTTGTCGAAGAAGCTGCCATCGGCGATCGCGTCGTCGATCCGGGCTAGGTCCTGCTTGACGATCGCGCCGGCGCCGAGGTTGAGGTGGCCAACCTCCGAGTTACCCATCTGCCCGTCGGGCAGGCCCACGTCACGGCCCTGGGCGGAGAGCTGCGTGTGAGGGAACCGATCCCAGAGGCGGTCGAATACAGGCGTCTCGGCGAGGGAGATCGCGTTGCCTGGGCCGGACGGTGCCAACCCCCAGCCATCGAGGATCACCAGTGCCAGCGAGGGGACCGTCATGACGGCCCCAGGCGTCGCCATGCGGCGTCCTCGGTCCTTGCCTGGCGACGCCTGGACCACGTCATGCTGCTTCGACTATGGCCGCGAATTCCTCCGGGTCAAGGCTGGCGCCGCCGACCAGTGCACCGTCGATGTCCGGCTGGGACAGCAACTCGGCTGCATTAGCAGGCTTGACTGAACCGCCGTAGAGGATCCGCACCGCGTCAGCCACGGCACCGCGCTCACGCAGTACGTCGCGGATGAAGGCGCATGCCTCCTGGGCCTGCTCCGGTGAAGCGGTGCGACCGGTGCCGATCGCCCAGATCGGCTCGTAGGCGACGACGACCTCGGCCAGCTTGCCCGATTTGACCGCGGCTAGATCGGCCTGGAGCTGACGCTCCAACACACCCTTGGTTTGGTCGGCGTCACGCGCCTCCTCACTCTCCCCCACGCAGAGGATCGGCTCGAGCCCAGCGGCAAGGGCCGCCGGCACCTTGCGGGCCAGCGCCTCGTCGGTCTCGTTGAAATACTGGCGGCGCTCGGAATGACCGAGGACGACCGCCTCGACGTCGAGCTCGACCAGCATCGGCGCCGAGACCTCGCCGGTGAAAGCGCCTGTGTCCTCCTCGTGCATGTTCTGCGCCGCGACCTTGACGGCCGTGCCGTAACGCCGCTCCACCACCGCGGTGAGCGCGGTGTACGGCGGGCAGATGACGACATCGTGCTGCGTCGCCGCGATCCGCGGCAACAGGGCATCGACAAAGTTCGCCGCTTCGGCAACCGTCTTGTGCATCTTCCAGTTAGCGGCTAGGTAGGGAATGCGATCAGGCATCTCTCAGGGCCTCCACTCCGGGCAGTTTCTTTCCCTCCAACAGCTCCAACGAGGCTCCTCCTCCGGTCGACACCCAATCCACTTTCTCAGCCAAACCAAACTGGTGCAGCGCCGCCACTGAGTCGCCGCCACCGACGACGGTCGTACCCGGAGCCGCCGCGACCACCTCGGCGACCGTTCGCGTCCCAGCGGCAAAAGGCTCCAACTCGAAGGCACCCATCGGCCCGTTCCAGAGGACGGTGCCGGCCCCGGCGATCTTCTCGGCGTAGGCAGCAGCGGTGCGCGGACCGACGTCGAGGCCCATCCAGCCATCCGGAACCTCGACCCCGTCGCCCTCGCGCCGCTCAGTCGCCGCGTCGAAACTCTCACCCAGCACCAGGTCGACCGGCAGCATCAGCTCGCAATCGGATCCCTCGGCCTTCAGCAGCGCTTTTTCGGCCAGCGCCACCCCCGCCTCCTCGACCAGCGAGTTGCCGGTGGCAATTCCCTGCGCACGAAAGAAACTGAAGCACATCGCGCCGCCGATCAGGATGCTGTCGGCGACTTCGAGGAAGCGCTCGATGACGCCGACCTTGTCGCTCACCTTGGCGCCACCAAGGACGACGACCAGCGGCCGCGCCGGCGACTCGACCACGCTGGTCAACTCGTTGACCTCGCTTTCCAGCAGCAGACCTGCGTAGCCCGGCAGCAGATGCGCAACCCCCTCGGTGCTGGCGTGGGCTCGGTGGGCGGCGCCGAAGGCATCGTTGACGTAGACGTCGGCGAGCCGCGAGAGAGAGTCGGCCAAGTCTGGATCGTTTTCAGTCTCTCCGGGCTCAAACCGCACGTTCTCGAGAAGGAGAACATCGCCCGAGTTGAGTTCATCGGCCATCGCCTCGACCTCCCGACCCACGACCGCAGGGGCCTGCCGAACCTCGCAATCGAGCAACTCAGCCAGGCGCTCGCCGACAGGTTTCATCGAAAGCGCCGGATCGACCTTCCCCTTGGGCCGGCCGAGATGAGAAACGAGAACAAGCGAGATACCTCGATCCCTCAGCAATTCAAGGGTAGGCAGCGCCGCGCGGATGCGGGTCTCGTCGGTAACACGACCGTTATCGAGTGGAACGTTGAAATCCACCCGGACCAGCGCACGCCTTCCTCCATCCGTCAGCTGCTGAACAGATCTTGGGAAGGGGTAGGCGGCCATTTCGGGCTGAGGCTAGAAATGTCTGCCTACACCTTCCCTGCCAGCTCGACGCAACGGTTCGAGTAGCCCCACTCGTTGTCGTACCAGGAGACCGCCTTGATCATCTTGCCGTCGCCGATCGCCATCGTCTGGCCGGCGTCGAAGATGGAGGAGTGCGGGTCGCCGACGATGTCGGTGGAGACGATCTCGTCCTCGGTGTAGCTGAGGATGCCCTTCAGTGGGCCCTCCGCGGCCTCCTTGACGGCAGCGTTGACCGACTCGGCATCGGCTGGCTGGGATGGCGTGAAGACGAGATCGACGACGGAGCCAGTGATAACCGGCGCCCGCATCGCGAGCCCGTTCAGCTTGCCGTTCAGCTCCGGCAGGACGAGGCCGACGGCCTTGGCGGCGCCGGTCGTCGTCGGGATTAGGTTGACGGCGGCGGCGCGCGCGCGCCGCAGGTCCTTGTGCGGCATGTCCTGCAGGCGCTGGTCGGCGGTATAGGCGTGAATCGTCGTCATCAGGCCGTGCTCGATCCCGAAGGAGTCGTTCAGCACCTTGGCCACCGGCGCCAGGCAGTTCGTCGTGCAGGAAGCGTTGGAGATGATGTTGTGGTTCTCGCGGTCGTAGTCGCTGTCGAAGTTGACGCCGAGCGCCACGGTCACGTCCGGTTCCTTGGCCGGAGCGGAGATGATCACCTTCTTGGCGCCCGCGGCGAGGTGCTTGGCAGCGTCCTCGCGGCCGGTGAAGAGCCCGGTCGACTCGATCACGACGTCGGCGCCAAGGTCGCCCCAGGGCAACGCCGCCGGATCGCGCTCGGAGAGCACCTTCAGCTCCTTGCCGTCGATCGTCAGCGACCCCTCCCCTGCCTTGACCTCGCCCGGGAAGCGCCCCAGGATCGAGTCGTACTTGAGCAGGTGGGCGAGCGTGCCGGTGTCGGTGATGTCGTTGACGGCGACAAAGTCGAGGTCCGCACCCGCCGCGTGGGCGGCGCGGAAGAGATTGCGCCCGATGCGGCCGAAGCCGTTGATGCCGACCTTCACAGCCATGAAGTCATGTCCTCCTGGAGTCGATACTTGGTTGCCTGACTAGTCACTGCCGATCGTCACCTCAATTTCATACCCGTCCGGGTCCCGCAGGAACGCCGAGTAGGAACCAGAGCCATGAGAGCGCCGCTCGCCGGGCTCGCCGACGGCGGTGCCACCGGACGCCACACCTTGCTCCCAGGCCGCCTTGACTGCGACGATCCCCAGCCCCGAGAAGCTGAGCAGGCCGAAACCGGGTTTGGCCGGGTGGTGGGCAGCAATGAAGAAGACCGGCTTGGCGATACCCCAGCCGATCGTTTTGTCCTCCTCGAAATGACGCCGCCAACCAAGGGGCGCGAGCAGCGCGTCGTAGAAGGACGCGCTCCGCTCGAGGTCGTTGACCTCTAGAAGAACATGGTGCAACATCGGGCTAGGGAGGCTATAGGGGCAACCCGGCGTCCGGTCGGCCGGCCACTGCGACGAGGGTTGCATTTGCCCCCTATGGCGGGGTCAATGCAACCCTCGTCAGCCGCTGCGCGGGGTCCAGCGGAAGTAACGGACGGCGAGCAGCGCGCCTACCGCACCCCAGATCGCGACCACCGCCAGATTGCCCCAGGAGACCGCCGCGCCACCGCCGGGGACATAGGCGTCGAAGAAGGCCTCGAAGAAGTGGCGGATCGGAAAGGCATCGGCGAAATGGACGACGCCACTGGGCAATTGGTCGTCGGGGATGAAGACGCCAGAGAGGAAGTAGAGCGGCAGCAGCAGCGCGTTGACGATAGGCGCAGCGGCGTCCTGGGACGGAATCGCCGCGGTCAGGGCGATACCGAGGCAGCAGAAGGCGGCGGCTCCGATAACGAGGGTGAGGACGATCGCCGGCAGACGGCTCCAAGGAATGCCGACGCCGTAGGCGAGGCGCCCGATCGCCGCAATCAGAATCAGCATCATCAGGGCGACGACGATCGCGTTGCCGATCCGGCCGGCGATGAAGACCCAGGGCGGCATCGGCGTGCCGCGGCCGCGCTTGAGGCGACCATCCTCGCGCGCGATCACCAGCGACATCGCCAGCGTCTGCATCGTCGCCGAGATCACCGAGAGGGTGATAATCGCTGGCACGTAGTAGGTCGTCGTCTCGATCCCGCCGCGGACATCGACGGTCTGGTCGCCGAAAACGGTGGCGAAGATCAGCAGCAAAATGACCGGGAAGCCGACCGTGAAGAAGACCGATGCCGGATTTCGCCAGAAGGCCTTCTGGTCGTAGCGGAACTGGTGCCAGACGAGGCTCATGTCTGGTCGGTCAGCTCAAGGTAGACGTCCTCGAGGCTGGGCCTGGTGACCTCTAGCCCTTCCAGGTCCCGCCCTTCGGCCAGCGCCCTGCCGGTCAGCTCGTTGAGTGTCTGCACCGGCGTCGTCGTCTCCAGCGCCACCTCGCGGCCGCCTTCGCGGTAGCTGATCCGCGCCGGGCGGCTCTCGCGGTCGCCGAGATCCTCGGGAGTGCCGCGGGCGACGATCTCGCCGGCGGCGATGATCGTTACCCGGTCGGCGAGTCGCTGCGCCTCGTCCATGTAATGAGTCGTGAGGAAAACGGTCTTGCCGAGGTCGCGCAAGCCGGCGATCGTCTCCCAGGCCTGGCGCCGCGCCGAGGGATCGAAGCCGGTCGTAGGCTCGTCGAGAAAGAGCAACTCCGGGTCGCCGATCAGCGCCATGCCGACGTCGAGCCGGCGCTGCTGACCGCCGGAAAGCGAACTGGCGCGGGCGTTTGCCTTGCCGGCGAGGCCGACTAGCTCGATCGTCTCCTCGATCGGCCGCGGTGCGTCGTAATAACCGGCATAGAGCTCCAAGGACTCGCGCACAGTCAAGTAAGGGTCGAGGCGACAGCTCTGCAGGACGATGCCGATCCGCTCGCGCCAGCGGCGACCGGCGTGCTCCGGGTCCTCGCCCAACACCGACACCTCTCCACCGCTGCGCTTGCGATACCCCTCGAGGATCTCGACCGTGGACGTCTTGCCGGCCCCGTTGGGGCCGAGGAAGGCAAACACCTCACCACGCTGCACCTCGAGGTCGATGCCGCAGACCGCTTCGACGTCGCCGTAGCTCACGCGCAGGCCGCGGATGGAGATGACGGAATCAGACAAAGCCGGGCGATTCTATGGACGAACGGAACTGACGGTTCCAGGCGCTGCCAGACAAGGACACAGGGAGGCCGACGAGGGGAGCGCACTTTTTAGTGCGTGACCCGAGGAGGGCGACCGAGGACGCCGTATGGCAGCGCCTGGGGCCGTCACTCCAGGTCGCGGTGCTTGACCCGCACTACTACGCCGTCACGACCCTCCAGCGCACGGCGGATGCGGTCGGCGACGGTCACCGAGCGATGCCGGCCCCCAGTGCAACCGATCGCGATCGTCAGGTGGCTCTTGCCCTCGGCAACGTAAGCGGGGACGAGGAACTCGAGCAGGGGCAGCAATCGGCCGTAGAACTCGCCCGCCTGGGTGCCGGACTCGACGTAAGCCCGCACCGCTTCATCAAGGCCGGTTTGCGGGCGCAACTCGTCGACGTAGTGGGGATTGGGCAAAAAGCGGACGTCGAGGGTGAGGTCGGCGTCGCGCGGCGGCCCATTCTTGAAGCCGAAGGTAAGCAAGGTAAGCGCCAGTTTGCCGCCGTCCTGGGTGCCCAACATTTCCTCGGCGATCCGCCGCCGCAACTGTCCACCGGTCAAGCCGCTGGTGTCCATGACGACGTCGGCGCGAGCCCGCAGCGGCGAGAGCAACTCGCGCTCGGCACGGATGCCATCGACGATCCGACCCTCCGGAGCGAGCGGGTGGCGGCGGCGCGTCTCCTTGTAGCGGTCGAGCAGGGTCTCCTCGTCAGCCTCGAGGAAGAGCAGCTTCGGCTTCAGCCCGTCGGCGCTGAGTTCGTCCAGCACCTGGAGCAGCCCCTCGAAGTACTCGCCACCGCGAACGTCGGAGACGACCGCGGCCTTCTCCACTCCGCTGCCCTCGTGACGAAAGAGCTCACCAAGGCTGCCGATCATCCGCGGCGGCAGGTTGTCGACGCAGAAGTAGCCGCCGTCCTCGAAGGCGGCGATCGCTTCGGACTTGCCCGCGCCTGAGTGCCCGGTGATCAGGACGAGATCGACTTCGCTACTCACGGTTAGCCGCCGGTCCTGTGCAGTTGCTCGTGGATCTCGCGGGCGAGCTTGCCCGGCACGCCGGGTACTGACTCCAGCTCCTCGCGGCTCGCCGCCAAGAATCGCTCCGGCGTGCCGAAATGTTTGAGGAAGGCGCGCTTGCGCGCAGGGCCGACCCCCTTGAGGTCGTCGAGCACCGAGCCAGTCATCGCCCGGTCGCGGCGGCCGCGGTGGTGGTCGATCGCAAAGCGGTGCGCCTCGTCGCGGACCCGCTGCAACAGCTTTGAGGCCTCCGAGTCGGCCGCCAGGTCAATCGGAGCTGAGCGACCGGGGACATAGACCTCCTCCAACCGCTTGGCCAGCGAGATCACGGTGACGTCGCGGTCGGCGAACGGCCGCAGCGCACGCATCGCCGCGGTCAACTGGCCTTTGCCGCCGTCGACGACGACCAGCGAAGGCAGAGCGGCGAAGCTTTCGTCGCGTTTGCCGTCGTGGGGCGAGAGGTCGACCTGGTCGAGGTAGCGAGTGACGCGACGTTCCAGCACCTCCCGCATGGAAGCGAAGTCGTCGGACCCGTTGTCGCGCTCGCCGCGCACGCGGAAGCGCCGGTAGTCGGCCTTCTTCGTCGCGCCGCCCTCGAAGACGACCATCGAGGCGACGGTGTGCTCGCCACCGAGATTGGAGATGTCGAAGCCCTCGATGCGGATCGGCAGCTCGTCCATCTCCAACGCCGCGCGCAGATCGGCGAGCGAGTCGACCCGGCGCTGGCGCCGGTGCTCGCGTCGCAACCGGTCCTGGTCGAGGGCAAGGCGAGCGTTGCGCTCCGCCAGCTCGCGCAGGCGGCGCTTGTCGCCGCGCTCTGCGACCCGAACCTCGACCGGAGAGCCGCGCCGCTCTCCCAGAGCCGTCGCCAACAGCTCGGCTCGCTCACGCAGGTAGGGGCCGACGACGATCGTCCGCGGCATCGCCGGTGAAGCCGAGTAGTACTGGCCGATGAACTCCTCGGCGACCTCGGCCGGCTCGCGTTCGGCCTGGTTGTCGAGGTAGAAGCTCTGGCGCTCGGCGAGGATGCCGTCGCGCACCTGGAAGACCTGGGCGTTGGCGTCGGCCCCCTCGGTTGCGACCCCGATCAGGTCGGCAGTGCCGACCGAGCCGCCGGCGACCCGCTGACGCTCGAACAACGACTGGATTGCCTTCAGCCGGTCGCGGTGCAGCGCCGCGCGCTCGAACTCGCGCGCGGCGGCGGCCGCCTCCATCTTCGCCTGCTCATCGGCCTCGACCTGTCGGTAGCGGCCGGAGAGAAAGTCGACGATCGCATCGACGTTGCGCCGGTACTCGTCCTGGCTGACGTAGCCGACGCAGGGCGCCCCGCAGCGCTTGATGTAGTAGTCGAGGCAGGGGCTGCCGGAGCGACGGCCAGGCTCCGCGCCCTCGCAGGTACGGAACTGGAACAGCTTGCCGAGCAGGTCGAGCGTCTCCCGCACCCGCTTGGCGCTGGAGAAAGGGCCGAAGTAGGCGCGACCCGAGCGGTGTTTCTCACGAGTGAAGTAGACCCGCGGGTAGTCCTCGTCGAGGCTGACGCAGACGTAGGGGTAGGACTTGTCGTCGCGCAGGCGGATGTTGAAGCGAGGTCGGTGGCGCTTGATGAAGCTCTGCTCGGCGAGCAGCGCCTCAGCCTCGTTGGCGGTGACGAGGACGTCGATGCGATCGACCCGCGAGGTCAACCGCGTCTCGCCGCCGGAGAAATGGGAGGCGACGCGCTTGCGGATCGAGCGCGCCTTGCCGACGTAGAGCAGCTCATCGTCAGCGCCGTAGAAGAGGTAGACGCCAGGAGAGTCAGGCAGCTCACGGCGGCGGCGCGCCATGCGCTCCTCGCGCGAGGTCTCTCGGTCGCTTTCGCTCACTCGGGCAAAGAGTAGGCTCCTGGCCAGTTGGCCAACCTTCGAACGGAGACGGAGAGAGCGAGATGACCACCGAGACGATCAGCCCGCCTGAGCTGGGCACGCTGCGAATCGAGGTCGACGGCGAGATCGGCACCCTCACCCTCGATCGCCCTGACAGCTTCAACGCGATGAGCCCAGAGATGATCCTGGACATGGGCACCGCCTTTGCCTGGCTCGCCGACCAGGCGCCATTGCGAGCGCTGATCGTGACCGGCGCCGGCAAAGCCTTCTGCTCCGGCGGTGACATCAACGGTTTCAAAGCCGGAGTCGAAGACGACTCGATCGACCTGCCCGCACAGGTCCGGCGCGGCGCCGAGGCACTGCACACGGCGATCATCGACCTGCGACGTATCCCCTATCCGGTGATCTGCGCGATCAACGGTCCGGCGGCCGGCGCGGGCTTCTCGCTGGCGCTCGCTTGCGACATCCGGATCGTCTCCGAGCATGCTTTTCTAGCCTGCGCCTACGGTCGGATCGGCGCCTCGCCCGACGGCGGCATGACCTACTTCCTACCGCGCGTCGTCGGACCAAGCCGCGCCTTGGAAATTCTTCTAGAGGACCCCAACCTGACTCCGCAGGAGGCGCTCGAAGAGGGCTTGGTCTCCGAGGTCGTGGCGCCAGATGACTTGATGGACAGCGCCCGCGCCAAGGCCGAGAAGCTCGCCGCCAAGGCGCCCCACTACGTAAAGATGGCGAAACGGCTTTGTGGCGTGAGTATCGAGAACAGCATCACCGAGCACTTGCAGCTTGAGCGACACGGGATCGCCGACAGCATGGCCACCGAGGACCTGCGCGAAGGCGCGATCGCATTCTTCAGCGGTGACACGCCCGAGTTCAAGGGACGCTGAACCGTGGCGCACCACACGCCGTATCCGAGCTAGAACTGTCTAGAGTCTCTCTGAGCATTCTCCCTCCCGGAAAGGATCCAGCCCGATGAAGAAACTCGCCGCGCTGTTCGTTCTCGCCCTCGCCTCCGTCGCACTCGTCGCCTGCGGGGGAAGCGACTCGACTACCACGAACCCGACCTCGACTGCCGCCGAATCCGCGGGCGGGGCCGCGGCGGAAAACGGCGAAAATAGCGGCGGCGACGAAGCCGGCGGAGGCTCAACGGTCGCGTTCGAAGCCGACCCCAGCGGCGAACTCGCTTACACCACGACCGAAGCCTCAGCCAAGGCGGGCAAAGTGACGGTCGACTTCAACAACCCCCAGGGCCTGCCCCACGACGTAGCGATCGAAGACACGGGTGGCAAGACGCTCGGCAAGACGGACCTGATCGCAGAAGAAGAAACCTCGACCACGGTCGATCTGAAACCGGGCACCTACACCTTCTACTGCTCGGTCCCCGGACACCGCGAAGCAGGTATGGAAGGAACCCTTACTGTCAAGTAACCGGGTGCGGTCGATCCTCAACCGCCGCCTATTCTGGGTCGCGGTTGGGGTTTGGCTCGTTACGCGTGGCTTTGTCGTTGCCGAGGTCGGTTTTTGGGGCGATCTACATCTTCAGGACGTCAATAACTACGACGTCTGGTCGCACTACCTGACCACGCAGCGCGCGATTCCCGATGGGGAATCGTGGCAGTACCCACCCGGCGCGGCGTTCTTGATGCTCCTGCCGCGGCTGGGGCCGGGGACCTATGGCGAGTCGTTCGTCGGCCTGATGCTGCTCTTTGATCTGGCCGGTCTCGCACTGCTGGCCTCCCTGGGGCGCCGCGCGGGCAACTACACCGGTGTGTGGGTCTGGCTGCTTGGTATGCCGCTACTCGGCACCTTCGCGGTGCTGCGCTTCGATCTGGTTCCCGCGGTGCTCGGCATCGCGGCGCTTGTCGTCATTCACCGCCGCCCCAACTGGTTCGGCGCACTGGCGGGACTGGGAGCGGCGATCAAGATCTGGCCGATAGTTCTGCTTTTTGGCGAGTGGGACAAGCGGCGACTCGTCCACGCCGCGGCTGCGGCCCTCGCTGTCGTCGGACTCATATTCCTGATCTCGGCGATCGCCTTCGGCGATCCCGCCTCGTTCCTGGGCGAGCAAAGCGGGCGAGGGCTCCAGGAGGAAGCGGTCGCCTCCATACCGTGGCACCTGGAAGCGATCGTCACGGGTAATGCTCCGCACCGTGCGATCCGCTTTGGCGCCTGGGAGATCGCCACTGACAACGCCGACACGGTGGCCGGCCTGTTCAAATGGCTCAACCTCATCGTGCTCGCGGCCGCGGCGACGTGGTGGTGGTTCCGCGCAAAGGCCATACGCGCTGGCCAAACTCACCTGGGCGACGCGGCGGTGAGCAGGGACTTCGTCTTCACCATCGTCCTGCTCCTAGTGGTCACGAGTCGAGTGCTCAGCCCTCAGTTCATTGTCTGGCTACTCGGCCTGTCAGCGATAGTCCTGACCGCCGGAACCACACGGCTAGCACGCCCCGCCTGGCTGGTGCTCGGAGCGACCGTCCTCACCACGGCCCTTTTCAAGTCCTCCGAGCTCATCGTGCTCCGAGACGCAGCCCTTCTCGTTGCCACGGTGGACGCATCGTGGGCAATGGTCACCGCGCTGCGGAAGCCGGCGACGCCCACAGCAACTGCTGCCTCCGAGCCCTTCACCCTTGCATCGAGCATGAAGTGAATCGTTTTCAAGCACGACCGCGACGCCTACACCCAGGCAAGACCTCCTTCATCGACGAAGTCCTCTCAACAATCCGCTGACAGGCTTCGCTATCAGATCGAGCCAAACGAGGGCAGAAAGCCGCGGGCACGGGCAGACAATCAGTCCGCGGGCGCCATCACGCGGGTGACGCTGTCACCGACGAAGCACAGCTTCTCGTTGCCCTCGACCTCGAGGATAAAGCGGGTTACTACCTCCCACCAACCGCCGCCCTTCTCGTCGATCGAGACGACCTTGGCCTTGCCGCGGAGCTTGGAATCGACGGGCACTGGGGCCGGGAAGCGGATCTTGTTGGCCTCACAGCAATTGTTCGAGCCGATTGCAATCTGAACTGATCGTCGCCACGACATGCGCGGCGTATGCAGGTCTTCCACCCAACCATCCATCCTGAGGGACAACCCCATCGGCTGGCCCCAGGAAAGGGCTCACCGGCGGACCGACTAACCCATGCTCAGAAACCGGAGGGTCCAAAAATCCAGATGCCGGCCTGCTGCTGAGATAGTGGCGATCACGTTAACCGCGCTTCTGTCTTTCAATGGCGACAGAAGATGCGCCTGCGGACTATCAGCACCTCTCTGCTACTCATAATCATCGGAGCAGCAGCAGGAACGGTGGGCGGTGACGCGGCTGCAAGCGCGACGCTTTCAGGGCTCGGAGGCTCGACGTTCAAGCCGCAGATGAAGCGGTCTCGTTGTCGGGAAATGCCACGCGTCAAACCTCGGCTCGAGCATTTGCGGCGGCCGCCACAGACAATCGATCGCAGCGACCATCTACTGGGCGTGATCAAGACGAATTGCGGGCGCTTCAAGATCAAGCTCAACGCTCAAAGATCCCCGGTGATCGTGAATTCATTCGCCTATTTGGCCCGCTCTGGCTTCTATGACGGCTTGTCGTTCGATCGCGTCGTATCGAAGATGCCAAAGACGTAGCTAGTTGCCCATCAGCATGAGCCCAAATGCAGCCACGGCTCCACGCTCGGACTCAGGAACACCGCAAACACGGTGGACTCCGAACTTCCTGACGACAACCTCAACCGTTCGCCCGGCCCGGAGCAGGATATTTCGCGTCCGCGACCGGCTGAGATCAAAGACAGAAAGGCCTGACTTCATTCGACACAACCCTACCCTCGTCTTAGAAGGTGATGATGTGCCTAATGCACAGTTCTCCTTCAAACGTAGCGACGAAGTACCGAAAGTTTGGAATGCTCTGGTCCTGCCCTACCTTGAAGCCGGATGCCTTGGTCCGATAAGCCTTTCTCTTTCCGGTAGAGAGAACAAGCGTGACCTTGCGAGCAACCGGGCGAGCCTCGAATCGTCCAGGCAGGCGACTCGGAGCTACCAGCGTAATGAAAGACTTCCGTGCCTTCCAGGCCTCCCCCCACTTACACTCTCCGCCGCTGGCGGCCGACGGAATCGAGCTGGAAGGTATTGGTGATGGCACCCGAGGACTGGGTGGCGACCATTTCATTGTTGAAATAGCTGGTCGTCAAGGCACCGCTGCCCCGGCGTAATCGCGGGAAGGCTGGTGGTTCGCCCGAAGCTGTCGTAGGTGAGGGCGGTGTTCAGTAGACGATCAGCCGCGTCGTAGCTGTAGCTCCACGTCGGCTGGCCGACGTGGGTATCGCAGGCTCCGGCTATGCCAGGCGAACGCGTTACGAGGGCCGCCCTGTAAGTTCACGCGCGACAGGGCCGTCAGTCCTCTCAAAGCCCCCGGCTACGCGCTCGCCTCTGATAACTGCTTCTTACACCCTTCCGCCACTGCCACCATGCTGGCCTGCGGAAGTCGCCTGCTAAGTCGCGCCACGATCGCATCAAGCGATGGATCGACGCCTGGATCGGCGGCTAGCGTCGGAATTGATCGGCCTCTACACACATCTTCGGCCCACTCGCGCATTGCTGCGGCATTGCTTGAATCGATGGTTTCGAGCACGTAACGGTGTTTGGTTAACGACTCAGTCCTGTCTTCGGCGGTGCTCCAACTACTGTAGCTAGGCGGGCCAACACAACAAGGATGGCGAGTCCGCCTCCCAATGTGAGTCTTCGCCGAAGCTCACGCATCAGTCGCAGTAGTCCGTCAAACGAAAGTTGAAATCTACTTCGACGCGTTCGCTTCGAGTATTTCCCGATCGCGTGGTCCAGCTTACGGTGAAATACCCTGTAATTCGTCCTGGCCACGACGTCTCACAAGGTGGTCTCGCCTCGACAACAACGTCAACCGTTGACGTGCATGAGAATTTCGGGCCTCCGTTTCCGCACTCGGTGAGCTGCCCACGGCCGCCTTGAATTGCAATCGGCTTGAGGGGAGGGGGACCAAAGACGTGCCCATCTAGAGCAACAGCCTTGGCACGAACATTCTTTGCTGCCCTGGAGCAATGCGCTACTGCGTGCAAGCGAAGCCGGTGGACCCCGACGCTGTTGGGCTTAGACTTGATCTGCTGACCCCAGGAATCAATTCGGCAAGCGGATTCGCCTGTCAGGTCAAGACCGTTGACCGGATCGGCGTTCGCATAGTCGTAGGCATTCGCCGAACCGCCAACCACCGGATCGGTCGAGATAAATCGTCCGATTGCCGGCACGTAGCCTCTCGCTCCCATCTGGATCACACCCGAAGGCAGTTCGGTGCGCCGTTGCTTGCCGCCCAGCCAGCCGTAACGCCCTGCCGAGCCCGACTTCAGGTTGCCGAACTCGTCGTAGCGGAAGGTCGCCGTTGGTTCCTGAGGTATCTGGCTGAGGCTGGTGGTGGCGACCACGTTGCCATGCAGGTCGGTGAGTTGCAGGACGGCTTCTTTGCCGCTTTCCTGGGTCGCTGCCAGTTCGCCGCCGATGCCGGCGATGTTGCGGGTCCAGGTACTGCCGCGCTGCGTCCAGGCGGGCGAGTCCGAGGGGCCGGCGTAGTGGAAGATTTCTGCCCCTTCCAGGCCGCCGCCCGTCTGGGTGCGCTGGCGCTGGCGCAGGGCGGCATCGAGCTGGAAGGTGTTGGTGATCGCGCCCTGGGTCTGGCTGGCGACCATGTCGTTGGAGAAGTAGCTGTTCGTGAGCGTGGAGCCGCCGGCGTAGGAGCCCGCCAGGCTGGTGATGCGGCCGAAGTTGTCGTAGGTGATGCCCGAGCCGATCAGGCGATCGCCGGAGTCGTAGCTGTAGGACTGTTTGGTGCCCGTCGAGTTCGGTTCGCAGGCGCCGCCGGCTCCGGGGGCGTGGGTGACGAGCGCGGTGCGGTTGGAGTCGGCTTCGTAGCTGTAGGAGCGAGTGGTGCAGGAGCCGGCGGTGGGGGTTTCCTCGGCTTGGGTGAGGCGGCCGGCCTTGTCGTAGGCGTATTGCATGGTGGCGAGGGTGCCCGTTTCCTTGACGATCTTGCCCAGGCCTGAGCGTTCCTGTTCGAAGTTGAGCCAGGTGCAGTTGCTGACGCAATTCGTGGTCTTCTGGTAGCGCAGCTTGACCGGCGAGCCCGTGGCGTCGTAGGTCGTTTCCTCCGTCAGGCCGTTGGGCAGTCCCTCGGCGACCATGGTGCCGTCGGCGTTGTAGGTGGCGGTAAAGGCGCCGGCTGCGGAGTCGGTAAGTTTGGTGAGGGCACCAGAGACTTCGTCGTAGCTGAATTCCTGGCTGCCCTTGCCGTCTGAGACGGTCTTCGGATGACCGAGAAGGTCGTAGGTGGTCGTCGCGACGTTGCCGTCGGCGTCTTCGTAGAGGGTTGGACGGCCGAGCAGGTCGTACTGGGTCGTCACCGCCTGGGAGTCAAAGCCGGTGCAGTTTTCCGGCGCTTCGCAGACGAAGCGCTGTGTCGCTGGGGCTCCGGTGCTCGAGCTATAGAGCATTTCGACCGTGGGGATCGAGGTGCCGTCGCCGCTGACCTTGCGTTTGATGGGGCGGCCCGCGGCGTCGTAGGTCATCGTTGTCGTTCGCTTTTTAGCCGCTTCTTCTGAGCCTCCGGGACTTTCGATGACTTCGGTCGGCTCGTCCAGGGAGGAGTAGGCGGTAACGCGTTTAACCAGCAGCTGGGGGTTGCTTTCGGCGGGGCTTGCCTGCGCAGCCGGGAGCATCTTGCAGGGCAGGGTGGCCCAGGCGGGCTTGTTCCGGCAGGCGCTTTCAGGCGACTGTTCCTGGGCCGAATAGTAGATCGTCTTAGTCGTGTGGGCATCGCCGCCGCTCGGATTCGCCGGCAGGCGCATTTCGAGCGGCAATCCTGTCGATTCTTCATACACGGTTACCGTGCGCAGGTTGAGACCGCTCGGGTCGACAATCGTTTCGGTTGGCTTTCGCAGCGTCCAGTTGTAGTGGGTTTCGGTGACGCGCGGTTCAACATCTTCTTTGCCGGGGATCGCGACCGCGGCCGTTTCCTTGGTCGGCAGGCGGGGCGCTGATTCGCCTTCTTTGGGAGCTGGCGCCCCTTCGTCGTATTTGATTGTGGTGTGAGTGCGAGCTTCGACCGTTTCGCCCGATTCAAGGCGCACTTTGTGCAGAGGCCCCCAGGATTCGAGCATCTCGGTGCCGTCGGCCGAGTAGGTCGAATGGCTATCCAGTTCGTGAGAGCGGGTCACCGGGTTTTCGGCGGCGAGGGCCAAGAGCCTGTTTTGGGCGCTCAGAGAGCGCATCACGTTGCCCTTGGTGTCGGTTTCGGTCGTCGTGATCGAAGGTCCGCCTGCGCCGGGGATTTCCGGCGATGCAGTGTTGACGAGATACCCCGACGGGTCCATGTAGTCGACGGTTGCTTTGGCGTAGTCGCTTGGGGGTTCTTTCGAAGGCACCTCGGTCGGCGGAAAGATCGCGGTCGCATCGACCGGATAGTCGCTTTGGCCCCAGCCGGCGACCGCGCTGGCGCTCATGTTGTAGGGAGCCCCTTCGCCACTGATCGGGACCCCGTAGACGATCGTGGTCGTCGCAGTCGAAGGGCTTTCAAGCAGACTGGCTCTGCTGACGCTCTTCAAGCGCACGTTGTAAGTCCCTTTGGGATAGTAGGCAAAGGTCCACGGTTTTTGCCCAGGGGGCGTAATCGAATAGAGCTTGGTTTCCGAGAAATTGCTGTAGGTTTCCTTGAGCGCGGGTGAGATCCTCGGATCCCACTCTTCGGTAAGCCACCCGGCTCCGTTGTAGTTGTATTCGGCGACGACCTGGGATTTTTCGGCAGTCGCGTTGTAATAGGTGATCGAGGCGAGCCGTTGTTCGGAGCCCCATTCGGATTTGGCCAGGTATTTGAATGTGAGTGATCGGCAGCCTTTCGTCGTCGTCGCTCCCGCCACCGTGCATTCAACCCCTGGTGGGGCCGGCGCGATCATCTCGGTGAGGCGCCGGTTGCTTCCGGCGTATTCGTAGACCATCCGCGCTGATTTCGAGGTCGCCGGCCAGGAGACCGATTCGGGGCGATATTCGCTCAGCACCCCGCTGGCGTTCTGGGTAAAGACCGTTTCGACGCCTTGGGGGTTTCTGAGGGCGAACTTGCCCGCTTCCGACGTCAGCACGTATTCCTTGGCGTATTCCGGCGCGATGTATTTTTCGCCGCTCTTTTCGAACGAGATTGCCGCGCCTTCGTTGGTGATGACTTCAACCCAATTCGCTTCTGGCAGCGCCGGTTCGATCAGACATTCTTCTTTCGTTCCGCCTTCCGCCAGGCATTCGGGATCGTATTGCGCTTCGACCGCATTTTCATGCCGTTCGACGAGGCTTGTCCAAGCTTCACCTTCACCAGCTTCTTCGACAGGCACCGACGGTTGCCACAGCCCTCCCAGTACTTTGGTGCCCAGTCCGATGTATGTCGATTCCATCGTGCGGGAGAATTCGAGTGTGGCTTCCGTGCCCGGAACCGGAATCGAGACGTCGGTTCTGCTGACCGAATACTCACCGGTTAGCAAGTCGACGTTCAGTGGCCCAACTTGTGTGAAGGCGTCGCGTGAGCTTCCGTAGTGTTCGGTGAATTCCGTGGTGACCGGCGCGCTCACGCCAGCAGCGTGTTGGCCTCCATCGAAGAGCGCCCTGAACTTGAGGCCCTCAATCGCTATTTCATTGCCTTTGGTGATTTCAGGATCATCGGCGGCGTTGAAATAAACTTGTCCGCTTTCCCCGGGATTTGCGCTGACTTTCAGTGGCCAGCTCACTTCGCTTCCGGCGGCATCGGTCACATATGTGGTCGGAATGGTTTTGAAGTCGCTCCAATCCCGCCGTTTGACCTGGAACGTCACACCGGTGACACCGCCGCCTTCAGGCGCATTGCCCCAGGCTGCCTTGAGCGTGAAGTAGGCCGCTGTCTTTTCGCCTTCGGTCGGCATCACCATCTTGCTGGTTTCGGGCGAGAGCGGGTAATAGCCCAGGTTGAAGACCCATTTTGCTGGGGTTTCGTCGGTGTAACCTTCAGGACTGGTTGCAGTGACAAGGAAGGTGTGCCAGCCGGGTCCGAGATTTTCGGGCAGCGAGTACGGCGAGGTACAAGACGTGGTGGGCGTTTCGATGTCGAGACCACATTTGAAAGTCGATCCAGGCTTACTCGAGATGAATTCGATTGGAGGACGTTTTCCTTCGGTGTAGCTTGGCATGGCCGAGGTGATTGTCGTCTCAGGGTTGGGTGTGGTGGTCAGAGTTTTATCCCCACCGGCAGTGGCGCCCGCCGCGTTGCTGGCCACGACGCGGTAGTGGTAAGTGGTACCGGTCAGCAGGCCGGCGATTGCTTCGGTTACTTCTTTGTTGCTTTCGCCCGATCCGGCGCTTTTTGCAGGCACCGGTACGAGGGTGCTGTAGGACGTAGTCGTGCCATATTCGAACTGGTAGGTGGTTTCGAGTCCGCGCGGATTGATGCTTGCGTTCAGGCTCGCCGAGGTCCCTTTCACGTTTGAGGCTGTGTTGGTGCTCACGATCGGCCGCTTCGGTGAGTGCTGCTCTATACGGTTATTGGCCGTGTCGGCGACCGAGATTTGATAGCTCGAATCCACCGCAATCCCCATTGGCTCGCTGAACTGGCCACCGTTCCCGCCGGGTGAGCCAGATTGGCCTAGGTACGTACCGGTCTTGCTGAAGCGTTGTATGCGATCGTTGCCAGTGTCGGCAACCCAGACGCCTCCTTCCGGGTCGGTGGCAATGCCCCGGGGCCATTCGAACTGGCCATTGCCGGTGCCTTTGCTGCCGAACTTGCGGATGAATTCCCCGGCTTTGCTGAACTCTTGGACGCGGGTATTGCCCGTATCGATCACCCAGACGTTGCCTTCTGGGTCTACGGCGATGCCTTTTGGTTCTTTCAGCTGGCCGTTTTCGCTCCCTTTGCTGCCAAATTTGCGGATGAATTCCCCGGCTTTGCTGAACTCTTGGACGCGGGCGCCGGTGGCCTCGACAACCCAGACGTTGCCTTCGGAATCGATCGCGATGCCGGTGGGAGATTCAAACTGGCCATTTTCTTTGCCCAGAGCCCCGAACTGGCGGATGAATTCGCCAGTGGAGGTGAACTCTTGAATGCGGTGATTCGCGGAGTCGGCAACCCAGACGTGGCCTTCGGAATCGACGGCAACGTCCTGGGGGCCCAAGAACTCGCCGCTGGCGGTGCCGTGAGCCCCGAACTGGCGGATGAATTCGCCAGTTGATGAGCTGAACTCTTGGATGCGGTCGTGCGAGGTGTCGGCGACCCAGACGTGGCCTTCTTGGTCGCTTGCCACGCCACGGGGCCATGAGAGCTGGCCCGGTGCTTCTCCCCCAAGCTGGCGGACGTATTCGCCGGCGGTGATCTCCTGCACCCTGTTATTGCCGGTGTCGGCGACCCAGAGGTTTCCGCTGGTATCGATGGCCAGGCCCTTGGGTTCGACGAACTGACCCCCGTTAGCTCCAGGGATACCAAATTGACTGACGTAGGTACCCGTTGAATTGAACTTCTGTAGGCGGTCGTTGCCCGTGTCGGTGACCCAGGCGTTGCCTTCGGAGTCGGTGACGATGCCGGAGGGCGATTTGAATTGGCCATTCCCCGTGCCTTCGCTGCCGAATTTGCGAATGAACGCGCCGGTGGAGGTGAACTCCTGCACCCTGTTGTTTTCGGTGTCGGCGACCCAGACGTGAGCTTCAAAGTCAATAGCGATGCCGGTGGGCGATTTGAACTGCCCGTTTTCGGAGCCGTAGCTGCCGAACTGAGCCATGTAGGTTCCGGTCGGAGAAAACTCCTGGACGCGGGCTTTGAAGAGGGGGCCGAATCCCCGATCCAGGACCCAGACGTTTCCTTTGGCATCGAGCGCGATGTCCGTTGGCCGGAAGAACTGGCCGTTGCCGGTGCCTTCGCTGCCGAACTGGCGGATGAATTCGCCGGTTTTGCTGAACTCTTGGACGCGATGATTTAAGCTGTCGGCGACCCAGACGTTGCCTACGGAGTCCGTGGCAATACCGGCGGGTGATTTGAACTGCCCGCTCGCCGTGCCATTGCTGCCGAACTGGCGGATGAATTCACCTTTGGAGCCGAACTCCTGGATGCGGCTGTGGGCGGTGTCAGCAGCCCAGACATGACCTTCGGGATCGCTGGCAACGTCGGCCGGGGCCGAAAGCTTGCCGGTGCCTTCCCCTCCAAACTGGCGGAGGTATAGGCCCGATTCGGTCTCCTGCACCCTGTTGTTGCCCGTGTCGGCGACCCAGATCAGCCCGCCCGCCCCGACCGTGACCCCTTTCGGTTCGAAGAACTGGCCTTCGTTGGGGCCCGGTTTCCCGAACTGGCTCGTATATGTTCCGGTGTTCGTGAACTCTTGAACTCGTCCGTTGCCAGTGTCGGCGACCCAGATGTGACCTCCGGTGTCGGCAGCAATGCCATACGGCGATTTGAATTGACCGTTCCCAGTTCCTTCGCTGCCGAATTTGCGCACGAACGCGCCAGCGGAGCTGAACTCCTGCACCCTATTGTTTGCGGTATCGGCCACACAGATGTGGCCTTCGGAGTCAATACCTATGCCGCTGGGAGATTTAAATTGACCCGATTCGCTACCCGGGCTACCAAAAGCCAGCATAAATGTCCCTGCGGAGGTGAACTCCTGCACCCGATTGTTGTTCGTGTCGGCGACCCAGACGTGGCCACCGCTGTCGATTGCTATGCCCTTGGGCCAGCTGAGCTGACCTTTTTCGATTCCTGAAATCCCGAACTTGGAGATGAATTCGCCTGAAGAGTTGAACTTTTGGATGCGGCTATTTGCGGTGTCGGCAACCCAGACGTTGCCAGAGGAGTCGACTGCTATCCCATACGGTTCCAAGAACTCCCCGTTGGCAGAGCCCGCTGCGCCGAACTGGCGAAGGAATTCTCCTTTGGGGCCGAACTCCTGAACGCGGTCGTTGTCGGTGTCGAGGACCCAGACGTTTCCTTTGGAGTCGGCGGCGACTGCGGCCGGAGTAGAGAGGCGACCCGGCCCTGTGGCTTCCCCGCCGAACGAGCGGAGGAAGGTGGTGATCGGAACCGCCGATGCGACGGTCGCGTTCGCGCCGAGGCAGAAGAGCGCGCAGAAGAACACTAAGACAGGAACGAGCGCCAGCGAGCGTACGTTCCCGGCGGTGTGATCGCCCCGCACACCAAAGCGCTGCATGCCTGTTGTCAGCTTCTGGTCCTTCCCGCTGCGACTACGGACTTTTCCCATTTTGCGCGCCCTGTACTTCGGATCGAAATTCGTTCTGCGGACAGCTGCCCAGCGGCGCAAGCATCTACCATCCCACTCGCAACGCCAATACCGAAAAATCGAGAAACCTACAACCGGTCGCGAGGCGCTACTTTTGCGAGTAGGTCGGCGCTCGCACTGCGTTCCTTACCACAGGCCGCCCAGATACCCGAGGCGATGCAATGCGGCCCGCGGCTGGACGGCTAGGTTGAATGGCCTCGACCGCTGACAACGCGAATCGTTCGAGCACCGCGCGCCTGGCCGCGCATCGAAATCACCCCCTCCCCCGCCCAGGACCTGGCGGCACTGCGGGCCCAGGTGAGGCTTCCAACACCGCCGCGATCCGCGACCTACCCGATGACGTTGCCCAGGCCGCACTGAAAGTTAGGCAGTACTTCGAGCACCTTGCAACCACGCTGCACGAAGTTCGGCTCGTCCGCGTGCGGGCCGATTTGAAAAGCTGGCCCGACCCACGGGAGTGAGTGGAATTGGCGTACGGTCTAGCTCGCCGGCGCCATCACGCGGGTGACGCTGTCACCGACGAAGCAAGGCTTCTCGTTGCCCTCGACCTCGAGGGTGAAGCGGGTCACTACCTGCCACCAGCCGTCGCCCACCTCGTCGACTGAGACGACCTCGGCCTTGCCGCGGACCTTGGAATCGACGGGCACTGGGGCGGGGAAGCGGATCTTGTTCCAGCCGTAATTCACGCCCAAGGCGAAGCCAGCGGAGGAGATCAGCTCTTTGCGGAAGCCGTCGACCATTGCCAGGGTCAGGTTGCCGTGGGCGATCGTGGTGCCGTAGGGGCTCTCGCTCTTTGCCCGCTCGACGTCGACGTGGATCCACTGGTCGTCGCCCGAAAGGTCGGCAAAAGCGTTGATGTCGTCCTGGGTGACGCTGCGCCACTCGCTCGGGCCGACCTCCTGCCCGAGAAGGGACTGCATCCCCTCGACTCCCTGTACCTCGACGATTGCCATCGGATGGGAGTCTAAACGGGAGGGGGCGGCCATTGCTCGATACGTAGCTCTGGCATCGGGAAGTGTTTGATGTTTCCGGTGGCAAGCGATGCGTTGCGGAGCACCGCGGTCGCTGCAATCGCAGTGTCCTCCAGCTTCAATGTGACGCCGCGAGACCGGTATTCCTTTCGCCAGCGTGCGCTCAGCTCTGCCTCAGCGCCGCCAAAGGGGACCACAGCAAAGCTGTCGAGGACGGCCTTTGTCAACTCGGACTCTCCGTCAAGCAAGCCGACGAGGATCTCGTAGACCGTGATGGTGGAGATCATCACCGGCTCGCGAGCAGGATCGAGCACCGACTCGTCTGCCATGTGGCCGCGGAGGAGGTCGATCACGACCGAGGTGTCGAGTACCAACCCCATCGCCGATCAGTCGTCGCGCCGCCAATGTCTTGCGAGTTCTTCGTCCCGCTCCCGACCTTCCCGCTTGCGGTTCTCGCTAATCCACTCCGGAGTCATCCACGGCGCGAAATCGGGGATCGATCCAAAAAGCCGACGTCGCGCCGCAATTCTCTGATCCACATCGACTTTCGCCTCGATTGCCTCGCGGATGTACTTGCTGCGGCCGCGAGGCCCGGCGAGCTCATCGATCTTGTCCGTCAGGTCGTCATCCAATTTAATGTGTAATCGCATGCACATAGCTTAGCCCACTCCTATGCCACGAGCCGTATTTCGAAGCTTGGGGCGACAAGAGCGCCGGCGCCACCGAGCAATGCGAGGATTCGGCTTACATAGGCCGTTGTCTCCGGGATCGAAGGAATGCAATCGCAAGCTTCGACCGGTGCCGGGCCGGCGTTGTAGGCGGCTAGGGCCAACTGCGGTGAGCCGAGCTGGTGGATCAGGTCCGACATCAGATGGGCTTGGGCCTCCATTGCGGCAACTGGGTCGAAGGGGTCGTGAAGACCGTATGCGGCAGCAGTGCTGGGAATGAACTGCGCTAGGCCTTGCGCCCCGGCCGGCGAGACGGCGAAGGGGTTGAAGTTCGACTCGGCCATTAGCTGGGCGGCGAGTAGGGCCGCCGAGACATTCCAATGGGCAGCGGCGCGCAGCAGGGACGTGCGGAAACGGGCCGGGACGAAAGCGGGCAGCCCTCCATCGCCGGCAAGGGTCCCGTCTCCCCTGTCGCCGCCCCCTCCGATCGCTGCTCCCCCGCCCCCGACTGCGTTCCCAGCTGCGGAGCAGGGTTCGGGGCCCGCCGTAAATCCGTAGTGCCAGGCCTCCCACGAATAGCGCTGGACGAAACCGAAGCGGCTCGCGTTGGCCGCCAGCCAGCCATAGGCAGATTCGGGCCCGAGGTCGAGCTCGGTCGCACAGCGATGCAACGAGTGACCTGGCGGCGCGACCCACTGCGGGTCGGGATGAGCGGCGAAGAGCGCCGCCTGTTCGGCGTCGGAGCGGAAGCCCGAGTTGACGATCAAGGCGAGACCGGCGCGTGAGGCAGCCGCCGCCATCCGGTCGAACGCAGCGGCCACATCAGGTCGCATCCCCTCGCCATTGCGGTAGACGAGCGGGCCGCTATAGCCGCCACCGCTTGCCGTCTCCGGCGTCGTCCCGGTGCTACTCATCGGTGCAGCGGCTTCGGCGACAGCCGACGCTTCGACCTCGGGGCGCTCTCCCTGCAGCCGGTTCTTTCGGCTCAATACGAGTCTGCCGATGACAACCGCCTTCACCCGCACCGGCGCGAAGGAACCCAGATCCGGAAAGGAGACTCGCAGGCGCCGCTCGTCAACCTCGTTGCCTCGGGCGACCGCGACAGCCGTGGCCTGCGCCCGTGCCAGATATGTCGCCTTCTCGATATGCGTCGGGTTGATCGACCCGTCTGGCAGCGTCGGTGGCGCCAAGAGGCGAGGCAGGTCGTCGCGCATCGAGCGTGCCGCGGAGATCGCCGCCAGGTCGGCCGCCCGCTGTGCCCTCCCTTTGCCGGTCACCGCGCCGGCGATCGCGACCAGCGCCAGCGCCGCAACGATCAGGGCGAACGCGCCTCCCAATGCCAGCAATAACGCCTGACCATCCTCTCTACGAGCCTCCATGCGGCGACCCTGCCGAGCGGCGACGCGCGCGTGGTGCGCACAAACAAAATGTTCTGCGATCGAACCCGCGCGGAATAGTGTCCGTACACAGGGCAACCACAATTCGACCCGAGGAGCATTTATGTCGCCGTCGCAAACCCGCCGCCATCCACACCGCCAGGTCATCGCGACCTTCGCCATCGCCATCCTGGCCGCCGCCGGACTCTTCAGCTCGCTGGCGACCGCGCGAACCTCAAAGCAGGTGGTTAGGGAGGCGCAGAGCAGCTCGCTCGGCAAGACCGTGCTGACCGCAAACAACGGCCTTACCCTCTACAGCCTCAGCGTCGAGAAGCACGGCAACTTCATCTGCAAGGGGTCGTGCCTCAAAGACTGGTTCCCGCTGGTCGTCGCCGCTGGCGTCAAGCCGACCGGACCGGTCGCGCTCGGCACCGTCAAGCGGCCCGACGGCAGACGCCAGGTAACGTTCGAGGGACGGCCCCTCTACACCTTCGATGGCGACTCGCGGAAGGGCCAGGCGAACGGTGAGGGCATCAAGGACGTCGGCACCTGGCACGCTGCGAGTCCGTAGACAGCAAGCGCCCGCGCAACCCCGCTGGAATGGCTTGATCGCCTGCCGTAGCCGCCCCGAGCTGGGCTGCGCGGGCGGTCAACCAACCAGGAGGGCGCTTGAGAATCGCCACTCGCAGGTCCCGAGCCAATAGGTCGCGAACCGCAAGTGCAGTGAGAGCGCGGTCTTTGGCCAGGTCGGCTCGAAGCAGAACCGACGTGGGTCGAATGCCGGGCTCGTCGAGCACCGATCGCAGGAGGTGTGGTTCCAGATGGACGACTGCGGCCGACTCACGGACCAAGGGCAGGCTCACAGCGATTGCCACCATCCCCTCCGGGTCAGGGGGAAGCTTCAAATGACAGATCTGCCCACGCGATGCGACGACTGCTTTAGGGAGGTGTGCCACCAAGCGCTCCTCCAGCGCCCGTGCGCCTGTTGTCGCAACCAGCGTCGAGCGCGGTGCGCGTCCATCGTTGAGATCGACGAGGAGAGCGGCACGATCCGTCTCGGAGGCGGCGCAAGCAAGCGCTTCGGCTGCGGCTTTGGATCCCGTTGCCTCGCCAACCCGAGTGACCAAGACCACCGGCCCATCCGGTAGGCGACTCAACGCTCCCTCGCGCGACAATCCACTCACTTCGGCCTTGCCGCGGCAGAGGAGGTGACTGCAAGCCGGTCGGCAACCGCCGGCAGTGGCGAGGGTGGACGCAGGCGCACCGTGACCCGCCCGCCGCGGACCGAGACCTCGACATCTCCCTCAGCCCAGCCCGGCAGTGCGTCACGCGCAGCGGCTACCGCTGGCCTCCCCGAGGCAAGCGCCAGCGCTCCCGCCTCGGCGGCACCGTCGGCAAGGGTCAGGGCATAGCCGGTGGCGAAGAGCTGCAGGACGATCGCGGCCGCGAGCAGCAGCCCCGGCAAGGCTGCTACCAGCTCGACCGTGCTTTGCCCGTCCTCCCTATCCACCACTGGACTCCAGCGCCGCTTCCGCGCCGACCGTCAGCTGCGGCATCGCGGGCAGCAGGAGGGGAAGGACGACGCGGACGGAGACGGCACCCGAATCGCTGACCTCCGCCCCATCCCGCAGCGACGGCGGCAATGCACGCCGTGCGGCTGCGGCGGCGTCGCCTCCGACCAGGGCCGCCCGTGCCCCGGCTCGCGCCGCCACTCCCGCCGACCAAAGGGCCTGGCCGGCGAGTCCTATCTGTGCCGCCACCAGGACCGCCAGCAGCAAGAACGGAACCGCGGCGACCATCTCGACCGAAGCGGTCCCGTCCTCCCTGCGAAAGCTGCTGGCGGCCTGGTGCGACACGCCCGGACCGTCCCAGGCCAGAGCGCGCGTGTGGTGCGCTCAAACGAAAAATTGTGTGACGGCTTTACGCCGCTATGCCCCAGCTTGGCTCAGTAGGTGTTTGCTTCCGTCCAAACCTTCCAGATCGCCGCCACCGAGGCGCCAAGCAGGAAGATCCAGGCGAGCGTGCCGCCACCGCTGGAGAACATCTCGTCGCTGCCGGCAATAAGCAGTGCAATCAGACCCAAGCCCCCGTAGAGAATCGCCCGACGGCCATCGCTAAGCGTCGCCAGCGTCAGCTGGTTCTGGCGGCTGAGCACGAACACCGTCCAGGCAATCGCGGCAAGGAAGCCCATCGTGATCGCGGTCAAGATCGCATCGGCGACATTGCCGCCGTGGGGAGCAAAGGCCACCACCAAGGCGAGCAACATCACGATCGCGGCGTTTCGCAGGGTCCGCATAGGGAAATTGTACGGCCCTCCGCCTGGCGCTCGCGACGGATGTGGGGCGGAACTACTTACTCGTCATCGCGACGATGCCGATAACCACGGCGGCCAGAGTGGAGATCAGCGCCAACGCCCCGAACGCGGCGGCGGCCCCTGCCGCCAACGGCCGCCCGTCTCGGCTCAGGTCGACAAAGCGAGCGCCGCCCCAAATCGCCGCCGAAAAGACCGCGATGATGCCGACGCCGGCGACCGTGGAGGCGATCACCGTCTCGATCAGGTCCCTGGTCTGGACGAGCGTGGCCATCGCTCAGCTCGCTGGGACCGGCGCGCCCTGCTGGGCGCGGCGAGCGAAGACCGCCACCACCAGTGCCAGCGCCATCAGCGTGACCAATACCGGCCCCAGGGCGCCACTGCCAAAGATGTGAGTGAGGCCGTAAGCGGCAGCGCCGATCACCGCTGCCGCCGGCAGCGTCAGCAACCAGGCGATGACGATGTTGCCGGCCACACCCCAGCGCACCGCCGAGATGCGCTTGCCCGCACCAGCGCCCATCACGCCGCCGTTGATCACGTGCGTGGTCGATAGCGGGAAGCCGAAGTGGGTCGAAGCGAGGATTACGGCGGCACCGGCGCCCTGAGCCGAGAAGCCCTGCGCGGCGTCCATCTTGATAATCCGGCTGCCGGTCGTGCGGATGATCCGCCAACCACCGATGTAGGTGCCGAGTCCGATTGCCGTCGCGGCCGAGACGATCACCCAGAGCGGCGGGTCGGCGTTCGCCGCAAGGGTGCCGTTGGCGATTAGGGCCAAAGTGATCACCCCCATCGTCTTCTGCGCGTCATTGGTGCCGTGGGCAAGCGCCAGCAGGCCGCCAGAGATGATCTGGCCGTAGCGAAAGCCGCGCGTGACTGGACCAGGACGCTGCCGACCCGCGATTCGGTAGGCAAGGCCGATGCCCACACCGGCGACGAGGAAGGCCACCAGCGGGGCGACGACCGCCGGAATAAGCACTTTGCCGACCAGACCTTCAGCGAGGATTGCGTCGAGACCGGCTGCCGCGACCGACGACCCGACGACGCCACCAATCAGCGCATGCGAGGAGCTGGACGGCAGCCCGAACCACCAGGTGATCAGGTTCCAGGCAATCGCCCCGATCAAGCCGGCGAAGACGATCGTCGGCGTAATCACAGCGGCGTCGACGACGTCGTTTGCAACCGTCGCCGCGACCGATATCGAGATGAAGGCGCCGATGAAGTTCAACAGCGAGGCGACTCCGATCGCCACCTGCGGCCGCGCCGCACCGGTCGAGATCGAGGTGGCAACGACGTTCGCGGTGTCGTGAAAACCGTTGGTGAAGTCGAACGCCAGCGCCGTCCCGACGACGATGACCATGATGACGTCAGAACTCAAGATGACGAGTCATGAGTTTTTGATGACTATGCCCTCGAGAATTTGTGCCGCGGTCTCGGTCGCGTCGATCGAGTTCTCGAGCACCGCGAACATGTCCTTCCAGCGGATCACCACCATCGGGTCGATCCCGTTGGAGAAGAGCGAAGCGACCGCATCGCGGGAGATCCGATCGCCCTCGTTCTCGAGCCGGTGAATCTCGATCCAGTACTGATCCAACCCCTTCAGCTCACGCAAGTGCTCGAGGGCGGCCGAGAGCTGCTCGCAGGCGGCCACCAGAACTTTGGTCAGCGCCTGAGCCTGGGCCATTGGCGCTTCGATTTGGTAGAGGCCAAGTAGGTCTGCGGCTTCCTCGGTGTAGTCGACAATGTCGTCCATCTGCGTCGCCAGGCCGTAGATGTCCTCACGGTCGATTGGCGTGACAAAGGTCGAGTTGAGGCGCTTGATGATGTCGTGGGTGATCCTGTCGCCCTCCTGCTCGGCCTTGAGGATCTCTCGCGAGAGATCCGTTTCGTCGGGCCAGATGCCCATCATCTCGTCGAGCAGCTTGGCGGCGTGAAGGGTGTTCTGCCCGGCCTCGATGAAGAGGTCGAAGAAGACGCTGTCACGCGGCAGGAGCGAGAGACGAACCACGCGCCAATCCTAGTGATCGAGCCGGCCTCGGCCCTGTGCCGTAGCGGCTCAGCCAGACGCCGCGGCGAACTGCTCCCCGGCGCGGGCACTGTGGCGTGCCCGGAGCTCCTCCTGCACGCTGCGCCGCTCCCCCTCGGGCGCGCTGAGACGCGTCCAATCGCCGTCGGTACCGAGCTCCCAAGCGTTGGCGTTCTCGGCAAAACAGCGCTCCAGTACATCGAGCAGGTCAGCCCGCAGGGCCTCGTCTTCGATCGGCGCCACCAGCTCGACCCGGCTGTCGAGATTGCGCGGCATCAGGTCGGCCGAGCCGGTAAGCACGCGGGTCTCATCGCCACGGCGAAAGGCGTAGATCCGCGAGTGCTCAAGGAAGCGGCCGACGATCGAGACGACGCGGATGTTCTCCGAAACGCCAGGCACCCCCGGCCGCAGGCAACAAACCCCGCGCACGTTGAGATCGATCCTGACTCCCGCCCCTGAGGCCTCATACAGCGCCTGAATACAGCCAGCATCAACCAAAGCGTTCATCTTCAGCGCGATCCGTGCCTCCTGGCCGGCGCGATGTGCCTCGACGGTGGCCTCGATCTCCTCGACGATGCGATCGCGCATCGTCGTCGGCGAGACCAACACCTTGCGGTACTCGGTGGGTCGACCATAGCCGGTGAGGAAGTTGAACATCTCGGCGACGTCGGCGCCGATCTCGGGGTCGGCGGTGAAGAGACCGAGGTCGGTGTAGAGGCGGGCGGTGGTCGGGTTGTAGTTGCCGGTGCCGATGTGGACGTACTCGCGTACGCGATCGCCCTCGCGGCGAGCGACCAAAACAGCCTTGACGTGAGTCTTCAGGCCGGGGATTCCGTAAACAACGTGAACGCCGGCCTCCTCCATCGACTTCGCCCAGTGGATGTTCGCCTCCTCATCGAAGCGGGCTTTCAGCTCGACCATGCAGACCGCCTGCTTGCCGCGTTCTGAAGCGCGAATCAAGGCTGGTACCAGGGGCGAGTTGTCACTGGTCCGGTACACCGTCTGCTTGATCGCCAGCACGTCCGGATCGGCCACCGCCTGCTCGACGAAACGCTCGACCGAGCTGGTAAAGGAGTCATAGGGATGGTGGACGAGGATGTCACCATGGCGGATCGCGGCGAACATGTCGCTGGGCTCATCGTCCTCTCCCTGTAGGCGCGGCTGGGTCACTGGCGTCCACGGCTCGTAACGCAGCTCGGGGTGGCTGCCGGCGGCGTCGACTACGTCACCGAGGTCGGCCAGATCAATCAAGCCATCGACGTCGTAGACCTCGCGGTCTTCGAGCCGCAGTGCGTCGATCAGCTGGCCACGCAGCTTCGGGTTCATCCCCGCCGCCACCTCGAGGCGCACGACCTCACCGAAGCGGCGGCGGCGCAGCTCGTCCTGGACCGCCTGCAACAAATCGTCGGCCTCGTCGCTGATCGTGAAGTCGGCGTCGCGAGTAACGCGGAAGTAGCCGTGATCGACGACCTTGGCGCCGGGGAAAAGGGTGTCGAGATTCGCCGCGATCGCCTCCTCCAGCGGCACGAAGACCTCGTTGCGCTCGCCCACGCGCAAGAAGCGACCGAGCAGCTCCTTCGGCACCTTGACCCGGGCGATGATCTCGGTGCCGCTGTCGGGATCGCGCAGCAACACCCCGAGGCTGAGCGAAAGGTTGGAGATATATGGGAAAGGACGGCCGAGCCCGACTACAAGCGGGGTCAGAGTCGGGAAGACCTGCTCGTGGAAACGGATATCGATTTCGCGCCGCTCGCTCTCGCTCGCTGTGTCGATCGAAACGATCCGGATCCCATGCTCCTCTAGCGCCGGGCGCAGGGTCCCGTTGAAGCAGCTGTGCAGACGCGTGTCTAACTCCAGCACCCGCGGCTGAAGCGCGTCGATCTGCTCGCTCGGAGGAAGCCCGTCGGGCCCGCGAGCGTCGATCCCGGCGTCAAGCTGATCGAAGAGGCCGGCGACCCGAACCATGAAGAACTCGTCCAGGTTGGATGCGTAAATCGCGCAGAACCTGACCCGCTCCAGCAGCGGCACCTCAGGATCCTCGGCCAGTTCAAGGACCCGCTGGTTGAAGTCGAGCCAGGAGAGCTCGCGATTGAAATAAAGAGCGGGATCGTCGATCGGCCAATCGTACTGCCGCACCTATCCCACTCCCCCGCGCCTCAGGCAGCTCGGGAAGGAGCTTGCTCCGCGGCGGTCGACTCGGCAAGCGCTCGCCGGTAGCCACCGGCGAGTTGCTCCAAGGCCCGCTCCCACGAGCGCTTGCTCGCATTGCCTATTGCTGCCTCGCCAAGGCGGCTGCGCAGGGTCGGAGAGGAAGCCAGCTGCAACACCGCGCCGGCGAGGTGGTTTGCGTCGGGCCGGCAGAGGATGCCGGTGTGCCGATTCTCGATCAGCGCTGCCGGTCCGCCTTCGCCGACCGCGACAACAGGTAGGCCGCTGGCGCCGGCCTCGAGCACCACCTGACCGTAGGTGTCGGTGCGCGAACAGAAGAGAAAGAGGTCGGCGCTCGCGTAAGCGCGAGCGAGCTCGTCCCCTTCGAGCCAACCGAGGAACGTTGCATGCTCGCCCAGGCGGGTGCGTAACTCGCCCTCCTCGGGACCGCCACCGGCGAGCAGTAGATGCAGCCGCGGCTCGGCTCGCTGCGCCAGCAGAAAACTCTCGGCGAGTAGATCGACCCCCTTCTCGCGGGTCAGCCGTCCGGCATAGAGGACCCGTAGCTCGCCGGGAAAGGCGCTGCGATCGGCCCTCTCGGGGGTAAAGCGCTCGGTGTCGACGCCGCGCTCCCAGCGATCGATCCCGGCCGGCGCGGCGCCAAGGCCGAGCAGTGAGCGGTCAGCCGCGGGGCTCGGTGAGAGGACCCGAGAAGGCGCCGTGTAGAAAGCGCTAAGCGCTGCGGTCGAGATCGCCTCGAGCCCGAGATCGCCGCTGCGCAGACCGGCATAGGTGGCGAGCTCGGTGTGGTAGCTGGCGACGAGGGGCGTGCCGGAGACCCGGCTGAGCAGCGAGGCGGCGATCCCGGCTGGCCCGGGAGCGGTGACGTGGACCAGGTCATAACGCCCCTCGGCCAGGGTCTCGGCCAGATCGGGTAGGCCCGGGACGCCGAGCGTCATTCCCTCGTAAAAGGGGACCTGCAACGACGTCGCAGCCGGCAGGCGACGGTCAACCCAGGGGTCAGTGCCGACGACCTCGATCTCGAAACCGGGCACACCGCGCTCGCGGATTTGCTCGATCGTGTGGGTCACCCCGTGCATCGCCTCGATTCCGTCGGCGATCAGGGCGACCCGCGGGCGCTCGCCGGCGCGACCCGCCAGCTTCGCCTTCTCCGCACCGAGGAAGACGGTTGGCGGCGCATAGGGAATCGCCGGCAGTAGCGCCTCGAAGAGGCCACCGACGGCAGCCTTAACGTCGCCGCGTGCAACCGCCGTTGCCCCCTGATCGATCGCCGCGCGCAGTCGCCGGTCGTGAATCCGGCGGGCGCGGCGGTAGAGGTCGGTATGGGAGAAGTCCTCGGCCTGAAGGTGCTCGAGCAGCTCGCGGCCGCGCAGCTCGATGCCAATCGAGCGCAGCCAGGAGTCGAGCAACGCGCGGGCGTCATCGGGGCCGATGTCGGCGGCGATCGCCCCCTCCCGCGCCGCGCCCTGTCCCACCACCCGCTGCGCGATCTTCAACACCGCCGCCGGGTCGGGCGCATCCGGACGTGCCGCTTCTTGAGTACCCATAGTGGCCTCTAAGCGACGGCACGTCCCATTGAGAACCAGGGCGCGGGTAGCCAACGCCATCGCCGCGTGCGCCCATTTGGCGGCGCTACCTTGTTCACCGCCGGCGGCGGCGTCGCCTTTGCGGACACGGGCGAGAAACTCTTCCGGCGTGGATGCGGCCGGCACCTCAGTGTAGGTGCGGCCGATGTCCACGCCGGCGTGGTCGTCAGAACCGCCGATCCCCGTGCTGCCGTGCGTTTCCACGTAGATGACGGCGGGCATGTTGAGCTCCGGTGCGCGCGATCCGTTGCGCACCTCCCAAATCGGGAAGAGCTCGGCGAGACGACGGCGATGGCGCCGCGTCAACGACGCCGCGACGTTGTAGAACGGGTGCGCAAGGGCGCAGGCGATCTGGTTTTCGTCAAGGTATGCGGCGCAGGCCTCTACGTCGCCGGCGTATTCCTGCAGCCACTCATGGTCTCCGGGAGTGATCCCATAACAAAGGATGTGAACCGCCTGGGGCTCGCCGGCGAAACGGGCGGTCAGCTCCTCGGAGATGAAGCAGTCAGGACGGTCGCCGAGCTCGAGGCAACCGTCGATCGTGTCGTGGTCGGTGATCGTGACGAAGGCCATCCCCCGTCGCTTCGCCAGCGCGTAGACCTCCTCTGGCGGCGTCGCGCACTCGGGCAGTCCGAGCGAGCGCTGCACTCCGAGCCGGGAAAGCTGCGAGGCGGTGGAGTGGCAGTGCATATCTACACGGGAAGTCATCGGTGCCTTCCTCTCTATCTATCGATCTGGTCACCTCCAGATTCGCCCCTGAGCAGGGAAAAGGTGTGACCATCCAGTGAACCCCGCCAGAGATCGCTGAACTGGCGGAAGAGCAGCTCGCGACGGGTGAGAAGCAGGGTGCACAGCGAATCGATGCCTTCCACCTGGGCCAGCATCTCGTCGCAGTCGTGGATCTCGCCGAGCACGCTCTGCAGTTGCTTGGCAGCGTCGCGGGCGGCCTTCGCCTCGGGGCCGAAGCAGGGCCCGACGATCTCCAACAGGTAACGCAGGCGCTTGGCGGCGATCCGCAGGTCGTGCTGTGCGGTCGACGCCGACGGCTCTAGCGCAGCCGCTGCCAACGAGCGCAGCTCGTCCAAGCGCGTGCGCACGATCCGCTCCGCATTGGGACGCAGCGGCGCCGTCGGATCGAGACCCTCCACCCCACGCGCCTTCACTTCTTCGCCGCCTTTGCCAGCTTGCGCAGGCGGCGCCGCAACTTCTTTAAGCGCTTGGCGGTGACATAGGGCGCCAGCTCGTCGTTCGCCTGCCGCTGCTCCTCGCGCAGACTGTCGATCAGCGCCTCTACCGCTGCCCGATCGGCCTGCGGCGCCTCGCCGACGAAACCGCTCAGAAACTCGATCGCGACATCGCGGTCGCGGCGCTCACCGAGCGCGTCGGCGAGAGCCTTGACCCGCTTCAGCGCCTTGCGGTGTCGCTTCGCCGGGAAGCACGGCTCGAAGACCTCAAGCGCAGCGCGCAGCCGCCGAGTCGCCACCCGCATGTCGTGCACATGCTCGATCTCGTCCATGTCGAGGACGCCATCGGCGTGGGCGAAAACCTCGGCACTACGAACCTCAACCACACGCTTAGCCGAAGCCGAGAACGACTCCTCGCAATCAAAGCCGGGAACCTCACACGCACGCGCCACGCGCCCAGGCTAACCAGTAAACGGGCATCCCGGTAGGGGTGAAACGTCTTGTACTTTTTCTGCGGCGGCAACCGCGGACGGCCGCAAACTGTCTTCAGAAAAAGTTAAGTGGAACCCCTACCGGGATGCCCGTTTACGCAGCAAGCCGCGCCGGCGAAGAGCCATTGGCGTTGCCATTGAGCTGATCGAGGACGACGCCCTCGCGCAGGCCCCCCTTGCCGATCTGCAGCGGCTGCCCAAGCAGCTCGGAGAGCTTCTCCAAGATGAGCACCCCGGTGGCAAGAATCCGCACACGTTCGGGGTCGAGCTCGAAGCGCCGCGCCACCTCGGCGGCCGGATCGCCGCAGAGAACACGGATGCCGCGCTCCAGCGTCTCGTACTCGAGCACCGCGCCGACCAGGCGGCGCAGCGAGGTCGCGCTGCCGCCAACTGCGACTGCCTGAGCGGGTTGCTCGATTTCGACCCCGGCAAAAAGGTCCTCAATCCGGTCGCGGATCTTGCGGATCTCCGCCGCCGAGGGCGGATCGGAGGCGATCAACTCGTCCGCCAGAACACCCGAGCCGACCCGCCAGGAACGCACCTCTTGCACTCCCCCCGGCACCGTACCGAGGATGACCTCGGTCGAGCCGCCGCCGACGTCGACGACGCCAACACGACCTTCGACCGGGTGGCCCAAGGTCTTGGTCGCACCGATGAAGGAAAGCCGACCCTCCTCCTGCTCAGAGAGGATCTCGATCGGAATGCCGGCATCTTCGCCGATCTGCTTGGCGACAACGGCACCGTTGCTCGCTTCGCGCACGGCCGCGGTCGCCACGGCTCGAATCGTTTCCGCTCCCAGCTCACGCGCCAGGCGCACCTGCGTCGCCACCACCTCACCGACCTCGTGAGCCTTCTCGGCCGGTATCGCGCCCGAATCGCGGATCGCCTTGTTGATCCGCGTGTAGGCGCGTTGCTCCATGACCTTCTTCAACTGCCCGTCCACCGGCTCGGCAACGAGCACTCGCGTGGTATTGGACCCGATATCTATCGCCGCACAAAGCATCCGGACTCCCTTGCATGTTCCCAGGCTCGTCGGATTCCATGCGCATCTCGCGGTGGGTGGCGCCGATCTGGGGGACCACCCTGAGGAGCTACTGCACCGCAGGGGTGGTGGAACCAGATCGGTGACAGGACCCGCCGCGCTTACACGTTCGGATGCGAGGCGTCCTCGAACTCTTTGAAGAGGCCGGTGACGACGAAGGCGACCTGCTCGCCGATGTCGACCGCGTTGTCGGCGATCCGCTCAATCGCCCGGGCGGCCAACAACATCGTCATCGCCCACTCGCGGCGGTCGGGATCATCGCCGATCTCCAGCGCCAAACCGAAACATTCGCGGTTGAGGTTGTCGACGACGTCGTCCTGGCGGACCAGGTCGCGCGCCAACTCGACGTTGCGATCCTCAAAGGCCCGCTTGGACTGGCTGGTCAAAGTACGGGTCTGCCGTCCCATGTCGAGAATCAGCTTCACCATTTCCTCGTCCGCGGGCGGCTCGTTGCCGGTCAGCGGGATCATCTTGCAGATGTTCACGCACTGGTCGCCCATCCGCTCGACGTTCTTCAGCACATGCAGCAGAGCCGAGATCAAGCGCAGGTCGGTCGCCACCGGCGACTGCGTGGCGAGCAGCGTAATCAGGCTCTGGTGTACCTCCAGGTAGCGACCATCGATGCGGTCGTCGTCGGCAATCACCAGTGCCGCCAGCTCGACGTCCTGGTGCTCGACCGCCTCCAGGGTGCGATCCAAAGAACTGTTGACGAGGTCGAGCCCGCCCAGGCCGCTCGCCTCGAGGCGCTCGAGCTCCTCCTGATATTGGCTGCGGGTCTCGACCGCCATCAGCCGAACTTCCCGGTCACGTACTGCTCGGTGCGATCGTCGTCGGGGTTGGTGAAGACCCGGTCGGTGGGACCGACCTCGACCAACTCGCCGTTGAGCATGAACACGGTCGTATCGGCGACACGAGCCGCCTGCTGCATGTTGTGGGTGACGATGACGATCGTCACCCGCTCCTTCAGCTCGCCGATCAGCTCCTCGATCCTCAGCGTCGCGACCGGGTCGAGGGCCGAACAGGGCTCATCCATCAGCAAGACCTCGGGGTCGACCGCGAGCGCCCGCGCGATGCAGAGGCGCTGCTGTTGCCCGCCGGAGAGGCTGACGCCGGGGGCCTTGAGGCGATCCTTGACCTCATCCCAGAGGCCCGCGCCGACCAGGGCTTCGCGGCCTCGATCGTCCAGCTCGCTGCGCGAGGCGCCGGTCAGGCGCAGCCCGGCGGTCACGTTGTCGAAGACGGACATCGTCGGGAACGGATTGGGCTTCTGGAAGACCATCCCAACCGCACGCCGCACGGCAACGATGTCGATCTGGGGGTCGTAGAGATCGAGGCCATCGAGCAGGACCTTGCCCTCCGAGCGAGCTCCCCCGATCTCCTCGTGCATGCGGTTAATGCAGCGCACCATCGTCGACTTGCCGCAGCCGGAGGGGCCGATGATCGCCGTCACCCTGGCCGAATCAAACTCGAGGCTGAGGTCGCGGACGGCGTGATTGGACCCGTAGTAGGCGTTGAGGCCTTGCAGCTCAACATTGCCGATCTCGCTGCTTCGCCTCCCCGGTTTCGCGGCGGTCTCATCGGCCATCGAGACGATCGGGCGCGATCGCCCGGGGTCGGTCCTGGGGTCTGCTTGCGGCTCTGGATTCTGCTCGGTCATGGTTGGGCTCTCGGTTGGGTCTCTGCTGTCCATCCTAGGACTCCTCGGGTGGGGGGTCGAGCGCTATGGGTCAAGCTCCCATGCGCTTGCGGGAACGGGCGTAGAAGGCACGGGCGACAATGTTGAGGACGAGCACGAAGGCGATCAAGATCAGCGCCGCGGCCCATGCCTGGGTGTGCGCCTCCGGACTGGGCGACTCGGAGGCCTGGAAGATGAAGATCGGGATCGAGGCCAGAGCTTCGCTCGGTTCGGTGAGGACACCGGGAGCGAAGATCGAGGAAAGCAGGATCAGAGGCGCAGTCTCTCCAGCCACGCGGGCGACCGCGAGCAGGGCGCCGGTCAGCAGGCCACCAGCGGCGGTCGGCAACGTAACCCGCACGGTGGCACGCCAGGGGGCGATACCGAGCGCGTGGGCGGCCTCCTTGAGCGTGCCCGGAACCAGGCTGAGCACCTCCTGCGCAGTGCGTGCGACGATCGGCAACATGATGATCGCCAGCGCCACAGAGGCGGCAAAGCCGCTCTGCTGCTTGCCGGCGACCAGCAGCCCGTAGACGAAGATGCCGGTAATGATCGTCGGCACGCCGTTGAGCACGTCGAGGGCGAAACGGATCGGGTGGGCAATCCGCTCGGGGGCAAACTCCGTCGTGTAGATCGCGACCAACAGACCCACCGGGATCGCCATCACGGCGGCCAGGCCAACCATGATCCCGGTGCCGACGATGGCGTTGGAGATTCCCCCGCCCGGTTCGTTGAAAAGTGCCGTGGGCGTAGTTAGAAAGTGAAAGCTCAACGCCCCCACGCCCTTGAGCAACACCGAACCGACCACGATCACGAGTACGGCGACCGCGAGCAGAGCTGCAACGGTCGCGGCAGCACCGACGATCGCACTGAGGCGCTTGCGCCGCTTCAGGTTGCCGCGATCGAGCAGCAACGCGTGGCTCTGCGGGCCGTTCAAAGCGCCTCCGCCTCGGTCGGCGTGACGTCGGTGTCCTTGAGCGTGCCCCGCTGGACGATCACGCGCGCGATCACGTTAACGATCACCGCGAACACCAGCAGGATCAACCCTAGGTAGGCGAGCGACGACTTGAACAGCTCTCCGGGCGCGCCCTGGAACTGCGATGCGATCTGGGCCGCGAGCGTGCCTCCGGTGTGGAAGAGGGAAACGTTGATTCCAGTGGCCCCACCGATCACCTGGGCTACCGCGATCGCCTCGCCGATCGCCCGACCGAGACCGAGGATGACGGCGCCGACGATGCCGGCGCGTGAGTAGGGCAGCACGACCTGCCGGAGCATCTCCCAACGGGTCGCACCGAGGGCGTAGGAGCCCTCCTTCAGCTCCCCAGGCACGGTCTCGAAGACCTCGCGGGTGACGCTGGTGATGATCGGCGTGGTCATGATCGTCAGGATCAGGGCGGCGGTCAGGTAGCCGAAGGCCGACGGGTCGCCACTGAAGATCGGAAGGAAGCCGAGCACGCTCTGCAGCGCCGGCTCGATCGTGCCGTGCATGAAGGGCCCGAGGACGAGGATCCCCCACAGCCCGAGGATGACAGTGGGGATCGCGGCGAGCATGTCGACCAGAGTCGCCACCGGGCGCCTCAGCCGCGGTGGCGCCAACTCGGTCAGGTAGATCGAGATCGCAATCGAGAGCGGCGCCGCAAGGAGCAGCGCGATCGCCGAGGTCACCACCGTCCCGTACAGGAACGGTGCCGCGCCGAAGCTGTTGGTGACCGGGTTCCAGTCGTTGGTGGTGACGAAGCCGAGGCCAAACTTGGAAATCGCCGGACTCGAGAGGTGGATTACCTCATAGACGATCCCGACGATGACAAGCACGACGAGCGCTGCTGCGAGGCCGGAGAGGCCTCGCAGCAGCGGGTCGCCGATTCGATCTGCACGGTTGCGCCGGGCCCTTAGAACGGGGTTCTTGAGGGAGCCGGCCTCCACCTAGATGGCTGACTCCATGGTCACGTGCGCCTGGGGGCGTGCGTGGCCAAGCAGATCAAGACCGTATGGAGTGCTGACCGGCCTCAGCGGTAGGCATGTCGGCACCCCGCGCATGACGGTGCGGGGACTGGGCCGCGGGATGGCCCCGCGGCCGACACCCCAATCATGGGAGGTGCCGACATGCCCCAGCCTAAAAGCGTGGTGGGACTCGACGTCCACGCCACACAGACTCACGCCTGCGTTCTTCTCCCCGAGACAGGCGAGCTTCGCTCGCGACGACTGAATGGCCCGCCGCGAGGGGCACTTGACTTCCTGGAAGGGCTCGAGGCTCCGGTCCTCGCGGTCTATGAGGCCGGGCCGACCGGCTTCGGGCTCGCGCGAGGCGGCGCCGAGCGCAACCTCGACGTGCGCGTCTGCGCGCCGGGGTCGATCCCTAAAGCGCCGAGCGACCGGGTCAAGACCGATCGCCGCGATGCCGAGCGGCTGGCGCGGCTCTTGCTCGCGGGGGAACTGCGCTTCGTGCGCGTCCCGAGCCCCGAGGAGGAGCGCTTCCGAGACCTGACTCGCTGCCGGGAGGCGATCCGAGCCGACCTGATGAGGGCCCGTCACCGGCTCGGCAAGTTCCTCTTGCGCCGCGAGCTGCGCTGGGAGGGCCCCGGCTGCGCCTGGACGCAGGCCCACTTGCGTTGGCTGGAGGCAATCAGATTCTCCGACGGCGCCTCGCGGAGCGTGCTTGAGGACTACCTGGCCGCGGTGGTAGCGCTCGAACAGCGCCGCAGTGCTTCTGAGCAGGCGATCGAGGAGCTGTGGTCTGAGTCCCCCTGGGCCGCAACGGTCGCCCGGCTGCGCTGCCTGCGCGGCATCAACACGCTGACGGCGCTTGGCCTGTGTGCCGAGGCGGGAGACCTGAGGCGCTTTGAGCGCCCGGCGTCGCTGATGGCCTACTTCGGCATCGTGCCCTCTGAGCACTCCTCCGGTGAGCGACGCCAGCGCGGGCCGATCACCAAGGCCGGCTCTCCGCATGCCCGCCGGCTGCTGGTCGAGGCAGCACACCACTACCGCCACCAGCCCCGGGTGGGCGGCGCTCTGCAGCAGCGCCAGCGTGGCGCTGACCCACGGGCCTGTGCGATCGGCTGGCGCGCCCAGCGGCGTCTGCATAACCGTTGGGCGCGCCTTCGCCTCGAGCGTGGCAAGCCCGCCAACGTGGTCAGGATCGCGTTGGCGCGCGAGCTGGGCGCCTTCGTGTGGGAGGTGGGTCAGCTGAGCTGAGACTCCGCCAAAGGAATGCGCTCGACGCTGTCGGGGCGACACGGGAGCAAGTGAGGCCAGCACGTCGCCGCTTTGCGGCCTGCGTTGCGTCCTCGGGCAGTCGGCGGATGCGCTCGTCGGCCGCGCCCGCTTCAAGACTGCAGGCCACGCGACGAATCGGCGGTCATGGGGTAGCCAGCCCCCGCATATGAGGCTGACGATGCAGTCGACGTACCTGGATCCCGCCCGTGTCGCCCCGAGAGCGCCGCTGGGCAGCTGCGACCCGTCGGGGGTCCGATCGACCTTGGGCAGTTGACGAGGGGCTCTCCATATGAGGACGCAGGGTGCAGCCTTTGCTGGTTGCAAAGGCAAACCCGAGGACGCAGAGATGCGCAGCGCCACGCGCGTCATCCAGGTGTGCGTGGTCGTGGGGTCAGCCATCTAACCGCCGATCTTGGCGATCGCCTTCTTGCCGGCGGCGACGACCTGCTTCGGCAGCGGCGCGAAGTCGAGGTCTGGGCCGTATTCCTGACCCGGCCCGATCGCGTAGGTGATGAACTTCTTCAGCGCGTCCGCCTTTTCGCTTTCAAGCGGCGCGATCACGTAGGTGTAGGTCGAGATCGGGTACGCGTCCTTGGCCGAGCTGGGCAGGTCGGCGAGTGAGATTTCGTTGTTCGGGCCGATCTTGCTCACCGCGTCGGCGGCTGCTTCGACGCTCTCGACGCCGGGTTCCGGGAAGTTCCCGGCTGAGTTTTCGATCAGCGGCATGCTGAGTTCGTTGGACAGCGCGTAGGCGAGACCGACGTAGCCGATGGCGCCATCGGTCTGGGAGATCGCGGCGGAAACTCCGTCGTTCTTTTCTGCACCGACCCCGGTCGGGAACTTGACCGTCGTCGAGGTGCCCACCTTCGACTTGAAGTCGGGGTCGACCGTCGAGAGGTAGTTGGTGAACGCATAGGTGTCACCGCTGCCGTCGCTGCGATAGACGGGCGTGATCTTGGTGCTCGGCAGGGCGGCGCCGGGGTTGAGCTTGGCGATCGCCGGATCGTCCCACTGGGTGATGTTGCCGAGGTAGATGTCGGCGAGGACTTCGCCGCTCAATTTGAGGTTGCTGGGCGCGCCACTGACGTTGTATGCGGGGACCGTGCCGCTCAGGGCCCATGGAATCTGCTCGACGCCATCCGCTTCTTCAAACTGTTCTTCAGTCAGCGGTGCGTCGGAGGCGCCGAAGTCGACCGTGCGCGAGGTGATCTGGTCGATCCCTCCACCGCTGCCGATCGCACCGTAGGTGACCGTTTCTTCGCTCTTGCTGGCGTAGTCGGACTGCCATTTCGACATCAACGGGGCCACCAGGGTGCTGCCGGCGCCGACTAGCGGCGAGCCGGACGAGCCACTGCTGCTGTCCGAGGACGAGCTGCCGCAGGCGCCGATGCCGATCGCGAGAGCCAGCACCACCCCGACGCTGAGAAATCTCTTGGTCACGCGTTTCTCCTTAGTTTGAGGGGCAACGAGGCCACACTCCCAGCGGCCTGCCGACAGCTTGTTGCCTGCCTGTAACGAAGATGTGAAAAAGATGTAAAGGGCCGGAAAGAGCGGTCAGGCGGCCGTGAAAGCGGCCGGAGCCGGCGCCGGATCGATGTCCGACTGTCCCTCCGGAGCCAAGGGCGCAACGGCGGAAATGCCGTCGGCGGGCTCGGGATCAAAGCGGTAGCCGACGCCGAAGTGGGTATGGATGTAGCCCCAGCCCGGCGAGAGCTTCTCCAGCTTCTGACGCAGCTTGCGGATGAAGACGTCGACAGAGCGGTCGCCGTGGGCCATCGCATAGCCCCAGACTCGCTGGTAGATCGCTTCGCGCTCGAGCACCTGCCCCGGCGAGTCGGCGAGCAGTTGCAGCAGCTCGAACTCGCGCCGGGTTAGGTCGAGGCTGACATCGCCGACGTAAGCCTGGAAGCGGTCGGAGCGGATCTCGAGCTCGCCGGCAACCACCGGGCCTGCCTCGGCTTGAGGGCGAGCGCGGCGGCGGCGGCGAGAAACCGCTTCGAGCCGAGCTATCGCCTCTTCGGGGTGGCAGGGCTTGGTGATCCAGTCGTCGATCCCGAGCCGCAGTCCGCGCACCCGCTGGGCGACGGTAGAGCGATCGGTGCAGACAACCACCCCGAGGTCGGGGAGCATCCCGCAGACGCGCTCGAGGTAAGCCCAGGCATCCTCGCCGAGAACCGCGGGGTTGACCAGGAGGGCGTTTAGCTTCATGGCCACCAGCTCCTCGGGCGGGATCGCGCCGCCGAGCGTGCGTTGCTGCCAACCGGCAACTTCGGTGCGCTTCGCCAACACGGTCACGAAACCGCTGTCGTCGTCGATAACCGCGAGCCTGATGGTTTGCTGCTGGTTCACCGGCCGGACGATTGTATGCCCCTGGGACGACGGAGGGGTGAGTGAAATACCTGCTTTCACAGGATTTTCACAGGTCAAAAGTCGTAATTTGCGGGAACGACGCCTGTGAAGCCCTGCTGCGCTTATCGGAATGTTCACCCATCGGCGCGAATCGGTGGCCAATATCGACCTCACGAGACTCCTCTCTCGTCGCAAACGGCCCGCCTGCCCCGGGCCGTTTGCCTTTCCCGGGGGCGTCGCTAGAAGGTGGCGGGCCGCAGGCCGGTGGCGATGATCAGCAGAACCGCGATCCCCACCACGAAGCGGTAATAGACAAACGGCGCGTAGGAGGTCGTTCGCAGAAGGCGGAGGAGAAAGGCGATTGCCATATAGCCAGAGATCGCCGCCGCGAGGGTGCCAACGATCATCGGGCCGGCAACACCGCTGGGCAAACCTTCGTGGATCGCGCTCGCCGCCTTGAAAACGGTAGCGCCGGCGACGATCGGGATCAGCAGCAAGAAGGAGAAGCGTGCAGCGGCATCGCGGTCGAGGCCGAGGTAGCGGGCGGCGGTGATCGTGATTCCCGAGCGGGAAGTACCAGGTGCGAGCGCCAGTATCTGGGCAAGGCCAATATAGAGGCCGTCTTTGACCGTTGACTCCTCCAGCCCCTTGCGCTGGGGCAGGCGGTCCGCCCACAACAGCAAGGCACCGAAGACAATCAGCTGGATTGCGATCATCCATGGCTCGCCGAGGTGGTCTTCGATGAAGCTGGCGGCGATACCGCCGGCGATTACAGCCGGGATCGTGCCGACCGCGATCGCCACGGCGAGCCGCTGGTCGGGGCTCTCGATCGCCCGTGCCCGGACAGACGCAACAAAACTGCGGATGAGCTGTACGACCTCGTGACGAAAGTAGACGATCGCGGCGACCAGGGTGCCGGCGTGCAGCGCCACGTCGAAGGTCTTATTGAAGTGCGGGTGGTCGATCAGGAACGTGTAGTCCTGCAGCCACGGGACCAAGATCAGATGTCCCGAGGAGGAGATCGGCAGGAACTCGGTAAGCCCCTGGACAATCCCCAGCAGCAAGGCCTCTAGCTCGGACATTGGCCGGGCATCCTATGAGAGGGCATAAAGGGAAGATGAAAGCGCCGCCAAGCCGCCGTCTCGGTGCGCTAGATTGCCAGGCGTGAAGTTGCTCTCGCGCCCCAGCCGTATTGCAGCCGCTCTCGTCGCCGCACTGGCGATGCTGCTCGTCGCTGTGCCCACTGCTTTTGCGGACAACGGCGTCGGGCTTGCCGGGCCGACGACCGACAAGACCGTGACCTTCTTCTGCTTCGGCGTGATCGCCTTCTTCGCCATTCTGGTCATCGTCATGTCGCTGATTCAGGGCCGGCTGGAGAAGCGCAAGGAAATGCGCAAGCACACGCTCGACCGCCTCGGCTAGTCAAGCCGGAACCCGGTTAATAGACGCTTCTCGGTCTCGCCCTCGATCTTCGCCGCGACTTCCACGCGACCCTCCAGCGGGGTGTCGCGGATCTTGGTCGCCAGCAGATCATCGACCTGGAAGATGCCGGCTGAGTTGTTGAGCTCGATCTCAATCCGCACCGGCCTCTCCTCCCCCGCTTCGATCCGCACCTCATCGACCGCTGCTGCCGAGATCGAATGGATCCCCTCCTGGCCGGCCTCGAGCGGGATTCGGGTGCGTCCCTGAGCCATGTCAAGTGCGTCGGCAACCCGGACCACACCGGCCTCGAGCGTGTAGGGCTCGCCACGGCGACGGTGACCGATGATCGCGTGCAAGATCTCGGCGGCGACGATCGTCCGTTTCGGCTCCTTGTAGGGCCCGCTCAGCAACCGTTCCAGGGCGCCGTTAGCCAAGAAGAGGCTGTACTCCTCATGGTCGGCGCGGTGGATCGACATGCCGACGTCGTGCAGCAAGGCGCCACCTGCCACCACCACCTCGGCATCGCGCGCCGACATCCCATGGTCGGCCACCATGGCCGGGTCGACCCCAGCCTTGACCAGCAGCCGCAGTAAACGCAAGGAAATGTTGAGCACGATCTGGGTGTGAACCCACGAGTGGTCTGACATGCCCAGCCGTTCGGCATGGACTTGGGCCATGTACCACCAAGCCCGCACCTGCTCATCGCCATTGACCGCATCGAGAAACTGCTCGAGCTTTCGATTCCCCCGCGTCGGGGCTCGAACCCTAGCCTCGGCGATCGCCTCTTCCGGCGGCTTGCGGCTCGGTCCCTGTGGGTCCGGTGCTGGAACAGCCTCGTCGTTCATGCAGCCATCGTAAGAAGGGGACCGGGCGTCCCCGGTCCCCTTCCAAGATGCAGCTAGCCGCAGACGGGCCAGGGGCTGGAGCCGGACTGGGCATAAAGCAGAGCTGCCCTGTAGTCCTGCTCCTGCTCGGGAGCTACTGCCGGGTCGCCGGAGCCGCCTACCGATTCCCAGGTGCCGTAGTCGAACTGGTACTTGCCTCGATAGCTGCCGTCGGAGGAGACCGACGTTGGGTCTCCGCCTGACTCGCAGGAGCCAATGGAATCGAGGGTGGCTTGCGAGACGCCACCGGGGAGGCTTGCGAAAGCTTCCTCGCGTTCGCGGTGCAGTCGGGCTTTGCGGGCTACCCGCATCCGATGGACGGTGACGCGAATCGTCTGATGGAAGCTCTCCACCGGCCCGGTCAGCGCTGCGACCTCGACCGGCTCTGCGTTTGCGAGGCCGATCCGCTGCGATCCGTCGCCACCATTTGGAGCTGCGAGGGCGACCGCTGGAAGCACCAAAGCGATCAAGAGAATGGGTATGAGACATGTGCGTGTGAAATATGTGCGTTTTGTAAGCAAGCGCGGAACCGTGGCGGGGTTCCAGGTGACGCAAGGTGATCGCGCTCACAGAACTCACAATAGTGCGTGCGGATTTGCACGATCTCAGGCACAAATCGCAGATTCCGAAATGGATCGCTGAACGCGATCCTGTGCCTCAAGCGCGATCATTCCCCGATCAGCGGCCAGCCCCCCACCTCGCGCCTCCTCCTCGCCTGCCCCGATCAGCCGGGGTTGATCGCAGCTGTCAGCAGCTTCCTCGCCGACGCCAGGCGCAACATCGTCGACGCCGATCAGCACTCGAGTCGCGAGGGTCGCTTCTTCATGCGGATGGCTTTCGACCCCGCCCCGGAAGATGAGCGGCAGGAGCTCTACCGCCGCTTCGAGGAGGAGCTCGCCGGGCCGCTGCAGATGGAGCACCGCTTTGCCGAGTCGAGCGAGCGCAAGCGGGTGGCGATCATGGTCTCGCGCGAGGACCACTGCCTTTCCGACCTGCTCTGGCGCTGGCGCAGCGGCGAGCTGGGCGCCGAGGTCGTCGCCGTCGTCTCCAACCATCCCGACCACGCCGACCAGGTTGGCTCCCTCGACCTCCCCTTTCACCACGTCCCGGTCGGCAAAAGCGATAGGGGGGCAGCCGAGAAACGGGTGCTGGAGCTGCTCGATGGCGAGATCGACCTGCTCGTCCTCGCCCGCTACATGCAGATCCTCTCGGCGGACTTCCTGCGCCGGATCGAAGTGCCAGCGATCAACATCCACCACAGCTTCCTGCCCGCCTTTGTCGGTGCCGATCCCTACGCCCGCGCCCACGAGCGCGGCGTCAAGCTGATCGGCGCCACCGCCCACTACGTCACCGAGGAGCTCGACGCGGGCCCGATCATCGACCAGGACGTAACCCGGGTCAGCCACCGCGACGAGGTCGACGACCTGATGCGGATCGGCCGCGACATCGAGCGGCTTGTCCTTTCCCGCGCGGTAATGGCCCACCTCGATGATCGTGTCTTGCTCGACGGCGCCCGCACGATCGTCTTCTGACGCCCTATCGCCGTACCGTCCCCAGCAGTTCGCGCAGGATTTGCTCAATGACATGTATATGAAATGCTAAACTAGGCATAGTTGTTCGCAAATTTTCCTATATGAAAAGGTAAGAAATGGAATTTTGGATAAAGTCTGTCGGGGCGGCGCGGGCGCCCCTGCGCGACCGATGGTTGCGCGAGGAGGTCACCGTCGAGGGCGGCCTGGCTGCCTCGCCGCGGCTGGCCGAGCGGGTGCACTTCCCCCACAACAAGCGCCCAATCGGCATCTCCGTCGGGGACTACTTTCTGCTTTACGGCGTCACCGAGATCGGCGGACGGATCATCGGCGCGGGCATCTTCCGCTCGACCTTCTACGAGGACGACGGCTCAAGCGAGAGAGGTCTCCGCAGCGCCGAGGACATGGCCGCTTGGCCGTGGCGAATCGACATCGAGATGCTGCTCTCGCTCTGGCACGCCCAGAGCGGTCCGACGATCGACGCGATCGACGTCCCGGGGACGACGATGCGACGCCGATCCCACCTGCGTCTGAAGGAAGAGCAGTACCTGGCTGGGATCGAGGCGCTTGCCGCGTCGGCCCGACCTGCTTAGCCCCTCGAGGGGAAGCTCGTTCCAAGCCATGAGCGTCGACTGGCTGACCAGCCAGTTTTGTAGGATGGAGAAGTGACGGAACAGGCGACGCTTTCACGCCCGGCCGCGCTGAGCTCGGCCCCGTTTCCACCCGAATCCAGGTTGCCGGCCATCGCACAGGCAATCCGTTATGTGCGCGCGCCGCTCGGCTTCCTCACCGAGCTGCAGCGCCGCCACGGCAACATCTTCTCGGTCTCCTTCCCGTACTTCGGCAAGGTCGTCTACGTCGCCGACCCGGCGCTGGTCAAAGCGGTCTTCACCGGCTCCCCCGAGCAATTCCACGCCGGCGAGGCGAACGCGACGGTCCTGGAGCCAGCACTGGGCCCAAACTCGGTCCTGACCCTCGACGACGCTCCCCACATACAGCAGCGCAAGCTGCTGTTGCCGCCCTTCCACGGCGAGCGGATCCAGCGCTATGGCGAGCTGATGCACGAAGTCACCCTGCGCGAGATGGAGAGCTGGCCGGTCGGCGAGCCGTTTGCGCTGCGTCCTCATACGCAGCGGATCACCCTCGCGGTGATCATGCGCGCGGTCTTCGGCGTCCACGACGAGGAACGCCTCGCTCGCCTCGAGACCCTGATCGAGACCTTCGCCAGCCGGGTCAACGCGATCACCGCCTTCCCGATGCTGCGCCGCAATCTCGGCCGTTGGAGCCCCTGGTCACGTTTTCTGCGCGCCCGCGAGGCACTCGATGAGTTCATCTACGAGGAGATCGCCCTGCGGCGCACCGAGGTCGAGTCTGGCGAGGAGGGGCACGACGACGTGCTCTCGCTGCTGCTCTCGGCGCGCCACGACGACGGCAGCCCGATGAGCGACGAAGAGCTGCGCGATGAGCTGGTGACGGTGCTCGGCGCCGGGCACGAGACGACGGCGACGGCGCTCGCCTGGGCAATGGAGCGCCTGCTGCGCACGCCGCGAGCACTGCAGGCGCTGCGCGAGTCGATTGCGGCCGGAGAGGACGAGTACCTCGACGCGACGATCAAGGAGACGCTGCGCGCGCGGCCGGTGATCGTGGATGTGGCACGCAAGCTCACCACCCCGGCGAGCATCGGCGGCTACGAGCTCCCCGCCGGCACCTTCGTCATGCCGGCAATCGCCGCGATGCACTATCGCGAGGACCTCTTCCCGAGCCCGGACGAGTTCCGCCCCGAGCGCTTCCTCGACGGTGGGGGCCAAGCCCCCAAGCCCGACACCTATGTCTGGATCCCCTTCGGCGGCGGCGTGCGGCGCTGCATCGGCGCGGCCTTCGCCGAATACGAGATGAGGATCGTCCTGCGGGCGATCCTCGAGCGGGCCGAGCTCAGCGCCCCCGACCCGGAGCCGGAAAAGGTCAAGGTCCGAAACATCACCCTTGCCCCCGGCAAGGGCACTGTGGTCAGCCTCGATCGGCCGTTGCGCTGACCTCGGCTTCGGCCTCTTCCCACTGCGTGTAAAGCTCGCTCACCGCCTGCTGCGCCGCGGCATGGCGCGCTTCGGCCCGCTCCGCCCTCCCCGGGCTCGACCAGGCTTCCGGGTCGGCAAGCTCCTCCTCGAGCTCGCGCAGCTCGCTCTCCGCCTGCTCAATCCGCTCGGCGAGGCGGCCCGCTTTGCGTGTCGCCTTCTTTGCCGCCCGACCAGTGTTGCGATTGACGCCACCGCGCTGCGGCTTGGTCGCCTGCACAGTCGCCTCCGCCACCGCTTCGCGTTCGTCGCGCTCGCGCTGGTAAGTCGCCCAGCCGGTCGGGTGGCTGCGCAGCTCACCGCTCTCGCAAACGAGAGTGCGAGTGCCGACCGCCTCCAGCAGGGCCCGATCGTGGGAGACCAGGACCACCGCTCCCTCGAAGGCCAGCAGCGCGTCCTCCAATGCCTCGCGGCTCTCGATGTCGAGATGATTGGTCGGCTCGTCGAGGATCAGCACATTGGCGCCCGAGGCGACCAGGATCGCCAGTGAGAGCCGCCGCTGCTCGCCGCCGGAAATGTCGCTGAGCTGCTTCTGGGCATCCGCACCTGAGAACAGGAACCCGCCGAGCAGGTCGCGTGCCTTCTGCCCGCTGAGGCCGGTCTGACGTTGCGCGGCCTCGAGCACGGTCCCCTCCCCCGCCGCAGTATCAGCATGCTGGGAGAGGTAGCCGACCTTGACGTTGTGGCCGAGCCGCACCGAACCGACAGCGAGCTCGCGCCGGCCGGCGAGCGTCTCGATCAGCGTCGTCTTGCCGGCGCCGTTGGGGCCGACGAGAACCACGTGTTCGCCGCGCTCGACTTCCAGCCGGGCGTCGCCGAGCAGCGTGCGGCCGGGCACCTCGATCTTCGCCCCGACAAGCTTCAGCACCACCCGCCCCGGCCGCTCTGGCTGGACGAAGGAGAAGCGCAGGTTGCGACGGTCGCGCTGCTCGGCTTCGACTCCGTCGCGCTTGATCTTGTCGATCTGTTTCAGTCGCGACTGCGCCTGCCGCGCCTTGGTCGCCTTATAGCGGAAGCGCTCGACGAAGCGCTCCATGCGCTCGATCTCGGCCTGCTGACGCTCGATCGCCTTGCCGAGGGCGATCTCGCGCGCCGCCTGCTCCTTGCGCCAGGCGTGCCAGGGTCCGGCGAAGAAGCGCGCCCGCTGCGCCTCCAGCTCCAACACCGACGTGCCAACCGCCTCCAGGAACCAGCGATCGTGGGCGACGAGGACGACCGCTGCGTCGAGATCGCGTAGGTAGCGCTCCAGCCACTCCAGCGAAGGGATGTCGAGGTGGTTAGTTGGCTCATCGAGCAACAGCAGGTCGGGGCGGGTCGCCAGCGCCCGGGCCAGAGAAGCGCGGGTCAGCTCGCCGCCGGAGAAGGTCGATAGCGAGCGCTCAATCTCCTCGCCGCCGAAGCCGAGCCCGCGCAGGACCGCGAGAACGCCGTCGCGCCAGCGGTATCCACCGCCGTGCTCGAGCCGCTGTTGGGCGGCGGCGTAGGCGTTCAAAGTCTCCTCGCCGGTCTCGCCGTTGGACATCGCCGCCTCGAGACGCTCCAGCTCGGCCTCCGTCGCCAACATCTCGGCCCGCCCCGAAAAGATGTACTCGCCGAGCGAGATGTCTGTCTCGCGCGGCGGGCGCTGGTCGTGAAGGGCGACGCGCGCCCCTTTCTGTAGGACGAGGCTGCCCGCATCGGGAATGTGCTCGCCCGCCAGCATGCGCAGCAGAGTCGACTTGCCGGCGCCGTTACGGCCCGAAAGCGTCATCCGCTCACGCGGCTCGAGCTTGAAGGAGACGCCTTCGAACAGCAGCTTGCCGCCCATGTGGACGTCGAGTGAGGTTGCGGTGGCGATCGCCATCGGCGTCTACGTTACGAGAGTCGGCCTGGAGCCCACCCCGGTAGGGCTCTCACGTAAGCAGGGTGATTACGCCTCGGGCGATCATTAGGAGGCCTAGGGTTGCGGCGACCCGTATGCCCCAGGTGCGGCCGCGTTCGCTGAGCTTGTGCTTGAAGCGCTCGATCGCCTTTGGGGTCCAGTCTGGGGCGAAGGTGTAGGCGAGCAGCGGGACCTCAAGCAGCATCAGCATGATCACATTGAAGGCGAGCACGACGAGGACCGTGAGCGGATCAGCGAGATTCTCGTCGGAGATCCGGTACAGGGCGGTGATGTAGGTAGCGCCCGGGAGGGTGAGAAGCGCCCCGACGACGAAGGTGGTGCGCGCCGAGCCACGTCCGAGTGCCTGCTGCCAGCGTGGCGGCCCCACCTTGTCCTTACCCTTTGCCGCTTTGCGCTCGCGCCGCCGCTCGACCAGCTTCTGATCGCGCCCCGAATGAAGCACGAAGGCGATCACGAGCGCCAGGCAACCGAGGATGATGTCCTCGCCGGGCCCGAGCGTCACTTGCGTCGTCTCCGTCAGGCCCGCGTGACGCAGCGCGAAGACGATGATCAAGCCGAGCGTGATGCTGGTCATCGCTGCGCCGCACAGGTAGCCGAGCAACAACCGCTTCGGGTGCGGCAGCAACAACATCACCGTCGTCGCTGCGAGCAAGGTCGGGTAGAGCGCTGCGAGGAATGCAAGAAGGAAGACGTCGCCCACGGTGCGGTGACACTACTTCGTGACGAAGTCGTGCCAAACGTTTTTCGTTCTGCGCGCCACTCGCGCGTCGAGTCGATCTACGGTGACGTCATGACTCCGGTTGACCCGAGCACAACCAGAGAATTCCTCGAAGCGCTGATTGCAGGCTTCTCCGTCTTGGGCGGCTTCATGGCCTACTCCTGTGGCTATGCCGCTTATCAGGCCCTCGCCCACGGTGAGTCACCTCCTGTCGTCGCCCACAGCATCAACGAAGGAATCGGAGAAGGATTCGAAGCTGGTGTCCCGACAGCGATCGTGGCCTTATGATCATGGGGTGGACTTGATGAATCGATTTGTCTGCTATCGACACAGCGCATTCGTCGTAAGCGCCGTCACATCTACGCTCGTCGCAGTGGCCGTGTTTTTTCTTGGTGCGCCGCCAATCATCTTGATCCCGGCAGCCTTGATCACGGGAACTATCCATATGGAGCTCAAGGCCCGCGTACTTCACCGCCGCTGACGGCGACTAGCCGAAATGCTTCGCGGCGTTTTGATCGAAGCCGCCTTCGTCCTGTGCCGATTACGTAACCTCAAGCGATGGACCGCGAGGGACTGAGAGCCACCCAGGCGCCGCTCAAGGAGCGCTATGAGCAGGAGCCTGAGGCCGCCCTGGTCATGCTGAAGGCAAGCGGCAGCCTCGGCGACGGCATCTCCTGCTCGGTCGACACCGGGCGGGCGCTTGCCGAGGCGGGCCTGCACCCTGCCTCCGGCGGTGATGGAACTCTGCTCTGCTCAGGCGACATGCTGCTCGAGGCGCTGGTCGCCTGCGCCGGGGTGACGCTGCGCGCCGTCGCGACCTCGCTTGGGATCGCGGTCGAGTCGGGCACGGTCCGAGCCGAAGGCGAGCTCGACTTCCGCGGCACGCTCGCGGTCGACCGCGAGGCGCCGGTCGGCTTCCGCGCGATCCGTCTCAACTTTGACCTCGACACCGACGCAGGCAAGGAAGAACTCGACACCCTGTTGAAGCTGACCGAGCGCTACTGCGTCGTCTTCCAGACGCTCAGCACGCCACCAGTGCTTTCGGCATCTATCGCGACGAGTTGTAGCGAAAATTTTTGAATTGGCGCGCCACTCGCGCGTCGACCCGCTCTACGGTGGCGCCATGTTTTCGGTCGACTCAGAAAGCACGCGTGGACTGCTCGAGGCGCAATTGCAGCTTTCTCCGTTCTAGGCGGCTGCATGGCTTATCTCAGCGGCTACTACGCGAGCCAGGCCCTCGCTCAAAACCAGCCACCCGAGTACCTATCTCAGCAGATCAACGAAGGCCTTGGTCTAGGCTTTCGATTCGGATCTCCGCTTTCGATCATCGCTCTTATGATCATGTTGTGGAGTTGATGAATCGCCTTGCCAAAACCCCGCGCGGCGCATCCGTCGCCGGCGCCGTCACTGCCGCGATGGTGGCGTTGGCGGTCTTCGTCCTCGGAGCGCCTGGCTGGGTGCTCCTGCCGATCATGTTCGCAGCCGTAACCGCGTACGCAGAGCTGGGCTCTTGGGTCGATCGCCGACTCGGCCGGCGACGCTGATTCCACCTAGTCGAAGTACTTGGCGGCGATCTGGTCGATCGTGCCCTTGGTCCTGATCGTCATCGGCCCGAGCACGGCGGCGATTGCCTTCAGATCCAGCTCCGAATCCGACATGCCCCCGTCGGGAAGCCAGTAGAGCTCGCGTCCCTCGATCGCGAGTAGATCGGCGTCGGTCGCGAGCACCAGCGCCTTCTTCGCGGCAGCGGCGGAAGGCTTCTTGACAAGCAGCGCGATCTGGAGCTTGCCCCCTGAGGCCGCGACCTCCTCGGCGTCGAAGGGCTCATGCGCTGCGATCGCCGACAACGCGTCCGCCCTGCGCAGGAAGACCGGGACCTCATAGCCGAGCGCCTCGGCGAGGCCGGCTTCAAGGCGCGTGGTGAGCTTCGCGGGCGGGTCTCCATCGCCGACGAAGATCACGTTGCCGCTGGCGCGGAAGGTCGCGACCTGCTCCCAACCGAGCGCCTCGAAATGCAAGCGCAGCGCATCGTTGGTGATCCGGCGGCCACCGAGATTCATGCCGCGGAGAAAGGCAACGTAGCGATTCATGCTTTTGGAACCGGAAAGTGCTCGATGATCGAATTTGATGGAGGCGGCCGGAATTGAACCGGCGTCTCTGGACGTAGTGCGATGGCTTCTACAGGTATAGCCGGCGCTTTGTTCTCGGCTCCCGGGGTCCGCGCCGGCGGGCACTGCGGGAGACAAAGCCCTCTTAGATTTTCCCTGGTGAACGGGGCGATCCGCCCGGGTAAGCCCGCAATTGAAGCCGGTGCCCCCCTCCGCGGGCGGGAGAGGGCCGACTCTCACTCACCTAGATCTAACTAGGCAGCGAGGGCGAACTCATGGTCCGCACGTATTGGTTGGTGCCGGGGTTTAACGAGGCCTCCGACAACCTCGACCTGCGACCGTTCGCACGGATCGACCAGATCGAAGCCTGTCGCCCCCGTGCTATGTGACTTCGATTGTACGGTGCCGGGTAGGGATGCTCAAATGAGCGAGAAAGAATTCGACGCGATTGTGATCGGGGCCGGCGCACCCGGTGAGGTCTGCGCGGGGCGCCTGGCCGACGGTGGGCTCTCAGTTGCGATCGTCGAGAGTCACCTGGTCGGCGGCGAGTGCTCCTACTACGCCTGCATGCCCTCGAAGGCGCTGCTGCGTCCCGGCGAGCTGCTGGCCGAGGCGCAGCGCGTGCCTGGAGTCGACGCGGCAGTGAGCCGAAAGCTAGATCCACAGGCGGTGCTCGATCGCCGCGACGAGGTGATCCACGACCTCGACGACTCGGGGCAGCTCCCCTGGCTAGAGGAGCGCGGCATCGAACTATTTCGCGGCGAGGGACGCCTTGACGGCGAGCAACGCGTCGCCGTCGGCAAGCAGACCCTGATCGCCCGCCGTGCGATTGTGGTGGCCAACGGCACCACCGCTGCGATTCCGCCGATCGACGGCCTCGACTCGGTCCGCACCTGGAACAACCGCGACGCGACGACCTCAAAGCGGGTGCCGGAGAGCATGATTGTCCTCGGCGGCGGACCGGTCGGCTCCGAGCTGGCCCAAGCATGGTCGACCCTGGGAACCAAGGTCACCCTGATCGAGGGCGAGGAGCGTTTGCTGCCCCGCGAGGAGCCCTTCGCCGGCGAACAAGTTGCCGCCTCTTTGCGCGACTCCTACGGGATCGATGTGCGTACCGGGGTGCTCGCCCAGCGAGTCGCTTCGTCTGGCGCAGGACTGGTGGTCGAGTTGAACGACGGCGGCGGAGTGCAAGCCAGCGAGCTCCTGGTCGCGATCGGTCGCGTCCCACGCACCAAGGGGATAGGCCTCGAATCGGCCGGCGTCGAACCGGGTGAGCGCGGCTTCCTTGAAACCGACCGCAAGCTCCGCGTCGGCGGACGAGAGTGGCTTTACGCCGTCGGCGACATCAACGGCCGCTCCCTGTTCACCCACATGGGCAAGTACCAGGCCTGGGTCGCCGCCGAGAACATGCTCGGCCGAGACGTCGAGGCAATAGCCGAAGACTTCGGCTCCCCACGCGTCACCTTCACCGACCCCCAGGTCGCAGCAGTAGGCAAGACGCTTGCCCAGGCCGAAGAGGCGGGCATCGACGCAAAAGCAATCGACGTCCCCACCGACGGCACCGCGGGCGCCAGCTTCCAGGGCAAGGACACCGGCGGCACCTCACGTCTTGTCGTAGACCAAACGAACGAGACGATCATCGGCGCAACTTTCTGCGGCTTCGAGACCGCGGACTTCCTACACGCGGCAACGATCGCAATCTCAGCAGAGGTGCCAATCAATCGACTACGCCACGCAGTCGCCGCTTACCCGACGCGCAGCGAGATCTGGCTCAAGCTAATCGAGGCCTACGGCCTGTAAGAAGGCGCCCCGGTAGGGGTGGAACGTCTTGTACTTTTTCGTCACTGCGGTGCGGGCGTCAGCACTGCCGCGATTCACCGAAAAAGTTAAGTGGAACCCCTGCCGGGGCGCCTTCTATACCCGCGAACGCCGCTTAAGGTCTTCGGCGAACTCGCGAGGAAGACCGGGAATCTCGTCCAGTTCGTCGATCGACTGGAAACGCCCGACACGCTCGCGATGCGCAAGCAGCCGCGTCGCCTGGGTGACCGAAAGCCCCTGGCCGCGCAGCTGCTCGAAGCTGACGTTGTTGAGTTCGATCGTCTCACCGCCTTGCCCGGCAGCGGGCGGCGCGGGGTCCGGCGGCAGCGGAGGACTGGGTTGAGGCTGTGGCTGCGGCGGAGTGGGCGGCGGTCCCGGCTGAGGCTCAGGTGCAGGTGGGGGTGGCTCGGGGGTCGGCGGTTGTGGCTGCGGCGCCGGCGGTTGTGGCTGGGGTGATGGCGAGGGCTGTGGCGGCAGTGCTCCTACCGAGCCCAGCACGGCCTGCTCCGCTTCCATCGCGCGGCGCTCGGCCTCGCGGGCCCGCTCCTCAGCCTGGGCGACACTTGCCTCGATCTCACGCAAGCGCTGCTGACGCTCGGTCTCCTGCGCTTTCAGCTGCGCGAGGCGCTCTGCCTCAGCCGCGCGCCGTTCCGCCGCCTTGGTCCTCTCTTCGATCTGACGTAAACGCTCTTGCGCTTCGACAAGCGAGCGCTCTTGCGCTTCCTGCTCTTGATGTATTCGCTGTTCGGCCGTCTGTAGGTCCAGCGATGCCGCCGCCGGCGGCGGCTGGGGCGGTGGTACGGCAGCCATACTCTGCGTCGTCTGGCCAGTCTCGACTTGAGCCTGCCGAACCTCGGCCTCGCTCTGGAGGCGCTCGGCCTCCTCAATGCGCCTATCCGCCTCGGCGCGGATCCGCTCCTCCTCGCGCTGAATCTCGGCCACCTTGTCCTGTACGCGCTGTTCGGCGGCGGCGGGGTCGTACCCCCCCTGCGGCGGAGGCGGTGGCGGGGGGCCAGCCGATGCCCCTGGCGGAGGCGGCGCCTGTGGAGGCACCGGTGCAGGCGGAACCGCTGCCGGCGGACCGGGCGGAGGAGGCACTGGTGGCAGTGGCGGAGTGAGCGGCTGCGTCTGGGCAACCGGCTGGCCGGGCAGAGCTTGCTGAGTCGCCCCCGCATTCTCCTGCTCGAACAATGCCCGCTCTTGCGCGGCCCGCGCCGCCGCGAGCTCCCGCTCGGCCTTGGCGGCTTCCTTCTTCGCGCGCCGACCTGAGCGGCCGCCCCCCGGCCCCTGGCGTCGCTCGGTCCGTTTTTTCGTCCGCTCTTCGCGGCGGCGTTTCGCCTCTTCGCCGCGGCGCTTGCGATGTTCGCTGCGGGCTGCGCGCTGCTGCTCGCGCGCCAGCTTGCGCTTCTCCTTTGCAGTCTGGGGCTGCGCGGCGGGCGGCGGCGGTGCGGACACGCCGCTTTGCGACGGGGCGCCGGGAGCCGGCGCTTGCCCCGTAGGGGGCGGGGGCGTTCCGACAGGCTTCTTCTTCTTTTTTTTGCTGCGCCGCTGAGCGATGCTGATTATCAGCAAGAGAAGGAGGACCGCCACCACCAATCCGGCGACGAGGTACTCGACATGGTCGCTGACGAAGTTGGCCAAGGTCATGCTGGAATCGACCATCTAACCCCGAAGCTATCTCATTCGGCCCTTGAATTCGCGCTCGACCTCGCGACGCACGTCACGGTCCGCGATCTCGCGCCGCCTATCGCGGCCCTCCTTGCCCGTGGCCAATGCCAGCTCGACCTTTGCCCGCGTGCCTTTGAAGTAGATCCGGGTCGGTATTAAGGTCAGGCCGCGCTCCGCGGTTTTACCGACTAGCCGCTCGATCTCTGCTCGATGAAGAAGAAGCTTGCGCGGCCGCTCCGGTTCATGGTTCTCGCGGCTAGCCGGCTCGTAGGGCGGGATGTGGAGATTGCGCAGCCACACCTCGCCGTCGTTGATTACGGCGTAAGCGTCGGTCATCTGGGCTTTACCGTTGCGCAGCGACTTGACCTCCGAGCCGCGTAACACCATCCCGGCCTCGATCCTCTCGATCCACTCAAATTTGTGCCTGGCGCGGCGGTTGGTGGCGACGTCTCCCGAGGCCGGCTCGCGCTTTTTCTTACCCTTCTTGGCCATCGCTCAGTCCGCCACCGGCTCCAAATCGGCTCGTCCCCGGGCCGCTTCAACGCCGCTCACCTGGACGGATATCGGGTCGCCGAGCCGCAGCTTGCGCTTTGACTCCTGGCCGACCAGCGCCGTCTCGCTCTCGTCCAGCTCGAAGCGCTCGCTACCGCCAAGACGACGAGCGGGCAGAAAACCCTCGTAGACGTCGCCAAGCTCGCCGCCGAAGCCGATGAAGGCACCCGCGCGGATCAGCCCCGACACCTCCCCCTCGAACTCCGCCTCCGTTCCCCGCTCGCGCAGCTCACGCTCGAGCAGAAAGGCGGCGCAGATGTCGTCGGCGCGGCGCTCGATCTTCATCGACTCGCGCTCGCGCTCGCTGCAATACGGAGCGATCTCACGTACTTCGGCCGGGCTCGGCGCCACCTCACCCTCCCCCAGGGCTGCCAGTAGAGCGCGGTGAACGACCAGGTCAGGGTAGCGCCGGATCGGCGAGGTGAAATGGCAGTAGGCATCACTGCCGAGCCCAGCGTGGCCGCTGTTGCGCTCGTTGTATTGAGCTTGTTTGAGGGAACGCAGCACGAGCGATGTATACGCCGCGCGGCCATGCCCGCGTCGAGCCGCCTCCTTCGCCACCAGGCGACTAGCCTCCGCGGCCAGCCCTGCGGCCTCTGCCGGCGCCGGCGTGCCGCGCAGCGGCGGGGTCGGAATCTTCAGCTGGTGCAGCTGCGCGATCAGCTTTTCGATCCGCGGCGGGTCTGGCTTGCCGTGAACCCGGTAGATCGCCGGCACGCGCTTGCGCTCCAGCAGCTGGGCCACCTGCTCATTGGCGAGAATCATCAGCCGCTCGATCAGCTGGTGCGCCTCGGTCTGGGCAACGCCGCGCGCCCCGACCACGTTGCCACGCGAGTCGAAGCGGAACTCGGGCTCAAAAGACTCGACGTCGAGGCTGGTCGCGCCGCGCTTCTCGCCCAGCGCGGCAGCGGCCTGACGGGCGATCTCCAACGGCTCGGCGACCACCTCGGGCGCTTCGGCGCGGGCGGAGAAGATCACGTCAAGTTCGTCGTAGTCGAGCCGCGCATCGGAGCGAATCCGGCTGCGGTAGAAGGCGGCGCTGCCGGGCTTGCCATTCGGACCCAGCTCAACCTCCGCCGTCACCGCGAGCCGCTCGACCCCAGGCGCGAGACTGCACGCACCCTCGCTCAACGCATGCGGCAGCATCGGCTCGACTGCGCCCGGCGCGTAGGTGCTGTTGGCGCGGCGCAGCGCCTCACGATCGAGTCGCGAGCCCGGCGGCACGTGGGCAGCAACGTCGGCGATGTGGATCCAGAGCCTGATGCCGTCGCCCTCGCGCCGCGCCGAGACCGCGTCATCGAAGTCGCGTGCAGTTGCCGGATCGACGGTGAAGGTCGGCAGTTCCGTCAGGTCGCGACGCGGACCGCTGCGCGACTCCGCCGCGGCGCTGGCCTCGGTTGCATCGAGCTCAAGCGAGGCGCGGAAACCCCGCCCGCCCAACTCCTCGCGCAGGAGCGCGTCGACCGCCTTGCGTGCGTTCTTCGGCTCGGCCTGCCTGCGCCCGCGCCCGCGAGCACGCTGGCGATCCCGGTGCTGGCGCCAGTTGCGCTCGGAACCCTTGCTCACTGCGCCGACAGCACCCCGAGAGCCCGTTCGAGACCCTCGTCCCGGCTCGTCCCCAGCAGGTCAGGCGCCTGCACGTCGGGGTGGATCCCCTTGCCGGCCAGGTTGGTCCCGTCGGGCGTGAAGTACTCGCCCACCGTCAGCTTCAGCGCACCGCCGTTTGAGAGGTCGATCTCCTGCTGGAAGACACCCTTGCCGTAGGAGCGGGTACCGACCGTCTTCGCGCCGGCGTCATCGGCCAGCGCCGCGGTGAGGATCTCCGCCGCCGAAGCGGTATTGCGGTCGATCAGGACGACGATCGGCAGCGACGGCAGGTTTCCGCCCTTGGTCTTGTAGACAGCGTGGCCCTGGCTGCGCGAGTCGGTCGAGACCACAGTTTCGCCCTTGGGCAGGAAGATGCCCGCGTTCAGCACCGCCTCCTCGAGCAGGCCACCGCCGTTGCCGCGCAGGTCGAGAACCAGGCCCTCCGCACCCTCATCCTGCAGCTTGCGCACCGCCCGCCGCAGCGCCACGCTAGAGCCTTCGCTGAAGGCCGCCAGGTGGGCGTAGCCGAGCTTTTTGCCTTCCACGGTTTTCAATTTGCTGTTGACCACCGGCAGCGAGATCTGTACCCGGGTGAGCCGGACCTGCCGAGTCTTGCCGCTCTTGGGGCTGCTCACCCCAACGGTCACCTCGGTCCCTTCCGGCCCTTTGATCTGCGCGGTGGCCGTATTGGAGTCGAGGCCCGCGATCGACTTGCCGTCCACCGAGACGATCGTCTCACCGACCTCGATCCCGGCTTGTTCGGCCGGCGATCCCTTGAAGACCTGGACCACATGCAGACCCTTTTTCGTCCCCGTAACGCTGAGGCCGACCCCGGAGAAGCGACCTTCGATTTCCTCGTTGAAGCGAGCCAGCATTTCCGGCGAGAAGTAGTCCGAGAAACGGTCGCTGTTGCTGCGCCGCAAGCCGCGCACCATGCCCTGCAACGACGAGTTGATCAGCGAGTCCTGCGTTACCGGACGGTAGTAGTTGTCTTCGATCAGCTCGCTTGCTTCGGCGGTCAGGCCGGCCGATTCGTCGACGAAGAGGTCACGCAGGACCGGCGGCATCTTCGCCGGGTGGCCGCCAATCCACAGCCCGGCGGCGAGCATCGCAAGCAGGGCGACCGTCAGGCCCAGCGTCCGTGCGACCCTCATGTGGAGGTCAGACCTTGAGGAAGCGACGCAGGGTGACGCCGGAGCCGACCGCGGAGACCAGCACCGCTGCGGCAAAGAGGATCGCGACCAGCGCCGGGAAGGAGAGCGTAGTGCTGTTCTGCGCAGCGAGGAAGCCGATGCTGTCGCTCAGCGGATCGACGATCGTCAGCTTGCCCAGCCACAGGATCAGTATGGCCACCAGGCCGCCGCAGAAGCCGACCACGACCCCCTCGATCATGAACGGCCAGCGAATAAACCAGCGGGTAGCCCCTACAAGGCGCATCACCTCGACCTCACGGCGGCGGGTATAGATCGAGAGCCGGATCGTGTTGCCGACCAGCATCAGCGAGGCGATGATCAGCAGCGCCGTGATCACGGTCAGCACGATCTTCAAGGCGCTCGTCACCTGCTCGATCTTCTTCGAATCTTCCTGACGGTCGAAGACGTCGGAGATGATCGATGAGATCGGCTGTGGCTTGCCGTTGGGGCCAGGTGGGGTCACCGCCGCCCGCACTGAGTCGAGATTGCTCGCATCATCGGCCTTTACCTGGAAGTTCGCCGGCAGAGGATTGGAATGCAGCTGGGTCAGCAATTCGCTGCTTTTGTCCTTGCCCAGATCCTGCGTAAGTTCGTGCAGCGCCTCGGACTTGGTGATCAGTTTTACCGAGGAGACGTGCGGAATCGCCAGCAGTTGGTCTTCCAGCTTGGCGATTTCGGGCTGGGTCGCGTCGTCGTAGATCGCCACCCTGAACTCGAGGCTGTCGCGGACCTGGTCGCTCTTAGCCTGGGTGGTCTGGAAGATCGGGATCAGCACCCCAAGCAGGATCACGGTGACGACCGTGGTGACGACCGCGGCCATGCTCGGCGCGCCGTTGCGGCGCAGCGCCCGGAATGCCTCCTGAGTGAAGAAGAGAAGTCGTGACATCTAGAGGAGCGAATCGTGGGCGTGGCCGTTGGTCTGACCCTCGGGGCCGACCCCCATCTCGGCCCGCATGCGCAGGCCGAACTCGGAGGTCGACTCCTCGGTGTAGCCGCCGCTGACCTCGTCGCGGACGACGCGGCCCTCGTAAAGCTCGATCACGCGGCGGCGCATGTTGTCGACCATCTCGCGATCGTGGGTGACGACGACTACCGTCGTGCCGGTCTTATTGATCCGGTAGAGCAACTGCATTACGCCGATCGAGGTGACCGGGTCGAGGTTGCCGCTGGGCTCGTCAGCGAGCAGCAGGGGCGGGTGGTTGACGAAGGCGCGAGCGATCGAGACGCGTTGCTGCTCGCCGCCGGAGAGCTCGTCGGGGTAGCTGTGAAGCTTGGTCGAGAGGCCGACCAGACGCAGGATCTCCGGTACCTGACGGCGGATTTCGCCGCGATGGGCGCCGATCACCTGCAGTGCGTAGGCGACGTTGTCGTAGACGGTGCGGTCGGGAAGCAACTTGAAGTCCTGGAAGACGGTGCCGATGTTGCGTCGCAGGTGGGGCGTTTTCTTCTCCGACATCGCGCCGATGTCACGGCCGGCGATGTGGACGCTGCCGTCGGTCGCCTCGAGCTCACGGATCAGCATCTTGATTAGGGTCGACTTGCCGCAGCCGGTGGGGCCGACGAGGAAGACGAACTCCCCCCGGTCAATCGCCAGCGAAACCCGGTCGAGCGCCATATGACCGCCCGGGTAGACCTTGGTCACGTCGCGCATCTCGATGATCGGCGCGCCGCCCTTGCGGTTGCGTGGCGGCGCCGACTCGCCGCTCTTTTTCTTTCTGCCTATAGCCATACGTCGCGGTGGTCCTTCTCCAGCCACAGGGTGACTCCTGCGCCCTCGATCGCGCGCAACACCCCGCCCAGAGAAAGGATGTGTAAAAGCTTAGCTAATTGTCAGCAGATGCACATATATGTTCAGGGCGGCGGCAGCTCGATCGATTGCGCGTGGTTGAAGACGTCGCCCGGGTCCCACCGCGCCTTCACTTGCTGGAGGGCCGGGTAGTTGTCTTTGTAGTAGAGCCGCTGCCATTCCACGAGGTCTGCATCGGGATAGCCGACATAGCAGCCGTCGACGATCCCATCCGGACTCGGTCCGGCCGGCCCGTACATCGACGTGTAGAAGTCACGGATCCACGCCAGGTTGTCGCCGTCTTGTGCCGGGTCATGCCAGTAGGTCTGGAACTGCAGCTTCATCGTCGACGAGCGCTGCGCCACGGCGGTCTCGCCAGGTGCCACGGCGTTCACCTGGCCGCCGTAGGAGTCGATCTGGAGCAGCGATTGCGACTGCGGCAGGGTCCCCGGCGATAGCGCCTCCCACATCGCGGTCACGTGGCTTATCGGGAATTCCTCGATCATGTATGCGGACTTGTACTTACCGCGACGGTTCGGTCCGGAGCCGTTCAACGTCTGCGTAGCAAAAAGCCAGGGCAGAATTTCCGCTGAACTGGAGGGAGCGACGGCGTGCGGGTGTCCGCCCGCACGCGCCGGAGCAGTGATCGCCGGCAGGCCGTCGCCGATCGCGGCGAGGAACTTTTCCACGCGTCCAGTGTCAGGGCCGACGTACTGCATCGTCAGGACAATCTGGGGCTCGGGTCCAGCGTTTTGGTTGAGGTGTAGTAGGGAGAAGAGGCCAGAGTCGGGCCCGCCGACCTCGCTGTTTTCGGCGAGCCATTTGCCGTAACCGAGCACGAGCTTCGTGAACGCGTCCTGGTCAAGTTCGCTCCAGTTCCAAGCCACCGTCGAGATTTCCGCGTATTCGGGAGCCGGCGGCGGATCCTTGAACCAGAAGCGAGTGACGATCCCGAAATTACCCCCGCCCCCACCCTGATGCGCCCAAAGCAGCGCGCGTTCCTCGGGGTCCTGCGAATCGAGGCTCACCTGGATCACACTCGCATTCCCACTCTTGTCTACATAGACGAGCTCGACAGCATGTAGGTAATCGACCGTCAGGCCGTGCAGCCTGGACAACAGGCCGTACCCACCTGCCGTGACATGCCCGCCAGCCCCCACCGAATAGCAGGATCCGCCCGGGATCGTGACCCCGTACTCGCGCTCGAGGCGCGTATACACGTTCCATAGCGTGGCGCCTCCCTCCACGCAGTACCAGCTGTTCTGCGGGTCGCGATAGACGTCGCCCATCGGAGAGAGGTCAATGATCACCCCGCCGGGGTTCTCGCAAACGAAATTCTCATAGCAGTGACCGCCGCCCCTGAAGGTGACGCGGTGCCCTTGATCAAGGGCCTGCTGGACGGCCTTCACGACCTGGTCGGTGTCCCCGCAGAGGGCCACGTAGATCGGCTGACCGACCCAGCGCAGGTTGAAGCCACGGACCAGGGCGGGATAGCGTGGGTCGTCGGGGTAGACGGTATCGCCAGGAAATACATCGGCTGAGGGCGAAGCCATGCGCACACGCTACAACGATTGATGATTAGCGGCGTGGTGTATCTCTTTTAATCAAGCACCTTGCGGCTTTGAACCGAACGTGTAAGGGTGGGCGCGAACGAGCGGGCAACACTCTCCCATGAACAGCGAGCCGACACCAAGTTCATCTCAGGGCGCGGGGACGACCCCGGCCCTGGCGCGGCGCGACGCGCCCGGCAAGATCAGCAGCGGCTTCCACGACAGGCTGACGGAAAGCCTCGACTCCACCGGCAAGGCGCTGGCGGTCCTGGCCGGACTCGGCGCGTTGTTCGTCGGCGCCGGATACCTGGTCGAGTGGCAGCGGCTTCGAAACGGCGGACTGCCGCCCGCGGAGGTGCTGCCGTTGATCCCAAAGGACCAGATCGCTGCGGCGGGAGTGCGCGAGCTGGTGATCTCGGTGCTGTTCATCGCCGTCACCCTCGGCCTCCTGGGCTTCGTCTTGGTCAGGCTTGCCCGGGCAGCGCAGGGACGAAACGGGCGGTTCGCGCGGGGCATGACCTCGATCTTCTCCAACGACGTCGGCTTCCCGACCGCCCTGATCGGCATCGTCACCTTGCTATTGGTGCCTTTCGACGCCGCCGGCGTGCTGGTAGCCGTGATCCTCACCGGGCTGCTCTATTACGGGCTGCGCCTCATCCGCAGCTTCGTCGAGCAAGGGGACGGCGCCGGCTTTCCCCTCTGGCGACTGGCCCTCGCGGTCGGTGTTGCTGCATTCGTGCTCAGCGTCGCCCGGCAGGCGGAGTTCCCCGAGCGCCGCCCGGATGTGGTCGTAATTCTCGTCGGGGGCAACGAAATCAAGGGCGAGTACCTGGCCAGCGATTCCAGCAAGGTCCTACTGAGACAAAAGGCCATGTACACCTCTGAAAAGTGCGAACTGGTGAAACGAACCTGCCAGGTGAGATGCGCAGGCAAAGCAGGCGAAGCGCTTTGCATACGGGAATGCAGGCTCGACCGGCAGCGCTGCGACCGGCCAAAGTTGGTCGTGGTGCCAGGGGGAGAAGTAAAAGAAATCCAGATGACCGCGTCGCCGTGGCTGCTCAGGCAGGACCGCTCCCTCCTCGACCGGATCGCCGACCCGCTGGTGCCCGATTTCGCCCTCAGGTGCATCCCGCCGGAGTGCAGGTGGGGTGGAGAGACCCGAATCGGGCCGTCCTCTTTCCTCTAAGCGAGGTGTCTCCGGCTAGCTGGCGAGCGAGCGCTCGACCGCGGCGACGATGCTCGCCGCGTCAATCTCAGCGGCGGCAAGGAGAGCCTGCGGCGGGCCGCTGCCCGGCCGGCCGGTGACGGCGAGTCGTACGAGCGGCGTGCTCGTGCCTGCTTCGGCGAGGACGCCGGCGACGGTCTCACCGATGCCGCCCTCCGCCCAGTGATCCTCGACCGTGATCAAAGCCTTCGTCTCCCCCGCGGCAGTCAGGATCGCGTCGGCGTCGACCGGCTTGACCGAGTAGAGGTCGACCACCCGCGCCATCACTCCTTTGCCGGCCAGCTCGTCGGCAGCGGCGAGGCATTCGCGCAGGGTGATGCCAGCGCCGATCAGGGTGACCTGATCCTCGGCGCTGGAGCGGACCGTGTGGCTACCGCCGATCTCGAAGCTCTCATCCGCCCCATAGAGCACCGGCGTCGCCTCGCGGGTGGTGCGCATGTAGCTGACACCGCGGTGCTGCCGCATCGCGTCGAGCAACTGCACCGCCTGGTTGGCGTCGCTCGGGTAAAGCACCACACTGCCGAAGACCGCGCGCAGGGAAGCGATGTCTTCAAGCGCCATCTGCGAGGGGCCGTCGGGGCCGATCGAGACGCCGACGTGCGAGCCGCAGAGCTTCAGGTCGGCGTCGGAGATCGCCCCCATGCGGACAAAGTCGTAGGCGCGGCTGAGAAAAGCGCCGAATGAGGAGGCGAAGGGCTTCCAACCGCGCGTCTGCAGGCCGACCGCGGCGGCGACCATCTGCTGCTCGGCGATGTACATCTCGAAGAAGCGGTTGGGGTGTTTGGCGGCGAAACGTTCGGCGTAGGTCGAGTTGCCGACCTCGCCGTCGAGCGCGACGACTTTCTCGTCGATCGAGCCAAGCCAGGCGAGGGCATCGCCGTAGGCGGCGCGCGTCGCCACCTTCTCGCCGACCTCGTAGGTGGGTCGTTCTACCGCGGCCTTTGCGATCTCATACGGCTGCGCCTCCGGTGGCGGCTGCACATCGACCCGCAATGAGCGAACCCCACCGAGCTCCTCGACCGCCGCATCGGGATCTGCGAGTGGCTTGCCGTGCTGGTTCGGCTGGTCCTCTACCGCGGCAACCCCGGAGCCCTTCTTAGTGCGGGCGAAGATCACGGCCGGCACGTCAGCGGCGAGCGCCTGCGCGTAGGCCCTGTCGATCGCCTCCAGGTCGTGCCCATCGATCTCCTGCACGTCCCAACCGCAGGCGGCGGCGCGAGCCGCCAAGGAAGAGGTGTCCCACTCGTGCATGGTCGGGCCACGCTGGCCGAGCCGGTTGACGTCGACGATCGCGATCATGTTGTCGAGGCCGGCCTGACCGGCGTGCTCGAACGCCTCCCACATCGAACCCTCGGCTAGCTCCGAGTCGCCGCAGAGCACCCAGACGCGGAAGTCCGCCGACTCGAGGCGCTTGCCGGCCAGCGCGATCCCAATCGAGATCGGCAGACCCTGGCCCAGCGAGCCGGTCGCAACGTCGACCCAGGGGATTTCCGGGGTCGGATGACCTTGCAGGCGTGAGCCGAACTCGCGGAAGGTGAGCAGCTCCTCGTCGTCGATCGCCCCGGCCAGCTTGTACATGCCGTAGAGCAGCGGCGAGGCGTGGCCCTTGGAGAAGACGAGGTGATCGTTTGCCCCGTTCTCGGGGGCGTCGAAGTCGTAGCGTAGGTAGCGCGCCAGCAACACCGCCATCAGGTCGGCGGCCGACATCGAAGAGGTTGGATGGCCTGAGTTGGCGGCAGCGGCGGCGCGAACTGAATCGACCCGAAGCTGCTGGGCCAGCTCGTGCAGCTGCTCGCGATTTATCGTCCCCGCTGAGGTCGCTTGCTCCATGCCCTGACTTTATCTGTAGCTATCCGATCGCGACCATGCGCTCGATCGGCAGCCGCGCCCGCTCGGCGATCTCGGCTGGGACGCTGACCTCGAACTTCATCTCGCGCAGTGCGTCACGCAGCTTCGGCAGGGTGATCATCTTCATGTACTTGCAGTAGGCCATCCGGTTGGCCTCGATCAGGCTGGCGCCCGGAGCCGCTTGCTGCAGCGGGTGAAGCATGCCGTTCTCGGTGGCGACGATGTATTCGCCGTCGGGCTGCTTGCTCACGTGGTCGAGCATCTGCCCGGTGGAGAGCATGTGCACACCCTCCTCCTCGACTTCCCCAGCGGCGACGAACTCCATCACCTGGGTGACGCAGCCGCACTCGGGATGGACAAGGAATTCAGCGTTGGGGTGAGCAGCACGCTGGGCCTTGATGTCGTCCGGCCGAATCCCGGCGTGGACGTGGCACTCTCCCGGCCAAACATGCATTGAGCGGCCGGTTTCGCGCTCGACGTAGGAACCGAGCCACATGTCGGGGCCGAAGAGGATCTCGGTGTCAGGACCGTGCTCGCGCAGAATGTGCTCGACCACCTTTACCGCGTTGGAGGAGGTGCAGCAGTAGTCGGTCTCCGCCTTGACCTCGGCCGAGGTGTTGACGTACATAACAACAACCGCATCGGGGCTGTGGCGCGCCTTCCACTCACGCAGTTCGTCGGCGGTGATTGCGTCGGCGAGTGAGCAGCCGGCGTCAAGATCGGGGATCAACACGGTCTTCTGCGGTGAGAGGATCGAGGCGGTCTCGGCCATGAAGTGGACCCCACAGAAGGCGATGACCGAGGCGCCCGCTTCGGCTGCCTGTCGCGAGAGCCCGAGCGAGTCGCCGGTGTAGTCGGCGACGTCCTGCACCTCGGGCACCTGGTAGTTGTGGGCAAGGATGATGGCGTCGCGCTCGCGGGCCAGCTCGCGCACCTCGCGGGCCAGCTCCTCGACCTCCTCCGGGGCGAGGTCGAGCATCGGGACCGGCTCGTTGATCGTCGGCAACTCTCTCATTAGCGGTGCCTCGAAAGACCCCTAGAAGGGCCTCGATGGTCGTATGTTCGCTGGCATGGCCTTCGCCTGAGTCCAGTCGAATGAACTGTCCAGAAGTCTACTCTCTTGGCATGCCCGAGCTGCCGGAGGTTGAGATCACCGCACGCCGGTTGAACTCCGCCCTGGCCGGTGCCAAAGTCGAATCGGCCCTGGCGCCGGGGGTGAACGTGATGAAAACCTTCGAGCCACCGCTCGAAGAACTGGCCGGGCGCGAGATTACGACAATACGTCGGGTGGGCAAGATGCCGGTCGTCGAGTTCGGCGACCTGGCGCTCTTAATCCACCTGATGTCGGCGGGCAGACTGCGGACCTTCGACAAGCGGGCCTCACCCAAAGACCGCGCCTCGCGGGTGCTGGTGCGACTCGAGGACGGGCGCGAGCTGCGGCTGCGCGAGTTCGGCACCAAGCAGCGCGCCTGGGCGAAGCTACTTGCGGCCGACGCCGTCGCGGAGGATGAAGCGATCGCGACGCTCGGCCCCGAAGCCTGGCCCCCGCCCCCACTTGAGGCCTTCGCCGCGGCAATCGACCAGCCCCGGCACCTTCACCCGCTCCTCCGCCACCAGCGAGATATCGCCGGCATCGGCCGCTCCTGGGTCGACGAGATCCTCTGGGAGGCACGACTGTCGCCCTTCAAACAGGGCTCGGAGCTGAGCACCGAGGAGGTCGAGCGCCTGCACGCCGCACTGCGCGTGCTCGGCGACGCGATTGAGCACTACGAGCAGACGTTAGGCGAGGACCTACCGGACAAGCTGCCGATGCCGCTGCAGGTACACCGTCGCGAGGGCGAGCCCTGCCCGCGCTGCGGGACGACGATCGAGGCCGTCTTCTTCGCCGAACACCAGACCAATTACTGCCCAAAGGAGCAGACGGGCGGGCGGGTGCTCAAAGACCGGCGGTTGTCTCGGTTGCTGAAGTGAGCATGCGGAGGGAGGGTGCCCCTCTCACGCCGGCTCTAGGAGCAGACTGAAATCGAGCGTCGGTGCCGAGTGGGTGAGGGCACCGATCGAGATCAAGTCGACCCCGGTCTCAGCGATCTCGCGAACCGTCTGTAGGTCAACGCCGCCGGAAGCCTCCAGCGGTGGACCGTCGGTGCCACGCTCCGCGTCTCGGAGAGAGACAGCTTTGCGTAGCTCGCCCGGATCCATGTTGTCGAGCAGTAGGCGGTCCGCACCGGCTCCGAGGGCGTAGGCGACCTCTTCGACGTCGCGACACTCGATCTCCAGCGGCATCTCCGGCTGCGTGGTGCGTGCAGCGTGGATCGCCTTGGCGACGCTTCCTGCCAGGGCGATGTGGTTCTCCTTAATCAGGATTGCGTCGTAGAGGCCCGTACGGTGATTTTGGCCACCCCCTGCCGCCACGGCCGCCTTCTCCAGGGCTCGCAGGCCGGGGGTCGTCTTGCGCGTGTCGAGAATGCGGGCGCCGGTGCCATCGACGGCCTCGACGAAACGCGCAGTCAACGTCGCAATCCCGGAGAGATGGCCGAGGAAGTTGAGCGCGGTGCGCTCCCCGGCCAACAAAGCGGCGGCGGGGCCACTGACCAGCGCAACCTCAGCCGGCACGTCCTCGCGCCACTGCCCCTCAACCACCAGGTTGTCGACGTCCTCCACCCCACACTGGCGCATCGTCTCGGCAACGGCAGCAAGACCGAAGACGACCCCCGGCTGCTTCTGCACGATCCGCGCACGCGCCTGCGCTCCCTCCGGCACAGTCGCCGCGGAGGTCACATCCCCAGCTCCCAGATCCTCGGCCAGCGCGCGTTCCACCAGCTCGTGGAGATCAGCCATCGTCGCACCTTAGCGTCGCCAAGAGAGACGGGTGTCCCTCCCCGGGAGGCTCAAGGAACCACCTCTCGAAGTTCGAGAAGCGACCTGCTGCGCAACGGCCTCACGGGGAGGGACACCCGTCTCTCTCACGTCGGACCTCTCTGCGACGTTTAATTCCACAGGTGACGCAATTGCCTCCTTTCCAAGCTCTACTCGATGAGCACGCCGCCGACGTTATGGCGGTACTGCGCGGCGCAGTCGGTCGTGCCGACGCCGAGGACTGCTTTCAGGAGACTTTCCTAGCCGCCCTGCGCGCCTATCCAAGGCTGAGCGACGGCAGCAACCTGCGTGGCTGGCTGCTGACCATCGCCCATCGCAAGGCGATCGACCACCATCGCGCCAGCGGGCGGCGGCCGCTGCCGATCGCCGAGCCCGACGAGCTCAGCGGAGCGACCGCAGAGCCCGAGCTCGACGACGGGATCTGGGCGCTGGTCGGCGCGCTGCCGCCGAAGCAAAGGGCCGCCGTAGCGCTTCGTTATGCCTGCGACCTGCCCCACACGGAGATCGCCGCTGCCCTCGGCTGCTCGCCCGACGCCGCCCGGCGCAGCCTGCACGAGGGAATCAAGCGACTGAGAAAGGAGTTGGCATGAAGGCAGAGCTGCAACGCCTCAGCGATCGCGCTGCCGCCGAAGGGCTGCTCGACGTCGCCTACGCGAAACTCGATTCCCCCTTCGGCCCGCTGCTCATCGCCGCCACCCCACGTGGGCTGGTCAAGGTGGGCTTGCCCACTTACGACCCGGAGGAGACGCTGGAGGACCTCGCGGCACGGATCTCGCCGCGGGTGCTCGAGGCGCCGGCGCGCCTCGACGACGCCCGCCGTCAGCTCGACCTCTACTTTGAGGGACGCCTGCGCGAGTTCGACTTGCCGCTCGACTGGCAGCTGAGCAAGGGCTTCCGCCGTAAGGCCCTGCGGGCGATCGATCGGATCCCCTTCGGAAAGACGCGCAGCTACACGGAAATCGCCCGCAGCGCCGGCAACGAGCGCGCTGTGCGCGCCGCCGGAACCGCCTGCGGCGCAAACCCAATCCCGATCGTCGTCCCCTGCCACCGCGTCCTGCGCACTGGCGGCGCCCTTGGCGGGTACGGCGGCGGCCTGCCGATGAAGCAAGCGCTGCTCGAAATGGAGGGTGTGCTGGAAAGCGGGGGGTAGAATTCCCCGCCTAAAGCGGATCGGCTGCAGGGCCGATGTAGGGGCGTGGATCGGAATATCGACACGACCGCACACGACCAAACCGCACGAATCGCCCGCGTTGCCTGGTTTGCAACCTTCGTCGCCCCGCTGATCCTTGCCGCCCTGCTGCTCGGTGCGAAATCAGCGCAGGCCGCCCCTCCCCTCCCCGGCCTCATCCCGCTTGCCTTCGAAGAAGAATTTGAAGAAGAAAACGAAGCCGAATTCGCCGAAGAAGAATGCTCGATCGCCGAAGAAGAAGTCGTAGAAGGCGAACTCTCCAAAGCCGAAGGCGACGAAATCTGCAGGGAAGCCGAAGACGAAGGCAGGAAGACGGCGAGTGGCTCCAACGCCGCTCCGGAAGAGTGTCTGCTGCGCAGCGCTCACGCCCGCCTTGTCGCCGATGACTCTCCGGGCGGCGTGCGCTTGACGGTGGGCTACACGACTTACGAACCGACTACCGCGACGATCAAGTTCAGCGCCCGCGGCCGCAAAGGATTGCTGCACCTGGGTACAGCAAAGCGCCACCTCGGCAGGAGCGGCGTGATCCGCCTGAGCGAGGCGCTGGCCGAGCCGAAGATGGCCAAGGTCGATGCGGCTGGACGGTTCACCGTCCAGGTCCACATTCCGGGCTCACCGGGAAGCTGCCGGCGCTTCGAGACCGAGCAGCTCACCGTGAAGAAGGCCTCCAAAGACCTGGCGGTCTGGTCGCAGTCCAACTAGGAGGGTCGTCGGCGCCGGCCGCCGCTTACTCGCTGGGCGCCAGCACGCCATCCAGCCAGGCGACAGCGGCTGGTAAATGGGCGGGGTCGATCTGGTGGCCGCCGTCGAACCCCCGGTACTCGACCTCGAGGCCACCGGCCTCAAGCAGCTCCCGTGCCCGACGCGCGAAAGCAACCCCGATCACCGGGTCGGCGCCGCCATGGGAGATGAAGACACGGGTTTCCTGTCGATCGTCCAGATGCGGTTGCCAATCGTCGACGACCGGGACGAATCCGCTGAAGGCAAGAACCCCAGCCACCGGCGGCCGGTCGGCTCCGAGAGCCATCGCGTAGCTCATCACCGTCCCCATGGAGAATCCGCCAAACACGGTGTGGGATGGCTCGATCCCAGTCTCGTCCCAGAGCCGGTCATGCAGCTCGGCGAGAGCGGTGCGGGAGGCATGAAAGGTGTCGTGGTCGGGATAGCCGACCCGGGGTACGAGATACCAGTGGTAGCCGGGAGAGCCGGGGAGCATCAGCGGCGCGCGCGGAGCGACTACCTGCAACCGTTGCCCGGGGTCGAGCGCGTCGGCGAGACCGAGCAGATCTCGCTCGTTCGTTCCACGGCCATGGTGGAGAACCAGGAGGCCTTCTGGGTCCCCGTCGGCTGCCCGCTCCACCCGTATCAGCGACGACGCCGGCACACCGACCTAGCTGGCCGAAGAGGCGGCGGTCTTGTTCAAGTAGTCCCTGATGAAGTCATCGAGGTCGCCGTCGAGCACCCGCTGCGCATCGCCCACCTCATGTCCGGTGCGATGGTCTTTGACGCGCTGATCCGGGTGCAGGAAGTAGCTGCGGATCTGCGATCCCCAAGCGACTTCCTTGACCTCGCCACGCTCCTTCGCCAGCGTTTCCGCCCGTTTGCGCTCCTCCAGCTCGATCAGCTTCGAACGCAAAAGCTGCATTGCCACCGCCTTGTTCTGGGTCTGCGAGCGCTCGTTCTGACACTGCACGACAACGCCGGTCGGCAGGTGCGTGATCCGCACCGCCGAGTCGGTCTTGTTTACGTGCTGTCCGCCGGCGCCAGAGGCGCGATAGGTATCGACGCGCAGGTCGGTGTCGTCGATCTCGACCTCGACTCCCTCATCAACTAAGGGCCCGACGTCCACCTGGGCAAAGCTGGTGTGACGGCGAGCCGAGGAATCAAAGGGCGAGATCCGCACCAGACGGTGGACCCCGCGCTCGGCAGCAAAGAGCCCGTAGGCGTTCTCGCCGTGGGCGAGAAAGGTTGCCGACTTGAGCCCAGCCTCCTCCCCTGGCGAAGCCTCCTTCATCTCGACCTCGAAGCCGCGGCGCTCGGCCCAACGCAGGTACATCCGCAGCATGATCTCGGCCCAGTCCTGCGAGTCGGTGCCCCCGGCGCCAGCGTGTACCGTGACCACGGCATCACCCGCGTCGTATTTGCCACTGAACAGACGCGCCTCTTCCAGCTCTGCGAGCCGCGCTTGGACCGAGGTCATCTGGGTCTCCAGCTCGGCCGCCATCTCCTCGTCTTCGGCGGCCATCTCGGCCAACTCAGCAAGGTCGCCAGCCTCGGCCTCGAGCTCTCCGAAGGTCTTCAGCTTGCGCTGGGCACGGGCATGGGCAGCAGAGGTACGCGCCGCGGACTCCTGGTCATCCCAGAAGCCGGGACGGCCCATCTCTCCCTCCAACCGCTCGGCTTCATCCCGCAGCAAAGCCGGGTCAAAGGTAGTCCGAGAGCAGCTTCAACTGCTCGCGGATCTCGGCGAGCCGCGCTGGTACCGATTCGGTCGAGGCGACGTCGGCCATGCCAACAGGTTATTGGGCGCGGCCCGGGAACGCATCCGACTTTGACCCCCTCCTGGTGTGGTCAAAGTCGGATGCGTTTCTCAGGGAGCGGTTGCGCTGATGATCCAGGTCGACGCCGGCGCGATCACTCCGTCCGGGCCATCGAACTCGGCCAGCGCCTGGCGCAGATCGCTCGCGATCTTGGGGCGGATCTCGTCTACCCGATCCCCCCAGAGCCGCAGCACCTCGCCAGCCGGGCCGAGCGCCATGTTGAACTCGATCGCGTGGTCGAGGTCGTTGCCGATCTTGATCGGCAGATCGCAGCGCCGCAGCGAGACCCGCTCGAAGCCGGCGATCGTAAGCTGCTCGCTGAGCGTGTCGGCGTCGGCCATCGAGAACGGGCCGGGCCCGCAGGTCGGCTCGTCGGTCTCCTCCGGACGCTCCAGGTACCCCTCGACGACCTGCTCGGCGCAGTTCATCCATGCGTTGTCCAGCTTGCGCCGCCAGACGATCGCGCAGAACCGCCCGCCGGGCACAAGCGCTGATCGCACGTTGCGCAGCGCCTGCACCGGGTTGGCGAAGAACATGATCCCCATCCGCGAGAAGGCAAAGTCGAAGCCCTCGCCAAGGTCCATGACCTGGACGTCGCCGCTGAGGAAGCGCACGTTATCGACAGCGGCCGCATCGGCCTCCTCGCGGGCCGCGGAGACGAAGGGCTCGGAGACGTCGACCCCGACTGCCTCGCCGCCGGGCTCGACGAGAGCGGCGAGCTGCTGCGTCGTGTCGCCGAAGCCGCAGCCGAGATCGAGAACCCGGTCGCCAGGACGCGGTGGATGCGCCGCCAGCGCCGCCTCGCCGTGAGCCCCCAGACCGCTGGTCACGAGGCCACGGAACCGGACGAAGCGGTCGAAAAGAGGCCCGCTCCAGGCCTCAGTCGCCTCCCTGTTGGATGCGGCGATCTGCTCCATGCCGTGAATGGTACGCCCCGCCGCTATTAGCGCGCAGGTCGTCGCCCGGGGTGCAGGGTGGGGAATTACGGGGCCCAAGCCCGCAGATGGTCTCGCGACGCTCCGCTCAGCCCGTAGGCCCCGCTCCTTAGGGTGCGTACCTCCACAGCAGGAAGAGGATGATCACCAGTTGCAGTGTCAATATCACTTCCATTTTTTCCTTTCCGCCCGAAGGGCATCGGATTTCTCATCTCGATTGGAAATCCGATGTCTGGAGGGTGGAAAGGGGTCGAGAAGCGTGCGACACACGAATTGGGGATCAGCCCGATATGGAAGTACGCACCCTGGACAGAGGGGATCGAAGTAACTTCGAGGCGTCGCCCGACAGCGGGCTTGGGATCCGGGGGTGGGTTAGTGGGACACACGGCCTCGCTGAGGCCGTGAAAAATTCACCCGCAACACCGGCGTTCCCTGCAAGTCCAGCGGACCCGACATACCAGTAGGCCCGGCGAGGCCCAGCGGACCCGACATACCCGCTATTCCTTCTCCCCCGAGAAATCCCACTCTACTGTGACTCGCACATATCTGTCAAGAAATAGCGCAGTTACACAGCGCGATATTCATACAAGTGCGCTCATCGCAATGATCCCGACGAGAATTAACCCCAGGATCTTGATGTTGCAACTTATTTTGTTCCTTTTGTTCCTTTAAAACCACCGACACCGTGCTCGAATCCCCCTGCCCGCAGTGCCTCGGCGCGATCCTCAAAGGGTCGCCAACTGCAAATTTTGTGGTCATGCAACTCGAATAACCAAGCCATCTCGTCGGTAGACGCATGCGACCCATCCTCTTCCCAGTGCCACACACGCTTGACCAGCGCAACCGCCGACCCACCCCCGGATTCAGTCCTGTCCTCGTAAAGCTCCTCCAACTCAATCGTCTGCTGGACGCCCCCTGGCGCCCGCGTGGCCCACATTCGCGCTGCGTCGCGACCTTTCCGTAGACCCTTCATCGAGTGCAGCTCGACCTCCGGATCGAGGACAGCAACAAAGGCGTCCAGATCTCGCTCGTTGAACGAGCGAATGAACTCTCGAACGGGGTCGTGGATCAAAGGGCCCATCTCGGTAGGGGTGGAACGTCTTGTACTTTTTCCGCGGCGAGACTAACGGACAGCCACCAACTGTCTTCGGAAAAAGTTAAGTGGAACCCCTGCCGAGATGGGCCCTCAGGCGCCGTGGCACTTCTTGTACTTTTTACCGCTCCCACACCAGCACGGGTCATTCCTGCCAATTTCTTTCTCGCGCTCGTCCTTGACCACCGTCTCGATCGCCCCTGCCGGCGGCGCGCCATTGCCACCACCATTCGGCGCGGCGGTTCCTTCGGTCACACTCACCGCGCCCGACGCTACTTCCTGCAACGCCGAAGGCTGAGCGTCGGGCGTGCCGCCGGAGTAGTCGAGCGCGGTCGGCGCGCCACCGCGATTGCCGGTGAAGGTCCCTTCCATTTGCGATGGGTCAACTTCAATTTCAGCGTTGAAGACGAGCTTGCTGAATTCCTCCCAGATCGAGTGCATCAGCTCCTCGAACATCGTGAAGCCTTCATTTTTATAGGCGACCAGGGGATCAATTTGGGCAAAGCCGCGCAGGTGGATCCCCTCGCGCAGATAGTCCATGTCGTAGAGGTGCTCGCGCCAGCGGTTGTCGATCACCTGCAGCAGGATCGAGCGCTCCAGGTAGCGCATGAGCTCATCGCCAAGCTTCGTCTCCCGATCGTCGTAGGCGCTCATCGCGTCTTCGTCGAGGGCGTCCTTGAGCTTTTCCCGCTCAACCGTCTCCGGTGACATCGAGCCAACCTCAACCCCCACCGGCCAGATCTGACGCAGCTGCTGCTCCATCCCGGACATATCCCAGTCTTCGAGATCGTCGCCGGGGGTGTACTCATCGACAAGGCGCTCGATTACCCCCTCGAGCTCATCGCGGGCGATGTCCGACATGTCACGGCCTTCGAGGATCTCGCGGCGGTATTTGTAGACGACGCGCCGCTGCTCGTTCATCACGTCGTCGTACTCGAGCACGCGTTTACGGATCAGGTAGTTCTGTTCCTCAACCTTCTTCTGCGCGCCCTCAACCGTTTTGGTCAGCATTTTCGCCTCGAGCGGCATCTCCCCGCCCTCCTCGTCAACCGGGCCGAGGCGGTCGAGGATTTTGTAGATGCGGTCGCCCGCGAAAAGGCGGATTACGTCGTCTTCGGCGGAGAGAAAGAAGCGCGTCTCGCCAGGGTCGCCCTGACGCCCCGAGCGACCACGCAGCTGGTTATCGATGCGGCGCGATTCGTGCCGCTCGGTGCCGCAGATATAGAGGCCGCCGAGCTCGCACACTTCCTCAGCCTCGGCCTTGCACTGCGGCTCAAGCTCGGCGATCTTCGCCGCCAGCTCCTCCTCGTAGCCGTCGTTCCCATCGCTCAGACCGTGTTGCTTCAGTTCTTTGTGAGCCATGTGCTCGGGGTCGCCGCCGAGCTTGATGTCGACGCCGCGACCGGCCATGTTGGTGGCGATCATCACTGCCCCCCGGCGCCCAGCTTCGGCGATCCGCTCACCCTCTTTCTCTGCGTGCTCGGGTTTCGCGTTGAGCACCGCGTGCTCTACTCCGTGCCGTTTCAGCTCTCCCGAGATCATCTCCGAAACCTCGACTGAGACGGTGCCGACCAGGATCGGCTGGCCCTTCTCGTGACGGGCGATGATCTCCTCCAGGACGGCCTTCCACTTGCCGTCCTTCGTTTTGAAGATCTGGTCGTTTTCGTCGGCACGGACCATCGGCCGGTTGGTCGGGATCTCGACCACGGGCACTTTGTAAATTTTCATGAACTCGGTGGCCTCGGTCAGGGCCGTACCGGTCATCCCGGCGAGCTTGTCGTATAGACGGAAGTAGTTCTGCAGGGTGATAGTCGCCAGCGTCTGGTTCTCCTCGCCGATCGACACACCCTCCTTCGCCTCCACCGCCTGGTGCAGGCCCTCCGACCAACGCCGTCCCTCGAGGATGCGGCCGGTGAACTCGTCGATGATCATCACCTGCCCGTCGACCACGGCGTAGTCCTTGTCTTTCCTGTAGAGCGACTCGGCCTTGAGCGCCTGACTGAGATGGTTGACCAGGGTGCCGTGCTCACTCAGGTAGAGGTTGTCGACGCCGAGGAACTCCTCGGCGCGTTTTACCCCGCGCTCGGTCGGCGACACGGTCTTGTGCTTCTCGTCGTATTCGTAGTCGTGCTCGGCCTCGGAGGTGTCTTTCGATTCACCCAGAGATTTCAGTCGGTCTTTGGCCGGAACACCATCCATTTGCCTTGCCAGGCGGGCGAACTGATAGTAAATCTGCGCCGCCTGTTCGGGGGCGCCGGAGATGATCAGCGGCGTCCGCGCCTCGTCGATCAGGATGTTGTCGACCTCGTCGACGACCGCGAACTTGTGATCGCGCTGCACGCAGTGCTCGATCGCATCGGCCATGTTGTCGCGCAGGTAGTCGAAGCCGAACTCGGAGTTGGTGCCGTAAGCGACGTCGCAGGCGTATTTGATCTGCCGCGCCTCGTGATCGTCGGAGTCCTGGATCGCGGCAACCGTGACGCCAAGCGCGTCGTAGACCGGTTTCATCCATTCGGCATCGCGCCGCGCCAAGTAGTCGTTGACGGTGACGACGTGGACGCTGTCGCCAGCGAGCGTGTTGAGGAATACCGCCAGGGTCGCGGTCAGGGTCTTGCCCTCACCCGTCTTCATCTCGGCAATTGCGCCCTCGTGCAAAGCCATGCCGCCGATCAGCTGCACGTCGAAGTGGCGCTGACCGATGCTGCGCCGCGCCGCCTCGCGGGTCAGCGCAAAGGCCTCGGGCAGCAGATCGTCGAGAGCCTCGCCGCCGCGGGCACGCTCACGCAGCGAATCAGCCTCGGCCCGCAGCTCCTCATCGCTAAGCAGCTCCATCTCCGGCTCGATCGCGTTGATCTTTGCCGCGCGCTTCTCATACGCCTTGAATTTTCTTCCCTCGCCCACGCGTAGTGCACGCGTGACCATGTCCCGAGCATTGGCCATTGCTCAAGAGTAGCGATGCCACAGAGAGCGGTGCCGCGCTCCAGTCAGCTAGACGCGGCTGGCCTCCCGCGCACCTGATTGACAAGCTTGCGCGTGCGACGGCGCTTACGGCGCAATGCTCGGTGCTTCTTGACCTGACGGCGGATGTCCTCGGCAAGTTCGTGGACGCTGTGCCCCATCTCCGGCGAGCACTCCTTTGCGTGAAGCGTGACGCCCTTGAGCCGTAGCGTCGCCTCCGCAACCTGCTTGTCGGCAATTGCTGGATTCCGCTCTTCCCAGACGATCACCTCGAGCATCGCTAAATCGGAGACCTGTCTACCTACACGGCGAAATCGCTTGAAGATGTGCTCCCGCAGCTCGTCATCGATCTCGACGTTGCGCCCACGCACCTCAATCCGCATATTGGCCTCCTGTTTGGGTCTGGTCGATGCTACGCCTGTACCCGACGCACAGCAAGGGGAACTTGCACTTACAGGCGCCTTGTGAAGGTGATGGCTGCAACTCGAATGGCTCCGGCCGAGCGCAAGGCCCCGGCACAGGACGAGAGCGTCGCGCCGGTGGTTAGGACGTCGTCGATCAGAAGGACGCTGCGAGGGACCTCGCCGCTCGCTTGGATTACAGGTGGATGGCCAATACGTTGGGCGCGGCGCTTGCCCACTTGGCGCCCTCCCCCTCGTCGAGCGAGACAGGAGCTGAACGGCAGCTCGGTTCGCTGCGCGAGAGCCGCTGCGATCTCGGCTGCCGGGTCGAAGCCGCGGATCGCCGAGCGAAGCGGTGCGGTGGGCACGGGGACAAGCGTGCCGCTCAAAACGGTGCCCGGCGCCAGCCACTGGATGCGGTCGGCCATCAGGTCCGCCACTGGCAGCAACCGGCGGAACTTGAGGGCTGCCACCAGATCGCGGGCTGCGCCCTCGTGCGGCGCTGAGGACCAGGCGCGATCCAGCCCGGGGGCACCGGAGCCTTCGAGGGGTTCACTTGAGGCAAGCCGCCTTGAGCAGCGGGTGCAGAGGGTCGCCTCGGGTCGGCAGGTGCGGCCGCAGGCGGCGCAGAGCGGTGGGACGAGGCCAGTGGCGACTGCGTGGAGGAGCTTCATGGCCCGATCCTCCGGGCCCTTGGCGCGCGTGTGGCGCGCTAAATGTCAAATCTCTGTCACGCGTCTTGCGCGTGAGCTGCGATGCCACCTACCAAAATCGACTTCGGCGGCAGCTCGGTGCCTTCGAGCAGAATCGAGTCGCGGACGATCGAGCCGTCGCCGATGTGGCAGCCGTCGCCGACGATCACCGGGCCCTGGATCTGAACTCCGTCGCCGATCCTCACCCCGTCGCCGATGAGCACCGGTGCCGTGACCTCCGCCCCGTTCAGTGAGCTGGCCGCGCGTATGCCCTCCGATACCTCGGGCGCGCCGGGCTCGACCGCGACTGCGCCGTGCAGCGCGTCGAGGTTGCCCTGCCGCAGCTCGTCGAGGTTGCCGATGTCGTTCCAGTAGGCGTCGATTTCATGCGAGTAGAAGGGCACGTCGGCCTCCAGCAGCGCCGGGAAGACGTCCTTTGCCCAGTCGGCGAACTGCGGTGGGTCGTCGGGGCCGGCGTCGTTGCTCGTTCCCGGCGCCGGGAAGTAGTCGAAGATCTCAGCGCGGAACATGTAGATGCAGGTGTTCGCCAGGTCGGACAGGGCCTCCGCCGGGTCGGGCTTCTCCTGGAAGCCCTGGATGCGGCCGTCGCCGGCCGCGATCACAACGCCGAACTGATCGGTGTCGGCGACGCGCTTGGTGGCCAGCGTCGCAAGGCCGTCATGGGACTCATGGAAATCCCGCATGGCGCCGAAGTCGATATCGGTGAGCGCATCCCCGGCGACGACGAGGAACGAGTCGCCGAGGAAATCGGCGGCGTTGCGCACACCGCCAGCCGTGCCCAGGAGCTGCTCCTCGTAGCTGTAGGAGAGCTCCAGGCCGAAGTCCGAGCCATCGCCGAAGTGCCCTTCGATCAGCTCAGGGAACCAGTGCAGATTGGCGATCGACTCGGTAAAGCCGTGCCGGGCCAGCAGCCGCGCGGTGTGCTCCATCACCGGCCGGTTGAGCACGGGCACCATCGGCTTCGGCATCCCGTGGGTGATCGGCCGCAGCCGGGTGCCGAGTCCGGCCGCGAGGACCATCGCCTTCATCGACTAATAGCGGTAGTGATCGGGCTTGTAGGGGCCCTCGACCGGGATGCCAAGGTAGGCGGACTGCTCCTCGGACAGCTCGGTGAGGTTGACGCCGAGCGCCGCGAGGTGCAACCGCGCGACCTTCTCATCGAGGTGCTTGGGCAGCACGGTGACCTCCTTGGCCGTGAACCCGTCAGGCTGACCGTAGAGCTCGATCTGCGCGATCACCTGGTTGGTGAACGAGTTCGACATCACGAAGCTCGGGTGTCCGGTCGCGTTGCCGAGATTGAGCAGGCGGCCCTCGGAGAGGAGGATGATCGAGTGGCCATCGGGGAAGCGCCACTCGTCGACCTGCGGCTTGATGTTGACCCTCTCGGCCTGCGAGGATTCGAGCCCGGCGACGTCGATCTCGTTGTCGAAGTGGCCGATGTTGCCGACGATCGCGTTGTGCTTCATCCGCGCCATGTGGTCGGCGGCGATGATGTCTTTGTTGCCGGTGGCAGTGATGAAGATGTCGGCCGTCTCGACGACTTCATCGAGCGTCCGCACCTCGTAGCCCTCCATCGCCGCCTGCAGGGCGCAGATCGGGTCGATCTCGGTGACGATCACGCGGGCGCCCTGGCCGCGCAGCGAGGTGGCGCAGCCCTTGCCGACATCGCCGTAGCCGCAGATGACGGCGACCTTGCCGCCGATCATCACGTCGGTGGCGCGGTTGATCCCGTCGATCAGCGAGTGACGGCAGCCATAGAGGTTGTCGAACTTCGACTTGGTGACCGAGTCGTTGACGTTGATCGCCGGGAAGAGTAGGTCGCCGGTCTCGGCCAGCTGATAGAGCCGGTGCACGCCGGTGGTCGTCTCCTCGGTGACCCCCTTGATCCCCTCGGCGATCTGGGTCCAGCGCTGCGGGTCGGATTCGAGCGAGCGCTGCAGCGTCTCGAGCACGATGCGGAACTCCTCCGAGTCGGCCGAAGCCGGGTCGGGCACGGCGCCCGCCTTCTCGAACTCGACCCCCTTGTGGACGAGCAGGGTGGCGTCGCCGCCGTCGTCGAGGATCATGTTCGGACCCTCGCCATCGTGCCAGAGCAGGGCCTGCTCGGTGCACCACCAGTACTCCTCCAGGGTCTCGCCTTCCCAGGCGAAGACGGGGATGCCGGCGGCCGCGATCGCAGCCGCAGCGTGGTCCTGCGTGGAGAAGATGTTGCAGCTGGCCCAACGGACCTCGGCACCGAGGGCGACCAGGGTCTCGATCAGCACGGCGGTCTGCACCGTCATGTGGAGCGAGCCGGTGATCCGCGCCCCGCTCAGCGGCTGCTCGGCCGCGAACTCCTCGCGGGTCTGCATCAGGCCGGGCATCTCCACCTCGGCAAGGGCGATCTCCTTGCGCCCGAAATCGGCGAGGCCGATGTCGGCGACTTTGTAGTTTGAGGTGGCGGTTGCCATCGGTTCCTTTCAGTCTCTATTGGTCCGGGCGAAGGATAGGGGGAAACTGGCGTTGAGTAGGGCTCGTCGCTCAGTTACGTTCGAGCGCAGCCCTGAGCCGATCGATCGCCTCGATCGGCAGCGGGTCGACCTCACGCATTGCGGCAAGCTCCAGTGAGACCAGATCACCGAGCATTACACCCCAGAGCAGGCGCTCGCTTGGGCTCTCCCCCGCCGCCTCGATCCGAACGACAGGCGACCCGTCGCGCTCGATCTCGGCGGCGGTCAGCTCGAACCTGAGTTGCTCACGCGGGTGCTGATCGCGATCCTCAAGCAGGACCGCCGCCAGCGGCAGAGCGCCAGCAGCCTCCCATGAGCAGATCTCGTTGTGATTGGCCTCGGGGAGCTCGGAGCAGAAGGCCGGCAGCTTCGCGTTCTCGTTCACCTGGGTCTTCCAGCGACGGGCAACAGCGGCAGTCGCGCCAGCGCCATAGATAACCGGCACCCGATCGCCGATTGCCGTGGCAACCTCGCCGGCCCGGTGCTTAAGATCCTCGCGACTGACCTCAAGGAAGGCGGCTGCCGCCTCGATCTCGTCGTTGAGGCGGGGTGCGATGCCACTACCCGCAGCGACTTCCAGCACGCAGACCAGCATGTAGGCGACCGCGGTGCGCGGTGCGGGCAGCAGGCCCGGCAGGCCGATGACTGGGTCGTCGGCTGCCCGTGCAGAATCGGTCAGGGCGCCACCGGTGCTGGCGACGATGCGGCGGGCACCGAGTGCCTCGGTCGCGGCGGCACAGGAGAGCGTCTCCTCGGTCTCGCCCGAGTAGCTTGAGCAGAGAACAGTCCAATCGGCCGTCGCCCAACTGGGAAGGTTATAACCACGCACGGTCAGCAACGGTCCGGAAAGACGGTCGCCGAGCGCCGCCGCAGCGAGATCGCCGCCGACCGCAGAACCGCCCATTCCACAGACCAGAAGCCCGGCGGAATCTGCCGGCTGCAGTCGTGCGGACTCGACGCGCCAAAGGGCGTCGCGAAGGTGGTCTGGAATGGCGAGAACGTCGTCGAGCATTGCTACGAGCCGACTCTTTCGCCTTCGACCGCTACCGCACCTTCAATTTCCGCCCCGGCGGGAATCGCCGCCCCTGGCGAAAAGATCGAGTCGACAACGCGAGCGTTCTCACCGACCGTGCAGCCCGCGAGCAAAATCGAGCCGAGAATCTCCGCCCCACTCTCGACCCGACAACCTGGTCCAACTACGGCGTGTGGACCAACTTTCGCGCCCTCGGCCACCTCGGCACTGGAATCGACCAACACGCCGGGACCGGTCGGCTCGACTCGGGTCGATACACGCCCCTCGAGGATGTCCCAGCTCGCTTGCAGATAGCGCTCTGGCGTACCAATGTCTACCCAGTAGCCGTCAAGCAGCAGGCCGTGCAGCCCGTTGCCGACCAGGCGGGGGAAGACATCGCGCTCGATCGAAACGTTCTTGCCGGAGGGAATTAAGTCCAGCACCGAGCGCTCAAGCACGTACATCCCTGCATTGACCTCACCCGGTTTGCGCTCGCCGGTCTTCTCGAGGAACTCGAGTACCTCTCCGCTCTCTCCGCTCTGTACCAGGCCGAATGCCGCCGAGTCATCGACCGGGTGCAAGCCGATCGTCGCCGCGGCTTCGCGCTCGCCGTGAACGCGCAGAAGAGCCGTCAGGTCGAGGTCGGTGAGCACATCGCCGTTCAGCGCCAGGAAGCGATCCTCAAGCTCATCGCCGAGCTCATCGGCGGCGAACCGGATCGCCCCGGCGGTGCCCAGCGGCTCCGGCTCGACGACATAGCGGATCCTCACTCCGGCTCGCTCCTCCTCACCCGCGAGCGCTGCCTGCAGGACGTCCGGCAGGAAGCCGCAGGCTAGGACGACTTCGGTCACGCCATACCCAGCGAGCCACTCGATCATGTAAGCGAGGAACGGCCGGTCGACCAGCGTCAGCGCCGGCTTCGGAGTGGAGTTGGTGAGCGGACGAAGGCGCGTGCCTTCGCCACCGACTAGGACTATCGCTTGCATACACTCAGTCGGCGGTAGCTGAGGATGGCACGCCCGCGGGCGCTCGACCGATGCCCTCGTATTCGAACCCTGCGGAAATCAGGACCTTCGGATCGAGGAAGTTGCGTCCGTCAATCAGCAGTGGTCGTGCCATCCGGCTGGCTGCCTCAGTCCAATCGATTTCTGCGAACTCAGCCCACTCGGTAACCAAAATCGCGGCGTCGGCGTCGGCGAGGGTAGCCATGGCCGAGTCGCGTAGCTCAACGCCATCGAGCAGGTCCCGGGCAGCATTAGCCGCAACCGGGTCATAGGCAACCACCTCCGCTCCTTCGCCCTGCAACCGCGCCGCCAGCACCAAGCTCGAGGCCTCGCGCATGTCGTCGGTCTGCGGCTTAAAAGCGAGCCCCAGCAACGCCACTCGGCGCCCGACCAGCGATCCCAAATGGGCGACTAGCTTCTGCACCACGCGGCGCTTCTGCAGCTCGTTCACCTCGATCACCGCGTTGAGTAGTTGGAAGTGGTAGCCGGTGTTACCGGCGAGCATCTTCAGCGCGCTCACATCCTTGGGGAAACACGAACCGCCATAGCCGATGCCCGCGCGTAGGAAAGAAGGGCCAATGCGCTGGTCGAGACCCATGCCACGGGCCACCTCGCCGACGTCGGCCCCGACCTCCTCGCAGACGTTGGCGATCTCGTTGACGAAGGAGATCTTGGTCGCTAGAAAGGCATTGGAGGCGAGCTTGATCATCTCGGCGCTGGCGACGTCGGTGCGGACGATCTCGCCGCCCAGCGGCTTATACAAAGCGGCGACCGCGTCGCCCGCCTCCCCCTCGCCTGGATCGGCCCCGATCACGACCCGATCGGGGTTCATGAAGTCGGTCACCGCCGAGCCCTCCTTGAGGAACTCGGGACAGGACACGTAGGCGACGCCGGGAAGGTCGCGGCGGATCGTCTCGCCCGTACCCGCAGGGACGGTGCTCTTCATGATCAGCACGTGGTTACCGCCGTCGCGCAGCTCCTCGACCACCGAACGGACGCGAGAGAGGTCGGCGTCGCCGGAGCGGGTCGGCGGCGTGTCAACGCAGACGAAGAGCAGCCGCGCCGCGTCGAGCAGCTCGTTCATCTCCGTAGTGAAGGTGAGACGCTCCGCATTGCGGGCGAGTAGCTCGTCGAGTCCCGGCTCGTGAATCGTCGTCTCACCACGGCCGAGCGCGGCAACCTTCTCCGGCAGGATGTCGCGCGCGATCACCGGGTGACCCAGCTCGGCAAAGCAGGCCGCGGTGACCAGGCCAACCCAGCCCACCCCAATCACTCCAATCGGCTCTCTGCTCTCCGTCATGGTTGCGCGCTCCCTCGCTTTCGCTTTGGCTTCTTGTTGGGGATTATCACCTTCGCCGACCGCGCCATACCCATCATCTGATCGTTGGTCAACGACTGCAGCAGGCTGTTCGATATCCAGTAGGTGTTGTCGCCGCGGTGCCAGGCAATCATGCTGACGCGATCGCCGTCGATGTAGATGTCGTACTCGCGACCGTGGATAGTTCTGGTTTCGCTTGGGTTTTCAAGGATCGGAGGGTCGCTCCAACCCTGGATGCCCTGGACTCCGAAGTACTGGGTTTCGTATTCGGGCCCGTACTCGGCGACCATTCGATAGGCCGGGTGGCGCTCACCGTCGGTGTCCTTGAAGTGATAGACGCGTGGGTCCTGCACGTGGTAGTAGCTGTTGCTTTCGACATACGCGGCTTCCGCCGGCAGCCGCGTCGGATAGAAGACGGGAAATCCGCCGCTGACCTTGCGAGCAACCGACTTCCCCTCAAGCTCTCCAGCTTCCCCCGCCGCGACCAGACCATCGTCCCCCGGTGGCTTCGACTTCACGCGGGGCTTGGGGTGGGGCTTGCTCTTCTTCCCCTTCTTTTTCTTCGACTTCGGGTGCTGGCCGGCTTCGAGCGATCCGCGCGGGCCCCCGCTTGCTTCGATCCCGAGGAACTTGTCGACCGCTTCCCCGATCGCTTCCTGCGAGGCGTAGACGAAGCTGGGGCCAAGTTCAGCAGGGAAGTGGACCTCCTTGATTGCCGCGTTGCGCGAGGCGATGAACAACTTCATCACCTCGAGCATCGTCTCGGTGTCGCTGATGTCGGAGGTCGTGTACTTGGTGAAGATGTCGATCAGTTCGTTGCGGCCGAGCACCAGCTGATCAATTGGGACCCGCTGGCGCGCTGCGCTGAGGAAGTCCTGCTGGCGCGCTGCCCGCACTAGGTCGGTATCGGTGTGGCGATAGCGCACATACTGCAGCGCTTTTTTCCCGCAGAGCAGTTGATAGCCCGGCTGAACGTTGATTTCGGCATATTCTTCGGAGGGCGGAACGCCGACGTTGGAGTGGTAGTAGCGGCGGTCGACATCGACGTATACGCAGTCGATCGCGTCGACCGCGCGGACAAAGCCGAGGTAGTCGACATTGACGACGTGGTTGATCGGCAGGCCGGTCAGTTCCTTTACTACCTGCAGCGTCAGCTTCGGTCCGCCAAAGGTGTAGGCGGCGTTGAACTTTTCCGTCCCGAAGCCGGGGATTTCGACCTTGAGGTCGCGCGGGATCGACATCAGCGCGATCGCGTTCTGGTCGGGGTCGAGCCGCAACAGCAGCGTGGTGTCGGAGCGACCCGGGTCTTCGGGTTCACTGGCGCGCTTATCGGAGCCGATGATGAGGATGTTCTCCGGTTCCCCCCCCTGCGTCTTGGCGAGAACGCGCTCGACCTTGTTCTGCAGTTTGTTGTTGTGCGAAAGCGCCGTGGCGATGCTGCCGATGTAAAGGAGGATGCTGGCCGAGGTCGCCGCCGCAGTGACGGCGACGATTACCACCGAGGCCAGCGTGAAGCGCCACCAGTAGCGCTTGCGCTTCGGCGGTGGCTCGTGGTCGCCCTCGGGTGGCGGTTTCTTGAAGGGCTGCTCGACCATCACGCGCGGCTCAACCTTCGAGCCGATCCGGGATCGCCCGCAGGAACTGCTCGAGCGTCTGCCGGTAGACCTGCAGCGAGGCGACGGAGACCCACTCGCTGGGCCCGTGGTGCCCTTCGCCGACCGGTCCGAACTCGACCGCCGGCACGCCCACCCGCAGGAAGGAGACAGCATCGGAGGCGCCGTCCCGGCCGACGCTCATCGGCTCGCCCTCGTGGTGCGCCGATGCCGCCTCGCGCAGACCACGGACAAAGGGCGAGTTGCGGTCGACAACGGCCGGCGGCCGTGTGAACAGCGGCGTTACCTCGACGTCGGGGAGTCCGCGAACCTGTTCCAGCACGGTGTCGGGATCCTGATCGGGTAGGTAGCGGATGTCGACGTCGATCGCGCATCGGTCGGGCACCTTGTTGAGCGCATCGCCGCCCAGGATTCGGCCAAGATTGATCGAGGGGCGGTCGAACAGCTCGGAGCTGTGCCGGGCAAACGGTAGCGACTCGATACTGCGGAAAACGTCGTGCGCCTTCAGCACCGCATTATCGCCCAGCCAGGGGGTCGCGCCGTGGGCGGCGACGCCGCTGACCTCGAGTCGCAGGGCTAGCACGCCCTTGGCCTCGACTCCGATCTGCAGATCGGTCGGCTCGCCGGTGATCGCGAAGTCGCCGACGAAGCCCCCATCGACGAGGTGGTCTGAGCCGCGATCGGCCTCCTCCTCGGACTCCTCGTCGCCGACGATGCCAAGCCGCACCCGCACCCGCTCGCAATCGCGCATCGCCGCCGTAGTCATCAGCATCGCCGCCAGAGCGCCCTTCATGTCATAGGCGCCGCGCCCGTAGAGCCGGTCGCCATCGAGATGAGGGTCGAACTGGCCCGACCGCCCCGGGACCACATCGAGGTGCCCGTGCAGGACAACGGTCGGCGCATCCTCCGGGCCGACTTCGCCCTTCAGCACCGGCAGCCCGCGCACCTCTTCCGTAGCCACCTCAATCCCCCGTGCCTCCAACCAGCCCTCGACAAAGCCGGCGGCTTCCAGCACGCCGTCAGCAACAGACGTGTCGTACCCGATCAGCCGCGTAGCAAGCGCAACAAGCTCCTCGCTCATCCGCTCCTCCCAAGCACATCGGAGATTGACCCTACCCCAGGGTGGTCAACATCGGATGCGACATTCGGTGAGGACGTGGAGAGGGTCAGGTGCCCCTCTCCCGGAGGCTCAAGGACAGGCAAATCGAACCGCAGCAAGCGATCTGCTGCGCAACGGCCTCCGGGAGAGGGGCACCTGACCCGCCTCATCCCCCAGCGATCGCGAGAAACGCTTCCGCTCGGTCTCGATCTTTCTGAGCTCGTTTCTGCTCGCCGCTGCCGTCTTCGGAGTCGCTGAAGCGCTGCTCGGCGTCCGAGAGCTGTTCCTTCAGCACGCCGGCATCGAGATCCTCCGGCGCGATCGCCTCCTCGACCAGCAACCGCGCGTGGTTGCCGAAGACCTGCAGCCAGCCGTGTGCCTGGGCGTAGCGCCTGGGCTCGCCGCCACCCTCGAAGAGCCGAAGCTCGGCGGGCTTCAGCGCCGCTAACAAGGGCGCGTGGTTGGCGAGGATGCCGATCTCGCCGACCGCCGTGCGGGTCGAGACCTGGCTCACCTCGCCGCTGAAGACCTCCCCCTCGGGGGTGAGGACCTCGACCTCGAATTTGCTCTCGCCGGCCAAGCTGGACTCCTACGCAGCCGCCGCCGAGCCGGCGTTCGCGGTGACCTGGTCGATCGAGCCCTGCATATAGAAGGCGCCCTCGGGCAGGTCGTCGTGTTCGCCGTCGAGGATCTCGCGGAAGCCGCGGACGGTCTCGGCGACCGGCACGAACTCGCCGGCACGACCGGTGAACTGTTCGGCGACGAAGAACGGCTGCGAGAGGAAGCGCTCGATCTTGCGTGCCCGTGAGACCGTCTGCTTGTCCTCGTCGGAGAGCTCGTCGATGCCAAGAATCGCGATGATGTCCTGCAGCTCCTTGTAGCGCTGCAGCACCTCCTGGACATCGGTCGCGGTGCGGTAGTGCTCCTCGCCGACGACGTCGGGCTTGAGGATCGTCGAACTCGAGTCGAGCGGGTCGACCGCGGGGTAGATCCCTTTCTCGGAGATCGCCCGCGAAAGCGCCGTGGTCGCGTTGAGGTGGGCGAAGACGGAGGCCGGGGCCGGGTCGGTGAAGTCATCGGCTGGCACGTAGACCGCCTGCACCGAGGTGACCGAGCCGCGCTCGGTCGAGGTGATCCGCTCCTGCAATTCGCCCATCTCGGTCTCCAGCGTCGGCTGGTAGCCGACCGCCGAGGGCATGCGGCCGAGCAGCGCCGAGACCTCGGAGCCCGCCTGGACGAAGCGGAAAATATTGTCGATGAAGAGCAGCACGTCCTGGCCACCCTGCTCGCGGTAGTACTCAGCCATCGTCAGTCCGGAGAGGGCGACGCGCAAGCGGGCGCCCGGGGGCTCGTTCATCTGACCGAAGACGAGCATCGTTTTGTCGATCACACCCGACTCTTTCATCTCGAGCCAGAGGTCATTGCCCTCGCGCGAGCGCTCGCCGACACCGCAGAAGGCGGAAAGGCCCTCGTGCTCCTCGGCGATCGAACGGATCAACTCCTGGATCAGCACGGTCTTGCCGACGCCGGCACCACCGAAGAGCCCGACCTTGCCGCCCTTGGCGTAGGGAGCGAGCAGGTCAATCACCTTGATCCCGGTCTCGAGGATCTCCTGGGTCGGAGCGAGGTCCGAGGCCGCTGGCGCCGCGCGGTGGATCGGCCAGCGCTCGCCGGCCTCGATCGGCTCGCCGTTGTCGATCGGCTCGCCGAGCAGGTTGAAGATGCGACCCAGCGTCGCGTCGCCGACGGGTACCGAGATCGGGCCACCGGTGTCGATCACCTTGTCGCCACGCTGAAGACCGTCGGTGGCGTCCATCGCCACGGTGCGCACCCGGTCGTCGCCGAGGTGTTGCTGGACCTCGCAGACCAGCTCGGTCGCCTCGCGATCCTCGTCGCCGGCCATCTCGATCTTGACCGCCGAGTAGATCCCCGGCAGCTGCTCGGGGAAGACGGCGTCGACGACGACGCCGGTCACCTGCTCGACTCGCCCTACGTTGCTTCCGTTGCTCTCAGCCATTGGTTCCTTTTCTCGTCTCTCTAATCGAAGCTTGGTTAGCCGAGCGCCTCAGCGCCGGCGACGACCTCGAGGATCTCCTGGGTGATCTCCGCCTGCCTTGCCCGGTTCATCTCCAGGGTGAGGTCGTCCATCATCGTCTCCGCGTTCTCGGCGGCATTGCGCATTGCAGTCATCCGCGCCCCCAGCTCGGAGGCGGCGGACTCGAGTAGAGCCCGGTAGACCGAGATGTTCACGTACTCGGGGATCAACTGGGCCAGCAGCTCCTCCGCCTCTGGCTCGTACTCCCACAGCGCCTGGCTGTGAGCCTTCTCGATCTCGGTCTCCTCGGCGTCCTCTTCCTCTTCGTCGGCACCAGCGCCGATCACGTCCGCCTGTTGCAGTGGCAGCAGCGTCTGCCTCCATACGTGTTGGGTAAGCGGCGAGACATAGCGGTTGTAGACCAGCTCCACCCGGTCGAGCTCCTCATCGACGTAGCGCGCAGTCAGCTCCTCGCCGATCTCGCGCGCGTTGGCAAAGCCAGGCCGATCGGTGAAGCCGACATAGGAAGTGCGGACATCCTGCTTGCGGAAAGTGAGGGCGGAAACACCCTTGCGCCCGACCGCCGAGAAGGTTGACTCGGCTCCCTCCGCGCGCAACTCATCACGCAGCCGCAAGCCGTCTCGGATCACGTTGGTGTTGAAGGCGCCGGCAAGACCGCGATCGCCGGTGACCAGGACGATGCCAACCCGCTCGACGTTCTCGCGCTCGACCATGACCGGCACGCGCGGCATCCCGCCGGCCTGCTCGGCAGCACGCCGGGTGAGCTTGCGCATGCCCTGCGCGTAGGGCCGCAGCGCCTCAATCCGCTGCTCGGCGCGCCGCAGCCGCGCCGCCGCGACCATCTCCATCGCCCGCGTGATCTTGTTGATGTTCTTGATCGACGCGATCCTGTTCTTGACATCCTTTTGCGAAGCCATAGTCGTCTAGTTACCGCGATTCTGCCGGGGGGTGGCGCCGTTTTGGGGGACCACCCTGAGGAGCAACTGCACCGCAGGGGTGGTGGTACCAAAACGGTGACAGGACCCGCCGGCCCTCATGCGACGGCGGTCTCCTTCTCGGCTTCCTCGGTGCGGCTCGGCTTGCTCCGCTCTTCCTCGGACTTGATCCGGTCGGACTCGCCGGCCTCAATCGGATCGCCGTGCTCATCGAAGTCGGCACCGAAATCGTCGACAAAGTCGCGGATCGCCTTGCCGAGCTCCTCCTCGTCGGCCTCCTCAAGCTTTCCGGTCTCGGAAATGCGGCCCAGCAGCTCGGCCTTCTCGGAATGCAGGCGGATCTTCAGGTCGCGCAGAAACTCGCCGACGCGCTCGGTCTTGACCCGATCGAGGAAGCCACCGGTGCCGGAGTAGATCGCGGCAACCTGATCGGCCATCTCGAGCGGTTCGCGCTCTTTCTGTTTGAGTAGCTCGACCAGCCGTTCACCGCGGTTCAGCGTTTTCTGCGTCTCCGGATCGAGCTCGGAGCCGAACTGGGCGAAGGCCTCGAGGTCGCGATATTGGGAAAGGTCGAGGCGCAGTTTTCCGGCGACCTTCTTCATCGCCTTGGTCTGCGCGTTGCCGCCCACCCGGGAGACCGAGATGCCGACGTTGATCGCCGGCCGCACACCCGAGTTGAAGAGGTCGGACTCGAGGAAGATCTGACCGTCGGTGATCGAGATCACGTTGGTCGGGATGTAAGCGGAGACGTCTGAGGCCTGGGTCTCGATGATCGGCAGCGCCGTCAGCGAACCGCCGCCGAGCTCGTCGTTGAGTTTCACCGCCCGCTCCAAGAGGCGCGAGTGCAGGTAGAAAACGTCGCCCGGGTATGCCTCGCGTCCGGGTGGGCGGCGCAGCAGCAGCGACATCTGGCGGTAGGCGTAAGCGTGCTTGGTCAGGTCGTCGTAGACGCAGAGCGCGGCTTTACCGTTGTAGAGGAAATGCTCCCCCATCGCGCAACCCGCGTAGGGCGCGATGAACTTGATCGGCGCCGCCTCATCCGCGGGGGCGGCGACGATGATCGTGTTCTCCATCGCGCCGTTTTCCTCCAGCACCTCCTTGAGCTGGACGACCGTTGACATCCGCTGGCCGATCGCGACGTAGATGCAGATCATGTCCTTGTCGCGGTTGTTGATGATCGTGTCGATCGCGATTGCCGTCTTGCCGGTCTGGCGGTCGCCGATGATCAGCTCTCGCTGGCCGCGGCCGATCGGGATCATCCCGTCGATCGACATCAGGCCGGTCTGCACCGGCTCGGTCACCGGTTGGCGCTCGACCACGCCCGGCGCTTTGAACTCGGCCGGTCGGGTCTGATTGGTCGCGATCTCGCCCTTGTCGTCCAGCGGCCGGCCGAGCGGGTCGACGAGGCGACCGAGCAGGTGGTCGCCAACGGGGATCCGCAGCAGGTGGCCCGTGCGCTTCACCGTGTCGCCCTCGACGATCTTGTCCCACTCGCCAAAGAGCACGGCGCCGACGTTGTCTGCCTCCAGGTTGAGGGCAAGGCCGGTCACCCCGTGCGGCAGCTCGAGCATCTCCAGCGCCATGCAGTTGTCGAGGCCGTGGATGCGGGCGATGCCGTCGGCGACGGACAGCACGGTGCCGACCTCTGAGAGGTCGGCGCTACCGGTGTCCAGTCCCTCGATCCGCTCGCGCAGAATTGATGCAATCTCGTCGGGCTTAATCTCCATTAACTCAGTCTCTCCTCATCGCGAACGTTCGGGGGTTCATGCGGCGACGCTCTTTCGAAGTTTCTCCAAGCGACTGCGGATGCTCGCGTCCAAGACCATGTTGCCGACCTGCAGGACGATGCCACCGAGGATCTCGCCGTCGATGCGGCTGGCCAGCTCGACCTTTTGGCCGGTCTGCCGCTCGATCTCCTCGCCAACCTTGGTCACCACAGCCGGGTCCAGCTCGACCGCACTGGTCACGGTCACATCGATTCGCTTGCTCTCCTTCTTCCACAGTTGCTCGAACTCGCGACGGATGCGAAAGATCTCCGTCATCCGCTGCTTCTCAATCAGCAGCTCGAGGAAGTTGACTAGCTCCGGGTCGGCGTCGGCGACAGCCCGCCGCAGCCCCTCGGCCTTCTCGGCCGAGGCGAAGCGCGGACTGAAGAAGAAGATCTGCAGGTCGCGATCGGTCGAGATGGCGTCGGCGAACTGGCCAAGGTCGGCCTCGATCGAATCGAGCTTGCCCTTCTCCTTCGCCACGTCGAAGAGCGCCTCGGCATATACGCGAGCTGCCTCGGGCATCGTTTAGTTCTCCGCCCCCGAAAGGGAAGTGAAGTCGACCTCGCTGAGCGCCTCCTCGACCAGACGACGCTGATCGTCGGGGGTGAGGCTCTTGCGGGTCACCTTCTCGGTGGCCAGCACGGTCAGGTCGGCGACCTCCTTGCGGATCTGCTGCAGCGAGCGCCGCGTCTCCGCTTCGATGTCGCGCGTGGCAGCCGCGACCAGCTCCTCACGCTTCTCCTTGCCAGCCGTGGTCGCCTCCGCTTCGGCGGTCTCCGCCGCCTTGCGGGCGCGGGCCATGATGTCGTCGGCCTGCTCGCGGGCCTCGGCAAGCCGGCCGCGGTACTCCTCGAGCAGCTCGTCGGACTCCTTGCGCTGTCGTTCGGCCGCCTCGATCGACTCGGCGATCGTCTTGGCGCGCTTGTCCAGCGCCTCCTGGATTTTCGGGAAAGCGACCTTGCTCAACACCCACATCGTGAAGAGGAAGAGGACCAGCGTCCAGATCATTAGGCCGAGACCCGGTGAGACCAGGAAGCTGCCGCCTTCTTCCTCGGCGGCCTCTGCCGCGAGTGGGATCAAACCCGCTATGTGGCCAAAGAGCTCCACGTGTCCGGCCTAGAGGAAGAAGGCGATCAGGCCGAAGATGAAGGTGTAGAAGGCGACCGCCTCGGTCAGCGCGAAGCCGAGCCAGCGGATGCTCTGCAGCTCGTCTTTCATCTCGGGCTGACGGGCAACCGACTCGATCTCCTTGCCGAAGATGAAGCCAATGCCGATACCGGCGCCGATCGAGCCGAGGCCGGCGCCGACGCCGAGGGCGATTGCCTTGCCGGCTGATTCGATCCCTTCATCGGAGATCGCGGCGACTACAGGGGACAGATCCATTGAGAACAGGCTCCTTTTCTAGTGGCTGGCGGAGGTCGCTCCGCCAAGGTAGATCGCGGTGAGGGTCGAGAAGATAAATGCCTGAAGGGTCGCGATAAGGCCGACCTCGAGCACGAAGAAGAAGAATGCGAGGGGGAAGGTGAGGGCGCCGAGAGCGGCGATGCCAAGCAACACCGCGAGCCCGCCACCCATGAAGAGCAGCAGCAGATGGCCGGCAAGGATATTGGCGAAAAGTCGCACCGAGAGCGAGATCAGCCGGGCGAAATGCGAGATCGCCTCGATCACGAAGATGAAGGCCTTGCCGATCGGGTTCATATCCTCCAGTCCCGGCGGCAGCCAGCTGGCCAGATACTTGATCAGGCCCTTCGAGCGGACGCCTTCGAAGTGGTAGGAGAGCCAGACGACCAGCGTGAGGACCAGCGGGATCGAGAGGTTGGCCGTCGCCGCGTAGATCGCGAAGGAGGGAATTTCGAGGCCGAAGACATCGACAGCGTGCTCGGTGTTGGTCGGCAGCGGCAGGAAGCCGAGCATGTTCGAGAACCAGATCCAGAAGAAGAGAGCGGCGAGGAAGGGGAACCAGCGCGCCGCCATTTTCGGCTCGAGATTGCCGCCGGTGATCGTGTTCTTGGTCATGTCGTAGGCGACCTCGATCGCCGTCTGCACGCGGTTCGGCTTCTGCGCCATACGACGTGAGATCCAGACCATGACAAAGATCGTCAGGGCGCTCGCCAACACCAGGTAGAGCACCGCCTTGTTGATGCTGAGGTCGATGCCGGCGAGGTGGATCGAGACCCACGGTTCGAGCTTGAACTCGTTCTGCGGCTGGAATGATTCGTCTTTGCCCGAGCTGCCGAAGATCAGCAGCATCAAGATCGCGACCGCGAAGTAGGCGCCGATCCCGATTAAAACTTTGGTTTTGGTCTTCATCCCGCCTGTCCTTCTGGTTCCAAGAGGTGAGCAATTCCCTGGGCGGCAAAGGAGACCGTGAAGAGGATGAGCAGCAGGACGGCAGCGGCAAGCCCCGCCTCGCGCTCGACGATCCCGCCGAGCAGCACTGCGGTGACCATCAGCCAGACCCGGCCCAGCGTGGTCGCGGCGACGATTCCCATCGCGCGCTGGCGGTTGCCAGCTGCCAATTCGTCGGCGGTGCGGCGTGCCGCGAGCACCTGAATCCCCCGCTGCGCGAGCCAAGCGGCAGCCGCGACGGCGTAGCCGAGCAGGGACAACCCCCCGACTACGAACACGGCAAGGGCGGCGGCTAGCACCAGGAGATCGACATGCTTGGGAGGAGACATAACTACGCCCGTCTCTCAACGAGCGGGCGGACGGCGACTATACCCAAAAGGGCGGTCGATCCGCTTTGTAGAGCCAGTTCGTGCCGGTTGTAACAACCTCGCACAAAGTGTTGGCGGGGTGTTGAAGGCACCTCCCGGTAGGGCTTCCACTTAACTTTTTCTGAAGACCGTTATCTGCCGTCCGAGGAGGGTCGCCGCAGAAAAAGTACAAGACGTTCCAGCCCTACCGGGAGGTGCCTTCATCAGCAGGTAGGAGGGCCTCGAACTCGCCGGTTTCGGGATCGATGCGGCTGAAGCGGCGTAGCTTGAGGATCTCCAGGACGTAGACCAGATAGACGCTGGCCGCCAGGGCGAGCATGCCGAAGGTCGCGACCACGGCGCTCCAGAGGACATCGAAGTGGCCGTGATTATCGCTGTAGGGGACGAAGCGCAGGGCCAGCGCGAGCGCCGCCATGACGAAGGTCCAGCCGTAGAGGTATGCGAGCGTGCGCCGCTGCGAGAAGCCGATGTTTTCCATCCGGTGGTGGAAGTGCCAGCGATCGGCCTTGTAGACGGGGCGACCATATTTGAGCCGCTTGGCGACGACGAACCCGGTGTCGAGGATCGGCACAGTGAGCACGATCAGCGGTAAGAAGAGGGCGATGACGGCGTTGGTCTTCAGGGCGCCCTGCACCGCGACCACGCCGAGTAGGAAGCCGAGCAGGTTGGAGCCGGTGTCTCCCATGAAAGTGCTGGCCGGGGGGAAGCCGTGGCGAAGGAAGCCGAGGGCGGCACCCGCCGTGAGCGCGGCAAGAACGCCGGCTGAGTTGCGCTCCAGCGAGAGGGCGATGACCGCCAGGGCGACGCCGGAGATCACGCAAACGCCGGCGGCGAGACCATCAACGCCGTCGATCAGGTTGATCACGTTGATCATCGCGACGATGCCGACCGTCGTGCCGACGTCGCCAAGGTCGATCGCGCCGCCACCCGGCAGGGAGAGCAGCTCCACCGAGCCGGGGTTGAGCTGGCCGAGGAAGGGAACGGTGAAGCTGTCGACCGTCACGCCGGCCGAGACCGGCACGATCACCGCCACCGTCTGGCCAAGTAGCTTCGGCGCGGCGCCGAGTTCGTAGACGTCGTCGAGCATCCCGACGACCGTGATCAGTGCCGCGCCAGCGAGGATCGCCCGCGTCTCGGCGTCCCAGGGCAACCAGATCAAGGCGGCGGTGAGAACCGCGGCGAAGATCGCCAATCCGCCCAGGCGTGGAGTGGGCGCGGCGTGCAGCGAGCGCTGGTCATCGGGGACGTCGATCGCCCCGATGCGGCGGGCGACGCGGTCGGTGACCGGAACCAGCAAGAGGGCCAGAACCGCCGCGAGGAGGAAGGCGAGAGTGGCTTCGACCGAGGCGGGCATCGATCCAGGCTAGGTCGCGTAGCGGTCGAACCAAAGCGTGAAGGCGATCAGGCCCCAGAGCTGGCGACTGAGGTCCTCGCGTCCCGAGCAGTGGTCATCGAGCAGGCCAGTAACGGTGGCCGAATCGAGCCAACCCTGGCGGGACAGGGTTTCCGCCGAGAGCGTTTCGCGCGCGAAGCCCTGCAATGGGCCACGCAGCCAGGCGGCAACCGGGACCGAGAAGCCCTGCTTGGGCCCGCGCAGAACCTCCTTCGGCAGCAGCGGCGTCAGCGCTTGTCGCAGCAGCCGCTTCTTGGCCAGGCCACGCACCTTGAGCGGCGTAGCCAGACCGAGCGCCATCGCGGCGACCTCGTTGTCGAGGAAGGGGACGCGCAACTCCAGCGAGTGGGCCATGCTCGAGCGGTCGGTCTTGACCAGCAGATCGTCGACCAAATAGATGCCGAGGTCGACGTCCTGCAGGCGGGCCAGCGGTTCGGCGCCGGCGGTCTCGGCGTAGCGCTCGCGGTAGACGTCGATCGGGTCCCAGCCGGAGTCGCGCCCACCCAGCAGCGTGGCCTGCGTCTGCCGCGAGAAGATCTCCTTCCAGGCGTGGTGGCGCTCCAACGGCGGCAGACCGGCGCCGCGGGAGAAGCGCTTCGCTTTGTAGTCGAGGCTGACCTTGGAGTCGGAGCTCGGCAGCATCTCGGCAAGCGGCGCCGCGAGCGCGGCGAGGCGGCCGACGCGCGGCGCTAGGAGGTCGGCGACGTAGGTGTAGTAGCCGCCGAAGAGCTCGTCGCCACCCTCTCCCGAGAGGGCGACCTTGACCTCACCCGCGGCCAGCTCGGAGACGAGGTAGGTAGGCAGCGCCGAAGAGTCGCCGAATGGTTCGTCGAAGGCCTCGATCAGCTTGGGGAAGAGCTCGACCGCATCGGGCCGCAGGACGATCTCGTGGTGCTCGGTGCGGTAGCGCTCGGCGACCAGGCGGGCTCGGTCGAGCTCGTCGAAGCTCGCCTCCTCGAAGCCGACCGAGAAGGTCTTCACCGGGTCGTCCTGCTCACCGGCGGCGAGGGCGACAATGCCGGCCGAGTCAACCCCGCCGGAGAGCAGCACGCCGACGGGGACGTCGGCGACGAGGTGAGCGCGGATCGAGCCGCGCAGGGTCTCGCGCAACTCGTCGGCCAGCTCCCCTGCCGGGCGCCGCCTGGTCTGCTCGGGGGGAACCGGCGCGGGGCGCGCGTAGCGCCTCTGAGTCAACTCGCCGTCGCGCCAGATGGCCAGCGTGCCGGCGGGCAGCTTGCGTGCCTCGGCGAAGATCGTCAGCGGCGCCGGGATCGAGTTGAAGGCAAGGTAGGCGGCAACCGCCTGCGGGTCGATCTGGCGCGAGAAGCCGGGTTGCTCCAGCATTGCCTTCAGCTCAGAGGCAAAGGAGAGCTCCCCACCTACCAGGCGGTAATAGAGCGGCTTGATCCCGAAGCGATCGCGAGCTAGGAGCAGACGTCGCTCACGCCCATCCCAGAGGGCGATCGCGAACATTCCCCGCAGGCGCTCGACGAATCCCTCGCCGTGTTGCTCGTAGAGGTGAACCAGAACCTCGGTGTCGGAAGCGGTCGCGAAGCGATGGCCGGCGCGTTCCAGCTCGGCCCGCAGCTCCCGATAGTTGTAGATCTCGCCGTTCTGGACGACGGTGACGCTGCCGTCCTCATTGGAGATCGGCTGGTCGCCGTACTCGAGGTCGATGATCGAGAGTCGCCGCATCGCCAGCGCCACGCCGCCATCCTGGAAGACGCCATCGCTGTCGGGCCCGCGATGCACGAGCCGCGAGTTCATCCTCTTCACAGCCTCGATGTCTGCGACGGCGCCGCGCTCCGCCATCGCCATTCCGCAGATGCCACACATGGAGCGGCAGTCTGTCAGCCAGGCGCGGCGGGTCCCCGACCTAGGACCTTGACCACGGTGGCGAGGAGCACACTTATGTAGAGCGCGACGGAGCGGTCGGCGATGTACTCCATGTCGTGGGCGAGCTTGTCGGCCCACGACTCCTCGCGGGTCATCCGCGTCTGGGCAAAGCCGGTGACGCCCGGGCGGACGACCAACCTTTGCCAATACTGCGGGATCTCGCGGCAGAGCTCGGTGAAGAAAGCCGGCCGGATCGGCCGCGGGCCGACCACGGCCATGTCGCCGCGCAGGACGTTCCACAACTGCGGTACCTCGTCGAGATGGATCACGCGCAGCGCCCGGCCGATCCGGGTTACCTCGAGTTCGGTCCGTCGAGACAGCTCCTCCCCCAGGTACGGGCCCAACCGCGTCTCGGCGTCCGGCTTCAGGGTGCGGAACTTGTACATGCGGAAGAGCCGGCCGCCACGTCCTACACGGGCGCCGTGGTAGAAGAGCGGCCGGCCGGAGGTGAGCACGATCGCCAGGCCGGTCAGCAGAAGCAGCGGCGAGAGCACGAGCAGGAAGACCGCCGAGATGAGGATGTCGAGGCCACGCAGAACGGGGTCGACAGGGCGCGTCTCGCCGTCACCGGCGAGCGCGATGAAGTGCTCCAGCTCAGCCTGGACGTCGTCGGGCAGAGCGAGGGATTCAGCTCGAGATGTGACTTGCCGCGGGATGGTCGGCTCCGACGGTACCTAGAATCGTCTCGACCAGCAGACCGGGGTCCCGCCTGGTCGGAGTCGCGTCCGCGCTGCGTTTCTCCAGCTGGATCGCGCGCGGATCGGTCAGCGGCCGCAATCGTCCCGAGCGGATCAGCGCTTCGTCGACCCCACCGAGACGGCCGCCGTAGGTGGTGTAGACGGGTACTCCCAGTGCCGCCGCCTCGCGGTTCATCGTGCCGCCAGCGGAGACGACGAGGTCGGCGAGTGCGACCAGACTCTGCGCCTCGACCGCGCCCGGGGGCACGATCAGCGAGGGCAGCGCCAGGCTCTCTACCAACTCGCGCTGCGCCTGCGTGCGCGGCAGGACGATCGCGTGCACACCGGCGTCGTTGCCGAGCCGCTGCAGCACTTTGGGAAAGAGCGGGTTCGACTTGCGGTGGTAGAGCGAAACATCGGGCGGCGGGCGAACGACGACCACGACCCGACCGGTGTCGACCGAGAGTTGCTTCAGGGCATTGGGGTCGGGCTCGAAGTCGAAGAGGTAGTACTCCTCCTTCAACCCCGGGTAGGGGAAGAGCTTCTCCGGGCCGACGCCAAAGCGACGCAAGCGCTCGGCCGGGACCGAGTCGGGAAACATCACGCGCCTGGCGAGACGACAGCCGATCCGGTGCTGGGTGACCGCGTACTCGTAGTCGTGCATGTTGGCCTCGGGGACGCCGAGCAGCTTCGCCGCAATCGCCAGATCGTTGGAGCCGTGGGCGAGAGCGAGGTCGAAGGAGCGACCGCGACCGAAACGGATCATCCCCGTCGTGCGCGCCCCCAGGCGTTGGGCCTTGCGCAGCCGCGAGGCGCCGCCGTGGCGGCCGATCGGCGTGTGCTCCATCCCGTGCAACCGGAGCAGCGCCTGGGTCTGCGCGTAGTCGCGCGAGGTGACCTCGACCGTGTGACCCTGCGCGCGCAGCCGCTCGATGATCGGGCGCAGAACCAGGACATGAGCGGGAGCACTCATGTCCACCCAGATGTTGAGCGGGTCAGACAGCTGCCGCGGCCAGCTCGGGATACAGCGGATAACGCTCCATCAGCACCTTGGTGCGCTCGGCCAGCGCTGCCTTCTCGGTCTCGAAGTCAGCGGTCAGCGCGGTGGCGATCACCGCCGCGATCTCGCTCAGGTCCTCCTCGACCATGCCGCGCGTGGTCAATGCCGGGGTGCCGATACGCAGGCCGGAGGGGTTCATCGGCGGCCGTTCGTCGAACGGGATCGCGTTGCGGTTGACGGTGATCCCAACCTCCTCCAGGCGCGCCTCGGCGGTCTTGCCGTCAAGGCCGCTGGGGGTGAGGTCGACGAGAACGAGATGGACGTCGGTGCCGCCGGTCAGGACCGGTACGCCGCCCGCTTCGAGCCCGGCAGCAAATGCCTGTGCGTTGGCAATCGTCTGCTTCTGGCGGATGCGGAACTGCTCCGTCGCGGCGATCCGCATGGCGACGGCCTTGGCCGCGATCGTGTGCATCAGCGGCCCCCCCTGCTGGCCGGGAAAGATCGCTTTGTCGATCGCCTTGCCGTGCTTCTCGCGGGCAAGGATCATGCCGCTGCGCGGCCCACAGAGGGTCTTGTGGATCGTCGTCGTGACGACGTCCGCGTAAGGCACAGGGTTGGGATGCTCGCCGGCGGCGACGAGGCCAGCGAAGTGCGCCATGTCGACCATCAGCAGGGCGCCGACCGAGTCGGCGATCTCGCGGAAGGCGGCAAAGTCGAGCTGGCGCGGATAGGCCGACCAGCCGGCGACGATCAGCTTCGGCTTGTGCTCGTGGGCGAGCCGCTCGACCTCCTCCATGTCGACCCGGAGATCCTCGCGGCGGACGTGGTAGGCGACGATCTCGTAGAGCTTGCCGGAGACGTTCAGTTTCATCCCGTGGGTGAGGTGGCCGCCGTGGTCGAGAGCCAGTCCCATGATCGTGTCGCCCGGTTCGATCAGCGCCATGTAGGCGGCGTTGTTTGCCTGGGCGCCGGCATGAGGCTGGACGTTGGCGTGCTCGGCCCCAAACAGCTCTTTGGCCCGGTCGATTGCCAGCTGCTCGGCGACGTCGACCTCCTCGCAGCCGCCGTAGTAACGCTTGCCGGGGTAACCCTCGGCGTACTTGTTGGTCAGAACGGAACCGACCGCTTCGAGCACAGCCTGCGGCACGAAGTTCTCCGAGGCGATCATCTCCAGCGTCTCCTGCTGGCGCCGCAGCTCGGCGTCGAGGACGGCGGCGATCGCCGGATCGACCTCGGCCAAAGGAGCGGTTTGGAGGTTCTCAGGCGGTTCGCTCATGACCTAAGCGACGATACCAACGGGTCGGGATAGTCACCTGCTTATTGAGGACAGGTCGGCCTGGGGGCCGGCGGATGGGTCGGCCATCGCATACAGCGCTATGACCGGTGTGACAACCGCGCCAAGAACGGCAGTGAAGGCAGCCTGACAGGCGACGAACTGCCCTCCTGTGAGCTCCGGAAAGCCCGAGGCGACGAGCACCAGAGTCAGAGGGGGCGCCAGAGCTGCCAGGGTGATAGCGCCGAAAGCAACCCCGCGTCGCAACGGTGCCGGCGGCAACGCTGTTAGCCAGCGATAGGAAGAGCGAAGCCAGCTCAGTGAGGTCAGCGAGCCCAATCTGACATCTCGCCGCACTGCCGGCGTGACCAGCACGCAGGTGACCAGCGGCAGCAGGAACAGTGTCCCGACCACATTCCCGAACATGGTGGTTTCCGCGAGCGGAGCGCCCCACAGCGGCACTCCGTCCTGGCCTTGAACGCTGAGCCAGGCGAACGCCGCGTTTACGACAACGTTTATGGCCGCCGTGACAAAGATCGCCCTGACGACGATCCAACGCCGGTGCGCCCCCGGCAGCTGCCCCCACATCGAAGCGATCCCCACAGTCGAGCGACCATACGCGCTTTGTGCTCGAGCAGCTTTCTTCCGGGTAGCCTGCGCGGCGTGAAGGCCCGTGCACCGCTTGTAATCGCCACTCTGCTTCTGACCCTGGCAGCGCCGGCCGCATCGGCGGAGGCGGACGTCGCCAATCCCTGCGAAGGGACCGAAGCGCAGCACCTGCTCTGCCCTAATTTACGGATTGGCAAGCCGTCCGAAATTTACGAGGACAGCTACGGGAGCAGGCTGTTACTGCGGGCAACGAGCGATGTCAAGAGCCGCGGCAAGGGACCGATGGAGCTGCGCGGCCACCGTGACGGTTGGCACAGGATGCAGGTCAACCAGCGAATCCACCGCGAGGGCGGGGGTCGCCTCGTCGTGCGAACCGAAGCGAGCCTGCACTTCACCGATGTCGGCACCTACTTCGGCGGCTCCTACTGGAAGGTCCATCAGCTCGCGCGCTTCGAGCTGCGCCAGGTCGGGCCGCAGGGGAACCTCGGCCCGGTCATCCGCACCAGCCCCAAGCTCAACTACTGCCTGCGCGACCTCGAGCGCACGCGTCCCGGCAAGCGCTCGCCGAGTAGCCGTCACTACCCCGGGTGCGACCAGGACCCCTACACCGACGCGGTCACGCTCGGCACCTCAGTCGGTTGGTCGGACATCTACCCCGCCGACTACGACAAGCAGTGGGTCGACGTCAGCGGCCTGCGCGGCTGCTTCGCCTTCACGATGACGGTCGACCCCAAGCACCTGCTCTTCGAGTCGAACGAGCACGACAACAGCTCGCGCCGGCTAGTCCGCCTCCCCTATCGCGGCGAGCCGGGCTGCTAAGTCGCCCGCCGAGAGGCCGCCCTCGCGCAGGACGGTCCATCCCCGGTCTTCCTCAAAGCCGGTCAGGTCGACCACGGTCGAGGGCAGACCGGTCAGGCCGCCGTCGTCGATGGCGAGGTCGGCCGCGGCGATGATCTCTGCCGGGACCTCCTCGAAGCTCGCCGGCGCCGGCTCGCCGCTGAGGTTTGCCGAGGTCTGGAAGAGCGGGCACATCGCACCGGCAAGCGGGCCGGCAATCAGGCGAACGCCGAGACGGGCACGGTCCTCGCGGCAGGCGAGCGGGTAGCGCCCCGCTGGGTTGGCGACGACCAGGGTCACTGGGCCGGGCAGCAGGGCACCGACCGCGTCGCGAGTATGGGGACCGAGGCCCTCAACCAGCTCGCGCATCGCCAGCGGCGAGAAGTACATGACCGCCGAGGGCTTGCCATCGTCACGGCCCTTGATCCGGTGGACGCGCTCGATCGCCGCCGCGTCGAGCGGGTCGCAGGCAAGACCGTAGAGGCCGTCGGCGGGAAAGACGGCAATGCCGCCAGAGGCGATCGTCCGCTCCAAGGCACGACGCGCGGGCTCCGCTCCGTCTCGCTCTAGCGAGATGATCTCGCTCAACGCCGCGCCTCCGGAACTTTCAACCCCCTATAGGGGATAAAAGTGTCCAACATCACCGCCGACCCCAAACGACGCGCGGTGTTCCGGCCAGGTCGGCGCGAGTCTCGACGGTCGCGAAACCGGCCTCGAAGAGCAACTCGCTCACCGCGGGAGCCTGGCCGGCGCCAACCTCGAGCGCCAACAGCGGCGCCGCGGTCGCGGCAACCGGGATCGCAGTGCGCAGGACATCGAGCCCGTCGGCTCCAGCGAGCAACGCCTCGCGCGGCTCCCACTTGGTCACCTCGGGCTCCAGGCCTCCCCACTCCGACTCGGCGACATAGGGCAGGTTGGCGACGATCAGGTCGAGCTTGCCGGGGTCGCTGGGCAGCATCGCCTCGGCCAGCTTAATCCGCTCCGACAGACCGAGACGCTCGACGTTGGCCCTGGCGACCTCAAGCGCGGCGGCCGAGGTATCGGTCGCGATCAGCTCGCAGCCTGGCATCTCGTCGGCGATCGCCAGCGCGATCGCACCCGACCCGGTGCCCATGTCAAGCGCCCGCTGCGGACGCAGCTCCAGCGCCAGCTCCACCAAGAGCTCAGTCTCCGGACGGGGAACGAGCACGCGGCGATCGACCTGCAGCTCGATCGAGCGGAAGCCTTTGCGGCCGAGAATGTAGGCCACGGGCTCGCGCCGCAGACGCCGCCGCACAGTCTCCCCAAAGCGCCGCCCTGCGCCTGCTGGCACCCCAGCATCCGGCTCAGCGGCGAGACGGGCGCGATCCCAGCCGGTCGCCTCACCCAGCAGCAGTTCCGCGTCCAGCCGGGGTGTTTCGACCCCGGCTGCAGCGAGAGCGTCGGCCGCACCGCCGAGAGCCTCGCGGATGCTCCCCGCAGTCGGCGCATCCGACATTCGCCCCACCCCGCTGTGGTGAATGTCGGATGCGCTCACGTTGGCGAGGCCGCAGCCGCAGCCTCGAGGCGCTGACGCTTCTCCTCGGCAGCGAGCGCATCGGTGAACTCGGAGAGGTCCCCGGCCAGCACACCTTCAATGTTGTGCGCGGTCAGCTTGATCCGGTGGTCGGTGACGCGGCCTTGGGGGAAGTTGTACGTGCGGACCTTCTCCGAGCGCTCGCCGCTGCCCACCTGCGCTTTGCGCTCAGCCGCCACTTTCGCCTGCTGCTCGGCGAGCTCGCGCTCGTACAACCGCGCCCGCAGCACCCGCATGGCCTTATCGCGGTTTTGCAGTTGCGACTTCTCGTCCTGCATCGAGACGACGATGCCGCTCGGTTTGTGAGTGATCCGCACCGCCGAGTCGGTCGTGTTGACCGACTGCCCCCCCGGTCCGGACGAGCGGTAGACGTCGATCTGCAGGTCGTTCTGGTCGACCTCGACCTCGACCTCCTCGGCCTCCGGCAGTACCGCGACGGTCGCGGTCGAGGTATGGATGCGCCCTTGGGACTCAGTCTCGGGCACCCGCTGGACACGATGGGTCCCACCCTCAAACTTGAAGATCGAGTAGGCGCCCTCGCCCTTGACCGCGAAGGTCACCTCCTTGAAGCCACCCACCTCGGCAACGGACTGTGAGAGCACCTCGGTCGAGAAGCCACGCTCCTCGGCATAGCGGGTCAGCATCTTGTAGAGGTCACCGGCGAACAGCGCTGCCTCGTCGCCACCGGTACCAGCGCGGATCTCGACCAAGACGTTCTTGGCATCGTTGGGGTCGCGTTCGACCATCGCCAGCCGGATCTCCTCTTCGAGCTCGGCCAGCCGCGCGGGCGCGTCCTCGACAACTTTGCGCAGCTCCGCATCCTCACCCTCCTCCAGCAACTCCCGCGCCCCCTCCAAATCGTCCTTCAGGGTTCGCCACTCCGCCGCCAGCGCCCGAGCCAGCTGCAGTTCCCGATACTCCCGCCCGACATCGGCATACCGCTCCCGGTCCGAGATCACCTCGGGATCAGACATCTGCCCCTCCAGCTCCGAGAACCGACTTTCGATCTGCTCGACAAGCGCCTCGATCATGAAAGAAACATAGAGGGAAGGAAGTCGGGTGCCCCTCCGGCGGAGGCTCAGGGACGAGCGATCGAGCCCTTAGAGGCGTTTAGCTGCGCAACGGCCTCCGACGGAGGGGCACCCGACTTCCTCACGCCTAAGCGACTATCTCAATAGGAGACTCGCCAGCCTCAAGCGGCTTCTCCTCGGCCAAAACCTTCTCCAGCGCCGCGATCGCCACCGCCAGCTGTTCTTCGTCCGGCTCACGCGTGGTCAGGTTCTGCAGCATCAGGCCCGGCCACATCACCGCCCGCACCCAGCGTTTGCGGCGGTTTTTACCGGCCCACTTGATCACCTCGTAAGAGAGGCCGGCGATCAGCGGGATACCGAGGATGCGCGAGGCGACCAGCCAGTACCAGGCAGGCAGCCCGATCGGGGCGAAAACAAAGATCGCCAGGACCATCACGATCAAAAGGAAGCTGGTGCCGCAGCGTGGATGCAGGCGCGAGTAGAGCTTGGCCCGCGACGGGACCAGCTCGTCTTCGGCCTCATAACAAGAGATCGTCTTGTGCTCAGCGCCGTGGTACTCGAAGACGCGGCGCAAGTCGGGTAGGCGACTGATCAAGACGATGTATCCGAGGAAGATCCCCGTCCGCAGGACCCCCTCGACCAGCCAGAAGAGGAAGGCGTTGCCCAGCTGATCCTTGATCAGGCTGGTCAGTCCGACCGGGACAACGAAGAAGAGTCCGATCGAGAGTGCCAGCGAGAGCACGATCGTCAATCCCCAGACCCAGCCGCCGATCTCCTCCTTCTCACCCTCTTCGTCCTCCTCCATCTGCGCGTTGGCGGAGATCGCCAGAGCGCGGAAGCCGATCTTCAGCGACTCGCCGAGGGCGACCACACCCCGGATCACCGGCACTCGCCAGAGCCGGTGGCGCTTCGCCCACGGCACCAGCGCTTCGGAGCTGAGCTCAACCTGGCCTTCGGGGTTGCGCACCGCGACCGCCCAGGTCGAGACGCCGCGCATCATCACGCCCTCCAGCACCGCCTGACCACCGACCGGCGCATCGCGCTTGGCAACCAGGGCGCCGTCGGGCATGCGAAGCGGGTCTGCCCCGTTTGAGGAGGCGCCCTCAGCCTGCGGAGAGACTGTCTCCGCGGCCATCGCTTATTTGGATGCCTTGGCGTGCTTTGCCGCGCGCCGCTGGAACCGCTCGACCCGGCCACCGGTATCGACAAGCTTCTGCTTACCGGTGTAGAAGGGGTGGCACTCCGAGCAGAGCTCGACGTGCAAATCCTCCACCGTGGCGCGGGTATAGAACTGGTTGCCGCACGAGCAATGCACGTTGGCGAGGGTGTACTCGGGGTGAATTCCTGCCTTCATCGTCTCTCAAGTCTAGAGAAGTGGGCAAGCACGGCTGCCCAAGGGTCAGGAAACGCCCCGATCCTGCCGATAGCTGAGCATGACCAAGAGGGCACCGGCGGCCGAAGACAGCACGCTCGCCCGCGTCCTGCGCGGCGTCTTGGCGATCCTGCTGGTCGGCGGCACCCTGTTCGTCGCCCTTCACTCCTGGCTCGGCATCGCCGACGGCCTCAACTTCACCATCGTCAGCGTCGTCTACGACGGGGTGGTGCTTGGGGCCGGCCTGGCCTGCCTGGTCAGGGCGTCGGTCTTCGGGCCCGAGCGCCGGGCGTGGCTCTTGATCGGCGCCGCGATCCTCTCCTGGGGCGCCGCCGAGGTCTACTGGGCGATCTTCATCGAAGGCAACGCGAACGCCCCCTATCCCTCGCCGGCAGATCTCGGCTACCTCCTCTTCTACCCGCTCGCCTATGCCGGGCTGGCCCTCCTGGTCCGCGCCAGGGCGCACGAGATCAACTGGCGACTGTGGATGGACGGCGCGATCGCGGCGCTGGGCACCGCCGCGCTTGGGGCCGCCTTCGTCTTCGACTTCGTCGCGGGCCAGGCCGAAGGCACGCCACTGCAGATCGCGACGACGCTCGCCTACCCACTGGGCGACATCCTGATGGTCGCGATGGTCGTCGGCGTGGTCGCGCTGACTGGCTGGCGGCCCGGACGGACCTGGTCGTTGCTACTCGTCGGGCTCTCCGCACTGGTCATCGCCGACATCGCCTACACCTTGCAGTCGACCGGAGAAGCGCTCCCAGGCGGCAGCTGGATCGACCCGATCTACTTGATCGCTGCCGTTTGCCTCGGCGCAGCCGTGTGGCAGCCCGCCGCAGCGGCCGAGATCACCTCCCCAGAGGAAGGGGACGGCCGGCGGGAGATCGTCGTCCCTGCGGTTTTCGCCAGCGTAATGATCGGCCTTTTTGCGATGCAGTACTACAGCGCGACCAGTGGCCTTTCAACTGTCTTATGGGGGGCGACGATGACCGCCGTGATCCTGCGGCTGGCAATGAGCGACCGCGAGAACAAGGCGCTTTTGGAGCAGGTGCGGACAGACCCCCTGACCGGCCTCGCCAATCGGGGTCGCATGCAGGTCGACTTGCCGAGCCGGGTCGCCCAAGCCACCGAAGAGAACCCGGTCTCGTTGCTTTTGTTCGACCTCAACGGGTTCAAGCACTACAACGACACCTTCGGTCATCCCGCCGGCGACGAGCTGCTGGTGCGGTTGGGGGCCGCACTGCAGGACGCGGTTGGCGAGGATGGCGTCGCCTACCGGGTTGGCGGCGACGAGTTCTGCGTGCTGTTGAGTTGCCCTCAGGAGCGCTTTGAGGCTGCTACGCGAGCGGCGACGAGTTCCCTGACTGCAACTGGACCCGGATTCGCCGTTAGCTCTGCATGGGGCGCGGTCACGATCCCCGCTGAGGAGAGCGACCCCTCGGCGGCACTGCAGCTCGCCGATGTGCGGATGTACGCGCAGAAGGAGTCCCGCCGGCTCGCCCACGATGACTTTTTCGAACCCACCGTGATGGTGGCTTCCAAGCCGCCCAGGGACGGCGAGGCCGCGTCACTCCCCAAGCCCACTAGCCGGCGCTGAGAGCGGCCAGCAACGAGTCGAGCGTGCGGCCTACTTCGACCCGCATCTTCTCGGGGTCCTCGGCCCGGGCCACCAGCATCGCCGCCTCGTCGAGGGCGCCCATCAACACGTGGGCGAGCGGGCGAACTGGCTGCTCGCGAATCGCGCCGGCCTCGACTGCAGCCTGAAGAGTCGCCTCGATTAGGCCCAACCCGTGCTCGGCGGCGATCTCGCGCCAGCGATCCCAGCCAAGCACCGAGGGTCCATCCAGTAGAGCAATCCGCTGCGCCTCGGGCTCGGTCGCTGCTTGGAGGAACATCTCCGCGCCGGCCCGCATCGCCTCCAGCGGCGACGCCTCCCCACTACCCAGCGCCCCGGCGGCAATCCGCTGCGCCAGCTCGGACTCGACTCGCTCGTAGACCGCCTCAAAGAGATCGCGCTTGCCGCCAAAGTGGTGATAAAGCGCGCCGCGCGTGACTCCAGCGGCGCGCACGATCTCCTCGGTGCCAACGTCGGCGTAGCCACGCTCGGCGAAGAGCGCCCGCGCAGCCTCGATCAACGCATCGCGCGTCGTTTCGGTGCGCTCGGCCTGGGTTCGTTTGACATTCATACTGTCTGTATGTATCTTACCAGCGTCGCACGAGCCAATGAAAACGTCCGAGGAGGACACGATGAGCCAGTCAGACCAGCGCCACGAGATCGATCTGCCTGCCGGAAAGATTCGCTATCGCGAGGCCGGCGAGGGCAAGCCAGTCGTCTTTGTCCACGGCTACTTGGTCGACGGTCGGCTCTGGGACGGCGTAGTCGACAATCTTTCCGACCGCTGCCGCTGCCTCGCCCCCGACTGGCCGATCGGCGCCCAGCAGGTGGCGATGAACCCCGATGCTGACCTTTCCCCTTATGGCATCGCGGCAATCATCGCCAGCTTCCTCGACGCGCTTGATCTGGAGGACGTGACGATCGTCGGCAACGATTCGGGTGGCGCGATGTCGCAGGTCCTGGTCACCCGCCATCCCGAGCGGATCGGCCGCCTCGTCCTCACCAACTGCGATACCCACGAGAACTTCCCGCCCGGAATCTTCAAGGCGATGCCACCGATAGCCGCGCTGCCTGGCGGAATGGCGCTGCTCGCGGCCCCTTTCCGTATCGGTGCCCTGGCACGAGGCGCGTTCAAGCCCTTTTCCAAGAACCCGATTCCAGCGGAGCTTGTCGCCTCCTGGATGGAGCCTGGCCTGCACGACCGGGGGGTCAAGCACGACGTGAAGAAGGTGACCACCGGTATGAACAAGCGCTACACGCTCGAGGCCGCGGAGAAGCTGCGCAGCTCCGACTTGCCGCTGCTGCTCACCTGGGCACCGGGTGACAAATTCTTCCCGATCAAGTATGCGCAGCGACTGGTTGCCGACACGCCCAATGCACGCTTAGTCGAGATCCCCGACTCGGCGACTTTCGTACCGCTCGACCAGCCACAGCGCCTAGCCGACGAGATCGCGGCTTTCGCCAACCAGGAACCATCCCGGTAGGGGTTCCTTAGCGGAAATTCCGACAGTTTTCCGCTAGTTGCGGTTTTTTCGTCTGACGGAGGGGAGAAACTTCCTTAACGCCCCCTACAGGACGGAGAGCCACGACATGGCCAACGAAATCTTCGACCAGGATCGGCCCACGAGGAGAAGCACGATGGCGAGGCGACTCGACGAAGCCTTCGCCGGCTGCGAGCAGTGGACCCTCGCGCCGCCGTCTCAGCGGCGCAGCGAGGCAGTCTTCAGTCCACAGCTGTCGAGCTCCTCGAGGATGATCGGCAGCGCCGCCACGGTGCGAGCCCAGGAACCGGGGGCGCTGTAGTAGTCGGCGTCATGTAAGAGGACGATGTCCCCATCGCGGGCCGAGCCGGTCGCGAGCTCTGCGATCGATCGTGCCATGGCTCTACCGCGCCAGTCCCTCCCCCACTTCGACCAGAGAACCGGACGCCACTCGCGTCGCTGGCATGCCCGCAAGGCGGCGGCGCTATAGATGCCGTAAGGCGGTCTGTGATCGGCAATCGACTGACCGCTCGCCTCCTCGATCGCGGCACAGCCTCTCTCGGCATCATCGAGGAACTGTCGTCCAGTTAGTCGCAGTGCGTTGCGGTGGCGGTAGCAATGCAGCTCGACCCGATGCCCTGCTGCGACTATCTCAGCCGCCAAGGCCGGACGGCGCTCGACCTGCTCGCCGACGAGGAAAAAGGTTGCCCGCGCCTCTGCCTCGCGCAAGATCTCGAGCACAATCGGCGTGCCCTGAGGATGGGGCCCGTCATCGAAGGTGAGTGCCACGCCTTTGACCCCCTCTTGGCGCCGCATGATCCCCAACCGCGCAGCGACGCGCGGTGAAACCGAGGCCAGCGGCGCCCCGATCAAGGGGTTTCGTTGGTGGCGGCGCGCCGAGCAGCCGCCGGCTGCGCTTCCTGCGCAACAGGTGCAGCAACCGCGTCTTCGTCCCTACCGAAGTGGATACGGCCCTCTAGCGGTTTGGCCACCACCTTGTAAGGAGCTTCACGGTCGATCACCGTGAACAACATGACGACCGCCAGCGCGGCGACGCTGACCGCGACAACAACGCGCTCCATCCGCAGTCGCCACACCGGCTGCGGCTTGATCCGCGGCCGCGCTGTAAGCACGCGCGAGGCGATCGATGGCAGCGAGGCGAAGGAGGAATCGGGCGAACGGCGTTCCCGCGTTAGGTGCCGTAGCGTCGAAGTGAGCTCGTGCTCGGAGCGTGCGACCTCGGCCAAGCCGAAACGCTCGAAAGCGGCGTTGTTAGCTCGAAGATGGCCGGCCGAGAAGCCGTAGGAGACGACCGGGCAACCGCGGATGTGCGCCTCGAGCACGGTCAGCCCGGCAGTCGAATGAACCATCGCGTCGGCCGCCGCCATCCAGTCGCTCATCTGCTCGGTGAAGCCGAGTACCTGCACCCGTTCGTTGTCCGCGTAACGTTGCTCCAGCTTCTCGCGGGCCGACTCGTTGCGGCCGGCGATGCAGACGACCTGCGTGTCCTCGCCGGCGAGTGCAGCGTCGATCGCGCCTTCGAGGTCGCCGATCCCCCAGCCCCCGCCGGAGACGAGCACCATGCGGGCGTGAGCCGGTACACCCAGCGCCTCGCGCGCGGCAGCGCGGGTGCGCGGCATCAGGAAGTCGCGTGCGATCGGCGGCCGCATCCACTCGACGCTGCCCGGGCCCACCAGCCGCTCCACCTCCTCAATCGACTCAGGGTGAGTAACGAAGTGGAGATCGACACCAGGATGCGCCCAGTAGCGCAGCCCGGCCAGGTCGGTGATCGCGGAATGCACGGGCACCAGGATGCGACGGTTCTCGCGCAGCATCCCCAGCACAGCCGTCACGCCCGGGTAGGTGGAGACGACGACGTCGGGCTGGTGCTGTTCGACGACGCGCATCAGCCCACGGGCGCCAAGCAGGTAGCTGAGGTGGTGCATCAGCCATCGCGTCGGCGCGAACTTGGTGATCAGCCAGTACTGGAGGTCGAATAGCCAGGGCATCCAGCGGAAGGTGAAGCGAGATCCATCCCGTGCCACGGAGGAGGAGATACGGCCCATTGCCTTGAGGCCGTCGACGATCTCCACCTTGGAGCCGGGAATCTCCCGTTCGACGTCCTCCTTGATCATCCGGGCGGGAAGGTCGTGGCCCTCGCCGATATCGGCGGTCAGCACCAGCACTCGCGGCGGCCGCTCGCCTGTCTCCTCGCTGGCCCCCTCCAGCAGCGACCCCGGCGCACGTCCACTTCCGTTGCCATTGCCGTTATGGCTCAGAACCGGCTTCAGGCTGGGGACTGGATCTGGCGGGCGGATGCTGCTGCGCACCCACTCGACGTAGCGGCGCACACCCTCGCGGAAGCTGGTCTCGGCCTTCCAGTCGATCTCGTCGAGCGCCCGCTGGTTGGAGATCTCCTTGCCGGGAAAGTCGCCGGGGCGCGGCGGCGTATGGACGATCTCGCAGCCGTCGGTGTTTTCCTGGACCCGCTCGGCGATTTCGAGGATCGTCACGACCTCGTCCCCCGAGAGGTTGTAGGTGCGATCCGCAGCCTCAGGCGCAAGCGCAGCGACGATGCCAGCCGATAGGTCCTCGACGTAGATGAAGCTGCGCGTCTGGCTGCCGTCGCCGGCAATCGTTAGTGCTTTGCCTTCGAAGGCCAGGTCGGTGAACTTGGCGACGACACCGGCGGCGCGGGCCCGCGGCCCGTAGGGAATACCGAAGCGCAGCACCGTGTACTCGAGGTCGTAGAGCTCGGCGTAGCCAGCGCAGTAGGTCTCGCCGGCGAGCTTGGTCGCCGTGTAGAGGTGGCGCGGCGCCGGGATCGGCGTCTCCTCGTCAACCGCCTGCTCGGCGCAGTCGCTGTAGACCCAGGTGGTTGAGCCGTAGACAACGCGACCGACTTCGGCTCGACAGGCGGCCTCAAGCACGTTGAGCGTACCGCGGGTGTTGACCTCCTCGGCCAGCACCGGGTCGGCGAGAACATGAGAGACGTCGGCGACCGCGGCCAGATGAATCACCGCGTCGCAGTCGCGCATCGCCAAATCGAGGTTGGCGGGGTCGGTAATGCTGCCGGTGAAGGTCTCCACTTCGAGGGGCGAGTGGTAGGGCGAGGCGCTGAGGTCGAAGATTCGCGGTGTGTGCCCGTCTTCCATCAGGCGATCCACAACGTGCGAACCAATGAAGCCACCACCACCCGTGACCAGGACTCTCATGCTTTCTCCTTTGAGAGGGCATCGTCCCGGCTCTCCGGGCGATAGTAGAGCGGCACGCACCAATGGTTCTCCGCCACCCAGTCGGTATTGGGCAACTCGTCAGCCCTGCCCATGATCCGGTGGCAAGGCTCTTCGTAGACCCGACCGGTCGACTTCTCGATCTGATCGAAAACAATGTACTTGTAGAAGCCCGAAGTCATTCCCTCAGGCAGCTCCAACCGTGCCGGGTGCAGTGGATCGAGGTACTCGCGCGCGTACTCGTTCTTCCAGGCGACGATCTCCTCCATGCGGTCGGCCTGGAGGAGCGCGAGCGCCGCAGTGAACTCGCTCATGCGGAAGTTGAGGCCGTCAACCTCGTGCTCGAACTTGCCGTAGTTGCGGAACTTGGCGGCAAACTCGATCAGCTCGGGATCGGCAGCGACGAGGACTCCCCCCTCGCCGCTGGAAACCGTCTTCGTCGCGTAGAGCGAGTAGACGCCGGCATCGCCAAAGCTTCCGGGCCTGCGCTCGCCCCACTCGGCGCCGTGCGCATGGGCGCAGTCCTCGAGTAGGAAGATCCCGTTCTCCTGGCAGTAGGCGGCGATCCGCTCGGAATCGAAGGCGATGTGGCCGCCGATGTGGACGAGGATCGCTGCCCTGGGCTTCGTTCGCTCCGCCTTGCGCTCGAAGTCCTCGAAGGACATGCAGAGGTCGCCGCGGTTGCAATCGACGAACTCGACCTCGGCGCCGGCGTTGATCGCCGCCAGCGGCGTCGCCATGAAGGTGTTGGATGGACAGAGCACGGTCTCGCCTCGCACCCCGGCGAACTCAAGCGCGGCGAGGGCGCCGCCGGCCCAGCTGGACAGGCCGAGGCTGGGCAGGCCGTTCCATTGCGACCAGCGCTGCTCAAAGGCAGCCAGCATCCGCCCCTCGGACCACTGCTCGGAATCCAGCACCTCGGTCCAGAGGTCGAAGAGACGGCCCCGGTCGCGATGATCGAAGCCGATCGCGAATTTGCTCGCGTCGAGCGGGGGGCTGACTGGGGTGGCCACGGAGCGCCGCCAGGCTAGCAGCGAAAGCGGATCATCCGTCGACGTGAGCGGCATCGATTACCGCCCCCACGGTGCGGGATCCGGCCAAGAGGACCGTCCCGGCGATCGCGACGAGCATCGAACCGACCAGGACGGCGCCCCCGAGTGGAGTCCCGCCCCAGGACTCGCCGAAGATCAGCGGCGCCAGCAACACTGGGACGAGTATCTGGACCGCAAACATCGTCGGCGCCACATGGGTGGCGCCGCGCCGCTGCAGGGCGCTCATCTCACTGAGCAGCGCCAAGCCCTCCGACGCCGCCGCAGTTGCAAGCCAGAGAGCAGCGACGACGATCGCGCCCGCAGCAAGCTCGTCGGTGAGCAGCTTGCTGGCAATCGCGGTCCACGCATAGCCACAGCCCGCGCTGACCACCATCAGAGCGTCGACCACGCTCGTTCGACGGCGCAGGAGATAGGGAAGAGCGATCGGGATCGCGACGATCGCCAGCGCGACAGTGACAGCCAGGGCCCCGGCGTGGTCGGTGGTTCGCTCCGGCGCCGCCCAGGCGACTCCGCCAACACCGACGACTATCGCGGCGACGGCGAGGAACTCTCGCCGTCCCGGCGCCTCCCCCAGCCGGGTGGCGCCGAGCCAGAGCAGCAGGATCAAGCCACTAGCCAGACACGGCTGCACAACCGTGAGCGGCGCCAGTAAAAGCGCCACGATCTCCAGCGGCCAGCCGGCCAACCCCAGCGCCGTAGCCCCCAGCCAGCGCTTGTTCCGCACCAGCCGCCCGATCAACGAGAGCCGCAACGAATGCTCCCCAGGAACCTCCCGCGCCTCCAAAGCCTGCAGCGCAATCGAGGTGTTGTAGAGCAAGGAAGCTCCAACCGCCGAAACGATGCCGAGGGCCAACACGCGCCGACCCTATCCGGCAGATCCGAAGTCCTTCCGCTAGAGGGCCGGGTATCCCTTCCCAGGAGGCTCCTGGACGAGCGATCGAACCCTGACCCGCGACCAGCTGCGCAACGGCCTCCTGGGAAGGGATACCCGGCCCTCCCCACTGCGCAACGGCCTCATGGGGAGGGACACCCTGCCCTCCCCCAACGCCCCTACGTCTCTTGGTAAAGCGGCCCGTCGCCGCCCTCGGGCAGCGTGAGGCGCCCACCCTTGGCGGTGATCGCCCCGCACTGCACGCAGTTGGAAGCGGTGACGTGGACGTCCACTTCGGCGGCGCCGTTCTCGAGCTGCTCGTCAGGGATCTCGTAGACCTGGGCGGGGCACATCGAGACCCAGGTCTGGGCGATCTCGCGCGGCACCTTGGTCTGGATGCGGACGTGGTTGGGAGCGTCGTCGCGGGTGGCGTTGCCGGAGAGGAAGACCGAGTCGAGCTTGTTAAAGGTCAGCTCGTTGTCGGGCTTGGGGTATCTGTCGGCCGCCTTGCCGATGTGCATTGCCGGCTCGGCGTTGTCCTCGACCTTCATATGGCCGGGCGGAAAGTTGCCTTTGCTCGCCACGAGCATGTTGGCGACGATGCCGCCGCGGATCAGCCCCTTCGTCAGCGGCTGCTTCATGTTGCGCGACTTGTAGAGGTCCTTCTCGATCACCGAGTTACGGATCTTCTCGTCGTAAGAGGAAAAGTTGACCGAGTCGATGTCCTGCTTCAGCGACTCGACGATCGCTTCCGCCGCGTACATCCCGGCGTGCATCGCGTAATGGACGCCAGCGAGTTCGGCGATGTTGACCATCCCGGCGGCATCGCCGGCGACCAGCATGCCGGGCACCGAGAAGCGCTTGGGGAGCGACCAGTAGCCGCCCGAGGGGATCGTCTTTGCGCCCCAGCCGACGCGTTTGCCGCCCTCGATGATCTTCTTGATGAAGGGGTGGCTCTTGAACCGCTGCAGCTCGTCATGGACGCTGAAGGTGGCATCGGTGTAGTCAAGCCCAACGACGAGACCAAAGCAGACCTTGTCCTCGCCCATCGGGTAGATGAAGCTGCCGCCCGCCTCCTTGTATTTGGCGCCCCAGCGCAGCGGCCAGCCGAGCGTATGGATCACCCGGTCGAGCGGCTTCGGCACCTCCCAGATCTCCTTCACCCCGAGCTCCCAGGCCTGCGGATCGGAGCCGTGCATGTCGAAGTAGTCGAAGGCGGAGTAGGTGAGGTGGCCGATCGTGCCCTCAGCGAGGACGGTCGCCTTGGCCACCACGTCGGAGCCGGGCTCGAAGTTGCCGAGCTCCTCGCCGTCCTTGCCGCGGCCGCGGTCGCCGGAGCGCACGCCCCTGACGATCCGGCCCTCGACCAGCAGCTTGGTCGCGGCGGTCTCGGCAAGGATGTAGACGCCGGCTTCTTCGGCTTTCTCAGCGAGGAAGCGGCCCAGTTTCGAGACCGACATCGTGTAGGTGCCCTCTTTGCGGAAGTTGGGCGGCGGCGGCTTGATTGGGATCGCCGCCTTCGAGGTGAGGAAGTAGGTCGCGTCCTTGGTCACCTCCTGGTAGACCGACGGCCAGTCGCCCGGGTCCACGTCCGGGAACAGCCGCGTCATCGCCGAGGGATCGACGTTGGCACCGGAGAGCAGATGGGCGCCCGACACTTTGCCCTTCTCGACCACCGCGACCGGGACTTCGCCCAGCTTCTCGGTCAGCTCCGGCTCATCCTCGAGCAGCTGCATGATCTTGTTGGCGCAGGCCAGGCCCGCTGGCCCACCGCCGACGATCGCGACCCCAACCTCGATCCGGTCGTCGACCGGATCGGTCGGCGGGCCGATCACATCGGTGGAATCAAACGGGGGCGGGTAGTCGATCGGCTTTACGGCGGGCATCGCTTGCTCCTTTGCGACGACTGAGCTCTTCGCTCAGCCGCCCTTCTTGGCCTTGATGGCTTCCGTGAGCTTGGGGACGATCTTGTGCAGATCGCCGACCACGCCGAGGTCTGAGAACTCGAAAATCGGCGCGTTCTGGTCCTTGTTGATCGCGAGGATGTTCTCCGAGCTCTGCATCCCGACCTTGTGCTGGATCGCGCCGGAGATACCGGCGGCCAGGTAGAGCTTCGGTGCGACGGTCTTTCCGGTCTGGCCGATTTGGGCCGCGTAGGGGTACCAGCCGGCGTCGACCACGGCACGGGTGGCGGCAACCGCCCCGCCCATCGCCTCGGCCAGTTCCTCGCACTGCTTGAAGCCCTCCGCAGCACCGAGCCCGCGACCACCGCCGACGAGGATGTCGGCGTCCTCGATGTTGACGTCGGCGCCGCGCTGCTCGCCGCGCTGGACCAGTTTCGCCTTGGTCGACCAGGCCGAGAGCTCGACATCGACGTCGACGACCTCGGCGCTGCCACCGCTCTCCTTGGCGTCGAAGGCGTTGAGGCGGCCGATGATGATCCCCGGCTCGCTGACATAACCGACGTCGGCGATCTGGGAGTCCTGCAGGATTGGGCGCTCGACGACGAGCTTGCCGTCCTGCACTTTGACCTGCGTCACCTCCATCGTCACACCCGCGTTGAGGCGGGCGGTCAGACCGGCGCCGATCTCGAAGCCGAGCAGGCCGCCGCCGAACAGCGCGTAGCCGAAGCCCTCGTCCGAGATGACCTTGGCCATCGCGTCGACGATCGGCTGGGCCAGGCCCTCGGGCACGCTCTTGGCCCGGTAGACCTTCGCCGCGCCCCAGTTGCCGAGCGAGGCGCAGGCGTCGTCGGCGACCTCGCCGACGACCAGCGCAGCGGCCTCGCCGCCGATTTCGCCGGCCAGCTTGGCCGCCTCGGAGATCGCCCCGAGCGAGTTTTTGTTGAAGTTGCCCTCATCGTCGTGGAGGGCGTAGACCAGAATGCCTGCCATCTAGATCAGCTTCCTCTCGTCGAGCCAAGCGACGATCTTTTCGACCGTCTCGTTGGTGTCCTCGTCCTCGATGATTTCGCCGGCTTCCTTGGGAGGCGGCGGGTTGAGCGCGAGGACCGTCGTCTTGGAGCCGCTCTCGCCGACCATGCCGGCTTCGATGCCGACGTCGCCGGTGGCCTTGCCGTCGAGCGGTTTTTTCTTCGCCCCCATGATCGCTTTCAGGCTCGGGTAGCGGGGCTCGTTGATCGCGTCGCCGACGCTGATCACGGCGGGCAACTCCACCTCGACCGTGTCGTAGCCGTACTCGGCCTGGCGCTCACAACGCAGCTTGCCGTCGGTGACGTCGATCTTGATCACCTGGGTCAGCGAAGGCATCTTCAGGTGGTCGGCGACAACGGCGCCGATCGTGTAGCACTCGCCATCATCGGACTGCTGGCCAAGCAGGACCAAGTCCGGGCTCTCGGACTCGAGCACCTTGGCCAGCGAGTAGCCGGTGGCGCAGACGTCGGAGCCCGACAGCGCCTCGTCAGAGAGGTGCACCGAGCGGTCGGCGCCGAGCGCCACCGCCTTGTGCAGCGCGCGGACGGCGGAGTCGGGGCCCATCGTCACTGCGATGACCTCCTCGACCGGGATCGCGCCACCCTCCTTGATCTGCATGGCGGCCTCAATTGCATGGGTATCGAAGGGGTTGAGGTTTTTCTCGCCGCTACGGTCCAAACGCATCGTCGTGGAGTCGATGCGCTTCTGGACGGCGGCGTCCGGAACCTCCTTGACCAGGACGCAGATCTTCAACTTTCAAGCCTCCTTGGCTGTTGCTTCAGCTGTTGACTGACCAGTCAATCAGTCTATCTATACACCAGGACGTGTGCTATTCGGCGTGACCTGTATCACGCTCTGGATAGCCGAAAACCGGCCATCCATCAAGCTTCTTCCCGCTCGTGGCGCGCTTCGGCGCCACTGCGGATGAAATCGACGATCTCGTCGGTGCCCGAGCCAGGCGTAAAGACAGCCGCGACTCCAAGCTCCTTGAGCTCAGGGATGTCATCGGCCGGGATCGTCCCCCCCACCGTGACCAGGACGTCGTCGACACCCTGCGCCTTGAGCAGCTCGACCACCCGCGGCACCAGCGTCATGTGGGCGCCGGAGAGGATCGAGAGGCCGACCGCGTCGGCGTCCTCTTGAATCACCGTCTCGGCGATTTGCTCCGGCGTCTGGTGCAAGCCGGTGTAGATCACCTCCATGCCCGCGTCGCGCAGTGCCCGGGCGATGATCTTGGCGCCGCGGTCGTGCCCATCCAAGCCAGGCTTGGCGACGACGACGCGGATCTTGCGGGCGGTTGCTGCCTCCATGCGGCCGGGAACACTAGACGACGACGGAGGTCCGTTAGAAGACCGGCGACTCCGTATACGTGCCGAAGACCTCCTGCAGGGCGGAAATCATCTCGCCCTCGGTAGCGCGGGCGCGGGCGGCTTCGATGATCGGCGGCATAAGGTTGGCGTCGGTCGTGGCGGCGCGCTTGAGCTCGGCGAGGGCCGACTCGGCTGCCGCACCGTCGCGTTTGGCGCGGGTCGCCGTCAGGCGATCGGTCTGCTTGCGTTCCAGCGCTGGGTCGATGCGCAGGATCGGGGTCTGGTCTTCGTCCTCTTGGACGAAGTCATTGACCCCGACGACGATCCGTTTGCGCTCGTCGACCTCGCGCTGGTAGGTGAAGGCAGCGTCGGCGATCTCGCGCTGGGGGAAGTTGCGGCGGATCGCCTCGACCATCCCGCCCAGCTCGTCGATCCGGGCGAAGTACTCATACGCGGCACGCTCCATCTCGTCGGTCAGCTTCTCGACGAACCAGGAGCCGCCGAGCGGGTCGGCCGTGTTGGCGACGCCCGACTCGAAGGCGATCACCTGCTGGGTGCGCAGCGCCACCCGCACGGCCTCCTCGGTCGGCAGCGCCAGCGCCTCGTCGAAGGAGTTGGTGTGTAGCGACTGGGTGCCACCGAGCACCGCCGCCAGCGCCTCAATTGAGGTACGGACAACGTTGTTAAGCGGCTGCTGGGCGGTCAGGGAAACGCCCGCGGTCTGCGCGTGGAAGCGCAGCCGCATCGACTCCTCGCGCTTGGCGCCGTAGGTGTCGCGCATCTCGCGCGCCCAGATCCGCCGCGCCGCCCGGTACTTGGCGATCTCCTCGAAGAAGTCGACGTGGGCGTTGAAGAAGAAGGAGAGCCGGGGGGCGAAGTCGTCGACGTCGAGACCACGCTCGATTGCTCGCTCGACGTAGGTGAAGCCATCCTTGAGCGTGAAGGCGAGCTCCTGCTGGGCGGTCGAGCCGGCCTCGCGGATGTGGTAGCCGGAGATCGAGACTGGGTGCCAACGCGGCATGTTCTCCGTGCACCACTCGATCATGTCGGTGACCAGGCGCATCGCCGGCTCGATCGGGAAGCACCACTCTTTCTGGGCGATGTACTCCTTGAGGATGTCGGTCTGGATCGTGCCGCCGAGCTTGTCCGCCGGCACTCCTTGCTGCTCGCCGACGAGAACGTAGAAGGCGAGCAGGATCGCCGCCGGCGCGTTGATCGTCATTGAGGTGGTAACGCCGCCGAGCGGGATCCCGTCGAAGAGCTGTTCCATGTCGTCGAGGCTGTCGACGGCGACGCCCTCGCGGCCGACCTCGCCAAGGCTGCGCTCGTGGTCGGAGTCGTAGCCCATCAGAGTGGGCATGTCAAAAGCGGTCGAGAGCCCGGTCTGGCCGTGGTCGAGCAGGTAGTGGAAGCGCTCGTTGGTCTCCTCGACCGTGCCGAAGCCGGCGAACTGGCGCATCGTCCACAGCTTGCCCCGGTGCATCGACTCGTACGGGCCGCGGGTGAACGGGTATTCGCCCGGGCGACCGATCGACTCCTCGGGGTCCGCGGGCGCAAGCTCGGGGCCGTAGAGCGGCGCGATCGGGTGCCCCGACATCGTCGTGCGCTCAACCTCCCGCTCTTCCAGCGGCTTCTGCTTGGGCTCAGTCGCCATGCCAACAGTCTAGGCGCGACGGCCGTAAACCAAGCAGGTCGGGGGACGCAGGGAGTGAGGTGAGGGGAGCGCACTGTTAGTGCGTGACCCGATCCGAACGACTGAGGACCCCAAGATGCGCCGGTTTGCAGCGGCCGCGCTACTGCGAGGCCACCTCCAACACGATCGCATCTCCCTGTCCGCCACCGGAACATATGGCCGCAACACCCAAGCCCCCGCCTCGTCGGCCAAGCTCATAAACCAAAGAGCCGACGATGCGGGCACCTGAGGCGCCGATCGGGTGGCCGAGGGCGATCGCGCCGCCGTTGACGTTGACGTTCTCCTCGTCGACTCCGAGCATCCGCATCGAGTTGAGGGCGACCGAGGCGAAGGCCTCGTTGATCTCCCAGAGGTCGACGTCCTCAGGACTCTTGCCGATCTTTTCCAACGCTTGCTTGGCGGCGTTGGCGGGGGTTTTCGCCAGGTAGGGAAAGTCGTCGGCGACCGTGCCGTAGGAGAGGACGCGTGCCAGCACAGTGCGGCCTTCCTTCTCGGCCCACTCGTCGGAGGCGACGACGATCGCCCCGGCCCCATCGTTGACTCCCGGCGCGTTGCCGGCGGTGTGGGTCGCGTCCTCGCCACCGATCGCGCGCAGTCCGGCCAGCGTCTCGACCGTCGTCTCCGCGCGAATCGCCTCGTCGGCCTCGATCGTGTTTTCGCCCTTTCGGGACTTGACCGTGACGCCGACGATCTCATCGGCGAGGCGGCCGGCGTCGGTCGCCTCGGCGGCGAGACGGTGCGAGCGCTCGGCGAAGCGGTCCATGTCGGCGCGGGTGATCTCGAGCTCGTTGGAGACCTCACTCGCCTCGTTGATCATCTGCTTTTCGGTGAAGGGGTTGGTGAGGCCGTCATGGACCATCGCGTCGATCGTCTCGACGTGACCCATGCGATAGCCGAAGCGGGCGCCCGGCAACAGGTGCGGTGCGCCGCTCATCGACTCCATGCCGCCGGTCACGGCGACGTCGGTGTCGCCGGCGCGGATCGCCATGTCGGCGATGCCGAGCGAGCGCATGCCCGAGGCGCAGACCTTGTTGATCGTCTCCGAGGGGACCTCCTTGGGGATGCCGCCCTTGATCTGGGCCTGGCGCGAGGGGATCTGCCCCTGGCCGGCCTGCAGGACCTGGCCGAAGACGACCTGCTCGACCTGCTGCGGATCGACGCCGGCGCGCTCCAGCGCCGCTTCGATCGCATGGCCGCCGAGGTCGGTGGCGTCGAGCGAGGAGAGGGTTCCACCCATCTTGCCGAAGGGCGTGCGTGCAGTTCCAAGAATTACGGTGCTGGGCATCTGGCGGCCTTTCTACGTCGGTTTATGCCGGGTCTCGGCTCGGATGGGCCGCAAGGCCCTGTCAGGAACGATAGCGGGCGACCCACTCAAGTTGTGGTTCCTTAGTCACGTAATAGGTGATTAAGGAACCACGCGATGGGAGTTCATAGACTCGGCGCCATGAGAGTTGAAGTCAGCCAGGTTCAGCCCACTGAAGTAAGCGCCGATCTGCTCGTCGTTGGCCTCTACGAGGGCGATGAGCTGCCCGCGGAGTTCGCGGGGGCGCCTGGCGGTTCAGACGCCAAGGGCGGGTTCCAAAAGTTGGCCCTGCTGCGTCCGGAGCGCCCGAATCGGGTCCTCGCCGTCGGCCTTGGCAAGCGCGAGCAAGCCGACGTGGAGCGCATCCGCCTGGCCGCCGCCGTTGCAGCAAAAGAGGCCGCCAAGCTGGAGTCCACCTCGCTCGCCTGGTTGCTGCCCGAGTCGGATGACAACGGGGCAACTGCCGGGGCACTGGTTACTGGCACGATCCTCGCCGCCTACCGCTTCGACCGCTTTCAGAGCAGCGATCCGAATGACCCTCCCCCAGCTCGGATCGAGTCGCTGACCCTGCTGGCTGCGGAAGGTGTGGCCGAGGCGGCCGAGGCTGCCCGCATCTGTGCCGAGGCGCAGAACCGCGCCCGCGACCTGCAGAGCCTGCCCTCCAATGTCGCCACCCCCTCCTTCCTCGGTCGCCGGGCACGTGAGATCGCCTCCCGCCACGAGGGGGTCAGCGCCGAAGTGCTCGGTCGCGACGAGATCGCCGCCAAGGAAATGGGTGGCTTGGTTGCAGTCAGCCAAGGCACCGAGGAGGAGCCGAAATTAATTGTGCTCCGCTACGAGGGCGGCGGCTCCGGGCCCACCCTGGGCTTCGTCGGCAAGGGCGTCACCTTCGATACCGGGGGAATCTCGCTGAAGCCCTCGGCCTCGATGCACGAGATGAAGATGGACATGTCCGGCGCCGCCGCGGTACTGGAGGCGGTCGGCGCGATCGCCGAGCTGGCACTCCCACTGAACCTGATCGCGGTCGTGCCCTCAACCGAGAACATGCCGTCGGGGACCGCGATCAAGCCCGGCGACATCATCACCCAGTACAACGGCAAGACGGTCGAGGTCAACAACACCGACGCCGAGGGCCGCTTGATCCTCGCCGACGCCCTCGCCTATGCGGTCGAGCTGGGCGCCGAGCGGATCGTCGACCTGGCGACGCTGACCGGCGCCGTGCTAGTCGCCCTCGGCTCGACCTATGCCGCAGTGATCTCCAACGACGACGACCTTGCCTCCGAGGTGGAGCAGGCTGGCAAGACGAGCGGCGAGCTGGTCTGGCGCCTACCCCTCCACCCCGAGTACAAGCAGCTGACCAAGGGCACCGTCGCCGACCTCACCAACGCCTCAGCAAAGCGCAAGGCGGGCACGATCTACGCCGGCTCCTTCCTCGAGGAGTTCGTCGGCGACACGCCGTGGGCCCATGTCGACATCGCCGGTACCGCCTGGGACGTCGGTCGCCCCTACACCGGCAACGACGCCAGCGGCTTCGGCGTCAGGCTGCTGGTAGAGCTCGCCAGCCAGCGTTCCACCTAGACGTCTTAGCGGTCAGAGCTCGAGGATCATGCAAGTGGCGACACCGTGGGCCAGGAGCTTGCCGGTGTCGGCCGCGGTCAAATTGGCCTCGGCGGTGGCCTGTTTGCGGCCGCGGTAGAGGACGTTGGCCTCGCAGAGGATACGGCCGGTGTCGCGGGTGATCGGCCGCACGTACTTGGCCTCTAAGCCGAGCGAGGTGTAGGCGACTCCGGCCGGCAGCGTCGTGTGCACGGCGCAGCCAAGAGCCGAGTCAAGCAGCGTGGCCGCGTACCCGCCGTGGACAACGCCGATTGGGTTGTAGTGCTCCTCACCGGGATCGCCGGCAAAGACCGCCCGCCCCTCACCCAGTTCGATTGGCCCCATGCGAAGGGTCACAGCGATTGGTGGCGGAGGCAGCTCGCCGGCGACGATCGCTTCCATGTACTCCATACCGGTCATCGTCGCCCCGGCGGCCGCGGTCGGAACGGGGTCCTGCCAGACCAGGGTGCGCGTGCGAGTCGTCTCCGGACTGGACTCAGCAAACAGTTCAGCTGCCTCGACCGCCGTGCCCCCGTTACGGGCAGCCGTGGCGATCTTGGCAGTGACGTCGTTGTCGGAGGTCTTGACCTCGCTCACCGGCCAGCCCCGTGAACGACCTGGCTGGCCGCTCTACCGGCCCGGCGGCTCGCTGGATAGTGAAGGTCGGCGGCGATCTCGGCCTGGCTGATCGAGATCCGCGGAGCCCTCCGCCTCTGGTTTCTGTGCCTTGAAATCAGCCTCATCTTGCGCCTCCAATCGGCGATGGTTGCTTGAAGCAACCGTTGATTGGGAACACCCTAGCCGACTCAGTTGCTTCACGCAACCTTGTGTGCCAAGATCACCTTCGTGCTCGGAAACGACTATCCCGGCCAGGTCTGCTCGATCGCTAAGGCGCTCGAGGTGGTCGGCGAGCGCTGGAGCCTGTTGATCGTCCGCGACGTAATGAACGGCAACCGTCGCTTCGGCGAGCTGCAGCGGGGACTCGGCGTCGCCCGCAACGTGCTCTCGGCACGGCTGCAGCGATTGGTCGAGGAGGACATCCTCGAGCGGCGGCCCTACCAGTCCAGCCCCGAGCGCTACGAGTACTTCCTCACCGAGAAGGGGCTTGACCTCTGGCCGGCCCTCGTTGCCCTGCTTGCCTGGGGCGACCGCCACTCGCCCGAGCCCGACGGGCCGCCGATGCTGATCGTCCACAAGGGGTGCGGGGGCGAGGTCAGCGACCGCGGCATCTGCGAGGGCTGTGGCGAGGTTCTGCACGCCCGTGACGCCCGCGCAATGCCCGGGCCCGGCGCCCTGGCGCAGCAGGATGGACACTTGTTACCCCTATAGGGGACACAATGGTTCAATCGAGATGACGCGGGACGACTAGGAGGAGCGAGATGGCGACGGCGGCAGAAGTTCAAGCACGGGACAAGGTCTTCATTGGCGGCGAGTGGGTCGAGCCGCAGGGAAGCGAGACGATCGAGGTCGTCAACTCGACCACCGAGGAGGTCATGGCGACGATTCCGGCCTGTACGCCGGCAGACGCCGACCTCGCCGTGCGCGCCGCCCGCGACGCCTTCGACTCCTGGTCACAGACTTCGCGCGAGGAGCGCGCCGGCTACTTGGCGGCGATCTCCGCCGGACTCGGCGAGCGCAGCGATGAGATCGCCGCGACCATCTCCCAGGAGCTGGGGATGCCGCTGACGCTGAGCCGGATCATCCAGGCCGGCCTGCCGATCGGCCAGTTCGGGGCGATGCCACAGCTGATGGAGGAAGTCGCCTGGGAGGAGGAGATCGGCAACTCGCGGGTGCTGCGCGAGCCGGCCGGCGTGCTTGGCGCGATCACGCCCTGGAACTACCCCCTCAACCAGATCGCCGCCAAGGTCGCCCCCGCGCTTGCCGCCGGCTGCACCGTCGTCCTCAAGCCGAGCGAGGTCGTGCCCATCAACGCCTTCATCCTCGCCGAGGTAATAGAGGCTGCCGGCCTACCGCCGGGCGTCTTCAACTTGGTTACCGGCACCGGCCCGGTTGTGGGCGAGGCGATCGCCGGGCATCCCGGCGTCGACATGGTCTCGTTCACCGGCTCGACCCGCGCCGGCCGGCGGGTGAGCGAGCTGGCGTCAGCGACCGTGAAGCCGGTCGCGATGGAGCTCGGGGGTAAGTCCCCCAACGTGATCCTTGATGACGCGGACCTCGCCAAGGCGATCCCGGACGGGGTCGGCAAGTGCTATCTCAACTCGGGCCAGACCTGCAGCGCCCTGACCCGCATGCTGGTGCCAGGCGAGAAGCTCGCCGAAGCTGAGGAACTGGCGAAATCCGCCGCCGAGGCCTTCACTCCTGGCGACCCCTTCGAGGACTCGACTCGACTCGGCCCGCTCGTTTCGGACGTTCAGCGCGAGCGCGTTCGCGGCTACATCGAGAAGGGCGAGGCCGAAGGAGCAAAGCTGGTGACCGGTGGAGCTGCGCCGCCCGAGGGCCTCGAGAGCGGTTACTTCGTCCGCCCCACCGTCTTCTCCGACGTGACCCCAGAGATGACGATTGCCCAGGAGGAGATCTTCGGCCCGGTCCTGGTCATCCAGCCATACGACGATGAGGACGACGCGGTGCGGATCGCCAACGACACCGTCTACGGTCTCGCCGGCGGTGTCTGGTCGGGCGACCAGGAGCACGCGATCTCCGTCGCCAAGCGGATTCGCACCGGCCAGATCGAGATCAACGGCGGGGCGTTTAATCCGCTGGCACCGTTCGGCGGCTACAAGCAGTCGGGGCATGGGCGCGAGAACGGCCGCTTCGCGATCGAGGAGTTGCTGCAGGTGAAGAGCCTGCAGCTGTAGGCGGGGCGGGGAGGCGGGTGGCCCCTCCCCCGGAAACCGTCGCGCAGCTGGGTCGCCGCGAAGGGTTCAGGCGCGGTTCCTTGAGTTTCCGTGGGAGGGACCACCCGCCTCCCCTGGTCGGCGCAATAGGCTCACGACCGTGAATTTTGAGCTGAGTGACGAGCAGAAGCTGATCCAGAGCACGGTGCGTGAGTTTGCCCGCGCTGAGGTTGCGCCGGTGGCGGAGGAGCTGGATCGGGAGAAGCGGTTTCCGTATGAGATCGTGGAGAAGCTTGGCGGGCTTGGGTTGATGGGAATTCCCTTCCCTCAGGAGTACGGAGGCGGCGGGGCCGACACGCTTTCTTATGTCCTGGCGGTTGAAGAGCTGGCGCGGATTGATTCTTCGGTCTGCATCACCATGGCGGCGCATACGTCGCTGGGGACGATGCCGATCTATCTGTGGGGGTCCGACGAGCAGAAGGATGAGTGGCTGCCAGTCCTCTGTAGTGGTCAGAAGCTCGCCTCTTTTGGACTGACCGAGCCGGAGGCTGGGTCAGACGCTGGCAATGTCCGCACCCAGGCAAAGCTCGCGGATGGGGAGTGGGTCATCGACGGGGCCAAGCAGTTCATCACCAACTCCGGCACCGACATCTCCGGTTGCGTCTCGATCACCGCCGTCACCGGCGACGCCGGTGGGCGCAAGGAGATCTCCAACCTGATCGTCCCCACCGGCACCCCCGGCTATGAGGCCGGCGAGCCCTACCGCAAGATGGGCTGGAACGCCTCCGATACCCGGCCGCTCTCCTTCGAAGACTGTCGCGTGCCCGAAGCCAACCTGCTAGGTCGCCGCGGCGAGGGTTTTAAGAACTTCCTCCACATCCTCGACGGCGGCCGCATCGGCGTCGCCGCGATGGGCGTCGGGCTCGCCCAGGGCGCCCTCGACGAGGCGATTTCCTACGCCAAAGAGCGTCAGGCCTTCGGCCAGCCGATCGCCAAATTCCAATCGATCCAGGCGAAGATCGCCGACCTCTCGGCCCAGATCGAGGCCGCTCGCCTGCTCACCTGGCGCGCCGCACTGGAGAAGGACGCGGGCAAGTCGTTCACGCTGACCGCGGCCCAGGCGAAGCTGATCACCGGCCGCCTGGCCGTCCGCGCAACCGAGGAGGCGGTCCAGATCCACGGTGGCTACGGCTACATCGAGGAGTACCCAGTCTGCCGTTTCTACCGTGACGCCAAGATCCTCACGATCGGCGAGGGCACCGACGAGGTCCAGCAGATGGTCATCGCCCGCCAGCTCGGCTGCTGAGCTCAGCCAAAAGTGAAGGCATAGCCCGCGACCCCAGCTTCGGGCTCAAGCCGCAGCGTGTGATCTTCCACCCTGGCCAGATCAACGAGGTTGTAGAGCCGCTGTGAGGAGATGGTGACAACGCCGTTGTGGACATCGGCGCCGGCGAGGCTGTCCGGAATCGGCTCGCCGTCGAGCAGCACGCGCATCCGGCGACTGTGACCGGGCGAGCCGAGCACCAGGTAGACGCGCCGCGCGCCGAAGCTGAGGTCGAGCGCGGCGCCTTTTTCCGCGGTCGCCGAGTCGAGCGTGATCCGCCAGCGGCCGCGATAGGCGAATTCGTCAGTCGGTGGAGAGGCCGGATCGCCGAAGTCGTGGCTGCCGGGCGAGAGCATCGGGTTGATGAAGCGTTCGGCGCGGGCGGCTCCGAGGTAGGTCTCCGGGGTCGTTACGCCCGGCGACGGAGCAACGGCGCTGACCTCGGCCACGCTGCCCTTCGGGGCTTTCCCGGCTTCGGCGAGCAGCTCCCGGATCACCTTTTCTTTCTCGCCGTATTCGCCCTCACCGAAATGCGCAAAGCGGACCCGGCCCTGGGCGTCGATGAAGTACTCGGCGGGCCAGTACTGGTTGCCGTAGGCGCTCCAGGTGGCGAGATCGTTGTCCTGGGCAACCGGGTATTCAATCCCGTTGCGCTCGATCGCTTCTTCGACGTTGCTCGCCTCTTTCTCGAAGGGAAACTCGGGTGAGTGGACCCCCACGATCGTCAGGCCGTCCTTGCGGTAGCGCTTGTCCCAGGCAGTCAGGTAGGGCAGCGTGCGCAGGCAGTTGATGCAGCTGTAGGTCCAGAAGTCGACGAGGACGACACGACCGCGCAACTCGCGCAACGTCAGCGGCCGATCGCGGGGCGTGTTAAACCAGCGCTGGTTGTCGACGAATTCCGGTGCCTCGCCGTAGACGGGCAGCCCCGATTCGGGGCCCTTACCGGTCGCCGGCAACGGGGCCGCATTGGCAGTGGCTTCGCCGAGCCCACCGTGCGACCCCCGCACGTCTGCGAGGGAGCTGCGCACCCCGTCCATGCTCTCGAGGCCACGGGTGGGATTGACCAGGAAACTGGGCAGATCGCTGGCGATCCTGTTCTGGAATTTGACGTCGTAATTGCCCAGCATCGCCAGCGCGACCACGGCCATCACGGCCCCCATCGCCACTTGGAAGCCGGCGCCACGCCGTGCCAGGGGCGCGATGACCCGGCGTCCCCCCAGCATTAGGAGATAGAGGACGGCAGCTGAGCCGAGGCCGTAGCTGAGAGCGACCGCAAGCCGGCCCGCAGTGAACGACTGCGAGGCAGAGACCGTGATCACCCCGGCAAGGATCGGCCCCGCACACGGCGCGTAGACGAACCCGAGACTGGCCCCGACCGCGGTCCCCGACCAGAAGCCGTCACCGCCACTGCGGGGTCCGCCGGCAAGGCCGGCGAATCGACTCAGCCAGGCCTCGATCCTGGCGGCGAGCGGCGGGATCATCAGGGTGATGCCGAAGGCGAGCAGGACGGCAATCGCCAGCTTTCGTAGAAGATCGCTCGGCAGGCCGAGAGCCGAGATCACGTAGACCAGCGCAACGGTGGCAAAGGTGAAGGAGACGGCGAGGCCGGCGACGATGCCGAGCGGCCGCCGCCGGCCGCCGGTCGCACCCGCCGAGAGTGCAATCGGCAGCACCGGAAGCACGCAGGGAGAGAGCGCAGTTGCGGCGCCCGCGACGAAGCCGAAAAGAATCAGCAGAACTATGTGCCCAACTCTTTCACCCCTCGTTTACGAGGAGATGAAGGCAATCGGTTCAGTCCGCTGCGAACCGAGCCTTCCACAGCTCCAAATACGACCCGAGTTCTAGGCCGTCGCGGGCTGCGCGGTGACCGAGCCGGCGGCACGGCCGACAACTTCGGCGTGGCGACCGACTGCCTTGCCGACGCCGTAGTGACTGGAGATCGCGGTCTCGTGCTCGCGCAGCAAAGGGCGGCTTGGGTCGACGGTGGGGGCAGCGCGAATCGCGTCGCGCTCCTGAGCGGTCCAAACGCGGCCCGGCATCGCGGCGCACTCGCGCAGGGGAACGACAACCGCCCTGACGCGGCGGCGCCTGCCATTTGTGACGACAATCCAGACTGGCTCGCCACCCTCTGCATCTACGTAGACGCCCCCCACCCGACCGACCGGCTTGCCGCCGACGTCGTCGATCTCCAAGCCTCTCCAGCCCAGCGCTTCGGCAAGGCTCGGCAACGCTCCTGTCGGCGCGTCACTCACCGGTCTGCCGTTCCATCAACTCGCTCGCAGCGCTGGCCGGATCCAGTTCGCGTCGCACCACCCGCCCCAGTAGCTCGGCGGTCTCGGGGTCACCTTCGGCCGTTGCCTCCATCCGCCGCCGCATGCGCGAGGTCGCAATTCCCAGCACCTCGTTGCGCAGGTTGCGGGCACGGCGCTGCTCAAGCGTGCCCTCGGCCTCGATATGGGCGCGGTGCTCGTCGATTTTCGTCGCCAACTCCTCGACACCCTCACCGCGTGCGGCCTCGGTGCGCAGGATCGGCACCTGCCACTTGCCCGGCTCGTGCGAGAGGGCAAGCACACCGCGGACCTCGCGCACCATCGTGTCGGTCATCGGGTGGTCGGCCTTGTTGACGACGATCACGTCGGGGATCTCCATCACACCCGCCTTCAACGCCTGGATCGAGTCGCCCGAACCCGGCATCAGGGCCAAGACGATCGTGTCGGCGTGATCGACGATGTCGATCTCGGCCTGGCCGACGCCGACGGTCTCGATCAGCACGTCGCTCTTGCCCGCAGCGTCCATCGCAAGGGCAACCTGCAACGCTGCCTCGGAGAGGCCGCCGAGCGCGCCGCGCGACGCCATCGAACGGATGAAGACCCCGGGGTCGAGGAAGTGGTCGGAGAGGCGGATGCGATCGCCGAGCAGGGCACCATGGGTGAAGGGGCTTGAGGGATCGATCGAGAGCACCGCCACATCGCGTTCTGCTTTGCGCAGCTCAGCGGTGAGCGCCCCGATCAGGGTGCTCTTGCCAACACCCGGCGGGCCGGTGAAACCGACGATCCGCGCCTTGCCGGTTCGCGGGTAGACCTCGCGCACCAGCTCCCAGCCAGCCGGGTCGTCGGACTCGATCAACGTGATCGCCCGCGCCAGTGCTCGCTTGTCACCGGCAACGAGCCGCTCGGCGAGCGGCGCAGATTTGGCGGCGTCGGGCATGCGTGCCGGAGTCTAGAGTTCCCGCCCTCATGATCGACTTTCTCCGCTTTTGCGCCCGTAACGGGATGCTGACGCCCAAATATGGGCTGCTGCTGGTGCGTTACCTGTGGCGGCGCCTACTAACGCCCGCCGGCAGGCGCTGGCGCACCCATGGGCCAGTCTTTTTCGGCCCCGGCCTCGAACTGCAGATCGCCCGCCGCGGCCGGATTGAGTTCGGCCCCTTCGTCTGGCTCGGCCATGGCACCAAGATCCGTTGCCATGAGGGCGTGGTCGAGATCGGCGCCAAGTCCGTGCTCGGTCAGGAGTGCACGATCTCCGCTTACAAGCGAGTGCGAATCGGCGAGCAGTGCGTAATCGCCGACCGGGCGATGTTCATTGACTTCGATCACGGCGTGGTCGAGGTCGACCGCCCGATCCGCCAGCAGGGCATCTACACCCGCGAGGTAGAGGTCGGCTCCAACGTTTGGATCGGCTACGGCGCCTGCATCCTGCGCGGCGTCAGCGTCGGCGACAACGCGATCGTCGGCACCAACTGCGTCGTCACCAAGGACGTGCCGGCGAACGCGGTGGTCGCCGGCGTCCCCGCCCGGATCGTCCGCATGCGCGACGAGCCCGAGCGCCTGCGCTGGCCCAACCCGGTCGAGCCAGACCCCACCGCCTGGACCACGCTTCCCCGGCCCGACTGACTACGGCAGCGCTGGAACCAGATCCGTCTGGGCGAAGTCGTTGCCAGTGAAGAGCAACGGGTGCTCAGCGACCCGGGCGGTTGCGTAGGTCATGCAGTCGCCGTAGTTGAGGGCGGCCGGGCGACGACCCTTGCCGTAGTCGGTGAAGGCATCGGCAGCGGCGCGTCGATGCGCGTCGTGGAAGGCAATCACCTCCACGTCGTTCCGCTCCAAGAATCGTGCGACGAGCGACTGCCCCCGCGAACCGGAGCGACCGATCATCACCATCTCGACCTCCACCAAGGTCGGAGCGCAAATCGCGACCTCCGTTGCATCCACCATTGCGTCGAGAAGTCGATCGTGGCCCGGCTCCTCGATGATCATCGACACGACTGCCGAGCTATCGAGAATCAATGTCCCTCCGGTCCATAGCCAAGGATCTCTTCTCGTTCAGCCTTGGTTATCGATTTACCCCGGAGATCATCCGGGACATGCGGCCAGATCTCTGTCTCCATGAACCGCCGCAGATCCTGACGCCGTTTCTCTTTACTCGCCCCCCGTTCGAGCTCAAGCCGGTCTCGACGCTGACGCAACGCCTCGCGCACAGCCCCGGTCTTGCTCTCCCCAGTCAGCTCTGCCACCTCTGCGGCCAATTTCTCCGTCTCCTGATCCTTGATGTTGAGTGCCATGGTGTAATCGTACGCCGATTACACCAGTAGCTTCTTGTCTGCAATGGTTATATCAGATAGGCGCTGTATTGTCTGCAAGACAATCGCATCCCACTGCAGAGACTCGACTTCGCCCGATTGGAGGCTGTAGATCCTTCACCTGACAGACAGAAGAATCCCCGCCATGGATGTAGCCGACCGCTTCGGAGAGAACCTGCGCCGCTGCCGCAGGCGCGCCGGCTTCTCCCAAGAAGAGCTCGGCATGCGCTCCTCCCTACACCGCACTGAGATCGGCCTGCTCGAGCGCGGCGCGCGGGTCCCCCGCATCGACACACTGATCAAAATCTCCAGCGCCCTGCAGATACCGCCGGTCGAACTGATCGAAGGGATCGAGTGGACGCCCGGCAACACGACAAGCGGTCGCTTCGCGATCGCGCCGAAAGGCGACCCGCAATCGAACTAGGCGACACTGCGCCCTGGGGCGCACGTAGCCAAGCAGATCAAGACCGTATGGAGTGCTGACCGGCCTCAGCGGTAGGCATGTCGGCACCCCGCGCATGACGGTGCGGGGACTGGGCCGCGGGATGGCCCCGCGGCCGACACCCCAATCATGGGAGGTGCCGACATGCCCCAGCCTAAAAGCGTGGTGGGACTCGACGTCCACGCCACACAGACTCACGCCTGCGTTCTTCTCCCCGAGACAGGCGAGCTTCGCTCGCGACGACTGAATGGCCCGCCGCGAGGGGCACTTGACTTCCTGGAAGGGCTCGAGGCTCCGGTCCTCGCGGTCTATGAGGCCGGGCCGACCGGCTTCGGGCTCGCGCGAGGCGGCGCCGAGCGCAACCTCGACGTGCGCGTCTGCGCGCCGGGGTCGATCCCTAAAGCGCCGAGCGACCGGGTCAAGACCGATCGCCGCGATGCCGAGCGGCTGGCGCGGCTCTTGCTCGCGGGGGAACTGCGCTTCGTGCGCGTCCCGAGCCCCGAGGAGGAGCGCTTCCGAGACCTGACTCGCTGCCGGGAGGCGATCCGAGCCGACCTGATGAGGGCCCGTCACCGGCTCGGCAAGTTCCTCTTGCGCCGCGAGCTGCGCTGGGAGGGCCCCGGCTGCGCCTGGACGCAGGCCCACTTGCGTTGGCTGGAGGCAATCAGATTCTCCGACGGCGCCTCGCGGAGCGTGCTTGAGGACTACCTGGCCGCGGTGGTAGCGCTCGAACAGCGCCGCAGTGCTTCTGAGCAGGCGATCGAGGAGCTGTGGTCTGAGTCCCCCTGGGCCGCAACGGTCGCCCGGCTGCGCTGCCTGCGCGGCATCAACACGCTGACGGCGCTTGGCCTGTGTGCCGAGGCGGGAGACCTGAGGCGCTTTGAGCGCCCGGCGTCGCTGATGGCCTACTTCGGCATCGTGCCCTCTGAGCACTCCTCCGGTGAGCGACGCCAGCGCGGGCCGATCACCAAGGCCGGCTCTCCGCATGCCCGCCGGCTGCTGGTCGAGGCAGCACACCACTACCGCCACCAGCCCCGGGTGGGCGGCGCTCTGCAGCAGCGCCAGCGTGGCGCTGACCCACGGGCCTGTGCGATCGGCTGGCGCGCCCAGCGGCGTCTGCATAACCGTTGGGCGCGCCTTCGCCTCGAGCGTGGCAAGCCCGCCAACGTGGTCAGGATCGCGTTGGCGCGCGAGCTGGGCGCCTTCGTGTGGGAGGTGGGTCAGCTGAGCTGAGACTCCGCCAAAGGAATGCGCTCGACGCTGTCGGGGCGACACGGGAGCAAGTGAGGCCAGCACGTCGCCGCTTTGCGGCCTGCGTTGCGTCCTCGGGCAGTCGGCGGATGCGCTCGTCGGCCGCGCCCGCTTCAAGACTGCAGGCCACGCGACGAATCGGCGGTCATGGGGTAGCCAGCCCCCGCATATGAGGCTGACGATGCAGTCGACGTACCTGGATCCCGCCCGTGTCGCCCCGAGAGCGCCGCTGGGCAGCTGCGACCCGTCGGGGGTCCGATCGACCTTGGGCAGTTGACGAGGGGCTCTCCATATGAGGACGCAGGGAGCGTGGCGTGCTCTGCACGCGAGCGACCGAGGACGCCGAGATGCGCAGCGCTACGTGCGCCCCAGGCTGGGGTCGCCGGCTAGTTCGGCGTAGACGGCGGCGGTCTGCTCGGCGACGTCGCCCCAGTCGAAGCGACGCAGGTGCTCGTAGGCTTCGGCAACCAAACGCTGGCCCAGCTCGTCGTCGCTAAGGACCCGAATCGCGACCTCGGCCAGCGCTTCGGGATCGTGCGAGCGGAAGCGCAGACCGACATCCTCGTGTGGGACAACCTCGCGCAGGCCGCCGGTGTCGGCGACGATGCAGGGGCATTCGGAGGCCATCGCCTCCAGCGCCACCAAGCCGAAGGGCTCATAGATCGACGGAACCACGGTCAGGTCCGCGATCCGGTAGAGCGAGTGCAGAACGTCGTCCCCGATCCAACCGAGGAATGTGCCGTGGTCCATTAGGCCTAGCTCCTCGGCCTGGCGGTGCAGCTCCTCCTCGTGGGTGCCGGAGCCGGCGACCAGAAAACGCGTTCCCGGCGCCTCCTCGATTACCCGCGGCATCGCCTCGAGCGCCAGCTGGAAGCCCTTCTCATAGACCAACCGCCCGATCAGCAGTACCAGCTTCTCCTCTGGGGCGGCGAACTCGGCCCGCAGGCGCACCAGCTCGGCGGGATCCGGAACCGCCAGGTCATCGGGGTCAATCCCGTTTGGGATCACGCTGACCCGCTCCTCCTCGACGCCGAAGATGTCGACGATCTGCTCGCGCATATAGTGAGAGCAAGCGATCGTCCGTTCCGAGCGATTGGTGATCCAGCGCTCGACCCCGTGGATGTAGCTCTGCGGATGCTTGTCTACCCAGCCTTGATGGCGGCCGTGCTCGGTGGCGTGGATCGTCGTCACCAGCGGCGCCTCAAAGCGTTTGGCGAGGTGGTCGCAGGCGTTGGCGACCAGCCAGTCATGGCCGTGCACGAGGTCGAAGCTGTAGCGGTCGCCGAGTTCGACCCCAGCGGCGAGCATGTCGGAGTTCATGCGCTCTACCCAGGCGACGAACTCGCCGAGCTCGGTGGGCCGCTGCGGCTCACGAATGCGATGGATGTGAACGCCCGCGCGCCGCTCCTCAGCCGGCGACTCCTCGCCGCCGCGGGTAAGGACGTGGACCTCGACATCGCGTTCGACCAGCGCCTCGGACAGCTTGCGCACGTGCCGCGCCAAGCCGCCCTCGATCAGCGGCGGGTACTCCCAGGAAAGGATCAGGACGCGCGTCATTTGGCTCGCGCTAGGGCTCCAGTAGTGGAGCGAGGCTCAGATCCGGGGCTAGGGCACGCATACTCGGGTCACCGCTGGCGGCAGAGTCTATGGCCTCCAGCATCGCCTCGGCATGATCGGTGGCGCGCCGGTAGGCGTAGTCGCCCGCCTGACCACGCTTGTCGAGGAAGGCCCAGTCGCTCGCCTGAGCGGCGAGTAGCTCACGCGCCGCCCGCGTCACGGCGGGCTCGCCCAGGCCCTGTCCAAGCGCCCGCAGCAACCGCAGCTCCAGCCGTCGCGCCCCCCAGGCGAGGTCGGCGACCGCCGGAGAGTCCCACGTCCGCAGGTCCTTGTCCTCGCCCCAGGTCGAGGCAGCCAGCGGCCGTGCGAGCGGCACATGCTCGGCCAGCGCCTGCGGCACGGTGAGCAGGCGGACGCCGGCTGCGGCGGCACCGGCCAGCACTTCGCGCAGCCAGGTCGCGCCCTCCGACCACCAGTGCCCTAGCAGCTCGGTGTCGATCGCGAAGACGAGCAGGCCGCGCCGCCCGCGTTCCTTGGCGAAGCCAAGAAGCCGTGCCGCAATGGCGGCGAGGAACTCTCCCGCCTGGCGCTTCACCACCACTTCGGCAGCGACCGGGTTATAAGCGCCGCCGCCGACCTTCCAGATCCTTATTCCGCGCAGCGATTTGCCCGCGAACTGGGCGTGAGCAGGATCGGAAGGATAGCCGTCAAGCGACCAGAGCCACTGGATCGCCTCCCAATCAATCGGCAGGGCCACCGGACCGGCGCCGGTGGCGATCGGGGTCAGGGCATCGAATGGATCGACCTCATGAGCGCTCTGGTCGACGCAGAACCAACCCACTCCCTGCTCGGCGAGGCGCCACTCGAGCCCGGGCCGGTAAGCGCACTCGGGCAGCCAGAAGCCGCCGTCCCAGCCGAAACGGCGCCGGTGCGAACGAATGCCGGCATCGAGCTGCAGCCGCAGGCCGGCCCGGCTGGCAAGCAGCGGCAGCACCGCGTGGGTTGCCGCCGAGGTCGCAAGCGCCACCCGTCCCTCCCCGACCGCATCCTGGAAGGGCCGCAGCGGATCGCCTCCAGCAGCGTCAAGCAGCTCCAGCGCATGTCGGTAGCGCCTCAGCTCCGCTTCGCAGGCAGCCCGGCACTCGGCTGGCACCTGCTCCATGTCGGCTTCGGCAGCGCCGACGCGCCACTCGACCAGAAACTGCCGCAATCTCTCCGCGGCGCCCTGGTCCTCCAGCTGGTCGGCAAGCACGGGGGTCACCGTCATGGTCAGATCCCGCGCCACCTCCAGTACCGGCAGGTACGACCGGATTACCGCATCGAACAGCCACTCCTCGCCAAATGGATACGTCCCGAACCCCTCCACGTAGGGCATGTGGGAGTGGAGGACGATCGCCAGATCGCCGGCGCTTTCTTCAGCCATGACAGACGGCGAGGAAGTCCAGCGCCCGGTCGAGATCGGCTTCGGCCAGCCTGAAGTCCGAGGCGGCGATCGCCGGGGTGAAGCGGTCGTAGAAGGGCTTGGTCAACCGCAACGCCTTGTGGACGTGGTCCCAGCCAAGCTTGATTGCAAGCTCGTGCAAGCGCAGCTTGCGAGCATGAAAGAGGCCGAATAGCTCGACCCGCTCGAAATGGGCCTCGCAGAGCTGTCGGAACTCCGCCGCCCGATACTCGTGCACGTGCCACGGATTGTCAGACTTCTCCGCCCCGGGCGGAGCGAGGGTCAGCAGGTTGGGAGTGGAGACATAGGCAACTCCGCCGGGAGCAAGCATCGACTTGAAGTGCTCGAGGATCGCGCCGGCGTCCTGTACGTGCTCGATCGTCTGCAGGAAGACGACGGCGTCGCAGGGCTCGGCGAAGCTCTCGACCAGGTCCCGCTCGTAGCGTAGGTTGTCGCGCACGTAGCGCAGCCGCGCGTGCTCGTGCGCATCGGGGTTGGCGTCGACCCCGACGACGTTCGCCGCGCTCGCAGCCAGCACGTCGGAGCCGTAACCCTCGCCGCAGGCCATATCGACGACCCGCTTGCCGGCAACGCGCGCCGCGATCCATTCGTAGACCGCGAGATGACGGCGGAACCAGTAGTTCTCCTCGGGCACGTCGGGCAGCGTCCGCTCGCCGGTAAGCGGCAGCGGCGGTACCCCGGGGGGCTGGTTTTCCTGCAGGTACTCGCTCGGCACAGCCGGAGACGCTATTGCGGCTTCGCGCCGGGTGCGTTGCGCCGATCCGTGTACCGTTCCCGCCCCATGCCCGCCTCCCCTACGGCCACACCTGAGCACATCAAGGACGTCAACACCCGCTACCACGACGCGGCGGCCAACGAATACGACGCCAAGTGGGGTATCGACTTCGGCGCCACCGGTCAGCGCCAGGTACGCCAGAAGCTGGCCAAGACCCTGGGCGGCCTCGGCGATCTGAAGTTCGCCGACGGGCTTGAGATCGGTTCCGGCACCGGCTACTTCTCGCTCAACCTGCTGCAGATGGGGACGATCGGGCGGTTGACCGCGACCGATATCTCGCCGGGCATGCTGCAACGCCTCTCGACGACCGCCGAATCGCTCGGTCTCGAAGCGGAGACCGTGGCGACCGAGGCCGAGGAACTGCCCTTCGAGGACGAGAGCTTCGACCTGGTTTTCGGCCACGCCGTCCTGCACCACATCCCCGATCTTGAGCGCGCCTTCGCCGAATTTCGCCGGGTGTTGCGACCAGGCGGCGCGATCGCCTTCTGCGGAGAGCCCTCGCGCTACGGCGACCGGCTGGCGGCGGCGCCGAAGCGTGCCGGCCTAATCGCCGCGCCTGCCTGGCGCCGGCTCGTCGGCGCCAGTCCGCGCGCCGTGCCCGAGATGGAGCAGTCGGGCGGCCACGCCCTGGAGGGCGAGGTCGACGTCCACGCCTTCGCCCCCGCCGATCTGCGCCGGCTGCTGCGCGACAGCGGCTTCGAGCAGCAGCGAGTCGGCGGCGAGGAGCTACTCGCCAACGCCTGGGGCTGGGGCCTGCGCACGGTCGAGGCCAGCGCCGAGCCGGACTCGGTCTCCTGGGGCTGGCGCCGCTTCGCCTTCAACAGCTACATCGCCCTGCAAAAGATCGACACCCGCATCCTCGAGCCCCGCCTCCCCGCCGAGCTCTTCTACAACCTCCTCCTCTCCGGCCGCAAGCCGGCATAGGGAAGCCCCTCTCCGCCGAAGATGGAACCTTGTGTCCCTCATAGGGGCTACAAGAGTCCATCCTGCGCGAGGAGGAGGCGACGCATGACCGCCGATAGGGTCGCCTTCACCTGGCGGGGTTCGTAGCGCACCTGTTTTTCCGCGAAGCGCAGCGTCGTCAACCCTGCCTTCGTGTGCGCCTGATCGCGACGGCGGTCCGTCGCCTGCTCTCCCGGAGTGCGGTGATGAGCCCAGCCGTCTGTCTCGACAATCAGCCCCAGGTCCGGCCAGTGAAAGTCAACTCGATAGCCGTTCACCCAGGCCTGCGTTTTCGGCAACGGCAGACCTGCCTCTCGCACGATGCCGAGGAACTTGCGCTCGAGCCCGGTGTCGGTGAGCGCGTCGCAGCCGAGCAGCCGACGGAGGCACGCCATGCCCGGCCGGGGCAACAAGCCGTTCACCTCAGTACGCAGGGCCTCGGGATCGATCAGGCCGAGTCGATCCGCGTCGTTGATTGCCTTCTCGACCTGCCATTCCACGACGCACGAAGCCAGGTCCACCAGGGTAGAGACGGGGTCGGTGACGGAAATTCCGCTGACCTCGCGACGATGGACTGCACTCAGGTCAGCTCGCCGCCGGAGGCGGACCCCCGGGCGCCGCCTGCGTATCGCGCCTGGAACGACCACTTCGGTCTCCAACTCCGGCGAACCCTTGGCGATTCCCCAAAGCGCCGCGGCGCTGCGATGACTCAGCAGAGCCTCCGGCCCACAGCTCAGCACTGCGGCCATCCACCGCCCGTACTGGCCCACATCGGGCCGGCCGACCGCGTAGGCACCGCGCCCGAGCCGATGCAAGCGTCCCGTGCGGACGCGATGAGCAATCGCCTTCGTGGTCAATCCGCGCTCAAGCAACTGCGCTCGCGTCACAACGCCGTGCTGCAACCGAGACAGCTCCCACAGATCACCCGACGCAGGATGGATCTTTTTGTCCCCCATGGGGGACACAAGCGTCCAGGATGCCGAGTTCGCCCCCCTTGGCGCGGGCGGCGGCGGGTGTTGGGCGCTATTTGCGGTCTGGGCGGCGGGCGCGGAAGAGTTTGGTTCGGGAGTCGAAGCCCTTGAGGCGTTTTTCGCCGGCGTAGGAGTAGTCGAAGCCATCCGCCGCCGCCCGCTTGGCGTCTGAGTCGAGCAGGACGCTGCCTGGTTTGGCGATTCCGGTCAGGCGGCTGGCCAGGTTGACGGGGCGGCCGTAGTAGTCACCGGCCTGCAAGTGAACTGAGCCGTGGGCGATGCCGGCGCGCAGACGGGGAAACTCGTCGCCTTCTTCGTCGGCCGCTTCGACCATCCGCAGCGCCGCCTCGACCATCGCGGCCGTATCGGTAGAGACCAGCATCGCCGCGTCGCCGATCAACTTCACTAGCCGCACCGGCGGTTCTGCCACCGCGGTGGCCAGCTCGTCGAGACGGCCGGCGATCAGGCCCAGCTCTTCGGTCTCGACCTGCTCGCCGAGCTTGGTGAAGCCGACAAGGTCGGCGAAACAGACCGAAACGTCCGTCGCCGTCCCTGGCTGCCCCGAGGCGATCTCACCGGCGCCGAGTACGTCGCGGCGGATCTGCTCAAGCATGTGGGCGCGGAAAGCGTAGGAAAGAGTCGGCTCGAACAGCGGCAACATGTGCTCTGCCGCTGCGGCGAAGCGCAAGGCGAGATCTTGCTCGGTGTCCCCCGGCTGCATCAGCGTACGGGTGACCAGGTCGCGATTTGCCTCGGCGATCCGGGCAGTCGCCATCCCAACGGTGCGCGCCACCTGCATCATTCCCTCTTCGGGCAGACCGGCGTCATAGAAGGCTTTAATCCGCTTTGCCGCCTCCAGATCGGCCTCGGTCACCGAGCGATCGTCCGGATCGGGATACGGAACGCCGAACGCGAGGCTGGTGCGCTGCAGGATCTCGAGATTGATCCCGACCTTGTCGGCAACCTCGCGCGGCGTATAGTGGGCGCCGTCACCGGCCACGGCGCGCTCGACCGGCAACAGGGCGAGGCGTCCGCCATCGACAGCCTCGCGCAGCTCCTCCAGCGGCACGCCTTCGCCGGCGAGGCGTTCGAGCAGCTCGCACCGCGCCCGGCGCGCATCGCCGTCGACGTCGTCGAGAAGGCCTTCCGCCTCAAAGTCGATCATCGCCCCATTCTCCCGGACGTGCGTCGCTTAGGTACCGATAGTGGCCACTAAGCGACGGCACGTCCGCTAGGTGGTGGCAACGGCACCGCCGCGGCGTGGGTCACCGCCACCGCTCAGGAAGCCGGTCGTACGATCGCGCGCGACCGCCTGCACCCCGCCGAAGAAGAGGTTGATCCGGGGACGGCGCATGACGGGGAAGCCGCGCGCCTCGATCCGGGCCAGCGCCCTCTCGTCGATCCCGGGCTCGGCCTGGACGATGCCCTGCTCGACGTGCAGCCGTGGCGCCCGCACGGCGTCGTCGGCACCCATCCCCTCCTCGACCGCGCGCACCACCGTCTGCACAATCGCCGAACGGATCCGGTTGGAGCCGGCGCTGCCGAGGCCAAGCTCGATCTCGCCGTCGCGGCGCACAACGGTCGGCGCCATCATCGAGGGGACGCGGCGCCCAGGTGCAATTGCGTGGAACCCAAGTGGGTTGAGATCCTCCTCGCCGAGCATGTTGTTGAGGATTACGCCGGTGCCGGGGACGAGTACGCCAGAGCCCGAGCCATTCGAACACGTGACGCTGGCACAGACTCCGTCGCCGTCAAGGACCGAAATGTGGGTGGTAGAACCGAGCAAATCGCCTGCTCGCAGGTCGAGGCGCTCAGGGTCGAGCAGCGCCTGCTCCAAGCCCTCACCGTAGAGCGCTTCGGCGAACTCCTCGCCGCGCGCGCGGTTGGCGGCATCCATCGCAGCGACAAGCTGCTCGGGGCCGCTGTGACCCCCCAACCGCTCCAGCAGGCCGAGTGAGTAGGCGATCAGGATTCCGCCCGAGGAGGGCGGCGGGTTGGTCAACACTTCGGCCCCGCGGAACGGAGCGCGGATCGGCCGCCGCTCGATCGCTTCGTACTCAGCCAGGTCGGTCACCCCCAGGGTGCCGCCATGCTCCGCCATGTAATTGCCCAGTGCCGCCGCCACCTCACCGCGGTAGAAGGGCTCGGCGCCTTCGCCGCCAAAGCGTTCCAGCGCCTCGGCCAGCTCGGTAAAGCTGAAGACGTCGCCTTCGCCCAGCGGCCTCTCCTCCGGTGCGTAGAGCTGCCGCGTCTCGGCCAAACGCTCATGAATCGGCCAGAGGATCTCGAGGATGTAGGCCTGCTCGGCGTTGACCGGGGCGCCCTCGCGGGCAAGCCGCACACCGGCACCGACCAAATCGGCGAGCGGCATCGTCCCGAAACGGCGCAGCGCCAGCTCTAACCCCGCCGCGGTGCCCGGAACTCCACACGACGCCGGACCAACGTAAAACGTCTGCACCGTCTCCTCGTCGAAGTGGACGGGAACAGGGGCAAGCTCCACCCCGCGCTCAATCCCATCCTTGCCAGGGGCCGCGACGAAGAAGTCGATTAGAACCGTCTCCTCGCCGTGGCTGACCATCATGAAGCCGCCGGCGCCGAAGCCGGTCAGCGGACTCTCGACCGCGAACGAGGCGAGCACCGCAGCAACGGCGGCATCGACCGCGTTGCCGCCCGCGCGTAGGACGTCAGCGCCGGCCTCGGCGGTAAGGGGATGGCCCGCCGCGACGACGCCAGGCATGGGGCGGGGACTAACCGGGAAGGAACTCGGGGACGTCGAGACTGCTCAGCTCGCCGGCCTTCTCGTTGCGCGGCGTGCGGCCGCGGCCGGCGTCCTTGGTGCGGCGGATTGTCGGCTCGGCGGCGCGGCGCGGCGCCTGTTGGCCATCGAAACGAGTGGCGACGACCGTGACCCAGATCTGGTCGCCCAGCTCCTCGTCGATATTGGCACCGAAGATGATGTTGGCGTCGGGGTGGGCAGCCTCGCCGACAAGCTTTGCCGCCTCGCTGACTTCGACCAACGAGAGGTCGGGACCGCCGGTGATCGAGAGCAGAATCGCCCGCGCCCCCTCCATCGAGGTCTCAAGCAAGGGTGAGGAGATCGCTTTCTCGGCGGCCAGCAGGCCGCGGTTCTCGCCATGCCCCATGCCGATCCCGAGCAGCGCCCGGCCTGCGTCGGACATGATCGTCCGCACGTCGGCGAAGTCGAGGTTGATTAGCGCTGGCAGGGTGACCAAATCGGAGATTCCCTGCACGCCCTGGCGCAGCACATCGTCGGCGACCTGGAAGGCCTCGACCATCGAGGTGTGCTGGTCGAGGACCTCGAGCAAGCGATCGTTGGGGACGACGATCAGCGTGTCAACCTCGGCCGCCAGCTCCTCGATTCCCTTACCGGCTTGGGTGCCGCGCCGCGAGCCCTCAAAGCTGAACGGCTTGGTGACGATGCCGACCGTCAGCGCGCCAACCTCGCGGGCGAGGCGGGCGATGACCGGCGCTGCACCACTGCCGGTACCGCCGCCGGCTCCGGCGGCAACGAAGACCATGTCGGAACCCTTGAGCAGACGCTTGATCTTGTCCTGCTCCTCAAAGGCGGAGCGGTGGCCGACTTGGGGGTCGGCGCCGGCACCAAGGCCGCGCGTCTGCTCCTCGCCGATATGGACGGTGACGTCGGCGACGCAGAGCTGCAACGACTGAAGATCGGTGTTGACCGCCATGAACTCGACCCCGGGCACATTCGCGTCGACCATCCGGTTGACGGCGTTGACTCCGGCCCCACCAACTCCTACAACCCGGATCACAGGCTGATGCGGCTCACCCGAGCCAGGCGGCTCATACTCAGGTTCCTCGCGGCCATAGCGCGGAGTTTCCGCGGGCGGTTCAGCTTTTGGGGCTGGCTCCTCTGAGAAGACTCTCTTGAGCCTTTCGGGCGGTGACTCAGACGTCTCTCCCGTGGGTGGCGTGGGGTCTGGGGTCTCCGGCGGGTGAGCCGGGGACCCCTGCCCCGCGACAGGACCCGCGACTGAGGGCTCTGAGCCCTCGTCGTCAGAAGTACTGCGAAAGAGATCGGCGAGGGGACCCTCACGCATACTCGCCCGCTTACGCCGACTCATGTGCCAAGACCTCCTTCGCTAAGTCTCGATAGTAGCCCGCTGCGTTGCTCTGAGGATCGTACTTGAGCACGCTGGCACCTTTGACCGGCGCCTCGGCAAATTTGATCGCCTTGCGGATCCGCGAGCGGAAGACCAGGTCACCGAAGTTCTCTTCGAGGATCTCCACGGCCTCCTTGGCGTGGACGGTGCGCGAATCAAGCATCGTCGGCAGGATGCCCTCGATCTTGACGTCGGGGTTGAGGTTCTCCTGGATCATTTTCAGCGTGTTCTGGAGCTGGACCAGTCCGCGCATCGACAAATACTCGCACTGAACGGGGACGATCACCTTGTTGGCCACGGTCAGCGCATTGATCGTCAGCAACCCAAGGCTGGGCGGCGTGTCGATGCAGACGAAGTCGTAGTTGCCTGAGACCTCTTTCAGAGCCTTCTCCAGCGAGCGCTCGCGACCGATCTTGGTGCTCATCGCGATCTCCGCGCCGGCGAGGTCGATTGAGGAGACGGCGATGTCGATCTCGCGGTGCTGGATGATCTCGCTGATCGGCATGTCGTTGACCAGAACGTCGTAAAGGCTCTTCTCGACCTTGTCGGGATCGATCCCTTGGCTCATCGTCAGGTTTCCCTGCGGATCGAGGTCGATGCAAAGCACCCGATACCCGGACTCGGCAAAGGCAACAGCAAGATTCAGAGTGGTCGTCGTCTTGGCGACCCCACCCTTCTGGTTGGCAAAGGCAATGACCTCAGCGTGCTTGGTTGGAACCTCGGCCACCGGCTCTTCCACCACAGCTTCGTGGCGGCTAGGGGCAATCAAGTCCCGGGGCATGAAGCGCGCGGGCTCGGAGTCCTCAACAAGCGCCTCATCCCTCTTAGCTCCAACCGAAATGGATGGCGCCGCAACCTCATGCGCCGGAGCTACGGCCTCAGACGCCTCTGCCGCGGGTGGCGCGGAAGGGGGGACCTCCCCCGAGGAAGCTTTAGCTACCGCAGGGGGAGGTGGGTCCCCTGCCGCGACAGGACCCGCGGCCTGAGGCCTCGGTCCCTCATCGTCCCGGGTACGCTCAGGCACGGCGTCCTCCATAGCCTGCAACTCCTCGACAATCGGATGCGGCTCTTCAACGGTCGGGGCGGGCTTGGACTTGGTCTTGCGGCTAAGGAATCCCATTGCGCGGGTATTCGCAGAGGTGCCCGTTTTTCCTGCCGCGCCTCGAAATTGCTAGGAATCACCCCAATCCCAGACATTCTCGACAAGCGACTGGTCTTCGTGACCGGCAAGGGCGGAGTCGGCAAGACCACGGTCGCGGTCGCGCTGGGCCTGCGCGCGGCGGAAGCCGGCAAGCGCACGATCGTCTGCGAGGTCTCCTCGCAGGAGAACACCTCGCGGATCTTCGAGCACACCGAAGTCGGCTTCCACGAGGTCAAGATGGCGGAGAACCTTTGGTCGATCTCGATCGACCCGGACGAGTCGATGCGCGAGTACGTGCTGCTGCAGCTGAAGGTCCGGGCGATGCGCGACCTGCTCTTTCGCAGCCGCATCTTCTCCTATCTCGCCGCCGCGACTCCGGGGCTCAAGGAGCTGGTCACGATCGGCAAGATCTGGGAGCTGGCCCAGCTCGACCGCAAGGTGAAGAGCGGGCGCAAGTACGACCTGGTGATTGTCGACGCTCCCGCCACCGGGCACGGGATCGGCTTCCTGCAAACGCCGCGCACCTTCGCCGCGATCGCTCGCGTGGGGCCGATCCACTCTCAGGCCCAGCAGCTCGACCGGCTGATCACCGACCAGGAGCACACCGGCACCGCGATCGTCGCCCTGCCGGAGGAGATGCCGGTTAACGAGACTGCTGCCCTGGAGAGCGAGCTGCGCGCCGAGGTCGGCGTCGCTGTCGATCGCATCTACCTCAACGGGCTCTACCCAGAGCGCTTTTCCAAAGAGGAGGCCCAGCGGCTATTGGAGTTGGCCGAGGGCGAGAACGGGGTCGCGCGGGCTGCGGCCCGCGCTGCGGCCTCCGAGCATGGCCGCGCCCGCTCACAGCGTGCTCAGCTCGCCCGCCTGCGCCGGCGGGTCGAGGCACCGGTCAAAACCCTCCCCTTCCTCTTCGAGCCCGAGCTGGGTGCCGAGGCTGCGCAGCAGCTCGCCAGGAAGTTGAGCTAATGCCTGCGGTCGATGAGATCCTCGAAGGCAAGGACATCTGTATCTGCGCCGGCTCCGGCGGAGTGGGCAAGACGACGACCTCAGCGGCGATTGCCGCCGGTATGGCGGCGCGCGGACTGCGCGTCTGTGTGTTGACCATCGACCCAGCGAAGCGGCTCGCCGACTCGCTCGGCCTGCGCGAGTTGGGCAATGAGGCAACGCGAGTCGATCCGAAGCTATTCGAGCAGCACGGGGTCGAGATGAAGGGCGAGTTGTGGGCGATGATGCTCGACGCCAAGGCCACCTTCGACGAGCTCGTCGCCCGCCAGGCACCCGACGAGGAGTCGCGCGACCGCGTCCTCAACAATCGCATCTACCAGCAGATCTCCAACGCGCTGGCCGGCTCACAGGAGTACATGGCGATGGAGAAGCTGTTTGAGCTGCACACCGAAGGCCGCTTCGACCTACTAGTCCTCGACACCCCGCCCACGCGTAACGCGCTCGACTTCCTCGACGCGCCGCGCCGCCTGACCCAGTTCATCGAAGGCCGCTCGCTGCGCGTCTTCATGAAGCCGACCGGGCTGGCCGCCAAGGTCGCCGGGCGCGGCGCCACCGTGGCGCTCGGCGTTCTGAAGCGAATCGTTGGCTTCGACCTGCTCGCCGACCTGGCCGAGTTCTTCAATGCCTTCAGCGGCATGGTCGACGGCTTTCAAGCCCGCGCCAAGCGGGTTAACAACCTGCTTGCCGATCCACACACCTGCTTCCTCGTCGTCTGCGGCCCACAGGGCGAGCCGATCAATGAGGCCGTCTACTTCCACCGCAAGCTGGTCGAGGCAAAACTGCCCTTCGGCGGCGTCATCGTCAACAAGGTCCACTACCCGGCAGAGCGCCTGCGTGGAGACAGCGCCGACCTCGAGGGGACGCTTGCGGCCAAGCTCGGCGATGACGACCTGGCCCAGCGCGTAGCCGAGAACTTCGCCGACTACCAGGCGCTGGCCGAGCGCGACGCAAGAAACATCGAGCACTTGGCGGCGGAGTTGCGAACCAAGGGCGTGATCCGCGTCCCCTACCTGGACGAAGACGTCCACGACCTCGGTGGCCTCGCCGAAATCAACCGTTACCTCTTCGCCAGCAGCGAGCAACGCATAGAGATCGCCGCCGGCCGAGGATAACCTGGCCACTGCAGGTCGGCCTAAGGATAGTTCGATCAATACTTTTTGATCAATGACAAGATTGCCTTGACAGGTCGCCCATCGGGGTGACCGAAATCAAGGAGATGACATGATGCGCACCCTCAAGACCATGGGAATCGCCCTCTCTGCGGTCTTTGCAATGAGCGCGGTAGCGACCTCTGCCGCGTCGGCCAACCCGTTCTTCCACACCGAATTTGCGGGCACCACCCTGACAGGCGGGCAAACCGGGCTCGTCGCCAACGTGCTGACGACCGACCTCGGCGAAATGAAATGCAAAGTCGTCCAGTTCACTGGTACCCAGGCAGCTCAGACAACGACGACAATGACACTCAAACCGAAATACGAAGAATGCAAAGTCGGCATGAGCAACGCAACGGTGACACTCAATGGCTGCGCCTACACGTTCCACCTCGAAGAACAGGCAGAACCAATCGAGGCGCGTATGGGCATCGAGTGCCCTTTTGCCGGTGGAAAGATCGAAATACACGTCGCCGAATGCACGATCACAGTTCCAGCGCAGGAACCGCGGAAAACGGTCACATTCACAAACGAGGGGGAAGGCACGACACGCAGTGTTGTTGCTGACCTCAACGTATCCGGAATCCACTACATCGAACACGGCGCGGGCTGCGCAAGCCAGACACAGACAACAGAAAACGGCACCTACACCGGCGTGATCACAGTCAAAGGCGAGGATTCAGAAGAAAACCACAAAGGCATCTGGGTCGAATAACCGGATCGATCAGCCCACCCTCGACCGCGGGGCGCGTTTGTCGGGCTGTAGCCCGACTAGCGCGTCCCGTACCTAGCTGGCGCTGCGCCGACCGTAGTGGTCGTACTTGAGCTCACGGACCTCCCAGTCCGCGTTCTCGGGAACCGGAAAGAGGTGACGCACGCGGGGGGTGTCGATCCGCTCGCGGTGTTCAAGGTCTCCCTCGATCGCTGGGAAGTCGAGCGTGCTCTCCTCAACCTCCACCTCATCCATCCAATCTCTGGCGGTTATCCGTATCTCGTCCTCAGCCGGAACCGGCTCGAGGATGCGGGTGTCCTGGTCCATGTCGTACTCCTCCTCGATAGTCGGCTCGGGACGATGGAATTCGGGCTTGGGAATCCGGGCTCGGTCGGGCTCGGGAAGCGGTGCCGGCTCGAGCTCTGGCTCGATGTCCTGCGCGGTCACGGCGATCTCCACATCTCCCGACTCAAGGCCAGTGGCGATCAAAGTCTCGTCGGCGGCTTCGTTTAGGTCGGCGCCGAGCTGGCCAAGAGCGGCTTCGCGCAGAATGCGACGCACGCTCTCCTCGGCCCAGGTCGCCAACTCGGTTGCACCCTCTACAGGCGCACCTGACATTTCCGCGCGTTCCAACTCCATCGCGGCTTCGACCTGCTCCCGAGCACCAAGGCGATCGGTCGACCCGTCAGCAATCAGCGCCGCGGCGCGCATCGGCAACGAAGCGCCCACGGGGCCTTGCCCGTCGAGCACGGCGCGCAGCGCCAGCAGGTGGTCGCTCAGACCTTCTAGCGCTGAAGGGCGCTCGCAGCCGAGCTCAAAGCGGCGAACCGCCCAGGCCAGCGACCCAGCCGGATCGGGCCTGGCCTCAAGTGTTTCGGCCAACTCGACCAGCTGCGCCGTCTCCTCCTCGTCAAGTCGGTAACCATCGTCGCGCGGCGCCGGCGCGCCGGTCGCGATGCGGCGCCAGCGGCCCTCGCCGGTCGGTGCGAACGCATAGGGACCGAGCCCGACGCCGCCACCCTTATAGAGACGCATGACGCTGATCAGGTCAGCTAGCTGACTCAATGCCGCTTCGGCGCTGTCGGATCCCTCTTCCTGCTCGGCAATCGCCAGAAACTGCGGCTCCCAGGCGGCGCGGCCCATACCCTCGCTGCGCATCGCCTCGATCGGCGCCTCGATGCTGTCAGCGCGAACCAGTTGCGCGCCGTGCGGCAGTTGCAGCCGGGCGACCGGCATCTGCAAGCCGACGATCGGCACGATGAGGACGTCAGCCTCATCGATGTCACCGGCCTCGGCGTTAAGCACCGCAAGGGCGTCCTCGAGCCGCTCGCGATCGAGCGAGAACTCGGTGCAGCCGTCCCAGAGCGAAGCAATGAAGACAGTCAGCAGGCGGGCTGCGCGCTCGGCTGAATCGGCGGGGACGGTCTCGCCACGCTGCTCCAGGTAGGGCGCTGCCACTCCTGCCATGGAAACCGCGTCGCGCGCCGCGGCGAAGGCCGGCAGCGAGCGAAGCTCGGCCTCACGCTCGCGCACGAACCGCGCGGTCAGGGGAACGTAGCTATGAAAGAAGGCCTCATCGGGGCCGGCCTGCTCGGCGACGTCAAAGGGAATCTGCTCACCGCCAGCGACCAACGTGGTGAAGCGGGTAGCGGCCTCTGCGGCCAACCGCCGCACTGCCTCGTTGAGCAGGGGATCGCGCACGGTCCTGCCTTCCCCCCCTCACGGGGCGCTCCTGCGCCTGCACGACGCCTTGCAGAACCGGCGGGGTCTAGGCGGGGACTGGAGCTTGCTCTTCTTCGAGCAGCCAACGGCTGCCGTAGCGCCGCATGTCCTCGATCAGCGGCACCAGCGCTTCACCCTTCTCGGTCAGCGCGTACTCGACCCGGGGCGGCACCTCGGGGAAGGTGTTGCGTGTGACGATGCCCTCTTCTTCGAGCGCCCGCAGGCGCAGCGAGAGGGTGCGCGGGCTGATCCCCTCCAGCGAGCGCTCGAGCTCGCAGAAGCGACTGCAGCCAACCGCAAGGTCGCGGATAACAAGGAGGGTCCACTTGCCGCAAACGACGTCGGCGGTGCGGCAGACGGGACAGCGGGAATTGCTCTCAGCGCTCATATTTCAGGCCATCGGGCGCGGGCCGGGTTGCGTTCTATCGGCTCGCTAGAGCGAGTTTAGCGCCAATGCTTCATTTGCTGAAGTTTTGGCTAGCGCCCTGACTGCCTGCGCTCAGCTATGCCCGGTCACGACGAGGCCGAGCTTGAGCACGTTCACCGTGTACTTGACGTCACTTTCGCCGTAGGTGAGGACGACAGGAAAACCGGGCTCGACTTCGAGCAGCTGGCAGACTTCGTCGCCGGCGAGACATTTCGCGTCGCCGGCGATCTCCGTGACCTGGTTGGAGACGAGCAGCAGGGCGTTGCCGGTGGGCTTTTTGCCGTCGCGGGCCGGCCCCATGAAGGTGACCACCGGCTCTTTCTGCCCGGGGAGGGGCGTTTGCATGAGCACCTTCTTGCGCGTAATCGGTTCCTCTTGCTGGCCGTCGACGCTCTTGACGACCTTGACGTCGATCGCGTAGGAGAAGTAGACGAGGTGACCCTTGCCGGCCGGCGGCAGCTGTCCCGGCTGCGCTCCGCCGGACCCTTGGTCCGAGCCATCGTTCGTAGTCGTCTTCGTGGTCGAGGTCGTCTTCGTAGTCGTAGTCGAGGTCACTGGAGCGGACGAGCCAGATGATCCTTCTCCTTCGCCGCCCCCGAGGCGCGCCCCCTTCAGGCTCGGGTTGCCGAAACTCCTGAACGGGTCGAGCGCCGTACGGTGACGCAAACGCTTGCGGTAGTCGCGCAGGCCAGGCTTGGACTCGACAACGGTCAGCGAGGCAGTGCGATGGCCTCCCGATTCTTTCAGCGCCTGGATCGCCGCCGGCACCGGGATCGGTTCGGCCTCCTCCGCCCCTTGACTGAGCAGGAAGGGCGTCGCGATGATCGCGACCAACACCAGGGCGACGAGCGGCAGCAGGCGACGGTCGCGCAAGTCGTAGTAGAGGTCGGCGACGAACGCCGGCGCCTTCAACTCCGGCATCTTCAGCTCGGGCCCCTTCGGCCGCTTCATGGCGCGCCTCCCGTAGTTGCCGCCGCCGGCGTAGCCGCCGGTTCGGCTGGGACTTCTGGCGAGGCGCCGAGGGTCGCGCCTTCGCCGGGCGGCGTCAGGTAGGTCGTGACGTTGAAGCTGGCGGCCAAAGTGCCCGTGCCGCCTTCGCCACTCGCCAGCGAAAAGCTGTCGACGGTGATCAGCCGCCCGTCGACCGTGACCTCTTCGTTGTGGGTCTTGACCATCGCGTCGAGACGCTTGATGAAGTCGGCGATTTGGAAGAAGCTGCCTTCGAAGCTGAGCGCGTACGGCATCACCGCCAGACCGGCCGGCCCGATCGTCGCGCCGAGCGGCAGCAGTGAGGCTTCCGCCTCGGTCGGCGAAACCGGAGTGGCCCCGGCAGGCGCCGGCGCCGCTGCGGGCGCTTCTTCCGAGCCGCCTTCGACACTCAACGAGATGTCTTTGAACTGGACCTTGGTCCGCTTGGCGATCCCACTCACCTGCACGAGCAGTGAGGCGGTTTCATCGCTTGCCGGCACCGCCTTTCCCAGCACGACGAGCTTCTGATAGTCCACTGGGAACTGCTTGCGCGCTTCTTCGGCGACGGTGACTTCCGACTGATGCTGGGCGAGCGACGATTCGACTTGGGCGACCTGTTCGCTCAATTTCGCCGCTTCGTCGCGCTTGGGACTCAGCAGCAACACCCAGAAGGCAATGGCGAGCGCAGCGACGACAAGCATCGCGACGATCGTCAGGCTGCCGGATTTCTTCAGCGCATCCATCCGTTCAACCGCCTTCTGCTTCGGTACTGGAGCTTTCCGAGGCCTCGCTGGAGGCAACCTGGGCGGCTTCCGGGGCGGATTCGGGAGCCACTGCGGCTTCACCTTCGGGCGCCGGGACCGGTGCCGCGTCGAATGCGATTACAAGCGCGAATTCAACCGTCGCGTTGCCGCCGCCACAGGTTGCTTCGCCGCTCCCACTGCTACCGGCGGTCTGATCAGAGGACTGGACCCCGACCCTAGTTACGCCGTCGATGTCCTTCAGCGCCGTGACGAAACGTGCCACGCCCTTGTAGCCGGCGGCGCAGCCGGTCATGTTCAGGGACGGGCCGGCGATACCGGCGAGGGCGACGCCACTCGATTCGCCGCCTTCGGCGCCTTCGCCGCCGGCTCCGTTCGCGCTCAGTTCGATCAGGGCAACATCGCTCGGCAGGATCAGCGACAGTTCGCGCAGGACCCGCTCCCAGTCGAAGCGGCTGTCCGCGAGGCTCTGCACAGTCGCGACCCGCTGTTCGCTGAGGTCGCGGAACTGGGTGTAGGAGGCGAGCTTGCTTGCCTTGGCCGCCGCCGCCGCATCTTCGTGTTTGAGCGCGGTAACTTCGTCCTTGCTTTCGGCAATCTGGTTGCCGGTGAGGACGAGCATCGCCACGCCTGCCAGAGCGGCGACCAGCGCGCCGAGGACGATGTAGGCGAGCGGACCGGTGCGCAGCGGGGCGTGCTCGCCGCGGCGATCCTCAGCTGGAATCAGGTTGACGGGACGCATCGGCCGTTAGTCCTCTAGGGCGAGGCCGTAGGGAAGGGTGAGGCGCGCCGCGGCCACGTCGTCGAAGTCGCCGAGCGCCGCCGGGCGAGAGACGGCTATCGGTAGGCCAAGGCCCGATTCCATCCGGGCCGCCAACCCCGGGATGGCGCTACCCGGACCACAGAGGACGATCCGCTCGACCGGCAAAGCGGCCTCCTGGGCGCCGTAGTAGTCGAGCGAGAGGCGCAGCTCGTCGAGCAGGTCGCCGACCCCCTGCTCGAGCGCCTGCCTTACCTGCACGACGGTCTGGGGATCGCCCTCAACCTGCTCGGGAGCCAGCTCAAGACCGACGTGAGCGAGCCACTGCGTGGCGTGTTCGGGGCTCAGCCCCAGCGAGCTGGCAATGGCCCCGGCCGTCGCCTCGAGACCGACATGGGAGACGCGGCTGAAGAGACAGGAGCGGCCGCGAGCCACCGCAAGGTTGGTTACGTCGCCGACGCTGCAGTAGAGCGCGGCCGCGGCTGGACGCTCCGCCGCTGCGCCCGCATCCGCGCTCTCGCCGGCGAGAGCGCGGATCATGCCGAAGGCCGAGAGGTCGACGCCGACCGGATCGAGGCCGGCACGCTGGATCGGCTCGAGGAAGGAGGCGACCATGTCGCGGCGCGCAGCGACGACGATCACATCGACCTGCGGGGCTTTGCCCTCCTCCGCCGGGACGCCGCCGACGACCTGGTGCTCGAGCACCGCTTGGTCTAGCGGCATCGGCATCTGCTCCTGTGCCTGGAAGCGAACCGCGGCCTCCATTTCCTTGTGGTCTTCGATCGCGGGTAGGCGCACCGTACGCACGACGACTCGCTGGTTGCCGACGCCGAGCCGCACCCTCTTGCCCAGCTTGTGCTCGGCAAAGAGGTCCTTCAGCGAGCCAGCGAGACGGTCGGCATCGAGCACCTCACCCTCGTGGAAGGTGCCGGGGTCAAGCGGGCCGATCGCCGAGGCGGTAACGCGCACCGAGCCGTTCGCCGCGACCTCGGTCGCGGCGATGCTGCCGGCCTCGATGTCGAGGCCGACGACGCTCGTCGTCTTCTGCTTGCCGAGTCGCATGGAAAAGTCGAAATCTGGGCGTGGGAGGCGCATCCGTAGGCCTTGCATCGACAAAAAGGCCGCAGACCTTTTGGGCTGCAAGTACCCAGTTCTCGAAGAACCTGGACGGACGACTTAGAAGGTGCTCAGATACCAGTCGACGAGTTGATCGCCGGCGAGCAGCCCGACTACGCCACCCAGAGCCAAAAACGGCCCGAAGGGAATCGCCCGCTTACGTGCCGCAGCGCCCTCGCGGGCGATCATTGCCAGACCGAACAGGGCGCCGGCCAGCAGGGCGACAAAGAGCGCCGGTGCGACGTTGCGGGCGAGGAAGAGGCCCATCGTCGCCGCCAGCTTGACGTCCCCCAAGCCCATCCCCCGGGGATAGGCAAGCGCCGTGGCAAAGAGCAGGCCACCGGCCGCTGCGGCTGCAATCCCGCGCTCGGGGAGGCTGCTGGGAGCGCCGATAGCGGCGATTGCGATTGCGAAGACCGCGCCGACGAGAAGGATCTTGTTGGGAATGATCCGCCGCTCAAGGTCGGTCAGCGTGACTGCCAGCAGCATCGTCACGAAGATCAGGCCCAGCGCAACCTCCACCGGATCGTCCCAGAGAATGAGCACCGTGGCGCCGTAAAGCGTGCCGAGCGTCGCCTCGGTCAGCGGATAACGCGCGGAGATCGCTGCCCCGCAGCAGCGAGCCCGGCCGCGCAACAGGAGCCAGGAGAAGACCGGGACATTGTCGTAGGCGGCGATCTGCGTCCCGCAAGCCGGGCAGCGCGAGCGCGGTCCGACGATCGATTCGCCCCGTGGCACTCGGTAAGCGACGACCGTGGTGAAGCTACCGACCAGCAGCCCTCCAAGGAAGGCGAAAACTGCCGCGGCGGCCACGCTTAGCCACCGGAGCTTTCGAGCGGCGTTTTGGTGTCGACCTCGAGCCGGGTGGCGTAATTGGGATGGTCGTACATGATTGGGATCGCGTCGGCGGGGGTGTTGGCGCGGTCGACGCTGAGCGCGACGCCGAGCCGGTCGTTGGCGTGGATTTCACCCGGCGCGAAGTCCATCGTCAGCCGCACCTTCGTCCACGAGTTTCGCGGCCAGTAGCCGTTTCCCTCCGGTTCGTAGGTCCAGTATGGGTTGCCGCTCGCTTCGTCGAGCAGCATGGTGTCGTGGGCCACCGGCAGCCCCGCCGGGCCGGGTTCTTCTTGGCGTTTGAACAGGTAGGCGCAGAGCGTGCCCGTATAGAGGGCGTCGTTGAGGGTGCGGGTGTAGAACTCGAGCGTCACCTTGCCCCTCAATTCGAACGTTTTCGGCATCGGGTCGGTGACCCAGCGGTGGACCTGCGCCTCGGGATGGGTGACCCCGGTCGGGTCGAAGTGGCAACCGCTGGTGTCATCGCGGAGGATCTGCACGCCCTTGTCGGTATCCGGCGTCGGCTCGAGGTAGAAGTCGTCGGAGTAGTCGAACAGCCCCGGCAGCAATTCGTCTTCGGGAAATGGATCCGGTGGGCCGCTCAGCATCAGGGCGTCGGGCGCGCCCGGCTGTTCGGAACCGCTGCGCGGGCCACTGGCGCAGGTACCGAGCGTGTTGTGCAAGAGGTGGTCGCTGACGATTTCCTGCCTTTGCGTTGCGCCGCCCGCCGCGCACGCCGTGTCGGAAAGGAAGAACTGCTGCGCGGTCACGTCGGCTTCGCCGTTTTTTACTTTTTCTTCTTCTTCTTCCTGTTCTTTTTCTTTTTCTTCTTTTTCTTTTTCTTCGTGTTCTTTTTGGGTCAGGTCGGTGTTGCCCGGAGGAGCGGTAACTGCCGACTGCACTTCGACATAGCCGGCCTCCCCCCCCTGATTGACGGTGCGGGTCGGTTTGACCGCGATGACGAGCTGCTTGTAGTCCTCTTCGCCCGGGCACTCGGTGTTGGGGCAGCTCGGATCGTTGCGCCAGACGACGTAGCGGTAAATCGTTCCTTTGATGCCGCCCTGTTCGGTATCGCCGGTGAAGAATTCGGATTCGGGGCTGAAGCCTTTTTCGGCGTCAACGTCGATCGGGAGATAGGCAGTGGGCGGCTTGCGCCGCAGGTTGAAGGTGGCGGCGCTGACTCGTGAGTTCGGGCTCTTCGGATCGGTGGAGGCGATCGGCGCCGAGTTGAGTGCGAGTTCTTCGTAGGGAATGCTGTGCAGGCGCTCCATCTCTTCCTGGGCGAGATCGAGCGCGACCTGGGTGGCCTTCGCCCGCTGAGCGTTCCTGGTGGCGGCGCCGAGCACGCCGAAGGTCGCCGCCGCGCCCATCACGAGCACGACCGCTGCGACCAGGACCTCGATCATCGTCAACCCGGACTCGGCCTCGCCGAAACGCTTGTTCAACCAGGTGCTCATCTCAGTACAGGTAGCTCTGGATGCGCAGGCCGGCGCCGTCGGTGACGGTCAGCTCGCCTTCGCCTTCGGGGTTTTCGATGTGCAGGGTGATGCCGACGTAGCTCGGTTCCGCAACGCTCGGTTCGTAATTGAAGACGCTGCTGCTGTCGAGGTTGGCGACAAATGGAATCGGCGTGCCGCTGCTGCCGGAGACTTCTGGCGCAGTCTCGGTGCGGGTGCAGGCGGTCGTCGTGCAGGAGTAGGTGACGCGGCATTCGATCGCCGCCGTGCTCGGGTCTTCCTGCACGCTACCGCCACAGGTTTTATGCCGGACCCGCGTCTTGAATTCGACCCTGGACCCCGTTGCGCCGGGATAGACGACGATGCCGTTGCGGAGCTCGCGGGTCATCCGCTCGAGCACGTAACGCGCCGTTGAGATTTCCTGGGTCTTCTTGCTCAGCTTCGGTTGCTCGCGGACCGCACTGATCAGCATCGAACAGGCAGCCCCGACCAGGATCACGCTCATCGCGGCGGCGACGAGCAGCTCGACCAGGGTCAGTCCGGCTTCGTCCTTCAGGCGCGGCCGGCGCATCAGTGGACCACCTTGAACTTGCGCTTGCTCGGCTTCGGCTGCGCGATGCCACCGCCGTTGATGCCCTTGACTTGGAACGCGTGCTTGCCGAGGTGCAGCTTCTTCAGCTTGATCGGCGAGCTGCACGGCTTCCAGGCACCCCGATCGACCTTGCAACGAAAGGTGGTGTCGAGCTGTTCGGTCGTGTCGGTGAACTGGAAGACCGGCCGGCGGATTCGGGTCTTGAACGCGGGTCCGAAGGTGATCCGCGTCTGCGGGATCGCGTATGGGATGCGGACAAGCGGCCCCGGCGCAGGAGCTTCTTTCAGCTTCGGCTTCTGGAGCGGAGTGCTTTCGCCGTCGAACGATTCTTCTTCCCCTTCTTCTTCTATTTGTCGGTAGAAAACTTCGCCCGAACAAGGGGATACGAAGCCGTCCGCTTCGGCGATGGCGCGGAACGTGGTTTTGGATTCCACCGCGACTTTTACCGCTATGCCCGGTGCTTCGAGCTCGGCAGCGGAACCAGTCGCAATCGGTTCGCCCGTGCAGTTCGAGGAGGTGTAGAGCTTGATCGCGGCGCTTTCGACAGGCTCGGAGCCGAGCACGCGGATCGTCGTCGCCGGATCGGGCGATTCGGGGTCGGTGCCGAGCAGCAGCGGCCCCGGCGGCGCCAGTTCGGCTTCCAGTTCGGCGTCGTTGCCGCGCGAGACCAGCAACGTGCCGCCGCCCGAGCGCATGTAAACGTCTTCGCCGCTGTCGGAGTCTTCGGCCGTCAGCTGCTCCTTGCTGACGAAGAAGGCCGTATCGCCATCCGCAGACACGCCCTGCAGCTGGGCATCGAAGGCGCCGTTGCCGCTATAGGGGCCACTCCCGGTCAGCTGGCCGGCCGAGACGAGCGTCGTCGCGCCGCCGCTGCGCTCGTAGACGTCGGTCTTTTCGTCGCGGTCGCCCGGCCCGGTGGAATCCCCGAGGGCGGGCGGCACGAGCGCTTCCGCAGTGACGAAGAAGAGCTGGCCGCCGTCCGCGGATGCGCCGGAGAAGCTGGCGTTGTGTTCACCGTCGCCGCACAGGGGATCGGTGCAGGTCGGGCCCGGCACCGAGACCAAGGTGATCGGACCGCCCGGCAGATGGCGCGCGTAGACGTCGGCCCGGGTGTCGCCGTCGCCGGCGATCAGCGCTTCCGCACTACTGAGGACGGCGGTCGAGCCGTCGGCCGAGACCCATTGCAACGCCGCCGGGCTCACGCCGTTGCCACAGTTCGATCCCGAACAGGAAGGGTCGCCCGCGGAGACGAGTTCCGTGGTCGTCCCTCCGATCCGGACGTAGATGTCCTGGACCGCGTCGTTGTCGCCGACGACGAGCTGCTCGGCGCTTGCGAAGAAGACCTCGCTGCCATCGGCCGAGCTGCCTTCGAAGAGGGCGTTGGCCGCTCCGTTGCCCCCGGCCGGGCCGAGCGAGGCGAGGCCCGCCGTCCCGCCAGACCAGTCGTAGACGTCCTGTGACTGGTCGCTGTCGGGAGCAGAGATCCGTTCGTTGGTCTCGAAGAAAACGTGGGAGCCATCGGCGGAGATACCGCTGTTGGCTGGTTCGCAGTTTTTCCCGACCGGACACGCTTCCGGGCCGGTGCTCGGCGTCGAGACAAGCTTCGTTTCGCTGCTGGTCAGGTCGCGCTCGTAGAGGTCCGTTTCGGCATCGCCGTCCGCGGTCGCCAGCGACTCCGCGCTAGTGAAGATCGCCTTCGAGCCGTCGGCGGACGCCCCTTGGAAGAAGGCCGGCTTGGCGCCGTTGCCGCAGCTGCCGGCACATGGAGTTCCTGCCGCAGATACCAGAGTCGTCGTGCCCGCTTCGAGGTCGCGCAGGTAGACGTCGGGGTTTTCGTCGCCGTCTTGCGTCGAGAGCTTCTCGCTGCTGATGAAGAAGACGGCGTTGCCTTCGTCGACGACGCCTTCGGAGACCGCCCCTACGTCGACGTCACCGTTGCCGCATTCCGACGCCGCGCAAGCCGCGGCGCCGCCGGAAGCCAGCGTCGTCGTGTTCTGCACCAGGTCGCGTACGTAGATGTCGGTCGCCGTGTCCCTGTCGGTGGCCGTCAGCCGCTCGCGAGTGGAGAAGAAGACCTTTTCGCCGGCGGAGTCGATAGCGAGGAACTGAGCGGCGAAGGCATCGTTTCCGCCGGTCGGGCCGAGCGAGGCCTCGCGGGTGACGTAGCCGAGTCCGTCCTCGAAGTCGCGCACGTAGACGTCACGTTGGGTATCGGTGTCGCCGGCGACGAGCTTGTCGGTGGTGCTGAAGACGGCGACGCCACCGTCGGCGGAGATGCCCTCGTAGTGGGCGTCGGCGGCGCAGGCCGGAGAGGCGCCGAGCGCCAGGACGGAGATCGTTACGAACGCGCCGAGGCCGGCGCGGAGTTTCTGCTTCGCGAGCATCATTGCTCTATCGGCTCGAATAGGTCATTCGCTTAGCCAAAACTGGACGCCTGGCCGAACGCGCGAGGGGCGGGCGCAAGGCCCGCCCCTCGGCAATTCGGTTCACACTTGGCTAGGCCAAGGTGAGACGGTCAGGGGCCTTAGCTGCCCCAGCCGCCGCTCGGGCAGCCACCTTTGCCTTCTACGCTGCACGGATAGGTAAGGGTGCCGCCTTCGTTTTGGACAGTGAACGTCTGGGCACCGGAGCCATTGATCGTGATCTTGTAGCCGGTATCGGTCGGGTTGGCTGCGGCACCGGGACCGGTGACCGTCAGACCTTCAGCGCTCGACAGGGTCGGCTCAATGTCAATCAGTGGTTTGTTTGCCACTCCGGCTACGGTGGCGTTTGAACCTTCGTAGGTGCCGTGGTCGGTGAAGAACGTCTCTATCGCGACCTGCGCGGAGTGCGCGTACTCCTTGGCCTTGGCGTCGCCGGCCTTGTCCTTCTGGTTGAAGAACGCCGGCAGCGCGATCGCGGCCAAGATTCCGAGGATGAGCATGACGACGAGAAGCTCGATCAGCGTGAAGCCGGCCTCGCGGTCGCCGTTGAGCCGGGCGCCTACTTTGGCCCGGAGATTCTGGAGAAACATTAGTGACCTCCTATGGTCCTAATCGTTTGCGCCAGAGCCCCGTGTGAAGCCACGTGGTGTCTGTCGACCCCGGTGGTAGCCCGGCTGACTCCCCGCAGGGAGTTCCTGAGGCTTTGCGCCCCCGCCTCACAGCGGGTTTGCCTTTTGCACCGAAGCACTGGCAGATTCATCACAAAGGGCTAATCGACAACACCCGAGATCCCTAAATCCCCGAAATTTGGGCTTCATCCGGGGAAAACTCAGGTTCGGACACTCGCCCTACGGGATAACCCGTAAACCCGGCAACCGGGGGCCCGGCGTCGGTCAACCATCAGCCCGGGCAGACGACCGGCAGACCGTGATCTGACCCCGCCTCCGCGAGACGCGCGTCGGAGGTATCCAAGTATGCGAGTCGCGGCGCTATAGCCGCTCCTCGCGCAATTCGTTGAGAATCTCGATGCTGGGGGGCCCTCCTGCAGGCGGCCTATCTGACCGACGGTCCAGCAGGTACGCACGTCGAACCCGGCAAGGTTGTGAAGCGTGTCAGCGGATCTTGTCGTACAAGGCGAAGATCGGCAGATACATCGCGATCACGACGAAACCAACCACACCGCCGACGAAGACGATCATGATCGGCTCGATCAGCGAGGTCAGCGCTTTTACCTTGGCGTCGACCTCGTCCTCATAGAAGTCGGCGATCTTGGTCAGCATGTGTTCGAGCTGACCGGTTTCCTCGCCGACCGCAACCATGTGGCCGACCATCGGCGGAAAGATCGGGTTGCGCTCGATCGGGCCGGCCAGCGAGCCGCCGCGCTTGACTGAGTCATAGACATCTTCCATCGCCTGCTCAAGGACGATGTTGCCGGCCGTCTCGCCGGTAAGTTTGATCGCCTGCAGCATCGGCACGCCGGCCGAAACCGAGCCGGAGAAGGTACGTGACCAGCGGGCTAGTGCCACCTTCTGGATCACATCGCCGATTTTCGCCGGCAGGCGCAGGGTGAACCGATCCCATACTTCTTTGCCGGTTTTCGTCCGCTTCCAGCGGAAGAAAAGGACGAAGCTGATGACCGTCGCCGGAATGAGGATGAACCAGTAGCCGGTAATCGCGTCCGAGGCGGCAACGCAGATCTGCGTTGGCAGCGGCAGTTCGGCCTTTTCGCCCGGGTTTTCTTCGGCGATCTGTTCGAAAATGCCGACGAAAACAGGAATCACGAAGGCGACCACGGCGAGCAGGACGACGATCGCGAAGCCAAAGATCAGCGCCGGGTACATCAGCGCCGATTTGACCTGGCGGCGCAACGAGTCGCTTTTCTCCACCTGGAAGGCGATGCGGTCGAGCGCATCCTCGAGTCGCCCCGACTCCTCGCCGGAGCGGACCATCGCCCGGTAGAGGCGATCGAAGACTTCGGGGTGGCGGGCCATCGCCTGCTCCAGGGTGGAGCCGGCCTCGATATCGGCGCGCACACCGCCGATCGCCTCCTTGATCCGCTCGTCCTGCGTCTGCTCCTCGAGCGTGTGCAGGGTGCGCAACATCGGCATCCCGGAGGCAACCAGGGTGGCGAACTGGCGCGAGAAGATCGACAGCTCGCGCATGTCGATGCCTTTCCAGGTCTGCCAGAGCTGCTCGATCTTGAACGGCTCGCTCTTCTCACTGACGTCAAGGACGATTAGCCCACGCTGGCGCAGCTGCTCGGTCACCTGTGCCTTGGACTCGGCCTCGACTTCGCCGGCGCTGGCGGCGCCGGCGACATCCATCGCCTTGAAGGCAAAAGTAGTCGCGCCGGCCATCGCCTAGCCGCCTTGGGTGTAGGAGGGCGGTGCGCCGACGGGAGTCGGAGCACCACTGGGCGCCGGCGCGGAGGCGGCGTCCATCTGCAGTGCCGCCGGCATCACGGGAGCCCCGCCGAGCAACCGTTTGAGCTCCTCTGGGACCGAAGCGCGTTGCTCCGCCAACGAGCGGGTGATCGTGCCGGCACGCACCAGACGAGCCAGGTCGGCGTCCATCGTCTGCATGCCGACCGCACCGGAAGTCTGCACCGCGGCGTAGATCTGGTGCGTCTTGCCCTCGCGGATCAGGTTGCGAATCGCCGGCGTCGGCACCAGGACCTCAGTAGCGACGACGCGGCCGCGGCCGTCGGCGGTCGGCAACAGCTGCTGGGTGACGATCCCCTGCAGGGCGATCGATAGCTGCGTCCGCACTTGTCCCTGCTGTTGGGGTGGAAAGACGTCGATGATCCGGTCGACCGTCTGCGCGGTCGACTGGGTGTGGAGGGTGGCGAAGACCAGGTGGCCGGTCTCGGCTGCGGTCAAGGCGGTGGAGATCGTCTCCAGGTCGCGCATCTCACCGACCAGGATCACGTCGGGGTCCTCGCGCAACGCGGCGCGCAGGCCGAGGGCGAAGTCAGGCGCGTCAGCGCCTACCTCGCGCTGGTTGACGATCGAGCGTTTGTGTTGGTGCAGGAACTCGATCGGATCCTCGATCGTGAGGATGTGGTCCTGGTTCTCTTCGTTGATCACGTCGACCATCGCCGCCAGCGTCGTGCTCTTGCCCGAGCCGGTCGGGCCGGTGACGAGGACGAAGCCACGCGGTTTGGCGCAGAGCTCACGCAGGACCTGCGGCACCTTGAGCGAGTCCAGCGAAGGGATGTCCTGCGGGACGAGGCGGAAGGCGGCGCTGATCGAGCCACGCTGGAAGAAGCAGTTGACACGGAAGCGGGCGACGTTGGGGATCGCGTAGGCGAAGTCGAGCTGTTTGCCGGTCTCGAAGCGTTTGCGCTGGTCGTCGTTGAGGATGCTGTAGACGATCTCGCGCGTCTCCTGGCCGGAGAGCACGTCGAAACCCTCCATCGGAACGATCTTGCCCTTGTCGCGCATCGAGGGCGGCACCCCCGCCGTAATGTGCACGTCGGAGGCCTTCGTCTCGACCATGCGGCGCAGAACCTCTGAGAAGTCGACGGCCATAGTCAGCTAGATCGACCCGAACGGCCGATCCCTTTAGGCGGTGACACGGACGACCTCCGCGAGGCTCGTCTGGCCGGCGCGGACCTTGGTCAGGCCGTCCTCACGCAGGGTGAGCATCCCCTCTTCGCGTGCCATCGCGGCGATTTCGGCCTCGGGCGCCTGGGCGACGATCATCTCCTTGAGGTGGTCGCTCAGCGCCATCACCGAGTAGATCCCCACCCGGCCGCGGTAGCCGCTCTGGTTGCAGCGCGAACAGCCGACCGGTTCGTAGGCCTCGACCTCCCCCCCCACCCGGATGTCCGCTTCGGCGAGGACCTGAGGGGGAACGATCGTGCGCTTCTTACAGTGCGCGCAGAGCTTGCGCGCGAGCCGCTGGGCGACGACGCAGTCGACGGCGGAGGCGATCAGGAAAGCCTCGATCCCCATCTTGGTCAGGCGCGTAATCGCCCCCGGCGCGTCATTGGTGTGCAGGGTCGTCAGCATCATGTGGCCGGTCAGCGCCGCCTCGATCGCGATCCGCGCCGTCTCGCCGTCGCGAATCTCGCCGACCATCACGATGTCGGGATCGGCGCGCAGGATCGAGCGCAGTCCGGTGGCAAAGTCGAGCCCGGCCTTGCGGTTGACGTTGATCTGGTTGATCCCGGCCAGCCGGTACTCGACCGGATCCTCAATCGTGATGATGTTCTTCTCGACGTCGTTGATCTCTTGCAGCGCCGCGTAGAGGCTCGTCGACTTGCCCGAGCCGGTCGGGCCGGTGACCAGCACCGCACCGTAGGACTGGCGGAAGGCCTCCGCGAAGCGCTTCCGGCCGGTGCCGTCCATGCCCAGTTCATCGAGTGAACGCTGCGCGTTCTCCTTGTCGAGGATGCGGATCGTCGCCCCCTCGCCGCGCTGGGTCGGCAGCGTCGTGATGCGCAGGTCGACCCGGCGCTCCTCGACCGTGACGCTGACCCGGCCGTCCTGGGGAACCCGCTTCTCGGCGATATTGAGGTCACTCATGATCTTCACCCGCGAGACGACCGCGTTGACCATCCGCTTGGGCACGTGGGCGGCCTCACGCAGCACGCCGTCGACGCGGAAGCGCACCCGCATCTCCTCCTCGCCGGGCTCGAAGTGGACATCGGAGGCGCCCTCCCCCACCGCCTGGCCGAGGATGCTGTAGACGAGCTTGATTACCGGCGCGTCCTCGGCGCTTACCTCCATGTCGGCGACTTCAGCCAGTTCCCCGGCTTCGGCCTCGGCCTCGCCCTCGGTCACCGCCTCGCTGACGGCGCTCTGCAGCGTGTTGAGGCGGCCGATCAGCGCCTCGATGTCCTCCTCAGCGGCGACGGCGACACGGCAGTCGAGGCCGGTGGCGATCTGGATGTCGTCGACCGCGAGCACGTTGGTCGGGTCGGCCATCGCAACCAAGAGGGTCTCCTTGTCGTCGAAGCCAACCGGCAGAGCCCGGTAGCGACGCGCGGTATTGACGGAAATCAGGTTGGCTGCCGCCATATCGACCTGGTAGGCGGAGAGATCTATGTGGTCAAGGCCGTAGCGCTCGGCGACCGCGCGCGAGAGCTGGTCGGCGGTAATAGCCCCCTGCTCGATCAGCAACCGCTCCGGCGGACGACCGGCGGTCCGCGCGCCCTCGATCGCCTGCCGGGCGACCTCGTCGCCGACGAAGCCGAGATCAACAAGCACGTCGGTGACGAAACCACTGGATCGCCCACGCGCCCGTGGCGGAGTCAGACCAAGCGTGCCCCCGGCCGTGGGACCCAACGCCGGCGCGGTGGAGTCACCGGAGTCTGGAACCGGTCGCAGGTGGTTGGGAAATTCCCGCGAGTCCATGCAGGCTCACATTGCTATGGGTGGTAGTCGACGGTGGGGCCCTTGTAGCCAGCGTCGATCACGGCCTGGGCGATGCTCTCCGGGCTCTGAAAGCCATAGCTGACCGACGCGGTGGGCACGGTCTGCTCCAGATGCTTGGGCGTGACCACGACGAGGGCCGGCACACGGTCGACGCCGACCCCCTCGGTGATTGCGGCGTAGCGCGAGATCTTGGCGGCGGGGACGATGAAGACCGCGGCGTTGCGGAAGCCGGCGAGCTCGTCGGTGGCGGTCTTGACCAAGCGGTCGTCGATGCCCCCGTCGCGGACGAAGAGTAAGACCGGCGTCTCGTTCGAACGCCAGGCGAGCATCAACGGGCGCGGCAGCGGCGGGGCATCCTGACGAGCGGCGGCGAGGGCTGCCCCCAGGCCAGGGGAGGACGCGGATTCGGCCGTCGCGGTAGTGCTGACCGAAGTCGAGCTCGCGGCCGATTCCCCCCCTTCTTCTTCCCCCCCGCCGCTAGACGAAATGACGAAAAACGCGACGCAGATCAGCAGGACGCCGACCACCGCCGCCTGTGCGAGGGGATTGCTGTTGATGGCCTCTCTCATACGTTCGCTTATCTAGCTCGACAGCAGACGCGCGAAGCTTGAATCGTGGGCGTGAGAGCGCGACGGAGCGCGCGGCGAACGCGGGCCGTTCAGCAGCCGGCGTTGGGCTGCTGACCGATGGCGGCGCTGCCGCCAGTGCACTCGACGTAGGCGGAAGCGTTGTAGGTGCGGCCCTGTTCGATCCCTTGGATCTGCAACTGGAAAGTTTTGATTTCAGCTTCCAGTTTTTCGATCAGTTCTTTTTTGCTCAGCTTTTCACCTTCGACAAATTTGATTTCGGTGTCGATGCTGGGGTTGGAAGTGAGTTCAGGTGGGATCACGAAGCCTTTGTCCTGTTCGATCTTGCCGTTGCCGCTCCAGGCGATCTGCTTGCCGGCGATGATGCCTTTGAAGGTCGCATTTCCGCTGACGTTGATGTACGAGTCGGGTCCGTAGATCACGAACTCGTCGGTGGTCGAGGCGTTGCCGGAGAGGGAAACCTGGCTGGTGTAGGTCGTCGAGCCAAGCAGGTAGAAGCCTGGCACGTCAAATACGCCCTGCGAGGGCTGGTAGCCGGTGGCGGTGATTTCGTTGTTGCCGCTCATGCTGATCTGATTCGAGGTGCCGCAGTGCTCGGGCGTGTCAAAGAAGAAGCGCACGTGGGCGCCTTTGGCCATGATCAGCTTCGAGTTGCCGCTAAGCGAAAGCGAGCAGATCCAGTAGTCGGTCCCCCCCAAGGTGAGGATCGTGTTGCCGGAGAGGCTGATGCTGCGATTGCTCGGGTTGAAGGGCGACGTGCTGCTCCAGGTGCCGTTGTAGGTGTCTTTCTGGCATTCGGTCGGCAGGCCTTTGCTGCACACGGTGATACGCCCGTTGGAGTTGTGCGTCGCGATGTCGGAGGGCATGAAGCTGCTCACAGCGGGCAGTTCCATGTTGCCTTCGGAGAACGAGTAGCCGCTGCACTGCGAGGCGTTGCCGTTGTGGGTCCATTTTTTGCCGATGCCAACCTGGATGCCGCCGCAGATGGTGGTGTTGCCGGAGGTCGTCAGGTCGCCGTTGGTGGCGACGCCAACGCGGATGTCGGAGTTGCCGCTGGCGGTAATGCTTTCCCGCCCGACCAGGCCCGCGGTCAGTCCGCCTTTACCTTTTTTCCCTTCGAGTTCTTTCAGGTGTACTTCGATTTTTTCGAGCTCGGTTTTGCTGGTTTCGTTGATTTTGGCCAATTCGAGTTCTTTTTTGCTGACTTCTATTAGCGGTTCGCCGGTCCAGAGGTTGGACTGGCTGAGGCTGAGCTGGATCCGTCGGCTGACTTCGCTCGCCGTCCCGGTCGAGACGACGCAGACCCCCTGCGAACCGCATTTGCTGCCGTAGGCGCTGACGCGATAGCTATAGGCGGCGCCACCGACTTCGCCACTGACCGGTGGGCACCAGCCCGGTTCGGACACCGAGGCCGAGCCGGACTCGAGCTCGCCGGTCGTAGCGTTGAGGTTGAGGCACGGTTTTGCTTCGCTGAGCGCGGCGGCGTGGCGATTGAGCCGCACCATCGCCACGTTGGCGCCGGCGTCGGCGGCGGCGATCGCGCTCTTGGCGCCGTTGTCTCGCTTCGAGCCCTGCTGCACGTCCACGGTCGATATCACTGCCGCTCCAGCGAGCGACAGGCTGGCGACCGTGGCGAACAGGGCCACCGGAAGCGCAATGCCCTGCTCGCCCTGGATCAGAAGACACAGGCGGGATCTGATCGACGTAAAGGTCATTGCGGCTTCTGATCGGCCGGCGAGCTGCCTTGCTTAAGCACAGCGGACCAGCGGCGCTCAAAGCTGGACGCAGCTACTACCGATTTTTACCTGCAGCACACCTGTGGGCACTCATTCATTCCCATAAAGAACCCTCACCTGGCACAATCTCAGTAGCGTGATGGGAGGCGAGTTCAGCGCGAGCAATGGAAGAATGCGCGCCGGTGCGCAGGTCCTGTTGATGGCCGCAGACCCGCTCAACCGGAAAATCCTCCGCACGGTGCTGAAACGTCCGCTTGCGATGGACGGCGGCCTCTATGAGGTCAGTCCTGAGGGACGTGATGCCCTCTTTGTCGCCTTTGTCGTCGAGCGTTGGCTGCAAAGCGCGCCACAAGGCCCAGTGCCCTTCGATAGCAAAGAGGCCGAGAGGGCAATCTCCGCTCTGGTCGAGGGCTGGTCGATGACGGTCGTGCACATGCTCGCCCGCGAACCGATGACGCCGCGCGAGCTTGACCAAGCAATCGACAACCTCGGTCGCCGGGGGCTGCGACGCCACCTCGCGGCGATGCAGAGTGTCGGGCTGATCGAGGCTCTCAATAACACTGATGACGAACCGATCTACGCGGCTACTGACTGGCTACGAAGCGGGATCGCCCCGCTGATCGCCGCGGCCCGCGTCGAGCGCCGCAACCCACTGAAGGGCATGGCGCCGATTGACCCGCTCGATGTCGAAGCCGGTTTTCGCCTCAGCTTGGCGCTGATCGAGCTGCCAAAAGAGCTTTCCGGCACCTGCCGACTGGGGCTCAATCTGGAAGATGAGAGGCGCTCCGGCCTGACCGGGATCACGGCGAAGATCGAAGAAGGCTATGTCATCTCCTGTACGCCGGGACTGAGCAAAGAGGTCGACGCGTGGGCGGCTGCATCCGCCGAGGACTGGCTCGACACGGTGATCGAGCCCGATGCCAAGCGGGTGCGAACCGGGGGCGACCGTTGGCTACCCAGCGCCCTGCTCGTCGCGCTGCACAAGACGTTGTTCGGCGTGCCGGTGGCGTGAGTGAGGGCCGTGCTGCCTACGGCAAGACTGAGACACACACTCTCTCAGCCGAAGCGATCGGAGTGCCGGAGCGCCCTGGCCTGACGCAGACCCCACCATTGCTGTAGGTCGGGCAGATTGATTGGCAGCAGATCGTCGACTTCGACGTCGCTGAGGTCACCCATCGTTCGATAAAGATGAGGAAGCGCAGCGCTGTTGGGATCGACGCCATAGCGGCTCATATATAGCTCGACGCCCTCCTCGAGGGAGACCGAACCGTTTTCGTCGATCGCTTTGACGTCGAAATAGTCGCGCATTTCCCCGCGCTCGGCCATGGCCTTGATCTTCATCGCCATCAAATCCTGCAGGCCAGCGACCTTGAGCCCAGCGACGACCTTCGGCTCAGCCAGCAAGGTGAGCCGGGAAGCGTCAAAGAACTCGAGCTTGGTCGTGCCAAAGAGACCCTTAAGCGTCCCCTCGGACTCGTGGGTCGCGGCAAAGGCGCCCAGCCCACCGATGAGCTTCTTGATCTCGCCAAGATCAACGGTCTGATGGAAAAAGAAATCTAAATCGCGGCTTTCGCGGTGCCCAAGGTGAACAGCGACTGCCGTGCCTCCGCCGAGATAGAGCTCCTGAGGAAGGTGCGGTGCGAGAGTCAGCCAAGTTGTGGCGGTGTCGGTCGGCAGGACGCGCCGGACACGATCAGGCAGACCGCTCACCGTAACGCTGCTGCGGCCAAGTTTTGCGCAAGCCGCTTGGTCTTTGGGTCGAGCCCACGAGCGAGAGACGCTCGCTCCCAGTCCTCTGGCCCAAGCGCCTGCGTCCCCCAAGCCAGCCCCTGCAGGTCCATCGTCCGCAACAGCCGCCTCGCGATATACGGGCCGGCATGGTCGACCTCGAGCTGACTCTCGGCGGTGTTCCAGAAAAGGTGGCGCAGACGTCTCGGCACGCGCTTCAGTTCGGATACGCGCTGCTCGGGCTGTATGACGCGCTCGAGAACAGGGTCGAGATCATGCCAGCGAGGATGCAAAAGATTCGCGTGCCAAATCTTCATCTCCCGGGCTTGACCCGCGGCAACCATCTCGCTTCTCCGCTCGACCAGCCACTCGGCGCCGAGAGAATTAAGCGCCCGAGCCGCAGCGGTCGGGGACAAGCCGCTTCGCCGGGCGACCGCCCGCGCCGAGACGAGCCCAAAGGGGGCCGTCCGCAGCGCCGCCAAAACCGCCACCTCGGAGCGCGTCAAGCCGTCTGACCTTGGGATCAACCCCAGCGCACGGCGCAAGCGATCTGCCTGGCGCGGAGTGAAGGCGTAACGCCCATTCGGCTGCCGAGCGTTCAAGCTCAACCGTTGGGCGGCCCGGGTGACCCGCGGCACCGAGGTGCCCAATTCCCGCGCAACCGCCGTTGCAGAAGTAGTGTCCATATCGTTAATTATAGCTGCTCTAAGGACACTGATCGATGCTCTCAATGACACTAATGACGAACCGATCTACGCGGCAACGGACTGGCTACGAAGCGGGATCGCCCCGCTGATCGCCTCGTGAACTCCGTCTATTCCCAAATAAAACTGATTAATGCCATAATGCCTCCGCTTGACTGCAAACACGGTCAACGGGAGCGGAAATGGGGCGCGCTCCGGGGCGCAGACCCTCACGCTGCTTGCGGCGTCGCTGAACGTGGCAGTCTTAAAGGCACTCGGCGACGGGCCAAAGCAGCAGTCAGACCTGAGGCGGTCTTCCGGGTCGCCCGCGCAGACGACGCTGCGCGGTCACCTCAAGGGACTGATCGCGATCGACGTGATCGCAAAACACCGGCGCGACGACTTCCCCGGGGCGCTCGAGTACGAGCTGGCCAGCGCCGGCGGTGATCTCCTCTTCGTCGCCGGGGTTCTCGAGAGTTGGCTCGCCCGTGCTCCTCAGGGACCGTTGGCGCTCGGCAGCAACGCTGCCAAGGCGGCGATCAAGGCACTTGCCGAAGGCTGGTCGACGGGGATGCTCCGCGCTCTCGCCGCTGGTCCCCGCACCCTTACGGAGCTGGACCGCCTGCTTACCACGATCAACTATCCATCGCTTGAGCGACGCATCAGCGCCCTGCGGCTCACCGAGCAGGTCGAAGCGTGTAACGGCAATGGTCGTGGCACCCCCTACGCGGTGACTCGCTGGCTGCGCCTGGGGGTGGCCCCGCTTACGGCCGCGATTCGCTGGGAGCGGCAACACCAGGCGGCCGGCACGCCGCTTCCTTCGCCGCTCGACCTCGAGGCGGTCTTCCTCCTTTCGGCGCCACTGCTGAATATGCCGAAGGGCCTCTCAGGAGTGTGCCGGCTGGCGGCCGAGCTTCCCGCCAATGGCCGGCGCGACCTCGCCGGCGTGGACGTCGTCGTCCGCAAGGGAAAGATCGCCTCCTACACGACCCAACTTACCGGCACCGCCGATGCCTCGCTGATCGGCCCGCCCGGATCCTGGCTCAACGTCCTGATCGAGCCGGCGACCGACCTTCTCGAGCTCGGCGGCGATTCGCGCCTCGCGCGCACCACCCTCGACTCACTTCACCAGGCGCTCGGCCATGAGCGGGCGGCATCGCAATGACTCGCCCTTGACGTGCAGAGTTCGATCAGAGATGATGAATCGAAATGATCTTTTAATAAGATCAGGAACTACAATGTTTATGGGAGGACTTAGATATGCATCAGTCGTGTACCAGTCCATCGATGCGCTTTGGGCGGCTCCTCGCCCTCATCGGCGCCGCACTCGCCTGCGTGGCGGTTCTCGCTCCGGCGGCGTCGGCTAAAGAACCGGCTGCCGGCTACACCCAGTTCGCAGGCTGCCCCAGCCCTGAAGAAAACGCCACGATTTTCCTTTGCTCTCGGACCGAAATCAACGGCGGCCACTTCCAAATGGGCAACAAAGACGTGCCGATCACCGCCCCAATGGTTCTCAGCGGCGGTCTTGACGTCAATGGCAACGTCTTCGCGAGCCCGAAAGGCGGGCTCTCGAAAGCCAAACAAAAAGTGCCTGGCGGTGTGATTGGTCTGACCGGACTCACCTGGCTGCTCGAATTCCTCGGCAGCGAAGCGCTCACCCTGTACGCGGTGACCGAACTGGCAGGGTTTCCACATGTCAACTCGTTCTCATCGGTCACGCTTCCGATCAAAGTTCATCTGGAAAACTCGGTGCTCGGCAGCGCCTGCTACGTGGGCTCCTTCACCGAACCGATCAAACTCAACCTGATCACGGGCACGACGAGCCCGCCGCCGCCAAACAAACCGATCACCGGTGTAGAAGGCAAATTCAGCGAAGACGCAAAAGAAATCCTGCATATCGACAACGGGACGTATGTCGACAACTCGTTTGCTGCGCCGGGAGCCAACGGCTGCAAACTCGTCCTGTTCGGCTTCATCCCGATCAGCATCAACGGCATCGTCAACTCCTCATCGGGCCTACCAGCCGCCGCGGGGACCAACGCGACCTCTCAAGATTTCGATGCCGAACTCGCAGCGCCTGAACTCGTCTACCCCTGATTAGAAACTAAAACGACAGCTCCGATCGAGAGAAGGGCCGGGCACCTGCCCGGCCCTTCTACGTGTAGGGCAGCTCCCCCGTGTCGTGCAGCTCGTGGCGCAACGAGTTGATCACGGCGCCCGCCAGCAGCGCCAGGCTCAGCAGGTAGAACCAAAGAAGGGCGATCAGCACGAAGCCCAGGGTCGAGCCGAAGCGCGAGAGGCTTGAGACGTTGGCGAGGTAGAAGGGAAAAGCCCAGTTGGCCACGCCGGCAGCGACGGTAACGAACGCCGCCCCCGGCCAGACAGCGCGCCAGGGCATGTGTCCTTTTGGCACCGCCCAGTAGATAACGCAGCAGATCGCGAAGACGATCAACACAGCGAGCGCGAGCAGCAGCGCCGTGTCGATTGCCTTGATGTCCGATAGACCGAGCGGCAGGCGGTCGGTACTGGAGACCAGCGTGGCCTCGATCGTCGGCAACAGGATGCTCGCCGCGATGAGCAGCAGCACAACCCCCAGCATCGTGAAGGAGAAGCGCTTCTGCTCGACCCAGCCGCGGGTTTCGACGTGGTAGATGCGGCCGAAAGCGGTGTCCATCGCTCCCCAGAAGGAAGCGCCGATCCACAGCGATCCGAAGAAGGCCGCGATCCCGATCGTGGTCGAGTTGTCCTCGATCCTTTCCAGGGCGTCGGTCAGGGTCGCCTGCTCAGCGTTGGGGAAGAGCCGCTGCAGATCGTCCAGAACCCCCGTCTCCACCCCCTTGATCTTCAGCACCTGGCCGAAGACGAAGAGGACGAGCAGGGCGAAGGGGAAGACCGCGAGCATCAGGTTGTAGGCGACCATCGCCGAGAGACCGGTGACGTTCTCGCGGTAGGCCCGCTGCCAAAAGGCGCGCAGCCAGGGGTGTGTATTTCGCGTGAGCTTGGACACAGACAGCCTTGACTTCAAAAACTGAAGCGCCTATCATGCGAACAGACGTTTGAGGCCTTTCCTACTTCGCGGACCGCGCCTGCGGTCCGCTTTTTTGACGCAGAAAGACGGTGGAGAATAGATGCTGGTTGCAGAGCTTCAGGAGCTCGAGGAGGTCAAAGGGCTGGTCCATAGGGGCCAGCAGCTAGGCGTGCTCACCTTCGGCGACATCGCCTCGGCGGTGTCGGAGGTCGATCTCGACGAGTCCGACGTCGAGGACCTTTACGGGCACATCGAGAAGCAGGGCATCGAGCTCGTCGAGGACATGGACCCGGCCCAGAAAGCCGCTGCCGACGCCATGCCTGCCGACACCGGTCGCAAAGGCCGTCGCCGCGCCAAAGCCGCGATCGACCTCAAACCGGACATGACCACGGACAGCCTGCAGCTGTTCCTCAAGGACATCGGCAAAGTCCGCCTGCTGACCGCCCAGGAGGAGGTCGAACTCGCCAAGCGGATCGAGCGCGGCGACCTCGACGCAAAGCAGAAAATGGTCGAGTCCAACCTGCGCCTGGTCGTCTCGATCGCCAAGAACTACCGCAACCAGGGCCTCCCCTTCCTCGACCTGATCCAGGAGGGAACCCTGGGCTTGGTTCGCGCGGCGGAGAAGTTCGACTACCGCAAGGGCTTCAAGTTCTCCACCTACGCGACCTGGTGGATCCGCCAGGCGATCGCCCGCGCCCTGGCCGACAAGGCCCGCACGATCCGCATCCCGGTCCACGTCGTTGAGAAGCTGAACAAGATCGGCCGCGCCGAGCGCAAGCTAGTCACCGAGCTGGGCCGCGAGCCGACTCCCGAGGAGATCGCCGACGTCACCGGGATCGATCCCGAGGAGGTCGACTCGATCAAGCGCTCCGCTCAGGCCCCAGTCTCGCTCGAGAAGCCGGTCGGCGACGAGGAGGAGTCGGAGTTCGGCCAGTTCATCGCCGACGAGAAGGCCGAGTCTCCCTTCGACCGCGCCGCCGACCTACTGACCAAAGAGGCCCTCAAGGAGGCCCTCGAGAACCTCTCCTACCGTGAGCGGCGCGTACTCGAACTCAGGTACGGATTGGGGGGCGAGCACCCCCGCACCCTCGACGAGGTCGGTCGCACCTTCAACGTCACTCGTGAGCGCATCCGCCAGATCGAGAACCAGAGCCTGAAAAAGCTCCAGCAGCTCGGCGAAGCGCAGAAACTGCGCGAAGTCACCTGAGAAAAACGGTCTCGCCCGGCAACTCCTCCGGTTGCCGATATCAGCTATGCTCAGATTTCCTGTAGTGTTTTATAAGGAATCTGATAACTCTCAGGAGGAGGCGGCAGTGGCCCTACGTTCGACGAGGCTCGTAATTGTTCTCGGAGCCCTCCTGCTCTGCTTCGGAGCGGCTGGCTGCTCAAGCCAGGGCGAAACCGACGTCGAAAAGCTCGAACATTCGACCGCGAACAACGAAACGCTGAACCAAGAAATCGCATCCATCCTGATCGGCACCCCCATCGCTGCCGTAAGGGCGAAGCTTGGGAAGTCGGAACACTACGAATCCGTGCAGAGTGGCAACTTCGGCAAGACCGAATACCTCAACTATGGCCAGTGGCGTCTCAACTTCACCGACGGAACGCTCGTTGCTATTTACAAATACAAGCCTTGAAGACCTAGTCGCACTTACCGCGACGCCTTGAGCATCCGGCTCGGCCGGAGCCGGATGCTCAAATGTATGGCTATGTGACTTCGGCGTTGACCTGTTCGCCCGCCACATGGATGGGCTCATAGGCTGTAATGGTCGCACTACCGGTGTAGGTCCCGGTTTCATTGTTCACAGGACCGCACGCAGCGTTCCCAGTTCTCGTCGATTTGATGCCGGTGATTGTCGATTCGGCTGTAACGGCGCTTTTACCGTTCTCTTCAATGTTGGTAAACGCCACGTGGCCTCCGAACGTCTGCGGAGGCACGACGATCGAGCAGAGGCTGCTGCCGTCTGGGTTTGTCGCTGTCAGCGTCACTGCGCCGCCGCCATTTTTGCAGACCAGTTTCGCCACTGCTGTTTTCGACGTGGTACCTGTGAAGTGGTAGCCGCATTGGCCCGAGGTAAAGTCGATGTGGACTACGCTGCTAAGTGGCCCAGTGCAGCTCGGTGTTGTGTAGTTAGCTGATAGTTCGACTGTGTCAGCGGAGGTGCCTTCCACCGTGCCTTCGAGTGCAAGGTGGGCACAGGTGAACGGGATAATACCCCGAGTGAACACCTGGTTGTTCTCGCTTGTGCCTTTCAGTATGGCGATGGGATTGACTACAGAGTCGAATATTTTCTGTTCCGCCGAGGCCTCCGAAGCCGCTACCGCGCTAAACGCGAAGGTGGCCAGCAGGGCGAGACCCAGCGCCTTGAGATTGCGAGTCATCTTCAATTCCTTTCGTCTTTCGTCGCGCCCGCCGTGTGGCTGGCGCGGCCCTGATCGGGCAGAGGACGAATAGCGTGAGGCCGGCTGCTTGACCATACTTTGCTGTTTGTCAGTGCCTCCTGACCGCGAGGCTGGGCCATGGCCCTTCCTTTTACCTGCAAGGAGCGCTGAGCACTCTTTAGCACGCGCGGTTCGGCGCGCGCGTCAGAGAAGAGGTTGCGGTTCGGAAAGGGCCGCGGGCCGGGATCGCTCCCGGCCCGCGGTTTGCCCTAGAGCATCCGGCCCACGTGAGTCGGGATGCTCAAATACACGGCTATGTCGCTTCGATAGCGACCTGGGCGCCCTCGGCTCCTTCGTGGTCTTCGTAACCTGTGATGGTCACTCTGCCAAAGTAGGTGCCGGCTGCGTCGTTCACAGGGCCGCATGCCGGGTGCCCTGTTCTCACCGACGTGATTTTCGTGATTGTTGATTCTGTTGTTACAGAGCCTATGTTGTTGTGTTTGATGTTGGTGAACACCAGGTGTCCCCCGAACGTCTGCGGCAGCATGTGAATCGTGCAGAGGCTGCTGCCGTCCGGGTTTGTCGCTGTCAGTGTCACTTCGGGCATGAGGGCATTTTTGCAGACCAGTTTGAGGACGGCTGTTTTCGACGCGGTACCTGTGAAGTGGTAGCTGCATTGGCCCGAAATGAAGTCCCAGTGGACTACGCTGTTAAGCGGCCCCGTGCAGCTCGGTGTTGTGTATTCGACTGTTAATTCCATTGCGTCAACCGAAAGGCCTACCTGTGTGCCTTCGAATGCGGAATGGGTGCAGGTAAATGAGGCGCCTCGGTTGAACACCCAGTCGCTCTCGCTTGTGCCTGTCAGGCGGGTCGGAGTGACCGTGGAGTCGAACGCTTTGAAATTCGCCGAGGCGCCCGAAGCCGCTACCGCGCTGAGCGCGAAGGTGGCCAGCAGGGCGAGACCCAGCGCCTTTTTGAAATTGCGAATCATCATCATTCCTTTCGTCTTTCGTCGCGCCTGCCGTGTGGCTGGCGCGGCCCCTGGTCGGGGCAGAAGACGAATAGCGCGAGGCCGGCTGTTTGACCATACTTTGCTGTTTGTCAGTGTCTCCAGACCGCGAGGCTGAGCCTTGGTCCTTCCTTTTACCTGCAAGGAGCGCTAAGCACTCTTTAGTGTGCGCCGTTCGGCGCGTGCGTCACGGAACAGGTTGCGGTTCGCGAAAAACCGCGGGCCGGGATCGCTCCCGGCCCGCGGTTTGCCTTAGGGCGTCCGGCTCGCCTGAACCCGATGCTCAACTCGTATCGCTATGTGACTTCGATCGGGATCTGTTTGCCGTGTACTCCGTTGATGTCTTCATACCCTGTGAAGGTCACGTTGCCGGCGTAGGCGCCGTTTGCGTCGTTCACAGGGCCGCATGCCGCGTTCCCTGTTCTCACCGACGTGATATTGGTGAGTGTCGCTTCCGCTGTTATGGATGTTATGTTGTTCTCTTGAGCGTTTTTGATGTTGCTCAAAATCACGTGGCCCCCAACCGTCTGCGCCGGGATGTGGATCGAGCAGAGACTGCTGCCGTCCGGGTTTGTCCCTGTTGTTGTCAATTCGGGCATGGCGGCATTTTTGCAGAACAGTTTGAGGACTGCTGTTTTCGACGCGGTACCTGTGAGGTGGAAGCCGCATTTGCCCGAGACGAAGTCGAGGTGGATTATGCTGCTGAGCGGCCCTGTGCAGTCCGGTGTTGTGTATTCGGCTTCTAGTTCGAGTGTGTCAACCGAAAGGCCTACCTGTGTGCCTTTGAATGCTGCATGGTGGCAGTTGATCGAGATGAGACCCCGTTTGAAGATCTGGTCACCCTCGCTTGTACCTGTCAGTCCGGTCGGAGTGACCGAAGAGTCGAACACTTTGAAATTCGCCGAGGCGCCCGAAGCCGCTACCGCGCTGAGCGCGAAGGTGGCGAGCAGGGCGAGGCCCAACGCCTTGAGATTGCGAATCATCTTCATTCCTTTCGCCTTACTTCGCGCCTGCCGTGTGGCTGGCGCGGCCCCTGATCGAGGCAGCAGACGAATAGCGCAAGGCCGGCCGTTTGACCATACTTTGCTGTTTGTCAGTGCCTCCTGACCGCGAGGCTGGGCCTGGGTCCTTCCTTTTACCTGCAAGGGGCGCTGAGCGCTCTTTAGTGTGCGCCGTTCGGCGCGCGCGTCAGGGGCGGTGCTTGTGCGCTTTGCAGCTGCTGGCGCGCAAGGGCGGTCGCAAGACGAGGCGGCGGTTGTTTTGGGCGGCGAGGCGAGCGAGTGCGCGGTTGGGCGAGGCGCAGATGTTGCGCGAGTTGACGAACAGACCCTTGTCGGCGCCCTGCATGTCGACGATCACGCGTGAAACGGGAACGTCGGGGGAGTTCTCGAGGGTGGCGCGCAGGTGGCCTTTGACCGAGTCGATCCGCACCGCTGCCTCAACATCGACGATGCCGTGGAGGGCGAAGACCGCGTCGGGTAGGGGGTGGTTTGAGGAGCGCAGATAGACGGGGCCTTGGAGCGGTTCGTCCAGTAGCGGCGTAAAGGCCTTGACGTGCCCGTAGACCGAGCCCTTGGGGCAGCCGGCGCCGTGGCCGGCGCCGGCGGCGAACTGCACGCGGGTGCAGATCGTGCGGAAGTTGGCATTCTCGACGAACTCGGAGCGGGGGAAGGAAAGGGCGACGCTGCGCAGGTTGGCGTCGCCCTGGCGGGGGCGGAAAACGGCGTGCAGGGCGGGGTGATCGCCGCGATCGACGCCGCCGCGCAGAGCCAGGGAGAGGCGCGGCTTGAAGCCGAGCGAAGCACAGCTGGCGGCCTGGAAGCGCGACTGGAGAGAGACCGGGAAGCCCGCGGCGGGACTGAAGATGGTGCCGCCGCCGAACAGGGTGGCCCCGACTTGCATTTCTTCGCAGGAGGTCGGGTTGAGGACGAAGCGGTCGCGGTCGACGTTGACCCTGATCTCGCGCAGCGACAGCGGGATGCCGGCAAGGGTGTGGGGGATCGGGTCCGAGCGTGCGCCGTCTACCCGCGCCTGGGCGGTGACCGGATCGAGGGCCAGAGCCTCCCTAACCACGACCGTGCCGACGTCGAAGGGCCCGGCGACCGCGGGGGTTACTGCAACCACCGAGAGCGGCGCCCCGCCGAAGGGCCCAGCGAGATAGAGCTTGCCGGGCACGTAAGTGAGCTCTGAGCCGACGCCTGCGCCGGCCAGGGTGTCACCGATCTCCGATGAGGCCGGGCAGGCGGGGCTCGCCAGCTCCTGCCTGCCGGTCTTTGCCTTGGTCGCAGCGATCGCTGCCTCGGGGCACTGGGCGACGCCGGCCAGCTTGCCGGTGACGCCCGGCGGCAGGACGGCATCAAAGCGGGTCAGGTCCTGGTCGCCGTCACGGCGGGTGAGGCGCATCGAGAAGGGCGTGAAAGAGCCGGCGTGATTGTTGAGCGAGCCGGCGCTGAAACCCGGGGCAAACGGCGGCGCCCCGGCAGGGGGACAGGCGCCGCCGTCAAGGCCCCGGGTGATCTGGAAGCTCGAGGAGGCAGGAACGGAAGCGAGAGGGTCGGCGTAGAGGGAGAAGAGCCCCTGAGTCTCATAGTCCCCGCAGGCGGGCGGGGTGATCAGCGGGCTGCGGCCGCCCTCGCGGAAGCGCAGGCGGAAGTGGCTGAAGGGAAGCTGGGGAAGCGGGTCGGCGTCGGTGCCGAAGGTCGTGCGCAAGCGGCCTGCTTCGGGTCCGGTTCCCTCGGTCGGCTCGACTTTGCCAGCCAGGTTGATCCCGACCCCCAGCTCGGGGCTCTTGACCGTCATGTAGACGGCGATGAGGGAGCCGAAGGGGTTGGCATAAGGCTCGGCGACGAACAGCGAGCCTTGCAGGATCTGGTCTTCGACCAGTGGGCTTTCGACTTCCACGGTTCCGATCTTCGACGCCGCCGGGCAGCCGGCGCCGAACTCGGTGTCGGGGCCCTCGCGGGCAAACTCGGCTTCACTGCAGACCGCGAGCCCTTCGGCCTGGGAGGGGTTGATCGTCACCCCGGCGGGCAGGGTGACCGCCGTGGAGCGGATGTCGGAATTGGCGCGCCCGCTGGAGCTGGTCAGGCCCTCGTTTGCGAGGTCGAGGTCAAAGGCAAGGCCCGAGGGGCTCGAAACGCGGTCGCTAGAGGGGCGGGCATCGATCGTGGCGGCGAAGGAGAGGCCCGCGCAGTCACCGAGTTCTTCGCTTTGCACCGACTGGGAGAGCCAGCTGGATGGGTCCTGCCAGGAGCGGGCGCGGAAGGTGGTGGTGAGCGGCCCCGAGCAGCTGCGCGGCAGGGTGATGAAGGGGTGCCCCCCCGCGCCGCCCCCGGCACAGAGATCGGCGGCAGCGGAGCTGAGGCAGGTGCCGCGCTGGGCGTCGTGGCTTTTGTCTGATGGGTCGCCCCACACGGTGGTCTTGGAGCCGTAGAAGTTAATCGGCTGGGGGACGTTGGTGACCGAGACGAAGCCGTTGTATGGGGGCGAGGGACGCAGGCCGGCTTCAAAGGTAACCGGCACGCCCGAGGCTTCGAAGCCGACTTTCAGCACCGCGCCGCGCGGAGCGGTGAGATTATAGACGGGGAAGGTGCTGGTACTGGGTTCGGTGGTGCCCACTTTCACCGTCGTGAAACCGAGCACGGTCGCGTTGGGGCAGCGTGGATTGTGAGGGTCGGTCGAAGCGATGAAGACCGCCGCAGGGCAGGTCGGCGACGCGCCCGGGTCGGCGACGAGCCCCGGCGGCAGGTCGATCGTGAGGTCCTTGACAGCGTCGATCGGGATTTCCCCCAATTCGGGGTCTTCGGTGGTGTTTACGTCGAACGTAGTGGTGAAGGCGAAGGGGTGAGAGCCCGCTTTGGTCGCCGGGGAGCCGTCTTCTTCTTCGAAGGCAACGGAGATGTTGCGCAGGCCGAAGCCTTCCTGGGCCTGGACGAAGGGGGCGCAGAGCAAAAGTACCGCCAGGGCCGCGGCAAGGCTGAGCGAGAGGCGCCTCACCGCGCCGCCCTCCTATGGTGGTGGCGGTTGTGCTTTCGCACGCAGTGGCGCTTGCCGTGGCTGCTGACCCGGTGCTTGCCCTTCGGGCAGCGCCGCATCTTGGGGTTGCCCGGGCCGCGGTAGGAGGAGCTCGCGGGCGTCTGCACGCCGGGTGCCGCCGGCGGAGATTGACAGGCCTCCCCTTCACAGGGGGCGGTGCGCTCTCCAGGCGGCGGGAAGCCGCCCCCGACACGCGCGTCGTAGATGTCGACGAGCTCGTCGGGGTCGCTGCGAGGCAAAAGCGCCGAGGCGGTGGCAAAGAAGACGTCCTCTCCGTCGGGGGAGGTGTCGGCGATCGTCGAGTCGCTCGGGCTCTGGCCAGAGGAGATCAGCGCCACGCAGCCGCCGGCGGTGGAACTGTACGTGGGGCGGGTGAGGGTGCAGGTTCCCGTGCCGGGCTGCTCCCACTCATAGACGTCGGCCTTGCCGTTGGTGTCGTTCGCCACCAGCGGCCCGAAGCTTTCGAAGAACAAGCGCGCGCCGTCTTCAGAGAGCACCCTGGGAACCGGATAGAGCTGGGTCTGGGCGCCGGGGATCTGAGCGGCAGCCTGGGTGTCTTCGCCGATCTCCCGTCCCCTCGGGCGAGCGCCGGTCGGATTGCAGGAGGCGCAGCGCAGCTCGCCGCTTCCCGCGTCGTAGTGGAAGACCTCCGCGTCGGGCTCGCCGCTCGCCGCATCGACGTTGTCGGCCCCGGTCAGGGCCACGGTCGACATGAAGGTCGCCGCCAGGCCGTCGGGGGTGATCTGGGCGGTATGGCTGTTTGGCTCCACATTGAGCGGCCCGGCCGCCGCCGCCGCCACCGCCCGGGAGTCGGTGGTCGAGAGCGTCGCGATGAAGCTGAAATCCCCTTCGTCGTAGAGATAGAGGTTGGGCTTCTCCGCGCTCGCCCCCCCGGCGAGGACTTCTCCGGAGGCGAAGTAGATGCGCCCGGCGTCTTCGGAGATCCCCATCACCCCGTAGACCTTGCCCGCGATCACTTCGTCGTGATTGCCCACGACGTCGAAGGCGTGTAGGTCCGCTTCGCCTTGTTTGAGCGCTTCCAGGGCGGGTTTCAGCGGTTCTGCGGCGCTGGTGAAGATCGCCGCCGAGCCGTCGGCCGCCGCGCCCCAGTACTGCGCCGGGCCGCTTGAGAGCAGCAACGTTTTTTTGCCTTCGATCCGCACATAGAGTTTGCCGGGAGGTTCCATCCCGCTTTCTTCGGTCCTCTGTTCGGTCCAGAAAATCTTCGAGCCGTCGTCGGAGATCGCGTTGCCGACCGCCTGCTCGCGGCCATAGGTCCGCAGGGCGTTGGTCGAGGCAGTACCCGCCACGCATCCCACGCTCACCACCGAGCCGTTCGGCCGCCGGCAGACGAAGCGCAGCTGTCCCTGGCCGTAGGCCTCATAGAGTAGGTCGATGGCTCCGTCGGGGCCCGGCGCCAGTTCCGGCGCATCGGGCGTGAGTTTGTCGGGCGCGCGAAAGATCGCATGTTCCCCGTCGGCCGAGACGCCCTGCAGTTCAGGAAAGTAGCCGCCGGGTTCCCCGTTGGGTGGTTCTGCGGTGGTGAGCGTCTCATACTCCCCCGCTTCGGGCCCGCAGTTCTGGCGCTTGTATAGGTTGGCGAAGCCCTCGACCGCCCCGGGGGCGAGCGTCGGGCTGCCGTGGAAGACCCAGGTTTCGCACAAATCGGGCGAGAAGGCCTTGAAGTCGTTGTTCAACGACCTCGCTATGTCGAGAAAATTGATTCCCTGGGGCGGCGAGATCGCTTCGCTCCCCCAGCCCTTTTCCGGGTCCGGGTCGCGCCTGGCCAGATACTGGGTGCTGATCAGCGCCGACTGCGCATCACCGAAGGCGCGGATGGAGGAATAGGTAAGCGAGTCGCCGGTAGCCGAGCTCTGGTTGAGCGCGGTCGGGTTTCCCTCCGTGTCGTTTTGCACCATCACGTCGCCGTTGGCCTTGTCTGCCGGGGAGACCATCTCGTAGGCCCGGCAGTCGGGCAAGACCGCCGCGGGGCCGTTGCGGAAGGCGTCGTTGGCACAGCCCCCCTGGGGGGTCGGTGGCAGGGCGAAGGTCGTGAAGGTCCCTTCGGCGCCCACTTGCAGAACGACTCCCGGTGCGACTTCTTCCCCGCCGCCCTTGCCACGCACCGGTCCCCCGCCGCTGCTTTTGGCGACGAAGCGGTAGTGATAGGTGGTGGCGGGGGCAAGGCCACCGAGCGCCACGCCGGCGCTCCTCAGCACGGCGTTGGTCACCTGGTCGGTGAGCAGGGCCCCCGGCGGGGCCGGCTTGGCCTGGCCGCAGCCGCCTTCTGAGCATTTGCCGGTGCCGTATTCGACGTAGTAGTGAGCGTCGGGCCAAAACTGCGGACTGATTTTGGCCCCCAGGAGCGCGTTGTCGGTGCCCACCGAGCTCGCGTACTGATCCTCGATTTCGGGTGGCACGGTGGGCGGCGGGCACACGCCTGGATCAGGCGGCGGACCGTGGGCGCGCAGGAAGCTTTCGCCGCCGCCGCTGAAGGAGGCATAGAGATCCTCGCCGGGAATGCCGCAGACCGTAGCCGTACTCGTCGCCAGGCCGATCGGGTCGGTGCCCGCCGTCGCCTGGAAAGGGTCTGGGTGTTCGGAACCGGGACAGATGAAGCAGCTTCCGTCGGCTTCATAGCCGAGGATCCTCGGGCCTCCCAGACCCAGAAGCGGTACTTCGACCAGGTATACCTCTCCGCCGTTGCCCGTCGCCACCGAGCGGGGCAGCCGCCCTTTGAACTTGACTGGCGATTCCACTCCCGCCGGGCTCAGCTTGCGCACATCATTCTCGCCTTGGTAGGCGGCGAAGAAGTTGCCTGCTCCGTCCATCGCCATCGCCCCCACCGTCTTACCCGCCAACGCCACCTCCCCCAGGTAGTTGCCTTCGGGGTCGAACTTCTGGATCCGTTCACTGTCGCCAACGAAGACGTTGCCTTCCGGACCAACCGCGATCCCGGCGCCGCCTTCGAACTCCCCCGGACCCGTTCCTGGCACGCCCGAACCACAGACGTCGCCCCCTTCCAGGTCTGCTTTCGTGCAGCGATCGGCGCCCGTCGTCTTGTCGACTCCCCCGCCCCACATCACCAGGAATTCGCCGTCGTTGTCGAACTTCTGCACCCGCCGGCTCGGCTCCTGGCCATTTCCCTGATCCGGGACCGCTTCCAACACATAGACGTCACCGTTGCCGTCAACTGCGACGCCCCCCACGGGGCCGCTGCCGCCGCTGAACTGCCCTGGCCCGTAACCGCCCCGCTGACCTTCCTGACATTCGTCGCCCGCGCTCCTAACGCAGACCTCGAAGCTACCCCCGTCCTGGAGGGTCTCGACGCTCCCCCCGCTCCCCCCGCTGAGCGTCGATTCTCTCACTTCCAGCTCGGGGATCGCCGTGTCGGCGTAGGCGCCTTTGAATTCGATCGTGTACGGGGTGGAGCCGCCCGCGTCTCCGGGGCCGCCGCTCACCGTTACATCACCCGGTTCCAGGCTCGGCAGCGCGATGAGCGCCGCCTGTACTTCGGCCGCGGTGGCGGTGAAGGGGATTGCGGTGGTGAACTGCTGGAAGTCGTTACCGTCACTGGTATAGGCGTTGAAGTAACGCAGCTTGTAGGTGCCGGCGGTGGCGCTCACGATCAATTCTTGGCGCTCGTTTTGCGGCGCGTCGTCGTCCGGTCCCGAGGCCACCACCTCCCAGCCCCAGGCGCGTTCGAACCGCCCCCAGGCATTGAGCTCCTCGATCCGGCGGTTGCCGGTGTCAGCGACGAAGAGGTGCCCGGGCGTCGCCGCTTCCACGCCGATTCCGTTGGGACCCAGCATCCGCCCCGCCCCTTCTCCAGCTTCGCCATCCTTGGGCGACTGCCACAGAAGTGGCAGCTCTTCGTGCCCCGACACGCCCGAGCCCGACCCGATCAGGATCGCCACCCACAGCACGACATTGAACAGGCCCAACCCGCACAACCATCTCGCTCGCCTGCTCGCTCTCCTGCCTGCCCTCATCGAAGCCCTTTCTCCCTGTACCTCGTCCTCGCCGAAACCCCTTCGGCTGCTTGCAGCATATAGGAACGCTCTAAGCGCTGTCAAGGATAGGCTGCGTTTCGCAAAAGGCCGCGGGCCGGGATCGCTCCCGGCCCGCGGCTTGCCTTAGGGCATCCGGTTCGCCTGAACCCGATGCTCAACTCGTATGGCTATGTGACTTCGATCGGGATCTGTTTGCCGTGTACTCCGTTGATGTCTTCATACCCTGTGAAGGTCACGTTGCCGGTGTAGGTGCCGGCTGCGTCGTTCACGGGACCGCATGCCGCGTTCCCTGTTCTCACCGACGTAATGGCGGTGGCTTTCGCTTCCGCTGTTATGGATGTTATGTTGTTCTCTTGAGCGTTTTTGATGTTGCTCAAAATCACGTGGCCCCCAACCGTCTGCGCCGGGATGTGGATCGAGCAGAGACTGCTGCCGTCCGGGTTTGTCGCTGTCAGTGTCACTTCGGGCATGGCGGCATTTTTGCAGAACAGTTTCGCCACTGCTGTTTTCGACGCGGTACCTGTGAAGTGGTAGCCGCATTGGCCCGAGGTGAAGTCGACGTGGACTATGCTGCTGAGCGGCCCTGTGCAGTCCGGTGTTGTGTATTCGGCTTCTAGTTCGAGTGTGGCAACCGAAAGGCCTACCTGTGTGCCTTTGAATGCTGCATGGTGGCAGTTGATCGAGATGAGACCCCGTTTGAGAATCTGGTCACCCTCGCTTGTACCTGTCAGTCCGGTCGGAGTGACCGAAGAGTCGAACGCTTTGAAATTCGCCGAGGCCCCCGAAGCCGCTACCGCGCTGAGCGCGAAGGCGGCCAGCAGGGCGAGGCCCAGCGCCTTGAGATTGCGAGTCATCTTCATTCCTTTCGTTTTACTTCGCGCCCGCCGTGTGGCTAGCGCGGCCCCTGATCGGGGCAGAAGGGATCAATAGTGCAATCTCATCCGTTTGAAAAGATTTTGCAGTCTAAAATGACCGCTGTGCCGCGGGGCTATGGCCGGCTGCTCGCTTTTTCCCTGCATATGCCGTGCGAGGGCCTCGCGCGCGCGCCAATCGGACCATGCGCGAGACGCTCGCTGATGACCGTGGGATGGGTCCGCTGGTCAACGGGCGGAGGTAAAGAAGGACCCACCCCCGAAGCTCCGGCGCCGCCCCTCGGCAGCGCCGGAGCTGACCGTATGGTCAGAGTCGAGCTAGGGGACTAGCGGTTCGGCCGTTACGGCGTACGTGCCGAACCCGGTGTCACCCACAAACCCGCCAACCTGATAAACGGCGCCGCTGATCCCGGCGCCTTCTTCGGACGCTGCATTGGGCTTGAGGATGCTTTCGCCGGCCATTGCGGGCGTTTCAACGAGGGAGGCAGCCGTGTAGACGCAGAGGTAACCGGGATCCGCCTTGGGTTTACCCGGGGTTCCGCCGGTGCACCCAGGTTCGATAACAGGGTCGCCTGCGTCCATGAACTTGACATGTTCATCATCCAACTCTTCTTCGAGAGGGATGGGGAAGCTGAGCCCGATGTATGCGAATCCAGCTTCGCCAATCGTAACGCTCCAGGTACCGGTCTCGGTAGCTCCGAGGGGGAGCGTTTCTCCCGGATGGAGCACGCCCGGTTCGCCATTGCAGACTTCGTTTTCAACGCCGGAGTCTTCGACTTCGTAGGTGAAGCCACTTTCTTCGAAGCAGCCGAGCGGTTCTTCGTTGACGAGCTCAACGGACTTACCTGGAGCGCCCGGACTGCCGGGGCTACCATTACTGCCGTTGCCGCCATCGTGGCCGTTTTGGCCGGAAGGTCCCACTGGCCCGGTGGCGCCGGGGGCCCCGTCGACACCCGCAAACTGCTGGGCCAACTTCTTCACTTCCTTCGTCTGCTTGGCGGTGAGGCCCGCATTGGACTTACTCTTCTTGTGATTGGTGGCGGCGTAGGCGCCGCCGAGCATCGCAAAGACGAGCGCGATCACCGCGATCACGCCCGGAATGCCGAAGCGGTTACGTAGATACATCACATTTCCCTCCCTAGGAATTATTTGGGTCCAGCCTGAGCTGGATCAAAAAACTATAACGCCTCAATTAGGAATGCAATGGGGTTTAGAGGCCGTAGGCGCAACCGTCCAAGCCGTAGTCATAGATACGTCGGCCATTCGGCATGAACGCGTGGCGAATGGCCGTGGCCGCCGACAACCCTTCCTCCTTGATCACACTGAGCGAGCGTTCGAGCCCGCCCCAGAAGGCTTCGATCCTCCCGGCTTCTCCGGCAGGGGCGCCCAGTTCACGCACTTCAACCAACTGGCTTTCCACGCTTGGGATAAAGATGGTCCCGATCGCCTCGGTGCCGATATTGAAGCGTGGCAGGTTCGGGTGCAGCTGCTCGTATTTGACGTACTCCCTCGCCTGCTGGCCTTTCCCCGCATAGCAGATGACATTTGCTTTCTGGATGAACTGGGCTTTGCTCAGCGAAGAGACCGTGAGAGTCGTATCGACGCTTTCGGAGCTGCCACCGCATCCTGCCACGAACATTGCGAACACAAGCGCGCCTACCCAAAGCATGGCCATTCGAGCGTTCAATGCCTCTTCCCCTTTTGTTGAAAGAAAAATAGTTTAATATATTTTACGTGGATTGGTCGATAAAGGCTTGGGGCTCGTCCCGACGACCCCGCTCCCGTGTGTCGGCGCTGATCCTTGTGGCGGCGATCGCTCTCGGGGCGAGTGGATGCTCGACCTCGGCCGCAGGAGGCGGTGACGGGATCCATGTGGTCGGCTACTCGGCGCCCGAAGCCGCCTACGAGGAATACCTCGAGCCCGGTTTCCAGGCGACCGCCGACGGGGAAAGCGTCGACCTCAGCAACTCGTTCGGCGAGTCGGCGGCACAGCGCGCCGCCGTAGAAGACGGACAGTCGGCATCGATCATCCAGGTCGCTAACGCCGGTGAAATGGAAAAGCTCGTGGAAGCCGGCGTCGTCTCGAAGCGCTGGACGCAGCAGCAGTTCCGCGGGATCGCGCAGCGGTCGGTGATCGTGATCATGGTCCGCAAAGGCAATCCGCGAGGCATCAAATCGTTCGACGACTTGCTGAACGGGTCCGTCGAAGTGCTCATTCCGAACCCGCTCACCGCGGACGCGGGCCCGTGGAGCGTCATGGCTATCTATGGCAGCCTGCTTCGCGGAGGCAAGTCCAAGGCCGAGGCGCTCACCGAAACGGAGCGCATGCTCGAAAAGGCCGTGGCGCAACCTGCCAGCGGCCAGGCCGCCCTCGACGCCTTCCTGCACGGTCAGGGCGACGCCCTGGTGACCTACGAGAGCGAAGCGATCGCCACCCAGAAGGCGGGCAAGGACATCGAATACGTCCTCCCCTACAGCACGATCCTGGTCGAATCGCCGATCGCCGCGACCAAGGGGGCGCCCGCCGCGGCGCAGGAATTCCTCGACTACATGTGGACGACTGCTGGCCAGGAACTGTGGACCAATGCGAGCTTTCGCCCGGTGAAGGTCTACGTGCTCGACCCAATCCAGTTCCCGAGAGAAGACCTCTTCAAGATCTCTGGACTAGGCGGCTGGGACAAGGTTGACCGCGAGTTCTTCGATCCGCAAACCGGGGCCATCGCCAAGTTCGAGCGTGGGCTCGAAGGGTCGAGTGGCGGTTGAGTCGTCTGGCGCTAGAGCTCGAGCGTGATCTTTGCTTCTTCGCCTTCGGCGCTCTGGACGTGAAGCGTCAGCGGGCGTTTGTCGGACGCGGGCGAGAGCCGGAAGAGGAAGAGCGAGGGCTTTATCGGGCTCTGCTGGGTAGAGTCGGGCGCCGGCTGGGTTTCATGCGGCTTCACCACTTCGCCGAATTCGCGCAAGTAAGGAGTGGTGGCGGGAAATGCAGCGTGTTCGGTCCCCGCGGCATCGGTGATCCACATCGGCGGCAGCGTCCTCGGTTTATCGCTTTCGTTCTGCACTTCGACGAAGACGGCGGCGTAGCGAAGGCCTTCGGAGGGCGGCGGCTCGCCGACAATGTAGGCCGCGTCCGGGCCGTCGTTCGGGTTGAGGTGGCGAGAGCTAACGTTAAGTCGCAGGCCGCCCAACGTCACTGGTTCGCCCTCGGCGACGTTGGTGTGGGTGCTCGTCGTGGGCGTGGAGGTACGCGTCGACGTAGAGGCGCTGGTGGACGTGGAGGCGCTCGTACCACCGCAGGACGAGACGGCGAGTGCCAGCACGGCGAGTGCCAGCAGCGGTGGGATGGCTCTACGGTTCGCATACATCGGAAACCGAGTCTATTAAAAAAATGTTTAGGCGTAACGCCACTCGGTCTATATCTATCTAGCCGCCGGCACCGAGTTGCCGAATTTGATATAGAGTTTCTGATTGATGAGAACCGTCGTCGAAGTCCCACTCGACTGGTATCGCTCGGGCTTTCCGCCGATTACGGCGGCGATGCCGTGGGCCGACCGCACCGAGGCGGAAGTCGATCGGGCGATGATGATGCTTCGGCCCGAGGGCGGCGAGCGCGTGCTCGACCTCGCTTGTGGAATTGGTCGCCACTCTCTTGAGCTGCGCCGCCGGGGCTTTGAGGTCGTCGGCGTCGACATCTCCCCCGAGCTGGTCGAGATGGCCGAGCGGGAGGCCGAGGCGCAAGCGCTCGAACGTCTCCTTCGTCCAAGCCGACCTGCGGGAGCTCGACCTCAGCGACGAGTTCGACCTCGTGCTGAGCCTCAATGACGGCGCCGTCGGCTACTTCGAGACCGACGCCGAGAACTACCGCACCTTCGAGGTCGTCGCGCAGGCGCTGCGCGAGGGCGGCGGCCATCTGGTCCAGCTGCCCAACGTCCTTCACGCCGAAGCCCACCTGCCGCAGAAATCATGGATCGTCGGCGAGTCGACGCTCGAACTCAGCGACCACCATTGGAACGCCGAGGAGAAATACATCGAAGGCTCGACCGTGCCAATTCGTTTTGGCGAGGTCTTCGAGAAATACGAGCCGATCCCCTTCCGCCAGCGCCTCTACACCGCCGAGGAACTGGCCGAGCTCTATGAGTCGGTGGGCATGCGCCTGGCCAACACCTTCGCCGGCAGCGGCAAAGCCCGCAAGCCGAAGCCCTCGCAGTTCGAGATCTTCGTCGAGGGCCGCAAGTAGCCCACTCAGACCTCTAGGTCGAAGCCGTCGTCGTCGTCCTCCTCGTACTCGTCATCCGCCTCATCCTCGTCGATGTCCGGCAGCGCCGGCGGCTGCCAAACCGGCCGGATCGACACCAGCTTGAAGCCAGCGCGAATGAGGTTGCGGGCAGCGGGGGAAAGCTGCTCGAGGTCCTCGCTTGTCTCCTCGGTATCGGCAAACAGCAGGCCGGCGCCCGCGGCCACGGCATCGAGAATGCGCCGGCGCAGCAGGGCCATGTGCACGCCCCTGCCGCGGGCGCTCGCGTTGGTCACCGCGAAGCCGAGCTGGGCAACCTCGTAATGCAGCATCGTCATCGCGGCACCGACGCCGAGGTCGTTCTCGTCGATCGCAACATAGCTGCGCCAGGGTTCGTGCCCCGGCAGGCTGTCGAAAAGGCAGTGTCCCGAACCATCGAACCCGAAGCCCGCGGCGAAATAGTCGCTGAACCCTTCGGTTTCCTCGCAGAACTCGTCGACTTCGATGCCCGCGGGCTCGGGGAAGGCTAGGGGCGAGGCGTCGCGGATAAACCTTGCGAGAAAAGAGGTGCGGCGGTAGCCCCGCTGGTTGATGTGGTCTTCGGCCGCACCGGATTCCTGGAACTCCGACCTGATTGGAATGCGGAAATCGATGCCGAGCGACTCGAGCCAATCGAGCGTTTCGCCCAGGTGCCCCTCCTCGACTGCACCTGGATCGGCGGCGCCGAGCACGAGGTTGAACAGCGGCATCCGCGGCAGGACTGGGATCACGGTTGCCTGGACCGGGCCGTATCGCCGCGCCTCGATCCGGCTCTCATCTATCGCTTCTATCGCGGGCGCGCGCCAGAGCTCTAGCCAGAACTGGCGCTCGAGGTTGTAAAGCGAGCCAGGGCCCATGAGGCTGTCCCAGAACAGGTCGAGATCGCGATAGATGTCGTCTTCCGCGGCCACTTCTGTCTCCACCATAAGGGTACGTACTGAGATCAAATAAGAAACTGAAGTAAATGCCAGCTGCATTGCGGCTTGGGTCGCACACGGAAGGTCGCTAAGGAGATCGACCCCGCCCGCCGATACAGAGCCCGATGTTCGAGATCGACTCAGCGCTACGCATGCTCGTTGAGCGGGGCGGCTCCGACCTCCATGTGAAGGTGGCGGCGCCACCAACTATTCGCCTGCACGGCGAGCTGACGCCACTTGAGGGCCACGAGCCGCTCAGTGGTGAGGACACCGAGAAGGCCTTCCACGACATCGCCGAGGTGCGCTCGCTGACCGAGTTCGAGGAATGCGGCGAGGCCGACTTCTCCTACGCGATTCCCGGCCTCTCGCGCTTCCGCGTCAATACCTTCAAACAGCGCGGCTCGACCTCGATCGTCTGCCGTGCGATCCCCTTCGAAATCCGCTCAGTTGAGGACCTCGGCCTGCCCGAGGTCGTCACCAATTTGGCCGAGGAGCAGCGCGGAATCATCCTCGTCACCGGCACCACCGGCTCGGGCAAGTCGACGACCCTCGCGGCGATGATCGACCACATCAACCGAACCCGCGCCCACCACATCGTCACGCTCGAGGATCCGATCGAGTACCTGCACGAAGACAAAGGCTCGATCGTCAACCAGCGCGAGGTCGGCTCGGACACCGAGAGCTTCGCCCGGGCGATGCGGCGCGTCCTGCGCCAGGACCCCGACGTAATCCTGATCGGCGAGATGCGCGACGAGGAGACCGTGCGCACGGCACTCTCCGCCGCCGAGACCGGCCATCTCGTCCTCTCCACCGTCCACACCCTCGACGCGACCGAGACGATCAACCGGATCATCGACTTCTTCCCCCCTCACCTTCAGCACCAGGCCCGCGTGATGCTCTCCTCAACCCTGAAAGGGGCGATCGCCCAGCGCCTCGTCCCCGACGTCAGCGGGGAGGGTCGCGTACCCGCCTCCGAGGTACTGGTAGTCACCGGCCGCGTCCAGGATTTGATCCTCAACCCCGACGAGACCGGCAAGATCACCGAGGTAATCGCCGAGGGCGAGTACTACGGCATGCGCACCTTCGACCAGTCGCTACTGCGCTACGTGATGGAGGGCAAGATCGCCGAGCAGGTCGCCCTCGACTACGCCTCCAGCCCGCACGACTTCAAACTGATGCTGGCCGCCGGCGGCCAGCGCGCCAGCGGCATCGAGCAGCTCGCTGGTTCGCCGTCTGGGCCTGAATCAGCCTGAAAGCGCCCATAGGAGCAGTGCAGCCGGCACGATATTCGCCGACTTGCTGAAGTCGAGCTCGTCGCGGCTGGCCACGATCGAAGGATGGCCCGGGAGGGCTCGGCCCGGGGCGGTCGCCTTGCGACGATCGAGCGTCGCCCAGTCCGCCACCTCAACCGCCTCCACACCTTCGCGAGGGCCGCAGACGAAGTCGATCTCACCGCCGTGCCGGGTCCCCCAGACATGGAGGTGCTCGGGCGCCGCCATATTCTCCGCGCTGCGCTCGGACGGCTCGTAGCGCCGGTACAGGGCCAGCGCCACGGCGTTCTCGACCTCGGCGTGACGGTTGCGAGGCAAGCCAACGCGGTTGGCAGTGATCGTCTGCAGCAGCGGGTCGCCAAAGTAGATCTTCTTGTCCTTGGCGACGTCGCCGCTGCCGGAGTCCTGCTTCCAGAAGTAGAGGATGAGCGCGAAGTAGTTGACCGCCAGCAACTCGACGTAGCCGCGCACGGTGCGAGGATCGCTGTGATTCTCCGCCCGTCGGCGCGGGCGCCCGATCGGCACCGCCATCTCCCTCGCCAACTTCGACCAGCTCAGCTTGGATCCCAGCGATCGCATCACCCGCTCGAGCAGTGCCTGAGCGGACGCGATGGAAGCGCCCCGCCGCTGCGCCTCCTTGACCAGCGAGTCCCAGAGAACCCTCTGCACGTCGTCGCTCGGCTCCACACCCCCCACGGCGGCCTCGGCGACGGCTGCCGGCAACCCGCCGAACACCAGATAGCGCTCGAGCGCCCGCTGCATAGAGGGGAGGTGAACACGGGCCTCTTCCAGAGCCGCACGGCCTTCGGCGCTGAGGATCTCCGCTACGGTCAAGCCCAGGCCCGGGGGAATCGTCGCATCGACGGCGTGAGAGAACGAGGCGAAGTCCTGCGGCAGGACGAGCAGATCGCGCCCGAGGCCGCGCCGGCCCGGGAGTCGCTCGACGGCCCCCTCCGCCAGGTCGGCAGCGGATGACCCCGTGCAGACGACAATGTCGCGGTCGATGCGCCCTTCGTCCCACAGTGCCTTTACCGCGGTCTGCCAGCGCGGCGTCGCGGTCACCTCGTCGAGCAGCATCAGTCGCCGTCCCCGCCGCCCGCTGGACAGCTCCAAAGCGCGGTTGACCGATTCGACTAGCGCCGAAGGCGGCTGGTCCTCGAGCAGGTCAAGGGAGAGGTAGACGATCTGCCGTGACCCGAAGCCCGAGCCCAGAGCGCGACGGACTAGAAGCTTGAGGTCCGTGGACTTGCCGACCTGGCGGGGCCCTCGCAGGACGTGGATCGCCGGCGCCTCCAGGTCGATGGCTTCCACCTGAGGTGCGGCGAGCTGCACAGGGCTCCCCGCCAGACGTCGCAGGTGTAGGTCGCCTGCCTGCCAGCCTGGGTCGGTCCACCAGGGATTGAAGCGGCCGATTTGAAGGTCGCTGAGCATTGAGGGGAGGATTTTAGCAATTAACTCCCTAAAAACCCCCTAGACATTAGCTGTCAACCCCGTTCATATGGGTAGTTGCCCAACAGATGTGATTGCTGCTTAGCGGGAGGCCAGCTCCGCCAAAGCCCCCAGCACGAGGTCGTCGTGCGTTTTAGGCGAGACCTTGGGGAAGACCTTGGCGATCTTGCCGTCGGGGTCGATCAGGAAGGTCGCCCGCTGCACGCCCATGTACTTCTTGCCGTACATCGACTTCTCGATCCAGGTGCCATAGCGCTCGGCGACGGCGTGGTCGGCGTCGGCCAGCAGGGTGAAGTTGAGATCGAACTTCTCGGCGAACTTCTTCACGTCGGCGACCTGGTCGGGTGAGACGCCGATCAGGCGCGCCCCGCTCTCGGCATAGTCGTCGAAGTGGTCGCGCACACCACAGGCTTGAGTCGTGCAGCCGGGCGTGTCGGCGCGGGGATAGAAGTAGAGGACGACGATCCGGCCGCGCAGATTGGCAAGGCTCAGCTGCCCGCCGTCTTGGTCGGGCAAGGTGAAGTCGGGGGCGTCCTGGCCTGCTTCGAGCACCGTTGTCCCTCAGTCCTCGCGGCCGGGGTCCTGCCCGTCCTCGTCCTCGTCGAGCTCCTCGTCGCCCTGTTCCAATGCGGTCTCGGAGACCGAGCCGGTCGAGCCTGGGTGGTAGTGCGTCTGGAAGCTCTCCAGCGCCCGATCGCGGCGATCCTCGTCGACCGGAACCTCGTCGGAGATCCGCACCCAATCGGCGCCCTCGTAGTCCTCGAGATTGAAGACCTCCTGGTCGAGCGAGGTCGAATCGTCGACCACGACCAGCACCTCGGTCTGAGGATTGAAGTAGGTCCCGGGCTGGTTGAGCAGCTCCTCGACCTCGTAAAGGTTGTCGGGGTTCGCGGCCATCAACTCGATCCTACAAATCCGCGAGCTGTCGCTCCATCTCGGCCTCAACGTCGAGTGGCTCCTCGCCCTTGCGCATGCGCCGTTCGTTGCGGGCGACGACCAGCTGACGGACCTCGGCGCGGAGCTTCTCGTCGATCGCCGGGCCGGCCGCGCCGGGTGCATCGAGCAGTCGCCTCACCTCGGCCTCGACGTCCAGCGCTGCCTCGCCGCGCTGCTGGCGGCGGTAGGACTTGGCCTCGAGCATCTGCCGCGCCTCGGCCTCCTGCAACTTGCGATCAACGGGCGGGTCGGGCTGGGAAAGGCGACTCGGCGGCGGCATTTCCTGTTCAATCGCAAACGGCCCTTTGCCGACGCTCTGCCAGAGCGGGCCGGTGCGGGCGAAGGCGACCAGGGCGATCGGCAGGGCAATCAGCGTGATCAGGGTGAGCACGAAGCCAGCCTGGATGTCAATCAGATCCCCTAGGGGAAGCATCGCCAACCCAGGGTACGGCTTCCCGGGCCGGCGGGCCATCCGCTACTCTTTGCGCTGGTTGACTGACCAGTCAATCGGTCCACTCCCATCCCAAAAAAGGAGCTTCGAGCAGTGGTTGACTTCACTCTGACCGACGAGCAGAAAGACCTGCAAGAGCTGGCGCACAGTTTCGCGGAGAAAGAGATCCGCAAGGTCGCCTGGGAGCTCGACAAAGAGGGCACCTGGCCGCAGGAGATCATCAACAAGGCCTGGGAGGTCGGGTTGATGAACACCCACGTCCCCGAGGCCTACGGCGGACCCGGTCTCGACTACCTCTCGGGTTGTCTGATCGAGGAGGAGATGGGTTGGGGCTGCTCCGGCGTCGGCACTTCGCTGATGGCCAACGGCCTCGCCTCGGCCCCGATCACCCTCGGCGGCTCCGAGGAGACCAAGAAGAAGTACCTCGGGATGCTGACCGAAAGCCCGAAGCTTGCTTCCTTTTGCCTGACCGAGCCCGACGCCGGCTCCGACGTCTCCGGGATGAAGACCCGCGCCGTCAAGCAGGGCGACAAGTACGTCATCAACGGCTCCAAGTGCTTCATCACCAATGGCACCTACGCCGACTACTTCACCGTCTACGCGAAGACCGACCCCGAGGCCGGCCATCGCGGGATCAGCGCCTTCGTCGTCGACGCCGACCTTCCCGGAGTCACCGTCGACAAGAAGGAGGACAAGATGGGCCAGCGGGCTTCAAACACCGCGACCATTTCCTTCAACGACGTCGAGATCCCGGCCGAGAACCTGATCGGCGAGGAAAACAAGGGCTTCAAGCTGGCGATGATGACCCTCGACCGCACCCGTCCCGGTGTCTCGGCCATGGCTGTAGGCATCGGCCGCGCGGCGCTGGAGTACGCCACCGAGTACTCCAAAGAAAGGGTGCAGTTCGGAGTGCCAATCGCGATGCACCAGGCGATCCAGTTCATGATCGCCGACATGGCGACCAAGGTCGAGGCCGCCCGCCTGCTGGTCTGGAACTCCGCCGTCCTGCTCGATCAGGGCCAGCGCAACAGCCGCGTCTCCTCGATGGCAAAGCGCTTCGCCGCCGACTCGGCGATGGAGATCACCGTCGACGCCGTCCAGGTATACGGCGGCTACGGCTTCATCAAGGAGTACCCGGTGGAGAAACTGATGCGCGACGCGAAGATCATGCAGCTGTATGAGGGGACCAGCCAGATCCAGCGTCTGGTGATCGCCAAAGAAGTGCTGCTGCCGCGCAGCGTCGACGAGCCCACCCCGGAGGCCGAGGCGGCGAAGGCGAAAGCCGCCGAGGAAAGCCAGTCCGAGCAGGCCGCCGCGACGGTCTAGCCACACAAGGCATTGTGGACGATTGTGCCCCCTATAGCGGGCACAATCGTCCATTCTCCTGCTTGACCTGCGGCAAGCGACGCGTCTAGGATCGGCGCATGGAGGCTGCACAGCCACCCGTTCCAGCGCCGACTAAGCGAATCTCGGTCGGGGAGGTCATCAGCGAGACCTTCACGATCTACGGTCAGAATCTCGGCGCGCTGCTCGGCAGCGCGATCGTCGTCTTCGTCGTCGTCGGCCTTATCGCCGGCCTGCTGCAGGCCGGTGGCGGGCTCATCTTGGTGCTGCTCGGCGCAGCGGTGCGCGTCGCGGGCCAGGCGCTCTATACCGGCTTCGTTGTCGAGCTCGTTCGTGATGTGCGCGACGGCCGCCGTGACGAGACCGTGGGTGACCTCTTCTCCGCCGCGATGCCGTTCATCCTGCCGCTGATCGGTTTCGGGATCCTCTTCGGCATCGGGGTGGCGATCGGCTTCATCCTGATCATCATCCCCGGCTTGATCCTGCTCACCTTCTGGTCGGTGGGTGCGCCGGCCATCGTTGTCGAGGGGATTGGTCCGATCGACGCTTTTAGCCGCAGCTGGCGCCTCGTCCGCGGTGAAGCTTGGCCGGTCTTCGGCGCGCTCCTCGTCACCTTCCTGATCGTCCTGGTCGTCGGAGCGATCCTTGGGGCGATTGCCACCCCGATCGGGGTGGGTGCGACGATCGTCGCGGCGATCATCTCCGCGGCGATCACCGCCCCGATCTACTCGCTAGCCGTCAGCGTCATCTACTTCGACCTCTGCGGTGACGCTTCCTCAGCTGCAGCACCCACCCCCGCGGCACCACCCCCACCGAGCTAAGGGTGGTCTCAGCCGACGCGAGTAGCCTGGCGCGCCGTCTTCTGGCGCTTGTTTTTGTCCAGCTCTACCTTGCGCAGGCGGACTGACTCCGGCGTCACTTCGATGCACTCGTCCTCGCGCAGGAACTCCAGCGCTGCTTCCAATGAGAGTCGTTTGGGCGGCTCGAGGCGGACGAGGATGTCAGCGCTGGCGGCGCGCACGTTGGTCTGGTGCTTCTCCTTGATCGCGTTGACGTCGAGATCGTCGGAGCGGGCGTTCTCGCCGACAACCATCCCTTCGTAGACCTCCTCGCCGGGACCAATGAAGAGGGTGCCGCGGTCCTGCAAGTTCATCAGCGCGTGGCTGGCGCTGGAGCCGCGCCGATCCGCGACGAGCGAGCCGGTCGGGCGGGTGCGCAGCTCCCCCGCCCATGGCTCCCAGCGGTCGAAGACGTGGTGGAGGATCCCTGAGCCGCGGGTCTCGGTGAGGAACTCGGTGCGCAGGCCGATCAGCCCACGGGCCGGCACCAGGTAGTCCATCCGCACCCAGCCGGTCGAGTGGTTGACCATGTGGTCGAGGCGGCCCTTGCGCCCTGCCAGCAGCTGGGTGACCGCGCCGACGTACTCCTCGGGCACGTCGATCGCCAGTCGTTCGACCGGCTCATGGACCTTGCCGTCGACCTCACGGGTAATCACCCGTGGCTGACCGGCGGTCAGCTCGAAGCCCTCGCGCCGCATCATCTCAAGCAGCACGACCAGCTGCAGCTCGCCGCGACCCTGCACCTCCCAGGCGTCGGGCCGCTCGGTGTCGGTAACCCGAATCGAGACGTTGCCGACTAGCTCGGCATCGAGCCGGTCGCGAACCTGCCGCGCGGTCAGTTTTTTGCCCTCGGTCCCGGCCAGCGGCGAGGTGTTGATCCCGACCACCATCGAGAGCGACGGTTCGTCGACCGCGATCACCGGCAGCGGCTGGGGGTCGTCCGGGTCGGCCAGCGTCTCGCCGATCGTCACCTCGGGCAGACCGGCGACGGCGATGATCTCGCCCGGCCCGGCCTCGGCGGCGGCAACCCGGTCGAGCGCCTCGGTCACGTAGAGCTCCGAGATCGCCGCCCGCTGAATGCTGCCGTCAGCGCGGCACCAGGCGATCTGCTGCCCGTTGCGGACTTTCCCGTGGCGCACCCGGCAGAGCGCCAGGCGGCCGACGTAAGGATCGGCGTCGAGGTTGGTGACCAGGGCCTGAAAGGGGTGGTCGGGGTCATATGTCGGCGCCGGGATGCGCTCCAGCATCAGGTCCATCAGCGGCGTAAGGTCGATCCCTTCAGCACCTTCTTCCAGCGCTGCCCAGCCGGCTTTAGCGTTGGTGTAGACGATCGGGAAGTCGACCTGCTCGTCGTCGGCGTCGAGGTCGAGGAAGAGCTCGTAGACCTCGTCGACGACCTCGGCGATGCGAGCGTCGGGGCGGTCGACCTTGTTGACCACGAGGATCACCGGCAGCTTCGCCTCCAGCGCCTTGCGCAGGACGAAGCGGGTCTGGGGAAGCGGGCCCTCGGAGGCGTCGACCAGGAGCAGCACCCCGTCGACCATCGTCAGACCGCGCTCGACCTCGCCGCCGAAGTCGGCGTGCCCCGGCGTGTCGATGATGTTGAGCTTGACGCCGTTGTAGTTGACGGTCGTGTTCTTGGCGAGGATCGTGATCCCCTTCTCGCGCTCGAGGTCCATCGAGTCCATCACCCGCTCGGCTACGTCTTGGCCTTTGCGGAAGGCACCGCTCTGCCACAGCATCGCGTCGACCAGGGTCGTCTTCCCGTGGTCAACGTGGGCGATGATCGCGATATTTCTCAGGGCTGTTTGGCGGGTCATGGCGCTTCGCATTCCGGTGTCTCAGTCGCTCATGTGCAGAGCACAATCGCTCCCTCGTCCTAGGACTGCTCGGCCATGAACCGCCAAACAGCCCTGAGACCTAAAAAAACGGGACCCACCGCGAACGGCGGGCCCCGGTGATACTAAGAGCGGTGCTCGGCTAGGCGGTCTGCTGAACGCTCGCCGCGGCCGGGCCCTTGGGGCCTTCTTCGGACTCGTAGCTCACCTTGGAACCCTCGGTCAGGGACTTGAAGCCCTCACCCAGGATCGCGCTGTGATGAACGAAGACGTCCTTAGAGCCGTCGTCGGGCGTAATGAACCCGTAGCCCTTGTCGTCGCTGAACCACTTGACAGTTCCAGTTGGCATGCATTGCCTCCACTTCATGTGCTGCGAACGCGGCACATGCGGTGAAGCAACGACGCGAGCGCTAGACACAACTTTTGCCGGTGTCTTCCGGCCTAACGCGAGGACCGTAGCAGGGTCAGCCCCTGCGATGCCTTTTACACAGGCCGGTCTTCCGTCTCGCTTTATGTGTCTATAGAGATAGAACCAACAGCAGAGCCAGGCTCAATGCCCCAGCCCGCACAGCCGATACCGTAAATCGTGATGCCTCCAGGGAATTCGCCCCGTCGCCGGGCGGGGATCTGCGCGATCGCCGTCCTCGCCCTTGCCTGCGCCCTGGCGCCCGCGCCAGCCGCAGCGAACCGCCCGAGCGAGGACACCCTCTCACCCAGGCTGGCCGAGCTGGCAAAGCCCGCGGTGCGATCCCTCCCTCCCGCAAAGCAAGCGAAGGAGCTGAGCCTCGCCCCCGAAGGCCCGGGGAGCCTGCTGCAGGAAGGCAACCGAGTGCTGGTCGAAGTGCGCTTCGACCAGGGTGCCGCGGCGGCGGTGGACGACCTTCGTGCGACCGGGGCCAAGATCGTCAACGTCAGCCCCCGCTATCAGACGGTCACGGTAGCGGCAAAGCCCAGCGGGCTGAGGCAGCTCTCCGAACTACCGCGGGTCGCCAGCGCCACCGAGGTGCTGACCCCAATTGCAGCCGCCTCGATCTGCCCAGCCGGCGCCGTCGTCTCGGAGGGGGACGAACAGCTTCGAGCCAACGAAGCGCGGGCAGCTTTCGGGGTCGACGGCAGCGGCGTGACTGTCGGCATCCTCTCCGACTCCTTCAACCTGAACGAATTCGCCGACACGCGCGAAGCCGAAGACATCGCGAGCGGCGATCTCCCCGGCGCCGCCAATACTTGCACCGGTGAGTCGGCGCCGGTCGATGCCACCCTCGATGACTACGAACCTGGCCCGGAAGAACCCGCGGCAGAGGACGAGGGGCGGGCGATGGGCCAAATCATCCATGACCTTGCCCCCGGCGCGCAGCTCTCGTTTGCGACGGCATTCACCGGGCTCACCGCTTTCGCCGGCAATGTCGAAAAACTCGCGGAAGCCGGGGCGAAAGTAATCACCGACGACGTCAGCTACTTCGAAGAGCCCTTCTTCCAAGAAGGCCCGGTGGGCGTCGCGGTGAGCAACGTGACGGCAAGCGACGTCGCCTATTTCTCCTCGGCCGCCAACAACAACCTGATCAACGGCGGCAGGGACATTGCCTCTTGGGAAGCGCCGGAATTCCGTGACGCTGGCGGTTGCCCGGCCGGCCTCCCCGCCTACGCCAAACACTGCATGGACTTCAATCCGAAAGCACCGGCGGTCGACTCCACCTTTGGGCTGAGGGTTTCACGCGGAGCCACGCTACGCGTCGATCTGCAGTGGAAACAGCCGTGGCGTGGTGTCACCACCGACTTCGACGCCTACCTGGTGAATTCGGCCGACAAACTGCTCGCCGTCTCGGAGAACTCCAATGCGACGTTGACGCAGATGCCATTCGAGTTCCTCTCTTGGACCAATACGACCGGAACGGCACAGACGGTGAGGATTGCGATCAACCGTTGCGACAAAGTTTGCGGCGGAGCCAGCGGCGGCGATACCGGCACGCCGCGCCTGAAGTTCGGCCTGATGCAGAACGGCGGCGGGGTGACCGAAACCGAGTACCCGGAATCATCCGAAGGTGACGTGGTCGGCCCGACGATCTTCGGCCACAACGGCGCCGAAAACGCGATCAGCGTGGGGGCGATCCGCTACAACGCCACTGAAGCGCCGGAGAATTTCTCCTCTCGCGGCCCAGTCACCCACTACTTCAAACCCGCCGAAGGGACGACTCCGGCCGAAGCGCTCGTCTCACCGCTGATCCTTGCCAAGCCGGATCTGGTGGCAACCGACGGCGGGGCAAACACCTTCTTTGGCTCCTGCGAAGCGAATACCTGGAGATTTTTCGGAACCTCCGCGGCCGCCCCGCATGCCGCCGCGGTGGCGGCACTCGAGCGCCAGGCCGCGCCCCTGGCGACGGCGGAAGAAGTGAAGAAAGCGCAGCTAGAAACCGCCACTCCAGTGGGCCTATTCCCGCCCACGGCGGTCGGCGCTGGCCTCGTCAACGCCGCCGCAGCGATCTCCAAACTAAAAGCGGAACCGTTCACGCCGCCGATCCTCGAACCCGCCGGACCGGCGCCGCAGAACTGCGAACTCACGGAACCGGAAAATCCGCCTGTGGTTGAACCGGAAGAACCGAAAAAAGAAGTCAATCCACCGCCCAAGCCCCCTGAACCGGAAGAACCTCAAAAGCTGCGACCCAACACCTTCTTCCTCCAGCATCCAGTCAAGGTGATCCGCACGCGGCACCTCACGGCGAAAGCGGTCTTCCGCTTCGGCGCCAACGAGAGTGAAGTGGCGTTCCTCTGCCGAGCGGACAGCGAACCCTTCCACGAATGCCGGCCAAGGCTCGGACAGCGGTTCGCGATCGGCGCGCACGTTTTGCGGGTGATCGCGCGCAATACTGCCGGCCCCGATCTGACGCCAGCCATTTTCCGCTTCCGCGTGAAGCAGATCGGCTAGCGGAAGCGTTCAGCCCGCCTCGCCGAGACTGCCGCGGCGCATTACCCAGTGGCCTAGGAACAACAGCACCAGCAGAGCGGCGGCACTGCCGAGGACCAGCGGATCGGTGAGGCTGAGGCCCTCGAGGCGGGTGCCAAAGTAGACCGATAGCGCGGTGATCGGTAGGTAGGCGACCGTCGTCGTCCAGATGAAGCGCCAAAGCGGGACGTGGGCGGCGCCGGCCGCATAGGAGACGAGGCTGAAGGGGACTATGGGAATCAGGCGGACGGCGAGGAGCAGGGTGGCGCCGCCGCGTTCAATTGTCGCCTCGATCCGCTCGAAGCGCTCGCTGCCGAACCAGCGGTCAAGCAGCGGCCGGGCCACCGAGCGGCCGATCGCGAAACAGATCAGTCCCGAGAGCAACCAGCCGCACATCATCAGGGCCAACGCCGGGAAGAAGCCGTAGGCGAAGCCCGCCGCCGCGTCGACGATCTCGGCCGGGTAGAAGACGACCGTGTGGATCAGCGCCAGGCCGAGGATTAGCAGCGGCCCGACGACGCCGAGGTCCTTGACCTTGCTCCGCACCTCCGCCGTGTCGCCCCGCACCGCGGCTTCGAACGCTTCGCGCAGCTCCGGGATCGCCAGCACGAGCAGCGCCAACAGAGCGATCCCACCCAGGGTGACGGCGACGGCGGCGACTGAGGGCTTAGGCGACTCCACGGGTTGGATGGAGCATTGTGTGCCCCATAAGGGCCACAATGTTCCATCAAAGCCTTCCATCAATGCCCTGTGGCCTCGCATAGGCGTTCGGCCAGGGCCGAGTAGCGGCTGCCGCTGTCGTCGCGTCGCACGGCCATCTCCAGCGCACCGGGGTCGCCGATCAAGACGCAACTGGTGCGGGCGCGGGTAATCGCCGTGTAGAGGAGCGGGCGGGTCAGCATGCGGGCGTGGGAGCGGTGGCAGACGCCGACCACAACCGGGACCTCGCAACCCTGCGCCTTGTGGACCGAGATTGCGTAGGCGAGCCGCAGCGTCGCCGTCTCACCGTAAGGGATGACTAGCGAGCCGCCCTCGTCGGTGTCGACGACGATCGACTCCTCTGCCGGGTCATCGGCGCGCAGAAAGACGATCGAGCCGTTCATCAATCCCAGCTCATGCGAGTTGCGGGTCTGGATCAGCCGGTCGCCGAGACGGAAGCGCTCGCTCACCGCCGCCTTGCCGTTCGGGTTGAGCCGCGCCTGCAGGCGCTCGTTCAGGGCGTCGATCCCGATCGCTCCTTTGTACATCGGCGCCAAGACCTGCACCTCGCGGATCGGGTCGACGCCAAAGCTCCCCGGCGCCCGCTCGGCCACCACCTCGACGACCGTCTCCAACGCCCGCTCCGGGCTGGGCCGGTCGATGAAAAAGAAGTCGTGATCCTGGTCGTCACCCGGCTGCAGGTGGGGCGGCCGTCCCTGATTAATCTCGTGGGCGGCGGTGGTGATCATCGAGCGGGCTGCTTGGCGAAAGATCTGGGTGAGGCGGACGACCGGCGCAACGCCGGAGGCGATCAGGTCCTCGAAGGGCTTGCCGGCGCCGATCGGCGGCAGCTGATCGGCGTCGCCGACGAAGACAACATGGGTCGACTCGGCAAGCCCACCGAGCAGCACCTCGATCAGCCTCAGATTCAGCATCGAGGACTCATCGACGATCACCATGCCCGCCGGCAGCGGATGGCCGGGCCGGTAGGCGGGCTCGCGGCCGGGCATCCACTCGAGCATGCGATGGATCGTCTGCGCCTCATGGCCGGTCGCTTCCTGCAGTCGTCGGGCAGCGCGGCCGGTCGGCGCGCAGAGAGCGACCGAGACGTCGGCCCGCACAGCCTCGGCGACGATCGCCTTCGTGCAGGCCGTCTTGCCGACGCCGGGCCCGCCGGTCAGCACCGAGACTCGCGCCGAGAAGGCGCCGCGCACGGCTGCCCACTGCTCATCGGTGAGTTTTGCCTCATCCTCAACATCCTCCGGGGGCGCCTCTCCCGGGTCGTGGTCGAGGTGCGGTGGCGCCTCGACTCGGGCGGCCAACGTTGCGGCGACGGCGAGCTCGCTGGCATGGGTCAGCTCACGGTAAGCGCGCCCTTCGTCGAGCAGCAGCCCGCGGGCGCGCGCCGGCACGTCAGGGTCGGGCTGCAGGCCGAGCAACTTCGCCGCACGCCGGTTCAGCTCCTCGACCGGCAAGTAGGTGTTGCCCTGCTGCTCGGCCTCCGTCAGTGCAAAAACGGCCGCAGCCTGAGCGCGCTGCTCGGACTCGGGCGGTACATCGGCGGCCAGGGCGATCTTGTCGGCCCGGGCGAAGCCGACACCGGCGACCTCGGTCAGCCGGTAAGGGTCCTCGTGCAGGACGACCAGCGAGCGATCGCCGAAACGGGCGTGGATCGGCGCCGCCAGGTGAGCTAGCCCATGCGGAGCGAGCTGCACGTGGAGATCGCGAATCGCTCGCGAAGAATGCCAAGACTCGGTTGCCGCCGCCGCCTGATCTGCGCTGACACCGCGCAGAGCGCCGAAGACTCCCGCCGGGTCGGCGGCGATCGCTCCCAGCACCCCCTCGCCGTGCTCGTCGCAGAGACGCTCGGCGCGTGCCGGGCCGATGTGACGCAAGCTAGTCAGGTAGGCAACCTGGCCCGCACGGTCGGCGGGATCAAGCGGCAGCGCCCCCCGCGCCTTCAGCTGTCGTCCGTAGCGCGAATGTGTCTGCCAATCGCCGCTTACTTCTGCCCGCTCGCCGGCGCTTAGGTGGGCGACCGGGCCGACCAGGGCAAAGCCCTCACCCGACTCGGCGTCTTGCACCTCCAGCACCGCGTAGCCGTCGTCTTCGGCACTGAAGATGACGCCGATCACCTCGACAGTGCCAGTGAAGGCCGCCGCATCGGCGTCGAAGAGAGTCGCAGCGTCGCTCACACAGCAAAGCTAGCCGCTTCCGAGGCGGCCGGGGTCGCCTTTAGCCGACGTTCATACTTGGAAATACAAAGTACGACAAGATGTCTATTGATCCGGCCCAATCGGGGCTGCAGAAATCGGGAGGAAGCACGAATGAGCGACTACGCGGTCAAGAGAATCGACGAGATGGAGGCGGTTTACGGCGGCGCCTTCAAACGGGCACGCGCCGAGCTCGGGGTCGAAGCCTTCGGTATGCAGATCATCGACATGCCGCCCAACTACGAGAACTACCCGGAACACGACCACGCCGAAGACGGCCAGGAGGAGGTCTTCATTGCATTGCGCGGTGGGGGCGAGATCGACATTGCGGGAGAGCGCTTTCCCCTCGACGGCGACCACGTCGCCCGGGTCGCATCGGGCACCATGCGCAAGATCTGGCCCGGGGACAACGGGGTCCGTCTGCTCGTGCTCGGGGGCAAGCCCGGCGACGTCTACGACGCTCCCGAAATCAGCAAGCTCGGCGTGCCTGACCCGATGGCGGGATAGCCGGCTCGAAACCCGTACAGCTGAGGACCGGCACCCGCGGATAGCGCGGGTAGGCCGGGTCCTCGCGCGAGCGCCGGCAAAGGCTGAAGACCGACCCTCTCGTGTTTGGGACATGCTGCTGATGGGCACAGCCGTCGCATAGTCCATTGCCGCCATTGATCATTCGTTGAAGCTAGCGCGAATCGAGTTGCACCTTGTGTCGATTCGGGCTAGGTTGCTTTGAACAAAGCAGACCAATACACGACTCAGGAGGTACCGAATGAGTCTTGATGTTCATCTGCGTGGGAGACGGATCGGTGGGCTGTTCCCGCTCGGCGAGGATGCCTATAGCTTCGCCTACACGGCCGAGGCAATCGAGGAGTTCCCCCCGGGAAAGGCCCTGCTCAGCAACTCGCTGCCACTGCGTTCGGAGCCCTTCGGCCCAGACACCACGCGCGCCTACGTCGAGGGCCACCTGCCGCAAGGCACCCGGCGCGAAGTGATCGCCGCCGAGCTTGGGCTCGACCCTGCTGACGGTTACGGCCTAATCGCCGAGCTCGGCCACGACTGCCTCGGTGCGGTCACCTTCCTGGCAGAAGGCGAGGCTGAGGAGCCTCCGACCGCCGACTCCCTCGCCTGGCTGAGCGAGGCCGAACTGGAAGAAGTTGTGCGGCCAATGCCGAACCGCATCTTCGACCACTCGTGCCCTGAGCGGATGCGCTTTGCCCTGCCCGGCGAGCGCCACAAGCTCGCCCTCGTCCACGACGAGCGCGACGGTCGCTGGGCCTGGCCAGAGGCAGGCGTGCCCAGCACCCACATAGTCAAGCCAGAGCCGCGCAACCGGCCCGGTTTGGTTGCGAATGAGCACGCCTGCACGCTTGCCTACCGCGAACTTGGATTTCCAGTCACCCACACGTCGGTCGAGACAATTGCCGGGCAGAGTTGCCTCGTCTCCAAGCGCTTCGACCGCTGGGGCGACGGGCCGCAAGTCGAGCGTCTGCACCAGGAGAGCATCGCCCAGGCGCTCGGCATCGCCCCCGACTGCGAACGAAGACTCGCCACCGGGAAACCCAGCCTGCACGAGGCAAGCGGCCTGTTGCGGGCGATCGGCGAAGAGGGAAACGTGGAGACTTTGATGAAGGCCACGTTCTGCGATCTGATGATTGGCTGCACCGAGTTGCGAGGCGCCAGCGCCGCCCTGCTCTTCGGCGAGGACGGGCCAATGCTGGCTCCCTTTTACGGTGTCGTCTCGACCGAGGTCTACGGCGAGGTTCGCCCGCGACCGATCGTGGTCGGAACCGACGTCCCTCCCGCCCCGCTGCTAATCGACCTTCGCCACACGATTGAACTATGCGAACTCGAGTTCCAGCCCTCGATCATCGAGTCGGTCAAGCTCATGGCACAGGTCTGCATGGCTCTCGGCGCGGTCGCGAAAGATGCATGGGAGGACGGCTGGACGCGGCGGGAGATCGAGGAAACCATCCAGCTCGCTACTGGCCGTGCGCTCGGCTTTCGCGAGGAATCGATGTACTTGCGGCCGCCGGGAAGCTAGCCGAGGCTATAAGTCCGGTCGACGATCTCAAGCGCTGATAACGACGACTACGATGAAGGCTGCGTAGAGAGTGAACCAGCCCAGCACAGCCGATAGCCCGAAACGGCCGCGGCGGTGCAGCGCCTCATAAGCGAGCAAGCCGCCAGCGAGACCAAGCGCTATCGAGAGGGCCGCATTCGCGCTCAAAGCCCAATCGGTGAAGAGTAGGCCGATGCCAAAAGGCACGGTCGACTGAAAGACCATCGCGCCGGTGATGTTGCCGAGCGCCAGCGAGTCCTTTCCTTCGCGCACCCAGAAGAAACTGTTGACCTTCTCCGGCAGCTCGGTGGCGAGTGGGGCGAGGATCAGGGCGAGGACGACCGCCTCAACGCCGAGGTCACCGGCAATGTTGAGTAGCTCTTCGACGAAGAGGTGGGCACCGCCGACCATCGCGCCGAGCCCGACCAGGAGCTGGATCGCGCAGAGCAGCGGGCTCGGATTCATGCGCCGCTCGGCGCGTCGCTCAAAGACGAGTGGATCGAGCGTGCCGTGATCCTGCACCTCTCCCCCTTGCTTCAGCGTACGGCGGATGTAGAGCGGATAGGCGAGCAGGACGAGCACACCGACGGGGATGCGCAAGGCTGCAGGCGCCCCCCAGGCGAGCGCCAGCGAGAGGGAAAAGAAGACGAGAAAGGTGAGGAGATCGCGCTCCAGCGTCGGACCGTGGGCTCTCAGCTCCAGCCCTTGCTCGCGGCGGTCGCGGTAGATGTAGGCGAAAAGGCCGACCAGGCCCATCGCCAACGTGCCGAGTAGGAAGGGGGCGCCGACAATCGCCCCGATCGCCACCTGGTCGCCGCCCTCCTTTGCCCCAATCAAGGCGACGATCGCGATCAGCGTCTCCGGCATCGCCGTGCCGACCGCGGCGAGGACGCTGCCGACGGCACCCTCGCCCAGCTCCAGCCGGTGGCCCAGCCACTCGACCGCGTTGGTGAAAAGCAGAGCTCCGGCGAGGATGACGGCGAAGCTGACGAAGAGGAGAACAACGGCCACCCGCCGACCCTACAAGCACGTGCCGTCGCTTAGGTACCCATAAGGGCCTCTAAGCGACGGCACGTCAGGCGAAGTAGAAGGTGAGGCCGAAGACCGCGTAGACGGCAAGCAGTTGGACCCCCTCGAACCAGGTCGACTCGCCGTCCTGGGTGATGTAGTTAGCGATCAGGATGGCGAGCAGCAGGGCCCCGAGCTCGAAGCCGTTGAAGACCAGCGCCAGCGGCCCGGGGCCGACGAAGAGCGAGGCGAGCACCAGCACCGGCGCGACGAAGAGCGCCACCTGCGCGCTGGAGCCGATCGCGATGTTTACCGCCAGGTCCATCTTGTCCTTGCGGGCGACCAGAACCGCGACCCAGTGCTCGGCCGCGTTGCCGACGATCGCGACGACGATCACGCCGATGAAGAACTCGGACAAGCCAGCCGACTTGGACGCCTCGGTGATCGAGCCGACCAAGACCTCCGACATGACGCCGACCAGAACGCCTGCTATCGCCAGCGCAATCACCGAAGTGCGCACCGACCAGCCCCAGCTGTCTTCGTCCTCGTATTCAGGGTTGAAGAGGTCGCGGTGGGTCTTGAGCGAGAAGACGAGGCCAAGGACATAAGTCGCGATGAGGACAATCGCGACAGCAAGCGAGAGGTGCTCGACGGTCGAGCCATAGTCGACGAGCTCGGCGCCCGGCATCGGCAAACCCTTGCCCTCGACCAGCTCGAAGATCGCCGGCATCAGCAGGGCCGCCGCTGCAAGCAGCAGCATCGAGGTCTGCACGCTCGCGCTCGTCCGGCTGAATACCTGTTTCTCGCGTCCCAGTCCGCCGGCCAGCATCGACGCGCCGAGCACGAGCAGGATGTTGCCGATGATCGAGCCGATGATCGAGGCTTTGACCACCTCGTGCAGGCCCTGGCCGAGGGCAAAGAGGGCGATGATCAGCTCCGGCGCATTGCCGAAGGTGACGTTGAGCAGGCCGCCAATCCCCGGCCCTGAGCGAGCGGCCAGCTCCTCGGTGGCGCGACCCATCAACGCCGCGGTGGGGATGATCCCGAGCGCCGACATTGCGAAAACCAGCGTCGCCGAGCTGCCCGCCAGGTCCAGTGCAACGGCGACGGGTATCAACGGCGTTAGTAGATAGGGCCAGCCATTTGGCCCCCGTAGGAAGACGCTCAAGGGGACTACTGACCCGCCGCTCCGCCCACTTTTTCGAGCAGTTTGCCGAGGCTTTCGCCGCCTTCTTCTCCCTGCAGCAGACCGAGCAGTTCGATCGGGTTGACGCCGAGCTTGACGAAGAGCCCACTCAACGGCTTGGCGTTCTTGGGGGCCGAGATCGTTTGTTCTTCGTTGACACCGGTCAGCTTCAGGTCGAGTTCAATTTCGACGCTCTTCGGACCGCTGCCGGAGTTCTTCGGTTCGATCTGCAGCTGCGCCGAGATTTGCCGCACGATGTTGTCGTCGCCGACGTAGACATCAACGTGGGTGGTCTTGACCGACCTGTTCACTTCGTCCTTTGCCTTTTCGATTTCAGCCGTAGAGGGGAGTGGCCCAGCGGCTGCAAGCTGGTTGCGGCAAGCCGCGCTTTCAACCACTTCGAGTACAGCGTCAATCGCGCCGGCGACGTTGAGGTCGCCGCTGATTTTGGTCGTGCCGGTGTCGCCGACGTCAACGCTGCCTTCGTTGCTGCCATTTTCGAGGAAGTCGGCGACCTTCAGCTTGCCGAGTTCTTCCTGGCAGGCAGCAACGCCGGCCGAACCGGCTTCGGCGCCACCTTCTTCCTGCGCTTGGATGAGAGCCGATTCGACGAAGCTAAAGGTCGTTGGGTCAACTTCGTACTCGACTCCTTCGTAGTTGACGTAGGCGCTATTGGGGAGCAGCACGAGGCCTCCGTCGAAATCGATCTTTTTGCCGTTGTAGTTGCCCTTTGCCTTCGCCGTCATGTCGAGCTGCGGCAGGCCGCCCTTGCCTTCACCTTTGAATGGCCCGGAGAGGCTTACATCGACTTTGCCGCCTTCGGGCCCCAGCGCGTTGAAGTTGAGTGAGAGGTCGACGTTGGCGCTTTCGATCCCCTGAAGGGTCGCTTCGTCTAGGACCGACTGCGGGCTCTCACCGCTTTTATCGCTGCCTCCCCCGCACGCAACCAGGGCGGCGCTCGTCGCTGCCAAAGCGGCAATGGCGGCGAGGGCGTAGAGGAAACGAAGTCGGCTCACGGCGGAGGCCTCCTGAGGTCGGGATGCGGTTGCGAGTTTTGCGGAAAGGTAAGGCTAGCGACATTTCTTTAGCGGTTCTTAAGCTGCGGTGGCGTACTTTCGGTCAAGTTGAGCGCCAGGGGGAAGAGAAACGCACCGAGGAAGATCAGAACGATGCCGGCGGCGACCAGCCAGCGCAGACCACTGAGGTGGCCGAGAATGCCGACGACGAAGCCAATCAACATCAGCGCGATGTAGGGGCCGGCGCTGTGTGGGAGCAGCGTGGCGAAGGTTAGGGCGAGGTGGAACACCGGGGCGGATTATCATCGCCGGGATGACTGCGGCGCAGACACCCGCTTCCGTGGCGGAGACGAAGGAGGCTTTGGCCGCCGCCAGCTACCTCGCTGATGAGTCCGCGGCGCTGGTCTCCTTCCTCGCTCAGCGGCTTGGTAAGCCAATTCTGGTCGAGGGACCGGCGGGGGTCGGCAAGACCGAGCTGGCCAAGGCACTCTCGCGCGCCAGCGGCCGCGAGCTGATTCGCCTGCAGTGCTACGAGGGTCTCGACGAGGCTAAGGCGCTGTATGAGTGGAACTACCGCAAGCAGCTGCTGCGCATCCAGGCCGGCGGTGAGTCCGGCTGGGAGGATGTCCACGGGGACATCTTCAGTGAGGAGTTCCTGCTCGAGCGGCCGTTGATGCAGGCGATCGCCAGCGCCGAGCCGGTCGTGCTCTTGATCGACGAGATCGACAAGACCGACCAAGAGTTCGAGGCGATGCTGCTTGAGCTGCTCTCCGACTTCCAGATCACGATCCCCGAGCTGGGCCAGGTATCGGCGACCTCGATGCCGATCGTCGTCCTCACCTCGAACAACTCACGCGAGCTGACCGAGGCGCTGAAGCGACGCTGTCTATACCTCTGGCTCGATTACCCGGAGCTGGAGCGTGAGATGGAGATCGTCCGCCTCCATACGCCGGACCTCTCCGAGACGCTGACCCAGCGGCTGGTCGAGGTAGTGCGGATGGTGCGCGCCCTCGATCTGAAGAAGCCGCCCTCGATCGCCGAGACGATCGACTGGGCGCGGACGCTGCTCTTGATGGGTGCCGAGGACATCGACCGCGAGACTTTCGAGCAGTCGATGTCGATCATCGTCAAGCACCGCACCGATATCGACCTGGTCGCTGAGCGGGTGGGGATGAAGCTTGCCGAGTCCGTACGGCCCCAAAGCTGAGACCGGCCCGCCCGGGCTGGCAGCAAAGCTGCTCGGCTTCTGCGAGGAGCTGCGCAGCGAGGGCGTAGCGGTCGGAACCTCGGAGATCCTCGACGCCTTTGCCGCGCTCGAGCAGGTGCCCTGGGAGTCCCGCGACGACTTCCGCGAGGCGCTAGCGGCGACGATCGCCAAGTCGCAGGAGGACCGGCGCCTGTTCGAGCTGCTGTTTGAGCGCTGGTTCTTCCGTGCCGCCGAGGCGGAGGCGATTGAGCGCGAGATCGACGAGAGCGAGCAGCGCCACGAGGGCGCCGAGCGGCTCGATATCGACGAGCTGCGCGAACAGATCCGCCAGGCGATCGTCGAAGGCGACGAAGGCCAGATGCGCGACCTGGCGCGGCTGGCGATCGCCGCCTTCGGCCGCCAGGGCGAGGGCTCGGGCGTGGTCGGTGTCGACGTGCAGCGGATCCGCCGCACCCTGGAGCTATCGGCCGGAACGCAGCCGCAGGGAGAAGCGACCGACGGCGCCGCCGAGCTGCCGCCGATCGACCGCGATCAGCTCAACCGCTTTGAGCGCCACTTGCGGCGCGAGCTCGAACGCGACCTGATCGAGCGCACCGAAACCCTCCCCCCCTCGCGGCCGCTGGCTGAGCTCGACCGGGCGCTGCCAACCAGCCCGACCCAGGACCTGGCCGCAGTGCACCGCGCCGTCTCGCAGATGAAGCGGCGGCTGGCGACGCTCGGCCACGAGCAGCGCGGCCAACGCAAGGGGCGCACGGTCGACGTGCGGCGGACGATGCGGGCCTCACTGGAGACGGGCGGCGTGCCGATGCACCTGCGCTACCGGCCGAAGCGCCCGCGGCGACCGGAGATCTACGTCCTCTGCGACGTCTCGACCTCTGTCACCTCGGCCAGCGTCTTCTTCCTCTCGGTCCTGCACGCCCTGCACGACTCCTTCCGCAAACTGCGCAGCTTCGTCTTCATCGAGCGCATCTCCGAGGTGACCGAGGTCTTCGAGCACGAGCGCGACTTCCGCGAGATCGCGCGCCGCATCTCCAGCGAGGGTGGCGTCGCCGACGTCTCCGGCTACACCGACTATGGCCGCGTCTGGCTCGAGTTCCTGACCGAGATCTCCGACGACCTCGACCCGCGCTCGACCGTGATCGTGCTAGGCGACGCCCGCACCAACGGTCGCGAGCCCCACGCTGAGGTCTTCGCCCAGGTGGCCGAGCGCGCCGGTCGCCTCTTCTGGCTCAACCCTGAGCCGAGGCTCTACTGGAACTACGGCGACTCGGTGATGGCCGCCTACGAGCGCCACTGCGATGGCGCCTTCGAGTGCTGGACCACCCGTCATCTCGAGAACTTTGTGAACGTGGTCGCCGGCGGCGTGCCGGCGGCCGACTAGGTGTAGCTTGAGCCGGTATGCAATGAATGTGGGTCGACTAGCGCCTCCACCTCCCCGGTAGCACTTCCGCGTCGACCCGAGCTTCTGAAACCACGGAGACGCGGCCTATCTCGTCCGTGAGCCGGACCGTCGACGCAGTGGGAACGATCCACGACGCGTTCCGCCGACGACTCGCTACTCACGCTCTCTCCTTGAACCCGAACAGACTTGCGCAATCCTAAATACGCACTATATAGTTCCTAAATCCGGATGGGTCCGGAGCTTAAGGAAACCTCAACAGGGAGGGATAGGCATGTTCTCGTTTTTGAGAGGCCGGCTCGGCGTCCCGGGGATCCTCGGGATCGTCGCGCTGGTGTTCGCGATGGTCGGGGGTGCCTGGGCTGCTGGCGGCCTGACCAAGCAGCAGGAAAAACAGGTAACGAAGATCGCCAAAAAATACGCTGGTAAACCAGGGGCTCCAGGGTCGGTTGGTCCGCAGGGTTCACCAGGGTCGGGAGGGTCGGCCGGCGCCAAGGGCGACAAGGGCGAAGCCGGTGCTCCTGGGAAAAATGGCGAAAACGTAAAAACCACGTCGCTCGGTCCTGGTGAAGGTGGATGCACGGAAGGCGGCACCAAATTCGAAGTCGGCGGATCAAGCGAAGTCATCTGCAACGGGGAAAAAGGGCCGGAAGGGGCACTAGGCACCGCTGGCACCACCCTGCCCGAAGGAGCGACTGAGACCGGCGCCTACTTCGCTATCCAGCCGGAATCTTTACAGCAAATAGGCGCACCCATCTCGTTCAACATTCCACTGTCTGGGCCGCTCGACGAAGCGCACTCCATCTACGTTCCCGCCGGTAACACCAGCACCGCGCACTGCAGCGCAGCGCCGCTGAACGGGACCGCCGCCAATCCCAAAGCGGAGGAAGGCTATTTCTGTGTATATGGAGTAATTGAAGAAGGCTTGCTGATCGGTCCGGTAGTGGCAGATCCCTCGCAGGGACCCCAGCCCAAAGGCGCGGCCCGTTCGGGCGCAGTCGTCTCCGGTATTACTAGTGGCATCGGCGTCATTCGGGGTACCTGGGCCGTCACCGGCAGCTAGGACAGATTCGTCAGCTCCAGCTGACGATGATCCGTATGGGGCCCCGCACCGAGGAGCGGCAGATGCCGCTCCTCGGTGCGGGGATGCTCCCCCTCAACCCCTGCCGGAGTCATAGTCGAGCTCCCATGAAAAGATATATTAAACTGCTTCATCTTCTCTAAGCAAGGGTGGGAGAGACTCGAATGAACAACGCTCGATTGACGATTGCCTGGGTGGCCGCGCTCGCGGTAGTGATGGTCGCGGCGGGGTGCGGAGGAGGCTCTGGGAGCGTCGACACCACCCTCGCCGTCTCCCCTTTGAGCAAACCGCAGTTCATCAAAAAGACCGACCTCATCTGCTACGGAGCCAAAACTAGGATGTTCGGTGAGCTGGTTGCATACAAAAACGCACACCCAAGCCTGCCCCGCTCAAACCCCGGGACCGAAGCGGTCAAAGACATCTTGATCCCCAGCGTTGAAGAACAGCTCGTCAAGCTGCGCAAACTGGGCGCCCCGGCCGGAGACACCCACCAGATCGAAGCGATGTGGGTCGGGCTTGAAAGCTCCCTCCGGCAGATCGAAGAACAGGGTGTCTCGGCCAGCGGCGCGATCCGCCACCTCTTCCTGCCCAACGGCCAGAGGATCTACGCCTACGGCATGCACGGCTGCGCGTACGGGCGGTAGTCAGCCAAAACTCCGCGTGACGGCCGCGGGCGCGTCGATCTGCGTGCGCAAAGGGTCACACGTTCATGCCGCGGATTCCGACCAAGAGATATCTAGGACATCCCTGTAAACTTAATTTACTAATCACTATTTGATCGATCATGAATCTGCCTTCAGTAAAGCTCGTGGTCACCCTCGGCGCGATCCTGTTGAGCCTCGGGACCGTGGGCTGCTCCGGCCAGCAGGAAACCGGACTCGAAAAGCTCGAACGCTCGACGGGGAACAACGAAACGCTGAACATCAAGGTGGCGACCATCCCGCTCGGCACTCCAATCGCCGCGGTCAAAGCAAAGATGGGCACCTCGGGAAGATACGAAGCGGCAAATGGCACCTCCGCGAAGATCGAATATCTCCACTACGGTCAATGGCAGCTCAACTTTGCCAACGGAAAGCTGGTCGCCGTCTACAAATACAAGCCTTGACTGGGGAGGAACCTACCGCCCGTACGCGCAGCCGTGCATGCCGTAGGCGTAGATCCTCTGGCCGTTGGGCAGGAAGAGGTGGCGGATCGCGCCGCTGGCCGAGACACCCTGTTCTTCGATCTGCCGGAGGGAGCTTTCAAGCCCGACCCACATCGCTTCGATCTGGTGGGTGTCTCCGGCCGGGGCGCCCAGTTTGCGCAGCTTGACGAGCTGTTCTTCAACGCTGGGGATCAAGATGTCTTTGACCGCTTCGGTCCCGGGGTTTGAGCGGGGCAGGCTTGGGTGTGCGTTTTTGTATGCAACCAGCTCACCGAACATCCTAGTTTTGGCTCCGTAGCAGATGAGGTCGGTCTTTTTGATGAACTGCGGTTTGCTCAAAGGGGAAACGGCGAGGGTGGTGTCGACGCTCCCAGAGCCTCCTCCGCACCCCGCCGCGACCATCACTACCGCGAGCGCGGCCACCCAGGCAATCGTCAATCGAGCGTTGTTCATTCGAGTCTCTCCCACCCTTGCTTAGAGAAGATGAAGCAGTTTAATATATCTTTTCATGGGAGCTCGACTATGACTCCGGCAGGGGCGCGGACGCTGGCCACGATTCTCCTCGCGCTGGTGGCCTTCGTCGCCGGAGGCTGCGGCGGTGGCGGCGACTCCAAACCGAAGGCTCAGCTCGACGTGGTCGGCTACTCGACGCCAGAGGCCGCCTATGAGGAATACCTCGAGCCAGACTTCCAAGGGATCAAGCAGGGACACGGCGTGGAGTTCGGCAACTCCTTCGGCCAATCCCAGGAACAGCGCCGGGCGGTGGAAGGAGGCCAACCGGCGTCGATCGTCCAGCTCGCAAACGGGAGCGAAATGGAAGAACTGGTGAGGGCCGGGGTGGTCGCCAAGGGCTGGGACCAAAAGCCCTTCCACGGGATCGCGCAGCGCTCGCTGATCGTGATCATGGTCCGCAAGGGCAATCCGCTTGACATCAGGTCCTTCGCCGATCTACAGAAGAAGTCAGTCCGAGTGATCGTGCCCGACCCGATCAGCTCAGACGCCGGCACCTGGGGGGTCGTCGGGATCTACGGGAGCGAGCTACGCGAAGGCAGGTCAAAGGTTCAAGCGCTCGCCGCGACCGAGCGGCTGCTTGAGAAGGCGAAGCAGCCCGCCAATGGCAAGGAAGCGATGGAAGCCTTCAGGCAGGGCCATGGCGACGCCCTGGTGAGCTATGAGAACGAAGCGATCGAAGCTGAAAGAGAAGACAAGGGCCTCCACTACATACTCCCCCACAGCACGGTCTACGTCGAATCGCCAATCGCCGTGACCAAGGGCGCCCCGAAGGCTGCACGGCAGTTCCTCCACTACATGTGGTCGACCGCCGGGCAGGAACTTTGGACGGAGAATGAACTCCGCGCAGCGACGACCTATGTCCTCAACCCGACCCAGTTCCCACTACCCGACAACCTCTTCAAGGTCGCGGGGCTCGGCGGCTGGGCGAAGATCGACCGCGAGCTCTTTGACCCCAAGATGGGAGCGATCGCCGAGTTCGAGCGGGAACTTGGGGTGGCGAGGGGAGGTTAAGTCCCCCCGACGCATAGCTGAACCGGGGGCGGATCGCCGCACCGCATTGGTTCATGTCACCAACAGCTCCGCACGTCCCGGCCTGGCTTGGCCCGCGGGCGGATCGGCACACGCGCAAAGCCCTCATAGGTGATTTGCAGGAGGAAAGTGTTCTGGTTCGACGAGTCGACGGCCAATCTTGGTCTTCGCACGACAAATCCTGTTCAACCGGGCCTTCTCCTGCTAAATCTCAGAAAGCCCCGACTGGGGCGCACACCCGGGTTCGGGTGCGCCACAAATCGAAAGGAACAGAGATGATTCGCAACCTCAAAGCGCTCGGCCTTGCCCTATTCGCCCTTCTCGCGCTCGGCGCGATGATGGCGTCGGGGGCCTCGGCCAGCGTCGAAATTTTTCACTCGGAAGTCAGCCCAACCTTCTTTGAAGGGACATCGGACGAAGGGGAAGGCAGCACAGGCACACAGGTTTTCAAAACCGCTGCCAGCGGCGGCGCTGAAGTAGTCTGCCATCACGCCGAATTCACAAAAACCACAGTGACCGGAACCGCAGTCAGCACAATTGAAGTAGGAGTCGATTACACAACACCGACCTGCACAGGCCCGAGTGGCACCGAAGTCCACGTGGACTTCGCGACCGGCGAATGCGGTTATCACTTCACAGGTACCGCCTCGAAAACAGCGATCGCCAAACTGATCTGCAAAAAAGCCGGCGGCAGCGTCACACTCACACCGACACTGTTCGGCAGCAGCCTCTGCACGATCCACATCGCGCCGCAGACGCCCGGCGGCCACGTCACCTTCCACACCGTCGCGGACCCCGTAAAAACGGCCGTGACAGCGGAAGCAACAAGTACCGAAATCAAATCGACCCGCACAGGCAGCTCGCTTTGCGGGGCGGAATCGTCGACCACCGGCACCTACACCGGCAACGCCCTCATCACAGGTTACAAAGACACCAACGGCGTCAAAGGTGAACAGGTAAACGTCTCAGTCTCATAGCACCCATCGATCGGACTCCTCCGGCTCAGACCAGTGGAGAACCGGAAGCAGCCGGCGGAGCGGGAGCGATCCCGCTCCGCCGGCGCCGCTTTCTATTTACCTAGTCGTTAGAGACCACGCTATCTCTTGACAAGTACGTAGACGTACCGATACGCTGACGTTGTCGAGAGCCTGGCACAGGACCGCCAGGAATGACAGGGAAAAGGGGTCTCGGTGAACACAGGCAGGAAAGTTAAACTGATGTGCGGATTGGCCCTATGGGCTCTCGCAGGGTGGACGATGGTCCTGCTCGCGGGCGGGGCCGCACCCGCTGCGGCAGCAGCGCCGCAGCGCTTTTGGCAATCGCCCCCGGATGGGGCCACTGGCGGAGGCGCGGGGCAGATGCGCCTTCCTCGCGGGATCGGGGTGGAACCCGAAACGCCCGGGCACCTGTTCGTCGCCGATTCAGGCAACTCGCGGGTCGATGAGCTCGACGTCTGGGGACAGTTCAAGCGTACCTGGGGCTGGGAGGTCGTGGCATCGGGACCCGACGACGAACCGCCGGTGAACGCGAAGCAGGAACTCACGGTGAGCGCCACCGTCGGCTCCTTCAAACTGCGCTATTTCAACGCGTATGACGTTAATCCCTTGCGTCAGACCACCGTCCCGATTCCCTTCAACGCCAGCGCGGCAGAAGTCAAAGCGGCGCTGGTCGAACTGGCGAGCCTCGAAGAAGGCGACGTGGTGGTTAGCGGCGGCCCCGGCGACGCCGGCGGCTCGAGCCCCTACGAGATCGAATTCACCGGCAACTACGCGAACACCGCGATTCCCCAGCTGGTGATCAAAGAATCGACGCTCAGCGGTGGCAGCGAAGCGAGCTTGCAGACGCTGGCAGAGGGGGGCAGCTTCGAGGTCTGCGTTCCGACGAGCGGGGACGTCTGTCGCAGGGGACAGGGCGGCGGCTACGGGCCGGGGGGGTTCTGGCTGGAATCGCCTGGAGGGATGGCGGTCGACGGCAGCGGCGGCGTTTACGCCTTTGAAATCGTGCCGGGAGGCGCTGAAGAAGAAAAGAGCTTCCGAGTGCAGAAGTTCGACTCCGAAGGCCACTTCCTGCTGATGTGGGGTGGGGAAGTGAACAAGACCACCCACGTGGACCGCTGCACGGCGACCGACGTCGAAGGGGGCGATGTCTGCGGGGCGGGGGCGCCGGGCACGGCGCCGGGACGCTTTGAAGACGGCACCGGGATCGCGATTGGCCCCGAAGGCAACGTCTTCGTCGGTGACAAGGAACGTATTCAGAAGTTCGACACCGAAGGCCACTACCTGGGCGAGGTGGCGATTCCGAGCAAGACGGTGCGGGCGTTGGCGCTCGATTCGTCCGGAAACTTCTACGTGTCCTATGTGGGTGAAAACGACGTGCGCAAAGTCTCCCCTGCGGGGATCGAAGCGCCCTCGCCGACGTTTGCGGGGCGCCAACCCATCGTGGCGGTGGCCGTCGGGGCGAGCGGGCGCGTCTACTTGAACGAATTCCCGCTGATCGGCCCGTCAAGGATCCTCGGCTATGAACCCAACGGGACCTGCTTCATCTGTCCGGCGGACGAATTCCACGCGACGGCCGCGACCGAACCCGTCGGCCTGGCGAGGAGCGAAGCCTGCGGGGTCGAAAGCGAAGACCTCTACGCCTCCTTCTCAGGAGGCGAAGCCTTCGTGCGCGCCTACGGTCCCCAACCGGACCCGACGATCCCCGGCTGTGAGCCGCCGGAAGTGCCGCCGTCAATCGAAGACCAGTACGCCGCCTCGGTGAGCACCGAAGGGGCGGTGCTGAAGGCGGTTTTCAACCCTCACTTCTGGTCGGGCCCTGTGCTCGGGCCGACCACCTACTACGTACAGTATGCGAGCGCCGCCTGCCTCGAAGCGGGTGGCTGGGGAGCCGAATGCGTGCAGGCGAAGCCCGCCCCTCCGGGCGAGACGCTCGAAGCCGAAGCGGTGAGCATCCCGGTGGCGAGCGCGCCGATTTCCCTTGGCGGCCTCAAACCGGCCACCGCCTACCGCTACCGCTTCGTCGCCGAGAGCCCCGGCGGCGGCCCGGTCTTCGGCAAGGGTGGCACGGCGGGAAGCGATGGCGCCGAAGGGAGCTTCACCACCTTCGCCCCGCCCCCGGGAGCGCAGGGCCCCTGCGAAAACGAAGCCTTCCGCAGCGGCCCGACGGCGCTTCTACCCGACTGCCGGGCCTATGAGATGGTCTCTCCGGTTGAGAAGGAAAACGGGGACATCTTCACGACCACCGACGGCAACGGGGACCCGATCGCGCTGAACCAGAGCTCGGCCGACGGCGATGCCTTCACCTACTCCTCCTCCCGCGCCTTCGGCGATGCGCAGGGCGCGCCGATCAGCTCCCAATACATGGCCCGCCGCGGGCCGCGCGGCTGGTCGAGCGAGGCGCTCGACCCGCCGCGCGGCCCCGCCTATCTGGAAATCATCAAGTCGCTGAACAACGCGTTCAAGGCATTTTCCCCCGACCTCTGCACCGCTTGGGTCTTCCACGAAGATGAAAGCCCGACGCTCGCCCCCGGTGCGGTGGAAGGCTTCGCCAACCTCTACCGCCGCCAGGAATGCGGGCCCGAAGCAGGCAGCTATGAGGCGCTAACGACGATCGCCCCGCCCAACCGCCCACGCGACTTCTACATACCCGAGCTACTGGGAATGTCCGCCGACGGCAGCCGGGCGATCTTCCGCGCCGCCGACGCGCTGCCGGGGACCGGAGCGCCAGCGGGTGACCCGGGCCCCAAAGGCTTCGACCTCTATGAAGCCTTCGGGGAAGGGCAGCTGCGCTTCGTCTGTCGCCGACCAAACGGCACCGCGGTGAGCGGCGGCTGCACGGCGGGCACCGGACAGCAGAACCAGATCAGCTACGGCCGCGAGCTGACGATCGACCACGCGTTCTCAGAAGACGGCAAGCGGATCTTCTGGTCTGACGTGCCGGAAGGACGGGGGCGCCTCTTCGTGCGGATCGAAGGCAAAAAAACCGTGCAGCTTTCGAGCGACCCGACGCAGTACTGGACGGCGGCGGCGGCGGACGGCTCGGCGGCGCTCTTTACGACCGGCGCTCTCGCCGAAGGCAAAGCCGCGCTTCACCGCTACGACGTCGACGAAGAAGAAGACGATGTGATCGCTGAAAAGGTCTACGGCGTGATGGGCGCCTCCGATGACGTAGGCCGCATCTATTTTGCCTCCGGAGAAGTGCTCGACGAAGGGGCAGAAGCGGGGAAGCCCAACCTCTACCTCTGGCAGGGTGGCGACACGCCGAGCTTCACCTTCATCGCCATGCTCGCCGGCGAAGACGTCACCGGCGGCTACTCGCCGCTGAACACCGAACCCGATCGCCACGCCGCCCAGGTCACCGCCGACGGCCTCTCCGCGGCCTTTATGTCGACCGCGCCGCTGACCGGCCGCGACAACATCGACCTGGTCAGCGGCAAAGCCGACGCCGAGATCTTCCACTACGACGCCGCGAGCGAACAGCTCATCTGCGCCTCCTGCAACCCGACCAACGCCCGCCCCCCGGGGCGCGAGCCCTTTGAAAACTCCTGGATGGCCTCGCGCATCCCCGGCGCCCAGACCGACATTTATCCGGTGCCCCGTGTGCTCTCAGATGACGGTAGCAAGCTCTTCTTCGAAAGCTTCCAGCCGCTGATCGCAAGCGACACCGACGGCAGCGCCGACGTCTATGAGTGGGAGCGCCCCGGCGAGGGCAACTGCACGACCTCCATCCCCGCATACAGCCCCACCGCCGGCGGCTGCGTATCGCTGATCTCCTCGGGCAAGAGCCCGGCGGACTCGCTAATCGCCGACGTCTCCCCCTCCGGGCGAGACGTCTTCCTCGCCACCGCTTCGCGGCTTTTGCCGAAGAGCGACCCAGACGAGCTCTATGACGTCTATGACGCCCGCGCAGGCGGCGGCTTCCCGCCACCTGCCGAAGCGCCGGCGCCCTGCGAAGGGGAAGCCTGCCAGTCCCCGCCTCCCGCCCCGCCCGCCGCCTCCCTGGCGAGCTCGGCCTACGAAGGCCCGGGCAACCCGACCCAGGGCAAGCCGCGGCGCTGCGCGAAGGGCAAGCACCTGGTGCGCCGGGGCGCCAGGAAGCGCTGCGTGAAGCGAGCGGCAAAGAAGGCGCACCACCAGCGGCGAACCCACCGCAACCGGAGGGCGGCACGATGAGGCGCGCCATGGTGATCTTCTTCCTCTCCCTGGCGACGCTTCTGCCTACGGCCGCACCGGCCGTCGCCCAACCGGGCTTCGGCCTCAAAGACCTCGCCGTCTCCTTTGAAGAAGAAGGCGGGGCCACGGCCGAAAGGGCGGGCTCTCACCCCTACGCCTTCACCACGACGATCGACGTTAACGCCGAAGGCTCCGGCGCGGAACAGTTCCCGATCGACGCGGCCAAGGACATCGAGATCGACCTGCCGCCGGGCCTGGTGGCAAACCCCGGCGCCGTGTCCACCTGCGATGCCGCCGTCTTTCTCGCCTCCGCGGAAGGCAAACACCCCAAATGCCCAAACACGACCGTGGTCGGTCTGACCACGGTCGAAGTCGGCACCAACGAACCCGGCCCCTGGAGCGCTCCCGTCTACAACATGACCGCGCCGCGCGGAGCGGTGCTCAAATTCGGCTTCATCGCCCTCGGGGTGCCGGTCACCTTCGAAGCGGGCCTGCGCCCCGACCCCCCTTACAACGGCTTCGTCAACATCGCCAACATCCCCCAGGCGGTCAACTTCTACGGATCGAAGACGACGATCTGGGGCGATCCCTCAGATGAAAGCCACGACCCCCTGCGCGGCGAATGCCTCGACAGTAACGGGAAATCGAAGGGCCTCTGCCACGTCAGCTCCAACGGCCGGCCCTTCCTCACCCTGCCGCGCAGCTGCCAGGGACCGCTCACCACCACCTTCCGCGCCCGCTCCTGGCAGGATCCCTCCACCTGGCTCACCCAGTCGGTGGGGAGCGGAGCGATGAGCGACTGCACCTCACTCTCCTTCGCCCCCACGATCGACGCCCGCACCTCGAGCGACCGCGTCTCGAGCCCCTCGGGTCTGGCCTTTGACCTCGACGTCTCCGACGAGGGCCTCACCAGCGCCGCTGGGCGCGCGGACTCCGACATCCGCTCCACCACCGTGACTCTCCCCACGGGGGTGACGATCAACCCCTCTCAGGCAGAAGGGCTCGCGGTCTGCAGCGAGTCTGAGCTCGCAGCGGAGGAACCGGACTCCGCCTTCGGCGCCGGCTGCCCGGCCGCCTCGAAGATCGGCGACGCCGAAGTCGAAACCCCGCTTTTAGAAGGCCAGGTCCTGCAGGGCTCGCTGTTCGTCGCCGAGCCCTACGCCAACCTCGCCGGCAATTCGCTGATCGCCCTCTACCTCGTGATCAAGGACCCCGAGCGGGGAATCATCGTGCGCCAGCCGATCTCTGTCTCACCCGACCCGGTAACCGGGAGGCTGATCAGCACCGCCACCGAGATGCCCCAGCTGCCCTTCAGCCACTTCCGCCTGCACTTCCGCGAAGGCGGCCGCTCATCGCTGATCACCCCGCCGGGCTGCGGGACCTTCCAGACCGACGCGGCCTTCACTCCCTGGGCCGCCCCCGCCGCCTCCCAGCCCGCGAGCTCTGCCTTTGGGATCAACCATGGCATCGACGGCGGCGCCTGCCCCACCGGCCCCGCTCCCTTCAACCCAGGTTTCAGCGCCGGCACGTTCAACAACCAGGCCGGCTCCTTCTCACCCTTTGCCCTGCGCATCACCCGCGGGGATGGCGAACAGGACCTGACCAAGGTCTCCTCGGTGCTGCCCCCCGGGGTCGTCGGCAAGATCGCCGGCATCCCCTATTGCCCCAATGCCGGCATCGCCCGCGCCGCCTCCCGCACCGGCCCCCATGGGGGCGCCGAAGAGCGCAGCGACCCCTCCTGCCCGGCGGCCAGCCTGATCGGCCACACTCTCGCCGGCGCCGGCGTGGGCTCCCAGCTCACCTACGTGCCCGGCTCGCTCTACCTCGCCGGCCCCTACCACGGCGACCCGCTCTCAATCGTCTCGATCACCCCCGCCCTCGCGGGCCCCTTCGACGCCGGCACCGTCGTCGTGCGCTTCGCGCTCACGCTCGACCCCGTCACCGCCGAAGTCAAAGTGGACGGCTCGGCCTCAGACCCGATTCCTCACATCCTCAAGGGCATTCCCCTGAACGTCCGCGACCTGCGGGCCTTCACCGACAGGCCGGGCTTCACGCTGAACGCGACCTCCTGCGAAACCGGGAAGGCGCGGGCGACCCTGTGGGGAGCGGGCACCGTGCTCGCCCCGGGACTCGAAACCCCGGTCGGGAAAAGCGATCGTTACCAGGCGGCCGGTTGTCAGTCTCTGGGCTTCAGGCCCAGGTTGACGATCGCCCTGGACGGCGGCACCGCCCGCGGCGACCACCCGGCCCTGCGGGCCGAAGTGCGCCCGCGTGAGGGGGATGCCAACTTCTCGAAGGCGGTGGTCAGGCTGCCGCACTCCGCCTTCCTCGATCAGGCCCATATCCACACGATCTGCACGCGGGTGCAGTTCGCCGCGGGCGCCGGCAACGGCGCCGAGTGCCCCGCGGGCTCGGTCTACGGCCGGGCCGAGGCCCGGAGCCCGCTCCTGGATGAACCGCTCTCGGGCCCCGTCTTCCTGCGCTCCTCCTCCCACAACCTGCCCGACCTGGTCGTCGCCCTGCACGGTCTCTTCGACATCGACGTCGCCGCCCGCATCGACTCAGTTCACGGCGGCATCCGCAGCACCTTCACCGGCATCCCCGACGCTCCCTTCAGCCGTTTCGTCTTGTCGATGCAGGGCGGTCGCAAGGGACTGATCGTCAACAGCAGAGGGCTCTGCTTAAAACCGACCCGAAACCGCGCTGACGCCAAACTCCTCGGCCAAAACGGCAAGCGCGACGCGCTCAGGCCGATCGTCGGAGCGAGCTGCGGCAAGGGCCACCGCAAGCGCCACCGGCACCAGGGCGTCTAGAGAACCCAGACCACGAAAGGGCCCGGATGCGGGTGACAGGCCCGAGTGGGCGATCGCTAGGCGGATTCATCAGGTGGTGTAGGTGGATAACTTGAAGCCTTGCGGTGGTCGAACTTCTTCGCCGCGCGGCCCAGGCCCAGCGTCCCCAAGTTATCGTTTCGACGCGGTCCGCTCATTGCGGAGCGCCTGATGAAGTGAATCGAGAGCGGTGCGTGCGAAGTGCGAGTCGCCGCCGAACTCGAGGCGGCCGGTTTCCGGCTCGGTCAGAGCATTGAGCCAGGATCCGGGTTGACCGATCAACGAAGCATCGGCAGCACCCGTGAGGCGCGTCGTGTAGGAGGCGATCTCTCCTTCGCGGACGACGATGTCCACGCCAGCGAGGTCGCGTTGGTCACCGGTGGGGAGCTCGGCTGCCAGTCGACACACTCCCGAAAGACTCTTCGGCATGCTCAACAGAGGCGCCGAAAGGAGGAATATCGCCTCGAGATCGAGCCACGAAAGGAGAGGCGTGCCGGCTGCTCGGTGTCGGCGCTCCCAGCGGACCGCGGCCGTGAGTGGAGCCACCGCCTGGCATAGCCAGCGGGTCACTGCGTAGGGCGTGCCACGACCGTTGCCGGGACACGCTTCGACTTGCTCGGTGAGTCGCAGGGCGCTGATGCGCCATTCGAGCGACGGATAGCTGATCGCGACAAACAGGCGGTCCAGCTCAGTAAGAGTGCGGGGACCAGCGGCGAGAGCCCGGAGCATTCCCGTCGACCAGCCTTCGCCAAATGCCTTGATCGCGGACTTGGCCGGGTTACTGCCGAGTTCCACCGGCCCCAGGGGAGCGTTCGCAAGCCAATCCTCGAGAACCCGGGCGACGAAGAGGAGATCGCTGCCGGCGCCGGTCAGCTGATACTCGAGCGCTCCGGCGAAGTCATCGCGCGGGCGCGTTGCGATCACGTCGATCGCGATCAGTTCGTTGAGATAGGCGCGCAGCGTCGTCTTTGGAGGCGCCCCGGAAGATCGCCTCAGGTCTGATTGACGCTTTGGCCCGTCGGCGAGCGCCCGCAGGATGGCCACGTTCAGTGGCGCGGCGAGCAGCAGAAGGGCGTACGCACCGGAGCGCGCCCTATCCCCGCTCGCGTTGGCTGTGCTTGCAGCCATGCAAAGATATTATGACACTAATCAATGTCATCGGGGTAGTCCGTCGCCGAGGATCCGAAGCGGCCGCGCGGCCGTCCTCTTGACATCTGGACCTCGACCCGCCCTCGGCTACGATCGCGCTCGGCGACGCCGGCCCAAACGGTCGCGAGCCCGCGCCGAGGCTCTACTGGAACTACGGCGACTCGGTGATGGCCGCCTACGAGCGCCACTGCGACGGCGCCTTCGAGTGCTGGACCACCCGTCATCTGGAGAACTTCGTCAACGTGGTGGCTGGAGGAGTTCCCGCGGCGGAATAGAAAGAGGGACGAGGATGGAGCCCTCCCCGTATCCAGTCACGTTCTCGGTCGACTATCCGGAGCGGCAGCTCAACCGGCTGACGACCTTCTTCCGCATCTTCACCGTGATCCCGATCGCGATCCTGATCGCGCTGCTGCCGGGCGGCAGCATCGGCAGCTACGACTACGGGGTGGCGGCCTCCACCGGCACTCTCGTATTCGTGCCGATCGTTCTGATGCTCCTCTTCAGGAAGAAATACCCGCGCTGGTGGTACGACTGGAACCTCGAATTCCTGCGCTTCGGCAACCGGATCGGCGTCTACCTGGCACTGATGGACGATGAGTACCCCTCCACCGACGAGATGCAGGCGGTCCACCTCGACTTCGCCTACCCCGACGCCGAGCGCCTCGAGCGAGGGCTGCCATTGGTCAAGTGGTTGCTCGCCATCCCCCACTACATCGTGCTCTTCTTCCTCTCGATCGGCGTCTTCTTCGCCGTTATCTTCGCTTGGTTCGCGATCCTCTTCACCGGGCGCTACCCGCGTGGCCTCTTCGACTTCGTCGAGGGCACGATCCGCTGGCACAACCGCGTCGCCGGCTACGCCTTCACCTTGGTCACCGACGAGTACCCGCCGTTCCGGCTGAAGCCCTAAGCGGCCGCGCACTGTTCAGTGAGGTTCCCAGACGTCCGGCGCCTCGGTCAGGCGCCGGATCTCGGCCGGGAGCTGACCCGTGGCGACGTCGGCCAGGGTTACCGTCTCCAGCACCATGCGCATGCTTGCGCGCAGCGCCACCCAGACGTCGCGCAGCGGCGCCGCAACGCCGGAATAGGAGAGCTCGTCGGGCCGCTCGGAGCGGATGCTCGCGATCGGTCCCTCGACAGTGCGGATCACGTCGGCGATCGTAATCGTCTCGGCCGGCCGCGCCAAGCGGTAACCGCCCTCGGAGCCGCGCTGACTTCGAACTAGCCTGGCGTGGCGCAGCTCGATCAGGATGTTCTCGAGAAAGCGAAGTGGTACCGCCTGAGCATTGGCAATCGCTTCGCCCTTGACCGGCCCGCCGTCAGCCGCTGCCAGCTCCACCATCGCGCGCACCGCGTAGTCGACTTTCGCCGTGACGTGCATCGTCGGCCCAACCATCTCAACCCCCCGCCTGGTTCGGCATCTCAGTCTCCGCTCGTTTCACCGAGCAAAGCCGGCGCAATCGACGTCACCTTTGACCCATCCGCCAAGCCCAGGTGAGCGAGGCCGAACAGGTCCTCAGTCGTACGCAGCAACGAGTACGGAGTGAGGCTCGTCGCATCCGTCGCCCCAGGAGTGAGGAAACGCGAGACGAGCAAGGCTCCGACGTGCAGCGGGTCATCGGCCGCCGCCGGCGCGGTTTCGGCCGCGGCCGGGCTTGCGCCGGCAAAGCTGACGATCAGCAGGCCGTCTTCCTTGTAGGCGGGCGAGGCGAGGATTTCGGGCACCCATTTGGCAAGGAAGGCATCGGCGGCCGCGGCGCCTTCGGCCGAACCAGGTGGGCACTGGCCGGTGACCCCCGCATTGCACGGCGTTGGGGCAATGTAGGAGTAGTTCGCCGTCTTCTCGGCCTTGTGCAGATCCGCCGACAGCTGTTCGAGCGGAACGTCGTTGGTCGCGCAATCGCCGAGGTCGAGCAGCGAGTGGAAGTGAACGAACGGGTTCTGTGCGGCGGCATATGCGCCGGGTGGTGGCGCTTCTGCCACATCGGGGTCAGGCTGCACGCAGTTGTCTGCTTTGCCAGCTTCGTCGACCATTCCCTCCATGTAGGCGTGCCAGCTGAAGCGGCCGCCGGCAAGCTGGTCGGCGATGGTCAACGTTTCAACCGGATAGACACAGCCGGCGCCGGATACGACGCCCTCGCTATCGACCTTGGCGCTCGACGGAAATTCGGTGTAGGTCGAGCAATCGGCCTCGGTCGAGGCGTTCGGCGGCTGGCCGCTGACCGCCGCGATGCCGTTCGGCAGGGCGGCTTCGTCAAGCAACGCGTAGCGGCCGAGCAGCTCGCCCTTGGGCCGCAGCTGCGTCGCCAGATATGGCATCTGCGACGCTTCGCCAAAGGTCGCCTCGTAGCCCGGGCTGGTGAGCGAAATGACGAAGACATGCTTGATCCGGCCCGCTTCCGGCAACGGCGGGGCTGCGGGGGGCGGTTCGCTGCTCGGGGCGCTTTCCGGTGGAGAAGCAGCTGGTTCCGGCGAGGCAACCGGCGCGCTGCTCAACGGCGCCGAGCTGGCTTCCGCCGGCAGCGGCGCGCTGCCGGCAGCGGACCCCGCCGACGGGGAGCTTTCCACCGGTGCGCTGCTTGCCGCCGGCACGCCGGCGGGGGCAAGGCCGCGGCTGAGCAGCGCCGCCAAGGCGCCGCTATTGCCGGTCCCAGTCATCGCGCTGGCGACGATCGCCGCGGTGGCGACCACCGAGGAGGCAACCAGCAAGCCAAAGCGTTTGCCGGTCAGCGTCTCGGCGGCCGCGAAGGCATCGCGGAAAGACTTTCGCAACGATTTCATTCGAGCAGCTCCAGCATCCGTTCTGCGGCCAAGAGCTCGGCGTCGACCCGTTGCAGCTCGGCGGCCTTGCGCGTCAATACATCCATCCGCACGTGGTCGCGAATCGCCATCTCATAGAAGGCACCGCCGAGGTCGCTCTGCATGATCGTGAACTTCTCCAGCAGCCGGTCGCGCTGGGCGACGAGATCGGCGTTCGCGTTCTCCTCGACCTTCGCGTTCTCCTCGACCCCGGCGCTCACGGCTGGCTCCCCGCGGTCGGAGCGGCGGGCGCGGAGCCGGGATCGCCGCCGACGACGATCACGTCGGGCAAGTTCTGCTGCGCCTTGATGTAGGTCGAGCCGGTCTGCTCGACGTTGCCTTCGACCAGCTTGGTGTCTTCCTCGGTCTTCTGCGCGCTTGGTTTGAAGCCAGTCACCTGGTGGACGGTGCCGTTGCTGGTCTTGGCGACTACCTTGCCGGCCCCTTTGGTCGCGGCTTTGGCTTGCTTGGAGTTGCCTTTTTTGGCCTTAACGGCCGTCGCCGCGGGGCCGGCGGCAGTCGTGCTCGCGACCGCAGCGTTCTGGTTACGCAGCGCCTCGAGCAGCGCCTCGTTTTCGTTTCCATCAGAGCCGCTACGGCCGACCACGACGCCGATCGCCACCGCGATCGGCAGCAGAGCGAAGAACCCCACCGCAGCGGCACGGCTGCTCGGCCCGGCTTTGGCTGCCGGCCGAGCCAGCGGACGGCGGGCGCGTTTGCTCATCGCGGCGAAGTAGCGGGAGGAAGGGTTGGCGCCGTTACCGCGCCGCGCCGCGCATTCCACGCAGTAGCGCTGCTGCGGATCCAGCGATGCGCCGCACTCCTCGCACGGTTCGTAGTGAGTCGGGCTGTTCATCGCTTGCGGCCTCCGTGGTCGTGCGATTTCGATCGCTTTTCCTGTCTCTGCGCGCGGGCCTCGAGGATGCGCTTGGATTCCGCCTGCTGATGGGCGGCCTTTTCCTGCGTCGTCGAGCAGCCCGCGAAGGCGCCTGCAAGCAGCAGCCCGCAGACGGCGAGGATCCCCAGCCGCGAGATATGCGGGCTAGCCGAACGCACCGCTCACGTACTCCTGCGTCCGCTGCTCGCGGGGCGAGCCGAAGAGGTTGGTCGCGCTGCTGTACTCGACCAGCTCGCCCAAGTACATAAAGGCGACGTGGTCGGCAATCCGGTAGGCCTGCTGCAGGTTGTGGGTGACGATGACGACGGCGACGTCGTCGCGCAGCTTCACGATCAGGTCCTCGATCACCTGGGTCGACTGCGGATCGAGCGCCGAGCAGGGCTCGTCGAGCAGCAGCACCTCGGGCTCGGCCGCCAGCGCCCGGGCAATACAGAGCCGCTGCTGCTGGCCGCCGGAAAGCTTCAGCGCCGGATGATCGAGGTTGTCCTTGACCTCCTCGAAGAGGCCGGCCCGCTCGAGCGCACTGTAGACCTTGGGCTCGAGCGTCTTCTTGCGTGCTCGCCGCGAGCCCTGCTCCCGCAGGACGTAGGCGATGTTGTCGAAGACGCTCATCGGGAACGGGTTGGGCTGCTGGAAGACCATCGTCACCCGGCGGCGCAGCAGCGTCGGCTCGATCAGCGTTATGTCGACGTCGTCGAGCAGGATGCGGCCGCGCAGGGTCGCCGTGCTGGTCAGCTCGGTGAGCCGGTTGAGCGAGCGCAGCAGCGTCGTCTTGCCGCAGCCCGACGGGCCGATCATCGACAGCACCTCGCCCTGGCGAACCGGTAGCGAGACCGATTTCACCGCTTCGCGATCAGAGTAGGAGACCGAAACGTCGTCGATCTCCATACGGCGAATCGAGAACTGCGGGGCGCCGATCGAGCGCCGCGCCCCAGTGAACCCCCCCGGCCGGGACGTGCCGTCGCTAAGAGACCCATACTGGCCTCTAAGCGACGGCACGTCCCTTTCGACGGGCGGCGCGACCTGCTGCGCGGCCGCGACGTCCTCCAGCGGCAGCCGCCGGATCGGCGGCGGGGGTGGCGTTACGAGCTCCATGCCCCTACCTTTCGTGCGCGGCGGTGGACGACATCGACGGCCGCGTTCAGGGCCAGCACCATCAACAGCAGGACAAAGGCCGCCGCGTAGGCTTTCTCCGGCTGGTTGAGGTTGCCGGTAGGAGATGCCTCGTAGACGAAGTTGGTCAGCGTGGTGCCGGCGCCACGCAGGTAATTGAAGGGAAAGGCAGCGCCTTCGACCGGGGCGAAGTTCTGGGTCGCGCCGAGCAGGACGACGATGATCGCCGTGTCGCCGATGATCCGCCCCAGGCCAAGCATCGCGCCAGTGGCGATCTGCGGGCGGCTGGCGGGGATCAGGATGCGGCGCGTCGTCGCCGCCTTGGTCTTGCCGATCGCGTAGGAGGCCTCGCGCACGTGCCGGGGTATCGAGTTGAGCCCCTCGCGGGTACTGGCGACGATCAGCGGCAGGGCGACTAATGAGAGCATCGCCGAGGCGGCGAAGAAAGAACGGCCGAAGACGACGCCGTCCGAGGTACGACTGAGGAAGCCGAGTGCCGTGCTGGAAAAGATCACCGTGCCGAACAGAGCCAGGACGATCGAGGGGATGCCGGCGATCGCCTCGATCGTCGACTCGGTGATCCGGGCGAGGGCGGCGGGACGGCCATACTCGACCAGCCAGACGGCGATCCCGATGCCGATCGGCAGGGCAATCGAGATCCCCATCACGGCGACAACCAGGGTGCCGAAGAGGGCATCCGAGAAGCCGCCGGATTCGCTTTGGGTGAACCCAGCCGAGGCCGGGGTGACGAGCATCGACGGGCGCAGGTACTTGATCCCCTGGATCAGCAGGTAGACGGCGATCGCGACGGCGATCGCGCAGAAGAGCAGGCCCAGCGCCCAACAGATCGCCAGACCGATGCGATCGCTGAGCCGCCAGGTGGCGCTGCCCTCGACCGCGGCCTTGCTGGCCTGCGGCGGGGCTTTGCCCGGCGGCGGTGCGACGGGTGGCGTCGCGACCGGGGCGCCCATCAGGCCGTGGCCCCGTATTTGCGCATCGCCCGCCGCATCGCCCAGCCGGTCAATGAGAGCATCGCGGCTGAAAAAAGCAGCACGGTGGCGATTGCAAACAGCGTCGCGTTCGCCGGCGGCGAGCTGAGCTGATCGATGTTCTTGACGATCGTCGGCGCCAGCGGGCGTGAGGGCTCGAAGATGAAGATCAGGCCGTCGGCGGGGTTGGGGGCGAACCCGACCGAGCCGGAGATCATCGCCAGCATCACCGCCTCGCCGATCGCCCTTGCCACCGCCAGCACCGTGCCGGCGACGATCGCCGGACGGGCCGTGCGGACGGCGATTTTCCACGTCGTCCGCCAGCGGTTCACGCCCAGGGCCAGGGAGCCCTCCAGCCAACCGGGGCGTACCGCCCGCAGGCCGTCGGAGAAGATCGAGACCATCAGCGGCGCGATCATCACCGTCAGCACAGTGACCGCGGCGATCAGGCTGTAACCGCTGAGTGAGATCACACCGGCGACCGAGGCCTTCTGCGGCTCGCTGACCAGGTGGTTGCCGATGAACGGAACCAGGACCAGCACTCCCAGCAGGCCGTAGATCACCGAGGGGACGCTGGCGAGGAAGCGGACGACCGGCTGCAGGATGTTGCTCATCCACTCGGGCGCGAACTCGACGATGAAGACAGCGACGAAAAGGGCCGAGAAAAGGGCGATCGCCACCGCACCACCAGTGATCAAGAGGGTGCTCCAGATCAGCGGCCAGGCGTGGAAGGTGTAGATGTATTCAGCCCCTGCCTGGCCGGAGAGGAAGATCGCATTGAGCTGGTCATCGACGTTGCCGCCGGGCCCGAACCAGGCGAGGCCATTGTGGGCAAACGACGGCCACCCTTTGACGAAGACGACTGCGATCATCGCCAGCAGCAGCCCGACAACGGCGCAGACCAACGCGCCGAGCATCCGCTCGACGCGCTGGTCCGACCAACGAGGGCCGTAGTCCTCTGAGTAGGACTCCTCCACTTACTTCTTCTTGTTGAAGGCGGCCACACCGCCGGCTTTGGCGATCACTTCTCCGGCCACCGCGTCCCGCCGTGCCCAGTCGACAAACTTCTGCACAGCCGGGCTTTGGTTGGCGGTCGGGAGGACAAGGAAGATGTAGCGCGAGAGCGGGTACTTGAGCGGCTCGACGCTGATCTTCGATGGGATGCAGGGGACGCCGTTGACTTTCAGCGCCTTCTGGCCTTTGCCCTGCCACGCAAGCCCGTCGTAGCCGATTGCGTTGGGGTCTTGCTTGACGGCGTTGACGACGAGGCCGTCGGCGGTCAGCGCGTTGACGTTAGACGCCGGCGGTTCGTTGTTGAGCACCGCCTGCAGGAAGAAGTTGTAGGTCCCTCCATTGGTGTCGCGGCCGACCGGGTCGATCGTCGTGTCGAGGCCGGAACCGGGTATCTGGTTCCAGTTGGTCAGCAGCCCCCGGTAGATGTCGTGGGTCTGCTGGATGCTGATGTTGCTCAGCTTGTTCTTCGGGTTGACGTCTATACAGAGGCCGTCGAGGTAGAGCTTGACGTAGGTCGTGCCGGCATCGCTGGGGAGTGGCGTGCGGGCCTGCCCGGCGAACTGGCTGGTGCCGTTCTGGACGTCTTTGACGCCGGCGTTGCCACCGTTGGCGGTGTAGACGAACTTGACCTTCCCTTTGGTCACCTTCGTGTACTGGGCGAAGAGGGCCTGCAGCACGGGTTGCGCGGCGACCGAGCCCGACCCGATCAGGGTCTGGGCGCCGGCAGACGCCGGCACGGCGAGCCCCAAAAGGGCGATCACCGTTATGGCGAGGGTCTTGCTTCTCATGCGAATTTGCTTCCTTTCCTGCCGGGTTCTGGAGCTTGTTGAGTGGCTTACTCGACAAGACCCTAGCACCTTCTGTACTTTATTGACCTCTTTACTAAAGAAGGCCAACCCGGCGGCCCCGAACACGGAGGTTCCATTGCTCAACAGAAGACTGTCCAGGCCACGCACCGCACTCGTAGTAGCCGTAGCTGCGGCGTTTGCCGCCGCGGTGGCCGTAACCCCGTCATTTGCCGGGACTCAAGAGAAAGCGCCACACCTCTACCTCACTGCGAAGAAGGCAAGTGGGCTGTACCTGCGCAAACAAGCCGCCGGAAAACTCTTTCTGAAGAAGAAGGCAGCCGACAACCTGTTCGTGGCGAAGGCCGACGCACCGCTGACGCCGATCGTCGGGATCGCGGCCGGTACCGCCCCCTTCATCGCCCAGGCGACGACCGCGGGCTACATCCCGACCGCATTCACCTCGTTCGCGACGAAGGGGATAGCGTCGACCGTGATCACCTTCTCCGGGACGGCGACCTGCCTCGCGGACAAACCGGTATCCGAACTCGCCTGCCCGATCCAGATCCTGGTCGACGGGCAGTCGACGGGGAAAGTCAACTTCGCCCCGGCGACCCCGAGCAGCGAAACGACCAAAGCCGCGCCCCTCGTCCACACGGTGACGCAGACGACGGTGCTCGGCAAAGGCGGCCACACGGTCGCAATCCAGTACGCCGGCGCCGCGAAAGTCGCCTTCATACTGAAAAGCTGGAACCTGGCGGTGCAGGCCTATCCGCAGCCTCCCGAAGCTCCGGAAGCTGCCGAAGCACCTCCGGCGAAAACCGCCGGCTAGCCGGGCCCCGGGTTACTTACGGGCAACACCGGTCATGACCGGTGTTGCCCGTAAGGCAGTCGGCACCGGGCCCCCACCCAGGCTTCAGCGGCTGGGTCGAGTCAGGGAGTCGCCGAGGATCAGGCGTGCCCGGTAGTAGAGGGCCTCGTCGACGGAGGACTGGCCCGGACCCCGCTGGGCGGCGCGGTTCGCACGGTTGGGACCGGTGCCGACCGCGATCTCGTCGCGGACCAGGCCGGCAAGCCGCCCCCTCGAGGTGAACTTGGTGGTGCTTTTCGAGCTCATCGCGTCTCCTTTCTAGAGTTTCTTGAGTCTTAAACTCAAGAATAGCAGCACACCGAGCACCTTGCTTCTGCAGCAGAGTCGATGGCGGCGAATTGGGGCGGAGCGCAACCCGGCAAAGCGCGCCCCGCCCCGTCGCCTCTTCAGGCGGCTGCAGTTATTCCTGCGTCGTCGTCGTCCGCTGCATCATGGGGAGTCGAGGCCCCACTATCGCTGGACGGCGGGACATCACCGCTGAAGCTCTTGAGCTGGCCGGGGCGCAGGTGGACGATCTGACCCTCGCGCAGCTCGAGCTTCTGCAGCTCGGCGCGGGTCAGCTGCGCCCAGACCTCGGTGCCGTCACCGAGCACGAACTCGACTCGGATCTCGAAGCCGAGGGCGACGATGCGCTGCACCATCGCCTCCTCGGTCCGCTCGTCGGCGTCGAGCACGACTTCCATGTCGTGCGGCCGCACGAAGTGCTCGCCGAGCCGATTGACCTCGCCGACAAAGCTCATCACGAACTCGTTGGCAGGCTGGTCGTAGAGGTCGTCGGCCGTGCCCGACTGCTCGACCCGGCCCTCGTTCATCACGACCAGTTGCTCGGCGACGTCCATCGCCTCCTCCTGATCGTGGGTGACGAAGATCGTCGTCACATGCATCTCGTCGTGGAGGCGGCGTAGCCAGACCCGCAAGTCCTTGCGCACCTTGGCATCGAGCGCCCCAAAGGGCTCGTCGAGCAGCAGCACCTGCGGTTCGACCGCGAGCGCCCGCGCCAGCGCCATCCGCTGCCGCTGGCCCCCGGAGAGCTGGTCGGGGTAGCGCTCAGCGAGGCCGTCGAGCTGGACCAGGCGCAGCAGCTCGTGCACGCGCGTACTGATCTTGGACTTGTCCCACTTGCGGATCTTGAGGCCGAAGGCGACGTTGCCGAACACGGTCATGTGCTTGAAGGCGGCGTAGTGCTGAAAGACGAAGCCGACCTCGCGCTTCTGCGCTGGCGTTCCCGTCGCATCCTGACCGTTGATCACCACCTGTCCGGCATCGAGCGTCTCCAGCCCAGCGATCGCCCTCAGCAGGGTCGACTTGCCACTGCCGCTCGGTCCCAACAGTGCCGTGAGCGAGCCATCGGGCACGTCTATCGATACGTCGTCAAGAGCCTGAAAGTCACCGAAGCGCTTTCGCGCTCCCTCGACTGCGATTCCCATCAGGAGCCCTCCTTTGAATTGGACATTGAGATCGCCGCATCCCCGGCGACCAGGGTCGATCCACTGGAACCGGCCTTGGCTTTGCGGCCGCCGATACTCATCAGCAGCAAGGTGGTCAGGGCGAGCAGAGCGAGCACGATCGCGCCGGCATATGCCGCTTCCTCGTTGAACTGCTCAAACGACTTGGCGACGAAGAGCGGCAGGGTCTCGGTCTGACCGGAGATCGACCCCGAGACGATCGTCACGGCACCGAACTCGCCGAGAACCCGAGCGGTAGTCAGCACGACCCCGTAGGCGACGCCCCAGCGGATCGCCGGCAAGGTCACCCGCCAGAAGGTCTGCCAGGCGTTGGCGCCGAGGGTCGAGGCGGCCTGCTCCTGCTCGTTGCCGATCTCCTGTAGGACCGGAACGGTCTCGCGCACGACGAAGGGCAGCGAGACGAAGATGCTGGCGAGAATCATCCCCGGAGTCGAGAAGAGGACCTTGATGCCCCATTCGGAGAGGGTCGGGCCGAACCAGCCCTCGTTGCCATAGAGGAGGAACAGCGAGAGACCGATCACGATCGGCGAGATCGCGAAGGGCAGATTGATAATCCCGTCGATCAGCGCGTTGCCCTTCCATTTGTGACGGACGAGAAGCAGCGCGCAGCCGACGCCGAAGATCGTGTTGAGCGGGACGGCGACAGCAACCATCAGCAGCGTCAGCCAGATCGCGTGCAGCGCGTCGGGCGAGGTCATCGCGTCGATTGGGGGTCCGAGCCCGTGCTCGAAGGTCTTGTAAAAGATCATCCCGACCGGGGCGAGCAGGAGCAGGCCGAGGTAGCCAAAGGCGAGCGTGCGCAGACCCCACTTCGCGGCCGGGCGGGCGGTCATCCGCTAACACTTCCCGCGCGGCCGACTATCCGCTTGATCGCTCGGGGGAGAACTCCCTGCTTGTCGCCGTGAGCACCGGACCGGGCAAAGAGGCTGACCGCGATCAGCAGCGCCAGCGAGATCGCAAGCAGAACGACCGAGACCGCCGAGGCACCGGAGACGTTGCCGGACTCGATCTGGCTGCGGATGAAGACCGAGGAGACCTCGGTCTTGAAAGGGATGTTGCCCGAGATCAGGATCAGCGAGCCGTACTCGCCCAGCGCTCGCGCGAAGGCGAGCAACACGCCGGCGAGGATGCCGGGTAGCAGGTTGGGGAAGATGATCCGGCGGAAGACGGTGAGGCCACTTGCGCCAAGCGAGGTCGCCGCCTCCTCCATCTGCTGGTCCATCTCCATCAGCAGCGGCTGCACCGCGCGGGTGACGAAGGGCAGCGTGATGAAGCAGAGCGCGACGATGATCGCGGCCCGGGTGAAGGCGATATTGAGGCCGAACGGGCTTTCGGACCCGTAAAGGGTCAGCAGGGTGAGGCCGGCGACGATCGTCGGCAGCGCGAAGGGCAGATCGATCAGAGCGTTGACGGCGCCCTTGCCGGGGAACTCGTCGCGGACGAGGACCCAGGCTATGACCGTGCCGAAGAAGGCGTTGATCGCTACGACGATCAACGAGCTGACCACCGTCAGCTTCAGCGCTGCGATCGACTCGGCGCCGGTGACCGAGTCCCAAAAGGCGCCGAAACCGCCACTGAGCGATTCGTCGAGCACCGCGGCAAGCGGCAGCATCACGATCAGCGACAAGTAGAGAACGACCATTCCCCTGCCGAGGCCGACACCGACCCCGGGCAGGCGGATGCCTGCCCGGGGTGGCGCGGTGGAGATGGTTGCCGGGTGACCCTCCATACTTCCTCGCGGCTAGCCGCTCGTGGAGACTCCGAGTTCCTTCTCGATCGCGGCGACCTTGCCGCTTTCGTCATCGAAGAACTCATCGTTGACCTTGCTCCAGCCGCCGAACTCGGCGATCTTGAACAGGTCCTTGGGGGTGGGGAACTGTTTCGGGTCGACCAGTTTCGGGTTGACCGGGCGGTAGCCGTTTTCGGCCCAAATTTCCTGCCCGGCGTCAGACCAGATGTAGTCGAGGAAATCCTGAGCAGCCGCGGGCGCGTCCTTGGTGACCGCGATCGGGGTTTCGATCTGGAGCGTGCTGGGCGGGATCACGTATTCGACGTCCTCGCCTTCGTCTTGCGCCTTGATCGCCTCGTTCTCGTAGCTGAGCAGGACATCGCCCTCGCCCTGGGTGAATGCGGCAAGCGCGTCGCGGCCACTACCGGGCTGGACGACGGTATTTTCGAGCAGGGCCTTGACCCCTTCGAGTGCCTCAGCTTCGGATTTGCCCTCGTGCAGCAGGGTCCCGTACACCGCCATGATGTTCCAGCGGGCCGAGCCGGAGCTGAACGGGTTGGGCGTAATCACGTCGACGTCCCCACTGAGCAGATCGTCGAAGGACTTGATGCCGTCCGGATTACCCTTGCGGGTAACGATCACGACGACCGAGTTCTCGGCGATCCCGTCGTATTTCTGCTTGTCCCAGTCTTTGGAGACGAGTTCGCCTTCTTCGACCAGCCGTTCCATATCGCCGGCCTGGGAAAAGTGGACGACCGACGCGGGCTGGCCGGCGACGACGGCGCGGCTCTGGTCGCCGGAGGCGCCGAAAGAGTTGCTGAAGCTCACACCGGAACCGGCCGAGGTTGCTTCGAAGCCGGGCTCCAGAGCTTCCTGGTAGACCGATTCGGGAGTCGAGTAGCCGACCACGTCGAGCTTGCCCCCACTCCCGGATGAGCCCGAGGTCGAGTCGTCGCTGCTGCCGCAACCGGCCACCGCCAGGGCAACCAGCGCGAGCAGGGCGGCCACAAAACCCAATCCGATCGTCTTCCTGCCCTTGCCAGGGTTCGTCATCTAACCCGTTCCCTTCTTTCTTGATGAAGTTAATGAGGAATGAAGGCGGGCACCTTAGCAGAAAGTCGATCAGCAAAGTAGGGAATTACTCGAACGCCGCAGGTCGGGGTCCATGGGCTACGGCGCGCGGGTCCTGTCACGGCGGCCCTCCCCCATGTGCTCGGACTCGCTTCGCGAGCCCTCCGCTATGGGGGACCCCCGCCGCCGTGCCACCCGCGCGAGGAGCGCTTAGGGAGGGAACCTACGGCGTGCGAGCGTGGTGAGATGGAACTAGCGGGGGGCCCAAGCGTCGGGCTCGGCGGCGAGATCCCTGATCTCGGCCGGGAGCTCGCCGGCTACTAGGTCGGCGAGGGTTACGTGCTCTAGGACGGCGCGGAGGTTGGCGCGTACGGCGATCCAGACCTCCTGTAGGTGCTCGGCGTGACCGCGGTACTCGATGTCCTCTGGTGGCGAGGACTGCACGTGGGCGATCGGGCCCTCGACTGCACGGACGACGTCGGCGATCGTCACCTCGTCGGCGGGCTTGGCCAGCCAGTAGCCGCCCTTCGCCCCACGCCGCGCGCGGACGATGCCGTGATGCTTCAGCTCGAGCAGGATGTGCTCGAGGAATTGAAGCGGGATGTCCTGGGCGTCGGCCAGCCGCTCGCCCTTAACGGGCTCGTCACCAGCCGCCGCCAGCTCCGCGGCGGCGCGTACGGCGTAATCAGCCTTTGCCGAAACTCGCATAGGGCTAGTTAATCAGGGCGCCTGATCAACTGGCTGATTCGAGAGCCAGCTCTGCAGCTTCGCGTTCGCGGCGGCGGTGGAGGATGCGCGGGGCGGCGAGGATTGCGGCCAAGCCGATGCCGGCGATGAGAGCGGCGATCGGCCAGACGTTGGGGTCGCCCTTCTGGATCGTGACTATGCCGGAGCCGACGAGGACCAAGCCAAGAGCGGTGCGGATGAAGCCCTGCGGGGCTTTGCTGGAGAGGGCGGCGCCAATGATCACCCCGGGGATCGAGCCGATCAGGATGTTGCCGGCGAGGACGAAATCGACATTGCCACCAAGCCAATGGGCGATCCCAGCCGCCCAGAGCAGGACGGCAGCGTGGAAGACGTCGGTCCCGACGACTTTTTTGGGCGCCAGCCGGTAGACGGCGATCAGCAGGATCGCGATCACGGTGCCCGAGCCGGCCGAGGTGACGCCAATCACGAAACCGGTCGTCGCCCCGATCAACACCGCGGCGACTTTGTGTCGGCGTTCGACATCGAAGCGATCGCGCTCCTCAACCAGGTTGCGCAGGATCAGCGCCCGCGCAAGCGTGATGATGCCGACCATCAGCAGGGTGCCGCCGAGCACCGCGTAGACAAGCGAGTCGAGCCGGTCTTCGCCGACATGCTGCTCGATGATCGAGACCAGCGCCACACCGCCTACCGCAGCTGGGACGCTGCCCAGCGCCAACCATTTGACCAGCTCCATGTTCACGGTCTTCATCCGCAGGTGGCGCCAGCCCCCCACCGTCTTGGTCACAGCCGAGTAGAAGATGTCGGTACCGATTGCCGTGGTTGGCTGAATCCCGAAGATCAGGATCAGTAACGGCGTCATCAGCGATCCCCCGCCCATACCCGTCATGCCGACGAGCACGCCAATGCCTAGACCAAAGAAAATGATTGCCGGGTCCATCAAATGCCCCCAAGGTGGTTATCGACTTTCCTGACCTCTTTGGTCAGGAGCGGGGAGTGCGCCAGGATATCCAATGTGGGCGCGGAAACCAAGCAATTCGCCGCTGCTCTGCCGGCGCCTGCCGGTGGCCAGCCGAGCGCGGAAGTCTCGATACGCGGCCTGGGGCACGCCTACGGTGAGCTGCGGGCAATCGACCGGCTCGACCTCGAGGTGCCGGCGCGCGGTGTCCTCGGCCTGGTCGGCCCTTCGGGCTGCGGCAAGTCGACCCTGCTCGAGCTGATCGCCGGCCTGCAACAGCCAAGCAGCGGCGAGATCGGAGTGGGTGACGGGACCGGTCCGGATGAGCGTTTGGCCCGTTGCGCCTTCATGCCCCAGCGCGACATGCTGCTGCCCTGGCTATCGGCGATCGACAACGCGGCGCTGGCCCTGCGCAACCGCGGCGTCCGCCGCGGGGCGGCGCGAACCGAGGCCGGCCTGCTCTTCGAGCGCTTCGGCCTGGCCGGCTTCGAGGGCGCGCGCCCGGCGGAGCTTTCGGGCGGGATGCGGCAACGGGTCGCGTTCCTGCGCACCCTTGTCGCCGGCAAGCCGGTGTTGGCGCTGGACGAGCCCTTCGCCTCGCTCGACGCGATCACCCGGGCCGAGATGCAGGGATGGCTCGCGTCGGCGCTGCGCGCCGACCCGCGCACGGTCGTCCTCGTCAGCCACGACGTCGAGGAGGCCCTCTACCTCTCCGACCGCGTCGCCGTGCTCTCGGCGCGGCCGGCGCGCGTGGTCGCGGAGCTGAGCGCGCCGTCGCCCAGAGCACCCGACCGTGATGCGGCAGTTACCGACCCGGCGTTCGTCGCCGTGCGCGAGCACGCGATGACCGCACTCCACATGGGAATTCGATGATGGCCTGGCGACTTACCCCCCCATATAGGTCGGAAACTCGCCAGTGGGGGCGGCGATGAAACGCTGGGGGGCGCCGTTGCTTGTCCTGGCGACCCTGATCGGCCTCTGGCAGGTCGCCGCCTCCACCGGCGCCCTCGCCGACCTGCTCAACCTCGAATCGTTCCTCGTCCCCTCCCCCGCCGAAATCGCCTCATCGCTGTGGGAGAACCGCTCGCTGCTCGCCGAAAACGCCTGGGTGACGCTGCGGGAGATCCTGCTCGGCTTCCTGATCGGGCTGGCGGCGGGACTTGCCTTTGCCGTGGGGCTGCGTCTCTCCGAGACTCTGCGGCGCGCCTTTTACCCGTTGATGGTCGCTTCGCAGGCGATCCCGATCCTCGTCATCGCTCCAATCCTGGTCGTCTGGTTCGGCTTTGGGATTGGACCGAAGTTGGTTGTGGTGGCATTGCTCTGCTTCTTCCCGATCGCCGTCGCCACCGCCGACGGGCTTCGCTCCGTCGACCCGGAGGCGACGAAGATGATGCGAACGCTCGACGCTTCGCGCTGGCAGGTTCTCTGGCGGGTCGAAGCGCCGACCGCCTTGCCTTACGTCTTCAGCGGCGCAAGGATCGCCGCGGCCTTCGCGCCGATCGGCGCCGTCTTCGGCGAGTGGGTCGGCGCGGACTCAGGGCTTGGTCACTTGATCCTGCTGGACAACGGACAGCTAGAGACGGCGCGGCTCTTTGCCGCGGCCACCGTCTTGGCCGCGATCGCCCTCCTGCTCTTCGGCTTTTTGGCCTTCGCAGAGCGCCGCATCGTCACTTGGCGATAGAAAGCAGGGGATGACGTCCCTCCGCTTGCCGGCGTTAGCCGCTGCCGTCGCCCTGATCGTGCTCGCCTTGGGCCTCGCCGCTTGCGGTGAGAAGAGCGAGAACAGCACCGGCGCTCAGACCGAACCGCTCAGCCTGACGCTCGACTTCTATCCCAACCCCGACCACGCCGGCATCTACATGGCCGACAAGCTCGGCTACTTTGCCGATGCCGGCCTCGACGTCTCAATCCACACGCCCTCGGACCCCGCCGCGCCGATCAAGCAGGTCGCCGCCGGGCAGACCGACCTGGCGATCTCCTACGAGCCCGAGGTATTGCTGGCGCGTGAACAGGGGCTCGACGTGATCGCGGTTGGGGCCATCGTCGACCGCCCGCTGACCTCGCTGATCTGGCTGAAGAAGTCCGGAATCGACGGCGTCGCCGACCTGCGTGGCAAGACGATCGCCACCGCCGGCATCCCCTACCAGGACGCCTACCTGAAGACGATCCTCGCCCGCGCCAAGCTGACGCCCTCCGACGTCGATACGGTCAACGTCGGCTACGGCCTGCTGCCGGCCTTGGTCGGCGGCCGCGCCCAGGCGATGCTCGGCGGCTTCAGCAATGTCGAGGGCGTCGACCTGCGCCTGCGCGGCAAAGATCCAGTCGTCACCCCCGTTGACAAGCTCGGCGTGCCGACCTACGACGAGCTGGTCCTGGTCGCCAACCACAAGCAGCTCGAAGAAAATCCGCAGCGAATCCGGCTCTTCCTCGGCGCCCTCGCCCGCGGCACCGCCGCCGCCATCAAGAGCCCCGCCGCGACCACCGAGGCGCTGCTGGCGGCAAATTCCGACCTTGACCCCAAGCTAACCCGGGCCGAGGTCGAGGCGACCCTGCCACTGCTCTCCAAGCGCGGCGTGATGGACGTCAGCGAGTGGACGGCGTTCATTGCCTGGATGAGGGAAAACGAGCTGATCTCCGGCAACCCGTCGACCGCCGAAGTGCTCAGCAACGCCTACCTAGCGGGCGAGATCCCCAATTAGCTCGAAGCCGCCCTCGCGCAGCAGGGTGGTCACTTTCTGCGGTGCCAGCGGACGCGAGAAGAGGTGTCCCTGGGCGTAGTCGCAGCCGAGGCGGCGCAGCTCGGAGAGCTGCGCCTCGTTCTCGACCCCCTCGGCGATCGCGTCGAGCGAAAGGGCGCGCGCCATCCCGATCACGGCCTCGACGATCGCCGTGCGCTCCTGCTCAAGACCGAGGCCGTCGACGAAGGAGCGGTCGATCTTCAGTGCGTCGAAGGGAAAGCGGTTGAGATAGGCAAGCGAGGAGTAGCCGGTGCCGAAGTCGTCGAGCACGAGGCGGATGCCGATCTCGCTCAGTTCCTCCAAGGTCGCGATCGCGGTGGCGGACTCCTCGACTAGGACGCTCTCGGTTACCTCCAAACGCAGGTTGACGGGGTCGAGGCCGGTGCGGGCGAGGATCTCGCGCACCGAGTCGGCCAGGTCGCGGTGTGCCACCTGGCGCGCCGAGAGGTTGACGGCGACGTCGAGTGGGCGCTCGTCGGGACGTAGCTCGTGCCAGCCGAGGGCCTGGCGGCTGGCGGTCTCCTGAACCCAGCGTCCGATCGGCTCGATCAGGCCGCTGTCCTCGGCGATCGAGACGAACTCGCCGGGGTCGAGCAGGCCGCGCTCGGGGTGGTTCCAGCGGACCAGCGCCTCGAGGCCGACTATCTCGCCACTTCCAAGCGCGATTACCGGCTGGTAGTGGAGCTCAAACTCGTCACGGTCGAGCGCGTGGCGCAGCTCGCGCTCGGTCTCCAGCCGGCGTATAGCGCGCGCCCGCATCGCGGCGTCAAAGAGCTCGCAGCGGCCTCGCCCCCGCTCCTTCGCCCTATACATCGCGGCGTCGGCGTCGCGGATCAAGAGCTCGGCGTCAACTGGCTCGCGGCCTGTGGGCCGCGCCACGGCGATGCCGATGCTGGCGGTGACGAAATGGTCGGCACCGCCCATTGGGTAGGGCTCCGAGAAGGCGCCCGCGACCCGGTCGGCGATCGCCATCGCCTCGTCCTCATCGGTGAGGCGATCGACCAGGATGCCGAACTCATCCCCACCAAAGCGGGCGACGATGTCACCGGGTCGCAGGTGGGCGCGTAGACGCGGGGCCACCGCCTGGAGGAGGTCATCACCGGCGTGATGGCCGATGCTGTCGTTGATCAGCTTGAAGTGGTCGAGGTCGAGGAAGAGGATGCCGACCGGTGAGCCCGAGGCGAGGCTGCGGCGCAGGGCGTCGCGCAGCGAGTCGACGAAGCTGAGCCGGTTGGGTAGGCCGGTGAGCGCGTCGTGCAGGACCCGGTGGCGCAACGCCTCATCGGCGCTGTGGCGCTCGAGCGCATCGGCCAGCACGTTTGCCGAAGCCTGCACGAAGTGAACGTCTTGGGGAGTGAAGCGACTCGGCTCGGTCGAGTGGATATCGAGCACCCCGAAGGGCCGCTCCTTGCCCGCGATCGGCACGGCGAGGCTGCTGCGCACCCCCAACACGCGTAACGCTGGCGGCATCGAGAAGCGCTTCTCGCTGGACCAGTCGTCGATGATCACGTGCAGGCCGGACTCCAACGCTGCACCGGCGTGAGAGTCGCGGGCCGCTGAAGCGCGGCGCTCGGCACCGCCGCCCCGCTCCTCAAGCCCGGCGCGAAGGTGAAGCCGGCGTCCCTCACGGCCCGCCTCCCAAACACAGGCCGCCTCGACCCCGTCAATCTCGGTCATCAGCGGCACTGCCTCCTTGGCCAGTTTGACCGGGTCGCCGTCCTGCAATGCAAAGCGGCCGAGCCGCGCGACCGCTGCCTGCTGGGCGGCGGCTCGCTGCAGCTCCTGCTCGGCAATCTTGCGCTCGGTGATGTCGTAGAGGACGCCGTGCCAGACCTGAACACCCTCTTGGTCGGGCTCGAGCACCGCCTCGTCAAGGATCCAGACGACAGCACCCTCGCGGGTGATCATCCGGTAGTCAACCGGCGGGGCGCCGCCGTCGGCAACGACCTTGCGGGTCTCCTGCTCGAGTGCGCGCTCGCGATCATCGGGGTGAAGGCGCTCGGCCCAGAGCCCCGGATCGGCCATCCACTCCTCCGGGCTGTAACCAAGGATCTCCTCGATCTGGGGACTGACGTAGCGCCAGCGACCCCGCTCTCCCAGCTCGCAGGAATAGACGATCGCCGGCAGGCGCTCGATCAGACGGCGGTAGTCGTCCCCCGCCGACGAGATCTCATCGAGGAACTCGGTTACCCGCTCCTCGGGCCAGCCGTCACCCACGCCTGGATTGTCCATGCGGGCCTATCGACAGCACGCCTGGTTTCTTTATTTGTACAAGCCGATCGTCCACATGCCTGCGAGCCCGCGGAAGGGGGCATATGGCGCGTAGAACTCCTCGACCTCCTCGACCGTGGCGCGGCGGCCCAAACCAGCGAGGCGACTGACCAACTTCAGATAGATCAGGTCGCCGGCCGGAAGCGAGTCGGGATCGCCGCGTCCAAACAGGCCCAAGCACTGCACGGTCCAGGATCCGATCTCAGGGATCGCCAACAGACGCGCGTCTCCAGCAGGCTCACCCGGAGACACCCGCCCGGCGGCGATCTCACGAGCAACTGCCCGCAGGGCGATTGCGCGGCCCGGCGAGAGATCCATCGCGGCAAGTTCAGCTGGCGCCCGGCCGGCGATCGTTGCTGCGCTGGGAACGTCGCGCAGCGCATCCCGGTCCCGGCCCAGTCGCGACCCCCAGCGACCGACGATGCGACGCTGGATGACCGCCGCCCGCTCGGTCTCGATCAGCTGCTTGACCACGGCCCAGGCGAGCGCCTCCCAGGCCCAGGGCCGGCGGCGCGGGCGCAGCCAGGGACGACGGCGCAGCTGCGGTCCCAGCAACGGGTCGCGGCGGAAGCGGCGGTAGAACTCGCCGAGGTCATCGTCGACGCCAAGCGCGAAGCGCATCCGCTCCACAGCGGTCTGCAGCTGGCCCGCACCGGCGGGACGATTAGTCAGGGGCGGCAGCGCCCGCGGCGCAGCGATCGTGCCCGGTTCGACCGGCTCGGCGCGGAGCATAACCCGCCCCCCGTCCGGCTGCCAGGCACGCACCAGGACGGGGCTCTCGCCGACCTGGAGCAAACGCGAGACGACGCCGTTGCGAGCCCGCATCACCCGGTCCTCACTGCTGTATGCCGGCAGGCGAAACGGCGAAGCCGGCTTCACCTCTACTTCGTGAGTTTTCACCTGCCGAGCAGGTGTACGTCCACGAGAAAGGACCGGCTCGCTACGACCTTTTGCTGACGGTTCCGGCGCGGCAGCAATTGCCCCTGTGACTTCTTCGCCACGGCGCCCACGGCGCGAACCGCAGCCACGGTCGCGGCCCCCGCCAGGACGCCACCAACAGCCGCTACTACAGCGGTGCGGGCCTCGTTGCGAAGGGCCAGCGCACCGGGATTGTCGTGCGGCAGGACCCGGACTCGGACTGGCTCTAGCTCAAACTCGCTCACCCAGCCGACTGTAGCGATGCAGTCGGCCTCAACCCAGCGCAAAACCGGAAACTGCGTCGTTAAGAAGGCTGAATCGCCTTCTCGTAGATGCGGTAGCGCTTAACGACCTTGCCGCCCATCCCCTCCATTGCCCGGTTCATCGCCTCGTTGGTCTCGAGGATCCAGCCCATCTCGCCGCCTTCGATCGTGCCCGGCTTGCTCGCCGTCTCGAGGTGCTTGAGGTAGAGGCCGGCGGCAACGCCGGTGTGGTGGTACTCGTGCTTGACGCCAAGGGCGAAGACGCGCAGCCGCTCGATCTTGCGTTTGCCCAGCAGGAAGCGGAGCCAACCGAAGGGCAGCAGCCGCCCGTTCATCTTGATCAGGACCTCGTTGATATCGGGCAAGGTCAGCGCGGCGCCGATCGCCTCGCCATCCCTTTCGGCGATGTAGGCCCAGTCCTCGTCGAGCACCTGCTTGAGGATCTTGGCGTGGAAGGCGATCTCGGCATCGGTCGGCGGGACGAACCCCCAGTTGTCAGACCAGGCGTCGTTATAGACCGGGGTGAAGAGGCGCATCTCGTGCTCCAGGTTGCTCTTGTCGATATTGCGGATCGTCACGCCTTCATCGCTCAGCGCTTTCTCGGCCTTGGCGTGAATCGAGGGGTCGAAACGCTCCCCCTCTTTGAGACTGCCGAGCTCCAGTTCCCACATCAAGAGGTCCATCGCCTTGCCGAAGCCATGCGCTTCGAGCAATGACTTGTAGTAGGGCGGATGCCAATTCTCGAGGATCATCGGCCGCAGCTCGTAGCCCTCGATCAGGATGCCGACCTCGTCGTTGGTGGTGAAATCCATCGGGCCGAGGATGCGGGTACGGCCGCGGGCAGCGGCCCACTCGGTCGCGGCGTCGAGCAGCGCGGCGACCACGGCCGGATCGTCGACGGTCTCAAAGAAGCCGAACATCGCATCGCTGCCGCCCTGGGCCTCATCCCAAAGCTCGTCAATCTGGGCCGTGATGCGGCCGACCAGCTCACCATCGCGTTCGGCGATCAGGTACTCGGCCTCGCCGTGCTCGAACCAGGGGTTCTTCTTGCGGTTGAGGAACTCCATCCGCTCGAAGATCATTGGCGCCACCCACTGTGGGTGGTCCCTGTGGAGCTCGAAGGGGACCTTGACGAAGCGCTTTAGCTCGCGCCGCGAGCGGACGGGGCGGATTTCGACACTTGCCAAGGGACCCTGAACCTACACTTTGCGCATGAGCGAAACCACGAAGGCCCCCGTCGACGTCTTCGAGAAGGCCCGCAGCCACGACCGGCTCGAGCAACTCGAAGCCGCCAAACAGCACGACCTCCTCCCCTACTTCCGCCTGATCGAGTCCGAGGCCGGACCAATCATGGAGGTCGAGGGCCATGAGGTCGTGATGCTCGGCTCGAACAACTACCTCGGCCTCACCGGCGACGAGCGGGTCAGGCAGGGCTCGCGCGAAGCGCTCGATGCCTACGGCACGGCACTGACCGGCTCGCGCTTCATGAACGGCACGACCCCCCTCCACGTCGAACTCGAGAACGAGATCGCGGAGTGGATGCAGACTGAGGACGCCCTGGCCTTTACGACCGGCTACCAGGCGAACGTCGGCTGCCTCGGAGCAATCCTCGGGCCGGGCGACACGGTGATCTGCGACTCAGGCGACCATGCCTCGATCCTCGACGGCTGCAAGCTCTCCGGCGCGAAGCTGCGCCCCTTCCGCCACAACCGCATGGAGAAGCTAGAGAAGATGCTGCAGCGGGCGAGCGAGGATGGCGGCGGCGTGCTGGTAGTGGTCGACGGGGTCTTCTCGATGGAGGGTGACGTCTGCGACCTGCCGCGGATCGTCGAGCTCTGCCGCGGCTACGGCGCGCGGCTGATGGTCGATGAGGCGCACGGTGCCGGCGTGCTCGGCGCGCGCGGTGCCGGTGCGTGCGAGCTGTTCGGCCTGGAGGACGCGGTCGACTTGCGGATGGGAACCTTCTCCAAGAGCCTCGCCTCCTGCGGTGGCTTCATCGCCGGTCCCGCCGACGTAATCGAGTACCTGCGGATCGCCTCGCGCTCCTTCATCTTCAGCGCCTCGGCGGTGCCGGCCGCGGTCGGCGCGGCTTTGGCGGCGTTGCGCGTGATCCGGTCCGAGGGGCCGCAGCTATTCGAGACATTGCTTGGCAATGCCTCCTACCTGCGCGAAGGCTTGCGCGACCTGGGCCTCAAGGTGGTCGAGCCGGGCACCCTCCCCGACGGCTCGATCGCGACCACCCCAGTGGTGCCGGTAATGGTCGGCGACGACTGGCAGGCGGTGCTGCTCTGGAAGGCCCTGTTCGATGCGGGCGTCTACACCAACGTCGCGATCCACCCCGCCGTGCCGCCGGGAGGAGCCCTTTTGCGGACCAGCTTGATGGCGACGCATGAGCGCGAGCATCTCGATCGGGCGCTGGAGACGATCTCCCGCACCATTGAGGACTTTCCTGAGCTTCCACGTACGTGAGTGGTTATGCATCCCCCTGTAGGGGTAGTTTCCGCCTTGTCCGATCCAGGATAAGTCGGGAGACGCGAGAAAAAGATGCTCTTAGCGAACGGGGCGGCGGTTCTTTGCTGACCCCGGGTTGACGCTCGGCACCCCCAGCACGTAGCTTGCCTACCTCGCCGCGCATCCGGGTCAGGAGGAAGCGGCAGAAGTCACACCCCACCGAGCCGGGCAGTCCCGGTCGGTGCATGAAACCAGTCAATACCCCTATGGGAGGAGCCCCTGTGGAAGCTGTATCCATCGCCCCTGCTTTGAGGACCGCAAATGCGGCCCAGACGCCGCAGCACATGCAGGCGCTGGCCCGCGCGAATCGAGTGCGGCTCGCCAGAGCAGAGCTGAAGCGATCGATTGGGCGGGGTGAGGTGGATGTGGTCGAGGTAATTCGTGACTGCCCCTGGGAGACCGAGAGCATGACCCTGGCCGAGTTGTTGACCAGCCAGCGTCGCTGGGGTCGCACCCGTGCGCGCAAGCTGCTGCAGGCGCTGGCGCTGAGCGAGAACAAGCGGATCGGGACGCTTACGCCGCGCCAGCGGGCGCTGTTGACCTCTGCCCTTAGCCCGCGCTCGCGGGACACGGTGCTTGTCTAGGACCCGCCCGGCAGGAAGAGACCACTCGGCAGGGCTTCCACTTAACTTTTTCGGTGGATCGCCTTGCGGCTATCGCCCGGAGGCGTCGACGAAAAAGTACAAGACGTTCCAGCCCTACCGAGTGGTCTCCTCAGGCGCATTCATCTCTAGCGCAGTCAGCCTCTGAGGCCGCCGGCTTTGAAGGAGAGGCCTCCGGAGGCTTTCTGGAAGGCGCGGCGTAGGGCGTAGAAGGAAGCTGCGAAGGCGACGGCGCCTGCGCCTAGGCAGATGGCGAGGATCTGGTTGGCTAGATAGAAGAGGGCGCCGGTGACTAGGACGAAGACGACTCCGGAGAGCAGGGTCGTGTGCGAGCGGTAGCCGGCGAAGTGCTCGCGGGCCGAGACCTCTAGGCCGCCGAGGGCCGCGAGGACGACACCGATACCGATCGCGGTCACGTCCTTGCCGATGACGCCGACGACGAGCGCGATGATCCCGGCGAGAACGGTCAGCTCGGCGAGCGGGAACGACCCCCACGGTGCCGGTGGGCGGTCGTCGATCTTTGCTGCTTTCTTAGAGCCCATTCCGGAACTCCCCGCGCACGCCTGGCGGCGGCGGACCGGCGCGGTGCGGCGTCCTCAGTCGGCCAAATAGCGCAGGGCTATTCGGCCTCCTTGCGTCCTTGCCCCGCTTGGTCCGGCGCTCGCCAGTCGCACACGCGGAGTTCCGGAAGGGGCTCTTACCCCGATCGCTCAACGGCCGCAAGCCGCCCGGCTAACGGGCATCCAGATGAGACTCTGACCCGCCACCAGCCCATCAGCATGCCGAGCGGGCCGAGGCGGGGGCGGGAGTGCCAGACACCGCAGCCTGGTTCGCCGACGTCTGCACGCGAAATCCGTAGCCACTTGTGCTCGGCCGGAGAGGTCAGCATGCGCTCCAGCAGCTCACGGTTGCGGGTCTCGAGCTCGGTTCGCTCTTGAAGCTGGCGCTGTGCCGATCCGATCCGCGTCGCCAGGGAGTCACGGATCGCCTCCAGGTCACCAAGACCAAGCGCCCGCGGCTCATTCGCGATGGCGGCAACTCCAGAGTCGAGCCGTAGGCGGGGGAAGGCCTCTGCAACAAGCGAGCCGAGCTGCGCTTCGAGGCGGCCAATTTGACGCCGCAACTCGGCCCTGGCGAGCCGCTCATCACCACCTAGGCGGAGCGCAGTGCGTGTCTCTCGTTCGAGCAGATCCGGCATAGCCCGACAACGAGTGTAGATCAGATATCGACGTAAAAGGCGATGACTGCATTAAGCGCAGGAAGTCGTGTCACGCGGCTTCCAACGTTGTGGCGACCATCCAGAGTGCCTCCTCTACGGCTATCTGAGGAACGCCGTCGACCTGGACCGCGGCGATCGCTATGCGGCGGGTACTGCGGCGGACCGTGAGACCCTCGCTGGTAGCACCGAAGAGGAGCCCGGCGGGGGCGCGCGTGTCGGCAATCACCAAGGTGCCGTGGGAGAGCGTGCCTGGACGTCCCTCGAGCGACTCTCCCGGCGCGGAGTCACGGATGCAGAGGGCCCCCTCAAGCCGCTCGGCGTCGAAGGCACGCAGCGCGATCCCCGTCTCAACAGTGGCAATCGTCAGTGCGTCAGTCGGCAGGCCGCGGGTCTTGAAGCCGCCGTCCTGGAGGCGGTCGAGGGCGAGCTGCTCGACCGGGGTTCGAGTGCGGTCGGGGTCGAGGCCAATCTGGCGGAAGAAGACACGGTAGGCCCAAGGGATCGGCCGTTCGCGCATGTGAATCGCGTGGGCGCCGTAAAAGCGATCCGAGGTGTCGCGCAGGCGGCGCTCGACCGGCTCGGGGCTACGGCCAGGCTTACCGTCGACCTCGATCCAGGAGATGCCGAGGCCGGGGAACTCGGCGGCCACGTGCGGCGCGACCCAGCCGAGGGTCGAGGAGGACTCCCAGCCGAGCTCTGAATCGGCGGCGCCGGCGTTCATCTCCTCACCCCCTCTGCGGTCGCGCTTGCCTGCAGCAACCGCTCGATCCGGGCGCCCAGCTCGCCTGCGTCGAGATTGCCGATGCTGGCACTCTCCAGCGTCCCGCCCGGATAGACATATGCGAAAGTCGGGCAGCCGCCGACGCGATAGAGGCTCGCCACGGCGCCATCGCGGTCATAACCGACCGGCATCTTCCAATCGCCGCCGCGGATCAGTTCGCGGACCGTGTCGCGATCGTCGCGGATATCCAGCGAGAGGAAGTTCACATGCCCACGGTAGCGCGAGTACACCTGGCTGACGACGTCCTGCTGGTCGACACAATCGCCGCCCCCTTTGCTGAACCAGAAAGAGATCACCAGGGGCCGATCGAAGAGGTCGCAGACCCGGATCGAGCCAGGCGTGCGCACCTGGCAGGCAGCGGTGCGGCGGGAATCCGCCGGACAGGGCAGACTCGCCGCCGCACAGTTGTCCTGGGCGACGTTAGCGTCGCCTTCAAGCCGGCCGGCGGCTGCGGGGACCGCAAACTCGGGCAGAGCCCAACGGGAGGGCTGCTTGTCGAGCCCAAGCGTCTCACCGCCGCCGGGGACGCCGTGGATGAGAGCGACAGCGACGATCGCGACAAAGATCAGCCCGACGAGGATCGAGTAGCGGTCTTTCACCTCTCCGACCCCCTGCCGACGGGCCTAAAACGCGCCATATAGGCGCGTTTTAGGCCCGTCGGCGGCAAGTGCTCGGCCCAGACGAGGGCAGCCGGGAGCGCCACGATCACACCCAGCAACGCCACCGCGAGGTCGATCACGGTGACGAAGCCGAAGTCGCGCAGCATCCCGACGTCGCTGACGATCAGGACGGCAAAGCCGGCGATCGCGGTGACCCCGGAAGCCAACACAGCAGCACCGGTGCGGGAATAGGCCTGACGCAGTGCCGCTCCAAGCTCCCGCCCAGCCCGCCTCTCCTGACGGAAACGCGCGGCAAGGATAACGCTGAACTCGGTAGCGATAGCGATAGTCAGCGCCCCCAAAGCCGCGGACATCGGATTGAGCGGAACACGCGTCAGCCAGAGCACCAACGCCGACCAACCAGTCGCCAACACGATCGGCACCAGGGGTACAAGCGCACGCGACCACGAGCGATAGACAGCCAGCAATGCCAGCGCGACGGCAATCAGTCCAACCAGGGTCAGTAGGTAGCGGCTGCTCGAAAGGTCACCGGCAGCAGAAGCAGCGATCACAGGCAACCCAGCCAACTCAACTTCCACCCCGGGCGGTGGCCCACCTTTAGTGCCAGGCGTGCCGATCTCCCCTCGAATCCGATCGATCAACGCCTGCTGCTCGTCCAACGATTGTGCGCGGATACCGAACCCCAGCAGGGCCGTACCAGCCGGCAGCCCGGTCTTGGGATCAACGGTCGCTACCTGCTCCAAGTCATAGCTAGGAATCTGGCCCAGGGCGGCGCGAATGCTGCGCCGCGTCAGCGACCCCTCCGTGTTTGCCGTCAACCCACCACCGGTGACGAAGTCCGACAGCGCGGGCCCAGGACAGACTTCGGCGGCCTGACAGCTTGGGTTCGCTCCGGAGAAGCCACCGGCACGCAACACTCTTCGCTTGAACCCGGCCATCCACTGGATCGTGGCGGGATCAGTCAAGTCGGGAGCCTTGACGCTTACATCAAGCTCACCAGAGACGCCAGTTGCATCCTGAAGCTCGGTCAGTTCACGCACGGCTTCGACGTTCTGCGGCGCCAACTTCCGAATATCGGTCTGAGTTTCGATCTGAGTGCCCAACCCCCAGCCAATAACTGCCAGAGCAAGGCCGACGCCAAGAACGCGCTCAGGGTGCGTCTGAGCAACTGCAAGAACCCGGTCGATGAGGGGCGGGAGTGTCGGGTCCCCCTCCGCGCGCTGGGTTTTTCGCCTTGCGGCTTGCTTCTCTTGCCAAGCTTGCGGTGCGAAAAACAGGACGCCGCGCGTCTCCGGGGGACCCGACACTCCCGCCCTGTCGGGGCGCAAGCTGAGGGCTGCGAAGCCGGCTACCAAGGCCAGGGTAAATGCGATGGCTATGCCGACGATGAGGAGCAGACCGAAGCTGCGCACCATTGGCGTAGGCGAGAGCTGCAGGGCGAGGAAGCCAGCGCCCGTGGCCACACAGGCGATGGCAATGGTCGGGCCGCCGCCTGAAGCGGCAAGGCGAGCTGCGTCAGCTCCAGGACTGGCACCGATAGCAACCGCCTCGTCGTAACGGGCTTGCAGCTGGATCGCATAGTCGACAGCGAGGCCGATAAGGATCGGTAGGACGGCGATCGAGGCCATAGTCAGTGAGCCACCGGCCAAGCCAAAGAGGCCGAAGGTAAGCGCCGATGCCGCCAGTGCGATCGCCAGCGGCAGCAACCGCCAGCGCGAGCGGAAGACCAGCATCAGGACAATGGCCATTACGACCAGAGCCACGCCGAGCAGCACGAGCAACGCGTCCTTCAGGGCCCGCGTAACCGCGTCGACGACGACCGGGACGCCAGAGATGACGTACTTGCCCCCGTGAAGCTGGAAGCAGCGCTCCGGCGTGCCTTTGAACTTGCACTCGGGGCGAGCGACGGGATCGTGAACTACGGCCTTGATCGTCTCGATGGCCTGGTGACGCTCGGCTTCGCTCAGATCGGGCCGCAGGCGAAGGATGATCTGGGCCGAGTGCTTGTTGGGGAAGAGGTAGGAGAGGCGGGCCTTTGGCGTTCCCCGTGCCTTGCGTAGGTCGAAGACGACCGCGGCGAGGAAGTCGGGGTTGGAGATGCTCGGCGCGCTAGTGATCCCGTACTGGGCGGCGACTTCAAGCAGCAGTTCGCGGAACCGGGCGGGCGGCACCGTGGCCGCAAGTCGCTGCAGCTGACGATCGATCTGGATCACGGCCTCGTTGAGGAAGGTCGCGGGCCCGACGACCGAGCGCACGGGGTCCTGTTCGGCGAGTTCCGCGCAGGGCCCGGGAATCGGTTCGACCCCTTTCGGCACTTTGCCGGAGAGACAACCCTCGAGCCGCAATAGGCGCCCGAGGTTCGAAGTCAGGACAAGCCGCTGCAGGTCTCCCTCGGCAAGAATGACCACAGGTTCTTCGCCAAAGTCCCGCTTGACCTGCTGAGTGGCCTGGTAGCTGGCGGTGTCCGAATCGACCAGCGTGTCGGTGGCGGCATCGGTCGGCAGCTGCGTAGCGACCACCCCAGCTCCAACCGCGAGGAACAAGCAGACCGCAAGGATCGCCTTCGCCCGACGAACCGACCATGCCGCTATCGCCGCCATTCAGCTCCCCTCGGGCGGGTGGCGTCGGGGGCGGGTGTCCTCGTGGCAGCGGCGTCCTCTTTTTCGCCCCAACCACGACCTCGGACGACCGTCAGCGCCGCAGGCGAAAAACCCAGCAACGCGAGGACACCCGCCCCCGACGACAGGACCCGCCCGCCGAAAGCGCTCAATCCATCGACAGCGGACCAGTTACATCCGCATTCAGGAACTGGTGCACGAACTGGTTTTCCGAGTCGAACAGTTCCTCTTTGGGCCCAGACTCGACGATTTTGCCGTTCCAAAGGACGGCAATGAAGTCGGAGATCCGCCGCGCCGTGTTGAGGTCGTGGCTGATCACCAGGTAGCAGCCACCGTTCTCGGCGTGGACCTCGCGGATCAACTCGCAGAGCAGCGCCGTGCGCACCGGGTCGAGCCCGGAGTCGGGCTCGTCGAACATCACGATCGCCGGTTCCAGCACCAGCGCACGGGCGAAGCCGGCACGCTTGCGCATCCCGCCTGAGAGCTCGTTCGGCATCTTGTAGATCGCCTCGATCAGGCCGACCTCCTTGAGCCGGCGGTTGACGATCTCGCCGATCTCCTCCTCGCTTTTGTCGGTGTGCTGCCGCAGCGGGAAGGCGGTGTTGTCGTAGATATTCATCGAGCCGAACAGCGCCCCGTCCTGGAACAGGAGGCCGAACTTTTTGCGCACGTCGAAGAGTTCGTCATCGGTCATCGCCGGGATCGATTCGCCGTGCACAAGCACGTCGCCGGAGTCCGGGTAGAGCAGGCCGACGATGTGCTTGATCAGCACGCTCTTGCCGGTACCCGAGGGACCGAGCACCATCGAGACCTGATCTTCGGGCAAGCCGAGGTTGAGGCCGTTGAGGATCCGCGCACGGCCGAACTGCTTGACCAGGTTGATGATCTCGATCGCGTCGGTGCTGCCATGGTCGCGCTTGCGGCCGGTGTGGAAGCGATAGGGGTCGGACTCGGCCGGATCGACGCCTGGAATGACGAAATCCCTGCCCATCGTCGCCCCGTCCTCGCTGATGTAGGGACCGCTGGTTGCCGGTTCGGCGGCAGCCTCCTCGGCGAGCGCCTGCTCCTCTTCTTCGTCGCGAATCTGGCTCGGCTCGTCCATTGACATAAGGGTACTTAGCCTCCTATTGGCGCTCGTGGATTGGCACCCCAGAAGACGAGCGTGCCGAGCATCCCGATGATGTGGACTAGAACGATGTTGAGGACCATCGACTTGGCGGTCGCGGTGCCGACTCCAACCGGCCCACCCGAAGCGGTATAGCCGTAATAGCAGCCGACCATCACGATCGCCGTCGCCATGAACATGCCCTTGATCAGGCTGAAGATCAGATCTGGCGGGTTCTGGAACATCCAGAAGATCAACAGATAGCCGCCTGAGGAGACGTCGCCGATCTGTTCGACGACCGCCAGGTAGCTGGCGAGGTACATGATCCCGATCCCGACCAGGTACATGAAGGGAAAGGCGATCCAGGCGGCGAGCAGGCGGGTTGCGGCGAGGAAGGTAACCGGCGGCACTCCCATTACCTCGAGCGCGTCGATCTCATCGGAGATCCGCATCGCACCAAGCTCGGCGACGATCCCGGTGCCGACCTTGGCCGCCAGCATGTAGCCAAAGGCGTAGGGCATGATCTCGCGCAGGTCGCACCAGGCGGAGAAGACGCCGGCGTAAGCGGGAGCGCCATTGGCGCGCAGCAGATAGGCCCCCTCGATCCCGCACTGGAGGCCGAGGATGAAGACGAGGCCCCAGATGATCACGGCGGAGCCGAGGATCAGGATGCCGGCCTGGCGCAGGCTCTCGCCGAAGAAGCGCAGGACGCGGCCGCTGTAGACGAGGCCGGCGACGCGCGAACCGAAGCGGGCGATCTCGCCGAAGGAGTCGAGCCAACCGCGGGGGACGTCGAGCCAGGCGTTCATCGAATCGTCTGCAGGTCGGGGTTGGTCGCAAGCAGGGTCTGGGTGAAGACGTAGTTGAAGGCGAAGACGCCCATGAAGGAGATCACCACCGCCTGGTTGACGGCGCGACCGACCCCGGCGGCGCCTCCGGACGCAGTCATCCCCTTGTAACAACAAACGATCGAGATGATCGCGCCGAACAAGGTGCACTTGATCACTGAGCCCCAGAGATCGGTGATCGAGGCATTGGTGAAGAGCGTCGCGAAGAAGCCGCCGAGCGGCTGGTTGTAGAGCATCTCGGTGAGGATGCCGCCACTGATGCCGAAGATCAGCGCGTAGATGTCGAGCAGGCCGGTGATCACGATCAGCGCCAGGAAGCGCGGCACGACCAGGTTCTTGATCGGGTCAACGCCGAGCACCTGCAGGGCGTCGAGCTCCTCGCGGATCTTGCGGGCGCCAAGGTCAGCGGTGATCGCGGTGCCGGCGACGCCGGCGACGACGACCGCAGTGACGAAGGGGGCGAACTCGCGGATCGAGGCCAGGACGAAGAAGCCACCAAGTCGGTCGAGCGAGCCAAACAGAGTGAGGAAGTTGGCCGCCTGCAGGCCCGGTGCGCCGAAACCGAAGGCGACGGTGGAAACCAGCAGCGGGAACCAGCAGAGCTGCAAGGCGAAGAGAAACTGGCCGATGAACTCCTCGCCGTAGGGGTAGGGAGGTTTGACCGCGGAGACCATCGTGCGCGCGGTCAGGATCATCATGTCCCCCACCTGCTCGAAGAACGACTTGGCGGGGGCAATCCTCCTGCCTATAGATGCGGCTGCTTCCATCTCTCCTCCGGCAAAGCGGGACCGCATCGGGCGGCCCCTCCTCCGTACTTTGAGTCTATGGGATGAGCAAGCGGCCTCCGTTAGCCGAGTGTTGAGATCGGGCTAACGCCGCCACGCCTCCTCCCAAGCGTCCGGGAGGACAGAATTCCCGTGGTATGTTCCGGCCGCTTTGGGAGGGCACTGCAGATACGGTCGGCGTTCCCGTCGACAAGCTCTTGCCGCCGGCGCTGCGGCCGGCCTGTTGGCGGTCTCGATCGCGGCCTGTGGCGGCAGCGAAGCGTCTTCTGACTCCAACGAGGCAGCCGGCAAGTACCCGGTGAAGGTCGTCAGCGCGGAATTCCCGACCAAGCAACGGCTCGGCGAAACGACGCTGCTGCGACTTGGCGTGCGCAACACCGGCCACAAGGCACTGCCGGCGCTGACGGTGACGATCTTCGTTGGCGGCAAAGAAGGCCGCGACTCCGCGCTTCCCTTTGGCTACCGCGACCCGTCTCCTGGCCTTGCCCAACCCGACCGTCCGGTTTGGGCGCTCGCGGCGCACTACCCGAAAGCCAATGGCTCTTCCGAATCGGCGGGCGCCGAAACCTCTAGTCCCAAGACCTTCGACTTCGGGCCGCTTAAGCCTGGTGCCACGACCGAAGCCATCTGGAAGCTGAGCGCGGTCAAGGCCGGCAACTACAAGCTCTTCTACGAAGTAGGAGCCGGCCTTGGCGGGACCGCCAAGGCCGAGACCGCGGGCGACAACGAAGCCGGCGGCTCGTTCGTGACGCAGATCAGCACGGTCCCCCCGGAAACGGAAGTGAAGGACAATGGCGAAGTTGTCGAAATCGGCAAGGCGAACAGCAGCCAGTAGCGTCGCGGTGCTGCTTTTCGCGCTGGTTTTGCCGGCGTGCGGGTCGGCTCAACAGCCGCAGCAGCATCAGCGCAAGGCCAAGACCGGCGTCGCCCTCAAGCAGATCGGCAAGTTCGAAAGCCCGGTCTATGTCGCCGGTGCCCCCGGTTACCCCAAGCTGCTTTTCGTGGTCGAGCAGGGCGGGACGGTGCGGATCCTGCGCGGCGGGCACGAGCTGGCTCGTCCCTTCCTCGACATCCACGACCTGATCTCCTCCGGCGGCGAGCGCGGTCTGCTCTCGATCGCCTTTCCGCCCGACTACAAGAGCAGCGGCCGCTTCTACGTCTACGAGACCGACCCGCGGGGGAACATCAGGATTGACGAGTTCAAACGCAAGAGCGCGACGCAAGCCGCGCGGGGCTCCCGTCGCGCAGTAGTGCGGATACCCCACCCAATCAACTCCAATCACAACGGCGGCCAGCTCCAATTCCTCGGCAACTTCCTCTACTTCGGCACCGGAGACGGGGGCTCGGGGGGCGATCCGCCTAACAACGCGCAGGATCGCCAAAGCCCGCTCGGCAAGCTGCTGTGGATCGACCCTCGCCAAGCCGACGCCAGGCCGGAGATCTACAGCTACGGCCTGCGCAATCCTTTCCGCTTCTCCTTCGACCGGGTGACGGAACCGGGCCAGCCGCGGATTGTGATCGGCGACGTCGGCCAGAACCGCTTCGAGGAGGTCGACTACACCACGGTCGCCGCGGCGCAGGGCGCCAACTTCGGTTGGGACGCCTTCGAGGGATTCGCCCCCTATGAAGACGAAAACAGCGGCACCGACGATCCGGGTGGAACCGTCAAACCGATCTTCGCCTACCCGCACGAGCGTGGCGGCAGCTGCGCGATCGTCGGCGGCTACGTGGTCGCCGACAAGCACCTCCCCGCGCTTTACAAGCGCTACGTCTACGCCGACCTCTGCGAGAGCGAGCTGCGCAGCCTCGTCCCCGATCTGGGCGGAGCGAGCCACGAGCACAAGCTTGGTCTCAGCGTCTCCGAACCCAGCTCCTTTGGCGAAGACGAGCGCCATCGGGTCTATGTCTGCTCGCTCCACGGACCGGTCTACCGACTTGTTCCGCGCTAAGGTTGGCTGACCAGCCAACTTTGAAAGGGAGCGGTCAGGTGGAGAGCGGAACTGCACAGCAGAGCGAGACGACCACCAACGGGGCGAGCTCCAACGGGGGCGGTGCCGAGCGAATCGAGGTTCTCAACCCGGCAACCGGAGCGACAGTCGGCAGCATCGCGGTCGACTCCCCCGAGAGCATCGCCAAGACCGCGGCGCGGGTGCGTGCCAACCAGGCCGAATGGGAGGCGCTCGGAATCGAGGGCCGCTATCACTGGCTTGGCAGGCTGCGCGACTGGATCCTCGACAACACCGAGCAGATCGCCGACACGATGCAGGCCGAAACCGGCAAGGTGCGGTCCGACGTCTCCCTCGATCTGAGCTACGTCGCCGACCTGATCAACTTCTACGGCACCAAGGCCGCGAAGTACATCGGCGACGAGACCGTGCGCCCCCACTCGCCACTGCTGGCCTCGAAGAAGCTCCTGGTCCAGTACCGACCCCAGCCTGTGGTCGGCGTGATCAGCCCCTGGAACTTCCCGCTCGCGATGGGGCTCGGCGACTCGATTCCCGCCCTGCAGGCGGGCGCCGCGGTCGTCGTCAAGCCCTCTGAGTTCACCCCGCTCAGCATGATCGAAGTCGTCAAGGCCTGGAAGGAGGAGATCGGCGCCCCGGACGTCTTCGACTGCGTGCTCGGCACCGGCGAAGCCGGTAGCGCGCTAATCGACCATGTCGACTACATCCAGTTCACCGGCTCTGACCGGACTGGCCGCAAAGTGATGAGCCGCGCCGCTGAGACCCTGACCCCAGTCAGTCTCGAGCTGGGCGGCAAGGACCCGATGATCGTCCTCGCCGACGCCGACGTCGACCGCGCCGCCAACGCCGCGGCGTGGGGCGGGATGGTGAACTCCGGTCAGCTCTGCATCTCGGTCGAGCGGGTCTACGTCGAGGAGCCCGTCTACGACGAGTTCGTCGCCAAGCTGACTAAGGAGGTCAGCGGCCTGCGCCAGGGCGCCGACGGCAAGAAGCCCGAGAAGGATGTTGGCGCGATGACCTCGCCGAACCAGACCGCGATCGTCGAAGACCAGGTCAACGACGCGCTCGCCAGTGGAGCCCGTGCGCTGACCGGCGGCAAGAAAGTGGACGGACCGGGTGACTACTTCGAGCCGACGGTCCTGGTCGACGTCGACCACTCAATGAAGGTGATGCGCGATGAGACCTTCGGCCCGGTTGTCGGGGTGATGAAGGTGCGCGACTCCGAGCAGGCGCTCGAGCTCGCCAACGACACGCGCTACGGGCTCGCCGCCTCGGTCTTCGGCGAGAAGGGTCGGGCCGAGAAGATCGCGCGGCGGATCGAGGCTGGCTCGGTGAACGTCAACGACGTGATCATCAACATGGCGGCGATGAGCGTCCCGATGGGCGGCTGGAAGCAGTCCGGGATCGGCTACCGCCACGGCGAGTACGGAATCAAGAAGTACTGCCGCGCCGAGTCGATCGTCGTCAGCCGCTTCGGGGGCAAGCGCGAACCGAACTGGTTCCCATACACCAAGTCGCGCCGCGGCCTCGTCGCCCGTGTCCAGCGCGGCTTCGGCGCGCGCGACTGGCGCCGCCGCCTCGGCAGGAGGCCACGGAAGCGCGCCTGACGGCGTCCTCAGTCGTTCGGCTCGGGTCACGCACGAGAGTGCGCTCCCCTCGCCTCACTCCCTGCGTCCTGGTCAGCCGCACTTCCGTGGCCTCCTGCTGGTGAATAGCCTTCATCGCGATGGCCGACTTCGCCGACTATTACCGCGAGATCTATGCCCGTGGCCTCGGGGGAGAGATCCCCTCGATCCCTGTCTCGATCGGAGAGTTGGAGGAACGCGCCGAAGCCGCAATGAAAGAGGGTGTTGCGAACTACGTCTTCGCGGCGGCCGGCGCGGAAGAGACGATGCGCGCCAACCGAGAGGCCCTCGACCGGCGCCAGATCGTGCCGCGGATGCTGCGCGATGTCGCCACGCGCGACCTCTCCACGACGGTGCTCGGCACCAATATGCCAGCGCCACTGATGCTGGCGCCGATCGGCGTCCAGAGGGGCGTGCACGACGAGGGCGAGCTGGCGACGGCGCGCGCCGCGGCGACGATCGGGGCGCCGATGATCGCCAGCACCGCTTCCGCCTTCACGCTGGAGGAGATCGCTGCGGCAAGCGGCGAGGGGCCTCGCTGGTTCCAGCTCTACTGGCCCAACGATCCCGGGCTACTGGAGAGCTTCGTCGGCCGCGCCGAGGCGGCGGGCTACGGCGCGATCGTGGTCACGGTCGACACCTTCATCCCAGGCTGGAAGCCACGCGACCTGCAGCAGGCGTGGCTGCCCTTCCTCGAAGGGATGGGCAACGCCAACTACTTCCAAGACCCGGTCTTCCGTGCGGGCCTGGAGAAGACTCCGGAGGAAGACCAGGGCGCCGCCACGGGCGCCTACCTGGGGGTTCTGGCCAACCCGTCGCTGACCTGGGATGACCTACCGCAGCTGCGCGAGCTAACCTCGCTGCCGATCCTGATTAAGGGCGTCCAGCACGTCGACGACGCCCGTGAGGCAGTGCGGCGCGGTCTCGACGGAATCATCGTCTCCAACCACGGCGCCCGCCAGGTCGACGGCGCAATCGGCTCGCTCGATGCGCTCGGACCGATCGCCGAGGCGGTCGGCGACGAGCTGGCAATTCTCTTCGACAGCGGCGTCCGCAGCGGCGCCGATGTGATCAAGGCGCTCGCCCTCGGTGCCGACGCAGTCTGCCTCGGCCGTCCTTATCTCTGGGGCCTCGCCCTGGAAGGGCAGGCAGGCGTCGAAACCGTGCTGAAAATGATCCTCGGCGAGCTCGATCTGACGATGGCCCTCTGCGGCTACACCACCCCCGGGCAGCTCGATGCCGACGCCCTGCGGCCGCTTGGATGAGCCGCCTCGATCAGCAGTGAGCGGCAATCTGGGATTCGGCCTGTGACTGGGCCGTCTTGGTCTGCGCTTCCACGGCCTGCAAGCCGGCCCTCTGTTCGAGCAACGGCGCCTGCGCTTTCTGATCCGCGGCCAAGTCCCGCTTCGTCGAGTCCTTCATCGACTTCAGTCGCAGATTCGTCCTGCGCTTCGTCGCCAGCAAGGAGCGCATCTTCTGGCGCCGCACATAGCCGGGGATCCCGTGGCGCCGGGAGAGCTCGCGCACGGCCAACTTCCATTGGGTGAGGAACTTTTCCCAGCGCTGGTCGAGCGCTGCAAGGCGTGCTTCGTCAGCGGTCACTTCACTGCTCGGCTTCGCCAACTTTTCGCTGTTTTTGGTCAGTTCGCCGGCGACTTTCGCGAGCTGCGGCCCCACCGCTTCCTTGGCGACGATCGCCTCGCCACATTCGCGATTGGAGGTGATTGCAGCAGCGGGATCGATTCGAAAGCGGTAACGGTCGCCGACACAACCGTCGTTATGGATCTCGAAGTAGTAGCGGCCCGCTGCCAGGGTCGTTTTCAGATGTTCGACTTCGTTGAGACCTCCCGAGTGGAACAACTGAAGTTCCTTCCCGTCTTTGTCACGCAGTTCGATATGAGCAGCGCCACAACCGGCGACGAGGGTCGCCGAGAAGTCCATCTGGCTGTAGCTACGAACATAGAAGAGGTACCAATCGATGTCATTGTTGGTCTCGAACGTAGCGGTGTAGTCCGTGCCTCCGGAAAGGGGCCCGTAGGCCGTGTCTCGCGTGTCGTTCGGCTCGAACTCGCCTGCCGCAGATGCGCTCGACGCGAATACCAGCAGGGCTACGGCGCAAGCCGCGATGCCAGATAGAAACCTCATAAGTACGCGAACCTATTCCAAATACGCACCTGGTGTCAACGTCAGCTAAGCGGGCGTCTCGATCTTGGGGAAGAGCGATGGGATGCGCTCGGTCTTCTGACCGCCGCGGCGAGAGCCGAGGGCGGACAGCTCACGTGAATCCTCGTCCAGGGCGATGAGCAACTGCTCGCCGGTTCGTGGCAGATAGGGGACGAGGAGCAGCGTCGTCACCCGCAGACCCTCGACGAGGTTGTAGAGCACTTCGTCGAGGCGCTCGGGGTCAGCCTCGTCCTTGGCCAGCTCCCAGGGGCGGGTCTCCTCGACGTAGCGATTGAGCCGTCGAACCAATTTCCAAGCTTCCTCCAGCGCCTGCGTCAGCTCAGCCCGGTCGAGCAGCTCGCTGAAGCGCTCGACGACGCCTTCGAAGTCCTCTGCAAGGACCGCGTCGACCTGAGCCACGGGGACAACGCCATCGCGGTAGCGCTCGACCATCGCCAGCACGCGGCTGGCGAGGTTGCCGAAGTCGTTTGCCAGCTCGGTCTCATAACGGGACTCAAAGCCGGCGGTCGAGATCGAGCCGTCCTGGCCGAAGCTGACCTCGCGGAAGCAGTAGAAGCGCAGCGCGTCGGCGCCGAAGCGCTCTATCGCCTCGAACGGGTCGAGTACGTTGCCGAGCGACTTCGACATCTTTTTCTCACCCATCATCAGGTAGCCATGGATCGCCATCCGCTGGGGCGGCTCGAGGTCTGCGGCCCAGAGCAGCGCAGGCCAGATCACCGCGTGGAACTTGAGGATGTCCTTGGCCATTACGTGCAGGCTGGCCGGCCAGAACCGTTCGGTCAGATCCTCGCCCTCGCGGGCGAAGGTGAGCGCGGTGACGTAGTTGAGCAGCGCGTCGAACCAGACGTACATCCGCTGTTCGGGGTCCCAGGGCAGGCGCATCCCCCACTTCAGCTTCGGCCGCGAGAGCGAGACGTCCTCCAATCCGCCCTTGATGAAGGAGACCGCCTCGTTGCGACGGAAGTCCGGCACGACGAAATCGGGCCGCTCCGCGTAGAGCTCTTCGAGCCGGCCCTGGAAAGCGGAGAGACGGAAGAACCAGTTCTCCTCCTTCACTTTCTCCAGTGGGATCTCGTGGATCGGACAGGTCTCGCCAGGACCGAGCTCGCGCTCGGTTTTGAAGTCGGCGCAGCGCGGGCAGTACCAACCCTCGTAGGTGCCCTTGTCGACCCAGCCGTTGTCGTAGACCCGCTGGATGATCTCAGCGACCTTCTCGGCGTGACGCGGATCGGAGGTGCGGATGAAGAAGTCGTTGCTGGCATCGATGACCGGCATCAGCGCTTCGAACTTGGCCGCGTTGCGGTCGGCCAACTCCTGCGGCGTCACACCCTCCCGCTCGGCCGCCGTCTCGATCGGCTCGCCGTGCTCGTCGGTGCCGGTGAGGAAGAACACGTCCTCGCCGCGCTGACGCATGTGCCGCGCGAGGATGTCGGCCGCCATCGTCGAGTAGGCATGACCGAGATGCGGCTCTGCGTTGACGTAGTAGATCGGCGTGGTGACGTAGTAGGACATCTACCGCAGGCTATCCGCGAGGCACTCGGCTGGCCACGCGCCCACGAGAGTGCCATCTCTTGATGTAGAAACACAAGAGTATTTAAGTAATTTGTTCATTTCGATATGGTGGCGCAGCTTGGCGGCGGCCCAATCAAGCCGACCGCCCCCTACAGACGGCGAATGCGAGAGATGAGGGTGGCAGACGAATGAAAAAACTGTTCTTGGGCTTGATGCTCGCGGCGGTCGCTTCGCTTGCGATCGCGGGGTCGGCAAGCGCTGCTGAATTCGAAACCTTCGTCGGTTGCGACGACCTCGCAGAAACCCCGGTCCCCGCCCACGTATGCCAGATCGGGGACTTCCCCGGAGCCTATTTCGAGTCGGATGTCGATGCAGAATATGAAGTCTGCGTTGAATTCCCAGACGCGGTCGAACTTTGCGCAGAAGAACAGTTCGCCGAAGCAGGAGTTCTCTTCGTAAACTCGATCACCAGCAACCAGGAAGGCGAACACCTGGTCACTTGGTACGTGGAAGGCGTGGAAGTCGGTTCCTGGGCCTTTCGCCTGGACCCCCCGGCCCCGCCGCCCCCGCCTCCGCCTCCGCCCCCTCCGGTGCCCTCCCTCCCAACGCCAGCAGCCACGCCCCCGCCCGCCGTCACTCCCGTCGCCTCGACGGGGTGTCTGAAGGCTCAGCAACGTGTCCGCAACCTCAAGAATCGGCTGCAGAACGCCAGCGGGCGCAAACAAAAGACGAAGCTCCGCAGCAAGCTGAGGACCGCACGGGCGACGGCAAGGCGCCTGTGTTGACCGATATCGCGAAATAGATCGCGAGAGCTACTTGCGTGGCTCGCGGCCGGTTAGCGCCCGGTAGAGGTCGTTGGCACGGGTGCCGGTCAACGCCGCGACGACGCTTGCGGCGGCGCGTGGGCGGGCACCTGACTGGACTAGGTGCCGCAGCGCATCGACGGCAAAGCCGACGTCTTTGTCGTGATCGTCGGCGGAGGCCGGGGCGATCACAAGCACGATCTCTCCCTTGACGTCGCCGCGGAAACGCCGCGCCAGCTCAGACAGCGTGCCGCGCGAGATCTCCTCGTGCATCTTGGTCAGCTCGCGGCAGACAGCGGCAGGGCGATCGGCGGCGATCGCGGCCAGGGCGGCGAGCGAGTCGCCGACCCGGCGCGGCGACTCGAAAGCAACCACGGTCTCGGTCGAGCGCAGCACCCGCTCCATCTCACCGGAGCGCTTGGGCAGGAAGCCCTCGAAGCGCCAGCGGTCGGTCGGCAGGCCGGAGGCAACCAGCGCCACCGGCACCACGGAAGGGCCCGGCAACACGGTGACATCGAGGTTGCGGTCGATGCAGCGGCGGATCAGGCGGAAGCCGGGGTTGGAGATCGCCGGCATACCGGCGTCGGAGACGAGGGCGACGTTCTCACCCCGTTCGATCCGCTGCGCCAGCTCGATTGCCCGCGGCGCTTCGTTGCCCTCGTGGATCGAGATCAGTTGCGGCGCCGGGCGGATGCCGAGCTTGTCGAGCAGCCCGCCGGTGCGGCGGGTGTCCTCGCAGGCGATGTAGTCGGCGGCAACGAGCGCATCCCGCACGCGGATCGTGATGTCGTCGAGGTTGCCGATCGGGGTCGGACAGACGATCAGTGACCCCGGCATCAGCCTTCCCGCTCCTGATGGTCGATCCACGATTGACGTGCCCGCGGGGGCGTGACTGGCCAAGCTGGGCGGTGCGCGCGGCCGCTGCGCGTAGCAGCGCTACGCGCGAGGTCGTGGGTGCCGATCCAGCGCCGCGCCAGGCATGTCATCCGTGGGTGCGTGAATTGTGGATCGATCATCTTTCAAGTTCGATCCGCGCCATTGCGGCGGCGCCGATCATCCCTGCGTCTTCGCCGAGCTCGGCGGGAACGACGGGGGTGTTGTTCATCGGCCGCAGTGCCCGCGCTTCGAGCTCGCGGCGGGCAGGGGCCAGCAGCAGCTCACCAGCGACGATCACACCGCCGCCGATCACGATCACTTCGGGCTCGAAAATATTGGCGAAGCTGGCAAGGGCAACACCGAGACGGCCGCCAACCAGGTCGAAGACGCCGATCGCCGTCTCGTCTCCTTCCTGAGCGGCGACGGTGACCGCCTTGCCGTCGATCTCCTCACCGTCGGCAAGCAGCTTGCCGAGCGCGGAGTCCGGCGCGCTTTCGGCGACGGCGCGGCCTTCGCGACCCAGCGCGGTGCCGGAGGCGAGGGTCTCGACGCAGCCGTGGCCGGGGCAGTTGCCCTGGCAGGCAGGACCGTCGAGTTGGATCGCCACGTGGCCCAGCTCGGCGCCGGCGCCGGTCGAGCCCCGGTAGATCTCGCCACCGAGGATGAGGCCGCCACCAATCCCGGTGCCAATCGTCAGCATCACCGCGTTCTGGGCTCCGCGGGCAGCACCGAAGAGGTGCTCGGCCAGGGCGGCGACGTTGGCGTCGTTGTCGACGAAGGTCGGTAGGCCGGTTCGCTCGACCACCAGGTCGCGGATCGGCAGGTTCTCGATCGGCAGGTTTACCGCCGCCACCGCCAGGCCCTTGTCATGGTCGATCGTTGCCGGGATCCCCATCCCGATCGCTTTAACCCCCGCCCGCTCCGCACGCGCCTCGGCGATCTCGCGCACAAGCAGCTCGACCAGCTCATTCTGACTCTCACCGGCGGATCGCTCGCGGCTCTCCCAGACGGTTTTCGAGTCGCCGTCAAGAACGCCAAGCAGCATCTTCGTGCCGCCCAGATCGACGCCTATCGCTTCGGCCTGGCTCATGTCCTGTTCTGACTGGATTCGCGGGCGACCGCGCGCATCGGCATGATCTCGGAGTCTTTCATGGCAAACGATGGCGAGCAGCGGCCCCCCGAGCCGCCCGATTACAAGGTCTACCGAGCCCGGCGGGGGTTCTTCTCGCGCCTGCGCAAACCCGACCTCTCGGGGCTGCGCGAGCGCGACTGGCGGGCACCAAAGCTGCCCAAGCGACCGGACCGTCCCGGCCGCGAACTGAGTCCGGGGACACTGCGGCCCGGACTGCGCCGGGTGCTGAAGTGGGTCGGCATCGCCGCGCTCGCCTGGATCTTCATCAGCTTCCTCGCCTTTGCCGTCTCGGCCCAGCTACAAGCCTTCAAGCTCTCCGGAGAAGCGAAGTCAAAGCTGCACGGCAACCCCTTCCTGCTGCCCAGTGCGCAGACGATCCTCGTACTTGGCACCGATGCCCGACCGCCCGACACCAAGGAGCCCGGCGCGGCACCCTCGCAGGAATGCTTTGACCAGCAGGCGCACGGCGACTCGCCGCACGGCGAATGCTCACAGGGTCAGTTCCGCGCCGACACGCTGATGCTAATCCGCGCCGGCGGCGGCGCCTTCCGCAAACTCTCGATCCCGCGCGACAGCTACGCCGAAATCCCCGACCAGAGCCCGCAGAAGATCAACGCGGCCTATGCCTTCGGTGGCGCCGCAGCAGAGATCGAAGCGGTCGAAGACTTCCTCGGGATCGAAATCGACCACGTCGCGATCGTCGACTTCACCGGCTTCGAAGACCTGATCGACGCGGTCGGCGGGGTCGTGGTCGACGTTCCGCACAAGCTCTGCGCCGATATCGCCGGCGGTGCCGGCGGCGGCCAAGGCGGCTTCACCCTGCGCCTGGGCCAAGGCGAGAACACGCTCGACGGCGAAAAGGCACTGATCTACTCGCGTATCCGCGAGCCCAGCGAATGCCCCGGGCCGGGCAAGAGCGCCTACACGCTCGGCTACAACGACTTCGATCGCGAGCAAGCTCAACAGGCGGTTATCAGCGGCATCAAGGACCGTCTTACCGACCCCCTCCGCGCCCCCTACAACTTCATCAAGGGACCGATCATCGGCTGGGACGCGCCGAAGGCTTTCGTCAGCGACATGGGCTTCTTAACGATGCCGCAGCTGATCCTCTCGGCGGCAATCGGCGGCGACGGCAAGGCCGACGTCCTCTGCCAGGGGGCAAACTCGGGCTGCTCCCTCGATGGCCCTGGCGGCTCAATCGAAGTACCCGACTCCGAGCGCCGCCGCGCCGTCAAGAAGCTGCTGGGCGAATAGATCGACTTCTGTCGCCTTGATGACCCCATAAGGTCAAAAAGGCGACAGATCTGCGCTCAGTCGGAGGTCGCCGTGGTCGCTGGCTTCGAGTCGCTCGACTTCGACTCCGAGGACTTGGAGTCCGAGGTCTTGGACTCCCCCGAGCCCTTCGAGTCGCCCGACTCGCCACCGGCGGCGACCGTCGACTTCTTGCCGTAGTCGGTGTTGTGGAAACCCGAACCCTTGAAGTGGATCGCCACAGGGTGCAGAACGCGCTCAGCGGGAGCGCCGCACTCCTGGCACTCGGTCAGCGCCTCGTCGCTCATCTTCTGGATCACATCGAAGACGTGGCCGTTGGTGCATTTGTACTCGTAGATCGGCATGCGGGTGGGCGATTATCGCAGCCGATACGGTTCAGCCATGGCAAGTGCCGGGCAGGACACCCGCAGTGAGACGACCTCGATGGAGGAGATCGTCGCGCTTTGCAAGCGGCGCGGCTTCGTCTTCCCGTCCTCAGAGATCTACGGCGGCCTTGGCTCGACCTACGACTACGGCCACTACGGGGTGCTGCTGAAGAACAACGTCAAGGCCGAGTGGTGGCGGGCGATGCTGCAGGAGCGCAACGACATCGTCGCCCTCGACTCGGCGATCCTCCAGCACCCGCGGGTCTGGGAGGCCTCGGGCCACCTGGAAGGCTTCACCGATCCGCTCGTGCAGTGCCTGGGCAAGTGCAAGCGGCGCTGGCGTGAGGACCATCTGCGCGAGGCGGTCGAAGCCGAAGGCGGCGACCCCGAGGCCGAGCTGGTCTGCCCCGAGTGCGGCGGCGAGCTCTCCGAGCCGCGCCAGTTCAACCTGATGTTCGAGACCCACGTCGGTCCGGTGGCAGGCGAGGGCTCGGAGGTCTACCTGCGGCCGGAGACCGCCCAGGGCATCTTCATCAACTTCAAGAACGTGCTCGGCTTCGCCCGCAAGAAGCCGCCGTTCGGGATCGCCCAGATCGGCAAGTCGTTCCGCAACGAGATCACCCCCGGCAACTTCATCTTCCGCACGCGTGAGTTCGAACAGATGGAGATGGAGTTCTTCGTACCGCCGGCCGAAGCGGAAAAGTGGCACAAGGTCTGGATGGAGGAGCGCGAGCGTTGGTACACCGATCTAGGTATCCGCCCCGACCTACTGCGGGTGCGCGCCCACGGCGCCGACGAGCTCTCCCACTACTCCTCGGCGACGAGCGACATCGAGTACCTCTTCCCGATCGGCTGGTCGGAGCTGGAGGGGATCGCCAACCGCGGCGACTTCGACCTCACCCAGCACGCCAAGTTCAGCGGCGAGAAGCTCGAGTACTTCGACCAGCAGACCAAAGAGCGCTACGTCCCCCACGTAATCGAGCCCGCCGCCGGCGCCGACCGCGCCACCCTCGCCTTCCTCGTCGACGCCTACGACGTCGAGGAGGTCGAGGGCCGCCAGCGCACGGTCCTCCGTCTCCACCCGAAGCTGGCCCCGGTCAAGGTCGCGATCCTGCCGCTCGTCTCCAAGGAGGGCATGCCGGAGAAGGCCCGTGAGATCTTCGAACAGGTGCGCCGCCGCGTCCCCGCCGAGTTCGACGAGGGCGGCTCAATCGGCAAGCGCTACCGCCGCCAGGACGAGATCGGTACCCCCTGGGGCATCACGGTGGACCACCAGACGATGGAAGACGACACCGTCACTCTGCGCGACCGCGACTCACTGGAGCAGACGAGAGTCCCGATTGAGGGCCTCGCCGACGACCTGGCCAACCGCCTGGCGCAGCACTGGCACAGCCCGAAGCTGGACTGAGCTCTTCAGCGATCAGGCTGCGCTCAAGAACCGGTCGACGGCGGCGGCCTCCGCGTCGAGTGCGGCTTTGACCTTCGCCGGAAGGCGCTGGAGCAGCTCGAACGACACGGCCCCGCCCGCATATCCCCACTTCGCTACCGCTCGTCCGTCGACCAGAGCAAACGGGTGGAAGATGCCGTTCCTGGTGACGAGATTCGTGTGCGGCCCCAGGATCTCCTCGCGCGAGCACCAGCCGAGCAGGACCGGGTCGAAGGCGCCCAGCAGGCGCGGTGGCGACAGCTTCTCCGCTGCAGGTCGCTTGGCAAGGCTGACCAGCCCGCCCTCTCCCTCCTCCAGCTTGGAGCCGAGTGCCTTCAAGCCAGCGCGGGCGTCGCGCAGAGGCAGTCCGGCCCACTTGGCGAGGTCGCGGTCGGTTGCCGGCTGGTGGCCGACCAGGTAGCGACGGGCGAGCTCGGCGAGCGCTTTGTCGCGATCCACCGGCTTCTGTTCACCCAGCCAATCGCTGACCAATACGTAGGCGTGCTGTTTGCCGACCATCGGCCCGCGCACGACGATCCCGCGCACGGCCGCGAGGAAGAAGATGTGGATTAGTGCCTGGCCCTCGGTCCGCAGGTCTGCAGCATCAAGCCGCTCGCGCAGCTGAGCCCGGGTCAGCGGACCCTCGTCCCCCAGCGCCTTCGCGATCGTGGCAACGGCGCGGTCGGCCGCCGCCTCGCTGACGCCCTCCTGGCGCAACCGCCGCGTGCTCGAGGTGAGGAGCGGTGGCGTAGTCAGCGCCTGCAGCAAGGGGTAGTCCTCGCTGCGGACGAGGTGGAGGGTGCCGCGATTGAGCCAGGTGACGATCAGGCTGCGCTCCTCGCTCAGCGCCCGCTCAACGTCGGCCACGGTCAGGCCCTCAGTGCGGGCGCGAACGGCGAGGCGGAAGCCGCGCGGATCCTGACCCTGTACGGCGAGCAGCCGCTCGGCGACGGCGACTGGATTGGTTAGTGGAGGGCCCGAAAGGCCCTGCGCCGTGAGGCGCTCAGCCAGGATGGTTCCGTTATTCGACTTCAAGCAGGTCGATCACGAAAACGAGCGTTTCGTTCGACGGGATCGCCGGCGGGCGACCTTCTTCGCCGTAGGCGAGTTCGGGCGGGATGATCAGCTCGCGACGACCGCCGACCTTCATCCCTTCTATGCCTTGTTCCCAGCCAGGAATCACCAGTCCGGCACCGAGAGTCAGGGGGAACGGTTCGTTGCGGCTCCAGGAGGAGTCGAATTCCTTGCCGTTCTTGTAGTTGACGCCGACGTACTGGACGGTCACTTTGCTGCCCGATTTCGCTTCGGCGCCGTCGCCTTCGTGCAGTTCCTTGATTTCCAGCTTCTTCGGCGGCGGGCCGTCCGGCACGGTGACCTTGGGCTTTTCGGTCAAGGATTCGCTCGTCGTCGCCGCGGTCGATTCGGTCGAGGAGTCGTCGCTGCTGCCGCAGCCGGCAATTGCCAGCCCAGCGCAGACGGCGATCGTCAAAAGCAGCGTCTTCACTACGGGCATCCTAAGCAAGCACCGCTCAGGTTTGCTTTCCGGGCAGCGGCAACCGCCCCCTCGGAGCTGCTCTAGCCCTTGCCGGAGATCAGGTCCCAAGCGCGACGCAACTTGCCCTGGCGCCCGCCAACAAGGTCGCTTGGGTCGACATTGAGCGATCCCGGGTTGGCGCTCGGCTCGGGTAGCTTCTGCGCCTCGGCCGCATCGATCTTCAGCACCACCCCACGCTCGAATATCTCGCCAACCTCAGGGGCGTCGACGAAACGACGCCCACCGGGCAGGACGCTGGTATCGAGGACGATGCCATCGAAGATGTCGACGTTCGGGGCCGAGAGCACGTACTCGACCTTGCCGACCTCCTCACCATCACTCGAGTAGACCACTACACCCTTGGCGAGGGTGAGAAAAGAGATGGGAGGCCCGAGGTCGGTCATCGCGTGCTGCCGAGCGTAGCGAGTGAAATCGGGGCGTGCGGCAAGCTGTGGCGGCCGCATCAAGGGTGCTTGGCAGTGACGGGCTCTTTGACTTTGATCAGGTCGATGATGGACACCAGTGCTTCGTCGGGTCCAATCGCCGGTGGAATTCCAGCTTTGCCGTAGGAAAGGTCCGCGGGCGCGACCAGCTCGCGGCGCCCGCCCTCGCTCATCCCTTCGATTCCCTGTTCCCAGCCTGCAGTTGCACTTCCCGCGCCGAGTTCGAAGCTGAACGGTTCGCCGCCCCACGACGAGCCGACCTCTTTGCCGTTCTTTTGCAGGAGGAGGACGTACTGGACAGTGACTTCATCACGCGCCCCCGCTTCGGCCCCGGTTCCCTCGACGATATCCGTCACTTCGAGTTTCGTCGGCGGAGGGGCCTTCGGAATCTGGACCCGCGGCTTCGTCTTCCCAACCTCAGATGCGGCCGTCGCAGCATCGGCCGACCCGCCCGCAGCGTCGTTAGCGCTGGCCGCGACGCCATTAGATCCAGGCGTACCGGATGCCGAAGGGGAGTCTTCGCCCCCCGCGATGAGGCCGACGCACACGAGAATCACCAAGAGAGGAATTATCACGCAAAATATCCTAACCAAAGCGCTGGAGTTATTCTCAGCCGCATGGGCCTCAACCTCGCATCGCTGCTGGCCAAGAGCGCTGAGCGCTCACCTGACGCGCCGGCGATTCGCCTCGGCGAAAGCGAGCTGACCTACGCCGAGCTTGACGATCGCAGCGCCCGTCTCGCGACCCTGCTGCGCGAGCAAGGGATCGAAGCGGGCGACCGGGTCGGAGTGATGCTGCCCAACGTCCCCGATTTCCCGGTCGCCTACTACGGCGTGCTGCGCGCCGGGGCAATCGTGGTGCCGATGAACGTGCTGCTGAAGCGACGCGAGATCGCCTTCTATCTGGAGGACTCGGGCGCCAAGCTACTGCTCGCCTGGCACGGCTTTTGCGACCAAGCCTGCGACGGGGCTGCGGACGCCGGCGTCGAACTGATCGAAGTCGAGCCAGAGGCCTTCGCCACGACCCTGGCCGAGCATGAGCCCACCCCCGGCCTGGCCGATACCGCCGAGGACGACACGGCGGTGATCCTCTACACCTCTGGCACCACCGGCAAGCCCAAGGGCGCCGAGCTGACCCACGCAAACCTCGGGCGCAACGCTGACGTCTCCTCCCGCACTACCTCTGAAATTGGCGCCGGCGACGTCGTCCTCGGCGCCCTCCCCCTCTTTCACTCCTTCGGCCAGACGGTCGCGATGAACGCCTCGCTCGGCGTCGGCGCCTGCCTTACCCTAGTGCCCAAATTCGACCCTGGAGAGGCGCTGGCGACGATGCAGCGCGACGGCGTCACCCACTTCTACGGCGTGCCGACTATGTACGGCGCCCTCCTCCACCACCCCGAGCGCCAGAGCTTTGACACCTCCTCGTTGCGCATCTGCATCACCGGCGGCGCCTCGATGCCGGTGGAGGTACTGCGCGGATTCGAAGAGGCGTTCGGCGCCAAGGTGATGGAGGGCTACGGCCTCTCGGAGACCTCGCCCGTCGCCTGTTCCAACCATCCCGACAGGGAGCGCAAGGCGGGCTCGATCGGCACCCCGATCGAGGGAGTGGAGATGCAGGTCGTCGACGAGAACGACCAGCCGGTCGCGCAGGGTGAGGTCGGCGAGATCGTGATCCGCGGCCACAACATCATGAAGGGCTACTGGCAGCGCCCCGAGGCGACCGAGGAGGCGATGCGCGGCGGCTGGTTCCACAGCGGCGACATGGCCCGCACCGACGAGGACGGCTACCTCTTCATCGTCGACCGCAAGAAGGACCTGATCATCCGCGGCGGCTACAACGTCTACCCGCGCGAGGTTGAGGAAGTCCTCTACGAGCATCCGAAGATCCGCGAAGCCGCGGTCCTCGGCGTCCCCCACGACGAGTGGGGCGAGGAGATCGGCGCCGCAGTCGTCCTCCACGACGGCGAGGAGTTGAGTCCCGAACAGGTCAGCGCCTACGTCAAGGAGCGCATCGCCGCCTACAAGTACCCCCGCGTCGTCTGGTTCTTAAACGACCTTCCCAAGGGCCCCACCGGCAAGATCCTCAAGCGGGAGATCGAGACTCCCGCTGCTGTCTGAAGCAGGCCAGCCCCTTTGCGGCCAGCACAGGGCTAAGCACCCGTGTTGGCACTCTCCGCCGGCGGCTTGCGGAAGCCCTTTTGGACGCGTTTCTTGGCCTGCTTCGCGTAGTCCTCGGGGCTGATCTTTCCCTTCAGCAGGCTGACGTAGAGCGGAGACGGTCCCGCCGGTATCGATCCGTGTGCCATCAAGTCCCCTTTCTATCGGAAGCCATCGGCTCCTTCGCTGGAACGAGTCTACGCAACCCTCCGGAGCCATCATTCAATGCCAACGCCAGGCCTATGAACCCGCCCAGCAGCTCGACATAGGTGAGGTCACCCTTCAGAAAGGCCCCTTTGGCGCTGGAAACGACGTTGAGAACCCCGACAGCGTCGTCCCCCACCACGATCGGCATCGAGGCGAGTGAGTGATAGCTGCGCTCGGCGCTTGCCTTCGGGTGCGGGTGCCAGCGCTTGTCCTTCTTCACCTCGTTGGTCCACTGCAGTTCGCCGGTCGCCAGCGCATGACCGGCCAGAGAGGCCTTGGGAAGCGAAAAATTGGCCTTCAGGCCCAGGGAATGCCCGGACTCGAAGAGCATTTTCAAGTTCTCGCCTTCGCTCTCGGGTATTAGCACCGAGAGACGAATTTTCTCATTGCGCTCGACGCTGAGGCCGAACCTTGCGGGTGCCAGCACCCCCCGCTCCATGAAGTCCTCGAAGGTGACGTTGAGCTTCCCGGCGACCAGGTCGCGCAGGGCGAGCATCGCCTCGTTCAAGAGGTTGGATTGGTAGCCGGGAAGGTCATCCCCATAGCGGAAGATTTTTTGCCCGGATACAAACCCAAGCGCACCCGCGCAGACCGCGGCGACCAGCGCAGCCCACAACGGAATCGGCGCGTCGACATGCGAAACGCCCCAGGCTGCTCCGGCGAGTATTCCAGCGGCGATCAGGCCGGCGACGACATTCTCGGAAACCCCCCGCCTCGATAGCACGAGGTCATAGTAGTTCGGTTTGGAGACGCGAGCGGTCGCCGGGCGGAGAGCACGACACGCTTTCGACCCCAAGTGTGAGCCACGTCACTTTGCTAGAACTGGCTGGCTGGCCAGGATCGCGGTAGTCTGGGCTACGCAGCCCCCTGGAGGCGCCGGCGGCGCCCTGACCGAAGGAGAGAGATGAGCGTCGCATCCCAGAGCTTGATGGACAACGTCACCTATGTGGACCTCTACCAGCGCTGGGAGCAGGGCAACTGGAGCGCTTATGACCTCGACTTCTCCGAGGATCGCAACGGCTGGGAGGCGCTCAGCGACATGCAGCGCCGCTCGGCGATGTGGATCTACTCGATGTTCTATTACGGCGAGGACCGGGTCGCCGACACCCTCGCCCCATACATCACCGCTGCGCCGACCGAGGAGCAGTCCTACTTCCTCGCCACCCAGCAGGTCGATGAGGTCCGCCACTCGATCTTCTTCCACCGCTTCTTCAAGGAGGTAATCGGGGTCGGCGGCGACTCGATCGAGCAGACGCTCTCGGCCACGATGCCGCAACTCAACTGGGGCTACCGCGGCATCTTCGACCGGCTCGACCTGATGGCCGAGGAACTGCGCAAGGACCGCTCCCTGCCCAAGTACGCCCAGGCGATCGCCCTCTACCACCTGATCGTCGAGGGCAGCCTCGCCCAACCGGGCCAGCACTTCATCGAGGACTTCTTCGCCTCCGAGGAAACGATGCCGGGCTTCAGCTCGGGAATGGGAAACGTCTCCCGCGACGAGCAGCGCCACATCGGCTTCGGCGTCAAGGTCCTCTCCGAACTTCTGGGCGAAGGCAACCCCGGCTGGGAGGAGAACCGCGCCGCTGTCACCGAGTTGCTGCGCGAAACGCTGCCCTACGGGCCGGCCGTCTTCTACCCGCCCAACATGGACCGCGAATACACCGAGTGCTACGGCTTCTCGCTCGAGGACATCTTCGCCTTCGGACTGAAACTGATCCGGCAGCGCTGGCGCACGATCGGCTACCCGACCGAGGAGATGCCTCCCGGCGTCTTCCCCTTCGACCCCGAGGCCTCCGCCGAGGAAGTCGCCGAGCGCCAGGTGAAGCTGATGGAGGCAGGTGTCCTCGGCCCGCCCGACGGACCGATCCCCGATTCCTCGCCAGACATCCAGCGCCTCTTCTTCGACGTGGTCAAGCGCGTCGCCAACCCGAAGGCGGCAAATGGCTCACCGCTCGTCTATCAGTACCGCTTCACCGATGCCGACCCCTGGCATCTGACGATCGATAACGGCTCAACCAGGGCCGAACCGGGCGAGGCCCCCAACCCGACCCTGACCCTCGAGGCCGACTGGGCCGACTTCGTCGCGATGAGCAAGCCCGACGCCAGCCCGTTGAAGATGGTCCTGCAGCGTCGCCTGCGCCCGCGCGGCAAGATCCGCGAGATCGCGCGGATGCGCAAGGTGTTTGGCTGAGAGGGCCGGGTCACCCTCCCCCTGAGGCCGTCGCGCAGCAGATCACGGGTAAGAGGGTCGTGGTGCCCCTCCCCATGAGGCCGTTGCGCAGCTGATCGCGGGCTCGAGTTCAGGGGTGGTTCCTTGAGCCTCCTGGGGAGGGGCACCACGACCCTCTCGCTTCTTTAGCTGAGTGGAGGGCGCTTATCTGCCCAGGGGCGCTCGGCCTCTAGCTGGGCGGCTAGGGAGAGGAGGGTTGCCTCGTCTCCCGGGCGGCCGATTATCTGGACCGCGAGCGGCATGCCGTCGGCGGCGAAGCCGGCCGGCACTGACATTGCCGGGTTGCCGAGGTGGTTCCAAGGGACGCAGTAGGGATAGAAGCGGCTCATCCCGAGAATCGTCCGCAGCGCCCCCATCCCCTCCCAGCGGCGCACCGGGACCGCGGTGCCGCCCATCACCGGGGTCATCAAAACGTCGTGGGTATCGAAGATCGTGTTGACGCGGGCGGCATCCGCTTGGCGGCCACGCATCGCCCGCTCGAAGGTGCCATCGGTGATCAGGCGACCAAGGCGGCCAAAGCCACGGGTGCGCCGTTCGAGCCGCTCCGGGCGGGGGACGATCGAGACATCTTCGGCCAGGCCACGCAGGTAGCGGGCGGTGATGTTGTTGCCGATCCCTCCCCAGGCAGGGTCGCGCTGTTCGGTCTCGTGGCCCAGCGAGCGCAACAGCTCGGCGGTGTCGGCGACCGCGCCTTTGGCGACGTTGTCGACCGTGGGTGGCGCAGCGGCGCGCGGGGCGGCGGTCGAGAAGGCGATCCGCAGCTTGCCCGGTCGCGTACGCGCCGCCTCGACGAAGGGTCGCTCTGGCGGGGCGGGCGCCTCCGAGTCGGCCGAGCCGCCGCTGACGACATCGAGCCAGAGTGCCGTGTCGAGAACGCTGCGGCTGAGGCAGCCGGCCGCCGAGAGCCCGTTCCAGTGGTCGACGAGGGGCGCTAGCGAGACCCTGGCGCGCTGCGGTTTGAGACCGAACAGCCCGCAGGATGAAGCGGGGATGCGGATCGAGCCGCCGCCATCAGAAGCAGATGCGATCGGGACGAGGCCCGCGGCGACGGCTGCGGCGCTGCCGCCGCTGGAACCGCCGGGACTGCGCTGTGGATCCCAGGGATTGCGGGTCACTCCCCAGGTCGCCGACTCGGTGAAGCCACAGATCGCGAGCTCGGGCAAGTGGGTCTTGCCGACTACGATCGCCCCCGCCTCGCGCAGCCGCCGCACCATCTCGGAGTCAGCCGCTGCCGGTTCGGGGAACGCATCGGTGCCATGGGTGCTCAGCTCGCCGGCGAGGTCGACTTCGTCCTTGAGCGCGATTGGAACCCCCAGTAGGGGCCGATCGTCGCCGCCCTTCAGCCGCGCCTCGGCCTGTTCGGCCTCGAGCAGCGCCCGCTCGGCAAGGACCACTCTGAACGAGTTCAGCTGCGGGTCGAGGCGCTCGATCCGATCGAGGTAAAGCCGCACCAACTCGGTCGGAGAGATCTCCCCCGCCCGCACCATCTCCGCCTGCTTGGCGGCCCCGGCAAATGCAATCTCCTCACTCATGGCAGGGAGGGTATTAGGACCTATCCCGGTAGGGGTGGAACGTCTTGTACTTTTCGCGACCCACCATTGTCGGCAGCCACAGAGGTAACTCGAAAAAGTTAAGTGGAACCCCTACCGGGATAGGTCCTTAGGCCTTGGCTGGCTCGGTGCTACCGCTCTCGAAGGAGAAGTTGGGTAGCAGTCGGTCGAGCCAAGAAGGCATCCACCAGTTCCAGTCGCCGAGCAGCTTCATCGCGGCGGGAACCAGGATCAGCCTGACCAGGGTCGCGTCAAGGGCAATCGCCACCGCGCAACCGAGCCCCAGCTCCTTGATCGAGGGAACGCCGGTGAGGACGAATACGCCGAAGACGCAGGTCATGATCAGCGCCGCCGAGGAGATCGTGCGGGCGCTCGAGGAAAGGCCTTCGGCAACCGCCCGCTCGTTGTCGCCGTGCTCCATGTAGTGCTCGCGGATGCGCGACATAAGGAAAACCTCGTAGTCCATCGAGAGGCCAAAGACGACGGCAAAGATCAGCGGCACGTTGATCGTGTCGAGCGCACCCTGGCTTTCGAAGCCGAGCAGGTTGTCGAACCAGCCCCACTGGAAGATCGCGACGAGGACGCCGAAGGCGGCACCGATCGAGAGTAGGTTCATCAACACCGCCTTGAGCGGCAGTAGTAGTGAGCGCAGCATTGCCATCAGCACGAGGAAGCTGAGCGCCAGCACGAAGAGGACGATCTTCCACATCGAGCCGCTAATCAGCGCGCGCACGTCGTGGCTGCGCGCAGTCTCGCCGCCAACATTGACCGTCGCCGACTGACCCAGCAGGGTCGAGGGTGCAATTGGGTCGCGCAAGCGTTCGACCAGCGAGATCGCCGCGTCGGACTCGCTCGGCGCGCTCGACGTTGCCTGAATCAAGACGCTGTCGCTGGCGAATACTGGCGGGGAAACTGCGGCAATGCCGGGCGTCGCCTCGAGCCGCCGCGCGAACGCCGCCGTCGCCACGCGCTCTTCGGCACGGGGGGCGCCAGAATCAAAAGTGGCGACGATCTGCACAGGATCGGTACCGCCACCGAGTTGCTTGGAGGCGAGTTCGTTGCCGACCCGGACATCGCTTCCCTGCGGGAACTGGGTCAGTGCTTGCGTACCGGTGGTCAAAGAGAGGAGCGGGATAGAGAGGAACAGCAGGAACCCGCTGACGCCGATCACCGCTCGCCAAGGGTGAGCCATGACGCTCGTCGTCCAGCGCTGCCAAAAGACGGAACCAGTTCCGCCACCTCCTCTGCTCCCGTGAGGGCCTGAGGAATCAGATATGGACAGGCCCTCACTCCCGCGTCCGGGGGTGGCGAACTTACCTTGAAACGGTCGGCGAATCAGCGCAAGGCCTTTGGCCACGATGCCGCCCGGCAGCACGCGGTCGCCGAGCATCGAGATCAGCGCCGGCAGCAAGGTCGTCGCGGCGAGGATCGAGACGGCGACCACCGTCATCGCACCGAGGGCCATCGAGCGCAGCGCCTGGTTGTCGACCATCCACAGCCCCGCCAGCGAGACGATCACCGCCAGACCAGAGAAGGTCACGGCCAAGCCTGAAGTCGAGAGCGCCTCTGCCCTGGCATCGTCCGGGCTGCGTCCGGCCGCCCGCTCCTCGCGATAGCGGGCAAGGATGAACAGCGAGTAGTCGATCGCCACCCCGATGCCGATCATCGAGGCCATGTTGGTGACGAACACAGAGGTGCTCATCTGCAAGGAGATGAAGTAGATCAGCGCGCCGGTGACGATCACACTGACAAAGCCCAGGGTCAGCGGCAACGCTGCGGCGGCAAGCGAGCCGAAGACGACCAGCAGGATCAACGCGACGATCGGGAAGCCACTCGCCTCAGCCTGGGAGAGGTCCTTCTTGGAGAGCTCCTGCATTCCCGCCCAGATGGTCGGCTGCCCGGCGAGATAGGTCGTAACCCCGCCCTCCGCCGTACCCGGATCGAGTTCTTCGCGCAGCGTCGCCGCTGGGTCGATCAGCTCGTCGGAGCTGAGGTTACTGCGCAGCGCCAGCATCGCCGTGCCCTCGCGTCGCAGCTGCACCGCGGCGCGGCGAGCTGCCGGCGGCGGCAGCGTGACGTCCTCGATGCCGGCGACGGCGTGGCGAACGCGATCAATCGCCGCTGCCTGCGCGGCTGGCCCGGCGCCTGGTTCAGCCCGCAGCAGGACCGCGATCCCGTTCGCGTCGCCGCCGAATTCATTTTCCAGTGAGGTGCCCACCGCTTTCGACTGGCTGCCCGGCACGTCGAAGCCGCCACCGGTGAGGTGTTCGGTCTGACGCGAAGCGAGAGGCAATGCGAGGAGAAGGACGGCGACCCAGCCGATCAGCACCCAGCGCCGTCGGCGTCCGAGAAAACCGGCAAGTGTGCGCATTGGCTCCCGCATTGGCTGGTTAGCCAGCCTCGCCGACAGAGCCTCAGCAGTCTGTGAGGAGGGTCACTCGCCAGCGAGTAGGAACCGCGCCGAGGCCGCTCCGGCGGCGAGGGCGGGGCTGATGTCGCGGTCTGGCTCCGACAGAGCCTGCAGCGCAAAGCCGTCCGCGACCGCGAACAGGTAGGCGACAATTGCCTCGGCGTCGTAGCGCAGTTTGAGCACACCCTCTCGCTCCTTCGCCTCGAGAATCTCGGCAACGTGTGAGCGAGTGCGGTCAAACAACTGGCCCACCTCGTGCTGGATCTCGGGGTTGCGCCGACCGGCGCTGAACAGCTCGTAGAGCAGCAGGAAGAAGGCCGGTTCGTTGTCGATCAGATCGGTGAGGCTGGCGAGCAGGACGTCGAGGACGGCATCGACGGTCTGGGCATCGCCCAACGGCTCGTCGAGGCGGGCGACGCGGATCTCGGCGTCGCGGCGGACGACCTCGACTAACAGCCGCTCCTTAGTGCCGAAGTAGTAGTGAAGAAGACCGCGGCTGACCCCAGCCTCGCGGGCGACATGCTCAAAGGTGGAGCCGGCAGCGCCGCGCTTGGCGACGCTGTCGCGCATCGCGTCGACGATGCGCTGCGCCTTTTCCCCGCTTAGCTCGCGCTCTTTGGTCGCAGCCTCCATTGACCCAGTCTAGTGACAGCTGAGGAGACCCAGTCGTTGTCAGACAAGGACGCAGGGAGGCAGGGAAGGGGAGCGCACTGTTGTGCGTGACCCGCAGCCGGCCGACCGAGGACGCCGTATGACGACGACTGGGGCCCTCAGGCCCCGTTGATGCTGGTCGTGCTGGTGTACTCGAACTCCTCCTCGGCGCCAAAAAGGGCGTCGAGCACGGCCTTGCGCGCGTCCTCACTGACCACGAGCGCGATCGCGCCGCCGATCAGAGCCAAGAGGATCAGGCGACCTAGGCGGCTCTTCTTGCGCTTCTTCGGCGCCTTCAACTGCTCGGAGGCCTCGCGCAGACTTTCGGCGGCGGTGCGTAGATCCTTCTGGACCTTCTTGTCGCTGGTCACGGCCTTGACCGCGCCCTTGCCATTGCCGGTTGCCCGCCCGTAGGCACCACGCGCAGCTTCAAAGGCGTCGCGGAGGTTGTCGCGCAGCTCTTCGTCTTCGATCAGGCGCTGCACATAGGGGTTCTCGCGGGCGGTCGAATAGAGGTCCGCGGCCTGGTTCGCCTTCGTCTTGGTCATACCATCTCCTCGCTGGATTCTGCTGGGGGACGCTCAGGATAACTCCAATTCAGTTCCCGCTATCAGTCCGATCCAATCCCGTCCAACAGAACGCTGTTGCTGCGGAAGTTGAGATCGGCGTGACCGATGCGCCGCAGGCGCAGATGAGCCAGGTCAGGTCCGGGCAGCACGTAGCGCCTTACGTAAAGGCGGCCGACCTGTTCGTAGCTGGTCTGATGGAACCGAGGTCCGAGCAGTCGGGCTGGGACCGGCGGCGACGGTCCGTCGGAGACGAAGTCCACTTCGTGGACGCTCCAGGAGAAGCCTTCGGACGATCGCACCTGAAAGGAGCCGGTCGAGAGGTACCAGCGCAATGACGCGGCCCCGAGCGTCCAAAGGACGATCGCGCGCGGCGCCCTAGGCTCTCCCAGCCGGGTCGCGACCGCGTCCCAATCCGGGCGCTGCAAGGCTGGTGAGGCGCTCACCCAGATGCAGAACCCAAACGAGTAAGCAACTAGGACCGCTGCAACAACGGCACCGCTGCGCCGCGCTCGTCGCAGGGTCGTGCCGATCGCCACCGCGACGAGGAGAGGGACCAGGGCCGGAAGCAGATTGCGCGCGAGCACGTAGTCATTGCCGGGAGCGACCAGCGCCAGCGCTAGTGGAGCGACGATCGTGGCGGCGGCGAGAGCGAGCATCAGCCCGCCGGACCGCCGCTCCTCGCGCCCGCCGCGCACCGCTAGCAGCGTCAACCCGGCGAGGAGGGCCAGCAGCGGCACGACCGCCTGCAGCACCGTCTCGGGCCGAGCGACGATGTCGCCGGTCTCACCGACGACGAAGGTGACGCCAGCCTCCCAGAGGCGGTGTCCGAGGCTGCGGGAGCCGATCCACTCAGCGTGGCCAAGTGACATCTGGTGGACGATCAGAGGGGTCAACGCCAGGCCGGCGAGGATGACGATTCGCAATCCGACCAGCGCTCGGCGACCCCGGCGCCGCAGCAACCAGGCGGCCTCAAGCGCAATCGGGAAGATCGCGAAGTAGTGCGTGGCCAGCGCCAGCGCCGAAAAGACCCCCCAAAGCGTCAAGTCCCTCCGCCTTTTGGACGTGCCGTCGCTTATGGACCCATATGGGCCTCTTAGCGACGGCACGTCGAGGGCGCGGACGAAGTAGAGCGCTGCGAGCGCCGTCAGCAAGACGAGCAGCGCGTAGCTGCGTGCCTCCTGCGAGTACCAGAGCAGCATCGGATTGACGGCAACCAGCGCCGCAGCGACGACGCCGGCGCGACGGCCGCGCAGCTCGGCGCCGAGCAGGTAGGCAACCGGCACCGTCGCCACCCCGGCCAAAGCCGAGAGCGAGCGCAGGCCGAACTCCCCGGTGCCGGTTAGCTGTGTCCAGAACCAGGCCAGCGTGTAGTAGAGCGGCGGCGCCGACTCGCTGAAGCCAACCGCTTCCATTGCGTGCCAGAAGCTGCCGCGCAGGACGCGGCTGGCGGTGACGATCTCATCGTGGTGATACGCCTGCACGCCGAGGGTGGCGAAGCGCAGTGCGGCGGCAGCGACCGTCAGCCCGGCGACGATCCAGAAGACTCGCGAGCGTGCCCGCACCGCCTCGCGGATCGCCTCAAAGAACGTCGACAGGTTGCCCCTGCCCAGGGCCTCGGCTGCCTCCATGGTCGTTATTTAAGGGCGGCGGCGATCGCCTTCGAAACCTCGTCGACATGGACGAACTCCAGCGCGCTGCGCTCGTGCTCAGGGATCTCGGCGACGTCCCCTTCGTTGCGCGAAGGCACGATCACGCGCTTGATCCCGGCCCGCTGCGCAGCCAGCAACTTCTCCTTGAGGCCGCCGATCGGCAGGACCTGGCCGGTAAGGGTCACCTCGCCGGTCATCGCGACGTCGTTGCGCACCGGCCGAGCGGAAATCAGCGAGGCCAGCGCCACCGTCATCGCCACCCCCGCCGAAGGCCCGTCCTTGGGCACGGCGCCAGCGGGAACGTGGATGTGGATGTCGTGCTTGGCGAACCAATCCCCCTCGAGGTCCGGCGCCAGGTCGTGCCAGTGGCCGCGCACATAGGAGAGGGCGGCCTGCGCCGACTCCTTCATCACGTCGCCAAGCTGGCCGGTAATTGTCAGGCTCCCCGAGCCAGGCATCGCGGTCGCCTCGATAAAGAGCACGTCGCCGCCAGCCGGCGTCCAGGCAAGGCCAGTTGCCACGCCAGGGTCCTTCGTACGGCGACGCTGCTCGGCAAAGACAAGGCGGCGGCCGAGAAGCTCGCGCGCTCGTTTGGCCGAGACCTTGACCTTGCGCCTGCTCTTTCCCTCGGCGACGTCGCGGGCGACCTTGCGGCAGATCGCGCCGATCTGTCGCTCCAGGTTGCGGACGCCGGCCTCGCGCGTGTACTCCTCGATGATCGCGGTCAGCGCGGAGTCGGAGAACTCGATCTGCGAAGCCTTGAGGCCATTGGCCTCGATCTGGCGCGGCACCAGGTAGCGGCGGGCGATGTGGCGCTTCTCCTCCAACGTGTAGCCGGCCAGTTCGATCGTCTCCATCCGATCTTGGAGCGGCCCGGGGACGGTGTCGAGGACGTTCGCGGTAGCGATGAAGAGGACCTCGGAGAGGTCGAACTCGAGGTCGAGGTAGTGGTCACGGAAGCTGTCGTGCTGGGCGGGGTCGAGCACCTCAAGCATCGCCGAGGAGGGGTCGCCGCGGAAGTCGGCGCCCATCTTGTCGATCTCGTCGATCATGAAGACGGGATTGCGCGAGCCGGCGTCGCGCAGGGCGCGGATGATCGTCCCCGGCATAGCGCCGATGTAGGTGCGGCGATGGCCGCGGATCTCGGCCTCGTCGCGCACCCCGCCAACCGAGATGCGCTCGAACTCGCGCCCCAGCGCCTTAGCGATCGAACGCCCGAGGCTGGTCTTGCCGACGCCAGGCGGGCCAACGAAACAGAGGATCGGGCCCGGCGAGTCAGGCTTCAGCTTGCGCACCGCCAGGTACTCAAGGATGCGGTCCTTGACCTTCTCCAGGTCGTAGTGATCGGCGTCCAGGACCTCGCGGGCGTGGGCGATGTCGAGGTTGTCCTCGGTCCACTGTGACCAGGGCAACTCAACCAGCCACTCGAGGTAAGTGCGGATGACACCGTGCTCGGCTGCCGCCGGCGGCAGTTTCTCCAGCCGCGAGAGCTCGCGCTCGGCCGCCTTAAGCGCCTGCTCGGGCAGCTTGGCCTCCTCGACCCGCTGGCGCAGCTCGTTGACCTCGGCCTGCTGCTCGTCCCCCTCCCCGAGCTCGTCCTGGATCGCTTTTAGCTGCTGGCGCAAGAAGAACTCGCGCTGCCCTTTGTCGACTTCGGACTGAACCTGGGATTGGATCTGGCTGCCGAGTTGGACCACCTCGAGCTCACGGGCGAGGAATTGAGAGAGCTGCCGCAGCCGCGCCCCGACGTCGATCTCCTCCAGCAACGCCTGCTTTTCCTCGGTTGAGATCCGCAACGCACCGGCGATCAGGTGGCCAAGGGCAGCGGGGTCCTCGATGTTGGCCACCGCCATCTGCAGCTCCTCGGGTAGATAGGGGATGTGCTCGACGATCTCCGAGAAGGTCCGCTGCACGTTGCGGGTCAGCGCCTCCAGCTCAGGGCCCTCGTCGATCACATCCGGCAGCTCGGCGATACGCGCCACTAGATAGGGCTCCTCGGCAACGTAGGGGCCAAGCTTCACCCGCTGGGCGCCCTGGACGAGGATGCGCAGCGTCCCGTCGGGGACTTTCAACATGCGGGCGACGATGCCGACCACGCCAATGTCGTAGAGGCCCTCGGGCCCGGGCTCCTCGTCCTCGGGGTCGCGCGCGGCGACCATCGCCAGCATGCGGTTGGAGCCGAGCACATCGTCGATCAGCTTGATCGAGCGCTCCTGGCCGACGGCGAGCGGGGTCAGCGTCTCGGGGAAGGTGACCGTCTCGCGCAGCGGCAGCACCGGCAGCGCTTCGGGTAGCGGCTGATTGGCGCGAATCGCGTCCTCGGCGTCGAAGGGCGCCTCGACCACTTCAAGCGCCGGTGCGCTCTCCATCAGTGCCGCCTCTCGTAAGTACGACCCGGCTCTGACGAGTGGCTGGGGGTGCCTGGCAAGCCCGGTGGACGAAGGCGATGCAGCGCATCGTCGAGTCCGCTGGGCGCCGCCAGGCGCGTCCAGACGCCGTCAGAACGGGGTGTACTTGCGTGAGTCGGCACTAGTCGCGCCCGATCGGCACCCGGCGAGTCGTCTGCGCCGGGTCGCGCAGCGGCAGGTCGATCCGCAAGATGCCGTCCTCGTAAGTCGCCTTGGCCTGGTCAGCATCGACGTCAACTTGCAGCTCAACCACCCGGCGGAATGGACCCGAGGGGATCTCAACCTGCTGGTAGACCCGGCCCTCGGTCTCCTGCACCGGCCGTTCCCCAACGATCGCCAGCTGCCGCCCACTGACCTCAATTCCAACCTGATCCAGATCCACACCAGCGAGATCAACCTTCACCACAGCTCTCTGAGGAGAGCCGCAGTAGTAGACGTCCACGTTGGGCGAGAACCCGGTGCTTCTCCTACTTACGTAAGTAGTGCGACCCCAAGCTCCCCCAAGCATCTGATCCATCTCCCGCCTCATACGGGCAAAGTTCGCAAATACGTCACGCTCGGGCATATAGGGGCAAAACATAGCCACCGTCGTCCCTGCACGGCCATTCGAGGCTTGGCGGGGGTCGCCTCGACGATGCCTCGCGAAGCGGAAGGGCGGAAGGCGCGGGGGTCACCTCGCCGAGTGCCCAGCACCGCCTGCGGCGGTGCAATCGGGAGCCGCTTCGCGGCTGAAATCACCCTGCCGGGGCCGCTTCGCGAGGCATCGGCGAGGCGACCCCCGCGCCTTCCTATACAGGGCTGGTTTGAGTGGCCCAGCGAGGCGGGCGCATAAGCAAGACCGGCTGGCGCGGCGGCACCAGACCCTCGGGGCGATTAGGCCGGAAGGTCGTGCAGGGCTCCTCGAGCTGCAGCGCGCAGAGCTGGTTCTTGCGGAAGTAGCAGTCGTCGCAGCTGGGTTTCTTCTTGCGCGGCATGGCCGGCATATTGGCATTGCCGTTGCACTTTCGTGACGCCTGATTCCGCAAAGCGCAACGTTCTTGACACAGAGCCGTCACATCTTCCCCGCGTCTTGCGGGAGTCGGGGTCAGCCGCCGCTACCATTGGGCACGAATGGAGGCTCACGACCGCACCGACAGACTCTCGGCTTCGCCGCAGCTATTCGAGAGCGACTTCCTCAACTTCTTCTCGCGGGTCCACCCGGCGATCCCGGCGATCATCTTCGTACCCGTGATCATCGCGATGGAGTGGCTCGCCGCCAATCAGGACCAGGCCGCCTGGCAGCTGATCCTGCTCAGCCTCGGCGGAATCGGCATCTGGACGCTGACCGAGTACTGGCTGCACCGGTTGATCTTCCACTGGGAGCCCGACAACGCCTTCGGGCGCCGCATGCACTTCATCATCCACGGCATCCACCACGACCACCCGAACGACAAGATGCGGCTGGTCATGCCACCGGCCGTCGCGATCCCACTGGCCGCGCTCTTCTTCTTCGCCTTCACGCTGATCTTCGGCACGCCGGCGGCCTATCCCCTCTTTGGCGGTTTCATCGCCGGCTACCTCTTCTACGACTACACGCACTACTACGTGCACCATTTCGTGCCCAAGTCCGACCTCGGCAAGCGCCTGCGCGAGCAGCACATGCGCCACCACTTCCAAGACCATCGCTTTGGCTACGGCGTCTCCTCGCCGATTTGGGACGTCGTATTTCGCACCCTGCCCAAGAAGCGCCGCCAGCCGTAGAGGTCGAGTAGGGCCATGGCCAGCCCGCTCACCCAGACGCCTGCGGACGCCAAGGCGAAGTGCTGGGCCAGACCGTAGTGATCTTCGAACCCCTTCCCGCTGAAGAAGAAGAGGACGCCGAAGATCGCGATCGCGACGACTCCCCCCGCGAGGGCGAGCAGGTCGGGCTCGCCCCAGCGAGAATCGCCGCGAAACCGCCAGGCCATCGCGAAGACGGAAAGTAGAAGCGCGGCGCCACCGAAGAAATAAGTCCAGCCGTGGGCGTAGTGCTGCCAGGAAAGTTCACCAGCAAGTTCACGGGCGTGACAGCCGGCGTCGATCGTCCGGCCCCGTCCACCCGTCTGCATGGGGCATCTATATCGCTTACCCACCGTTCCTTTCAGACGGGACTCCGGATGCCCACACCGGATGGCCAACGTCAACTCGAGGTAGGTATCCCTTTGCTCTACCCACTCAACACCTCTGTGTCTGAGGTATGTCTAAATAGTCAGTGTGGAATAGGCCAATTTGGCCAGACTGCTGTTCGTAGTGAAAGTGCATCTGCGAGGCTGCGCAAGGACTGTGCAACACTGCGGTTCGCAAATAACTTGCTTACCAGTATTCGGTGCGCAAACAGCGACCGGACGAAAGGAACGAGATGCCAAGCACCACTCACATACTCGACGAGGCCCGCGATCTGGTCCAGAAACGCCTTGTCGAGCTAGACGACGAGCGCAAGCGCCTCGAGCGCGCCCTCGCCGAGCTGGGCGGGAAAGCGACGGCTCGCACCGGCCGCGGCCCGGGTCGCCCCCCCGGATCAGGTAGGAAAGCTGCCGGTCGTCCAGCCGGTCGTCCGAAAAAACGGCGTCGCCGCAGCGGCACCCGTGCCGATCAGGCGGTTGGCCTGGTCGAGGGTAGCCCCGGTATCAGCGCCTCGGACATTGCCAAGCAGATGAAAATCAAGCCCAACTACCTCTACCGGGTCCTCGGCGACCTCGAGAAAGAGGGACGGGTCTCTAAGAAAGGGCGCCAGTACTACCCTGGGAAGTAGGCGCCCCTTAGGGCGATCCCGGTTAGGGCTTTCACTTAACTTTTTCGGTGCTTCCCTTACGGCTGACGCCCGGAGGCGTCCACGAAAAAGTACAAGACGTTTCAGCCCTACCGGAATCGCCCTAAACCAAACCCAGTTCGCTGACGGACTGGCGCTCTTCCCGTAGCTCTGCGATGGTGGCGTCGATTCTTGGGCGGGAGAAGTCTGGGACGTCGAGTCCCTCGACGATCCGCCACTCACCATTCGCACAGCTGCAGGGGTGGCCGGCGACTACGCCCTCCTCGATTCCATAAGAACCGTTGGAAGGCACTCCCATCGATACCCAGTCGCCATCGGGCGTGCCGAGCACCCAGTCGTGAACGTGGTCGATCGCGGCGTTAGCGGCAGACGCCGCGCTGGAGGCACCGCGAGCGTCGATGATCTCCGCTCCACGTTTGGCGACCCGCGGGATGAACTCCTCGCCGATCCAGACCTCGTCGTCGACCGAGTCCCAGGCGCTCTCACCGTCGACCTTGGCATTAACCAGATCGGGGTACTGCGTAGTCGAGTGGTTGCCCCAGACGGTCATGTTTGTGACACTGGATACCGGCTTGCTCAACTTGTTGGCGAGCTGTGCGATCGCCCGGTTGTGGTCGAGACGCATCATCGCGGTGAAACGCTCACGTGGCACACCATCGGCATTTGACATCGCGATCAGACAGTTGGTGTTGGCGGGGTTGCCGACTACGAGAACGCGCACGTCAGCGGCGGCCCCGGCGGCGATCGCTTCGCCCTGGGGCTTGAAGATGCCGCCGTTTGCCTCGAGCAGGTCGGCGCGCTCCATGCCGGGTCCACGCGGACGGGCACCGACAAGCAGGCCGACATTGCAGCCCTCGAAAGCAGCCTTGGCGTCATCGAAAATGTCGATCTTGCGCAGCAGCGGGAAGGCACAGTCGTCGAGCTCCATCGCGGTGCCCTCGGCCGCCTTGACCGCGTCGGGGATCTCGAGCAAGCTCAGCTCGACTGGGGTATCCGGGCCAAGCATCTGACCGCTGGCGATGCGGAAAAGCAGCGCGTAGCCAATTTGGCCGGCGGCGCCGGTAACGGTGACTTTGACGGGGGTGCTCACGTAATCGTCTCCTGAAGTCGTGGTTTGAGGTGGTGAAGGGTTAGGACGCCATAGCGCCCTGCAGGCGCTCGTCGATCGCGGCGAGGAAGTCCTGCGTGGTGAGGAACTGTTGGTCTGGACCGACGAGAAGGGCGAGGTCTTTGGTCATCTTGCCGCTCTCGACCGTCTCGATACAAACCTGCTCAAGTGTCGCGGCAAACTGCGACACCTCCGGAGTCCCGTCGAGGCGGCCACGGGCTGCAAGGCCGCGGGTCCAGGCAAAGATCGAGGCGATCGGGTTGGTCGACGTTGGTTTGCCCTCCTGGTGCTGGCGAAAGTGGCGAGTAACGGTGCCGTGTGCTGCCTCGGCCTCAACGGTCTTGCCGTCAGGGCTCATCAAGACACTGGTCATCAACCCCAGCGAGCCAAAGCCCTGAGCGACGGTGTCGGACTGGACGTCGCCGTCGTAGTTCTTGCAAGCCCATACATAGCCGCCTTCCCACTTCAGCGCGGCGGCGACCATGTCATCGATCAGGCGGTGTTCGTAGGAAATTCCCTTCGCCTCAAACTCGCCCTTGAACTCACTCTCGTAAACCTCAGCGAAGAGATCCTTGAAGCGACCGTCGTAGCGCTTGAGGATCGTGTTCTTGGTCGAGAGGTAGACCGGATAGCCACGATCGAGGCCGTAGCGCATTGAGGCACGAGCAAAGTCACGGATCGAGGCGTCGAGGTTGTACATCGCCATCGCGATGCCACCACCGGGGAAGTCATAAACATCAAGCTCGACCGGCTCAGAGCCGTCCTTTGGCGTGTAAGTAAGCGTCAGCGTTCCCTCGCCGGGGACAACCATGTCGGTGGCGCGGTACTGATCGCCGAAGGCGTGACGACCGATCACGATTGGCTTGGTCCAACCGGGCACCAAGCGCGGGATGTTGGAGATCACGATTGGCTCGCGGAAGATGACTCCGCCGAGAATGTTGCGGATAGTTCCATTCGGAGAGCGATACATCTCCTTCAGGCCAAACTCCTCGACCCGCGCCTCGTCGGGAGTGATCGTCGCGCACTTGACGCCAACCCCGTGACGCTTGATCGCTTCCGCCGCTTCGACCGTGATCCGGTCTTCGCTCGCGTCGCGACTCTCGATCCCGAGATCGAAGTAATCCAGCTCGAGGTCGAGGTAGGGCAGGATCAGCTGCTCCTTGATGAACGACCAGATGATCCGAGTCATCTCGTCGCCGTCGAGCTCGACGACCGGGTTCTTGACTGCGATCTTCTGCGGCACGGGCGCGGCGATGCTATCGACGTAGGCCCTCGAGCAGGTCGACGATCACCGCCTCCGAGCGCTTTCGGGCCGGGGCTCGGTCGTCGGCGACGACGATTGGCATCGCCGCCTCGATCAGGGCGCCGAGCAGAATCAAGGCCATCGTCTCGGGGTCGTGGGGCGGCAACTCGCCGGCCTCGATCGCCGCCGCCACGAGGCTGAGGACGACGCCGATCCCGAGCTCGGTGGCCGCCTCTCGCCATCCCTCCCAGCCGAGCACGGCGCGGCTCTGAGTGAGGCCGATGCGGCGCAGCTCTTCGTCGGTCTCGCACAGGCGCAGGTAAGCCTTCGCGCCCGCGACGAGGGCCTCGGCCGGGCTGCTCCCGGCCGGTATCTCGGCCACCACCCGGGCGAGCGCGCGCCTCTCGCTCGCCTCGTAGACGGCACGGAAGAGATCGAGCTTGGAGGGGAAGTGGTGGTAAAGCGCCCCCCGGCTGACGCCTGAGCGCGCGAGAATCTCATCGGTCGAGACCCGGTCGTAATCGCGCTCCATGAAGAGCTCGTGCGCAGCCGTCACGAGTGCCTCGCGGGCGCCCTCGCTGGGGCGGCCGGGCGCCCTTCGCGTCTTCGCTGCCATAGGCGGAAGTATAAATACCGACCTTCAGTCTATAATTATCGTCACCCTACTGAGGAGGACGAGATGAAGACTTACGTGATTCGCAGGGAGAAAGCCTGGGCCGGACCGGAGGAGCTGGAGGCGACGGCCGCTCGCTCGAAAGAGGTCGCCGAGAGCAGCTTTCCCGACGACATCAGCTGGATCCGCAGCTACGTGATCGACGAGCCGGGAGGAACCCTGGGCACTGTCTGCATCTACCAGGCAAGTGGAATCGACGCCGTTCGCGAGCACGCCAGGCGGGTCGAGATGCCGGCCGACGAGATCCTCGAGGTCGCCGACACCGTGGTCATCCGGCCGGACCCCCAGCCGGAAGACGCCACGGCCTGACTCGCAAGCGGGTCTCCTGCGAGAATGGGCGTGTGGCAACGGTCGAGCGCCCAACTTCACGAGAGACCCATGAGGTCTTCAACCAGGCGACCCCGTTGGAGGATTACAACTCCTTTGACGCCGATCGCGTTCTGAACGAGGCGCTGCAGCGCGAGGGCGCCGGCTGGGCCGAGGAGAAGGCGCGCGAGCTCGGCGCGATCGCCGGCTCCTCGCAGACGATCCGCTGGGGCTTTGAGGCGAACGAGAAGAAGCCCGAACTGCGCACCCACGACCGCTACGGCCACCGCATCGACGAGGTTGAGTTCGACAGCTCCTGGCACGAACTGATGCGGATCGGGGTCGACCAAGGCCTGCATGCGGCGCCTTGGCGCGAACCCGGACCCGGCGCCCACGTCGCCCGCGCAGCGATGTTCACCCTGCTTATGCAAGCCGAGAGCGGCGTCGGCTGTCCACTCTCGATGACTTATTCAGCGATCCCAGCACTGCGCAGGCAGCCGGAGTTGGCCAAAGAGTGGGAACCACGCTTCCTCTCGCTCGACTACGACGAGCGCTCGCTGCCGGCCGAGCGCAAGCGCGGTGCCCTCTGCGGCATGGCGATGACCGAGAAGCAGGGTGGCTCGGATGTGCGGGCAAACACGACCACGGCGACGCCGCTGAACGGCGGCGGCCCCGGAGCCGAGTACGAGCTCGTCGGCCACAAGTGGTTCTGCTCGGCGCCGATGTGCGACGCCTTCCTCGTCCTCGCCCAGACCGACTCGGGCATCTCCTGCTTCTTGATGCCGCGCTGGACGCCGGACGGAGAGCGCAACGGCTTCCAGATCCAGCGACTCAAGGACAAGCTCGGCAACCGCTCCAACGCCTCCAGCGAGCTCGAGTTCCGCGGCGCCTGGGCACGCATGATTGGCGAGGAGGGCCGCGGCGTGCCGACGATCATCGAGATGGTCAACCACACCCGGCTCGACTGCGTAATCGGCGCCGCCACCGGCTATCGCGCCGGCGTCGCCCAGGCGCTCAACCATGTCTCGCAACGATCCGCCTTCGGCAAAGAGCTGATCGACCAGCCGCTGATGCGCAACGTGCTCACCGACCTCTGCGTCGAATCGGAGGCGGCGACGATCGCTGCGATGCGCCTCGCCCGCTCCTACGACGAGGTCGCTGCCGGCGACGAGGATGCGCGCGAGTTCCGGCGCCTCGCCAACGCCGTGCTCAAGTACTGGCTGTGCAAGCGGCAGCCCTGGCATGCAGTCGAGTGCCTCGAGTGCCTCGGCGGCAACGGCTACGTCGAGGAGTCGGGCATGCCGCGCCTCTACCGCGAGGCACCCCTGGCCTCGATCTGGGAGGGCTCGGGCAACGTCCAATGCCTCGACGTGCTGCGGGCGATGGTCAAGAACCCGACCTCGGTCGAGGCATTCTTCGCCGAGGTGATGGAGGGCGCCGGCGCCGAACCGAAGCTCGACGCCTACGTCTCCGCGCTTAGGGCCGAAATCCCCGGCGACATCGAGACGATCGAGGCTCGCGCCCGTCGCGTCGTCGAAAAGATGGCCCTCGCCCTACAAGCCTCATTGCTGGTCCGCTACGGCGACCCGGCTGTGGCCGATGCCTTCTGCGCATCGCGCTTGTCAGGCGACTGGGGGAATGCCTTCGGCACGCTTCCAGCGGCAACGGACTTCGACCGCATCATCGAGCGGCATCAGCCTGTGTCATAGAGAGGTCGGGCAGGGCCTCCACTTAACTTTTTCGGTGGAACGTGGTTGGGCTGGCGCCCGATGCCCACGACGAAAAAGTACAAGACGTTCCGGCCCTACCCGACCTCTCTAACTTGCGGCGTCTCTTAAAGCACGGCCTACCTGCTCCGCGGTGATGACGCCGCTGAGCTTGCCGTCGGCATCGACCGCGAAGACGGCGCCGAAACGGCGCAGGGAGCGGTTGGCCAGAAGCGTGTCCAGGGGAGCATTGTCTCGGACCTGGAAGGTGCCGTCGTCACGCTCGAGGACATCGGCAACGAGCGAAGTTGTGCGTGAGGTCTCAGGAACCTCGTCGGCTTTGTCGCGGACGACTAGACCCAGGAAGCGGTGGGCGGTGTCGATCACCGGAAACCACGGCCAACGGTAACGGAGGAAGTACTCGTCCAGAGCTTGCTCGACAGTGAGCTGGTCGGAGATCGTCACGGGCTCTCGGTCCATGATGTCTGAGACGACCAGCTTGCTTATTCCACTCGTGATTGCGGTCTGCGCGGTCGCTGCTTTTGCCGAGCCATTGACTACGAAGCCGATTAGGGCCAGCCAGACACCGGCGAAGGTCGCGCCGTCGAAGATCAGCAACAGGCCGCCGCCCATGAAGACGTAGGCGAAGACGCGGCCGAGGTTGGCGGCAAAGCGAGTTGCCGAGGCGCGGTTCCCGGTTCGCCACCAGGCGATCGCCCGCACGATCCTGCCGCCGTCCATCGGAAAGGCCGGCAGCAGGTTGAAAACGAGGACGAGGAAGTTGATCGATGCGAGCCAGGCGACCATCGTGAGCACGCCCGAGGTACCCGCGTCAGTCTCGACCAGCGCCGCTTTGCGGAAGTCCTCCCAGCCGGCGGCGCCGATGCCGACCGCAGTCAGGAGGACGACCAGCAGAAGGGTCACCAGCGGCCCCGCGACCGCCACCTTGAACTCCGTCGCGGGGCTGTCGGATTCGCGCGTCATCCGCGCCATCCCGCCAAAGATCCAGAGCTGGATGCTGGAAATGCCGATCCCATTGCGCAGGGCGGCAAAGGCGTGGCCGAGCTCGTGCAGGACGATCGAGGCGAAGAAGCCGAAGGCACTGAGCAGCGCCAGCACGAAGGGCGTCGATGCGGAACTGCCCTCCCCGAGCACATCGCCGTAGAACTGCGAGAGATAGACGATGACGAGGAAGAGGACGAAGAACCAGGACCAGTCGACGGCGATGCGGATGCCGCGGACGTTAAACAGCGTGATTGGTTTGCCGCCGAACATGCCTCAATGGTACGGGGAGGCCCGGGTGGGGGTTCCACTTAACTTTTTCGGTGAATCGCGGATGGGCTGCCGCCCAAGGGCGTCGACGAAAAAGACAAGACGTTTCACCCCTACCCGGGCCTCCCCGTATAAGTTCGAGGCGATGTCGGTGGACAAAGACAGGTTGAGGAGCTGGCTGGAGGAGCTGGAGAAAATCGACAGGCCTTCTGCTTCGGAGGGAGAGCGGCGGGCTGCGGAGTGGTTGGTCGGACGTTTCGCCGAGCTCGGTACTGAGGCGCGGATCGAGGCTGAGCCTGCCCATGGCACCTATTGGTGGCCGCTGGGGATCGGCGCGGCCCTAGGTGCGCTGGGTGGGATTCTGGGCCTGCGCGGACGACGGGTGCTCGGCACCACCCTGGCCGGCGCGGCGGCGGCCGGCATGGCTTCGGACTTCCCGCCGGGCAAGCGCTGGCTGCGACGCGCCCTCCCCCGCCGCACCACCTACAACGTCCTCTGCGAGCTGGGCCCGGCCGAGGCCGAGCGGACCGTCATCGTCATCGCCCACCACGACGCCGCCCACTCCGGCCTCGTCTTTCACCCGGAGATCCCCAACATCGCCGATCGGCTGGGAATGATCGAGCGCACCGACACTAGCCCGCCGCTGATGGCGCCGGTGATCGGCGGCCCGGTGCTGGCCGCGCTCGGTGCGCTCACCGGCAAACGCATCTTGGCGAAGCTCGGCGTGTTTCTCGGCTTGGGCTCAGCCGCGGCGATGACCGAGATCGGCTTGCGCAAGGTGGTGCCCGGCGCCAACGACAGCGGCACCGCGGTCGTCTCGCTGCTCGCGCTGGCCGAGCATTTGATTGAGCAGCCGCCTGAGAACTTGCGGGTGATTCTGCTCTCGGTCGGCTCGGAGGAGTCCTTCAGCGAGGGGATGAAGGCCTTCGGCGAGCGCCACTTCCCGTCATTGCCAAAGGAGAGCACGTTCTTCCTCTGCCTCGAGTCGACCGGGTCACCGCACCTGCTGGTCCTGCGCGGCGAGGGCTTCCTAAAGATGCGCGAGTACCCGGCGCGGTCGCTCGCGCTGCTGGATGATCTCGCCGAGGAGCTCGGCATCTGGCTCTACCCCAACTTGCGCACCCGCAGCGGCACCGATGGCTTGGAGTCTTCGGCCGCCGGCTACGAGACCGCGGTAATCGCCAGCTGCACCGACCTCAAGCAGCCCGCCAACTACCACTGGTGGCACGACCTAGCCGAGAACGTCGAGTTCGACACCGTCGCCGATGGCATCCGCCTCTCCGAAGCCGCGATCCGGCGCCTGGACGAGCGCTGGCTCTAGGCCTTCGCCTACGAGGGCGAAACTGGTTCGGCCCGGAAGTTGAAGAACTCACCGTGACCTTCGAGGGCCTGTTCTATCCGTGCCTGGGCATCTTCGGCGTCCTCCGCCTTGAGATAGATGCTGTGTTTGTTCGGCCGAGGCAGCTCAGCACTTGGGCCAGCTACCCCTCCCCCGCGACTGACGCGGATTTCCATTCCCGCGTTGCTTAGAGCTTTTTCCGCCTCAATGCTCAAATAGCCAACGAAACGAACACGATGGGTCCATGGCGCATTAAGGATCTGCATGACCCGGCTGTCGGTGAGCCCCGTGATCTCGCCTGCCCGACGTCGACTGATCGTGCGAGGAGTTTCTCGCAATACCCGATCGCGATCCTCCTGCGCCTCATTGAGACGAGCCACCGCACCTGCTAGACGCGCTTCGTCTTTCTCGCGTTGAGTTTTCTGAACGCTCATGCGACAATGCTCCCAGGTTGAGAGCCGTTGGCCCGTCCAACGATCTCCGAGAAAGGCCCGCTCAGGCGGGCCTTTCTCTTGCAGGCAAACGCCCCGGCGCCGCCAAAGCGACGCCGGGGCCAGGCGGCTACTGCCGCATGCCCTGGACGATCATCCACAGCAGCAGCAGGTTGAGAGCCGTGCTGTCCATCTGATCTCCTTTCTCTCGGGGGCAAACCCGGGAGCGGGGCAATGCCCCGAGCAGAGATCGGACCGCTTGGTCTCAACTAACCACCATACGTCCACTGTACTGGATACTTAAGATGTTGTCCAGTTTTTTGGATAGCAATCTTTGACAGCTTTCACGTTAGCTCGCCGAGGTTTCAAATCCGACTGCGGGGTCGGATTTCGGCTCTATAGAGTCCGCGCTCGTGCCTTGTGGACACGCCACCCACTCCGCCCGCACTCTGCACGAACGGAGTGAATAGCGTGCCCACTCATGACGTATTGGTGATCGGCGCCGGGCTTGCCGGACAGAGGGCCGCCCTGGCCGCCGCCGAGCAAGGAGTCTCGGTCGGGATCCTGAGCAAGGTCCACCCCGTGCGCTCGCACTCGAACGCCGCCCAGGGCGGGATCAACGCCGCGCTCAACCCGGGCGACTCCTGGGAGTCGCACGCCTTCGACACGGTCAAGGGCTCCGACTACCTCGGCGACCAGGACGCGATCTCGATCATGTGCGAAGAGGCACCGGAAGAGATCCTCCACCTCGAGCACCTCGGCGTCACCTTCCACCGCAACGAGGAAGGCAAGCTCGGCACCCGCGCTTTCGGCGGCGCCTCGGCCGCCCGCACCTATTACGTCGCCGACATCACCGGCCAGGCGATCATGCACGTGCTCTACGAGCAGCTGATGAAGTACTCCGACTCGGTGGCCCGCTACGAGGAGTGGTTCTGCACGGCGCTGGCCTTGGATGAGAACGGCGAGTGCTGCGGCGTCGTCACCCGCAACGTCGCTGACGGCTCGATGCAGCTGTTCACCGCAAAGGCGGTGATCCTCGCCTGCGGCGGCAACGGCCAGGCCTGGAAGCCAACCACCAACGCGCTGATCTGCACCGGCGACGGGATCGCAATGGCCTACCGTGCCGGCGCCAAGCTGATGGACATGGAGATGATCCAGTACCACCCCACCACGCTGGCGGGCAAGGGCTTCCTGATCACCGAGGGAGCCCGCGGCGAGGGCGCCCATCTGCTCAATGCCAAGGGCGAACGCTTCATGGAGCGCTACGCGCCGAACAAGATGGAACTGGCCTCGCGCGACGTCGTCTCCCGTGCCGAGCAGACCGAGATCAACGAGGGCCGCGGCTTCCCCGACGGCACCGTCGCGCTCGACATCACGGTCGTGCCGAAGAAGCGCATCCACGAGGCGCTGCGCGAGATCGTCCTCGTCGGCCGCGACTTTGCCGGCGTCGACATCACCAAGGAACCGATCCACATCAAGCCCGGCAACCACTACACGATGGGCGGCGTCAAGACCGACGTCGACGGCCGCACCGAGGTCCCCGGCCTCTACGCTGCCGGCGAGACCGCCTGCGTCTCGGTCCACGGCGGCAACCGCCTCGGCGCCAACTCGTTGCTCGACACGCTGATCTTCGGCCGCCGCTCCGGCGTCGACGCCGCCGACCGCGCCAAGCGGATCGAGGGCTCGCGGCCCACCGGTGGGGTACTGGAGGGCGAGCAGGATCAGATCGAGGCGATCGCCGCCCGCGAGAAGGGCTCCGGCCGGCGCGTCTCCGAGATCAAGTTCGACCTCGGCACGGTGATGGACAAGCACGTCGCCGTCTTCCGCGACGAGGCCGGCATCCAGGGGGCGCTGGAGAAGGTTCGTCAGCTCAAGGAGGAGGCCGAGTCCGCCTACATCGACGACAAGGGCAGCGTCTTCAACCAGGACCTGCTGGGGGCGATCGAGCTCGGCTACATGCTCGACAACGCCGAGTGCACCTGCATCGCCGCGCTGGAGCGCAAGGAGAGCCGCGGCGCCCAGTACAGGACTGACTTCCCCGAGCGCAACGACGAGGAGTGGCTCAAACACATCGACCTTCAACAAGGGGACGACGGGCCGGATATCTCATACTCAGAGGTAACGATCACCCAGTGGGAACCCGAAGAGAGGAAGTACTAGGACGATGGCCTCCTACACGCTGAAAGTCCGCCGTTACCAGCCCGAGAGCGGCGAGGGGCCCTTCTGGGAGGAGTTCAAAGTCGACCTCGATCCCACCCTCTCGGTGCTCGACGGGATCCTCCAGGCGAAGGACCGCGACGACGGCTCGCTCTCGGTCCGCTGCTCGTGCAAGGCGGCGATCTGCGGCTCCTGCGGGATGAAGATCAACGGCCAGTCCGGCCTCGGCTGCAAGACCCAGATCGGCGAGGCGCAGGAGCTGGCGGAGAAGAAAGCGAGTGTCGGCAACGGTGATGCTGGCGTCACCCCTCCGATCGTGGTCGAGCCGATGGGGAACATGCCTGTAATTAAGGACCTGATCACCGACATGGAGTCGACCCACTGGGAGAAGATCCGCCGCGTCACCCCGTGGCTCCTCCCCCACGGCGATCCCCCCGAGCGCGAGTACGTGGTCGAGCCCGAGTCGATGATCGACATCACCCAGTCGATGGCCTGCATCCAGTGCGGCGCCTGCGTCTCCTCCTGCCTCTCGATGGAAGCCGACCCCGACTTCATCGGTCCGGCGGCGCTGGCCAAGGCCTACCGCTTCGTCGGCGATCCGCGCGACGCCGAGACCAAAGAGCGCCTCCACGACCTGAGCGAGGATCCGCACGGAATCTACGACTGCACCCACTGCTTCAGCTGCATCGACGCCTGCCCCAAGGGGGTCGCGCCGATGGACCAGATCATGCGCCTGCGCCGCAAAGCCGGCGAAGAGGGGATTGTCGACCCCAACAACGGCCATAACCACGTCCATGCCTTCGTCAACATGATCGAGAAGAAGGGCACCAACGACGAGGCGCTGTTGGTGCAGGAGTCCTACGCGCCCGGCGTCAAAGGCAAGCTCAAACCGACTAAAGCGGCGATCAAGGGCTTGGTCGAGTCGCTGCCGACCGTGTTGCGCGCGATCAAAACCGGCAAGGCGCGCTCACCATCGAAGGTGATCCCCGGCATCCACCCGAAGCTGCCCGGCGGTGCCCAGGACGAGGTCAAGGCGATCTACAAGCACGCCGAGGAGCATCGCGAGGAATTCAACATCTACATCAAGGGCGAGGACGACGTCGAACCCGAGCCCGATGAGCCGACCACCGAGATCTTGACGGACGAGGCGAAAGCCGCGGCGGATACCGAAGGAGAGTCGTGATGAGCAACGGTCCAATGAAGCTCGCCTACTGGCCCGGGTGCGTTTCGCGCGGCTTTACCCCCGAGCTGCACGGCTCGATGGCGTTCACCGCCGAGAAGCTCGGCATCGAGCTGGTCGAACTGGACCGCGCCAACTGCTGCGGCGCCGGGATCATCGCCGAGCACAACCAGGAGCTCGCCGACACGCTCAACGCTCGCACTTTCGCCCTCGCCCAGCAGACCGGACTGGCGATGATGAACATCTGCTCGACCTGCCAGGGCGCGCAGTCCGAGTGCCAGCAGCGACTCGACGCCGACTCCTCCTACCGCGCCCACATCAACGAGGTGCTGAGCGGCCAAGGGCTCTCCTATGAGAAGGACAAGGACGGCTTCACCAACAAAAACTTCCTCTGGCTGCTGGTTGAGGACTACGGGCTCGACCAGCTCGCCGAGAAGGTCGTGCGGCCGCTCTCCGGCCTGCGGGTCGGCCCCTTCTACGGCTGCTACGTCGTCCGCCCCAAGGAGCGGCTCGGCTACGACGAGTTCCCCGACCGCGACATCTACCTGGAGAAGGTGATCGACGCGCTGGGCGGCGAGGTCGTCGAGTACGACGGCGCCCGCAAGTGCTGCGGCTTCCCCGTAATTACGACGAGCCGCGAGACCTCGTTGCGCCAGGCCGGCACCCACGTCGGCGACGCGCTTGACGCGGGCGCCGACTGCCTGGTCACCCCCTGCCCCCTCTGTCACCTCAACCTCGACATGCAGCAGCCGGAGGCGGCCAAGGTCGTCAACCGCGACCTCGGCCTCGCCGTCCTCCACCTGCCGCAGCTAGTCGGCCTCGCCCTCGGCGCTGAGCCGAAGCAGCTCGGCATGAGCAAGCACATCGCCTCGACTAAGTGGGTCGAGGAGCGGCTGGCCTCGGTTCCCGCCTGATTCGGTAGCGCTTCGGCCGCGGGTCCTGTCACGAGGGGAGGGGGTGTTAGCGGACTCACCCGTCCGAACACCCCCTCCCCTCGCGCCACCCGCGGGTGATGCGAATCAGGCGGGATCCTCAGGATCAGAAGGTTGCGAGAGGCCAACGCGCCGGGACATCCACTGGGCGCCGACGGTGTCGGTGAGGCCGTGGGCGACGATCGAGCAGATGATCGCGATCGCAGCGATATCGAAGATCAGCTCGCCGTTGCCGACTCTCGACTTCAGCACAAAGAGCGCGAAGAGCATCGAGGCGACGCCCTTGGGCCCGAACCAGGCCATAAAGCTCTTCTCCGGGCGCGGGATCCCGGTGCGGATGAAGGAGAGCATCACCGCCGCCGGGCGGGCAACCAGCAGCGCAAAGGCGACGAACACGACCAGTGGCGGGATGTCGTGATGGAAGCCGGTGGCGACGATCAGGGCGCCGAAGACGAAGAAGGTCAGCACCTGGAGGATCGCGCTCGCGTTCTCGGCGAACTCGACGAAGCCCTGGGGGACGTCGCGCTCGGTCGCCCCCATCGCGATCCCGCAGACGAAGGCGGCGATCAGGCCGTTGCCGAAGGTGACGTCGGCGAGACCGAAGGCAAATAGGGCGAAGCCGACCGCATAGATCCCCTCGTAGCGGGCCGTCAGCCCCCCGCCGGGAAGGCGGTGATGGAGGCGCCCGCCGAACGCTCCCAGGCCGAGGCCGATCGCCGCACCGACCACCGCCTCACCGGCCAGCTTCGCCGCTTCGGTGCCGGCATCGCCGCCGGGTGAGGCGAGAACGAGGAAGAAGAGGACGAAGGGCAGCGCCAGGCCGTCGTTCAGCCCCGACTCGAGGTTGAGCGTGTGGCGCACGGCGCTTGGCACCAATCTCGAGGTGACCACGGCCGAGGTGACGACCGGGTCGGTCGGCGAGAGCACAGCGGCGAGCAGAAAGGCCTCGGCCCAGTTCAGCTCGGGGAAAAGCGCCTTGGCAGCGAGGGCGAGCAGCCCCATAGTGATCGGCATCGCGATGATCAGGGAGCGGGCGACCGGGCTCCAGTGGCGGCGCAGCAGCTCGCGCTCGACGAACATCCCGTCGGAGAAGAGAGTGAGGATCAGCGCCAGCTCGATTAGCTCCACGATGGACTGGTCAGTGGCGTCGACGCTGACCACGTCGGTGGCGGCGAGGGCGATGCCGAGGCCGACCGAGAGCACCGAAGCCGAGAGGACCGTCCCCCGGATCAACCCCGAAAGCGCCGCGACGACGGCGAGCAGCCCACCGAACAGCAGCACAGCTTCGCCGAAGCCGATGTCCATGAGCGTCAGCCTATGAGGCCGCGCTCGACGAGCAGCTCCGCCACCTGGACCGCGTTGGTGGCGGCACCCTTGCGCAGGTTGTCGCCGGCAACCCAGAGGTTGAGGGTTCGCTCGTGGCCCGGATCGCGGCGGATGCGGCCGACGAGGACGTCGTCGCGGCCAGCGGCGTCGATCGCCAGCGGGTAGCGCCCGGCGGCGGGATCGTCGACGACGGCGACGCCGGGTGCATCGGCGAGCAGCGCCCGGCAGTCCTCGGGCGAGAGGTCCTCGCGCGTCTGCACGTTGACCGACTCCGAGTGGCCGGTGAAGACCGGCACGCGGGCGCAGGTGGCGGATATCCCGACCTCCTCGCCGAGGCCGAGGATCTTGCGCGTCTCCGCCATCACCTTGCGCTCCTCGGTGGTGTAGTCGTCGCCGTCGGCGAAGACCTCCACCTGGGGCAAGACGTTGAAGGCGATCCGGTGGGGGTAGACCGAGGCGGGCGGGCTCTGGTCGCCATCCAGCACCAGCTTCGACTGCTGGCGCAGCTCTTCGATCGCCTTCTGGCCGGTACCTGAGACCGCTTGGTAGCTGGAGACGACGAGCCGCTCCAGCCCCACCGCGCGGTGGATCGGACCCAAGGCCATCATCGCGACCATCGTCGTGCAGTTGGGGTTGGCGACTATCCCCCTATGGCGGTCCGCGGCCTCGGGGTTGATCCCGGCAACGACCAGGGGCACGTCGTCGTGCATGCGCCAGTAGCTGGTGTTGTCGACGACGACCGCGCCGGCGTCGACCAGCTGCGGCGCCCACTCGGCACTGACCGAGCCGCCCGCCGAGGAGAGAACGAGGTCGAGCCCCGTGATCGTCTCCGCGCTCAAGGCACGGACTTCCAGCTCTTTCCCGCCCCACTCAAGCGAGCGCCCGGCCGAGCGCTCAGAAGCAAAAGGGACCACGTCGGAGGCGGGGAAATCACGCTCGGCGAGCACCTCAAGAATGGTTGAGCCGACCGCCCCGGTCGCGCCCAGTACCCCGACTCTGTATCCGTCGCTCGCCATCGTTGGAGTGTGGCGGGCCTCAGCCGCTGACCGTGGGCCGCTGACCGGCGCCCATTGGGTCCTCGGCCTTGACCGCGTCGGCGCCGAGCTCGAAAGCCTCGTGCAGCGCTCGCACCGCATCGGGGACACGGTCGGCGGAGATGACGCAGGAGATCTTGATCGGCGAGGTGGAGATCATCTCGATGTTGATTCCCTCACCGCCGAGCACCTCGAAGACCTTGGCGGCGACACCAGGATGGGAGCGCATGCCGGCGCCGACGATTGAGACCTTGCCGATACGCTCTTCGGCGCGCAAGCCCTGGCTCACATCGAGCGCACCGACGGTGTCGGTCGCCCCGGTCAGATCGGAGCGATCAACGGTGAAAGAGAGGTCGGCCAGGGCGTTGTCGCCAACTGGCTCGTTCTGGATGATCACGTCGACGTTGATCCCGGCCTCAGCCAGGGCGGTGAAGATCCGCCCGGCCACGCCCGGTTCGTCGCGGACGCCGGTCAGCGTCACCCGGGCCTCGCCATCGGAGTGGGTCACTGCGGTTACAAATGGCTGCTCCACGGTCTCCTTCTCGCTCTCGGCTTCGCTGACCACGAGGGTACCGGGACCGTCCTGGAAGCTGCTGCGGCAGTGGATACGTACACCGTTGTTGCGCGCGTACTCGACCGAGCGCAGCTGCAGAACCTTCGCCCCGGAAGCCGACATCTCCAGCATCTCCTCGTAGGAGGTCACGGCGAGCTTGCGCGCATCCGGAACGATGCGCGGGTCGGCACTGAAGACTCCGGCGACGTCGGTGTAGATCTCGCAGACGCTCGCGTCGAGGGCGGCGGCAAGGGCGACCGCGGTCGTATCGGAGCCGCCGCGTCCCAGCGTGGTCACGTCCTGACTGTCGGTCGAGACCCCCTGAAAGCCGGCGACAAGGACGATGCGATCCTCCTCGAGGGTCTCGCGGATGCGATCGGCGCGCACATCGATGATCTTCGCCCGGGTGTGCGATGAGTCGGTGACGATGCCGGCCTGCGACCCGGTCAGTGAGATCGCGTTGTGGCCCATGTCGTGGATCGCCATCGCGCAGAGCGCGCAGGAGATCCGCTCTCCGGTGGAGAGCAGCATGTCCATCTCGCGCGCAACCGGCCGCTCCGATATCTCCAGAGCCTGGGCGACGAGCTCATCAGTCGTCTTTCCGCGTGCCGAGAGCACCGCGACAACGCGATTACCAGCCTCCCGCGCGGCGACCATCCGCCGCGCGGCACGCTTGATCTCCTCAGCTCCGGCGACGGAGGTGCCGCCGAACTTCATCACGATGATGTCGGAATTTCCCTCACTCATAAGACGCCTGAGGATAGACACCGCCGATCCACCCCGAAACCCAGCCCAATGAATTGGCCGTTATCCAAATCTTTTCAATTTCGAAACAGAGAATTCACCGCTCACGGGCAGTGCTCGGGGAAAGTTCCGCCCATGCTGGTAGAACCACCGGCGCCGGAGTCGCCCGAGACGGCATTCCGGATCGCGAACCTCGAGGTCAGACCCGCCGAGCTGCAGGTCCTGGTCGACGAGCGCCGCGCCGGTTTCACCGTGCGCGAGTTCGAGCTCTTCTTCCTCCTCTCACAGCGGGCCGACAGCGTCGTCCAGCGCCCTGAGATCTACACCCTGATGTGGGGCGGCGAAATGCCCCGCCGCAATCGTTCGGTCGACGTCCTCGTCCGCAAGGTGCGAGCAAAGCTCGAAACCGCCGCACCCGACTGGCGCTACGTCCACACCCACTTCGGCATCGGCTACCGCTTCATGCCGGAGCGGTTGCGCTGAATCCGGACAACCCACATCCAGCCAACACAGGAACGTGAGCAGAGGTTCTAGATACCCTCGTGCAACTTGGCTATCCGGCCAATTGGGTCGGGCTGGAAGGCGCGAGGGCGTATGTAGTATGGACTCATGGCGCAGGAGCTGTACGACCAGGAGCTCGACTTTTCGTGGGTTGAACATGTCCGCCACACCCCCGCGAGACGTGGCGCCAATGAGCAAAATCCTGCTGAGTGGCATGCCCCTTCCTTTATCTGTAAGCGTGAGCTTCCCTCGCGTCACCGTTCCTTCGTCATCGGCATTGGCGGCGCTCTCGACTTCATGGGCAAGTCTCGTCTATGGGCCGGGACGACCTTCTACCGGATTCGCGAGTTGCCTCCGAACCGAGCCAACGCGCTGGCGATCTACGGCGATTGGTGCGCGGTAGGGGAAGACCTGCACGGAGCCGTTCGGGACTTCGAACACACCGAGCTGGAGCACGTGGAGATCGGTACTCAGTAGGTTTCCCCATGTATGGAGGGAGATCTCACCGAAGGGAGAGCCACGCCTGAGCCTCGGCAGCCACGAGCGGTCGAGACGGATACGTCCGAGCGCATCGTCGCGGGCCAATGGTCTGGACCGCTCCCGCCGCCGGCTGCCCTTGAGCAGTTCGAGCGGTCGGCTCCCGGGGCCGCCGACCGCATTCTCGGCATGGCCGAGCGCGAGGAGGATCATCGCCATAGCCAAGAGCAGGCGATGCTGCACTCTGACGCGCAGGCCCGATCACGAGGCCAGTGGATGGCTTTCGTCGTCGCCATCGTGATTATCGTTGGTGGAATATGGCTGATCTCTGAGGGCAAGCAATGGGAGGGCCTTGTCGCGGTCTTGACTCCGTTGGCGACCCTCGTCGGGATCTTCATCTACTCGACCGGCAATTAGCTAACCCCGCGGGATCGCGTACCTTCGGCCATCGACCGAGAAGATATAAGCGTGCGCTAGATCACGCTTCAAGATATATCGAGTTGATATATCTTGAAGCTATGGAGCTGAGCGCGACCGCCTACGTGATCCTCGGCATGGTCTCGCGCGAGCCGCGGTCGGGTTACGAAATCAAAGCGACGGTCGACGGCACGACCCGATTCTTTTGGGCAGCCAGCTACGGGCAGATCTATCCGGAGCTGAAACGGCTCTCCGAAGCGGGACTCGTCGAGGGAATCGACGCCTCGCGCGGCGACCGTAAGCGGACCGTCTACGCAATCACCGCCGACGGCGAAGCCGAGCTGAAGGATTGGCTGCGAAAGCCACCGGAGACCGTCGAGATGCGCGAAGAAGGGCTCTTGAAACTCTTCTTTGCCGGCGTGCTGAAACCCGCCGAGGCAATCGAGACGCTGCGCTCGATGCGCTCGATGCGGCTCGAACTGATCGAGCGACTGCGCAACATGGAGCCGGAAAAGACCGAACTGGAGGATCCCTATCCGCTGATGGTGCTGCGCGCGGGGATCGAGTTCAACGAGTGGTTCGCCGGGTGGTGCGAGCGGATGGAAGCCCAGCTGCTCGACCCGGCGCAAGAGAAAGGGAGTAGCTGATGTTCGACTCACTCGCACGCCTCGCCAACCGCCGCGCCCGCCGCGTCGGCCTCATCGCGATCGCCTTCTTCCTGATCGCGGGTGCGCTCGGCGGCTCCGTCGCAAGCCGGCTCGATCCCTATGGCGCCGACGACCCCTCAACCGAGGCCGTGAAGGCGAGGGAGCAGCTGCAGGACGCCGGCCACCGGATCCCCGGCGTGCTGGTTCTCGTCGACAACGCCCCGGTTGCCAAGCCGGCCACCCGCCGCCGGATCGTGGCGCTCGAGGACGAACTGCGCGGCCTCGGCGAGGTCGAATCGGTCAGCGGCTACTACGACACGCGCTCCCGCGACTTCGTCTCCCGCGACGGCGGCGCGACCTACATCGCGGTTGCGCTGAAGGCGACCGACGACAAGAAGTGGCAGGAAGCCGGCGCCGACATAGCCGACCGGCTCGCCGGGCGGCCTGGCATCACCGTCGGCGGCGCAGCGGTCGCCCAGGAGCAGGTCAACAAGCAGGTCGAGGAAGACCTGCGCAAAGCGGAGATGCTCGCCTTCCCCCTGCTCTTCCTGCTCTCCTTCCTCTTCTTCCGCAGCCTGGTCGCGGCGCTGCTGCCGGTGATGATCGGCCTGCTGGCGATCGTCGGCACCTTCCTCATCCTGCGCGTGGCAAGCGAGTTCGGCTCGATCTCGATCTTCGCCCTTAACCTGACCACCGGGCTGGGGTTGGGGCTGGCGATCGACTACAGCCTCTTCATCGTCTCCCGCTATCGCGAGGAGATAGCCAAGGACGGGCCCGGGCTCCCGGCGATGCGACGCGTCCTCGCCACGGCGGGGCGGACCGTCTTCTTCTCCTCGCTGACGGTCGCCGCCGCACTCGCCTCGCTGCTCGTCTTCCCGCAGCGCTTCCTCTACTCGATGGGTCTCGGAGGGTCGCTGGTCGTGCTGCTCGCGGCGCTGATCTCGCTGACCGTGCTTCCGGCCGTGTTGACCCTGCTCGGGACGAGGGTCAACGCGCTCTCGCCGCGCTTCCTGCAGCGACGCGCCGAGGCCGATACCCGACCCGACGAGAGCGGCTTCTGGTACCGACTGTCGCGCTTCGTGATGCGCCGGCCGGTGCCCGTGGCAACGCTCAGCGCGCTCTTCCTGATCGTCCTCGGCCTGCCCTTCTTCAACATAAAGTTCAACACCGTCGACCCGAGCGTGCTGCCTAAGGAGGCGAGCGCCCGGCAGGCCTACGACACCGTTAGTGCCGAGTTCCCTCCCTACCGGGAGACGCCGATCTGGGTCTCGGTCACGAACGCCTCGCCGCGTGAGAGCGTCGCGCTGACGGCGCGGGTCCGGCGGGTGCCCGGCGTCGCCGCCGTCGCCCCACCGGAGCGCCTGCATGGCGGCGTCAGCGTGATCCAGGCGATCTCGACCAACCCCTTCAACTCCGAGCCCAGTCAGACCACGGTCGAAGCGGTGCGCAATATCGCCGCCCCGCCTGGGTCGACCGTGCTCGTCGGCGGCGCCACCGCCGACTTCATCGACTTCCAGGCCAGCCTCGCCCGGCACCTGCCGATCGCCTTCGCGATCATCGTCATCGCGACCCTGGTCATCCTCTTCCTGATGACCGGCTCGGTGGTGCTGCCGATCAAGTCGTTGATCATGAACGTGCTCAACCTGAGCGCCGTTTTCGGCCTGCTGGTGCTGATCTTCCAAGACGGACGTTTCGAAGGTCTGCTCGGATACACCAGCTCCGGCGCGATCGAGCAGACGATGCCGATCCTGCTCTTCGCGGTCGCTTTCGGCCTCTCGACCGACTACGCGGTCTTCCTGCTCTCGCGGATTAAGGAGGCGCGCGACAACGGCGCCTCCGACTCGGAGTCGGTCGCGATCGGGCTCGAGCGGACCGGGCGGATCGTCACCGCCGCCGCCCTGCTCTTCGCGGTCGCGATCGGCGCCTTTGCGACGTCGAAGATCATCTTCATCAAACAGAATGGGGTCGGGACGGCGCTGGCGGTGCTGATTGACGCCAGCATCATCCGCGCCCTGCTCGTGCCCTCACTGATGGAGTTGCTCGGCAAGTGGAACTGGTGGGCGCCGGCGCCACTGCGACGACTGTACGAGCGCTACGGGATCAGCGAGACGCTGCCGGAGAGCGCAAAGTAGGCCGTTTGGCGACCGTCGATTCTTCCGGAGAGGCGTCGTATACCGCGCTGTCGAAGCCGGTCAGAGCCGGTTCCGCCGCGTAGCCGAGCGGTTCGAGGTCGAACAGTTCCTCGATGCTGCGCAGGAAGGAGAAGTGGTTGAAGTACGCCGCTTCTTCGACCGTGCCGGGGGCCACGTAGGGCGAGATCAGGAGCATCCCAACGCGGCCGCCGCCACCCGTCGGTTTGACCGGCCCCGTGGCCGGCGGTCCTGCGGCCGGCGGCGTCGCGGGGATGGGCATATTCGGATATTCGGGCGTCGCGCAGCAGGAGCTGGAGTCGGCCGCAGGCCCTTCCTGGGGCGCCTGGTCGAAGGTGATCGCGATCAAGCCGCCTTCTTCTTTGTAGGCGGGAGAAGCAGTGATCTCGGGCACCACGGTTTTGAGGAAGTCCTCGGTGGCGGCGAGGCCGGCGGGCTGGTCGGGTGCGCATGGCGTGTCACTGCCGTCGTGGCAGGCGTTGGGGACGATGTATGAGAGGGACGGGGTCTCCTCCGCTTTTTCCAGATCCGGCGCGAGGCGATCAAGGCCAACGTCGCTTGCGGCGCATTCGGGACTTTCCGTGAGACCGGCGAAGTAAGCGACGGGGTTGCGCGGAGTCAAGGCGCACCCGGCGAGCTGCTCGGGCACTTCGGCGTTTGCGGCGTCCTCCTCCACATACGCTTTCCAGGTCAGTTTGGCCGCGGTGAGCTGACTCGGCAGCGTTTCGGTTTCGGCCGGGTAGAGGCAGCCGTCGCCTTCCACCTGTCCTTCGATGCTGACCGTGCCCGGTGCGATCGCCTTGTATTCGGGGCAACCGAGAGCAGTCTGCGGCGTCGGTCCCTGGCCGCTGAGCAGGGCAACCTCGTTGGGAAGCCCACCCTGCGTCACCGCGTAGTAATTGGAGAGCAGCTTGCCTTCGCCAGCGAGCGTTTCCGCCAGGTACGGAGCCGGCGACTCCTTGCCGAAGGCTTCTTCGTAGCCATGGCCACCCAGCACGATCAGGAATACGTGCTTGATTTCCGGCAGCAGTTCTTCTTCGGGGAGTTCCGGCGGCAGTTCCTGTGGCGGCGGGGCGGCTTCGGGTTCCGCAGCCGATTCAAGCGGGGCCGCGAGGGGAGTTTCGGCGGCAGAGGCAAAGGCCGGCGTTTCAGCTGCGTAGCCCGGCGCTTCCGCCACGGGTTCTTCCGGTTCGTCTTCGGGGGAATCCGACCCGCCCAACTCGAGGATGATCGCCCCCGCACCGGCACCCTGGGCAAGCTGGTTGGTGATGGAACCAAGCACGACGCCGGCGGCGAGCAGCGCCATGACCGCCACGGCGGCAACCTGGGGCGAAGGCATGAAGGACCAGGGACCCTTCTTCTCCGCGGCATCTTCAGGCGTCGCGGCTGGCGGCTCGGCTGGGGTCGCGCTGGCTCCGACGCCCTCTGCCTCGTCCGTGCGCCCACGTCCCTTAACGGCGTTGACGCGCGCCGCGACAACGGCCGGCAACGGCCCTCGCCTCGTCCCGCACTCCATGCAGTAGCGCTGACCGGCCGAGAAGCTGGCGCCGCAGTCCGAGCAGCGCTCAGCGCTGGCCTTTCCCAAGCCCGCATCGTCACCTGAAATTGCCACCTTGGCGAAGTCTCACGGGACGAGCACACCGTGTTGTGAATATCTGGAGTACGTGTTTTAACACTCTGGTTACCAACTGTTCACAGCACGACAACACCCCGATCCAGGGGGCAGTGACAATCGATCGACTTGACCGACCTGGCGATCCAGAGCGGGGACAACTGTCCATCCTGCGGGACGCCGATGGCGTCCGACCAGCGCTATTGCCTCGAGTGCGGCCAGCGCCGCGGCGATCCCCGACTTCCGTTCATGGATGCCGTGGTCCTGATGGATGCCGTACAGCGCCCCAGTCAAGCTCCTCCCCCACCGCAAAAGAAGCCGAGGCGGACGGGCATCTCACCGAATGCCGCCCTCATCGCCGGAGTCGGGACGCTGCTGCTCGCGCTCGGCATCGGCGTACTCATCGGCCGCGCCGGCCATCAGGAATTCGCCCAGACCGCGTCCGCGGCACCCCAGGTGATCACGGTCAACGGCGGCAGTGGTGGCGAAGCATCGACAGGGACGAAAGGCAAAACCACGACCGGCGGCGGCGCCGCGAACGCGAAAACGAAGAAGCAAAAAGCTGCCGCGCTGAAGGAAGCCGAAAGCCACCCCGCCGCCGAAGAAGTCCTCAAGCCCGCCGGCGATGTGAAGCTGGCCCCACCGACCGTGAAGCCCGGAGACAAGTGCGAAAAGGGCGCAGCCGGTTGCGAGAACGGCGAATTCACCGGGAACTTCTTCGGCGAATGAACGCGAAACCGATACTCGGAGAAGAGCTGCTGGTCGACCTCGAACGCCGCCGCGATCAGCTGATTGCCCGCGTCGCGGAGCTGCAGTGGGATCTTGGCGGGCTCGTCTATGAGATGGCGATCCGCAATCAGGTCAAGGTCGACGTCCTCGTGCAGCGGGCGATCACATTGCAGGATGCCGACGCCGAGCTGAGCGAGGTCGAACGCATCGTGCGCACCGAGGAGACCGGAACCGCGGGCTCCTGCTCGAGCTGCAGCGCGCCACACAGCAGCGGCGCAACCTTCTGCTGGCAGTGCGGGCAACCGCTGCTGGCGCAGGTCGCTAGCGACGCGATCCTGCGTCGCTAGCCGAATCGACCGCTGACGTAGTCGCGCGTGCGGGGGTCGGCCGGCTGGCCGAAGATCGTCTCGGTGTCGGCGAACTCGATCAGCGTGCCCGAAGGCTCTCCCGTGCTGGCGTCAAGGCTGAAGAAGGCGGTCCGGTCGGCCACGCGCGCCGCCTGCTGCATGTTGTGAGTGACGATGACGATCGTGAAGCGGCCTTTGAGGCTGTGCATCAGCTCCTCGATCGAGGCGGTCGCGATCGGGTCAAGCGCCGAGGCCGGCTCGTCAAGGAGCAGGACATCGGGTTCGATCGCGATCGCCCGGGCGATGCAGAGGCGCTGCTGCTGGCCGCCGGAGAGGCCGAGGGCGCTGTCCTTGAGCCGGTCCTTGACCTCGTCCCAGAGCGCAGCGCCGCGTAGAGCCCCCTCGACCCGCTCGTCGAGATCGTGCTTCAACCCCAGATTGCGCGGCGCCCAGGCGATGTTGTCGTAGATCGACTTGGGAAACGGGTTCGGTTTCTGGAAGACCATGCCGATCCGCCGCCGCACCTCGACCCGATCGACGTTGCCGGCGTACATGTCATGCCCGTGGTACAGCACCTGCCCCTCGATCCTGAAGCTGGGGACAGAGTCATTCATGCGGTTGAGACTGCGCAGGAAGGTCGTCTTGCCACAGCCCGAAGGACCGATCAGCGCGGTTATCCGGTTGCGTGGGATGCGCAGGTTGACACCGCTGAGCGCGCGCTTGCGGCCGTAGTAGACCGACACGTCGCGTGCCTCGAAGACCGCTTCGATGCCCAGCTCCGCGCGGAGGGCGCCGCTGCTGCCGTTAGCGCCGGCCCGGGGACCGCCCTGGATTCGGACGCGGCTGGGAGCGGAGCTCATTGCGCGATCCTCGACTTGCTGCGGGCGAGCAGCGCCCGCGCGGCGAGGCTGGCGAAGAGGATGGCGGAGACGAGGACAAGCGACGCCCCCCAGGCGCGGGTGAAGCCTTCGGGGTTGGCTTCCTCGGAGAGGGTGAAGATCGTTACCGGGATGTTGGGAATCGCTTCGAACAGGTTGAAGCTGACTTTGCGGGCGTCGAACACCGAGCAGACGAGGATCAGCGGAGCCGTCTCGCCAGCGGCGCGGGCGACGGCGAGCACAGTTGAGGTGACGATTCCACCGAGAGCGCTGGGAAGAACCACGCCGAGTACCGAGCGCCAGCGGCTGACGCCGAGCGCATCGGCGGCTTCGCGCAGGCTGTTCGGGACGAGCAGGAGGATCTCCTGGCTGCCGCGGGCGATCAGCGGCAGCTCGATGATCGCCAAGGCCACCGCGCCGGCGAAGCCGGACTGCGCCTTGTGGTCCACGAGCAGGGCGAAGATGAAGAGGCCGATAACGATCGAGGGCAGACCGTTCATCAGGTCGAGCGTCGCCCGGATCGCGCTCGATCCGCGAGCGCCGGAGAACTCGGTCAGGTAGAGAGCGACCAGGACGCCGATCGGCATCGCGATCGCGGTCGCAACCAGGACTATCAGGCCGGTGCCGAGGATCGCGGGACCGATCCCGGTCGGTTCGCCGGTGAAGAAGAAGTCGAGGCTGAGCGCCCCGATGCCACGGGAGACGACGGTGAAGATGACGACCGCGAGCACGGAGACGGCGAGGATCGCGGCGGCAGTCGCACCGGACTCGGCAGCGCGGCTGAATGCACGACGTCGCCGCAGGTTCCCCGATGGGGTCAGCGGTGCGGTCGGATCGAAGCCGGCTTCACTCATTTCGCAACCTTCCGGGCGTAGTCAAAGCGACGGCCGATCCACTGGGCGAGGACGTTTGAGAGCAACCCGATCGCCAGCAGGATCACGCCCAGGTAGTAGAGCGAGGACTGGTGCATTTCGGTGATCGCCCCGGGGAACTGGTTGGCGATGCGACCGGCCAGGGTGTCCCCCGTTTCAAACAGCGACGCCTTGATCGCCGAGCCGGCGCCGATCACCTGGGTCACCGCAATCGCCTCGCCGAGAGCGCGTCCGAGGCCGAGTAACGACGCGGCGATGACACCTGATGCCGTGCTCGGCAAAACCACTCCCCGCACGACCTCCCAGCGAGTCGCTCCCAGTGCACTGGCACCGTCCTGGATCTCCTTGGGCACGGCAAGGAAGAGATCCCGGGAGATCGAGGCGACGATCGGGACGATCATGATCGTCAGGATCAGGCTGGCGGTGAAAACGCTGGCGCCGGTGGTCTGCGGGGGCCCGAAGAGAGGGATGAAGCCGAGCGTGTCGTGGAGCCATGGCTCGATGTCCGACTGGACGAACGGAGCAAGGACCAGGATTCCCCAGAAGCCAAGGATGACGCTGGGGATTGCCGCCAGCATCTCGACCAGCGGCGAGATCACCCCCCGCACTCCCTTGGGAGCCAGCAGGCTCAGGTAGAGCCCGATCGAGACGGCGATCGGGCCGCCGATCGCCAGCGCGACGAAGGAGCTGACCACGGTGCCGAAGAGAACCGAGCCCGCCCCGTAGACGTTGAAGTTCGGCTGCCAGGTGGTGTGGGTGAAGAAGCTGAGCCCGAATTCTGAGATCGCCGGGCTCGCGCCGTGCACGATCTGGAAGCCGATCAGGAGGAGAACCCCGACGCCAAGGAGGGCAGCGAGTGCACATACGCCGCGCAGAACTCCGTCGCCGATCCGGTCGATCCGGCGAAGCCTGTTCGCCGCACGCGCACTCCGGGCGCTTCCGTTACTTGGGATGTAGGCCTGGTCGACGGCGGTGCTGCTCATCGGCGCGCAGCGTAGAGGAGATCGCCGACCTGAAACAGGGACTTATCCCGATTTTCACAAGAGTGAAACAACTTTTCACATGTTGGCAACAACCGTGAAAAGCACCGTTACATTTTTATAACCACACCCTTCACGAGATTGAAACATGTCTGTGACCTTCGACCCCAATGCTATGGCGCGCCCGGGCCGCACCCTGCGCCCGCCAGAGACATCGAACGAGTCGAAAGGAATTCTCTTGAATCGCATCAGGTTGCTTGGTGTGGCCATCACGGCCGTACTGGTCATGGCGACGGGCGTGGCAAACGCCTCCGCCGCAGGTCTCACTGGAGCCGGATCCTCGCTGGTCGCGCCTTTGATGGCCAACTGGATCAGCGGTTTCGAAATCAAAGAAGGCATCCCGGTCAAATACGGCGCAGTCGGCTCCGGCGCCGGAATCGCCCAGATCACCGCCCGGACGGTTGACTTCGGCGCCTCCGATGCCCCGCTGACGCCCGAACAGGCCGGCGCTTGCAACAGTTGCGTGCAGATCCCCTGGGCTTTGACTGCCACCGGGATCGGCTTCAAAATTCCGGGAGTCAAAAAACTCAACCTGACCGGATCGATCGTCGCCAGCATCTACTTCGGCAAGATCACGAAGTGGAACGACCCGAAGATCGTGAAACTCAACCCTGGAGTCAAACTGCCGGGTCTGACCATCACCCCGGTCTTCCGCAGCGACGGCTCCGGTGACACCTACGCCTTCACCAGCTATCTCTCCAAAGTCAGCCCGGCGTGGAAGAAAGAAGTCGGCTCCTCCACCACCGTTCAGTTTCCGAAAGGTGTCGGCGCCAAAGGTAACTCCGGCGTCACCTCAACCGTGACCTCAACCAACGGTTCGATCGGCTACATCTCAGCCTCCTACCTGATTGCTGCCGGCCTCGGCGCAGCCGCGCTGCAGAATAAGGCGGGAAACTTCGAGCTGCCGAACCTGAAAAACATCGAATCGGCCGCGTCGTACGTGACGCACCTGTCGAACGCCAACACGGTCAGCATCGTCGACCCACCGGCGAAGGCCTCGATTGCCTACCCACTCTCGACCTTCACCTACGCGATCGTCCCGCACAACGCCCCTCAGAAGGGCTTCCTGCAGCAGTTCCTCAACTACGCCACCACGATCGGCCAGAAATACGGAGCGGCGCTGGACTTCGCTCCGCTGCCGAAAGTCGTCTCCACGGCGGCCAAAAAAGCAATCGGCTCCCTCTAGGGACCAGACCTGGCGCCGCGTCGGTCAGGCAAACGCCTGGTTGGCGCGGCGGCGCAGGTCCGCATTGAGCATCCCCGTAACCTGACTGGGGCGCTCACCGGCAGCGGGGATCGCGTCGCCGATCAAGCCGCCGGCGCGGAAGCCGTAGAGCGGCGCATCGAAACCCGCCTCGCGGATCTTGCGGACGAGCTGGACCGCGGACGGAGTGTCTGCCCCGGGGCCGCAGAAGACGATTGCAGTCGGGTCGAGGGCACCGAGGGCGCGCTCCATCCGCTCCTCGCCGAGCTCGTCGGAAAGCATCAGCACGCGGAAGCCGGCGCGACGCAGAGCGAGGTCGAGAGCCTGAGCGTGGACCGCCTCAGCATCGGAGCCGCGGCTGGAATCGAGCAGCAGAATGCCGGCCGGGCGTGAAGCAATCGAAGCGAGGCGACGAGCGCCGTGCAGCCAGCCCGTCGCCCAACGCGCAGCGAACTCTAGCTCTGCGGCGCGGTCGGGGCTGGCGGCGAGCTCGTCGATCGCGGGAAGCAGCATCTCCTCCACAGTCCGCTCCAGCGGACGCACCGCAAGGCTTTCCTCGACCGCGAGATTGGCCGCGTCCTCATCGAAGCTCTCGAGAGCAACGCGCAGGCTGTCGCCGCTGGCCGGCGCGTCCTGGCGCTGGCGAGCGAGCTCGATCGCCGAAGAGATGTTGCCGGTCGTGGCCAGGGCGTCGCGCAGCGTCTGCAACTCGACCAGCTCGTAATTGCGGTGGTTGCCGACGGTTCGCTTCGGGACCGGGTAGCCGTAGCGGCGCTCCCAGCTGCGCAGAGTGTTGGGACTGACGCCCAGAACTTCGGCGGCAGCGTTGGTTCGAATTCCCGGCATGCGCAGCATTCTGGCAGCGGAATTCCAGGTTTACACCGGTTATGGACAGATTTCGGGAATCTGTCAGCGATCTTGCAAGGGCTGTGCGAGAGCGCCAACGCCTACCGGCTGGCTGACCGCCCGGGCTCGCCACATCGCCTCGTCGGCTTTGTGGAGGAGTCCTTCGGCATCGTTGCCGTGCTCGGGACAGGCGACGACTCCGGCTGAGATCCCGATCCGCAGGCCTCCTGCCTGCTCGAGATCGTCGAGCTGGCTCAGCAGGCGCTCGGCCATCTGCACCCCGCCGACCGTGTCTTGACCTGGGGCGAGCACGCAGAGCGCATCCTCCTCCAAGCGGAAGGTCTCGTCGACGAGACGGACGCTCTCGCTCAGGGCCGCGCCAACGACGGCAAGCGCGGTCTGCCGGCCACTGCCGGCATCGTCATCGCGCGCCCCCGGCCCCTCAACGTCGAAGACGACCAGCGCGAACAGCTGCTCGTAACGGCGGTGGGACTCGAGCAGCTGATCAAGCCGGCGGCGCATCTGGCCGGGCCGGTAAAGACTCGGGTGCTCCGCGGCCGCCGGGGTGGCGCCATCGCGCCCCTCCCAGACCGTGCCCACCGCGGTGGCGGTGACCGAGCCGAACTCCTCGGCCAGCTTCTGCGCTGCGGCGGCAAACAGGGCGGCGTCGCCACCGGCCATCTCCTCGTGCAGCTTGCCGAGCAGCGAAGCCTGCAGCGCCGACACCTCGCGGGCCAGGTTCCCGGCACTTGATGCCTCCCGCGAGCCATTCCATGTAGGGGCATCCGTCGCCACGTCGAGACCTTGGCGCTTTGACCGGACAGCAGGGTGCCAAAAAACCGCAATTTGCGACTTGATACCTGTCTAGGCGGAATGGCCAGGTGGAGTGCCAGGGGGCCGACCAGCTTGTCCTCCGATGATGGACTCAGGCGCGAACGCGATGCCCTCTCGCTGTTCATCGCTCAGCCCGCCGATCTGGTTCTTCGTAAGGGTCGCTGCCTGCAATGGAGTTGGAACGGCACCGAATTTGATGTTGATGTTGCTTGGCTTCCAGAGGATGTTGTGGGCGAACAGGCCCGCGACGGTGGCGGTAAAAGCCTGCTGCAGAAACCCGTCGAACCCTCCAATGTCAGTGCCGAGGGCGGTGTACAGCGTGGCGGCAACGCTGGTGAGAACCACCTGGGTGATTCCCTTGACCGTCTCCGTTTTCCAGGGCAACACCTTGTTGATGATGTAGCCCCCCAGGGGAACGATCGAGCCGATCAGTAATACCCACACCTGATCGTTTGCGAACAGTAACTGAGTGGACGAGCTGTCCATGACTGGCCTCCTTGGTCGGGAAGGTCGGATCCTTTTCAGTAAGCCTGAGTAAGTCAATGCTTTGCTTGTCAAATCTGCTGCCGACCGGCAGCTTTAAGACGCAAACAGCGGGAACAGCTCGCCTACCCAAATGAACAAGAAGCGACGGAAACTCGCTCCGCTCTAGACATCTCCCGGTGGCAGGGCAGTACACGAGTCATCCCGAATTCGATTCGCATGCCAAACAGACCCCGCCTCACCTACGCAAACATCGTCTCGACCCTGGCCCTCTTCCTCGCCCTCGGTGGCAGCGCCGCCTTTGCGGCGAGCAAGATCCACTCCGGCGACATCGCTCACAATGCGGTCAAGTCGATCAACCTCGCGCCGGGATCGGTCCGCACGTCCGAGATCGTCAAGCGGGCGGTCACCAGCGGCAAGCTTGCGTTAGGTGCGGTACGCAGCAACCAGATCGCCGCCGGCGCGGTCGACACCGAGCGGATTGGAAACGGCGCGGTTGGCTCGAAGCAAATTGGGGACGCCGCGGTCGCACCCTCGAACCTCCAGTTCCCCGTCTTCTACGCAGCCAGCCCCAGCGGTGGTTCAGTGCCGATAACCAACGGGCCGGACCCGTACCCGATCTCCAACGACACCTGGACGCAGAATCCCGGCGAGATCGAGGTCGTCTTCGGTGGCGCCACGGCGACGCTCGCCTACGACGGCTCGGGGTCGGGGTCCTGCCGGGTCTTCTTCGAAGTCAACCTCAACGGCAAACAGGTCGGCGGCGGCGAACTCTCAACCGAATCGACGGCGCTCCAGCAGATCGAACAGAGCATCGGCGCCCAACCGCAGATCGATCCCCTCCATCCGACCACGAATCACCTGACCGCGAAAACCGGGTCCAACGGAGCTTGCACGCCGGACTCGACGATCGACTCGGCCCGTTTCCGCGTGCTCGACTTCGGCTGATCCGGTCGACAGCAGTGCGTACCCGCTCTATTACGCTGGGGCTTTGAACGGGCTGAAGAAGTCAATCGCGGTGCTGCCGGTGACCTGAAGGGCGACACCGGCGGCGAAAATCTTGAAGAAATCGGCGGAGCTGCCCCAGATGGGATTGGCGTCGTACAGCTGCCAGAGGTTAAGCCCAACACCGGCAATGCCAAGCAGCACAGCGGTCACAAATGCCCCGCGTTTCACATATTTGACCACCCAGGTGCGATCGATCTGCGCGTTGGGATCCTTATTTAGATCAGCGGCCATCTTTAGCGCAAGGCCGAAAAGCAATCCGCCTAAGGCCAGCCCGATGGCAAGCCAGATCGGAGTGCGTAGGGTCAATTCCACTGGCACCGTGGCCGTTTCGATACCTGGGCCACCGACTTGGATTGCGCCGACGTAACGGCCCCGCCCGACCGCTTCCGGGTGCTTTGGATCGATGCAGATCTTCAGCTGAACGGCGCCAAAGCTGGTCACCGCCGGGGTAACAACAACTCCTTCAAGTGGGAATGAAGTCCCGCCCCCCTCGGCCTCGAAATCTTCGACCGGATCAGCAATCAGGGTGGCCCCGGGCGAGAGTTTCGGCTTTGCCTCGAGGACTATGGTCCGATGCGCTGGACCACGTCCATCCCCAAGGACGAACTGCTCGGTCTTGGCGGTCAGTTCCACATTCCCATCGGCCCCTTCGCCGAGAGACGTCGCCCGCCCATTTTCGGGCTTCTCGGTCGCAGAGGACGACGGCGAGCAACTGGACTGCGCGCTCGCCACCGCGGGGGTAAGCAGCGCTATGACCAGTAGGAGTAGTGCTACTCCTTTCAGGCTGGCATGCGTCTTGACTGGGGTGGGAAAGATAACGAGTACACAGGTGAGTAGACGAAGTTAGGTGACCATATCCGGTAACTCGGCATTGTCAATCTCTGCCTGAGTAAACACTGACTTACCAGTACTTCGATCAGCAGGCTGACGACACATCTAGTCCAAGGTGCGACGGCCGGCAAAGGCATTGCCAAGGGTGACCTCATCGGCATGCTCAAGGTCGGCGCCGATCGGCAGGCCGCTGGCCAGTCGGGTGACCGTGACCTGACCGCGTAGTTGCTCGGCGATGTGCAGGGCCGTGGCCTCGCCGGTCGTGGTCGGGTTGGTGGCGAGGACTACCTCGCGTATGTCTCCCTCGGCGACACGGCGCAGCAACTCGGCGATCTTCAGGTCGCTGGCGTCGACGCCGTCGATTGGTGAGAGGGCACCGCCGAGCACGTGGTAGAGGCCGCGGTACTCGTGCGTGCGCTCGATCGGGATCACGTCGGCGGGCTCCTCGACTACGCAGATCGTCGCCTGATCGCGGTTGGAGTCCTGGCAGATCCGGCAGCGCGGGCCCTCGGAGAGGTTGAAGCAGCGCTCGCAGAGACCGACCTTCTCCTTCACCTCGCGGATCGCCGCAGCCAGCGCCGCAGCCTCTTCGTCGGGCGCGCGAAGTATGTGGAAAGCGAGGCGCTGGGCCGTGCGCTGGCCGATCCCCGGCAGCCGTGAGAGCTCGGCGACGAGGCGGGAGAGCGGTGCAGGTCCCTCGGCGCTCACATCCCGGGGAGGCCGCCCAGGCCTCCCATGCCCCCGGTAATCCCGCCCATCTTCGAGCCGGCCAGCTCCTGTGCGGCGCGCAACGCCTCGTTGACCGCGGCCTGCACCATGTCAGCGAGTATCTCCGCCTCCTCGGGATCGATCGCTTCGGGGTCGATCGCGATCTCGCGCAAGGTCATGTCGCCGCCCATCTTCACCTTGACCATGCCGCCGCCCGCACTCGCCTCGACAACCTCGTCTTTGAGCTGCTCTTGAGCTTGCTCCATCTGCTGCTGCATCTGCTGCGCCTGTTTCATCAGCGCGTTTACGTCGAAGCCTCCAGGACCACCCCGTGCCATCAACCGACCTCCTCGGCGTCAAATTCACTTTTGATCTTCTCCACCAGCGCCTCATGATCGACGCCGTCCTCCTCAGCCTCGGCCTCGGGGGAAGCCTGCTCCCCCTCGAGGACGGCGTAGGCCGGCCGCAGCTTCTGCCCCAACACCGTCTCCAGCGCCGCTGCCATCTGTTCCCGCTTGTCGGGTGCTTCGGCCTTGCGCTTGTTAAAGGTGTGGTCGGCGGGGAAGCCAACAGTCACGGTCATCTCCTCAGCATCGAACGCAACCGGCCGCGCACCCTCAAAGGTGGCCGCCAGCGCCGGCGCGGTCTGCATCAGCTGGTCGAGCACAGCGGGCCAGACGCGGACAACCTGCTCGAGGTCAAGTTGGCCCGCGGGTCCTGTCGCCGCGGCCTCCCCCATGTGCTCGGATCCCGCTTCGCGGTCTCCTCCGCTATGGGGGACCCCCGCCGCAGCGCCACCCGCGGGAGAGTCGTCCTCAGCAGACGGCGTCGAGTCTTCATCTGAAGCTTCCGGACCCTGGGCGTCAATCGGAGGCGCTTCTGCCGCGGGTGGCGGCGTAGGGGGGACCTCCCCTGAGGAAGCTTTAGCTACCGGAAGGGGAGGTGGGTCCCCTGCGCCGACAGGACCCGCGGCCCGAGGCCCCCCTGTTCCTTGCTCGAGTCTCTCGATGCGCCTGAGCAAACCCTCGGTTGACGGGTCGAGGTCCGGCCGCGCCGCTTTGAGCAGCGCGATCTCGACTGCCATGCGAGCGTCATCGCCCTCGCGCACGGCGGTCAGAGCTGCCGAAAGCTCGTCGATGGTCCGCACCAGGGTCGCCGCCCCGACCGCCTGAGCCTGCGCAGCCATCCACCCCTCGTCGGTCGCCGTAACGACGAACGTGTTCGGCACCTCGCCGACGGTCTGGGTGACCAGTAGGTGGCGCAGGTGGGCGAGCAGGTCGCGGGCGAACTGGGACGGGTCGCGGCCGGAGCCGGCCATTTCCTCGACCCCGAGCAGCACGGCCTTGGGATCCTCAGCGATCACCGCATCGACGGCGCCGAAGAGCAGCTCGGCGTCGGCGGCGCCGAGCAGCTGCAGCACGTCTTCGAGCCCGACCTGATTACCGCCGTAAGCGACCAGCTGGTCGAGCGTTCCGAGGGCGTCGCGGAAGCTGCCGGAGGCAGAACGGGCGATCGTCGCTACGGCGCCGTCATCGACCTCGATCCCCTCTGCAACGGCAACCCGCTGCACCACCTCGGAGATCTGCTCAAGCGAGGGGCGCTGAAAGTCGAAGCGTTGGCAGCGGTCGGCGATCGTCGCCATCACCTTGTGCGACTCGGTCGTCGCCAAGATGAAAACCGTGTTGGGCGGCGGCTCCTCCAGCGTCTTGAGGAAGGCGTTCCATGCCTCCTTGGTCAGCATGTGCGCCTCGTCGAGGATGTAGACCTTCCAGCGGCCGCCGGAAGGCGCGTAGGCGACCCGCTCGCGCAGATCGCGGACATCGTCGACCGAGCGGTTGGAGGCCGCGTCCATCTCGATCACATCGATCGAGCTGCCGGCCGCGATCGTCAGGCAGGACTCGCATTCACCACAGGGCGTGACGGTCGGGCCGCCGCGCTCGCAGTTGAGCGAGCGAGCGAGGATCTTTGCCATCGACGTCTTGCCGGTGCCGCGCGAGCCGACAAAGAGGTAAGCGTGGTGGACCTTGCCCTGCTCCACGGCGTTGCGCAGAGTGCGGACGACGTGCTGCTGACCGACCACTTCGTCGAAGGAGCCGGGACGGTGGCGGCGGTAAAGGGACGTCGAGTCGCTGGACGGAGGCACCGCAGCCAGTGTATCTGCGGGCGATGAGCGGTCTGTGGCGCTTTAGTCGCGCATAGAGCGACTAAAGCGCCACGCGCACCGGTAGGTTGCGCCGGTGCCGTCGAGGGCCCGCCACTGGTTGACGCCTGCTGCCTGGGTCGCCGCCGTCGCGGCGCTGCTGCTCGCGGTCTTCCCGCTCGGCTTCCCCAACTACGACACGATCTACGCGCTGCTCTGGGGCCGGGAACTGGGCGATGGCCTGAGCCCGGACCGTGGCGCCGCGCTTCCCCCCACGCCGCACCCCCTGGCCGAACTTTTCGGCCTCATCGCCTCTCCACTAGGCAGCGGCGCGATCGACCTGACGATGGTCGTCGCCTACCTCTCGCTCGGCCTTGTCGGTTACCTCGTCTACCGCTTGGGCTCGCTCTGGTTCGACCGCCCGATCGGCGCAGTCGCCGCCCTGATCGTCCTAACCCGCGCCCCTTTCCTCTCCAACGGCCTACGCGCCTACGTGGACCTCCCCTACATAGCCCTAGTCCTCGGCGCCCTCGTCATCGAGACGAGACGCCCCCGCGCCGGCTGGCCAGTCCTAGCCTTGCTAGCTGCAGCTGGCCTGCTCCGACCGGAGGCCTGGCTGTTCTCGTTCGCTTACTTGGCTTACCTCGCCCTGGGCCCTGGGCAGTCCGACCCTGATCGTGCTGATGAGGGGACAGAGAGGGTGCCTCTCGAACGGGCGGATACTCAAAAACGCGACCTAATTAGGTCGCGTTTTGTCCGGGCGAGAGGCACCCTCTCTGTCCCTCCCACAGGGCTCATCGCCCTCACCCTGGCAGGACCGGTCCTGTGGGCGTTGTTCGACTGGATCACGTCTGGCAGCCCGACCTACTCGTTCACGGGAACGCGCGAAACGGTGGAAACCCTCGGCCGCCACACCGGCCCCCTCGACCTCATCCTCTATGGACCCCGCGCCCTCGGCGAAGTCATGCAGTGGCCGGGAATGATCGGGGCGCTGGGGGGAGTCGTTCTCGGCTTTCTCTTCCTCCGCCGCCGTTCCGAGATCGGCATCGCCGCCGGCGTGCTCGCCCTCGGCGCCTTCGCTGTCCTCGCCTGTGCCGGCCTGGCGATCATCGCCCGCTACACGATGCTCGCCGGCGCGGTGCTCGCGATCTTCGTCGCCCTGGCGCTGCTCGGCTGGCGACTGCTTGACCAGAGCCACCCTTGGCGCCGCGCCTGGCAGGCCTTTGCCGCCGTCCTCCTGCTCATGTTCGTCGTCTGGGCGCCCAACCAGTACGACCTGCTCTCGCAGGTCAACACCGACCTCACCAACCAGGGGGGGATCGAGTCCGACCTCGGCGACCTGGCCGACTCCGGCGCATTCGAGCCGCTCTGCCTACCGATCTCGGTTCCCAACCACCGCGCCGTGCCCCGCCTCGCCTTCGACCTCGACGTCAGGCCCTCGCACATCGTCAGCTCCTCCGAGCAACGCCAGCCTCGCCGCGGCTACTTCCTCGACCCGGCCAGCCCCTTCGTCATCCACAACTTCGTCCTAGACCCCAACGACCCCTCCCGCTTCACCGCCAAAGTCCCCCAGGGCTTCCACCCCGTAGCCCGCAACGGGTCATGGCGCCTCTACCGCCGCTGCTGAGGAACTTCTGACGCCTTTATGACCCCCATAGGCATCAAAAGGCATCAGGAGTTGCGCTCGACCGCCTCGATCGCTGCGTGGGTGGCGGCAGCGAGCTCGGGGTCGGCGAGGTCCACCGAGGGCGGTAGCTCGATATGCAGCTCGCTCGAGGGATCAAGCCGAGCCTGGAGACCATCCGAGCGCGAAGCAAGGACGTGGCCGCCGCGGCTGCGATCGGCGGAGATGAAATGGAGGTGGTAGCCGCTCACCTCTATCCCCTCGACGTAATCGGGGAAGCGGAAGCCGAGCATCGTCCCCTCGATATCCGCCAGCTCGAAGACGTGCTGCTCTAGAACAACCTCGGTCAGCGGCCGGTAGGGCGGGCTTTGGCGGGGAACCGAGCGAGCGCGGACCAGCCCGAAGCGTCCGTCGAGGCGGATCGCGCAGGAAGCGGCGCTGGCCGGGATCAGCTCGTCGAGCCGCGCCAGCAGCTGCAGGTGGTCGAGCGAGCCGGCGAGCTGAACGTCGACCACGGGCTCGAAGCGAGTGACCACCGCGAAGGGGGTTCGCGAGGTTGTCTCGACCTCCTCGACCGCGCCGTCCACGTCGGCGCGGAAGAAGCGCCCGTCGATCGCGATCATCTCGCCGTCGAGGCCGTTGAGCGTGCCGAGGCCGAGGTCGCCGTGCTCGGCCAGCTCGGCGAAGCTGAGATCACCCTCGTAGGCTCCATCGAGCAGGGCGCCGATCGTCGAGGCTTGGAAGAGGACGTGGTGCTCGCGCTCGGCGTCGAGTTCCTTCTCGCGCATCGTCTCCATGTGCAACGCCCTGATCCAACGGTCGTCAAGCATGGCGGGCAGTCTTCCATGCAAGCATGGCCGCCATGGCAGCGATCGAACTGCGCGGCGTGGTGAAGAGGTTCGGCCCGATCACAGCGGTTGACGGGCTCGACCTCGACGTGCCTGAGGGCATCTGCCTCGGCCTGCTCGGGCCGAACGGCGCTGGCAAGTCGACGACGATGCGGCTGATCACCGGACAAGCTCTGCCCGACGCCGGCGAACTGCGCGCGCTCGGCCACGAGCTGCCCGGCGATTCGAAGGCGGCGCGCGCCAAGATGGGCGTCGTCCCGCAGCTCGACAACCTCGACGTCGACGTCACGGTCGAGGACAACCTGGCCGTGTACGCCCGTCTCTACCGGGTCCCCGACGTTGGCGCCGCGGTCAACCGGGCACTGGATCTAGCCCGCCTGCGCGACCGTCGTCGCGACGCCGTCGACGAGCTCTCCGGCGGCATGCGCCGCCGCCTGCTGCTCGCCCGCGGCCTCGTTCACGAACCGAAGCTGATCCTGCTCGACGAGCCGACCGTCGGCCTCGACCCGCAGATCCGCACCGAGCTCTGGGCCCTGATCGACAACCTGCGCTCGGGCGGCACGACGATCCTGATGTCGACCCACTACATCGAGGAGGCCGAGCGGCTCGCCGATGAGGTCGCGGTGATGACCCACGGCAAAGTGATCAGCCGGGGCAAGCCGGCCGAGCTGATCGTCGAGCACGTCGGCCGCCAGACCGCCGAGGTCTACGGCCCGCCCGATCGCCTTGCCGCGGTGCGGGCCGACGCCGAAGCCCGCGGACTTGCGGTGCGCCCGGCCGGTCCGGCGATCGCCATCGTTGGCTCTGAGCGAGCGGAGAACGGGGCAATTCCCGACGACGCAGTGGTGCGCGCCGCGACCCTCGAGGACGTCTTCGTGATGTTGACTGGCGAGGCTGCAGAGTGAGCCCAGGACGCTGCAAACCGGCGCATCTCGGGGTCTTCGGTCGGTCGGTTCGGGTCGCGCACAAACAGTGCGCTCCCCTCACCGCCCTCCCTGCATCCCCCGACCTGCTTGGTTTTCGCGCCCTGGGAAGGCCAGGAATCAGATGAGGCGCTTAGAACCGGCGGCGATCAGCGGTGTGATGAGCCGCGAGCTGGCCAACTTCCGCACCTACTGGCGGGGGACGACCTTCTCCAGCGTGCTGGAACCGATCGTCTACCTGCTCGCCTTCGGGCTTGGCCTCAGCGCGACCCTGATCGACGAAGTCCAGGGCGTCCCCTACGTGCAGTTCGTCGGCACCGGGATGGTCGCCACCGCGGTGATCTTCTCCAGCGCCCTGCCGGCGATGTTCGGCACCTTTGTCAAGCACCGCTTTCAGAACACTTACGAAGCGATCCTCGCCGCTCCGGTCGACGTCGAGGAGCTGGTCAGCGCCGAGATGCTCTGGATCGGCCTGCGCGCCAGCGTCTACGGCTGCGTGCCGCTGCTGGTGACGATGCTCTTCGGCCTCGACCCGGCCTGGGGGATGCTGCTGACGCCGCTCTTCTGCCTCTTCACCGCGCTCGGCTTCGCCGGCTTTGGCATCGCGATGGCGGCGACCGTCGCCAAGATCGACCAGTTCAACTACGTGACGGCGCTCTTCGTCACGCCACTCTTCCTCGTTTCCGGTGCCTTCTTCCCGATCGACGAATTGCCGGAGGGCGTGCAGGTGGTCGCCCAGCTCAACCCCCTTCACCAGCTAGTTGAACTGGTCCGCGGCGGTGCCTTCGGCTACGAAGCGATCGACCTCGTCCGCTTCGCCGGCCTGGTCGCCTTTGCCCTCGTCATGTGGCGGGTCTCAATCAGCCGCATGGAGACGCGCCTGATCGACTGACCGCCGACGGGCCGAAAACCCACGTATTCGGTGGGAAAGAGACCCGTCGGCAGATGTAGGCTGGCGCCGTGACTGGCGGCTTCAAGCGTTCGGGGCGGTTTGGGCTGATCGGCGTCTTCGTCGTCGTCGCGATCGTCCTCGTCATCGCCACTACCACCGGCCAGGGCGAAGCCAATCCGAAGACGACGCTGGCGCTGGTCTTCGGCGTGATCGCTGTCTTCGTCGTCATCCTCTTCGCCCTGCAGCGCTCCGACCTGAACCGCGTATCGGGCGCAAGCGCGCACGACAGCTCCCGCGCCGCCGCCGAAGGCGGGCGGCAGGTCGAGAACCCGACGACGATGGGCGAAGCCGACCTCTGGGCATCGATGGCAGTCGCGCCGATCACCCCCGAGGCGGTCAAGGCGCGGGCCGCAGGATGGGAGGCGGGTCGGCGCAGCCAAAACCTCGCCATGGTCGTGACCGCCCTGATCCTCGTCGTCGTGCCGGCGATGTACTTGCTCGAAAGCTTCCTGCCGCTGCTGATCGGCGCGCCAGTGATCGTCGCCTTCGCACTCTGGGGAAGCATCCGGGCGCTGATGCCCGGCGGAGAGATGGAACGCGGCTACGACAACGTCGGCAAGGCGATGGCGCCGCTGGGACTGGAGGTCACTGAGCGGCCAAAGGTCAACGTCGAGATGCGGGAAGCGACGACGGGTCGGGTCGGGCCGAAGATCCGCGGCGCGCTGGTGCTGAGCGGCGAGCGCAACGGGCGCGCCGTCTCGGTCCGCCTCGGCAGCACCGAGACGGCGGCCCACAGCGAGACCACTGTGGCGGCCTCTGTTCCCAGGTTCACGGCGAAATCCCGCGACGGCCGGGTGCGGCCGGGGGACGGGGCGCCGGAGTCCGTGGTCGCTGCACTGAAAGACGTACCCAACTCGACCCGCTGGAAGAAAGTCACGGTCGAGGGCGGCCCCGAGGGTGTCACGGTCCTCCGCAAGGGCGGCGAGCAAGCCGACTGGCTCTGCGATCTCTGGCTCGCCGAGCGGCTCGCCAGAGCTTGAAATGGACCGTGCACCCGCCCTTCGAAGCGAGGTCTCCAGGCATGTCCGTCGTGGTTGGCTCGAGTCGGGCTTACCTGCGGCACCCGCGGCATCCGCTTAAGGCTGCTTCCTTCCGGACCTGACCTGATTCGCGTGCCCACGTCGCGCAGGACCCGGCCGTCAACGCCGCCCCCGGCAGACCGGTCCCGAAGGCCAGCCCCTTAGAGCGGTATTCGGCCCCGCTAGAGCGGATTGCGGGTTACAAGGCACCGCTGATTCCCCGCCTAGCACGGTCCACCCACGATCCTACCCGGCCACGGCCGTAGGATCATTCCCGCCTTGATTCCCATCGATACCGACTCGTTCTTCGTCATCGTCATGATCGCCGCGATCGCGGCGATCACCGTCGCCATCGTTCCGCCCCGCTTCGCCCCGCCGGTGGTCGTCGTCGAGCTGCTGCTGGGAATCGTCGTCGGGCCCGAAGTCCTCGACCTGGCCGGGACCGACAGCTTCATCGAATTCTTCTCCAACCTCGGGCTGGGGATGCTCTTCTTCTTCGCCGGCTACGAGATCGATTTCAAGCGGATCCGCGGCAAGCCGCTCAAGCTGGGCGCCTGGGGTTGGTTGCTCTCGATCGCGCTCGCCTACGGGATCGGCGGCGCCCTCGCGAAAGCCGGGATCGTCCTCTCCTTCCTCTACACCGGCTCGGCGATGGCGACGACGGCGATCGGCACGCTGATCCCGATCCTGCGCGACAACGGCGAGTTGAAGACCAAGTTCGGCACCTACCTGCTTGCGGCGGGCGGGATCGGCGAGTTCGGCCCGATCTTGCTGGTGACCCTGGTCCTCTCGACGACCAACCCCCTGCACGAGAGCGTGATCCTGATCGCCTTCGTTGCGCTGGCGCTGGCGATGGCGCTTGTCTCGGTGAAATTCGCCTGGCGCGGTTGGCCGGCGCTGGAGCGAACCTTTGAGACGAGCAGCCAGCTCGCCGTGCGGATCACGGTGGTCCTCGTCTTCGGCCTCGTCCTGCTCGCCAGCAAGCTCGGCCTCGATGTCCTGCTCGGCGGCTTCGTCGCCGGGATGATCGTGCGGCTGGCCCTGCAGGGACACGAGCTGAAAGTGTTCGAGTCGAAGCTGACCGCGGTCGGCTTCGGCTTCTTCGTCCCCTTCTTCTTCATCACCAGCGGCATCGAGTTCGACCTCGCCGCGCTCGGCTCGGTCACCGCGCTGCTCAAGCTAGTGATGTTCTTCGGCCTCTTCCTGGTCGTCCGCGGTGCCCCGGCGATGCTGCTCTATCGCAATGTCCTAGGGACCCGCCAGCGGGCCGCCCTCGCCTTCTACTCGGCGACCGAGCTGCCGCTCGTCGTCGCAATCACCACGATCGCGATCGAGTCCGACCACATGAAAGCGTCGACGGCAGCCGGCCTGGTCGGCGCCGCAATGCTTTCAACCCTGGTCTTCCCCTTCGTCGGCCGCGCCCTTCTGGAGCGGGCCGCCGCGGCGGGCGAGACCGGGACACCGGGCGACGGCCCGCTCCCTGCCGCGGAGCAGGCCGTCGCCTAAGCGGACTCAGCCACCGCGGATCAGCTTGCGCTGCTTGTAGACGGTCGCCTGTGCCGTACCGGCGTGGACCTTTTCGCAGACGAGCAACCGCTTGCGCTTGCTGATCTTCCCGCGTGCCCGAGGCTTGACCCGCGGGACGATGAGCACGGCCGGGCTCGAAGCCCACTGGTGCTTAGGAGCGAGAGGAGGCGGCGGTCGGAGAGGTCAGCCGAGCCGCCCCCGTTGGACCCAGTGCCGTCAGCTTTGCCAGCCCCGTCACCTTCGTCTCCCCTGCCCCCACTCGACTGCACGGTGAGCCCGACGTTGTCGAAGCGCAGGCTCGTCGTGCCACTCAGCGTCGAGAGCGCCAGGGTGCTCTGCGCGGTGACGGCCTCGATCGAGAGTCGGTAGGTGTGGCCACCGACGACGCGACCGCCGCACCGGCCGAGCTTCGGGACCGACGTCGACAAGCCCGCCCGCACTGAAGGCCCCCACGTTGAGTCCCCTGATCGCTTAGGTGCGAGGACTATTCTCGGCTACTGAAAATTAAGCACGCTTGAGCTCTAGTTTTGGAAAGATGTACCCACCGAGCCCTCAATCACGAGTCCAAGCCCAACAAGACCGCTCCCAGCGCCGCCCCGTAATATCCGAGCCCTCCCGGGCGCGTAGCTCAGTGGGAGAGCGCTCGCCTCACACGCGAGAGGTCGCTGGTTCGAACCCAGCCGCGCCCATCGGACTTCCCTATCTAGAGCCAAAAATCAGGGAGTGGTTCTAACCCCGTTCAGAATTTGGCTCTACAGCTCGAATCGCAAGGCCAAGCGACTCGCTTACGAGCAGTAATCTACCCGTGGAGGCGGCGGAGCCGGGGGTCTCAATGGATCTGCGAATCCATTTGGACAAGAGGGCGACACTCAACCAGGTAAGGGGCGACAAACCGATGCGGCGATTGATTCTGATGGCAGCGGTGCTGACCGCTGCGCTTGGCGTTCCGGCAGGTAGCGCGCTGGCCGATCCCGGCGACCTCGATACGACGTTCGGTGGTGGGGACGGCTGGGTACTGACGGACCTGGGTGGCGAAGACATTGCGCTTGACATCGCCGTCGATTCGACCGGGCGGATCGTCCTGGTCGGTGACCGGGAAACGAGCGCGGGAAACAGCGAAGCGGCGGTCCTCCGTTATACGGCGGCGGGCAGCCCCGATCCGTCCTTTGGCGGTGGAGACGGGATCGTGCTCTTCCGCTTCGGGACCGGTACCCACGACAGCGCGCCAGCCGTCGCGATCGACGGCAGCAACCGCATTGTGGTGGCCGGGAACTACGGTGAGCCACCGTGCCCCAGCTTCTGCAATACGGGCGTCGTCCGCCTGACCGAAAGCGGCCAGCTTGACTCGACTTTCTCAGGCGACGGTAAGGCCAGCGCGCCCTACGCCCTGGTCGGGGACGTGGCGCTCGACGCGGCGGGGCGGATCGTCGTCGGTGGCGAATTCGCCACGTTCCGCTTTACCGAAGCCGGCCTCCCCGATCCGACGTTCTCCGGCGACGGCACCACGACCGAAGGTGCGGGCGCCTGGGGTATGGCTATCGACGGTGCCGGGCGCATCGTCACGATGAGCGAGTTTGCGGCCGTCTCCCGGCTGCTGCCCGACGGGCAGCTCGATCCGAGCTTTGGTGACGAAGGCGAGCCGGTTGGCATTGACATAGAACCGGGCAGCACGGACTCCGCCGACGGGATGGCCGTCGATGCTGCCAATCGGGTGCTGGTTGTCGGGATCAGCGAACCGGCGGGTGGCGGTGAACCCCGTTCGTTCGTAGTGCGCTTGACGGAAGCCCCGACGTTTGACCCCACCTTTGCCGGTGATGGGATCATGCTGGGAGCGCCCGGTTCCCGGGCGTCCAACATCGCCGTCGACGAAGCTGGCCGCCTGCTGGTACTCGAGAGCCTGAGCACCCTGCGCCGCTACCTACCGGACGGTTCCCCCGATACCAGCTTCGGCGGCGGGGACGGTTTGGTGAACCTACCCTTCGACGGCGGCGGCGAGGTCATTACCGACCCTGCGGGACGAATTGCGGTTGGCGGTCGCACCTTCCGCCCTGACGAAGCCGACCTTGATTTTGTTGCCGCCCGCTTTCTCGACACGGGTACTCCGAGTCCGCCGCCATCGCCACCACCTCAGGAATCGCCCCAGCCGTTTACCACCCCATCAACCTCATTTCCGGTACCGCAAACCGCTTCCCAGCCGACTCTCAACAAAGGTGCGCACACGGCCAAGAAATGCAAGAGAGGCTTTCGGAAGAAGAAAGTTCACGGCAAGACACGCTGCGTAAAAAAGCACCGGCATCCATAGGAAGCGCCTGCCAAGTCAGTGGTCATGGTTTCGCGTCAATGACGGTCATTCGGTTACGCGAAGTCGCCAGCAAGGGCGGTAACCAAACCACACGATCACATGACATGGCGACGATTGGTAAAGCTGGCGGCAGACAGACCGCCAAGCGGGGCAGCGTCTACTTCGCCCGAATTGGCCGCTTGGGCGGCCAGGCCCATTCGCCGCGGTAATCGAACCAAATCCTCGATTCGTCGACGGCCTCAACCAATCAAAGCCGCAGGATCCACAACCTCAAGGTTTTGAAGGCGGTAGCTCATTGCTTCGGGACTCACATGAAAAGTTCTAGCGAGCTGTTTTGCTAGCTGCTCCGGCGTGAGTCCTTGGTGCTTAGCAAGAGCACGATCAACGGACTCAGCCATGAGATTGCACGGCATTAGCAGTTCAGCTGCGAATGCGTTGGCCTCGATCTCCTCGCGGTTGGACTCGCCGTTCCGGTAATTAACTCGAACGAAGCGATCCACGAACATCGGCGTTCCCGGATGCATCACCAGGTGGGCAATCTCATGGGCAACGGAAAAACGCTGTCTCGTTTTCGCGTGCTTTGAGTTGACTCCGATGACGGCTCGGTTGGCACCTCGAACAAGCATTCCGGAAACCTCTCCGTCGAAGGACTCGTAGGTGACATCAGCCCCAAGGCTGATGGCGAGCTCATCGACTGGAACCGGAAGTTCGTTGATGCCCGCTTCCGTAAGCACCTCTGCGGCCCGCTTCTCAGCCCTTGATCGTTTCCTCATGGGCTGGTCGAAGCTCCTTCCTGGGCGGCACGCACGCCAGCACTCTTACTTAGGACTCGGACAGCAAAGTCGCGCCCTTCTTCGTCCCCAGCAATGATCTTCATTGCGGCTGGGGAGAGCAACTCTTCAAGAGCCACCGCATGATCCGGCAGCAACTCTGCTGGCTCGCAGCCTACGGCTGACGCCAACAGAAAGAGCTGATGCAGGGCGATGTGCTGGCTGCCGCGCTCGATATTGGTAACTGACGTTCGGCTGAGACCTACGCGCTCCGCGACTTGAGCCTGGGTCAAATCGGCTTCGCGGCGCGCCTTCCGAAAACCTTTGCCGAACTCTTTGTACAGACCATCCACCCCCCGAGTGTTGCGGATTTCGACCGCGAAGTCAATCTAGCTGACCGTCATTGAGGTTGACATAGAGGTTTCCCGATGCGTAGGGGCTTGACAATCGGCCGGAACGGGCGCTACTCTGGGCTAGGTTTATTAAATCTACCTAGGAAGGATAGATATGTCAGTTTCACAAACTCCCAAAAAGAAGCCCCACGACAAGGCAAAAGAGGTCGTGGTCAAGGTGAACAACAAGTCCGTGACGCTTCCCGATCATCGCGTTACCGGCCTCCAGGTCAAGGAAGCCGCGATCGATGAAGGCGTAGAGATCGAGCTGGACTTCCTCTTGACGCTCGAGGCCCACGGCGGTGACCCCGCGCGGACGATCGACGACGACGATGTCGTCACCGTGAACAAGCACTCAGAGTTCACCGCCAACGACGTAGACGACGATTCCCAGCCATGAAAGCGGGGGTCGAAAAGGCCTTGGAAGAGTTGACGGCGGGCCTGCCAGAGACGGCAACAGTCGAGGTCAAAGAGGATGCGGACGGCGGTGCATACGTCCTCGTGGACGGCGTCGAAATCGGCGCCTGTTTCAACCCATCGACTTCTTGGATCGCGTTCCACATCACTTGGAGCTATCCGGATGCCGACGTATACCCGCATTTCATTGGTACTGATGTCCAATACGTCGGGGGTCCGAAGAAACCGGATCAGCATGCCGATGGAAGCCTTCCTGCCACGATGACTCGCAACGCAACGGCACCCGGGTTCGAGCGGCCAGCAATCCAGGTTTCAAGGCGGTCGAATCGGCGAAACCCCGCAACCGATTCGGCGCTACACAAGCTCCTACGAGTTCTAGATTTTCTTAGGAGTCGCTGAATGCCTGCGCCTTGGACTCTTACGATGGATGAGCAGCTATACGGGCGGCTCATGCGTCATCTGTTCCCAGGAGACAGAGACGAGCATGGAGCCGTGATTGCGGCCGGGATCAGTCGATCATCGCGGGGCACCCGCCTCCTGGCTCGGGAGCTCTTCGAGGCAACTGACGGCATTGACTTCGTCCCAGGGCGACGGGGATACCGCATGCTCACGGCTGAGTTCGTTAGGGACAAGATTCGCTATTGCCGAGACGAAGGTCTTATTTATCTCGCTGTCCACAACCACGGCGGGCGTGATTTCGTCGAATTCAGCGGCCCGGACAACCATTCGCACAAGCGGGGGTATCCCGCCCTCCTCGATATCTCCGCGCGTCCAGTTGGTGCGCTCGTCTTTGCGGAAAACGCGATTGCCGGTGATATCTGGACGCCAGACCGCGCTCGCCGGCCTATCTCGGAGGCGCTTATTGTCGGGCGAAATCTGACGAGACTGCATCCCGCTCCGCCCCCTCCACCCCCAAAGGCGGACGCTACTTACGACCGTCAGGCGCGCTGGTTTGGAGATCGAGGCCAGCGCCGACTAGGGCAAATGAAAGTTGGCGTGATCGGCGCTGGGGGTGTCGGTCTCCCGCTTGTGACCATGCTCAGCAGGATAGGAGTCGGAAGCCTTGTTGTGATCGACCCCGACCGGGTTGACCCGACGAATCTACCTCGCCTCGCAGAGGCTCGTCGGCTTGACGCACTGATGGCCCTGCGCCGGTTCAAGCGGCTCAAGAACCTTGCGGCTCGCTTCTCCACCAAAAAGGTCGATCTTGCCCGCCGAACAGCACGCCGAGCCAATCCGAAGGTCGAGTTCATAGGCATCGCAGAGAACGTAATCGAGCCGGATGCGGCAAGGTCGTTGCTCGACTGCGACTTTCTGTTCCTCGCGGCCGACTCACATCTCGCCCGGATGATCGTCAATTCGATCTCCCATCAGTACTTGATTCCCGCAGTCCAGCTTGGTACGAGGATTGACGTTGACCCAACGGACGGAGCAGTCGGCGACATCAGGAGCAATGTGCGTCTGGTGCTTCCGACCCGCGGCTGCATGCGGTGCAACCATTTGATCTCTGGCACCAAGCTGCAAGAAGAGTCATTGGATTCAATCGAGCGCGAGCGAAATCGGTATGTCGATCAGGTAGAGGCCCCTAGCGTCATTACGTTCAACAATCTGATCGCCTCTCAAGCGGTCACCGATTTCATGCTTATGATGGGCAACTTCGTGGATAGAGGGGCCCCCGTCGACTATTTGCGATTCCGGCCGCGACTACGCAAAGCGGAGCCGGTAGTGCCGATTCCTAATCGGACGGCCTGCGGGGACTGTGGCACCGATCCATCTAGCCGCCGCGCTCGCGGGGACAATGTAGACCTCCCATTGCCGGAGCGACACTGAGGCTCGTTCGGGCTCGGGCAAATAGCGGCTGATTGACGCCGACTATCGGGAAAGGAAAACGACGCATGCCACTGGGAAAACATAAGAAAACGAGCAAGGGCCGGATTCGTCGTGAGCGGGGCGACTCGCTGGCAAAGAACCTCAAGGAGGACTACCCGGAGTTCGCCAAGGTTCCTGGCAACACGAGGCTCGATACGCTCCGCAAGAGATTCGACACGGATTCGCTGAATGGTGTCCGCAAAGCGCTCCGTAAGAAGCCTTAGCTCGGGCTGAGCCGAAGCCGGTAGCGCCCCCGTCCGCTTCGCTCGAATCGGCTCGAATCGCTCTCTGCGTCGCGCCAGAGACAGGACTTGACGGTCGAAGGCGAAACCGACTTGCCGAGCCGTGCCGCCACAGCGGCGGCGATGTCTGGCACTCGCAAGCCGCGCTCATGCTCGGTGAGCACAGCGCGATCGCGTCGCGGATCGTGCCGGGGCGTCTGCGCTGGAATCGTGGAGTCGATCGCCTTGCTGAGGGTCCCCCCGAAGCGGCTTGGCGCGCGACGTGCTTATGGATACGCTGGAGACGGGATTGGACATCCTGGTTCCAAAGACTTCCAACCAGGCCCATCGGAGCCCCGCGCTGTCGCGATCAGCGCAGCAGACGGATAGCGCAATCTAACCCTGGGACTTTGGGCGCCTGTGCGTCACCGGTCACGAACAGATCCACGTCCGAGTTTGTCTCCGCCGTGGCGAGAATTAAGGCGTCCGGCATCCGCAGCGGCTTGAAGCGCGAGCGAAACTCGGCCGCCTTGTCCGCGATCGTCATGTCGACCGGGAGAACCTCGGAGATCAGTTTGGCGAAGAAACCCCGGACCTGATCCTCGTCGTGGTGGCCAAGCCAGGCGCCGGTTAGCACCTCGGCGTAGGTCACTACCGAAATCAGTAGCCGTTGCTCGCGAACGAGGTCGCGGATCGCCGTGTCCGCTGCATCGTGGAGGGCGTCTTTCCTATCGAGAAAGCCGACGACGGCGTCGGAGTCGAGAACTACCGCCACTCCTCGCGCAGTCCTTCCACGCGCTCGCGCAGATCGCCACCGGTGTCCAGGCACCCCGAATAGCGATCGATCAGCTCATCGACTCGCGTCAAAACCACGCGACCAGCCCCCTCGGCCTCTACCGTCAGAGTGTCCCCGGGCTCGAAGCCAGCCGTGCGGAAGGCGCGAGAGGGGATCGTCACCTGGTGCTTGCTGGAGACCTTGGTCTGATTCTTTACCTTTCCTGCCATAGGTAAAGAATAGCAACGGTCGTGAGGTCGCTGGTTCGAACCCAGCCGCGCCCATCAAACTTCCCTTCGTAGAGCCAAGAAATCGAGAGTGGTTCTAACCCCGCTCTGAATTTGGCTCTACAGCTCGAATCGCAAGGCCAAGCGACTCGCTTGCACCCATGAAAATCTACCTGTCGTAACGGCGGAATGGGGGCGGCGAAATGCGTGCGCCCGTACCGGCTTTGGCGCCCAAAGAACGGAGCGAATCAGGCAGGAACCCAGAGCTACTTCAAAGGCTTGAGGACTTTGAAATGCACGTCGCCCGATACGTCTTCCCAGCCAAAACCGATATCGCCGATCCAGGCATCGAGCAAGCTGGCAACATCATTTACGGCCACTTCAAGGCCGCCGATATCGGCGGCTCGGTCTGCCGGGGGCAGCTCCCGAAGCCGCTCGATAACAGCAGCCCCACTTGCGCCGAGAAGCCGTCGCTCGATCTTTGGGTCAATCTCGGGCAGACCCCAGCCAGTCGCCTCCATAGCAGCCGCGACGTAGCCGGATGCGGTGACAAGTGATCCGAACTGCTCACCAACGCCTCGCGAGATAATCGCAACGTCCTCGGGCTCATTCGGGGAATCTTGATACTCGCGAGAGAGCCGACGAATGTGACCGTCAGCAGCGGTAAGTAGGGCGGGAAAGGCCCCGTAGTGAGCGCTTGGAGACTCCCGGCATAGCGGAAGCTCGACCCTAAACTCTTCACAAGCGATTTCAGCGGCCCTCAAGCAATTGGCCTCTGCCCCGCCGTCCCAATCCTCGCGATGCTCAAGGTCTAGGCACTCCCCTCGCTGCCGAATCGCGACGTGGTAGGCCTCGTGCTTGAACGTCTGCTCAGGAATCCCAATCTCCTGACCGCTCGCGACCACCCTCGAATCGACAACCACGTGAATCGTTCCGTCGCCTTGAGGCAGGACACGCGCCATAACAGTCCCGAGGTCGCCACGGTCTTGCGCGTAGCTTGCCGCATAGTCCTGATCTGAAAGCGAGGCCCGAACGGCTTGCTCAAAGTCAGACGTGACAATCAGGCGCACCTTCTCCATCGACGGGACAATCGCCCGCATCGCCGCGTGACCCCGTTCTAGCGCCTCGCTGTCAAAACCATCGGGAAAGGCATCGTGGTCGAGTCCAAGTGTCACAGCATCAAGTTAATGAAGGGTTCAGCCATCCCGCTCGACTATCCAACGCCGACCCGGAGCATTACCCGAGCGTCCGTGTTGTCAGGGTAGTGCTCTAGTTCGCGTAAGACCTTCGGCGCCCGCAGCATGCACTGCCATTTTGCGCTTTGATCCGGCCCATGAAAACTGAAACGCCGGATCGCTCCTTCACGCTCGGTCTTTCGCTGCACACTCCCCAAATTTGTGGCCTTGAATTGCGTATCTCACTCGCCCGCCTTGAAGCCGGTCAGCGCGAACTACAGGCTGTTCAGCTCGAGTCACACGAATACGCGTCGTCTTCTAGTCCCGATCGTTCGAAAGTTGAAGCGGGCTACCTCGTGGGCGTGCAGCAAGCGGTCGATATCCATTCCGTATTGCGCGGTATCCGCAATATCCTTCGCATCTTGGAGGGCTGGACTGGGGCTGATGGGCATGATCGGCTTCTCCGGGCTGAGGCTGAGTTTCGAAACTCGTTCCCAGTAGCATGGGACCTTCGCGACATTCTCGAACACCTTCCCGATTACGTCGCTGGCAAAGGAAAGCTCCAGAAAGCAGGTGCGATGCCGACGGACTCCAATGTCCCGAACCTCGTTTATTCGTCGGTGAAGGACCCTTCTTCAGAGATTACGTTTCTATTCAATTTCGATAAGCAAAAGATCGAGATCAAGGCAGCCGCGCGCAAGGCCATCGAGATCGCCGATCTGTTGACTGAGGGCGAGCGCGCAGTTGCAAGCTAGTACGCGTCTTCCTCGTTGTTGAGCGCGATCGTCGCCCAGTCATCCTCGATCTTCCCGAGCCGCTACGTGCCTCTTGGTTCGAGCTGAGGGCTAGAAAGGTTGGTTAAACCCAGCCGCACCCATCGTCCGAACCCCCCGCCCCGACCTAACGAATCACGTAAAAGACTAGCCCTGTGCATGTAGACGTCGATGGGCAATCTCGTAGACACTCGGCCGCCAGGGGACGCCGGGGTGACGCTCCCCGACGGCGAGCAAGAACAGTGTCGGCTTGCCATCTGCGATACCGCCAAGCAGCACCGCGCCCCATTGACCCGCCAGCTGCGGGATGTAGAGCTTCACGCATCCCGGCAGTCGCGTCCCATCGCGCGCTTCGGCGTCGCATTGCTTCAACCACTCCCTGGGGGCTCCTTCTGCCCGAAGGCGCTGGATCACCGGCTCGATTGCTGCGTGGCCAGCCTCGCTCGCATGCGCAAGATCCTCGGCCAGCTCTTGCTCGTCTACGTGGACCGGGAAGGTCGGCCCAGAAGACTGCGTGGCCATCTACCCCTCGCCGTCGGTGGGCAGATCGCCGAAATGCTTGTCGAACTCTTTAGGCGACATGCGCTTTGCCCCTGCTCGCTCCAAGATCGCATCGGCGGCGGTCTCCTTCGACGGCCACTCCGGCGCAACCACGAAGCGACCGTCGGCTAGGGCCTCCTCAATCACGAAAGGACCCTCGACATCACCGCTGAGCTTGACGTGACGCTGCTCCATTGGAGGAATCATGGCAGAGGGCGCGGTCAAGCCAGCGATGGCGGGAGGATGGTAATCCGATCGCTGGTTCGAACCCAGCCGCGCCCATCGGAGCCCCGCGCTGTCGCGATCAGCGCAGCAGACGGATAGCGCAATCTAACCCTGGGACTTTGGGCGCCTGTGCGTTACCGGTCACGAACAGATCCACGTCCGAGTTTGTCTCCGCCGTGGCGAGAATTAAGGCGTCCGGCATCCGCAGCGGCTTGAAGCGCGAGCGAAACTCGGCCGCCTTGTCCGCGATCGTCATGTCGACCGGGAGAACCTCGGAGATCAGTTTGGCGAAGAAACCCCGGACCTGATCCTCGTCGTGGTGGCCAAGCCAGGCGCCGGCTAGCACCTCGGCGTAGGTCACTACCGAAATCAGTAGCCGTTGCTCGCGAACGAGGTCGCGGATCGCCGTGTCCGCTGCATCGTGGAGGGCGTCTTTCCTATCGAGAAAGCCGACGACGGCGTCGGAGTCGAGGACTACCGCCACTCCTCGCGCAGTCCTTCCACGCGCTCGCGCAGATCGCCACCGGTGTCCAGGCACCCCGAATAGCGATCGATCAGCTCATCGACTCGCGTCAGGACCACGCGACCAGCCCCCTCGGCTTCTACCTTCAGAGTGTCCCCGGGCTCGAAGCCAGCCATGCGGAAGGCGCGAGAGGGGATCGTCACCTGGTGCTTGCTGGAGACCCTAGTCTGATTCTTTACCTTCTCTGTCATTAGTAAAGAATAGCAGTGGTCACGTGGTCGCTGGTTCGCACCCCAGCCGCGCCCATCGGATTTCCCTCTGCAAGCACCGCAGCGCAAATTGAACTGCAAATGGCGAGCGGCAAGGTCCCGTCCGCCCGCCGCTCACCTGCCTGCGCACCTATGGCGCTTTGATCAAATCCTTCAAGGCTTCAAACGCTCCCATTGCAACCGTCATCATGATTGGCTTCTCGCCCGATTTGGCCATTCGCATCTTGGCCCGAGTTTGCTCCTGAGAAATGAAGTCGGACAGGGATTCAATACCCGCGATGACGCTTTCCCAGCCTTGTCTGTCCAGCCGGATCAACGACCAACTCAGGCAACGGTCTGGACGCGCGTCGAAGGCCCCAGACATCAGCGCATCCTTGGCAATTTCACACAAGTGCTTGAATGCCTGCCAACTCTCCGTGCCCACGAGTCGTTCCGAGGGGTCAGCACAAAATTCGTAGTCGCGAATCGCCGGTTTGGTCGCTTGGTAAAACTGCTCTCTAGCTCCCCGTCGCGCGCCGCCGGTTTCCCTCCTCCCCTTCGCCAGCCATGCGCCATTTTCAAGACCCTTGAATCGGCGTCCCACCACCTGCATACTCGCCCCTCCGACCTCGCGATGAAATTGAGTCACGCTTACTTCTCGCTCGTTTAGCTCCGAGACGATCCCGAGACGCAAGTCGTCCTCGAGAATCGAAGCAAGGCGTTGCGGAAAAGGTGCCAGCGGCTCTCTCTGGCACTCCACCAGAAGATCGGCCATGACCGACCCTAATTCGCTACCGACGGACTCGAAAGCGATTAGGAAAACGTCGGCCCGAACCAACTTCTCGCCGCTGTGGAGTGCGCGGCGACGTGCGTCCTCTTGCTCCTCGTACAGGCGCGCGAACAGAGCGCCGACCGCACTCGTGACCTCATTCCACCCCTGCTCGTCCAGCAGGAAATTGGTGCATTTAAACTCGCGCTTGTAGCCGGCATCTTTGATTGAAGCTTCAAGATCGCCACGTAGCCGTGGAATGACCTGTTTAAGGAAGTTCCAGGTCGAAGTAGCTCTCACCGAAAGCGGAACAAGTGCCCAACTCTCGCTGTCAATGAACGGCAGTTCCGTTGCCCGATAGAAGTGCTCAATTCCGCCATGCCGGCTGCCACCGGGCCCCTCGCTACGGACGTACCTCAACCAGCTCTCATCGGCTAGGCGCGTGAAGTTCTGGCTGACGCGACTGGGAGCGCCACCCCCGAACTCCTCGTGGAACTGCCTGGCGCTCATTTCGCGCATATACAGCTCGATGACGATCTTCATTCGAAGTTCGACCGCAAATACAACCGAGAGTCGGCGTAGTCGCTCCCGAGCATCAACCCCAAACGCAAGTCTTGCGGCCATACGAGTTTCTCCTAGCGATCGCTCCTCGTTGAGTGCACAAGTCTAGGTGGATATCTAGACGAAACCGTAGCCGTTCCCAGTGTCTCTCTCCCGTTAAGTTTACTCGGGAAAATTTACGGCATATTTCAAATGGGAGGTGAAGACATGAAGCTTGCAGTGTGCGAGGCGGCTGTGCCCGCCATTTCCATCAACAAGGCCGGCTAGCCGCGGGAATTCAGCGAAACAGGGCCCGGGCGCTTAGCTGAACGCGCGAGCGCCCGGCCCTCATCGCTACCTAGCTTGACTACGGGAATCAAGGCTTTTTAGCTATTGCTCCTTGAATTGATCGACACTCGTTGTGGCGTTTAGCTTCCGCTTCATGCTTCAGGAGACACGAGGCGTTGCTCTAGAGGATCCGGGCAAGAGATCGAAGGGCGGCCACCCAAGGCCTTCAGGGAAGGGGATGCGTGTCGTGAGCAAAGCGAGTGGTTCAAAGGGGGCTGCCATGAGTGACGATTACGAAGCATTCTGGTCAACCGTTCCGGAAAAGGCGCTACATCCGGTGCGCGTGCCGATGCTCGAAGCACTGTGGCGAATTGGCGAGTCCCTCTCGGCGATCGAGCTAGTCGATGTACTCGATGGCCTCTTAAGTATGTGGGAGGCCGCACACCACCTGCGGGTTCTCGAGACCCTCGATGTAGTGGAGCCCGACCCAGCCGACACAGGCAGGGGAATTTCAAGATATGGCCTCTTTGGGGTGCCCCATCGACTCAAGGGACTGGAAACTAGATGAGGGCCACTGAGACCTCCTACACAAACCCGGAGCGGGAACTCGAAGTCGGCCCAGTCCTTGGCCTTCGAGCTACAGGGCTTTTCGGGGGGATCAAACAGAAGGCCGCCGATGGCAAATTCAAGTTGGCGAGTCGGGGCGATGAACCAGTCGAGTAGCAAATCACCAGAGCGGCGTGACCTTTGGATCGAACACGCGCTTCTTTCGGAGATCATCTTTTTGCACCCCGACCATCTGACATCTGAGGAGCTGGTCGTGAGGATGGAAGACGGCCCCAGCGGTACAGACCCTGTTGCGATCATGGACACGCTCCAGTCGCTCAGACGGTCGGGCCTGGTTCGACTCAACGGGGAGGTTGTAGAACCGACATATGCCGCCCTTCGCGCCGCTGAGATCTTTCAATGCTCCTGACTGGCCAGGGTGTACGGCGTCGGCGGTCGGGGTTGGGGATAGCGCAACGCCAGCTAGGCCCGACGAGCTTGAGCTGGCCGGCCAGGTAGACGCCGAGAGCTACAGCGCGATTTTTGAGGGCTGCGATCCGACGAGCGCCAAGTAGCTCGTCAGACGCCCCGAGACCCGTGGACTCCTCACCGATCGCGACGTGATTGATTTCGATTGCCTCTGTCAGGCCTGTTCGGGGCCGATCGCGATCCCTTTGGGTTCTGGGGCCGGTGCCGGTCGGGGCTGGTCGTCGCCGTGGCCGAAGTGCACGTCTGGCAGCAGCCGGTCGAGCCAAGCGGGCAAGTACCAGGCCGCCCTCCCGCTCAATCGCAGGAATACTGGTAACAGCAGCAGTCGCACCAGGAACGTGTCGAGCAGGACGGCGACCCCGAGGATCACACCCATCTCCTTCGGCGGCAGCGGGCCCGAGAGGGCGAAGGTAAAGAAGACCGCGACCATCACCGCACCGGCGGCGAGGATCACCCGCCCCGAATGGGCCAGGCCGTCGACCATCGCCTCCTTCGCGCTCCCCGACCTCTCCCAGGCCTCGCGGGCCGAGGAGAGCAGGAAGACCGTGTAATCCATCGCGATCGCGAAGATCATCGCGAAGAAGAAGATCGGCCCCCAAGCATCGAGGAAGCCCTGCGATTCGAAGCCCAGCAGGCCGGATAGATGCCCGTCCTGGAAGATCAGCGTGGCAACGCCGAACGCCGCGGAGGTCGAGAGCAGGTTGGCGAGGACGCCGATCGCCGCGACCAGGGGCGCCCGGAAGGCGACAAGCAGGAGCAGGAAGCCGAGCCCCAGGATGACGCCGATCGCCAGCGGCGTCTTCGCCGCCAGGGCAGACTCGAGGTCATGACTTTCCGCCGCCGCGCCACCGAGGAGGGCAGCTGCGGGAAGCGTGGAGCGCAGTCTGTCGATGGTGGCTCCAGCGGTGCTCGTCAGGGGTGCGCTGGTCGGCACGGCCTGCGTCAGCACCAGCCCTTCGGCGCCCTTAACGGGCTCGCTCACTGCGGCGATGCCGGAGTCGGCCCGCAGAATCGCCGTCGTCGCCTTCGCCTCGGTACGGGGCGCGATCACCTGCAACATTGCCGGAGCCCCCGGTCCGAAGGCGTCGCTGATCTGCCGGTAGCCGAGGCGAGACTGGTCGCCCTCCGGCACCACCTTGATCGAGGGCATCCGCGTCTCCAGGCTGAGGACGGGCAGGGCCAGGGCGAGCAGCGCAACCAGGGCGAGGCCACCGAAGAGGACCGGCCGCCGCCACAGCGTCTCCCCCCAGCGCGCGAAGCGGCGCGAACTGCGATCGGCGCCGGCCCAGGGGAGGCTGAGTTTGTCGATCCGGGGGCCGAGCTTGGCCAGAACCGCCGGCAGCAACGTCAGCGCTGCTGCCAGCACGAAGAGGACAGCGATCACGATCCCCAACGAGGTCGAGCGGAAAGCGGGACTGGGCACGAGCATCACCGCGGATAGCGAGATCAGCACAGTCAGCCCGGAGAACAGCACGGCCTTGCCGGCCGTGTCCATCGTCTCCGCGACCGCGTCGGCGGGATCGCGGCCGTGGCCGAGGGCATTGCGGAAGCGCATGACGATGAAGAGGGCGTAGTCGATGCCGAGCGCGAGCGCGAACATCAGCGCGAAGTTCATCGCCCAGATGGAGATCGGCGAGATCAGCGTCCCCAGGAATAGAGCGCCCGCGGATGCGACCAGGCCGATGATCGTCAACATCAGCGGCAGCCCGGCCGCGACGAGAGAGCCAAAGGCAAGGACGAGGATCGCCAACGTAACCGGCCAGGAGAACAGCTCCGACTTCAGCATTGCTTCCCGGTTGGCTTCGTTGAAGTCCGACCACATCGCGGCTGCGCCCGTCAGATTGGCTTCGACCCCGGGCCCGGAGACGTCGGCAGCCATCGTCTTCAGATCGTCGGCCGCGGCGACCATGCCATTGGCCCCCACCTCGGCGGTACCGCCGACGATCGCGGTGTGGCCGTCGGCAGAAACCGAAGCGCCGGGGCGTGGCGGAACGACGCTCCGCACCGCGGGGGTGGCGGCCAAGCCCCGTTCGACTCGGGCGACGGTGCGGCGGAACGCCGGGTCGGCGGTCGTCAGCTGCTCGGAGTGAACGACGACCTGGAGCCCGTAGGCGCCGGCGCCGGCGAATCCGCGTTGCGCCTCTTCGCGGACGGCGACCGACTCCGAGCCGTTTGCCTGCCAGCCGGCGCCGGACAGCGCCGTCTCCACCCGCGGCGCCAGCGCGCCCGCGCCGACCGCGATCGCGATCCAGGCGAGGAAGACCCCGCGGCGGTGGGTGGCGGCGAAGCGGCCCAGCCGTCCGATAGGGCCGAGTGTCTTGCGGGCTTGATCTGGCATCGGGGACTCCTAAGCTCGTTTTAAATGACTAACCACCCATATGACTGATGACCCACTATACTCATATGCGCATGCGTGTCAACGAGCAGGAAAAAGCGGAGACCCGGCGGGCGTTGCTTGCCGCAGCGACGCGGGCCTTTGTAGAGCACGGCTACCACCGGGCGAACATCGACCGGGTCTCCGAAGACGCCGGCCTCGCCAAGGGCACCGTCTACAACTACTTCCCCTCCAAGCAGGCCGTCTTCGACACGGTGCTGCTCGAAGCATGCGCGCTTGCGGTCAACTCGGCCAATGCTGTTCCCGAATCCGCCCCGACCCGAGCTCGCCTCGAAGCATTCGTCGCGGGGAACTTGGCCTGGGCAGAGGAAAACGAGGCGCTCGCCTTGCTCCTCGCCAAAGAGCTGATCGGTGGCGATACGGAGACGAGGGAGGCCATCCTCACGGCCTCTGCCCCATGCGTGGACAAGGTGGCCGCCATTCTGCGGACCGGGAGCCAGCGCGGCGAGTTGGCGGTCGATGGCCCGCTCCCGGAACTCGCTCTCACTTTCATCGTCCTAGCTAACGCCCTGCTCCTCCAAGCATCCCAGGGCGAGGCAAGATGGCCGCCGGTCGAGACCCTGCCCGCCACGGTGTCCGGCCTCTTCCTCTACGGAATCGGACGCGAGGGTGCTGAAAACGAGTAGAGCAGCGCTCGTCGCTCGGTCAGCCGGCTAGCCCGACCGGAGTAAGCAGAGCACGGCCGGCAAACCCCACTGCTCGGTCGTTCACCTCTTCGTAGTCTCCGCGCAAAGCCGGCAGTGCTCGCAGAGACCAGATCACCTCCGCCCTCACCCAGGCAGCGTCGCGCGCCTTCTCCACATTCCAGACGGCAACGATGTCGTCCACCGGATTAAACACAAGGTTTAGTTCCTTCAGGAGGCCGGTCATCATCCACTCCTTCGTCTTCTTCTCCGCCTTCTCGATGAGGCCGTTCACCGACTCGTAGTCCTCGTGCTCGGGACTGTCGTCGCGGGGCTCGGCTCCGCGCGCGGCGTACGTATCGCAGATGCCGATCGCCAGATCGTGATTGATGTGTGCGTTCATCCCAGCCAACGCAAACTGCACGGGGGCGATACCAGTTACGAAACGGGATTCGAACAACGGCTTCCAGGCGTGAAAGGAATAGGACGCCGGCAGCCTCGCATCGCCTCCGGCGGCGTCGAGTGCATCGAAGTAGAGATTGCCGAAAGCCACGTCGAGCGCCGCGAGGAACCCGGGCGCCGCCTGATGCTGTCCCGGCACAGTCGCTGCTACTTGTTGCGTCACTTCAAGGTAAAGCTTGTTGAACCACTTCACGCCATCGCTGGGTGGAAGCGAGCTTTCGATCGCTTCCAGGCGCTCGAGAACTTCTGCAACGGTCTTCGCCACGGGCGGCATCTCCGCCGACACAGTAGCGTAGGGTTCGAACCACTAACCGATTACTGTTCAGTTTTACTGCTCGTACCAGTTAATCCAGTCACCCGGCAGAAGGCTCTAGATGGCAAAGCGCGCGGTACTCATCGGTATAAACGATTACCTGGACCCCGAAATCCATGACCTAAACGGGTGCGTGGCCGACGTCGAGGCAATGTCGGAAGTCCTCTGCGACTGCTACCAGTTCGATCCAGCCAACCTCACAAAGCTGGTTCTCCCACAGCAAAACACCCGCGAAGGCATCCTCGGTGCACTGAAAGCTCTAGTTGAAGCGACCGCGGACGGCGACATCGCACTCGTCTACTACAGCGGACACGGCTCTCAGGTACCGGACACAAACGGCGACGAGGTCGACCACTGGGACGAGACGATCGTGCCATCGGATTCGAGCCGCAGTGCGAATGGAGCTGTGCTTGACATCATCGATGACGAGCTGCAGAGCTACATCCTGGCCCTCGCCGATCGAACCGCCTACGCCACCTTCATTTTCGATTCCTGCCACTCGGGCTCGATCGACCGCGATCTGCTCCGTCCGGCCACCGTGGAAGGAGTCCTGGCAGAAGACCGGCCCGCTCCACGCGCGACCCTGCCGGCAACGAAAGAACTGTCCGTCCAACCGCAGTTCTTTCCAGGATTCGAGCACCAGACTGGCCACCAGCGGAGCGATAGCGGTTTCATCCGGCGCGGTGACTACCTCCTGATCGCAGGCTGCCGCGATGACGAGGTCTCGCTTGAAATGGAATTCGGCGGCAAACCGCATGGCCTGCTCACGAACTTCCTGATCGACGAGCTCCGCAGTGGCGTAGGCGCATCGATCGAGACGATATTCGGCACGGTGTGCAAAGCAGTCGAAGCGAAAGCCAAGGAAGAGGAAAAACGCCAGCGACCCGTGCTCGAGGGTCCGGCCAGCGCGAGGGAATCACAGCCGTTTGGGGCCACCACGGCCAAGCGGGAGGAGACGGCAAGCACCGGTGCTAACGATGGGTCCGCCGGAGGCCCCCCCGCGCCCTCCGAGCCGGTAAAAGCTGACTCCGGCAAACCTACCGACGGCGGTGATTCGGCTCAACAGAAACTCCGTGAGTGGGACGGAAAGTTCGCCCTCTGGAGCGCGATCGGAATCCTCGCTCTGTTCGCCGCCATCAGCGTGACGTTCGTTCTGCTCACCAACTCTGTTCTCGATGACCAGGCGGGCTCTACCAAGGTGGTGACCATCTTCGTCCTCGAGCTGGCCCTCGCAGGGGTACTGCTTGCCCTCGCCGGTACCTACATCGCCCTGCTCGCCCAACGTGGCCGCTCACACGCACTTCAGAACGTGTTGGCGACGAAGGTGAACGCGAACCAAGCACTTGCCCGAGGGGACGATGCCAAGAGCGTGGCCGCTCTCGGCGCCGACGAGGTGAAAGGGGTCTTCGAAGCACTGGGAAAGATGCCGACGGCGAGAGGTCTAATCGCGGTCGGCGGTGTGATCATCGGCGGCGCGATCGCCCTCTCCTGGCATGTTCTGCCGGTCTCATCCGCCGGCAAGGCGCCGACGATTGCCAAGCAACCAACCGCGGTCAAAGTCCGCGCCAAGGGCACGGCGCAGTTCGCGGTAAGTGCCGACGGTGCCGGTCTCGGCTACGAATGGAAGCGCAACGGGGCCACGATCCCCTGGGCGGGTAACTCGCCCACGTTGGTCATCACCCCGGTTACCCAAGCGGACAACAACGACCTCTTCACGGCCGTCGTCAAGAACGACAACGGGGTCGCCGCCAGCAATGGCGCCAAGCTCGTTGTTCTCAAAAAGGGAACGGGCAGAAAGGGAAAGGGCGGCTAAGCTTTCGTCCCTAGCCCTCAGGGCTGCTGGAGGACCGAGAGGATGTTGCCTGCCGGGTCCTTGAACCAAGCGATGTGAGGGCCGGGGCCGTGCATGATGCCCTTCTCGTCCTGCTCGAAGCCGTCGTAGCGCTCGAAGCTGACGCCCCGGGAGGCCAGGCCATCGACGGCGTCGTCGATGTCGTCGACCTCGAAGTTGAGGATCGTGTAGGTGGCGGGGGCAAAGTCCGGTTTGCGATAGATGAACACGTCGCCGCCGCTGAGTTTCAGGGCCATGACGCCGTTCTCCTCGTCCAGCACGGCGACGTCCACGCCGAGGGTCTCGCCGTAGAAGCGCTTTGCCTCATCCGTGTCGGGAACTGCAAATCCACTGGTGGCTTTGGCATCGGCGAGCATCTCGGGCTCCTCTCGTCGCGGGTCTGCTTCGAGCCTACCCGGCAAGGTCGGGGATGAATCGTTCGATGTGCTCGGCGATCGTTCTACGCACCCATTCCTGGGTCGTGGCGTCGGCCATCCGGTAGCGACCGAGGAGCATCTTCTGGTCGGTGAGCGGCAGGTCGGCTATCTCCCAGCTCACGGCGAGGCGCTCGAAGAGCAGCTCCGAGCGACGGCGCCAGGCGTCGTCCTGCGAGGTCGCCGCCCTCGCCGGGCCCTCACCAAGCTTCGCGATCGTCGCGGCGCTTAGCGACTGCCGCAGGGTCAAGACGTTGCCCTCAGCGTCGGTGTAGTCGACCGTCGGTGCCTTCTGCCGCGGTCGCCGCTGCTTGCGCTTTGCCATTGCCCCGAGTTTGCCATCTACTGGTCTTCTGAAGATGGGCGACGGCGCGCCCGCTTGCGCTCGCCGAGCTGGCGCTTGCTCTCGAGCCGGCGCCGACGGGCGGCGCGGCTTGGCTTGGTCGGCCGGCGCCGCCGCGGCACCACCAGCGCCGCGGCGATCTTCTCCGCCAACCGTTCCAGCGCCAGCTCCCGGTTGCGCGCCTGGCCGCGGGCATCCTGGGCAACGGCGGAGACCGTCGACCCCACGCGCTCCAGCAGCTGAGCGCGCTGCGCCTCGTCGAGCGCACTTGACGCGCGCACGTCGAAGACCGCTTCGACCCGCGAGTCGGTGACGTTGGCGTGCTGTCCACCAGGACCGGAGGAGCGGCTGGTGCGCAGCTCGACCTCCGTAAGCGGAATCGAAAGTCGCTCGTCGATCCTCAGCGCCTCAGTCATCAGGTAAAACGATAGGACGATGCGCGGCAACTAGGCCAGGGCGTCGATCTTTGCCGCCAGCTCGAAGTCCGCGGCGGTGACGCCGCCGTCGGAGTGGGTGCTGAGCGAGACCGTGACCGTGTCCCAGGAGATCTCCAGGTCGGGGTGGTGGTTCATCGCCTCCGCCGGCTCAACCAGGCTGCGGACGAAGTTGACCGAGCCGACGAAGTCGCCGCGTTTGAAGCTTTTGCGAATCGTGGCGCCGTCCCGCTCCCAGCCGGGATGCTCCGCTAGCCTCGCTTCGACCTCCGAATCTTCCAAAGGAGTCATCGTCCCTATGCTGCCACAAATCGGACTGCTCAAACTATGAGTGACGGACTTCCCACCCTCTGGCAGATCGACGTCTCGCACTACAGCGAGAAGGCACGCTGGGCCCTCGCCTGGAAGGGCGTCGAGCACCGCCGCCGCTCACCTGTCCCCGGCGCCCATATGGCGGTAGCCCTCTGGCTGACCCACGGCGCCCAGTACACCTTCCCGGTACTAAGCATCGACGGGCGGCGGATCGGCGACTCGACCGCGATCGTCGCCGCGCTGGAGGAGCTCTACCCGGAGCCGCCGCTATATCCGGCCGATATCGCGCAGCGGCGCAGCGCGCTCGAACTGGAGGAGTTCTTCGACGAGGAGCTCGGCCCTTACATCCGCCGGCTCGCCTGGCACGAGTTCGGCAACGATCGCGAGAGCTTCATCAAGCTGATGGAACAAACCGCGCCGCGCCCGCTGGCAAAGTTCGGCCGCCCGACCGCCGCCTACGCACGCACCTACACGGCGCTTCGATTCGGCGCCAGTAACGCGAAGGAGGCCGAGCGGTCCCGCGAGAAGATCCTCGCCGGACTCGACCGGCTCGAGGCCGAGCTCGGCGACGGCGAGTATCTGGTCGGCGAGCAGTTCAGCGTCGCCGACCTCACCGCAGCCTCGCTCTTCTACCCGCTGGCGCTGCCTGAGGAGGGACCACTGCAGGCAGACTCCCCCTCGGCCCGCGGCTTCCAGGAATTTCGCCAGCCGCTGGAGCAGCGCCGCGGTGTCAAGTGGGTGAAGGAGATGTTCCGGCGCCACCGTCAGCCAGCGAAGGCGTCGGCCGCGGCCGTGCCGAGCTAGCCGCGCTCAGCCGCCGATTGGCACCCGAGGGTTAGCACCGTAGAAAATTAGCGTTCCGATCATTCCAATAATATGAACCATAACGATGTTGACGACCATCGACTTGGCCGTCGCGGTACCGACCCCGACCGGACCCCCTGAGGCCGTGTAACCGTAGTAACAACCGACGATGACGATCACCGTCGCCATCACCATGCCCTTGGTCAGACTGAATAAGACGTCGACATAATCCTGAAACGTCCAGAAGATCAGCAAGTAGCCGCCCGAGGAGACGTCGCCAATCTGCTGGACCACGACGAAGTAGCTGGCCAGGTAGATGATTCCGATGCCAACCAAATAGAGGACCGGCATGGCGATCCAGGCACCAAGTAGACGGGTCGCGGCAAGAAAGGTGATCGGCGGGATACCCATCACCTCGAGCGCGTCGATCTCATCGGATATCCGCATCGCCCCTAGCTCGGCAACGATCCCGGTGCCGACCTTTGCCGAGAGGATGTAGCCAAAGGCGTAGGGAAGCCCCTCGCGCAGATCGCAGTAGGCGGAGAAGACCCCCGCGTATGAGGGAACCCCCTGGGCGCGCACGAAGTAGGCGCCGATCAGTCCACACTGAACGCCTAGCAAGAAAACGAAGGCCCAGATGACAAGCGCCGAGCCAAGGATGAGGATGCCCGCTTGACGCAGGCTCTCGCCGAAGAACGTGAAGACGCGGCCGGAGTAGACGATGCCGGCAACGCGCAAGCCAAAGCGGGCAAGCTCGCCAAAGGCGCCAAGCCAGCCCCTTGGAGCATCGAGCAAGCCGTTCACCGGATCGACTGCAGTTCGGGGTTGGAAGCGAGCAAGACGGAAGTGAAGACGGTAAGGAAAGCGAAAACCCCCATGAAGGCGATGACCACGCTCTGATTGACGGCTCGCCCAACCCCAGCGGCGCCACCGGACGCGGTCATGCCCTTGTAGCAGCAGACCACTGCGATGATCGCACCGAAAATCGAACACATCAGCACTGAGCCCCAAACATCGGTGATCAACGCATTGGCGGTTACGGTCGCGAAGAAACCGCCGGCCGGCTGCCCGTAGAGCAGCGATGCAGCAACACCGGCGGTCAGCCCGAAGACGATTGCGAAGACGTCGAGCAAGGCGGTGATCACCATCAAGGAGATGAAGCGCGGCACGACCAGATTCTTGATCGGGTCGACGCCGAGCACCTGCAGCGCGTCAAGCTCCTCGCGGATCTTGCGCGCCCCGAGGTCGGCGGTGATCGCGGTGCCAGCAATGCCAGCTACGACCGCCGCAGTAACAACCGGCCCGATGAAGCGGACCGCCGTGACGACGAAAATGCCACCGAGCCTGTCGAGGCTCCCAAGCAGATCAAGGAACCCAGCAGCCTGAAGCCCCACTGCCGCCAAACAAAGCGAGAAGGTTGAGATCGTCATCGGGAACCAGGAGAGCTTGAGCACGAAGAGGAACTGACCGACCAGCTCCTCGCCGTACGGATACGGCGGCCTCACCGCGGAGATCAGCGTCTTCGCGGTGAGGATCATCATGTCCCCGACCTGCTCGAAGAACGACTTGGCGGGCAGGAGCGCCCGCGTTACAGCTTGTGCCGCCACCAGCTCATCGCCCGCTCGAGGGGACTGGCCTCCTGCACCCTTTCGCGCCCCGCCTGGCGCGCCCGCTGCTCCGCCGCCCGCTGGGCGGCCGAGAGCTGGGCAATCAGCGTATCCCGCGTCTGCTCCAGCTCCTCCACTCCGGCGATATGACCGCTGGCGCGGCGCGGCGCGGTCGGCAGGTCGCGCGGCAGGTCGCGCGGATAGGCGGCGAGCTCGGCCTCGAGCCGGGCGATCTGCCGCCGCAGCTCACGCCGTACCTCGATTGCCTCGCTCTCCTCGGTGAAGTCGGGGAGCTCGGTGGATGGCGCGACCCCGGCGTCCTCCAGCGCGCCGGGCATGCTCGCGCAGGCGGAGGCGACGATCGCCAAGTCGCGCGGGCTGAGGCCGGCCTCGAGGGCCCGCCGCAGCGCGTCGGTCGCGATCTCCTCCAGCTGCGCAGCGGCAACTATGCCCTCGGCGACGAAGGTGCCCTGGCCCTGGCGGCTGACGACGAAGCCCTCCTGCTCGAGTCCGGCGTAGACGGCGCGCACCGTGTTGACGTTGACCCCGGCCCAGTCGGCGAGCTGGCGAAAGCTCGGTAGGCGCTCGCCTGAAGAGAGCCGGCCCGTGGCGATCAGCGCCCGCAGGCGCCAGGTCAGCTGCAGGCCGACGGGTAGTTCGTCGCCGGCGTCAATCGCAAAGGGGTTCGACTCGTGCCCAGCTTGCTGTGCCATTGAACCGACACAGTAGACCAGCTGAGTGTGTCAGTCAACTAGTACAGTCATAAAGACGAGCTGCGCTGGAGCCAAGCACGCCCGGCCTCACCACCCCGCAGAGGCCGCTCGTCCAGCGCCCTTCCCCCCGCCGCAAGAAGAGGCCGTAGCGACGGCCGGCTCGACGCGGCAATCCGCAGGCCGCCGCTTGGCGGGCGCTGCGCACAGAAATCACCCGACCTCGGCGAATACCGCGCCCGCGCTTGTAAACACGCTGCACCCGATATCGGTAGTCAGCCTTGAGCTGGCTCCGCGGAACCACCTTGACCAACTTGCCGACGATTGCCGCGTCCGCCTGACCCATTGCCTTTGCTGGCGTCGTCGGAGCGCAGGAGCATGCCTGGGCACCCGGCGTAAAGACCAGGGCGCCCAGGACGACAATTGCCGCCGTAACTGACAGGCGCCTCACTCGCACAAGTCAACTGTAGAGAGAAACGTCCGATTTCACAAACGCCCCCCGGCAGTTAGGGGGTTAGGACTATCTTCAGCGCTTCGCGGTTGTCGTAGAGCTCGTAGGCCTCGGCCACTTGATCGAGCTTCATATGGTGGGTGACGAGCGGCGTCGGATCGAGCTTGCCCGCCTCGAGAAGACCGAGCACGCGATCGACGTGAGCGATCACGTTGGCGAGGCCGAGGCGCAGGGTCAGACCCTTAAGCCAGGCGAGGCCAAGCGGCACCTCGCCCTGACCGGCGTAGGCGCCGATTCCCGAAACCGTGCCCGCATCGCGGGCGAGGCTGACCGCCATCGCCAGCGGCCCCGGGTCGCCGACCGCGTCGACGACGACGTCGACGCCGCGCCCGTCAGTGGCACCGCGAACGGCGCGCTTGGGCTCGTCCTCGTTGAGATGCAGCGGCGCCGCACCAAACCGCTCTGCCATCGAGAGACGTGCCGCAACCGAGTCGATCGCGAAGACCTTGCTCGCCCCGGACGCCACGGCCGCCTGAACTGCGCAGAGCCCGACCGGCCCGAGGCCGAGCACGGCGACCGTGTCACCCGCCCGCGTTCCAGCGTGAGCGACCGCGTGATAGCCGGTGCCCATCACATCGCCGGCGAACAGCGCCACCTCGTCTGACATTCCCTCTGGCACGCGCCGCAGGGTCAAGTTTGCGCGCGGGACCAACAGCTGCTCGGCCTGCGCCCCTTGCAGATCGCCCAGCTTCGAACCGTGGCCAAAGGTGCGGCCGCGCTCGCAACGGTGGTAGTCGCTTCGCAGGCAAGCCGTGCAGGTCGCGCAGGCGGTGTGGAAGCAGCCGAGCACGCGGTCGCCAACGGCGACCCGCTCGACCTCGGCGCCGGCGGCAAGCACCGTGCCGACAAACTCGTGCCCGATCGTGAAACCTGGCTCGACCGGCACCCGCCCGTGGTAAATGTGGAGGTCGGAGCCGCAGATCCCGCTCGCCTCAACCAGCACCACCGCGTCATCGCCGGCGACGATCTCAGGATCGGCCTTCTCCTCGATCCGAACCTCGCCAGGAGCCTGAAAAGTCACCGCGCGCATTGGGATAAACCTATCCAGACGCTCGTCGGAGAGGCGGTCGGCCGCCTATCAGACGGATACGCCGGCTGTCTGGAAGCGACCGGTGTCGGCTCCGGGACTGGCGGTCTCGGCGATTCGCGCTTCCAACGCAAGCTCGCGCTCGAAGTCGGCCTCCTCGCCGTGGCGGAAGGAAACGTCCCCGTCCTCGAGCAACTCGATGAAGACCTCGACGAAGCGAGCATCGAGCTGCTTCCCGGCGACCCGCCGAAGCTCCTGGATCGCCTCGTAGCTGGAGGTCGGCGTGCGATAGGAGTCGCGCGCGGTCATCACGTCGTAGGTGTCGGAGACTGAAATGATCCGCGCCAGCTCGGGAATGTCGTCCCCTTCCAACCCGCGCGGGTAGCCTTTGCCGTCGATCCGCTCGTGGTGAGCGAGGATGATGTCGGCGACCGGCCCGTAGCCATCCAGCGAGGAGACGACTCGGGCCCCCTGCTGGGGGTGGCGGCGGATCAGCATCCAGTCTTCGTCGGTGAGCGGCACGTTCGCCTTCAGGATCCGGTCGGGCAGGATGAACTTGCCGATGTCATGCAGCAGCGCGGCGATGTGGACCAGCTCCTCCTCGGCTTTGGAGAACCCGGCCCGCTGGGCGATCGCCCGTGAGTAGCGCGCAACCGCGGCGCTGTGGCGAGCGGTCATCTGGTCCCTTAGATCGAGCGTCCGCAGGAGCGCGCTCAACATCCCCACCTGGAAGCTGGCCAGCTGGTTGGTGCGCATCTCCAGCTCCCGCGCCCGCTCCTGCGACTTGAGCAAGGCTCCCAGCAGGTACTGGAAGATGACGAGCACGATGCCGAACAGAGCGACCCCGGCCAGGCCGATTTCGTTGTAGATGAAGGCGACGCCGACCGCCATTAGAGCGGCCGCGAGCTCCGATGGCAGTAGTGGAATCAGGGCGATGCGGACCTTCTCTATGAAGGAGCTGCGTGCGAGGTAGCAGCTGTAAGCGGCGATCATCGAGAAGTTGATCGCCAACGCCGAGAGGAAGCTGGCGAAGACGAGGACGTAGAACGCAGGGTCGGCTGCGGTAATCCCGGTCGCCAGGAGGACTTCGTGGAAAGCGATCCCGACCACCAACGGGAAGGTCATGTAAGTCAGCAGGTTGACCAGCAGGAAGTTCCAACCCACGCGAAAGCGAAGCCAGCCGACCAGGATCGAGATCACGCCGATCAGCGCCGCCGGCGTTCCACCGAGGAAGACCATCGCCAGGACGTGCGCAAGGAAGCTGCCGGAAATTTTCAGGCGAGACTCGGTTTCGATCGACGTTACGTCGCTGAAAGCCGAGAAGCCGAGCAGGATGCCAAACAGCGCCATGTTCCAGTTGGCAGCCGGCGCCTGCTGGATCGCAACGACGACAGCCGCAGCGAGCCCCAGGAGGAGGACGATGTAACTCAGGCGTGTGGGCCGCTGCTTTTCCATCGATTTCGCTGGGCCGGTAGCCGCTAGCAAAGTTTCGGTCACTGGAGTTTTCTCGCCGACACGCCGGTTCCTGCGACTGGCTGCAAAGTTTGCGACGACCGCGACCTGCGGTATCAAGGTAGAGGGTGGTCGGGTCTCTGACAACCCGCCCGGACTACCTGGCCAATACCTTGCAATCTACGCAAAATCCGCGCAAAGCGCCCCAAAAAAGGAAAAGGGCACCCGAGGGGAGCCCTTTGTCCAACTGCGATCCGCCTGTCCGGCGTTCGCTTTACGTCTCAAGTTTTAGAACTTGTAGCCCATGCGTTTCATCCCTTCAGTCGAAGCCCGGACGGGGTATCTCGCACAAGTTGAACGCGAGAAACTTTCTAGTTGCTGGCAAGTTTGTAGCACAACTTGGCGAAAACCTGTGCATCTGCAACGAAACTTGTGCAATAAACACGTGGGGATTCCAGTCGAATAATGGGTAGTCCGAGCCTGCGAGCCCCCCTAAAACGCCCGGCGTTCCGCCGTTTGGCGCTTTCCTACGCGGTCAACGAGATGGGCGACTGGCTTGGCATCGTCGCCCTCTCGGTCCTCGTCTTCGACCTGACCGGCAGCGCCCTGGCCACGGCACTGCTCTTCATTGGGACCGGCTTCCTACCGGCCCTACTGACCCCGATCATGGTCGCGCGGCTGGAGCGGCCGCCGCCGCGCTTCGTTCTGCCGACGCTCTATGCGGGTGAGGCAGCGGCCTTTGGCGCCTTGGCGCTGCTCGCCGGTCATTTCTCACTCGCCGCTGTGGTCATCGTCGCCACGATCGACGGCGCTCTGGCGCTGACGGCGAGGGCGCTGACCCGTGCCGTCTCCGCGGCAATGCTCGAGCCTGAGGGCGAGCTGCGCGCCGGCAACGCGATCCTCAACATCGCCTTCACCAGCGGTGCCGCTCTGGGCCCCGCCCTTGCTGGCGCCGTCGTCGCCGCGCTCAGCGTTCAATCGGCGCTGCTGCTCGACGCCGTCTCCTTCTACGCGATCGCCTGCATCCTGTTGACGGCCCGACCCCTGCCTCAGCCCGAGTCAGAACCCGAGGCCCGCATTCTGGAGCGGGTGCGCGCTGGCCTTGGCTACATCCGCAGGCAACGCACGTTGCGCCGCCTGCTCGGAGCACAGGCAGCAGCGCTCATCTTCTTCTCGGCGGTGATCCCGATCGAGGTCGTCTACGCCAAGGAGACGCTGGGCGTAGGCGACACGGGGTACGGCCTGATGCTCGGCAGCTGGGGCGCCGGGATGGTGATCGGCAGCCTAATCTTCGCCAAACTGCGTCGCGCCTCGCTGCCACCGCTGCTCTTCTTCAGCACGGTCGCGATCGGCGCCGGCTACCTCGCCATTGCCGCTTCCCCCACGCTGGCCGCCGCCTGCGTGGCCTCGGCGATCGGCGGCACCGGCAACGGCGTCCAGTGGGTGGCTGTGGTCAGCGCCGTGCAGGAGCTGACCGCGGCGAATATGCAGGCACGCGTCCTCGGCACGCTCGAATCCACCGCCTCTGCAACCCCGGGTGTGGGCTATCTGCTCGGCGGTTTGATCGCCACCGCATGGAGCCCGCGAGCGACGTTTCTCGTAGCCGGCCTCGGGGTGATGGCGATCGTGGCCGCCTCGGCGCTGCTCTTGGGCAGGAATTGGCCTCTAGAGCGAGGAAAAGAACGTCCAGGGAGTATTGACGCCGCCGACGAGCTTATGGTGGAGTTAATTCCCGCAGAGGCTCTATCCAGTCCGAATCGGAGGTCGTGACGTGAGGAAACTGCAAGCAGTGCTGGCGTTTTTTGGGGTTTTGGCGACGGCGCTGGTCTTGGCCTCATGCGGTAGCTCCGGCGGAAAGGAAGGCGGAGCTCTCCACGGGACCTACGCATCGTTCCCCGACGCGCTCGACCCGGCGCTCGCGCGCACGGTCGAAGCCTGGACGGCGATGTACGACACTTACCTGCCTCTGTTGACCTATGCCCGCGCCAACGGTCAGGCGGGCAGCAAGGTCGTCCCGGCCCTGGCCGAGAACCTGCCCAAGATCAGCGACGACCGCAAGGTCTACACGCTGACCCTGCGCAAGGGCCTCAAGTACTCCGACGGGACGCCGGTCAAAGCCTCGGACTTCGCCGCGTCGGTCGAACGGATGTTCAAGCTCAACTCGGGCGGTTCGCCGTTCTACACCGGGATCGTCGGCGCCGAAAAGTTCGCCGAAACGAAGTCGGGCGGCATCCCCGGCATCGAAACCGACGACAAGACGGGCAAGATCGTGATCCACCTGACCAAACCGCGCGGCACCTTCACCAGCGAGCTGGCGATGATGTACGTCGCCGTGCTGCCGGCCGACACGCCGGCGAAGAACCTAACTGCGGACCCGCCCCCGGCGACGGGTCCATACGAGATCACCAAAGTCGAACCGGGCCGCAGCTGGTCCTACGACCGCAACCCGCAGTGGGGGAAGGCCAACGGGGAACTGATCTCCAGCGTGCCCAGCGGCCACCTCGACAAGATCGACATCAAGGTCGTCAGCAATCCGACCACCCAGGTCAACGAAGTCGAACGCGGCACCTCAGACTGGATGCAGACGACGATCCCCACCGATCTTTACAGCGAAGTCAAGGAAAAGTACGAAGGCACCCAGTTCCGGGTCGAGCCGACGATCAGCAACTACTTCTTCTGGATGAACACGACGAAGGCGCCGTTCGACGACCTAAAAGTGCGCCAGGCGGTCAACTACGCGCTCAACAGCGCCGCGATGGAACGGATCTACGCCGGCACGCTGAAAGCCAATCAGCAGATCCTCCCGCCCGGGATGCCCGGCTACAAGAAATTCGTGCTCTACCCCTACGACATGACGAAGGCGAAGAAGCTGATCGCCGAAGCGAATCCCAGCGACCGCAACGTCACCGTCTGGGTCGACGACGAAAACCCGAACAACGAAGCCGCCGCCTACTACCAGGGGGTGCTGAAGAAACTCGGCTTCAACGCCAAGCTGAAGGAAATCGCCGCCGAAGACTATTTCCCGCTGATCGGCAACCAGTCGACGCCCGATCTCGATACCGGCTGGATTGACTGGTACGAGGATTACCCCCACCCGAACGACTTCTTCCAGCCGCTGCTCTCCGGCGAAAGCATCCAGCCGGTGGAAAACGGCAACTTCGCCATGATCGACGATCCGAAGCTGAACGCGAAAATCAACCGGCTCGAGGAAGAACCGCTCGGGTCCCAGCAGGAAGCCGAATACGCTGAACTCGACCGCGAATACATGGAACAAGCCCCGTGGGCGCCGTATGGCTCGCGGACGGTCTCGACCTTCGTCTCGAGCGCGATCGACCTCGAAAGCGTCATCTTCAACCCGACCTTCGGCCAGGCTCTGACCAGCTTCCAGTTCAAGTAGCCGCCGGCCGCTTCACAATAAGCCGGTGGCCGAGGATTCCCATCCCGCGGCAGCCGGCGCAGGCCCGTGGAGGTTGGGGCTTCGGCGCCTGCGGAACAACCGCTTGGCGCTCGCCTCGCTGGCGCTCTTCGTCCTGATCGTCCTCTTCAGTCTGGCGGCGCCGCTGTGGGCGGTCCACGTCGCTCACACCGGCCCAAACACGACCCACACGCTGGAGAAGGTCGAAGTCGACGGCGAAAAGCGAGAAGTCGTCGACCCGACCGGCAAGCCGATAGGGCCGCTCTGGTTCGGCGCCGGGGGCAAGTTCTTCCTCGGTGCCGACGGCAGCCTCGGGCGCGACGAGATGGTGCGCCTCATGTACGGCGGACGGGCCTCTCTCTTCATCGGCCTGATCGCCGGGTTGATCACCACCGTGGTGGGCACCGTGCTGGGCTTGCTGGCCGGATACTTCCGCGGCTGGCCGGACACGCTGATCTCGCGAACGCTGGACGTGATCTGGGCGTTCCCGGTGCTCTTGCTGGCGATCGCCCTCGGCCTGGTGCTCGCGGTGGGCGGCCTGCAGATCGGCCCGCTCACGATCCCGAGCGGTTCGATCTGGATCCCGATCATGGTCATCAGCGTCGTCTTCGTCACCTATACGGCACGCCCGGTGCGCGGCGAGGTGCTCTCTCTCAGGGAGAAGGAGTTCGTCGAGGCTGCGGTGACCCAGGGCGCGGGCCCGGCGCGAGTGATGTTCGGCGAGCTGCTGCCCAACATCTGGTCGACGATCATCGTCTTCTTCACGATCAACGTCGCCAACAGCATGCTGCTCGAGTCCGCTCTCTCTTTCCTCGGAGTCGGAGTGCAGGCCCCCGACGCATCCTGGGGAACGATGATCGCCAGCGGAGCCAACCTGATCAGGAGCGCACCGTTGCTGACGATCCTGCCCGGAGTGATGATCCTGCTGACCGTCCTCGCGCTGAACGTCCTCGGCGACGCGCTGCGGGACGCGCTGGATCCGAAGGCGAAGTTGCGACTGGAGGTCCACACGGGCCTCACCGAGCCCGAGGGGACGCCCGTCTGATGGGCCCCTTCGTGATCCGCCGCCTGGCGGGCATGGTCGCCGTCCTCTTTGCCGTCTCGGTTCTCGCCTTCTTGGTCTTCAACGTGATCCCGAACTCAGACCCCGCGCAGCGGATGGCGGGCCGCAACTCGACGCCCCAACTCGTCGCCAGCATCACCGAAGAATGGGGCTTCGACGAGCCGCTGCCGCAGCAGTACCTGACGATGATGGGCAACATCCTCAGCGGCGACGTGGTCTCCTACACCAACCGCGAAAACGTCGACGACCGCATCATCGAAGGGATCCCGGCGACGTTCTCCCTCTGCTTGGGCGCAGCGGCCCTCTGGCTTTTCTTCGGAGTCCTGTTCGGCTACCTCTCGGCTGTACGAGCCGGTGGGCTGCTGGACAAGGCGCTGACGGTGCTTGCCGTGACGGGCATCTCGATCCCTGTCTTCTGGCTAGCGGCGGTGTTACTCAACTACCTCTCCTACCAGACCGGGCTCTTTCCCTCCGGCGGCTATGTCGGGCTGACCGAAGAACCGCTCCAATGGGCGTCCCACCTGATACTGCCGTGGGTCACGCTGGCCGTCCTACAAGTGGGCTTCTACAGCCGCGTTCTACGCTCAAACATGCTCGACGCGATGGACGAAGACTACGTCCGCGCCGCGCGCGCCAAGGGCCTGGGCGAGCGTCGGGTGATGACGCACCACGTGCTGCGCAACTCGCTGATCCCGATCGTCACCCTTCTCGGTCTCGACGTCGGCGTGTTGCTCGGCGGTGCGATTCTGGTCGAAGCGACCTTCGGCCTCAACGGCGTCGGCCAGTACGCGTTCGAATCGCTCAAGGGCCTCGACCTGCCGCCGATCATGGCGATCGTCCTGTTCGGGGCGTTCTTCGTCGTCCTCTGCAACACCCTTGCCGACATCGCCTACGCCTTCCTCGATCCACGGGTCAAGCTCGGGACTTCGACGCAGTGAAGGGAGGCAGGCCATGAGCGAGCCGCTGCTCAGCGTCGAGGGCCTGCGGGTCGGCTTCGCCACCGAAGGCGGTCGCGTGCAGGCGGTCGACGGCGTCTCCTTCGAGCTCGCGCCCGGCGAGGTGCTGGCGATCGTCGGCGAGTCGGGCTCGGGCAAGAGTGTCACCGCGCAAACGATCATCGGCCTCACCCGCTCGCCAAACGCCGAGATCGAGGGCTCGATTCACCTCGGTGAGATCGAGCTGGTCGAGGCCGACGAGGAGGAGCTGCGCAAGGTCCGCGGTGAGCGGATCGCGATGGTCTTCCAGGACCCGATGACCTCGTTCAACCCGGTCTACCGGGTCGGCGCCCAGCTGGTCGAGGCCATCGTCGCGCACCGTCCCCGGATGACGCGCGCCGCCGCGCGCCAAAGCGCGGTCGAGCTGCTCGGCGCGGTTGGCCTGCGCAACCCGGACCGCCAGGCGAACCGCTACCCGCACGAACTCTCCGGCGGAATGCGCCAGCGGGCGATGATCGCGATGGCGCTGACCCTGGAGCCAGAGGTGCTGATCGCCGACGAGCCGACGACGGCGCTCGACGTGACGATCCAAGCGCAGATCCTTGAGCTGCTGCGCCGACTCAACCGCGAACGCGGCCTGGCGACGATCCTGATCACCCATGACTTCGGCGTCGTCGCTGAAATGGCCGATCGGGTCCTGGTCATGCACGACGGCAAGATCGTCGAGCGCGGCGACCTCGACGCGGTCTTCTACTCACCCGAGGACCCCTACACGCGCAAGCTACTCGGCGCGGTCGTCCGCCTCGACCAGGCGCCCCCGCTGCGGACGAGCCGGGGCAAGTCCCCGCTGCTCGAGGTAACCGACCTGGTCAAGCACTTTCCGGTCAAGCGCGGCCTTCTGTTCAATCGCGAGGTCGACCAGGTGCGGGCGGTCGACGGCGTCAGCTTCGGCGTCGCCAAGGGCGAGACGCTCGGCCTGGTGGGCGAGTCGGGCAGCGGCAAGTCGACCCTCTCGCGAACCGTGCTGCAGCTGCTGACGCCGACCTCGGGCTCGGTCCGCTTCGAGGGACGCGAGATCGCCGGCCTCTCGCGAAGGCAGATGCGGCCGCTGCGCGCCGACATGCAGCTGGTCTTCCAGGACCCCTACGCCTCGCTCAATCCGCGCAAGCGGGTCGGTCAGATCGTCGGCGAGCCGCTGCGAGTGCAGGGCCGCGCCTCGGGCGCCGAGCTGCGCAGTCGCGTCCAGGAGTTGCTCGACCGGGTCGGCCTCTCAGCCGCGCACTACAACCGCTACCCGCACGAGTTCTCCGGTGGGCAGCGGCAGCGAGTAGGCATTGCCCGGGCGCTGGCGCTGCGACCAAAGCTGATCATCGCCGATGAGCCCGTCTCCGCTCTCGACGTCTCGATCCGTGCCCAAATCCTCGATTTGCTCTCCGACCTGCAGGAGGAGTTCGGACTCACCTACGTCTTCGTCGCCCACGACATCGGAGTCGTCCGCCACGTCTCCGACCGAATCGCGGTTATGCACGAAGGCAAGATCGTCGAGCAGGGACCGGCCGACCAGGTATGCGAGCGACCGTCGGACCCTTACACCAAGGCCCTGCTCGCTGCGGTGCCAGTACCCGACCCGCGCGAAAGCCGCGCCCGTCGGGGATCATCTGCGTTGTGACCCTGCCGCTCAGACCGCCGATCAAGCCCCAGCTCGCGCTAACCCGCAAAGAGCTACCGCGTGGTGAGCAGTGGGCTTATGAGCAAAAGCTCGACGGCTTCCGCGCGATCGTCTTCGTCGACGGCGCCAACGCCTACGTCCAGTCGCGCGGCAGCAAAGACCTGACTCGCTACTTCCCCGAGCTGAGCTTCGCGCCGGGGCGCTACATCCTCGACGGCGAGCTAGTCATCCGCGACGCCGAAGGTCAGCTCGAATTCGACGCCCTCCAGCAGCGGATCCATCCGGCTGAGTCGCGGATCAAGCTGCTCTCGAACGAGATCCCGGTCGACTACGTCGCCTTCGACCTACTCGCCGAGGAGGATGAGGCGCTGCTGGACACGCCGTTCGGGGAGCGGCGCGCGCGGCTAGATGCGCTGGCAGAAAGGGTCGGCGTTGAGCTCAGCGTGCTGAGCACAGACCCCGAGCAGGCCGAGGAATGGCTGCGTCGGACCGAGGGAACGATGGCCAAGCAGCTCGACGCCATCTACATCCCAGGCAAACGCAAAGGGATGGCCAAGGTGAAGCGGGAGCGAGAGATCGACTGCGTCGTGATGGGTTGGCGGCCCGGCAAAGAGGAGGGCACCGTGGGCTCACTCATCCTCGGCCTCTACGACGGCGACGAGCTGCGGTCGGTAGGCCACATCTCCGGCTTCAGCATGGAGGCCAAACGCGCCATGCCCAAGATGCTGGCGCCGCTGGAGACGGGCGACAGCGGCACCGCCGAGCCCAGCCGCTGGATGGGGGGACGTGACCTCCAGTGGGTCGCACTGCGCCCCGAGCTCGTCATCGAAGTCGGCTACGACCATGCAGCAGCGGGCAGGATTCGTCACGGGGCACGCTTCAGGCGCTTCCGGGATGACAAAGATCCGCGCGAGTGCACGTTCGATCTGTTGGATGAAGGATGAATTAGAACAGGGGCTGCTGGCCGGCGGGTCCTGTCGGCGCAGGGGACCCACCGCCCCTTCCGGTAGCTAAAGCTTCCTCAGGGGCGGTCCCCCCTGCGCCGCCACCCGCCGGAGGCCGGCTTCTGCTCCTCCCCCAGCCGCGGACGGCCCTGGTAGTGAGCTTGCGTTGCTCGGGACGCATATTGGAGCGTCCGTTCGGGTAGAGATTCTCGTAGCGCGACAAAAGGTCCGGGCGTTTTGCTTCCAGCCAGGCGAAGAAGACGTCGCGGACCTCGTCGCGTAGATGTAGGGCTACGCCGCCTAGGAAGGTTGCGTTGGCTTCCCTTGCTCGGTCGATGATTGGTTGGACTTGGGCGGGGTCGTCGTTAATGCCTGGCATCAGGGGGGCGATCAGCACTCCAGAGTCGATGCCGCGGGAGCGGAGCTCGGCTACTGCGTCCAAGCGAGCGGAAGGGCTTGGCGTGTGGGGCTCGGTGGCTCGCCAGGCCTCCTCGTCGAGAGTTGGGACGGAGAGGTTGACCGAGACCGGCAATCGCTTCGCCATCCGCTCGAAGATCTCGATGTCGCGCAGGACCAGTGGCGACTTGGTCAGCACCGAGACGGGAGTGTCGGCCTCCTCTAGCGCCGCCAGGATCGCGGGCATGAAGCGGTAGCGGCTCTCCACCCACTGATAGGGGTCGGTGTTCGTCCCCAGGGCAACCAGGTCGCGCTTCCAGCTCGACCGCTTCAGCTCAGCCCGCAGCAGCTCCGGCACATTGACCTTGACCACGATCTCGCGCTCGAAATCCCGACCCGCGTCGAAGTCGAGATAGGTGTGCGAGCTCCTGGCGAAGCAGAACACGCAGGCATGCGTGCATCCCCTAAAAGGATTGACCGTGTAGTTGAAGCCATAACGCCCACCGGGCACGTGGTTGAGCGCCGAGCGCGCCCGCACCTCGTGGAAGTTGATCCCCATCGCCTCCGGTGCATCGAAGGTGCGGACGACGGTGCCGTCGCCAATTCCAGGCAACCGCAGGTCGTTCTCGGGCCGCTGTTCGTCCCAGCGCATACGAACATATGTTCGCAGACGCTCCCGACGACGGCTCAGCTAGATGCTGGAGCCGGTCTCGTCGCGCTTGAAGGTCTCGAGCTGGTCGAGGGCTTTGGAGCGCGCTTTGGAGCGCAGCGGCGGCAGCAGGGCGACCAGGGTTCCGCTCGGGCCGAGCGCCTGCCGGGCCCAGTTGCGGAAGTTAAAGTCGTCGACATGGTCGACGATTTTGCCGTCGGCGAAGCGGAACTTCGCCTGGATGTCGTTGACCACCGGACGGCCGGTCGAGAAGGTGTAGCGGGCAATCCAGTGGGCCGAGCCTGACGCCTCGTCGGCGTCGTGCTCGTGCAGCTCGATCTTCAGATCGGTGGCACGGCTGGTCAACATCCGCCACATCGCGCCAATGTCAGAGCCCTGCAGGTCACCGAAGGCGGGGTCACAAAAGTGCGCGTTGGCCGCGTAGCAGGCGGACATCGCCGCGCCGTTGCACTGCCCAAACGCCTCGTAGAAGCGCTCGATCGTCTCGCGGTTCGCCCCGTCTCCCATTAGGGCAACTTACCGGTGATCACGTAGCGAAGGACACTGACGACCTGCTCGGGCGTCCGCGCCGTGCCCTGGGCAGCGCGATCGACCTCCTTCAGCGCGTGGTCGAGCTCGGCGCCGTGCAGGGTGACGTAGGGCTTGCCCAGGGCAGCGGCATAGCCGGCGTCAAAGGCGGCGTTCCACTGGCGGTATTTGTCGCCGAAGCGAACGACGACGATGTCGGCAGCACGGATCAACGTCTGCGTGCGAATCGCGTTGACGCCCGCTCCCATGTGGTCGCGCCAGAAGGACTCACTCTCCTCCCCCAACGTGCCGACACCGGCGTCGTCGGAGGCAGCGTGGTCGGTAACCGGCGCCGAGAACTCCACCGGCAGGCCAGCCTCCCCCACCCCAGCTTCGATCCGCTCGCGCCAGTCCGAGTGAATCTCCCCAGCTAGGTAGACCCGCCAGCTCCGGTCGGGAGGGGCGGACACGTCTCCCGAAACACTCAAGCGAGGCTCCCGCCGAGCGTTTCGGGAGACGTGTCCGCCCCTCCCCCACTGGCCTGCTCCTCGAAGTGTTTGCTCAGCATCGTCACTTGACCCTGGTAGTTGGAGCCAAGCTGCTCTCCATACAAGCGCTCTGCCGGAGCGCTGGTCTGCTCCAGAGCCAACTTGCACACCGGCTGGCGGTGCTCGACCATGAAGGAGACGTCACGCGCCCGCACCTCGAGCGCGGCGCGGCTGCCGTGGCGGCCGCCGGCCGGGTCGTAGCCGAAGCCAGGATCGAAGAAGCCGGCGTAGTGGGTGCGCAGCTCGCCCGCGGTCGGGTCGTAGGCCATCATCTCGGCGGCGATCTGCGGTGGGATGCAGACCCCCTCAGCGGAAAGCAGCAGGTAGAAGATCTCCGGCTCGAGCACGATCTTCCCCCCCGGCTCGGGGTAGACCGGGTCCCAGTAGTCACTCCAGCGATAGGCGCGGATGCGCGAGAGGTCGATCGGCAGGCTGTTCTTCTTCGCCCGGTAGCCAACGATGCGATCGCTTGGCCCGGAGAGATCTACGCTGAGGAAGAGTCCGTCGGCCAGCGCCAACTCGGACTCGCGCAGCGCGTGCGAGTCGAGGTAAAGCAGCGGGAACTCATCCTGCAAAGCTCGGATCGCCGGGTCAGAGAGGCGCACATCGCCGCGGGAGAGCCGCAGCTGGTTGAGTGAGAGCCCGCTCTGCACCTGAATTGCGAAGGAGCGCGGCACGACCTCCAAGTAGAGGCGGCCGTGGTAGCCAGAGCGGATCTCGTCGAAACGATGGTGGCGATCGGTGAGCACCCGGGTGAAGACGTCGAGGCGCCCGGTCGAGCTCTTCGGGTTCGCCTTGGCCCGCACGTCCTCGGGAAGCGCCAGCTCCTCAATCAACGGCACCAGGTAAGGGCGGTCGCGCTCCAACACAGCGCCATCGCGCAAGTCGACTTTCTGGAAGGCGAGACCCTCGATCTTCTCCTCGACGGTCGAATCGACGTCGGGCAGAAAGCTGCAGCGCAGCGCCCAGGCGAAGTCGCCGAGACGCAAGTCGATGCTGGCAGGCTGGATCGCCTCCGGGCGAATCCGGTAGTCGCCGGAGCTGATCCACTCGGCGTCGATTGCCTCGCTGAGGGCCTGCGAAGGCAGCACCCCAGCGGTCGCCGCGCTCATCGGCTCGGTCGCCGCGCTTGGCGCGGCTGCACTCGCGTCGCTCGTCATCGACTTGAGATTATGCGGCGCGCCTCGGCGACGCCGAGGTAAGGAGCCAGCGCAAACTCAGCAAGTTCCGGGAAGAACTGATCGAGGTGGTTGGTTTCTCCCGCCAGCACACGCCGCCCAAGCAACGAAGCGATGCCGCCGACGACGGCCTCGTCGGCCTCGGGCGGACGGACAGTGCCTTTACCCGCCGGGGCGCCGTTGCGCAAGTAGGGGACAAAACTCTCCACCGCAGCCTGAAAGCGCCCGCAGATGCCAGACCCTGCGCGCAGACCCTCGACCAGCAGCAGGTTCGCCTGCGCCGGCTCTGCGGTCAGGACAGAAAGCCCCGCCGTGAGCCCGGCACAGACACCCTCGGCCCACTTGCCCCCGCTCGGGCAGGCGGCGAGCATTTCGTCGCGCAGCCGCTCCACCGCCGCGTCGTAGGCGGCGAAAAAACACTGGTCTTTGCTCGCGAAGTGAACGTAGAAGTCGCTCTTCGATACGCCCGCCCGAGTGGCTACCGCAGCGACCGTGGTGCTGTCGTAGCCTTGCTCATCGAGCGCCTCGGCAATAGCGGCGATCAAGCGCCCGCGCTGATTCTCAGCGATGAACTCGCGTGACAAGCCGTGGCGACCACGTGGAAGCGGCTTCATGCAGTACTAAAGTCTGCCAGTGCTAAGCGCTTCTTGTCCGCCGGCCTAGCCCGAATTTAGGCGGATGCCAAGTACGGAGCCGTCATGAACTCTGTCAATTCGGGCAACAGATCCTCGGCCCGGGCCGCCTCACCACGACGAATCTGCTGGTAAACGATCCAGGCGACGCCACCAACCACAGTCTCGGCAATCGTGTCGGGCAGGCGACCGTCTTGCGGCAACGTACGCCGCGTCAACTCGACAAAGGTCTCAAGCGCGTCCTCGTAGCGCTTCGTTGTGGTCGGTGTCGCCGAGAGGGCCTCGATCATGCACATTCGCGCCAGAGTCGGCTGCTCGGCGACAAAACCGAGAAAGGCGGCGAGGCCGCCCTCAATCTGCTCTTGCCAATCGCCGTCTGCATCGGCACCACCTTCCTCGACACGGCGCAGTACCTCGTCCCGGGCGGAATCAAAAGCGGCAAGGAAGACCTCCTCCTTGCCCTCGAAATTGTCATACAGCGTTTTACGAGCAACTCCGGCCCTTCTAACGATGTCGGAGATCTTGGTCGCCTCATAGCCCTGTTCGGCCGTCAGTTCGGCCAGCGCATCCATAATGCGGCGCTGCTTGTGCTGGGCGATGAACTCGCGGGGCAGTGCCGGCCGGGGTGACCCCCCCAGCCGCTTCGGCGTCTGCCGTGCCTGCGTTCCCCCTTTTACCCGTGGCGGCATAAACCAAGGATACCCGTGGCGGCCAAATTTCCAATGCACGTCAACGACTTTTCTGGTACCTTTGGAAGGCCTGCATAATTTCTAAAAGAAACGCGTAGGTTCCTTATGTCGCCGGAGAGAGTGATGCTCAGCAGAGAGAAGTTGGCAGATGCGGTTGGGGACCGCTGGTCAGACGCGGAACTCAGCGAGGCCGTTGCGCTGCTGACCCGGGCAGACGGCCGTTTTCCAGCGGGGGTTAGGACCCTTCCGGCGGACCTGGTCAAGGCGGTCCAGCGCGAGCGCCTGCTTGTGGCGATGACCGAGGCCGTCACCGAAATCGGCTACAACACACTCACGGTCCAGAATGTGCTTACCCGAGCTGGAATCTCGCGGCCCACCTTCTACGAGCAGTTCGACGACAAGGAGGACTGTTTCCTCGCTGCCTTTGACGCCTCCGCGGCGCGGATGCGGGAGCGCATCGAAGCGACCGTCGCCGAGGCTGGACCCACTTGGCGCGACAAGCTGCGCAGCGGCATCGCTGAGCTGCTGCGCTTCATCGCCGAGGAGCCGGAAGAGGCGCAAGCGGTAATCGTCGAGGCCCGTGCTTCTAGCGCGGCAGGACTACGGCGGCGTGACGAGGTGCTCGACCGCTTCGCCACCTGCATCGACTCATTGGTCAGGGAGGACCTGGACAACCCCCCATCGGCGATCGCCGCAGCCGGGGTCGTGGGAGGAATCGAATCAGTGCTCTACGCGCGCCTGCAGAAAGGCGAGGTCGAGGATCTCGATGCGCTCCTCCCCTCGTTGATGTATTTCGCCGTCCTCGCGTACGCCGGCCGGGAGGCCGCCGGCGACGAGTTGGACGACGCAGCCCTCGCTTAAGACGAGCGCTTGCGCCGCTTGCCGGATCGCTTCTCCGGACGGGCGGCGAGCCGCAGGGTTCGCTCGCTCTCCTTCTCGACCGCCTCGCCCATCGCGATCTGGAAAGTCGCCTGCAGGGCACCGGAGGCCAGCGGACGCATCCGTTCGAGCGCCTCGCTCATCTGCGGCCAGTCGCGCTCGGGCCGGCCGGCGCGATCGAAGGGCTGCCAGATCTCCTTGACAAAGAGGTCGACGAAGGTGCGAGCGACGCCGTCGGCGTGGCGGCGCAGCTTCTCCGCCGTGACGAGCGCCCCCTCGGCGCCGATCCCGAGCTGGGCCAGCTCGGCCGCGGCGCGCAGCAGATGTGGGCTGATCACCTCGATCCGCCCGTCGGGCAGGGCGCGGAAGATGCCGAGCTTTTCGGCCCGACGCCTCAGCTTGGCGTCCACCGCCTCCTCCCAGATCGCGGCCAACTCATCGGCGTCGACAATCTCCGGTGCCTCGTCTTCGAAGGGAGCGCGCAGCGCCCGAGTGAAATCGAAGATCGCCGAGGCCGAGCCATCGCCGCTGTCGAGAACGCGGCGGATCGCCTCGAGGTTGAGTCCATCCGCCTGCATCTCCCGAGTCAGCTCAATCCGAGCAACGTGCTCTTCGCCGTAGTAGCCGGTACGTCCCCGGACGGTGGGGGGCGGCAGCAAACCACGCGTCTGATGGGCACGGATGTTGCGCACCGTCATCCCGGTTCGCTCCGCCAGCTGGCGGATCGTCATATCGCCGCCTGCAGGCCTGGCACCTTTTGAAGCCTTCCTACTCATCTCAGCCCATGGTATGTGGCCCAGACGGCTAGCTCTGAATCAGCCGGTAAGTGACAGGCGCTGGCCGTTCATCTCCTGCGCGGCGTCAGAACAGAGAAAGGCAATCGCGTCGGCGATGTGCTCGCTGAGGGTGAAGGAGGAGAAATCGCCATCGGGGTTTTCCTCGAGCATCCGCTGGGTGAGGATCGCGTCGACGACGACGATGTTCGCCGTCGCGTTGCCGCCGACAAAGCCGTCGGCGAGAGCGAGGGTCCATGCCTCCGCGGCTGCCTTGGCGGCAGCATAGGCAGCGTTGGAGTTAGACGGTGCCTGCGCCTGCCTAGCGGAGACGAGGACGAAGCGACCCTGCCCAGCGGTGAGAAGGGCGTCATGGAAGGCGCGGGTGGTGTGTTGGACGGTCCGGATCAACAACTCATGGAGAAGATCCCAGTCGGCGAGGGGCGCCTCGTGCAGCGGCTGCCCGCCGCGCCAACCACCAACCAGATGGAGCAGCCCGTCGACCCGGCCGAAGCGCTCGAGCAACGCCTCACACCAGCCCCCTGCCGCTTCCTCGTCAAGCAGATCGACCGCGCGCCCGTCCCAGCGCTCCGCCGGCAGTCCAAGTCCGGCCCCGATCCCGTCGAGCCGCGCCTGGTCACGCTCGGCCCCCGCCACCGTCGCGCCGTCGGCGGCCAACCGTTCGGCCACAACCGGCCCCAAACCGCCGCCGATGCCGGCAATGGCGAAGACGCGACCGTCGAGTGAGTTCGAACCCATTGCCACATCCTCTCGCATCAAGGCCATGCCATTCGAACCCAGGTTGCATGTTCCGTCAGGTAGCTGAATCCTCGGCTGCCGCCTCTTCCGCGAGGGACGACTGACGAGCGAGCAGGTCATAGAAGAGAAGTGCCGTCGCCAAAGCACTAAATGACGCCGTAAGGATGTGGATCACGAGACCGACCAGGAATGACACGGCGCCCATGTCGTGCTCCCCGAAGGCGGCAGCACCGAGAAGGCTGGGCACAACCACGATCACGGAAACGCAGACGAGAAAGGCGAAAATGTGTCCGTACTGGCCGTCGCTCAATTCACCGCTACGGCGCAGGGCGGGCAGCCAGCCTTCGTGCTCGATCGCGGCAGCCTGCGCGACGACGATCCAACGCAGGATCAGGATGACCCCCGGAACGATCAGCGCCGCGAGACCAACGAAAATTCCGAGCCAGGAGACGATCGCAGCCGCCGCCACAACGGGCAGCGCCCTGAATCCTTGCTTTGCCACGGCGGCGATCCGAGGGTCCTCACCTCGCCTGACCTCGGCCACCGCGTGAACGTGGAGGGCGGAGACGAACGGGCCGATCAAAGCCAGGTCGACGAACGGCAGTAGTAGGGCGACGCCTGGCGAGACAGTGCCGCCCGAGAACGGATCGGTGCCGGTTGCCCCCCGAACGATCAGTTCGTAGGGAACGATCACGCCGGCCGCCAGAGCGAAGAAGAGCAGCGTGTAGCGCCGGTAAAGGCCGAACGCGGCCAGCAACAGCTGTCGCACCGACTGCCTCTCATTCAATCGGAGTGCGCTCTGCTCCTCGGGGCCGGCAGATGAATCCATTGGGCGGCAGGGTATGGGATACGTGGGAAGCGCACTATGAGTACGGGGTAGGCTTTCGCTCCCATGAACGACGACTGGCGCCTGCAGGTCGACCTCCACGATCCGTCCCATTTCGAGCAGGTGGTCGAGCGACTGGAGGCGCGCGAGTTGGAGGACGACCTCAGCGACGCCTTCCACGACCGCATCATCATCAGCCGCAACGGCACCCGGATCTTTCTCTACGCCGGATCCAGAGAGCAAATCGAACAGGCGCGCACGCTTCTGGAAGCACTGGATGAGAAACACGACTGGAGCCTCGTCATCGATTTGAAGCGCTGGCACCCGGAGGCAGAGTCCTGGCGCGATCCCGACGAAGCGCTGCCGGAGACCGCGCAAGCCAAGGCGCTGGAGCACCAGGCCCTGATTTCCGCCGAACGCAAGCAGGTGGAGGAACAGGGCTATCCCGAGTTCGAGGTGCGCGTCGACCTTCCCTCGCGTCACGACGCACTCCAGTTCGCAGAGCGGCTACGTGAAGAGGGGCTGCCAACCGTTCATCGTTGGAAGTTCCTCCTGATCGGTGCCACCGACGAGGACGCCGCCAATGCCCTCGCCGAGCGGATTCGAAGCGAGGCGCCGAGCAGCAGCAAGGTCAGCATTGAGGGCACCTGGAGGGCCGCTTACGGAGAGCGCCCACCTAGTCCCTTTGCGGTGCTGGGCGGGCTCGCCGGGTGATTTCAAGCCCGGTCGGGGCAAAGCGAAATGGGGGAGACAGGATTCGAACCTGTGTAGGCAGAGCCAATGCGTTTACAGCGCATCTCCTTTAACCACTCGGACACTCCCCCTAAGGGTGAATGAGTTTATCCGGCCTCGACGCCCAGGCGGATGGCCATCTGCTCGTTGAAGGCGGTCAAGGCCGACATCGGGCGCATGAAGACGGTCAGCTCCTTGACCTTGTCGTGCTCATCGAGCTCGAGGAAGTCGATCCCCTCCAGCTCGCGATCGCCGACGCAGGCTTTGAAGCGCAGGACGACGGTGCCGTCGCCGACGAGCTCGTCGGTGTAGCGGAAGTCCTCCAGCGTGGCGGCAACGTGGGTGAGGACCTGGAAGACGATGTCGCGACCCTCGAAACCACGGAAGAGGATCGGGCTGTGCAGGACGACATCCTCGCGCAGAGTCGCCTTGGCCGCCTCCAGGTCCTTGGCCTCGACGGCGAGGCGGAATGGGTGCGGAGCGGCGGTCACGTCCTCTCCACTCTACGCTTGCTCAGCGCGGCTCGAGCACGAACAGCGCGATGTCGCGGTCGGTGCGCGCCTCGTATTCATCGAAGCCCGAATACTGCACGTTGTGCTTGCGCCAGAGATCTGCCCGCTCCTCGCCCTCCGCTACCCGCGCTCGTACCGACCGCCGCTCGCGCCCCACCTCGACCTCGGCGTCCGGATTGGCCTTCAGGTTGAGCGACCAGGCGGGAGTGCGGTTGTGGCCGGCGTTGGAGCCGATGACGACCAAGTTCTCGCCCTCGGAGAGGTAGACGACCGGCGCGGTTCGCTCCTGGCCGGATTTGCGACCGGTCGTCGTCAACAGCAACACCGGCGCCTCGTTGATCTTCCCTCCGATGCGTCCTCCCGAGAGTCGGTAGAGCGGGATGTTGAGCTTGCCGGTCCAGCGCAGGCCGGTAGCACCCAGCATCTGCGAAGCGCGTGAATAGAACTTGTCTCCAGAGGGCACGGCCGCAGTATGCCCCTGACGCGTCGGAAACGTCGTCAGGCAAGGACGCAGGGAGCGTGGCGTGCTCTGCACGCGAGCGACCGAGGACGCCGCATGAGGGCTTCTCCGTCAGCCAGCTTCGCGGAGCATCTGTGCCTCTGGCAGATGCTGGAGTTTCTTCAGCGTGTTGTTCTCGATCTGGCGGATCCGCTCGCGGGTGACGCCGAAGGTATTGCCTACTTCCTCGAGCGTGAGCGGCTCCAGACCGGTGAGGCCGTAGCGCAGCTCGATCACCTGGCGCTCGCGCTCGGGCAGCGCCGAAAGCGCCTTGCGCACCCCCTCCTTCTGCATGTGTTCACTCGCCTCTTCGAAGGGCTCGGCCACGGTGTCGTCGGCGACGAAGTCACCGAGCTCTGAGTCGTCCTCGTCGCCGACCGGTTTCTCCAGCGACACCGGTAGCTGCGCCACGCGGAGGATCTCGCGTACTTCGGCCAGTGGCCAACGCAGCTCCTCGGCGATCTCGGCCGGCTCCGGCTCGCGACCGAAGCGCTGCACCAGCTGGCGCTCAACGTGGGCAACACGATTGAGCTTCTCGACCATGTGCACGGGGATGCGGATCGTCCGTGCCTTGTCGGCGATCGCCCGGGTAACGGCCTGGCGAATCCACCAAGTCGCATAGGTGGAGAACTTGTAGCCGCGGCGGTAGTCGAACTTCTCCACCGCCCGGATCAACCCCAGCGAACCCTCCTGGATCAAATCGAGGAAGCTGAGGCCGCGTCCCAAATAGCCTTTGGCAATCGAGACGACAAGGCGCAAGTTGGCCTCCACCATCTGCCGCTTGGCGACCATGTCGCCGCGCTCGATCCGCTTCGCCAGTTCGACCTCTTGGCCAGCGGTGAGCAAATCGACCCGACCGATCGAACGCAAGTAGAGGCGCAACGAGTCCAGACTAGGTTCAATCGTCAGGTCGAGCTCTTGCTTGCGCGAGGAGCCGTTGGTCGACTCGGCGCGCTGCTCTTTATGAGCGCTGACCCCGTCCTCGGCAATTACTTCGACACCGTGTTCGACCAGGTGTGCGTGCAGGCCTGTGACCTGCTCCTTGGTCACCTCGACCTCCTCCAGCGTGGAGGCGATCTGCTCGAAGGTTAGATAGCCCCGCTCGCGTCCAAGCGCAACCAGTGCCTGGAGCTCCTGCGGCCCAGGCGGCTGCTCGCTCGAATCCTGATTCAGGCCCCGCGGGACCGTCTCCAATGGCTCGATATCACTGCCTCCACTGCAACCCTGTTCCCCTCCCGGGGGCCGGCCCCATCGCTCCGACGTTGAGAAGTATAGGGACGCAATCGCTTACGCTTCCTCTGCCGATGGCAACCCGTTCCACCACTCCACTCTCTTCGACGACGCCCGACGTGCAGTCAGGGACGCCGGCTACCAGGGTGAGTCTCTCGCGAGTAGGAGTGACCGGTGTCGAGAAGGTGATCCGGGTTAAAGCGGACGGCGCCGAGAACCTCTACCACGCCGAGTTTGAGTGCTTCGTTGACCTCGAGCCGCGCCAGGCGGGTGTCCACATGTCGCGCTTTGAGGAAGTCGTCGGCGAGGTAATCGACGAGGTCGTCCTCGGCGAGGCATTCCGCGCCGAGATACTCGCCGCCCACATTGCCCAGCGGGTACGTGAGCGCCAAGGTGGGTTACGGGCCGAGGTCTCGGTCACCGCGCGCTACCCGGAGACGGTCACCACCCCGGCCAGCGGCATACGCACCCAAGAGATCTACGTCCTCTTCGGCACTGCTGTCGATTCGCAGCGCGGTACGCGCACGCTGACCGGCGTCCAAGCCCAGGGAATGACCGCCTGCCCCTGCGCGCAGGAGATGGTCGGCGGCCTCGCCCGCGAACGCCTCGCCGAGCAGGGCTTCGACGCCGAGCAGATCGAGGCGGCGATCGAGGCGGTGCCGGTCGCCACCCACAACCAACGCGGAATCGGCACCCTCCACATCGGCTGCCCCGAGGGCGGCCCCGCCTGGATCGACGCACCGGAGCTGCTGCGCATTGTCGAGCAATCGATGAGCTCGGAGATCTACGAGCTGATGAAGCGCCCCGACGAGCTGGCGGTTGTAGCCAAGGCGCACGCTCAGCCGCGTTTCGTCGAGGACTGCGTGCGCGAGATGGTGCGCCGGGTCACCGCCGACTACCCCGACCTGCCCGGCGGTACCTTCGTCATGGCGCGCCAGGAGAACCTCGAGACGATCCACCGTCACAACGTGGTCGCCGAGCGCTACGGCGCGCTCGACGACTTGCGAGCCGAGCTTGACAGCGGCGAGCACCAGCGCCGCCACACGACTATGCGTGAGTGGCTAGAGGCCCCGACCAGTTGAGCCGCCGACGGGACTAAAAGTCGCCTATATGGCCACTTTTAGTCCCGTCGGCGGCAGAATGCGCCTCCGCCAGTCGCTTGCGCAGGCCGAGAAAGTAGTCGGCACCGCTGATCAAGGTCGCCGCAACTGCGAGATAGACGAGGACGTTGACCCAGGTCGGGGCGGGGTTGGTAGCGATCAGGGCAAACACGGCGGCGATCTGCAGCACGGTCTTCAGCTTGCCCATCCAGCTGGCAGCGATAACGACGCCGCGCTCAGCGGCGATCGCTCGCAACCCGGTGACGGCGATCTCGCGCGCGATGATCACCATCGCCACCCAGGCCTGCAGCCGGTTAAGCGAGACGAGTGAGACCAACGCCGCGGTGATCAACAGCTTGTCGGCAAACGGATCCATCAGCTTGCCGAAGGTGGTGACGGCATCCCGCGAACGGGCGAAATAGCCATCGAGGCCATCGGTAAGCGCGGCCAAAGCAAAGACGGCGGCGGCCAGCTCGTCGCCGTTGGGCGTCTCGCCCAGTAGGGCGACGACAACGACCGGCACAGCAAGGATGCGAAGTAGGGTTAGGGCGTTAGGGAGATTGAGCGGGAACATCCCACTCAGGCACTCCCCGCCGGCTCTTTCGCGGCCGCGAGCTCGGCGTCGCGCTTGGCAAAGAAGTCCTCACCCTCAATGCTGATGTGAGGGACGAATCGGTCGAGCCAGCGCGGCATCCACCAGGCCCAGCGGCCGAGCAAAACCATCACGGCGGGGACCAGCAGGCAGCGGACCAAGGTCGAGTCAATCGCGATCGCCACCGCGAGGCCGACCCCGAACTCCTTCACGATCGGGTTGCCGTTGAGGACGAAGCTGGTGAAGACGCAGACCATGATCGCCGCCGCCGAGGTGATCACCCGCCCGGTGTTGGCCAGCCCTTCGATCACCGCCTCTTTCTCGTCTTCGTTCTTGCGGTAGTGCTCGCGCATCTGGGTCAGCAGGAAGACCTCGTAATCCATCGAGAGGCCGAAGAGGATCGCGAACATCAACAGCGGCACGAAGCTGACTATCGGGATCGAGTGGTCGAGCCCGATCAGCGAGGCCCCCCAGCCGAGCTGGAAGACCGCCGTCACCACCCCGTAGGCAGCGGCGACGGAGAGCAGGTTCATCGCCGCCGCCTTGACCGGCACCAGCAATGAACGGAAGGCGAGCAGGAGGACGATGAAGCTGAGCCCGACGACGATCGCGATCATCAGCGGCAGCTTGTCGGCGATCTGCGTAGCAAGGTCGATGTAGCCGGCGGTTTGACCGCCGACGTAGGCGACGGTGCCGGTGCCACGCAGCGCTTCGGGGATCGTCGTGTCGCGCAGCCCTTCGACCAGGCTGACGGTCTCATCAGCCCACGGCGCCGATTTGGAGATCACCGTGAAGACTGCCACCGTCCCACTCTTGTCGAGAGTAGGTTCGGAAACCGCGGCCACATCGCCTGCCGCGCCTACCTGTTTCACCAGCATTGGCAGCACCTGTTTCGCTTCCGCCGCCGAGCTGAATTCGGGCGTGACGAGGAGCGGTCCGCTGAGGCCGGGGCCGAAGCCCTTGGTCAGCTGGTCGTAGTTCTGGCGGGCGGTGGTCGACTTGGGCAGGGCGCTGAGGTCGTTCTGGCCGAGCTCGAGCTGGAAGATCGGCAGCGCCAGGACGATGAGGATGACCAACGCGGCCAGGGCCGAGCGCCAGGGCCGCCGCGCGACCCCGCGCGCCCATTTGCGCCAGCCGTGCGGCTCGCTGTCGTCGGGGTCGGCGCTCGTCCCGGGCACCCGCATCGAGTTGATGTGGGGGCCGAGCGCGCCGAGCATCGCCGGCAGCAGGGTCGCAGCGGCGCAGACGGCGACGACGACGGCGATCCCCGCGGTGAAGCCGAGGGTGCTGACCAGGGGGATGCCGGCAAACGAGAGAGAGCAGAGGGCAATCACGACGGTGAAGCCGGCGAAGACGACGGCGCCGCCGGCGGTCGCGGTTGCGCGGGCGATCGACTCGCGCAGATCCATCCCTTCGGCGAGTTGGAGTTTGTGGCGGGTGACGATGAACAGGGCGTAATCGATCCCCACCCCGAGGCCGATCATCGTCGCTAACGTCGCGGCGACGCTCGGCACTTCGATCGCGTTCTCCAGTAGGCGGATAACCGAGAGCGAGATCGCCAGGCCGATGATCGCCGAGCCGATCGGCATCACCATCGCCGTCGCCGTGCCGAAGGCGAAGAGCAGGATGACGATCGCGGCGGCGATCCCAATCGCGTCGCTGATTCCGGTGTCGGGCTTGGAGAGCTGCCGGCCGACGTAGCTGCCGACCGAGGGTTCAAGGCCTACTCTCTCGGCGGGGTCGGCTGCGTTCAGCACAGCCTGGGCTTGCTCTTCAGTCAGTTCGCCCGGGCCGACGTCGAGGATCACAGGGATATAGGCGACCGTTTTGTCTTTGCTCAGCAGGCCGGCTTCGGCACCCTCTTTGCTGAGCGGGCTGATTGCCGAGTTGACCTCGTGCATGGCTGCCAACCGCTTGACGGTTTCTTCAATCGCCTTCGCGTACTTCGGTTCGGTCAGCGGACCAGCCTTCGATTCGAAGGCCAGTGGGTTGCTGCCATAGGCCTGTTCGGGCAGGTTGTCTTCCAGCAGTTCGGTCGCCCTGGTCGAACCGGTGCCGGGCAGCGTCAGGTTGTCGTTGGTCTTGTCGCCGGACGCCTGGCCGACGATCACGAGCACGACCGCGACGATCACCCAGACAGCGATCGTCGGCCAGTGATGGCGCGAGCAGAAGCGCCCTATGGCGTACAGCGGTCCGGTCACGCGGGGATCATCCCCCACCGGCCGGCAGCATGACAAGGTGCTGGGCGTGGCCCGCCGCAAGCCAGGCGTCGAGCGTGCGCGGTTGAGCCGTGTAGAGCTGGGCAGCTTTGTCCACGTAGAAGTCGAGTGCTGCGTCCTCCAGTCCGTGGACGACCTGGAAGAAATCCGCTCGATTCTTGACCTGGGTGAAGTCGATTTCTTCTGCTTCGGCTTCGGTGTCGCCACCCAACCCACGAATTGACTTGGTCACAGCGTCGACGTATTCCTGCTCTTGGGCGCGCAGCCGCCGCCCAAGCACACGCTGCGGGCCGCGCAGTAGCGCCTGCCCATGCGTGTAGGCATCAAGAATCGTCAGCTCGCGGGTAAGCGCCGCGTTGAGGATCTCAGCATCGGAGCCCTTTTCCGGATCGGTCTCGGCGCCGTGACCGCTGCTGCCGCAGCCGTCAGCGACGATCAAAATCGCGGCCAAGGCGATGGCCAAGAAGGGGACGGCGCGGCCGAAGCCGCGCCGCCACCCAAAGCCACCTGCTGACGAATCTGAACCCACGGGCCGAAGAGCCTATGGGCTGATGATTGCCGGAGTGCTAGCCCCGGCTGATTACTTCCGCTTGGCTTTTGCTTTGCCTTTGGCTTTCGCTTTTTTGCCCGCCGCTTTGGCTTTGCGCTTCGGCAGCTTCTTGGCAGCCTTCTCGGGTACCTCGTAGCCAAGTATCGAGACTGACATGTTGATGCCGTCCTCCTTTGACTTGGCAAGCCGTTTCACGCTCGACGCCTGGGCTTTCAACACCTGGGCCAATGCACTACCAAGAATCGTGGTGATGTCGTTCCAGCCCTGCTCGTCGACCAACATCGGCGTCCAGCTCATGTGCCGATCCTCACGCTCGTCGAAAACTTCGACCTCTAGCGACGCCACGACGTCATCAAGAATCATCTGAAATAGATCCGCACTCATTGCCTCGCGGGCGGATTTCGGCAGCTCATGCCAGTCCCGATCCGTCAAAAATGCGCGTGAAGTGGCGCGGTAGTAATGCTCGACCGCACCACGACGTGGCTCGGTTTTGACCAGCGTGATGACTTTGTAGTCCTTGAGGACTTTGACGTGGTAGCTGACCTGGCTCAGGCCTTCGTCGAGCTCCTTGGCCAGTTCATTCGGGCTGGCCATCCGTTCGTTGAGTATCGCCAGAATCTCAGCGCGAAGTTCGTGGGCCAGAGATTTGACTAGAGCCTGGTTTACACCTCGTTTGCTCTTGGCTCTCCCTTTTCCTTTTTTACGGCCTTTGGCGGTTTTGGTCTTTGCGGGCAAAGTGACTCCTCCGATCGTTGCTGGGTGGCTTAACCACTCCATCGTATTGACCACAAAGGCTGTTTTCCAGCCCAAATGCAGACTAATTGCTTCCTATGTGCGAAATAGTGGAACTTTCTCCAGCATTCGCAAGGTCGGGCGCACGCGCCAACGGCGCAGGGAGATACAGAGGAAACGGGTTCGCGGAGGGGGTGATGTAGATGAAGATCGCCGTGTCAGAGGCAGTCGTCCCGATGGTTTCGATCCACAAGGTCGGCTAAGCGCTCAAGGCAGAGCACCTAGCTTCCGCGGAGCCTCGTCCACCTTCACGGGCGGGGCTCCGCATGATTCAGTTGGGTTAATGGCGACCCTGTCAGAGCTTGCAGCCGAGGTCCACGCTTGTCACCGCTGTCCGCGCCTGGTCGCGTGGCGCGAGGCCAGCGCGGCGGCGGCGCCGCGACGCTTTCAGGGCGAGGATTACTGGGCGCGGCCAGTTGCCGGCTTCGGCGACCCGGACGCGCGTATCGCGATCGTTGGCCTTGCACCCGCGGCGCACGGCGCCAATCGCACCGGGCGGATGTTTACCGGTGACCGCTCCGGCGACTGGCTCTACGCGGCCCTGCACCGTGCCGGCTACGCGAATCAACCCGAGTCACTCAGCGCGGGAGACGGCCTGCGCCTGCACGACGCGTACATCACTGCCGTTGTCCGCTGTGCACCCCCTGAGAACCGGCCGACACCGGCCGAGCGCGACAACTGCCTGCCCTTCGTCGCGCGAGAGCTACAGCTGCTTGATCGGTGCCAGACAATCGTCACCCTTGGCGGGTTTGCTTGGGACGGTGCGCTGCGGGCGCTGCGCGAGCTGGGAAATCCGTTGCCCCGGCCAAAGCCCCGTTTCGGCCATGGCGCCGAAGCCGAAGTCGCGGGCTGGAAACTGCTCGGTTGCTACCACCCCAGCCAGCAAAACACCTTCACCGGTCGCCTCACCGTGCCAATGCTCGACGACATCTTCAGCCGTGCTCGTGAGCTAAGCGAGTAGCCGCTACTGCAGGGTGTCGACCTCACCGGCCTTGCGCTCGGAGACGCTGGATATGGTCTCGAACGCGGCCAGCATTACCGAGACTGGGATACCCGGCTCTGACGAAGCCTTGCGGCGCTTTGCGCAGCGCTCCTGAATCGCCTGAATCCGATCCAAGGAAGCTCGTGTCGCCCGCATTAGTTCCTTCCAACCCCGCTCGTCGAGCAGCAGCCAAGTTCGGCTCAGGTGCCGATTGCGCGCATCGAGGGCGCCGGCATCGAGGGCGCCGATTAGCTCCTCGATGATCTGCCGAAGAATGTCGGCGCTGAGGGTGGATCGAATCTGCTGCGGAATCCCCATCCAGTCAAAGTCATCGAAATTTAGAACTGGGGCGCACGGCTCGTAAAAATGCTCGTCGAACCCCCGCCGTTGCACCGTTCGGACAAGCCTGATCAGGTTCCGCTTCTTCAGTTCGCGGAAGTGGTAACTCACTTCAGACACGTCGAGATCGAGTTCCTCGGCGATTTCCGTTGGACTCGCTAGTCCCTTTTCACAGACTGTCACCCACACGTGACCCCGCAGCGGATGGGTGAAGGCTTTGGCCACTGTCGGGTCGATGACCTGTTTGAGTTTTTTCCCATGCGAGCTGGCCATGACGACCCTCCATTTTCAAATTGATCTGTGGTTTCCCAGCGGCCGTGCCAGCCTAGTACCGGGGGCGGACTCCAGTTGGTGCCCGAACGCTATGACCCGTCCCAGCGAGGTGAACTAGCGGCCCATATGAATTGCTGAAACTCATTAAAGCAATCAACTGGTCCCAAGTGGGACTTCGACAAAGGGGCGGCAGACAATGGCTAGACCGAGGATCAAGCGCACCACCGAGCAGATCGAGGCACCAAACGGCGACCTCTACCTGCTCCGGCCGAGCGCCAGGACCGACATTCAAATCGAGAATCCCGACGCAGAGGGACGAAGTCTGCTCGCGGCCTTGGACGGAACCCTCGAGCGCGAAGAGCTCGAGGAGCGCTTTGGTAAGGACACGGTCGGAGACCTCCTTGCTCAGCTGGAGGAGCTCGGCTTGGTCGAGGACGCTGCCGACGACGACTTGATCCCACAAGCAACTACCGAACGCTTCGATCGTCAGATTCGCTACTTCTCCGACATCACCACCGGACCGACGCCGTCGCAATGCCAGGCACGACTCGAGAGCGCCCGCATCGTCGTCCTCGGGGTTGGCGGGCTCGGCGGCTGGTCCGCCCTCTCGCTTGCCTGCTGCGGGGTTGGGGAGATGCTGCTGATCGACGGCGATCGGGTCGAGGAGAGCAACCTCAACCGGCAGGTTCTCTACACGGAGGCCGACATCGGTCGACCCAAGGTCGAGGTAGCCGCGGAGCGGCTCGGCGCCTTCAACTCGCGCATGCGGCTCGACACGATTCCCGAGCGGGTCGACGGCGAAGAGTCAGTTGCCGCGGTGATCGACGGCTACGACCTGGTGATCGATGCCGCAGACTGGCCCGCGCACGAAATCGAGCAATGGGTCAACGGTGCCTGCTTTGAGGCGGAGATCCCCTACATCACGATGAGCCATTTCCCGCCGATTGCCCGCGTGGGGCCGCTCTATATCCCCGGGATAACTGGCTGCTTCGCCTGCCAGGTCGCCGCCTACCGGCGCAGCTACCCGATGTTCGATGTTGCGATCGAACAACGCCGCGCAAAGCCATCGCCAGCGGCGACCCTAGGGCCAGCCTGCGGCCTGATCGGCGGCCAGGTCGGCCTCGACATCATGCACCACCTGACCGGGCTGGCCGAGCCCTCAACCCAAGGCGTCGGCCACATCTACGACCTGCGCACGATGGAGGTAGAACGCGAGCCAGTGGTGCCCGAGCCAGACTGCCCCGTCTGTGGCCACCTGCCTACCGCGGTACCGCGTGGCGAGGGAGAGACGAAGGCGGGTCGCAAGTAATCGGGATACGCAGGCGCAGAGCGCGCCGCGCGTCGAAAGCCATCCACATGCCAACCAGGGTTATCCCCGAGAGGTGCCCGATCATCAAGACTCCGCGCGACGGAACCGCGATACCTAGAATGACCCCGAGCGCCGGCGTAGCTCAGTTGGTAGAGCACTTCATTCGTAATGAAGGGGTCCCCGGTTCAAGTCCGGGCGTCGGCTCTTAGCCGCACCAGGGAGGGCTAGGACAGCGGGGTACCGGCGAGGCTGGCAACTTTCCAGCTGCCGTCTTCGTTCGCCATCGGCATCGCCAGGACCGTGCCGTCGATACCGGTATAGATGACGAAGGACTGGTCGCCTTCAACCCTCAGCGAGCCGACGTTAGCCTTTTCTGCTTCGGCCTTCATCGAGCTTTTCGCGGCAGGGTTCGTCAGTTTTCCAAGGATCCCCGCGCAGCTCTTGTCTTCGATCTGTTTCGACTGGGCACCGAGTTTTTCGAACGATTCGACAACTGCCTTCGACATGTAGTCGCAGGCAGCCGCCCAATTGCCCTCGGCGCGCGCATCGAGGAAGTTGTGCAGAGCGACGGCAGCCGCGTTGAGCTCCGGGGTATCCGCCTCTTCGCCGAATTCCTGGACGCTGTTGTCGCCGCCCTTGACCCGGAACTGCGTCGAACCGCCGCCAGAGTCGTTGTGCTGTTTGGGGACGAACTTGGCTGCTTCGTCGGCTTTGGATTTGCCGGACCCTTCGTCGCCGGAGCCGGACTTGCCTTCATTGCCGCTCTTCGTATCACCCTGCTTCGAAACGCTATCGCCCGAGTTACCTTCCGCCTGGCTCTGGCTGCCGCCCTCAGCATTAGTCGCGCTGGAGCTATCGCTTCCCCCGCAAGCAGCCAGACCCAAAGCCACGAGCAGCACAGCGAGTCCCGCGGCCAGCGTCTTCGAAACTCTCCTCACGGATTTGATTCTAGAGAACGGCACATTTGTGTACATCTGAGCAAGCGCCCCGCCAGGCCGAGTCCGGCAGGGCAATAAGAAGGAGAATAAACATACACGTACGGAAATGCCAAGGAACGAGAATGGTATGAGGCAACCGGGGCCCATAGGATCGGTGCCGATGGCGGAGGGGATTTCCATCGTTCTGGCCGACGACCACACGGTCGTTCGACGGGCGCTCCTGCTGCTGCTGGAGGAGGAGCCGGGCTTCGAAGTCGTCGCCGAGGCAGAGGATGCCGAGGGGGCGATCCGCTACCTGCGCGGACACAAGCCCGATGTACTGATACTCGACCTCAACATGCCGGGAAAGCCCAGCCTGGAGGCGATTCCAGACATGCGCGAGGCCTCGCCGCAGACCAGGATCGTCATCCTCACGATGCAGAAAGAGCCCGCCTTCGCTCGGCAGGCGCTGCAGCTTGGCGTGCTCGGCTACGTGCTCAAGGACGCAGCCGAAGACGAGCTGGTGCAAGCGGTTCGCCGGGCGGCCATCGGCGAGACCTATCTGCAGCCGGCGCTGGGGGCGAAGCTGGCCGCCGAACTGGAATCGACCGCTACCGACCTGAGCGAGCGCGAGACCGACGTCCTGCGCCTGATCGCCCTCGGCTACACCAACGCCGAGATCGCCGAGAAGCTCTACATCAGCGTGCGCACGGTAGAGACCCACCGCGCCCATATCCAGCAGAAGCTCGGCGTCTCGAGCCGCGCCGAGCTAGTCCGCAGCGCGCTCTCCCGGGGGCTCGTCGAGACTTAGGCCCGCGGGCGGAGCGGCCAGCGGGATCGAGGCCATCACCTTCGTGCCGGCGCCTGGGGTCGAATCAATCTGCAACTCGCCACCGGCCAGCTCGACTCGCTCACGCATTCCCGCTAGACCAAAGCCACTGTGGTCCGCGGCGGGATCGAAGCCCCGGCCATCATCGGATACGAGCAGGTCGAGGCGGCTCTCCACACAGCGGATCTGCAGCCGGGCACTACCGGCACTGGCGTGCTTGGCGACGTTGTTGAGTGCCTCTTGCGCCAGTCGGTAGACCACGGCCTCCAACTCCGAGTCCAAGCGGCCGGCATCAATCTCGAGGTCGGCCGTCAACTCGATCTCCGCGGCATGCGCGACTCGCTCGGCGAGGTCTTCCAGCGCGGCAACGAGGCCGAGCTGGTCGAGCGTGGCGGGACGCAGCTCGGTGATCAGCCGGCGCAGTTCGTCGATATCGCGGACTACATCGCGTAGTCCCTCTTCAACTGCACTTGAGAGCCGCTGCGGATCACCGCTCTTGAGGGCCGAAGAGAGCAGCAGGCGGCGAGATCCCATGCCCTGAAGAACCGTGTCGTGCAACTCGCGTGCCCAGCGCGCCCGCTCGCGCTCCGCCACGACCAGACTCTGACGCAGCCTCTCCTCCGCCCACGATTGGACGGTGGCGACGGCCGTTGCGGCGCTCGCGGCCGCGGCCTTAAGCATCCGATCGTCTTCCGCATAGAAGCCGGGGCCTTCCTCAAGCCGATCGAGAGCGACGATCGCCCCCAGTGTGTGACCGCGAAAGTTGAGCGGCGCAAGCAAGGCAGCTGACGCCTCGATGCCGATCTCCTGTGCACCAACCAATGCTTCCTCTGAGGTCCCTGCCTCGACCGCGAGGTAGCGGCCAATCGGCGCCCTACCGCACTCACCGGCCGCGGCGACGACCTCACTGCGTCCCCCCTCTCGCAGTAGGACCAGCAGCGAGCGGGCGCCGACAAGCGCTCGGGAGCGCTTCGCGATCGTCTCCAGGACGCGGGTCGTCTCGGTCTCGCCGCCAACCGCGCGGGCGATCTCAGTGGTTGCCTCGAGCCCGTGAACGGCCCGCTCCAGCGCCGTCCGCTCTTCCTCGGACTGTCCATAGAGGCGAACGTTGAAGATCGCCACCGCGGCCCATTCGGCGAGGATCGTCGCCGCTTCCTCGTCGGCCTCATCGAAATCGCCAGCCGCCTTCTCTGTCAGGTAGAGATTGCCGTAGGCCTGCCCACGGACGACGATCGGCACGCCGAGGAAGCCTTGCATCGGCGGGGGTCCAGGCGAAGGGGTGCCGATGATCGCCTGCGCCTTCTCGTCGATGCCAACGTAGATAAGGCGCTCGAACTCGCGCCGGTCCTCGTCGAGGATGCCGAGGGCCGCGTAACGGGCACCGGTCAGCTCGCGCGCCACCGTGACCACCTCGTTCAGCGCCGCCTCGAGGTCGAGCTGTACGACCAAGTCCCGGCCGACGTCGATCAGCCGGCGAAGGCGATGCTCGTCGAGCACTTCGCGAGCCACAGAGCCAAAGTACCGCATAGAAACTGTGCGGTGCTAGGGGTCGCGTGATTAATAGATCGGCGAAGTGTTCTAAGGTCTACGCGATCTTGGCTCGGGGAACAGCGACGGTCGTCGCGCTGGCCGCTGTGCTGGTGCTGGTGCTTTGTGGCGCATCTGCTTCGCCGCAAGGCCTCGTAGTCCTGCAAGGGGCCAGCTCCGGCTCGCATCTGAGCCTGAGCGTGGACGGCAACAAGCTGGTTGTCGAAGGGCCGATGGCCCACGAGGCCGGCGCCGGTTGTCGCCTTGCGCACCATCACAACCTCGCCGTCTGCCGGCTCGCCGGAGCCGGAGGGGTTGAAGTCGATATGGGACCGCGGGGCGACTTCGTCGAAGTGCTCGACCGCTTGCCGGTCCCGCTCACCGTCCACCTCGGTGACGGCTCCGACAAATTCATCGGCAACGGCGAGCCCGACACCTGCTACTCGGAAGGCGCACGGCGCAACCGCTGCATTGGCGGCGGCGGAGACGACATCTGCATCACTGGCCAGCAAAACAGCGACTGCGTCGGCGACGGCGGCGACGACTATTGCCAAACTGGCGCCGGCAGCGACGGCTGTTGGGGCGGGCCCGGAGACGACGTCTGCCGGATGGGGCCAGGGCAAGATGGCTGCCACGGCGAAGGCGGCCACGACGAGCTCTACGGCGGCCCCAGCGCCGACCAGCTCTACGGCGGCGAGGGCTACGACCACTGCGACGGCCTCCCCGGCTGGGGCCGTTCGCACGAGTGTGAGGCTGGACCGCAGCGCTGAATTCGACGAATTTCGGCTCCGTGTCGATTTCGGTTCTGCTCATTCGTCGTAGGGGTAGAGGCAACCCAACGACGAAGGAGACACGATGCGATTCATGATGCTGATGTACCCGGGGATCGATACCGACGCTGAGAGCTGGGAGCCGAGCGCCGAGGACGTCGGGGCGATGACGAAGTACAACGAGGAGCTGACCAAAGCCGGCATCCTGCTCTCGCTCGACGGTCTGCGCCCGCCCGGCGACGGCGCCCGGGTCCGCTTCAGTGGCGGTACTCCAACCGTCACCGATGGTCCGTTCGCCGAGGCCAAGGAGGTCGTCGGCGGCTACTGGCTGATCCAGGTGCCCTCGAAGGAGGAGGCCGTGGAGTGGGCCTCGCGCTGCCCCGGAGCCAACGGCGACTTCATCGAGGTCCGCCGCGTCTACGAGATGGAGGACTTTCCGGAGGACGTGCAGGCAGCTGGGCAGCTCTCGGAGAGGCCGCCCGAGCAGACGTGAGCAGCGGTGCCCAGACCGGCCGGGCTATCGAGGCTGTCTGGCGGATCGAGTCGGCGCGGCTGATCGCCGCCCTGGCGAGGATGACGGGAGACGTCGGCCTCGCAGAGGACCTAGCGCAGGACGCCCTAGTGGCGGCGTTGGAGCGGTGGCCAAAGTCAGGCGTCCCGGAGAACCCGGGCGCCTGGCTCATGGCCACGGCGAAGAACCGGGCTATCGACCTGGCCCGCCGCGGCAAGCGCTTCGAGGATCGCCGCGAGCAGCTGGCGCGCGAGGCAGGACTGCGAATGGCGATGGACGCAGCCGAGCATGAGGCGGCGGTCGGCGATGACCTGCTCGGCCTGATCTTCACCTGCTGCCACCCACTGCTCTCAACCGAGGCACGCGTGGCGCTGACCCTGCGCCTGCTTGGCGGCCTCAGCACCGAGGAGATCGCGCGGGCGTTCCTGGTCTCGGATGCGACGATCGCACAGCGAATTGTGCGGGCGAAGCGAACGCTGAAGGAGGCGCACGCGCGCTTTGAGGTTCCACAGGACGCACAGCTCGACGAACGTCTGCCCTCCGTCCTGGAGGTGATCTACCTCGTCTTCAACGAGGGCTACGCGGCGACCGCGGGAGAGAGTTGGATGCGACTTGACCTCTGCGAGGAGGCGATGCGCCTCGGCCGCGTGCTCGCTGGGCTGGCGCCGAAACAGCCCGAGGTGCATGGCTTGGTGGCGCTGATGGAAATCCAAGCTTCGCGAGCGCGGGCGCGGATCGGACCCTCGGGGGAGCCGGTGCTGCTGCTCGACCAGGATCGAGCGCGCTGGGATCCACTGTTGGTGCGGCGCGGCCTCGCCGCCCTGGAACGTGCCGAAAAGCTCGGTCGCGGTGCCTTCGGCCCCTACACCGTGCAGGCGGCGATCGCGGCATGCCACGCACGCGCCCGCAGCGCCGAGGAAACCGAGTGGGTGCGGATCGCGGCGCTCTATGACGCCCTCGCCCAGCTCACCCCCTCCCCCGTGGTCGAACTCAACCGCGCCGTCGCGGTCGGGATGGCGTTTGGACCCGCGGCGGGCCTGGAGCTGGCCGACGGGCTTGTCGCCGAAGGCGCGCTCGACGGTTATCACCTGCTGGACAGCGTCCGCGCCGACCTGCTCGCCAAGCTCGGCCGCACGGAGGAGGCACGGGAGGAGTTCAAGCGCGCCGCGGCAATGACCGAGAACGACCGCGAGCGCGACCTTCTGCTGGAACGGGCTCGTAAGGTTGGCACGTGAGCGGCGCCGCCTACGACCGACTGGGGCTCGGCTACAGCGCCGTGCGCCGACCCGAGCCGCGGATCGCGGCCCGGGTCGAAGCGGCGCTGGGCGATGCGAAGAGCGTGCTCAATGTCGGCGCCGGGACCGGCTCTTATGAGCCGACGGAACGCGAGGTGACCGCGGTTGAGCCATCGCAGACGATGATCGACCAGCGCCCTCCAGGATCGGCGCCGGTGGTCCAGGGCGTCGCCGAGGAACTGCCCTTCGCGGACGACAGCTTTGACGCCGCGATGGCGATGATCACCGTCCACCACTGGAGCGATGCCGGTCAAGGGCTGGCGGAGATGGCCCGGGTAGCGCAGCAGCGAGTGGTCGTCCTCAGCTTCGACTCGACACCGGCCGCCGGGCTCTGGCTGCACGACTACTTCCCCAGAGCGCTCGACTATCACGACAAGGCGATGCCGCCGATCGACGAGCTGGCCGCGTTGCTCCCCAATACCTCGGTCGAACCGGTGCCGATCCCGAACGGCTGTGCGGACGGCTTCTTCCTCGGCATCTGGGATCGCCCCGAGATGCACCTGGACCCAGACGTCCGCCGCGCCAGTTCGGTCTGGCACCCGATCCCCGATAGCGAGATCGAGCACGGGCTCGCAATGCTGAGGGCCGATCTCGAGAGCGGCGAGTGGGACGAACGCAACGGTCACCTACGCGAGTTGCCACAGCTCGACGTGGGCCTGCGCCTGATAGTCGCCAAACTGAACTGAAGAGCGGAGGGGGTGGGATTCGAACCCACGAGCGCCTTGCGACGCCAACAGTTTTCGAGACTGCCCCGTTCAACCGCTCCGGCACCCCTCCGAGGCTTAAACAAGCCAAATGCTAGCGGCGGACTTTCCCTAGGGAACGGATTAGGGAACGAAACCCGACCCGAAATCCCAGATCCGCCTCCGACAAGGCGGGCCACGGACCATCCGTGAGCCGATGACCTCGTCATGGCCGAGGAGACTAGCTATAGCGATCTGATCGGGGCATCCCGCAAGGCCAAGGGCCGGCGAAGACTCAATTAGCTGCTCGGTAGACGGTCAACTGATAGCGCGCACAAAGTGGACGGCTCATCAGTTACGAATCAGATGGCGATCTGATCAGACGGGCAATATGGGGGGCCACCGCTATTTCCGAGACCGCTTTTTCGGAAATTTCTTGCCCGGCCCATATTTGACGCCCGTACCGCCACGTGCATCGCCAATCTTTTTTAAGAGCTGCCGATCGCGAAGATCAGTGAGCATGTTGCGCGCCGCATAGACGTTGAGATCGAACAGGCGTTGAAGCGTTTTGTTCGTGACGACGCCGTACTCTTCAACATGTTCGACCACCTTCGCGTCTTGCTCGTCAAGCGACCGCCGTCGATAAGAGACAGCCCTGGCAAGTTCCGCCAGCGGCTTGTTCCGTAAACGATAAGAGGGAAACGGCTTTCGAATGGTCCGCCTCGTCGGCTCCAACAAGCCCGGATCGTCGTCCGCCAAACGGGCAAGAACCTCTTGGGCCTCGATCGGGCTTCTCTGGATCGCCTCGGCAAAACGGGCCGCGTCGATTGAGGTCGAGTCCCTCAGGAGCGAGAGACAGATCAGAACATCAACGTCCCCACCGAGTTCCATCGGGAGATCCCGGACGAAACGTATGAAGGCGTCGTTGCCTATGCCTCCAGATATTGATGCTCGGACGAAAGAGTCGCGATCTTCAATTCGAGGCGGTGGCTTTCCGGCTCGGAGCATCTCCCGGTAGACCCGATCAATTCCTTGCCCCGTTCTCTCTGCAAGTTGGCACCGCGAGATTGCTTCGGCAAGCAAGCGGTGGCGTGGCGTCGATGGATGGGTGAGGATGTTCGTCGGCGTAACGCCGGAGACCAGCCCGCCGGGACTCGTAACCACAAGGTGATCCGGGGAGTGCTCAATGTCGACAGTTCCTCCCGCCTCGAAGCTCCGATGGATCAATGCGTTGACGAGAAGCTCGCGAACGGCATTGGCCGGATAGTCGGTCAGTCGGAGCTGGACACCCCCAGCGACGTTGAGCGGCTGCACCTGGGCCCGAGCCTCAACCGCTTCCATCAGAGTCTCCACCGCTGCCAGGAGGGGCTTCTGCCCGCGAACGCGGCTCGTCGCCTCACTCCCAGAGGTAGGGCGATATTGATAGGAGTAGCCGTAAGAGGGCACCACGTCGCCAATGAGAGATTCGTTGGCGAGCATCAGAATTCCGGCCATCGTCAGTTTCTCGTCCGTGGCAACCAAACGAAGAGCCTCAAGAAGTGGCCGGTCGCGTAAGCGCGCTAAATCGTCCGCACCGGACTCTCCGAGAAGCTGACGGAGACGATCCAGCTCGGCCTTCGAGACCCTTCGAAGCTCAATCCCCGAGGACTCCGCCGACCAGTCATATTGCCCTCTTGCGACAAGGAACTCGCGTTGCTCTGCGGGCGTGAAGGGACGGCATTCTTTTCCGAGACGTCTCGTTGCGAGGCCTGCTGAATTTGAATGGGGAGCAACCCCCGGTGGAACGTCAACGACCAAGAGTCGGCTGCCATCCTCGAGGCGCTCGGCTATCGCCAGGGTCAGCGGCGGCGACGTGCGATCGAAAACGCCCTTCCTCACAAGCTCCGGGGTGTATTCAGCCGCGACTCCCACCAAAGCAGAGCGGCGATCCTTAGCTTTGTCGTTGACGCCGAGAACGATGCGGCCGCCATCTGCATTTGCGAAGCAGACTGCAGCGTCAGCCAGTAGCTTCAACGTATCTTTTGCCGTCTTGGCGGGCTCCTTGAAATCCAGCTGCTGTCCCTCCAAATCGCCTGCAGAAACGCCATTGCCGAGCTTGGCAAGAACCTCCTCGAGATCTGGGAGCGGAGGAGGAGATTGGAGGGCCAACTGATAGGGCGTCATGAGAGGACATTCTATCAGTGGCCTTCCAATGGATGGCTGAATCATCGAAACCCCGCTTCGCCCTCGTTTGACTGAGCTTCATCAGGAAAACTCGGAGAGAACCGACGGCGAGTGCGATCCGGTGAGACACTTCAGGAGAAGAGCCACCGCAATGAGCAGCCTCACACCCGAAATAATCGCCGTCGCCGTCGTCAACCACGGCACCCTCAACCTGACTTTCGCGGATGGGCTGAACGGCGAGGTAGACGTGCTCGATCGCATGCGCGGGCCGACCTTCGAGGACGCTCGTACTCAAGAGGGCTTTGCCCGAGCTGCGGTCGACCGAGAGACTGGAACCGTTGTCTGGCCCGGAGGCGCAGACCTGGCCCCGGACACGCTCTACGAACGGGTGCACTCAGGGACCTGGCCCGATTCTCGGGCCGCAGCGTAATCAGCTGCGCAGGTTTTCGAGACTGCCCCGTTCAACCGCTCCGGCACCCCTCCGGGGACTCGATTCGGGCCTGGATTCTACGTAGGGCGGGCTTGCGGGGCTCAAGGGCGTGTTGAGCACAGCCGATGTAGCCCCGTGCAAAGTGGTGAGCAGACCCGGATTGGGCGGTATTTCGACCGCCATCCCCTGCCGCTGCGCGCATTTGCGCTCTGCGCGCTCGTCTGGGGCGTCGGCTACCTGACCTGGAGAATCGGCTGGAGTGGCCAGGGGGCCAGTCCGGTTGCCTACGCGATGCTGCTGGTCACCGAGATCTACGGCCTCTGGGCGCTCGGCACGCTGGCTTGGTACTCGTGGTCGCGGCCGCCCGCGGTGCGGCCGCCAGTAACGCTCGGGCGCAAGATCGACGTCTACGTCTGCACCTACGACGAGCCGCTCGAGGTGGTCGCAGCGACGCTGGCTGGCTGCCGCGCCCTCGCCTACCCGCACACGACCTACCTGCTTGATGACGGCAGGCGGCCTGAGATGGAGGACCTGGCGAGGACTGCCGGCGCTCGCTACCTGACCCGGCCCGACAACTCCCACGCCAAGGCCGGCAACATCAACGCCGCCCTCCCCCGCACCGAGGGCGAGCTAGTGCTGATGCTCGACGCCGACCACGTGCCGATGCCGGACGCAATCGACGCGATGGTCGGCTACTTCGACGACGAGCGGGTCGCCCTGGTGCAGAGCCCGCACGACTTCTTCAACCACGACTCGGTCCAACACTACGTCGTCGGCCGCCACGAGCAGTCGCTCTTTTACCGGGTCGTCTGCCCTGGCAAGAACCGCCACGGCGCGGCCTACTGGTGCGGCTCGGCGGCAGTACTGCGGCGCCAGGCGCTGCTTGAGATCGGCGGTGTCGCCACCGAGACGATCGCCGAGGACTTCCACACGACGATCCGCCTGCTGCGCCACGGTTGGACCAACCGCTACCACGACGAGGTCTTGGTCCAGGGCCTCGCCCCACACGACCTCGACGGCTACCTGCTGCAGCGCGACCGCTGGGCGCGCGGCAACCTCGCCGTCTTCACCCTGCCCGAGTCCCCCCTGCGCGCCCGCGAGCTGCGCCCGCTGCAGCGGCTCTCCTACTTCGCCAGCCTCGCCGCCTACCTGGCGCCGCCGATGCGGCTGCTGCTGCTGGCGACGCTGGGCCTGGTGATGTGGACCGGCGAGCTGCCGATGAAGATCAGCGTGGTTGCGCTGGCGGCGCTCTGGCTGCCATCGGTCAGCCTCAACCTGCTCGCCGGCTCCGCCCTCACCCGCGGCTACATGAAGATCGGCGAGACCGCTCACTACGAGCTGATGACGATGGAGATCTACACGCGGGCGTTGCGCTGCGTCGTCCGCCCCGGCCGCACCGCCTTCAAAGTGACGCCGAAGCAGGGCGCCGACGGCGGCGGGTTCGACGCCGTGCGCAGGCTGCGCCTGGTGATCCTCGCCGCGATCGTCCTTACCGGCGGCACGGCGTTGCGCCTGCTCGACCTCGCCGGCGTGGGACCGCTGCCCGACCTACCCGGAATCGCCGCTGTCATCGTGCCGCTGCTCGGCCTGATCGAGCTGCGCCGCGTCATCCGTACCTTGCTCGCGGTCGGCCGCCGCCATCAGCGCCGGCAGGTCTACCGTTTCGAGGGCGAAGCCCCGGCGCACTGCTTTGCCGCCGGCGGTCACATCGGGGGGCATCTGGTCGACGCCAGCGCGGCCGGTGTCGGTTTGGTCCTCGACGCACCCGTGAGCGTCGGCGAAAGTCCTGCCGTCCTGCTCGAGTTGGAGGAGGCCACCGGAGAGGCGCACGAGGTCGCCGCCCAGGTCGAGATCCGCTCCTGTCGCGAGGTAGACGGCCGCTACCTGGTCGGGGCGACGATCGAGGAGATGGACCCCTCTTCGCGCATGCGGTTGATGGAGTGGTGCTACGTCGTCTGCAGTCACGAGCGCCTGCGCGGACACCGACCGGCGGCGCTGGGATCGGAGCGCGAAGAGACGATCGTGATGCCGCTCGACGTGGCGCCCGCTCCGATACCGACCCTCAGGGAAGCTTCGGAAGCCGCTTAGCGCCCGGTGTCCGTCCCCGCCGGCATCGGCTGCGTGGGGGGTCCTCCGAAGCCGTGTCGCTCGATTTCGCCCAGCTCCTGTTCGAAGGTCTTGCGCTCCCCTTCCATCCGCTCGCAGAATTTGTGGAAGCGGTTCCAGTAGGGATTCCACTGGCCGACGCCGATCCAAAATGGGCGGCAGTTGGCGCAATGCAGAGCGTAGTAACCAAACATGTAGTGGGCGACCCCGGGCTCGATCAAACCCCAGTCCATCGCCAGGGCCACCTCCTCGAAGAGGCCAAGATAGTCCCGTTTGACCCGAAATGGGACCTGCTCCAGCGCTTGTTCTGCCTCCTTTGACAGCACGGGATCGGGCGTATTGGCTTCGTCGATCAGCTCGGCAAGCTTCCAGAGCTCCGGCTCCTTCAGCCGGCTGCGCAGGTCGAAGAACATCTGCACCCTGGCCATCTTCCCCTGGCGCACGTACTCGAGACAGGCGGCGATTAGCGTCGCCAGAGCCACGCCCGCGCCCAAGGTCGCGATTGCCAGAGTCAAAATGTCTTTGGTGCCCATGACGCCCCTCCCGAGGTCGGTGAACGGAGAGGGTGGGATTCGAACCCACGAGGCGGGTTAACCCCGCCCACGCGATTTCCAGTCGCGCTCCTTAAGCCACTCGGACACCTCTCCAGGGTGCCTGCCAAGAGTATTGGCTCGGCTCAACGACGGGCGGAGAAGAAGCCCTTCAGCAGCGCCGCGCACTCCTTCTCTAGGAGGCCGCCGGTTACTTGCGGTCGGTGGTTGAGGGCGGGCTCGGCGAGGATGTCGAGGACGCTGCCGGCGGCGCCAGCCTTCGGATCGAGGGCACCGTAGACCACCGTCGGGATGCGGGCGAGGACGATCGCGCCTGCGCACATCGCGCAGGGCTCCAGCGTCACGTAGAGGGTCGTGTTGGGCAAGCGCCAGCCGCCGAGCTGTTCGGCGGCCACGCGGATCGCGAGGATCTCGGCATGGGCAGTGGGGTCGCGACGCAACTCGCGCTCGTTTCCGGCGGCGGCCAGCAGCTCCCCGTCACGGGCGATGACGGCGCCGATCGGTACATCGCCATGCTGCTCGGCCTCGCGGGCCTGCTCGATTGCCAAGCCCATTAGGCGCTGTTCGGCCTCGCTGGGGGCGTCGTCCGGCATCGATCCGAAAGTATGTGGCACTGACAACTTCACCGGCAGGCCGGTGTTGAAGCTATAGCTCGCCCTGCGGCGGGCCGATAGGCCGGGCGGCGATCCACAATGACTCGAACCTTTCCGATATTCGCAGCAGTTGTCCTGCTCTCAGCGACGCTTGCCGTCGCGCGAGCCGGTGCCGCGACGGGCGTCTCCCCCGCGCGTGAATTCGCCCCCAGCCAGGTCGTGCTCAAGCTCCGGGGCGAGCGGAGGAGCAGGACCGTGCACCTGCGGCCCGGCATCGGAGTGCGTCAGGCAGCGGCAGCATTGCGCCGCAGGCCACGGGTCGCCTACGCGGTGCCCAACTACATCGCCACCGCATCTGCCACGCCTTTTTCGAACGCAGGAATCGCCAATGACCCAGGGCCGCTCTTGACGCCAACTGGTCCGCCGGGCGGATGGGTCTCCCTGCAGTGGAACTTTCTTCCCTGGGAAGGAATCGGGACCGCCTCCCTGCCCGTTTCCGTCGGCGGCATCGACGCGATCGGCGCCTGGCAGCATCTGGCTGAAGTGGGCCGGGCCGGGGCCCGCGGCATCACGGTCGCCGTCCTCGATACCGGAATCGCATACCGCGGCCTGGGCCCTCGCTTTCGCCGCAGCCCTGACTTCTCGTCAGACCAGTTCGCCGCCGGATACGACTTCGTCAGCAACGATCCCGTGCCGCTCGACGAAAACGGTCACGGCACCCACGTCGCCGGCACGATCGCCGAGAAGACCGACAATGGAATCGGCCTGGTCGGCCTTGCCTACCGCGCCAAGCTGATGCCGGTCCGGGTGCTTGACCGCAACGGCAGCGGGCAGGCCGACGACATCGCCCGCGGCATCGACTTCGCGGTAGCCCACGGCGCTGACGTGATCAACATGAGCTTCAACTTCGGCTGCGGCAAGAGCGTGCCCGGTATCGATGCGGCGCTGCGTCGGGCGTATCGCGAGGGTGTCGTCACGGTGGCTTCGATCGGAAACCTCGGCTCCGAGGCCTGCGTCTCGCCGCCGGCGACCGGCCCGCGCACGATTGGCGTCGGCGGCGCCACGGAGGGTGGCTGCCTCGGCGGCTACTCGCTGCTGCCCGGCAAGGGAGTGGATGTCCTCGCTCCGGGCGGCGGCTCGCCGGCGAGCGGCTGCCCTTCGGTATCGAGCCGGTCGATTTACCAGGTGACGCTGAAGGACGGCAACCCGCGCCGCTTTGGCGAGCCGAGCAGCTACATCGGCACCTCGATGGCTGCGGCACACGTCTCCGGAGTCGCCGCTATGGTCCTGGCCAGTGGGGTCCTCGACAAGAGCCTCTCGCCGGAGGGCAAGGTCAACGCCGTCTCCCATCGCTTGCGCAGCACGGCGCGCGATCTCGATCTGCCTCCTGAGCGACAGGGTGCAGGTCTAATAGACGCCGGCAGGGCCACGGAACCGTCGCTTTAGACGCCCCTCGGGCGGGTGGCACGGTGGCGGGGGTCCCCCATAGCGGAGGGCTCGCACAGCGAGTCCGAGCACATGGGGGAGGGCCACCGTGACAGGACCCGCCCGCCACGACGTTAAGTCGTTCTGACGATGATCACGCTGCAAGGAGCATGGTGTGAGACGTTGTTCGGCACGCTGCCGAGTAGGAAGCGCCGCGCCCCGGTCATTCCTTTGTTGCCGACGACGATCAGATCGGCTTTGGTTTCCTCGGCGACGTTGAGGATCGCCTCGGCCGGTTCGGCCTCGACCGGGTGGGTCTGCACCTCCACCCCTTCTTTCTTGGCGGCTGCGGCTGCGGCGTCGAGCACAAGGTTGACGTCCTCGCGCGGACCGATCTCGTACTGGACGTCGGCCGGCACGCCCTGCTGCTCGCCCTCGATGCGGCGTTTCGAGACCGGCGCGTAGGCGCTGACGATGCTGAGCTGAGCGCCTGCGAGCTTGGCTAGGTCGACGGCTTGCCGGACCGCCTCAGCAGCGGTCTCTGATCCATCGGTTCCAACCAGGATGCGAGTGAACACGCCGCGATACTAACGCCCGGCCTGGCGGGCCGGCAACCCGCGGAAGCCGGCGCCAAGAATCTCGGTCGGGGTAGTCGCGAGGCGGACGATCGCAATCGCCATCGCCGCAACCAGGCAGACGATGAGCACGACCATCCCGGCTTTCCAATGGATCGGCATCCTGCGGACACCCTAGAGGCGTGCTGTGGACTAGGCATGGATAGTCCACAGCACGCCTCTAGCTAGGCTTATTCCATGGAGAGAGTGGCCGACGGGGTATGGCTCTTGCGGGGTGACCTGCGGAAGGGGATGAACATCTACTTCCTTGAGGACGGCGATGGCGTGGTCCAGTTCGACGCCGGGAGCAAGGGGATGACCAAGTCAGCACGGGCTGCCGCAGAGCAGCTCGGCGGGCTGAAGCGGATCGTGCTCAGCCATGCTCATGCCGATCACCGCGGCACGGCACCGGGTTTGGACGCCCCCGTCTACTGCCACCCCGCTGACGTGGCCGACGCCGAAAGCGACGCCTCGATCGCTCCATACATGGACCTCTCGCAGTTGCCGGTGGCGCCGGTGCGCTGGATCTATCCGTTCCTGTTGCGCCGCTGGGACGGCGGCGCGGTGAAGATCGACGGCACCGTCTCCGAGGGAGACGAGGTGGCAGGATTTAAGGTCATCCATTTTCCCGGCCACGCCCCCGGGCTGATCGGGTTGTGGCGCGAGAGCGACCGCGTAGCGCTGATCAGCGATGTCGTCTACTTAGTCGACTCTACCCGGCTGAAACCGCTCCCTTCCGGCGAGGCCAGCGTCCCGCACCCCGCCTGGGCATGGGACCACGCGCAGGCAAAGGAGTCGGTGCGCAAGCTGGCGGCACTGGAACCGGCCGTGGTCGCCGCAGGGCATGCCGAGCCGCTGCGGGGCGAGAACCTGCGCGAGCCGCTCGAACGGGCAGCCGAGAAGTACTAAAGGCGGTCAAGGGGTCGCGCCGCGCCCGCGGGGGCGGCTGACATAGGTTGCCCTCTCTGATGATCGGGACCTACGTCTCGGCGGCGCTGATCTGCGCCGCCTCACTGCTCGTCGGGCGCGCCCTGCTGCTCCTCGCGGGCCGCAGCGCGTGGTCATGGCTGGAGCCGGCCGCGGGCTTCGGCGCCGTGCTGACCGTAACCGGCGTCCTTGCGCGAGCGCCTGGCCACGGCACCTCAGCGACCCTGGGTCTGGTCCTGCTCCTCATTGCTGCCATAGCAATCGTCGCGACACAAAGCCGCGCTGCCGGCGGGCCTAAAACGTCAGATGTAGACGCGTTATCGGCCCATCGGCGGGGAGAGACGCTGCGGCGGGGACTGCCGGTGGCGATCGCGGTGACCTTGGTGCTTTCGATCCCCTTCGCGATCAGCGGGCGCTGGGGTCTGCTTGGCGTCGGCTTCAACAATGACCTCGGGCTCCACCTCGCCTGGGCCGAGTGGCTGCGCAGCGGCGCCGGCCCGGTTCCTGACGCCGGCTACCCGCTTGGCCCACATGGCCTCGCCGTAGCCACCGCGGCGGTGCCGGGCATCAGCCTGGGGCAGGCCTTCGTCGGCGAGATCTTTGCGATCGGCATCCTCACCGGGCTGACCGCGCTGGCAGCTCTGCCGGGCTTCGGCGCCGGGCGGCGGCTACTGGCGGCCACCATGGTCGCCATCCCCTACCTCGCCGCCTCCTACTTCGCCCAGGGCGCTTTCAAGGAGACCGCCGAGGCGCTCTTCATCCTCGCCGCAGCCCTGGGCCTGCGAGAGATCGACACCCTTCGAAGCTCAGACGTGCCGTCGGAAAGCGGTCACTATGGGTACTCAAGCGACGGCACGTCCGGTTTAGTTCGGCTGGCGCTGCCTTGGCTGGCGATCGCCGGCGGCGTCTTCTTCTCCTACAGCTTTGCCGGGCTCGCCTGGCCGGTGTTCACGGCCGTGCTCTGGAGCCTCACCCTGCCCGCAGTACGGCGAGCGCTGGCGCCACGGGCGCTGCTGCGCTTCCTGTTACGGCCGGCGACCCTGCTGACGATCGTTCTGCTTGCGGGACTCGCCGTGGCGGCGACCCTGGTCGGCCCCTTCGGCTTTGTCCACAGCTTCAACAAAGTCGCCGGGACGAACACCTATGGACCGGTCTCCCCGTTCGAGGCGCTCGGCGTCTGGCCGGCGACCAACTACCGACTCGAAGCGCCGGGCGGCGCTCACCTGACCGGCCTGGCAGGGGCGATCGGCGTCCTCGCCCTGCTCGCCGGCACGGCATGGTGGATCAGGAGGCGGGAACTGGCCGTGCCGCTTGGGCTCGCCGCCTGCGTCGTCCTCTACCTCGTCGCGCTGCCCACCAGCGGCGACTACTCGCACGCCAAGGCGCTGATGATCGGCGCACCCCTGGCGATGCTGGTCGCGATCCGCCCCCTACTCGCCGAGTTCCCCCTCTTCACCCGCCGACGGGCCGAAAAGCGAACTCCGGCTCCGCTTTCAGGCCCGTCGGCGGGGTTGGTGCGGGTTGGGTGGGGGGCGTTGGCCGTCGTGTTCGTCGGCGGTGCCATCTACTCCAGCTTCCTGGCGCTGCGCAATGCACCCGTGGGGCCGCCCGGACACGGGGCCGAGTTGCGTGCCTTCATGCCGATCGTGCACGGCAAGCCCGTGCTCTACGCCGGCCAGGATCGCTACGCAGCCTACGAGCTACTTGGCGCCGACACCCACGTACCGCTGGTCGAGTTCCCCGACCCCGCGGTTGCCGAGAACCCAGAGAAGCCGTTCGACACCGGCGACGCCTATAGCCCGATCGACTTCGACTCCTTCTCGCGCGGCACGCTCGACGGCTTCCCCTATGTAATCACCGGCCGAGCCGCGTGGAACAGCCAAGCACCCCCGGGCTTCAAGCAGATCGCCGCCACGCCCTCATACATCCTCTGGGAACGGACCGGCGACGTGCCGGAAAATCGCCACGTTTTACTGGAGGGGACCAACGCCGGCGCCCACGCGGGCTGTGCCTCACCTGAGATCCGCATCCTGCTCGCCAACCGCGGCCGCGCCTCACTGTTCCCCGACGTCGCGATCGCCGCCAAGGACCGCTGGAACGCGGGTAGTCAGCTACAGACCGGGGAGCGCACCGCGCAGACGATCGCCCTGCCCAAAGGTAGCTGGCAACTGTCGCTGCAGTACTTCTCCCCTTTCGGGCTGACGCTGTCGGCTCCCAGCTTCCGCCACGAGCTGACGCCCGCGCTCGACGGCCAGCGGCCAAACACGATCAGCCTCGCCAACGACGGCCAGTTCTGGCCGGCCGGCACTTACGTCAGCCGCGGCGGCAAGGTTCGATTCGCAGTGGAAACCGCCGAGCCCAGCTTCTTGCAGCGCCTCAGCGGCTATGACGACGTTGCCTACCTCGGCAACCTAGTCGCGGTCCGGGCGGGCAAGCGTCACATCGTGCCGCTCAACGCAGCGTGTAATTCCTGGATCGACTGGTACGAATCCGAAGCTGCGCCCTAAGAAGAAGCTTTAGCTGCCATGCGTTCCGGCGAAACGCGCACCACGTCCCATACCCAACCGGCCTTCTCCATCATGTCTATGACGACCGCCGAGAGGTCCACCTGGTGGCGGCCGAGGCCGTGGGTGGCGGAGGTCGGGAAGGCGTGGTGGTTGTTGTGCCAGGCCTCGCCCAGCGTTGGGATCGCAATCAGAGCGAGGTTGCGCGACTCATCGGTCGTCTCGTAGTCGCGGTTGCCGAAGACGTGGCAGAGCGAATTGATGCTGTAAGTGAAGTGGTGCAGGACGAAGACGCGGACGAGGCCGCCCCAAAGCAGGCCGGTTAGCGCCGCGAAGAGGGTGCCGCCGATCACCCAGCCGAGCGCGAAGGGAACAAGCAAGCCGAGAATTGCCCAGTAGATAAAGGTGCGGTCGACCCAGTTGATCGTCGGGTCTTTGAGCAGGTCGGGCGCGAAACGTTCCTTGCTTCCGCGCTGCGTGTGGATGAAAAGCCAACCCATGTGGGCGTGGAAAAGGCCGCGCATTGCTCCCGACCAGCCGTGGCCATGATCGACGTGAGGGCTGTGCGGATCGCCCTCTTCATCGGAGAAAGCGTGGTGCTTGCGATGGTCGGCGACCCAGGAGATCACCGGGCCCTCAATTGCCGCCGAGCCGAGGATCGCCAGCAGCCCGTGCAGCCAACCTTTTGCTTTGAAGGCGCGGTGAGTAAGGTGGCGATGGAAGCCGACGGTGATCCCCAGGCCGGTCAGCAGGTACATGCCGACGAAGAGGAAGACGTCGCTCCAGTGCAGTGCTTTACCCCAGACCTGCCAGCCAGCGAAGCCGATCGCGACAAAGGGGACGAGGGTGACGAGTCCGGTGATGATCCGGTCGCGCGTCTCATTGGCGACCGGCTGGATATCTGAAGGGAGAAGCCCGCTTTCTGCCATGCAGCGGCGATCATACGCGCACCCGTGGCAGGAAACGTAAACCACGGGCGCCCGCCGTCCATCGCGCAGGCCGACAACCAGACCCTTATAAAGTGCCGAGATGCCCTTCGCCCGTACCGCGCCACTGCGCCACGAGATCGAGGCCCGCATCCCCAGGCGCCCGTTCACGGTCGAGTTCTGGGACGGAACCAAGCTGCCGTCCACCGAGAACGGCGGACCCACCTTCTACGTGCGCTCACCCCGCGCCGCCGCGCACGCGTTGCGCGCTCCGGGTCAGCTGGGCCTCGGCCGCGCCTACGTCAGCGGCGAGATCGAGGTCGACGACATGGACGCGGTGATCGAGCTACTCGACAACTGGCAGCCACCGTCGCTCGACCGCGGTGACATGGCACGATTGCTGCTCGGCGCGGTACGCGCCGCCGGTATTACGCGGCCGCCGTCGCCCCCCGCCGCCGAGCTCGTCCTCAGCGGCCGCCGCCACACCAAAGAGCGCGACGCCCGCGCCGTCCGCCATCACTACGACGTCTCCAACGACTTCTTCGCCCTCTTCCTCGACGAGTCAATGACCTACAGCTGCGCCTTCTTCGCCGGGGGCGCCGAGACGCTCGAGGCTGCACAGGAGGAGAAGCTGGAGACGGTCGCCCGCAAGCTGGCGCTGAAGGAGGGCGACCGGGTGCTCGACGTCGGTTGCGGCTGGGGCGCCTTCCCACTGCGGGCAGCGACCAAGTACGGCGCCAGCGTCGTCGGCATCACGCTCTCACCACCCCAGGCCGAACGGGCACGGCAGCGGGCCGAGGAAGCCGGCGTCGCCGAGCGGGTCGAGATTCGCGTCATGGACTACCGCGACCTGGCCGGCGAGCGCTTCGACGCGATCGCCTCGATCGGCATGGTCGAGCACGTCGGCAAGGAGCAGATCGATGTCTACGCCCGCACGCTGGCAGGGCTCCTGGAGCCAGGCGGGCGGCTGCTCAACCACGGCATCGCCCGCCTGCGCCACACCGACCCCGACGCGGCCGCCTTCTCCGAGCGCTACGTCTTCCCCGACGGCGAACCACTGCACCTCTCGCGCGTGCTGCTGGCACTCGAACGCGCTGGCTTCGTCACCCGCCACGTCTCAGAGCACGGCGCCGACTACGCCGAGACCCTGCGCCACTGGGCCCGCCGCTTAGATGAGAATCTCGATGAAGCTCTGCGCCTCGCAGGGCCAGAACGCGTCCGGGTTTGGCGCCTTTACCTCCGTGCCGCGCGCAATGGCTTTGAAAACGGCTTCCTCTCGATCTACCAGGCCCGCTGCTCGCTGCCATAGGAGGCCATCCGGTAGGGGTGGAACGTCTTGTACTTTTTCCGCGGCGGGGATTGCGGACAGCCGCCAACTGTTTTCGGAAAAAGTTAAGTGGAACCCCTACCGGATGGCCTCCTATTCCGGGAAGCCGCATTCAACCGTCCCTAGAGCCCAGTCGGCCCCAGCTTGGTTGAGCTGGTCGACTGAGTAGCTGCCCGTGGCTACGCCGACGACCCTGATGCCGGCTCCGTGGCCGGCCGTTATGTCGCGCGGCGTGTCGCCGACTGAGATGCAGGAGCCGTCGGCCAGGGTGCTGCCGGATACGAGCTCGGCTCGGCGCAGCGCAGCCTTGGTGACCTCGGTGCGGTCGGCGGAATCGGAGCCGTAGCCGCCGAAAGAGAAGAAGCGGTTGAGGTGGCCGCGGGCGAGCTTGATGTGGGCGGCGGCCTCGACGTTGCCGGTGACCAGGCCGAGCAGAACGCCAGCGTCGATCAATCTGTCGAGCAGCTCCTCGATGCCGGGCATCACTCGGTAGCCGTCGGACTCGGCGACGGCGTCGGGCAGGTGCTTGAGATAGCAGCCGATCGCCTTGGCGCGCTCTTCTGCGCTGCCCTCACGGCCAATCACCTCGCGAAAGATGATCCCGACGATCTCGGGGTCGGTCATGCCGGCGTCGGTGTGCTCGGCGATGTCGGCCTCGACCCCGTAGAGCTCCTCGAAGCCGCGCTGCCAGGCGACGCCGCCGGCACCTCCCGTCACCAGCAGGGTTCCGTCGATATCGAAAAGCACTGCACGCGGTGAGTCGGTCATCACTCGCCAAGCAGTTCGCGTTGACTCAACCAGTAGAGCAGGCCGAGCGCCGGCAGCACGACCAGCGCGGCGATCACGAAGACGATCAGGACGGCGTCGAGCGTCGGCCCCGGCGCCGCCGCCTGGCTGATCTTCAGCGAGGTCGGCAGCAAATATGGAAACTGGGCGACGCCCCAGCCCCAGATCACCGCGACCACGGCGCCGGCGGCAAGCGGGCGCAGGCCTCGGCGCTGACGACCGAGAAGCATGGCGAGGACCCCGAAGCCGCAGAGGATCGAGACGATCACCAGCGGCAGCCCCTCGACGATCAGGCGGTCGTAGACGTAGCGAGCTTCGCCGTGCAGGGCGACGAGGCCGAAGAGGGCAACCGCACCGGCAGCGACGCCGGCGGTCAGCGCACGGCGGGAGAAGTAGCTTTCCATCTCTTCGTCGTCGGCACGATGGGCGTCGGCGAGGAGGTAGATCGCCGCCAAGTAGGCGCCGCTGGCGACAAAGAGCGCGCCGGTGAGCAGTGGCAGCGGCGCCAGCCAGCTGGAGAAGGCGGCGCCATTCCCTCCGGCCGGGACGTTGCCAGCGGCAATCGCACCGACCACCGTCCCCATGAAGAAGGGCGTCAGCACCGAGGAGATCGCGAAGGCGGCGCCCATTGCCCGCCGGTACTCGAGCCGCCGCACTGATTTGCGGAAGGCAAAGCCGGCGCCGCGCAGGACGATCCCCACGGCCGCCAAGGCGATTGGGACGTAGAGCGTCGACATGATCGCCCCGAAGACTTCCGGGAAAGCGGTCCAGAGAACGACCAGAATAAAGATCAGCCAGACGTGGTTGGCCTCCCAGACGGGGGTCAGCGAGCGCTGGATCATGGCTCGCGGCCGCTCGCCGGTCTCGGCGTCGCCGGCGATCAGGTCCCAGAGCCCGGCGCCGAAGTCAGCGCCGCCGAACAACGCGTAGAGCGTCGCCCCGATCCAGAGAATCGCCGCCGCGAGATCGGCGCGCGTCATCCCCCCGACCCCCCGCCGACGGGACTAAAACGCACGCATATCGTGGGAAATCGCCCCGTCGGCGTCATTTTGCGGGCGCCTCCTGGGGGCCGTAGGGGACGTCGGCCTCGCCTGCGGCATCGCCCTCCTCCCGCCAGCGGCGCGACATCGCCCGCAGGACAAGGATCGCGCCGGTGCCGAGGCCGGCGTAGAGGATCAGCACGCCGCCGAAGGCGAACCAGATTCCCCCGGCCTCGGTGACCGCTTCCTCCGTGCGCATGTAGCCCTGGACGATCCAGGGCTGGCGGCCGACCTCGGTGACGATCCAGCCGAACCAGAGGGCGAGAATCGCGCCGACCCCGGAGATTGCGACCGCGCGCAGAAACCAGGGCGTGCGCGGGATCTCGCGGCGACGCCACCAGACGAAGCCGAGCCAGGCGCCAAGCGCCAGCAGCGCGGTGCCGATCCCGACCATCGCGTCGAAGGCGAGATGCAGCAGCGTGTTGGCCGGTGGCCGTTCGTCAGCTGGGATATCGGCGAGGCCGGTCACCTCGGTGTCGGCGCTGAAGCCGACCAGGTAGGAGTCGAGGTCGGGGATCGGGATCGCCCCCACCACGCCGTCGCTGGTGCAGATGCCGCCGATGTACTCGGTCTGGTCGTCGCCGCTCTTCTGGATGCACTCGATGCCGGCGAACTTGGCCGGCTGGTGGTCGGCGACTTCGCGGGCCGCGGTATCGCCGACGAAGAGCTGGACCGGGGTGACGATGCAGGCGATCGTCAGCGGGATCAAAAGGCCCAGCCGGTGCAGGCGGTCGCGCCTCCCGCGCAGCATCCCGACCGCGTAGATCGAGGCGACGAGGAAGCCGGTGACCATGTAGGCGGCGAGGATCATGTGCGGGACCTCGTAGCTCCAGGCCGGATTGAAGAGCACCTTGAAGGGCTCGGTTTCGACCACCTTGCCGGCGGCGTCGAGGGTGAAGCCCTGCGGCGCGTTCATCCAGGAGTTGGCGGTGACGACCGAGAAGGCGCCGCCGATGCCGGTGACCACCATCGGCACACCCGACCAGAAGTGCGCCCAGCCGCTCAGTCGCTTCCAGCCGTAGATGTAGATCGCGAGGAAGATCGCCTCGGTGAAGAAGAAGAGACCCTCGATCGCGAAGGCGATGCCGAAGGCGTCGCCGAAACGCGACATGAAGTTCGGCCAGAGCAAGCCGAACTCGAAACTGAGCACGGTGCCGGTGACCGCGCCGACGGCGAAGGTCACCCCCATCGCTTTGGACCAGCGCCGCGCCAGCCGCATCGCGTCCTCGTCGTCGCGCTTCAGCCCCAACCAGTTGGCGGTGAGGATGATCGCCGGCAGGGCGACGCCAAGACAGGAGAGGACGATGTGGAAGGCGAGCGTGAACGCCATCAGCTCGCGCGCGGCGAGCAGGTTGGACTCCGACGCCGCGAGCGGGAGGGCGTCGAAACCAGGCACGAGCTACACCTGCGCTCGTGCCTGGCGGTAGCGGCGGATCAGCGTGTTGGTCGAGCTGTCGTGGTGGAGCTTCGGCTCCTCCTCGGTGGCCTGCAGCTCGGGGATGATCGCGACGGCGAGCGCCTTGCCCAGCTCGACCCCCCACTGGTCGAAGGAGTCGATCCCCCAGATCGCCCCCTGGGTGAAGACGCTGTGCTCATAGAGGGCGACGAGGGTGCCAAGGGTGAACGGGTCGAGCCGCTCGGCGAGGATCGTGTTCGAGGGCCGGTTGCCCTCCATCACCCGGTGCGGCACGACCTTCTCCGGCGTCCCCTCCGCCCGCACCTGCTCCGGCGTTTTGCCGAAGGCGAGTGCCTCACTCTGGGCGAAGACGTTCGACATCAAGAGGTCGTGGTGGTCGCCGAGCGGGTTGTTGGAGTGCATGAAGCCGATGAAGTCGCAGGGGATAAGCCGCGTTCCCTGGTGGAGCAGCTGGTAAAAGGAGTGCTGGCCGTTGGTGCCGGGCTCACCCCAGAAGATCGCCCCGGTGTCGTAGTCGACGCGGGCGCCCGCGAGCGTGACGTGCTTGCCGTTGGACTCCATCGTCAGCTGCTGCAGGTAGGCCGGGAAGCGGTGCAGGTACTGGTCGTAGGGGAAGACGCCGCAAGTCTGGGCGCCGAAGAAGCCGCCGTACCAGACCGAGAGCAGGCCCATCAGCATCGGCAGGTTGCCGGCCGGCGGCGTCTCGCGGAAGTGCTCGTCCATCGCGTGGAAGCCGGAGAGCATCTCGGCGAACTGGGCGGGGCCGATCGCCAGCATGGTCGAGAGGCCGATCGCCGAGTCCATCGAGTAGCGACCGCCGACCCAGTCCCAGAAGCCGAACATGTTCTCGGTGTCGATGCCGAACTTGGCGACCTCGTCGGCATTGGTGGATACGGCGACGAAGTGCTTGGCGATCGCCTCCTCTTCGCCGCGCAGCCCGGCCAGCAGCCACTCGCGCGCGGTGCGCGCGTTGGTCATCGTCTCCAGCGTGGTGAAGGTCTTCGAGGAGATGACGAAGAGCGTCTCCGCCGGATCGAGGTCGCGCGTCTTCTCGGCGAAGTCGGTGCCGTCGACGTTGGAGACGAAGCGGAAGGTGAGGTCGCGATGGCTGAAGTGGCGCAGCGCCTCGTAAGCCATTACCGGGCCGAGGTCGGAGCCGCCGATGCCGACGTTGACAACGTTGCGGATCAGCTTGCCGGTGTGGCCGGTCCAGGCGCCGGAGCGCACCCGCTCGGCGAAGTCGCCCATCCGGTCGAGCGTCTCGTGCACCTCTTTGACCACGTCGACGCCGTCGACGATCAGCGAGCGCTCGCGCGGCATCCGCAACGCCACGTGGAGCACGGCGCGGTCCTCGGAGACGTTGATGTGCTCGCCGGCGAACATCGCTTCGCGGCGCACCTCGACGCCGCGCTCGCGAGCCAGCTGACCGAGCAGGATCAGCGTCTCGTCGGCGACCCGGTTCTTGGAGAAGTCGAGGTGGAGGCCAGCGCCGTTGGCGACGAGGCGCTCGCCGCGGTCCGGGTCGGCAGCAAAGAGATCGCGCAGGTGGGTGTCGGCGATCTGGGCGTGGTGGCGCTCCAGCGCCGGCCAGGCCTCGCCCCAGCGCAGCGACGGGGCGGTGTCGCTCGCCCCTGCGGCGTCGCTCACGCCCGCGCCCCGGCCTGGGACTCGATCGTCTTCAGCATCTCGTCCCAGGACTTGGCGAAGCTCGCCTTACCCTCCTCCTGTAGACGCGCGGCGAGGGCGTCGAGGTCCACCCCGGCACGCTCGAACTCCGCCAGCACCTCCTCGGCGTCGCCGCCATCGGGCGGCACAAGATCTCCCACTTCACCGTGATCGGCGAAGGCCCTCAGCGTCGGCTCGGGCATCGTGTTGACAGTGAACGGCGAGGCAAAACCCTCGATGTAGAGCGTGTCGGAGGCTTCCGGGTCCTTGGTGCCGGTGCTCGCCCAGAGCAGGCGCTGCGGCCGCGCCCCCTCGTTCATCAACCGCTGCATGCGGGGGGAGTCGAGCAGCTCGCGGTAGGCGCGGTAGGCGCGGTAGCCGATCGCCAAACCGAGCCGGTTGTGCAACTCGTCTGGCACTTCGCTGCTGACGGCCACATCCCAACGACTCATGAAGATCGAGGCGACGGAGGTGACGTTGGCGCTGAGCCCGGCCTCGATCCGCCGTTCGATCCCACGCATGTAGGCGTCGGCCGCAGCCAGGTACTGCTTGTCGTCGAAGAGCAGGGTGACGTTGATCGGCACTCCGGCGAAAATCGACTCCTCGATCGCCTTGCGCCCGGCCTCGGTGCCGGGAATCTTGATGAAGAGGTTGTCGCGGTCGGCCTTGGCATGGAGCTCGGCGGCCTCCTCGATGGTTGCCTCCGCGTCGTCGGCGATCAGCGGAGAGACCTCCAGCGAGGCGAAGCCGTCAACGCCGGCGGTGCGCTCGTGGATCGAGGCGAAGAGGTCGGTGGCATCGCGCAGGTCGGCCAGCGCCAGCTCGAAGAAGATCCGCTCCGTGGGAGTGGCCCCAATCCCCTCCGTGGGGATGGCGCTGTTGCTGAGCTCGGCGATCTGCTCGTCGTAAGCTTCACCGGCCGAGATTGCCTTGTCGAAGATCGTCGGGTTGGAGGTGAGGCCGGTGACCGAGAGCTCGTCGATGTAGCCCTTCAGGGTGCCGTCCCCCAGCATCGTGCGGGTAATGTTGTCGAGCCAGAGGCTCTGGCCGAGCTCGTGCAGTTTTGCGGTCGCTTTCATGGCTCTCCTTCCGGTTGCTTTCCAGTTTCAGCTTCGCAGGCCGAGCACGTCGCGGGCCGCCTCGGCGACCTTGTCCGGGCTGAAGCCGAACTTGTCCTGCAGGTCCTTGAGCGGGGCCGAGCTGCCGAAGGTGTGCATGCCGATCCGCCTTCCCCCCGGACCGACGTAGCGGTCCCAGCCGAGCGTCGAGGCCTCCTCGACCGAAACGCGCGCCGTCACAGCCTGCGGCAGGACCTCGTCGCGGTAGGCGTCGTCCTGGCGGTCGAACAGCTCCCAGCAGGGCAGGCTGACGACACGCGAGCGGATCCCCTCGCCGCTCAGCTCCTCGTGCGCGGCGAGGGCCAAGGCGACCTCGCTGCCGGTGGCGATCAGGATCAGGTCCGGGTCGCCCCCGTCGGCGTCGGCGAGCACGTAGCCGCCGCGCCGCAGTCCGTCGGCCGGGGCGTACTTGGAGCGGTCGAAGATCGGCACGTTCTGACGGGTGAGGACGAGGGCGACGGGCTGGTGGGTGCGATCGATCGCCACCCGCCAGGCCTCGGCGACCTCGTTGGCATCGGCAGGGCGGATCACGTCGAGGCCGGGGATCGCCCGCAGCGAAGCGAGCTGCTCGACCGGCTGGTGGGTCGGCCCGTCCTCCCCCAGCCCGATCGAGTCGTGGGTGAAGACGTGGATCACCGGCAGCTCCATCAGCGCCGAGAGGCGGATCGCCGGGCGGGCGTAGTCGGAAAAGGTGAGGTAGGTCGACCAGAGCGGCCGCAGCTTGGAGAGCGAGAGGCCGTTGCAGATCGCCGCCGACTCGTGCTCGCGGATGCCGAAGTGGAGCTGGCGACCGTCGTAGGCGCCGGGCTCGAAATCAACCGCGCCATCGAAGTCGAGTCGGACCGAGGTCGAGTCGGTCAGGTCGGCGGAGCCAGCGAGCAGCCAGGGCACCCGTGCGGCGATCGCGTTCTCGACCTTGCTCGAGGCCTTGCGCGTGGCGAGCCCCTTCCCATCGGGCTCGAAGCTCGGGATGCCGGCGTCCCAGCCCTCGGGCAGCTCGCGCTTCTGCGTCGCCTCGATCTCGGCGGCGAGCTCAGCGTTGTCGCCGGCGTAGGCGGCGAGCTTTGCCTCCCAATCGGCGCGTGACTCGGCGCCGCGCCTGCCGACGCCGGCGGCAAAGTGCTCCTTGACCCCGTCGGGGACGAGGAACTGGGCGTCCTCGGGCCAGCCGTAGGCGCGCTTGGTCTCGCGCACCTCCTCCTCGCCGAGCGGTTCGCCGTGGGCCGCGGCAGTGTCCTGCTTGTGCGGCGAGCCCCAGCCGATGTGCGAGTCGATGATGACCAGCGTCGGCCGTCCCTGCTCGCCCTTGAACTCCTCGAAGGCACTGCCGAGCAGCTCGATGTCGTTGGCGTCGCCGACCCTGGTCACGTTCCAGCCGTAGCCCATGAAGCGGGCTGCGACGTCGTCCTCGTAGGCGATCCGGGTCTTCCCGTCGATCGTGATGTGGTTGTTGTCGTAGATCCAGCAGAGGTTGTCGAGCTTCAGATGACCGGCGATCGAGGCCGCTTCGTTGGAGACCCCCTCCATCAAGCAGCCGTCGCCGGCGATCGCGTAGACGTCGAAGTCGAAGAGCTCGGTGCCGTAGCGGGCGCCCTGCCACTTGGAGGCGATCGCCATACCGACGCTGGTCGCGATCCCCTGGCCGAGCGGACCGGTGGTCGTCTCGACGCCGGAGGTCCAGCGGTACTCGGGATGGCCGGGGGCGCGTGAGTCGAGCTGGCGGAAGTTTTCGATGTCCTCAAGCGAGACGGACGGACGGCCGACGACCTCGTAGTCGGGTTCTACCGCCTGTACGTCGGCCAGATGGAGCAACGCGTAGAGCAGCATCGAGGCGTGCCCGGCCGAGAGCACGAAGCGGTCGCGGTTTGGCCAGATCGGGTCGGCCGGGTCGAAGCGGAGGAAGCGCTGCCATAGCGTGTAGGCGACGGGGGCCATCGCCATCGGCGTCCCCGGGTGGCCCGAGTTCGCCTTCTGGATCGCATCGATCGACAGCGTACGGATCGTGTTGATGCAGAGCTGGTCGATGCGTGGGAACCTACCGATTCATGGCGTTGCTCGGGGCCGATCTCGGCAGGGGTTCCGCTTAACTTTTTCTGAAGTTAGTTGTTGGCCGTCCGCCGGCGCCTCCCCAGAAAAAGCACAAGACGCTCCACCCCTGCCGAGATCGGCTCTTAAGGCTGGATTCGGGTGACGGTTCCATCGCCGTTATTGGCTACCCAGACGGCTTCGCCTCCTATGGCGACGGCGCCTGGGTCGGGGCCGACGGGAATCGGGTCGCCTTCCGTTTCTCCGCTCTCGATGCCGATTCGGCTGACGGTGCCGTTGGCGGAGTTGGCGACCCAGACGGTGTCGGTGCCGGCATCGATCCCGCCGGGGCGGGTGCCGACCGGAATCGGGTCACCGAGGATCGATCGGGTCGGCGGGTCCACGCGCGTCACCGTTTCGGCGCGGCTGTTCGCCACCCAGACCAAGCCGCCGCCGACCGTAATGCCGGCAGGCCCGCGGCCGACGAGGATCGGCGCATCCGCCTTGGCCGTAGCACGGTCGATGCGCCGGACCGACGCGGTGCTCGCGCTGCTCACCCAGACGGCGCCGGCGCCGAAGGCAAGCCGCAGCGGCGTCGCGTGGGGCGCGATGCCGCGCTTGACGACCCGGCCTCCCTTCGCGTTGATCGCCGTCACCCCGGCGCCATCCTCGTCGGCAACCCAGAGCCGGGCGCCGCCAAAGACGATCGCGCCCGGGTGGCCGCCGACGGGTATCCGCACGGTCCGGCGCGCGATCGGATCGATGCGCAGGACACTGCCAGTACGGGGGTTCGAGACCCAGACCGAGCCGGCACCGATCGCCACGCCGGAGGCGCCCCGGCCGATGCGCATCCGTAAGCGCACCTGCCCGGTCTCGGGATCGATCCCGGAAAGGGTGCCGTCTGGTGCGCTCGTCACCCAGACGGTTTCTGGGCCGACGGCCAGCCGTAGCGGTGGCTTGCCGACCGCGATCGGCTGCGAGACCGACGGGCCATCGCCTCCCAAGAGCAGAAATCCTAACCCGATCGCTCCGGCAAGAACTGCGATCAATGCCCCCAGCCATTGCCGCGGCGCCTCAGCGATGCGATCGCGCCAGCCGACCTGCCGGTGCTGCGGTGCCCGTATGCCCCCCTCTCCACCGGCACGTCCGAGGGTCGGGCGCTCGGCGGAGTCGGAGAGAACCCGGGTGGCCGCCGGCGCCGCGCCCTGGCGCTCGCGGGCGGCCTCGATCAGCTCGCCGGCGGTCGCGTAGCGCCGGCCAGGGTCCTCGGCGACGGCCCGTTCGATCACCGCGTCGAGGCCCTGCGGCATCTCCGGCTCGGCCTGACCGGCCTGGCGCGCGTATGGCACAACCCCGGTCACTGCCTCGTAGAGGACACAGCCGAGCGCATAGACGTCGGCGGCCGGGCCGACCTGCTCGCCGCGCCACTGCTCGGGCGACATGTATTCGACCGTGCCGACGATCGAGGTGCCGCTGAGAACGCCACTGTCGCCGAGCGCCTTGGCGAGGCCGAAGTCGGTCAGATAGGCGCGCTCACCTTCGAGCATGATGTTGTGCGGCTTGACATCGCGGTGGACAATGCCGGCCGCGTGGGCGGCATCGAGGGCGCCGGCGACCTGGCCGAGAAGCTCCACAGCCTCCGCTGGGGGCAGCGGTCCCTTCTCCTTGATCCGCTTCTTCAGGTCGCCGCCCTCGATCAGGCGCATGGCGACAATCAGCTCGCCGTCCTCTTCGCGGGCGTCGAGGACGGGCACGACCGCCGGGTGATCGAGCCGGGCGGCGAGGCGCGACTCGCGCAGGAAACGGTCGCGAAAACCCTCGTCGTCGGCGAACTGCCGTGCGATCACCTTCAGCGCCACCGGCCGGTCGAGCGCCAGATGGGTCGCCCGGTAGACGACCCCCATCCCACCCCGCGCGATCAGCGCATCGAGGCGGTAGCCGGCGAGGGTTGAGCCGATTGTCGGATCCGCCATCCCGCCGTTATATCGGTGACGGGCGGCGAAATCCGAACTGGCGGCACGGTACGTGCCGGGAGTTAGAGGTCCCTATGGGACTTAACCCCCGGCACGTCCGGCCTCGCGATCAGTTGCCCTTATGGGGCACCGGCTGCCATGCGATCACCGGACCGATCGCGGTGCCGTCTTTTTCGGAGGCCTCGAAGCCTTCCGCGAGCTGGGTTTGACGGCGGTTGGCGACGTCGATCGCGACCAGCGACTGCTGGTCTTCGGCCGCCACGAACGCGGCAACCTTGCGCCCGTCGGAGGAGAAGACGCCGTTGGTCTGCGAGCCGTCGGGTAGCTGAGCGAGCTTGCGCGCCTTGCCCGGACCGATCCGCTTCGACCAGAGACCCTGGTCACGGCGGAAGAGCAGAGTGTGGCCGTCAGCCGAGACGTCTTCGACGTAAGCCGAACCGACACCGGCGACCAGCGACTTGATCTGCTTGCCGTTGCGGCGCATCGTGTAGACGTCGGCGTATGCCGCCGGCCCTTCACTGCTCTCGCCGCGACTGAAGAGGATTCCGCCGGCGAAGTAGCGCGGCTTGAACTCGTCGATACCTTCGGTCCTGGTCAGACGCACAAGCCCGCTCCCCGAAGGACGCATCGAGTAGAGGTCCTCCTTGGTATTGGCCGGGCTGCCGCTGTCGCGGACAAAGACGATCGCGCGGCCATCCGGGGAAAAGTCGGCCTGGTGGTCGTCGGTGGAGCCACTGGTCAGAGCGCGCAGGCCGCCACCCAGCACCCTGACGCTGTAGAGATCCGCCGGGCCGCCTTCAGACCCACGGCGCTCGAAGACGACACTGCGGCCGTCCGGCGAGACGACCGGCGCCGAGTCGAGATCGGCCCCGCTGGTCAGCTGCCGCTGGCCGGAGCCGTCGGGGCGGATCGAGTAGACATCTCCCGCACGAACGAAGGCAATCGTCCGCCCATCGGGGGAGAAGGCCGGTTCGGTGTCGGCAGGGTTCTCGGTGATCTGATTCAGGTGGCTGGCTTTGACCGCGAAGAGACCGCCTTTGGCGACGCCTTCGACCGTCGTCGTTTTGGAATAGACGACGGCCCGCGGCGAGGCCGCCAGAGCGGCGGACGTCGAGACGGCGAGCGCGAACAGTGCGAGCATTGAGATGAGTAGTGATCGGTGTCGCATGGCAATTCCTTTCAATCGGTGAACTTGCTCCACCGATGCTCGGCCCACGAGCCGTACGCGCCAACGACAACCGTGCCCCACACCGAGCCACATTTGGCCCGCCGCGAGCCACGAGACCGCAAAAACCCGTCCTGAAGACGGGTTTTTGCGGTCTCGGTCTTACTGAGGGCGGTCGAGGCCGAGCTCGATGACGCGGGCGGCGATCAGGCGGGGGCGCTCGCGACCGGCGTCGCCGGGGACGTCGAGCTTGGCGGCGAGCGCGTCGAGGCGACGCTGGGCGGTGCGCTCACTTATGTGGAGCGCCTCGGCCAGCTCGGCCCGGGTGGCAGGACGGCCGGCGAAAGCGCCCGCGCTACGGTACGGAGCGACTAGCGCTGCCGCAGTCGCCCGCTCCTCCTCGTTCAGCGCCACCGCCGGTTCGCTCGTCGCCACCGTCGCGCCAGCCCTGCCAGGGACGGGGTCCGACACTTCGAGCCGGTAGTCGGCGACGGTCAATACGTCGCCGTCGCGCAGGCGCCGCGGCCGATCGAGCGGCTCGCCGTTGAGCGCGGTGCCGTTGCGGCTGTCGAGGTCGCTCGCCATCAGCACTCCGCCGCGGCTCTCGATCTCGAGGTGGTGCCAGGAGACAGCTTCGTCGTCAATGCAGACGCCGGCCTCGGGATCACGCCCAACCGTCGTCCGCTCGCCCAATGCGAACGATCGCGGCTCGGCACCTTTTCCCGTCACCCAGATCCGTGCGTCCATTCGCGCGAGCATAGATGGGACGTGCCGTCGCTTAGAGGTCAATATGGGTACCTAAGCGACGGCACGTCCCCTAGAGTGCGGGCGCGTGGGGGCTGACGAGGAGAAGCGGATCGCTGCTGAGGCCGCGGCGTTGCTTGCCGAGGATGGGATGACCGTCGGCCTTGGCACCGGGTCGACCGTCGAACACTTGCTGCCAGCGCTTGCGCGTCGCGAGCTGAACGGGATCCACTGCGTGGCGACCTCGGTTGCAACCGAGGAACAGGCGCGCGGCCTTGGTATCCCGGTCGAGGAGTTCAGCCAGCTCGAGCGGCTCGACATCGCGATCGACGGCACCGACCAGGTGACTCCCGACGGCTGGCTGATCAAGGGCGGCGGGGCCGCCCACCAGCGCGAGAAGATCGTCGCCGCTGCCGCTGAGCGCTTCGTCGTGATCGCCGATTCGAGCAAGCCCGTGGATGCACTCAGCGCGCCGGTGCCGCTTGAGCTGATCGCTTTCGGACTACGCTCGACCCTTGCTCGGCTGGGCCCCGAGGTCGAGTTGCGCGACGTCCCCCACAGCCCCGACGGCGGTGTCATCGCCGACTACAAGGGCGAGATCGGCGACGTGGCGGCGCTTGTCGCCCGGCTCGAGGCCGACCCGGGAATTTCCTCGCATGGCCTCTTTCCCCCAGATATGGTGAGCGAGGTTCTGGTGGGGGAAGGCAATGCCGTGAACCGCTTGACGCTGAACTAGTTCTCACTGATTCCGCACTGACTCAGCACCGACCTTCGAGGAGACCCCCTACATGACCGACTTCACCGGGCTGGCGATCGCCGGCCGCACCGCCACCCCCGACGACTCCGACTGGGATCAGGCACGCCTCGCTTGGAACCTCGCCGCCGATCAGAGGCCCGAGGCCGTGGTCTTCGCAGAGAACGCCGATGACATCGCCGCCACGGTTCGCTTCGCCGTCACCAACGGCCTCAAGGTCGCCGCCCAGGGAACCGGACACGGCGCCGCGCCGCTGGCGCCACTTGGCGGGACGATCCTGCTCAAGACCGAGCGCATGCGCGGCATCAAGATCGACCCCGACGCCCAGACGGCGCGAGTCGAGGCAGGCGTGCTGGTTCTCGAGCTCAGCGAGGCCGCGGGGGAGCACGGCCTCTCCTCGATGCCGGGTTCCGCGCCCGACGTCGGTGTCGTCGGCTACACGCTGGGCGGCGGGCTGAGCTGGCTCGGACGCCGTCACGGCTTCGCCTGCAACCGGGTCAGGGCAATCGAGCTGATCGATGCGGACGGCGAGGCCAGGCAGGCCGATGCCGAGAACGACGCCGACCTCTTCTGGGCGCTGCGCGGCGGCGGGGGCGGTTACGCGGTCGTCACCGCCCTTCACCTCGATCTGCTGCCGATCGACGAGATCTACGCCGGTGCTCTGGTCTTCCCGGCCGAGGTCGGCGCCGAGGCGGTCCGCGCCTACCACGACTGGATCGAGACCGTGCCCGACGAGATCACCTCGGTCGTCCGCTTCATCACCCCACCGCCGATCCCCGACGTGCCGGAGCTGATCCGCGGCCGACCGCTGCTGACGATCGACGCAGCCTGCATCGGCAGCCAGGAGGATGGAGAAGCAGCGATCGCCCCGCTTCGCGAGATCGGCGAGACGATCATGGACACGTTCGCTTGGATGCCCGCCGCCGGGCTCTGCCGGATCCACATGGACCCGGAGGCGCCGGTGCCGGGGGTCGGCGAAGGAGCAACCATCCGCGAGCTGCCTGACGAGGCGATCGACGCCTTCGTCTCGGTCGCGGGGCCCGGCTCCGGCTCGCCGCTGCTGCTCAGCGAGCTGCGCCACCTCGGCGGCGCCCTGGGGCGCGCGGACGGGAACGGCGGCGCCCTCTCACACCTCGACGCCGGCTTCGCCATGTACAGCGTCGGTATGCCGATGACGCCCGAGCTGGGCGAGGCGATCCCCGCTCACCTGAGCAAAATCGCCGAGACGATGCAGCCCTGGCGGGCCAACGGCGGCTACTACAACTTCGTCGAGGGCCCCTGCGACGTCGACGCGATCCTGCCGCCGGACGTCTGCGCCCACCTGGGCGAGGTCAAGAGCAAGTGGGACCCGGACGGCCGCATAGTCGCCAACCACGCGGTTTCCCTGGGCGAGGTCTGATCCGAAGAAGGAAGGAGCCTCTACTAAGGCTCGATCACGTTGTTCGGGTCGGGCTTGTCCTCTGGGTTGGCCTGGCTGTAGTCGCCGAAGGGACCGTCGCGCTCGCCGATAGCGGCTGAAACGCCCTGCTGCTCGGCGAGCTCGATGAAGCTCTTCGCGTCGGGCGTGTTGCGCATCAGGCCGTCGAGGATCGGGCCGAGGGTCTGGGTCGAGGCGAGGCCCATGTTCTCGTAAGCATGGTTGACGACGAGCTTCATCGCGGCGAGCTGGGAGGCCGGGATGGCGGCCAGCTCGCGGGCGGCGTCGGCGACCGTCTCCTCCAGTCGCTCGAAGGGCACCGCGCGGTTGATCAGCTCGACCTCGGCCGCCTCGATCCCGGACAGCGGCTTGCCGGTCAGCGCGTACTCCTTGGCCTTGGTCAGCCCCAGCCGGTAAAGCCACATGCCCGAGAGGTAGGCCCCCCACATACGCGAATAGGGCGTGCCGATGCGAGCGTCCTCACTGGCGATCACCAGGTCGGCGCAGAGGGCGAAGTCGCTGCCGCCGCCGACGCACCAACCGTGGACCTGGGCGATCACCGGCTTCGGTGAACGCCAGACGCTCATCAGCTTCTGCGTCGGGGACAGCGCCGGGGCGGTCGCGGCGACGAAGTCCTTGCCCGGGTCCCACTTGCCGTCGGTGGTCAGCGCCTCGTCCCAGTGGTGGAAGCCGCCGCCGAAGTCGTAGCCGGCGCAGAAGGCTCGCCCCGCACCGCGCAGGACGATCACCTTCACCGCCTCGTCGCGAACCGCTCGCTCGACCGCGGCCTCGACCTCTTCGGGCATCGGCGGCACGATCGTATTGAGCGAGTCCGGCCGGTTGAGGGTGATCGTGGCGACGGCATCGGCCTCGCCGTAGAGCAGCGTCTCGAAATCGCCCGCGCCTGCGTCGGCGGCCGGGCCGGTGCTCATCCCGCCGGTCTCCCCGCGGCGGCTTCGTCGCAAACGAGGAGCATGTTGTCGTTCTCGACCCGGCCGGCGGGGATCGAGGTGTCACCAGCGAGTAGCTTGGCCAGCGGCTCGCGCGCTTTCTCACCGAGCACCAGCCAGAGGATCTGACGGGCGGCGGCGAGGGCTAGGTAGGTAAGCGTCATCCGACGGTGACCTTCGTAGAGCCCGCCAGTCATCGCCACACGCAACTCGTCGACTTCAAGCACGGAGTCGCCGGGGACCAGCGAGGCGGTGTGACCGTCCGGACCGAGTCCAAGGTGAACCAAGTCGAGGCGCTCGGGGACATGCACTTCGTACTCGGCGGCGGAGAGTTCGAGGTCGCGACTGGTCACCGGCATCGGCCGCAGCGCGGCCTGATGGTCGAGCGAAAGCATCTGCACCAGGTGAGTGAGGTTGCGCGCCTCGTCGCCCGGCGGCGCGACCCGCTCGTCGACTTGGAAGATGTGCGCCTCCTCCCAGGGCATCTCATCCATTTCGCCGAGCAGGCCAATCATCGCCCAGGGCGTCTTGCCGCCGCTGAGCGCGAGCTCGAACTCACCCCGCTCCTCAACCGCTTTCTGGCCGGCGGCGGCCACGGCTTCGGCCGCATAGCGGGAAGCCGCGTCAGCGTTGGGAAGGATCTTCGTCTCGATCGCCATCGGGGTCGCCCAACCCGCTCGCGGGCCTACGAAGCCTTCTCGTCGTGGCCGCCGAACTGTTTGCGCATGGCGGAGAGCACTTTGTCGCCGAAGTCGTCGAGGCCGCGTGAGAAGAAGCGCTCGTAGAGCGCCGTCGTCAGCACCGGCGCCGGCACGCCCTCATCGATCGCCGCGATCGAGGTCCAGCGACCCTCGCCGGAGTCGGAGACGCGGCCGGAGAACTCGGCGAGGTCCGGTGATGCCTGCATCGCGGTCGCGGTCAGATCAAGCAGCCAAGAACCGATCACGCTGCCACGCCGCCAGACCTCGGCGACCTCGGGCAGGTCGAGGTCGTACTGGTAGTACTCGGGCTGCTCCATCGGCGCAGTCTCGGCATCCTGCTCGCGCTGCGCCTTGCCGGCGTTGGCGTTTTTGAGGATGTTGAGGCCCTCGGCATAGGCAGCCATGATCCCGTACTCGATTCCGTTGTGGACCATCTTCACGAAGTGTCCGGCGCCGTTTGGGCCGCAGTGCAGGTAGCCGTTCTCTGATGGGGAGGGATCACCATCGCGACCCGGCGTGCGCTCTGCCGAGTCGACCCCGGGTGCAAGGCTGGCGAAGATTGGATCGAGCCGCTGCACTGCGCTGTCCGGCCCGCCGATCATCAAACAGTAGCCGCGCTCGAGGCCGAAGACGCCGCCGCTGGTGCCGCAGTCGACAAAGTCGATCCCGGCTTCGCGCAGCTTCTCGGCGCGGCGAATGTCGTCGCGGTAGTAGGAGTTACCGCCGTCGATAATCGCGTCGCCCGGCCCCAGCACCGCGGCGACATCCTCGACCGTCTTCTCGGTGATCTCACCCGAGGGGACCATCACCCAGACGGCGCGCGGGGCGCTCAGCTTCGAAGCCAGGTCTTGCAGCGACGAGGCTCCGTTCGCTCCCTCGCCGGCCAATCCAGTGACCGCGTCGGCGTTGACGTCGTAGGCAACGATGCGGTGGCCATCGCGCATTAGGCGACGAGCCATGTTCGCCCCCATGCGACCGAGTCCGACGATTCCCAGCTCCATCAGCAGCTCCTCCCATCCTCGCTCAGCTCCAGCTTCCTTGGCCTACCCTACGCGACGCAAGCGGTGCCCTTCGCTATCGACTCGGATAGCCTGGCGAGCGATGGCGAAGCAGAAGGACGGCGCCGCGGCCGACGTGCTGACGATCTTCGGGATTAGCGGCGACCTGGCGAAGAAAATGACCTTCCGGGCGCTCTACCGGCTGGAGGCTGGGGGCAAGCTCGAGTGCCCGATCGTCGGCGTCGCAATCGACGACTGGGATACCGCGAAACTGCGCCAACACGCCCACGACGCGATCAGCGCAACCGTCGGCAGTCCCGATGGAGAGGTCTTTAAGCGCCTCGCCGACCGGCTGACCTACATCCAGGGGGATTACGCCGACGCCGCGACTTTCGAGCGCGTGGGCGAGGCCATCGGGGAGGCCAAGCGTCCCGTCTTCTACCTCGAGATCCCACCCTCGCTCTTCGCCACGGTGGTGCAGGGGCTCGGCAAGGCGGGGCTCGCAGAGGACGCGCGGGTGGTGATCGAGAAGCCCTTCGGCCACGACCTCGAATCGGCCCTGGCCCTGAACGCCGAACTGCACCAGGTCCTCGCCGAGGAGCAGATCCTGCGGATCGACCATTACCTCGGCAAGGAGCCGGTGATGGACATCACCTACCTGCGCTTCGCCAACTCCTTACTGGAGCCGGTCTGGAACCGCGAGCACGTCTCGCACGTGCAGATGACGATCGCCGAGAACTTCGGCGTTGATGACCGCGGCCGCTTCTACGACGCCGTCGGGGCAATGCGCGACGTGATCCAGAACCACGCGCTCCAGGTCCTCGCCCTGGTCGGGATGGGCCCACCGACCGGCAACCACCACGACTCGATCCGCGACAAGAAGCTCGAATTCTTCAAAGCGGTGCGGACCGCGGACCCGAAGCGCTACGTGCGCGGCCAGTACGAAGGCTTCCGCGAGGTCAAGGACGTGGCGCCCGACTCGACCACCGAGACCTTCGCCGCGGTCGAGCTGGAGGTCGACAATTGGCGCTGGAGCGGCGTCCCCTTCTTCATCCGCGCCGGCAAGTGCATGCCGGCGAAGGCCTCCGAGGTCAGCATCGTCTTCAAGCGGCCGCCGCCACTCGGGATCGGCTCGGGCAAGCTGCCAGAGCCGAATCAGTTGACGGTGCGGATCGAGCCGAAGCCGGGTGCCCGCATCCGCCTCTTCGCCAAGCAAGCCGGAGAGGAGGCGTTCGAGGCCGCCGACCTCGAGGTGCTCTTCGAGAAGGTCCCGGGAGAGGACCCCGAGCCCTACGAGCGCCTGCTCGGCGACGCGATTGCCGGCCGCACCCAGCTCTTTACCCGAGAGGACACGGTTGAGGAGACCTGGCGGATCGTGGAGCCGCTGCTCGACGAACCCGGTCCGGTGCACCCTTACGCGCCGGGCACCTGGGGTCCGAAAGAGGCCGACGCGCTGACCCGGGGCATTGCCCAGTGGTACGAGCCCTGGCTACCCCAGAAGGCCGAATGACGCTGCGCGGATACGGCCCCTCCCCAACTCCCGCGTAGCAGCGCTACGCGGGAGTTGGGTCGTGACCGTCCCGCTTGGTCCTCGCCCTTCTGGGTCCCAATCCCAACTCGTGTGCTAGGTTTTCGGACTCCCTAATTAGGGCTGCCTAAGCTTGATTCCAACTCTTGTCATAGCACTGCGTGAGGGCGTCGAGGCTTCGCTGATCGTCGGCATTATCGCCGCCTTCCTGGTCAAGGAGGGACGGGGCGACGCGATCAAGCAGATGTGGATCGGGGTCGGGATCGCGGTCCTCCTCTGTCTGGGAATCGCCGTGCTGCTCGAGGTCGTCGGCGAACAGCTCCCCCAGCAAGAGCAGGAGGGCCTGGAGACGGTGATCGGGCTGATCGCGGTCAGCGCCGTCACCTACATGATCGTCTGGATGCGGCGCAATGCCCGCGGCATCAAAGCGGCGCTGGAAGGGAGCGCAGGGGCGGCGCTGGCCCGCGGCTCGGCGATGGCGCTGGTCGCGATGGCCTTCCTCGCGGTCCTGCGCGAGGGCTTCGAGACCTCGGTCTTCCTGCTCGCCGCCTTCCAGGACTCCAGCGACACGACCGCCGCCGGGGCCGGGGCGGTGATCGGACTGATCGCGGCGATCGCGATCGGCGTCGGCATCTACCGCGGCGGCGTGCGCTTCAACCTCAACCGGTTCTTCCGCGTCACCGGACTGATCCTCGTCTTCGTCGCCGCCGGTCTGCTCTCGACCTCGCTGCACACCGCGCACGAGGCGGGCTGGTTCAACCAGCTGCAGGGCCAGGCACTCGACCTCACCTGGCTGGTCCAGCCGGGAACGATCTCCGGCTCGCTGCTGACCGGGATGCTGGGGCTGCAGCCGACCCCGACGGTCGGCGAGGCGCTCGTCTACCTGCTCTACGCAGTGCCGATGACGCTCTACGTGCTCTGGCCGGACCACCTGCGGCCCCGCCGTCGTCCCGCCCAGAAGCACGGCGCGCAGCGCCCGGCTTCGACCGAGCGCGCCCCGGCGGAGATCCCGGCCTAAGGCCGGCCACCCCGCGATGACCCCGATCACCCGTCGCCGTCTGCTGGCTTCCGCCGGCGCAGGAGCCGCCGGGCTCGGCCTGGGCGGCGCAACCGGCTATCTGGTCGGCCAGGAGACCGCGGAGGCGAAGTCTGACGGGACCGGCTCGGTCCCCTTCTACGGCGTGCACCAGGCGGGGATCGATACCCCCGCCCAAGACCGTCTCCACTTCGCCGCCTTCGACCTGGTCAGCGAAAACCGCGCTGATTTGCGCGAGCTGCTGCGCGAGTGGTCGCGGGCGGCGGCTGAAATGACCGCGGGCGAGATGATCGGCGACGCCAACGGTGTCGAGCTGGCCCCTCCCGACGACACCGGTGAGACGGTCGGCCTCCTCCCCTCCCGCCTCACGGTCACCATCGGCTTTGGGCCGAGCTTGTTCGAACGGCGCGGACTCGGCCTGGGTGGCAAGCAACCCGCTGCCCTGCGCAAGATCCCAGCCCTGCCGGGGGACGAGCTGAGCGCGGCGGAAAGCGGCGGCGACCTATGCGTGCAGGCTTGCAGCGACGACCCGCAGGTTGCCTTCCACGCGGTCCGCAACCTTGCCCGGATCGGCCGCGGCACCGTGGTCATGCGCTGGTCCCAGCTCGGCTTTGGTCGCACCGCGAGCACCACCCGCAGCCAGGACACGCCGCGCAATCTGATGGGCTTCAAGGACGGCACGGCGAACATCCGTGCCGAGGACACCGAGGCGATGCGGCGCTTCGTCTGGGTCGGCAACGAAGGCCCCACCTGGATGCGCGGGGGCAGCTATCTGGTCACCCGCCGCATCCGCATGCTGCTCGAGATCTGGGACCGCTCGGCGCTGGAAGACCAGGAGGCGACGATCGGCCGCGACAAGTACAAGGGCGCACCCCTGGGCGGAAGCGACGAGTTCGAACCGCTCGACCTCGAGGCCGAACGCGGCGGCGAACCGACGATCCCCGTCGACGCTCACGTCCGCCTCGCCTCGGCCTCGGCCAACGACGGCGAGCGGATCCTGCGCCGCGGCTACTCCTTCACCGACGGCGTCGACGAGAGCCTCGGCGAGCTCGAAGCCGGCCTCTTCTTCATCTGCTTTCAGCGCGATCCGCAGCGCCAGTTCGTGCCGATCCAGCGCCGGCTCGGCTCCAACGACGCGCTCAACGAGTACATCAAGCACGTCGGCAGCGCCGTCTTCGCTGTGCCACCCGGCGCACGCAACGGCGGCTACGTAGGCGAAACGCTGCTCGACTGAAAGACGTGCCTCAACTGAGAGGGCCATACGGGTCCTCAACTTGGGGCACGTCGATAATCCGACTAGATCTGTCGGTTTTTGTTAGGGTGCCCTAACTTTTCGACGTCAAAACAAGGAGCTCCAACCCCGATGAACCGATCTCTCGTCCGCGTCGCGCTGACCGTTGCGACCGCTGGCCTCCTCGCCCTCTTCGCGAGCGCTTGCGGGTCCAGTGAAGATGCGCCCCCCGGCGCCAAGCAGATGTCGTTCAAGCTGACCGACGCGGGCTGCGTGCCGAACACGGCGAAGGCGCCTGCCGGACCGATCACCTTGAACGTCGAAAACGCCGGCACCTCCAAGGTGAGCGAGTTCGAGGTTCTCGACGGCGACACCATCCTGGGCGAGAAGGAGAACCTCTCCGACGGCCTCTCGGGCAGCTTCTCGCTAACCCTCGAGCAGGGCGAATACACCCTCTACTGCCCCGGTGGCGACGACGAGAAGGGAACGCTGACGGTCAGCGGCGAGCTGAAAACCGAGAGCAGCCCTCAGGTCGACGGTGCGATCTCCCGGTACCGCGACTACCTCGAGCAGAACACCGCTGAGCTGGTCACCGCCACGGCGCCGTTCGTGGCGGCCCTCGAAGCCGGCAATATCGAGAAGGCGAAGATCCTCTACGCCCCGGCCCGTATCCCCTACGAGCGGATCGAGCCGGTCGCCGAGTCCTTCGGCGACCTCGACCCGCGTATCGACGCCCGCGAGAACGACGTGCCGAAGAGCGAATGGAGCGGCTTCCACCTGATCGAGAAAGCACTCTGGGTCGAAGACACCACCGATGGGATGGCCCCTGTCGCAAAGCAGCTGCTCGCCGACGTCGAAGAACTGCGGGACAAAGTGAAGACGGTCGAGCTGCAGGCAGTGCAGATCGCCAACGGCGCCAACGAGCTGCTCGGCGAGGTCTCGGCTTCGAAGATCACCGGCGAGGAGGAGCGCTACTCGCACATCGACCTAGTCGACTTCGAGGCCAACGTCGAGGGCGCCGAGGCGGCGTTCGAAGCGGTTGAGCCACTGCTCTCCGACAAGGACCCCAAGCTGGCGAAGGAAATCGAAGCTCAGTTCGACAAGGTCTATGCGTCGCTGAAGCCCTACCGCCGCGGCGACGGCTTTGTCTCCTACACCGAACTGACCAAGGCCGACACCCGCAAGCTGGCGCAGGAAATCGACGCGCTGGCAGAGCTGCTCTCGCAGGTGCCGGCACAGATCGTCAGCGAATAGAGGACACCGCCGAGGGACGAAGGTCTCAGCCGGCGGGTCCTGTCACGGGGGGAGGGGGTGTTAGCGGACTCACCCGTCCGAACACCCCCTCCCCCCGCGCCACCCGCCGGAGGGGCGCGGGAGAGGCGCCTGGCCGAAGCCGACGCGTCTGACCGGCACGCGTTTTGTGGTGCTTTAGCTGCGAGAACGTCTTGCGGTCAGTCCCTCGAGGACCACCTCCACCGGTGAACGGTGTTGCTTGCTGCTTCCGTTGCCGTTTATCGCCTCGCGGTTGCGTTGCAGCTCGTAGGCGAGGTGGCCTACTTGTGCACCTAGGGTTCCCGCGCCCCTGGCCGCTTTGGCGAGGGTCCGGCCGCGATGCCGATGCCGACGTGCCTGGCGTGCGCCGAGCACGATGCCGCCGGCCGTCCCGGCGAGCGCGGCGCCACCCGCGACGAGCGGAACCCTCGCTTTCTTAGCGGCGTGGCCGACTGCGCTCGTCGCTTTCCCAGTGGCGTTGCCGACCGCGCTGGTCGCATTGCCGACTTTGTCGGTCGCTTTCTCGGCGGCGTTGCCGACCGCCGCAACCGGGGCTGGCTTCCGCGAACTGGTCGATTTCGGTGAACGTCTCGATTTGCTCGATGACGAGCTCCTGGATTTGCTGGATGAGCCCCGCGAACGGGCCTGGGGCTTTTTCGACCCCGTGGACCTTTTCGACGAAGCTTTGGTTTTGGTCTGAGCCATCGTTACCTCCTAGTTGTTCCTGCCAAGCTCCCGCTCACGTTGGTCGGCGCGCTCCTCGTTGAGCTCCGCCTCGACTTTCGCCCGCTCCGCCCGCTCCTCGGCGATCGCCGCCTCCGTGCGGCTGTCCTCGGCCTTCTCCCGGTGATGACGCACGTCCTGATGCTGCGCCTCACCTTGCACCTCCGCGAACTGCCGGCGGCTGCGAGCACGGCGGATAGCCGAAACCACGATCGCGAGGACGATCAGGGCACCAACGACTATGGCGATGACTGCGACGGTGGACATCGCTCCTCCTTTACGTTGACGAACTCTTCCAATGCCCGATCGACAAGGTTCAAAACCCTTGGCCGGCGGGTCCTGTCACGGCGGCCCTCCCCCATGTGCTCGGACGCGCTTCGCGCGCCCTCCGCTATGGGGGACCCCCGCCGCCGTGCCACCCGCCGGAGGAAGGCATAGCCTGGACGACCGTGGACGGGCAAGCTGAATTGATGACCGCTCCGGCGCCCGATTGTGCCGATGAGCTTTTGGGCAAGCTTGGCTTCACCTCATGGCGACCGGGGCAGAAGGAGGCGGTGGAAGCCGCTCTGTCTGGCCGGGACTCGTTGATCGTCATGCCTACCGGCGGGGGGAAGAGTCTTTGCTACCAGCTGCCCGGACTGGCCACGGAGGATCTGACGATTGTGGTCAGTCCTCTGATCGCGCTGATGAACGACCAGTGGAAGCGCCTCACGGCCGCCCGACATCCGGTGGCGATGATCTCCTCGGGGATGAGCGAAGAGAGGGCCCGCGATGCCCTCGCCCAAGTCCGCAGCGGCAAGGCGCGGATCGTCTACTGCTCGCCGGAGCGCTTCGGCTCCAACGTCTTCCTGGGTGCGATCGAACAGCGGCGGATCGACCTGCTCGCGGTCGACGAGGCCCATTGCGTCTCCGAGTGGGGGCACGACTTCCGGCCCGACTATCTGCGCCTGCCCGAGATCGCGGCGCGGCTCGGGCGGCCAACCGTGATGGCCTGCACCGCGACCGCGACCGAGGCGGTGGCGCGCGAGATAGCCGCCCGCTTTGAGATGCGTGACCCGCTCCAGGTCCGCTCCGGCTTCGACCGGCCCAACATCTCCTTCGACGTCGTGCGCTTGGAAGGCACTGGCTCCAAGGCGCGACGGATGGCGCTACTCGAAGCCGGGCTCGCAGATCCGGCAAACCGGCCGGCGATCGTCTACTGCGGCACCCGCCGCGATACCGACGAGGTCGCGGCGACGCTGCGCGAAACGGGCGGGCGGGCTCTTCCCTACCACGCCGGCATGGAGGCCGAGGAACGCAGCAACACCCAGGCCCGCTTCATGGAGGGCGAGGTCGACGTGATCGTCGCCACCAACGCCTTCGGCATGGGGGTCGACAAAGCCGACGTGCGCTCGGTCTGGCACATGGCGATCCCAACCAGCCTCGAGGCCTACTACCAGGAGGCAGGACGCGCGGGGCGTGACGGGCAGCCGGCCAAGGCCGTGCTGCTGGCGATGAAGGCCGACCTCGGCCGCCTGGTCCGTTTCAACCAGCAGCGCGCCGGCAACCCTGACCTCGCGATCGCCCATGAGCGCGGCTGGCGCGACTACCAGACGATCAAATCCTTCATCTACTCAGAGCGCTGCCGCCGTCGCAGCGTGCTCGACCATTTCGGCGACAGCCAGGCCGGCGCGCCGCTGGAGCGCTGCTGCGACGTCTGCGATCCACAGGGCTGGCTACCCGACCCCGAGACGATCGCGATCCGCCGCCCCCGCAGCGCCAAGAAGGCGGCCGCCCCACCCGCCGACCTCTCTCCCGCCGATGTCTCGCTCTTCGAGCAGCTGAAGGAATGGCGCCTGCGTGTCGCCGACGGCAAGCCCGCCTTCACCATCGCCCACAACTCCACCCTGGAAGCGGTAGCGGCAACCCGGCCCGCGGACGACGACGCCCTGCTGGCGATCAAAGGCATCGGGCCAAGTTTCGTCTCCAAGTACGCCACCGACGTGCTCGGCATCATCAACGAATCGCAACACTCCTAGGCGACGGCCGCTGCGAAGATGAACATGTGGTGTCCGGACAGGGTACGGAGCGGCGTCGCAATATCGCTCTGCTCGTGGTTGCGAGCGTAGCGATCCTTGCCGTCATCGCCTGGCTGAACCGGCCCCGCGACGAGCCCGCCAGGGCCACCGTCGACGACGCCGTACGGTCTTTCCGCGCGGACGGCGATTCCGGCAGCCAAGGCGGCGGGCAGGGAGAACCGGCGCTCGGCGTCTACCGCTATACGACGCGGGGCTCCGAGTCGGTGAAGAGCCCCGTGTTCGGCGCAACCCATGACTATGGAGGTGTATCGACGATCGTCCTCAGCGCAGGGCGCTGCGGCGAGCGCGAGCGCTGGCAGGTGCTGGCCGGCCGCTGGAGTGAAGCGGAAGCCTGCGCCACCGCTCACGGGAACGGGACCGCCACGGTGACCGAATTCCACGAATTCTTCGGCACCGGACAGGAAGACTCGTTCCACTGCCGCAGCGCGCCGGTGTCGACGCAGCCGGACTCGCGCTTCTCCAGTTCCTGCGAGTCGGACGACTCCTCGATTTCCAGCACTTCGCGGGTTATCGGGGTCGAGCCGGTCTCAGTGGGCAGCGAGACCTTCGATACGACCCATGTGGAGACGCGAAGCGTGCTCGAAGGGAAGACATCGGGAAGCGCGCGGCGCGACGAATGGCGGCGCCGTTCCGACGGCCTGCTGCTGAAACGATCAGCCGAAAGCGAAGGGGACACGAGCACGGCCGGCGGCTCCCACTACAGCGAGCAGTACACGATCGAGCTGATCTCGACGACGCCTCGGCGTTAGCACCGCGCCTTCGCTGCGCTCCTAGACGTCGTCGCGGCCGAAGTTGGCCAGCGCCACCTGTTCGGCGAGCTTCAGCAGGCCAAGGGTCGAGTGCGGAGAGGAGGCGGTGCTGCGCATGCGGACGTGAGAACCGTGCGGACCCCTGATCTCGACGATCGTGCAGATGTCGCCGATCTCGCAGTCGTCCCCGTAGTCGGCTTCGATCGCTTCCATCTGCGATGCGATGTGCTGCCCCACTTTGCTCTGGTCAAGCGGCATCTGGATCGTCCCTTCACCTCGTAGTCATGGTCGCTTTGAAGTAAAGCGCCAGACGAATTTCATCGCCGCACGCCTTGGCCGCCCGGAGACCCCCGCTTGCCACTATGTCCAGTTCGTTCGTGCGCCCTCTCCCGAAACAGAAGACCCTGGCCGCCGTGCTCGGCGCCGTGGCCGCGCTCTGCCTGCTCGCTGCCGCCCCCGCCGGCGCCGGTTCGCTGGTGCCGCGCGGCGACAACGTCTTCTTCGGCATCAGCGACACCGGCGACAGCGCCGACTTCGGTCAGTTCTCCAGCGTGCTGCACAAGCACCCGGCGCTGATCGAGTCATTCCGCACCTGGGGCTCGGACTTCCCCGAGTCGATCGAACGTTGGCAGGCCGCACGGGCGCGGCCGGTGCTGCACATCACCACCGCCGACAACAACGACGGACACGAGCTGATCAGCCCGCGCGGGATCGCCACCGGCGGTGGCGACGACTACCTGATCCGCCTCAACAAGCTCTTCTGGACGAAGAAGATGCGCGCCTACATCCGGCCGCTGGGCGAGCCCAACCGCTGCCTCAACGTCTACGCCGCCTACGACTGCGCCGGCAAGCCGCGCGACGCCGCCCACAGCACCCGCTGGTACAAACTCGCCTTCCGCCGCATCTACGTAATCGTCCACGGCGGCGGCAAGCGGCAGGAAATCAACGCCCGCCTGCACGTGGCCGGCCTGCCGCCGCTGCAGAGCAATGTCGGCGGCCTGCCGAAGGCGCTGGTGGAAGTGATCTGGAGCCCGCTGCCGGCCGGATCGCCGACCGTTCCCCACAACCGGCCCCGCCACTACTACCCGGGCAGTCGCTGGGTCGACTGGGCGGGCACCGACTTCTACTCCGACAATCAAGATTGGAAGGGTCTCAATGGCCTCTACAACCGCTTCGCCGGCAAGCCCTTCGCGATAACCGAGTGGGGCGTATCGACTGGCGACGACTCAGCCTACGTGCGCAAGTTGATGGCCTGGGTGCGGCACCATCCCCGCGCCAAGATGCTCATCTACTACCAGGACTTCGGCTCGACCAGCTCCTACCGAATCCAGAACTGGCCGGCAAGCCTCGGCGTGCTGCGCAACAAAATCCACAACGGGCGCTTCCCCTCCTACGCCCCGTTCCCACCTAAAGCTCCACCTCCACCGCCGGGCGGCGTATCCCCGAAGCGTCGCTAAAGAGGGATGTCCCTACGGCTAGCGGGCGACGACCCGGTCGGCTAGTCCTAGCTTGTATTTGAACGGCTGCAGGGCCGTGATGCTCGAGTAGCCGACTAGGTAGATGCGGTGGCCGTCGGAGACGACCGGCGTGTAGGTGCCGCGTGGGTAACGGAAGACAGTATGGCCGCCCTTCATCGTGTAGCCGGTGGTTGAGGTGCCGTCGAACTCGGCGGCGTAGACGATGTTGCCGACGGCGGTCAGCGAGCCGATCACCGAACCGCCGGCGGAGCGGATCCAGCGTGGCACGCCGTCCTTAGCGTTGAGCGCGTAGACGTTGCCGTCGAAGGAGCCGATATAGATGGTCGGGCCAGTGTTGGCGGTGCGGGCGACGGCCGGTCCGGAGTAGACGTAGCCGCCGGTCGAGTAGGTCCAGGCAATCGTGCCGTCGTGCCGATCGAAGCTGTAGACGCGGGTGTCGTTGTTACCTGCGTAGACGCGACTGAAGGCGACAGCTGGGGTCGAGTAGAAGGCGCCCGAAGTGCCAAAGCCCTGACCGAGCGAGTCGCTCTGCCAGATGAGCTTGCCGTTCTTGGCCTCGACCGCGTTCATAGAGCCGCCGTAATCGCCGACGTAGAGGTCGCCGCCGTAGTAGGCGGGCGCCGCCTTGATCGGCCCGCCGAGCCCGGTCGCCCAGCGCACATTGCCGTTGCGGGTGCTGAGCGAGTAGAGGTTGCCGTCTTCGCAGCCGAAGTAGAGGCTGCGGCCGACGACCACCGGCGAGGACTCGGCCCGCCCGGGCAGCGAGTGTTTCCAGAGGATCCGGCCGGTGCGGGCGTCGAGCTTGACGACATGGCCGGGAACGAGGTTGACGATGTAGAGGCGGTGCTTGTAATAGGTCGGCGAGGAGGCGTTGAGGCGGCCGATCCGTCGCTTCCAGAGTTGCCTGCCGGTGTCGGCGTCGAGCGCGACCGCATAGCCGCTGTTGTTGACGAAGAAGAGCTTGCCACCGGCAATCGTCGGCGGAAACTCGAGCAGCGGCCGGTCCTTGTAGCGCCACACCCGTTGGAATGGCGGCCGCACTCCCTTGGCCGGCAGGTAGCGGGTGCGAGCGCGGTCATAGCCATAAAGCGGCCAGCCGACCGTCTTACGCTTCTGCACCTTCGGCTTCTGCGGCTGGAAGGCGGCTTCTTCGTTGTGGATGTCGGCGGGCCGCTTGAGCGCGTCGTAGGCGATCCCGACAACCCCCCCGACGATCAGCGCAAAAGCGCCAGCTAGCGCCAGCGCTGCGAAACGGTGCTCGCGCCAAAACCGCTTCAGCGGCGCCCACCATCTACTCACTGACATGGCTCCGCGTCGTCGACCCGTTGGCCCATCCGGGCCGGCTCAGACCGCCGCCGCTTGGCGTTCGGCCTCAGCAGATACGGCGTTGAGCAACTGCGTGACCGCCCGCTTGACCGCCGCGACGACAATGGCCCCGGCAAGCGGGACAGTGGGGGTCGTGCGCAACGCATAAGTCACTTTGGTCCCGTCGCCGGCCGGTTCCAGCAAGACGGTTCCGACGTGGTCACGAACGGGAAGCCCGGAGAGCACCTTGTAAGAGAAACGGCTCGGTCGCTCGTAGACGATCGTTTCCTCTCGCATCGGCGGCCCGACCGCGGTCAGCACGCGAATCGACCCCACCCCATTAGGCGTGGGCTCACCCTCGCGCTCCAGCACCGACTTGCGCAGCGCCGTCAGCTCCGCGTAGCGGCAATGATCCGTCAGAACGTCGAAGACGGTCTCGGGCGGCGCCTTTACCTCGCGGGAGAGAGTGAAGCTAGCCAAGACGCAAGAGCCTAGCGGGAGGACCCGGTCATCCCGCCAACGCCCATCGTTTTGGGTCGCTGCCCTCGACCGCAGCAACCTCGCCGAGGATCGCCAGGTGGTCGAGGCTGGAGAGGACGATCTGCAGCGCCCAGATGCTGGCGATGCTCTTCGCGCCCTCAGGGCCGATCAGGTCACCGACCACCTCGAAGGCCGTCCTCTCGCCGTCGCGCAGCGAGGCCCGCACCTTCGCGAGCAGCTCGTCGACCTGATGCCGCGCCTCGGCGATCTTCGCCTCCGGGTCGCGGAAAGTGCGGCCGTGGCCGGGCAGGACCAGGTCGACGTCGAGCGGCTCGACCTCGTCGAGGCTGCGGAGGAATTCACCGACCGGGTCGGGGCTGTGGCCATGGTCGAAAAAGAGCACGGTGCGGCCGAGCAGGTGGTCGCCGGAGATCATCAGCTTGCGCTCTGGCTGGTGCAGGACGACGTGGGACGGGGCGTGGCCCGGCGTCTCGTAGATCTGCCAGGTGCCGAGGTCGGTCTCCACCTCGACCCCGGGCAGGAGGTCGCGGTCGGGCTCGACGATCGCGTCGATGCCGTTGTCGTCGTCGTCTTCGCGCCGCTCCCGGAAGCGCTCAAGCGAGGCCATCGGCACACCGCTCTGCCGTCCGACCTCGATCCGCTGCTCGAGCGCCACGGCGGGGTCGTCGGCCATCAAGCGGACGTGTCCCCAGGCCGGGTGCATCCAGAGCTCGCAGCCGGCGCCCGCGACGATCGGCGCCGCCAACCCATAGTGGTCGGTGTGGGAGTGGGTGCAGACGAGCAGGCGGACGTCCTCGAGGCCGAAGCCGGCCTGGGCCAGAGCGATGTCGAAGCGACGCAGACCGCCCTTGCCGCCGATGCCGGTATCGAAGAGGACGATGCCGCCGTCAGCGGCGACCGCCCAGACGTTGCCGTGCGGGACCCCGGGCCATGGCAACGGCAGGCGCAGGCGCCAGATGCCCGGCAGGACCTTCTCTGCGCGCGGCTGCTCCGGGCGCTTAGAGTCCATTCGAGAACCTCGCGTGGACGACTGGCGCGCGCCGGACCAAGCGGGGCAAGGACGCAGGGAGGCCGAATAGCCATGCGCTATTTGGCCGACTGAGGACGCCGCACCGCGCCGGTCCGCCGCCGCCAGGCGCGTGCGGGAGGTTCTCGAATGGACTCTCCAGATCGTCCGCCATGGCGGCAATCCTCTCAGGGTCGGTCTCTTGCGCGCGTGAGGACCGTCATGCTGGGATAGGTTGCAGCGGAAGATGGAGGAGAGAAGCCCCAACCGCGCCGGTCTCGTCCTTGCGGCGTTGATCCTCGTCGCCGCCGTCGCCAACCTCAACCTCGCGGTCGCCAACGTCGCTCTGCCGGACATCGGCAAGGCGTTCGGCTCCGGCCAGACGACGCTGAACCTGATCGCGGTCGGCTACTCGCTCGGGCTTGCGACCTCGGTCCTTTACCTCGGCGCGCTCGGCGACCGCTATGGGCGCAAGATGATGTTGCTGCTCGGCATGGGGCTCTCGATCCCCGCCTCGCTGCTGGCCGGCTTCGCCCCCTCCGACGGCGTCCTCTTCGCCGCCCGCGTGCTCGGCGGCGTCGCCGCCGGGATGGCCTTCCCGACCACGCTGGCGCTGATCACCGCGCTCTGGTCCGGCAACTCGCGGACCCGTTCAATCGCGCTGTGGTCGGCGATCGGCGGCGCGATCGCCTCGCTCGGGCCGCTGCTCTCCGGAGCGCTGCTCGAGCACTTCGACTGGGGCTCGGTCTTCCTGGTCACCCTGCCGCTGGCGGCCCTCGCGCTCTTCATGGCCTGGCGCTACGTCCCCGCCCACGTCAACGAGACGACCGAGCCGGTCGACAACTTCGGCGGGATCCTCTCGATCCTGCTGATCGCCGCGATCGTGATGGGAATCAACCTCGCCCCGGTGCCGGGCAAGGGAACGCTGGCGATCGGACTCGGCCTCATCGCGATCGCGACCGCCGCGGCCTTCGTGATCCGCCAGCGGCGCGCGCGCTCGCCGCTCTACGACCTCGAGGTGGCGGCGCGGCGGATCTTCTGGGTCGCGGCCTGCGCCGGGATCATCGTCTTCGGCTCGCTGATGGGCGCGATGTTCATCGGCCAGCAGTTCCTCCAGAACGTGCTCGACTACTCGACTGTGGACTCGGGCCTGGCGATCCTGCCCGCGGCGGCGCTGATGGTCGTCGTCGCCCCCCGCTCGGCGAAGCTGGTCGAGGCGCGCGGCGCCCGCTTCACCCTCTTGATCGGCTACGTCTTCTGCCTGCTCGGCTTCTTGACGATGCTGCTGCTCTGGAAGCAGGGCATCTCCTACTGGAAGGTCGGCCTCGGCTACGCGCTGATCGGGATCGGCGTCGGCTTCGCCGGAACGCCGGCTTCCCACTCGTTGACCGGCTCGGTGCCGGTCAAGCGCGCCGGCATGGCCTCCGGCACCGCCGACCTGCAGCGCGACCTCGGCGGCGCGATCATGCAGTCGATCTTCGGCGCTTTGCTGACGGCGGGCTACGCCGCCGCCGCCGGCGCCGCGATCTCCTCATCCCCGGAAGCAAGCAAGGTCAGCGAAAACGTCGAAGGCGAGCTGACCAAGTCCTTCTCCAGCGCCGCCGACCTCGCCGAACAGTACCCGCAGTACTCCACCCAGATCGTCGCCGCCGCCAAGGCTTCCTTCCTGAAGGGCGATGAGCTGGCCTACACCGCGGGCATCGTCGCCGTCCTGCTCGGCGCCGCGCTCGTCTTCTTCCTCTTTCCGAAGAAGGACGAAGAGGAGGCGCTACTCGCCCAATACGCTGCAGAGGATGCCTGAGGAACGACAGTCGCGCCTCGGCGCCACCCTGCGCGAAGGCGAGCGGGTGACCCCGCTGGAGCTCTTTTTCGACCTCGTCTTCGTGCTGGCGATCACCCAGTGCACGGCGCTGATGTCCCACCACCCGACCTGGTCGGGTATCGCCCAAGGGCTGCTCGTGCTGGGGATGCTCTGGTGGGCGTGGACCGGCTATGCCTGGCTGACCAGCGTCGTCGACCCCGAGGAGGGCGCCGTGCGGCTGGTCATCTTCGGCGCGATGGCGGCCCTTCTACTCGTCTCGCTCTGCGTGCCGGAAGCGTTCGGCAGCCTCGCCCTCGCATTCGCCCTGATCTACGGGGTCGTGCGGAGCGCGCAGATCGCCCTCTTCATGCTCGCCAGCCCTGACGACGACGGCCTGCGCCACTCGGTGCTCGGGCTGGCCGTCAGCACGCTGATCGCCGTCTCGCTGCTGGCGCTCGCCTCGCTCTTCGACGGCCTCGCCCAGGGGGCGCTCTGGGCGCTGGCGCTGTTCCTCGATATGGCGGGGCCTTACTTCTTCGGCTCCGAGGGCTGGAAACTGATGCCGGGGCACTTCGCCGAGCGCCACGGCCTGATCGTGATCATCGCCCTCGGCGAGTCGATCGTCGCGATCGGCGTCGGCGCCTCCCACACCCTCAATCTCGGGATAGGGACCGCGGCCGTGCTCGGCGTCGCCCTGACCGCGGCGATGTGGTGGACCTACTTCGACATCGTCGCGATCGTCGCTGGCCGCCGCCTCGCCGAGGCCGAGCCGGGCCGGGTGCAGAACGAGATGGCGCGCGACTCCTATTCCTACGTGCACCTCGGCATGTTTGCCGGGATCGTCCTCGTCGCCCTCGGTCTGAAGACGACGATCGGCCACTTCGACGACCACCTGCACGCGGTGCCGGCCTTCGCCATGCTCGGCGGCTTGGCGATCTACCTGCTCAGTCACGTCGCCTTTCGCTACCGCCACATCCACACGGTCAGCCGCCGGCGGCTGCTGATGGCGATCGTCCTGCTCATACTCGTGCCGGTGGCGACGGAAGTCCCAGCGCTGGTCGCGCTGGCCGTCGTCAACGTGCTGATCTGGGCGCTGATCGCCTACGAGACGCACAGCTACGGCGAGGGGCGTCACCAGGTCCGCCGTCCCGAAGCCGCTTCTGCCTGACGCCGGGGTCGATTCGGTGATATAGGAAGGCTGCTGGCCAGCCAGCCAGCCGGTGCCTAGAATGCCGGCATGGGCGAGCGGGAGGTCAGGGTCGCAGTAATCGGCGCCGGCATGTCGGGGATCGGCGCGGCGATCCACATGCAGCGGGCCGGGATTGAAGATTTCGTCGTGCTGGAGCGGAGCGGCAAGCCGGGTGGCACCTGGCGCGACAACACCTACCCCGGCTGCGCCTGCGACGTGCCGACGGCGCTCTACTCCTACTCCTTCGCGCCGAAACCGGACTGGAGCCGGGCCTTCGCGCCGCAAGAGGAGATCCGTCGCTACCTGCTCGACGTCGCTGCTGAGCACGGCGTCGCCGATCGGATTCGCTGCAACGCCGATGTGCTCGCCGCCGAGTGGGACGAGGGTCGCCGGCGCTGGCTGATCCAGACGAGCGCCGGCGACTACGTGGCGCAAGTGCTGGTTTCGGCGACGGGCCCTTGGAGCGAGCCGATCATCCCTGAGCTGCCGGGGCTGGACGATTTCGAAGGCAAGGTCTTCCACTCCTCGCGCTGGGACCACGAGCACTCACTCGAAGGCGAGAGGGTCGCGGTGATCGGCAGCGGCGCCTCGGCGGTCCAGTTCGTGCCGGAGATTCAGCCCAAGGTCGAGTCGCTGACCGTCTTCCAGCGCACCGCGCACTGGGTCCTACCCAAGGCGGACCGCCCGCTCGGCCGCCGCGCCCACACGATCTTCCGCCGCTATCCCGCTACCCAGCGCGCCCTGCGCGGCGGGCTCTACGGAACCAGCGAGATGATCGGGGTCGCGACGCGGAATCCGCGGCTACTGGCGCCGCTGCAGGCGGCCGGCCGTCGTCATCTGCGCCGCTCCGTCCCCGACCCGGCGCTGCGACGCATCCTCACCCCCGACTACACGATCGGCTGCAAGCGGCTGCTCTTCTCGAACAACTGGTACCAAGCCCTGAGCCAGCCCAACGTCGAGGTCGTCCCCCACGCCGTCGAGGAGGTGCGCCCGCACGGGGTCGTCGGCGCCGACGGGGTTGAACGCGCGGTTGACACGATCATCCTCGGCACCGGCTTCACGATCACCGACCTGCCGATCGCCGCGCGGGTCCGCGGGCGCGAGGGGCACAGCCTCGAGCAAGACTGGCAGGGAAGCCCGACGGGCTACCTCGGCAGCGTCGTCCACGGTTTCCCCAACTTCTTCATCCTGCTCGGGCCCAATATCGGCAACGGCCACTCATCGGCCTTCGTGCTCTCCGAGACCCAGATCGGTTACATGGTCGATGCCCTGCAGAAGATGTCCAGCGGCAACTTGGCCAGCGTCGAGGTCCGGGCCGAGACGCAAGAACACTTCAACGCCGAGGTCCAGTCCCGCCTCGCCGGCACGGTCTGGAACGCCGGCGGCTGCATGAGCTACTACCTCGACGCGAACGGCCGCAACAGCACGATGTTCCCCGGCTCGACCATCGAGCTGCGCCGCCGCCTCCGCCACTTCGACCCCACCGACTACACCACCCAGATCGAGGAGCCAGCCCCGATCGCTGCTTGAACGCAGGCCTCAAGCCCGTCGGCGGCGCGGTCCGGCGGGGTGCTCGAACTCCTGCATTACGCCGGCGATCGCGAAGCAGAGGGCGCCCGTCAAGGTGCCCCAGTTAGCCACGCCGACCGCCAGCGCGTCGCCGGTCGCAGGGCGCACAAAGGAGGCCACGGCAGAGACCATGAAGAGGATCGAGCCGATTTGGTTGACGGCGACGATCCACCAGCCGAGGTCGCGGCGGCGCCAGATGCGCCAGCCGCCGCCGATCTCGACCATCGCCAGGTGGCCGGAGACGAGGAAGAGCGCGCAACCGATCATGTCGGGTGACCAGACGAGGCGGTCCTCTTCGGCGGCGCCCAACCCCTCAATGAACGAGTCGACCAGGTTGATCGCAAAGACAAGCGTGCCGGCGAAGAGGACGAGGGCACTGAGCCAGGCCAGGCGCCGTGGCTCGGGGGACCACCAGCGCCAACGATCCGGCGCGAAACCTTCCACCTCGTCGGGCTCGTTGGTGACCTGGACCAGCGAGGCGTAGCCGCCGCTGCTGAAGAAGACGCCGCCGACCAGGTAGACGACGAGGTAGAGGTCCGGCGATGCCCCCGACTGCGCCAGCGCGGCGCCGACCGCGAAGAGCGAGCCGCCGACAACGAAGGCGGTCGCCGCGACCGCGTTGACAATCCTCAGGGTTATGGGGCGACGAAGGTACCTGGGTCGGGGCCGATCCGCTTACCGACGTCGAGCGCGGCGATCTCGGTCATGTCCTCGTCGCTCAGCTCGAACTCGAAGAGGTCGAAGTTCTCTCGCATGCGAGCAGGGGTCACGGATTTTGGGATAACGACGTTGCCGAGCTGCAGGTGCCAACGCAAAAGTACCTGGGCCGGGGTCCGATCGTGACGAGCGGCAACGCTGGCGATCGTCTCGTTGACCAGCAAGTCCCCTTGAGCCAGCGGGCTCCAAGACTCGGTCGCGATGTGGTGCTCTGCGTGCCAGGCGCGCAGCTCGGCCTGCGGCAGGTGGGGATGCAGCTCGATCTGGTTTACGGTCGGCTGCGTCGCCGCCTCCCTCTCCAGCTGTTCCAGGTCCTCGATGCGGAAGTTGGAGACGCCGATCGTGCGGGAGCGCCCCTCCTGGTGGATCTGTTCGAAGGCGCGCCAAGTGTCGAGCGCCCGGCCCTCGGTAGGGACTGGCCAGTGGATTAGGTAGAGGTCGATGCGATCCATGCCAAGGCGGGCGAGACTCTTCTCGAAGGCGCCCAGAGTCGACTCGTAGCCTTGATGTGAGTTCCACAGCTTGGTGGTGACGAAGATCTCATCGCGCGGGATGCCGGAGGCGGCGATCGCAGCTCCGACGCCGCGCTCGTTGCGGTAGGCGGCGGCGGTATCGATGTGGCGGTAGCCGATCTCGAGCGCCTCCTCGACCACCTCCTGGGTCTTTTCGGGCGGCACCTGGAAGACGCCAAAGCCCAGCTGGGGAATCTCGACGCCGTCGTGAAGCGTCACTGCGGGGATGGAGGTCGCCTGAGTCATCTCCTACTCCCTTTCCTGTCGGGGACTGGGTAACCGCGGGGGGCGGCTACCCGTTAGGAGAGCAATTACTCCTCTAACCCAGGCTAGCTGGTCGCGAGGCCGATGGCCAGCAAGGGAAAGCCGGCCATGAGACCGATGTAAGCGCCGATCGCGAGACCGGTGAGCGTGCGGGTGGTGCTCGATCTGGCGCCGGCGATGAAGCCGACAAGCACGCAGAAGGCCGAGATTCCGAGGCCGATCCAAAAGACGTCAGGCATGGGCGCGGCAGCCTATCGAACCACCCCGCCGTCGGGCGAAGTAGCCGGCCGGCCCACCGACGACAATCGCGCTGGTACGTTGACGGCGATGGGTCGCCGGATCGCACTTGCCTGCGCGCTGGGTGCACTGTTCTGCCTGGGCCTGCCGGTCGGCGCAGGCGCCGCGAGCGAGGACTCCGCCGCGCAGCGACTGATCGAGGCCTACGTGCCGCGGCTGATGCTGCGCGAAGGCGACGAAATCTGCGACACGAGCGGCGAGCAGTACGAGCCGACCACGGTCAACACCGTGCTCGGCAACCCCGAGGTGACGCTGACCGAAGCCGACGAGAACGGCGACGAAACGCGGGTCAAACGCGCTCCTACGGCCGCCGACATCGCCGGGCTCGGCGAAGGGTTCCACCTCAACCTGCCGGCCGACCCGCTCGGCGACACCTGTGACTACGCCAAAGACTTCGCCAAGCTGAAGCGAGAAGGCAAGGCGCCCGCAATCACCTACGCCCACATCGCGCGGCAGAAGGGACGCCCAGGGCTCGCCATCCAGTACTGGTTCTTCTGGTACTTCAACCAGTTCAACGACCTGCACGAGGGCGACTGGGAGGGGATGCAGATCGTCTTCGACTCTTCCAATCCGGCCCGGGCACTGCGCGAAGGCCCAAGCGAAGTCGGCCTCTTCCAGCACGGCGGCGGCGAGAAGGCCGACTGGGAAGACGGCAAGGTCGAGAAGGAAGGCACGCACCCGGTGGTCTATCCGGCGGCGGGCTCGCACGCGACCTTCTACGAACCGGCGGTCTACATCCAGAACGGCCGCAAAGGCTCCGGCGTCGGCTGTGACGACACCAGCTCGCCGCTGCGCCGGCTCGTCGTCCACCCGGTCCGGGTGCCAACCCACCCGGGGCCGTATGGCCGCTTCGCCTGGCTCACCTATGAAGGCCGCTGGGGGCAGTGGGAGAAGAGCTTCAACAACGGGCCGACCGGCGCGCAGACCAAGACCCGCTGGCTCGCGCCGATGACCTGGATGGAAGAAATCCGCTCGACCAGCCCGCACCTGCCGGCCGGCTCGGTCCTGGGCCCGACCATCACGAAGTCCTTCTGCGGCGCCGTCGCCTCGGTCACCTCCTTCCTCAACCACACCCAGGACTCCCCCTGGGTTCTGATGCTCGTGCCGATCGTGGCGCTGCTGCTGATCGGGCTGATCGCGTGGCGCACGCGCTGGTGGCCGCTCCATCTCGGCGAGCTGCGCCGCAGCCGCGCCTTCGGCCAGTTGCTGCTCGCCTCGGCTGGGCTCTACTGGCGCCACTGGCGCGTCTTCGCGCCGATCGGCCTGACCGCGATCCCGATCATCGGCGGCTTCGACCTACTGACCCGATTGCTCACCGGAGACGCCGGTCGGCGGCTCGACGACAAGGTCGGGCACTCCGGCCTACACAGCGCGCTCGGCGACATCATCAGCGGGATCGGTGGCCCGATCGCCTCGGCGATCATCGCCGCCGTGGTGATTGCCGCCGCACGGCAGATCAGCGAGACGGGCGAGGCGAGCTTCGTCGAGTCCTACCGCGGCATGTGGCGGCGCTTCCGTCGCGTCGTCGGAGCGCAGCTGCTGGCGTCGCTGGCGCTGTTCGGGATGCTGATCACGGTCGTTGGCATTCCCTTCGCCGCCTGGAAGTACGTCGGCTGGCTCTTCCTCCAACAGCAGATCCTCTTCGAGGACAAGACTGTGCGCGAGGCCTTCCGCGGCAGCTCCGAGCTGGTCCGCGGCCGCTGGTGGTACACGCTGCGCGTCGCCGCGGTCTTCTGGCTGATCGGCATCGTCACCGGCCCGGCGCTCGGCTTCGCCCTGATCTTCGCCGACATCTCGCTGATCCTGATCAACGCGATCGGCGCAGTCGTCTTCGCCCTGCTCGTCCCCTACATCGCGATCGGCCGCACGCTGCTCTACTTCGATCTCCAGGCAGAGATGGCCGCGGCGCCGGCGAAGAAACGCTGGCGCGAACGTCTGCCCCGGCGTACCGCGCCGGCCGAGGCATAGGCGTCGGCGCGGTAGGTTTTCGGGCGTGAAGCTGCTCGCCTTCAGTGACTTGCACCGTGACCTCGGCCAGGCGGCTGAGCTGGTCGAGATGTCAACCGAGGCGGACGTGGTGATCGGCGCCGGTGACTTCGCCTCGGTGCACGAGGGCCTGGAGGAGACGATCGAGGCGCTGGCGGCGATCGAGGCGCCGACGGTGCTCGTCCCTGGCAACAATGAGACCGAGGACGCGCTGCGCGAGGCGGCCGCCGGGTGGAGCGCCGCCACGGTCCTACATGGATCCGGCATGACGATCGAGGGCGTTGAGTTTTACGGCCTAGGCGCCGGAGTCCCAGTCACCCCTTGGGACTGGAGCTTCGACCTCGACGACGAGGCTGCCGCGGAGAAGCTCGCCGCCTGCCCCGTGGGTGCAGTCCTCGTCCTCCACTCGCCGCCTCAGGGCCATTGCGACGCCAACGGCAGCGGCGACCACTTCGGCAGCCCCGCCCTGCTCTCAGCGATCGAAGCGAAGTCGCCTGTCCTGGCGGTCTGCGGTCACATCCACGAGTCCTGGGGCTGCCAGAGCCAGATCGGTGAAACTCCGATCCGCAATCTCGGCCCCGTCGGCACCTGGCTCGAGGTTTAGGCCGGAATTCACCGGAACATTGCCGTCCCCGGGCTGAGCGACTTCGTTTTCGTCATCTCCAACCGGGGGTTCCGGAGCGGCGCCGGTTTCAGGTAAGCCTCGGCGAGGGGGCAGCGGAACTTCCTCCGACGGGGGCAGGACTTCTGGCTCTTCTCCTTCTTCTGGGGTGACGGCGCCGGCGGGAATCGGTGAGCCAGTCGTCGTCTCGCTGCCATCTCGGCCTTCCTCGCCGCTCGCCGCTGAGCCCGGCGCACCGCTGGGTTCAGTTTGCTTCCCGGACGAGGGGGGCGCAGGGGCGTCCGCGCCTTTTGGCGTCAGGGAGCCGGGGTTTCGGGAAACGACCTTGGCGGAGGCCGGCGCGACGGCGGTCGTCTCGTTCACCTGTCTTCCGCCCTCCGCGCTTCCGCTCCCCCCAGTGGGGAGCTCGGGGTCAAGCGGGGCTGCCGTGCGGATCGCCGAACCGGCGGCGACGCCGGTGGCGGTGTTTGACCCGCTGTCTGAAGTTAAGTCGTGGCGCTGCCCGCCGTCCCCGTCGGCAACCGCAACCGCGCTGCCCACGCTGGCACTGCTCCCACCCGCCGAACCTTGAAGTCCGAAACCAGGAACCGTCCAGTCCTGCGGCGCTTGCAGCGAGACGAGCGGCACAAAGGCGACGAAGGCCGCCACGATCAGGGCAGTCCCGAACACTGCACCGGCTAGATAGGTCTGGGCCCAGCTTTTCATCCTGCCTCCATTGGATTACTAATCCAGCCTGGCACGGCTCGGGGGAACTGCCATACCCATTATTTGGACTTTCCCGTGTAGGCTCGACTAGACCACCGAAAAATCGAGTGGAGGAGGACGAGATGTACGCACGAGTTGCACGTTGGGAGGGCGCCGATGCCGAGACTCTCGAACGGACCGCGGCGGAGATCCGCGAGCAGGCCGGGTCGGGTCCCCCCGAGGGCGTTCCGGCAAAGGGGTTCCTGCTGCTGAACGACGTCGAGAGCGGCCGATCAATGGCGATCAGCCTGTTCGAGACCGAGGACGACTACCGCCAAGGTGACGAGACGCTGAATTCGATGAGCCCACCAGCAGATGGAATGGGACGACGGATCGCGGTCGAGAAATACGAGGTGGGAGCCCAGCTCGAGGCCTGAGGACTAGGTGTAGCTACTCAGGACGTTGTTCCAGCTCGGCGAGCCGAGCCGCAGGCGTCTTGTGGCCGAGGGAGCCATGTCGTCGGGTGAAGTTGTAGTGGGTGAGCCAGCCCGGAAGAGCTGCGGTCCTCTCGGCTGAGTTTGCGTAGATAGCTCCATAGGCCCAACGGTTCTGGAGCGTCTGGATGAATCGCTCCGCCTTGCCGTTTGTCCGAGGTCGGTAGGGCTGGGTGAAGAGGTGCTTGAGTCCGAGCTCCCTGCAGGCGCTCGCATGCGCATGGGAGCGGTAGCAGGAGCCGTTGTCGCTCATCACCCTCTCGACGGCGATACCCATCGATCCAAACCACTCGACGGCCCGGCGCAGAAAGCCGACGGCGGTGAGGGCGCGCTCATCTGCAAGCACCTCGACGTAGGCGAGGCGGGTGGCGTCATCCACGCAGACGTGGACGAACTCCCAACCGGCGACGCCATAACCCCGGGCGTCGGTGTAGCGATCGCGGCGATTGCCGGTGACGCGATGGCCAGGTCGCAGGATGCGCCCCAGCTTCTTGATGTCGACGTGGATCAGCTCTCCCGGGCGCTTGCGCTCGTAGCGGTTGGGCGGCTCGGGTGGGCTCAGACGACTCCTCCTGCCCAGTCCGATTCGCTTCAGCCACCTTGAGACGGTTGAGAGAGCCATCCCGAGCACCTCGGCGATCTCAGCCGCTGTCATCCACAGCCTCCTCAGTGCCTCGATCGCCTTGACGCGATCCGCGGGCAGCTGCGTTGGGCGTGCCTTTGGTGCAGAGCTGCGGTCGAGCAGGCCGGCCTCTCCCTCAGAGCGCCAGCGGGCGAGCCACTTGGCGGCGGTTCGGTCGCTGACGCCGGCGGCCTCGGCCGCCAACGTCAGCGACCAGCCTCTCTCGAGGCGCTCTACGAGCAGGCGCCTGCTTTTCGGGCAGGTTCGAGCGTTAGCGTGCAGCTTCATCCGGTGTCCTCCTTGATCTGGGTGGTCAGCACCCCCAGCCTTCAAGGAGGCCCGGATGAACAACGTGGTGAGGAACTACAACTAGCTCAGCGAACGCGCCTGACAGGATTCGAACCTGTGACCTTCGGTTTCGTAGACCGGGAGGCTGCGGCCTTACAGAGCCGTTTGCAGCAAATATGCGACCTGAATGCGACCCCTTCGTGCAACCTAGCCGCAGAATGTCCATAGCAGAATCGGCAAGTAGAATCAGCGGCATGACTATGCGGGAGAAAGCCCACGCGCTCCTCGATGAGCTCTCTGATGCAGAGCTTGACGAGGTCGTCAAGTTGATCCAGGTTCGGCACGAGGAAGGCGAGGAGCCCGAGATGGCCGAGCTGCCAAAGAGATGGCGGACCTTCGAGGACGGCACGCCTGTCCCAAATTGGGTGGCTGCCGTCGATGAGGCCCGGCAGGGCCGTTAGTGCTGGTCGTTGACGCCAACGTCGCTATTGCGGCGTGCGCCAGGCCAAGCGGTTTCGATGACCTCCCTGACGACTTGATCGGTCCGCCCTTGCTGTGGTCAGAGGCACGTTCGACCCTGCACCTTCAAGCCACCAAAGGCGAAATTGCAGTCGAGCGCGCCGAGCACCTGCACGAGCGACTCAACGCAGCTCCAATCAAACGCCTCGATCCGCCGAATCTCGGCTCTGAGACATGGCGAATCGCTGATGATCTCGGCTGGGGCCGGACCTACGACGCCGAGTACGTGGCCCTAGCAAAACTGCTCGACTGCCGATTAGTCACTCTGGACACCCGCCTGCGCCGAGGAGCAGACCGGCTCGGCTTCATCGTGACGCCCGCCGAGCTGTAGTCCCCACCCCCTGATACTCGGATAAGCATCCATCCGCCGTGGCTTGAGACACCCGAACGACCGCGGTCTGATTTTCTGCTGGCATCGCTTCTAGGCTAGGCCGATGCTTGACGCGAAGCCGACGATCTTTATCAGTCACTCGTCCAAGTACAAGGATGAGGTCGCGGTGCCGTTCCGCGACCACATCGAGTCGCTTGGGATGAAGGCAGTCCTAGTTGAAGAGATGCCTCATCCTGCCGAGGCTGGATCGGAGCCTGAAGCAAAGGTTGAGTACTTCCTACAGGGCGCGGATATGTTCGTCGCCCTGCTCACGCCCGATGATCGCGTCGAGGGTGGCGAGGTCCGCGCGCGAGCCAATATCGCCGACGAGATCGGCCGCGCCAAGAGCCTGCCGCATCTACGCCGACGAATCCAGGTCTTTAAGGCCCCGGAGGTCGTTGTCCATTCCAACATCAATCCGACTCGCGAGACACTTGATATCACTAATCCGGCTGCCTCCTTTTCGGCATTCGAGCGCCAGGCTGTGGAGTGGGGAGTAATGCCGCGCCCCAACGAGGGGCCGTCCACGGCCGCTGGGCCGATCGGCCCCACCGAGGGAGAGCAACCTGAAAGCAGTATCGGCGACAATGCTTCTGAGCAAGCTGGCGCTGCCTTAGCCGAGCTGCGCGCGCTTCTTCTTGATCTCGATCAGGAGCCCTTGATCTCGCGACCGCTTGCGATTCGACGCGCTCACATCGCCGCCTCAACCGCGCTCACTTCGCTCTCCTCGGCCTCTATCTACGGCGTGCACGAGTTGAACGGCCTCTATCGGACTCGCACCGAGCTCCGGCTCTCCGCGGAGGAGGTTCGCCACCTACTTCGCAGCGTGGTCAGCCACCTAAGCATTGACACTGCTCCAGGCTGGTACTGGCTTCGCAACGCAAGTGCCGCTGAGTGCTACGAAATGTTGGTTGAGTTCGCCGCAGCAGACCCGGACTCCAGTGTGCGCACGAAGTCCCTTGAGCTTCTCGCCAACACCCGCCGCAAGCTTGCCCCGAAGTGGGTCAAGGCGTTGGTCGTATCAGGTCTCGACTCTGGGAAGGGCCAAGTCCGCAGTGCCGCACTTAAGCTCCTCGCCGCCAAGGGCGACGTCCGCCTCCTCAGCCAGATTGGGTCAGATCTCGGGCCGGACGCCAGCGAAGCCATACTAGAGGTGCGCGCTCGCGAAACGCCGTCCGCAGCGCTGCGCGCGCTGGTCGCCGACCCCTACAACCACAACGACGCAATAGAAGAGGGCCTACTGGCGAGCCCGAAAAAGCTGCCCGCCTCCACCCTGAGGTCTGGACTCTCCGCCTCATTCTTCCGCACCCGGATCCTCTGCCTGCGTGGCCTCGAGCGCTCCCGCCGTCTACGCCACACCGACTTGGATGCGCTGCTATCTGACAACAACAGCAAGGTTCGCGACGAAGCACTGCGAGTCGCAAGCCGAAAGGGCTGGAAGGTCGATCAAAAGACCGCAGATGAAATTGTCAGCACCAGCGATCTCGACATTTTTGCGACCACCGATCTGCAGCTTGCATATTTCGGCACTCTGGAACGCGACGAACTTCGTAGACGCTTGAAATGGATTGGCGGCCACGGATGGGACGTCTACGCCGCCCTCGGGCTCTCAGACGGGAAGGAGGCCGCCAAGCGTGCACGTGCCGATCTGGACTCCGAATTCTCGGCGATGCGCGCCACCTACCGAGCTGAGGTGAGGCGATCCATCGAAGGTCAACTCTTTAAGGAAAACCAAGAGCTCGCCTTACGCAAGGACAAGGCCCGCCTAGAGGAGCTGATAGAGCACGAGTTGACCACCTTCTTCAGCAACTACGAAGACCTTGACCCCTTCACCTTGAAACGCTTTCAAGCTGCTGCCCTGCGAGTCCTCACCAAGGTTGGCACGCCATCCGACGCCACCTATGCTCGCGATCTCCTCTATTCCAATGAGCACGACATCGTTCTAGGTGCGATCAGGCTACTAGCCCGTTTTGGCGGTCCCGAGGATGCCGCCAAGGTGGTTGATGCCTCCAACCAGCTCTACTTTGAGAGCCGCACGGAGGGTGCCCGGACCGCCGCAACCCTCGCGGGGGACAAGGCGGCGATCGCAAAGTTGATGCTCGAGAGCGACGACAATGACCTACGCCTGGTTGGAATTAAGTCGCTTGACGGAGCATCAATCGAGGAGGCACAAGAGATCCTGCTCCCCCTGCTCAACGATGACTCCGGCTCGATCCGTGCCGCAGCAACCGATCAGCTCGCCAAGCGACTGAGTCGCTCACAACGCCGCAAGCTACTCGACGCCTACCCCAAACAGGACTACTACTTTTACAACGTCATGGCTCACCTTGACAGAGACCTGTACGCACCGGGCTGGCTACAGGCTGCTCTCCGGGGCAGCTAGTCCCACCGAGTCGCTGGTGGCATATAAGCGAGCTGCTAAAAAACAGTCTTAACGATCCGTTCCGTGCCGTCGATTAGTTCTCGAACCTCATCGAGCTTCGGCTCGCGTTCCCCATCGTGGGCGCAAAGATTTCGGATATCTCCCAGTCGCTGAACTTCACGCCAGCGAGGATTGTCGAAAACTTTTGCTTCCTTGAGTGCGTCGTTCAGATGTCCGATTTGGGCTTTCTTTCGCCCCAGGCTGACTTCGTGGTTGTCCACCACGGTTTTCAGATGCCGCTCTAAGACCACTCCAGCAACAACTCCGCCAGAACGGATGTGCTTAGTTCGTACAAGCTCGCTCGCCGTTTCTAGCTCATCGTCGAGCAGCGTAGCCTCCAACGATCCTTCGATGTCCGCCAGAATCGAATCCAGACGATCCTGCGCAGTGGCAAGAATGTCGACCTGATCCTTCATCTTCCCGGTGGCTATGGGCATAGGATCAAAGCGCTTGACGCCTCCCCGGCTCACAATGGTCCCGTGGATGTAGTCACTGACCGCATACGTGGTCACGTCTAGCTCTTTAGGTCTTTTGTCAAGCCGGTAAAGCTCTCTAAACTCCTGGTAGCGATCCGGCAGCAACTGTTCAATGACCCGCAGGGCCTTCGAGTACCAGCCCTGGTAATACCCACCGAAATCGTCGTCCTTGACCAAGTCGATTATCGAAAGCTTCGCGGGTGCATCGGCTTTGGGCCCGCCTTTGGCTTTCCGAGTCTCGCTCTCTTCTTTCTTGATTCTTTTTTCGGCCGCCTTGCGCTTCTCAGCGTTATCCCAGTTCCTGAGTACCTCGCTCACGCGGATTGCGTGCCCGTCCGCAACCAAGCCATCAATCTCCAGGGCGATTTGCTTCCTCTGATCTGCCATTGACTTGAGTTTTGCTTTGAGTTCGGTCGGAACCTGCTGCGTACCAGCGCTTGGGTCTCCTGCGAAGGGATGAGAGCCCTTTGGCCTTAGCCTAAGAGCCTTCGAATCGGCTCGAAACTTTCCCCTACGGCATGCGTGTACCTAGCCAGCATCGTCTCAATTCGGTGTCCGGCAACCTCGGCCAGATCAGCATCGTTAATGCCCGCCGCACGCAGATGCGTCACGTAACTATGGCGGCACTCGTGGGGGCGGATGTCTATACCGGAGGCTTTCTGGGCGGGCTTCCAGAGGTCGCGGTAGAAGTTGCGCTCGCGCCACATGCGGCCGGTCGGGGTCGTGAAGAAGAGATCGCAGTCGGGGCAATTGAGATTGATCTGGGCTTCGAGCATCCAGCCCAGAGTCGCGGGAACGGGGACTACGCGCCCGGCGTCGGTCTCGCCGTGGTCGGTCTTGGTTCCCTCGAGGATCGTTCCCTCGTGGGCGGTGCGGCGGACCTGCAGGGCCTCGCCGTCAAAGTCCTCCCGGCGCAGCGGCAGCACCTCCCCCAGCCTCATGCCGGTGTCAGTGAAGACGCGGACCATCGCCTCGTAGCGTCCGGCCGCCTTGGCGAAGCGGTGCATCTCCTCGAAGCTGAAGACGCGGATCGGACGAGGCTTCTTCTTGGCTCGTGGATCGTTGGCGCGAACGCGAACGCCCTTGAAGGGATTGAGGTCGCAGACTTCATCGGTGATTGCGTCCTCGGCCATCGCCGAGAGCGAGCGCAGGATGCCGACCACACCGGTCGTGGCTCGGCCCTGGACCCGCAGCATGTGGTCAACCAGGACGAGCGCGTGGCAACGGCGCAGCTCGCGCATGGGCCAGTCCTTGAACGGAATGCCCTCGACGTCGATGTCAAGGACGCGGCTGATCCGGTGCTCGTTCGTCGCGTTGGTGCGTTCCGATCTTGGGTGTCGGTCGGTCCAGGTGGCGAAGTAGCCGCCCAGGGTGTCGGGGCTGTCTGAGATGCCGTACGCCTCGTCAATCGCCCGCTGCGCTTCGTGCTTTCGGTCGAAAGTGCCCTTGCCGCCGTTCCAGATCGGCTTGGCAACTCGTCGCTTGCTGTCGCGGCCGGTGTAGCGGGCCACCCAGACGATCTCGCCAGAGGGGTTGCGACGTTTGATCGGAGACTCGCGCCGCCTCACGCGGCTTCCTCCCTACGGCTTTCGAGGAAGGCATCGACATCTGTGGGGTCGATTCGTCTTGCGGCACCGAGCTTGTAGCTGGGGAGTTCGCCGCGCCTGATCCAGTTGCGGATCGTGCGGTCCGAAACCGCGAGGTAGTCGGCAAGCGTTCGCTCGGTGAAGAAGGGCTCGGTTTGGGCTGAGTTCTCCCTCATGCCCCCTATGTCCATGAAGCCGCTGAAGTGCAGCGCCGAATTCGCTGAGACATCCGTCGAGAGCACTGCGAAAGACCGAAGGTCAGGCCCCTCCGGGCGGCCATACTCGCGGCCGAAAGCACGGCGCAGCCGTGCCACAATCGGCCGCCGGCCGCCCGGAGAAAACCGGCCTCGATCTACTTGCCGACTTTGCGGATCAAGAAAGCGCGGCTCAGGCGTCGAACCGGAGGGTTCGTAGTGTGTCGGGTGTTCGGGGTTGGTAGTTGGGAGGGGTTGGAGTAGCTGTCTGATTGGAGCTACTGCGAGCCCTGGATCGATTCCGAGAACGCCTGTCTCTCTTGCTTGGTGGAGCTTGGCTTGGTTCTTGGTCTCATCGTTGTCTGACTTTGGCCTTTGGATGGATGAGACCAATTCGACCCGCTCACCCCGCTGCCGGCTCGTCGGGCAGGACGCGTTGTCTCTCGGCGGGGGTGAACTCGCCGGGGGTGGTGATCGTGCTCGCTGCGTTCCATGTGATGCCGTCGAGGAGGGCGCAGTCGATCTGCACGCCGAGGGCCGCGCAGAGCTTGACCAGGGTGTCGACTCTCGGAACCCGTGCGCCGCGCTCCAAGAGACCAACCTCGGTGCGGTGAAGGGAGGCGCGGAAGCCGACCTCTTCCTGGCTCAGTCCGGTCCGCCTGCGGGCTCGGCGAAGGTTGGCGGCAAAATGCCCCGCCACCTCCTCTGAGCCTTTCATCAGACGCCCCAGAGGCGCGCGAAGTACAGCGCAGCTCGGGTCGGCACGGCGAAGCCGTCGTGGCAGTTCACGAGGCCCGCACCGTCCAGCTCGCAGATCGCTCGCTCCACGGCGTCGAAGGGGCTAAAGCTGTCGGCGACGGCGTTCAGCGCGCGTGAGACCTCGGGGATCGTCAGTTGAGCTGGGTGCTCGTCTAGCAGGAAGGCCAGTACCGCCTGCTCGGCCTGGGCGTCTTGGTCGGCGGGCACGAGGGGGCTGCGCTTAGCGCAATCCGTAGGGTTGGCATCAGCCATGGGGAGTCCACTCTCCTTGTGGTCAGGCGGCCCGTCGTGTGCAAGCACTTCGGGTCGCCGCTTCTTGGAGCCGGTAGCCAGCTACCGTTCCCGCTGCGACGGGGCGAGTTCTTCTTGACCCGTCGCCACGGGGCCGGCGACTCCACTCGCGCGGCCCCACTTATGTTTGTGGTCTGAAGCCTAGCATTTGTACATACATGTCGTGACGCGCGAGACGCCATATCCGCAGCCAGCCCTAGGCAAGGCGATCCGCGAACTTCGCAACAAGCGAGAGATCAGCCTGCGGAGCTTCGCGCCCAAGGCGGGGCTCAGCGTGAACACGCTCTCGCTGATCGAGCGCGGCAGGGCCAACCCGACCTGGGAGACCGTCAAGGGAATCGCGGCCGCGCTCGACGTGTCGATTGTGGACATCGCCAAGCTGTCTCTCAAGTTTGAAGACTCGTCTCAGAAATGAGACCAGGATGAGACCACAACGGTCCGGAACGCCCCGGAACAACTTGGAAGCGCCCGGAACGCAGATTCAGGCCGAAGTCGCGCAAACGGCTCTGCAATAGGCAAAGCCCGGCCTCGCCCGGAACGAGAAGGAACGCGCCTGACAGGATTCGAACCTGTGACCTTCGGTTTCGTAGACCGACGCTCTATCCAACTGAGCTACAGGCGCGGGTTGAGGCTGAATCGCCTCTTGGGGGCATTCTATGGGGCGAGGCTGGGACCTGTTCCCGCAATCAACGGCCGTGAAACTCGGCGTGACCGGGACCCTTGTCGAGGAAGGTCTTGACGGCGCCCTGGAGGTCCTCGGTGGCGAAGAGCTCGGAGGCGTCCTCGCGGACGGCCTGATCGGCTGCCGGGATGCCACCTTCGCGGTAGCGGCGCAGGATGTGTTTGGTCATCGCGTGGGCTTTGGTCGGGCCTGCGGCCAGCTCGGCAGCGTAGGCGCGGGCGCGATCGTCGAAGCTGTCGTCCTCGAAGAGGACGTTGACGACGCCCCAGCGCTCCATCTCCTCGGCGCCGAAGAGCTCACCGCTGATGACGAAGTGGCGGGCGCGGCCGCTGCCGGCACGCTCGGCTAGCCGCTGGGTGCCGCCCATCGACGGGGTCAGGCCGACTACTTTCTCGACCAAGCCAAACTGTGCCGAGCGCGCGGCGAGGATCAGATCGCAGCCGAGGGCCAGCTCGAAGGCGGCCGTAAGCGTGAGGGCATGGGCGGCGAAGACGACCGGTAGCGGCAGTGCTTCGACCCGCTCGACCGTGCCGATCAGATCGTCCCAGAGCCGGCTCCCCTGCTCGGGAGTGAGGCCGTCGAACTCGTGCACGTCGACGCCGCCCGAGACCGCGCGGCCCTCGGCGCGGAAGAGAAGCGCCCGCGGCGGATCGGTCTCGACTGCCGCGACTACGGCCTGCAGGTCCTCGAACAGCTGCCGGTTGAAGAGATTGAGCGGTGGGCTGTCGAACGTGGCGATCGCCAGACCCGCCTCGTCGCGGTCGAGCCGGACGAGGGTCATGCGTCGGCGGTCGCCGGCTTGTTCAGTCGCACGTGCCAGTGCACCGTCGCCGTCGCGACCTGCGTGCCTGAGCTGTCGGCAAGCTTGACCTCGCATGGGAACTCGACCTTGCCCTCGGCATCGAGGGTGGCGAGTGCCTCGGCGGCGGGCACTCCCAGCGTCGCGCTCGCCTCGATCGGGCCCTTGGCGATCTTTTCGTAGGAGATCTCAGCGCTGCGCGCCAGCGGCGTTACCTCACCGAGTCGCTCGGCGAAGGCACCGACGAAAGCCGCGCCAGACGCCGTCTCGGCGACGGTGAAGAGGGCGCCGGCGTGCTGGGAGCCGACGTGGTTAGTCAGCTCCGGGCGCTCCGGCAGGACGACAATGGACTTGCCCTCAGCGACGCTCGTGATCTGCAGTCCGAGGTGCCCGGCAAAGGGCACCGCCTGCGTCATCCCCTGCGCGATCGCGTCGAAATCAGTCACTGGCGCGCCAGCCTACCGGTCAGGGGACCCGATGTACCTCAAACAAGTTCGTCCCCAGCTCCTGGTCAGGCATACCGGCGACAATCGCGATCAGGTCACCGGACTTTGCCACCCCGTGGCGCACCGCCAGCGAGGCGCAGTCGTCGAGCAGGGTTCGTACCTCGTCCTCGTGCTCGTTGAGGATCGCGGTGACACCGAAGAGCAGATTGAGACGACGCACCGTCTCGATTCGCGGCGAGATCGCCAGCACCGGCACGTTGGGGCGGTGGGCAGAGACGAGGCGGGCGCTGCGACCGCTGGTCGTCGGCACGACCAGCGCCGCCAGGTTGAGTCGGTAAACCGCACCGACCGCGCTCTGGGCAACCGAGTCGGCAACGTCCTGGGTCGCCTGATCGGTGCGGTTGAACAACCACGATCCATATGGCAGGTCTGGCTCGGTGGCACGGGCGATCTGATCCATCACCCGTACCGCCTCGACCGGGTGCTGGCCGACCGCCGTCTCCTCGGAAAGCATCACCGCGTCGGTGCCGTCGAAGATCGCGTTGGCGACGTCGGTCACCTCTGCCCTGGTCGGGCGACGCGCAGTCACCATCGAGGCGAGCATCTGCGTCGCCGTAATTGCCGGCTTGGAGCGCCGGCCGGCGGCCCGGATCAGCCGCTTCTGCACGACCGGCACCTGCGCCAGCGGCAGCTCGATCCCGAGGTCGCCGCGCGCCACCATGATCCCGCCGCTCGCCGCAGCGACGATCTCCTCCGCGTTCTCGGCGGCCTGCTGCTTCTCGATCTTGGCGATCAGCGGGATGTCGGAACCGAGCGACTGCAGCCGCTCGCTCACCGGCTCGAGATCCGCAGCCGAGGACACAAAGGACATCGCGATCAGGTCGAGACCCTGCTCGACCGCGAATTCGACCCAGCCGAGGTCGCCATCCGTAGCAGCGCGGACCGTGGCTCCCGGAATGTTCATCCCCTTATGCGAGGAGAGCGTGCCCCCGACCTCGACCTCCGCGTCGACCCCGCCGTCCTCGGGCTCGCGAACACGCAAGCGGATCGAGCCGTCGGCCAGGTAGACCAGTTCGTCTTCGCGCAGCGAGCTGACTCCGGGCCAGTCGACCGGGATCGTCTCCTTGTCTCCCTCGATCTGCTGCGGGGTCAGTTTTACGTGCATTCCCGTCTCCAGCTCGGCGAAATCGTCACGTAGCTCACCGATCCGCAACTTCGGGCCGGGCAGATCGCCGAGCACGGCAACCTCGCGCCCCACCCGCTCCGCCGCGGCGCGGATCGACTCGATCGTGCGGGCGTGGCGCTCGCGATCAGCGTGGGAGAAGTTGAGGCGGAAGACGTCGGCGCCGGCCTCGATCAAGCGCACCAGAACGTCGTCGTCCCAGCTCGCCGGGCCGATGGTCGCGATGATCTTGGTACGCCTGCCGTGCATACGTCACATGACTGTAGAGGCTGTTTGATGTGACATGGATCTGTGTAACACTGATCCGTATGACCCAGCTGGCCGATCCGCCCCCGCCACCCGAGACCGGCTCGCGGACGGCCTCGTCGGCGAGGTGCCTCCCTCCCCGCCGGCCCGAAGGACGGCGTCAAGGCGAGCGCGACCGCGCCGGGTGCGTAAAGGCGGCGCTATGGTTTTCGAGCCCGGAGAGGTGGCCGAGTGGCTGAAGGCACTCGCCTGCTAAGCGAGTAGGGGGCGCAAGCTCTCTCGAGGGTTCGAATCCCTCCCTCTCCGCTTTTGGGACCTTGCCCACGGTTAGTCTCGGAGTGTGTCTCCGGGGTCCATCCGCTCATATGACGAGTACGAGGCGATCTTCGCCGAGGTCGAGGCGCCATTCGCCTTCGTCGACCTCGATGCGATGGCGGCAAACGCGGCGGAGATGCTGGGGCGGGCCGGCGGGAAGCCGATCCGGGTAGCCAGCAAGTCGCTGCGCTGCCGGGCGTTGCTGGAACGCATCCTGCACAGCGATCCCGGCTTCGAGGGGCTGATGACCTTCACCTTGCCGGAGACGCTGTGGCTGGCCGAGCATGGGTTCGAGAACCTGCTGCTCGCCTACCCGACCGCCGACACCGGGGCGCTTAGTGAGCTGGCGCTGCGTTCGGTCGCCAACGCGGAGGGAGCACCGATCGTGATGGTCGATTGTGTCGAGCACCTCGACGCAATCGAGTCCGTGCTGGGCGCTGCCGCCGCCCCGGTCAGGGTCTGTATCGACATCGACGCGAGCTGGTGGACGCTCGCGGGCCGGGTCAAGGTCGGCCCCAAGCGCTCCCCCGTACATACGGTCGAGCAGGCGGTCGACCTGGCCCGCGAGATCGATCGCCGACCGCAGCTCGAGCTGGCGGCGCTGATGGCTTACGAGGGCCAAATCGCCGGGGTCGGCGACCAGCCGCCGGGTCAACGACGCCGCGGGGCAGCGATCCGCTTCATGCAGCGGCGTTCGGCCGCCGAGCTGGCGGCGCGGCGCGGCGCAATCGTCGAGGCGATTCGCGAGCTGACGGAGCTGCCGATCGTCAACGGCGGCGGCACCGGCAGCCTCGAGCTGACCGCCAGCGAGGACCTGGTCACCGAGGTCACCGCCGGCTCCGGCTTCTACGCCCCCGCCCTCTTCGATCACTACAGCCGCTTCACGCTGACCCCGGCGGCAGGATTCGCGCTGCCGATCGTGCGCAAGCCGGCGCCCGCCGTGGCAACGGCGCTGGGCGGCGGCTATCTTGCTTCGGGCAGCGGCGACCCCGCGCGGCTGCCGGCTCCCTGGCTGCCGGCCGGCGTGCGCCTCGACGCCGAGGAGGGCGCCGGCGAGGTGCAGACGCCGCTGCTCGGAGCCCCGGCGGCCCAGCTCTCGATCGGCGACCGTATCTACCTCCGCCACGCCAAGGCCGGCGAACTGTGCGAGCGCTTCAATGTCCTCCACCTGGTCGAGGGCGGGGAGATCATCGACGTGGTCCCGACCTACCGGGGCGAGGGCCACGCGTTCCTCTGACGAGGTCTACGTTAAGCCCCTCACAGGGGGCAAAACGTAGACCTCGTCAAGCGCCAAGGACTCTGGTCGCGTACTCGTTGCCGAAAATGCGATCGGGATCGAGCTCATCGCGCGCGGCCTGGAACCTGGCCCACTCCGGATAGAGCGGAGCCAGGGTCTCCGCGGTCTGAAAGTGGCGCTTGCCCCAATGAGGGCGGCCACCGAAGTCGCGCATGATCTCCTCGACCGCCTCGAAGTAGGGACGCCACTCCATGCCGCGGTACTGGTGCACGGCGATATATGAGGTGTCGCGTGCGTGCGAGGGGCTGAGCAAGGCGTCATCGCCCGCGGCAACGCGCATCTCGATCGGGAAGAAAACCGGATAGCGGTTAGCGCGCACCCACTCAATCACCCGCCGCGCCGCCTCCGGGCCGTGCTCACGCGGCACCCCATACTCCATCTCGGTGAAGCGGACGCGGCGTTCACTGGCGAAGACTCGGTCGCTGCGGTCGATCGTCTTGCCGCCTGAGGCAAGCGCGGCCGCAAGACGGGAAAGGGCGGGAATCGCCCTGGGGAACAACCTGCCGGCTGCCGAAAGCGCCTCCAGCGCCCAGTTCTCGAGCATGATGTCGTTGAGGTAAGCGGCCGCGCGGCCGCGCGGCCTGGGCGCCCCGTCGACCCGGTTGCGCTCTAGGACGAGAGCCGAGTCCGCGTAGGGAAAGGTGAAGAGCTCAAAGTGGTCGTTTGCCTCGGCGCGCTCGCCGAAGCTGTCGAACACCTCCTCGCGCGGCTGCGGGGAGTCGATCCGCTCGAGCACGAAGGCGGGAACGCAGCGCAAGGTCACCGCCGAGATCGCGCCGAGAGCACCGATGCCGACCCGCGCGGCGCGCAGCAGGTTAGAACCAGCACTGTCCAGCTCTCGCACCTTGCCGTCAGCGATAACCAGCTCAACCGCCTCGACCTGGGCCGAGATGTTGCGCAGCTTTGCCCCGGTGCCGTGAGTGCCAGTCGAGATCGCTCCGGCGATCGTCTGGCGGTCGATGTCGCCGAGGTTCTCCATCGCCAGGCCAAGGCGGTGAAGTTCCCCATTGAGATCGGCGAGCACGGTTCCCGCTCCCACCTTGACCAGGCCAGAAGCCGGATCGGCGTCGATCGTGCCCCTGAGCGCGGTGACGTCGACCATCGTGCCGTCGGTCAGCGCCGCCTCGGTGAAGGAGTGGCCGCTGCCGGCAACGCTCACCTTGCGGCCGGCGCTCCTCGCCGCGACGATCGCCGCCGCCAGCTCGGCGCGGTTTCGCGGCCGCGCGACCTCGGCCGGCACGCAGCGTTGGTCTCCCGTCCAATTACGCCAGGTTGCGGTCATAGGTCCGGGCGTACGCTAGCTCGCCGGCGCCTGGACCAGCGGCGGCGCCAGTGAGCGGTAGGCATAGGCGGAGGTAAGAAGAAGCAGCGCGGCGACTGCCAGGCTCGGCGCCACATAGCCCGTCGCGCTCGCCACGCCGCCGCCGCCTAGCGCCCCGGCCGCCTGGCCTGCGGCCCAGGCCATATTCGAGAGGCCCGCGGCAAAACCCTGATGAAGACCACTTAGGTCGGCCGTCTCCGAGAGCGTGGTCAGTGCCGGCGCAAAGCAGATGCCGGCACCCAGCGAACCGAGGATCAGGGCGGCGAGGATCGGCCCGAGGGCCTGCGCCGCAGCGATACCGACCATCGCACAAGCACAGATGCCGATCCCGACGACGAAGGGAAGACGGCGGCCAGTACGGTCGGAATAGCGACCGGCGATCGGCGCCAAGCCGGCCTCAAGGGCGGCACCGGCGATGAAGCCTCCGGCGATAGCCACGTGGCCGCCGCCCAGTTCGTCGATTCGCAAAGGCACCAACACCTCGACCGTGCCAAACATCAGCGAGGGGACGGCGACGAAGGCCGTCGCCGTAAGGATCGGTCGGGAAATGATCGTCGCCCAGACCTCGCGCAACGGCTGGCGCTCGGGCGGGCCGGCTTCTGGCAAGCGCGCTGCGAACGCGGCGAGCAACACGGCGATGCCAAGCACCGCACCAAAGACTGCCCCGGTCCCGACCTCAGCCGCGACCGCGCCCAGGATCGGCCCGACGAGGGCACCGGCAACCGCGGTTCCCAGAGCGGTGCCGATAACGGAGCCCCGGTGCTCGGGCGGAGCGGTCGTGATCAGCCAAGTCAGTGCCCCCGACCAAATCAATGCTCCCGAAACTCCCTGTGCAAATCGCGCTGCGTCAAGCAGGATGATCTCATCAGCGAGGCCGAAGATGAGGCTGGAGACCCCTAGCAGCAGCAGGCCGCTAATCACCGTGCGGCGGGGGCCGACCCAGGTGGCAACCAGACCTGCGGGCAACGAAGCGAGCAACGTCCCGGTGGCGTAGGAGGCGGCGAGGATTCCGGCCTGGGCCTTGCTGAGCCCGAACTCGGCGACGTAGTCAGGCAGCAGCGGAGCGATCGCCGCGTAAAAGGCGACGTCGAAGAAAACCATCGTTGAAGCGAGGATGAGGAGGCGCCGCATATTCACTATCCAATCACCGCGCGACCCTTCTACTCCATGCCCTTTCGTCCATACATTTGTAGCTAGCATCGACACATCGTCTGGGGCCCGGAGGGGTGGCAGAGCGGTTGAATGCGGCGGCCTTGAAAGCCGTTAGGCGTCGTAAGGCGTCTCGTGGGTTCGAATCCCACCCCCTCCGCTGAGGTTGAGCTAGAGGCGCTTGCGGGCGTCGAAGAACAGCAGCGGGCCGGAGCGCTTGGCGCTGGTCAGATTGAGCCCAGCCTCATCGAGCCAGGACTCGATTTCGGGCTGCGTGCCGAGCGGGCCGAAATCGCCGGTATGGGGTCGGATGAGGAGGCGCTGGCGCAGGCTGTCCCGCCCGCGCACAAAGGAGGAGCCGACCAAGCGACCTCCAGGTTTGAGGACCCGAGCCAGCTCAATCGTCGCCGCCCGCGGCTCGGCGAAGCAGTGCAGTCCCCAATAGGAGAGCAAGAGCTCGGCGCTCGCGGAGGGCAGCGGGATCGCGGTCGCATCGGCTTCGACGAACTCGGCGTTCGCTAACCCGCGGGCGACCGCTCGCTCGCGGGCGCGACGCAGCATCGCGGGTGATAGATCGACGCCCACGTAGCGAACATCCCGGTCTGCGGGAATTGCCCGCAGCGCAGGGCCCGCGCCGCAGGGGCAATCGACGACTGTGCCGCCATTGGGCACTTCGGCCGCCGCCGCCATGCTGGCGTAGTACGGGTTGGTATCGCCGCCCCAGACGAGCCGGCTGATGCGGCTGCTGAGGCGAGGCCGCTCCATGTAGGCGCTGTAGATCGCGCAGAACGGCGAGGCATAGAAGTCTTCGCGGGACACCTAGTGGAGACTAGGTTAGGAGAAAGTTCGCTGCGTGCGAATGGTCACCCCCAAGCCCGATCCACGCAGGATCGGCGCCCTGGCGGCCGAACTAGCTAAGATGAACCGTGAGCGGTGGCGGCAGCGTGCGCAGCGTGCAAGCGACGCCTTCGGGCTGGTGCTGCTCCTGGTCCTGACGACCTATGTGCTCGCCTCGGTGCTTTCGAACCGAGGCTGGTCGGCGGTGCTGCTGACGATCGTCACCGGCGCCACCTCGGTGGTCGCCCTGACCAGCTCCCATGCTCGCCCGATCTTTGTCAGGCGGGCCTTGATCCTGGCGGCGATCGCGACGCTGCTGGCATTCGTCTCGGCGGCATTCGGAGGCCGGCTTGGCCTCAACGCCGCCAACTTCATCGAGATCGGCCTGCTGGCGGTGGCGATGGCGGCTGTCCTGCAGCGTGTGATTACGGCCGACAACGTCTCTTCCCGGACGATCCTTGGCGCGATCAGCGTCTACACCTCCCTCGGCATCCTCTTCACCTGGGCCTATGGCCTGATCGATCGGATCGAAGGAGGCGACTTCTTCGGCACCGATGTGGCCACCAAGGGAAGCGACTTCCTCTTCTTCAGCTACACCACCCTCACCACGACCGGCTACGGCGATCTGGTCCCAGTCGGCCAGGTCGGCCGCATGGCCTCCGGGCTGGAGATGATGCTCGGCCAAATCTTCCTCGTCACCCTCGTCGCCGGCCTGGTCAGCCTCTGGAAGCCCGGCCAGGCCCTGTTGCGCCGGCGCGAACGACGCGGCGGAGGTGAAGCCCCGGCCGAGGCTTCACCGTCAGACTGAACCTAGTCGGAGAGCTCTACGCGCTCGATCTTCTGCTCGTCGATCGGGCGGTCCGAACCGTCGGTCGCGGTCGCCTCGATCGCGTCGACCGTCTCCATCCCGCTGGTGACCTGGCCGAAGACGGTGTGCTTGCCGTCGAGCCAGGACGCCGCCTCGGTGGTGACGATGAAGAACTGCGAGCCGTTGGTGTTGGGGCCGGCGTTGGCCATCGCCAGCGCGCCGCGGACGATCTTGTGCTCGTTGATCTCGTCCTCGAAGGTGTAGCCGGGGCCGCCGCGGCCGGATCCCTCCGGGCAGCCACCCTGGACCATGAAGTCCTTGATCACCCGGTGGAAGACCAGCCCGTCGTAGAAGCCGTCGGCGGCGAGCTTGCGGAAGTTCTCGACCGTCTTCGGGGCGTCGGAGTCGTGCAGTTCGAGCACGATCTCCCCGGCATTGGTGTGAAACGTGGCCTGTGACATGGCGCGGACCCTACCGATCAGCCCGTAACTCGCACCGTGACCGGACGGGACGCTCCCGGAGCGTACGGCCAGCGCTCCTCGGCGAGCGCCACAGCGCGCAGCCGGATCTGCGCCGTGCCGGTGATGTAGCGGAAGCGGTAGCGGGCACGGAAGCGGCCACTGTGGTCGCTGCGGGTGACCAGCACCGGCCGCCAGAGACGCGCCTCGTTCTCGTAGTACTGGATCGCAATCAGCTTGCCGCGACGCGGCAACGGTGCCCCGCGAGCGCGGACCCGACCCCACAGCCGCACCGACTCACCAGTGCGGAGGCTGCGCGGAGCGGCGCTGAGGGTCGCGGCGCCGCGCACCCTCAGCGCCAGCGCCGGGCGACGTGCGCTGGTCAGTCCAGGGTCGCCTCGGTAGACGACGGTGACGCGGCGCGACGGGCCAGTGGGCAGCGCGAGCTTGAAGCCGCCGTGAGCGCCCGTCGGGACCACCTCGACGTGAATCCCTGATAGTGCGCCACGCGATGGCCGCGAGACGACGCGCAGCCGTCGTCCGGCCAACCCGGCGCCGTCGGCATTGAGCAAGCGCCCAGAGAGCACCGCCCCGGCGCCAAATGGCACCGTCACACTCGAGCCATGTCGGTGGCGCCAACGCAACTTGGCGAAAAGCCGCGTCTTCGCCGCGGGCACCGAGAGTGAACTCTCCCCCGTTTCCATCGCCGGCCGACTAGGGCCCACCGGGGGCGGCGTCTTACGCAGTGCCATCTCGGTGCCATCTGCGCGGCGCGTCGTCGATGCCCTGTTACCAGCACCGTCCGTGGCATCGGCGCGAAAGACGTAAGTGCCGGGATCGAGACCATTGGGCATCGAGGCGACAAGAATCGCTTTGCCCGCCTGACTCTCCGGTCGCAACTTGGTCGGCAGCTCGATCCAGTGCTCGGCACTGAGCCGGCGGTACTCGATCTCGCCGCTCGCTGGTCCCGAGTGCTCGTCGCTCACCGCCGCGCTGATCGTTTGCGGCAACTCCGGTCCGGTTGATTCGGGCGTGGGCTCAAAGGCCACGCCGGGAGGTACATCGTCAAGCCGCATGGGAATTTCGATCGCGGACCCGGAATCGGCGTTGCCGGCCTCGTCGCGCAGCCAGAGGTGAAGGGCATAGACGCCCGGCCGCGGCAATGTCCGATCGGCCAGCGAGGAAATGTCGTGCCCCGAGGCAAGGTTGAGCCCTGAGTCATAGCCCGCCGGGCCGGTTATGCGCCAGTAAGCGCCGCCGATCGGGCTGGCTGGACCTTGATCGGGGTTTTGCCAGGAGAAGTCGAAGTTGTCGACATTTCGCCAGCTCTCGCCGCCGGCCAGCATGAAGCTTCGAGGCGATGCCGGTGGGTGATTGTCGATCAGGACGCCGACGGGGAAAAGGCAGGCGCTGTTACCGGCGAAATCGGTCGCGCAGCGGGTCAGCGCGTGTGGCCCGTCGCTGAAGTTCGTAGTCTGGACAGTTATTTCATCCGCCGCCCCAGTCGGGCAAGGCTGCATCCGGGTAGTTCTCCACTCGCCATCGATCATCGCCTTTGCGCACGCGTACTCGGTCAGTCCCACGCGTGCCCCATCGAGCAGGGTTTCGCTGTAGTGAACACCGCCGCCGACATCGGTATCCCAGTAGTTGACTCGCTGGGCGCCACGGCGCCAGCCGCCAGCCGCCAGATCCGCCCCGGCGTTTCCCGGCACCGGTGTGTAGCCGTCAAAGATCGTGATCGCCAGCGCCCGCACGGCCGACCATGAGTCCGGTTCGATCGAGCACCACTTGTCCTCTGCCTTGGCACAGAGAAGGCGGTCCTCAATCGCCGGCTGCGGCACCGAAAGATCGGCGGCGAAGTTGCGTGGCGTCACGTCGGTTGTTCCCGCGCTGACGAACGGGTCGAAGCCGCCATTCCAGTTGCCGGCGCCGATCCGCTGCTCCATCCCGTCGTGCAGCGTGTGCCACCAGGTACCCGTGACGCGGCTGATGCCGGTGCCGGCCGGTGCCACCCAACGCCAGCGAGCGAAGCGCGTCCCGGAGATGGTCGAGCCACCCTTGGTGAAGCTCTTCATGTGAACGCCGTCGAAGGGGTCGCCCCCAGACGGCACGCACCAGGCGTCGGACCGGAACTTGGCGCCCCCGGTGGTATCGGCCCAGCCGGCATCGGCATCCACATACCAGCCACACTGGGCGACCGTGTAGTTGCCGGCCGTCGCCTCCCGCGCGGCAAGCAGCAGTAACGCCAGCGCCAGCCCGATCCCCATCGCGACAATCCGCCCAATCCCCCCGCGCGTTCCCGACATCGCCCCTCCTCCGATTGCGTTGCAGATGGAGGGCCAAGGGCACAGCGACGCATTCCCTCCCCCCTACGGACAGATGTCCGTGCGCCGGTTGCAAGAGGGGCACGGTGCCGAGAACTGTGCTTTGCGAAAATGATCGCGATGCCACTTCCTACTGAGGATCAGATAACCGAGAAGCTGCGCGCCGTCATCGATCCCGAGCTGCGCCGCTCAATCGTCGAGTTGGGCATGGTTCGCTCGATCGAGGTCAAGGACGACGGGCGGATTGAGGTGGTCGTCTCCTTGACCACTGCCGGCTGCCCGATCCGCTCCCACTTCGAACAGGCGGTCGCCCAGCAGGTCTCTCAGCTAGATGGAGTCACCTCGGTAGCGGTCGACTTCGACGTCCTCTCCGACGATGAGAAAGGCAATCTGCAGCAGACCCTCGGCCGCGGCAAGCTGCCGGAGGGCGCCCTGGCGCAGGTGAAAAACGTGATCTGCGTTGCCTCCGGCAAGGGCGGTGTCGGCAAGTCGACGATGACCGCCAACCTGGCGGCGGCGCTGAGCGCCGAAGGCCACGCGGCCGGTGCCCTTGACTGCGACGTCTACGGCTACTCGATGCCGCGCATGCTCGGCGTCAACCGCAAACCCGAGGTCAACGCCGAGCGCAAGATCCTGCCGATCGAGGCAGCCGGCGGGGTCAAAGTGATGTCGATCGGCTTCTTCGTCGAGGAGAACTCGGCGGTCGTCTGGCGCGGCCCGATGCTGCACAAGGCGATCCAGCAGTTCCTCGAGGATGTCGCTTGGGGCGAGCTCGAGTACCTGCTGCTCGACCTGCCGCCGGGAACCGGCGACGTCTCGATGACCCTCTCCCAACTCTTGCCGCAGGCCAAGTTCGCGATCGTCACCACGCCGCAACCGGCGGCGCAGACCGTGGCTAAACGAGCCGCCGACATGGCGGTCAAGTTTGACCTCGAGCTACTTGGCGTGATCGAGAACATGTCCGGCTTCACGACCCCCGGCGGCGAGCGCTTCACGATCTTCGGCGAGGGCGGCGGTCAGCTACTGGCCGACGAGCTCGACGTACCGCTGCTGGGCAAGGTTCCGCTGTCGGAGCCGCTGCGCGAGCACGCCGACAGCGGCTCGCCGCTCGTCACTGCCGAGCCTGACTCGCCTGCCTCGCAGGCCATCCGCCAAGCCGCCCGCGGCATCGTCGCCTCCACGCCACAAGAGCTGCCAGTACTGCAGGCGGCCCCCCTCCCGGCCGAAGCGCCGCCGGTGGGCGGCACTCCACTGCCCGTAGTTCAGTAAGGGCGCATAGGCGTTACTCCAGCTCCCTGTCCGATTCGGGCCCTCCGATGCTGGTCATTCCTGCCTGGCACCGCTGGAGTGGCGTACTATAGCGTATATGCTATGGCGTAATACGCGCGGCCGCGGGAGGCTGTCACCTCTCCGTGCCGCAACCGACATCCGCCCAACTTGGCTCCGCGATCCGCCACATTCGCGACTCACGCGAATTGAGCATCGAAGCCCTTGCAGCAGATGCCGACATGCATTGGACCTCTGTCTCGCGCATTGAGAACGGCCGGCAGAACCCAACTTGGGACGCCGTCGCCAAGCTCGCCATGGCGCTGGACGTAGAGATCAGCGACCTGGCACGCCTGGCCGCCGAACAGCCGCCGCGCGAACGACGATCAGAGCCCACTCCCAGCAGTTAGGCCGCCCAGCAGTCGCGCTTTACTCGCGCCGGAGCGCGAGCGCCGAGAGAACCTCCGATGCCGCCCGCTCGCCCGAGCTCACAGCACCGTCCATGTAGCCGTTCCAAACCGTTGCAGTCTCAGCGCCCGCCCAGTGCAACAGGCCGATCGGAGTGCGTAGGGCGCTGCCATATTCCGTCCAGCCGCCGGTAGTCATCAGGCAGCCGTAACAGCCGCGGGTCCACTCCTCCTCAGACCAAACCCGCTCGATGAAACTCTCCGGCTTCATCGCCCGCTCGCCGAAAAGTCGCGCGTGACCGGCGAGGACAGCCTCACGCCGATCGGTCGCTGCTCGTGCGCCCCACTGGCGAGCCAGCCGGCCCTCCAGAAAGCCGAGCAGGACCCCCGGGCTGCCATCGGGTGGTGAGTTGTCGAACACGACACGGGCCGGTCCGGCGTCGCTCGTCGCCTGGCCCGAGAGGCCTTCCTCGCGCCAGAACGGGTGCCCATAGACAGCCATCGTCTTGATCACCGTTCCTTGCGGCATGCGCTGCGTCAGCTGGTCGCGCCGAGCCGGCAACGGCGGGTCGTAGGAGATCCTTCCCGCCAGGGTCGGCGGCACCGCGACAATTGCGCGCCGCGCGCGCACCGTCAGCCCGCCGAGCTCAGCGGCGGAGCGATCGGCATGAACGACGACCCCGCCGTCGCCATGCTCGATCCGGCGCACCGGTGAGCGCAGCCGCACCCGCTCTTCCCCCAGGGCCTCGGCGAGCAGCTTGGCGATTCGCTGCGAGCCGCCGTGGAAGCGTTCCTGCTGGGCGCCTCCGCCGGTTCCGATCAGCATGTTGAAGCCCCCGCCGGAGTGGGTGTAGAAGAGGACGTGCAGGAGGGAGACATCGGCGGGCTCGGCCGCCCAAACCGCCTCAGTCGCCAGCTCGAAAAGGCTGCGAGCAGCGGCCATCCGGGTGTTGCGCCGAATCCAGGTAGCGAAGGTCTGGCTGTCCCAGGCGGATGCCTTCGGCGCCGACCATGGCGCCTCCAATGGCACCCGTCGCGCCATCCGGTCAAGTCGGGCACGGGCCTGTTCGAAGTCGATGAGGGCAAGTGGGGAGATCGCTCGCGACAGATCGCGGCCCAGGCCGATCCGCGCGTCGGTCAGGGCGCCGCTGTAGGAGGCCAGGCGACCCGACATCTCGATCAGATGCCGTCCCTCGTCGTGGGTCGGGAAAGTATCGACCCCCAACTCCGCGGCAAGGACCGCGATCCGCTCTTGAGTCGGCCCGATCCATTGCCCACCGACCTCGACGACCTTGCCATCACCGATCTCCTCGTTGAGCAAGCGTCCTCCCACGCGGTCCCGGGCCTCCAGGACAAGAGGACGGACGCCGTTCTGCAATAGCAGCCGCGCTGCCACCAGGCCCGCGAGGCCGGCGCCCACCACCGCCACATCGGACGTGATCGTCTCAGGGCCGTTCACGCGCTACGCCCCCAGTTCGAGAGTCGCCGCGCCCCCGGCGGTTGCGCGCCACTCGCGCAGTAGGGCGCCGACCTCGACCTGGGAGCTAACGGTGGCCATCCAGAGCCGACTCTAGCCGCCCCGAATAGGTGGCTCAATTACCCGCAGGTAATCGACAGGGCGACCTCTCCCCGGCACGATGCAAGCATCAAATCGAAACCGGGAGGCCAAAGCGCGTGACGACGATGGACACATGGGACGGCAGGAGCAATGCCTTGAGGCTCGCGGGACTCGCCGGCATTCTGAGCATCGGCCTCGGGATCGCCGGCGTATTCGTCGATCAGATGGAGACCTTTCCGGGGAGCGGTTCGACGGCAGCCGAGATCAGCTTCGTCACGCTACTCCTCGCCGGCTTCACGTCCTTTTTCGTGCTCGTCTACCGCGGAGCAGAATCGTCCGACGCCAAGCTGCTCTACGACCTCGCGTTCGGTCTTCTCGCCATGTCGGGGGCTCCAACCGCGCTGGCGCTCGGCTCCTATGCGGCGCGGGCCATCCGTGCCGACACCCTCCCGAATTGGACGGCATCCCTTGCCGCCCTCGCCGCTGTGGCGCACATCGCCCTCCTTGCCTCATTCCTGATCACGGACGGCTTCTTCTCTCTCGAGGGCGGGGTGATCATTGCGATTCCCGCCACTCTGTTCGCCTGGATACTCGGCACGAGCGTGGCGATGAAAGCCGCCGTCCGGTCTGAAGCATGATCGACTCGCCGGCTTGAGCCCGGCAGGTCGCGGGGTCTGCCTCAGGCAGCGCTCTTGCTCTTGTATCAATTGTTTGGCCCGATCATGCTCGGCACCGAAAGCTAGCGTCTCGCTTCGCCGCGCGCCCGGCACCTCTTAGACCAGCGTGTGCTGAAGGACAACGCCGACGATTCCGGCGACGCCCATCACATAGACGACGGTGAACTTCGAGTGCCAGCGGTTGAGAGCGGCGAAGGCACCGAGCGCGATCAAGGCCGTATAGACATCGGTGACGCTGGTTTCGAGGATCGTCACCGTGACCGCCGCGATCAGCCCGATCACCGCCGCCGCGACTCCGAGCAGGAAGGGATGCAAGCGCTCGTTCTCGGAGACTGCGACGAGCTGGCGGTGGAGGAAGATCGGGAAGACGAAGGCCGGGATGAAGATGCCGAGCGTCATCACCAAAGCACCCCCGAGTCCCCCGGCGATGTAGCCGACGAAGGTCGAGAAGATGATGAGCGGCGCTGGCAGAATGCCGCCCATCGCCAGGCCATCATTGAACTGCCCACTGGTCAGCCAGTGGTGGTTTTCGATGGCGGCCTCGCGCAGGAAGGGGATCACGGTGTAGGCACCGCCGAAGGTGAGCAGGCCCGCCTTCAGTCCCTCGAAGAAGATTGTCGCCGTCAGCGAGACGGTGATCGCCCCGGCGGCGACGGCCAGGACCGCGAGGGGAGTGATCGCGAAGCTGTTGGCGCGGTGGGTCCAGCGCCGCCCGTTAGTCCACAGCTCGTAGGCGATGCCGCCGCCGAGCAAGACCAGGACGAAGGTGATCCCCACCCAGAGGGTCAGGGCGAACCCGATTAGGGCGATGATCGCCAAGGGCACATCTGAGATGAATGATTTGCTGAGCCGCACCAGGGCGCGGGCGACCAGCGCCCCAACCGCCGCCGTCAGCCCGTAGAACAGGCCGTGCAGGTGCCCGGCGAGGTTTGCCTCGACGTAGAGGATCGAGAGGCCGAGCATGAGGATGAAGCCCGGCAACATGAACCCGAGGCCAGCGAGGAAGCCGCCGAGCTTGCCGCCGCGCAGGCGGCCGAAGTAGACACAAAGCTCGTGGGCCTCAGGTCCGGGAAGGATTTGGTAGACCGCCAGCAGCTTCTTGAAGCTCGCCTCGTCGATCCAGCCTTCCTCATCGACACACTCGTGCTTAATCATCGCGATCTGCGCGGCCGGTCCACCCCAGGCGAGCAGGCCGAACTTGAGGAAACGAACGAAGATCGAGCCGGGCGAGTCGGCCGCCCTCGAAGGGATCGGCGGCTCGATGGAGCTGGCGTCAGTCGCGGCCATGATCGGGGCGGCGGAGGCTAGTGGGAATGGGTGTGGGCGTGACCGTCGCGGACCGTTCGCCACGACTGCCAGGTGATCCGCATGATTAGCGCGCTGATGCCGAGGCCGATCAGCGGGTCGGCAAGCTGTAGCCCGAAGGACACCGCGATCGCGCTGGCGACAACGGCGAGGCTGACGTAGGCATCGGCTTTGGCGTGGTTGCCGTCAGCGATCAGGGCGGGGCTGTCGAGCGTGCGCCCGGCCGCGAGGCGAATCAGCGCCGCCAGCCAGTTACCGGCGAAGCCGAGCAGACCCGCGCCGATCAGGACGGCGAGGTGCGTGACTTCCTCGGGGTGGATCAGACGCCGGATCGCCTCGACTCCGGCAACGGCGGCGGAGACAAAGATGGCGAAGACGACGAAGTAGCCCGCGTAGCGCTCGGCAGTCTCCGAGCGCATCAGGAAAGCAGCACCGAGCGGAATCGCGGTGGCCGCGTCGCCGAAGTTGTGAATCAGATCGGCGAGCAGGGCGATGCTGCCGGTCGTGGCGAAGATCGCCACCTGCGCGGTGGCAGTAAGCCCAAGCACGACAAAGGAGAGAACGACAGCACGCACACCCGCCCGCGAGCGTTTGATCGAAGGATCGACCAAGCCGTGGGTATGGCCGTGATCGCCGTGGTGGCGGTGAGTGTCGCTCTCGTGGCCGTGCGGGCCTGAGTGGGGATGGGCGTGCGTCAGCTCGCCATGGCGGTGTAGCTCGCCGCCCAAATGACGGTAGGAGAGTTCGATGGTGCCAGGGTAGGGAGAATGCTGGATGGAGCCGCTGGTCAGCGAGAAGGCAGTCGCCGGTTACGACGAGAAGCTACGGCCGGTGCTTGCTCGCAAACCGCTTGAGCAAGCGGAAAACAATTACGCAGAAGCCTTGCTCTTGTAGTACTCGGCGTTGATCTCGGCGTATTTCGCCCACTCGGCCGGAAGCTGGTCCTCGGCGAAGCAGGCGTCGACCGGGCAAGCCTCGACGCAGGCATCGCAATCGATGCACTCGTCGGGGTCGATGTAGAGCATCTCTACCGAGTCGTAGTCGGGCTCATCCGGGGTCGGGTGGATGCAGTCCACCGGACAGACCTCGACGCACGAGTTGTCCTTCTGGCCAATGCACGGCTCGGCGATGACGTAGGTCATTCGAAGCTTTCTCCTGGGGGTCGACTTTGCGGTGCCTGGCGGGTATTCAGACCCTGCCAGGTACAAGCAGACATTTTAGGGATTGTGGAACCTACCCACGTGCTCGGCGTCAAAGGCACGACGTTCACACGAGAAAAAGAGCAGCGGGGCTTATAGGCTCCCCGCGTGTCCCCGTCCCGTCTTTCACTCGCCGGCGGCATCCTCGCGGCGCTTGCTCTCGCTCCCGCCGCATTTGCTGGCCAAGAGCAGCCCGCCGCGCCCACAGCGCCACCGACTCCACCGACCGTTTTCTCGAGCAGCCGGGTCATCGTCGAGTGGACGGCGGGCGCCGACCACGCCGACAAAGTCGATGCGCGCAGCGATGCGGAAGTCGAGTTCCAAAGAGACCTCGGCAACCGCAGCTTCCAGCTCGTCGAAGTCGAATCGGGACAAACCGCGGCGGGAGCGATCGAAGAACTCCAGGCGAGTCCCGGGGTCCTCCTTGCCGAACGCGACGCCGCCGTTGCCACCAACTCAATTCCCAACGACCCGAAATTCGATCAGCTCTGGGGGTTGCAGAACGGTGGCCTTGGGATTAACGGCTTCCTCGGCGCCGTGCCGGGGGCAGACGTCAACGCACCGCTCGCCTGGAGTCGCACGGCGGGCGATCCGGCGATTGTGGTCGCCGACATCGATTCGGGCTACCGCTTCGAACACCCGGACCTGGCGAATGTCGCCTGGACCAACCCCGGAGAGATCGCCGGGAACGGGATCGACGACGACGGCGACCTCATTGTCGATGACGTCCACGGCGCGGATTTCATCGGCAACAACGGCGAAGCACCGGCCACCGACGGCAACCCGACCGACGAGGACCTGCTCGGCGGCGGACACGGTGTCCACACTGCCGGCACGATCGGCGCCGAGGGCAACAACAGCATCGGCATCAGCGGCGTCGCCCAAGACGTCAGCATCATGCCGTTGCGGGTCTGCTCCCGCTTCCCGATCCAAGAAAAGTCCAGCTGCCTGATCTCATCGGTGGTCGCGGCGATCAACTACGCCAAAGCTAAGGGTGCTCGCGTGGCGAACATGTCGCTTGGCGGCAACACCGGCTTCCAGTCCGAAGTCAACGCACTCGCAGAAGCGAAGGAAACGCTCTTCGTCATCTCCGCCGGCAACGACGGGTCCGACAACGACGGCGGTGGCGCAGCGCCCCAGGGCCACCACTTCCCCTGCGACTACACGCCACAGACCCAAGCATCGCCGCCCGTTTCGGGAGCGATCGACAACATCATCTGCGTCGCCGCAACCAACCAGGCAGACGGACTGGCCAGCTTCTCGGACTGGGGAGCGACCTCGGTCGACCTGGGAGCACCGGGAACGGAGACGCTCAGCACCTATCCGTACGCGACGCCCTTTGAAGACACTTTTACCGTCAACGACTTCAACACGAGATGGCCGGCGACCGGAGCGAACGGGGGCTTCGAGCGAACCGACGAATCGCCGTTGACATCATTCGGGATGACCGATGTCGCGGGCGCCCCTGCGGCCAACAGCGTGCGGGAGACGACCTCGACTCCGGTCAACATCCCCGCCAACGGCGGTTGCAGGCTCAACCAGACGCGGCGGGTCGTGCTTGGAGGCGGCAGCCACTACCGGTACTCGGTGCTTCTGAATGGTGTCGAGCAAGGGGGAGCCATCTCCGAACCCACCAGCACGTCCGTTCCTGGCCTGGACCAGCGTTTCCTCCAGCTACCCGCCGCCTTCAATGCGGGGGGGAACGTGCAAGTTCGCTTCCGCTTTACCACCGGGTCCTCACCGACTGCAGGCGACGGAGTCTGGCTCGACGACCTCTCGATCGTCTGCGCGCAAGCGGTCGGTCAAGCGTCCAGTTACGGGTTCCTCCAGGGCACTTCGATGGCGGCACCGCACGTAACCGGTGCTGCCGGCCTGCTCTTCTCACTGAAACCACTGGCGACGGTGACGGAAGTGAAGAGCGCGCTCCTCGCCGGTGTGGACGCCGTTCCGTCGCTGAAAGGGAAAACGACCACCGGCGGGAGGCTGGACATCGCCAAGGCGATGGACAGCCTTGAAGGGCTGTCGATAGACAACGTTGCGCCGGCAAAACCGGTCCTCCCCGATCCAGTGCCCGGCTCGGGATCGAGCAATAACCACCCACGGATCAAAGGGTCAGCGGAGGCCGGCAGCGTAGTGACCGTCTTCAAGGGGCTGACCTGCAACGGGCCGATCGCCGCGACTGGAACTGCGGCGGAACTCGTCGGCGCCGGCATCGAAGTGACGGTGCCGGATAACTCGATCACTTTCTTCTCGGCCACTGCAACCGACGCGGGGCGGAACAAATCGCCTTGCTCGTCGCCGACTTCCTACCTGGAGGACTCTCCCGAAGAACCCGAAGCGCACGAAGAATCGGGTGGCGGCGAAGTTGTGACCTCCTTCCCGCCGGCTGCCGCCCCGCCGGCTCCGGCGCCCGGACCAATCACCGGCCCCGGCTGCACCGTGCCGAAACTCGTCGGCAAGACGCTCGGTCAGGCAAAAGCAGCGCTGACCGGCGCCCATTGCACGCTCGGCAAAGTGACTCAGCCGAAAGCAAAAAAAGGGCACAAGCTGCCGCCACTGGTCGTCAAGTCTTCGACGCTCGGCGCCGGTGGCACGGTCAATCTCACGCTTGGTCCCAAGCCGAGGCCGAAAAAGCATCATCACTAGCATCGCTTCGCGATGCTGCTGCTGACGGGCGCCACTGGAAGCATTGGTTCACGGCTGCTGCCGCTACTGCTGGAGCGGGGTGAGGACGTGCGCTGCCTGGTGCGCGAGCCGAGGCGGCTCGGCCCGCACCGGGTCGATGTGCAGATCGCCCTCGGCGATCTAGGCGAGATGTCGGATCCGTACCTGGTGCGGCAAGCGCTGCGCGGCGTCGACACGGTGATCCACCTTGCGGCGACGATCCGCGACCAACCGCCGCACCGGATCGAGGAGCTCAATGGGCTGGCGACGGTGCGACTGCTGCGCGCCGCCGAGCGCAGCGGCGTGCGGCGCTTCGACTTCTTCAGCGCGCTCGACGCCGCAGCGGCCCAACGCACCCGTTTTTTTCGCGCCAAGTGGCTCGCGGAGCAGGCGATCGCTTCCTCCCCCCTCGATACGACCGTCTTCGCGCCCTCGATCGTCTATGACCGCAGCGACCCTTGGGTGACGCTGCTGCGTCGGTTCTCCTTCCTACCAGTGCTGCCCGTATCGGGCGACGGGCGAGCCTGCTTCCAGCCAATCTGGGCCGACGATGCCGCTCGCTGCGTTGTCGCCGCCCTCGACCGCGGTGGGCGCGACCGTTACGAGCTGGCCGGCCCCGAGACGCTCAGCTACGACGAGATGTCGGATCTGGTCAGCCGCATCGCCGGACGACCGCGGCCGCTGGTCCACGTTCCCCTGCCCCTCATCCGCGCTGGTTTGATCGGACTCCGCAACGTCTTCGGCGAGGCCGTGTTCGCAACCTGGGAGGAGGCAGAGCTGATGGAGGTATCGATGACCAGCGAGTGCGGCACCGCAGACGCGGAGGAACTCGGGGTGGATCCGAGAAGGATGGGCGATGTGCTGGCGGAGGATTAAGCCGACTCTCTGTCTGGCCTTGGCGGTCGTCGTTACCGCCGCCGGCGTAAGAGCCGCCCCCGCCGCGGCCCTCTCCCTCGTCCCTCCCAAGCCAAATGTCTTCTTTGGGGTCAGCGACCGGGGAACGACGCAGGAATTCACCGAATTCACCGAACTGCTCGGCGGTAAGCATCCAGCTCTGCTGGAGACCTTCCACCCCTGGGGCAACAGCCTCAACACGTCCTATGAACGCTGGCGCGAAACCGGCACGCGGCCGATCCTGCACATCTCGACCGCCGATGACCAAACCCTGGCCGAGCTGATCACGCCTGAGCAGATCGCGCTCGGAGCCGGCGACGACTACCTGCTGCAGCTCAACGACTTCTTCTTCAAACGCGGGCTGCCCGCCTACGTGAGGCCGCTCGGCGAGCCCAACCGCTGCCTCAACGTCTGGTCGGCAGTCAACTGCGACGGCAGCCAGAAAGGCGGCGAACACACGACTGGCTGGTACAAGCAGGCCTTCCGTCGCATTGCGCTGATCGTGCGCGGCGGCAATAGCCTGGAAGGGATCAACGCGACGCTGGCGGAAATCGGCCTGCCGCCGGTGAACCGGACCAAAGGGCCGCCGCCGACCGAACTGCCGGGGGCTCCGGTGAGCATCATCTGGAGCCCCCTGCCAGGCGGTTCCCCCAGAGTCAAAGGGAACTTCCCCGGCAACTACTGGCCAGGCGCCCGCTGGGTCGACTGGGCCGGGACCGACTTCTACTCCCAGTATCCCGTCTGGAAAGACCTCAACCGCTTCTACGAAGGCAAGCAGTGGAAGCGCAAGCCGATCGCGATCGCCGAGTGGGCGGTCTACGGCGAAGACGAACCGCGCTTCGCCAAACAGCTTGTCTCCTGGCTGACGAAGCGCCAGCGAGTGCGGATGTTCGTCTACTACACGGGCTTCGGGCCGGGCTACAACCCCTACGACCTAAAGCTCTACCCCCGCACGACCAACACGCTGCGACTGAAGATCCGCCGCGCGACGTTCCTGACCGAAGCGGAATACAACGCCGGCCTCCTGCCGCCGCTGCCACCGAAGCCAAAGAAGCCCATCCCCATCCCCACGCCCACCCCCTAGCCGCCGATTCGTCGCAGGCTTTGTGCCTGAAGAAAGACGAGGGGCCCGGGAAACCCGGGCCCCTCGTCAAAGCCACTCGCCTGTTGAGGCGAGGATACGCCTGGGCAGGCGTGGCTACATCATCCCGCCCATGTCCGGCATACCGCCACCGGGCATACCGCCACCAGCGCCGTCCTTCTCGGGCGGCTCGGCGATGATCGCCTCGGTTACGAGGATGTTCTTGGCGATCGAGGCGGCGTTCTGCAGCGCCGACCGCGTCACCATCGTCGGGTCGATCACACCGGCCTTAATCAGGTCGCCGTACTCGCCGTTGGCGGCGTTGAGGCCTTCGCCGGCTTTCAGGTCACGGACCTTGTTGACGACGACCGAGCCCTCCAGACCGGAGTTCTCGGCGATCTGACGGACCGGCTCCTCCAGCGAGCGGTGCACGATGCGGGCACCGGTCACCTCGTCGGGATCGTCGAGCTTGTCGGGATCGAGGTCGCTCTGCGCGTTCAGCAGCGCGACGCCACCACCCGGCACGACACCCTCCTCGAGCGCCGCCCGGGTCGCCTGCAGGGCGTCCTCGACACGGTGCTTTTTCTCCTTCATCTCGGTCTCGGTGGCGGCGCCTACCTTGACCACAGCGACACCACCGGCCAGCTTGGCGAGGCGCTCCTGGAGCTTCTCGCGATCGAAGTCCGAGTCGGTGTTCTCGATCTCCTGTTTGATCTGGCTGATCCGGCCTTTGATGTCCTCAGCGTCGCCGGCCCCGTCGATGATCGTCGTCGTGTCCTTGGAGACGACGACACGACGTGCCTTGCCGAGCTGGGACAGCTGGGTGTTCTCCAGTTTGAGTCCCATCTCCTCGGTGATCACCTCACCGCCGGTGAGAACGGCGATGTCCTCGAGCATCCGCTTGCGGCGGTCGCCGAAGCCCGGTGCCTTGACCGAGACGCCGGTGAAGGTGCCGCGCAGCTTGTTGACCACCAGGGTCGCGAGGCACTCGCCCTCGACGTCCTCGGCCACGATCAGCAGCGGCTTGCCACCCTGCATCACCTGCTCGAGCACCGGCAGGATGTCCCGCACGGAGCCGATTTTCTGGTTGGCGATGAGGACGTACGGATCCTCCAGCACCGCCTCCATACGGTCCTGGTCGGTGACCATGTACGGCGAGATGTAGCCCTTGTCGAACTGCATCCCCTCGGTGAACTCCAGCTCCATGCCGAAGGTCTGGCCCTCCTCGACGTTGACTACGCCGTCTTTGCCAACTTTCTCAATCGCATCGGCAATCACGTTGCCGATCTCGTCGTCGGCGGCGGAGATTGCGGCCACGCGGGCGATCTGCTCCTTGCCCGAGACCTCCTTGGACTGCTTGTCGCGCAGGTTGTCAACTACGTCGTCGACAGCCTTCTCAATCCCGCGGCGCAATGCCAACGGGTTAGCGCCGGCGGCGACGTTCTTGAGGCCGTGGCGAACGATCGTCTGGGCCAGCAGGGTCGCCGTCGTGGTGCCGTCGCCGGCCACGTCGTTGGTCGCCGTGGCGACCTCGCGGACCAGCTGGGCGCCCTGGTTCTCGAAGACGTCCTCGACCTCAACCTCGCGGGCGATGGTGACGCCGTCGTTGGTGATCGTCGGCGCGCCGAACTTTTTGTCGAGCACGACATAGCGGCCTTTCGGGCCGAGGGTGACCTTGACGGCGTCGGCGACTGCATCGACGCCGGCCTGCAGGGCCCCGCGTGCCTCCTCCTTGTACTTCAGCTCCTTGTGAGCCATTGGTTTCCTTCCTCCTTGGTGTCTCTAAGTCCTGGTGGCGAGGTCTAGCCGAGCTTGGCGAGCACGTCCGACTCGCGAAGCACGAGCAGGTCTTCGCCCTCGACGGTGACCTCGGTGCCGCCGTATTTCGAGTAGAGGACTTCGTCGCCCTCGCTCAAGTCGAGCGGCCGGCGGCTGCCGTCCTCCTGGATTGCGCCATCGCCGACGGCGATGACCTTGCCCTTCTGCGGCTTCTCTTTGGCCGTGTCGGGGAGGACGATGCCGCTAGCGGTCGTCTCCTCCTCCTCGATCGGCGTAACGATTAGCCGGTCCCCGAGGGGCTTCAGCTTCATCCGTGAACCTCCGTTATGGGTGATTTACTGGTCAAAGTCGTGGAAATCGGCGCCTCAGAGCCGTTTCTGCGGTCTCTGGGACTTGGCACTCTACACAGGTGAGTGCCAACGGCTTGTAAAGATAGCGATAGGACTCAGCCGCTGGCAATCAGCTTGCAGCCGAGCAAGTTGGCGATGCCGGTGGCGCCGTGGGACATCACCCAGTCGTGGTTCCACTCGAAAGCCGGACGGGCGATTGGGGCGAGCAGGTTCATCCACGGCTTCGTCGTCGAGACGTTCCACTCATAGAGGACGGCGGTAGCGCCATCCTGCTCGTAGAGGCGCCAACGGCCGATCCCGGCCAGCTCTCCAACTGCGTCGGCCTGAAGCAAGTACGGGGGCTCGATATGCGTCGTCGTCACCTCGAACTCAACCCGGTAGGGCAGCAAGCTCTTCCAAACCATGCGCGAGACCGCGCCGATTCCACCGTCGCTCCCCCCGTTACGTTCTTCGACCTCCTCGACCCCGCGCCACCACTCTGGCCAGCGCTCCTGGTCGTAGATCGCCTCCCAAACCCGCTCGCGCGGACACTCCAACAACCAGGTGGTGAGAAAGGCGTAGTCAGCCATTGAGGCGGGATACGGAAGCGGCGCGCTCGCCGATCAATTGTGGTGAGGAGTCTCCCCGTTGCCAAAATGGGCCCCGGGCGGCTCGACGATCTGCGAGAAGCGAATCACGGTGACGATGTCGTCGGGGCCAACGGTGCGGCCGTAGATCTGTTCGAGGAACTTGACCTCGTCCTCGAGCCGGCGGAACTCCGGATTGTCGTGCTCGATGTCGCGCGGAGAAAGGTCGCCGACCTTCTTCACCTCAACATCGTCGATCACCGCAGCGAAAATTTTCTCGCGCGGGCTGTGACGGAAACCGACCGTGATCCAGACCACTTGCCCGCGTTCGTACTTGCTCGTCTTGTCGCCGAGACGGATCGTCGCCGTCTTGCGACCGCGCTTGAGCTGGTCGACAAAGACAGTCGAGTAGAAGTTGAGCACGTAGATCCCGCCCCGCATCGCGCTGCGAGCGTATCTGAAGGGACCGGGCGCGCGGTCGGCGAGTCGCGTGATGAGGACGGTGTCGGGGTGTTAACCGACCGATGGCCCGGCGATCCAACCGCTGGACGTTTGTATGGACTCGGGTGTAGGGAAGACGAAAACGGGCGATGAGAGGCACGATGCCCGTGACCGACTCACGCACGCTCAAGTCCCTCGCCGCCATCGCGGCCTGCGCCGCCTCTCTCCTGCTGATTCCCCTGGCGGGCGAGGCCTCAGCCGCGACCTGCGCCGGCAAGCACGCGACGATCGTCGGCACCCCCGGCAACGACACGATCGTCGGCAAGAAGGCCAGCGACGTGATTTACGGCGGCGGTGGTGACGACAAGATTTCCGGGGGACCCAACGGCAACGACACGATCTGCGGCGGGCCCGGGGACGACTCGATCCACGGCGGCCGAGGCTTCGATGCGCTCTACGGAGAAGGCGGCAATGACCAGCTCGGCGGCGACACTGGCTCCGACCACGTCGAGGGCGGCGACGGCAACGACGGCCTTGTCGGCGGGGATGGCAGCGACAGCCTCGTCGGCGGCAGCGGCAGCGACGAAATCCGCGGGGCCAAAGGCCCAGACCGCATGATCGGCGGCAGCGAAGAAGACGTGTTGATCGGCGGCAAAGGCAGTGACGACGGGATCGGCGACGGCGGAAAAGACTCGCTCTACGGAGAAAAGGGCAACGACCATCTCAACGGCGGCCCGGGCGACGATCAGCTCGAAGGCGGCCCCGGCGACGATCCCGACCTCGAAGGCGGTCCCGGGACCGACCTCGTGCTCGGCGGTGCGGGCAGCGACAATGCCGATGGCGGCAGCGGCGACAACGACGTCGTCCGTGGCGACAGCGGCGAAGACAGCCTCGACGGCGGCGAAGGCGCGCAGGACATCGTCTCCTACGCGAGCGCGACCCGCGGCAGCATCGACGTCAATCTTGAAAGCGGAAAGTCGAAAGGCGACGGCCACGACACCTTGCAGGGCTTCGAGGACGTCGTCGGCTCGCCACAGGGCGATGAAATCGTCGGCGACGGCGAAGTCAACCGGCTCGACGGCGGCGTCGGCAACGACGACCTCGACGGTAGTGGCGGCCCCGACGAAGCATTCGGCGGCGCCGGAGACGACAGCTGCAATGGCTTCGCCGCCGAACATTCCTGTGGAACGGAACCCATTCCACCACCAGATGACACCTTCGTGATCCTCAACCAGGGCCTCGACGGCGCGAGCCTGATTGTGCAGGGAACCGGCGCCGCTAACCACATCCAGATTTCCTACGGCGGCGGCAGCTGGACCGTCACCGACGACTCCGGTCTCTTCGCCGGAGAAGGGTGCGCGCCGGCGAGCGGCAACGCCGTCAACTGCGCCGCCTCGATCGCCACCGGGCTGCTGGTGATTACCGGCGGGGGCGGCAACGACGACATCGGCGTCGCCGATAGCGTCCCCAGCAGCGTCCACGTCCGCGCCAACGGCAATGCCGGGTCGGACACGATCAGCGGCGGGCCCGGCGACGACGTGCTGGAGGCCGGTGAGAACTACAACAGTCCCGACGACGGCAACGACACGCTGATCGGCAATGCCGGCAGCGACGTGCTCTACGCCGATCCCGGCGGCGACCAGCTCTCCGGCGGGCCGGGCGACGATCTCCTTGTCTCATCGGTTCCGGTATGCCAAGGCCACGTCTACAACGGTGGGCCGGGCGACGACACGGTCTCCTACGGGCGCTCAGACGCTGCGCTGAACGTGGAACTGGGCGGCACCGGCGGCCCCAACGGGTGCGGCGACCCGGACCAGGTCCAAAGCGACAACGAGAGCCTCGAGGGATCGGACGGTCCCGATGTCCTCATCGGCGACAACGGCAGCAATAGCTTCCTCGGCCACCTCGGCGCCGATACCTTCATTGGCAAGGGTGGCAACGACTTCATCGACGCGATCGACGGCAAACAGGACAAATCGATCAGCTGTGGGGGTGGCGGCGGCGAAGTGATCAAGGACAAAGTCGATCCGAGCCCGGTCGGCTGCTGAGCCGCGCTACCCAGACCACCAGTACGTAATACGGAGTAGACCGGTGTCTTGCACCCCTGTAGGAGGGCGCAAACCGAGTCGATAGCGGGGCAATGGCACGCCCCCTCGCAGCCTGCTTCCCGCGGATCGCCCTCGCCACGCTCGGCGCCGGCCTCATCTTCCTGCTCCCTGCTTGGAGCGAGGCCTCAGCCGCGACCTGCGCCGGCAAGCACGCGACGATCGTCGGCACCCCCGGCAACGACACGATCGTCGGCAAGAAGGCCAGCGACGTGATTTACGGCGGTGGTGGTGACGACAAGATTTCCGGGGGACCCAACGGCAACGACACGATCTGCGGCGGGCCCGGGGACGACTCGATCCACGGGGGGAAGGGCAACGACACCCTCGATGGTGAAGGTGGCGATGACCGACTGATCGGCGAAAAGGGGGCCGACAACCTCTTTGGCGGCGAAGGCGAAGATCAGCTCCTTGGCGCCAAAGGCCCCGACGCGGAGTTCGGTGGCGCTGGCGACGACCAGCTCCTCGGCGGCCGGGGTCCGGACGAGATGAAGGCCGGCGGCGGCGACGACACGCTCTATGCCGGTAAAGCAAGCGAGAAGGACATCGATGGTGAAGGTGGCGATGACCGGATCTACGGTGGTCGCGGCAACGACGTCCTCGACGGTGGCGCCGGCAACGACGTGGTTGACGGTGGGCTCGGCGATGACACGTTGAACGGCGAAGGGGGGACCGACCTCCTGCTGGGTAGCCACGGACGTGACGACATCTTTGGCGGCAACGGGGACGAAGACGTGATACGCGGCGACATCGGTTTCGACAAGCTCGATGGCGGGCCCGGCGCCCGCGACATCGTTTCATTCTCGACCGCCTCTGAAGCGGTTACTGCGGACCTCGCCACCGGCAGCGCCCACGGCGACGGCCGCGACCGGATCGAGCCCGGCACCGAGGACATCGTCGGTTCTGCCTACAACGACACCTTGATCGGCAATGGCGAAGCGAACCGGCTTGACGGTGGCGCCGGCTATGACGACCTCTCGGGCGGCGGTGGTAGCGATGAGCTCTTCGGCGGCCCGGACGGCGCGGACTGCAACGGCGGGACCCCCGTTGACGGCTGCGAACCGCCTTCCCCCACCGGCACCGGACCATCGGTCGCCCGCGTGCACAGCATCGACGGTGGCGGCTCGCTCAGTGTGCGCGGCACCGCGGCCGATGACTCGATTGCGATTGCCAAGCAGGGCTCGGCCTACGTGGTCACCGACGCGGGCGTCTCCTTCTCTGCCACCAACGTCGATGGCTGTGAAGCGATCGGCGGTAACGCGGTCTGCGCCGCCGACGTGCTGACGATCGTGATCGACGCCGGCGGAGGCAACGACAACGTGACCGTCGACGACAGCATCCCCACCGAGATCGAAGTGCGGATCGAAGGCGGCCCCGGTGCCGACCAGCTCCGCGGCGGTCGGGGCGGCGACGTGCTCGAGGCCGGCGACGACAACGATCCCGATGTGCTCGAAGGCGGCGCCGGCGACGACGCCCTAGTCGGCGCCCGCACCGATTTCCACGTACCCGTGAACAGCGGCAAGAGCACCCTGATCGGCGGGCCCGGATCCGATGTGATGGTCGGCGGTGACCCCTGCGACGGCGACATCTTCGACGGTGGCCCGGGCGAGGACGATGCCAACTTCTTCCGCTTCACGCCAGGTGTAACTGCCGAAATCGGCGGCTCGGTTAAGCGTGCCGGGAGCCCCTGCAACCCCGGCCATATCGATCACTCTGTCGAGCAGCTCGAGGGCTCCCCCGGTCCCGATGTGTTGATCGGCGGCCACAGCGACAGCCTGATCGGGCACGGCGGGCGCAACAAGCTCCGCAGCCGACGTGCCCGTAGTTAGCCAGGCCTGAAGCCCTCCTCGCCGATCAGCGGCACGAAGCGGCAGGGGCCGAGCTCCTCGCGGCGCAGCTCGTTGCCATGGCGGCGAAAGACCGTCAGCAGGTCAGCCCGATCGGCGGCGATAGGGACGACGAGGCGGCCACCATCGGCGAGCTGCCCGAGCAGAGTCCGCGGCGGTGCCGGGGCAGCCGCGTGGACGGCTATCGCCTCGAAGGGCGCCCGCTCGGGCACCCCGCGACTGCCGTCGCCAACGCGCAGCTCGACGTTCTCGATGCCGAGCCCGTCAAGCGCACGGCGAGCTTCGGCAGCAAGCGACTCGTGCCGCTCTACCCCGATCACCTCTGCCGCAAGGCGAGCAAGGACCGCGGCCGAGTAACCCGAGCCACTGCCAACCTCCAGCACCCGCTCAGACCCGCACAGCTCGAGCGCCTGACAGATCGCCGCGACGATCCAAGGCTGGGAGATCGTCTGACCCTCGCCGATCGCCAGCGCCGAGTCAGCGTAGGCGCGGCCGCGGAAGCGCTCCGGCACGAATTTCTCCCGCGGCACTTCCCCCATCGCCGCAAGGACCCGCTCGTCGTCGATGTCGCGGCGGCGCAGCTGCCGCTCGACCATCCGCGCACGCAAGTCGACGAACTCAGCCACCGGGCACAAATGACGCGGCCCGGGGGTTGTCAGGCAAGGACGCAGAGAGGGCGACGAGGGGAGCGCACTTCAGTGCGTCACCCGAGGAGGCCGATCGAGGACGCAGCATGGCGACCCCCGGGACCGTCATTTCAGAAGATGTAGTTGCGAAGCTTGACTGGGGCGAGAACGGTCACCCGACCACGACCCGGACGAACGATGCCGGCGCGCTCGAGGTCGGCGAGGAAGCGGCTGACGCTCTCGCGTGAGGTGCCGGCAAGCTGGGCAAGGTCGGACTGGTTCATGCGGATCGTGATCTCGCCGCCCTCGGCTGTGCGTGGCCCCTCTTCGGCGACGAGCTGGGAGAGGACGCCGGCGACGCGGCTGGGCACCGTCTGGAAAGACTGACGCGAGATCCGCTCGTTGGCGGCGCGCAGCCGCCTCACTAGGGCGGCGACCAGCTTCACCGTGATATCCGGGTGACGGGCCAGCAGCGCCCGCACCTCCCCCGCCGGCAAGGCCAAGAGCTCGCCGTCGGTGAGTGCTTCGACGCTGGCCGAGCGGACCTCACCGTCGAGCATCGCAAGCTCACCAAAGATGTCCCCAGAGCCAAGGGTGGCCAGGGTGATCGCCCGTCCGTCGGAGTGCTCCCTGGTGACGCGGAAGCTGCCGGAACGAACGATGTAACAGGCATCAGAGTGGTCGCCCTCGTGAAAGACGCGCGTCGCAGCCGGGAAGGAGCGCGGCACAGCAACGTGCGAGAAGCGCTCCAGCTCGCCCGGCTCGAGGTCGGCGAAAAGCGGCACGCTGCGCAGCAGCTCGACCGGGCTCTGACTCTCCTCCGAATCGGTCACCCCTGGATTATCGCCCCTTCTTCTTCTAGGAGACGCGAGCGGCCGCGTGAACGGCCGCTCGTTTGTGGTGACGCTTGAAACGGCGATGCTTCCCTTGGGGCCGCTTGCGCTTGTGGGCGGGCCCGGGCGCAGCCGCACTCGCGGCACCGGCCGCGGCCGGTCCGGGAGCCGCGCTGGGAGCGGGATCGGGCGCAGAGCCAACGCCGGTGAGGGAGATCGGCATGGGCCCTTCGCTTTCGCCGAAGAGGCCCAGCGTCGCTTTCTTGACGCCTTCGCTGAGCGGCTGAAAGCGGACCTGCACCATGCAGGTGGCGGCTGGGGCAAGCTCGACGCCGGTGCAGTTCTCGTCGAGGATCTGGAAGCTGCCGATTGCGCCGCCGGCGATCACGGCGATGAACATGCCACCGGGCATGTTGCCCGTATTGGTGACCTCGATCTCGCGGGTCACGCCGGCGAAGCCGACTTTCGCCACGCCGAAATCGATCGGATTGGAATCGGGAGTGAAAGCGGCCCGTCCACCGATGCCGGTCAGATCGGCGCTGAACGAGTAGGAGCCGACGCTGACCCTGAACTGGGCGGCGTATTCGACGGCGTCCTGGGGGCCGAAGTACACCCGCACTGAGCAAGATTCGCCCGGCTGCAGGAACGAGCCATAGCAGGGACTGTAGTCGGCCCAGAAACCGTTGTGGCCGGGGCCGGCGATTTCGGGCGAGCCCACCTGGAACGCTTCCGTGCCGGCGTTGCGCAGCTGGAAATTCGTTTCGCGCGAGCCCCAGTTGAGCGGCTGTATGCCGAAGTCATAGCTGCCCGGTTCGATCGCCAGCTGAGGCGGTTCGGGTTCAGCAGGCGGTTCGAGTGGCGCGGCGAGGCCGGCGGCGGGACGGACCGCGACCACCGCCAGGAAGGTCAGGAACATCGCGAAAAGGACGGCGGTGGTTCGGGTTGGCTTGGACTTCTGTTTGAGTGAGGGCATGGACGGTTGATCGACCCAGTTGGCAATCCGCTGAAGACCGGCTGAGATGTTTCATCGGGTGCGCCCCAGAGCTAGTCATCTGGCCGAGGCGGTCAGCTTGCGCGGGCCGCGACTGAAGCCGGCGCTGAGCAGCGCCTCCTCGTGGCCGGATCCGATCACCGGCTCGCCGTCGAGCTTCTCGATCCCGAGTCTGGGCAGGCGGCCGGCTGAGACCGCGTCGGCGAGGGCCTGCATCGCCGTCGCCAGTTCAGCGTCGCTCAGCTCGCCGAGGCGGAGGATGCTGCGGCCGCCACGCTCGACGTAGACGAGTGGCTCGCCATCGCGCAGCAGGACGTGGGCGCCGGGAGCGCGGGCGGGGCGCCGGCCCGAGGGTGGCTTGGGCCAGGGCAGAGCGGCCCCGTAGGGGTTGGCGGGATCGGTTGCGGACAGAATCTGGAAGGAGCCGTCGGGTTCGGGCAACGAGCGCAGGCGCTCGACCGCACCCGGAAGCGCAAACTGGGCACCGCCGAGCCCCTCGACGAAATAGCCACGGCGGGCGGTGCCAAGCAGCTCAAGGTTGCCAAGCTCGGCGTAGAGCGTGGAAAAGCCACCCGGCACGCCCTCGGCAAGCACCGTCTCGCGGGTGACGATCCCGTAGCGCTCCAGCATCAACTCGGCCTGGGCGCGGAGCTTCGCCCCCGGCCCCGGGGCATCGGCGAACAGGGGCGCGGTCAGCGACCAGCGCCCCTGCACCGCCGCTCCGGCGCCGGAGCGGCGGCGGGCGAAGCGACGGCCACCGCGTTCGTGTGCGGGGACCGAGCGCAGCCGTGGCGCCCGCAGGGGCGCGAAGGCATCGTTGGTTACCTCACCAGACCAGGCCAGATCCCAGAGGGCGTTGTGCAGCTCCTCGGCGGGGAAGTCGAGGTCGGCGAGCAGGTCGAGCCAGAACGACGGCCCGGCGAGTAGCCGCTCGCGGATCGCCTCCTGAGGCGCGCCCTCGCGGCGCTCCAGCTTTGCGTTGGCCGGCGGCGGGCCGGCCAGGCGAACGTCCTCGCGGAAGTAGAGGGCGACGCGGCCGTCGCTACGACCCCGTGAACCGGCGCCGATCCAGACCACTTCGCCGCTGGTGCAAAGCTCGTCGAGCCAGGCCGGCGAGTAGGCGCCGAGACGGCGCGGCAACACCTCGCCCTCCCAGACCTTGGGGGTCAGGGCGACGCCCTGCAGCGGTACCAGCGCGTCGCGCAGGCGATCGGGACCGGCGCCGGAGGCGCGGTGGGCGTCGACGTTCTGCCAGCTCGGCAGAAAGCGGGCGAAGCGGTCGCGGGCGGCGGGCTCGACCTCGCGCCGCAGGTGGGCCAGGCTGGCCCGCCGCACGCGGCGCAGGACGTCGGAGTCGCACCACTCGCGCTCGCTGCCGCCCGGCGCCAGCTCACCGCGGACGAGCGCCCCTTCGCGCTCCAGCTCGCGCAGCGCCGGGGTCGGATCTACCCCGTAGCGCTCGGCGAGCTGCGCCGTGGGGAAGGGCCCGTGAGTGCGTGCGTAGCGGCGCACCAGGGCGCGCATCGCATCGGGATGGTCTTCGAGGAAGGTCTCCGGTAAGCCTGGGGGCGGCGGCACGCCAAGCGCATCGCGGTAGAGGCCGGCGTCCTCACCGGCGATGTAGCGCTCCTCGCCGCCGATCCGGACCAGGGCTACGCGGCGCTCGGCGACCAGCTTTTCCAGCATCGATGCGGCCGAGTAGCCCTCGCTGACTCGCTCGGCGGCTTCCTCGGCGCTGAGGTCGCCGACGTTGCGCAGCACCTGTTGCAGCGCGTCGCGGTCACCGGCGCGGCCGGCCTCAGTGCGGTGCTGCAGCCGTGCCTCGACCTCGACCAGAGCCTCGGGATCGATCAGCTCGCGCAGCTCCTCCTGGCCGAGCAGCTCGCGCAGTAGGTCGCGATCGAGTGAGAGGGCGGCGGCGCGGCGCTCGGCGTTCGGCGTGTCCCCCTCATACATATAGGTGGCGACGTAGTCGAAGAGCAGCGAGGAAGCGAAGGGCGAAGCGGTCGGAGTCTCGACCTCGACCAGGCCGAGCTTGCGCGATTGCAGGTCGGTAAGTATCTGGCGCAGCGAGGGCAGGTCGAGCACGTCGCGCAGGCACTCGCGGTAGGTCTCGAGGATAACCGGGAAGCGGGGGAAGTCACGGGCGACCTCGAGCAGGCTCTGCGACTTGAGCCGCTGCTGCCAGAGCGGCGTGCGTTTTCCCGGGTAGGCGCGCGGGATCAATAGCGAACGCGAGGCGTTCTCACGGAAGCGGGCACCGAAGAGAGCCGAGCCGGAGAGCTCACGCACGACCAGGTCCTCGAGCTCGTCGGGCTCGACCATGACCAGATCTGCGGATGGCGGCTCGTCGGCGTCGGGGAGATGGATGACGATGCCGTCGTCGGACCAGATCGCGTCCGCCTCGAGTTCGCGCTCCTCGCGGATTTTCTGCCCCAAGGCCAGTCCCCAGGCGGAGTGAACGCGGCCGCCGAAGGGCGAGAGAATGCAGAGCCGCCAGTCGCCGATCTCGTCGCGGAAGCGCTCGACCACGATCGTCTCGTCGGAAGGGACGACGCGGGTCGCCGCCTGCTGCTCACGCAAGTAGGCGACGAGATTCTCGGCGGCGCGGCGGTCGAGGTCGTACTCGCCAGCTAGCTCCTGGGGGTCGCGCGAGACCGCCTCGCGGGAGAAGGCGCCGATCGCACGCCCGAGCTCGGCCGGGCGACCGATCCCATCGCCCTTCCAGAAGGGAACTGCGCCGGGTAGACCGGGCGCCGGGGTGACGATCACCCGGTCGCGAGTGATCTCCTCGATCCGCCAGGTCGTCGCGCCGAGCAGGAAGGTCTGGCCAGCTCGAGCCTCGTAGACCATCTCCTCGTCGAGCTCGCCGACCCGACGGCCGTCCGGCAGGTGGACACCGTAGAGGCCGCGGTCGGGGATCGTGCCGGCGTTGGTGACGACCAGCTGGCGAGCGCCTTTGCGACCGTGCATCGTGCCGCGCGTGCGGTCCCAGACGATCCGCGGCCGCAGCTCGGCGAAGCGGTCCGACGGATAGCGCCCGTCGAGCATGTCGAGCACGTTCTCCAGCTGTTCGCGTGAGAGCTCGCCGAAGGGCTCGGTAGCCGTCACCACGCGCTCGACCTCGTTGATCTTCCACTCGTCGAGGGCCGCCATCGAGACCAGATGCTGGGCGAGCACGTCGAGTGGGTTCTGGGGAATCACCGTCTCCTCGATCGCCCCTTCGCGCATCCGCCGCGCGACCACGGCGCACTCGAGCAGGTCGGCGCGGAACTTGGGAAAAATGCGGCCGCGGCTGACCGCGCCCAGCGAGTGGCCGGCGCGGCCGACACGCTGCAAGCCTCGGCTGACCGACTTCGGCGACTCGACCTGGATCACCAAATCCACCGCACCCATGTCGATCCCCAGCTCTAACGAGCTGGTTGCCACAAGACATGGAAGCTGCCCAGACTTCAACATCTCCTCGACCACGGTCCGCTCCTCGTGAGATAGCGAGCCATGGTGTGCTCGCGCGATCTCTGGCGCCTCTCCCGCGGGTGGCGCGGCAGGGGGGACCGCCCCTGAGGACGCTTTAGCGACCGGAAGGGGCGGTGGGTCCCCTGCCGTGACAGGACCCGCGGGCTGAGTGCCCGCGTGCTCGGTCGCCGGCAGCTCTCCTTCAGTGTCACCAGCCGCAAGCTCGTTCAGGCGCTTGGCTAGGCGCTCGGCTGCACGACGGGCGTTGACGAAGATGATCGTTGAGGTGTGTTCTTGGACGAGCTTGAGGAGTTCGGGGTAGATCGCCGGCCAGATCGAGCGGACGTGGGCCAGTGGCTCCCCCTCGGTCGGGTTGCCGTCGGCGTTGGGGAAGCTGGGAGCTCCGGGTTCGCTCATGTCCTCCACAGGCACGACGATCTCCAGGTCGAGCTCCTTAGCAACCCCAGCATCCACAATCTCGCAATCCCTTTTAGGACCGACCAAAAACTTCGCGATCCGCTCAAGCGGTCGCTGGGTAGCCGAGAGACCAATCCGCTGGACCCCGTGCGTTTCTCCCGCGGGTGGCGCGGTAGGGGGGACCTCCCCTGAGGACGCTTTAGCGACCGGAAGGGGAGGTGGGTCCCCTACCGTGACAGGACCCGCGGGCTGACTCGCATGGTCCCTAACGAGATGGTCAAGCCTCTCGAGAGTCAGCGCCAAATGGCTGCCTCGCTTGCTTTGGGCAACCGCATGAATCTCGTCGACGATTACCGCCTCGACGCTGGTAAGAATCTCGCGCGCGTCGGAGGAGAGGATCAAGTAAAGCGACTCGGGGGTGGTGATGAGGATGTCGGGCGGCGTTTTGCGCATCGCTCGCCGCTCTTTCTGGCTGGTGTCGCCGGTGCGCAGGCCGACTGAGATGTCGGCGCCGATCCCGCGCAGCGGCGCCCGCAGGTTGCGCTCGATGTCGTAAGAGAGCGCCTTGAGCGGCGATACGTAGACGATCTTCACGCCGCCCTCTTGCTGAGTGGACGATTTGCCACCGATTCCGTGGGCAAAGTGACCATCGGTGGCTTGACGGGAGAGCTTGTCTATGCCCCAGAGGAACGCGGCGAGGGTCTTGCCGGACCCGGTCGGGGCGCAGATCAGCGCGTTGGCCCCGCCTGAGATCGCCTCCCAGCCGCCTGCCTGGGCAGGCGTCGGCACCTCGAAGGAGGACTCGAACCAGCGCCTGACCGGGGCGCTGAACGGCGCCAGCGGGTCAGGTTTCACGCTTGCTTTCGGGCGGGTGCTCAACCCACCGATCTTACGGGTGTCGGATTAAGAACCCCTTTCAAAATGAGCGCGAGTCCGGGGAGGTCGATGACCAAGCGAGACGTTCACGGCACGGTTCCCGCGTAGCAGCGCTACGCGGGACACCGGGACGGGGGCGTATCGCGCAGTGTCATTCGGCCTCATCCGGGCCGTGGTCATTTTGAAAGGGGTTCTAAGGACGGCCGCCGGCGAACTGCACGTATGCGTTCCAGGCGGGCTTTGGCTTGAAACCATTGTGGAACAGGCCGGAACCGCCGCAGAAATTGCAGAGGCCGGCGTAGTCGCCGATCGAGAACCAGTAGATCTGCTGCAGATTCCACTTGCGCTGGTTGGCGGTGAAAAGGCGGAAGGCGCCCTTCAGTTCGCGCGCCTGACCGGCAACGCCTTTGGCGAAGCTGTTGTGAGGCTGGGGCGGTTCGGAGCTCCATCCCACCTCGGTGAGGTAGAGGCCCTTGCCGATGTCGCGATTGGCCTTCAGCACCCGCCGGACTTCTTCGATCCGCGAGGTGAGGTTCTTCCAGCTGCCGGTGTACGGGTGCAGCGCGTATCCCTGGAACTTGGACTTGATCCCCGGCGTGCTTCTGTACATCTGTGCGAGGAAGTCGGAGGCGAAGTAGGCCTGCGGCGGCTTCTTCTGGAAGGTCGCCTCGATCGGCCGCGCGAACAGCCCGCCCAGGATGACCTGCGCACCCGGGTCCATCGCTTTGATCGCCGCGCTGGAGAGCTTCACCAGCGTGCCGTAGTCGGCCGGGTCGGGGCGGGCGACGAAGTACTTGAAGTTCGGCTCGTTCCAGATCTGCCAGGTGCGGATCGGCCTCCGCGGCAAGCGGGGATTTTCGGTCCAGAAGGTGCCGTTCGGCCCATATCGCAGCACCACCTGCTTGACAAACTGCGTCCAGCCGGAGCGCTGCACGCCGGTTCGCACCGGAAGGGTGATTGGACTGCCGAAGCGCCGGTCGACCGGCACGGCCCAAGCCGGTGCCGTCGAGAGGAAAGGGAATACCTCGATATGTGCCGTAACGGCTGCGGCGATATACGAGTCAGTGCTCGACCAGTCGTAACCGCCGCGCCTGGTGGGTTGGATCGACCCCCAGGAGATGGGAACGCGGATGCTGTCCACCCCACCGCGTTTCAGCCGCTGCAGTTCTTCCGGGTTCGGCGCCACCTGCGGCACCACGCCCCAGAAATTGGCCGGAACGGCGAAGGCAGAGGGCGCGAGAGCAAGCACTCCCAGGGCAGCAACCACAAATGCCGCTAGCCAAAGGCGAGCCCGCCTTTGCGGGCCGATTCCCTGGTGGCGCATCGGACTAACTCGCCTCGGGCGAAACGGAGGACGCGGGCGAGTCGGGTGAATCTGCTGAGTCAGAATCGCCGGCGCGGCGGCGTTTGATTACCACGTAGGCGATCGAGCCACCGGCGAGCAGCACGATCGCAATCAAGATCGGCACCAGCGGCGAGGAGCCACCGCTGCTCGAGCCCGGTTTGGGGCTGGTGCTGTTCGCCGTGCCGGTACCGGCGGGGCTCTTAGCGCCCTGGCCGCCCGCTTGACCGGTTTCGTTTCCACCGCCTGCAGAGTCGTTGGACTTCGAGTGCGAACCATTCGCCCCGTTGGGCGCACCCGAAGACTTGCCGCCACTGTCTGCCTGCGAGCCTATGCCGTTGGTCGCCTTGGAGCCGCCGGAGGGGTTCGATTGGCTCGGCGCTCCGCCGCCGCCCCCGGTTACCGTGGGCGGCACATCGGAATACTGGTAGCCGGCGGAAGAAGCCTGAGCGAGCACCGGAGCGCAGCACATTGCGAGCAGAGCCAGCACTGACAGAGCAAGGACATGGCCGCCCCGAACAGAGGCGCGATTTTGGCGGGTCCCGAACATGGCGCGGTAGGTTAGAGGAAAGTGCGGCGTTACTTGCTCCAGTCGCCCTGATCGTCGGTCTGGCGCTTGCCGGCGGCGGTTTTGAAGTGAGCGATCGCCATATTGCAGGCCTCGCCGTATGGCTAGTCGTGGTCGCCCTGATCCTGCTCGGCGTGGCCTCCGGGGCGACGCTGGCACGACCGTTCTACTGGGCAACGGGGCTGATCCTCGGTTTTTCCCTGCTGTCTGCAATTTCATCCCTCTGGTCGGGCTCAGCCGAGCTGAGCGTGATCGAGGCGGACCGGGGCCTGGTCTACCTGGGGGTCTTCTTAGCCGCATTCCTCATCGCCCAAACCGACCAAAGGCGCCAACGTTTCGCTGAAGGCCTGGCAATTTCTTTGGCGCTAGTCGCCCTACTGGCCCTGGCAAGTCGATTGCTGCCCCACGTGCTGCACGCCGGCGACGCGTTTGGCACCGGTCCCCGACTCGGCTACCCGCTCGGCTACTGGAACGCCAACGGCGCCATGTTTGGCATCGCCGTCGCTCTGCTGCTTTGGGCCAGCCGCCAAGCTGCCTGGAGTGCTTTGCGCTGGCTCGCCGCAGGGATGCTGCCGGCGGTCCTGCTCGCCCTCTACTTCACCTACTCGCGTGGTGGCCTGTTGGCGCTGGGGATCGCTGCTGGCTGTCTGATCATCCTCTCCCGGGATCGCCTTTGGCTGCTCGCAACGCTGGCCTGCGGTGCGCTGGGAGCGCTGCCGGCGGTGCTCGCGGTGCAGGCGCGCCACAGCCTCGCGGATCACGTCGACAACCAGGCGGCGGTCGATCAAGGGGTAACGGTGCTGCTGATTCTCGCAGCGGGGATTGCCCTCGCCCTGCTGCTTTTCGCCGCCCTGCGATGGGCCGAGCGGCGCGAAGGGCGGCTGACCGGGCGGGCGATCGATCTCTCGCGCAACCGACCGCTGCTGAAAGGCCTCGCCGTCGTCGCCGCGGTGGTCGCCATCGGCGTCGCAATCGCAGTCGGCGGTCGCGCCTGGGACCAGTTCTCCAGCTCCGACGTCCAGTTCCCAAATCAGCCCGAGCAGCACTTCTCCCAGTTCAACGGCGCCGGCCGCCATGACTTCTACCGCGTGGCAATCGATGCCTTTGAGGAAAAGCCGGTGCTAGGGGTCGGCGCCGGCACCTACGTATTCGCTTGGGAGCTCCACCGCTCGATTGCGCTGCCGGTCCATGATGCCCACTCGCTCTACCTGGAGGCCTTCGCAGAGCTCGGCCTCGTCGGCGGACTGCTCGTCCTGGCCCTTGTCGCCACCCTGCTCTGGACCGGTTTCAGCGCCTGGCGCGCCGCCCCCCACCGCCAGCGCGAGCGCTACGCAGCGCTCCTCGCGGCCATGCTCGCCTTCGCCGTCGTCGCCGGGTTTGACTGGTTCTGGGAGATCGCCGGGCTCGGTGCGGTCTTCTTCCTCGCCGCCGGGGTGCTGGTGGCGGCCAGGTGCGCTCAACTGTCCGCCCCTCCCGACCCCAGGCTCGTCACCGCCGGCGAAGAGCGGCGCTTTGGGCTCGCGGTTGCCGGTCTGGCGGTCGCCTGGATCGCGGCGATCGCGCTGATCGGTCCGTTGCTCGTCGACCGCGAGATCGACGCAAGCCAGAACGCAGCCGCAAACGGAGACCTCACCAGCGCCACCAGCCACGCCAAGACGGCGCGCTCGATCGAGCCCTTCGCCGCCTCTCCATATGTGCAGCTCGGACTGATCGCCGAGAGTCAGGGGGAATACGGCGCCGCGGTCGAACTCCTCTCGCAAGCAATCAACCGCGAGGACCGCAACTGGCAGTACTACTACCTACGCTCTAAAGTCGAGGAAGAGGCGGGCGACCCGGCCGCGGCAAAAGCGGACCTGGAACAGGCGAGGCGCCTGAACCCACTCGAGAAATGCCTCCTCGGGAAGCCGAGCTGCGGGTGAGCCGACGATGACGAGCAAGGCGCAGGAAACCCCAACGCGCAAGTCCCCCCCGGCGCAGCAGCCGGGGCAAGGGCCGCGTGGAGGCAGGACCGAAGCGGCGACGCGGCTGGGGCTGACCGGCCCCGACGGGGCGCGGCGACGCGGCTCGCTACTGCGGCGGACGCTGGCCACCGGCGACTGGCTGACCATGGTGGCGACGCTTTGCATTGTCACCGCGGCCAGTCCCGAAACCGACGTCGGCACGCTTTTCTGGGCGACGATGTTCAGCCCGGTCTGGATCCTGGTGCTGAAGCTGCACGGCCTCTACGACAACGACCACCGCCGTATCCGCCACAGCACCCTCGACGAGCTCTCCAGCCTGATCTCGGCAGCAGCACTGGGCACGCTGGCGCTCGACGGGCTGCTGGCGCTGAGCCCGGTCGGGCCGCTGGCGCCGATCAGCGCGATCGCGGTCGGCCTCGGCGCCCTGGTCGGCGCCTTCGCCTCGCGCGCCGTCCTGCGCTTCTTCTGGCACCGCCTGGCAGGAGCCGCAACCGGAATTGTGGTGGGGCCGGCGGCGGCGATCACCGTGGTCGCGCGCCGGGTCGCCACCCACCCTGAGACCCGGCTGCACTTGGTCGGCTACTTAACGCCACGGGGGGAGGACGCAGCGCCGGGAATAGGTGGCCTGCCCCGTCTCGGTTCAACCGCCGACATCTCCCGGGTCGCCCGTGAGCACGAGGTGGAGCGGGTAATCGTGACCGAGCAGGAGATGAGCGAGGCGGCGGCGGAGCGGCTGATCGAGCAGTGCAAGGCGGCCGGCCTGGCGCTGACCTTCCTGCCCCAGCACTTTGGCCTGCTCGGACCCGGCATCGAGCTAAACCGGCTCGCCGAGCTGCCCGTGCTCAACTTCCGCTTCTCCGACCCACCGCGCTCGACCGAAGCGCTGAAGCGGGTGATGGACGTGACGATCAGTGGATTCATGCTGGTGTTCTTCTCCCCGGTGCTACTGATCAGCTCGTTACTGATCCTGCTCGACTCGGGGCGGCCGGTGCTCTTCCGTCAGTGTCGCGCCGGTAAGGACGGCAAGCCGTTCACCGTCCTCAAGTTCCGCACCATGGTGCAGGGAGCCGAGCAGCAACTGGGCGAACTGGTCGACCTCGAAAAGCTCAAAGAGCCCGCCTTCAAGATCGCCGAAGACCCCCGCGTCACCCGCGCCGGCCGCATGCTGCGGCGTTTTAGCCTCGACGAGCTGCCGCAGTTCGTCAACGTCCTCCGTGGCGACATGTCGCTGGTCGGCCCGCGACCGGAGGAGGAGGCGGTGGTCGCCCTCTACGACGAGCGCCAGCGGATCCGCCTCGCGGTCAAGCCGGGGATGACGGGACCGATGCAGGTCTACGGCCGTGCCAACCTGACCTTCGAGGAGCGGCTAGCGATGGAGCGCGACTACCTCGACAACATCTCCGTCGCCGGCGACCTGGCGATCCTGCTGCGCACCCCCGCCGCGATCGTGCGCGGCGAGGGCTCTCACTGAGGCTTAGGCACATTGTGCCGACCAAACAGGCCCCGCGCTTAAAGAGCTACTTGCTGTGTCCAGATAAGCCGCCTCGCGTCTCCGGGCGACCAAGGCCGGGAGTAGGCGGAGGCGGAGGTGGAGGGGTTCCGCCGCTGCTGGTCTGGGGCTTTGGTGCTTCTGCCATGGCCTAGAAGATGTTACCGCCCATCAGGGCGGCCAAGGAAAGGATCTCAACGACAAGAGCGCTCGCCGCGACGGTGTAGGCACGGGTGAGCCATGCGATCTTCATGTCGTTGGAATCCCAGAACAAGTCGAGGTCGTAGGCGAGGCGTCGATAGACCTCGGGCATGTTGTCCCGAAAGGCATAGAGGCCCTCGTACAGGCCGGCGCCGGCCTCAGCGAAAATCAGGTTCTTCTTCGGCAACAGGATGAAGACGCTCACAGCAATCGAGATGACAAACGCGATGAGGGCAGCAAACACCAGCCCACGGGGACTGGGGTCCTGGAACGCCCGCTGTCCAAGGAAGGAAGCCGCAAGTGACGAGGCAGCCAAGAGGACGCCAGTGCGCGTCCGCAGCTCTTCGAGTAGGCCCTCCTGCTTGTCGAGCCCACGAAGCGCTGCCTCGTAAGCCAGCTTCTCGAACTCCCCCGCCATTCGACCAACCTAGCCGCCATGTCGGCGGAATCGTCTTGTCGTCATCGACCCACGACAGCAAACGCGGAATATCGCTGTGGCATTGCGAAATGAGGGCAATACCTCAACAACCAACTCCGTGGCCGAAATCAACCGCCCACAGTGCTACTCAGCCGCGGGAGACCCGGGCCCAGGGCATCTCCTCTGGGGGAGCGGCTGCGCCCGGAGGGTCGAAGATCGCGCCGAGGATGCCGTCCGTGACGTAGCCGGCGTCGATGGCCTCGTGGGGGGCACGGGTGACGAGCTGGTCGCCGGTTACGGGGTGAATCGTGCTGTAGAGGACACTGCAGCCGGGCACGACCTCGCGCGGCAGATAACCGAGGATCTCGCCCTCCTCCTCGGTCAATCGGCGCGCCTGGGAATGCCGCGCCAGGTGACGCAGGCGCGATGCGGCGCCTCGCATCCGGCTGCTCGTCTGACTGTCCGCGGCGAGCGGTTCGGCGACCCAGCGACCGATCTTGCGCGGGTCGCGGCTGGCGCGGCCCGGGGTGCACAACTCGCTGGTGAGCCTGCCGTCGGGCCTCAGTCGCAGGGCAACCAGGTTGGGGCCGGAGTAACGGCGCAGGGAGCCGAGCTCGACCCCGCCGGCCGCCTCCCCTGGCGACTCGGCCCGGTAGCTGTGCCTCCACGTGGCGTAATCCACCCGCCGGCGAAGCGAGACCACCGCCCAGGGGCCGGTGTGGAGGATGTCGCCAGCGTGGGGCAGGATCGGGCAGGCCTCGACCCAACCAAGGTGCTCGACCAACTCGGAGTTGTGCACGAGCGGATCGTCGGCACCGGCGACGAGCACCTCCTGTCCGCTGTCTGGGACACACCGCAGCTCCAAGGGTTGCAGCAACGACAACGGCTGCTGCTCGACGTAGCCCATCGCAAAATGCCCCTCTGGCAGGTCACCCTGGCTGTCGCTCAACTCATAGCTGTGGTCGGCGTGGATGAGGCGTCGCATGCCCGGCGCCGGAAAGAGGTGGGTGCAACCAAGCGCCTGCTCCAGCTTGTACCCGGGTGGTGGCTTCCGCGAGGCGGAGACCATCCGCAGGCCGGTCCTCGAATCCCGGTGGCGGAAGAGCACCTGGGTCTGCGGCGGGGTCCAGGGCTCGGACGACTTCCATCGCCGCACCCTGTCGCGCGTCATCTCCGGCAGACGCGGGGGCTGATGGGCGACCATAAGGCGCATCGCGGCCTCCGAGGGGTCGTCGGGGGAGGGCACGTTGATGTCAAGGGCTTCGCGGCTACCGCGATCCTCAGACGAATACGTGAGCCACGGCGTGCCCTCACTCCCGACCGGGGCAACCCGCCATTGCGCCAGCCCGATCGTGCTCAGGCCGACCACGAGGTCGGCCAACGGCGAGTCCTCCACACCAAGCGGAATCTCCGGGGCCCTGCCCCACAGCGGCCGTTGGAAGGCCACGGCCCCCGGCCGGGCCGAGAGGCGCTCGGTGTCGTCCAGCTGGGCGAAGGCATTGCGCGAGAGGCGGGGCGCGTCAGCCAGGACTAGGGCGAAGGTCCCGTTGTTCGCGGAGAAGGCGTGAACGAGCTGCTCCACGAAGGAGGGCGCGTCCAGCGCTGCGGCGGCGGAGCGTGGAAGGAGGAGGACCCAGCGCCCGCGGGCGTCGTCGGTCGCGTCCTGGAGCCAGTCGAGAATCGAGCCGGCCGTCGCGTCGATCTGGCGGGTGCCGGCACCCAAATCGCCGCGACCGACGACCTCGAAGTCACGGCAGGTTTGGCGAGCGATCCCGGAAAGATCGTTCGACTCCCAGGTGCCGTCGTCCTCGTCGAGCAGCACGATCGAGAGCGCAGGGGCCCACTCTGCCTTGATGCCATCGCGGTTCAGATAGAGATGGGGGTGCCCGTCCTCGATCGTCCGCTGGAAGGAGTCTGGCCCGTAGTCAACAGCGTGGACGCGGCTGAAGCCCTGCTTGCGGTAGTGGAAGGTCGGCCCCTCGGCCGGGATCCCACGCACGTCCCGTTCGGCCAGCTGGAGGACCAAGTCCCAGTCCTCGTGCCCGACGACGATCTCCTCCGGGTAGGCGACGCCGGTCCCGTCGAAGAGGCGGCGATCGAACAGCGCCGGGGCCGGGCAGTAGTTCTGCTCCATCAGCAGCCAGAGGTTGTAGGCGGGCGACTCGACGTAGTTGACCTGGTTGCCGATGTGTTGCGCATTGGGATAGACGAAGCCGACCTCCGCTGGCGCCGACTCGAGCTGGGCCAGCATGCGCTCGAGCGCGTCGGGGAGCAGTTCGTCGTCGGCATCGATCGGCAGGAAGTAGCTGGTATCGAGCTGCTCAAGAGCTCGATTGCGAGCAGCGCTGGGGCCGGCATTTGCGGGCTGGCGCAGCACTGTCACCTCGGGGTCGTCGTCGAGGCGGGCGAGCGCATCGACAGTCTCCGGATCGTCGGAGCCATCGTCGACGACGACGATGGCGGCCGGAGTCAGCGTCTGGGCCTTGATCGACCCGACGCAGGCGTCGAGGAAGATGCCATGGCGGTAGCAGGGGACGATCACCCCAACGGTGCGCTCCGGCAGGGGATCTCGCGGTAGCCGCAGGGGCTGGGGAGGCGAGTCCTCTGGCTCGTGGTGAACAGGGTCCTCCTCGCCGAACAGCTCTTCGTTGCGCCAGCGACTGCTCGCCGGACGTTCAGACAGCAGTCGCTCGTACAGCACATCGTGCCGCCGGCCCATCTCGGCCAGCGAGAATTCCTCCAGCATCCGCCGTCGCGAGCGCTCGCCCATCTCGCGGCGTCGCTCGGCGTCGCTGAGCAGGGAGACGATCGCATCCGCGTAACGGTCGATGTCGTCGCGTGGATTGACCAGCACGCCGCTGTCGGCATCCATGAACTCAACGTTGCCCGGCAGCGCCGGAGCGACGACCGGAACGCGCATCGCCAGAGCCTCGTAGATCACCAGGGGGATGCCCTCGTAGACGCTCGTCATCAGCAACAGGTCGCTGCTGCGGTACCAGCGAGCCATTTCCTGAGAGGGGGGATGCCACTGGATCGCATCCCCGACCCCCAGCTCCTCTGCCCGCGCGCGCACGGGCTCTTTCAGGTGGCCGTCGCCGACGACGTCGAGCACGAACTCCGCCCCACGCTCCCGCGCCCGCACGAGCACCTCCAGCGTCAACATCGGATCCTTCTGCTCGACCAGACGGCCTGGCCAGAGAATCCTACTTGCGCCGTTCCCCGGCAGCTCCATCGGCTCGACGCGTGCAGGATCGAACTCGCCCTCGCTGTCGACGCCGAGATAGATCACCTCGATCCGGCTCGGTGGGATCTCGTAGTCGGCGATCGTCTGCTTGAGATTCTCGCTGACGACCGAGAAGGAATCGATCAGGTTGCCGTAGCGGCGGGTCACGTAGCGGACATAACCCGTCTGGTTCGGTTCCTCGGCGTGAAGTTGAACAACGATCGCCGGCGGCTCCGGGAGGCAGGTCATATCCGGCAGCAGGTCATAGGCGAGCCGCGAGTTCATGATGTGGACGACACGCACCCCGCGGCTCTCGATGAAGCCGAGGATGAACTCAGGGAAGGCGCTGCCCGGCATCAGGTCCGGCAGGTCCCAGATCTCCTCCGCATACGGCGCAACGTGGTGCAGCCAGCGGTTGGGCGAAGGCGTCGTCGTGATCAGCGAAGGCGCCCAGCGGTTCAGATCAATGTTCTTGAACCAATCGATCGTTCCCCGGTCCGACCCCCCGAGGTCGACCCAAGGAGCGATATAGAGAATTGGCGTCCGCCCGTCACTCACAGCGAGCCATCATATGAATCGCCCGCTCCTAGTACGTCGTCGAGAGGTAGGCGGGTCCAGCTACGTAGCTCCTTGATACGCGTCGACATGCGCGGCGACTCTGGGGGGCCGCGCGGCTGCCGGTTTGGAGATTCAGAAGCAAAACTGTGCCATAAGGGGCGGAGACTTCACGCTCGTCCTGCCTCTCGAAAACTTCTCCATCGGGTTTTTCGAGCGTCACTCCATTGGCTCGACAACTAACGTGAAAATCTTCAACTATTGGATACGCCGACAGGCTGTAATCGTCGTACTCCATTTTGACCATGCCATCGAGATCGTAGCTTGCGGTAAAGATCGGGACACCCAGAGTCTGGTTTGCCGGAACGGAACTCGTGAACACCGTGGTACCGTGAGGCAACTCCTGAAACTCTTCCCGTATCTCGATGGCTGCATTGTTCTGAGCCACCGAAGCCGCGTCCCATACATTGATGTGGCGCCGTAGTACGTGCGTGTACGAGAGGAGTAGCACTATTCCAAGGAGAACGATAACCGGGAGAGCTATCAGCTTAGCCCGCGGGCGAATCTGCCCCAACAACGTTCCGATGATGCCGAACTCACCGTAGACAAGGAGCACCAACCCAAAGGCCGCTAACCCATTGACTCGATTCGTAGCTCCATAGACGCTTGGGGTGTAATAAGGATCCGCTGGTATGAAGATCATCCAACCAAGTAATGAAACCAAGAGGCCCCCGCCAGCCAGCATCAGCCATCTACGGAGATCCCAGCCCTGCTCAGCAGTGAAGCGATCGGGAAAGCGCAGGTAAGCGCCCACGCCTACGGCCAAGATAAGCGCCAGGGCGAATAGAGCGATGGTGGTCTGCGGAGTGCCGAGTGGCATCCCAGCCCGGCCAAGGATCGTCTCGGCCCCTGAGATCACCATCTTGAAATGGGCAAAGTCACCCGAGAGGCCAGACGTCGTTCGCTTGGTGTGCGTACCTACCCATGCTCCCGCCACGGCGGCGACCACCAGATCCGTGAGCCATCGCCATCTCGCGGCTCGCCAGCCCACCCGGTAGCAATAGATGCCGCCCAGGCAGGCAATAAGTGGCAGCGTCACCTCATAAGTGAGAATGGACAGCAGGTAAAGCACCGCGGCCACCGCATGCCATCTCCGCCTACCGCGCTTCAGCCCTAGAAGGGCAACAAGCAAGCCAGCTGCCATGAAAGTAATCGAGAGGTTCACTTGATCCCCAGTGGCCCAAAGGCGCGTCGCATCTGACCATGGAAACACGATCGTCAATGCAGCGATCAGCAAGGCATGGACCCATGGCACCCCCAGAGTCCGAAGCACTCCATAAAACATCGTGGCAGCCAATACGGCAAGAACAGCCGCCCAGGCAAGGTGATAGTGGATGTGCATGCCGAAGATGAAATACGTCAACGGCACGTACAAGACCAGGACCGGACGGAAGAGAGTAATTTCTGAAAAATAAGACAGAGCGTCACCGACATCCGGGCTGCCGGGTGGCTGCAAGGCACCGGCCCCATTGGACCAATCGTCAAAGTAAAAGCCTCCGTGTCGGAGATGTGGTCCAAGAGCCAAAACGGCGATTATGCTTAATGCCGCGAAAGCCACCACGAACTCGCGCGCTCCAAACGATCTGCTCAGCGTCAAGCTGCGGGCAAGCTTCGGCAAGCCGGCCTCCTGCCCGTCTTTGTGTCCAACGGCGGCCGGCTGCGACATCAGGTCTTCCACCCAGCGGCAGCCTCTGCTAGAAACGTTTCATACTCGCGAATGTAATCGCCGGGATCGTACGGATGTGAGGCAAGTACCAACGTGATTGCGTCCGGGTCGTACTTGAACTGACTTGCCCAGACTCGTGGGGGTATGTAGATACCCATGGTCGGCGCATCGAGCAAGACTTCGGCTCGCCGGTCACCGTCATCCACCGCGACGTTGACCCTGCCGGCAACGCAGACAAGGAACTGGTGGCAGATCCGGTGCGCGTGTTCTCCACGTATCTCCCGGCTCGGCACGTCATAGACCAAAAACCACCGCCGGGGGCTGAACGGAATGCTGTCGCACGGCAGTTCTCCCGCCGTAAGTTTTCCTCGCAAGTCCGAGAACTCCGCGAATCGGGTGAGGCTCACATCCTGTACTCCGATCATCTCCCTGCCCGGCTCACCGCCTACAGATGCAGCTGGCTTCGCCGAAGACGCCTTTGACTCGACATAGCCGTGTATGCGGGCGGGATTGCCGCTCACGATTGCTTTCGGTGGAACTGGGCGAGTCACCACCGCGCCTGCCCCGACCATCGCCCCCTGGCCAATCTCGATGCCAGGCAAAATCGTCGCGTTCGCGCCGATCGAGGCTCCCTTTCTAACTACGGTCGTGGGGTACTCATCCAGCCAGACTCGACTTCGAGGGAAGGGATCGTTGGTGAAGGTCGCGTTCGGGCCGACGAAGACGTCGTCCTCAAGCTCGACCCCGTCCCATAGCTGCACCCCCGACTTGATCGTCACACGATCTCCCACCTTTGCTCCACCCTCAATGAAAACGCCATCGCAGATATTGCAGTCCGCACCAATACGGGCGTCGGGAAGGACGTGAGCGAATGCCCAGATCCGGGTTCCCGCGCCGACTTGATCGGCCTCGCAAATCCCCTGCGCATGTACGAATACGTCATCCATCGGCGTCGTCCCCGACAGGGAACTCCAGCACATCGCGAACGATTGCACCCGGCCGACCCTTCACGGTGTCGTATGCGCGCCACACATAGGAGCCGATGATGCCGAGACCGATCATGTTGAAGCTGCCGAAGAAGATGATCACCAAGATCGTCGCCGTGTACCCCGGAACTGACACTGCACCCACAGCACGGGCGACTACCACGGAGGTTCCTAGCAATACTCCGACAACCAACCCCAATAGGCCTACCAGCCAGAGCATCCTCACCGGCAGATCCGTGAACGCAAAGACGCTGTCCGAGAGGTAGCGCAGCTTGCGGCGAAGCGTCCAACCGCTCTCTCCGGGGGCCTGGCGCCGATCGTAAGCCACGAGCCGACGCCGGAACCCGACCCAGAAGAGCTGCGCGATCAGCGACGTGTGGACGTGCTCCAGTGAGCAGATGACATCCCGGACCTCGCTAGTGCATGCGAAGACATCAGCGCCCCCGGCCGGTATCTCGCTCATGACGAAACGCTGGTACAGCAGCCAGTAGAGCCTGGAGAAGGCGTCCCCTCGATCGTCGCGACTGGCTCGCTCGCCCGCCACTACGTCGACCTCCCCGCCGCGCAACTGCTCCAAGAACTCGATCACAAGCTCAGGTGGCTCTTGGAGATCAGCGGCCATCACGGCGATGAACTCGCCGTGGGCCAAGCTCATGCCGGTTCGTATCGCGGCGAAGGACCCGAAGTTCCGCGAATGCTCGACTACTCGAGCCTGGATACGGCCGTTCGCGAGCGCCTCCACGAGCCGCTCGCGGGAATCGTCGGGGCTTCCGTCTACGACGAAGATGACCTCCAACCCACCATCGGTTCGGTCGCTGATTTCCTCGACCGCCTCCACCAAAGGCGAGATCGTGTCCTGGTTGCCGTAGACCGGGACCACAAGGGAGTTGCGGTGATCTCTCACGCGGTGGCCCCCAGGCATGCCTCCATGACGGCCTCCACTTCCTCATCCTCGAGATATGGATGAATTGGCAGCGAAAGCTCTCGTTTGGAGATCAGCCGGGCGACTGCCAGCGAATCGGCTGCCGACCCGGCGCCTCTGGCGGCACGCTGATCTGAGCAGAGAAACGGGTAGTGCCGACCGATTGAGACTCCCCGGTTGGCGATGTTCGCGACGACGTCACCTGGATCGCCCTCCATGGCCGTCACCGGGAACAGATGGTGAGCGGATTCGCCCCCCTTTGCCGCAATCGGCTGCAGGGAGCTGTCAACCAGCCCCTCGGTATAGCGGCTGGCTATCTCCCGACGGCGAGCGATCCACCTATCTAGGCGAGGCAGCAAGGCAGTCCGGAGAATCGCCGCATGCAACTCGTCCAGCCTGCTGTTGAGACCGGCCTCCGTGTGCTCGTAACGAGTCGTCTGCCCGTAGTCGCGCAATCCCCGTGCCCGCTCGGCCAGGCCCTCGTCCTTGGTCAGCAGCACCCCACCATCACCCATCGCACCAAGGTTCTTGGTCGGATAAAGGCTTACCGCCGCCGCAGTCCCCGCAAGCGCGGTCGGCCGTCCACCCCGCTCCGCCCCCGTGGATTGTGCGCAATCCTCGATCACGACGATGTCATGCTCGGATGCAAGACGTTCCAATCCCACAGGATCCAGCGGATGTCCATAGAGGTGGACCGGAAGCACCGCTCGAATGTCCGGGTCCGCCTGCAGAGCTTCGTCTGCCCTCTCGATGTCCAGCCCGCCGGACTCGTCAACATCGCACCACACAGGCTCAGCGCCGGCTCGGATCACAGCCAGCGTCGTCGCGAAGGCCGTCAGCGGCGTGGTGAGGACTCGATCCCCAAGCTGGATACCGGCACAGCGCAGCGCAATCTCCAGCGCATCGAGCCCGCTGGCGACTCCCACTGCATGTGAGGCGCCCCACCAGGTGGCGAACTCCCGCTCGAAGGCGTCCACCTCTGCGCCTAGAACCAGCCAGCCGCTTTCGCCACCCGGTCCATGGCCGCCAGTGCATCCTCGCGGACATCCACCCACTGACGAGTGAAGTCGTTCGCGGCGACCCTCAACAGCTGTTGGACCCCGGCGCCGGCATGACGGTGAGGACCCTAGCGACTCGCGATCGCACCTTAGGATGCGGCCATGTCCGAACCCGTTGACCTAGAAGCCATCGTCGTCAGTCACGGCGCCGAAGAGTTGTTGCGACGCTGCCTGCACTCTCTGCAGGCCCACCCATCGACCGGCGGAATGCGGGTGACCGTCGTAGATAGCGGCAGCCCGGACTCGACTCCCGACATGGTCGAGCGGGAGTTTCCCGCGGTACGACTGATTCGCCAGACGAACGTCGGCTTCTCGGCCGCCAACAATCTCGCTCTGCGCGAGAGCGAGGCGTCCGCCGTGCTGTTGCTGAACCCCGACACGGAGGTCTATGCCGACACCCTCGACGCGGCGCTGGCGCGTCTGCGCTCAGACGAGCGCATAGGAATGGTCGGGGTAAGGCTGATCACCGAGACCGGTGATCTCGACCACGCCTGCAAGCGCTCCTTTCCCACCCCCCTTTCCGCCCTGGCCCACTTCACCGGCATTGGTAGGTCGAGGGATGCCTCAAGCACGCTCAGCCAGTACCGCGCAACGCACCTGGGAGATGACGAGCCCGGAGAGATTGATGCGGTCAACGGCGCCTTCATGCTCTGCCAGGCAGAGGCAGTGCGCGAGGTCGGCCTGCTCGACGAGGGCTACTGGCTCTACATGGAGGACCTCGACTGGTGCCATCGCTTCTGGGACGCAGGTTGGAAAGTCTTTTATGAACCGGGCGGTGTGGCATTGCACGTAAAGGGGGGGTCGAGTGCAGACCGCCGCGCTCCTCGTCAGGAAATTGCCTTCCACCGTGGCATGGGTCGCTTCTACCGCCGCTTCGATGCCCCCGAGCACAACCCGCTCGTCAATGCTGCTGTCTACGCCGGCATCGGAGCCAAACTGGCAGCCAGCCTGGGGATAACTGGACTCAAAAGGCTGCTGGGCAGCGCACCTAACCGCCACGTTGCCTGAGAGACTAGAAGCGGTGGAACGCGAAGCCAGGATGGGGTGGGGATTCCGTATTCGCGCTGCCCTTCGGGCGCTGGCCGGCTGGATGCCTGCCGCGGATGCCGACGGGCAGGTTGCTCAAACACCCACGACGATCGATCAAGCGATCGAGACACTCGCGGCGGCTTCGACCCGAGAGGTGCAGGATCGTGGCTATCACTTCCAGCCGCGCGACTATTACAGCGCTCTCAACGACCTTCCATTCCTCTCCGACAACCGGGACCTCTGGCATGACCGGTCGCTACCGCAGGGCATCGAGTGGGATATCGACGCGCAACTCGATGAGGTACGACGGATCGCGCCGTATCTCGCAGAGCTCGCGAACGTTCCGATGGTCCCACCCCTCGGTCCGCCGAGGTATCACTGGGACAACGCTTTCTGGCGCGGCGCGGATGCCCTGGTCCACTATGGCCTGCTACGCGATGTCAAACCAAGCCGGGTAGTCGAGGTAGGTGCCGGCTGGTCGAGCCTGCTCTTGGCCGATGCCCTCAATCGCAATCAAGAAGAGGGATCGAAACCAACTGAGGTCACGCAAATCGAGCCGTATCCGCGGCAAGAGCTGCTCAGCGCGTTACCCGACCACTGGACGCTCCACGACGTCATCCTGCAGAGAGCTGACCTGGCGATCTTCGAATCGCTCGAGGCCGGAGACGTGTGCTTCTACGATGGCTCGCACGTGGCGCGGGCGGGAAGTGACGTCGTCTGGTTCTTCTTCGAGGTCCTGCCGCGGTTGAAGCCGGGAGTCTTGATCCATATCCACGACATCTTCTGGCCTGCGGACTATCCAGACGAATGGATCTTCGATCGCGGTCAGACCTGGAACGAGCAATACGTGTTGCAAGCGTTCCTGATGTACAACGACGTTTTCGAGGTCGTGATCTGCAACAGCATGCTGTTCCAACTCCGACAAGGGGCGATTGACGCGCTGTACCGCGATGTTCCGGAGACCCAGCACAGCGGTGTTAGTGTCTGGCTCAGGAAAACCGGTTAGCGTGCCCAGCTCGCCGTCAATCTGAAAACTGACGGGGAAGCGGCGACGGTACGGCGCAGTGTGCCTGTCGTTCACAGGCTCCTTGAGGGTCACATACCCGTTTGCGGGTTGGGGGAGCTGATGCGCCGAAACGGTTGATCGGAATAGCTGCCGCATTTTTCCTGGCAATTGCCTCGCTCGCCGCGGGGAATAGTCCGCAGCGACACATCGCAAGCTGCTTTCGGTCGACTCTCGGACTAGGCTGCTCCGATCAGGTTGAATTCGAGCCCGGCGGGGCTGTCATCCTGGAAAAGTTGCCTGCCCACGAGCTCGCGCCCGTCGGCCTCGAGATCCACCGCGTAGCGGCAGCACGACGCCTCTGCCGGGCAGCGATCGTCGGCAGCGGAATGGCCCACATCGGGCTGGCATTCTCGGAAGCCATCCTCAAGGCTCCCCTCACCCTCTTCAACGGCGGCACGTTCAACGGCGAGACGAGACTCTTCGTCCATAGCGCAATCGGTGCGCCCAACCCGATGCCCGTCGTCAGCAGCGTGAAGATCCAGCGTAAGTACTCCAGCCTGCATTCGATCTGGAGGATCCCGCGGATCCTCGGGGAGATGGTTCATTGCTCGACTTCAAAGTTCAAGGTCGAGCGGCGCTTCGTCAGCAAAGGCACAGAACACAGCTACCTCTCCGCCAAATGCCCCGACGAAGTCTTCCGGATGAACGCTGCTAGCGCCCTCTTCCGAAACGACGCCCGTGCCCCCGGCGTGGAAAGCGCGATGTCGCTCAAAGGCCACTTCAACGTCCCCTGCTCTTCCGGTTCCTAGTCCGCCTTTCACCTGGCCGGAATGCCCTTGACCACCACGCCCGGGGGGGCGTCTTTCGTGACCACCGCCCCGGCCCCAACAACCGCCTCTTCGCCGATCTCGACTCCGGGGAGGATCTGTACCCCTCCGCCGATCTGACAGCCCCGCCGCAAGCACGGCGCCGGGCTGCGGGGGGCGGCGCTCATCGTTCGCCCGGTGAGAATTACGACACCCGTCCCGAGAAAGGCGTCCTCCTCGACCACAACTCCAGAACCGACGACGCAATGCGACTGTACGCGCACCCGATCGTGCAGCTCCGCTCCTTGTTTCACCATGCTGGCAAAGCCGACCGCGACATCGGCGCCCAAGGTCACTCCTTCTCGGATGGCCGTATGGTCACCAATCAATGCGTGTGCGCCCAGTTGCGCCCCTGCCTCGACGATTGCGTAGGCACAGACGATCGATGCCGGCCCGATCGTCGTCGGCGCGGGGGTAGGTTGAGAGCTGTTGGAGCCGCGGCTGACGCGACCGAGCCGACCGAGGATGACGCCGTGATCGATCCGCGCGCCGTCGCCGACGCTGACGTCGTCGTGAATGATGACGTTGGCGCCGATCTCCACGCCGGAGCCGATCTCCACCCTGGCACCGAACAGCAGATTTGGGGCCAGGTCGGACCGGTGCAAGGAAGTCAACCTTGCGATTATCTCAACGCATGGACGGTCGCGGCGATTCGGGCGTAACCGCGATCTGCTGCCTTCTGCACAGCCTGGCTCTCGGAGGCTCGACCTGGCAGTGGATCCGACTATTGGAGCGACACGCCGAACATGGCGGGCGGGCGACGATCTTCGCCCAGCCCGGCGCGCTTGCCGAGACGGCGAAATCGTATGGGATCGAAGTGATCCCGACCTCATGGGGGGAGAACGGACCCCACGGGGGCATCTGGGACACGGTCGCCGAACATGATGCGGCGATCGTCCAATGGGAAATGGGGCCGATGGACAGCTTCGACCGGGCTCTGGGTAGCTGCGGACGCGTTGCCCTTGCCATGCATGTGGCGCCACAGGGGGTCACCCGCCGACTTGCACCGCCGACGCCGATGAGGGCCCGCCGTGTTGTCGAGCGGGCCGTGGCCGAGCCAGGCGCCGTCGCGCTGGTCAGGGGCGAGGCGCACCGGCGCAAGGTGGCCTTCGCCTACGGCCTGCCATCGGAAGCGTTGCGGATCCTCCCCGCCGCCCTCTCGATGCACGAAACGCCATTCCAGCCAGCCATGGGAGAGCCGCGGGAGGTACTCGCGATGACGCGCCTCGCGCCCGACAAGACGGTGATAGTCAGGCTCGCGGTCGAGCTCGTGCGCGAGCGAGTCGCCGCCGGCAATGAGTGTCGGCTGACGATCGCGGGGGACGGCCCATGGCGGCCCGAGGCCCTCGCGCTCTGCGAGAAGCGCCTGCCCGTGGGCTCGTGGCGGATCGAGGGTGCATCGGCGAGCCCGACCACAAGGCTAGCGGACTCGGACCTCGTCGTTGCCCAGGGCACGACCACGTTAGAGGCCGCGGCGCTCGGCCGGCGCGTCGTCGTCGCCCGTTCGCTCGGCCCACACCAGGCCTCGGGCGTCGTACTGACGCCCGAGCGCTACGACGATGCCGCGCGGGACCCCTTCGGCGATCCGCGGGTGACCGAAGACACGGCTCAACTATGGGGCGAGCTTCTCGCGCTCGATGAAACGGACCTCAGCACCCTGCGGCAACTGGTCGAGAGCCACAACAGCCTCGAGGTCGCCTCGCGTGCGCTGGGCGAGGCCCTGACGACAACCAAGTCGCAGTAGAGGTAACCCTAGAAATGACAAGACCCGCCGAAGCGGGTCGAGTCTGGTGAAGCGGGAACCACCCCGCAGGCGACTCACACTCTGCTCAAGGGTACCACGGGAGCTCGCCCCAGACTCGACCGCTTCAGCGGCCTATATGCGGAGGGCGCCGGACTCGAATCGGATCCGACTGGTTGGCCGGACGTGATGAGTGTGAGTCACCCGAAGACACCTGTCTCCTTCACCCTCCCTACCGGCGACGCTAGCAGTGAAACCGCTTCGCGCAACTCACAATTTCAAATTGGCGCACTAAATTTTCACTTCCGTTTGAGTTGGTGTCAAAACGGAGTGAATCGACTACTTCGGATAGCCCAAGCTATGGCGGGGTCGTAGGTGCTCGAGAGCAGGTAGGTGACGTCGGCTACGTCGCTGAGCACGGCGAAGCCGCGCGTCGCCATCGACCTCGGGCTCGACCAGGACGACGTCGTCGAGCTTCGTCTCCAAACGGCGCGGCATCAGCCGAGCGCTTTGCCGTACTGCTTCTCGTAGTACTCGCGGTACTCGCCTGAGCGGATCGGGCCCCACCACGGCTCGTTCTCGCGGTACCACTCCACGGTTCGCCCCAGGCCCTCGGCGAAGTGGACCTGCGCCTCCCAGCCGAGCTCGCCGCGCAGCTTCTCCGAAGCGAGCGAGTAACGGCGGTCATGGCCGGGTCGGTCGGTGACGTACTCGATCTGCGACTCGTCCGCCCCGGTCAACTCGATCACCCGCTTGACCACCTCGATGTTCTCGCACTCGTCGGGACCACCGACGTTGTAGGCCTCGCCCGGGCGACCATTCATCAGCACCGCATGGATGCCCCGGCAGAAGTCCTCGACGTAGAGCCAGTTGCGCACTTGCCTCCCGTCCCCGTACACAGGCAGCGAGTCGCCGTGGATCGCGTTGAGGACCATCAGGGGAATCAGCTTCTCCGGGTACTGGCGCGGGCCGTAGTTGTTGGAGCCGCGCACGATCGAGGCCTCGGTGCCGTAGGTGTGGAAGTGGGCGGAGACGAGCAGATCGCCGGCCGCCTTGGTCGCCGAGTAGGGGGAGGAGGGATCGAGCGGCGAGGTCTCGGTGAAAGAGCCTGACTCGATCGAGCCGTAGACCTCGTCGGTGGAGACCTGCAGGTAGCGGCCGACGCCGAGCTCGCGAGCGGCGTCGAGCAGCGTGCCGGTGCCGATCACGTGGGTGCGGGCGAAGGCGTCCTGGTCGTCGATCGAGCGGTCGACATGCGACTCGGCGGCGAAGTTGACGACCGCGTCGCAGCCCTCCATCGCCTCGCGCACGACGGCGGGATCCTCGATCGCGCCGACCACCAACTCCGTGCCATCGGGCAAGTTCTCGCGGCGGCCGGCGTAGGTGAGCTTGTCCAGGACCCGCACTTCGTGCTCGTCGCCGATCAATCGCACGTAGGTGGAGCCGATGAAGCCGGCGGCGCCGGTGACGAGGATCCTCATGCCGGGGCCTCGGTCTCAGCGCGACGCTGGGACAGATATGCGGCGAGGCCGTCCTGCCAGGAAGGCAGTTCGATCGCGTGCTCGCGCTGGCTCTCCAGCGCCGAGTAGGCGGGGCGTGGAGCCGGACGGCCGAGCATCTCGGTGGTCGCCGACATCACTTTGCACTCGACGTGCGCCTGTTCGAAGATTTCACGCGCGAACTCGTACCAGGAGCAGGCGCCCCCGGCGGCCATGTGGTGGATGCCGAACTCGACCCCCTCGATCAGGCGGACGATGCCATAGGCCAGGTGCCACGTGTAGGTGGGCGATCCGACCTGATCCCGCACGACGAGGACCTCGCCGTGGTCGGTGGCGAGGCGCAGCATCGTCTCGACGAAGTTGGGGCCGCCCGTGCCGAAGAGCCAGGCGGAGCGGACAACGAAGTGGCGCTTGTTGGCGGTGCGGGTCGCCTCCTCCCCGGCCAGCTTGCTACGGCCGTAGGCGGAGAGGGGTGCGGTCTGGTCGGTTTCGACGTAGGGCGCACCCTTGCTGCCGTCGAAGACGTAGTCGCTGCCGACGTAGACGACCGAGGCGCCGACCGAGGCAGCCGCGGCTGCGACATTGCCCGCTCCCTCCCCGTTGATTCGGGTCGCCTCCCCCTCGGACTGCTCGGCGCCGTCGACGTCGGTCCAGGCGGCACAGTTGATGACGACGTCGGGACGCTCGCTCTCGATCTTGGCGCGGACCGCGCCGGCGTCGGCGATGTCGAGCTCGGCGTGGCCGTAGCCGACCACCTGGTGGCCGGCGTTGCCGGCGGCGAGCATCACATCGCGGCCGAGCATTCCAGCTGCCCCCGTGACCAGGACCTTCATCGGGAACCGCCCATCAGATGATCTTGATCTCCGACTTGTCGCCGACCAGCATGCGCAGGGTCTTCGGCATTCCGTCGCTGCGGGTCAGCTTCACTTCGCGGCCGAGCAAGCTTGCCTCCATGCGGGTACCGAGGTCTTCGACGATGGATCCGGCGAGCACGATCGAGTGCTCGATTTCGGAGCGGCAGATCTTCACGTCCTCGCCGATCGAGGTGTAGGGGCCAACGTAGGCGCCCTCGATCTGAGCGCCGGCGCCAATCACCGCCGGGCCACGCACGACCGAGCCGCTCAGCTTCGCACCCGCCTCGACCACGACCTTGCCCTCGACCTTCGAGTCGGCGTCGATCTCGCCGTCGAGGCGTGTCTCGATCTCCTCCAGCACAAGCCGGTTAGCCTCGAGCATGTCGGCGAGCTGGCCAGTGTCCTTCCACCAGCCGCTGACCACCTCTGACTGCACTTTGTGGCCGTCCTCGATCAGGCTCTGGATCGCCTCGGTGATCTCCAGCTCACCCCGCCAGGAGGGCTTGAGCGCGCGGGCGGCGTCGAAGATCGCCCCCTGGAAAAGGTAGACGCCGACAAGGGCAAGGTTGGAAGGCGGGTCTTTGGGCTTCTCGACCAGGCGCACGACGTGGTCGCCGTCGAGCTCGGCGACGCCGTAGGAGCTGGGGTCCGAGACCGGGGTGAGCAGAATCAGCGCGTCGGGATCAGACTCGCGGAAGGTCGCGACGAGGCCGCGCAAGCCATCGGCGAGCAGGTTGTCGCCGAGGTACATGACGAAGGGCGCACCGGCGATGAAGTCCTCGGCGGTGAGCACGGCATGGGCAAGCCCAGCCGGCTCGTCCTGGACGATGTAGGTGATCTCGGCGCCGAACTGCGAGCCGTCGCCGGCGGCGGCGCGGATCTCATCGCCGGTCTCGGGCGCGATGATGATCCCGATCTCCTTCACCCCGGCGTCTACCAGCGCCTCGATCCCGTAGAAGAGCACGGGCTTGTTGGCGACGGGCACGAGTTGCTTAGCCGAGGTGTGGGTGATGGGACGCAGGCGGGTGCCCGCCCCACCGGAGAGAATAAGTCCCTTCAAAGTGCCTGTAAGGGGCTCCATTGCGAGGTTGCAACCCTACCGTGGCTACGATAGGCCGCGATGAGCGCCGAGACGCAGACGGGCGACGCCCAGCGCGAACTGGAAGCCCGGCACCGCGCCGAGCTGGACGCCCAGCGCGAGGAGTTCCACCGTGAGATCGGTCGCCGGGCCTTCCGCATCGGCGAACTCGAACAGGAGGTGATCGAGGTCGCGCAGACGTATGAGACCTCGCTCAGCTGGCGCCTGACCAGGCCGGTGCGATCGTTCAGGACCCTGCTGGCAAAGCTTCGAGGCTGACCGTGCCCAGAGACGCCCGGTCGCTCAAATCGCTCCTCCCCCCGCCCCTGTTCGCGTTCCTGCGCCGGCTCCGCGACCTAAGCCGGCGCCTCCGGCAGCTCCATCTCAACCGCCCCAAGGCGCAGCGGGAAGCCGCCCTGCAGGAAGTCGAGGCGCTCGAGTCCCGGCCGACGATCTCGCTGGCGATGCCGACCTACAAGTCCGACCTCGGCTACCTGGGCAAGGCGATCGACTCGGTGCTCGCCCAGCACTACCCCGAGTGGGAGCTGTGCATCGTCGACGACGGCTCCGGGCAGCCGGAGCTGAACGCCGCGGTTCAGCGCTACGCCGACTCCGACCCGCGGATCAAGTTCGAGCTAGCGGCGGAGAACCGCGGCATCTCCGCCGCGACCAACGCTGCCATGGAGATGTGCAGCGGCGAGTTCGTCGGCTTCCTCGACCACGACGACACCCTCACCCCGGACGCCCTGCTGCGCTTCGCGCAGGCGCTGACCGCCGATCCGGAGCTCGACGTCGTCTACTCCGACTCGGACAAGCTGACCCTGCACGGCGTCAGGGCCGATCCCTTCCTCAAGCCCGACTGGTCGCCGATCTACGCGCTGGGCGCGATGTACATCGGCCACCTGCTCGTCGTGCGCCGCTCGCTCGCCGAAGCGGCCGGGGGGTTCGACCCCACCTTCGACACGATCCAGGACTTCGAGTTCTTCCTACGCGTCTCCGAGCGCACCGACCGCATCCACCACATCCCCCAGACGCTCTACCACTGGCGCGCGATCCCGGGCAGCATCGCCGCCGGGACCGACCAGAAGGGCGGCGTCGAGGAGCTCCAGGCGAGGGCGGTGAGCGGCCACCTCGAGCGGCGCGGCGTTGAAGCCAAGGCGGTCCCGCACCCGACGATCCCGCACCGGGCGGTCCTCGCGCCTCGCAACGGCGCCGCTCCCGCGGTGGACGTCAGCATCGTCATCGCCAGCGGCGGCGGGGAGGGCGGCCTGGGGAGACTGCTCGCCTCGCTCTTCGAGCTGACCTCATACCCGCGCTTCGAGGCGATCGTGGTCGGCCGCGGCGAGGAGGCTCCCGCCGGGAACGTGGGCGAGCGAGCCACCTGGGTGGCCGGTGAGCCCGGCCCGTTCCGTCGCGGGCGCGCTAACAATCTCGGCGCCGCCGCGGCGAGCGGCGAGTACCTGATCTTCCTCGGCGAAGACGTCGAGCTCGTCGAGTCCGACTGGATCGAGCAGCTCCTGCTGCACGCCGCGCTGCCGGGAGTCGGCGCGGTCGGGCCACTGCTGTCCCGACCCGACGGCCTGGTCGACCAGGCTGGCGTCGCGATTGGGCTGCGCGATCCCGCCAGCCCGATGCTGAGCGGCTTTCCGGCGGACGGCGACGGCTACTACGGATCGCTGCCCTGCGCCCGCGAGGTCTCGGCGCTCAGCTCCGAGTGCCTCCTGGTCGGCAAGGCAGAGTTCGACGCCGAGAAGGGCTTCAACGAGTTCTACAGCCTCCAGTACGAGGACTTCGACCTCTGCCGCCGGCTCGCCCGCCGCGGTCTCAGCTCCGTCTACGCCCCGCGGCCGCGGCTGCTGAACCACCGCACGCCGGCCGGCCGCCGCGCCGCCACCGACGCAGTCGACCGCGCCCTCTTCGTCGACTGCTGGTATGACGACCTGATGCGCGGCGACCCCTACTTCAATCCTGGCTTCGCCCAGCAGCTCGCCGACTACGTGCCGGTGAGCTGGCGCGAACGGGTCTACCGCGCAACCGCGCCCCTGGGCCGCCGATGAGGGCCCTCTTCGTCTACTTCGGCCCGTTCGACGTCAACAGCGGGATCCAGGCCTACCACTTCGGCAACGAGCTGACCGACCTAGGCTGGGAGGTCACCGTCGCCGGCCGCGGCGACCCCGCCCGCGCCAAGGCGGTCGGCGAGCCGCGCTTCGAGTGCATCTCTCATGACGATCTCGACCGCAAGCTGGAGCAGATGCGCCGCGACCCGAAGGAGACGATCGTGATCGGCTGGACTCCGCGCGAGCCGGTGCGACGGATGACGATGGAGGCGGTGCGCAAGCTCGGCGTGCCCTACGTCATCCACCTCGAGGACAACGAGGAGCTGCTGATCGAATCGGCGACGGGGCGCTCGCTGGCCGAACTGCAGCGGCTCCCCCTGCGCCAGCAGGACAGCCTGGCGCCACCCGACCTGATCCACCCCACCCACCACCGCGAGTTCCTCGACGGCGCCGCCGGGATCACCGTGATCACCGAGGCGCTCAACGAGTTCAACCTGGTCGGCCGGCCGCACGCGCTGGCCCGTCCCGGGATCGACCTCGAGCGCTTCCGGCCCGACCTCGAGTCGCACTCGCGGGCGCAGCTCGGCCTCGCCCCCGAGGACTTCGTCCTCGTCTACCACGGCACCATCCACTACGCCAACCAGCACGAGATGCTGAGCCTCTACCTGGCGGTCAAGCTGTTGCAGCGGCGCGGGCACCGCGTGCGCCTGGTGCGGCTCGGGCACAGCGAATTCGGCGGCCCCGACCCGCGCTCGTTCCGCGCCCTCGGCGACGGCGTGATCGAGCTCGGCCCGATCGCCTGGCGGGAGATCCCCGCCTACCTGGCGATGGCCGACGCCTACGTGCAGCCGGGCCCGCCCGACGACTTCAACCGCTACCGGCTGCCCTCCAAGCTGCCGGAGTTCCTGGCAATGGGACGGCCGGTTATCTTGCCGCACTGCAACATCGGCAACGACCTGAAGCACGGAGAGGACGCACTCTTGCTGGAGCAGGGCAACGCAATGGAGATCGTCGTTCGCATCGAAGAACTGCTCGCCGACCGCGATCTCGCCAAACGCCTCGGTGCCGGCGCCCGGCGCTTTGCTGTTGAGCGGCTGAGCTGGGGGGCGAACGCCGCCGGCCTCGCCGCCTTCCTGCGTGAGTGCTCGGCGTCCGGGCGCGCGGTGGGTTCGGCCGCGTGAGCGCCGGGACCCAGGCGCAGCGCCTGCGGGCAGCGGCGGCACGCTCGCCACTGCTGCGCAAACTCGCGGGCAAAGCGGCCCTCTACACGCCGCAGGGCGCGACCCCTGGCGCCAACGCCTCAGCCTGGACGATCGGGGACGGGGCGCTCTGGCCGATCGCCGAGCGCTACGCCGGCTCGTTCCCACTGCCGCCGATCTCCTACGGCACGGTGCGCGACTTCGCCGACAGCGCCGACCATCTGACCGGCCTCGCCGGGACCAGCTTCGACATGAAGGACCTGCAGCGCTGCTGGACGATCAAGGCGATCCTCGGCAACGTCGAGCGCGGCTCGCGGCTGCTCGAGATCGGCGCCGGCGAGCCATTGGTGGCGGGGATGCTCTCCCGCCTCGGCTACGACGTGACCGTGGTCGACGACTACATGGGCGGCGGCAATGGCCCGCGCGAGTTCAAACGCTTCCAGGCGGCCTACCCCGACGTCCATTTCGTCCGCGAGCTCTTCCCACCTAACGAGGACGTCGGCGACGACTTCGGCGCGGTCTTCTCGATCTCGGTGCTCGAGCACGTGCCGCTGGAGCAGATCGACACGGTGGTCGAAGCCGGCCACCAGCTGGTCGCCAAGCGCGGCGGCTGCTCGATCCACGCCGTCGACCACGTCCTCGCCGGCTGGGGCGCCGACGAGCACCGCGAGAAACTCGACCGCATGGTCGCCGCACTCGGCCTCCCCGAGCAGGACCTGGCGACCCAGATCGACGCGATGGAAGGCGATCCCGAGACCTATTTTGTCTCCGCCGAGGCCCACAACCGCTGGCGCGGCGACCTGCCCTACGACCAGTACACGATGCGCCGTATTGGCTCGGTCAACCTGTTCCGCGGCACCGTCTGAGCCGCCGATGGCGAGCGGTTATTCGCCGAAGCTCGCCCGCGGGACGATTTCGGCGTCGCCGCCAGTCCATTCGGTGAAGCGGTACCAGGAGGGCTTGGCTTCGCGGCTGACGGTGAGCAGCCCGGCGGAGTCGCAGAACTGGCAGAGGTGGCCGGCGTCGACCCAGGAGAACCACCAGACGCCGGCGATTCGCCAGCTGCGGTGGTGGTTCGTGAGCATCGAGAAAGCCTGGTCGAGCTCGCGCGCCTGGCCCCACATGCCGCGCTCCCAGCGGGTCTGGAAGCTGTCGGAACCCCAGCCCAGCTCGGTGACGTAGAGCGGCGTCGCCCCGTCGTGGTGCCGTCGCATGATGCGGCGTAGGTTGCGGATCTGCGGTTCCATCGCGTCAGCGTCGGCGACGTAAGGGTGCAGAGCCACCCCGTCGAAGTACGACTTCACGTTGCGAGCTCGATAAACGGCATTGAGGAACGTGCCGGAGGGCACGTTGGGCGGCACCTGCAGCGGGCGGCCGAAGAGACCGCCGAGAATGACCTTGGAGCCCGGATCGGCACGGTGGATCGCGCCGCCGGCGATGCGCAGCAGCCGCGCGTAGCGAGAAGGGTCGGGACGGGGCGAGAAGGTGACGATGTTCTCCTCGTTCCAGATCTCCCAGGCGCGGATCGGCAGGAAAGGCAGGTCGGGGTTTTCGCGCCAAAAGCTCCCGTAGGGACCGTAGCGCTCGACGGCCTGGCGCAAGAAGGAGGCCCAAGCCCGGCCCGCCCGGCCGTTGACCGGTTCGATCCCGGGCTGGTCGGCAACCCAGGACGGCGTTCCCCAGATGAAGGGGAAGACCCGCATGCCGTATTCCGCCGCGAGCCCAACGGAGCGGTCGAAGTCCGTCCAATCGGGTGGAGCCCAATAAGGGCTCTGGCGCTCGACGCTTTCCCAGCTCAGGGGCAACCGCAGGCTCGTCAACCCTGCCTCCGCCATCAGCGAGTAGTCGGCTTCGTCGGCCGGCGTCTGCGGCGAGATCCCGACCGTGAATCCAGCGGGCGCGGGCGGCACAGCGACCGCCACAGCGGGCACGAAGAACAGCGCAGTAGCCGCGACCGCAAGCAATATCGACTTTCGGATCAAAGCATCACCCTGAAACGCACCCGGCAGGCAAAGTAGCGGCTTTTCAGAGCTGCTCGGCGATCCGGGGCGCCTCGCGGTTGAAGACCCAGACGCCGGCGACGCAGATGGCGACATAGATCAAGCCCGCGGCGATCAGCGGCAGCGGCCCCCCCGCCGCGGTGACGAGGCTTTCGGTTTTAGGGTCATTGATCAACCAGAGGTGCGCCTGCTGGAAGAGCGGCGCAAGCGGATTGGCCATCAGAGCGTGTTTGAGGGTTTCGTTTTGGATGATCTGCAACGGATAGATCACCGGCGTCGCGTAGTTGAGCGCGGTCGCGATCACGGTCCAGATGATCGCGACATCGCGGAAGCGCACGTTGAGCGCCGAGAGCAGCATCGACAGCGCGCAGACCAGCACCAGCAGCGGCACGAGAATGACCGGGAACAACAGCCAGGTCCACAGCGGCGGCGCGCCGAAGACGAGCATGAAGATCACAACGACGATCATGTTGAGGGCCAAGGTGAAAAGCGCGGTCAGGACGACCGAGAGCGGGATGACAAGGCGCGGGAACTGCGTCTTACGGACGATGCCCTCCTGGCCGACGACAGAGGCGACGGAGCCACCAGTCCCTTCCAGGAAAAGGCCGAAGAGGACGATGTTGAAGAGCAGCAGCACTTCGTAGTGCGCCACTTCGCTGCCCAATTTGAACACCTGGGTGAAGACGAGCAGCAGCACGGCGAAGAGCAACAGCGGCCGCATCAACGACCAGACGTAGCCGAGCACGGTGCCGAAGAAGGTTTTCTTGAACTCGGTGACCGACAGCAGCCAGAGCAGCTCGAAGAAGCGGTGCCGACCGCCGCCCAGCGCCGAGGGCCCGCTGACCTCGCGCAGCTCCAGATTCGCCGGCTCGATGCTCACGGGCCCTCCACCCTCGCCCCACCCTCGACCGGCGACGCGCCCTCGACCGTCGCGGCGATGTGGTGGTCGAGCGCCACCACACCGGCGCTGCTCTCGCCGTAGACGACGAAGTCGAGCACGTGCGGCGAGTGCAAAACGAGGTTTGCGTAGTTGTGCTCGCGGTGGACCCAGCACTTGGCCACGTAGCGGCCGGGCAGCAGACGGTTCTCAATCTCGCCGCTGAGCCGCACGTGCTGGCCCGGCTCGAGGCGGTCCGGGACGTCGCCCGCGAGACCCAGACCAAAGCCCGTCACCTCAACCCCGTCGGCATTGCTGAAGGCGAAACCGAAGCTCGGCCCCTCGACGGCTCGGTGGGCCTCGAAGATCGCGCCGAAGCGCAGCTCGGCGCCCTTCTCGACGTTGACGATCCGCTCGCCGCCGCCGTCCTCCAGCCAGACGTCGCTGAGGGTGATGTCGGCGAGACCGCCCATGTCCGCGTCGCCCCCTGCCGGCGCCTGCTCGAAATTGAGCCGCAGGTAACTGCGCGCAACCTCGTCGGCATCGCCGCTCGCCGTGATCCGCCCATCGTGGAGCAGCATCGCCCGGTGGCAGTACTGCTCGACCGCGCGCATGTCGTGGGTGACGAAGACAACGGTTCGATCGGAGTCGCGAATCTCGTAGAAGACGTCGGCGCACTTCTGCTGGAAGGAGGCGTCCCCCACCGCGAGCACCTCGTCGATCAGGAGGATCTCGGCGTCGGACTGGATCATCACCGAGAAGGCGAGGCGGACCAGCATCCCCGAGGAGTAGTTCTTCAGCTTGAGGTCGACGAATTCCTCCAGCTCGGCGAACTCGAGCACAGCGCCGAGACGGCTGCGCGCGTCCTTCCGCGTCAGCCCCATCATCACCCCGTTCAGCTCGACGTTCTCGCGCGCCGTCAGCTCATTGTTGAAACCGACCCCGAGCTCGATGAAGGGCGCCAGGCGACCGGCCATCCGCACCCGGCCGGCGTCGGCGGCATAGATGCTGGCGAGGATCTTCAGCAGCGTGCTCTTGCCCGAGCCGTTGCGACCGACGATGCCGAAGAACTCGCCGCGCTCGACCTCGAAGGAGACGTCGCGCAGAGCGTGCAGCTCGCGGTAGTCGGCCTGGGAGAAAGTGGTCAGCCGCTCCTTCAGCGAGTCGACCCGCTGCATAGGGATGCGGAAGGTCTTCTCGACGCCGCTGACCTCGATCGCGACTTGGGGAGGGGGGTGGGTCGTCAAGAGGGGCGGATAGGTTACCGGCGTGAGCGGGGCAATCCGAGCGAAGAACCCGGCCACGCTGCTGCTCGCGGTGGCGATGGCCGCGGCCGGCGTGGCGATCGTCGTACTCGGTTCGAGGATCACCTTCATCCTCGACGACTGGACCTACATCCTCTACCGGCGCGATTTCAGCGCCGACGCGTTCTTCACGCCGGCCAACGAGCATCTGGTCGCCGGCGCGGTCGTCGTCTGGAAGCTGCTCCTATCGGGCTTCGGAATGGGCTCGATGGTGCCCTTCCGCATCGTCTCGACCGCGATGCTCCTGCTCGGTGACTGGTTCCTCTTCGTCTTGATCAGGCAGCGCCTGGGCCCGTGGCCGGCCCTGCTTGCGACGCTTCCGGTGCTCTTCATGGGGGCAGCCTTCGAAGACCTCTTCTGGTTCTCCTCGATCACCTTCCTCGGCTCGCTGACCTGCGGCCTCGGCATGCTGGTCGCACTCGACCGGCGCGACAAGGTCGGCGACGGACTGGCGCTTGCCTGGCTGCTGGGGACGATGCTCTTCTCCAGTGTCTGGGTCGCTTTCGCGGCTGGGATGGTCGTTGACATCGCCCTCAGCCGCGGTGAGCGCAACTGGCGACGCCGTGCCTACGTCGTCGTCATCCCCGCAGTCCTCTGGGCGCTCTGGTGGCTCAAATGGGGCCACGAAGCCGAAAGCGCCCTCTCCCTGCACAACATCGCCACCACGCCGCTCTTCGTGCTCGACTCCTTTGGCTCGGCGATCGCCGCCCTGCTCGGCCTGGCGACGCCGGTAGAAGGGATCTCGTCCCCGGCCGGCCTCGACTGGGGACGACCCCTGGCAGTCGCACTGGGTGGGCTGGCGCTGTGGCGCGCCTACCGGGTCGAGCGGCTGCCACGCTCCTTCTGGGTCTTTCTCACGATCGGCCTCGCCTTCTGGATCCTCGGTGGCTTCGACCTCAAGCCGGGGCGGGTGCCCTGGGCCAGCCGCTACCAGCTGCTCGGCGGGATCTTCGTGCTGCTCGTCGCCGCCGAGTTGCTGCGCGGGGTGTCGCTGGGGCGGCGCTTGCTCGGACCGGCGCTGGTCGTGGTCGCCGCCTCGGTCGCCAGCAACAGCCTCTTCCTGCACGAGGCTTACGAAAGCTACGCCGGCAGCACCGAAATCGTGCGTGGCAACCTGACCGCGATGGAGATCGCCCGCAACACCGTCGACCCGGCCTTCTTCCTCGACGAAGAATTCGCCAACACCGGCTTCGACCACATCGACGCCGGCTCCTACTTCGCCGCCGTCGACGACTTCGGCTCGCCCGCCTACACGATCGCCCAGCTACAGGAAAGCTCCGAGCCGGCGCGCTTCGCGGCCGACAAGGTGCTGCTCAACGCACTACGGGTACAGCTCGAACCGATTCCCCGATCGGCCGTGCCTACCGACGGCTGCGTCGCGGTCGATGGCTCAAAGCCCTTCGAGGTCCCGCCCGGCGGGGTCACGATCGTCGCGGGGGTGAAGCCGGTCACCGACATTAAGATGAGGCGATTCGCCACGGGCCGGCAATTCCCGGTCGACTTCCAGACGGGGATCGGCGCCGGCGAAGCCCTGGCGCTGCCTATTCCCCGCGATCTCTCGAAGGTCCCCTGGAAGATGCAGCTCGAAGGCGGGACCGCGACCGTCTGCTCTCTGAAACGCTAACGAGCGCTGTATTTGCCTCGGATACCGTGGTCAACGCGCTCGTGGTCGATCAGCCCGCCGTCGCCATCCAGCGCTCGACGTTCTGCTCGTACATCTCCTGCAGAATCTCATCGATCCCGTAGCGCGGCTGCCAGTCCGGGTAGTCCGCTTCGAAGTCGGAGACGTCGGAGATCCACCAGCGGTGGTCGCCGATGCGGTTCTCGTCGCTCAGCTCCCACTGCAGCTCGCGACCGCTGATCCGCTGGCAGACCTCGATCGCCTCGAGCATCGAGCAGTTGCTGCGCCGGCCGCCGCCCATGTTGTAGACGGCGCCCGCCCGGGGAGCGCGCTGGAAGGACTGGAAGCAGGCGACCAGGTCGGCGCTGTGGATGTTGTCGCGCACCTGCTTGCCACCGTAGCCAAAGACGGTGTAGGGCGTGCCGGTGACGGTGCACTTCATCAGGTAGGCGAGGAAACCGTGCAGCTGCGCGCCGGCGTGCTGTGGACCGGTCAGGCAGCCGCCGCGGAAACAGACGGTCGGCATGTCGAAGTAGCGCCCGTACTCCTGCACGAGCAGGTCGGCCGCCGCCTTGGAGACACCAAAGAGCGAGTGGGTCGAGTGGTCGATCGACATCGAGGTGTCGATCCCCTTGTAGAACGGATGGGACTCGGGCAGCTCGAGCCGCTTCTCAAGCCCTTCGAGCGGCAGGTGGTTGGGCGTGTCGCCGTAGACCTTGTTGGTCGAGCAGAAAACAAAGGGCGCATCGGGAGCGTGCTCGCGCGCCGCCTCGAGCAGGTTGAGCGTGCCCAGAGCGTTAACGCCGAAGTCGGTCTGCGGCTCGCGCGCCGCCCAGTCGTGCGAAGGCTGCGCGGCGGTGTGGATCACCGCGTCGATCGAGCCGGCAAGGTCGGCGAAGGCGCGGTTGACGCCCTCGGCGTCGCGAATGTCGAGGTCGAGCGAGCGAAACTCGGAATAACCCCCGCGCAGCTCCTCGGTCACGTGCGCGGTCGAGGCCTCCTCGCCGAAGAAGCGGGCGCGCATGTCGTTCTCAATGCCGACAATGTCCCAGCCCGCCTCGATGAAGCGACGAACGGACTCGGAGCCGATCAGGCCGCCGGAGCCGGTGACTATTGCGGTGGGCATCGGCCGCAGATTAGCTACTCGACACCCCGTCGTAACCTCAGGGGGGAGAAGGCGCCGGATAATCCCAGTCACGGGCGGCCCTGCTATGAATGCGCGCCAGATGAGGGTGCTGATAACCGGCGGAGCCGGATTCGTGGGAGCCAACCTGGGCGTCTCACTGGCAGCACGCCACCCCGACTGGGAGCTGGTCGGGCTCGACAACCTGATGCGGCGTGGCTCGGAGCTCAACCTGGCCCGCCTGCGCGACGCCGGCGTCGAGTTCGTCCACGGCGACGTCCGCGAGCCCGCCGACCTGGCCGCTGCTGGGCCCTTCGATGCGATGGTCGAGTGCTCGGCGGAGCCATCGGTGCTGGCCGGGTTTGCCAATACCTCCTACTCGGTGCAGACGAACCTCGTCGGCGCCTTCAACTGCCTCGAGCGGGCGCGAGCGGAGAACGCCTTCGTCGTCTTCCTCTCGACCAGCCGCGTCTACCCGGTGGCGCCACAGCTCGAGCTGTCATTGGAGGAGGCCGAGACCCGCTATGAGCTCGCCGCCGAGCAGCCGATCGCCGGCGCCGGCCCGCAGGGCATCTCCGAGGACTTTCCACTGCCGGGGGCCCGCACCCTCTACGGCGCCACCAAGCTCTCGGCCGAGCTGCTGATCGAGGAGTACGCCGACGCCTTCGGCCTGCGTGCCGTAGTCAACCGTTGCGGCGTGATCGCAGGGCCCTGGCAGATGGGCAAGGTCGACCAGGGCGTCTTCTCCTGGTGGCTGCTCAGCCACCACTTCGGCAGGCCGCTCACCTACATCGGCTTCAACGGCAATGGCAAGCAGGTCCGCGACCTGCTCCACATCGACGATCTGGTCGACCTCGTCGAGGAGCAGCTAAGCAATCCGCAAGGCTGGAACGGCTCTGTAGCCAACGTCGGCGGCGGCCGCGAGTGCAGCCTTTCGCTGCTGGAGACGACCGCGCTCTGCCGCGAGCTGACGGGCAACGAGGTCGAGGTCGGAGCCAATCCTGAGACCCGGCCCGGCGACGTGCCGATCTACCTCTCCGACTGCTCGCGGCTCTTCGCCCGCACGTCCTGGCGACCGCGCCGGACCGCCCGCAACATCCTCGCTGACCTGCTCGAGTGGACCGTCGCAAACGAGGATGCGGTGGGAGAGGCGCTGGGCTTTCAGAAGGTCGCCTGATGCGATCCGCGAAGGAACGCCGATGAAGTTGTCCGTGGTCATCCCCGCCTACAACGAGGAGGGCACCGTCGCCGAGACGGTGAGCGAGATCGTCTCCGCCCTGGACCGGGAGCAGATCGAGCACGAGGTGATCGTCGTCGACGACTCCAGCACCGATCGCACCGCGGCGGCGGTGGAGGCGATCGCCGCCGAGCGTCCGCAGGTGCGCTGCCTGCCCTCTCCTTACGAAAACGGCTTCGGCTTCGCCGTCCGCGCCGGCCTGGAGGCCTTCGAGGGCGATGCGGTGGCGATCGTGATGGCGGACGGCTCCGACAGCCCGCGCGACCTGGTTGCCTACCAGCGCCTGCTCGAAGAAGGCTACGAGTGCGCCTTCGGCTCACGCTTCGTCCACGGGTCGACCGTGACCGACTATCCGCGCTCGAAGCTGATCATGAACCGGGTCGTCAACTGGGGAATCCGTGTCCTTTTCCGCCATGGCTACAACGACACGACCAATGCCTTCAAGGCCTACCGGCGGGAGGTGATCGAAAACGTCCAGCCCCTCCTCTCGCATCACTTCAACCTGACCGTCGAGCTGCCGCTGAAGGCGGTGGTGCGCGGCTACAGCTACGGGATCGTGCCGATCTCCTGGGCGAACCGCAAAGCGGGCGTCTCGAAGCTGCGCCTCAACGAGATGGGCAGCCGCTACCTCTTCATCGTCCTCTACGTATTCCTCGAGCATCACCTGAGCCGCGGCGACTACCGGCGGGACGAGCCCTAGCCGCAAATGCCGCGCCGCATCCAGACGACGGTTGGCTTCCTGGGCACGCGTAGGGGCGCGTGGATCGCCCTTGGAATCGCGATGGCGCTCTCCGCCGCGCTGATCCTCAACACCGCAGCAGGAGAGACCTTCGGCATCAACGAGATCTTCTATTTCGGCCGGATGGTCGAAGACTCGGGCCAGATCGTCCAGTACCACTCCCTCGACCTCCACTATCTCCTCGCCCCCTACAACGGCCACCTCCAGCTCGGCGGCAAGCTCATATACGAAGCGACCTTCGCCGTCGCCGGCACCAACTACACCGCTTTCGTGCTGGTCAACATCGCGGCGCTCTGCGCTTCGGTGGCCCTTCTCTTCGAGCTCGCGCGGCGCCGGGTCGGCAGGCTCGCGGCTCTCGCCCCATGCGTGCTCCTCCTCTTCCTCGGCTGTGCCCGCGAGGTTCTGCTCTGGCCCTTCGATGTGCACACCCTGGCGGCAATCGCCTTCGGGCTCGGCGCACTCCTCGCGCTGGAACGCGAGGACCGGCGCGGTGACATCCTCGCCTGCGTCCTGATCACGCTCTCGGTCGCGACGATCGAGGTGGGCATCGCTCTTCTGGTCGCCATCGCCGTCCTCGTCGCGCTCGGACCGAACCGCCTGCGCCGCGCTTGGATCTTTGTCCTCCCCGCTGCCCTTTATGCCGTCTGGTGGATATGGGCGCGGAAGTTCCACCAAGACCAGAGCGCGATCTCCGCCGAAAACATCCACCTGATCCCGAAAACCGTCTTCTACTCAGCGGCGGCGGTCTTCGGCTCGCTCACCGGCACGAACCCGGTCTTCGTGGCCAGCTACAACACCGCGGTCACCTGGTTCGGCAAAGCGCTGACTGTGCTCGCGGCGGCGGCGATCGCGCTGCGCCTCAGCCGCAAGGCCGTTCCCCGTGCCCTCTGGGCATGGCTGGCGATGGTCCTCTTCTACTGGGTGCTAATGGGTGCGGCCGCGAGACCCGCCGAAGGCTCACGCTATGTCTTCTTCGGCGCGGTCGGGGTGCTGCTAGTCGCCGCCGAGGCGATGCGCGGCCGGATCTCCAATCGGATGACCGCAGGCATCGCGATTGTCGTCCTGCTCGCCCTACCCGCCAATATCGCCCAGCTGCGCAGTGGCCACGAGGTCGACACCCTCCACCGCGACGCGCCGGTGAGCAGGACCGAGTGGGCGATGCTCGAGCTGGCCCGCGACGGGGTCGACCCGGAATACGTTCCGATCGCGGATCCCAGGGTTGTGGCGGCGGGAGGCGGGCTGTTCATCGGCATCCCGGCCGGCGCCTACCTACGGCGGGTCGAGAGCGACGGCTCGCCGGCCTTCTCCCTCGACGAACTGCGCGGCAAGGAAGAGCGGCTGAGGCTGCTGGCCGACGCCACCCTCGTCGGCGCCCTCGGCCTCGAAGTCCAAGCCACGGCGGCCCCTCGCACGCGGCGCGACTGCCGCACGGTCGCGCTGGCGCCAGGAGCCGAATTCGCGACCTTCCCGCTGCCGGCCGGGACGACGCTGCTCCGCGCCTCCGCATCCCGCACCGCCTTTTGGCTGCAGCGCTTCGCGCACGCGCCCCGCAGCGTCGGCATCGACTACCTGCCGCGCAGGGGATGGGTGAAGCTGGCGATTCCGCCCGACGATGCGCCGGACGTCTGGCACGGGACGGTCAGCGCTCCCGTCGAGGCCTGCTCCCCGGGTTGAGCTCGGTTAGGAGCCTCGCTTAGGCAGGCCGAGCTCGAATTCGCCCGCCCGCTCGACGGTTTCGAAGTCGTCGAAGATGTAGCGGACCAGCGGCGTTTCGGGCGCCGGACGGCCGTTGAGCCAGAAGTCGGCCACCGCTTGATTGCGGAAGACACAGGGACGCGGGGTGGCGCGCATCTGGGCGAGGATGCGGTTCTGTTCGGTTTCGTCGAGCGCCGTGATCCAGGCTCCAGGGGCCGCCGGCTTGGGCGGCTCGATGTCGGACCAGAGGTAGAGGCTGTCGACGTTCGGATAACCGATGAAATCCGTGCAGCGATTGCGCGTGAGGAAATCGACCGCCCCAACGTATTCGTCGATCTGAGCCTGTTCGAGGCGCAGGTCGCCGGCTCCCGCGAGCGGCAGCGCCGGCCGGTCGTTGTAGATCACGGCGTTGCTGGCCGCCGGCAGCACGATCTGACCCAGGCCAACCATCCCCGCCAGGGCCGCGCTCCCAACGGCGACCACCGCCCCGAAGCGGGCCAGCGTGAGCTCTCCGCGCGCCGCGCTCCAGGCCCGAACCGAGACGAGAGCGTCGGCGATACAAAGCGCCCCGACCGGCACGAACATCAGCGAAGCAACCCCCACCTGCGCGCCGGGGACCGGATAGACGCCGAGCACGCCCGCAACGGCGACGGCCGGCACCAGGACCCGCAGGAAGCGCTTGAAGGGTGGCTCGGGGGGGCCTCCTGGCGGCACAGCCGCGACCCAAGCAAGCAACATCGGCAGCACGTCCGGATTGGTGCTGGGATTGAGGCCGAAGGGTGCCTGCTTGGCGATCGTGAACCAGATCGTCAGTCCCGCGGCGCCGCGCAGCAGGCCCGGCCACAGGGAAGGCCCGCCGGAACTCCAGGAGCGCAGCTTCACGGTCAGCACCGCCGCCGCGAACGCCGCCACCGCCCAATCGATCGCCTGCGCGGGAGTTTCGAACGGGTGCGGGTCGACCTCGCGCACGTTCAGCGGCTGCACGATCATCCCCTCGTAGAGGTCCGAGAGGCTGGTGCCCAGCAGGAGGACGGCGGCGAGGATGGCTGCGGCCGCGACGATGCAGCCGCCAGCGGCGGCGATCAGCCAACGGCGGAGATCCCTTTGCTCCTCGCCGCGTCGCGGCTGTGCCGGCCAGGCGGCGGCGATGATGGCGCCGGCTCCCAAGAGCTCCAAAGCGACGAAGGAACGCACCCAGCCTTCGCGCAGGTCAGCCGACATCACCAGCGTCGGCAGCGCGAGGAAGACGACGATCAGCGGCCAGCGCAACCAGCGGCGGCGATTGAGCGACTCGACCGTCATCGCCGCGGCGAGCACGACGGCGGCGATCGCGTAGACGCCGAAGTTGATCTTGGTCAGAAGCGCCGCGGCGAGCAGCGCCCCGGCGAACCCGCCGGCGAGCGCGGCGCGCCGGCCGGGGCCGCGCACCGCGAGCAGCGTGAACCCGCTGAGCAGGAGGACGAGTAGTCCGTGCGGATGCATCGGCTCCGGGTAGAGCGCGTAGAGGGCGGCGAAGGCGACGATCATGCCGGCTATCCCGAGCATCAGCCGCCCGGTGAGACGCTGGCAGGCCAGGCCGAGCAGGAAGCTCGTCCCGACCCAGAGCACGACGACGATCGAGCGGCTCGCATCGTTGGTGAAGGCGTGGCCGTTGAGTGCTGAGAGGCCACCGAAGAGCTCGAAGAAGAACGGGCCGTACGGAGAGAAGATGTCGCGGTAGAGCAGATCGCCGTGCGCGAACGCATTCAGCGAGACGAGCACCGTGCCCTCGTCGTCGTAGATGGCGAAGGTCGTGAAGATCGTCACGTAGGCGGCGATCGAGGCTGCGATCGCGACCAGCGCGTAGAGGGCGATCGCGCGCATGGCGGGGTCGGCGAGGACCCCCCGCCAGAGGGAGTCGCTCTGCGGATCGGTCGAGCGCGTGGTCATCGCGGCTTGCCGCCGAAGCGCAACAGCGGCACGCGCCAGGCGGCCTCGGCGACGATCGAGCGGTCCATCTTCGACGTCCCGGCGCGGCGGTCGCGGAAAACGATCGGCACCTCGACAACCGTGAATCCCCGCTGGATCGTGCGGTAGGTCATCTCGACCTGGAAGGCGTAGCCCCGGGAGGCGATCGAGTCGAGGTCGATCGCCTCGAGCACCTCGCGGCGGAAGCACTTGAAGCCGCCGGTCAGGTCGCGCACTCCGACCCCCAGCACGAGCCGGGCGTAGGCGCTGCCGCCACGGCTGATCGCGCGCCGCACCATGCTCCAGTCGCCGATCCCGCCGCCGGGAACGTAACGGGAGCCGATCGCCAAGTCGGCTCTCTCGCCGGCCTCGAGCAGGCGCGGCAGGTAGGCAGGGTCGTGGGAGAAGTCCGAGTCCATCTCCAGCACCAGCCCGGCGCCGCCCTCTAGCGCGCGTCGGAAGCCGGCGATGTAGGCAGGGCCGAGGCCTTCCTTCCGAGGCCGGTGCAGGACCGTGACAGCCTCATGCTGCGCCGCCAGGCGGTCTGCGATCTCACTGGTGCCGTCGGGTGAGTTGTCGTCGACGATAAGCACGCAAGCCGTTGGGGGAAGCTTTGCCAAAACGGCCTCGACGAAAGCCTCGATGTTGCCGGCCTCGTTGTACGTCGGTAGGACAAGCCAGGCCGGACCCTCTTGTGCGGGCTGGGGCATCGGCGGGATGCTATTTGCTGGACCCGCGCACGGGCCTATGGCCGCGCGCGACCGCCGGTGATGCCGACGAAGACGTGCCAGGCCGGCTTGGCGTGGAAGCGTTCGGTTTCGCGGAAGAGGCCGACGGAATCACAGAAGCTGCAGTAGGCGCGGGAGTCTTTCCAGGTGAACCAGTAGGCGGCCTTGAGGTTGAGGCGGTGCCGATTGCGCAGCATGTAGCGGTAAGCGCTACGCAGTTCGCGCGCCTGACCGCCGTAGCCCTGCTCGAAGGCGACGATGTTGGGGTCGTTCTGCGACCCCCAGCCCATCTCGGTGATGTAGAGGCCGGCGCCGCGGTCGTGGTTCTCGAGCACGACTTCCCGCATCTGCTCGACCATCGCTTCGAGGTCCGCGACGTGGAAAGCGTAAGGGTGCAGGGCGATGTCATCGAAGTAGTGCTTGATGCCGGGCACCCGGTAGAGAGCGGAGAGGAAATCGGCAGCCGACATCCCGCGCTTACCCCCCTCATCGGGTTCGCCGAATAGCCCTGAGAGGAGGATTTGCGCACCTGGGTCGGCTGACTTGACCGCCCCGTAGCTGAGCTTCAGGAGCCGGGCATATCGAGTCGGCGATACCGGGTAGTCGAAATAGAAGAAGTTGGCCTCGTTCCAGATCTGCCAGACATGGATCGGCAGTGGCCTGCCGATCACGATGCCGTCCTCTGCCACGGACGGCGAATGCTCAACCCAGAATTCGCCTTCCGGCCCGTATCGCTGCACAGCCGCCTTGACGAAGGCCGTCCATCCCTGCCGCGCCCGCCCGCTGTCGATCGGCAGCCTCGTCGACTTGTGCGACAGCCAGCGCGGGACGCCGGAAAGGAAGGGCAGGATCCGCAGCCCCTGACCGGCGGCGATGACGACTTCCCGATCTACGCTTCCCCAGTCATAGCCGCCGAGCCGGGTTGGTTGCACGCTTTCCCAGTTGATCGGGAGACGGATGGAGCCGATCCCCCCCGCCCGCATGTAGCGCGCGTCTTCTTCAGAGAGGACCGTCTGCGGGACGATGCCGAAGAAACTGCGCGGCGCCGCCTGGGCGACGCTTGGAGACGAAAGCAGGGCGACAGCGACGGCGCAGACGGTGGCGAGGCCGGCCACGGCCACGACGATCAACGCTCTCTTCATCCTCATGCTCATCTCCTCGGGTGAACCCTGGTCTGGGACGGAAGTCGCGGCGGAACTCTAAGGCCTAGGATCGGCGGCCGATGCGGGCCGTGCTGGGCAACCGAAAGATCTGGATCTGGGCCGCCGTCTGGGTGCTCACCCGCGGCCTCATCCTCAGCCACGTCGGCTTCTGGAACGACTCGACCGGCGTACAGGCGGAAGACGTCTCGATTTTCGGCGTCTGGTCTGAACAGCTGGGAGTGCATCACGCCCTTCCGAACGAAGAAGCCTGGCAGTACCCACCGGGGGCGGCGTTGCTGATGGTCTTGCCACGCGTCGGCGGCGGCGACTTCCTCGACCACTTCGTGGCGACGATGCTCATTTTCGATCTGATCGGCCTGGTGCTGCTGGCAACGCTTGGGCGTCGCGAAGGTAGCGACGCCGGCGTCTGGGTATGGCTGCTGGCGATGCCGATGCTGCGCGCCCTGCCGGTGCTGAGGTTCGACCTCGTGCCGGCCGTTCTCGCGATCGGAGCGCTCGTCGTCATCCACCGTCGCCCGGCCTGGTTCGGAGCGCTGGCCGGCCTCGGAGCGATGATCAAGGCTTGGCCGATCGCGCTCCTCTTCGGCGAGTGGGACCGGCGGCGTCTGCTGCGTGCCGCCGCCGGGGCGGCCGCCGCAATCGCGCTCGTCTTTGCGATCTCGGCGATCGCCTTCGACGGCGACCAGCTGAATTTCCTCAAAGAACAGAACGGCCGCGGCCTGCAGGTCGAAGCCGTCGCCAGCCTGCCCTGGCACCTCAACCAGTACGTCACCGGCACCGAACCGCACACCGCCCTGCGCTACCGGGCCTGGGAGATCGAAAGCGGTACCGCAGACACGGTTGCCGACCTTCTTAAGTGGCTCTCGCTAGCCGCACTGGTCGCATCCGGCGCCTGGTGGTGGGCGCGAGCGCGGGCGATCCGCCGTGGGCGCGAAGATCTCGAAGAAGCCGTGGTCAGCCGCGACTTCGTCTTCGCCGTGGTCCTGCTGCTCGTCGTGACCAGCCGGGTGCTGAGCCCGCAGTACATGATCTGGATGCTCGGCCTCGCTGCGGTCGTCCTCACCGCCAAGGCCAGCGCCCTAAAGCGTCCCGCCTGGACCGTCATCGTCGCCGCACTGGTAACCACCAGCTCTTATGGCCCAATGGGCGCCTACGGCACCTCCTTCAACATCTACGGCTCGCCGTTCATCATGCTTGTCCGCAATCTTCTCCTCTTGATTGCCGCGATCGACGTCTGCGTCACGATGATCGCCTTAGTACGGAATCGCGGGGTCGAGACTCACAGCACTTCGACTTCGGTTGTCGAAGCGGAGGCGCTCTAGCCTGTTGTCCCGCGCGCCCAAGTCAATGTTCGTATCCGAGACGGAGCTGCATGTATGGCACGCCCACCTCGACGCCGCCGGGTGGCCCGATGTCGACGACCTACCCGCCACCGAGCGCGAGCGCGCCGACCGCATCGTTCGGCCCGAGGCGCGCAGGCGCTGGGTCAGTGCGCGCTGGGCGCTGCGCGGCGTCCTCGGGCGCTACCTCGAACATGAGCCAGCGCAGATCGAGCTGCGCCTGGGAGCTAGCGGCAAGCCGTTGCTCGCCGCACGGGAAGAGTCGCTTCGTTTCAACCTCAGCCACTCTGGCGACTTAGCGCTAATCGCCGTCGCGGATGGCCTGGAGGTGGGCGTCGACGCCCAGGGGATCGGCACCCGACCGCTGGAGTTCTACGCCGCCTGGACTCGGCGTGAGGCGATCGCGAAGTGCCATGGGGTTGGCCTCGGGGCGCCGCTTCCAAACACCCCCGTCGCCGTCTCCACCCTCGAGGCCGGAGCAGGCTTTGCTGCCGCCATCGCCGTCTGCGGCGACGAACTGCCTCCGGTTCGCCAGCTCGTCGCCGAGCCCGAAACCGCTCAGTAAGTCCCGCCGAGCTTGCGGTGGTCCCAGGTCGCGACCCGCAGCGGCTTGAAATGGATTGCCACCCGCTTCGGCGCCTGCGCTTCGAGCGCCGCCTTGGCGTCGCCCTGCACCGAGTCGATCCCCTCCGCGTAGCGCACGGTCAGCTCTTCGGCGAAGCCGATTACGGTCGCGAAGTCGCGGTGGATCTCGGCTTCGGCCTCGATCGCGGCGCCGCGCAGCTCGCCGTACTCATGACCGGTCTCGACCAGCAGCGTCGCTCGGGGGTCGCGTTCGAGGTTGCGCACCTTCTGCGACTTGGCGTAGGTCCAGATCCAGATCTCGCCCTGGCGCGGCACGAACCAGAGCGGCATCGAGTGAGGGAAGCCACGCGACCCGTTGGTGGAGACGATCGCGACTCGCTCCCGATCGAGCAGCTCGAGCAGCTCCTCGTCGCTCAGCTTGATCTGGTCGCGGCGGCTCATCAGTGGCGTGACTCTATGCGGCGACCGGGGCGGGACGGAACGAGCGCCGGTAGGCGGTTGGCGTCGTCGCGGTCGCGCGGCGGAAATGCTCGCGCAGCGAGGCCGCGGTGCCAAAGCCGGCACGCCAGGCAATCTGGTCGATCGGCAGGTCTGACTCCTCGAGCAGGCGCCGCGCCTCAAGCACGCGCTGAGCGAGCAGCCAGCGCAACGGCGTCGTCCCGGTCTCCTGGCGAAAGCGGCGGGCAAAGGTGCGGGGGCTGACGCCCGCGTGCCCTGCCATCGTGGCGACGTCGAGCGGCTCGTCGAGTCGCTCGGACACCCAGCGCCGCGTTCCCTCCAGCGAGCCGGACTCGCCAGGCGCCGGACGCTTGATGAACTGCGCCTGGCCACCGTCGCGGTGTGGCGCGGCGACCATGCGGCGAGCGACCCGCTCGCCGGCGGCGGCGCCGAAGTCGCGACGGACGACGTGCAGAGCGAGGTCGATGCCGGCGCTGAGGCCGGCCGAGGTCATCACCTCGCCCTCGTCGACGAAGAGCGCCGCCGGCTCGACCTCGACCCGGGGGAAGAGAGCAGCGAGCTGGTCGGTGTGTGCCCAGTGCGTGGTCGCCCGGCGTTCGTCGAGCAGGCCCGCGTAGGCCAACGCGAAGGCGCCGGTGCAAACGGAGATAACGCGCGCGCCAGCGGCCGCGGCGCGGCGCAGCGCCTCGAGCGCGGCGTCGGGCGGGGGGTCGAGCAGGGCGAAGTAGCCAGGGACGACGATGGTGCCGGCGGCCTCGAGCACGGCTAGATCCCGTTGGGGCTGAAGCCGGAAGCCGGTCGTGGTGGCGACCTCGGCGCCGCCCTCCGAGCAGCAGGTCACCTCATACAGGGGGGTCCCGTCCGCGGTCGAGGCGGCTTGGAGCACCTGGGTCGCCGCGGTCAGGTCAAAGGCAACGAGTCCGTCGAGGCAGAGGGCGGCGACGCGATGGGCGCTCATGGCAGAAATCTATCGAACATTGGCAATCCTGCCACTCGACACCGATCTCGCCGGCAGCGACCATTGGCCGATGAAAATCGCAATCCTCCTCTTCGAGAAGCTCGCCGCCCAGGACGCCGTCGGCCCATACGAGGTGTTCCGTTGCGTTCCCGGGTGGGATGTCCACTTTGCCGGCCTGCGTGCGGGCGAGGTGCGCGCCGAAGGCGGTCTCGGTCTGACCGTCGACCGGACCCTCGATCAGACCGCGGAGGCCGACCTGGTGCTCGTCCCCGGCGGGCGCGGCATCAATGCGCTGTTGGAGGACGAGGCCGTGCTCTCCTGGCTGCGCGAGATCGACGCGACGACGAAGTGGACGACCTCCGTCTGCACCGGCGCTCTCCTGCTCGGCGCGGCCGGCCTGCTCCAGGGCAAGCGGGCGACCTCCAACTGGCTGGCCTTGGACGATCTGGCCAAGTACGGCGCCGATCCGATCGGCGGCCGCTGGGTCGAAGACGGCAAGATCGTCACCGCCGCCGGCGTCACCGCGGGCATCGACATGGCCCTTTACCTGGTCGGCCGCGAGGCCGGGCCTGAGGTCGCCCAAGCCGTCCAGCTCGGAATCGAGTACGACCCAGACCCGCCCTTCGACGCCGGCTCCCCCGAGAAGGCGCCGCCGGAGATCGTCGAGCTGGTCACCTCGGTCAGCCGCGCGGCCACCTGAACGTCGCGACGAACGCTACCCGTCTGCCGGCGGGTGCGTTCATCGTCAGCTGCCGCGTATATAGGAAGCAACTATCTTCAGCTTTTCACCCGCGAAGCAGTACTGGAGCTGCACCGTCGGGGGCTGCCCGGCAAGGTCGAAAAACATGCAGCGATAGTGTGCGTCCTTGCGTCGCAGGGACACAGCGGGTTGACCCAGTCGGTGTATTACCTGTGCGGGTGAAATTCCCAGCGGCACGGCATTTCCCGCCTCGATAGAGACCGAGCCAGGCGCTCCAGGACGCACCGTTTCGTTGCCGCTCGGGGATGCCGCGGCGCCGGCCGGCGCCGCGGGGGACGCACCCGATCCCCCACAGCCGCCGAACAGGACCCCCAGCGCGATCACCGCGAAGACGAGGCTCCGCGCCAAGGTCCACTCGAAGCCAAGCACCTGCTCGGCTGATCAGCCGGTTGCCGTGCTGATCGTCCCAAACACAGCGCATTCGACGTTTACGAGTGACATACCGCCGTTTGCCAGACCGTAGTTCGCGGTGATGATGCTCGAACCGTTGCCGGCGAGATAGGTCAGTACGTAGTTATTGTCGGCGCCTCCTGGCGTCAGGCTGAATTTCTGGTTGACGACCGTGCTGTTCATCTTGAAGATGGCTCCGCTGACGACATCGGTGGCGCGAACGATGCTGCCAGCAACCTCCGAGACGCCGGTCAGTTCGGTTGCGGGACCGGGAGTGGAGTTGCACGAAGCGTTGATCAAGAGCCCAGAGGACTCAAAGATCCTCGTGTTCGCAGTGGGATTCTGAGCCTTGAAGATGAGCGGGGCGGCGACGCCGGAAGGACCTGGGGCGCCCTGTGGGCCAGCCGGGCCGGTAGCACCCTTGGGACCGGGCGCACCCCTCCTGCCTCTCTTGCCGCGCTTGCCGCGAGGTGGCTGCTTCTTTGCGCGGGACGCTTCGGCGGGACCGGACAGCTTCCCGGCGAGTGCAGCGCCAGTACCACCCACCATGGTGAGCAGGGCAGCAAGTAATACCGTCGTGACGAACTTTCGGCGCAGCAGATATCTCATTGGTGCCTCTCTGGAGTAAGCCTGACTGGATGGCGGCACCATATCCAATTGTTATCTAAGTCGAAGCTTGCCTTACAGTCAGGGTAGCCATTCCGTTACCTCAACCTGACCGTCCGGGTGACGCGGCCACCGGGGATGGCGACGAGGAGATGCGCTTGAGGCTGACTGGGGCCACCGGTCAGTAACTGACCGCGCGGGCCGAGGCCGAGGCTGAAGGTGTGCGACTTGCCACCGGTGAGCTGGAAAGCACGGTTCGCGAGCAGCCGCCTCACCATCCGCGTCCTCATCACCCGCCTGCGCTCGTGGCGAACGAGGTAGCGCTGCGGGACCCGGGCGCGGACCAATATCTGGCCCGGGCACGCGGTGCCCGCCGGCCATTCGCAGCGCACGCTGATCCGCACCTTGTTGCCAGCCGACCTCGTCCGCAGTACCGAGATCGGCACTGGCACGCCGACCGTACGGCAGCCGAGCAGCTTGTCCGCTCCAGGGCCGATGTCCAGCGCGTAGACGCAGAGGCGCTGCTTGCCACTGCCGACAACGGGGAAGCTGGCGTCGAAACCGTGCGCGGCGCCGGCACGCGGGAAGAGCGCCAGCAGGTCGGAGCGTTCCTGGGTCGCGATCGGGCCGAGTTCGTATCCGGAAGCGCCGCCTTCGTCGACCTTGCCGCCGAGGTAGGCGCTGATCGAGACCGGAGTCGTCGGCGCGTTCGGGTCGAAGGCCCAACCGGAGATCTGCACCTGGCCCGGAGCCGGCGAGCTGACGACATCGAAGCTTCCCCTCGGATTGCCGCCGGAGGACGGCCCGCCTCCCGCCGTCGCCCCTTCGACGTAGTTGCTGTCGATGTTGATCGTGACCCCGCCGTAGGTCTCGTCATGACCGCCGTTGTACTGATGGATCCGGTGGCCCACCCAGGCTCCTGCCGGAACGTAGGGATCCGAGGCGGCCGAGGCGCGTCCATTCCAATTGGCGAACCAGATCTCGTCCGGCTCGAGGTAGGTGGTGCCGTACTTGGCGGCGAGGTCGGCGATGCCCGAGGCGCCGCTGCTGTAAACGCCGGACTGGTAGCCGAGCACGTGCAGGCGGGCGGTCCAGGCCGCGAGGAAGCTCAGCGTGGCGTTGGTGGCGCTCGTAGTACGCGAGTAGCTCTCCATGTCGAAGTAGATCGGGCTGCCTTCGCCGATCCCGGCGATGCGCGCCTGGTCGACCGCGTCGGTCGCCGCTTCGGTCCCCTGAGTCGTGGCGGTGGAGCTCGACGTGCTCAGCTTGGCGCAGGAACTGCAGCTGGAGGTCGGCGCCTGCAAACCGACGTAGGTCGGGATCAGGCTCCAGCCCGCCGCGGTCTGTTCGGCGACCCAGCTCGCGGTCAGGTTCGGCTGCGAGCAGCCACGGTTGAGGCCGCCGATATAGACGCCGAGCGCACGGTAGGGCGACCCAGCCCAAGCCGACATCGAGCGTCGCGAGGGCGCCGTGCAGGCGTCGAAGCCAAGGCCGGTGTATGCGGCGGTCGAGATTTGGGCAGACGGGACGCGGCTCGCTTCAGCACTGGCGCGAGCCCGGGCCCCAGGATCGACGAGGATCGCCCGGCGCCGCCCGATCGCGTTGGCCGGGCACTGCTGCGCGGATCCGGGCCTGCCCAGATACACGGCCCTGCGGTCGAGGCGCACGCACATATGAGGATGCTCGGCAAGGCGGTAGACCGGCCAGCCCGCGGGCACGGCGACTCGCTCCCCTCGGAAGGGGACCGTCTTAGCGCCAGCGCTCGCGGGCAGAGCAGCGGCCAGCGCCAGCAGGCATAGAACGAAACGCCGCATCTACCTCCCAACCATTCCACCTTCCAAACGTTTCGGCCAACCTCAACCTTCGCCGCAACAGACGTGCCGGTTTAGGGCCTGTTCCGGTAGGGGTGGAGCGTCTTGTACTTTTTCGCGGCCCACCATCGTCGGTAGCCACCAACGCAGCTCGAAAAAGTTAAGCGGAACCCCTACCGGGACAGGCCCTCAAGCAGACGGCACTAGGTCCAGCTGGCGCCAGGGACCCTCGCCGGCCATCGGCTGGGTGCGGCCCTCCAGCCAGTCGGCCTGGAGGTCATCGTAGTGCGGGCTGGCGGGGTGACCGGACTGACCGGTGAACATCTGCCAGCGCGAGCGGCCGGGGTCCGTCGGATCGCCGACCATGCGCCAGCTCGGCGCCCAAACCGCTTTGTAGGGGTCGTTGGGGTCGTAGGCGATCTGGCTCACGGTCTCTTGGGCGCCGCCGGCGCGGAGGCTGCGATTGAGCAGCTTGCGCAAAAGGGGATTGGCCTCGCCGAGCGGGTGGGGGAACTCCATCTCGTGGACGTGTCCCCAGCGCCAGCCCTCGGGGTCGGGGCCGAAGCGGTCGCTGAGGTCGTCGAGGGCGCCCGCCAGCGCCTCAAACACGAGCTCTTCCCAGGGGCGGCCGATCAGCTCCTCGTCGCCCTCTTGCCAGAGGTCCATCAGGTGCGAGTGCCAGCGCCAGGGCGAGGTGACGTGCGGGGTAAAGCCGTTGTCCGCTCGGTCGAGCCAGCGCTCGCAGAGGTCACGGTCGCCGATCGCCGCGCGGGCGACCTCGCGCGCCAACCGCAGTAGGAAGGCCTGGTAGATCGTGCCCGCGATCGAGTCGGGGTCGAGCCGCCCGTCCCAGCTGCGCAGCCGCTCGACCGCACTGAGCTCACGCTGCCCCTTGGGATTCAGCCGGCCCAGCCGCCGGGCCGCCTCCAGGCCGGGAAGCGAGAGGTTGTCGGACTGCATCGCCTCGAAATCGTCGACGTCGTGCTCCTCGCTGGCGCGCAGCAGTTGCTCGATCCTGCGCGCGCGGAAGCCGTCGAGCCAGTCGCTGGTTATGTGGTGCGGATACTCGTCGCCAACAATGCGGTTGTTAGCGGTTATGAGGAAGCCACTCTCCGGGTCGACCGTCTCGGGCAGCTCGTCGTAGGGGATCGCCCCCTCCCACTCGAACTCGCCGTCCCAGCCGGGCTTAGGCAGGTCGGGACAGCCACCCTTGCGCAGCGGTAGGCGGCCGATCAGCTTGTAGCCGATCGAGCCGTGGCGATCGGCCCAGATCAGGTTGGAGGCGGGCGAGGTATGGCCCTCCAAGAGGGCGACGAGCTCGGGGCCGGAGCGGATCCCATGCAGCTCGAACATCCCTTTGAAGGCAGTCGGCCGGTCGAGCGTGATCCAGCGCAGGGCGAGCGGCTCGGCATCATCAGCGCCAAGCGCCGCGTTGACGAGCGGGCCGTGGTGGGTGCTGCGCACGTCGAGCACCTCAGGCGCGTCGCGGCCCTTGACCGTGATCTCCTCGCGCACAACCTCGAGCGGCCGCCACTCGTCTTCGAACAGATAGCGGTCGCCCTCGACCCGCTCGATGAAGAGGTCTTGGACGTCGGCCATCACGTTGGTGAAGGTCCAGCAGACATCGTTGTTCTGGCCCATATAAACGCCGGGCATACCAGGCAGCGAGGCGCCACGAACGAAACGGTCGCCGAGGCTGAGCCCGACCTGGTACCAAATGCCGGGCATGCTCGGTGGCAGGTGGGGATCACCCGCGATCAGGGGTGAGCCGGTGGCGCTGAGGGCACCGCTGACCGCCCAGTTGTTGGAGCCGCTTGCCTCGGCCGCCATGCCGATCGAGCGTCGCACGGCGTCGATCTGCTCGGCCAGGCCGAGGCCATCGCCTGACCAAGGTTCCTGGGTGACGACGGGATTGTCGGCTGGATAGCCGGGGTCGAGCTTGGCCGCCAGCTCGGGGCCCAGCTCACGGGTCATGTCGGCGCGCAACAGCTCCTTCTCCCAGTTGGTCGAGAGGCCGAAAGCGAGAAGCTTGCCGAGGCCGAGGATGTCGGCGGGGCGCCAGGGCTCGAACTCAAGCCGCAGCAGCTGCATCTCGAAGGGCGGCGCCTTGGCGCTAGCGGCAGCGGCGTTGACACCATCGCAAAAGCGCTCCAGCAATGCGCGCAGTTCAGGATCGAGCGTCGCCGCCTCGCGCTCCGCCGTTCGCTTCATGCCGAGCGTGCGCATCAGACGGTCGACCGGCAGCCCCTCCTCGCCAGCGAACGCTGAGACCCGGCCGGAGAGGGCGCGGCGGTAGAAGTCCATCTGCCAGAGGCGGTCCTGTCCGTGGCAGAAACCCTCGGCAAACCAAAGGTCGGCCGCACTCGACGCCTCGACATGGGGCACCCCCCAACGGTCGCGCCGTACCCGCACGGGCCCCTCCAGGCCTGGCAGCTCGATCGTGCCCTTCTGCTGAGGCAGCGGCCGCCGCGCCAGCCAGTGCCAGAGCGCCGCGGTCAAGGCAGCGGCCAGCCCGGTACCCGCGGCCCCCGCCACAAGCCCCGTCCGCACTGCCCTCCTGCGACTCATCGAACCAGATTACTGGCTAGCTAGCCAGGATCACTCCCAGAGATCGGGCGGCAGCCGACCCTCCACCTGCAGCTTCTGCAGGTGGGCCTCCATCACCAGGGCTGCGGCGGGGCGGAGCTCGGTGGGGACGTCGGACCAAGCCTCAGCAAGCAGCGCCCCCTTGGAGCGCTCACCTCGATCCAGGGCGGCGAGCAGGCGGCGCTCGCGCATCTCGCGGTGCTCGATGTACTGAGCCAGCTTTGCCTCCGGGTCCGTAATCCAGGGGCCGTGACCGGGACAGATCAGCTCGATCTCCTCGGCTTGAAGCAGCCGCAACGAATCCATGTAGGCAGCGAGCGAACCGCCATCGGGTGGGACGAAGGTCGAGCCTTCGCCCAAGACCAGGTCGCCGCTGAAGCAGACGCGATCCGCGGTGAGAAAGCAGACGTGGTCGGCGGCGTGGCCCGGCGTCTCCAGAACTCGCAGGCCTCCGTGCACCTCACCGCCAGCCGGTAGCAAGACGTCGTCGAACCGCTCCGCCCCAGCCGCATGGTCGCCGTGGCTATGGGTGAGCAGGACGCGACCGATGCCACCTCGCTCCTCAGCAGCGGCCCGTACGGCGTCGAGGTGCCCAGCATCGTCAGGCCCCGGATCGATCACCGTGCAGGGATTGGACCCGTAGAGATAAGTATTGGTCCCGGCCAACGTCATCGGCCCTGGATTGGGCGCAACGACCCTCACAATCTCCGCGTGTCCAGGCGCCTGGGTCACGTCAGAGCCCATTCCGGTAGGGCTGAAACGTCTTGTACTTTTTCGTCGAGAGCATCGGGCAACAGCTCAACCACAAAATCACCGAAAAAGTTAAGTGGAAGCCCTGCCGGAATGGGCTCTGGGAGTCACGCAGCGCTGGCCGCGACCTCGGCGGCGATAGCGTCCCGCGCCTCGTCAGGCTCGAGCACAACCAAGTCGCCGGCTCCGCGCAAGATCTCACGCACCAGCCAAGAGGTGCCGGCGTAAGGGAGCTCGACGACGACCGCGCCATCGGCCAGTTCCTCGACCACGGTGCGCTCCTCGCGCAGCCAACGGGCCCGCTCCGGTGAGACCCAGACGCGGGCGACTTGCGCCGTCGGCACCTCGCCGTCGGTCATCCAGCCCTCTACCCCAGCCAGGTCTTCGACCTCCTGGCGCGGCTCGTAGGTCTCGCTGCTCGCCACCGCCTCCTTGACCCGATCGAGCTTGAAGTGGCGAATGCCCTCTTTGGTTAGGTCGAAGCACTCGACGTACCAGCCCTCGCGGCCGTTCTCCAGTCGGTAGGGCTCGACCCGACGTTTGGTGAACTGGTCCTCGTTCTCCTTGTAGTACTGGATCTCCATCACGCGGCGCCCGGCTATCGCCTCGTTGACCACTCGCGCAACCTCGGTGTCGCCACCGCTGCCGGAGGCGATCTCGAGCCCCTCCTCAGAGGGATCATGGCCGAGCGCATCGATGATCTTCTTGCGGGCGGTCTGCAGACCACCTTGCGGCAGGTGGTCGCCAAAGAGGTCGATAGCCGCGACCAGCGCCTTCGCCTCCAGCGGCAACAGCCGCGCCGGGCGGGCGAAGTTGTCGCCGTAGGGCTCGGAGTCGACCTCGATTTCATCGCCAAGGACTTCGGCGTAGAGGACATAGGTGCCACCGCCGAAGTTGACGACGTTGAGTAGGTCGATGTCCTCCTGCAACTCCTCGCCGGTTAATTCGAGCCGCTGGCGCAGCTCGGAGACGCGCAGCCGCTCGCTTTTCTTGGCCGAGTCGATCAAGAGGCCGGCGAGGGTGACCAAGCGGGCGAAACGCTCGGGGCGGATCGCCGCCTCGCCGCGGCCGTTGGCGCGCGAACGCGGGGGCGCCTCGCGCAGCGGGCGGTCGACGACCTCGGCCGGCTCGAAGTCGCTGCGGTGGCGGTCGTGGAGCAGGTCGAGACGCTCGCGGGCTTCCTCGCGCAACTCGTCGGGCTCCAGCACCTCGGCGTTCTGGCGCCAGCGCAGAACCCAGGCAATCAGCTCGCGTGGCGAGGCGTAGTCGGTCTCAAAGACCGAGCCCTTACCGGGCGCGTCGTCGGCCTTGCGCGCCGGGCGCAGCTCGCCGTAAGCGCTGAAGTCGCGCTCGATCAGCCAGGAGATTCGGTCGCGGACGAAGATCTTCGCCCTGCCGCGAATCTCCCCCAGCTGCCAATCGGCACGCTGGCCGTAGTCACGGCGGTCGAAGTTCTCCGGCGGCGAGAAGTCGTGCTCGGCCTTAGATGCGTAGCCAACCTTGCCCTGGATGCGTGAAAGGCGGAAGACGCGCACCGCGTCACGCTCGTGCGAGTGGCCGATCAAATAGAACTGCCCCGAGCGGAAGACCAGGTGGAAAGGATCGACCTTGCGCTTCTCGGTCTCGTCGCGCTCCATCGTGTAGTAGGTGAACTCGATCGTCTTGCGACGCGAAATCGCCGTCTCGATCTTGGAGAGGCGCTGGGAGAGATCGCGGCCTCCTGCCGAAGCCGTCATCGCCATCTCGACCGGCGCCCTTTCGCCCTCGCTGACCGGATTCGGGTGGCCCCAGGCAACCTGCTGCAAGGCGAGGCGCAGCGGCTCGGCATAAGCGAAGTGACCTTTGGTGAGCAGCGAGAGTGCGGTGCTAAGGGACGCCAGCTCCTCGTCCTCGAACTTGATCGGGTCGAGGTAGAAGTTCTCCGGCGGCAGCGAGTAGAGCTCGGCCTCGAAGAAGCCCTCGCCCGGTTTCTCCACCCCAAGCTGGATGCCAAGGCTTTCCAGCTCGGCGCGGTCGGCGTAGAAGCGGCGCGCGAAGGCGTCGTCGTTCATATCGCTATAGCCCTCGACCTCGCGCTTGATCTCCAGCGCCGAGACAGGCCTGCCCTGCGCCATCAGGAAGGAGATCAGCGAGAGCTGGCGGATCAGCTTCTCGGTGTCCTTTGCCACGAGCCCAGGATAGTGAGGGCAGCCAGGCAAGCCCCCCGCCGGGGCCGCCGGAAAGCCGCATTTTGGCCCTTTCGGGCCGGATAGAGTGCCCGCGACATGGACATCCTTCGCAACCTCTTCGGCAACCTGACCAACGGGATCATCCGCCTCGCGGTCGCCGCCGGCATCCTCTTCTGCGCTTACCTGTTCATCGTCAAGCCGGTTTTAAACACGACCGAGGAGGCGTTCCACTCCTCCGGCCTGGACCAGATCGGCAAGACCCTGAACACGGTCAACGTCCAGGTCCAACGGGAGATTCGACGTTCATTCAAGGTCACCAAGGCGCAGGGCGGCAGTCCGAAGAAGCTAATCCACTGCATCAAGCACGCCCACCAGGACGTTGACAGGATCGAACGCTGCACGCGGCGCTTCTGAGGGCCCATCCGGTAGGGCTTCCACTTAACTTTTTCCGAAGACAGAAAGCGGCTGTCCGCGCCGCCGCCGCGGAAAAAGTACAAGACGTTCCACCCCTACCGGATGGGCCCTCAGCAAGGTCGGTTAAGCAGCAGCTCGCTGGCCGAAGTAGGCAGATCCCGAGAGAGCTCGGTCGAAGCCCGACCAGGACTCTCCGGCTGGCAACTGGCGCTCGAGACGATCGAAGCTGCCGAGGCGGCCGCCGAGGTTATCGATCATGTGGACGAGGACGGCCTCGCGGGTGGCGGGAACGACCGGTGAGCCGTGTTCGAGCGAGCCGTGGTGGCTGAGGATGATGTGGAGGACCGCCTGCGCGAGCGAGGGATCAAAGTCGGGGATCTCCTCGATCTCGCGACGCACCGTGTAGTAGCCGAGGGGAATCTCGCCCTGCAGTCGGCCGGCGTCGGTGAGGTCGATTGCCAGCGGGTCGTCGTTGTAGGCGACGGTCTTGCCAATGTCGTGGAGGAGTGCGCCGGCGACGGCGACCTCGCGGTCGATACCGGGGAAGAAGTTGGCCGCAGCGCTAACAGCCTGGGCTACCGAAACGGTGTGCTCGAGCAGACCGTGACGGTAAGCCTGGTGGTAGACCTTCGCCGCCGGGGCATCGCGGAAGCGCGCCCAGATTGGCGAGGGCTCACCGAAGAAGCTATCGAGCAAGTCGCGTAGCTGCGGCTCCTGCACCGTCTCCAGCAATTGGCGCAGCTTGCCCTCCAGATCCTCAAAGGAGACGTCTGACTCGGCCGCCAGTTCGGCGGGGTCGTACTCGTCGGGAGCGGCCTCGCGCAACCCGGAGAGCTTGATCTTCGCCCCCCAGCGCTCACTCATCTCGAAAACCCCGCCAACCTCAACCGGAGTCCCCGGGGCAGCGAGGACATAGAGCGCCTCGGCATCCTCCCAAGCGACTGCCTCGGCGCTGCCGCTGGCGTCGCCGAGCACCAACCGCAGCCAAGGCTCGCCGTTGCGCTTGCGCCGCAGCTCGCGCTGGCGCACGGCGTAGACACCCTTCACCTGCTGGCCGTCCTCGAGCTCCCGCAGGGGCACCCTCGCCGCCGGGGTGGGAGCGGGCTCGGCGACCTTGGCAGGCGAACCGCCGGAGGTGTCGATCAGCGCCTCCTGGAACATGGTTGGATCGAGCTGTTCCATTTCAGGCCAAGTTAAAGCGACGGGCGGACGGCGCAGACGCAAGCTTGCGGCGCACCCTAGAAGGTGGGGCTCGATCAAGACAAGGGGTGCTTCTTGTGCCAAGCAACCTGCTTGGCTTCGTGCCGACGCTGCGTCGCCCAGAGCACGACCATGACCAAGGCAGTTAAGGCCACCATGGCGATGACCATCCCCTCAAGGCCCGAGTGGCGATGCTCTCCGGGCACCCAGGTATTCGCACCGAAGAACCCGACGACGAGCGTCGGAACCAAGAAGATGGTCGCGATGATCTCAACTCGCCGCTGCAGTCTCTCGCGGTGTTCTCGTTGGGCTTCCGATTTCTGGATGTGCAACAGCTGGAACGAACTGCGCAGGGTGTCTCCAAGCCGGCGCAGGCCAGCTAGGGCTTTGTCAACGCGCAGATCGAGCGCCTTGACCTGATCGTGGTCGGCGGCAGGGAGCCACGCTTTGTCGATATCCCCGTTGACGCCAATGACGTTCAGGGGGCTGAGCCAGTCGCGAAGCCGGGCACGAGCGCCCCAGAGGTCGCGCAACTCGATTTCTGGATCAACGGCGGCCTTACCTTCTTCTCCAAAGCCGTACAGGCCCATCTCCCATTCCTCAAGCGCGGTGCGGAAATACCGGTAGGCGGGGGCGTAGGTCAGGGCGAGCTCGTGCATAACCATCACTCCAAGGTCGCCGGCGGTGGGGTTTTCGGCCGCCAGCCAACACTTGGCAACCGCGTCGATCAGCCCACTCTTGCCAACCGGCTCGGCCAGGGGCTCCACCAACGTGGAGCCGCAGTAAAGACAGGGGTCATGCCACTTGGTGATTAGCCAGTCGTCCCCAGCCAGCAGCTCGACCGCCTGATAGACGGCGTTCGGCGAAGGAGTGTCGGCGCGCCCCCAGTCAGATCCATCTTGAGCTCCCATTGGATAGACACCAAAGGTCGACGCCAGCCGAATCACGCCGCCGTTCCAGTGGCCGCCTTGGGGAAGGTCATCGAGGATGAGGAGCTCCTGCAGCATTTCCGGCTCTAGCCCGTCGCACCGCGACTTGAGTAGTTCGAAAAGCGGCTCGAGCGTCGCCGAAGAGGAGACATCGAACCAGCGCACCACACCAGCCGGCACGGCGGCGTCAAGCTCGGCAACCGCGGGCTTTCGCCCCGCTACCCACACCGTCGCGCAGGCAATCGGGTCCGCCTCGAGCAAGCCGACCGCAGCGGAGGTTGCGCCATCCCCATCACCCAAGGCCACCCGAGGATGTTAATCGTACGGTGTAGGTAGAGCAAAAACAACACGGTTTACTAATTTGATTCTTTGATTCACTTTGCTATCGGGCCTCGGTGACGTCGCGCAGGCAGCGATATGACAGAGTCCGCGGCGATGAGGCTCTGTCGGTTTGCAGTCGAGGACGGTGCCGGGCTTGGGATCGTCGATAGCGACGAGGTCATTGACCTCTCCGCTGGAGACCTGCCGCCCGAACCAGCAGTTGCGCTGGCCGAGGTTGGGCAGGTTGGTCTGGAGAGGCTGGCCGGCAACGCGCCTCGCCTCGCGCTTGCCGACGTGCAGTTGCTGGCGCCGGCCAGGCCACGTAAGTACTTAGGGATCGCGCTCAACTACCGCGACCACATCGCCGAGATGGGGATGGAGGCGCCCGAGGTGCCGGTCTTCTTCAACAAGCAGGTGACCTGTGTGGTCGGGCCAGGGGCCGATGTCCACATGCCAAAGGTGTCCACCTTCCTCGACTATGAGGCCGAGCTGGCGATCGTGATCGGCAAGCGCTGCCGGCACGTGCCGGTGGAGCAGGCACACGGTGTAGTTGCCGGTTACACCTGCGCCAACGACGTCAGTGTGCGCGACTGGCAGGGGCGCGCGCAGACGATGACCATCGGCAAGTCCTTCGACACGCACGGACCGCTCGGTCCCTGGCTGGTCACCGCCAACGAGCTGGGCGACCCGAACGACCTCGCGATCCGCTGCTTCGTCAACGACGAGCCGCGCCAAGACGCGCGCACGAGCGAGATGGTCTTCGACTGCTTCCAGCAGGTCTCCCACCTCTCCGAAGCCTTCACCCTCGAGCCAGGCGACGTGATCGCCACCGGCACCCCATCCGGGGTCGGCCTCGGCCGCCAGCCGGTGCGCGAGAACCTGCTCCACGTCGGCGACACGGTCCGGGTCGAGATCGAGGGCATCGGCGATTTGGTCAACACCGTGATCGAGGAGCCCGAGGAATTTCTCGCTCCGCCGAAATAACTGTCTCCTCCCGTGTCGCCGCAAGCCCCACGGTGGTGTGGGACCGGGTGACGACGCCGGCTGGGATCAACGACGAGATGCAGCCGTATCTGCGGATGACGCTGCCGCGCGGGTTGGAGCGCATCGATCCGGCTGAGATTGAGATCGGCGAGAGAATCGGGCGTAGCTGGATCCTGCTCTTTGGCCTGCTCCCCTTCGACTACGACGACATCAGCCTGGTCCGCCTCGACCCCGGCAAGGGCTTCCTCGAGCGCTCGACGATGCTGAGCCAACGTGCGTGGGAACACGAACGAACCCTCGAGCCGGTCGAAGGCGGCTGCGAGGTCACCGACCGAGTCCGTTGGGAGCCCCGGCTCGGCTTTCTGGCCTCGCCGCTGCGCCCGGTCATCGCTTGGTTCTTCCGCCACCGCCATCGGCGGCTTGTCCGCCATTTCGGGCCATGCTGACCGAGCGGGTGCAGCGCTGGCGTGAGGCCGGGGCAATCGAGGAAGTCAACGGCCGCAAACTGTTCGTCCGCCGACGCGGCGGCGGCGAAGGGGCGCTGCTGCTCTTCCTGCATGGCTTCCCCTCCAGCTCCTATGACTGGCGCGAGCTGTTCGCGCTGCGACCGCGGGGCGAGGCGACGGTCGCCTTCGACTTCCTCGGCTTCGGCCTCTCCGAGAAGCCGCGCGACCACGTCTACACGCTCGCCTGGCAGGCCGACGCCGCCGAAGAGCTAGTGCGTCGCGCCGGCTCGCCACCTGTCTTCATCATCGGCCATGACATGGGCACCTCGGTCGCCACCGAGCTGATGGCGCGCGACCTGCACGGCGAGCTGAAGATGGACCTGACCGGGGCGCTGCTCTTCAACGGCAGCATGCTGCTGCACCTGGCCAAGCCGACGGTCGGCCAGCGCCTTCTGCGCAGCCGGCTCGGGCCGGTCTTCGCGCGGCTGACTAACGAGCGCAGCTTCCGCGCCCAGTTTTCACGCATCTTCTCCTCTGCCCACCCGCTCAGCGCCGAAGAGGCAGACGACCAGTGGTCACTGCTCGTCCACAACGGCGGCCAGCGCATCGCCCATCTGACGATCAACTACATGGCCGAGCGCGAACGCTTCACCGAGCGCTGGCACGGAGCGATTCGCGACTGGCCCAAGCCGCTGACCTTCGCCTGGGGCATACAGGACCCCGTCGCGCGGACCGCGGTGCTTGACGGCCTCCGCGAGTTGCGCCCCGGAGTCGAGACGATCGAGCTCCCCGACGCCGCCCACTACCCACAGATCGAACAGCCGGAGTTGATCTCAGCGGCGCTGGACGCGGCACTCAAAGCACCGGCTTAACGTCGAGAACCGGCGTGCCGTCCAGCGCCTCAAGGTTTCGCACCCGCATGGTCGCCCCATCGAGCGAGATCACCTCGACCGGGTGCAACCCGATAGGGTTGGGGCGATCCGGCGAACGCGTGCTGAAAATCCCCCGAAGCGGATTTGCGGGATCGTCCCGTGGTCGCGTCCGAAGAACATCGCGATCGGCCCGATCGAGCCAGGTGAGGACGATCACCTCGTCCCCCGCCCGGATGCCTTCGAGCCCATCGACCACGTCGGCCTCAAAGACGATCACAGCGTCAGGCGCACCCTCGTCCCCCTGCTTCGGCGCCGAGGCCAGGTCGGTGAGCAGCGACTCGACCCTGCCGATCGGCACCAGCTCAAAATCAGAAGTGCTCATGGCGGCCAGCGTAAGAGCCCCGAGGGACAGACACAGCAGAAGAAATGGCGAGGGTGGGAATCGAACCCACGACACCACGATTTTCAGTCGTGTGCTCTACCAACTGAGCTACCTCGCCTGGACGACGCGGGCCGGAGCCTCGCGACCGGAAGGCTAAATGATCCCCGCCAGCATTCGCTGAATCCTCTCGATGTTGCCAGGTGGCAGCGGGAGATCGGCGGCGCGACGGCGCATTTCCCCCGCATCGACCAAGCCGTGACGCAGCGCTTCTTTGGCAAATTCCCAGTCTCGTTCGCGACCTGCCGCGCACTTGGACAGAACCAGGTCATGGACCTCCAGGCACCAGCCGATTGCGCCGCCGGTGTTCTCGCTTTGCACGGGAACGAGGCGATCCGGCCAGCCGGCGGGCGCCTTGGCCGTCTCCGGACCGACCGCGTGGGCGTAGTAGCCGAAGGAGGAATCGAAGTAGGAACCGTCGCCCAGGCTGCCGTCGATCTCATCGGCGCGCTCGGGGTGATTTTTGGGATAGATGTCCGCCTCACGGGATACGAGCATCGACTCAGGCGCATCGGGGAACTGACCGAGGATCGCCTGGCTCCCGATGACGATCAGCTCTTCGTCGCCGGCCACGTCGGCGGCAGCCCGGATGACATGTTCGAGCTCCGCCCTCCTCACCGGCTTACCGAACTCGCTCGATGATCCTTCGGCGCTCGTGCTCGTTGAGGACGCCGGCGAAGGGCGAGTTTTGGCGGAGGTCCCGGGCGTCCTCGCTGTCGGCGACGACCGCGGCAGCGAGGTCGACGATCGGCAAAGCGAGGATCTCGCCCCAGCGGGCGGCATAGCGAGGGTGAATGTGGCCCTCGGCGGAAAGCTGGTCCACGCGGTCGCGAGCGTCGGCGACCATTCGATCATTGAGCCGATTCGCGATCGCCCGGTGGTAGGCGAGGCTGCGCTGGGCGACCGTGTCGTGGTCAACCGGGAGTCGCCGACCATCATCTGTCGCGGTCGAGTCGGCAGAGTGCCCCACACCCGCGTCCTCGCGCCGCTCGGCAAGCGCCGCGCCAAGCGGATGCCGTGTGATTCCCTTGCTCTTCAGCCGGTCGATCGACTCCCTGAGCTCGATCACGACCTGGCGTGGAACCTCGCGCCGGCCACTGGGCGTGATCACCACCGGGATCTGGCTGCTGCCGACCCAGCGATCAAATGCCGTCTGGCTGACGCCGAGGATGCGGCTCGCGCGGGACCGGGAGAGCGTCGGCCCTAGCTGCAATTCGAGCCGCCGGCGCACCGGAGCGACCTCGGAAGCAGCTCGCGGGACGCGCTCGGCTCGGCGCAAACGGACAATGCTGTCCACGAGGCTAATCGTTTCGGCAACCGCGGGCATGGTCTGAATGTACCTGATATTGAGAAAAAATGCCTGATTTTGTAAACATGAAATGGACCGGAATCGCCCTCGCCCTCATCGCGGTGACGCTGCTAGTTTCCGGAGGGTCGCCGAGCGACCCGCGGACGCCCATGGGGCTGCCCGGCCTGCCGGCGCCCCTACTCGGGACTGCCGTGATCGGCAACGGAGGGCGGACCGGCGCTGTCGATGCCTATGGCGATGTGGTCGACCTGCGGGCGCCGGGGCCGGCAGGACGGCCGCTGGTTGCGGTCTCATCGAAGCGGCAAGAGGCGGAAACGGTGCCGGTCAGCTCGGCGATCGTCGCGCGGGCCAAGCTCCGCGACGGGCGCACCCCGCCGCTCTGGCGTGCCAATTCGGTCCGCCAACGCTACCTGCCCGGCACCAACGTGCTGCGGACTGTCGCCTGGTTCGGCGACGAGAAAACGGTGTTGTTGCGGCGAGCCGGAGGGCCCGGCGAGGTCGACGCTGACCGCCGCTGGCTGGCGCAGGCGCGCCCACTCGGCCGGGCGCCTCGCTGGGCGCGGGCGATGTACCGGCGGTCGCTGCTGGTCCTGCGCGCATTGACCGACCGGCGAACCGGGGCGGTCGCCGCCGGCGCCCGCGACGGCTGGGCCTACGTCTGGCCGCGCGACGCCGCCACGGTGGCGATGGCCTTTGTCTCGGCCGGATACGGGCGGGAGGCGCGACGGGTCGTGCGCTTTCTCCACGGCCTGGACCTGAACGCCGCCGCGCGGTTCGGCGGAACGGGCGCGCCGGTTTCGGGACGCGGCGCGCAGGGCGACGCGGCAGGCTGGGTCACGGCGGCAACTCGGGCCGCCGGGCTCCAGACACCCTCAGCCGAAGGACTCGAAAAGCCAGATTCGGCTGCCAGCCACTGGCAGTGGCGCAATCGCGCCGACTACCAGGAGGGCGACGCAGACAGTTACCTCGGCAACGCGATCGCGTCCGCCGCGGATCTGGGTGCGTTCGAGACTGGACGAAGGCTGGTGCGCACTGCTGACGATCCGGGCTCTGAGCTCGACTCGGCGGCGGCCTGGGCCGCACGGCCTTTCCCCCGCCCCGCTCTATTCCCCGCGATCCGCCGCACCCTGCTCCAACTCGTCGCTAACCGCGGGACCAGTTTCGGCATCGTCCCGTCGCAGGACTGGCCCGGGGGCGACGACCCTTGGACGGCACCCACGGCCTGGACGGCATTGGCGTTGGCCGCCCTCGCCCGGTACGACCACGGGCGACAGGCGCGGCGCGATCGTCAGGCGGCTCTCCGGCTCATGGCAGACCTGCGCCGCGCCGCAACGCCGCTCGGCCTGCTCCCCGAGCGGATCGACGCCAACACCGGCCTCCCGACCTCCACCACGCCCCTCGCCTGGTCCCACGCCTTCGCGATCCTCGCGATACGTGAACTCTGGCCGGGACGTGCCGTCGGCTAGAGGCCGCTATGGATACCTAAGCGACGGCACGTCTGAGTCAGAGCGCGGCGAGGGCGGCGGCGACCGCCTCCTCCGGAGTCTCGGCCGCGACGATGCCGGGACCGCCCTCCATCTGCTCCCACCCCGAGACGCTCCAGCTGCGCAGGGCAATGACGGTCCGTCCCAGGTTGCGGGCGTGGGCGATCTCCGAAAGCGTGCCCCATTCGCCGCTGATCGCGATCGCGGCTTCCCCGGACGCGACAACGGCAAGGTTCCGAGCGTGGCCGATCCCGGTCGCGACCACCTGCGTGCAGTAGGGGTTCGCGTCGTCGATCGAGACCCAAGGGAGGATGCCGAGCACCGTGCCGCCAGCTCCCGCCGCTCCGCGCGCTGCCGCTTCCATAACCCCGCCGCGCCCGCCGCAGACCACAGTCACTCCCGCCTCCGCCAGGCGCCGGCCGACCTCCTCGGCAAGTGTCCACGCCACGCTCTCTTTGCCGCACCCGCCGGAGCCGATGACGGCGATCTGACGCCCGCGCTCAGAAGGGAGGGGGTGGGGCTCAACCGAACCTCCCCGCTGTTCGTGAGGGCGAGCCCCACCCCCTCCCTTCACTGCGCGCCCTGCATCGTCCGCATCAGCTCCAAGGCTCCCGCCTTGTGTAGCGGTTCGTTGAGGTTGCCGCACTTGGGACTCTGCACGCAGGAGGGACAGCCGGACTCGCAGGGGCACTCGCCGATCAGCCGCTCGGCGTCGCCAAGCAGGCGCTCGAACTGCTCGTAGCCGCGCAGCGTGATTCCCACGCCGCCGGGGTGACCGTCGTAGATGAAGATCGTCGGGCGGCCGGTCTGGAAGTGGACGTTGGTCGAGAGCCCGCCGATGTCCCAGCGGTCGCACATCGCGATCAGGGGCAGCACCGCGATCTGGCCGTGCTCGGTCGCGTGCAGGGCGCCGAGCAACACGTCAGGCGGCAGCACGCCGTCGAGGTCGTCCGGCAGGACGTACCAGAGCGCCTGGGTGACGAAGTGCTGCTCGGGCAGCTCCAGGGCGACGATGTCGATCGGCTCCTGCTCGGAGATCGAGACCCGCTGGAAGGCGATCACCTGCTCACTCACCGAGACTTCGCCGAAGTGCAGCTCGACCCCCGAGGTCGCGCGCTGTTCCCGCAGCCGCTCGATATAGATCTCGGTCTCCTTTTTCGGCCTCGTGTACCAGTCGCCGTCGAAGCGGGAGACGATCGCGCGCCGCCCCTCAATGTCGAGCTGCTCGACCTCGTAGGAGCGCCCTAGGTGAAGATAGACGGCGCCGGGGTGGATCGTGGTGAAGGCCCGCTCGGTCTCGACCAAGCCGAGCATCTCACCCGAGTCGCGCTCGATCACCGCGACCGAGTTGGCTGAAGCCGAGCGCAACGGGATCTTCGCCGCGACGAACTCGCTGCCGGCCGGCAGCAGCCGACCACCGGCGCGGCGCAGCTCGCCGGCCGAGGTCAGTCGCTCGGCCCGCTCGCGCCAGCCCGCGCCGAAGACCTCGTCGTCCTCGCCGCTCAGCGGCATCTCGTAGGCAGCGGCGACCATGTGCCGCGAGGCGATCTGCTCGCTCTCATGGTCGAGAATCGCCGCCTCGACCGGCCGCTCGATGAACTCGTCCGGATGGCGACAGAAGAACTGGTCGAGCGCGTCGGCGCCGGCGACGTAGACGGCGAGCCCGCGCCGCTGGCGGCCCGCCCGCCCCCACATCTGGCGCAGGCTGGCGACGGTGCCAGGGAAGGTGACGCAGATTGCCGCGTCGAGCTCGCCGATGTCGATGCCGAGCTCGAGCGCGTCGGTCGCGACCACAGCGAGTAGCTCCCCAGCTGCCAGCCGCGCCTCGATATCGCGCCGCTGCTGGGGCGTATAGCCGCCGCGGTAGGGAGCGATCCGCTTGGCCAGCTCGGGCTTGCCGCGCCGCTGCAGCGCCTCGCCCGTGAAGCGCTGGATCAGCTCGATCCCGCGGCGACTTTTGAGGAAGCAGATCGTCCGCACGTCCTGGGAGACCAACTCGGCCAGCAGGTCCGCGGCCTCGGAGAGGGCGGAGCGCCGCGTACCGCTCGCCTTGTCGATCAACGGCGGGTTCCACATCGCGATCTCGCGCCCGCTGCGCGGCGCACCGTCGTCGTCGATCAGCTCGAACGGCTCGCCGACCAACCGCTCGGCCAGCTCGAGCGGATTGGCGATCGTCGCCGAGGCGAGCAGGAAACGCGGCTCGGCGCCGTAGGCCCGCGCCACCCGCCGCAGCCGCCGCAGCACGTTGGCGACGTGCGAGCCGAAGACGCCGCGGTAAGTGTGGGCCTCGTCGACGACAATCCAACCGAGGTTGGCGATGAAGTCGCCCCAGCTCTTGTGGTTGGGCAAGAGGCCGACGTGCAGCATGTCGGGGTTGGTGAGGACGAGGTTGTTGCGGCGGCGGATCGCCGGGCGCTCCTCGCGCGGCGTGTCGCCGTCGTAGATCGCCTCACGCAGATTGGGCGGCCGCAGCGCTGCCAGCTTGCGCGCCTGATCCTGCGCCAGCGCCTTGGTCGGGTAGAGGTAGAGGGCCCGGCGTTTGGAGTCGCGCGCGATGCCGTCAAGGACCGGCAGGTTGAAGGCGAGACTCTTGCCCGATGCCGTCCCGCTCGTGATCACCAGATTGGAGGCAGCGGCCGCTTTCAGCGCTTCGCGCTGGTGCGAGTAGAGCCGCTCGATTCCAGCCCGGCCCAGCGCTTCGACCAAGCCCGGGTCAAGCGAGCGCGGCATCGCCACCGGCTTCGCCTTGCGCTCCGGCTCGCTGCTCTCGGCGACAATGCGGCCGTCGCGGCGGGCTGGGTCGATCGCGATAGCCCACGGAGTCTCAAGCAGGCTCTTTGCCATCAGACCGGGCTCCGGATTGCGCCAGCAACCTTGACCGCCTGGAGAGTTGACCGATCGTGAATCCGCAAGATGTCCGCCCCCTCGCGCACCGCCAGCGTCACCGCCGCGACCGTCCCCCACTCACGCTCGCCGGCCGGCAGGCGCTCCTCCCAGCTTCCGGCGAGGACCGCGCCGATGAAGTCCTTGCGCGAGAGCGAGACGTAGAGCGGCAGGCCGAGTGAGCGCAGCTCGCCGAGCCGTCGCAGGATCTCGAGGTCTTGCTCCATCGTAAGGTCGAAGTCGAGCCCAGGGTCGATCGCGATCTGCTCCATATCCACTCCAAGTCGCGAGGCCAGCTCGACTCTCCCCCCCAGCCACGACTTCAGGTGCTCGACGACGTCGTCGTAGGCGCGCGCCGGTCGGTCGACCCGCGGTGGCCCCTCGATGTGCATAAGCACGTAGCCACAGCCCGTCTCGGCAACCAGCTCGAACATCTCCTCCGAGCCGCCGGAGATGTCGTTGACGGCAACTGCGCCCGCCGCCAGCGCCTGCCGCGCCACCTCGACCGAGAAGGTGTCGGCGGAGATGGGCACCCCCGAGCCGGCCAGCCCTTCAACCGCTGGGACCAGTGCCGCGGCCTCCTCCTCGGCACCGACCGGCGGCCCGCTGCGCGCCGCCACAGCCCCCACGTCCAGCATGTCGAAGCCGGCCTCGACCAGCTGCATGCCATCGGCTACCGCCTGCTTCGCCGTCCCGCTACGAGCTCCCTCGAACATCGAGTCGGTCGTCACGTTGACGATGCCAGCGGCAATCGGCTGATCCAGCTGGAGCGTTCGGTGGGACAGCCGCCACCTCATGCGACCCCTCCCGCGGGTGGCGCGGCGGCGGGGGTCCCCCATAGCGGAGGGCTCGCGAAGCGAGTCCGAGCACATGGGGGAGGGCCGCCGCGACAGGACCCGCGGGCCGGGTGCATGGTCCCTAACCAGTTCATCCGGCTACCGTAGCGACCGCACCCATGCCCCTGAGTTGCGTCTACACCGACCTCGACGGGACCCTGCTCGGGCAGGGCGCCTCGCTCTTCCGCGATGCCGAGGGCGACTTCTCGCTGGCCCAGTCGCGGGGGCTGGAGGCCTGCCACCGGGCCGGGGTCGAGGTTGTGATCATGTCCGGCCGCCGCGAGCCCCAGGTCCACGAGGCAGCCCGACTGATGGGACAGACCTCCTACATCTACGAGGCCGGCTGCGCTTTCGCGATCGACGGCGAGACGACGCTCCTGACCGGCGACCTCGTCCCCGACGAGGACGGCACCGTCTACGAGAAGATCGAGCGACAGGGCATCCCGAAGCTGCTCTTCGAGCACTTCGAAGGGCGGCTCGAGTACCACTCGCCCTGGCACCACGGCCGCATCCTCTCCCACCTCTTCCGCGGCAAGGTCGATGTCGACGAGGCGAATGAGCTGCTCGCTGCCCGCGGTCACGAGAATCTGCGCCTGCTCGACAACGGCGCGATCGGCCGCGAGATGCCCGCGATCGAGGGTCCCACCCACGCCTACCACCTGGTGCCCAAGCTGGTCAGCAAGGCGGGCGCTGTCGCCGCCCACGCCCGTGCCCGTGGCTTCGACCCGGCCGAGTGCATCGCCGTTGGCGACTCGGTCGAGGACCTCGAGGTCGCCGCCGCGGTCGGCCGCTTCTTCGTCGTCGCCAACGGCCCCGAGCGTGACCCCGGCCTGCGCGCCGCGCTCGCCACCTGGGACAACGTCACCGTCACCGAGGGATCGATGGGCGACGGCTTCTACGAGGCGGTCGTTACCAGCCTGATGGAGCGCCGCTGAGCGCTCTGGCTAGTATCGAGCCGATGGAGAACGCGACCGTAGCCGAGCAGGAGTACCTGGAGATCATGTTCTGGCTGGAGGAGGCCGGGCTGCCGATGACCGGCGCCAACATCGCCCGCGCGATGCAGCTCTCGCCCCCGACCGTGCACGAGATGGTCGGCCGCCTCGTCGACGACGGCTATGTCGCGAGAAATGCCGACAAATCGCTCGCCTTCACCGAATCCGGACGCGAGCACGCCAGCCACATCGTCCGCCGCCACCGCATGATCGAGCGCTTCCTTACCGACGTCCTCGGCATCCCCTGGGATGAGGTGCACGAGGAGGCCGAGCGGATCGAGCACGCGATGTCGCCGGTGCTGGAGGAGCGCATGCGGGCGGCGATCGGCGACGCGACGACGTGCCCCCACGGCCACCCAATCGTCGAGGGTGTGCGCGAGACCGGCTCGCTGCTGGCCGACGTCGAGGTCGGCGCCAAGGTCCACGTCCTGCGCTTCGAGAACGAGGCCGAGGAGCTGCTGCACTACCTCAAAGCGGCCGGCCTCGAGCCGGGCCTGGAGGGAGTTGTTGAGAGCTCCGACGAGGAGGGGATCACAATTGCCTCCGCCGACGGGCCGCACCGGGTCTCGCCCAGCGTCGCCGAGACCGTTTCGGTCCGCGCCGACCCGGCGCCGCCACCGCGGGCTGCAATCCCCGAGCAGCTCGTGCTGTCTTCGGACCGCTACGGCCGCTGAATCGATTCTGGCGTTGTCCTAGTCAGAATCGATTTACTGGGGCACGGCCATGCTGACGATCGGGTCCGAGGTCGGGTAGTCGCTGCCCCCAGACGGCTCGGCCGTGACCATCACCGCGTTGACGTTGTGCATGTCGTCGATCACCGCGGTCGCCGTGCCATCGCGGTTGGGGACAAAGAGCGTCTGCGCCGATTCGATTCGCTTGCCGCGCCGCACCCATGCCTGCAGGACTTTGCTGGGGGGCAACTGGTGGACGTTGGCGAGCCGCAGGGTGCCGGTATTTTCCTCGCGCACGAGCTTCGCCGTCACCCCGGGGGCATGGCCGGAAGCCACCGTGGTCGCATCCCCTCCTCCGCTGCCACCGTTGTCGCTAATCGCATAGCCAGCGACCGCGGCGACGAGGAGGGCGAACACGGCAACGCCGGCCAACGGCCGCAGGACGGGCATACGCCTCCAGCCGAGGCGGACCCCCGGGCGCTTCGACACGGCGCCGGCGTTGACCTCGCCCATGATCCGCGTCCGCAGCTCTCCCGGCGGCTCGACCCGCTGCACAGTCTCCGGCAGCAGCTGCGCTGCCGGGCGTAGCCACTCAAGCTCGGCACGGCATTCCTCGCAGCCCGCAAGATGCTGCTCAAGCCCGGCCGCCTCGCCGGGATCCAGGGCCCCCAGCAGGTAGGCGCTGAGCTCATCGCGCCGCAGTTCGTGCTCTCTCTCGTTCATGCCAGCCCCTCCGCGAGTTGTCCCCGAATCTTCTCCAAGCCGAGCCGCATCCGCCCCTTCACGGTTCCCAGGGGCACGCTCAGCATCGCCGCGATCTCTGACTGACTGAAGCCACCAAAGTAAGCGAGCTCGATCACCTTCGACTGCTCGCCGGGCAGCTCGCCAAGAGCCCCACGGACCTCTTTTGCCGTCTCGCGCCGTAACGCCTCCTCGTCGGTGAACTCGCCCGAGGGCCGCTGCTCGAGCACGATCTCGTCGTCGAAACCGAGCTTTGGCGCACGGCTCGAGCGCGTCCTCAGTAGGTCGATCGCCCGATTGCGGACGATCCCCAGCGTCCAAGAGCGGACGCTGCCCCGCGCCCGGTCGAAGCGGGCGCCGCTGCGCCAGATCGAGACGAAAGCCTCCTGCGTAACGTCTTCGGCTGCCGCCTTCTCGCCGACAATCCTGTAGGCCAGCGAGTACGCGGCGCCGCCGTGACGGTCGTAGAAGACCTCGAAGGCGCCGGCGTCCTTTTCGCCAATCAGCGGCATCAAATCCTCATCGGCGAGCCGCTCGGTTACTTGTCTCCTCTTCTTCATCTCGAACGGCTCGCCAATCGTCAGTCGTCGCGCATCTCTACTGGATGAAGGGTTCCACGGCCTTCAATACCTGCGCCTTGGGCAGCGAGGGATCAAACGCTTCTGGCGACGGTTCTTCGGAGTTCTGCAAGCGGATCGCCGCCGCGTGGCGCGCCTCGACCTGGACGATCGAGCCGGCCGCGCCGAGCACTTCCTTGGACTTGATCTGCGGCGCGGCGCCGTTGTAGGCGCTGACCCCGGTGTCCTCAAAGGTCTGTGCCAGCTTGAGGAATTCCTTCGTGTTGTTGTAGGGGAAATCGAATTTCGGCTCGGCGACGGGCTTGCCGCCCAGTTCCTTAATCGTCGCGGTCAGCAACTTGACGTGCTCGTCCTCGTCCTTGCCGACCAGGTCGATAAGGCTCTTCAGTTCACCGCTCGCCCCAGCCCGGCGCTTCGCTTCCTTGTAGAAGGTCGACTCCAGGTACTCGAGGGTGAGGGCGAAGTTGAGGATGCCAACGTCACCACTTTCGGACATCGCCAGCGCACGGCTGACGAACGGGGCCACCGAGGCAGAGCCGTAGACGGCGCCAGCAGCAAGCGCCCCCTTGAGAATCACCTCGCCACGTGAGAAATCTTTGCTGTCGACGTCGACATGGACATCGGCGAGCTCGGGCTGTGCTAGTTCATCGCTTCGCATCGCAGTCTCCTTTCGCGTCCGCTCGCCGGCTCAGCCGACGATGAACGGTTCGACGGATTTCAGGACGGTTTCCGCGTCGGCAGGTACAGCGAAGGCACCATCCGGGGTGATCGAGCTGCCCAGCAGCGTGTTGAGCGCCGCCGCGTGACGGCCCTCGACGCTGTGAATCGAAAGCGCCTCGGCCAGTACCGCGGGGCTCTTGATGTTCGCCGCCTGACCGAGGTAGGCCGCGGCGCCCAGGTTCTCGACCGTGCCCGCCAGTTCGAGCACCGACTTGGCGTTCTTCAGCGGGAATTCGGTCTTCGGCTTCGCCGCTGGCTTGGCTCCGGCGGTCTTCACTGCTGCGGTCAGCGCGTCGACGTGCTGCGCCTCCTCTTCGCCGAATTTCTTGATCGTCGCCAGATCGGAGCCCTTGAAGAGACCGCTCTTAACGACATCGGCGTAGAACGCCGTCTCCAGGTACTCCAGGGTCAGCGCGTAGTTGAGGATGCCGACGTCGCCCTTGCCGAATTTTTCTTCGATCACCGGTTCGGTGCTGCCGCTGGTGGTTGCGGTCGTGGTCGTGGAGCCGCTATCGCTGCCACAGGCGACGAGGAACGCGGCGGCGGCAGACCCACCGCCCAGGGCGATGAACTTGCGCCGCGAGACCGGGTCCTTCGCCATGCGACTAAGCGCGTTCGCTTCCTTCTCAACAGCCATGCTGCCCTCCTGGTCGCAGTTGGGTTCTTTTCCCACTACGGACCAAGGCGGCCGTTGGATCAGGGCACGTCCCGGTAGGGGTGGAACGTCTTGTACTTTTTCCGCGGCGGCGCTTGCGGCAGTCAACCGCCGTCTTCGGAAAAAGTTAAGTGGAACCCCTGCCGGGACGTGCCCTAAGCCGGCGACGCCGCGCGGACGCGCTCCAAGGCGCGGGCGATGCGAGTAATGCCCTCCGGGATCCGCTCCGGTGGCACACTGGCGAAGGAAAGGCGCAGGCTGTTCTCGCCGCCATCGATCATGAAGTCGGGCCCGGCGACGAAGGCAACGCCCGCGCCCTTGGCCTCGGCGAGCAGCGCGGGCGTATTGGTCCCCTCGGCAAGGTCGAGCCAGAGGAAGTAACCGCCCTCCGGGACGACGAACTCGGCCTCCGGTAGCTGCTCGCCCAGCGACTCGACCAGCGCGTCGCGGCGGTCGCGCAGGGCACCCTTGACGAAATCGATGTTGGCGTCCAGCGCGCCCGACCGGCAGAGCTCGAGCACGACCGACTCGGCCAGCATGTTGGGTGAGATGTAGGTCTCGTTGGCGCGCTTGGACAGATGGGCGATCTCCGCCGCCGGGCCAGCCAGATAGCCGACGCGGACACCGGGGCTGACGGTCTTCGAGAAGGACGATGCGTGGATTACCCGGTCAGCCGAGTCGATCGCGAGCATCGACTCCAGAGCCTCCCCTTCAAAGGGGAGCTCGCGATAGGGGTCGTCCTCGAAGATCCAGAAGCCGTGCTCGGCCGCGAGCTCGACTAGGCGCGTGCGCTTGCCCGTCGAGAGCGTGCAGCCCGCCGGGTTGTGGAAGTTGGGGATGATGTGGGCGAGCTTGATCGGGCCGTCCTGGAGGGCGGCTTCGAAGGCGCCCATGTCGAGCCCGTCCGCCTCCAGAGCCACCGGCACCAGCTCGACCCCGAGCCGCTGCAGCATCAAAAGCGTGCGGTCGTAGGTCGGCTGCTCGACAACCACCCGATCGCCCGGCGAGAGCAGGTGCTCGAAGAGCATCCAGCCGGCCTCCAGCGAGCCGTTGGCGATCATCACCTGTCCGGCATCCAGCCCGCCATGCCGCTCGGCGACCCACTGACAGAGTCCGGGGTGCCCGATCCCGGTGCCGTAGGAGAGCGCCTTTTCCCAGTCCTGGGAGAGGGCGATCGCGGCGGCCTCCCGCACGGCCTCCTTCGGAAGGATGTCCGCGCTAGGAGCTCCGCGAGCGAATGAAATCGTGTCCTGGGCCATCGCCTCCGAGCCTAGCAACGCCTACAGGTTGCGGACTCGTCGCCCGATCTCCCGATCCTTCGGATAGCCGGCAGAGTCCCAGAACGCCCCCGCCGCCTCGTCCTCGAAGGCGACCAGAGCAGTCACGCGGCGAGCCCCACAGCCGTTCAGATATTCCTCGCCAGCGCGGGTCAGCGCGATCCCAATGCCCTCGCGACGATGCTCCTCGCCGACAGCAAGCCGGTACATATTCCCCCGCCACCCGTCCCAGGCAGCAATCAGCGCCCCAACGATCTCCCCGTCCCGCTCGGCCACGAGCAGAGCGGCCGGGGACTCGGCAGTCAGGCGCTCGACATCCTCGGGCCTGTCAGGCGTACTCGCATGCGAACTCCGCGCCTGCGCCCAGAGCTCCAGCACAGACCCCACATCGTCCTGCCGGCACATCCGCACCATGATTCCCTCGCCACTCAAGCGATGCATCGTAGAGGGGTGGGAGCGCCCTCGGACCGTCCTATACTCGCCGCGATGAGGCGGGGAAGAAGGATGCTGCGCAGGACTGCTCTTGCGGGGATCGTCGTTCTCATGGCCACGCTCGCGCTTGCTTCTTGGCGGGCTCTCGAGGGAAATGTCGCGGCAGTGGCGAGCGCCTCAGGCGGCGATGCCACCGATGCAGCGCAGGAGCTCCTGCGCCTACACGACCTTCCGCTCGGCTATCGGTGGTCGGGCGGTTTGGTCGAATTCCCAGTGCAGCTGGGCTGCGACTCGATCGAGCCGGCGGAGGCACAGCCGCGCCTCGCCGCATTTCTCGCCCGGTACGCGCCCACTGGCTGCATGGCCCTCTACACCCGCCTCTTCCGCGTTGACGGGGGCCAACCTGCTCCGCTGGCGGTTGGAACCGGGGCGCTCGATGCCGGCAGCGTCGAAGGAGCGACGGCGGGACTGGCTGTCTCTCGCGAACTGCTCAGCCACGTGCTCGGCGACGAACTACCAACTGAGGTACCGGTGCCAACGAAAATCGGGGACGCAACCCGGCTCTATCACTGGGAACACGGCAGCCTCTTTGCGGCAAACGAACGCTCCAGCTCGATCCTTACCTGGCGTTCTGGGAATGTCGTCGCCGCGATCTTCGTCGGCGGCGGGCCCGCCGCGACGAACGACAGCGAGGCGACTGAACTCGCCTGGCTCCAGCAAGCGCGTATCGAAGCGCCCACCCCGTACACTCCGGCCGAAGCCGACGACATCGAGGTGCCGCTTGAAGACCCGGGGCTAAAGATGCCGGTCTACTGGCTGGGGCGCACGTTCACCCCCGGCAGCGGCTTTCCGGCGATGAAGCTGGTCGATGCCAGTTCGTCGACCGATCCTGCCGGTGCGGGCCTCTTCTATGTCGTGCATCCGAACGGCCCACACAGCGAAGGCCTTTTTGTTGACGTCTGGTCGGCGAAGCGATGGAGAGAATTGCAAGCCAGAGGGCTACCGTTTCCGAGCTCACTGCGATGCCCCGCCGTCCACAAGGCCGACCGAATACGCACCGGCGCGGCCGTACTTCGTGGCTTTGAACCTTACGATCGACGTTGTCGCGACCGCCGCCACCGCGCTTGGGCGCTGCGGGTTCGCTTCGGCCGCGTCGTAGTCACGGCCGAAACCGTGGACATCTGCGCAACCTGCGCTCAGGCCGGCACCGGCCCCTACAACTCGTTCAAGGGCATGGCGACGATCGCCCGCGGCCTCACACAGCGACCGCAACAGGCCCTCAGCTCACCCTGAAGCGCACAAACATCAGTCCACGCAGGGGGAGAACTGGTTTGCGTATGAGCTTAGGGCTGCAATGGGATCCAAACTTCAGAAGCAACCGGATCGCCGTGTCCGCATCGACCGTGAGCTGCGAGAACGAGAGCTGGCGGCGATGGGGCGGCGCCAGCATGGGGTCGTCGCGCGACGGCAACTGGCGGCTTTGGGCATCGGAAACGGGGCGATCAAGGCTCGGCTCCGCCTGGGGCAGCTGCACGCCGTCCATCGCGGCGTCTACTCACTCGGCCACCGGCGCCTGACCATACGCGGGGCCTGGCTCGCCGCCGTGCTCGCCTGCGGCGACGAGGCGTTGCTCAGCCATCGGAGCGCGGCTGCGCTCTGGGGATTGATGCGACCCCGGCGGTCGCCGGTAGAGGTGACGAGCTGCCGTGGGCGGACCGGACGTGACGGAATCCTCCTGCACTATTCGCCGGTGGCCAACGACGAACGCTCAATTGAAGCCGGCATTCCCGTCACCAGCGTGGCTCGCACCCTCCTCGACTTGGCGGAAGTCCTGGACGAGGATGGATTGCGCCGGGCGTTCGAGGAGGCCGACCGGCTGAAGCTCCTGCAGATCCCCGCACTACAGCAGATCTGCGCACAAGCTGGAAAACGCAAGGGCCTCGTCGCCCTCCGCCGCCTGATCGACGCCGCCCGCGAGCCCGTCTTCGCCCGGTCGCCGCTGGAGAACCGTTTCGCCGAGTTCCACCGCGAGCACCTCGCCGACCTCCCTGCCCCGCTCACCGACGTCTCGATCCTCGACCACGAGGTAGATGCCTACTGGCCGTCCCACCACCTCGTCGTCGAGATGGACAGCTGGGAATTCCACCGCCACCGCGCCGCGTTCGAGAGCGACCGAGCCCGGGACACGAAGATGCAAGCAGCGGGCTATCGAGTCCTTCGCTTCACCCACCGGCGCCTGGAAGCCGACCCCGACGGAGTGTCCTCAGAGCTACGGCAGATGCTGACCCAGTCTCCTCCGGCGGGTGGCGCGGCGGCGGGGGTCCCCCATAGCGGAGGGCTCGCGAAGCGAGTCCGAGCACATGGGGGAGGGCCGCCGTGACAGGACCCGCCGGCTAACGGCTTGGTCAGCCGCGCAGGACTTCGACGGCTATCCGCGCCGTCTCGGTCGGGCTTTCGCCCACCCGCACGCCCTTGGCCTCGAGCGCTTCCTTCTTCGCCTGCGCGGTCCCCGACGAGCCGGAGATGATCGCGCCGGCGTGGCCCATCTGCTTGCCGGGAGGGGCAGTGAAGCCGGCGATGTAGGCGACGACTGGCTTTGAGATATCCGAGGCGATGAACTCGGCCGCGCGCTCCTCGGCATCGCCGCCGATCTCGCCGACCATCACGATCAGCTCGGTCTCGGGGTCGGCCTCGTAGAGCTTGAGGATGTCGATGAAGTCCGAGCCGATGATCGGGTCGCCGCCGATGCCGACAATCGAGGAGTTGCCCTCGCCCGCCTGTTTCAGCTCGTTGCCGATCTGGTAGGTCAGCGTGCCCGACTTGGAGACGACGCCGATCTTGCCTGGGTCGAAGAACTGGGCGGGGATGATGCCGACGTTGGCCTTGCCGGGCGAGAGCACGCCGGGGCAGTTGGGCCCGATCAGCCGCACCCCGGCCTCCTTTGCCTTCCAGTAGGTCTTGAGCATGTCGAGCACCGGAATCCCCTCGGTGATAGCGATCACCGTCTCGACCCCGGACTCGATCGCCTCGTCGATCGCCGGTGCGGCAAAGCGCGCCGGGACGAAGATCATCGAAGTGTTGGCGCCCTCCTGCTCGACCGCCTCGCGGATCGAGTCGAAGACCGGCACGCCCTCGACCTTCTGGCCGCCCTTGCCCGGGGTGACGCCAGCGGCAAGGTGCGTTCCATAAGCCTGGTTGCGAAGCCCATGGAAGGAGCCCTCGCGGCCGGTCAGGCCAGAGACGACGAGCTTCGTCTCCTTGTCGATGATGATTGACATCAGCCGTTGCCCCCCGCCAGCTCGACGACCTTCTGCGCGGCGCCGAGCATCGTCGTCTCCTGGTGCAGGTTTGCCAGGCCGGCCTCGGCGAGGATCGCCAGCCCCTCCTCGGAGTTGGTGCCGTCGAGGCGGACGACCAGAGGCACACCGAGGTCGAGCTGCGAAGAAGCCTCGACGATGCCCTTGGCGATCTCGTCGCAGCGGGTGATGCCGCCGAAGATGTTGAAGAGGATCGCCGTGACCTTCTCGTCGGAAGTGATCACGGTGAGCGCGTCGACAATCGCCTCGGCTTTGGAGCCGCCGCCCGCGTCGAGGAAGTTGGCCGGTGCCCCGCCCGCCTGCGCCACGACGTCGAGGGTCGACATGCAGAGCCCGGCACCGTTGGCGAGGATGCCGACGTTGCCGTCGAGCTTGACGTAGGTGAGGCCTTTCTCGTGCGCCATCGCCTCCTGCGGGTCGTCGATCGACGCGGCGTCGAACTCGGCCAGCTCCTCGTGGCGATAGAGGGCATTGCCGTCGATCGTCACCTTGGCGTCGAGGGCGACGACCTGGCGGTCAGCGGTGACGATCAGCGGATTGACCTCGATCAGCGAGGCGTCCTCGGCCATCGCCGTCTCGGCCAGCTTCGCCAACACCGCGGCCGCCTCGTCTCGCACGTCGTCGGCTAAGCCGGCAGCGTCGACGATCGGCCGCGCCTCCGCCGCCGTGAAGGGACGCGTGGGATCGATGTGCTCTTTGACCAGCGCCCCCGGATCCTCCGCGGCTACCGCCTCAATGTCCATGCCGCCCTTAGCGGAGACCATCGCCAGCAGTTTCTTCTCACCGCGATCGAGGATCACCGAGGCGTAGTACTCAGCGGCGATATTCGAGCCGCCCTCAATCCAGACCTGGTTGACCCTGAACGGTCCCTCGCCGTGGGGGCCGACGATGTCCATGCCGAGGATCGCGCCGGCGTACTGCTCAGCCTCGGCCCGGTCGGCGGCGATCTTGATCCCGCCCGCCTTGCCACGGCCACCGATCAGGACCTGGGCCTTGATCGCGCAGGGGTAGCCGATCCGATCCGCGGCGACGACGACCTCCGCCACCGCGGAGACGACCTCGCCACTCGGCACGGCGACGCCGTGCGCGGCGAAAAGCTGCTTGCCCTGATACTCGAGGAGGTCCATGTCGTAAGCGCCCTGCCAGACGCGGCGGGCAGCCTATCCGAGATGCCCAGCGCGACGCGGCGTCACGGTCCGGTGACATAAGATGCCGCGCTCGCATGCCCCTTCCCCCGCTCAAATCCATCAACTGGGTAACCACCGACTGTTACGGAACCCTGATCGATTGGGAGAAAGGGATCGTCGACGCCTGTAAGAAAGAGGCCGCCAAAGACGGCTTCAGCTTCGAAGAGGGGCCCTTTCTCGCCCGCTTCATGGAAGTGCAGGCCGAAATCATGGCCGGCTCCTATGAACTGTATGCGGAGGTTCTGCGCCGCACGATCGTCAAGGTGGCCCGCGAGGTCGGCTGGGAGATCGAGCCCTCGCGCGCCCAGTTCCTGCCCGACAGCGTCGCCTACTGGCTGCCCTTCCGCGAGGCAAACGCGGCGATGGACCGGCTCGGCAAACGCTACGAGATCGGGATCATCTCCAACATCGACGACAAACTGCTCGGCATCTCCCGCCGTCACCTGCGCACCGAACTGGACCTGGTCGTAACCGCCCAGCAGGTGCGCAGCTACAAGCCCGACCCAGTCCACTTCAAAGAGTGCGCACGGCGGATCGGCGGCAAAAAAGGCTGGCTCCACATCGGCTGCGATTACACGACCGACGTCGCACCACTGCTGAAAATGAAGGTCCCGGTGATCTGGGTCAACCGCCATGGCGAGAAACTCGAAGGCCGCAAAGCGCCCACCGCGACGGTCAAGAACTTCCGCGACGCAGCCAAAAAGCTCGGCGCGTCCTAGCCGTCTTCTAGCGTTCCGTTCGCAACTTCACCCGGGAGCGGCGGTTTCGACCCTTGCAGGCGATCCCGGGTCGCCTAGGGCGATACATATTCGATGGATCGAGTTAGCCACAGCCGAGCGTTCTTGCGCGGCCGCCTCCCAATCGCGGCGGCGCTGCTGGCCTTGCTCTGCGCCCTGACCCTGAGCGTCACCCACGCGTGGGCCGTCGTCGTCGTCGAAGAAGAACCGCCGCTTGACCCAAACCCCGAACCGCCCAGCTTCGTCGTCATTCAGACCGACGACCAAACCCTCGACGAGCTCTACGCCACGTTCACCGCCTTCCCCGGTGCCGCGGTGACGCGGGCGATGCCGAACACGCTCGACCTTATCGCCGGCCACGGCATGACCTTCAACCGCTACTACGTCTCCTACCCGCTCTGCTGCCCTTCGCGGGTTAGCCTGCTCACCGGCCGCTACGCGCACAACACCGGCGTCAAGGGCAACGTGCAGCCCAACGGCGGCTACTACGGCTTCTCCTTCCGCGGCGCTGACAGCCACAACCTGGCCACCTGGCTACAGGGCGCCGGATACCACACGATCCACATCGGCAAGTTCCTCAACGGCTATGGCGACGAACCGTATGACAACGGAACCACCGTGCCGCCCGGCTGGGATGCCTGGCACACCGTGCTCAACGCCGACACCCACCACTACTTCTACGGCTACACGCTTAACAACAACGGCCAGCTCAGCGAACCCTACGGCGACTCCGGCACCTGGGAACCGCGCGAATACACCCAGCGCGATCCCGCCGGCTGCCCCTTCGCGCCGGAAGAAGGGCGGCCCTGCCTCTACGCCACCGACATCTTCAACTGGATGGCGCGGGAAGAAATGCTCGCCACCCCGGCCGAACAGCCCTTCTACCTCCAGCTCGACTACACGGCTCCTCACGGCGACTTCCGCAAGCCGGCTGGCCCAGAGCCGGCCCCCCGCCACTACAACTGGTTCAAGGGCGCGAAGCTGCCACACAACCGCTCCGAAGGACTCGATGAGGGCAACGTCAGCGACAAGCCGGCCTTCATCCGCGAAGCCGAACACCTGTCGCCCAACGACATGCGCACCTACAAGGTCTATTACGAGAAGGCGCTGGAGTCGCTGCGCTCGATCGACGACGGGGTGAAAGAGGTCGTCGACACGCTCGGCCAGCTACACCGCCTGCGCAACACCTACATCCTCTTTACCTCCGACAACGGCTTCTTCTACGGCGAGCACCGCCTGATCGGCGGCAAGTTCCTCTCCTACGAGCCGGCGACGCACCTGCCCTTCCTGATCCGGGGACCCGGGATCAAGCCCGACACGTCGACCGGCGAGCTGGCGGCGAACATCGACATCGCGCCGACCATCCTCGACCTGGCGGGGGTCGAAGCGGACAAGAGCATGGACGGCCGCTCGATGGTCCCCTTCCTACGCGACCCCGAACTGCGCAGCCGCCGCCCAATCCTCTTCGAGTCGTTTGTGCAGACGAGTGACGTGGAAGCGAACGGGGCAATCTCCACGGCCGGCGAAGGTGACGGCGGCGTCCCGGGGGGCAACGGGAGCACCGACCCGAAGGAGCCGGAGGCAGGCATTTCGAGCACGAACGCCAGCGCGCACGCCTCGCTTCTGGCGCCGCCGCTCAACTACGAGGGAATCCGCCTTGGTCCCTACAAGTACATCGCCTGGCCGGACGGGGAGAAGGAGCTCTACAACATCAACAAAGATCCGTACGAGCTCAACAACATCGTCAAAGACCCCAACTACTACCCGATCCGCAACTTCCTCCACCGCCAGTTGCGACGCTACGAGAACTGCATTGGCAAAGAATGCCGCGAAGTGGCCCCGCCCCTACCGCTGACCCGGATCGAATTCGAGCGGCTGCGAGCCAAGCGTCAGAAGGAAATTCTCGAACACGAACGGGAACGGGAAAAGGAACGGCGCGAACGGGAACGGGAACACAAGCACTAGGCGGGCGGGCCCTGTCACGGCGGAGCAGCGCCGGCGTCTCCTCGCCCTAGCCTCGCGAAGCGGCTCCGCAGAGTGATTCCTGCCGCGAAGCGGCTTAAGTTTTCACCGGCCGCAGGCCGGTGATAGGCGTAGGCGAGGAGACGCCGGCGCTGCTACTCGATGACCGCTAGTACGTCGCCGGAAGAGACTGCTGCGCCTTCTGCAACATTCAGGGCGGTGACTTTGCCGGCGCGGTGGGCGGCTATCTCGTTCTCCATCTTCATCGCCTCGATCACGCAGACCAGGTCGCCCTCGGCCACCTCGGCGCCCTGCTCGACCGCGACTTTGAGCACGGTGCCCTGCAGGGGCGAGGGCAGCGACTCGCTGGAGGCGCTGGCGCCTCCTCCCGACTTGCGCTCGCGCTTCGGTGGCTTCTTGCCGCCTGCCGCGGCTGGCGCTCCGCCGCCCGCAGCGGCCTCACCGATCACTTTGACGTCGAAGAGCTTGCCGGCGACCTCGACCTTGTAGTCGCGGGCGATGACCTCGGCGCCCTCTGGCACCTCCGGCGCCTCAGTCACGGCTGGCGCGGTCGTCTTTAGCCAATCGCGGTCCTCCATCAGGTCGCGACAGGTCTCCCCCTTGGCCCACTGCTCGGTAGCGAGAATCGCGCTGTGGAAGGGGATCAGCGTGGTCAGGCCGCCTACCTCGTACTCGCCCAGCGCGCGCAGCATGCGGCGCGTCGCGTGCTCGCGGTCGACGTCCCAGACGATCAGCTTGGCGACCATCGGGTCATACATCGGCGTCACCTCAGAGCCAGCTTCGACGCCGGAGTCGACGCGGACGCCGGGACCGGCGGGCTCACGATAGGTCGTGATCGAGCCAGGCGCCGGGGCAAATTTCTTGTGCGCGGCCTCGGCGTTAATTCGGCACTCGATCGCGTGGCCGCGCAGTTCGACGTCCTCCTGGGCGATCGTCAGCGCCTCTCCGGCCGCGACGAGCACCTGCTCGCGGACGATGTCGACCCCGGTGACCATCTCGGTCACGCAGTGCTCGACCTGCACACGCGTGTTCATCTCGAGGAAGAAGTACTCATCGCCGACCTGCATTCCCTCAACCGTGCCGGCGCCGCGATAGCCGACCGCGGCGGCGGCGTCGGTGGCGATCTTGCCGATCCGCTCGCGCATCTCGGCATCGACCCGCGGACCGGGCGCCTCCTCGATCACCTTTTGGTGACGGCGCTGGATCGAGCAGTCGCGCTCACCGAGGTGGATCGCGTTGCCGTGCGAGTCGGCCAGGACCTGGACCTCGACGTGACGCGGGTCCTCGAGGTAGCGCTCGACGTAGACGCGGTCGTCGGAGAAGAACTTCTCGCCTTCGCGGCCGGCACCCTCGAAGGCCTCCTCGAGATCGTCCGGGGTCAGCGCGACGCGGAAGCCCTTGCCGCCGCCGCCGCCCGCGGCCTTGCAGGCGACCGGGTAGCCGGCTTCGTCGGCCTGCTTCCTGGCGGCATCGACGTCCGCCGCCGGCTCGGTCGCGCCGGGGACGATCGGCACCCCGGCCTCGGCCATGATCTCGCGTGCCCGCGTCTTCGAGCCCATCGCTTCGATCGCCTCGGGCGGTGGGCCGATGAAGACGATGTCCTCCTCGGCGCAGGCCTTAGCGAAGTCGGCGTTCTCGGCGAGGAAGCCGTAGCCGGGATGGATCGCCTCGGCGCCGGCCTGCTTGGCGGTCTCGATGATCTTGGCGATGTTCAGGTAGCTCTCGGCCGGGACCGCCGGGCCGATCAGGAAGGCCTCGTCGGCCTCGCGCACGTGCGGCGCGTCGCGGTCGATCTCCGAATAAACGGCGACGGAGCCGATGTCCATCTCCTTCAGCGTGCGGGCGACGCGAATGGCGATCTCGCCGCGGTTGGCTATGAGCACCTTCTCGAACATCGGGGGCGGCAGTCTATTCAGCGCGACGAACGAAAGGGGTCTGGGCCGGAGACTGCCGCGCTAACAGAACAGCGCACAGATATCGAGCGTCTCGCAACTACATTCGTCAGCAGCCGCGAGCCAGCCGCGCATGGCCGTGGCGCGCTCGATCAGAGCATCGATTTCCGCCAGCTTTCCGGCCGCGAGAGTCCGAAGCTGCTTGCCGGCCGGAGCGCCCCGGTCGGTGGAGGTCAGCAAGACGCCGATCTCATCCAGGGAGAACCCGGCCTCCTTGGCAACCGCGATGACCCTAAGTCGCCGAACCGTGGAGTCCGGGTAGCGGCGCTGACCGCCGACACGCTGCGGCTCGGGAAGGAGTCCTCGACGCTCGTAGTAGCGGATGGCCGAGACGCTGACCCCGGCCTCGCCGGCGACTTCGCCGATGCTGAGCTTCGCTTCTTCCATTTTCGATTTGACCTAAACCCAGGTTCAGGGCCGACACTTGCGACAAACCTGAAAACCGGAGGAACAAACGATGGCAGATACCACTCCAGTGGCCTGTTCCCTCAGCGTGGGCGACCTGAGGCAGCGGCTTGCGGCGATAGCCGAAGTCGGCGCAGGTAGCTTGATCTCCCGTGACACCGAGGGCGGCAACCACATCTTGCGTTTCCGAGCCAGCGCAACAGCTCGGCGGCAGCTGAAGCACATCATCGCTGCCGAGGCCGAGTGCTGCTCGTTGCTGGATCTCTCGTTGAGTGAAGAAGACGACGAGCTGACCTTGTCGATCGCCGCGCCCAAGGAGGCCCAGGCGATCGCGGATGAGTTGGCCGGGGCGTTCGCTGGCCAGGGCCATTAGGGTCTGCCGCCGTGCTGATCGAGCTGCAGAGTCACTCGACCGTTTCCGACGGACAGCTGGCGCCCGCGGGCGTCGTCGAAGAAGCTGCAAAAGCCGGGGTTACTACGTTGGCGCTGTCGGACCACGATGCGATTGCCGGCGTACCTGAGGCGGCGGAAGCCGCCGAGAGGCTGGGAATCGAGTTGGTGCCCGCTATCGAGATGTCCTGCGTCCATGAGTACGCAGAAGACCTGCATGTGTGCGGGTACTGGATCGACCTGGGGAAGATCGCGCCCGCTTGCGAGCGGGCCCAACACGAGCGGGTCACTCGGGCCGGAGAGATCGTCGGGAAATTGAGGGACGAGGGGTTCGACCTGCATCTAGAGGATGCGGTACGGGAGGCCGGCGACGCGCTCTCGATCGGGCGGCCGCACATTGCCCGGGCAGCGGGAGCGACCGGCGACCTCGGCCCCTTCTTCGAGGAGTACCTGGTTCCCGGCGCCAAGGCCTTCGTGCCACGCCGCTGGCCGACCGCCGAGCAGGCTGTCGAGACGATCAAGGGGGCCGGCGGCGTCGCAGTCGTCGCACATCCCTACTGGGACATCTCCAACCCCGCCGAGGTCGAGGAGCTGATCCGAGCACTCAGCGTCGACGGCGTCGAGACCTTCTACCCGACCCACAGCAAGGAGCAGACCGAACACCTGCTGGCGCTCTGCGAGGAGCTCAACTTGGTCCCGACGGCCTCCTCCGATTACCACGGGCCCACGCACAAGACATTTGCCAAGTTCGGCGCCTACGACACCTACGGCCTCGCCGAGCCCCAGGTCCCCCGCCTGTAGGCGCTGAGAGCGCTCAGCCGCGGTGGCGTCTGAGCACGACCACCTTTTCGAGCGTCCGCGGTTCGCCCCCGGTCGGCGTGAAGGTAACCGCGACGCGGATCCGGCCCTTGCCATGCTGCTTGAGGAAATGCCGCAGCCGCACCTTGGGCTTGATCGGCAAGCTGACCGTCGTAGCTGCGCGCGCCGTGCGCACCAACCGACGAAAGCCCCTGCCGCTCAATTTCAGCTTGCCCGGCCCAGGCACGCGCACGTAGAGCATCGCGAAGCCGTTGCTGCGATTTTTGACCAGGCCGGCGAAATGGAACTTGTTTGACGGCGGTTTCACGACCGGGTCGAAGATCGGTTCGGGCTGCGGCTCCTCCAGGCAGGGCGGTGGAGGGGTGCCGGGTTCGCCGAAGCGCACGACCCGGGCGAGCGAGGCGCTTTCCTCGACGGCGAAGACGTTGCCGCCGCACGCGGCCGCGACGCCGGCGACGTTCGGTTCGGCGGCAAATCCGCCGAGGAAGCCGCCGGCTTCGCTGAAGTGCTCGAGCCGTTCGTCGACCTGGTCGGCGACATAGATCCCAGCCGAACCGTCCAGGACGAGCGCCACGGGACCGCTCAGCGCCCCCGATCCGCTTGCACCGAAGGAGCGAAGGAAGCCGCCGCCTTTGGTGAAGACGTCGACGCGTTCGTTGCCGAAGTCGGCGACGTAGAGGTTGCCATCCCCGCCGATGATCACGTCTCGCGGAGAAAATGGCGAAGCCAGTTCGATTTGGCCAAGCGGAGCCCCGGTGACACCGAAGCGGGCAACGCGGTTTTCGCCGCTGTCAGCGACGTAGACGGTCGAGCCGTCGACGGCGACGCCGGTCGGATCAACCAATTCTCCCTCGCCGATTTTGCGCACGAATTCACCGCTTGAGCCGAACACGTCGACCCGGTCATTGCCTTTGTCGGCAACGAAAGCAAGGCCACCGCCGAAGGCGACGTCCTGCGGTTCGTCCATGTCCCCGGTGATCGTCCGCAGAAAGCTCCCGTCCCCGCCAAAGACCGAGATCCGATCATTGCCACTGTCGGCAACGAAGAGGTCACCGACCAGATCGAACGCAGCCTGCTTAGGCGCACTCAGCTGCCCAGGCCCACCGCCAAGCGCACCAAAGCTAGACAGCTGCCCAAACGCTGCCGCACTCCCGGGCAAAACCAGCCCTAGGAAGCTAGCGAGCAACACGAATCTGATTCCCCACCTCACGCCCCGCAGATTAGGGAATCGAGTGCGTCCGTCAAGGGGGGCCGGGGGGCCCCTCCTGGCCTACATGCTTTACGTCCCTAAGCAGTAACGGCAGCCGCCGGAATCAGATCGCGCGACTCGAGGTAGGCCAGCAACTTCTCCGCCGACTCCTCAGGCGTCTCGTTTTCGGTGTCGCAGACCCAGGCAGGATTCTCGGGAATTTCGTACGGATCGGAGACGCCGGTAAATTCCTTGATCTCGCCGGAGAACGCTTTCGCGTAGAGCCCCTTGACGTCACGCTCGGCGCAGGTGTCGACCGAAGCCTTGACGTAGACCTCGATGAAGCGCTCGCCCATCAGCTCATGCGCCTCGTCGCGGATCTCCGCGTAGGGGGAGATCGCCGCAGTAATCACCGGCACGCCGTTGCGGCTGAGCAGGTCGGCGACGAAGGCGATTCGGCGGATATTGGTGTCGCGATCCTCCTTGGAGAAGCCGAGGCCTTTGGAGAGGTTTTCGCGGACGACGTCGCCGTCGAGGATCTCCAGCTTGGAGCCGCGCTCGCGCAGGTGGCCCTCCAGCAGTCGGGAGATCGTCGTCTTGCCTGCACCAGAGAGCCCGGTGAACCAGAGAGTGAAGCCTTGCTCGTCAGCCATCGCTACGTCAGTCCTCCTTGTAAGCGTCGATAAGGATGTCGGCGACCTCGTCACGCGAGAACTCGTGCGGCGGCCTTTCGCCGTTGCCGAGCATCTCGCGGACCCTCGTCCCGGAAAGGAAGAGGCGCGCCTCTTTGTCATGGGGGCAGGTCTTGTTCGAGGCGAGCCCCTCACACTCGTTACACCAGAAGGTGTGCTCGAACATCAGCGGCTCGATCCCGAGCTCGTCGATGTCAATCGTCTCGAAGATCTTCTGCGCGTCGTAGGTGCCGTAGTAGTCGCCGGCACCGGCGTGATCGCGACCGACGATGAAGTGGGTCGCGCCGTAGTTGCGACGGACGATCGCGTGCAGGACGGCCTCGCGCGGGCCGGCGTAGTGCATCTTCGCTGGCTTGACGCCGAGCATCACGCGGTCCTGCGGGTAGTACTTCTCCATCAGCACCTCGTAGCAGCGCATGCGCACGTCGGCGGGAATGTCGCCGGCCTTGGTCTTGCCAATCAGCGGCTGGATGAAGAGTCCGTCGCAGGTCTCCAGCGCCGCCTTGGTCAGGTACTCGTGGGCGCGGTGGATCGGGTTGCGGGTCTGAAAGGCGACGATCCGCTTCCAACCGCGGTCGGCGAACTCTTGCTTGGTCTCCTCCGGCGTCTTATAGCGCCGCATGAAGGCCTCCTCGTGATCGGGAAGCGCATCGACCTCGATCGGGCCGGCGATGCAGCGGTTGCCCTCCTCGTAGATCGCGGCGACCCCAGGATGGCCCTCGTCGGTGGTGCCGTAGACGCGCTCGGCCTCGCTCTTGGCGTCGCGATCCCAGATCTCCTCGACCCTGATCCGACCCAGCGGCTTGCCTTCGTCGCTTAGTAGAGAGACCGTGTCGCCGACCTCGCAGGCGAGCTCGGTCGCGAGGGTGATCGGGATCGGCCAGTAGTCGCCGTCCACGGTGCGCATCTCGGCACAGACGCGCTCCCAGTCGGCAGAGCCCTGGAAGCCGGTCAGCGGCGCGAAGCCGCCGTTGCCGATCATCTCGAAATCGGCCGTGTGGCGCTCGGAAAGGGTCAGGGAAAGCTCAGTCATCGTCTCGCTCATGCGGGGGTCTCACCAATCGGTTAGGGGAAGATGTATAGAAGGCGTTGCCGGACGCGCCTAGTTGATCCCGCACTCGGTCTTTTCGAGCCCCGCCCAGCGCCCAGCGCGCGGCGAGCCTCCAGGCCCGACCGGCTTGGTGCAATGGGTGCAGCCGATCGAGGGGTAGCCCTGATCGTGCAGCGGGTTGTACGGGAGGTGGTGCTCACGGATGTAGTTCCAAACATCACGCTCGGTCCAGTCCGCGATCGGGTTCAGCTTCCATAGCTCGAATCGCTTATCCCAAGCGAACTTGGGGGTCTTGGCGCGACTCTTGGAGTCCTCGCGGCGGACGCCGGCGAGCCAGCAGTCTACGGAAGAAAGGGCGCGACGCATCGGCTCGACCTTACGCAGGCCGCAGCAGGCGTCCGGGTCGCTCTTCCAGAGCTCGTCGCCGTACTCGGCCGCCTGCTCCTCCAGAGTCAGGTTGTGGAAACGGTCGAACTCGACCCCGAGGTGCTCGGCGAGCTTGTCGCGGGTCTCGTACGTCTCCGGAAAGAGGACGTCGGTGTCGAGGTAGAAGAAGCGCGCGTCGGAGTTGATCTGACTGGCCAGGTGCGCAGTCACCGCGCTCGTTTTCTGAAACGAGCAGGCGATGTAGTGGCTCTGGCCAAAGGTCTCGAACATCCACTCGATCGCCTCGGATGCGGTCTTCGCCTCAAGCTCTACAGCGATCGACTCGGCGTCGATCTCCGGCGTTGTGGCAGCGACCGGGGTCATATCGCGCACTCGCCCTCGCCCCGCTCTACTTTGTAGGGGCTGGAGCGGTTCCAGTCGATGAACTGTTGCATCGTCTCGAGGCTGAACTCGGCCGGCATGGTCAGCTCCTTGACCTCTTCTTCGAAGCGGCCTGCGCCGACCCGCTCGGCGAAGGCGTTGAACTCCTCGCCCTCGGACCGCTCGGCCTCATACAGCTTGATCCAGCGCTCGACCGCCTCGGGAACACGCTTGGCCGGCAGCCGTGATTTAAGCCGCGTGCCGAAGATCACCTCGCCGCCCTCGTAGTTGCCGGCGATGTGCGGGATGTAAGCGGGCACCTGGCGTCCGCCGACTTTCAGCGAAGCGCCGTAGAAGCCGATGTTTGCGATGTGGTGCTGGCTGCAGCCGTTTGGGCAGCCGCTCATCTTGATGTGGATCTTGCGGGTCAGCGCATCGTCGATCTCCATCTCCTCGACCCGCTGCTTGATCGCCCGGTTGAGACCCATCGAGCTGGTGATGCCGAGTTTGCAGCTGTCGGTGCCGGGGCAGCTGACCACGTCGGTTATCTCGCGCGCGCCGGGCTCGGCGAGGCCGAGCGCTCCAAGCCGCTGCCAGACCTCATACAGCGCCTCGTCGCGGACCCAGCGCAGGACCAGGTTCTGCTGCACGGTGCTGCGCGCGTAGCCGCCGGTGAACTCGCGCATGATCGCGCCAAGGCCACGGAACTGCTCCGGCGTCAGGTCGCCGCGCTCGATCTTGACCTCGACCGAGGCGAAGCCCTCCTGGCGCTGCGGCTGTACGTTGCCCTGAAGGAAGCGATCGAACTGGGAACGGTCGCCGTTGGGAGAAACCGGGGCCTCGGGGGCCTCGGGCGCATTCTCCTCCTCCTCGTCGTCGAAGCGCAGGCGCTCGACGTCGAAATCACGCTCGTCGACCCAGTCACCCTCGAGCTCGGCGTCGACCTGCTCGCGGAAAGCCTCGATCCCGATCTTGTCGACCAGGACCTTGATCCGGGCGCGGGCGCGGTTGACGCGCAGCCACTCCTGGCGGTCGAAGATCCGCAGCGCCGCCTCGGCGACCTTGATGTACTCGCCGTCGTCGGCCGCGACGAACTCGTAGAGGGTCGGCGCGACGCGGGCCATGATCGAGGTGCCGCCGCCGACGCGGATCTCAAAGCCTTTTACTCCGTCCCGCTCGCGGGCGAGGAAAGCGATGTCGTGGATGCCGCTAATCGCGCGGTCCTCGTCGGAGCCGGTGAAGGAAGTCTTGATCTTGCGCGGCATCAGCTGCGTCGTCGGGTGGCGAACGAAGTAGCGGACGTAGGCGCCGGCGTAGGGCGTTGGGTCGAAGACCTCATCGGCGGCGATGCCGGCCCAAGGATCGCCGGTGACGTTGCGCATCGTGTTGCCGCAGCCCTCGCGCGAGGAGAGGCCGACGGCGGAGATCTCGCGGATCAGCGACTCCATGTCGCGCAGCGGCACGTGGTGGATCTGGATGTTCTGGCGGGTCGTGATGTGACCCTTGTTCAGGGGGGCCCACTTCTCGACGACCGTGGCGAAGGCATCCATCTGCTCCGGGGTGACGCCGCCGAAGGGAAGCTTGACGCGAACCATCTGCACGTCGGGCTGGCGCTGGCCGTAGACGCCCTGTTTGAGGCGGAAGCCGATGAACTGCTCTTCGGCGAGCGCGCCGGAGAGAAACTGCTCCGCTTCGTTGTCGAAGTCATCGAACTCGCGCTCGATGATCGGGATCACGTGCCCGGGGACGTTCTCGTAGGTCTCCGGATTCTCCAGCGTGCCGGTACGGCCCTTGCCGCGCTGCTGCTTGTCCTGGTCTACCACTACCTCCATGAAGAGGAAAATAGCAAAACCTGACAGGGATTAGGGTATTTAAGTCAGAGCTGGGTGATTATCACGCCGAAGAACCCCGCGATAAGGGTCGCGATCAGGCCGCCCCCAACCTGTAGCAACGTGCGCTGCAACGCGTCGAAGCGCGCGTCCACTCGATCGAAGCCACTGTCCACTCGGCGTTCGAGCGAATCAAACCGCCGGGCGGTTTCCGCCCTGAAGTCATCCAGCCGCGCGTCGGTCCAACTCTCTCTCATCGTCTCCATGATTGCACCGTAAAAGCTTCGGCGTCAGAGGTGGTGCGCAGAATGAAAATCTTTTGTAGCGAGTTTGAGCCGGTTCAGCCCTGAGCGGCCTTTTTCCGTGCCTGGAGGATCGATGCGGCCTCGCCGGACTCGGCGACGTAGCCGTCGTCGGGCTCGAGCGGAAGGTCGGCCTCCGACCAGCCAACGATCCCCTCGCTGAGCTTGGCAGCGTCAAAGCCAGCGGCAGTTAGGGCATCGGCGGCCATCGTCGAGCGGGTGCCGCCGCGGCAGTAGAGGACGACTGGTCGTTCGGGGTCGATCTCAGCGGTCCGCTCAGCCAGCTCGGCCAGGGGCAAGTGGGTAGCGCCGGCGATTCGGCCAGCCTCCCACTCGTGATCGACGCGCACGTCGATCAGTTGCGCGCCGTCCTCGATCAGCTTCTGCGCCTCGTCGCGCGAGATCTCACGGGTCGCCTCTGCGTTTGCCTCATCCGCCATCAGTCGATGTCCGTTCCCTCGACTAGGAACGCAACCCGCACATGGGCTCGATACTCATCCAGGTTCTCACCCCGGATCCCGGTCGAGACGATGTCGACCGCGCGCACGTTTCGCAACGTGCCCTGCGCCTGGGCGAGCGCCTGTTTCGCCGCGTCGTCGGTTGACGTCTTCGAGCTACCGACCAGCTCGATGATCTTCACGACTGCCATTGTGATCCTCCTTCTAGATGCTTCTGAACGGTGCCCTTCGCACCGACCCCCTCGACCAGCGCTGCCCGCTGCCACGGGCTGACCGCCTCTCCAGCCTCGATCTCCAACGGAGCCGTCTCGGCCTGAAACCGCCCAATTGCGGCAGCGATCGCGGCGGCCTCGCCTGGATTCGGGCTCCGATCCATACCTAGAGCCTATTCAGGCGCCGTTGCCGTCGAACTTGTAGCCGACACCGCGTACGGTGACTACTAGCTCTGGATTTTGAGGGTCGCGCTCGACCTTCTGGCGCAGGTTGGAGATGTGAACGTCGCAAGCCCGCTCATCGCCGTCGAACTCGGTCTGCCAGAGCTCCTCCATGATCTGGCGACGGGGGAAGACCTCGCCGGCGCGGCCGACGAGGAGGCGTAGTAACTGAAACTCCGAGCGGGTCAGGTTGACCGGCTCGCCGCGGACCGTGGCGACATGGCGGACAAGGTCGATCGCGACCGGGCCGGCCTCAACTTTGACCGCCTGGGAGAGCGGCGCCCGGTCGAGCTCGCGGCGCCGCAGTTGGGCGCGGACGCGACCGAGCAGCTCGCGCACCGAGAAGGGCTTGGTGACGTAGTCGTCGGCTCCAACCTCAAGCCCGACAACCTTGTCAACCTCGGCGTCTTTGGCAGTCAGCAAGATGATCGGCACGGCGCTGCGCGAGCGCACGTCGCGACAGATGTCGAGGCCACTCGGCCCCGGCATCATGATGTCGAGGATCAAGAGGTCATAGGGAATGCCATCGCCAACCCGCTCTGCTGCCTCATCGCCATCGGCAACTGGGGTCACCTCAAAGCCCTCCTGGGCAAGCGCGTAGCCGACCGAGTCGCGCACCGAGGGCTCGTCGTCGGCTATAAGGATGCGTCCGCTGCTCATGCGATCGGCGTCGGGCTGGGTTGCGCAATCGGCAGGCGGACCCAAAAAGTGCTGCCCTCTCCCTCGACCGATTGGGCGCCGATCTCGCCGCCCATGACACTGACCATGCGGCGGGCGATCGCCAAACCAAGGCCGAAGCCTTCCTGTTTACGCGACTCATCGCGGCGGTAGAACCGCTCGAATACCCGCTCTATCTCCGCCTCGGGAATCCCCGGGCCCGTGTCGATCACTTCCAGCACCACCTCTTTCTCGCCGTCGCGACGGCCGCGAACGGTAACGCGCCCGGGCAGTGGCGTGTGCTTGAAGGCGTTGGTGAGCAAGCCAACCATCACCTGGCGCAGCAGGGTCGGGTCGCCTTTGGCGGCCAGGTCGGGCTCGACGTCCGTCGCCAAATCGATGTGCGAGGGGGTCGCGACAGCCTCGACCGTGTCGCGGATCGCGGCGGCCACGTCGACCTCCTCGTTCTCGCCCGCGCCGATCGACTCGACCCGGGCCAGGGTGAGCAGCGAGCGGGTCAGTCGGTTCATCCGTTCGGCGTCCTCGGCAAGCCGACCGAGGAAGTGCTCGAGCGCGTTGGGGTCGTCCTTGGCGCCCTCCTGCAGGACCTCGATCGCACTGGAGATGCCGGCCAGCGGGTTGCGCAGCTCGTGTGCGGCGTTGGAGATGAAGTCCGCTTCGGCCAGCTCGCGGCGCATCTCGTCGGTGCGGTCGCGGGCGACGACGAGGACGGCGCGCTCTTTGGGCAGTGCCCGGGCGCTCATCGCGTAGGCGCGATCGCCGATCCGCAGCGCCGGGTGGGCGGCGAAGCCGACGTCGATTGCACGCCGGAGCGACGAGCGCATAGACGAGGGCGGCTGGCCGAGCGGAGCCAGCAGCGTTGCCGCAGCACTGTTGGAGAAACGAACAGCGCCTTTCTCGTCGACCACGATCACCGCGTCGGTGAGGCCGTCGAAGATCGCTTTGAGCTTGTTGCGGTCGGCGGTGAGGACGCCGAAGCTCTCTTTGAGCGAGGTGCGCATCGATTCGAGCGCGCGGGCGAGATCGCCGATCTCATCGCGGCCGCCGACGTCGAGATGGGTGTCGAAGGACCCAGCCGCAAGCTCGCCGGCGGCGCTGGAGAGGCGTCGCACCCGGTGGGAGATGCCGACGGCGATCAGGAAGCCGGCGAGTACGCCGAGGGCGATCGCGCCGAGCACCGCTCGCGGCCGGTCGCCGAAGAGGTAGACGACGCCGGCGGTAAGGAGGGTCACCGCGGCGAAGGCACCGACCAGCCAGAGCCTGATCCCAATTCTTCTCACGAAGACTTACTAACACAAATCCGGCATCGCTCCGCTCGGAGCGGCGACGGCGGCTCCGCGTGGGAGAATCGCCACATGAGGACGCTGGTCTTCATTCCGGCTTGGAACGAGGCTGACTCGGTCGCGGCGGTGATCGCCGACGTGCGCGAGCGCCTGCCCGAGGCCGACGTCCTGGTCGTTGACGACGGCTCCACCGACGAGACCGCCGCGTGCGCCGCGGAGGCAGGCGCGACCGTCGCCTCGCTGCCCTTCAACCAGGGCCTCGGGGCGGCACTGCAGACCGGCTACCTCTACGCACTGCGCGAGGGATACGACTTCTGCGCCCACCTCGACGCGGACGGCCAGCACCCACCGGCTGAGGTGGAGCGGTTGCTGGCGGAGGTGCGCGCCGACCGAGCCGACTTGGTGATTGGCTCGCGTTACCGCGAGGCGGGCGCAAGCGATGCGGGCACGGACGAGGTTATGGGCGACGACTACAAGCCAACCCTCTCGCGCCGCATCGGCACCAGCGTCTTCCGCTTCTTCCTCACCCTGGCGACGCGACAGCGCTTCACCGACACGACCAGCGGCATGCGGGCGGCGAACCGACGGGTGATGGAGCTGTTCAGCGAGAACTACTCCCCCGACTTCGCCGAGATCGAGTCGCTGCAGCTAGCGGTGCGCCAAGGCCTGCGGGTCGAGGAGGTGCCGGTGCGGATGCTCGAGCGGGTCGGCGGTTCGTCGTTCCTCACGCCGCTGCGTTCAGCCTTCTTCATCTTCAAGGGGATGATCGTGCTGTTGGTCGGCCAGTTCCGGCCGCGCAAGGTGGGGGCGGAACGATGAACGCGGTGTTGCTGGCCGCTAGCCAGGACCCCAAGGTCCACCTGACCTCGCAGACGCGGATCCTCGCCGCTGTCATCGCGCTCGCCTTCATGCTGATGATCCTCGAGCTGATCCGCCGCGACCGCCTGCAGGAGCGCTTCAGCGTCGTCTGGTTCATCGCCGGCCTGGGGATGCTCGCCGGCGCCATCTTTCCCGGCCTGCTCGGCTTCGTCGCCGACGCAATGGGCGTGCGCGACACCAACGTCGCCCTCTTCTCGATCATCCTCTTGCTGCTACTCGGCCTGGCACTCAACTTCAGCGTGATCATGTCCCGCCAAGCCGCCCAGATAACGCGGCTGGCGCAGGAGCGGGCGCTGGAGAAGGCCCGCGAGCAGGCGAAGTCAGCCGAGAACGGCGGCGAGCCCACGAGCAGCCGCTCCGGGACTCAGACCTGATCAGTCTCGACCAGAGCGAGTAGGGATTTCGTCCTCGTGCTTGAGGAGGAAGTAGAGCAGATACCCCATCGACGCAAATAGATAGAAGAGCTCGACCGCTCCCGCGCCTTCCGACGATATGTCGATGAGACTCAGAAGGGCCGGCACAAGGACGCATCCCCCGCAGACCGCGAGGAACCTGACCAGAAGCCCTTTCGGCATCTCGAACATCGTCAACCTCCTAGGAATACCTTGTCTACGCAGACAAGAAGTAGAGTAGCAAGCACACCGCCCATGAAACCGACGGCCGTGATCCATTCGACACGGTCAGCCGGAAATCGCCGAAGAACCGCGGTGGCGCGGGAACAACCCGCCAAGACACCGGTGATCACGACCATCGTTCCGGCGCTGCGTGAGACAGTCTCCGTCAGGGCCGCAAACGTCGAGATGTCGGGTATAGCCACCGGCATGCCACGACCGTAGGAAGTCGCAACGCACGCGTGGTGCGCAGCAAGTCAATTCTTTGCACCACCTTTGAGTAAGGCGTCAGACGAAAAGGGGGGCGAGCCTGAACGAGAGCGCCTCCAGGGCCAGCTCCTCGGAGACGTTCAGGTCGAGGCGGCTGCGGGTGTCCTGGACCAGCTCGGCGGCGCGGCGGGCGCTGTTCGGGTCGAGGCCCGAAGCTATGGACTGAAGCTGGGTCAGGCGATCGCGATTGTAGACGACCTCGGCGGCGCCGCTCGCGGCGGCGGCGAGGTCGCGGAACCAGGCCGCAGCGAGACGCAGGCCGAGGTCAAGCAGTTCGGTGCGGCGACGGCGGCCGGCCCGTTTGGCGGCATCGGCGATGTCGCGGGCGGAGCGTTTCATCCCCGCCTCTTTTTCCTCCTCCAGCGCCTCGCGCGCCGCCGACTCGGCTTCCTCTCCGGCTCCCTCGGCGCTTTTCAGCATCGCGCCCCAATTCCTCTCTACCGCCTGCTCTCGGAGTTTTCTCCCCTGCTCACTCAGAAGCAGGCGGGCAAGCTCGAGGTCACCAGCGGAGAGGCGCGCGGCGGCGGCGATCTCGTCCTCGTCTCCCTGGCCGGCCACGCCGTCGCGCAGCGCGGCTGTGACCGCCTCGGCGGGCAACGGCGCGAAGTCAACGGGTTGGCAGCGCGAAGCGATCGTCTCGAGCAGCGCCGCCGGCTCAGACGTGAGCAGAATCAAGTGGACGAACTCGGGCGGCTCCTCCAGCGTCTTCAGCAGCGCGTTCTGACTCTCGTCGCGCATCGCCTCCGCGGCCTCGATCACAAAGACCCGCTTGCCGCCTTCGTAGGGCCGATAAGCCGAGGCCCGGATCACCTGCTCCCGCACCTCCTCAACCATGTGCTGCGCCCCCTTCGGCGCTAGCCAGACGAGGTCCGGGTGAGGCGACGGATCAAGCAAAGCCCGACGCCGCACATCCTCTCCGTCCTCAGCAGCCCCCGCGAGAATCTCGGCAGCAAACGCTCTCGCCATCTCGCGCTTCCCGGCCCCGCGCGGTCCGCGAAAGAGGTAAGCATGGGATGGGCCGCTCTTCAACGCGGCGGACAACGCCATCTCGGCCCGGGGTTGATGGGCGGCCTTTTCGGTGAAGGCGGTCATGCGTCCCTTCCGCGGGTGGCGCGGGGGGAGGGGGTGTTCGGACGGGTGAGTCCGCTAACACCCCCTCCCCCCGTGACAGGACCCGCGGCCGAAGGCATGGTCCCTAGGAGCGAGATTTGATCGCCTCCATCACCCGCGCATGAACCTCCTCGACGCTCCCGTCGGCATCAACCACGACGACCCGATCCGACGCGATCATCGCGATCTCGTCATAAGCCTCGGCGACGGCGCGCTGCAACTCCAGACCCTCGGCCTCAAAGCGGTCCTCACCGCCAGCCCTACCCAGCCCGATCTCAGGGTCAATCCGCAGATACACGGTCACGTCGGGCCAAAGGCCATCGATCGTCGTGTCGACGAGCGAGAGCACGTGGCTGGTGCCGAGCCCGCGGGCGCCCCCCTGGTAAGCGACGCTGGAGTCGGCGAAGCGGTCGGCGACGATGTCTCGGCCGGCCTCGACCGCGGGGCGGATCACGCTGCTGACCAGGTCGGTGCGAGCCGCCGAGAAGAGCAGTAGCTCAGCAAAGGGGTCAATCTCCAGCGCCGGGTCGGCGAGCAACTCGCGAATCCGCTCCGCCGCATCGGTCCCGCCCGGCTCGCGGATCTGCAACGTCTCGTGTCCGAGTGCCGCGGCGAGCAGGCCCGCCTGCGTGCTCTTCCCGGAGCCGTCCACACCCTCCAGGGAGATGAACGTCATTTGACGGTCGTTTTCGCCCTTTTACGTTTGCGAGTCGCGGTGGAGGATTTGTCCGGCAGCGGCTTCTTTTCCATCTCTTTTTTCGCCGCTTTCGCCGCTTCGCGCTCGGCCCTGCGTTTCTTCATCTCCTGCATCGACTCGCAGTCGTCGTTGAGGCAGAGGTTCCAGGGGCGACCGCGGAAGGGGACGACTTTGAGCCGCGGGGTCTCGCCGCAGACCGAGCAGCGGTCTTCGAGCTTGAAGACGTCGCCGCGCTGGGGCAGTGGGAAAGTCTGATCGCAGGAGGCCGGGTCATCGAGCGTCCAGCCAGAACAACCGACGAACCGTTTGCCCGATTTTTTCGCCCGGATGATCCGCAGCATGTGCGGCGAGCCATCGTCCTTTTTGCGGCCGGCTTCTTCGCAGACTTTGCAGGGGCCAAGGATGCGGTCCTCGTCCATCCCTTTCCAGATCACTTTGGCCAGGTCCTCGCGACTACCGTCGATCTCGGTCCAGGTCTTGTGCAAGAGGTCGCGGCTCTCACCGACGACGGCTCCCTTGGTCATCTCGCCGGCGGCGATCCGGTCCATCTCCGCCTCCAGCTGGGCGGTCATCTCCGGCGTCGCCATCGCCGGCACGTAGTTCTTGAAGGCCTCATAGAGGGCGATGCCGGTCTCCGAGGGCACCGGTGGGTTGCCGTAGACGTAGCCGCGATCGAAGAGCTTCTGGATGATGTCGGCGCGGGTCGCTTTGGTGCCGAGGCCGCGCTCCTCCATCATCTCGATCAGTTTCGCCTGCGAGATCCGCGAGGGCGGCTGGGTCTCCTTGTCGACGATCCAGGGCTCGCCGTCGAGGTTGAGACTCTGGCCCTCTTGCAGCGCCGGGATCTCCTCATCGGCGGAGCGGGCGTAGGTGTAGATCGCGGCGTAGCCGGGGTCGACGACGACCGAGCCGCGGACGAAGTAGGTCTCCGAGCCGGCCTCGATGTCGGCCCGGGTCGACTCGGTAATCATCGGCGGGCTGAAGGTGGCAAGGAAGCGGCGCACGACAAGTTCGTAGACGCGCTTCTTGGGGCCCTCGAGAGCACCGGGGTGGATCGCCTGGGTCGGATAGATCGGCGGGTGGTCGGTCGTCTCTTTTTTGCCCCGCGTCGGCGTCAGCTGCGGCTGATCGAGCAGGCCGGCGGCAGCGGAGAACTCTTTGACCTTGACCAGCGAAGAAACCAGCTCGCGCAGCGGTAGCGAAGCCGGGTAGACCGTGTTGTCGGTGCGCGGGTAGGAGATGAAGCCGTCCATGTAGAGGTCCTCGGCGATCCGCATCGCGCTGGCGGGGGTGATGCCGAGGCGGCTGGAGGCGTCGGTGCTGAAGGCCGTCGTGTTGTAGGGAGTCGGCGGTTTGCGCGTGTTCTTGCGCGCCGTGACCGCTTTCACCGTGCCGGGGCCGGAGGTTCCGGCAAAGGCGGCGTCAGCCTCGGCTTTGTCCCAAAATTTGTCGACGCTGTGGTGGGTCTCGAAGGTCCCGTCGGGATGCTCGAACTTGGCAAACAGCTCCCAGAACGGTTTGGCGACGTGGGCGCGACGCTCCATCTCGCGCTCGACGATCAGTCCCAGCGTCGGACTCTGCACTCGGCCGACCGAGAGGAAGTTGGAGCCGAAGCGGCGGCTGGCGAGCGAAACTGCGCGGGTCAGGGTCGCGCCCCAAAGCAGGTCGATGTCCTGGCGCGCGGCGCCGGCGTTGGCCAGCGGGTAGGAGAGCGTGTCGAGGTCGCCGAAGGCACGCTCGATCTCTTCCTTGGTCAGCGCCGAGTAACGGGCGCGCTGGATCCGCAGCGTGCCGGCGTTGGCTTCCTCGCGGGTGCCGAGATCCGGGTTGGCGTCGAGCATCTCCTCCAGCGCCTCGAGGCCAATCAGCTCGCCCTCGCGGTCGAAGTCGGTCGCGATCACCAGCTCGTCGGCCTCTTTGGCCACCTTTTTGATCGCTTTGACGACGTTTTTGTCGGTCGGTTCCTTGATCAGCTCGGCGTCGATCAGGTCGTGCAGATCGGTCTTCTGCCAGTTCGAGTAGCCCTCGGGGAAGGCCGGACCGAGCACGTGGCCCTTGAGTCCGATCGTCATCTGCTCGCCGCCGTCGGAGTCGGTCCAGGTGTAGAAAGGGACTTTGAAGGTTTTGTCTTCCTTCGCTTCTCCGCGGCCGAGGATGTCGGCGATCTTCTTGGCGCTGTTGTTCTTCTCGGTGACGATCAGTCTCATGGGGCGGCGAGGGTAGCAGGGGCGTTCGGCGACCCCCAACGGGCCGACCATCGCCGATCCTCGTAGGATCGGCGCGCATGAAGGCACTAGTCACCGGCGGGGCCGGCTTCATTGGGTCGAACCTGGTCGACGCGTTGCTCGCCCGTGGCGACGCGGTGACCGTCGTCGACGACCTCTCGACCGGGCGCCGCGAGAACCTCGACGGGGCGCTCGCGACGGGGGCCGAACTAACCGAGCTTGACATCCGCGAGGCGGAGGCCCTGGTCGATCTAGTCGCTGCGGTGCAGCCGGAGATCGTCTTCCATCTGGCCGCACAGATCGACGTACGCCACTCGCTCGCCGACCCCGCTTTCGACGCCTCGATCAACGTCGGCGGCACCGCCAACCTGCTCGACGCGATGCGGGCGGCTGGATCGCCGCGGCTTGTCTTCGTCTCCACCGGCGGCGCGATCTACGGCGAGGGCGCGGGCAAGAAGCTGCCGCTCGACGAGAGCGCGCCGATCGAACCCTTCTCCGCCTACGGCCAGAGCAAGTTCGCCGCTGAGGGCTACCTGGCGCTCTACGAGCGACTCTACGGTCTCTCCGGAGTGAGCCTGCGCCTCGGCAACGTCTACGGGCCGCGGCAGGACCCGCTCGGAGAGGCCGGCGTGATCGCGATCTTCTGCGGCCGCCTGCGCAGTGGCGGGCAACCGACCGTGTTTGGCGACGGCAGCCAGACCCGCGACTACATATACGTGGGAGACGTGGTGACGGCGGCGCTGGCGGCGGCGGAGGCGGCGGCAACCGGCCCGATCAACATCGGCAGCGGGATCGAGACCGACGTGCTGACGCTGGCTCGACAGCTCGCCGAGATCGATGGCAGCGAGAACTTCGAGCCCGAGTTCGCCCCACCCCGCGCCGGCGAGGTGCAGCGGATCGCCCTCGACGCAAGCCGCGCAGAGCGCGAGCTGGGCTGGCGCGCGGAGACCAGCGTCGCCGACGGCCTCCGCCTCACTCTCGACTCTCTCTAACCTTCGTCCCATGCCCCCCGCCCAGGCCTACGCAGGCAAGGAGTGCGTCTGCCAGCTCCGCAAGGGGATCTGCGATCAGTCGTGCGTGCGCGACATGCTCGAGACCCCCTTCTACATCGCCTGCCTGAAACTGACCGGAAGGCGCTGCCTGGTGATCGGCGGCGGCGACATCGGCCTCGAGAAGGTCGAGGGGCTGCTTGCCTGCGACGCCAACGTCACTCTGATTGCGCCGGTCGCTCACCCCGAGCTGGAGTCGCTTGCGGCGGAGGGCTCGATCGAGTGGGAGAAGCGCGCCTACGCCGGCGCGGCGGATCTCGAGGGCACCTTCATGGCGATCGCCTGTACCGACGACACCGACGTCAATATCGCCGTCTTCGACGATGCCGAGAAGCGGGCGATGCTGGTCAACATCGTCGACGTGCCGCCGCTCTGCAACTTCATCCTGCCGGCGATCGTCCGCAGCGGCCCGCTGGCGATCGCGATCTCGACCGCCGGCGCCTCCCCCGCCCTGGCGAAGCGGATGAAACGCGAGGTCGCCGAGCTGTTCGGCGAGGAGTACGCGCGCTTGGCGGTGATCCTCAACGACGCCCGCGGCTGGGCAAAGGGGACGCTGCCTACCTACCAAGACCGCAAAGAGTTCTTCGAGGGGATCGTCAATGGTGACCCCGACCCGGTCGAGTTGCTGCGCGAGGGCCAGGAGGTCCAGGTCTTGGCGCTGATCGAGGCCGCCAAGGAGCGCGCGGCCTCAGCCCTGGCCGCAGGCTGAAACGCGGATGCGCTCTAGCGTCTCGCGCAAAGCATCGGCTTCGGCGACGCTGAGCCTGGCGGAGAAAGCGCTGCGCAGCTCGGCGATCACCACCGGCCGCATTTCCCCCAGCATCTCCTCGCCGGCCGGCAGCAGCGTCGCGTAGCTGACCCGCCGGTCCGTCTCGCAGAAGGTCCGCTCCATCAGCCCCGCTTTGACCAGGCGGTCGACCAGCTTGGTCAGCCCGCCGCGGGTGATCACCAGTGACTCGGCCAGCGCCCCCATCTTCATCCGTTGCTCGGGCGCATCGGCGACCGTGGCGAGCATCTCGTACCAGGGAAGCGGCGGCAGGTCGGCGGCGGCCAACGCGTCCTGAAGTCCCTGCACGATCGCCGCGTGGGTCCGCGTCAGCGCCCCCCAGGCATCGCCATGGGGGCTGCCGGTGGCGCGGGGAGCACCCGGCTCTGCGGTCGCGGTCGCCTGCTCGCTCATGGCTCAATGATCCCAGAAGACCATTGCCTAGTCAATAGTTGACAAGCTAACTACTTCTGCTACGATTGTTTCTGCGTCAAACATTTACAAGGCAACTTCAGAGAGGACCGCACAATGAGCACGCAGACCATCCAGCAGCAGATTCCAACCGGCACCTACGTCGTCGACCCGATCCATTCCTCGATCGGCTTCGCCGTCGTCCACAACGGCGTCTCGACCTTCCGCAGCGGCTTCGCCGATTACAAGGCGACGCTTAGCGGCGGCGAGACTCCACAGCTAGAGGGCAGCGTCGACGTCGCCAGCATCCAGATCGACGAGCCACAGTTAAAGGGACACCTCCTCTCCCCCGAGTTCTTCGATGCCGAGCGCTATCCGCAACTGCGCTTCGAGTCGAGCTCGCTGGAGGTCGACGAGGACGGCGCAGCGACGATCCGCGGTGAGCTCGAGATCCGCGGTCAGAAGCACGAGGTCGCAGCGAGTGGCCACCTCGCGCCACTTGGTGCCGACCTAGCCGGCCAGGCCCGCGTCGGGCTTTCCCTGGCGGCCGCGGTAGACAGGCGCAGCTTCGGCCTCGACTGGCAGGCAGAGCTGCCGAGCGGCGGCGAGGTACTCGACTACGAGGTCAAGATCGCGGTCGAGCTCGAGCTGGTCGAGGAGGCCGAGTAGCCATGAGGGTGCTCGGCATATCGGGCAGCCTGCGCCGCGACTCGCACAACAACGCCCTGCTGCGGGCGGCCGCCGAGCGGCTGCCCGCCGGGGCGGAGTTGATCGCCTACGACCGCCTGGCCGAGATCCCGCCTTATGACGAGGACGTCGAAGTGCACAGCGTTCCGGAGCCGGTGAGCGATCTGCGCGAGGCGATCCGCGATGCCGACGCCGTGCTGATCGCCACCCCCGAGTACAACCACTCGATCCCGGGGCAGCTCAAGAACGCGCTCGACTGGGTTTCGCGCCCAGCTGGCAAGAGCGCTCTAAATGGCAAGCCAGCAGCGACGATCGGCGCCTCGACCGGCATGTTCGGCGCAGTCTGGGCCCAGGCCGAGCTACGCAAGGTGCTGGGTGCTCTGGGTGGCCGGGTCTTGGAGGCCGAACTCCCCGTCTCCCACGCTCACGAGCTGCGCGACGGGGATCAGCTCAAGCTGGAGCCAAACCAGTCAGAGCAGCTGGAGGAAATCCTTGCCCAGCTGGTCGCAGCTGCAGAGCCCGCGGCGGCGTTGGCATAAGCGGTCGGGCGCCCCCTCCCCGGAGGCCGTCGCGCAGCTGGGTCGCCGCTACGGGTTCAGGCGTGGTCCCCTGAGCCTCCGTGGAGGGGGCGCCCGACCGCTTGTCGTCAAGCCGCGGGCAAGGCGAAGAATGCGATAGCTGAAAAATGGGCTGCGGCGGCGAGGATGACCAGGGCGTGGAAGACCTCGTGGTAGCCGAAGACGCGCGGGCTTGGGTTCGGTCTTTGGGTGGCGTAGACGACGGCGCCGGCGGTGTAGAGAAGGCCGCCCGCGGCGACCAGCAGGGTGCCGGCGACTCCCATGTCGGTCCAGAGCCCCGGGAAGGCGATCGCCGCGACCCAGCCGAGCGACATGTAGATCAGCGCCGCTACCCATTTCGGATGTTCGATCCAGATCATCTCGACCACGGCGCCGGCAATCGCGCCAGCCCAGACGACGACCAAGATTGCGTCGGCGAGCGCACCGTTGAGGACGAGTAGGGCAAAGGGCGTGTAGGTGCCGGCGATGAGAAAGAAGATCATCGAGTGATCAAGGCGGCGCATCCAGCGGCGCACTTCGGGTTGCTTCCAGTTCACCCGGTGATAGAGGGCGCTGGTGCCGAGCAGGGCCGAGAGGCTGACCGCGTAGATCGCGACGGCGAGGGTCGCCTTCGGCGTCTTCGCGGCGACGATCAGCGCCGCGCCGAGGACGAGTGAGACGAAGAAGGCCCACTCGTGCGAGACGCCGCGCAGTCGCGGCTTGACCGCGGCGATCGCCTCGCTCGCAACTTCCTTTGCAGATTCCGCCTTCTCAGCGGCCCTCGCCCGCACCATCTACTTGTCACCATAGAGGGTGAAAGGCGTGATTTCTGCGGCGTTTGCGGAGTCAGGCATCACAAAGTCTGTCCGACTGGTTGACGATCCTGGGCAGCTCCCCCTTAAAACGCTTCGAGAGGAGAAGTTCGATGTCCCAGACCGCTACCAGTGCTCCGAAAAACGGTCTCAAGGGCCTAGCGATCGAACGCCGTTTCTCCTCTCCAGGGACACATCCCTTCGACGAGATCGAGTGGGAGATCCGCGACGCGGTAATCGGCGATCCGGCCAATCCCGCCTTCGAGCAGCGCGGGGTCGAGTTCCCGAAGAGCTGGTCGCAGAACGCGACCAACATCGTCGCCCAGAAGTACTTCCGCGGCCAGCTCGGCAGCCCCGAGCGCGAGAGCTCGGTCAAACAGATGATCGGCCGCGTCGCCGGCACGATCTCCAACTGGGGCCGCGAAGGCGGCTACTTCGCCTCCGAGGAGGACGCCGACGCCTTCGAGATGGAGCTGACCTCAATCCTGCTCAACCAGAAGGCGGCCTTCAACTCGCCGGTCTGGTTCAACGTCGGCTTCGAGGAGACGCCGCAGTGCTCGGCCTGCTTCATCCTCAGCGTCGAGGACACCATGGAGTCGATCCTCGGGTGGAACACCAAAGAGGGCAACATCTTCCGCGGCGGCTCCGGCTCCGGCATCAATCTCTCCAACATTCGCGGCTCGATGGAGCCGCTGCAAAAGGGCGGCACCGCCAGCGGGCCGGTCAGCTTCATGCGCGGCGCCGACGCCTGGGCGGGGACGATCAAGTCCGGCGGCAAGACCCGGCGGGCAGCGAAGATGGTCGTGCTCGACGTCGACCATCCGGACATCGAGCACTTCATCTGGTGCAAGGCCGATGAGGAGAAGAAGGCCGAGGCACTGCGCGACGCCGGCTTCGATATGTCGATCGACGGCGAGGGCTTCACCTCGATCCAGTATCAGAACGCCAACAACTCAGTGCGGGTCACCGACGATTTCATGGAGGCGGTCGAGGCTGGCGAGGACTGGAGCCTGACCGCCCGCACCACCGGCGAGGCGACCAAGACGCTGCCGGCGCGCGACCTGATGAACCAGATCGCCGACGCCGCCTGGCGCTGCGCCGATCCGGGCACCCAGTACGACACGACGATCAACCGCTGGCACACCTGCCCGGAGTCAGGGCGAATCAACGCCTCCAACCCGTGCAGCGAGTACATGCACGTCGACGACTCGGCCTGCAACCTCGCTTCCCTGAACCTGATGCGGTTTCGCCGTGAGGACGGAAGCTTCGATGTAGAGCCCTTTGAGCACGCGGTCAACATCGTCTTCCTCGCGCAGGAGATCGTCGTCGGCTTCTCCAGCTACCCGACCGAGGAGATCACCGCCAACGCCAACGCCTTCCGCCAGCTCGGCCTCGGTTACGCCAACCTTGGCGCGCTGCTGATGTCGGATGGGCTCCCCTACGACTCCGACACCGGCCGTAACGTCGCCGCTGCGATCACGGCGCTGATGACCGGCCGCGCCTACCGCCAGTCGGCGCTGATCGCCGCCGAGGCGACCGGGCCCTACGACGAGTACGAACGCAACCGCGAGCCGCACAACGGTGTGATGCGGATGCACCGCGACGCCTCTTACGACGTCGACCCGTCTGGGATCAAGGGCGATCTCCTGGCGGCCGCACAGCGGTCCTGGGACGAGGCGGTCGAGCTGGGCGAGGAGCACGGCTACCGCAACGCGCAGGCGACGGTGCTGGCGCCCACCGGGACGATCAGCTTCTTGATGGACTGCGACACGACCGGGATCGAGCCCGACTTCTCACTGGTCAAGTTCAAGGAGCTGGTCGGCGGCGGGCAGATGACGATCGTCAACCGCTCGGTGCCGCTAGCGCTGGAGGCAATGGGCTACTCCGAGGCCGAGATCGACCAGATCAACGCCTACATCACCGAGAAGAACACGATCGTCGGTGCACCCGGACTCAAGGATGAGCACCTACCCGTCTTCGACGTCGCGGTCGGCGAGCGGGCGATCTCCCACACCGGCCACATCGACATGATGGCCGCGACCCAGCCGTTCATCTCCGGCGCGATCTCGAAGACGGTCAACCTGCCGCAGAGCGCCACGATCGAGGACATCGCCGACGCCTACACGCGTGGTTGGAAGGGTGGCCTCAAGGCGCTGGCGATTTACCGCGACGGTTCGAAGACCGCGCAGGCGCTGCGCACCGACGCGCAGGAGGAAAAGAAGTCCGAGGTGGAGGTCGTCGCACTGCCGCCGGAGCGCAAGCGGATGCCGCGCGAGCGCGAATCGATCACCCACAAGTTCTCGATTGCCGGCCACGAGGGGTACATCACCGCCGGCAAATATGAGGACGGCTCCGTAGGCGAGATCTTCCTCACCGACATCGGCAAGGAGGGATCAACGATGCGCGGGCTGATGAACGCCTTCGCGACGGCGATCTCGCTCGGGCTCCAGTACGGCGTCCCACTTGAAGACTTCGTGCGCAAGTTCAGCTACATGCGCTTCGAGCCGGAGGGAATCACCGGCAATCCGGAGATCCCCTTCGCCAAATCGCTGCCCGACTACATCATGCGCTGGGTCGCCAGCCGCTTCATCGAGGACACCGACACGCTTGAGGAACTGGGGATCATGACCCAGGAGGTGCGGGCCAAAAAGGACGCAGAGACTTCCCAGCTCGGGCTCGGGATTTCCACCGACACCGCCGGCCCTGCCAACGGCGGCAACGGCCACGCAAAACCAGGCAACGGCGGCGCCAAGGCAAAGGCAAGCGGCGGCGAGGCAGTTCCAGCCGCGGCCGCCTTCACCGACACTCCGCCGGTCGTCCCAGCCAAGATGTCCGGCCTCGACCTCGGCCCCGCCTGCGAGCAGTGCGGCGGCATGATGCAGCGGACCGGCAGTTGCTACACGTGCTCGTCGTGCGGCAACAACACCGGCTGCGGCTGAGTCGCTAGACGGGTTATTCCACGGTCCCGGGGCGAGGGAGACTGGCCGTCCTGCAGTCGAATTGACACCCCACGCGCAAGGCGCGTGGGGTGGACGAGCAGCGCGGCCTGTGGCCGCGCGAAATCGGATTGCATTTCCGCCGCTTCGCGACATTCGCCTGCAGGACGGCCAGTCTCCCTCGCTAAGCAATCGCCGGCTTGATCAGCTCCGCGCTGAGAATTCAAAGCTTCAAAGCCCACGGCCCTAGAGCCGAGCAAGGCTCCGAGAACATGGAAGCGCGTGGCTTAGCAGGACGACGGGTACGCCTCTGCGGGAATGTCGCGAAGCGGCGGAAATGCAATCCGGCACCTGCGCGGCGAAGCCGCGCACCAAACTCACCCCAGCGCGCAGCGCTGGGGTTCAATTCCCGCAGAGGCGTGCCCGTCGTCCTGCCCACCCGCCAGGCAAAGGTCGACGGTGAATCAGCCGTTTAGCTCAGCACGACCCGCGCGTTGTGGCGCGGGGTCTCGGTGATCGCGCGGCGGAAAACTCGCTCGGGCTTTGGGTCGGCGGGGCGGATCTGGTGGCGTTTGACCAGCTCCTTCAGCACCACTGCCATCTCGAACTGGGCGAAGGAGGCGCCGAGGCAGCGGCGGACACCGCCGCCGAAGGGAATCCAGGTGTAGGTGCCGGGCGGGTTGTCGAGGAAGCGCTCCGGCAGGAAACGGTCGGGCTCGGGGTAGATCTCCGGGTTGCGGTGCACTAGGTAGACGCAGGGGGTGACCGAGACCCCGGCGGGCAGCTCGTAGCCACCGATCTCAACCGGCTCGGTGAGGCGGCGAATGACGATCGAGATCACCGGACGCAGTCGCAGGGTCTCCTGAATCGTCGCGGTCAGGTACTCCTCTGAGCCGGCTTCGGCCTCGTTGCGCAGGCGATCGAGCTTCTCCGGGTGGCGGCTGAGCCGCTCGACCGCCCAAGCAAGCGAGGTCGCGGTGGTCTCGTGCCCGGCAACAAGCAAGGTGAGCAGCTCGTCGCGCATCTCGTCGTCGCTCATCGGGCTGCCGTCCTCGTGGTGGGCGCTGACCAGCATCGAAAGGATGTCGTCGCGCTCCTCCAGATTCCCAGCCCGTCGGCGCTCGGCGATCTCACGGTAGATGAGGCGATCGACCCGCTCGATGCGCCGCCGGAAGGGGCCCAACCGCCGCACCCGGTCGGGGCCAACGAGGAGGACCGGGAGGAGGAGACGGGGATTGGTCGTGAGGTCGAGGAAGTCGCGCAGGGCGTCGCGCAGCTCGATCAGCTTCTCGGCCTCGCGGATGCCGAAGACGGTACGCAGGATGATGTCCAGCGTGATCGCCTGCATCCGCGGGCGCAGCTCGTAAGGGGTGCCGAGCGGCCAGCTCTCGATCTCCCGCGCGGCGATCTCGCTCATCGTCTGCTCGTAACCCTGCATCCGCTCACCGTGGAAAGGCGGCAGGAGCAGCTTGCGCTGGCTCATGTGGGGCTTCTCGTCGAGGACGAGAATCGAGTTACGGCCCAGGATTGGGGCGAGGATCTGATTCCCCTCACCGGCATGGAAGACTCGCGGGTCGCCAGTGAAGACCTGCTTGACCGCGTCGGGATCAGCCAACATCACCCAGGTTCCTTCGTAGGCGATCTTCAGGGTGAAGATGTCGCCGTAGCGGTCCTGACAGGCGTAGAGCATACGGCGCGCCTGGCGCGACCAGACCGCCGTCTGTGCCGCCCGCGGCAGCGGCGGGCCCGGCGGAAGGCTCCGCCTGACTACCCGTGCAGTCGCTCGCGGAGCCGTTGTCGTCGCTGCCTCCATCGCGCCTCTGCAGGTGACGGTACAGCCGGTCGCACCGCTCTCGTGTGAGATCCGTCCTTACTTAACCGAAACTCGACACTGGCCTGAAGGCGCCGAATCGCATAGTCTGCCGCCCCGTCTTGGCACCTCCCCGGCTGCCGCCGCGCATTGAGCACACGATCTTGCGATTTGCCTGCGGGCTGCCAAGCGGGCTGAACCGGGCTCTTTTCGGCGCGCCAGTGCAGATCGACGGGCAGGTCCTGGCGACAGAGATACAAGCGCTGGTGCGACTGGCGTCCCTCGTTCGAGACGAGTCGGCGTCGTCTTACGGCAAGCTCTCGCCGCAGCAGGCGCGTGCCAGGATCCGTGCCGGCGCAGCCGCTGCTGCCGGGCCGAAGCGACCGCTGTCGGCGGTCACGGACCTGGCAATCCCGGGTCCGGCGGGAATGATCCCGGCGCGCTTTTACGAGCCAGCCGAGATCGGGATCGAGGACCGGCCGCTGATCGTCTACTTCCACGGTGGCGGCTGGACCATCGGCGACCTCGACACCGGCGACAGCGTCTGCCGCTTCCTTGCCGCAAACGTTCCCGCCACGGTGCTCTCGGTCGATTACAGGCTCGCGCCCGAGCACCCGTTCCCAGCCGCGGTCGAAGATGCTTGGGCCGCATTCCGCTGGGCTGCTGTAGACAACACGCGCCTTGGCGTCGACCCCTCCAGAATCGCCGTCTCCGGCGACAGCGCCGGCGGCAATCTCGCCGCCGCAGTCAGCCTGCAGGCTCGCGACGAGGGCGGCCCGAGCCCGGCGATGCAGGCATTGATCTACCCGGTCACCGATGCGCTCGGCGGCCAGCAATCGCGCGATACATTCGCCAAGGGCTTCCTGCTGACGCGCGCGGACATGGACTGGTTCGAGCATCACTACCTGCCCGTGGCCGACGATCGGGGCGACCCCCGCGTCTCGGTGCTGCACAGCACCGACCTAACCGGCCTGGCGCCTGCCTACGTCGCCACCGCCGGCTTCGACCCGCTGCGCGACGAGGGCGAGGCCTATGCGGAGCGCCTGCAGGAGGCGGGTGTCCAGGTCGCCCTGCGTCGCCACCCGGGTCTCGTCCACGGCTTCGCCAACTTGACTGCGATTAGCCCCACAGCCGAGGCGGCGATGTCCGAGCTATCCGCGGCCATCCGTATGGGCCTTTGTTGATACCCCCAGGGGGTATTTGCTAGCCTGGATTCGACCTCATCACTCCGCCCGGGAGTAAGCATGGACGCCGCAACCCATACCCACCACCACCACGAGATGCCGGCCGAGGGGGCAGCGTTGACCACGGTCGCAATCAACGCCACGCTGCACTGCCTTACCGGTTGCGCGATCGGCGAGGTAGCCGGGATGGCGATCGGCACCGCCGCTGGATTCTCAAACCTGGGCACGGTCGTCCTCTCAATTGCCCTGGCGTTCGCCTTCGGCTACGGCCTGACCAGCCTGCCCCTGCTGCGCGCCGGCCTCGTCCTCTCCGCGGTCATCCCAATTGCGCTCGCCTCGGACACGCTCAGCATCGCGACGATGGAGGTAGTCGACAACGCGATCGTCCTCGCAATTCCCGGGGCGTTGAATGCCGGGCTCGGCTCACTGCTCTTCTGGGGCAGCCTCAGCTTCTCGTTGGTGGTCGCCGGCGCCTTCGCCGTGCCGGTCAACCGCTGGCTGATCGCCCGCGGCAAGGGTCACGCCGTTGTCCACGAGACCGGCATTCACGGCGGCCCGCCGGTGCGGGTCGTTGCCTACGTCGCTGCAGTGATGGGCGTCTTCGGCAGTGCGGTGTTGATCGCCGAGGCGATCTCGTGAGCGAGGCGGCCGAGGCCCGCGGCTACAGCGCCGATAAGGATGCGGTGCTCAAACGCTTGCGCCGAGTCGAGGGACAGGTGCGCGGGGTCGAGCGGATGGTCGAGGAGGACCGCTACTGCATCGATGTCGTCACCCAGGTCACCGCGATCCAGGCCGCTCTCGACAAGGTGGCCTTGGAGTTGCTCTCAGACCACGCCTCCCACTGCGTGATCGGCGCCGAGCCGGGAGACCAGGCAGAGCGCACCGAAGAGCTGATGGCGACGGTGAAGCGACTATTGCGCCATGGCTAATAACGAGGCCGTAGGGGGCCGCCCTTACGGCCTTGGATTACTCGTACTGGAGTGAGTCGAGCACGTCCAGTCTCGATGCCCGGCGCGCCGGGGGGATCGCCGCCAGCACCCCGGCGAAGCCGGCGAGGATTAGCAGGACGATCAGCGAGCCGACCGGGTAGGAAAGGACGAAGCCTTCGTCCTTCAGCGGTTGGGAGATCAGCGCCGCAAAGATCACCCCCAGCACCATCCCCAGAATCCCTCCGATCAGGGCCGTAATCACCGCCTCGTAGCGGATCATCGTCCGCACCTGGCGTCGCGACATGCCGATTGCCCGCAACATGCCCAACTCGCGGGTCCGTTCGTGGATCGAAAGCGCCAGCGTGTTGGCGATGCCAAAGAGGGAGATGACGATCGCCAGGATGAGCAGCGCATAGAACAAGTTGACTAACTGATCGACCTGTTCTTCGCGGGATTCCTTGAGTTCTTGCTGGTTGAGCACTTCGGCGGTCGGGAAGGCACGTTCGGCTCCCGCCGTGAGCGCCGCCTGGACTTCAGCGGCGTTCGCCCCAGGACTGGTAATGACGAAGTCGATCGTGTCCTGGGTCTGGTCGAAGGCGCGGGCCATCACGGCCTGGGTGATAACGACGCTGCCGAAGACCCCAGCCTTCGAGTCGAACTCGCCCGCGACCCGGAAGGCCGGCTTCGCTCCACTCTGGCTCAGCAGGCGAAAGCGGTCACCGAGTTCGAGGCCGTGATCGGAAGCGAACGAGTCGGAGACAACCGCTTCGCCGTCTCCGAGATGGCGCAGCGTGCTCGGTCCGCCCTGCTTCCATTCGACGTCGACCGCTTCGCCAATGTCCGGACTCGGCGCGGCTACTTTCACCTTCGCGCCCTGGCCGAGCAGCTTGGCTTCGGTCGAGCGGATCGTCGCGACGAGTTTCACGCCGGGGACCTTGCCCGCCGCCACGGCCGCGCCGGCCGGGATCGGCGAGAAGCCGTCGGTGTTCTGGATCACCAGCCCACCCTCAAAGTTTTCGTCGATGACCTGGGCGACCGAGCTCTTTAGTCCGGCGGCAAAGACGGTGACGAAGGTGACCAGGGCGAGCCCGATCATCAGCGCCGCCGCCGTGACCGCCGTACGGCTCGGATTGCGCTGCGCGTTCTCGCGCGCGAGGCGGCCGGTGAGGCGGCGGAGCTTTTCCAGCGGCCAGCCGGAGAGCGTCGCCAGCGGCGGCACCAGCCGCGGACTGAAGAGCGAGACGCCGAGGACGATCGCGACCGCGCCGGCGCCCATCAGGCCGGCGGCAGCGCCGGCGTCGGCGTTGCCGAAGAGGCCGATCAAGACCATTGCCAGGCCGGCCAGGCCGAGCAGGATCGAGAGGGCGGCGTAGAGCAGCCGGCGGCGGCGACTGGCGGGCGGCGTGTAGGCCTGCAGGGCCGCAATCGGCGGCACCCGGGTCGAGCGCAGCGCCGGCACCATCGATGAGACCGCCGTGATCACGACGCCGACGAGTAGCGCAACGACGATCGTCCGCGTTTCCATCACCAGCGCGGTCGTCGGCAAATCGACTTCAAAGGCCTTGAGCAGCCCGTTCAAGAGGATTGCCATGACATAGCCGCCACCGATGCCGACGATCGCGCCGAGCAGGCCAATCGCGAGCGCCTCGATCAGGACCGAGACGAGGATCTGCGGCCGTGATGCCCCCAGCGTGCGCAGCATGCCGAACTCGGAGACCCGCTGAGCGACGGTTATCGAGAAGGTGTTGAAGATTAGGAAAGCGCCGACGAAGACCGCGACGAAGCCAAAGACGAGCAGGATCGTCTGCAGGAAGCCGAGGTTGTCGCGGATTTCTTCCGAGCCGCGATCGGCGTTTTCCACCGCCGTCTCGACCCGCACCGAGGGCGGCAGCGCCCGCTCGACTCGCCGTTTGAGGGCCTCCTGGGAGACGCCATCGCGCGCCGCGACGGAGATCTGGTCGAAGCGGCCGCGCTTGTGGGTGAGTCGCTGCGCCATCGGCAGCGTCACCTGCGCGATGCTGGCCCCGCCGAAGGAGGCGCTGCCCAACTGGGTGAAGCCGACGAGGCGAAACGAGCGGGCGCTGCCTTGGCCGATCAGCCTGATCCGTTCGCCGAGCTCGACGCTGGAGCTTTCGGCGGCGGCCTTGTCTAGCGACGCTTCGGTCGGGCCGCGGGGCGGATGCCCCTCCAGATAGGTGAGCGACTCAAGTCCATCCGGCAGGTGCGAGGAGATGAACTTGGGGGCGAATTTGTTGCCGATCTTCTCGCCCTTGGAATCGAAGAAGCCGCCGGGGGTGAAGATCGCCCCGGCCGCGAGGCGAACGCCGGCGACCTGCTTCACCCGCGGCAACAGCGAGGCCGGGACCGTGGGGATTTCGCCGTTTTCCTGTTCGACCGGGTTCTTGGCGGTGACGACGACGCTGGTCCCCTTCAGCGAGTCGCTGAAGATTTCATCGAATGCAGCGAAAATCGTGTCGGTGAGGACGTAGGAACCGGCGACGAAGGCGACACCGATCACCACGGCAAAGGTCGTGCCCAGGGCTCGCACCCTGCGCGCCCAGAGGCTCTTGAGGGCAAGACCCGTCAACAGACCTCTAGTCGATCGTCTTCATCAGCTCGATCACCGCGTCGGCCGAGCCGGGGGCAGCGTCGTGGACGATCCGCCCGTCGCTGAGAGTGATCAAGCGGTCGGCATGGGCTGCCGCGACCGGATCGTGGGTGACCATGATCACCGTCTGCCCAAACTCGTCGACCGCCTGGCGCAACAGCCCCAGCACCTCGGTACTTGACTTTGAATCGAGGTTCCCGGTCGGCTCGTCGGCGAAGACGACGGCGGGTTTGGAGACCAGCGCGCGGGCGACCGCTACGCGCTGCTGCTGACCGCCGGAGAGCTCCGAGGGTCGGTGGGTGCGGCGGTCCTCAAGTCCAACCGTGCGAATCAGCCGATCGAGCCACTCGGCATCGGGCTTGCGCCCAGCAATCGAGAGCGGCAGGACCAGGTTCTCCTCGGCGGTGAGGACCGGCAGCAGGTTGAAGAATTGGAAGACGAAGCCGAGCTTGTCGCGCCGCAGCTTGGTCAGAGCGGCGTCGTCGAGGCCGGTAATTTCCTCGCCGTCGAGGGTCACAGTGCCCGAGGTAGGCAAGTCGAGCCCGGCGAGGATGTGCATCAAGGTCGACTTGCCCGACCCCGACGGTCCCATAATCGCGGTGAAGCGTCCCCGCTCGAAGCCGGTCGAGACATCGACCAACGCGTCGACGGCGGCCTCACCTTCGCCGTAGCGGCGCGAGACGTCGGAGGCGGTGACGACCTGCCCATTCGCGGTGCTCACAGCTGGCACCGTATCGATCTCATTGGTTCAGCGGTCCATTGCGGTAGAGGCCCCTCTCGGTAGGGGTTCCACTTAACTTTTTCCGAAGACAGTCAGTGGCTGTCCGCGGGCGCTATCGCGGAAAAAGTACAAGACGTTCCACCCCTACCGAGAGGGGCCCTAATAGCCTGGGCCTCCGATGGTGCTGGCGGATGAATTCGACGGGTTGCTCGTAGATCTCGATGGGGTCGTCTGGATCGGGCGAGAGATGGTGCCGGGGTCTGGGGAGGCGCTGATCGCGCTCCTCGATCGCGGTGTGGAGATCGTCTTCGTGACCAACAACCCGGGCAAGCCGGCTACCGCATATATAGAGCGACTGCGGGATGCTGGGATTCCGGTGGCTGATGATCGCGTGGTCACCGCAGGGGACTCGACCGCCTTGCTTGCGGCGGAACGAGCGGGGGTTGGGCGGACCGCGTTCGTGATCGGCGCCCCGGCCTTCCACGAGACGGTCGCGGCTGCTGGCTTGGAGCTGCTTGAGGGCGAGGCCGGCCGCGAGGCTGACGTCGTCATCGTCTCCGGACACCGCGGCTTTGACTACGAGGAGCTGCTTACGGCGACGCTCGCCTTGCAGCAGGGCGCGGCGCTGTTCGCTACCAGCCACGACCCGACCCTGCCGATGCCGGGTGGGGCCTGGCCGGGAACCGGCGCGGTGCTCGCTGCGGTGGAGACGGCAAGCGGCGCCACGGCGGAGATCGGCGGCAAGCCGGAGCCGTACCTCTTCACGCTGGCCCGCGAGCGGATTGCCGCTGCAAAGCGGGTGGCGATGATCGGCGACCGAGTCTCCTCCGACATCGAGGGAGGCCGCCGGGCTGGCCTGGTGACGATCCTGGTGCTGAGCGGGGCGACCTCGCGCGAGCGGGCAGCGGATGCCACGCCGGCGCCAGATCACATCGTCGAGGATCTCGCCGCCCTGACTCGGTCATGAGCACGACCACGACGACGCCTGCGGTGGCACGACCGGGCGCCGCCTTCGCCGGCGTCTTCGCCGTCACCTTCTCCGGATTGGTGGCGGTCGGGGCTGTCCTGCCGGTGCTACCTCGCTATGTGCACGGCCCGCTCGACGCGGGCAACATCGCCGTCGGCGTGGTCATCGGCTCCTATGCCGTCACGGGACTGCTTCTTCGCCCCCTCGCCGGCCGCCTCGCAGACCGGCGCGGTCGCAAGCCGGCGGTGCTGCTTGGCTCGATCCTCGTCGCCATCGCTGGCTTCCTCTACCTCCTGCCGTTCGGGGTGTTCGGCCTGATCGGCGCCCGCCTGGTCCTCGGTGCCGGCGAGGGCACGGTCTTTACCGCGGGCTCCGCCTGGATCGTCGACATCGCGCCGCCCGAGCGACGCGGGCGGGTCATCGGTCTCTACGGACTCGCGGTCTGGTCCGGGCTCAGCATCGGGCCGCTGATCGGCGAGTTGCTCCTCCACGCCTCCGGCTACATCGCGGTCTGGCTCTTCGCCGGGGTGGCACCCTTAGTCGGGGCGCTGATCGCGGCACGCTTGCCCGACCCCTTCCACCCCAAACCCGCAGAGGACGAGCACCATCCACTGATCGCTCCCGAGGCGGTTCGACCCGGAGCCGCCCTCGCCCTCGGCTCGCTCGGCTACGCGACCGTCGCCTCTTTCGTCGTTCTCCATCTCGACCAGAGGGGAATCGGCCATGGCGCGGTCGTCTTCGGTGTCTTCGCGACGATGGTCGTTCTCACCCGCCTGGTCGGCGGCGACCTTCCCGACCGAATCGGCCCCGCTCGCGTCGCGATCGCCGCCGCCATCGTCGAGGCGGTCGGATTAGTGACGATGGGGGCGGCCCACAGCCTCGGTGTTGCAATTGCCGGAGCGATGGCAATGGGCGCGGCCTTCTCCCTCCTCTACCCCTCGCTCTCGCTGATCGTCGTCGACCGCGTCCCGGAGACGCGGCGCGGCGCGGCACTGGGCACCTTCACCGCCTTCTTCGACGCCGGCATCGGCTTCGGCGCACCGCTGGCCGGCATCGCCGTCGCGCTAACGGACTACGAGGGTGCCTTCCTCTTCGCCGCGGTCATCGCCCTCGTCTCCGCGGCCACGACGGCCCTGGCGATCTCCAACCGCGGCCGCGCCCTGCGTAACCCTCACTCCCAGGCAGACGTGCCGTAGGAGAGAGGCCACTATGGGTACCTAAGCGACGGCACGTCAGGGGCGTTCGGCGATCAGGAGCGCCTGAGCGGCGCGGCCGATACGGCCGCGCTCGTCAGAGAGGACCGACTCGGCGGTACCGATCCCGTTCGACTGCGGCAGCGTGACGGCATCAACACAGACCCACTTGCCCTCCGGCATACGCTCCAGGTAAACGCTGAGGTCGACGTTGATGAAGACGTAGCGACGCCAATCGAGCACGGCGCTGATCCCATTGCCGACGTCGGCGGCGACCAGGGTCCGCTGCAGCGGCGTCGGCTCCTCTCTAGCGACGAGCTGACATCCCATCCGCATCCAGACGGTTGCCGGCCCCGGCTCCCGGAACCCACCGTTGACCGAGCGCCATTCCATAGCCGTGTGGTAGCCGACCGACTGCGCGGTCTCGAAGAACTCGGGCGTGCCTCCCGTCTCTGGGCCGGGTGGCGGCGCAGGGGTGGTGACGACGTCGTCGGGGATCTCGATCTCACCGCTTCGGATCCGCCAGGCCCGAGCCTTCATCAGCTCGCCCGCCTCCCCAGAGAGAGTCGCCTCGATCATCTGCACCGAGCGCCCCGGCCGCACCAGCTCAGCCTCGACCCAGACCGGCCCAATAGGCACCGGCCTCAGAATCTCAAACGTCACCCGAGCAACCTGAAACCCCTCGCCACCATCGACCCTTTCAATCTCACGCCCCAGCAGCGCCGACGGCGGCCCAGCATGCTGAGCCCCCGGATCCCAGGGCCCCCGGGTCAGCTCCGTGGCGACGAACCCACCACCAGCTTTCTCGTAAAACGCTTCTTCCACGACGGCGCATCCTATGAGGGCGTCGGGGGTCGCCTCGTCAGAGTGTCGCGAAGCGGCGCACCGGCGAGAGATCCTTGCCGCGAAGCGGCACCAACATCATGAGCGAGCGCAGCGAGCGAATCCCAACTCTGACGAGGCGACCCCCGACGCCCTGGACACGCTCCGTACCCTTGATGTAGAGCGAAAGGAGCGAGATGGACAAGGTCAAGAAGTCCGACGAGCAGTGGCGCGAAGAGCTCACGCCCGAGCAGTACGAGGTCACCCGCAAGGCCGGCACCGAGCGCGCCTTCACCGGACCGTACGTCGACGAGAAGAGCGAGGGGATGTACCGCTGTGTCTGCTGCGGCACCGAGCTGTTCTCCTCAGACACCAAGTTCGACTCGGGCACCGGCTGGCCCAGCTTCACCGAGCCGGCTAACCGCGAGCACGTCGAGTTGCGGCCGGACAACAGCCTGCTGATGCGGCGAACTGAGGTCGTCTGCAAACACTGCGACGCCCACCTTGGACACGTCTTCGACGACGGCCCGGGACCGAACGGACAGCGCTACTGCATCAACGGCTGCGCGCTGGAACTCGACAAGGCGTAGCCGCCTATTTCACGCCGCCGCCGGCGCCCAGGTAGCTGAAGCGCACGGCGAGGGCAACCGCCTCGGTCCTCGTGTCTACCTCAAGCTTGGCGATCGCGTTGCGCACGTGGGTGTGCACGGTCGCCGGGCTGAGGCTGAGGCGCTCGGCGATCTCTTTCACCCGCAGGCCCTCGGCGAGAAGCTCAAGGATTTGCCGCTCACGGGGCGAGAGATCGAGCAGTTTCTCCACCTCCGAGGGCTTGCCGCCGGCGAAATCGCCGCCGAGGAAGGTACCGCCACCGGTCACGGCTTTGACCGCGCGGGCGATGTCCTCTGCCGGTGCCGACTTGAGCACGTAGCCGGAAGCACCGGCCCGCAAGGCAAGGGCGAGCAGATCGGGTTGAGCGTGGGCGGTGAAGATGATCACTTTGGTCCGCGGTCGGACCTTGAGCACGTCCTTGGTCGCCTCGATGCCGTCCCGTTTGGGCAGCTCGACGTCGATGATCAGGACGTCCGGTTCGAGTTCTTTGACCACATCGACGACGTCGCGACCGTTGGAGGCCTCGCCGACGATCTGCAGCGCGTTCGAGTTCGCCATGCGCGATTTGATCGCGTCGCGCACGATCTCGTGGTCATCACAGAGGACGACGCGCTTAGCGTCGCGCACGCTTGCGCTCATCGTGAACCGATCCTTTCAGGGGAGCCATAGGAATGCAAAATATTAGGTAGCGTGAAACCACCTTCCCGGTCCTGTCGGTTCTCAATCAGGGCAATCATCGTCCGTCCTACGGCAACGGCGGTCCCATTCAAGGTGTGAACCGCCTGAGTTGCTTCGTTATCGGCAGGCCGATACCGACAATTGAGACGGCGCGCCTGATAGTCGGTCGTATTCGAGCATGAGGTCAGCTCGCGGTAGCGCTCCTGACTCGGAATCCACGCCTCGCAGTCGTACTTCTTTGCCGCCGGGGCGCCGAGATCGCCGACAGCGACGTTGACAACCCGATAGGGAATCTCCAGCTCGCCGAGAATGCGCTCCTCGATCGCCAACAGGCGCTCGTGCTCGGCCGCCGACTGAGATGGCTCGACGAAAGAGAACATCTCGACCTTGTCGAACTGGTGAACGCGGAAGATGCCCCGCGTGTCGCGCCCAGCGGCACCCGCCTCACGACGGAAGCAAGGCGAAAAACCGGCGTAGCGCAGCGGTAGCTGCGCGGCCTCGAGGATCTCCTCGGCGTGCAAGCTGGCCAAGGCGACCTCCGAGGTGCCGACGAGGTAGAGATCGTCCTTCGGCACCTCGTAGATCTGATCGCGGTCGCCGGGCAGGAAGCCGGTCCCGTAAAGCGCCTCTTCGCGGACCAGAACCGGGGGAACGACCGGCTCGTGACCCTCGCCCCGGACAAGATCGAGGGCGAAACGGACGAGAGCGAGCTCAAGCAGGACCAGATCGCCCTTCAGATAGGCGAAGCGCGAGCCGGAGAGCCGCGCCGCCGACTCCATATCGATCAGGCCGAGATCGGTGCCGATCTCGAGATGGTCACGTGGCTCAAAATCGAAGCTCGGTCGCTCGCCGACCTCACGCAGGACGACGGCGTCCTCCTCGGTCATCCCGTCAGGGGCATCGGGGTCGGGCAGGTTGGGGAGCGTGGCGGCGACACGCTCGAGATCGGCCTCGACCGTCTCCAGCTCGGCTTTGCCGCTCTCGATTCGGTCCTTGAGCCCCTGAACGGTCTCCATCAGCTCAGCGCCGTCCTCACCACGCTGCTTGGCCTCGCCGATCTGCTTGGAGAGCGCCTTGCGCTCAGCCTGGGCGCCCTCGATCTCGGGCAGGAGCTCGCGCCTGCGAGCGTCAAGCGCCAGCAGCGCATCAACCTCCTCGGCGGCACCGCGGCGGGCAAGCGCTTGCTTGACCCGCTCGGGATCGGAGCGGATCAGCTTCAGGTCGAGCATCGAGGGCTCAGGCTAAGGGGACGACGGATTGCCGGGGCGCGGCGATTCTTCGGCTTCGCTGCCCGCGTACTTGGCGACGAAGCGGGCCAGCGCTTCGGCGTCGGAGCCAACAACGATGTTCTGGGGCATGATCGCCCCGGAGAAACCGCCGTTCTGAATCGCAAATAGAGCATCTTCGTAAGTCTCGGTTCGCTGGTCGAGGTTCGGACCCTGCGTACGCACGCTGCGATTCCCGCTGCCCTGGGTGCCCGCGGCGCTCAGCGTGTGGCAACCGCTGCAGTGCGTGGCGAAGGTGACAGCCCCGTTGTAGTCGGGGTCGTCCTTGGAGACCGAGATGCCCTCTTCGCCGAAACCACAGGCGGCAAGAGCGAGCGCGGCTACGAAGGCCAGAGCGATTGCTAGTACAGGTCGCACGCGGCGCGCATCATATTGTCCGGACCAGAGATGAGTCCACCCGACCCCGCCAGCTTCCGTGCCGCGATGGGGATGCTGCCCACCGGAGTGACCGTCGTCGCCGCCTCCGGACCGGAGGGTCCAGCCGGCGCGACGGCCAACGCGGTCTGCTCCCTCTCGATCGAGCCGATGCTGATGCTGGCCTGCCTCGACCGCGGTTCGCGCACGCTGCTCGCCGTGCAGGCGGCCAACCGCTTCGGGGTCAGCGTCCTGCACGCCGGCCAGGAGCCGATCGCCCGCGCCTTTGCCACCAAGGCGCCGGTGGCGGACAAGTGGGCGGGGGTCGAGTGGAGCCAGCGTGACGGCATCCCGGCAATCGACGACGCCCTTGCCTTCGTCGCCTGCGACCTGCGCGACGTGATCGCCGGCGGCGACCACGTGATCGTCACCGGCGAGGTAACCGCCCTCGAGACGAGCGAGGGCGACCCGCTGGTCTTCCACGAGGGCGACTACCGGCCGTTGAGCTGAGTGACGCCGAACCGCGGGGCGATCCGGTCGATCAGGTCCTCCTCAATCAGCCAGAACGCCAGGTTGACCACGATGACCAGGCAAGAAATCACGATCTCTGGCGCCGCCAGCATCCTCCCTATGACTACGACCGGCGCGACAAAGAGCGCCAGCAGAGAGACCCGCGTCAGCAGAAAGATAGCTAGTCGTTTTGTCTTCATCGTTATTTCAGTATAGCCCTGTTACCAGGCCGATTACGTAGACGAAGAGACCAATGCCCGCCCCGATGAAAGCGCCCACGAAGGCCGCCCATCTGACCTCCTCTCGGTCCACTCCACGCCAGATGGCCGCGACAGTGAAGGCAAAGCAAACCGCGAACGACACGAGGCCAGGAGAATTGGGTGAGCCGAAATCAGGGAGTCGCGGCGAGCACCCACCGATCGTTCCGAGCCTCGACGCACGCGTGGCGCGCCGAATGTCAATCCTCTGTGCCAACATCGAAGCGGTGGACGCTCGCTTCCAGGAACCCGGTTGGTTCACTAGGAACGTTTTCAACCGGTTCGTCGCCGTGCTGACCAAGCTCGGGATCAGCGTCGCCGGCTCACGGGTGCTCGAAGTGAAGGGGCGCAAGAGCGGCGAGTGGCGGCGAACGCCGGTCAACCTCCTTACCTACGAGGGCGATCGTTATCTGGTGGCGCCGCGCGGCCACACCCAATGGGTGCGAAACCTGCGGGTCAGCGGCGGTGGCCGCCTCGTACTCGGGCGTCGCAGCGAGGAGTTCCGCGCAAGCGAGGTAAATGAAGAGGAGAAGCCCGCCCTCCTGCGGGCTTACCTGAAGAAGTGGAAATGGGAGGTCGGAGCCTTCTTCGACGGCGTCGGCCCCGACTCATCGGACGACGAGCTGCGCCGTATCGGCCCAGATCACCCCGCCTTCCACATCTCCTAGCGCTAGAAAGCGCCGCTGGTACCAGCGGCGCGCAGAGCTAGGAAGAAGATCACGCCGCAGCTGACGGCCATAATTCCCATCTCGCGGCGGACTATGGCGAGGGCGAGGGACTGCTGGTCGGTTTCGGGAAGAGCCTCGAAGTCGATGTCGCCGAGCTCGCGCTGTGCGGCGCCGGCACGGGCCCCCTCGGCGATGAAGGAGACAACAAGGGGCAAGATCCCGTAGAGATAGTGCAAGCTGTCGTCTGGTTCGTGGCCGGTGAGGACAAGCAATCCGCCGAGCATCGCCTGGATGAAGACCGAAACCTGAGCCGCTCGCAGTAGGTACCAGAAGGGGATCGAGGGGAGGCTGCGCAGCCAAGCAATCCCGCCGAAGGCGAAGGCCAAGAGGTTGAGTGCGATGAGCGCACAACCGACGACGAGATGGACCTCCGCCATCCGCCTAAATCCGCCCGAAAGGGTCGGGATTCGGCTTGCTGATGCGGAAAAGCACTATGTAGCAAGTTGTCACAAGGTGGGTGTATAACAGCGAGTGCAGGCGACGACGGCGACGCGCAGGACGCTCCGCCGGGACAGGCGCCGCACCTCCCACCCCAATGCTGAAGAGCTACCTACCGATTCTCGTCTTCGCCCTGCTCGGCCTCGGCGTCGGTGGCGCCTTGGTGATGCTCAATCACCTGATCGGGCCGAAGCCAGCGCACGGGCAGACCGAAGCGGCGCGTCGCCAGCAAGAGCCGTACGAGTCGGGGATCCCGGTCGAGCCGTCGCACAACCTCCGCTTCGGCGTCAGCTTCTACCTGATCGCGATGCTGTTCATCCTCTTCGACATAGAGGTCGTCTTCCTTTACCCGATCGGCGTCATCTTCAAGGACGCCGACAGCCTCTTTGTCCTTGGTGAGCTGGTCACCTTCGTCGTACTCCTGCTGGTCGCCTTCGTCTACGTGTGGCGGAAGGGTGCGCTCGATTGGAAGTAGAGCGACAGACGATGCGCGACCGGCAACTGCGCGCCCGTGACGTCCTGCGCGGCAACCTCGAGGGCGAGGAGTTGGAGCGCTACGTCGAGGAAAAGGTCGTGACGACCAACTTCGAGAAGCTGCTCAACTGGGGGCGGGCAAACTCGTGCTTCCCGCTCACCTTCGGGCTCGCCTGCTGCGCGATCGAGGCGCCGATAGCGCTGGTCGGCAGTCCTCGCTACGACCTCGCCCGCTTCGGCGCCGAGGCGCTGCGCGCCTCCCCGCGACAGGCGGACCTGATCATTCTCTCGGGCCGTGTCTCGATCAAGATGGCGCCGGTCGTCCGCCGCCTCTACGACCAGATGCTGGAGCCGAAATGGGCGATCTCGATGGGCGCCTGTTCTTCCAGCGGCGGCATGTTCTCCAACTACGCGGTAGTCCAGGGCGCGGACAAGTTCATGCCGATCGACCTCCACATCCCCGGCTGCCCGCCCCGCCCCGAGGCCGTGCTCTACGGCTTCACCAAGCTGCAGCGCAAGATCATGGGCAACCCCGATCAGGGCTGGCGCCAGCGCTACAGCGCCGCCGGCACCGAGGAGTGGGCTCGCGGCGGTCCGCGCTCGGAACCCAGTCCCGAGGCTGCGGCAGCCTACGAAGAGGCACGGGAGCTAATCCGTGCCTGACGCCCCGGGACTCGAGCTGATCCGGGGCGAGATCGAGCAGGACCACCCCGGCGCGGTGCTCGACACGAGCTTCGACCGCGACCAGCCGGCACTGGTAGTCGACCCGACCCAGATCATCGCCGTGCTCACCTGGCTGCGCGACGCCCCCGGCCAGGGCTACACGTTCCTCTCCAGCCTCCACGCCGCCGACTACCTGCCGGCGGAACCTCGCTTTGCCGTGCACTACGAGCTTCTCAACCGCGACCGAGTAGAGCGCCTACGCGTAAAAGCGATGCTCGGAGACCCCAGGGCCGCGGGTCCTGTCGGCGCAGGGGACCCACCTCCCCTTCCGGTAGCTAAAGCTTCCTCAGGGGAGGTCCCCCCTACGCCGCCACCCGCGGCAGAAGCGCTTCCGGAGATCGATTCATGTGTGGAGCTTTTCCCGACCGCTGAGTTCCAGGAGCGCGAGGTTTTCGACTTCTTCGGGATCGTCTTCCGGGGGCATCCGGACCTGACTCGCATCCTGCTGCCAGACGACTATGTGGGCTGGCCACAAAGACGCGACTTCCCAGTCGGCGGGGAGCCCGTGACCTTCACGTACAACGAGCGCGCGTATGGCTAAAGCTTCAGACACCAGCCTCCCACCCGCGGGTGGCGCGGTAGGGGGTACCACCCCCGAGGAAGCTTTAGCTACCGCAGGGGGTGGTGGGTCCCCTACCGTGACAGGACCCGCGGCTGGTGGCGTCGGCACCCTCGACACCGAGGTGATGACGATCAACATCGGGCCTCACCATCCGGCAACCCACGGCGTGTTGCGCTTGGTTGTGGATCTGGAAGGCGAGGTTGTCAGGGACCTCAAGCCGGTGATCGGCTACGTCCACACCGGGATCGAAAAGTCTTGCGAGGACAAGAGCTACTGGAAGGTCATCCCCTTTGTTGAGCGGATGGACTACGTCTCCTACTTCTTCCAGATGGAGGCCTTCTGCGGCGCGGTCGAGCGGCTCGTCGGCCTCGAGATCCCGCCGCGGGCCAAGTACCTGCGGACGATCTTCCTCGAGCTCAACCGGATCCACTCCCACCTCGTCTGGCTGGGGACGACGGCGCTCGATCTGGGCGCGGTCTCGATGCTCTGGTACTGCTTCCGTGAGCGCGACCGGATCCTCGACCTGTTTGAGATGGCGACCGGTCAGCGGATGCACACCCGCTACTTCCAGGTCGGCGGCGTGATCGAGGACATCCCCGTCGGCTTCGAGGCGAAGCTGCGCCAGTTCGTCGCCGACATGCCGGTGCGCGTGGGCCAGTACCAGGACCTGCTCGACCGCAATGAGATCTTCCTCTCGCGCACCAAGGGGACCGGGATCGTCCCCCGCGAGCGGCTGCTGGAGCTGGGTGTGACCGGGCCGCTGCTGCGCGCCGCCGGCGAGCCCTGGGATCTGCGCAAGGCCTTCGACTACCTCGCCTACCCCGAGATGGACTTCAAGGTCCCGGTCGGCACGGTCGGCGACAACTACGACCGCTACCGCGTGCGGGTCGCCGAGATGGTCGAGTCGACGCGGATCATCGAGCAGGCGCTCGACGCGCTGCCGGAAGGGCCGTTCATCGCCGACGACCGCAAGTACGTGCTGCCGCCGCGCTCGGAGCTCTCGACCTCGATGGAGTCGTTGATCCACCACTTCAAGCTCGTCACCGAGGGCTACCGGGTCGACCCCGGCGAGGTCTACTACGCGATCGAGTCGCCGCGCGGCGAGCTCGGCTGCTTCGTCCTCGCCGACGGCTCCTCGAAGCCGGCCCGAGTCCACTTCCGCGACCCCTCCTTCGTCAACCTGCAGGCCTTTAGGGACATGTCGACCGACAGCTACGTCGCCGACATGATCTGCAGCCTCGGGATGCTCGACCCGATCCTCGGCGGTGTGGATCGATGAGCGAGTTCCCGGTCGACCGCGCGGTCAGCGAGGGACGCGTGCCCGAGAGAGCTTCCGCGGGGATTCCCGAGCTGCACGAAGTCGAGTGCCCGCCCGAGCTGCGCGAGCAGATCGAGACTTTGATGGGGCGCTATCCCGATCGCCACTCGGTCTCGATCCCGGCGCTCTGGGCCGTACAGCGGCTCTACGGCTGGTGCACACCAGAGGGAATCCGCCAGGCCGCTGCGGTGATGCGGGTGACGCCCGCGTATCTGGAGTCGGTCGCTTCCTTCTACGACCTGCTCCACACCGATCCGGTCGGCAGCCACAAAGTCGCCGTCTGCACCAACATCAGCTGCTGGATGCGAGGCGGCGACGAGCTGCTCGACGCCTTCCGCGTCGCCGCCGAGGGCGACGAGGACATCTTCGTCACCGGCTTCGAGTGCCTCGGCGCCTGCGACATCGCGCCAATGGCCTCGATCGACGAGCGCTACTTCGGCCCGCTGGAGACGGGCGAGGCGAGGACCGCGATCGAGCAGCTGCTTGCGGGCGAGAACGTGCTGCCGGCGAAGGCCCTGGCGAAGCGACCGCTGGCGGGCGACACCAATGCCTGAGACGCGCGTCCTGCTCGAGCACGCCGAGGACCCGGCGCTGCGCACGCTCGCCGGCTACAAGGGCTACGGCGGCTACGCGACCCAGGAGAAGGCTTACCGCGAGATGGAGGCCGACGTGATCCTCAAGGAGCTCGAAGACTCCGGCCTGCGCGGTCGCGGCGGTGCCGGTTTCTCGATGGGCAAAAAGGCCTCCTTCTTGCCCCGCGGGGAGATGGCCAAGTACATCTGTTGCAACGCCGACGAGTCGGAGCCGGGAGCCTTCAAGGACCGCGAGCTGATGCAGCGCAACCCGCACCAGCTGATCGAGGGGATCGCGATCGCCGCGATCGCCGCCGGCGCCGGCCACGCCTTCATCTTCATCCGCGGCGAGTACGACGCTCAGGCCGACATCCTCGACGCCGCGGTCGCCGAAGCGTACGAGGCGGGTTATCTGGGCAAGGACATCCTCGGCAGCCGCCGCGACCTCGAGCTGATCGTCCACCGCGGCGCCGGCGCCTACATCTGCGGCGAGGAGACGGCGCTGCTCGACGCGCTCGAGGGCAAGCGCGGCAACCCGCGGCTGAAGCCCCCCTTCCCCGCCGTGCAGGGCCTCTATGGCGGACCGACCTTGATCAACAACGTCGAGACCCTCTCCAACGTGCCGCAGATCGTCGCCAAGGGCGCCGAGTGGTTCCGCGGCTACGGCACCGAGCAGTCGCCGGGGACCAAGGTCGTCTCCGTCTCGGGCGGCGTGCGCCGCCCCGGCAACTTCGAGGTCGAGTTGGGGATTCCGACCCGCGAGCTGATCTTCGAACTCGCCGGCGGCCCGCTCGAGGGGCGCGAGGTCAAGGCCTTCTACCCGGGCGGCTCCTCCTCGCCGGTCCTCACCCCGGCCGAGCTCGACCTCCCCTACAGCTTCGAGGCGATGGCCGAAGCGGGCTCGATGCTCGGCTCGGGCTCGATCATCGTCGCCGACGACACCGTCTCGATCCCGCACATGGCGCTGCGCACGGCGCGCTTCTACCACCACGAGTCCTGCGGCAAGTGCACTCCCTGCCGCGAGGGGACCAACTGGACGGTGAAGATGCTCGAACGGGTCGTGCGCGGCGAGGCGACGCCGATGGACCTCGACATCATCAGCTCGGTCCAGGAGAACATCATGGGCCACTGCCTCTGCGTGCTCGGCGACTCGATGGCGATGCCGGTCAGCGCGATGGTGAAGAAGTTCCGCCCTGAGTTCGAGACCGTGATCGAATCCGCCCAAACCGAGGCGGTAGCCGCGTGACCCCCAAAGGCAGGGAGATCACGCTCGTGATCGACGGCCGCGAGGTTGCCGCGAGTGAGGGCGAGATGCTGCACGACGCGGCCAAGCGCGGCGACGTCGAGATCCCGGTCTTCTGTTACGAGCCGAAACTGGGCGAGCCGGTCGGGGCATGCCGCATGTGCCTGGTCGAGATCGAGGGGATCCCGAAACTGCAGACCTCCTGCTCGACCCCGGTGCGCGACGGGATGGTCGTCCACACCCGCACCGAGCAGGTCAAGCACGCGCAGAGCGCCGTAGTCGAGTTCCTGCTCGTCAACCACCCGCTCGACTGCCCCGTCTGCGACAAAGGCGGCGAGTGCCCGCTGCAGGACATCACGCAGGGCTGGGGCCCAGGCAAGAGCCGCATGACCGACCAGAAGCGGCATTTCGAGAAGCCGATCGAGCTCTCGCCCCTGGTCGCGATCGACCGCGAGCGCTGCATCCTCTGCTACCGCTGCGTGCGCTTCAGCCAGGAGGTCTCCGAGGACTCCCAGCTGCAGCTGCTGGAGCGCGGCGACCGCACCTTCGTCGGCACCTTCGACGACCGGCCCTACGTCGACCCCTTCCACGGCAACATCACCGACCTCTGCCCGGTCGGGGCGCTGACCAGCTACACCTACCGCTTCCGCGCGCGGCCCTGGGACATCGAGCAGGCGGGCTCCGTCTGCACGCTCTGCCCGAGCCAGTGCAACGTCAGCTTCACCGTCCGCGACGAGCAGGTGAAGCGGGTGATCGCCCGTGACAACCCCGATGTCGACGACGGCTGGCTCTGCGACCGCGGACGCTACGGCTTCGAGATGTTCGCTGCCGAGGAGCGGGTCGACGCGCCGCGGCTGCGCGGTGGCGCCACCGAGTGGGACGAGGCGATCGCCAAGGCGGCAGCGGCGCTGAAAGCCGGCGGCGCACAGAGCGCCGCGATCGTCGGCGATGCCTCTAACGAGGAGGGCTACCTGGTCCAGCGCATCCTGCGCGAGGCGCTGGGGTCGCCACACGTCGAGTCGCGTATCTCACACGGCCCGTCCCGTGACACCTTGCTGCGCCTAGCCCAGCCAGAGCTCTCGGTAAGGGTCCGCGACCTAGACGACGCCGACGCGATCCTCGTCGTCGGCTCCGACCCCCTGCACAGCTCGCCGATCCTCGACCTGCGCATCCGCAAGGCGATGCGGCGGAACAGCGCCAAGCTGGTTGTCGCAACCGACCGCCCGACGACCCTGGATGGCGGCGCTCAAGCGATCTACCGGTACATGCCCGGCGACGCGACGGTCGTTCTTTCCGAATTGGCCCAAGACGACGTGTTGCGCGGCGCCGAGCGAGTCGTGGTCCTCTGGGGCGAGCGCATCGCCCGGGAGGGCAATGGTGCGACGATCGCCCTGCTCGATCTGGCAAGCGCCCTGGACCTGGCAGGCAAGGAAGGCAGCGGCCTGCTCGAGATCCCCGACCTGACCAACGCCCGCGGCCTGCGCGAGGCCGGCTGCCTCCCTGACGCCGGCCCCGGCCTGACGAGCGCCCCGATGAGCGGCATATCGACACCGAACGGAGCAGTCGCCGGAAAGAGCACGGAGGAGATCCGGGAGGCGCTGGAGTCGGGTGAGCTCAAGACCCTGCTTCTCTTCGGCGCTGACCCCCTGCGGGACTTCCCGGACACCGCCGCCTGGCAGAGGGCCCTGGCAGCCGCCGACCACCTCGTCGTCTTCTCCACCTTCGAGAACGCGACGACCAAGATGGCCGACGTCGTCCTCCCACTCGAGACCCACGCCGAGAAAGACGGCACGGTCACCCACCCCGACGGCCGCCTGCAGCGAGTCCGCCCCAGCGCCGGCCGTCCCGGCGACATCCGCCCCAACTGGGGCGTCCTAGCCGAGCTGTCTCTTGCGCTTGGACATGACACCGGAATCACCTCCCAGCCCTCGGCCCTAGCAGTTCTAACCAAGGCGGTCCCCTTCTACGAAGGCATCGAGGACACTGAGATCGGTGGTCGGGGAGTCCGCTGGCAGGACCGCGACGCCGCATCGAAGCTGCCGAACCCTGAGAGGGCCCCGGGCACAGGGTCCCCAGGAACTCCTCGCGAAAGCGAGCCTGGGGACCCTGTGCCCGGGGCCCGCCCCGCTACGAGCGACCCCGGATCGCTCGTCCTCGGGACTTACCGAGATCTCTGGGTCGGTCCGATCACCGAGCTCAACCCACCGCTGAAGTTCCTCCAGCCTCAGCAGCGCATAGAGCTCTCGCTGTCCGACGCGGAGCGCCTGGGCCTGAGCAACGGCGACGAGGTCAAGGTCGGCGAGAACGGCAGCAGCGTGCTCGCTCGCGTTCAGATCCGAGAGCGGGTCGAGCAGGGCGTGTGCTTCTTGATGGAGGGCACCGCCGAGGACAACGCAAACGGTTTACTGAACGGCTCGCCGGTCGCCGTCACGATCGAGAAGACTGCCGGCTGATGCTGCCCCTGGCCGACACGCAGTTCGTCGAAGCGACCTGGATCATGATCGTCAAGTCGCTCGTCATCTTCGCCGTGATCTTCGGCATCGTGCCGATCATGACGGTCGTCGAGCGCAAGCTGATTGGCCGCTTCCAGCACCGCTACGGCCCCAACCGGGTCGGTCCCTTCGGCTTGCTTCAGCCGCTGGCGGACCTCTTCAAACTGATCAGCAAGCAGGGCTTCCGGCCGGCCAGCGCAATTCCGACTCTCTACGTGCTCGGACCGCTGCTGCCGGTCCTCTCCGGCGTGATGGCGCTGGCGATCATTCCGTGGGGCGACGTCCAGGACGGCGTCGGCCTCTACGGGATCGACGTCCCGATCGGCATTCTCTACTTCTTCGCCGTCGGCTCGCTCAGCTTCTACGGCCTGCTCCTCGGCGGCTGGTCATCCGGCTCGAAGTACAGCCTGCTCGGGGCGATGCGCGGCGCCGCCCAGCTGATCTCCTACGAGGTGGCGATGGGATTGGCGCTGTTCGGCGTGATCATCATGGGCGGCTCGCTCTCGCTGGTCGACATCGTCCGCGCCCAGGGCGCTATGTGGTTCGTCGTTCCACAGCTCGTCGGCTTCCTGATCTTTATGCTGGCCGGCTTCGCCGAGACCAACCGCACCCCGTTCGACATGCCGGAGGCGGACGCCGAACTCGTGCAGGGCTTCATGACCGAGTACGGGGGGATGCGGTTCGGCAGCTTCCTGATGGTCGAGTACCTGGAGATCATCGTCGTCTGCGGAGTTGGCACGGCGATGTTCCTCGGTGGCTGGATGGGCCCGGGGCCGAGCTGGCTCGACCCGATCTGGATGCTGGCGAAGATGTTCTGCCTCGTCTTCTTCTTCATCTGGGTGCGGGCGACGCTGCCGCGACTGCGCTACGACCAGCTGATGAGCTTCGGCTGGAAAGTGCTGCTGCCGCTGGCGACGCTGAACGTCCTCGTCACCGCGGTGCTGGTGGTGGTTACGTGAGGAACATTCCGCCGCCTCCTCTGCTCCCGGGAATGCCTGGAGAATCAGATATGGACAGGCATTCCCTCCCGCGTCCGGGGGCGGCGGGTGTCGCTCGGAGCCACCATGCCTGATTTCCCATACCTAAAGGACCAGGACGTGATCGAGGTTCAGCGCGGGCCCGAGCCGGGCGGCGTCGGCGGCGCCTACCGCGCCTTCGGCGAGACCTTGCGCGGACTGAAGACGACGATGGCGCGTCTGATCGAGGGCCCGATGACGATCCAGTATCCAGAGGAGAAGACGCCCGTCTACCCACGCTTCCGCGGCCGTCACAAACTGCATAAGTTCGAGGACACGGGACTGGAGAAGTGCGTCGGCTGCTCGCTCTGCGCCGCCGCCTGTCCGGCCGACTGCATCCGCGTCGTCGCCGCCGAGAACATCCCCGGCGACCGGGTCTCGGCCGGCGAGCGCTACGCCGCCGTCTACGAGATCAACCTCTCGCGCTGCATTTTCTGTGGCTACTGCGAGATCGCCTGCCCCTTCGACGCGATCACGATGGGCCACGACTACGAGATGGCCGACTACAGCCGCGAGGACCTGATCTTCACCAAGGAGATGCTGCTCGCCGAGCCGCTCGAGCGGACGCCGCTGAAAGCCGAGGGCGAGTAAGTGGAAGCGGTGCTGTTCTTCGCTGCGGCGCTCGGCGCGCTCGGTGGCGCGCTCGGTGTCGTCGCCATGCGCAACCCCTTCTACAGCGTGCTGGCGCTGATCGTCCACCTCTTCTCGCTGGCGGTGCTCTTCCTCCTGCTCAGCTCAGCCTTCGTCGCCGCCGCCCAAGTAGTCGTCTACGCCGGCGCCGTAATGGTCCTCTACGTCTTCGTAGTCGCCTACGTAGGGGGCGGCGAGGAGTCGGCCTGGGAGCCGATCCCCGGCCAACAATTCCTCGCCCCACTGCTCGGCGTCGCCCTCTTCATCGAGCTGGCGATCGCCGTCCTTGCCTCCTCGCTTCTCGCGCTCGGCACCGACGGCCCCGACGTCAAGGCTGGCTTCGGCGACCCAGCCGCAATCGGCAAGCTGTTACTGGAGAAGTTCCTGGTGCCTTTCGAGGCTTCATCCATCCTGTTACTCCTAGCGGCCGTCGGGGCAATTGTCCTCGCCGGTCGCCTGAACACTGGCGGAGTAAGCAGGGGGGCCGTGGGGGGGTCCTCAGAACGCTCGGCGGGAGCCTCGCTTGAGTGTTCTGAGGACCCCCCCACGGCCCCCTCCCACGCTGGCGGTGTCCCGTCATGAACATCGAGTGGTACGTGGTCCTGTCGAGCCTGCTGTTCGCGGTGGGAGCAATGGGCATCCTGATTCGCAGGAGCCCCGTGGTCATCCTGCTGTGCCTAGAGTTGATGCTGAACGCCGGCAACCTGGCGCTGGTCGCATTCAGCAGGATGGTCGGCAATCAGCAAGGACAGATATTCGCCGTGGTCGTGATGGTCGTAGCTGCTTGTGAGGTGGTCGTCGGGCTGGGGCTGATCGTGGCGATCTTCCGGCGCAAGCTGCCGCTCGATGTAGATGAGCTTCGGGAGTTGAGGGGCTGATGAGCGCCACTACTTGGGCTTGGCTGGTGTTGCTGTGCCCCCTGTTGGGATCGATCGGGATCGCGCTGGGGTTCAAGACGCTGCCAGCCAGAACTGCCGGCATCGTCGGCACCGCCGCCATCGGCCTCGCCTTCCTCTGCGCGGTCGCCGCGCTGGTAAACCTGCTCAGCGAGGAGCCCGAGGCGCGCCACCACGCCTCCTCGCTCTGGGACTATGCCAGCGCCGCCGGGCTCGACATCAAGCTCGGCATCTACGTCGACCAGCTCTCCGTCTTCATGATGCTGGTCGTCACCGGGGTCTCGACCCTGATCCACCTCTACTCGTTCGGCTACATGCAGTCGGACGAGGGTTACCACCGCTTCTTCAGCTACCTCAACTTCTTCGTCTTCTCGATGCTGCTGCTGGTCCTCGCCGGCAACTTCGTCCTCTTGATCGTCGGCTGGGCCTTCGTCGGCTTCGCCTCCTACGCGCTGATCAGCTTCTGGTACCGGCGTTCCACCGCCACCAAGGCCGGGATGAAGGCCTTCGTGATCAACGTCGTCGGCGACATCGGCCTCGTCCTCGCCGCCTTCCTGATCTTCCGCGAGCTGGGCACGTTCGAATACGGCGAGGTCTTCGCCAAGGCGCCTGAGGTCTTCGCCCAGGGCAGCTGGACGGTGACCGCGATCTGCCTGCTGCTGCTGGTCGGCGCGTTCGCCAAGTCGGCGCAGATCCCGTTCCACACCTGGCTGCCCGACGCGATGGAGGGCCCGACCCCGGTTTCCTCGCTGATCCACGCGGCGACGATGGTCACCGCCGGCGTCTACCTGATCGCCCGCACCCACGTGCTCTTCTACCTCGCCCCGACCGCCGCCGACATCGCCGCCTTCGTCGGCCTCGGCACGTTGCTGATCGCCGGCACGATCGCGCTAACGATGACCGACCTGAAGCGGGCGATCGCCTACTCGACGATGAGCCAGATCGGCTACATGATCATGGGCGTCTCGATCGGCGCCTACGCGCAGGGGCTCTTCCACCTAATGACCCATGCCTTCTTCAAGGCGCTGCTCTTCATGACCGCCGGCTCGATCATCTCGGCGATGGCGAACCGCCAAGACATCGACCGGATGAGCGGCTTCTGGAAGGCGATGCGGTTCACCTCGCTGATGTTCGTGATCGGCGGCCTCGCGCTCGCCGCCTTCCCGCTCACCTCCGGCTTCTTCTCCAAGGACTCGATCCTCGCCTACGCCGAGGCGCGCGGCGGGATGTACACCTGGATGGCGATCGGCGGCTACGTCGGCGCCCTGCTTACCGCGCTCTACACCTTCCGCCTGATCTTCCGCGTGCTACCGGGCAAACCCTGCGATGAGGCCCAGCACTTGATCGATACGGGCGAGCTCTACCACGGGCCGGCGATCAACCCGGCCAATGAAGAGCTCGAGGACACCGACGTCGGCTTTCCCGGCGCCACCCATCATGTCGCCGAGGGGTCGAAGCCGATGGCGGTGGCGATGGCCGTGCTCGCCGTCGGCGCCCTCTTCGCCGGCCTGATCCAGGTGCCGGGCGTCGACAACGTCCTCTTCGGCTTCCTCGATCCGGCCTTCGCCGACTCGCCGCTGAGCGCGATTCACCCGAGCGTGGGCGCCGAGTGGCGCGGGCTCGCGATCGGCGCCGCGATCTCGCTGCTCGGAATCGGGCTCGCCTGGGTCCTCTGGGTGGCGCGACCCGAGCTGCCGGGCCTCTTCCGCCAGCGCTTCCGCCCCATCTACCTGCTCGCCCTCAACAAGTGGTATTTCGATGAGGCGATCGACTTCCTGATCGTGCGGCCGGCGCTCGCGATCGGCCGCTTCGCCAACTCGACCTTCGAGCGCTTCGTCGTCGACGGTCTCGTCAGCGGCACCAAGGAGACCGTCTCTGGCGCCGGCGGCATCGTGCGTGTTGTGCAGAGCGGCTTCGTCCGCAGCTACGCGCTGCTCCTGATCGCCGGCTTCGCCGGGCTCGCCCTCTACTTCCTGCTCTCCAGCTCATGATCAACTCGCTGCTCTGGACGCCCCTGATCTTCGGCTTCTGCGGGCTCGTTCTGCCGAAGCACGCCGCTGGCTGGTGGGCGACGGCGGGCGCCGCGGTGACGCTGGGCATCGCGATCGCCCTGCTTGCCGGCTTCGACTCCGGCGCACCGGGGCTGCAGGACACCTACGACGTCAACTGGATCCCCGGGCTGGGCGTCCACTACAGCCTCGGCATCGACGGCCTCAACGTCTTCCTTGTGCTGTTGACCGCAGTCGTCTGGCTGGGCGGCACGGCGTTCGCGGCCTTCCGTGAGCGGGAGCGCCCACACCTCTTCTTCCTGATGATGCTGCTCGGTGAGACCGCGACCCTGGGTGCCTTCGTCGCCCAGGACCTGCTCCTCTTCGTCCTCTTCTTCGACCTAATGCTGGTCCCGTTCTACTTCCTCTTCGGCGCCTGGGGGAGCGATCGCGAGGGCGGGCCCACCGCCTCGGCGGCGACGCTGAAGATGATCGTCTACACCCTGATCGGCTCGCTGCTGATGCTGGTCGGGGCGATCGCGACGGCGATCATCGCCGCCGACGGCGGCCAGATCACCTTCTCGATCGCGGAGCTGGCCAAGCACCCGATCGGCGACGGCAGCCAGCAATGGATCTTCTGGTTCTTCGCCGCCGCCTTCCTGGTCAAGATGCCGGCCTTCCTCCTGCACGGCTGGATGCCGGATGCCTATCGTGCCGCGCCGCTGCCGGTGCTCGCGGTCTTCTCCGGCGTGCTCGCCAAGGTCGGCGCCTACGGCTTCCTGCGCGTCGTCCTGCCGCTCTTCCCCGACGCCACCATCCAGTTCCAGGAGGTCGTGCTGGTGATCGCCCTCGCCTCGATCCTCTACGGCTCGGTGATGGCCTTCACCCAGACCAACGTGCGCCTGATCGGCGGCTACTCCTCGGTCGCCCAGCTCGGCTTCATCACCGCCGGGATTTTCGCCCTGCGCGCCGACGGGGGCGACGGGGCGATCCTGCAGATGGTCAACCACGGGCTGGTCGTCGCGCCGCTGTTCATCATCGTCGCGATCCTGGTCGAGCGCAGCGGCACCGAGGACCTGCGCGAGATGGGTGGGATGGCGACGCGCGCTCCGGTGCTGGCAGCGCTCTTCCTGATTGTCACCCTGGCGACCCTGGCGATGCCGGGCTCGGCCAACTTCATCGGCGAGTTCTACATCCTCAACGGCCTCTTCCAGGCGAAAATCGTCTTCGCCTTCGTGGCGATCTCCGGCGTCGCGATGTCGGCTTACTACGCGCTGCGCCTCTATCAGCGGACGATGCACAACCGCGGGCCAGAGGCGGTCCCCTCGCGTGAGATCGGCCTCCGCGACGGCCTCGTCCTGGCGCCGCTGGTGCTCTGCATTCTCGGCCTGGCGCTGTATCCACAGCTGATCCTGAAGCGGACCGATACCTCGGTCCAGGAATCGGTCGCGGCAGCGACCAGGGGTCCGGCGCCGGAGGCCAAGATCGCGATCGGCTCCGGGTCGGCCTGGCATGGCAGGCAAACCTCATCGATCGGCATCGGCGCGCCATGAGCTTCCACGCCCCCGAGATGGACTACGCCGCGCTCTCGCCGGTCATCGCCCTGACCACCGGGCTCTGCATCGTGTTGCTCAGCGCGGTGATTAGGCCCCTGCGGCGGAGCGCCCCGGTGATGACGACGGCCACCCTGCTGACCACGGCCGGCCTGCTGGTCTCACAGTGGGACGATCCTACCAGCCTCGTCTCCGGCGCGCTCCGCCTCGATGACCTGGCGATCTCGATCTCGTTGATCGCGATCGCTGCCGCAGCCTTCACTGTGTTGCTCTCGATCCGCGAGCCGGCGACTGAGCAGGCGGGCTCCAGCGAGTACCACGCCCTGCTGCTTGGCTCGGTACTGGGCATGGTCCTACTGGCGCAGGCGCAGAACCTGGTCAGCTTCTTCGTCGCGATCGAGACCCTCTCGATCCCGCTCTACATCCTCTGCGCCACCAACATGGTCCGCGAGCGTTCGCTCGAGTCCGGCCTTAAGTACCTGATCGTCGGCTCGCTCGGCTCGGCGACGCTGCTCTACGGGATGGCCTTCCTCTACGGCGGCTCCGGCTCGACCGACTTCCTCGGCATCTCCGCCGGGATCGGCCACGCCGGCCTGCTCGGCGACCCACTGGTCCTGGTCGGCATCGGCATGGTCGCAGTCGGGCTTGCCTTCAAGACCTCGATCGCCCCCTTCCACCAGTGGACGCCCGACGTTTACGAGGGCGCGCCAACCCCAATCACCTCCTTCATGGCGGTGGCGACCAAGGCCGCGGCCTTCGCCGTCTTCATCCGCTTCTTCGACGTCGCGCTGATCGGCGAGGCGGGCGACTGGCAGCCGGCCCTGGCGGTGCTCGCCGCAGTCTCGATCGTCGTCGGCAACGTCGGCGCCCTCGGCCAGAGCTCGCTCAAGCGCCTGCTCGGCTACTCCGGCGTCGCCCAGGCCGGCTACATCCTCGGCGGCCTCGTCGTCGCCAGCCAGGCCGGGATCGACGCGATCGTCTTCTACCTCGCCGGCTACCTCTTCATGAACCTGGCCGCCTTCTCCGTGATCGTCGCGCGCGAGCGTGAGACCGCCCTCGGCGACGACATCCGCGCCGTGCGCGGGCTCGGGCGCGAGCGGCCGCTGCTCGCCTGGCCGCTGACGATCTCGATGCTGGCCCTGGCCGGGCTGCCAGCGACGGTCGGCTTTATCGGCAAGCTCTACCTGATCGAGGCCCTGGTCGAAGGCGACTACACCTGGCTCGCCGTCTTCATCGCCGTCGGCACGATGATCTCGCTCGCCTACTACCTGCGGGTGGTAGCGGCGATGTGGATGCGACCCGGCGGGGAGACGGCGCCGGGCACCGCCCCGGCGATCGCCGGGGCTTCCCCCGAGGCCGACCCGATCGACCCCGATGCCGGCCGCCGCTGGTATCTCGTCGCTCCGGCTCTTCTTGCTGCAGCGGGCGCGGTCTTCTTCGGCATCGTCCCCCAGCCGCTCGTCGAGTTCGCTCAGCACGCGGGCTCATCCCTGTTCTAAGTGGCCCGGAGGCCCTGGCGCGGCGGGTCCTGTCACGGATTTGGAACCACCACCCCTGCGGTAGCTAAAGCTTCCTCGGGGTGGTCCCCCAAATCCGCGCCACCCGCCGCGAGGGGCGTTTGCGGCTGAGCAGGGATGGTTCGCTAGCTGAAAAGGTGCGGCGGTGATCGTCCTGCTCACTGCCGCGACCATCGCTGCCGCGACGGCGGTGGGTGTCTGGGCGGAGCGTCGCCGACCGCAGGCGGCAGCTGGGGCAGCGCGGCGCTCGCTGACGCTGATGCTCTACGTGCTGCTGCCACCGGTGATCTTCTTCAACATTGCCTCCAGCAGCATCGACGTCAGCCACGGGGTCGGGCTGCTGCTGGGGCTCATCGCCTCATCGCTGGGGGCGCTGACCGCGTACCTACTGGCGAGCCGCGTCCTGCACCTCTCGCGGGCCCGCACCGGCGCGGTCGTCTGCACTGTGCTCAGCGTCAACACCGGCTACCTGGGCTATCCGTTGACGGTGGCGTTGCTGGGTCGCGATCAGCTGCCTACCGCTGTTCTCTACGACGTCCTCGTCACCGGTCCCTGCCTGCTGCTCGGTGCCTTCGCAGTGGGCGCAGCCCTGGGGACCAAAGCCGGTGAAGGGCCGCGCGACAGGGTGCGCGCCTTCTTCACCCGCAACCCCCCGCTCTACGCCGCCATTGCCGGCCTACTCGCGCCCAGTGCACTCGCGCCGCAGGTCCTGGTCGACCTCTCGCAGGTGCTACTGGTGGCGATCCTGCCGATCGGCTTCTTCGCCGTGGGCGCAACCCTGGCCGAGAACGCGGAGCACGGCGACCTGCCGATGCCGCCGCCGCTGACTAAGCCGGTGCTAGTAGCTCTCAGCTCGCGTCTGATCCTGGTGCCGGCGCTGCTGATGCTGCTCGCCGCTCCACTGATCGATCTTCCCGCCCCGTACCGCCTGATGGCGGCGATGCCGTCGGGGATTAACTCGATGGTCGTCGCCCACGCCTACGGCCTCGACATGGAGATCACCGCCGAGGCGGTCACCTGGTCGACCGCGATCGTCGTCCTCGCCGCCCTCGTCTCCCTGCTCTTCTGACGTGCCGTCGCTTAGGTACCCATAGTGGCCTCCTACCGACGGCACGTCCGTCCTATCCTGGGCAGGTGCTGCAGCATGTGACGCTGGAGGTTCTACCGGGCGACATTGAGCGCTCGGTCGAGCTCTGGAGCCTGCTTGGCTTCACGGAAGTCGAACCGCCTGCGGCGTTGGCGCAGAGCTTCATCTGGATGGAACGAGGGGGAACCCAGATCCACCTCGAACGAAACGAGGCGCCGGTCGTGCCCCCACATGGTCATGCGGCGGTCGTCGTCGACGACTTCGAGCAGACGGTCGAGCGCCTGCGCGAGAACGGCTTCAAGGTGACCGTAGGCCGCGAACACTGGGGCGCCCCGCGCGCCAAGGCCTCTGCCCCGAGCGGTCACAAAGTCGAGTTCATGGCCGTCCCACCGGCTCCGAAAAACACGGAAAACCGGCCCACTTGAGGTTTGGTTTCCGTCCGCGCGGATTGAGAGTTTGAGAAGAGCAATGGGTTTCGACGCAAAGATCCTCGCCGACTCGCGATCGCCTGCCGACTACCGGCTGACCACGCTCGAGGCAACCTTCCCCCGCTTCGTCCTGGCCGAGTTCAACACGCATCGAGTTTTCTCCCGCAACTCGGCCAGCTCGCGCGCGATTCCGATCGCCAAACAGCTTCGCCGGGTGCTCGAGGAGCCTTACGTTCCGATCGAGTTCGGCTCGAACCAGCCGGGCATGCAGGCGGGGGCAGCTCTCACCGGCGAAAAGAGGGACGCTGCAGAGCGCGAGTGGCTGCATGCTCGTGACGATGCAGTGCGGCGAGTGCTGGGACTGGTTACCGACCCCGATGCCATCTCGGCAGACGATGACCTGCTCGAGTACCTAGGGCAGGTCGAAGAAGCAATACGAAACCGCGCCCAGTCTCCCGAGTGGCTAAATGTGCACAAGCAGGTCGCAAACCGTCTGCTGGAGCCATTTATGTGGCATACGGTGATCGTCACCGCGACCGAGTGGAACAACTTCTTGAACCTGCGCTGTCACCCTGACGCGCAGCCGGAGATCAGGCTGATCGCCGAAAAGATGCGGACTGCCATTGAGGCGTCCAAACCTGATCAGCTCGGTGAAGGTGAGTGGCATCTACCTTTGGTTCGGTCCGAGGATCGCGAACAGGTTGCTTCGATCGAGGACCTGATCAAAGTCTCGGCCGGGCGCTGCGCCCGGGTCAGCTACCTGACCCACGCCGGCGAACGCGACCTAAACGCCGACATCGAGCTACACGATCGCCTGCTTGAAAGCGGTCATATGTCGCCGCTGGAGCACCCGGCAAGGCCGCTAACTGCCAGTGAGCTGGAGACAAGTGAGTGGAATGGCAACTTCAAAGGCTGGCGTTCCTACCGCAAGCTGATTCCAAGGGAGGCGAACCCTCTGGGAAAAGGAGACGCCCCGGTAGGGGTTCCGCTTAACTTTTTCGGTGGATCGCCATCGGCCTTCCGTCAACCCGACGACGAAAAAGTACAAGACGCTCCACCCCTACCGGGGCGTCTCCTCACCTGAAGGTTGTTCTAATTCGGTTGCTGCTTTTTCGGCTGGCGTAGGCCAGGGCTCGGACTCACCAGACCGCCAGGCCGGTGGTTTCTCTCCTGGAACCCATCCCATGAGCAGCAGGCCCAGGTAAAGGAACCAGAACAGGTAGAAGGGCGGGAAGGGAAGGAGCGAGATCGCGCCAAGGGCGATGCCGAGCGCTCCCCAGAAGCGGGGCAGGAGGCCCACTCGCATCGCGTACAGCGAGGTGTAGATCATGGCGAACACGAATGAAAGGGCCCCGACTAGTCCGAGGACACCCACGACCGAACGGAGTGGAGCGTCCGTGACCACGTTGTTAGCGACTTCGTTCGCGCGGTCACTGTTCAGTCCTACGCTCTTTTCGACCAGGGTCGGGATGTGCCTGGAAACGAACTCATCAGCCGCGTTCAGGGTGACGACTGCGGTGAGAATCGCGGCCACCGCGAGGAACAGCGGAGCTGCTAAGACAATTCCGACGAACTGACTACGCATCGCCTCGCTGCGCGCCTTGGCGGCACGGAAGAGGTAGTAGAGCGGCACAGCCAGGAGACCTACACCGAGGGCCTGCAGAATGCTGGAGATCATCTGTGCGCTGCGGTGCGCGTCGACGTTGCGCAGCAGCTCGGATTCCCCGCCGCCGCCCCCGACTCCCTGGCTGGCGACGACGATCGCGGCGATGATCAACAGGATCGAAGCAAAGGTCGCTAGCGCCACCAGCCGTGACCAGCGCTGCTCCCAGGCCAGAATCGCCGCCTTACCGGGTTCCAAGCTTCGTTCAGCCCCGCTCGTGGAAATAGAACTGCGGCAGGGCGCCCTCGATTACCTCGGCGGTCATCCGCTGCGCTACCTCAAGGTTGCCGGTTCGCACTGCGATGTCATCGAGCGTGACGATGCCGGCGAGGCTATCGCCATCGACCACGGGCAGGCGCCGCACCCGATGCTGGACCATCAGCGCCGCGGCCTCGTCGAGCTCCATCTCGGGCTCGCCGCAGATCAACGGCCGGGAGGCATGGTCGGCGACCTCCGCCTCGGGGTCGACGCCCTCGGCGAAAACCCGCACGGCAAGGTCACGGTCGGTGATCATCGCCACCGGCGAGTCGGCCGAGTCGACAATTACGACCGAACCGACCCGGTTGTCGCGCATCTGCCGCGCGACTGAGACGGCGCTTGCTTGCGGCGTTGCGGTGACGACCCCGGCGGTCATGATCTCGCTCAGCTGCATGCCCCGTACGCTACCGCGGTATGAGCACCAAGCGAACCAGCCTTCCGACACCGGTTGTCCCGCTCGAGGCGGGCGCGGGGCCCGACAACCCTCCTTGCCCCGCCTGCGGCGAGCCGCTGTTTGGCTGGATCGACGACCGACTCGGCTTGGCCGGCCCGGTGAGCCGCTGCGAGAGCTGCGGGCTCGGAGTCGTCGGTGCGCCTGGATCCACGGAGGAGGCGCTACACGAGCTCGACCGCCTCAACAGCGGTCAGGCGGTGACGATCTCCAACCGGGGTGGCTTCTCGGCCTGGATCGGCGGCGCCGGTTGGGCCGGCCTCGAGCCAAACGCCCGTTATTTGTTCACGGTCGAGGCGGTGCGCCGCCTCGTCGCCTGCCGCGACCAAGTGGTCAAGTCCGCCCGCTGGTCCCCCGGCGCCGGCATCGCGGCGATGTGGCAGACGATCCTCAACGGCTTCACCTTCGGCCGCAACGGGGCACTTGCAGCATTGGGACGCAGCACCGCAGTCCCCGCCGATCCGCCCTGGCAGCGCCGCCTCGACGCCCTGATCAACGTCGTGGTGGCAATTCCAGCAATACTCGCCGCGATCCCACTAGAGCTGATCGCAGCAGCGCTCAAACGCGGCGGAGCCCAAACCCTGCGCTTCGAGCTTCTCTAGCTAGGAGAGCCCTTCGCGCGCCTCACGCACGAGGGTGACTGCCTCGGGAAAGAGGACGCGGATCGCGTCTCGCACCTGCATTGCCTGCTCGTCGCTCGAGCCAGTCAACTCGATCCGCTCGATCGAGGCGACGGTCAGGTCCGCCGCGAGGCGGATCGCGTTATCGGCCCAAGCGACGCGCTGGGAGGACTGCATCTGCTCGCTGAGCTCCTCCATGCGGGCGCGGAACTCGTCGGGGTCGCCAAAGAGGTTGAAACCCTCCACGAGGGGAATGTAAGCAGACCCGGCGAGGGACGGCACAAAGCCCTTACATTTGGCGCGCCACCCGCGCGCCGGAGCCGCCTACGGTCGGCCCATGCGAAGCGAGCGGGGAACGGCGAGTGTCGAGCAGGCCGGCCTGTCGGCGCTGATCGCGTTGCTGCTTATGGCCGCAATCGCGGCGCTCGCCGCGGGCGGCGAAATCGATCCCCGCAACGCCCTCGGTAGCACGATTGCGCGGCGGCTCGCTTGCGCGCCACGTCTTCCCGAACCCTGCCGCCGTCACCCGCTTGTGCCCGCCTACGGCTGGCCGCTGGCCCGCCTCGCCCGCGCCCTGGCGCCGGCGGCGCTCGCCTTGCCCGGCCCCGGCGGGCTGCCGCTGTACCCGGTCGACTTCCGGCGCTGCCGCCGCGAAAGCTGCGCCCTCGCTGCCGGCCCGCAGGCCACTGCCTCCGGCCGCCGCATCACCGCCTTTACCGAGATCGAGGATCGCCGCCGTACGCTCGGCGGGGTTGAGCTGACCTACTGGCTCTACCGCCCTGGTTTGGGCTGGGAGCGGATCGTCCGCCGCGCCGGCCAGGCGCAGGTCGAGGCGGCAAGCCACGTCCGCGTGCTGCTCAAGGACGACCCGGCGCTGGTGCCACTGGAGACTCTGCCCGGCCGCGACCATTACGACTTCCCGCCGGGCGAACGCCCACCCTGGCAGTGGCGTGTTCAAAGTCGCTACCCAGGATGGTCCAGCTAACCGGGCGAGACGTCTGGGGCAGCCCGGTCGTCTTCTGCCTGTTTGATCAGCCCTCGCCAATCAGTGGTGCGGAAGACGAGCAGGATCGCGGCAAAGCCGAGCACGACCGACCAGGCCGCCATCGCTATCTGCGTCCCAACCGAGAAGGAGAGGACGGCCGAGCGCGAGGGCCCGTGCAGCGTCGCCACCAAGAGCGCCTGTTGGGCACCGGCGCCACCGGGCGTGAAAGGCACGATGTTGGCGATCGCCTGCACGCTCATTACCAGCATCACATTGCCGACCGAGCCGCCGATACCAAAGGCTTCGAGGAAGAACCAGAAGGCGGCGAAGCGGAAGAGCCAGCCGACGCCCTGCCAGGCCGCCACCTCGCGCAAGTAGCGCCGCGGCTTGGTCAGGATGACGACACCCTGTTTGACCCGGTCCCAGAAGCGACGCACCCGGTGAGCCAGCAGGTAAATAGCGATCGCGATCGCCACTAGCAGCGCGCCCAGCGTGATCAGGAAGACCTGCGGGTGTTCGGCCCAGAAGGAGATCTCGAACGCCGGCAGGTCGGGTAGCTGCGGTGGCTTCGGCAGCAGGCCCTGCGAGACCGCATAAAGCAGCACCAGCACCCCGATCGTCGTGTCGAAGACCGTCTGGACGAGAAAGGAGGAGGTGACCGCCGGATAGGAGGAGCCGGGGATCTGGCGTTTGACAAGGAAGACTTTGGTCACGTCGCCGGCGTGCGCAGGGAGGATCGCGTTGATCCCCGCCCCGGCCAGGTAGGCGGCGGCAAGCTCCAGAAAAGAGATCCGCGTGGCCGGATAGGAGGCGTGGAGGACGTTGCGCCAGGCCCAGGCGCGTACCAATTGCATCCCCGCCAGGCAGGCCAGGGCAAGGGCGAACGGGGTCCATTGGATGTCCGAGAGATGCTGGAAGAACGCCGTCGCCGCGTTGGCGAAGGATTCGGCGCTGGACGCGAAGTCGGCGAGTAGCATCGCAGCTAGACTAGCCCGCTCTTGTCTGCGCCCGACCCGACTCAGACTGCTTTCGCGGCCCCGCACGACCCCGCCGACGAGGCGATGTGCGCGCGTGCTCGCGAGCGCTTCACCGGCGACCGCGGCAGCCGCTTGCGGCGGCGCCGCAAGCGCCACGCCGAGCTGCCCAACCTGATCATTATCGGCGGCCTCAAGTGCGGCACGACCAGCATCCACCACTATCTCGGACTGCATCCCGAGATCCACATGTCAAAGCCAAAGGAGCTCAACTTCTTCGTCGAGGAGCTCAACTGGGATCTCGGCCTCAACTGGTACGCGAGCCGCTTCGACGACCGCTTCAAGGTGCGCGGCGAGTCCTCGCCCCACTACACCAACCTGCCCCGCTTCGAGGGCGCCCCGGGGCGAATCAAGGAGCACTGTCCCGACGCCCGCCTGCTCTACATGGTGCGCGACCCGATCAAGCGGATCCTCTCGCACTGGGTGCACGCGACCGGCGCCGGCTATGAGACCCGCGAGCTGGTTCCCACCCTCTCGGAGCCCGACTCCTCCTACATCCAGCGCTCGATGTACTGGATGCAGCTGCAGCCCTACCTGGAGCTGTTTGACCGCAAGCAGATCGAGGTGATCACGCAGGAGGAGTTGCAGGCAGAACGCGAGGAGACGATGCGCAAGGCCTTCCGCTTCGCCGGCGTCGACGAGACCTTCACCTCGGAGCAGTTCGACCGCGAGTGGGAGAAGTCGAGCGCCAAGCAGGGCGACAAATACCAGGTGATGGAGAAGCTGGTGAAACTGCCGGGCCTGCGCTCCTTCAACCGCAACTTCGACCGGCTGCCCGAGTCGCTGCGCTGGATCGTCGAGAAGGTCGTTCACGATCCGGAGAAGCCGCCGGCACCGAAGCCAAAGCTCCCCGACGACCTCTTCGAGACGATCCGCAGCCGCTTCGGCGCCGACGTCGCGGCTCTGCAGGAATTCGCCGGCCGCGAGTTCGCCGGCTGGCACGACTACTCCTGAGTACGCTGCGCCCATGAGGCGCCTGCTCCCAGACCCCGGCCCGACCACCATCGAGGAGCAGCTCGATTCCTACTGTCCGTGGGAGCAGCCGCGCGACAACCGTCCCTATGTGGCGATGAACTTCGCCGCCACGGTTGACGGGCGGGCGGCGATCGGCGGGGTCTCCGGGCCGATCGGCTCAGACGCCGACACGGCGATGCTGGTCGGGCTGCGCAGCCGCTTCGACGCGGTGATGATCGGCGCCGGCACGATGCGCGCCGAGCACTACGGGGACATCGGCAAGCGGCTCGTCGTGGTCGAGAGCGGGCCGCGGGGAAAAACGGACCTGCCGGCGCTTCTGCGCTCCCTGCGGGAGGAAGGCGTAAAAGCACTTTTGTGCGAGGGGGGACCGACGCTTCACGGGGCGTTGCAGGGGGCCGGCCTCGTCGACAACCTCTTCTTGACGATCGCGCCAAAGCTGGTCGGTGGCAACGCCCCGCGCATCCTTGAGGGCGACATGCCGGGCATAGAGCCGCTGGAGCTGACCTGGCTGCTGGAGGACAAAGGCGAGCTCTTCGCCCGCTACAGCCGCCGCTGATTGGCTCCACCACGCTAGCTTTCCCTGACCGAAACCGAGGAGAGGACGCCCCACCGATGGACTTCAAGCCCAGCCCCCAGGTCGAGACCCTGCGCGAGCGCATCCTCGATTTCATCGACGATCAGATCTACCCGCAGGAGCGACAGATCATGGAGGGCCTCGACGCCGAGGTAGCTTCCGGCGTCCCCTACCCGAAGGTTCTGGTCGAGATTCGCGAGCGGGCCAAGGCCGAGGGGCTCTGGAACCTCTTCATGCCCGATGAGCGTTTTGGGCCAGGCCTCAGTAACTGGGAGTACGGACTGCTGTGCGAGGAGATGGGGCGCAGCCCGGCGGCGGCACCGATGGCGTTCAACTGCTCGGCGCCGGACACCGGCAACATGGAGATTCTCGCCGAGCACGGGACGGAGGAACAGCGCGAACGCTGGCTGGAGCCGCTGCTTGAAGGCCGCATCCGCTCCTGCTTCTCGATGACCGAGCCGGAGGTCTCCGGCTCGGATCCGACCCTGCTTCAGGCACGCGCGGTGCGCGACGGCGACGAGTGGGTCGTCACCGGCCACAAGTGGTTCACCTCGGGCGCGGTCGGCGCCGACCTGGCGATCGCAATGGTCGTCACCGACCCCGACGCGCCGCCCTACTCGCGCGCCTCGATGATCTGCGTTCCGACCGACATGCCCGGATTCAACCTGGTGCGGCCGATACCGGTGATGGGCCACGACAAGGGCCCCGGCCACTGCGAGATCCGCTACGAAGAATGTCGTGTGCCCGTAGCCAACCTGCTCGGCGAGGAGGGCAAGGGCTTCGCGATCGCCCAGGATCGGCTCGGCCCGGGGCGCATCCACCACTGCATGCGGGCGATCGGAACGGCGGAGCGCGCCCACGAGATGATGTGCCGCCGCGCCAACGAGCGCCAAGCCTTCGGCGGGCCGCTGGCCGACAAGCAGTTCGTCCAGGAGGCGATCGCCACTTCGCGGATGGAAATCGACCAGGCCCGCCTCTTGACGATGTACGCGGCGTGGAAGATGGACACCGAGGGCAAGCGCGCCGCCCGCCAGTCGATCTCGGCGATCAAGATCGTCGCCGCCAACATGGTGATGGAGGTGCTCGACCGGGCGATCCAGATCCATGGCTCGCTCGGCATGACCGACGACACTCCGCTCGCTGCCCTCTGGCGCTTCAGCCGCATGTTGCGCCTCGCCGATGGCCCCGACGAGGTCCACAAGATGGTCCTCGCCCGCCGCGAGCTCAACCGCTGGTCCAAGCGAGCAGAAGCCGAAGCGGCCGGCGAGCTCGAGCCGAGGCACGCCCCGCGACCGATCTGAGCAGGTATGTGTATATCTACTGCTAAGGTATGCACATGCTCAATCGACGCCTCCAGGTGCTGGTTGACGAGGAGCGTTTCGAGCGCCTAGCCCGCGAATCCGAACGGACGGGCGCGCCTGTCGGCGAGCTCGTCCGCCGGGCGATCGACCGGGAGTTCCCTGGCAAAGGGCGCGACGCGGAGCGAGAACGTGCCGGTCAGGAACTGCTTGCCATGCCACCTCCCCCCGGAGATGGGTTCGAGCCAGACTGGGACGATCAGAAGCGGGAGCTGCGGGATGCTCGGGCGAGCAAGTGGCGGGGCGCTTGAGGCGCTTCCTTTACGACACCTCGATCTTCATCTATGCACTTGGCAGAGAACATCCGTACAGAGAGCCGTGTCGCGAGATCGCGCGTCTAGCCACTGTGGGCGATCTTCAGGGCGAGGCCAGCATCGACCTGCTTCAGGAGTTCACGCACCAGAGAGCGCGTCGAACTGGCGATCGATTGGGTGCGGCGAAAGCTGCGCGAAGCGTCGCGAGGCTCGTCTGGTGGCACCCGGTCGAGCCCAACGACGTTCAGCGGGGAATCGACCTTTTCGAGGCCCACGAGAGCCTCGATGCCCAGGATGCAGTCTATGCCGCCCTGGCTATCAACCGGGGCATAGATGCGATCCTCGCGACGGATCGCGCCTTCGACGCAATCGACGGACTGGAGCGAATCGATCCAGCCGACGAGCACGCCGTCGCCTCGCTGCTCGGCTGAGCGCTCGGAACATCGAGTGAGGTTCCGCGCAAGAAAAGGGCCGGGCTTTCGCCCGGCCCCTTCAGAGAATCGCTTTCGACTACTGACCAAACTGGCCAATCAGACGAAATTACTACTAGGGCGTGACGAGTACGCTGAAACCCTCCGGGACCGCTTCGTTAGTCGCGTTATGCGTTTGCACGTAGAGAACATTCGGGTTATTGGCCGTGCCGGTGGCAGAGCAAACCAACGTGTTGGCCGGACCGGCACACGGTTGGGACGCAACGAAGCCATCGAAGTTCGGGTTCAGATAGCGGAAGGAAACGAATGCTCCGCGTTCGATCAAACTCGAGCCAAAATTGAGCCAGTACTCATTGCCAATGTGGCTCACCAACGTTATTCCGCCTGACTGCGCCAGGATCGTTCCGTCAGATTTGACGGTCGCCCACTGAACGCGCTGCTGGAAGGCCGATGGAGACTGGCCGCCGAGCTTATTTGCGTCAGCTGCAAGCGGAACTTCGCCTAGGCTGGACTCTTTGACCTTCTCGCCGGTGACCGCATCGTTGGCGATCTTGTTGGTCGTGACGGCGTTGTCGGCGATCTTGTTGGTCGTGACGGCGTTGTCGGCGATCTTGTTGGTCGTAACCGAGCCGTCGGCGATCTTGCTCTCGGTTACCGCGCCATTCTTGAGCTTGCCGGCCGTCACCGCTTCTTTGACGATCTTGCCGGTCTTGATCGAGTTGGCCTTGATTTCGTTAGGACCGACCTTCGTCGCTGCGAGGGCAGTGGCACCGCCGAGCATGAGGAAGACGGCGATCGATGACATCACGTTTGCGTACGTGAGGTGCTTACGTACTCGCTTCAAGAGTCTCTCCTTGATTGCGGGCGGAGGGAATCGGACGAACCTCCATACCCAATTGCAGGGGATTGCGGGACACAATCAGGTCGGTCGGTCGCCGTCAAGGGCTTTGGACAAAGCACTTCGACGCAAAGACGCGCTCAGTCGCGGCGCTCGGCCGCCTCGGCCGCTTCCGCGAGGCGCTCGACCAGGCGGGCGAAATGTTCAATGCCCGGGTCGACCTTGCCGTACTGGCCGGCGGCGTAACGCGCGTAGACGCCCTCGAGAATGATCGCCAGCTTCCAGTAGCCGAGGGCGACGAAGAAATCGAGCTCGGAGAGGTCGCGACCGGAGCGCTCGGCGTAGCGCTCGCGCAGCTCCTCGTTGGTGGGAAAGCCCGGTGCCAGGTTGGCGGGCTGGCCGAGTGCGACCGGGTCCTCGCCACGCTCGGGCCAGTAGACCATCAACAGGCCGACGTCGGCCAGCGGGTCGCCGAGCGTGCAGAGCTCCCAGTCGACTACAGCTGCCACCTCCCCCTGCGGCGTAAGGATCATGTTGTCGAGCCGGTAGTCGCCGTGGACGATCGTCGCCGGTCCCTGCTCTGGGATACGCGCCTCGAGCCGCTCATGTACAGCGTCGACCGCCGGCAGCTCGCGCGTCTTCGACTTCTCCCACTGTCCTTGCCAGCGGTGCAGCTGACGAGCGACGTAGTCCTCCTTGCGACCGAGATCGCCGAGCCCGGTGGCATCGGGGTCGACCGCATGGATGTCGACCAGCGTGTCGGCGACACGCTCGCCGATCGCCAGCCGGTCAGCTTCCTCGGGGAAGACCTCGGCCTCGGCGAGGCCGCGCAGGATCGGACCCTCGACGAACTCCATCACGTAGAAGGGGGCTTCATTGACGCTCTCGTCCTCGCAGAGCCCAACCACCGGCGCTACCGGGACATCAGTCGGGCCGAGTGCTGAGACGACCTTGTGCTCCCGGCCCATGTCGTGCGCCGAGCCGAGCCGTTTGCCCAGCGGCGGCCGTCGCAGCGCCCAGCGCTTGTCGGTGGCGTCGCGGACGCCGTAAGTCAGGTTGGAGTGGCCGCCTGAGATCCGCTCGAAGGAGAGCGGCAGCTCGGCTCCCTCGACGTGCTGCTCGAACCACGCCTCGACGCCGGCACGGTCGACTCCATCCGGCGCCGCAGCGGTCCCGTCGGAAGTGCCTGTAGCCTCGTCGCCCATCGGCTCGCAAGCATATTCCCGACGACGTTTCCGGCTTAGTCCCTCGCTCGCCAACCGACTCACGATCGGCTTCGCGATTGCGTTCGCCGTGCTGACTGGCTTGGCAGTGATTGGCGTTGCCCGCTTCCTGCAGCAACGCCAGGACTATGAGAACGCCACCGCCCGCTCCTACCAGCGCGAGATCGAGGCTCGCACCCGCCTCTCACAGGGACAGCATCCGGCCGCAGCCCGCGCCGTGGTGATCTCCCAGCAGCAGAAAAGACAGGCGCTGCGCGATGAAATCTCGAGCGAGACTCGGGATACGGCGCTGCTGGTCGGAGCCGGGTTGATCGCCGGACTCACCGGAGCTGCCTTGCTCTTCACCGGCCTGATCTCCTCGATGCGCCGTCCGTTGGAGGATCTGGTCGAAGCCTCCGGGCGCCTCGCTGGCGGCGACCTTGACGCCCGCGTGCAGATCGGTGGCCTCTCCGAGACGGCGACGCTCGGCGGCGCCTTCAACGAAATGGCCGAAGAGCTGCAGCGCCGCGCCGGCGAACGCGACCAGCTTGACCGGATGAAAGACGAGTTCGTCCTCACCGCTTCGCACGAGCTGCGTAGCCCACTTACCTCCGTGCAGGGCTTCGCCGAGCTGCTCTTGCTGGAGCGCGAGAAACTCAGCCCAAAGCAGGGGGAAACGGTCGAGGTGATCCTCGACAACACCCGGCACCTGGTCCGTCTGCTCAACGACTTGCTCGACCTCGCCCGCAGCGACGCCGGGCGGCTGACGATCAAACCGGAGCCAACCGATGCGACGGGCCTGATCGAAGACGCCGTGCGAACGATGCGGGCGCAGTTCGATGCCCGGGCGCAGCGCCTGCGGCAGGAAATCGAGTCGGGCCTGCCCCAACTCGAAGCCGATCGGGACCGGATTCGCCAAGTACTGGTGAACCTACTTACGAATGCGAACGAGTATTGCCCGGAAGGAGCGGGTATCGAAGTGAAGGCCCACTTCACTGGTGCCGATGTGGAGATCGACGTGATCGATGACGGGCCGGGTATTCCGGAACAGCAGCTGGAGCACATCTTCGAGCGATTCAGTCGCGGCGATGCCGGTGAGACCCAGCGCGTCGGCGGAACCGGCCTCGGTCTGGCGATCTCTAAATCGTTGGTCGAGCTCCATGGCGGCACGCTCGGCGCCGAGTCAGTCGTCGGCCAAGGGGCAACCTTTCGCGTCCGTCTGCCCGCGATCGCCCATGACCGAGCCGAGGTGAGCTGATGGCGCGGATTCTGCTCGCCGACGACTCCGAGACGATCCTGCTCCTCTTGCGGACCCGCCTGGAGATGGAGGGCCACGAGGTCGAGACCGCTGTCGACGGCCAGGAGGTGGTCGACAAGGTGAGCGCCGCTGCACCTCCCGACCTACTCCTGCTCGACGCGATGATGCCGCGCAAATCGGGAATCGACGCCCTACGCGAGCTGCGCGCCACCGGGATCGACACCCCTGCCCTGATTGTCAGCGCCCACACCGAAGGGGACAATGGAGCAGACCATGCTGGTCTGGCAATCGATGCCTACATCACCAAGCCAATTGACTTCGACCGGCTCTTCGCCAAGATTGCGGAGCTGACCAAGAACTAGCCCCGCCGCCGGCGCTCAGCTCTTGGCGATCTCCAGACGAATCTCCTTGCCTTTCAGCTTCGTGCCGTCGAGGAACTCGACCGTGCGATCGGCCTGGTCAGAGTCAACCTCGACGAAGGAGAAGCGGTGCAGCACGCGGACGTCGTGGATAGCCTCATCGGGGAGCACGGCGCCCTCGCGCAGGGCCCAGCGCAGGTCCTCCTCGTCGATACCGCTGCGCTCGCCGCGGTTGACGAAGAGCTTGACCGCCTTGCCGTTGGTCTCCTCGCTGGCGGGAGCCTCCTCAGCCTTCTTTTCCTCAGCCTTCTCGCCATCAGCCGCCTCGACGTCGCCGACCTCGTCAACCGCTTTGGCGCGCTCGCGGCGGCGCGGGCGCGGCGCGTGCTCCATCCGCTCCTCCGGGCTCTCCCACTCGCCGATCGAAGTTTTCACGTCGTGCTCGATCCGCCCTATCTCATCACGCTGCGCCGGCGTGACGAAGGTAATCGCCCGGCCGGTGCGCCCGACACGTCCGGTGCGTCCGATGCGGTGCACATAGACCTCCGAGGAGGCGGGAACGTCGTAGTTGATGACGTGGGTGACGTGCTCGATGTCGAGTCCGCGGGCGGCGATGTCGGTGGCGACGAGCAGCCGTACCCGGTGGTCCTTGAAGGCGATCATCACGCCGTCGCGTGAGCCCTGGCTCATGTCGCCGTGCAGCGCCTTCACGTCGAGGCCTTTGTCCTTCAGCGTCTTCTCCAACTTCGAGGCGCCGATTTTGGTCCGACAGAAAATGATCGCCTGCTCCGGTTCCTCGGTCTTCAACAACTCGACCAGGCGCGCGGCCTTCTCGTTCGCCGGCACCTCGATGAAGGCCTGGGCGATTGCGTCGACGGTGAGGGTCTTCGGCGTGATTTTGATCGTCGACGGGTCATACATGTAGCTCTCGGCGAGCCGTTTGACCGGCGGCGGCATCGTCGCCGAGAAGAGTGCCGTCTGGCGTCCGCTCGGGCACATCCGCAGAATTTTCTCGACGTCCTCGATAAAGCCGAGGTCGAGCATCTCGTCGGCCTCGTCGAGGACGATGTAGCGGGCTGCGGTAAGGACCAGTGAGCGGCGACCCATCAGGTCCATCATTCGGCCGACGGTGGCGACGACGACGTGGGCGCCAGCGCGCAGCTGCGCCTGCTGCGATTTGATCGGCGCACCGCCGAAGACGGCGACGATCTCGACGTCGAGGTGCTCGGCGTAGGCGCGCAGCGCCTGGGTTACCTGGATGCAGAGCTCGCGCGTCGGCGTCAGAACAACCGCCTGCACCTCGTCGTCACTCGGGTCTATGTACTGGAGCAGGGGCAGGCCAAAAGCGGCGGTCTTGCCGGTCCCGGTCTGCGCCTGGCCGATCACGTCGTGGCCGGCGAGCAGCTCCGGAATCGCTTTCTCCTGGATCGGACTGGGCTCCTGATAGCCGAGCTCGTCCAGCGCCTGCTGGATCTCCGGCGCCAGCCCCAGGTCTTTGAAGGGGATCACTGCGACGGATCCAGAAGGAGCTTGCCGCTGGTGCGGCGGGCGAGTATGTCTTCGTGGGCACGCGCCGCCTCTGAAAGCGGGTAGACCTCGCCGACGTTGACCTCGAGATCTCCGCCGGCGACAGCGCCGAAAAGCTCGCCGATCATCGGGGCGACCTCTGCCGGGCGCATCGTCAGGTGGAGGAGCCAGAAGCCGATCACCGTCCTAGAGCCGCGCAACAGGGCGGCAGTGGAGACGTCGCGCTGTTCGCGCGAAGCGATGCCGAAGACGACCATGCGACCGAACGGAGCAAGTGCCGAAAACTCGGCGTCAAATGCGTCACCACCGCTCATATGGAGGACCGCATCGACCCGCTCTCCGTCATTGGCGGCAAGGATCGCCTCCTTGAGGTCCTCGGTCCGCGAGTCCACAGTCGCATCGGCGCCGAGCCGTTCGACCAGCTCGCGCTTCTCCTCGCTGGAGGCAAGGCCAATCACCTTCGCCCCGGCGCGCTTGCCCAGCTGCACCGCAAGCGAGCCAGTACCGCCGCCAGCCGCCTCGACCAGCAAAGTTTCGCCAGGCTCGATCCGCGCGCAGCGGCGCACCAGCGCCATCGCGGTCAGGCCTTGCAGCAAGAGCGCCGCAGCCTGATCGTCGTCGACACCATCGGGAACGGGAATGAGCATCTGCGCGGGAACGACGACCTTCTCCGCGTAGCCGCCACCGCCGAGAAGCGCCGCAACTCGCTTCCCATCCGGAGTACGCCCACTCACCTCTCCCCCGGGAATCAGCGGCAGCGACTGCTCGGCCAAATAGTCATTGCGAGTCGCATGCGTGTCAGCAAAGTTGATCCCGCTACGGGCAACCTCAACCACCACCTGCCCCTCGCCGGCCTCGGGGTCGGGAAGCTCAACTAGCTCAAGCTTCTCGGGGCCCCCGAACTCTTCGATCTGGATCGCTTTCACGGCGCCGAACCATAGTCGGCGCTGGAAATCGGGGGTCGGGGGTATCTCGGAGGGTGCCTCGCGAAGCGGCGCACCGGCGAGTGATTCCCGTCGCGAAGCGACACCAACATAGTGAGCGGAGCGCCAGCGAAGCGAACCCAGGCACCAGCCGAGATACCCCCGACCCCCGATACGCTCCGCCCAATGTCGCTCACGGTAGTTGGCTCAATCGCCTTCGACTCAGTCAAGACCCCGTTCGGGGAGCGCGACCGCATGCTCGGCGGCGCCGCGGTCCACTTTTCGCTGGCGGCCAGCTTCTTCACCGACGTGCGGCCAGTCGGGCCGGTCGGCGATGACTTTGGCGCGGCCGAGTTCGAGGTGCTGGAAGGGCGCGGCGTGCAGACCGACGACATCGAGCAAGTCGAAGGCGGCCAATCGTTCTTCTGGCGCGGGCGCTACGAGTACGACCTCAACGTCGCCCACACCGAGGACACCCAGCTCGGCGTCTTCGGCGAGTTCGAGCCGAAGCTCTCCGCAGATGCGAAGGCGGCGAACACTCTCTTTCTGGCCAACATCCAGCCCGACCTGCAACGTCAAGTCCGCGCCCAGTGCGAGGCGGCGAGCTTCAGCGGCCTCGACTCGATGAACCTCTGGATCGATACCGCCAAGGACTCGCTGCTGGCCGCGATCTCCGAGGTCGACTGCCTGATCGTCAACGACGCCGAGATCCGTCAGTTGACCGGCGAGTCGAATCTCGCCCGCGCCGCTCATGCGGTGATGGAGCGTGGCCCTCGCGCCGTCGTCGCCAAGCAGGGCGAGTACGGCGCGGCGCTGTTCACGCCGGAGAGCTTCTTTGCCCTGCCGGGCTTCCCGCTCGATGACGTCCGCGACCCGACTGGCGCCGGCGACAGCTTTGCCGGCGGTTTCCTCGGCTACATCGACGGTCACGACGGTGAGCTCGACGAAGCAACCCTGAGACAGGCGATGGGCTACGGCACCATCCTCGCCTCCTTCAACGTCGAGGAGTTCGGCACCGAGAGGGTCTCCAAGTTGAGTCGCGAGGAGATCGACGAGCGCTTCGCGGCGCTGCACGAGATGACCCAGTTCGAGCCTTTGCCCGTGCGTTAACGAACCGAAACGCTCGAACTGCGAAAATGCCGCTCGAATGGCAGGCGACTCCCTCAGCGTTACCGACAACCGCACCGGCAAGACCTACGAGTTGCCGATCACCGACGGCACGGTCCGCGCCATGGACCTGCGTCAGATCAAAGTCGACGAGGACGAATTTGGCATGCTGGCTTACGACCCAGCGTTCACCAACACGGCCTCCTGCCGCTCGGCGATCACCTACATCGACGGCGAGGCCGGGATCCTCGAACACCGCGGCTACTCGATCGAGCAGCTCTGCGAGCGGTCCAGCTTCCTCGAGGTCGCCTACCTCTTGATCTTCGGCGAGCTGCCGACGGGGCCACAGCTCGACCGCTGGACCTACGACATCACCCACCACACCTTCGTCCACGAGGACCTCAAGCAGTTCTTCGAGGGCTTCCGCTATGACGCCCACCCAATGGGCATGCTGCTCGCCGGGGTCGGCGCGCTCTCGACCTTCTACCCGGACGCGAAGCACACCGAAGACCCCGAAGAGCGCTACATGGCCGCGGTCCGTCTGATCGCCAAGGTGCCGACCTTGGCGGCTTTCTCCTACCGCCACAACATGGGCCTGCCCTACGTCTACCCGGACAACGACCTCAACTTTGCCGAGAACTTCCTCTCGATGATGTTCAAGAAGACCGAAGCCAAGCACGTGCCGAAGGAGAGCCTCTCGAAGGCACTCGACGTGCTCTTCATCCTCCACGCTGATCACGAACAGAACTGCTCGACCAATGCGGTGCGCGGCGTCGGCTCCTCCGACGTCGACCCCTACTCAGCAGTGGCGGCAGGTGTCGCAGCGCTTTACGGGCCGCTGCACGGCGGCGCTAACGAGGCGGTGCTGCGGATGCTGCGCCGGATCGGTTCGGTCGACAACATCCCCGGCTTCCTCGAGCGGGTCAAGAACCGCGAAGAGAAACTGATGGGCTTCGGCCACCGTGTCTACAAGAATTACGATCCGCGGGCGCGGATCATCCAGCAGCACATGGAGGAGGTCTTCGAGGCGACCGAGTACAACGCGATCGTCGAGATCGCCCGCGAGCTGGAGAAGCAAGCGCTCGACGACGAGTACTTCACCTCGCGCAAGCTCTACCCCAACGTCGACTACTACTCGGGGATCATCTACGAGGCGCTGGAGATCCCAGCCGAGATGTTCACCGTGATCTTCGCCATTCCTCGCACGGCCGGCTGGGTCGCGCAGTGGATGGAGATGAAGGACGACTCCGAGCAGAAAATCGCCCGCCCGCGACAGATCTACACCGGCCACCGCGAGCGCGACTACGTCGCCGTTGGCGAGCGCGAGGGTCCGGAGAAAATCGTCGGTCCGCCGGCGCGGCGTCCGAAACGGCCGCGGCGCGGGGCTTAGGGGCCAGGGACGGGGGACCCTCCCCCGGAGGCCATTGCGCAGCTGATCCTGGGTAGAGGGTTCGCGCGTGGTTCCTTGAGCCTCCGTGGGAGGGTCCCCCGTCCCTTACCCTGCGCCTCCATGGCCGCTTGGAAGTTGACGATTCGGCACGGCTCCGACGTCGAGCATGAAAGCTTTGATGACTTGAACGCTGCCGTAGCTGCGATGCGGGAGCGGGCTTTGGCGATCCGGGCGGAGGGGCCGGCCGAGGGCGTTTCGGCGCTGCGGGACTTCGGGCCGGAGCAACAGGTCCATGCGCGGTTGCAGCTCGCCGGCAAGGGGTTGCTGCACAAACCGATCGCCGGCATCGACGTGCGCGGCGACGGCACCTTCGTGCCCTTTCGCGGCGGCGTGACCCGGGAGGAGCTCGACCCGACCGCTTACAAGACACCCTTCGACGCGGTCCGGGAGACTCTCGAACGATGAGCGACGCCGAGATCCCCAAGGGCAGCTACGCGGCAGGGCGCCGACTGAAGCTGCCGGCCGGCGCCGAAGCGCCCTACGTCGTCTACATCAACGGAGTCGAGCAGGGCGAGGAAGTCGACTACCACCTCCGCGCCGGCGAGATTGTCTTCACCCGCGAGATTGTTAAGGAGAAAGTCGGCACCGGCCGTTGGCTGGCTATGTACCTCGGCCTCTTCGGCACCTATCGCAAGAACGAGACGATCGACCTGCAGTTCCAGCGAGGCGGCAAGACCGAGCTGCTCTCGGACCTGCCGGTCAGCTCCTGAGCGGATGCGCGTCTGCTACTTGAAGACGTAGAGCAGGACAAAGGCGGTGACCACCCAGATCGCACCGGCGGCGAGCATGCCCTTGTCTTCGGAGACCATAGCCGCGGTAGAGCGGTCGTCGGCGCGATCGTAGATCAGGTAGAGGTAGCGGAAGATGAAGTAGACGACCGGGGGGATCGTCCACATCATCTTGTTGCCGATGATCGGCGAGTTGACAGCGTAGATCGAGTAGCTGATCACGGTTCCGGTGGTGACCATGGCGACCATCTGGTCGAGGAAGGGGAGCGAGTAGTGCTCGAGCACCGGGCGACTACTGGTGCCCTGGTGCAGCTCGGAGACCGCCTCCTGGCGCCGCTTGGTTACCCCGAGGAAGAGGGCGACCATCCCGGTGCAGAGCAACAGCCATTCCGAGGCATGGGCGTCGACCGCGACAGCGCCGGCGGCGACCCGCAGAATGAAGAGGCCGGCGAGAGTCATCACGTCGACGATCACGATCTGCTTGAGGCCAAGGCTGTAGGCCATCTGGGCGATCCCGTAGCCAACGACCATCAGACCGACCTGCCAGTTGACGGTCGCAAAGGCGATGGCGATGGCGAGCACCGCCAGGGCGGGCGCGATCGTCATCGCCGCCCGCTCGGAGAGCTCGCCCGCGGCCAGCGGCCGGAAGCGCTTCTTTGGGTGCTTGCGGTCGAGTTCGACGTCGACCAGGTCGTTGACGTAGTAGCCGGCGCTGGAGATCAAGCAGAAAGCAACAAAGGTGAGAAGCGCCTCGAATACCTCGTGCGACTGGTTGAACTTGCCGGAAAAGAGCAGGCCGGCGAAGACAAAAGTGTTCTTGATCCACTCCTGCGGCCGCCCGGTCTTGATCGCCGCCCGCAAAGGCGAACGCCGCGGCACGACCGGTTCTCCAGCCGAATGGTCGGCCGGGATCGTCGGATGCTCTGAGGTGATGGTTTCCATCGTGGAACGCCGAATGAAGCGCGCTAAGCCGCTTATCGGTCGCGACAGGGTAGCGCCGGGGGCGGCTCACTCGCCCGCGGCGCCCACATAGAACCGGTACGCCCAAGCCCTCCCGCCAGCCAGAAATCCGGTCATCACGTCGATCGTTCCCCCACTGCCGATGGGCGACGGCGTTTCGACCAAGACGAGCTCATGCCCACTCTCTCTGACCCCCGGATAGAGGCTTCGCACCGCGCCGGCGTCCATGCCCACCTCAGCCCCTTCGTTGGTCCGCCAGCCAGCCTGGGCGGCGGGAGCCCCGCTCAGCTCAAAGCTGCCCATGCGGCCTTCCGGCCCACACGGATCCCCGCCTCCGAAATTCGCGAAGGTAATCGTCAGCCCAAGGTCGCTCCATTCATACGGACAGGAGGAATCCCAGCTGCCCCCGATCGAAGTCGGAGATCCAAATTCTGCGAGCGCCTGGGTCGGGGAATCGGTGAGCGGATTGAGCCCGGCGAGCCGTACCACGCGGCCTTCGTTCATGACGATTTCCCGTTGCGACGGCGCCACGTTGGATGAGTCGACCTCGACCTCACCTTCCTGAAAAGCGACATAGGTCGATTTGAATCCGGATGGACAGCAAAGGGGGTCGCCAGCCTTGAACGTGGGCGTCCGAACGACGATCGCCCGGTCACCCACATGGATCGAGTCCACCTGGGCACCCTCTCGATCGAAGAGAAGGGCCCATCGGTCGTTTGCGTCCGACGTGAATACGGCCCAATTGAAGATACGGCCCGAGGCGCCCGCGCCCAAGCCGACGATCATCTCCTCACCTCCGTCGCCGGTGATGTCGTGGCAGCGAAGCAGCGCCACGTGATAGTCCGTCGCAACATTCGAAAAGAAGTCGGGGCCGCCTTCTACGGGGTAGCCGGCCAGCCTGGCCCGCGCGGCGGCTTGCTCACGGATCGTCTCGTCGAAGCCGCTGGAAATAGTCGCCTTCTCGGCCGTTGCTCGTGAGCAATTCGCTCCGTCGCCTCCGGCCAGAGAGGCTACGGCTGCGGGTGAGTCTTCCCCGCCGCTTGATTTGCCAAAGAGAAACGCGCCGATCACCGCCGCCGCAACTACTGCTCCTCCGATGAGCCACAGAAAAGACTTTGGGATCCGCAGCGTCATCTCTCGTTGCTGGATCCGCCGCCGAGATCGGCCTCGCTTGCCGATTCCAGGGCTTCGAGATCGTCCCGGTCACGAGGCCGCTCGCTGGCGCGCTTCATCGAGAGAAGGTGCCCCAGCGAGCAAACACGCATAACCATTCCCCCGACCTCGACTTCGATCGCCTCCGCGATCAGCTCTTCATACGTCGGTATCTGGGGAAGGCCCTGCAAGATGTCGATTCGTCCGAGCGTGGTGACTACAAGCGTTCGATCTCCCACCTTGAGAAATGTCGAAATTGCGGATGACGAGAGGAGGCGACCATCGACATCGACTCTCCCTTCTAATTCTCGTAGCAAGGCGTCGAGCTTCTCTAGATTCTCCGTGGAAGAGTCCGGAACCACGTCGACATCGCGAGTTGCGCGAAGGTAGCCCCAGGCATTCACGGCAAGGCCACCAACGACGACAAAGCGAATGTCCGCCTCTACCAGCCGTTCCAGCAGCTCCCGCAACCGCAGCGGCTCGACCATCAACCCTGCCGCGCAGCCCCGGTGAAAGTTGAAAGAAATTCGCTCAGGGCAAGGCCTTCGGCGAGGTTGACGGCTGGCGAACGGCGGCGGTCTTCACGGATCTGTCGACGGCGTGCCTGCTCGTTGGCCTGCCAGGGATCTGGGGAGCGAGGTGCCACGCCGGGGCGCGGCCTCGAGTCGTTCGTCCTGCTCATTGGAGGAGGGTAAGGCCCAACAGCGACCGGCGGCACTACGGGTCGATAAGAACGCCGGGATTCAGCATCCCGGCGGGATCGAGCTCGGCCTTGGATGCCCGCAGTGCCGCGGCGAAGGGCGCGGGCCGCTGGCGGTCGTACCAGGGGCGGTGATCGCGGCCAACCGCATGGTGATGAGTGATCGTGCCGCCGCCTTCGATTACGGCCTCGGCCGCAGCGGCCTTGATCTCGTCCCATTGCTCGACCTCGCCACCTCGGATCGCGGGAGCCATCACGGTGAAGTAGGGGGCGGGGCCGTCGGGGTACACATGCGTGAAACGACAACTGACGCGCGGGGCGCCCGGGCCGTCGGCTGGCGCCGCGCAGACCTCGGCGACCTTCTGACGCACCACATCCATCGTCGTCGCGTGGAAGTCCTCGAAGCGGTCCCAGGTGATCGCCGTCTCAAAGGTCTCGGAGAGGACACCGCAGGCAACGAAGGTGTCGCGCAGGTAGGGGGCGAGGAGAAAGGCGCTGCGCCAGGCCCCGACGGCCCCCGCGTCCTTGCTGTCCCCTCCGCCGCTTCCACGCACCTCACCCGGCACCCCGCCGTGCTCGCGAGCGATCGCCACGGCGAGGTCCATCGGGGCATCCACCGGGTGGTGGGCCGACTCGAAGCCGAGCACCAGCAGGCTCTTCTCACCGCTGCCGGCGCCGGTCATGCCCGCCTCCGTCCCGTCGAGCAGGCGGCAGTTGGTCGGGTAGAGGCCCGACTGGGAAATCTCCCGCACGGCGCCCGCCGCCCTGAGGAAGTCGTCGAACTCAACCCCGCAGGAGCTCTTGAACTCGGGCCGCGGCCGCACCCGCATCCAGGCCTCGCCGATCACGCCAAGGATTCCCTCCGAGCCGATCAGCGCCCGGTCCGACGACGGTCCCGCGCCCGAGCCCGGCAGCCGCCGGCTCTCCCAGAGCCCACGCGGGGTGATCGCCCGCACCGACTCGACCAGGTCGTCGATATGGGTGCAGAGGGTGGCGAAATGGCCGCCGGCCCGGGTCGCGATCCAACCGCCGAGCGTCGCGTACTCGAAGGACTGGGGGAAGTGGCGCAGGGTCAGCCCGTGCTCGCGCAGCTGCTCCTCCAGCCGCGGCCCGGTCGCCCCGGCCTGGATCCGCGCCGCCATCGACTCCGCGTCGACCTCCAGCACCCGGTCCAGCCGCCGCAGGTCGAGCGAGACGAACGGACGATCCCCCAAACGCCCCTCGACCCCGCCGACCACGCTCGTGCCACCGCCGAAAGGAATCACGGCGGCACCCTCGGCCTCCGCCCAGCTCAGCACAGTCTCGATCTCAGACTCGTCTTTAGGCAGAGCGACGAGATCAGGCGGATTCTCAAATTCCCCCCGGAACCCCCGCACCACGTCCCGATAAGCCTTCCCCAGCGCCCGCGAAACCCGCTCGTACTTTTCATCGGTGAAGAGATCGCCGAAATCAGGCGGTGCCTTCAACCGAGGCACCCGCACCTCAACCGCATCGAGGGGCACAGCAACCTCCGGCTCGCCCCCAAACCCAAACCGCTCCCGAATCCCAGCCGCGGCCTCCGCCAGCTCCTTCTCAGAGGGCGTCTGGTCCTCATACCCCCACCCCCAGTGCTTCAGCCGTCGCTCGCTCATAGGACGCGCCCCAAAATAGGGGCGGGGTGCCCCTGCCCAGGAGGCTCAGGGACCAGCGCCTGAAGCACGCCAAACGATCTGCTGCGCAACGGCCTCATGGGCAGGGGCACCCCGCCCCTACCAATGCACACCTTTCATCAAATGCGCAAAGGCGACCGCCTCGGTAGTAGGCGCCCGATCGGGCGCCTCGTCGCCCTTCCCCTTCGCTGCCTGCGACTCGGGAAAGAGTTTGTAGGCCGTGTTGAGGATTTTGTCGCTGACCGTCGGCGCGACCGCGTAGAGCAGCTCGCCGAAGGTGCCCATCCGGGTTGCAACCTTCTTCGGCTTACCGATCATCGCTCCAGCAATCATCTCCGCGGCCTCCTCGGGCGTGATTGCTGGGAACATGTCGTACATCCGCGTCGGCGCGATCATCGGCGTCCGCACCAGCGGCATGTAGATGGTCGTGATCTCGACTCCGTCGTCGAATACCTCGGAGGCGATCACCCGGCTGAAGGCGTCCAGCGCCGACTTCGAGGCGACATAGGCGGAGAAACGCGGCGGGTTGGTCTGCGCACCGATCGAGCTGATGTTGATGATGTGGCCCGACTTGCGCGCCTGCATCGAGGGCAGCAGCGCCAAAATCAGCCGTAGGGCGCCGAAGTAGTTGATCTGCATCGTCCGCTCGTAGTCGTGGAAGCGGTCGTAGGAGAGCTTGACCGAGCGCCGAATCGAGCGGCCCGCGTTGTTGACGAGGATGTCGACCTGCCCGTGGTAGGCGAGCACCTCCTCGGCCATCCGCTCGACGTCCTCGACGTCGGACATGTCGCAGCGGTGGATATGGGCGACCCCACCGGCTGTCTCGATCTCGCGCTTAGTCTCCTCCAGCTTGTCGACCGAGCGGGCGACCAGCAACACCGTGGCCCCCGCGTCGGCAGCCTTGACCGCGGCCGCCTTGCCGATTCCCGACGATGCTCCGGTAATCAGCACGACCTTGCCGCGCACCGCCGCCGAGAGCGAGCGGTCCTTGAACAGGTCGGGGTCGAGGTTGCGCTCCCAGTAGTCCCAGACGCGATCGGCGTAGCTCTCCAGCGGCGGCACCGCGATCCCGGAGCCCTCCAGCGCCGCCTCGGCCTCGGTCGAGTCGAAGTGGGTCGGGTAGTTGACGTAGCTGAGCACACCAGCGGGGATGCCGACCTGGTTCAGCGCCATCTTCGCCGCCCGCTTGGCCGGCGGGAAAAACCTCAGCCCGGTGCGGACCAGGCTCGTCGCCGGATCGGTGATGCCTGAGTCCAGTTGCAGCGCCGCCTGCGGCGCGTCAGCCGCCCGGGCGAAGAGATTGAGCACCTCGCCCGCGGTCTTCGGCCTCGGGTCGGTGAGGCTGAAGGCACGCCCGTCGAGGCCCGACTTGTGGGCGATGTGGTCGATCGCCGCCGCGACGTAGTCGACCGGGACGATGTTGATCTCGCCGCCTTCGACGCCGAGGGTCGGCAGCCAGGAGGGCAGCACGCGACGAGCCTGCTGCAGCAGCTTGAACATGTAATAGGGGCCGTCGATCTTGTCGATCTCGCCGCTGCGCGAGTCGCCGACGACGATTCCCGGCCGGTAGACGCGCCAGGGCCGGCTGCATTGCTCGCGCACGACCCGCTCTGACTCGTGCTTGGTGCGGAAGTACGGATGCGTGTCGAGGTCTTCGGCCTCGTCGAACATGTCCTCGGTCCAGGTGCCCTTGTAAAGGCCGGCGGCGGCGATCGAGCTGACCTGGTGGAAACAGCCGGCGTCGATCGCGCCGGCGAGTTCGACCGCGTGCCGCGTCCCCTCGACGTTCGCGACCTCCTGCGCCTCGGCGCCGGCGGCCATGTCGTAGATCGCCGCCAGATGGAAGAAGTGGTCGACATCGCCGCGCAGCGTCAGGAGATCCTCCTCGGAGACGCCGAGGCTGGGCTGGGCGAGGTCGCCGGCGATCGGCACAACCCGCGCCCCATCGGCTCCCCAGGCGGTCCGCTGCTCCTCCAGCCGCCCACGCGAGCCCGCCCGGACCAGCGCGTAAATCGTCCCCTCACGCTGCAAAAGTCTGGATACAAGGTTGCGGCCGATGAAGCCGGTGGCGCCGGTGACGAAGTAGTTCATCGCTCTTTCATACACTCAATCTACGAATGGCGCAAACGGCGACCGTGCAGATCCAGATGCCCGAGATGGGCGAGTCGGTCACTGAGGGCATCGTTCTCGAATGGCATGTCGCCGAGGGCGACTTCGTCAACGAGGGCGACACCGTGGTCGAGGTCTCTACCGACAAGGTCGACGCAGAGGTGCCTGCGCCGGCTGACGGCGTTATTACGAAGCTGATTGCGTCGGTGGACGACGAGGTGCCGGTGGGTGCTCCGTTGGCTGAGATGGAACCGGGGGAAGGCGATGGGACGGCCGAGGGTTCAGGGGCCTCAGCCGCGGGTCCTGTCGGCGCAGGGGACCCACCTCCCCTTCCGGTAGCTAAAGCTTCCTCAGGGGAGGTCCCCCCTACGCCGCCACCCGCGGGTGAGGGGCAGGGGGCCTCGGGTTCGAGCGTCGCCGGCTCTAGCGGTGGGAACGGCGCGGGCAACGGAGTGCGAGCCACGCCTGTGGCTCGAAGGGCTGCTGAGGAGAACGGCGTTGACCTTGCTTCGGTGAGCGGGAATGGGCCCGGGGGCAAGGTGACTAAGGACGATGTGCTGGCGGCTGCCGACGGGAGCAACGGCGCGGGCGCCGTGCTTGCCGGTGAGGCGAAGCCGCTGCGCGGGCCGGCCGCGATGTTGGCTCAGGCCATGGGCGAGAGTCGCGAGGTTCCTACCGCTACCTCGTTCAGGACGGTGGCCGTCGACACGCTGGATGCGAAGCGCAAGGCGCTGAATGGGCAGCTGAAAGAGCGGGGACTGAAGGTTTCCTTCACGCACTTGATCGCCTGGGCGATCGTGCAGGCCGCCAAGGAATGGCCGGTGATGGTTCGCGGCTTTGAGGAGCGTGACGGCAAGCCCTTCGCGATCGAGAACGGCCCGGTCAACCTCGGCATCGCGGTCGACATCGAGCGCAAGGACGGCTCGCGCAGCCTGATGGTGCCGACGATCAAGGGCGCCGACGGCCTCGACTTCGCCGGCTTCCACACCTACTACGAGGACCTGATCACTAAGACGCGTGAGAGCAAGCTCACCGCCGACGACTTCCAGGGCACCAACATCTCGCTGACCAACCCCGGCGGGATCGGCACCGTCGCCTCGGTGCCCCGCCTGATGAAAGGCCAGAGCGCGATCATCGCCGCCGGCGCGATCGCCTATCCGCCCGAGTGGGCGCACGCCTCCCCGGATCGCCTGCGCCAACTCGGCGTCTCGAAAACGATGACGCTGACCTCGACCTACGACCACCGGGTGATCCAGGGCGCCGAGTCGGGCGCCTTCCTGCGCCGGATCGAACAGCTGCTCGAAGGCGAAGACGGCTTCTATGAGACCGTCGCCGGCGACCTCGGTATCGATGCGGCGCCGCTCGCCGCCGCCCACCCGGCCTCCGCCTCGGCGCCGCCGCTCGGCGCTGCCGCACCGCCGACCGCGCCCGGCGCGCCGGACGAAGAGCTGCTCGGCGCGGTCCAGGCCGCGACCTCGCTGCTCAAGGGCTACCGCACCCACGGCCACCTCGCCGCCCGCCTCGACCCGCTCGGCTCAGAGCCGAAGGGCGACCCGGCGATCCAGCCAGAGAACCTCAACCTGACGCCGGAGCTGATGGCCCGCGTCCCCGCCGCGATCCTGCGCATCGGCGTCCCGGGCGAGACCCTGCTCGACGTGCTGCCGCGAATGCGCGAGGCCTACTGCGGCTCGATCGCCTACCAGTTCGAGCATCTCTCCTCACACCAACAGCGGACCTGGCTGCGCGAGATGGTCGAGACCGGCGCCCACCGCCAACCGCTCGACGATGACGAGAAACGCCGCCTGCTGGGCCGGCTGATCGACGTCTTCGAGTTCGAGCGCTTCGTCGAGAAAGCGTATTTGGGACAGAAGATCTTCACGATCGAGGGCCTCGACGCGATCGTGCCGATGCTCGACGAGCTGGTCACCCTGGCCGGTCGCGCCGGCGCCGAAGAGGTCGTCTTCGGCATGGCCCATCGCGGGCGGCTCGCCGTTCTCGCCCACAACCTCGGGCGGTCGGTCGAGTCGATCCTGGCCGAGTTCGAGGGCTCCAAGCAGATCGAGATGGTGAAGGCGGTGGCCGCGATCCCCCACGGCGGCACCGGCGACGTCAAGTATCACTACGGCCACCAGGGGGTCTACGAAACCAGCGAGGGCGAGAAGATCGCCGTGCGGCTCTATCCCAACCCAAGCCACCTCGAGTTCGTCGACCCAGTGGTCGAGGGCGCGACCCGCTTCCTGCAGGCAGAGATCGACGGGGCGAAGCTCGAGCACAAACCAAAGCGGGCTGTGCCCGTGCTGCTCCACGGCGATGCCGCCTTCCCCGGGCAGGGAGTCGTCGCCGAGACGCTGAACCTACAGGCGCTGCGCGGCTACACCACCGGCGGCACGATTCACATCATCCAGGACAACCAGGTGGGTTTCACCACCGATCCGGTGGATGCCCGCTCGACCCCCTACGCCGCCGACATGGCAAAGGGATTCAACGTGCCGATCGTCCATGTCAACGCTGACGACGTCGAGGCCTGCTCGTCGGCGATCCGGCTCGCCATGGCCTACCGCGAGCGCTGGGGTCGCGACATCGTCATCGACGTGATCGGCTACCGCCGTTTCGGCCACAACGAGACCGACGAGCCCGCCTACACGCAGCCGGCGATCGCGGCCAAGATCAAGGCCCACCCCCCCGTCTCGGAGATCTACGCCGAGAAGCTAATCGAGCAGCAAACGATCGCGCGCGAGGACGTCGAGAGCGCGCGCAAAGAGCGTCACGACGAAATGTCGGCCGCGCTCAAGGATCTGCGCAAGAAGATGGAGTTGGGCGAGTACGAAGACCCCACCGTCACCACCTCCAGCACCGGCGAACTCGACCGCAGCGCCAGCCCGCCGGTCGAAACTACGGTCTCAGCGGACAAGCTGGGTGAGCTGAATAAGGCACTGCTCGAGGTGCCGGAGAGCTTCACGATCCACCGCAAGCTGCGCAAGCCGCTCGGCAATCGAGAGGAGGCGCTGAGCGGAGGCGATATTGAGTTCGGCCACGCCGAGGCGCTCGCCTTCGCCTCACTCCTAACCGAGGGCGTCCACATTCGCCTCACCGGCCAGGACACCGAGCGCGGCACCTTCTCCCATCGTCACCTCGTCCTCCACGATGAGAAGACCGGCCTCCCCTACTGCCCGATGCAAAACCTGCCCGACTCGACCGCGCCCTTCGAGCTCTACAACAGCCCGCTTTCGGAGATTGCCTGCATGGGCTTCGAGTACGGCTACTCGGCGGCGACTCCGAACGCCCTCGTCCTCTGGGAGGCGCAGTTCGGGGACTTCGGCAACGCCGGTCAGGTGATCATCGACAGCTTCATCGTCTCGGGCGAGGCCAAGTGGGGGCAGACCAGCCGGCTCACCCTGCTGCTGCCACACGGCTACGAGGGCTCGGGGCCCGAGCACTCAAGCGCCCGCATCGAGCGCTTCATGGCGCTGGCCGCCGAGGGCAACATCCGCATCGCCAATCCCAGCAGCGCCGCCCAGTACTTTCACCTGCTGCGGCGCCAGGCGCTGATCCGCAAGCCGCGACCGATGGTCGTCTTCACGCCCAAGGGCCTGCTGCGACTCGATCGCGCCGCGGCCAGCATCGATCAGCTGACCGGCGGTCAGTTCCACTTCATCCTCGATGACCCGACGGCTGCGGAGCGACGCGAGAAGGTCGAGCGCCTCGTGCTTTGCACCGGCAAGGTCTACTGGGACATCGATGCCAGCGAGCGCCGCGATTCGGCCGAGACCGTGGCGATCGCCCGGGTCGAGCTTCTCTATCCCTTCGCCAAGGAACAGCTGAGCGAGCTGATCGCCTCCTATCCCAACCTGAAGGAAGTCGTCTGGACGCAGGAGGAGCCGCGCAACATGGGCTGCTGGAAGGTGATGTCGCGCCGCCTCCCCGACCTGATGCCCGAGGGCGTCGAGCTCGGCTACGTCGGCAGGCCAACCCGGGCCAGCCCGGGCGAGGGCTACTCGGTCGCACACGCGCGTGAGCAGGAGCGGATCGTGCTCACGGCCTTGACCCCCGGCGCTTGAGGCCTCGGCGCGCGGGTCCTGTCACGGCGGCCCTCCCCCATGTGCTCGGACGCGCTTCGCGCGCCCTCCGCTATGGGGGACCCCCGCCGCCGTGCCACCCGCGCGAGTAGCCTGATCAAACGATGAGAAAGCCGGTTCCAGGGAAGCTGTTTGCTCGCGTCAAGGTGCTCTCTTGGATTGAGCTGATGATCTTTGCCGGGTTGATCGTTTTCTGGCTGGTGCCGGGGTTTGAAACCGAGACGATGATCTTTGGCTGGGCGCACGGGCTTGGGTTCGTGGCGCTGTGCATCGTCATCTGGATCGCCTGCATCAGGCGCGAGGCGCCTTACACCCTGCTCGCCGCCACCCTTACTCCGGTCGGTCCGGTCGGCAGCGTGATCGGCATTGAGTTGATCGAACGGCGTGGCTGGGGCATCAGTGATTCCCCGCAAAAAGTCGCGGAATCCCCGTAGATCCGCTCAAGATGCCTTGACCCCAGCGCCCGCAGGCGCTATAGCTAGACAGTGACTGTTCGTCTCGAGCAGTCCCGTTCGAGTGAACAGGCGCGTCGGCATCCCTCCCTGGCTACCGACGCATAGGTGCAGTGAGGGTCGCGCGGACCCCCTGCCTCCCGCGGCCCTCCTGCGCCGCCTTGCGCCTTTTGGGCGGCCCCGGACTGGCGCGATGCGGCGTCCTCAGTCGTCGAAGTAGCGCTGCTACTCCGACTCCTTGCGTCCTTGCCTCGCTTGTCCGGCGCGCGCCAAAAGGCGCAAGGTCAATTCTTCAAATTCCTGAGAACCGTTTGGAGGATGCCGCCGTTTTGGAAATAGACGACCTCGTTGGGAGTGTCCAGACGTACCGTTGCCTCGAACTCCACTTCTCCGGCTTTCACGGTGACTGTTTTTGTCTGACCTTCTTTCAGGTCCCCGACGTCTATGACCTCTTCGCCGCTGAGGCCGAGCGACTCGATCGACTCTCCTGCGGGGAACTGGAGCGGTAGGACGCCCATGCCGATCAGGTTGGAACGGTGGATGCGCTCGAAAGACTCGGCAATCACCGCGCGGACGCCGAGCAACTTCGTCCCCTTCGCCGCCCAGTCGCGCGATGAGCCCGAGCCGTACTCCTTGCCGGCGAGGACGACCAGCGGCACACCTTCCTCCGCGTAGGCCGCCGCCGCCTCGAAGATCGTCGTCTCCTCGCCGCCGGGGAAGCGGCGGGTGAAGCCGCCGGCGCGCTCGACCAGGAGGTTGCGCAGGCGAATGTTGGCGAAGGTGCCGCGGATCATCACCTCGTGGTTGCCGCGCCGCGAGCCGTATGAGTTGAAGTCACGCGGCTCGACGCCGTTCTCCATCAGCCACTCTCCCGCCGGACTTGCTTTCTTGATCGCGCCCGCCGGTGAGATGTGGTCGGTCGTGATCGAGTCGCCGAGCAGGGCCAGCACACGGGCGCCGGCGATCGGCTCCACCGGCGGCGGCTCGGGCGGCATCCCGTCGAAGAAGGAGGGCTTGCGCACGTAGGTCGAGTCGGGCCAGGTGTAGCGGTCGCCCTCGGGCACCTCGACCGCTTTCCAGGTTTCGTCGCCCTCCAGCACTCCGCCGTAGTTGCGAGTGAACATCTCGGCGGCGATCGAGCTGCCGACGAGCTCCTTCACCTCGGCCGGATCGGGCCAGATATCGCTCAGGTAGACCGGCTCGCCGTCGCTTCCCTCACCCAGCGGCTCGCTGGTCAGGTCGAGGTCCATGCGGCCAGCGAGCGCGTAGGCGACGACCAGCGGCGGGCTGGCCAGGTAGTTGGCCTTGACGTCTTGGTTGATGCGGCCCTCGAAATTGCGGTTGCCCGAGAGCACCGCGCAGACCGCGAGGTCCTTCTCCTCGACGGCGGCGGAGATCTCGGCCGGAAGGGGGCCCGAGTTGCCGATGCAGGTGGTGCAGCCGTAGCCGACCAGGTTGAACTGGAGCCGGTCCAGATACTCGGTCAGGCCGGCTTTCTTGAGGTAGTCGGTGACGACGGTCGAGCCCGGCGCGAGCGAGGTCTTCACCCAGGGCTTGCGCTCGAGGCCGCGCTTCACCGCGTTGCGGGCGAGCAGCCCGGCGCCGACCATCACCGAGGGGTTGGAGGTGTTAGTGCAACTGGTGATCGCCGCGATCACGACCCGGCCGTGGTCGAGCTCGACCGTCGTGCCGTCCTCCAGGGTCACCTCGATCTCGTCGCCGCTGCCCTTGCCGATCGTCGCGCTGACGCCACCGCTCAGCGCCGGCCGCGGCTTGCCGTGCTCGTTGTCATGGTCCTCCGCGGGCGGATCAGAGGCGGGGAAAGACTCGTCGTTGGCCTCGTCGACCCCGTTCCCCATCCGCTCAGCCGCCTCGGGGTCAAAGTCCTCCATCGCCTCGAGGAATGCCTCCTTCGCCGCGAGCAGCGGCACCCGATCCTGAGGCCGTTTCGGCCCGGCGATGCTCGGCTCGACCTCGCGCAGGTCCAGCTCCAGCGTCGCCGAGAAGACCGGATCTTCGGAATCCGCGTCGTGGAACATCCCCTGCTCACGGGCGTAAGCGTCGACCAACTCGAGCGTCTCGGTCGGCCGCCCAGTCAGCTCCAGGTAGCGCAGCGTCTCGGCATCGATCGGGAAGATCGCGCAGGTCGAGCCGAACTCCGGCGACATGTTGCCAATCGTCGCCCGGTCGGCGAGGCCGAGGGTGGACAGGCCGGGGCCGAAGAACTCGACGAACTTAGAGACGACGCCGTGCTCGCGCAGCATCTCGGTCACGGTCAGGACAAGGTCGGTCGCGGTCGCTCCCGCCGGCAGCTCGCCGTCGAGCTTGAAGCCGACCACCTGCGGTAGGAGCATCGAGACCGGCTGGCCCAGCATCGCCGCCTCGGCCTCGATCCCGCCAACTCCCCAACCGAGCACGCCGAGCCCATTGACCATCGTCGTGTGCGAGTCGGTGCCGACCAGCGTGTCGGGGTAGGCCTGCAAAGTGCCGCCGCGCTCGGAGCTATAGACGACCTGGGAGATGTGCTCGAGGTTGACTTGGTGGCAGATCCCGGTCGCCGGCGGCACCACGCTGAAGTTGTCAAAGGCCTCGCGGCCCCACTTGAGAAAGGAATAGCGCTCGCGGTTGCGTTCGAACTCGCGCTCGGCGTTGACGGCAAAGGCGCGCTCGTTGCCAAAGGCGTCGACCTGGACCGAGTGGTCAATCACCAAGTCGACGTCGACCAGCGGGTTGATCTTCTCCGGGTCGCCGCCAATCTCAGCCATCGCGTCGCGCATCGCGGCGAGGTCGACAACCGCCGGCACGCCGGTGAAGTCCTGCATCAGCACCCGCGCCGGCTGGTAGGGAATCTCGACGCTAGGATCGGCGGCGGCATTCCAGCTCGCAATCGCCTCGACATCGGCCGCGCTAGCCGACACCCCATCCTCCAACCGCAGCACGTTCTCCAAAAGCACCTTCAACGAGTACGGCAACCGCGCGACGTCAAAGCGCGACTGCAGTGCACTCAGCCTGAAAATTTCATAAGAACGCTCGCCGACGGTGAGCTCGGAACGCGCGCCGAAGGAGTCTGGATGGCTCATATCTCCATCCTACGGAGACGGCTTCGATTGGGTGAGTGGGGTGCCTCTCGAACGGGCGGATACTCAAAACGGCGGTCTAATTGAGGGTCTAGCGAAACTCGCTGCGCCGCTCTAGGCGTGGGATCGCTGAGTCGGGTTCGAGGTCGATACCTCGCTTTGGGGTGGTTCTACCCCAGCCCTTTATCGACCTCAAGCTTGTCGATGATCTCCTGAAGGGCCTTGAGTCGGGCTCGGAGGCGAGGGACCAGACCCGTGTCGCGCCGAGCGCTGGCCTCCAAGAACTTCCTCGCCTCGTCATCGGGAACGTTCCCAGCCAGGAGGTGAGCGACCTCCTCCGTCCACTCCTCCACTCGGCTGGAGTCCCCGGAATAGAGACCCCTCTGACTCTCAAGCCGATTGGCAAGGTCGTCCCCCTTGCGATATGCATTTCGCAGGGAAAGATCGACGTTGACCGTTTCTATCTCGGGGGTCTCCCAAGTCGCTCTCAATTCGTTTCGCTGTCGAATTGGCGCAGCGGCAAGCTGACAGGAGAAGACGATGACGACGGACAAGAGGATCGCCACCGCTGCGGCCAAGATCGGGACGGCAACCTGCGTCGTGGTCGGCTGACCCTCCTGTGCGATCAGGGCGAGCGCGGAGAAAATGGCAGTCAACAGCGCCCCTCCCAACTGAAAGGTCGTGGTGTGGTAGGCGCCAGCAGCGTCCACCTTTGCCCGCTGCCAGGCGCTTTCGGTCAGGTTCGGCTCAGCCACTCCAGGGACCCTATCCGTGGGCACGTTGACCCTTCGAGAACTCGTCAGGTGGTGCCGCACGGCCGCCCCTCAGAAGGTGTTGGCAAGGCGAGGGGCGACCGTGCTACGAGCCGCAAGCAACCCAGACAATAGGTTCGGCTTCAGACAGGGAAGTGTCCCGTTCTAAGAACCCGCGTGTGTACCAAGATGGCGTCATCTGCGATCCCTAACTTGGGGCGTTCAGCCCCTCAGTAGGTGACCTGGCAAGGCCGCCTACGGGCAGGGGAACGCAAGCAACATGAAGGAGGGCCAACCATGGCCAAGACCACTCCGTGGCATTCCAAGGTCACGAAGGACGTCCATCACGACGAGACGACGTGCAAACTCGGTGACAACATCGAGTCCTACAACAAAGTCTCGGGTGACGGAGGGCTTCCGAAGTGCTCCGAATGCACGCGGATTAGCGGTTAGTTGCTCCCTTGCGCGGCGCGGCCCTCGGGCCGCGCCGCATCTTCTCCGACAGTTGGAATCCACCGGACGAAGCGCCCCGACTTCTCCACCTTCCTGTCGAAGCACAAAATGCACAGGAGGCCACCAGAAGTGGGCATCACCTGAAGCCAGAGAGCATCGGCCGCTACCCAGGCTTGTTCGATGGGTCGTCCGCACTCCCCGCAGGTCTCACAGCGGTAGCCGCGCACCACGTGATGCCAGAAGGCGCGCCCACGAGCAACCAACCCCCCGCTCCATGACGTTCGACGCCAAAGGACGTAGCTGATCCGGCTTCCCACCGGCCAATCGAAAGTACGAAATGAGCGCCGCGAAAGGTGGCGCAGTGGTAGGGCAGACATGGCCGAACCTCCTTTGGAGTATCGGACTTCTGATCAGATGCGAATACCCGGTTTTCGGCTTCCTAGAGCCGTTTTCCGTCCGATCGGACAAGTAGATTCCGTTCTCCAAAAGCAAGAAAACGGCCCCCGCGAAGTTGTCGCTTCCGAGGGCCCGGCCACCCGAGGTGAAGCTCGAATGGCAGCACGGAAAATACCGCGTTCGCAAGCGGCAGAGTTGGCGGCGCTTCTAGATTCGCCGGAGATTCGGCAACTGATTGCCGAGTTAGAGGCGACGCGCTGGACGGGGCGTCCGGGATACCCGATCCGCACGATGGTCGGTCTGGCGCTGGCCAAGAGCCTCTACGCGCTGCCGACGTGGACGAAAACCGTCGCCCTGGTCCGCGAGCATTGGGCGCTTCAGCGGGCGCTTGGCTGCGAAGGCAACCCGCCGAGCGTCTACGCCGCCTACCGCTTTGCCGAAAAGCTGCGGGCGCACGGCGACAAGCTGGAGCGCTGCATTGACTCAGTGGTCGACGGGCTGAAATCGAAGCTTCCGGACTACGGGACCGACCTCGCCATCGACGCCTCAGACATGCCCGCCTACGCCAACGGCCAGCGCGACATCGGCGAGGTCGATGAGCCACGGCGCTTCTCTGATCCGGACGCGAGCTGGGGTCGCCGCTCGGCGATCTCAGTCCGCAAAGGCGGCTCCTTCTACGGCTACCGGCTCCACCTCGCCGCGTGTGTGACGACGGGCCTTCCGGTCTCTTGGCGAGTCGAAACCGCCAACGAGCATGAAGGCTGGCAGGTGGCTGCACTGCTGGATGAGGCACACCGCCGAGACTGCATGGCCGCAACGGTCGCTCTCGACAGGGGCTATGACAGCGCCGGGGTCCATGAGGTGTGCGCCAAGCGCGACTGCCTCCCGGTCATTCCCATGCGCCGGACGACCGGAGTCAAACGGGGCGACCATCTGCCGCCCGAGTGCGAGCACGGCACTTGGAAGTTCGCGGGGTCGGATCGCAAGCGCGGCGCGTCGAAGTGGCGCTGCCCGAGTGGCAAGTGCAAGCCCGCTTCGACGTGGATCAAAGCCGACCGGATGCATCCGCTGATCCCCTACAAATCGAAGCGCTGGAACAGCGCCTACCGAAAGCGAGTAGCGGTCGAGCGGGAGTTCGGACGACTCAAGAACGAATGGGGGTTGAAGCCCCTTCGAGTTCGTGGGCTTGAACGCGTCCGACTCCACACTGACCTCACCATGCTGACGCGGCTGGCCTGCACGCTTTCGCGTGCGAGGGAGGCGTCTAAAACTCCCCCAGCTCGCGCCCGCGCACGCCCGCCCGGCTAGCGAAGACGAACCTGTCGTCTCCCTTGAGGCGGTGGACAAGTCCCATTCCCTGGAGCCGCCTGAGGCTGTCGTAGGTGGCAAGGGGGACACCGATCATCCGCTCGATCTCCTCTACGGCCCATAGGCCGGGGTGGTTCTCTACGAGCAAGTCAAGAACCGCTGAGTCGATCTGGTCGTCGTAACGCGCTGGGGACTGATTACCTTGGTCGGGCATGGGAGTTCACTCTCCTATGTCACGGCCCCGGGGGCGTTCCACCGTCCGCCGGGGCCATTTGTTGTCTGGACCCGGCGAACCTGAACTACTCAGAGACTCGGCGCAAGCGTTTCGCTAATCGATTCGCTAGACCCTCAATTAGACCGCCGTTTGTCCGGGCGAGAGGCACCCCACTCACCCCCTCTAGCGCTTGTCGGACTGGCCCTTGGCTACCGTGGCGGCGGCCTTCTGGCCTGCATCGCCGCTGGCGATCTTCACCGCGATCGCTGGGCTGGTAAGCGCGAAGTGGGCGAGCAGGCGTTGCTGTGGTGGAGCGACCGTGACCTCGACCTTGTTCTTCTCAATCGCCTTGACAACAGCTGCCGCTACCTGCCCGGGCGTGCCCGTACCTAGGCCGGGGATCGGAGGGGCGCCGGAATCCGAGTACATGCCCGCTTCGCGGATCGTGCCCGGGGAGACGATCGAGACCCCTATCCCCAGAGGATCAAGGTCCGCGCGTAGGCCGAGGGCGAAGCCGCGTAGGCCGAACTTGGTTGCGTTGTAGATGGATGAGAGTGGGGTTGCTGACTTGCCGGAGAGCGAGGAGATGAAGACCATGTGGCCCGAGCCCCGCTCGAGCATCCCCGGCTCGAGCGCGCGGGCGAGCAGGATCGGCGCCTCGAGGTTGACGCGCAGCGTTCCGGTCAGCTGCTCGGTGCTGTAGTCCGGCAGTCGTCCGGTTCCCGGCAAGCCCGCGTTGGCGACGAGAATGTCGATGTCGCCAGCTTCAGCCGCGAGCTTCTCGGCGGCGCCGAGCTCGGCGAGATCGATTGGGATAACGGCGTGTCCCTCACCCGACAGCTCCGCGGCCAGCGCTTCCAGCGCCTCCGCCTTGCGCCCACTGAGGATTAGCTTCGCCCCCCGCGCCGACAGCGCTGCCGCGATCGCGCGTCCGAGGCCGCCAGTGGCGCCGGTAAGCAGGGCTGAGCGGCCTGAAAGTTCCATCCCGAGACTGCAAGCTAACAGCCGGCCCGCCGAGAGGAATTCGGGATGAAAGTGCGAAGGGCCACAAAATGTTTGTTTCTTGTGAGCATCCAGCCGGGCAATCGTCTACACTGCCCGCCGTTCAGAACAACCGAAACGCCGAGTCCCGCTAGCCAAAGGCAAAGCGGGAACGGGGGAACCACGTTTTCGGGGCTAACTCGCCCAGTTTGGGCGGGGGCGCAGGCTCCTACCGCGCCAGCCCGACAGCTAACCCCGTAGGCCGACGAAGGAGATCGGTTTGCCCAAGAACAGCTCAAAGCTCAAGGCGGGGTTAGTCGCAATTGCGGCTCTTATAGTCCTCGCTCTACTACCCGCTGGCGCCAGCGCAAACTGCGGTGGCGGCGGTCTTACCCCAGCAGAAGTCGATATCTGCACGCCGACGCCGAAAGCGCGGCTACTCCCTAACGGGATGTTGATCCCGCCCAAATCCGCCCCCGGCCGAATCAAGCGCGTAATCGCGTACGCCAACCGGATCCACACCAAACCCTATGTCTGGGGTGGCGGCCACGGTCGCTGGTGGGATCGGGGCTATGACTGCTCGGGCTCCGTCAGCTATGCCCTGCACGGCGGCGAATTCCTCGAAAGCCCGCTTCCCTCCGGTCCGATGGAGAACTGGGGTCTGGAAGGCGAAGGGCGCTGGATCACCGTCTACGCCAACTCCGGCCACGCCTATGCGGTGATCGCCGGCTATCGCTGGGACACCTCCGGTGACGCCGAAGGCACGGGCCCACGCTGGCACGAAGACTTGCGCGACAACGTCGGCTACGTCGCCCGCCACCCAGCCGGTTTCTAGACTTCGGGGCAGGGGTGTCCCGTACGCCACCTCGGCCAATAGGCCGGGGTGGCTTTGTCCTTGATCTCCTGAACCACTCGGATAACGTCTTGGTGTAACTACTCCACCTGACATCCGCCTGGTTAGCCTCAGCAAGCGATACGGCGAGGTACAGGCGGTTGCGGGCATCGACCTGGAAATCGAGGCGGGTGAGTTCTTCACCCTGCTCGGCCCCTCCGGCTCGGGCAAGACGACGACGCTGCGCATGATTGCCGGCTTCGAGGACCCCAGCGGCGGCACGATCGAGTTGGCCGGCCGGGACATGAGTGGGGTACCTCCGTACGACCGAGCGGTCAATACGGTCTTCCAGGACTACGCCCTGTTCCCCCACATGACGGTCGGCGAGAACGTCGCCTACGGGTTGCGGATCTCCGGCGTCGCCAAGGCCGAGCGGGCGCGTCGCCGCGACGAGGCCTTGGAGATGGTCCGTCTTCCCGGCTACGGCGAGCGCAAGCCGAGCGAGCTCTCCGGCGGCCAGCGCCAGCGCGTCGCCCTCGCCCGCGCGATCGTCAACCGACCGCAGGTACTGCTGCTCGACGAGCCGCTTGGCGCTCTCGACTTGAAGCTACGTGAGCAGATGCAGAGCGAGCTGAAGGCGATCCAGGGCGAGGTCGGCATCACTTTCGTCTACGTCACCCACGACCAAGACGAGGCGCTGACGATGAGCAACCGGATCGCCGTCTTCAACGCGGGCAGGATCGAGCAGGTGAGCCCGCCAGTAGAGCTCTACGAGCGACCGGCGACCGAGTTCGTCGCCGGCTTCGTCGGCGTCTCCAACCTGCTCGAGCGCGACGGCTCGCGCTTCACCATCCGCCCCGAGAAGATCCAGTTGCTTGACCCGGCAACAACGCCCAACGGATTGCGAACCGAACGGGGGCGCATCGCTGAGATCGCCTACGCGGGGATGGTCACGCGCTACACGGTCGCCCTCGAGGCCGGCGGAGAGCTTCAACTCGTACGTCAAAACGTGGAGGGCGCGTCGGGTGATGCGCCCTCCGAGCGGGGTAGGGAGGTGCTGGTGGGCTGGCGTCCGGAGCACACGGTCGCGGTCCGTGGGAAATTGAAACCAGAGGAGGATCCACCGTGAAGACTCAAGACGCACACCCAGCACGAGCAGCGTGGCTAGTCATCGCCGGCCTGCTCGCCTTCATGCTGCTGATCGCCGGTTGCGGCGGGGGCAGCGACAGCGACTCGGGCGGCGAAGAACTGACCAAGGTCGGCAAGGGAGAGGGCGAAGTGAACCTGATCTCCTGGGCCGGCTACGTCGAACCGGAATGGAGCAAGCCGTTCGAACAGAAGACCGGTTGCAAAGTCAACAACAAGACCGCCGGCACCTCCGACGAAATGGTCCAGCTGATGCGGACCGGACAGTACGACGGGGTCTCCGCGTCGGGCAACGCTTCGGCACGCCTCGTGGACGGCGGCGACGTCGCCCCGGTCAACGTCAGCCTCGTCCCCAACTACAAGACGATCTTCAGCGACCTGAAGAACCAGCCCTACAACACCTTCGAAGGCACCCACTACGGCATCCCCCACGGGCGCGGCGCCAACCTGCTGATGTGGAACTCGGACGATGTCACGCCGGCGCCGACCTCCTGGGACGTCATCCTCGACCCGAAGAAAGCGGCCAAGTACAAGGGCAAGATCAGTGCCTATGACGACCCGATCTACATCGCCGACGCCGCCGTCTATCTGAAGGCCCATAAGCCCGACCTTGGGATCGAAAGCCCCTACGAGCTGAACGAAGAACAGTTCGAAGCGGCGGTCGACCTGCTCGAAGAACAGCGCCCGTACGTCGGCGAATACTGGTCGGAAGCCGCCAAGCAGATCTCGGCTTTCGCCAATGGCGACAGCCAGGTCGGCACCACCTGGCAGTACCAGTACTTCGAACTGGAAGGTGCCGGCAAGCCGGTCGCGGCAAGTCCGGCCAGCCAAGGCTTCCTGCCATCCGAGGGGGCGACCGGTTGGTCGGACACCTGGATGATCAGCTCGGAAGCCAAGCACCCCAACTGCATGTACATGTGGATGGACTGGATCGTCTCGCCGCAGGTCAATGCCGAAGTGGCTGAATTCTTCGGTGAGGCGCCGGCGCAGAGCCTGGCCTGCGAACACACCGCAGAGAAGGACTTCTGCTCGAAATACCACGCCGAAAATCCGGGGTTCTGGAAGCGCGTCTACTACTGGGAGACGCCGGTCACCGACTGCGGTAACGGATCCAGCGACTGCAAGGACTACAACGACTGGGTCCAGGCCTGGACCTCGATCAAGGGCTGATCAACCGGTCCTGACGTAATGGCAACCGAGGCGGTCGTGGAGAGGCGATCGGCGGGCCACCGGCTCGCCGGCCTCTTCCACGGCCGCCCCCGCCTCCAGGTCGGCGCCCTGCTGGCGGGCCCGGTCGGCTGGTTGGTTATCGGCTACCTGGGCTCGCTCGTGGTCCTGTTGATCGCCGCCTTCTGGTCGGTCGACCCGCTCAGCGGCGAAGTCGTGCGCGGCTTCGGCCTTGAAAACTTCGAAACGCTCGTCAACGAACCCGTCTACCGCGACATCGTCGGGCGGACGGTTCTGATCGCGGCCCTCGTCACCGTCACCGACGCCGTGCTTGCCTTTCCGATCGCCTTCTACATGGCAAAGGTGGCCAGCCGGCGCGGTAAGGCGATCCTCGTCGTCGCCGTGCTGGTGCCGCTGTGGTCGAGCTACCTGGTCAAGGCGCTCTCCTGGCGGACGATGCTCTCCAGCGGCGGCGTGATCGACTGGGCGCTTAACCCGATCGGCCTATCCGGGCCCGGCTACGGCGAGACCGCGGTCTGGCTGGTAATGAGCTACCTGTGGTTGCCGTACATGATCCTGCCGATCTTTGCCGGCCTGGAGCGGATCCCCAACTCGCTTATCAGCGCTTCGGAGGACCTCGGCGCCTCGCCCTTCACCACCTTCCGCCGGGTGATCCTGCCGCTCTCGTTCCCCGCCGTGGTGGCTGGCTCGATCTTCACCTTCGCCCTAACCCTCGGCGACTACATCACGCCGAGGCTGGTTTCGAACGACCAGTTCATCGGCAACGTGATCTTCAACAACATCTCCAACAACCTGCCTTTCGCTTCTGCCCTCGCGCTCGTCCCAATCGTGGTGATGATCGCCTACCTGCTGGTCGCCCGGAAGCTGGGCGCCTTCGAGCACATCTAGGACGCGGAATGAGGCTTTCGAAGAGATCGGCGCTCGTTCTTCGCCTCGGCGTCGGCGTCGGGCTGGCTTTTATCTACATCCCCTTGATCGTGCTCGCGATCTACGCCTTCAATGCCAGCAACATCCTCGAATGGCCGCCGCCGGGACTGACCCTCGACTGGTTCCCCAAGGCGATCGAAAACGAATTCGCGCGCGAAGCATTCGTCACCTCGATCAAAGCCGGAGTGGCGGCGACCGCGATAGCGATCGTCCTCGGCACGCTCGCCTCACTCGCCGTAGCCCGCCATCGCTTCTTCGGCCGCGAGACGATCTCGTTCCTCGTCGTCCTGCCGATCGCCCTACCGGGCATCGTCACCGGCGTCGCCCTCAGCAACACCTTCACCCAGGTGCTCGGCATCGACCTCGGCCTCTTCACCGTGATCGTCGGCCACGCCACCTTCTGCATCGTCGTCATCTACAACAACGTCATCGCCCGCCTGCGCCGCATCTCGACCTCCTTCGAGGAGGCCTCGGCCGACCTCGGCGCCCACACCTGGCAGACCTTCCGCTTCGTCACCTTCCCCAGCCTGAGGAGCGCGCTCGGCGCCGGGGCCCTGCTCGCCTTCGGCCTCTCCTTCGACGAGATCATCGTCACCACGTTCACGATCGGCGCCGGCGAAGAAACGCTGCCGATCTGGATCTTCCGCAACCTCTTCCGCCCCAACCAGCTGCCGATCGTCAACGCGGTAGCGGTGATCGTCGTGCTGATCTCGATCATCCCCGTCTACCTCGCCCATCGCCTCACCCGCGAGGAAGGCGGCGCGGCGGCTGCGAGAGGTGGCGGCACCGCAGTAGAGGCCGAGGCGACGGCGGTTCCCTAGCCCCGTGAGCCGGGCTGGAACGGATCCTCTACCCGCAGCCCACCGTAGTCCTGCGTGCTGCTCAGATCCGCGGACAGGACCACATCGAAAAGCAGGGCGTTGGTGTCAACGAATCGCACGTTGATGGAGCTCGTCGCGGTCCAGTCGGTCCCCGCCGCGGAACTCATGGATCTCCTCCAGAACCTGACTTTGCTGCGCCTCCAGACGGGAGAACTCGGCCTCCCGATTTGCGAGCGAGCACAGGTAATCGGCCACCAAGCCACTCACCGAGCTACCTGCTTCTGCCGCTCGCACGCGGGCGACTCGATACACCTCGTCGGGAACCGAGACCGTGAGGTTTTTCATGTGATTCACAGTCTCACCGACAGCGAGCAGCCGCGCTCCTACTGGCGCGCTAAGCGGGAAGCCTCCTCGACGCCAACGTAGGGCGCCAAGGTCAGCTCGACCAGGTCGGGCAACAACGACTCGAGTTGCTCGCTGCGGCCGGCGCTGATCTCGCGCACGACCAGGGAGACGATGCCGCCGACCAGGGTCTCCTCGGTTGCCTCGGGCAGCGGGTGCTCGCCGCTGTGCTCGGGACGCCCTGCCTTGAGGATCTCGACCAGGCCCTGCATCGAGGCGCGGTGGCGAGCGGCGATCTCGCCACCAGCGGCGATCGGCTCGATCATGCAGAGGCGCGCCAGCTCGGGCTCGCCGGCGAGGAAACGCAGCATCGTCGCCAGCGCGGCGCGGACCTTCTGCGGCCACTCCTCGAAAACGTCGGCCGCGGCGCGCATCGAAGCGGCAATGTGGTCAGCGACCATTTCGTAGGCAGCGAGGAAACAGGCTTCCTTGTCGGCGAAGTGCTCGTAGAAAGTGCGGCGGGAGACCGAGGCGGCTTTGGTGATGTTGGCGACCGTGGTCGCGTTGTAGCCACGCTCGGCGACCGTGTCGACCAGCGCCGTGACGATCCGCTCACGCTGGTTCTGGACGATGAACTCACGCGGCAGGCCATGGCGACCGGCGGGCAGGCGCGGCGAGGCAGCGAGCGCCGCGTTGCCATCGTCCCCTTTCTTCGCCTTCCCCTTTGCCACGAACCGAAGATACCCCAGCGACGGGCGGTTACGGTCACTACCGCAAGGGCTGGACCAGCAACTCGTCCTCGGCGGCTCGGGCGCCGAGGTAGGGCATCGTCGCCAGGTAGATCAGCTCAGGCAGGAACTCTTCGCCGCGTTCGATCGAGCCGGATTCGATTTTGGCGAGGATCGTGTTGTAGACGGCGCCGGCGGCAATTTCCGCGGTGCAGCGCGACATTGCCCGCGCGCCGTCGACCTCGCCACGGCCACCGTCGAGGAAGTCGGCGATCCGCTGCACGATCCGGTCGCGGCGCAGTTGGGCGCCGCTGCCGGCGCCGTTGACGGCGACGAGGAGGAAACGTGCCCGCGCCGGGTCCTCTTGCAGGTAGCGCATCGCCCCCACTCCCGCCGCCCAGATCCGGTCGTGCCAGGCCGTGCGGTCGTTACAGGCCGCATCGACCCGCGCACACAACTCCTCCATCACCTCGTCGTGAACGCCGAGGAAGCAGTCCTCGAGATCGGCAAAGCAGCGATCAAAGTGCGAGCGGCCAGCTTCGGCCAGCTCGCAAAGTGCCTCTATGTCAACCGCTGCGAAGCCGTGGTCGGCAACGATCTCGACCATCGCTGCGGCGATCCTTTCCCGCGCCGGATCGCGTCCTTTGCGCGGGCCGCTCACATCTGCCTAGCCCAACTCCCTGCCTTCGTCCTCCACAGTCCGCTGATCACTACGCTGCCGCCCGGGCTTGGGCCGCCTCCGCGGCGCGCGCTGCCTCGACCTCCCCAACGTACGGCGTCAAAGTCACCTGCAGCATCTCCGGCAGTAATCCCTTGAGATCGTCGACCCGGCCGGAAAGAAGTCGTTGGTGCACGAGCCACATCAGCCCGCCGGTGATCGCAACCTCGAGGCCCTCCGGCAACATGCTCGCCCGCGGGTTGTGCTCGCGCCCCTCGCGCAGCTTCGGTGCAACGCTCTCCAGCATCGACTGGTAGCGGGCGAGGGCCTCGCCGCCGGCCGCCTGGCTCTCGACGATGCAGAGCTTGGCCCGCGCTTCCTCCGCCACGACCATCTCCAGAAAAACCTCGAGGCCGGCAGATATCTGGTCTACCCATGGCAGCTCGACATCGACCAGCTCGGCGAAGACCTCGCTCGCCCCGGCGACGCTCTCGTCGAAAGCGGCGAGGAAGCACTCTTCCTTGTTGGCGAACTGCTCGTAGAAGGTGACGAGGGCGACCCGTGCCGTCTTCGCGATCAGCTCGATCGTCGTCTTCTGGTAGCCGCGCTCGGCCACCAACTCGGCAGTCGCCAACAGCATCCGCTCGCGCTGGTTCTGGGAGACGAAGTCGCGCGGGATCAGGTGTCGCCCCGGGGGCAGTTTCGAGAGGCGCTCCGACAAGGACCGCGAATCGGCCATGCCAAGACGGTACCAAAACATATATCTGGTGTCTACTTGCCTTTTCTACAGAAAACATTGCGTTCTAGCCAACCATGTTTCTAAAAGCTGCTATACCTAGACAAAAGGAGCATGTTTTCGGATGGCGACAGCGGTACGGTCCTCACTTTTCCCGGCTCTCTGGGGCGTCGGCCTCCCCGGGAGCGAATCCTGGAGGCGATGCTCCTCACGAGCGGCGAGCTGGGCTTCGAGCAGGTAGCCGTCCGCCATGTGATCGAACGGGCTCAAACCAGCCGTGCGACCTTCTACAAGCACTTCGAAGACCGCGAGGACTGCTTCGCGCAGGCCTACGGCGACGCTGGCGGGTGGCTCTACCACCGCCTCACCGGGGCGGCCAAGCGCCAGCCGTCCTGGCGCGAGGGTCTGCGCGCGGCCCTGGCCGAGCTGCTCGAGTTCTGCGCCAACCAGCCGGCAATGGCCAGAGCGCTGGTAGTCGAGGTGCATGCGGCCGACGAGCGGTCGCTCGCCCAGCGGCGCGATTTGATGGAGCGCCTCTCCCGCGCACTGGACAGCGCGCGCCGCGAGATCCCCTCTCGCCAAGCTCCACCTCCTATTACGTCGGACTTCATTGTAGGGGCAATCAACACGCTCTTGGCGGCGAAACTTCTTGACGGCGACGCCGCGCATGCCCCCGAGATGCTCCCGGGCCTGCTCCACTTCGTCGTCATGCAGTACCTGGGCGAGGCAGCCGCCTGGGAGGAGATGACCGCGGCGCCGCTCGCTACGTGGCAGGCTCGCCGCGCCGCTGCTCCCCGGGTTCCGCCTCCCGGCGAATGAGCCTAGCGAGCTGTGGTGCCAGCTCCGGCAGGCGAGCCGTTTCCCTCGCCGAGACCCGCAAGGAGACAAGCGCAAAGGCGCCTTCGAGCGAGCGCCGCTCAGCCTCCGTCTCAACCAGCCTGGCGATGAGACGCTCGCGGGCAGCGGCGATAGCCGGCACGCCGACCGCTACCTCGGCACTGAACAGATGGGCAAGCGCGGGCTCCTCGGCGAGGAACCCCATGATCTCCTCGAGGGCCGTCCTCAGACACGCTCCCCACTCTCGCTCCACGTCGCAAGCCGAAGCGGCGAGGTCCCAGACGCAGTCGGCAGCCATCTCATAAGCAGCGAGCAGGCAGGCGGGCAGGTCATCGAAGTGCTCGTAGAGGGTGCCGCGGGAAACCCCGGCCTTTGCGGCTATGTCCGCGACCCTGGTCCGCGCATACCCGCGCTCGGCCAGCATCTCCGCCGCCGCACCCAGCAGCCGCCAGCGCTGGCTCTCCGCCACCTGCTCCGGGGGAATGCCGTGCCGCCCGCGCGGCAACTGGAAGGCGGAGAGTGGCGGATGAGACTCGTCCACCGGCTGTCGCCTTGCATCGTTCGCGTCGACGCAACTAGCGCTTGTGCTTGCGCCCGCCCCCACACTCGGGCCGCATAACGGGGTTGGCCTTGAACTGCTTGCCGTTTTGGCCGGTGAACTCGACGTTTGCCCTGTTGGTCGAGCCGCAGAGGTTGCGACTGTTGATGATCAGGCCCTTTTTGGCGCCCTGCATGCGCAAGAGGACTTTGGAGAGCGGTGCATCAGGTGAGTTTTCAAGCGTCGCCCTGATCCCGCCGTGGGCTGAGTCGATTCTGACCGAGACCTCGATGTCGACCAGGCCGTGCAGGTCAAAGAGGAGATCGGGCAGCTTGTGGTTAGAGGAGCGCAGATAGACCGGTCCTTCCAGCGGCGTATCGAGCAAGGGCGTCCAGGCCTTGATGTAGCCGTATTGGGATCTCTCTGGGCATTGTTTGGCTGCGAACTGCACTCGGGTGCAGATCGTTTTGATGTGGGCCTGGTCGAGGAATGCCGATCTCGGCAGGCGAACCACGAGGCCCTTGATGTTGGCGTCGCCCGCTTTGGGCGTGTAGAGGGCCTCGAGCCCTGGGTGTCCTCCTCGTTTGGTTCCGCCTTTGAGGTTCAAGGCAAGCTTTGGCTTGAAGCCCAGGTTCAGGCAGTTTGCAGCCTGGTAGCGAGTTGAGAGATCTACCGGAACGTCGTCTGCTGGATTGAAGACGTCAAGGTAGGAACCGAAGAGCCTTGCTTTGGCGCTTGATTCGTCGCATGAGGTCGGGTTCAAGGTGAAGTTGGGGCGATCCACGTAGACCCTCAGATCTCTCAGCTTCAAGACGATGCCCTTGAGGATGTGGGGGATCGGTTCTGAGTTGGCTCCGTCGACTTCCACTTCTGCGGTTTTGGAGTTGAGGTTCAGCGCCAGCTGGACGACAACCGTTCCCGCGTCAAAGGGACCGGCCACCGCTGGGGTCACCGAGATCACGCTCAAGGGATCGCCGTGAAAGGGGCCTCCGAGGTAGATCTGGCCGCCGACGTAGGTGAGCGCCCCACCCACTCCCGCTCCAGCCAGGGTGTGGCCGATCAGGCTGTTTGAGGGACAGGAGGGGCTTGCCAGCTCTTGGCGACCGGTCTTGGTCCTGGCGAGCGAGATAGCCGCGTCTGGGCATTTGGAGACCCCGGCCAGCGACCCGAGCTCCCCGGGGGGCAGGATCGAGGAGAACTTGGTCATGTCCTGTTCTCCGTCTTCCCTGATCAGCCGCATATCAAAGGGACTAAAGGAGCCGGCGTTGTTGTTGATCGCTCCGGCTTGGAAGCGCGGATTGAAGGGCGGGATGCCCCCCGGTGGGCAGGCACCGCCGCCCTTGCCCTGGGTGATCTGAAGCTCAGAGGTCACCGTACGCGGGTTGGTGGGGTCTGAGCGGGGGTAGAGCTTTGCCTCGGTGGTGTAGGTGCCACAGGTGGCGGGGCTTACCAGCGGCGCCCTTTGTCCCTCGCGCAGATGGGCGTTGAAGTGCCCGAGCGGGTACTGGGGGATGTCGTCAAGGGTGACGACGAGCCTGCCGGTTTTGGGATCGGGTTCGATTAGGGCCGGCAGCTTCGCGATCGACCCCAGGTTGGGGTTCTTCAGCACGAAGTAGGAGGCGATCAAGCTGTCGAAGGGGTTCTCGGCTCCCGGCGTTTTGGTCGCCGGATCGTCCTGGGTGGCCAAGAAGATCGATCCGTCGAGGCCTTCTGGGACGATCGGGAGGTCGGCGTGCAGGGTGCCGACCTTCGAGGAGTTGGGACAGCCTTCGCCTGGTTTGGAGCTCAAGGTCTCCCGTTCGAGGTCTGCCGGCGTGCAGACGCCCAGGCCTTCGCCGACCGAGGGGTTGATCGTCACCCCTTCGGGCAGGGTGACTACTGCTTTCTTGGTTTCTGAGTTGGCCAGGCCGTCCTTGTTCTTCAGCCCTTCATCGGAGAAGTCGAGGTTGAAGTCAAGCCCGCTGCCGGTCTCAGCCTGATCGGTTGAGAGCTTCGAATCGAGCTTTGGCGCAAAGCCCAGCTTGCCGCAACCGGTGAGACCTTGGGGGATCGGCGGGATCGAGTTGTCGTGGGTGAGCGAGCCGCCTTCGTCCCAGATGCCCGGTTCTTCCCAGGAGTCGGCTTTGTAGGTGGTGGCCGCCGGGCCGCTGCAGCTGCGCGGCAGGGTCAGGAAGGGCTTTTCTTCGGTTTCGACCGGGCAGGTCGTTCCGGGTGGCGCGAATGGGCTGGGACGGAAGCCGGGGAATTGTTCGGATTCGAATTCGACCTCGTCGCCGCAGCCCCCCCGCACCGCGTCGTGCCCCGGATCTGCCGGATTGCCCCACAGCTGCAACGCCGAGCCGAACACGGTCGCCACCTGGGGGGTGTTGGACAGCGAGCCCTCGACGTTGTATTCGCCATCCTGCTTGACGCTGATGTCGATGAACACCGGCACGAGCAGGACCTTGAAGCCGATCCTCACCACCACCCCGGGTGGGGGCTTCAGGTTATAGACGGAGTTCTGCACCCAGATGAAGGGGGCCTGGAGCTGGTTTGAGATTAGGCCGACCGCCGTTTTGTCGGGGCAGAGCGATTTGCCGCCGAGTTGAATCGTGATGAAGTCGGTGGTCGAGCAGTAGGGGATCGCGCCGACATCGCCGGTGAGCCCGGCGATCTGGGTGAAGACCCCATCCTTCAGCTCGCCGTCGGGGATCCATTCGAAGAAGCCCGGTTCGGTGTAGTTGATGCCGAAGGAGGTCGTAAACGCAAAGGGGTGGGAGCCCGCCTGGGTGTCGGGGGTCCCGTCCTGGTTGGTGGTGGTGACGTCGAAGTTGTTGAGGCCAAAGGCGGCCGAGGCCGCCGAGGCGGTGATCGCGCAGATCAAAAGGGCGGCCGCTGCGGCCACGATAGCGAGCAGGCCACTGCGGGAACGGTGGTTGGCGCTTTTATTCATCTTCTCGGTCTCCTTGTTGGGCGAGGCGGCGGTCGAGTGCTTGCCTTCGCGCCCGCTCATCGCCCCGCCCCCCGGTTAGAGCGCCTACAGCGCGCGGCGCTCTTGCCAAGGCCCTTTGCCTTTCGCTCGAGCCGCTCTGCGCTGCGGCGCAGGCGCTTTGCCTGAGCAGCTGAGGCGCTTTGCCCCGCCTCGCTTCGCAGCTGCTTTGCCGCGCGGGAGAGCTTGGCGGCGCGCTTGGCCGCACTCGCGCAATCGTGCCTTGGCTTGGGGTCCCCGGCGCCTCTGAAGCCGGCACTTGCCGGGGTGGGGTCATTGGGCGGTGCCGGCGGGCTCTGGCAAGCGTCGCCGATGCAGGGGGTCGGCTGGGTCGGGGTGGGAAAGCCACCGCCGATGCGGGCGTCATAGATGTCGATGCCGCCGGGGTCCTCGGGATCGATGCTGCTCTCGGTTGCGAAGAAGACGTTCTTGCCGCTGGGGTCGGCGTCGGTGAACTCCGATTCATCGGGGCTTTGCCCGGTCGAGATCAGGCTGAGGCAGCCGCCGGGCTCCGCGCAATCGCCCGAGCCCTGCGCCTCCCACTCATAGACGTCCTGGACGCCGTTGGTGTCCCCGGGGAGGAGCGCGTCGAAGCTATTGAAGAAGAGTCGGTTGCCGTCGTCGGAGAGGACGTGGGAGGAGTAGAGGCCGACTTCTTCGGTCGTCAGCCATGCCGCCGCCCCCTGTTCTGGATCTAGGGGTTTGTAGTGAATGGGGAACGGCACGGAGAGCGCTTTGCCCATCGGCCGCGCCCCGCTCGGGTTGCACGACGCGCAGGTCAGCTGTTCGCTCCCCGCGTCGTAGGCGTAGACCTCTACGTCGGCTTTGCCGCTGAGCGCGTCGGTGTTGTCATAGCCGGTCAGGCTGCGGCTCGTCTGGAAGGCGATGTGGCGGCCGTCGGGCGTCACCCTGCTGGCGTGGTGCACCGGTTCGGCGTGGACGACGCTGGTTCCACCATTGCCTTGACCGACATCCGAAGTTGAGAGCGTCGCGATGAAGCTCGCCGCGCCGTCGTGGTAGACGTAGAGGTTGGGTTCGCCAGCGCTGGCACCGGCGTCGAGCGCTTGCTGGGAGGCGAAGTAGATATAGGAGAGGTCTTCGCTGGCACCCGCCACGCCATACACCCCGCCCGCGATCGTCGTCGTCGTTTCGCTGTCGACGTCGAACTCCTTCAGGCTGGCTTCGCCGATGGAGGGGTTCCCTTCGGAGTAGAGCGCCTCCGAGCCGTCGGTGCTCGCGTTCCACCAATCGGCTTCGCCGGCGGAGACGGGAACGGTAGTTGCGCCGTTTATCCGGACGTAGATCGGACCCCTGCCGAAGGAGTCCCCGCCGGCCGTCCAGAAGATCCGCGAGCCGTCGGCGGAAACCGCGTTGTGGTGGGTCGACGACTGTCCGTTTCCGTAGAATGATGCGTGTATACTTCCGAGCACGTTGGTGTCGGCCGTGCTAGCGGCACCGCCCGGCATGACGCTGACCAAGTGCAGTTGGCCGCCACTGAAGTCGTAGAGCTGCCTGTTGCCGACACCCGATGCGTCAGGGGTCATTTTGGCTCGCGCGGTGAAGACCGTGTGGCTGCCATCATGTGAGACCCCTTGGATTTCGGCGATCTCCAGCACTCCAGAGCCAAAGGTGCTGTTGGTGGGCGCGAGCGGTGGGTTCACCGTGATCGTTTCCAGGCTGCCGTCGGTGTTGTCGTGCCGGTAGAAGTTCATGTATCCGGCTTGGGCGTCGGGCATGAGCGGCACCTCGTTGAAGTCCTCGAGCCAGCCGCTGGAGAGGTCTTCGTTGAAGTACTGGAAGTAGGGGTAGAGCTCGATGAAGGGGCTGAATTCAGGGTCGAAGATGGTCGTGTCCTGCGGGGCTGAGATCCCGTGGGTGGTCCAGCCATCGGCCCCGCGAGTGGCGAGGTACTGGTTTGAGTAATGGCCGGCTGGCTCATCGCCGAAGGAGGTGATCGAGGTGTAGGTGATCCTGTCGCCGTCGACCGAGGCCTGGGTGTAGGCGGTTCGGAAAGCGCCCACCTGGGGGCCGGTGCGGATCTCGCCGCCCCCTTTGTCGACCGGGCTGACCATCTCATAGCCGCGGCAGTCGGGCAGGGCGGCGGCGGCGGTGCGGAAAGCCTGGTTGGCGCAGCTCGTGTCGGGGGTGAAGACCTCATAGGTCTTGAAGACCGTGTCCGGGCCCGCGGTCGTGCCGCTGGCGTTGGTGGCCACGGCGCGGAAGTGGTAGGTCGTCCCCGGCGCTAGCCCCGAGATCTCCTTGGCGACCCGCACGGCGCTCGTGCCGGCGCCGATGCCGGCCGGAGCCACCGGGACGCTCGTGCAGGGATTCGCCGCGCAGTCGGCGAGCCCGTACTCGAAGCGGTAGGCGCTCGCTTCCCCTTCGGGGTTTATGTCGGCTTCGAGGACCGCGGCTTTCGCGGTCACCGCCGAGACGGTCGTCGTCGGGATCGTCGGCGCCGCGGCGGCGGCGCTGCCCACCCCGAGCGCCAGAGAGAAGACCGCGACCAAGAAGACGACGGGGAGCGTCAGAGCGGCGGCTTTGGGCGCACCAATCCCTTTGGCGTCGCTGGAGGTGCCACGGGTGGCGGCGGCTCCACGGAAGAAGCGGCCGAGGCGGTTGGCCTGGCGCTTGGTCGATCCCGCGGTCGATGCCTTCGCGTGGCTTCTCACGTAGCTCTCTCCTTGTCCCTTGAGCCCCCGCCGACCGCTTCCCTTAGCGGCCTCCCTGGTGCTCGATTTCCCTGTCGTTCAGAGCGGGTCCGGCATACCGATGCAGTTCCCGAGCAGAACGTGGCGAGACTGTAGAGGATGCCGTCTCTAAATGCAAGCCGCCACGTTTTTGACAACACAGAGGCAGCGCAAAATCCCTGCAAAAATTCGCAGGTTCGCCAGTACTGAGAGCTAGATCTGCTGCGCCGCTAGGAGGAGATCCGTGCGAGGCGCACGGCTTCCTCTTGCCCGTAGTAGGGCGTGAGGAAAAGCTCCAAAAGGTCGGGGGCGAGCTCGGCGAGCTGCTCCCCCTCCCCGGCCTTCACCTTGCGGACGACCAGGGCGACGATGCCGCCGAGCAGGCCGTCGGTGACCGCCCGGGAGGGCTCGCCGGCGGCCGGCGGCGAAGGCTTGCCCTCTACGAGGATCGCGAAGAGGCGATCCAAGAGCTCGCGATAGCGGCTGGCGATCTCGCCGCCGGCGTTGGGCGGTGCGATCAGCGCGAAGCGCGCCAGGTCGGGGTTGGCGGCGAAGGTCTCGAGCATCGCGGTGAGCTGGGCGCGGACTCGCTCCGGCCACTCCGCCCCGGGCTCCCCGGCGCCCGCCATCGCTCCCTCGAGGTGGTCGGCGACCTGGCCGAAGGTGTCGAAGAAGCACTCTTCCTTGGAGGAGAAGTAGCCGTAGAAGGTGCGGCGGGAGACGCCGGCCGCGGCGGCGATCTGGGCGATCGTCGCCTCGTGGAAACCGCGCTCGGCGACCGCCGCGATCATCCCCGCGGTGAGCCGGTCGCGCTGGTTCCTGGCGACGAACTCGCGGCTCAGCCCGTGCCGCCCCGGCGGCAGGCGGGCAAGCCCGGGCGCCGGATCCTCCCCTGCCTGCTTGCCTTTCGCCACGCGAGGACGATAGCGGGAGGAAGGGCGCCCCTGCACCCGGGTGTTCGATCCAGGTGCGCGCCTGTCTCGCCGTCTCAAGTTCCCTCGGCGCTCGGCTCGAGGTCGGCCTCGCGAGGAGGCGGCATGCTCAGCTCCTCGCGCGCCACTTCGTGGCCGAAGTACGGACGGACGGCTAGGAACATCAGCTCCGGGACGAAGTCCTCCGGGCGGGCCTCGACCCCCTGCCGCAGGTTCTTGGTCAGCATGCCGAGAATGCCGCCGACGATCCCCTCGGCCATCGCGGGGGAGACCGAGTCCGGCTCGTCGAGCTGCTCGCGGCCTGCATCGAGCAGCTCGACGAAGCGGCGCAGCGTCGCTTCGCGACGCTCGACCGCGAAGGGGCCCGCCGCCATCGTCTCGATCGTCGCGTAGCGGGCCTCGCGCGGGTGCTCACCGACCCAGCGCGCCGCGGCATAGGCGGCGACGCGCAGCCCGTCGCGCCACTCCTTCTCACCCTCGAAGGCGGTGAAAACCCGGCCGGCGAAGCGCTCGCTCATCTCCTCGTAAGCCTCGAGGAAGCAGGCCCGCTTACCGGAAAACAGCCGCCGGAAGTCAGCCCGCTTCACCCCCGCCCGCTGCAACAGCTGCTTGACGGTCGTCGCCTTGTAACCCTGCTCGGCGACCAGCTCAACCATCGCGGCGACGATCCGCTGCCGCTCGTCGGCCGGTTCGGGACGCCCGTTGGAGGTGACGCGAGCGGGAGGCGCCATCAGCGCATCCCCCACTGAGGGCGAATTAGGCGGCGGCCATCGAAGAGTCGTCCTGCCCGGTGGCGGCGATCAAGCTTGCGACCGCCTCCCTGCCGATGTAGGGAACAACCGCGATCTCGAGCACATCGGGCAGGTGCGCCTCGACCCCCTCGAACTCGCCCTGGGCGAGGCGCTGCTGCAGCAGCCAGGCGAGGCCCCCGACGATCGCCTCCTCGAGGTGGGACGGAAGCTCCGCCAACGCCGGATTCTGGGCGCGGCCACGGGCAAGCAGCGGAATGACGCTGTCGACCGTATCCTCGTGGCGGGTAAGCGCCTCCGGGCCCGCGGTCTGGACCTCGACCAACGCGACCTTGGCGCGCACCGGCTCGGCCTCGATCAGCTCCAGCAGCGCCCGCAGCGCGGCGCAGGCCTGCTCTGGCCAACCCGCCTCGGCCGGGATCGCGACGAGGATCCGCTCGCGGGCATCGACGACGATCCGCTCGTAAGCCTGCACAAAGCAGTCGGGCTTGTTGTCGAAGAGCTCGTAGAAGGTGCCGACCCCGACCTTCGCGGCGGCGACGATGTTGTCGATCGTCGTGCCCTGGTAGCCGCGCTCGGCGAAGACCGAGATGGCGGCATCGAGGACGCGCTCGCGCTGATGTTCGGCCCGAACCTCCGGGGCGAGGCGGTGCCGTCCCGCGGGCTTCGCTTGCAGATGCTCCGGCAAGGACACCATCGTTCGAGGATAACCGACTATGTGGCACAAAAAACCCTGCGACTACGTTTAGAGAGCCTTCCGTCTCACTTGTGAGGATGACGTTTCTAATTAAAGGTGCTACCGTTCCCATTGCATGGCGGGACGGGGCAACAGCGTCGGAGGCAGAGCCCGTACCCCCCGTGTCGCGCTGGCGCGGATCCGCGCCGCACAGACCGGGGAGGCCACGCGGCTGAAGGAGCGGATCATGGAGGCCGCGATCGAAGCCTGTGGCGAGCACGGCTATCGCGAGGCCACGGTCCAGGACGTCATCGACCGCTACGGCGGCCACCGGCAGCAGTTCTACAAGCACTTTTCCGGCAAGGCGGAGTGCTACGCGGCCGCCTACGAATTCGAGGTCGACCGCCTCTACGCCACGCTCGCCGACCGCGCCGCCGCCCAGCTGAGCTGGCACCAAGGCCTGGTCACCCTGCTGACCGGGTTGGGCGAGTTCCTCTGCGAGCGCCCGACGTTTGCCCACGGCCTGCTGGTCGAGGTCCATGTCGCCGGCGGGCCGGCGTTGTTGAAGCGGCTGGAAGTTTTCGAGCGCCTCACCCGCGCTGTCGATAGCGCGCGCCACGAGACCGAGTCTCGCCACTCTCCACCTCCTGTGACAGCGACCTTCATGGTAGGGGCAATCGAGGCCGCTGTCACCAGCGCCCTCACCCGCGCCGAACCGCAGGACTTCGTCGCCGCCGTGCCAGAACTCGCCAAGATGATCATTGCCGCCTATTTCGGCGACGACATCGCAGGCGAAGAGACGGAAACCCTGCGAGCAGCGTGAGCAAATTTGACACTTTCGGTGCTGAAACGTTACATTACTTCCCAAGAGGTGATGTAACATAGCCCGCATGAAGCGACTGCAGATATCGATCGAGCCCGAGCTGGACGAGGCGGTGGAACGACGTGCCGAAGAAGAGGGGCTCTCGAAGGCGGAGGTGATCAGACGTTGCGTGCGGGAACGAGTCAAGCCATTGCCACCTCTCGAGGAGGATCCGTTTTTCAAGCTGTGCGGCACCGTCGAGGGGGACCCCGACAGCAGCATGACCGTCAACGATGTCGTCTACGGGCTGTCCCGGGATTACCCGTGATCTTTGCCGACTCGTCCTTCCTAATCGCCTTTCAGATCGAGCGGGACCAGAACCACGAGGCAGCCGTTCGGATCTTTGAACAGGTGGCACACCAGAGAATCGCGATTACCAATCACGTCCGCGGCGAGACCTGGACCTGGTTGCGATCGAGAGCGCGACACGAAACTGCCGTGTCGTTTCTCGATAGCGTCGGCAGAGAAGACAGCTACATCGAGGTTGCCCGCCTCCCCGACGAACTAGAAGACGATGCATTGCGCTGGCTACGCCAGCACAACGAGCGCGAGTACTCCTTCGTCGACGCGACCAGCTTCGCCTACATGCGCGCCAAAGGGATCGGCGAAGCGCTCGCCTTCGACGGCGACTTCGCCGCCGCCGGCTTCACAGAACTGCGCCCCTAGCCCGGGCGCTTCGGAACCTGGCGAATTTCTACAGCGGGATGTTGCCGTGCTTGCGCTTCGGCTGGTCGACGCGCTTGGACTGCAACATGCGCAGCGCCTTGACTAGCTTGGGCCGCGTTTCTTTGGGCTCGATCACGTCGTCGATGTAGCCGCGCTCCGCCGCCGAGTAGGGGTTGGCGAAGTGGGCTTTGTAGTCGTCGATCAGCTTCTGGCGACGCTCGTCGGGCGTCGGCGAGGAGGCGATGTCTTTGCGGTAGATGATGTTGACCGCGCCCTCCGGGCCCATCACCGCGACCTCGGCCGTTGGCCAGGCGACGTTGTAGTCGGCCAGCATGTGCTTCGAGTTCATCACGTCATAGGCGCCGCCGTAGGCCTTGCGGGTGACCACGGTGAGCTTCGGCACGGTCGCCTCGGTGAAGGCGTAGAGCAGCTTGGCGCCGTGGCGGATGATCCCGTTCCACTCCTGGTCGGTGCCGGGCAGAAAGCCGGGCACGTCGGTGAAGGTGACGATCGGGACGTTGTAGGCATCGCAGGTGCGGACGAAGCGGGCCGCCTTCTCGGAGGCCTCGATATCGAGCACACCGGCAAGGAAGGCGGGCTGGTTGCCGACGATGCCGATTGGGAAGCCGTCGAGCCGCGAGAAGCCGCAGACGATGTTCTTGGCGAAGTGCTCGTGAACCTCGAAGAACTCGCCGTCATCGACGACGCGGGAGATCACATCGCGCATGTCGTAGGGCTTGGAGGGATCGTCGGGGACGATCGTTTCGAGGTCGTCGTCTTCGCGCTCGGGATCGTCCTCGGGGGCGAAGCGGGGTGGCGCCTCGAGGTTGTTGGAGGGTAGGAAGCCGAGCAGGTAGCGCACGTCCTCGAGGCAGCTCTCCTCGTCCTCGGAGGCGAAGTGGGCGACGCCGGACTTGCTGTTGTGGCTCATCGCGCCGCCGAGCTCCTCGAACTCGACTTCCTCGCCGGTCACCGTTTTGATCACTTCTGGACCGGTGATGAACATGTGCGAGGTCTCTTTGACCATGAAGATGAAGTCGGTCATCGCCGGCGAGTAGACGGCGCCGCCGGCGCAGGGGCCCATGATCACGCTGATCTGCGGGATAACTCCGGAGCACTGGACGTTGCGGACGAAGACGTCGCCGTAGGCGCCGAGCGAGACGACCCCCTCCTGGATGCGGGCGCCGCCGGAATCGTTGATGCCGACCACCGGCGCACCGACCTGTGCGGCGAGGTCCATCACCTTGCACATCTTCTCCGCCATCACCTCGCCGAGGCTGCCCCCGAACACAGTGAAGTCTTGAGAGAAGACAAAGACGGTGCGACCGTCGATCGTGCCGTGGCCGGTGACGACGGCGTCGCCCCAGGGACGCCGTTTCTGCATCTCGAAGTCGTAGGTGCGGTGGCGGACGAAGGTGTCGAGCTCCTCGAAGGAGCCGGGGTCAAGCAGCTTCTCGATCCGCTCGCGGGCGGTCATCTTGCCCTTCGCGTGCTGCTTCTCGACCGCCTCCTCGGAGGCGGAGTTGACCGCTTCCTCGCGCAACTCGCGCAGGTAGGCGAGCTTCTCCTCGTGGGTGACCGGATTCTTCTCGCGCATCGCGGCGCGGGAGTCTATTTAAGACTCAGAATTCGGCGCAGACGGCGACGGCTTCGACCGCGAAGGTCAGGGCGGCCTGCGCGCGAGCGGTGGCACTCCAGCCAGTCCGTTTGCTTTCCCCGTTCACAAAGGGGACCGAGTCCGTTAGCTCGGTTTCCGTTGCCGTGCCCAGAATCGTCCGAGCTCCGCCACCGATCGCCTGCTTGCCCGCGGGACATTCGGCCGTGACGGACTGTGGGCTGGTCGCGCTCACGCCGCCACTTACTTTTCCGACGTAGACCACGTTCTTGACCAGCTGCGCGAGGAGGGCCGGGGCCAAACTGGCGCTGCCCACCGCGCCGTTCTGGATTTTGCCGGCCGTGACCGAGTCCGCACCCAGCTTCGGGTTGGTCACCGCGCCGTTGGCGATCTTTTCGGTGGTCACTGCTCCGCCGGCGAGCTTTTCGCCGTTGACGGCGCCGTTCTTCAGCTTGCCGCCGGTCACGACCCCGCCACCGAGCTGTTCGGAGCGGACCGAGCCGTTCGCCAGCAGGCTCGAGCCGATGGTGCCCGGGGCGATCTTGTTGCCGGTCACGGCGCCGTTGCGCAGCTTCAGGTTGGTCACCGAGCCGCCTTTCAGTTTGAGCGTCGTCACCGAGCCGTTGGCGAGATTCTGGGTCTTGACGGCCTTGTTGCCCAGCGTCGTCTTGGCCGCGTAGGCCGCGCCGCTGAGCGCCACGAAGAGCGCGATGCAGGAGATCGCGTTGGCGAAGGTCAGGTGCTTGCTCAAGTGCTTCAAGTCGGTTTTCTCCTTGTTGTTTAGGCGAACGGCTTCTTCTGCGGCTCGGCGAGCTGATCCAGATAGCGCTCCAGGTCGGCCACTTCGATGCCAGACCGCTCATCGGCACGCAGTTCCACGCGCGTGCCGAAGCCCTTCTCGGCCATCGTCACCTCGACGCCCTCGACCTCAGCGACCAGATCGGCGAGTTCCGGCTCAGACTTCATCAGGGTCCTGGCGACCTCGATCATGCGAGCCGCTTCAACCGCGGCGGCTGGGTTCCTGCCCACGAATGGACGGTTGTAGCCCCTATAGGGGGCACAAACGTCCATTATCCGTGCCTAGAAGAAGGCGCCGCCCTTGTATTCGCCGAAGACGTCGCGCATTGCGCCGCAGACCTCGCCGATCGAGGCGTTGGCGGCCAGCGCGGATCGGATCGGGTGCAGGAGGTTGCCTTCACCCCGGGCGACGGCACGGATCGTGTCCAAGTTCTCCTCGACCCCGGCCTGGTTGCGCGACTCCTTGAAGGTCTTCAAACGGGCCAGCTGGCGCTGCTCGGCCTCCGGGTCGACGCGAAGGATGTCGACGTCGTCGACCTGGTCGGTGACGTATTTGTTCACGCCGACGATGATGTCCTGGCCCGACTTGTAGCGCTCGTGGTAGGAGTGCGCCGACTCCTCGATCTCCTTCTGCATGAAGTCGAGCGCCTCGACCGAGCCGCCCATATCTTCGACCTTGCCCATCAGCTCAAGGGCGCGCGCTTCGATCTCGTCGGTCAGCGACTCGACGAAATAGGAGCCAGCGAAAGGGTCGACGGTGTCGGCGACGCCGGACTCATGCGCGAGCACCTGCTGGGTGCGCAGGGCGATCCGCGCCGAGCGCTCGGTCGGCAGCGCCAGCGCCTCGTCGAAGCCGTTGGTGTGCAGCGACTGGGTGCCGCCGCTGACCGCGGCGAAGCCCTGCAGGGCGACGCGGATGATGTTGACCTCGGGCTGCTGGGCCTGCAAGGTCACGCCGCCGGTCTGCGTGTGGAAGCGGATCTTCATCGAGTTGGGGTTCTGCGCGCCGAACCGCTCGGCAACGATTTTGGCCCACATCCGGCGAGCGGCCCGGAACTTGGCGACCTCCTGAAAGACGTTGTTGTGGCAGTTGAAGAAGAAGGCGAGGCGGTTGGCAAACTCGTCGATCTTGAGGCCGCGCTCGAGCGCCGCTTCGACGTAGGCGATCGCGTTGGAGAGCGTGAAGGCCACCTCCTGCACGGCCGAACAGCCCTTCTCGCGGATGTGGTAGCCGGAGATCGAGATCGTGTTCCATTTCGGCACGTTTTCGCGGCAGTACTCGAAGATGTCGGTGGTCAGCCGCATGGTCGGCTCGGGCGGGTAGATGTAGTTGCCGCGCGCCATGTACTCCTTGAGCACGTCGTTTTGGACGGTGCCGCGCAGCTTCTCCGAAGGGACTCCCTGTTCCTCGCCGACCAGCTCGTAGAGCAAGAGCAGGATCGCCGCCGGGGCGTTGATCGTCATCGAGGTCGAGACGCCGTCGAGCGGGATCTGGTCGAAGCAGATCCGCATGTCCTCGATCGTGTCGATCGGGACGCCGGTGCGGCCGACCTCGCCGTTGCAGAGCGGGTCGTCGGAGTCGCGGCCGAGCTGGGTCGGCAGGTCGAAGGCCATCGAGAGGCCGGTCGAGCCGTGCTCGATCAAGTAGCGGTAGCGCTCGTTGGTGTCCTCGGGAGAAGCGAAGCCGGCGTACTGGCGCATCGTCCAGAGTCGGTCGCGGTACATCCCGTCGTGGATGCCGCGGGTGAAGGGGGGCTCGCCGGGCTCGCCGAGTCGCTCCTGGAGGCCGGGGGCGACGTCGCTCTCGTCATAAAGGCGGTCGATCTCGATCCCCGAGTCGGTGAAAACCCGCTCGTCGTCGGGACCGACGAGGGGGGCGATCGTGGGCTGTTCCGCTGCCCGCTCGCCCATCAGTCCGAGGCGCCGGCGAGCTGCTCGACGCCGGCCTGCTCAATCGTCTTGCGCAGACCGTCACGCAGCTCGATCTTCGGCTCCCAGCCGAGCAGATCGCGGGCGCGGGTGATGTCAGGCTGGCGCTGCTGCGGGTCGTCGACCGGAAGCGGCTCATAGATGATCTCCGAGCGCGACTCGGTCACCTCGATCACCGTTTTGGCCAGTTCAAGCAGCGTGAACTCGTTGGGGTTGCCGACATTGACCGGCGTGTGCACGTCGGACTCGGCGAGGCCGACGATGCCGCGAATCAGGTCGTCCACATAACAGAAGCTGCGGGTCTGGTTGCCGTCGCCAAAGACGGTGATGTGCTGGTCCTTGAGTGCCTGACGCAGGAAGGTGGGGATCGCCCGGCCGTCGTGGGCGCGCATTCGCGGTCCGTAGGTGTTGAAGATGCGCACGATCGCCGTATCGACGCCCTGCTGGCGGTGGTAGGCCATCGTCAGCGCCTCGGCGTAGCGCTTGGCCTCGTCGTAGACGCCGCGCGGGCCGATCGGGTTGACGTGGCCCCAGTAGTCCTCGGTCTGCGGGTGGACCTGGGGGTCACCATAGACCTCGCTGGTCGAGGCAATCAGGAAGCGGGCGCGCTTCCACTTGGCGAGGCCGAGCATGTGATGGGTGCCGTGCGAGCCGACCTTGAGCGTGTGCAAGGGCAGGCGCAAGTAATCGATCGGGCTGGCTGGCGAGGCGAGGTGGTAGACGAAATCCACGTCCTCGGGAATCTCGACCCGCTCGGTGATGTCGATGTTGCGGAAGTCGAAGGCGTCGTCGCGGATGTGCTCGATGTTCTGCAGCGAGCCCGTCTCCAGGTTGTCGATACAGATAACCCGATGCCCCTTGCCGAGCAGGTGCTCGCAGAGGTGGGAGCCGAGAAAGCCGGCGCCGCCGGTGATAACGCAGGTGCTCATCGCCCGCGGATGCTACAGGTGGGCCCGCAACCGGAAGCTACGGCGCTTTGACCGAATCCTGCGGCGATTCGAATGCGGCCAGGCCTACCGTCATCTTGACCGGCTTCTCACCTGAATCGGCCATGCGGCGCTTGGCACTCTTCTGCTCCTCAAAGACGAATGCAAACAGCGCATCTACTGCTGCAATCACTTTCTCCCAGCCCCGCTGATCGAGGCGCAGCAGCGACCAGGTGAAGTGATCATCGGGTCGAGCCTCAAACGTGCCGGCCTCGATCGCCTCTTTAATCTGATCGGATAGCTGTTCGAAAGTTCGCCAGCTGTAGGTGGATTTGATCGAAGCCGGCAGGTTGGCCCAGATATCACCGTCGAAAACCGCCGGCCCGGTCGCCCGGTAAAAGTTCTCGGTCGCCCCCCGCCGCCTCCCTCCCGTCTTCTCGCCGGTTTTCTTCAGCCAATCGATTTCGGCGAGCATCTTGAAGCGACGGCGTATGCCCTCAATCGAGGCACCACCGAACTCAGCGTGGAACTGACTTGCACTCATTTCCCGCAGGTTCAACTCCGCGACGATCCTCAGGCATATGGGTCGGCAAACACTTTGGCGAGACGCAGCGACAGCGGGACTACCGAATCCTTGACTTCGACCAGCGTTGGCGTGGTCCGCTCATCGAGCCGGCCTCGCGGGCTGGTTGGCGATTCGAACCCAGCAAGGGCGACCGTCGCCAGGATCGGCTCCTCCCCGGAGTTAAAAATGCGGAGCTTGGCGTCGGCCTGCTCCTCGAAGAGGGCTTCGAATAGCGCGTCGATTGCGGCAATGACTCGCTCCCAGCCAAGTTGATCTAGGAAGAGCGGCGTCCAGGTGAGATGGCTATCGGGTCGCGCGTCGAGCGTCCCCGCCTGCAACGCGTCCCGAACCCGCTCGGCAAGCTGGTTGAACGTTCTCCAGTTAAAGGCAATCCGCATGGAGTACGGCAAAAGGGACCAAGTTTCGTTGTCAAAGACGGCAAGCTCAGGCGCCCGATAGAAGTGCTCAGTTGCGCCCCGGCGGCTGCCTCCCGACTCCCTCCTGTTCAGCCGGAGCCAGTCGTGCATGGACAGTCTTTTGAAGTGGCGGTCGACCCGGGTTATTGAGCCGCCACCGAACTCCTCGAAGAACTGCTTCGGGCTCATTTCCCGCATGTAGAGCTCGGTGATGATCTTTAGCCGCAGTTCGTCGGCAAAGACGACCGACAAGCGCCGTAGAAAAGGCGCCCGAGCGTTGATCTTGCTCCAAGTGTTCGCCACCGCGACATTCCCTCCGAGTGGATTGCGTTTCGCTGAGCACGCGAAGCATATTTAGTTTCCCAAATGAGACTGCAGCGGTCTCTATATAGGCTGCTAACTGCATTTACTCCGCATTTCCTTATCAAGATGGGAGGGGGTGAGGAGATGAAGATGGCAGCCACTAAGGCGACCACGCCGGTCCTATCTATCCGGAAGTCCGGCTGATTCCGCACTCCAATTGCATGAGCCGGACCCCGTGCCCCAGTTGGCCGGGGTTCGGCTCAATCAGCAGCTGAGATAAACGCTGTAGTTCGCAAATTGCGCGCTTTTCGCCCGTCCACCTGTCCAGATGGGGGGAGAACCTGCCCCCGTCCTGAGCTTTGCCTGGCATGTTCGGACTAGGGAGCTGAACCGGTGCAGGGAGGTGTCGCAACAGCTGGGCGCAAGCGCGCCGCCGTCGAACTCGTCGCCCGCGAGGACGTCGAGCTGCGCCGGACCGCTCGCCGCTACTCGCTCTGCGAGGACGATGCTGAGGACGTCTATCAGCGGGCGCTGGAGATCCTTCTGGTAAAAGCACCGAGCGAGCGGCCACGCGAGCTGATCCGCTGGATGAAGACGGTGGTCAAGCACGAGGCGCTGGCGGTCCGCAGCAATCGCGAACGGCTGCTGGGGGTCGGCGACAGTGCGGACGACCCGATCGCTCGAATCGCCACCGACAACGCCGGACCAAGCGAACGCCTCGAACAGCAGGAGCGGATTGCTCGCAGTCGCGAGGCCCTGCGAGCGTTGAAGCCAGCCGAGCTACGTTCGCTCACCCTGTTGGCAGCCGGCTATTCCTACGCCGAGATCGGCGAGGCAACTGGCTTCAGCCAAACCAAGGTGAACCGCTGCCTGGCGGAGGGGCGCGAGCGCTTCCGCCACCTGCTTACTCGCAGCGAGGACGGCAGCCGTTGCAGCGAGCTGTTGCCACTGCTGTCTTCCTACTGCGACGGCGAGGCGAGCGCCGAGAGTGAAGCAACCGTCCGCGAGCACCTGCGGGCTTGTGCCGCCTGCCGCGCCGCGATGCGCGCATACCGCGCAGCCCCCGCCTCGGTCGCCGCCTTGGCGCCAGCGCTACCGGTCTCCCGCTCGTTGCTGGAGCGGGCGCAGGAATTCTTCCTCGGTCTGCACTCGCGCCTTTCGGGAGCGAGCGACAACGGGTTGACGCAGGTCGCCGCAACGGGCGGGACTCGCGGGGCCGGAATGGCCGCCCTCGCCAAGGCCTTGGCGATCTGCGCCGGCACAGTTGGCGGCGCAGCAGCCTGCGTCGCCACAGGAGTTGCGCCGGCACCGCTCGGCATCGCGCCACAGCACAGCACCGAGGCACGGATCGAGCGGGTGTCGCAACGGGCGATCGAGGAAGCCGCGCCGCCCCCAGTCGAACACGAGCCTGCGCCGGCCCCCGCGTCCCAGCCGCCACAACAGCCGCAACCGGAACCTGAAGCGGAACCCGTGGAGCCAGCCCAGGAAACAACCGAAGCGGGCGCGATCGAATACGTACCGCCGCCAGAACCGGCTCCGGCCCCAGCGCCGCCCGCAGTCGAATCGTCGGGCTCGTCCAGCGGTAGCGCGGCAGGGGAGTTCGGGCCATGAGGACGTTGGCATCGACGGCCGTGGCGGCGATCCTCTCGGGAGCGCTACTCACAGGTGCCGCCCTGGCCACAGCGAGCCCACCGCGGCCGGCGGATCTGCACGTTGTCGGCGGCGCTGACGTCTGGCACGCCGACAACCACTTTGAACTGGTGTGGACCAATCCGCCGGCGGAGAGTTCGCCGCTGGTCGCGACCCACTACCGGGTGCGCAATCCGCAGGGCAGCGTGATCGGCGAAACCGAAATCGCCTGGCTGAGCGACGGAATCGCAGCGCTGACAGTTCCCAAAACCGCCGGTAACTACAGCGCCGAAGTCTGGCTCGAGGACGACGACGGCGACCAGGGGCCGGCGGCGACGGCACAGCTGCGCTTCGACGACGCGAGGCCGGGGTCAATCAAGCCGCAGCCCGTTCCGAACTGGATCGGCCGTACTTCCTTTCCGCTCCGCGTTCGCCTTGCCCACCCGGTTGGCCCAGCGCCGCTCTCTGGCATTCGTGGTTACGCGATCGCAATCGATGCCAGTCCGACCAGCCACCCCTGCGCCGCCCCGGACCGCTGCAGCGATGCCGAGACCACGCTTAGGGGCGGCGCTGGGAACGACGAGCTCGAGATCGCGGTGCTGCCGGAGGGAACCAACTACCTGCACGCCGTCGCAGTCTCCGGTGCGGGAATGAAGTCGCCCGCACCGGGGCTGGCGGTACTTCGGGTCGACACCACCGATCCACTCACACAGCTCACTGGGGCAGTGAGCAGCTGGACGAACCGAACCGCGCTGCTGACCGCGCACGCCGCCGATACCGGCGCTGGGATGGCGTCCGACGGCGTTGACCCGGCGCCCTTTACGGCGATTCAGGTCGACGGCGGAGCGCCGACAATCGCGTTCGCCGCGACCGCTACCACCAGCGTGATCGACGATGGGGTACACCGGGTCACCTACTACGCCCGCGACGCCGCCGGGAACGTCAACGACGGCGCCACAGGCAACGGCATCGTCGACCGGCCGCCGGGGATCGCCTGGGTGCGGATCGACCGCACCCCACCCGCCATCGCCTTTACCAATGCGCAAGATCCGCGCGACCCTGACCTTGTCCGAGCGCGGATCGTCGATTCGCTCTCCGGCCCCAACCTCTTACATGGCTGGATCGGCGTGCGGCTCGCCGGCAGTGGCGATCGCTTCGAGCAACTGCCCACCGCCCCGCCGAGGGACGGTGAGCTGCGTGCCCGCTGGAACTCCGATGCCTACCCAACGGGTGCGTACGAATTCAGGGCGATCGGCTACGACGCAGCCGGTAACTCGACCGTCACCACCCGCCGCAAGAACGGCACGCCGATGGTTCTCACCAACCCGCTCAAGGCGACGACGCGCTTGAGCGATGGCTTTCCTCACCACGACCTGAGCAGAACCGTCCCCTACGGTCGCGGCGTCCGCTTTCGCGGTCGCCTCATCACCGGCCGCAGCTCGCCACTGGACGGTATGCCCGTGCGGATCGTCGAGCGCTTCGCGGCCGGCGCCGACCCGGCGGCGCGTGTATCGACCATCAGAACTGGGCCGGGAGGCATCTTCGCGTTCCACGCGGTCCCCGGTCCGAGCCGGACCATTGCGGTGGCCTTTGACGGCAGCCCGACCCTGGCGCGCGCGAGCGGTCCCACTCTCGACCTCCGAGTGCGAGGTCGCGTACGCCTGCGAGCCTCGGCGAGCCTTGCGAAAATCGGCGGCCCGCCAGTGGTCTTCCGCGGCCAAGTTGGCGCGGCAGCGGGGACAATTCCGCCCGCCGGCAAGTCGGTGGAGATGCAGTTTCGGCTACCGGGGGTTCCCTGGACCGAGTTCCGCACGATCCAGACCGACCGCCACGGCCGCTTCCGCTACGCCTATAGCTTCAGCGACGACGACAGCCGCGGCGTCCGCTTCCAATTCCGCGCTTACGCGCCCGCGCAGGACAACTGGCCGTACGAGCCCGCAGGCTCGAGGCCGGTCATCGTGCGCGGCCGCTGAGCGCGCTCAGCGAAGGACAGGCAGCCGGTCCGCAACCTCGCGGATGCGCTGCTCGACCTCGGTGCGGTTGCGCTTGATCGTGGTCTCGACCCGGCGCTGCCGTTTACGCGCCTCGCGCTCGACTTTGTTGCGGGTCTTGCGGGCCTCGGTCGCCGCCTTGCGACGAGCGCTGGTGCCGCGACGCTCGGTGCGCTTCACGGTACGGCGCAGCTGGGTGCCGTAGGACTTGAGCTGCTTCTCGGCGGCGGAGCGGCCGGTGAAAGGCTCGACCAGATCGGCGACGCGGTCGCTGACCTCGAGCACGGCGCCAACCGGGACGTCGACGGCGCTTTCGGCCGCGGCGCGGGCCTGCTCAACACGTGAAGGAGCGGGCTTGGGGGTACTTTTTGCCTGTGATTTTGGTTTCGATTTGCTGCTTGCTTTAGTGGCTTTGGTCGCCAATGAAGATCATCCCTTCGGGGTGGTTTTAGGGCGGGGGAGTCCGCGAGTGTAGCGAACATACGTTCTTCCGAACACCTGTTCTAAACCGCTTTCCCCATCGCGTTACGGATCGTCGCCAAACTCCGCTCCCCAGCGGCGGCGGCAATCGGATAGCGAGCGTCAAGACCGAGGTCGGCCTCGTCCAGCGCCAGGTCACCGAAGGCGACGGCCCCGCCCGCCTCGCGAGCAATCAGCTGTGCCGCGGCGATATCGACCGACCGACAGGGCCGCAGGCTGAGCATTCCGTCAAGACGACCGGCGGCGACGTAGGAGGCCGTAATCGCAATCGAGCCGATCACCCGCAGACGAAATACGTGGCCGTCGAGCGCCTGCTCGAGCGGCAGCATCCGTCCCGGAGCCGCCGACTCGACCCCGAGCAGCTCAAGCGTCTCGGCGTCGGCGACAACCTCGATCGGACGGCCGTTCATCGTCGTCCCCTCTCCCTTGCTGGCGGCGAACTCCTCGCCCGCCCCAAAGTCAAAGACGTAGCCGAACTCGACCGCCGCCATCGAGGACCCGGAGGCCACCGCGATGCTGAGGCTGTGCGAGGGCAGCGTGCGGCGCGCGTTGAGCGAGCCATCGATCGGGTCGATCACGACCCGCGCCGACCCACCCGCACCGAAGACGACCTCCCCGCGCTCCTCTGAGATTGCAACGAAGGAAGCGCCGGCAGCCCCTAGTTGCTCCAGCTCGGCGAAGACAACGTCCTCGCAACGACGGTCGATGACCAGGGTGCGATCACCGCCCTCTCCAACGCCCTCGTACTCGGTTCGGGCCTCGATCCCCGCGGTCTGCTCGAACAGTTCCTTCTGCACGCCGACGACGCGGCGACAGATTCCCAGCCAGTCTGCGGAGAAAACGTCCACTGAGGCCATCCTATGGACGGCGCTCACTCGGTAGCGTTGGACCATGCTTGCGCTTGCCGAGCCCCAGGAGCGCGCGATCCGCCACCGTGCCGGGCCGCTGCTGTTGCTCGGCGAGGCGGGAACCGGCAAGAGCGAGGTCTTGGCCCGCCGCTTCAACTGCCTTGTAGATGAGGGGACCGCGCCGGAGCGGATCCTCGTTCTTGCTTCGACTCGGGCCACGGCGCAGCGACTACGCGAGCGGGTCGAGCAGCTACTCGACCGCGCACTGGAAGAGCTGTGGATCGGCACCTGGGAGCAACTGGGGGAACGGCTACTGCGCGAGTACGCAACCGCGGCGAACCTCGATCCCTTCTTCGGCGTACTCGGCCGGGCGGAGCGTTTGGCGCTCCTCCTCGACCGGCTCGACGAGCTGCCGCTGCGCCGGCACGAGATCCGCGGCAATCCAGCCGGACTGCTTGCCCGCCTGCTCGCCCAGATCGACGAGGTGAAGGCAGGCAGCGACCCGCCGGACCCCGAGCTCGCCGAGCTGATCGCCGCCCACGACCGGCTACTGGACGGCGCCTGCAACCTCGACCGGGGCGACGTCTACCTGACCCTGGGCAGACTGCTCGACGAGCGCCCCGATGTTCGCGCCGAAATCGCTCACCGCTTCGAATACGTGATGGTCGACGAGTTCGAGGACACGACCCCAGCCCAGCGAACGATCCTCTCCTTCCTTCAAGCCGAGAACGCGAATCACGTCTATGCCGAAGACGCCCCTCGCGCGGGTGGCGCGGCGGCGGGGGTCCCCCATAGCGGAGGAGCCCGCGAAGCGGGATCCGAGCACATGGGGGAGGGCCACCCCGACAGGACCCGCCGGCCAGAGGCACTCGACCTCACACACGTGTTTCGCGATCCGCCCGTCCGTTTCTGGCGCTGCTCCAACGAGCGGGCGCAGGCGCAGGCGGTAGCGCGGGAAGCCGAGCACCTGATTGCGCAGGGGACCGCCCCAGAAGAGATCTGCGTGCTCGTCGACGATCCAGCCCGAGGCGGTCCCGTGGCAGCTGCGATGGAGGAGCGCGGAATCCCGTTCCACCTCTCCGGACCCGCAGCCTTGTTCCAGCGGCCCGAGGTTCGCGACGCGATCGCCTGGCTGCGGATACTCGCCGACCCAGGCGACTCGGCGGCGGCGGCGCGGGCGCTGACCCGGCCGCCGATCGAGTTGCGCTCGGCCGATCTGGCGCGGCTGACGACGATCGCCCGCCGCCGCAAGCTCGACCTGGTCTCCGCTTGTGAGGCGGCGCTTGAGAGCCCCCAAATCCCACCCGAGGCACGCGAGCGGATTCAGTCCTTCCTCAAGCTCTACGGGGCAGCGTCGGCGGCACTGGAGGAGCGCCGTGCGGACGTCTTCGTGCGGCGCCTGATCGAGGCCGTCGGCCTGCGCCGTCAGCGCCTCTTCGCCGCCCAGCCCGAGGTTGCCGAGCGCCTGCTCGGCCTCTCCCGCTTGGCCGAGTTGGCCGCGGCCTGGGCACGACGCGAGCCCAACGGCTCGACCCGCGACTTCGTCCGCCACCTCAGCGCCGTCGCCGACGCCGGGGTCGAGCCGGCCGGCGTGGTCGAGCCGCCGGCGCCCGGCGCCGTTCAAGGGCACGCTCGCGACGCGGTCAAGGGGATGGAGTTCGAGCATGTCTTCGTCCTCGGGCTCGAGCATGGCGCGGGCGCCGAGCGGATCGGCCGGCCGGCGCGCTCCGGTCTTGTCCTGGCGCGGATCGAGCGCGGCGATGACGGCGAGGCCCGCCCCTCGGAGTTCTACGCGGCGGCCCTGGCCGCGAGGGGGGCCACGGAGGAGAGCCATGCGGAGGAGCTCTTCGGGCCGGCCGAGGGACTGCACGCGACTTACCGCATGCTGCGTGAGGAGATGCTGGCAGCCTCCTGGAAAGCGGGGCGGGAGCTATCGGAGCCGCGCCTCGACACTGCGATCGACGTCAACCGGGCAATCGCCCGCTACCTGGAGCTGCTCAAGCTGGCCTCCCTAGCCCAGCGGCCAGGTGACGAGGCGACGGAGGAGGCGATCGAGGCGGTCAACGGGCTGCTGCGCCAGGTCGCCACGCCCGAGCAGCAGGCCGAGCTAGACGCCTCCTCGCTCGACTCCTACTTGCTCGGCTCCGAGCGGGAGCGCGAGGGCCGCCGCAAACTGATCTCTGCCCGCCAGGAGCCCTCGCTGGAGGCGTTCTTGCCGCGCCGCGGAGATGGCGGGCTCAGCCTCTCGGCCTCCGACCTCGACCTCTACCTGACCTGCCCGCTGAAGTACAAGTTCCGCCGCGTCTTCGGCATCCCCCAGGAGCCGACGATTAACCAGCGCTTCGGCATCCTCATCCACAACGTGCTCGAACGCTTCCACAAGGACAGCGGAGACGGGACGGAGGAGGGCTTGCCGCGACTGATGGACCTCTTCGAGTCGGGCTGGCGCCGCACCGGGTTTGGCAGCAGCGACGATGAGCTCCAGTTCCGCGACCGGGCGCGGGAGGCAATGCGCCTCTACTGGGAGCGAGAGAGCGAGTCCGACGGCGAGCCGGTCTGGCTTGAGCGCAAGTTCGACTTCCGCATCGGCGAGCACCACGTGCGCGGCCGGGTCGACCGGGTCGACCGCCTGCCCGACGACAGCCACGAGCTGATCGATTACAAGACCGGTGAACGCAAGAGCGAAGCCGACCTGGAGAGCGACCTGCAGCTAGCGCTCTACCGGCTCGCCGCCCGCGAGGCCTGGGACCTGGAAGCCAACAGCGGCAGCTACTACTACGTGCTCGATGCCGAGAAGGTCGCCGCGCCGGTCAGAGACGACGACGCCGAGCGAGTCGAGCGCACGGTCTTTGAGGTCGGCGAGGGCGTCCTCGGCCAGGACTTCGAGCCACGCCCCTCACCGACGGTCTGCAGCTGGTGCGACTACAAACTGATCTGCCCGGCAGCCGAGAGCTGAGGTCAGCAGTAGGAGGTCCGGTCGTGCTGAGGAGGACACAATCGCGCGTGTCAATTCGACTCGCCGCGGCGCTGCTGCAGGAACTGCTGAAACTCGCGGGCGATCGTGTCGGCTGAGGGCAGGTCGTCGTCCCCCTCGCCCAGTTGCTCGGCCTGCTCGGCCTCGATCCGCTCAACCAGTTCGGCGATTTCCGGGTTGGCAGCGACGGCGCGGCCGATCTGATCCTCGTAGCTGGCGGTTTCTTCCTCCAGCGCGGTCGCGTCGACCGCGATTCCCGTCAAGCCCTCAAGCCGGCGCAGCAGCGCCAATGCCGCCTTCGGATTGGGCACCGCGGCGACGTAGTGCGGCACCGCGGCCCAGAGTGAGGCCGAGGTCATGCCGATCTGGCGGCAACAGTCGTGGACGACGCCGACGATCCCGGTCGGACCCTCGTAGCTGGAGCGCTGCAGGTCGAGCTCCTCGACCAGATCCTCGTCGGAAGCGAGGCCGGTGATTGGCACCGGCAGGGTGTGGGAGACCTCGGCCACCAAGGCGCCGAGGGTGACGACCATCTCGACACCGAGCGTGTCGGCGGCGGTCGCCACCGTTTCCGAGAAGGTGCGCCAGCGCAGGTTGGGCTCGGTGCCATCGAAGAGGACCAGGTCGTGATCGGCGCCTGGAATTCGGATCGCGATCAAATCGTTCTGCGGCCACTCGATGTGGCGGGTCTGGCCTTCGGAGAGCACGATCGTCGGCCGCGTCGCCTGGAAGTCGAAGTAGTCCTCAGGGTCGATCTCGGCAATCGGCTCGGCGTCGAAGGAATCGGCCACCGCTCCGAGGGCCGCCGAGGCGGCGTTGGCGGCGTCGTTCCAACCGCGGAAGGCGCAGACGAGGACGGGGGAGCGCAGCTGTGGCACGTCGGCGTGCCAGTTGAGGGAATCCACACTTTGAGCGTAGCGCGCCGTCGCTGTACCGCTAAGTCTCTGACGAGAGGGCCTTGCGAACGAGGCCGTAGGCAACGAAGAGGACTAGGGCCGCAAAAGAGAGTTCAAGCGCCCGCTGCGGGACCTCATTGGAGACCACCACGCCGATCAGGACGCCAAGCGGGGAGAGCACGCCGATCACAACCGCATCGCGCAGGTTGAGGTTGCCGTAGGAGTTCTGGCGAAAGGCGCCGACCAAAGCGACGATGACGATCATCAGCAACGAGGTCGACTCGCCCTCGACTTGAGAGAGCCCGATGAAGATCGTCAGTGCGGGCACAAACAAGACACCGCCGCCGACCCCGACCAGGCCACCGGCAAGGCCACCGGCTATGCAGATCAGGGCTGCAAAGACCACGTCAGTGCTCATCTGACGATCAGCTCGATCGCGACGCCGACGAGCAGGGCGGCGAAGAGGAGGGAGACGGCGCGTTGCGGGATCCGCTGCTGGATCGCGGTGCCCATGAGGACGCCGAGAACGGCCGGAATGCAGAGCAGCAGGCCGGTTCCCACATGGACGTTGCCGTAGAAGCCACCCTGGGCGATGGCGCCGAGGAGGCCGATCAGGACAATGGCGCCGAGGCTCGTTCCGGTCGCCAACCGCTCCCCGTAGCCAAACCAGAAGATCAGCAAGGGCACGATCACGGTGCCGCCGCCGACGCCAAAAATGCCGCTGAAAATGCCGGCCAGCGTGCCGACCACGGCAAGCTTCAGCATGCGCTCCGATGGCATCGCGCGATACTAGTCGCGTGTCTCCCGAATCTGGCAGCGGGGAGCGCGAGGCGGGGCTGGGGGCCCTTGCGGGGCTCCGAGAAGACCCGGCGCGCGCTGCGATCCTCACCGACATCGATGGAACCCTGGCGCCGATCGTGCCGCGGCCCGAGGAAGCCGCGGTGCCGGCGCAAGCGAGCGAGCTGCTTGTCCACTTGAGCGAGCGCTATGGACTCGTCGGCTGCATCTCCGGCCGGCGGGCCGAGGAGGCGCGGCGCCTGGTCGGGGTTGAGGGCATCGCCTACGCCGGCAATCATGGCCTCGAGCTGCTCTTGCCCGGCGACGACGCGCCCCGCTTCGATCCCTCGCTGCAGGGCCGCGAGCAGGACGCGGCCAACTTCGTTGCTTCGCTCGGCGCCGAGACGCTGGTTGATGCCGAGTTGCGACTGGAGGACAAGGGGCCGATCCAGGCGCTGCACTGGCGCGGCGCCGCGGACGACCGCGGCGCCGAGGCGCGGGCGCATGAGATCGGCACGGCAGCCGGGCAAGCGGGACTGGAGCTGCGCTGGGGGCGCAAAGTGCTGGAGCTGCGTCCGCCCGGAGGCGGTGGCAAGGACGCAGCGGTGGCGGCCCTCTTGGCCACAGACAGGGTCAAGGCGGCGGCCTACGCTGGCGATGACCGCACCGACCTCGATGCCTTCCGGCGACTGCGCGAACTCGAAGGGAGCGGCGAGCTAGAGACCGCCATCTGCGTTGGCATCATCTCGGCGGAGGGCCCGCCCGAGATCGCCGAGGAGGCGGACCTAACTGTGAATGGACCGCCGGGCTGGCTGGCGCTGCTCGAGGCGCTGGCAGAGTAGAACCCTGACGATGCCCTACACCGACCTACTGCGGATTACCGTCTTCCTCACTGGCGCCGAGGCGACCGCGCTGGGAGCAATTACGGCGATCGCCGCCGGCCGCGACAGCGACACCACCACCGTCCTCGTCGCCGCCGCTTGGTGGCTGATCGCGCTCGTCCTCGGCATGTACCTGGGACGACCGTCGCGCGCCGCCGACGGCGTCCGCGAGGCCCTCGCCGGAGCCCGCACGGCCACCTCGCTGCCCGAGGAGTCGCCGGCCAGGATCGCCGCGATTCGCCTCTGGCCGATCGGCCTCACCGCGATTGCCGCCGGCATCCTCGGCGTCATCTACCCGGGCGTGGCAGCGATCGGCGCCGGTTACGCCCTCCTGGTCGCCCTGATGATGCGCACCCGCGAGGCCGCGGTACTCGGCATCGAGCAACGCGACGGAGTCAAGTTCTACGTAGTCCCGAACTCGGCTCTGCGCCCTATAGAGCTCGTGCGAACGCCGGGACTGCGAAGCGACCGGTTGCGCGCGCACTGAAAAGCAAACAACCCGCCGAAAGCGGGTCGTTTGCAAATCTTGGGGAACCCGGTGAATCCGTGCCCCGATATCGCGCTGCAAATGATAGCGGAGTAGCCCAGGTCTCGCAGACATCATGTTACGCCCCCGGAGGGAGTCGAACCCTCGTCCCCCAATTGCGATATCGGGGATCGGATCCGCCGACGGGGGCGACCGCCGCTCTCGCGGCATCTGAAGTCTATCGTCTGCGCAGACGAATGTCTAACAGACGATAGACCTCTCAACGGAGCAGGGTCTTGAACTCGCCCCAGCCACGGGTGTTGGCGATGTCGGCGGCGGTCAGCCATGCGCGCCGGGCGGTGGCCACCGCGTAGTCCATGTTGCTCAGCGTGTCCACCCCGTGGGCGTCGGTATTGAGGACGATCGTCGCACCCGCTTCCTTGGCCAGGCGGGCGTGGTGCTCGGAGAGGTCGCGGCGGTTGGGGTTGCCGTTGATCTCCAGCATCGTGCCGGCACGGGCCGCCGCCGCGACGACCGCCTCGACGTCGATGCCATAGGGCTCACGGCGGCCGATCAGACGACCGGTGAGGTGGCCGATGCAGTCGACGTTCGGACTCTCGATCGCAGTCAGGACACGCTCGGTCATCGCTGCTTCGGAGATCGAGAAAGAAGTGTGGACGCTGGCGACGACCCAGTCGAGCGCGTCGAGTAGGTCGTCGGGGTAGTCGAGTGAGCCGTCGAGGCCGATGTTGACCTCCGAACCGGCGAGCAGGCGGAAGCCGCGTTTGCCCTTGTTCCAAGTCGCAACCTCCTCGACCCGCTGCCAGAGGCGCTCGGCAGTGACGTGGTCGCCAAAGCCATGACTGGCCGAGTGGTCGGTGATCGCCATGTAGGCGTAGCCGCGCTCGCGGCCCGCAGCCGCCATCTCCTCCAACGTGTTGCGCCCGTCGGAGAGGGTGGTGTGCGAGTGCAGGTCACCGCGGATGTCCGCGATCGAGACCAGGCCCGGCAGCTTGCCTTCACGCGCCGCCTTCAGCTCGCCCCGACCCTCGCGTAGCTCCGGCTCGATGTAGGCGTAGCCCAAGCGCTCGTAGACCGCCTCCTCGCTCTCGCAGAGAGTCGTCTCACCGCTCTCGGTCTCGGTGATCCCGTGCTCGGATACGGAGAGGCCGCGGGCCACCGCCGCTTCGCGCAACTGCACGTTGTGCGCGGCCGAGCCGGTGAAGTGCTGGAGCAGGTTGCCGAACGCCTGTGGCGCGACGATCCGCAGGTCAACTGAGATCCCGTTGTGGGTCTGCGCTCGGACGCCGTTGGAGCCGGGGTTGCCGGCGGCGGCGATCAGCTCGTGGCCGACCAGATGCTCAGCAAGCGCAGTGGGCTCATCGGCGGTGGCGATCAGGTCAATGTCCTTGCAGGTCTCGGCCCAGCGCCGCGCCGAGCCAGCAACCTCGACCCGGTTGGCCGCCGGGTGCTGGCGCAGCGCCGCGGCCAGCTCCTCGGCTATCGGCCGCACCGCCGATAGCAATACCCGTCCGGGGCCCTCACCGGGTTCACCCAGCCGCTCCAGCGCCGCCAGCACGTTCTCCTCGGCTTTTGGCCCGAGGCCTTTCACCTCACGGACCTTTTCCCCCTCCGCCGCGGCCTTAAGATCGTCGAGCGAGGTGACGTCGAGCTCCTCGAAGAGCAGCCGCGCAGTTTTCGCCCCGACACCCGGCACGCGCGTCACCTCAATCAGACTCGGCGGGAACTTCGCCTTCAACTTCACCGCAGCGGGGATCTCGCCGGTCTCCAGCAGCGCGTCGATCTTTTCCGCCAAGGTCTTGCCGACCCCAGGTAGCTCGGTGGCGCGTCCGGCCGCCGCGAGCTCGGCGACCGAAACCGGGCTTTCGCGGATCGCCTTGGCGGCGCTCGAGTAGGCGAGCACCCGGTATTTCACCGCCCCGTCCAGCTCGTAAAGCACTCCCAGCTCTTCAAGGGCGGCGGCAATCTCGGCATTCGTCATACTCGGCAAACATAAGGACATCCATCACGGATGGTTGGCGGGGGCTGCATGCCCTCGCTATACTTTCTGAAGTATTGAGCGCTGAACCTCGACTCACGGGAGACCGATAACCAGTGACTGGCAAGCTCACCGACGTGACCGATGGCAACTTCAAAGCCGACGTCCTCGAGGCCGATGGCCCCGTGCTCGTCGACTTCTGGGCCCCCTGGTGCGGCCCCTGCCGTGTCGTCCATCCGGTCCTCGAGGAGATCGACGCCGAGCGCGACGACTTGAAGATCGTCAGCCTCAATGTCGACGAGAATCAGCAAACGGCCGCTGAGTACGAAGTCCTCTCGATTCCCACCCTGCTCCTCTTCAAGGACGGGGCGATCGCGAAGAAAGTCGTCGGGGCGATGCCGAAGCGGCGCCTTGAGGCCGAGCTCGAGCCGGCACTCGCCTAGCCGCTTGAGGCTGTAGCGATGCCGTTCGTCCAGGTCCACTGGTTCGAGGGACGGACCGACGAGCAGAAGGCGGAGATCGCCAAGCGGATCGAGACGGCGCTGGTCGAGGTGGCCGGCGCCGCTCCCGAGCACTGTTGGGTGAAGTTCTCCGACTCGGCGAAAACCGACTTCATCATCGGCGAGCCCGAGGAGTAGGCCCAGCTCGGGCTAGGCCGGGCCGCCTAAGCCGGCTTTCCTCAGGTCTCGCTCGATGCTGGGAGCGAGGGTGCGGGCGTAGGTCGCGGTCAGGTGGCTTTTGTCGCGGTAGACGAGGGCATTGCCGATCACCGCGCGGCAGAGGTTCTTGGGGCAGATCTCGGGGGTGATGTCGATCAGGTGGGTGTCGGGGGCTGCCTTGGCGGCGCGGGCGTCGAATTCCGTCACCTTGTCACGGACCCGCGGGAAGGCGCAGGATTCGAGGTGCTGGAGCCGTTCGGAGACGCAGCTCGGGACATTGCTGGTCGAGACCGGGGTATCTCGGATCACCACCGTTCGCAGGCCGGCCCGGTGGATCCGAGTCAGGGTCGCGATATACCCCGCTTCCATCTCCGCAGCACCCGCGGGGCCGCTAAGTTCTTCGCCGTCCTTGCCGTAAGGGGTGTAGACGGTGTCGCCGCTGATAACCACGACGGTGGAGCCGGCGCCCATTTCGATCCGCTGCAGCTCCTTTTCTCGCCAGGCATCGCATTGCGAGTACTCGCGCCGGGCGACCATGCTGCGGATCCGCACTTCCCCCGGGGTGCATTCGGCCTTGGTCAGGACGATCAGGCGCCAGTCATGCGTTTCCGCCAGCTCTTCGAGGGCGGGGGCGTACTGCAGCGCGTGTGAGTCACCGAAGAGGATGAGCGTGTGGTTGCCATTTGGATCGCCGTAGAGGCAACGATTCGAGTTGGTGCCGCCGATCCCGACGAGACAGCCGTCGTAGTACATGCGGGAGCGATCGGCTTCCGCTCGCAGGGGATTCGGCCGTACAGCGTCGGCGTGCTGCTGGGGGCGGGGTTGGTCGCTGAGCGCGGCGGCACCCCTGACGCTGGAGAGGGGCGCCGTGTGCAGAGTCGGCTGTAGGTCGGTTAGCAAGACACCGGCCGAGACCCCGATTGCCATGCAGCCGAGGCCAATGGCAAGAGCGCGATTGGGTCGCAGGGCGAGCACCTTGGAGAGGCGGACCGGATCCTCGATCCAGCGATGGGTCGCGGCGGTCGGGATCCAGGAGGCGGCGATGACAGCGAGGCCCGCTGCGACGGACAGCGGGCCCCAGATAACTGCGGCAAAGATCAGCGCCGGCCAGTGCCAGAGGTACCAGGAATAGGAGATGCGGCCGACGTAACGAACTGGCGGCAGCGAGAGCAGGGCGGCCGGGGCGCCCTTCGCCTCTGCGTAGACCGACGAGCCGGCAAGGATTACGCAGGCGGTCCCGACAGTCGGCAGCAGGGCGGCGACACCTGGAAACGGCGTGCTCGCTTCAAAGGCGAAGGCCGAGTAGACGATCGCCGCGAGGCCACCCCAGCCGATCGTCGCCGCCAGGGCCCGCGGCAGGCGTACCGCGCCGATCAGCGCCAGGACCGCGCCCAGAGCCAGCTCCCAGGCCCGGCCGAAGGTCGAGAAGTAGGCAGCCGCGGGCTGTTGGTCGGTTAGGTGGATGCCAAGCGCAAGCGAGCCCAGCCCGACAATCGCCAGCGTCCCCCAGATCGCCGGACGAACGGCGCCGCCGCGGCGGCGCCAGAGCCAAGTGACCGCCAGCAGCAGGGTCGGCCAGACGAGGTAGAACTGCTCCTCGATCGCCAGCGACCATAAATGCAGCACTGGGCTCGGTTCGAGGTCTTGAGCGAAGTAGTCGACTGACTGGCTGGCGAAGTGCCAGTTAGCGGTGTAGATGGCCGAGCTGATGATGTCGCCCGAGACTTCAACCGCGCGCACAGGCGACAAAAGCAGGAGCGAGAGGGCACCGACGGAGGCGAGAAGCACCGCCGAGAGTGGCAGCAATCGCCTGGCCCTGCGGGCGTAGAAACGGCGCAGCGAAATACCGCCGGTCCGCTCGAGCTCGCCAAGCAGAAGCCGGGTAATGAGGAATCCCGAGACGACGAAAAAGACGTCGACGCCGACGTAGCCACCGGCTAGAAAAGGCAGGCCGGCGTGGCAGAGGAGCACCCCTGCGATCGCGACGGCCCGAAGGCCCTCGATGTCCGCTCGAAAGCCGTTTCTGGTCGAATCTTGTTCAGAGGGGATGCGTTCAGCTTAGGGAGATGCGTAATTCGCGACCGTCTAGTTTGGCCGTCACACCATCGCTTGCGTCGTAGTCGACTGCGGTCGCGAGGACCTCACCGGAGATATAAGGCTGGTGTTCGCGGGCGGCCGCCAGCAGCTCCTCATCACCACCTAGGCTGAGCTCGATCCGGTCGGTGATCTCCAGCCCAGCCTCTTTGCGCGCGTTCTGGACGGCGTGGACGATCTCGCGGGCAAGGCCCTCTTGGCGCAGCTCGTCATCGAGCTCGAGCTGCAGGGCGACAGCGTGGCCGGCCTCCGCCTCGACCTCGTAGCCATCCAGCGGCTGCAACGAAAGGGTCACCTCATCGGCGCCGAGAGCATGCTCGTCGCCGTCGATGTTGATGCCGACCTCGCCCCCCTCGGACATCACCGCAGCGACATGAACCGGGTCGAGTGCCGCGACGGCGGCGGCAACCTGCGGCATGCGCTTACCGAAGCGGGGGCCGAGCGAGCGGTAGTTGGGCTTGACCGCGTAGCTGACCAGCGCCGACTCCTCTTCGACGAAATCAAGCTCTTTGACGTTGAGCTCGGCCTTGACCAGATCGGCATGTGCCGAGATCGCCTCGCGCTCGGCGTCGTTGGCGACAATCACGGCGCGGCGCAGCGGCTGGCGCATCTTCGCTTTGGCCTGGGCGCGGGCCGCCCGACCCAATTCGACCGTCAGGCGCACGGCCTCCATCTCCTTTTCCAGCTCTTCGTCAAGGAGACCGGAATGAGCCTCCGGGAAATCCCGCAGGTGGACAGAGTCGGGCTGGCTCCCTAACTCCTCTGACTCGCCACCGGCGAGATTGAGGTGGATCTCGTCGGCGAGGAATGGAGTGAAGGGTGCGAGCAGCCCCGCGACCTCGAGCAGGCAGTGGCGCAGAGTCGCAAAGGCAGCCCGGTCCCCGTCCCAGAAGCGGCGGCGGCAGAGCCGCACGTACCAGTTGGACAGCTCATCGACATACTCGGCGATCGCCCGCCCGGCGGCGGTGCAGTCGAACTCGTCCATCCGCTCTCGCACCGTCTCGATCGTCCCCTGCAGACGCGACATCGTCCAAGCATCGAGCTCATCGCCAGTGAAGAAGTCGCTACCGAAGTCTCCGGGGCCCAGGCCCTCCGCGTTCGCGTAGAGCACCCAGAACGAGTAGGTATTCCACAGCGTCAAGAGGAACTGGCGCACCGATTCGCCCACCGTGTCGACCGAGAAGCGATAGCCCGACCAGGGCTGCTGCGCAGTCAGGTAGTACCAGCGGAAGGCGTCGGCGCCGTGTGCGGCGATCACGTCCCAGGGCTCGACCACGTTGCCTTTGCTCTTCGACATCTTCTGCCCCTCGGGGTCGAGGATCAGCCCGAGGCAAACGCAGTTGCGGTAGCTGGAGGTGTCGAAAAGCAGGGTCGACTCGGCGAGCAGGGTGTAGAACCAGCCGCGCGTCTGGTCGATCGCCTCGCAGATGAAGTCAGCCGGGAAACGCTGCTTGAACAGATCCTCGTTCTCGAACGGGTAGTGGAACTGAGCGAAGGGCATCGCGCCGCTGTCGTACCAAGTGTCAATTACCGATTCGACCCGGCGCATCTCGCTGCCGCACTGCTCGCAATCGACCGTTACCTCGTCGATGTAGGGGCGGTGAAGATCGTCGGGGACGTCGCCTTCGGCGCGCTCGCGCAGTTCGGCCACCGAGCCGGCGCAGAAGCGGCCGGTGCACTCCCTGCCGGTGCACTCCCAGATCGGCAGCGGAGTCCCCCAGTAGCGATCGCGCGAGAGCGCCCAGTCGACATTGTTCTCAAGCCATTTGCCAAAGCGGCCGTGCTTGATGTGCTCGGGGTGCCAACCGATCTCCTCGTTGTTGGCGAGGAGCTGATCGCGAGCCTGCGAGGTGGCGACGTACCAGCTCGACTTGGCGTAGTAAAGGAGCGGCGTGCCGCAGCGCCAACAGTGTGGGTAAGCGTGCTCGTAGACCTGCTCGCGGAAGAGCAGGCCGCGGGCGTCAAGGTCGTCGATCAGAGCGCGGGTGACCTCGGGATCCTTCACCAGCCTGTCCTCAAAGCCGACGACGCGGGTGTCGAACCTGCCGTCCGGCTTGACCGGGTTGTAGAGGGTGCCGTGTTGGGTCGGATCGAAGCGGCCGTTCTCCGCGGCGACGCGGTAGTCATCCTCGCCGAAGGCGGGGGCGATATGGACGAGCCCAGTGCCGTCCTCGGTAGTGACGAAGTCGCCGGCGATCACCGGGAAGCCGCCGTCCGGCCGATCGTTGAGCGTGAAGATTGGGCCCTTGTAGTGGCTGCCGACCAACTCTTTGCCAGACAAGCGACTGAGGATCTCGACGCCCTCACCCAACACCCGCTCGACCAACGGCTCGGCGAGAATCAGCACCTCGTCTTTGACCTGCGCCCTGACGTAGGTGACGTCAGGAGCCACCGCGACCGCCTCATTGCCCGGCAGCGTCCACGGCGTCGTCGTCCAGACCAGCAAGTACTCCGCGGGAGCAGAGGAGACGAGCGGAATTTTTATGAAGATCGAGGGGTCCTCGACGTCTTTGTAGCCGAGCGCGACCTCGTGTGAGGAAAGCGCGGTGCCACAACGCGGGCAATAAGGCACGACCTTGTGACCCTCGTAGAGGCGTTCGTCGTCCCAGAGCTTGCGCAGCGACCACCAGACCGACTCGATGTAGTTGTCCTCGAGGGTGACATAGGGGTCGTCTAGATCGATCCAGAAGCCGATCCGCTCGGTCAGCCGATTCCACTCCTCGACGTACTCGAAGACCGAGGCGCGGCAGCGTTCGTTGAACTTGCCGATCCCGTACTCCTCAACCTCCTGCTTGGAGCCGATCCCCAGCTCCTTTTCGACCTCGAGCTCGACCGGCAGACCGTGGCAGTCCCAGCCCGCCTTGCGTGGCACTCGGTAGCCGCGCATCGTCCTGTAGCGGGGATAGATGTCCTTGAAGACGCGGGAGAGGACGTGATGGGAACCGGGCCGGCCGTTGGCGGTCGGCGGCCCCTCGTAGAAGCTCCAGACCTCCGCCCCCTCGCGGTTGGCGAGCGAGCGGTGGAAAACATCGCGCTCGCGCCAGCGCGATAGCACGCGCTCCTCGAGCTCGGGAAAGGACTGCCGGGGGTCGACTGGCTTGAAGCCGGGCATGGGCAGGGGATTCTAGGAGGGGTCGATTCGGCGGCACCTCCTGGGAGTGAGTAGCCTCCGCGCCCGTGTCCCCTATCTATGACCTGAATGGAAAAGTTGCGCTAGTTACCGGCGCCGCCCGCGGGATCGGCTTCGAGACCGCCCGCCAGCTGCACATGCGCGGCGCCTCGGTTGCGGTCGTCGACCTCGACCCCGAGCAGGCGCGCGAGGCGGCCGAGCGGATCGGCGAGCGGGCGATCGGAATCGGCGCCGACGTCGCCGACCAGGGAGCGATCATGCAGGCGGTCGCCGAAACCGTTGAGCGCTTCGGCGGCCTCGACATCGCGGTCGCCAACGCCGGGATCGCACCGCCGACGGTGACGACGATCCGCATGGTCCCACCCGAGGAGTGGGAGCGGGTCGTCGAGATCAACCTGCTGGGCGCGTGGCGCACGGCTCGGGCGGGACTGCCGCAGATCTCCAAGCGAGACGGCCAGATCGTCTTCATCGGCTCGATCTACTCGTTCGCCAACGGGCTCCTCGCCAGCCCCTACGCGGTAACCAAGGCGGCTGTCGAGTCGCTCGGGCGCTCACTGCGGACCGAGCTGGCGCCGTTCGGAGCAAGCGCCACCGTCGCCTATTTCGGTTGGGTCGAGACGGATCTGGTTAAAGGCTCGCTCGACCAACAGGAGGGAGGCAAGAAACTGCAGGACACGCTGCCGAGCTTCCTGCTCAAACGGATCACGCCAGACGTCGCCGCCGCCGCCCTGGTGCGCGGTCTGGAACAGCGGGCGCCGAGGGTCTTCGCCCCGAGCTGGTGGCGTTACGCCGCGATGCTGCGGGGCCTGCTCGGCCCGCTCATGGATTGGCGCGCCGAGCGTGACGCCAACGTGGCTGGCGCAATACGCGAGGCCGAGGCGGCAGCCCAGCGATCAGCCTCGAGTTAGCTGCTCGAGCAGGAAGACGAACGACTCGTAGCGCTCGCCGGTAGCGCGGGCGAGGCCGATCTCGCAGGTGCGGTTGCTGGAGAGGCATGCATCGAAATGACGACCGGCCAGCTCGGCGGCCTGGTCGGCGGTCGCCGCTGCAGTCAGCTCCGGGTGCGAGATGCCACGGTCGCCTGCGAAGCCGCAGCAGGTCGCCGACGGGGCGACGTAGACATCCTCGGCCAGGGCGTCGGCAAGCGAGCGCAGCCGGGGGGCGAGCCCCATCTGGCGCGTTGCGCAGGTCGGGTGGACGGTCGCAGAGCCGACCTTGCGAGCGATCTGCAGCCGCGGCAGCAGCCGGTCGTGCGCCCAGGCGACCGAGTCGAGGGTGGTCAGCCCGGCGAGACGCTCGGCGTTCGTCTCGCTGAGCACACCCTCGCCGGGCTCTGCGATCGCGTGGGTGCAGGAGGCCGCATCGATCACGATTGGAAGCTCGCCCTCGCCGCTCCAGCGCCAGAGGCGCTCGACCATCTCGTTCGCCTTATGCCGATGGGCGTCGCCGAAGCCTTTCGAGCCCCAGGGCAGGCCGCAGCAAGAGCCCGACACGTCCTCGGGAATCCAAACTGGCAACCCGGCCCGCGCCGACAACTCGACCAAGGCCCCAGCCAAACCCCGCCGACGGGCCGATTTCCCACCTATTTCGTGGGTTTTAGGCCCGTCGGCCGCGGTTCCGAAGATGCGGTTGGTGCAGCTTGGGACGTAAACGGCGCTCGCGCCCTGGCGCGGGGTCGCCGGCAGCTTTCCGGGTGCTGAAGGGGGAAGCGCCGCGCCGCGCTTGGTGCGGCGCGCCAGCGGGCCGCCGACCCGCAGCGCCGCGCGCGAAGCTTTTTCCACGCTGCCCCAACTCTTCGCGCCGCGCAGAGCCAACTTTTCTGCGCGCGGCGAATGGTGCTCGGCGCGCAGCTCTTTGACCAGCTCACCCGTGTCGATGCCGAGCGGGCAGGCGAGGCGGCAGGATCCGTCGGCGGCACAGGTATCGAGCCCGTCGTACTCGTACTCCTCCTCCAATACTTTCGACAGCGGCGAGCCCTCTGGCTGGCGGGCGATCTCGCGGCGCAGCACGATCCGTTGCCGTGGCGTCGTCGTCAGGTTGCGACTGGGACAGACCGGCTCGCAGAAACCGCACTCGACGCAGGTCGTCGCCGACTCCTCGATCTCCGGCGTCGTTTTCAAATTGCGCAGGTGAGCGCCGGGGTCGCGGTTGAGCACCACGCCTGGGGCGAGCACGCCGCCAGGGTCGGCGAGCTGCTTCACACGCCACATCAGCTCGGTCGCCTTCTGCCCCCACTCGCGCTCGACGTAGGGCGCCATGTTGATTCCGGTGCCGTGCTCGGCCTTGAGCGAGCCGTCGTACTTGCCGACGATCAGCTCGACCAGCTTCGCCATGAAGGACTCGTAGCGCTCGAGGTCCTCCTGCTTGGCGAAGTCGGGGGTGAGCATGAAGTGCAGGTTTCCGGCGGAGGCGTGGCCGGCGACGCCGGGCAGGAAGCCGTGCTCGCCGAGCAGGGCCTGCAGGTCACGGGCGCCCTCGGCGATCCGCTCGGGCGGCACGCAGACGTCCTCGACGATCAGCGCCGTCCCCGGCGGCCGCACCCGGCCGACCAGGCCGTGCAGCCCCTCGCGGACGCGCCAGGCGAGCTCGATCTCCTCGGCGTCGCGGCTGAACTCGATCGGGCGGATCGTCTCGTGGGCGGTGAGGATCTCACCTGCCCTGGCGACGTAGGGTTCCAGCCCGGCTTCACTCTCAGCGCCGAACTCGAGCAGCAGCACCGCCGACTCGGGGGGCAGCTCCTTCCACTCCTCCGGGGCGCCGACCATGTTGTAGGCGGCGACGATCAGCGCCGGGGCGACCATCAGCTCGACCGCGGTGGCGCCCGAGTCGACCAGGTCGCGGACTGGGGCGATCGCGGCGTCGATGCCGGGGAAGTGGATCCAGGCAGTCGTCGTGTGGGCGGGCAGCGGCACCGTCTCGAAGACGGCCTCGGCGACAAAGCCAAGGGTGCCCTCCGAGCCGACCAGGAGGCGGCGGAAGATCTCCAGCGGCTCGTCGGCGTCGAGGAAGGCGCAGAGCCGGTAGCCGGTCGTGTTCTTGATCGCGAACTTGCGCCGGATGCGCTCGCTCAGCTCGGCGTCGGCGCGGATCTCGTCGCGGATCGCGGCAAGGCCGGCGGCCAGCTCGGGCTCCGCCGCGGCAAAGCGCTCGGCGGCGCCGGAGGCGGCGGTGTCGATCGTCGTCCCGGAGGGCAGGACGAAGGTCAGCGAGCGAAGGGTCGAGTAAGAGTCTTTGGTGACACCGCAACGCATCCCGCCGGAGTTGTTGGCGATCACCCCGCCGACCGTGGCGATGTCGGTGCTGGCTGGATCGGGACCGAGCTTGCGCCCGTGCGGGGCGAGGACTCGGTTGGCGTGGCCGAGCAAGGTGCCTGGTTTGACACGAGCCCGAGCGCCGTCGTCCTCGACAGCCACTCCACCGAAGTGACGCCGCACGTCGACCAGGATGCCGTCGCCCTGGCCTTGGCCGTTGAGGCTGGTGCCGCCGCCACGGAAGACGACGGGGATGTCGTTGTCGCGTCCGTAGGCGAGGGTCTTGCCAACGTCGTTCGCCTCACGCGCCATCACCACCGCCTGCGGCAGCAGTCGGTAGGGACTGGCGTCGGAGGCGTAACGGACGATGTCGCTGGCGCGAGCCAACACGCGGTCGGCGCCGAGCAGCGCTTCGAGCTCGTCGCGCAGCGGCTGGGCGGCTCCCCCCGCGAGCGACTCAGGAGCGCGGTCGGGGGCGGCGACGGTCATGTCGCAAATTCTCCTAGAAAAGGGACATTCCCGGCTGAACCGGGACTTCGACCAGCTCCGGCCGCGAAGAGGCCAGTGCTTTGGCGAGCGCGTCGCGGACCTCGTCGCGCCCGCTTGCAACCTGGGTCGAGACGCCGTAGCCGACAGCGACGGCCGCAACGTCGAGCGCCGGCAAGTCGAGTCCGGGCGCGTCCGCGACCGACTCGACTTCGGCGAACCACTTGAGGATCGCGTACTCGGAGTTGCGCAGGACGAGAAAGGTGACCGGCACGTCGTAGGCGACGGCGCTCCAGAAGGCGCTGACCGCATACTGCACGGAGCCCTCGCCGATCACGCAGACGACCGGGCGGTCCGGCTGGGCGAGCTGCACGCCGACCGCAGCGGGGAGGCCGAAGCCGAGACCGCCGCCGGCGCTGAAGTAGTAGCTGCCGGGCTGGGAGAGGCGCAACTGGTTGCGCAACGCCAGGGTGCTGGAGGGCGACTCGAGCACGACGATGCCGTCCTCGGGGAAAACCTCAGCAAGGGCCGAGTGCACAGTGGAGGAATTGAGCGGATCCTCGGCGGGGATTTCGCTCGGCCCCGGGTTCGGCTCGGGCACCGAGCGCGAGGACTCGGGCACCGCCTCCAAGAGCGCCTCCAGGGTCAGCTTTACGTCGGCGACGATCGCGTCGCCCATCGGCGCCCGGGCAGCCTCGTCGGGATCGCTGGTGACCGCGACGAGCTTCGCCCCCTCGGGCAGCAGCGGCCCCGGAATGTAGGGGTAGTAAGGGAAGACCGAGCTGCCGGCGACGAGGATCAAGTCGTGCCCCTCCAGCGTCTGAGCGACCGGGCCGATCGCCGGCGGCAGCACGCCGCGGAAGTTGGGATGCCCCTCGGGGAAGCCGAGTTTGCCGCCGCCCGGCGCCGGCGTCGCCCAGACCGGCAGGCGCTGGCGCTCGGCCAGCGCCACAGCCGCGTCCCAGCCACCGCTGGCGTCGATGTCGGGGCCGGCGACGAAGACGGGGTTGGCGGCCGACTCGAGCAGCTCGGCCAGGGCGCGCACTGCCTCCGGATCGGCGACGGTGCGGCCGGTCACCCGGCGCCCGATCGCCTCCCGAACGTCGGCCTCGTCGACCTCGGCATACCAGTCGTCCATCGGCAGTGAGACAAAGACGGGCCCCTGCGGCGGCAACGAGGCGAGGTGGGCGCCATGGGCGAGGGCGAGCGGCACGTCCTCAGCCCGCGGCGGCTCGTAGGCCCACTTGACCAGCGGGTGCGGCATACGGATCGCGTCGCGGTTGGTCAGGTTCGCCTGCAGGGTCATCTGCGCCCGCGTCTGCTGGCCGGCGGTGACCAGCAGCGGCGTGTGGTTTGCCTGCGCGTTGAAGATCGCCCCCATCGCGTTGCCGACCCCCGGCGCGGTGTGCAGGTTGGCAATCGCGGTACGACCCGAGGCCTGCGCGTAGCCGTCGGCCATCCCGACCACGACCGCCTCGTGCAGACCGAGCACGAAGCGGAAATCGCCGGGGAAGTCGGCGAGCATCGGCAGCTCGGTCGACCCGGGGTTGCCGAAGATCGTCGTCATCCCCTGGGTGCGGAAGAAGTCGAAGCTGGCGTCGCGCACGGTCGGCATGCCGGGGACCCTAATCCACCACCCGCATCGCGGGGCTCAAGCGAGGCGGGGGAGGCTGTCGATAAGGGCCGGGACGTGCCAGGGACTTTCGACAAACCCCGGCGGATTCGCCGCCATCTCGCAACGCTCGCGCTCGCCGCAGCAGCCCTCCTTGCCTGCTGGGCAGCAGCGCCGGCAAGCGCAGCGCCACTCTCCACCCAGCTCGTCTACGCCCCGGGGGAAATAGTCCCGGTGCCGGCTGCGATCCCACACGAAGAGGGCGACATGGTCGACCGCCGGATCCTGCCGGACCTGCGCTGGATCGCCAAACGCTTCCCGATCTTCGTCACCGATGGCTACTCGGGGCCACTGCCCAGCGGCGAACACGTCGGCTGCAACAACTGCCACGTCAGGAACTCCGACCACTACAACGGGCTCGCCGTCGACGTCGTTCCCCTCGATGGCTCCAACAAATGCGACGCCAGTTGGGCGCCGATTACCCGCCTCGCCCACTGGGCCGAGCCAGTCCAGAGCCGCCCCCGCGCACCTTTCCGCTGGGTCGGCTACGACGGCGATGCCGGCCATGGCTGCGGCAACCATCTCCACCTCTCCTGGGAACACGCAGCGGCACCGATGTTCCAACTGGCCGAATGGGTGGAAGTCTTCCCGGTTGGCAACCAGGAAATGGCCAAACAGCCACAGCCAACCACCCCGCCGTCTGGCGTCAAGCCACCGAAGGGCCCGCAGGGCGGCAGCGAGGCCGAACCCGCCAACGAACCCGGACCGCGCGGGGGCATCTCCGTCGTCCAGTCCGGCGGGGTGTCGGCGCAGGGTGACTAGAACCCATCCGGCAGGGGTTCCACTTAACTTTTTCTGAAGACAGCACAAAGCCGTCCGAGATTGCCGCCGCAGAAAAAGTACAAGACGTTCCACCCCTACCGGATGGGTTCGTAGGATGCAGCGCATGCGTCGCCCCCTGCTGATTTCCTTCGTCGCCAGCTTGATCGTCCTGGGTGGTTGTGGTGGGCCCGACGACTCGACTCCGGTCGCTTGCCTTGAAGGCGCTCCGGCCTACCTTCGCGCGCTCGGGGATGCGCCGGGAGATGTCGAGCTGGCCGGCTCGACGCCGATCTCCGACTGCCTTGCCGAGAACCAGGCCGGCGGCGACCTTGCCACCGTCGGCGCCGCGATGCTGCGTGCGGCGACCAAGCTCAATGCCGAGGCGCGTGCCAAGCCCGGTGGCACGGCAAACCTGCAGCTCGGCTACCTACTCGGCGCTGCCCAGAGCGGTGCCGACGGCACCGAAGGAATCCACGACGAGCTCGTCCGCCGCCTCTCCGCCGCCGCCCGCTACAGCCCCGACAATCAGCCGCTCCCCGCCACTTTCCTCGACGCCTACCAACGCGGCTTCGACGCTGGCTCGGCGCGCGGCTAACTCAGGTTCTCAACGCGGCGAGACGATCACCAGGCGACCGTCGGCGAGCCGGTAGGCGGTGCCGACCGGTCTTCCCCTCCCCTTCGCCTGTCGCTCTTGCGCCGGCTCCGGCAGGACGCGGACGTGCGCATCGTCAGCGGCGGAGCGTTGCTGGATTTGACCGCTGCCGGGATTGACGGTAAGGGTCAGACCAGCGATCAGGAAGGCGACCGCGAGGACGATTCCGATGTCGAACAGGTTGACCAACCCGTCGAGGGGATCGCCCGCGTTCTCGGCGATCTTGCCGTGGCGACCGAGCCCGATCCTGCTCACGTCAGCGGCTCCAACTCTGCGCCAGGGCCTGACCCTGGACAGCGGGAGTTAGCGGACCAGGTGGCGGCGCCCCGACCGCCTGCTCAAGCGCAGCGAGGTCCTCGGTGTACATCCGCGTGCGGGCCAAGGTCAGGGAGAAGGCGACGGTGCCGACGAGTAGTCCGACCACCGTGGCGCCGAAAGCATCGCGAAGGTTTTCGGCCAAGGAGGCGACGTCGCCGTTACCCAGCGCGGCCAGCCCCGGCGCGAGCGGGATCAGGGTGCCCATCAGCCCAATCGCCGGTCCCGCCCGGACCAACAGACGCGTGCGGTCGAGCCTACGCTGCACCGTGAGCTCATAGCGGGCCAGAACGCGCTCGGTTGCCACCGGCCGATCGGTGGCGTGGGCCGCGACGGCAAGCGCAGTCAGCGCTTCCGCGGCGACCGCACCCGGGGCACTGTAGGCGTAGTGGGAGGCCTGGGCGGGATCGGCGATCGCGCGCTCGGTCAGCTCACCCAAATCGACCCCCCGGGCCCGTATCCGCCGCCGCCATAGCTCCGCGCCGAAGCGTCCGAGCTCGACCGCGCAGAGCAGCAGGATCAGCACCGCGGCGATCAGGACCGGGACGCGCAGAGCCGTCGCGATGTCCGCCAGCGCGTCGCCGAGATCGATCGCGGCGGTCAAGCGAAGGCCTCCCCGTGCCGGCGCTCCAGCTGCGAACCGCCAAGGCCCAGCAGCAGTGCGGCGGCGGCAATTGAGATCGCCGTCCACGGCGTTCCGTTGTCGCTGGCCCCGGCGCCATGCAGGCCGGGCGCGCCGAATCCAGCTGCCCCGCCGCCGACCAGAGTGCCGGTAATTTCGTCACCGCTGCCCTTGCGCTTGCCCGCGTGATTCAAGGCTGCGGCCGGACCCGCCTCGCCAGAGCCCCCGATTACCCGGTCCCGATCTGGCCGGCGACGATCAGCGTCGGGCCCTTGGGCTTCAGACGTCGCGGTGCCGGTGGGCTGCGTGGAATTCTCGCCGCGCCTGGTCTCGCTGTGGTTTCGCACTTGCGCCCGACGACTGTGGAGCACCCGTGCACCCCCCGGCGTCTTGCCCCTGCTCTGCGGTTTGGGGCGACTAAACAAAGGCGCGCCGCGGCCGCCGCCCCCGGCGATCACGCCGCTGCCCGATTGAGTTCCTTCGCCCTGACCCAGTTGCGGGGGCGTCGTCGGCGGCTTTTTCGCACAGGGCGAGGCCGGGATCGGCCAGGTCTGTCCGGCGAAGGCCGGCGCGACGTAAGCGGTCATCCAGACACCGTTCAAGTCCTGGCTTGCCTTCCAGCGGATGTGCCCATCGGGTTGCTGGAGAGAGGCCATGTAGGAGAGCGGGTCGTTTCCTCCATTGATCCAGGGTTCGGCTTCGGGATCCTGTTCAGCAGCCCAGATGCCCTGTACCGCCCAGGCGGTCGAGGCCACGTTCGATTCCGACTCACCGGGGAACTCGGGGAAACCGCCGTCCGGGTTCTGCATGTCGCGCAGGTACTGGAGGCCCTTCTGCTCGGCTTCCGTACCGGGCCTGCCGGCCGCGCGCAGCGCCTGGATCGCAGCGCCGGTCATGTCAGCTTCGGTGCGGCCGCCCTTGACTTCGAACGACCAGCCGCCGTCTTCGTCCTGCTCGCCGATCAGCCAGTCCGCGGCACGCTGGATCGCCGCCTGCGCCGCGGGCTCCTGCACCGGGGCGAGAGCGACGATCGCAAAGATCGTGTCGTTGATTTCGCCGCGACCGCCCGGCACGTAGGGGAAGGAGTCGTTGTCTTTCCGCGCCCGCGCAAGGATTTCGCCGACCAGGTCATAGCCGGCGAAGCTGTGCGGATCGGCTCCGGAAGCGTTGACCACCATCAGTTCGCGCTCGAAGGCAGTCGTCGGGATCTTCGGCCAGGGGATCTCTTCTTCGAGGCCTTTGTGGAAGTGATTGACCAAGAAGCCGTAGGCATCGGTGCCGCCTGGCCTCGCCTGACATTGAGGGTTGATGCCGGCTGCGGCCAGCGCCAGCGCCACCCAGGCGCTGAAGCCCTGCCCCGATTCTTTGCCCGAATCGCCGCCGAAGCCCCCGTCGAGGTTCTGCGCTTCCTGCAGGTAACGGATCGTGCTGTCAAGCCGCGCCCGGTTGGCCGGGTTCGGCGCTGCAGCCAGTGCCGAACCCGCAGCCAGCAGAGAGCACAGCGCGAGGATCGCGACAAGGCGGCGCATGGCCTTCAGCTCGGCACCTGAACGCTGCCGAAGGCAGCAGTCGAGCTGCGGCCGAGGACATCCGTGACGGTGAGCTGGAGTCGATAGGTGGCGCCGCGCGGCAAGTGCAGCGTCGCCGAACTTGCGCTCGTGCCTTTCGCCCTGGTCACGAAACGAGCGCCCTTGCTACCGATCCTCTTTGAGGAGATCGTCCACTGCCTTATGCCCACACCCGGGTCGAGTACGCGCCAGCTCACTTTGATCAGGCCGCGGGCAATGCGGCTGCGATCGAGGTGCACCAACCGCAAGCGGACCTGGCTCGCATCGATCGTCGACGCTGCTCCATCGCCGCTGTCGTGGGCAGCGGAACCCGGCACCCCTGCCGTGCTCCCCGGCCCCCCTGCCCCGGATCCTTTTGGGTCGGATGCTTCTTCTTCGACCGCGGGTGGAACCCGGACCTGGTCATCCACCGGCAGCGGACCGCAACCGACGGCGGGCGGATCGGGGACGCAGACGTCAAGGCGGTTCGAGCGGATCGCGTCCTCCCCTCCCCCCGAGTCGACGGCGGTCGCCTTGATGCGGTGCCAGCCCGGTTCGTCGAAGACGATGCTCGTGCGGCCATCGGCACCGGTCACGACCGTCTGGGGATCATCGGTGTCAATCCGCTCGAATCCTTTCGCGCTCGTCACGACCGGCGCCACCGCGGCCCCCTCGAATGGATCGGCACCGGTTCGCTGCGGCGAGGCCGGCGGGGTGTTCTCGGTGTCGTCTTCGTAGGCGTCCACCTCGACTTCGAACGGCTGGTTCAACTCAGCGGTGGCGGTCAGCGGCCGACTACCACCGGGGTAGTTAGCGGGGAAGAGCGCCAGAATCGGCCTCACCTTGAAGGCGTCGTAGACCCAGACGACCTCGTCGCCGCCATCGAGCTGGTACTGGCAGCCGCCGACGTTGGTGAAGACGTTGTTGACGAGCAGGCCCCAGAACTCACCGTTGCCTTCGTCCTGCCCATCCGGGCCCCAGCGGGTGATGAAGTAGTCCTCGAACGGTTCCGCGTACCACTTCCCGTCGAAGCCCTCGCCGAGAATGCCCATTGCATCGACCGAGGCCGCCGTGGGCGTCGGCCCCGGCGTCGGGTTCTGACCGTTGTTGAGCCCGTTACAGCGGCGTCCCGCTTTGGGCGCGGCGTTGTCCGAGGAAGCCTTGACGTTGTGGCCGTCGGTCAGGATCGGCCCCTCGAAGAGGGTTTCGCTGCGGCCCTCGATCCGCACGTTGACTTCGGCTGGGCTCGCCCCCGCAACAGGCACGACAAGGACGATGGAGAGAAGAGCGGCGACCGATGCCGTGATGGCTGTACGCATGCCTTGGCCCCTTTCCGCGAGGGCGATCGACGTTTGCGGATCGGAGGGAGGTCTCCTGGCTTCCGAGCTTCCCGCCACGCCTTCCCGGCCGACTTGGCCAGTGGCTGCCGCAGGGGCGTGCGGCGGGCATTCGCTCGGTCACAGTGGCGGGCCCGCGCCGGTTTTTCACCGGCTTCCCCGTCCACCGATCCTGATCTTCGGATTCAGTCTATTCGTAGCTCAAATAGATCGTGTCGCCGACGTGGATCGTGGTGTTGCGTTTTGCCAGGCTTTTGGAACCACCGTCGATCGTGATGTTCCATTTTTCCGCGGGACTGACGGGGAAGCCGTTGATCTGGGTGATCGCTCCTTCGCCGCTCGCGGGTAGGAAGCCCGTCACGCAGGACGCCGGGGTGGTGCCTTTTACCGCAGCGTCCAGCACCATCGCGAGACTCGTCGTCGTCGCTTTCGGCGCCAACGCGACCGAGCAAATCTTCAACGGCGAGCTGCCGTTGTTGACGATCAGCGCCAGCGAGGCGGTTTCCGATTCCCCAGTGGCGAATTCGGTCGCGCCCTTCCACTGTTCGCCTTTGGCCGGTTTCGGTGGCGCCGCGGTGAATCCACCGCTGCCGAGCGCGCGCACCGCGTCCTGGCTCGCGTACTCGTCGGCGCTGCTGCCCGAGGTCGAGTACCTGAACCCGCCACCGCTCACCTGCTGGGAGATGAGGAAGTTGAGCGGCGTTTTTTTGGCCGGAGCCGTGCCGGTGAATTCGGCTTCCTGCGGATCGATCCCACAGGCTTTGAGTCCCTGCACCGCCCAGGCGTTGGCGTCCGTGTTGACCCCGAATGCCGATTCAAACGCACCGCTCGATTTGACGAATTTCGAGACCAGGTATTTCTTCGCGTTGACGACCGCTTCGTTCGTATTGGCGACCCCGGCGGCGCAGAGCGCCGCCATCGCGGCGCCGGTCATGTCGGGTTCGGAGGCTTTTTTTAGTGCCGCTTCGTTGCCCGCGGCTTTTTCCCAAGTCCAGCCGCCGTCGGTGTGCTGGTTGGCTTTCACCGCTTCAACCGCCTGGTCGAGGACCACCTGGGGAACGCGCTGAACGCCGGTAGTGGTCTTCGTGCCGGCCAGCGCCAGCAGTCCGAAGACGGTCGCGTTGAAGGTCGAGCCGTAGTAGCCAGGACTTTCGGGTTGGTAGAAGGAGGCGACTTTGGCGATCAGGTTCTGCCGCTTGGAGACACGAGCAGGATCGATGCCGGCGGCGTAGGAGATCAGCGCCGCCCGCTCGAAGTCGGTCGCTCCTTCACCCGGCCAGCCGAATGCGCCAACGACCCCTTCGTACCAGCTGCGGGCGTCAGTGGTTTCTTTGCCGGCTTTGTTGACGTCGGCGGGGGCCACGCCGGCCGCAGCGAACGAGGTCAGCGCCCAGTCGCCGCCGAAACCGGGGATTTCGCCGCTTTCTTTCTGCAGGCCTTTGAGGTAGGTGACGCCTTCGTTCCTGGCTTTTTCGATCTGTTCGGGGGTCGCGGTCGCAGAGGCCGCGGCGGGTGCCAGCAATGAGCCAATCGCCGCAGCGATCAATGCCAGGCGGCAGGTGAGGGGACGCATGATGTGGATCTCCTTCCGTTCGCGAGAACAGGGTCCGTTTATGTGTGCGTCAGGCGGCGAGTTTTCGGACTCGGATCCGGCGCCTCAAATCGGTGGGGCCGATCCATACCGTTGCGCGTCAGTCCCGGATTCGCACCAGGTTCCCTCGATCGCTTGACGTTTGCAATGTAATGAGGCGAGCGGCGGCGCAGCGAACGCGCTGGCCGAATCTCCGATAGGTTCGCGCCAACCAAATCCACGGATCGGTGGACGGGGAAGTCGGTGAAAAACCGGCGCGGGCCCGCCACTGTGACCGAGCAAAACGCCCGCCGCACGCCACGCGGCAGCCACTGGCCTCGACCGGCTGGGAAGGCGCGACGGGAAGGCTCGGAAGCCAGGAGACCTCCCTCCGATCCCTCCATCTAGCCCTCGAGGAAAGGGGTTCACGGATGCAAGCAGTCTCGTTTCGACGCGTGTTCGCGCTCTGCGCGGCGGTCCTATCTCTCGCCGTGCTGCCGGCCAGCGCCGCGGCTACCTCCACCCAGGAAGAAATCGACACGGCCGTCGCCAACGCTGTGGAATACGTGCGCGGCCAGCAGGATCCGCTGACCGGCGAACCCTTCGGTTTCGAACACGGCTCCTTCAGCAGCGACTGGGTCGCCACTTCGCTGGCGGCCGCGGGAGTCAGCGCGGCCGACCTCCAGACCCCCGGCAATCCGAGCCTGCAGGACTTTCTTTTAAGCGACTACACGGGTTTCTGGGCTGGCCCCCCGACCAAAGCGGTCACCGACTACGAGCGCGTGACTTTGGTCTCCCACGCAGCCGGACTCGATCCGGCCCGGCTCTCGGCCGACCTGAACCTGCCGGCGCAGATCGCCGGCAGCTGGAACCCCATCGCCGGCAGCTTCGGCGAACCGAGCATCAACAGCACCGTCTTCGGGATCTTGGCGCTGAAAACCGCGCCGGTGCCGGCCTGGGCTCTGACCCCAGCCGTCTCCTACCTGCGCCAGCGGCAGCATGACGACGGCGGTTGGACCTTCTCCGCGGCGATGACCCCGGCGGCGAAGGCCGAACCAAGCGAACCCGACATGACCGGGGCGGCGATCGCCGCCCTCTGCGAAGCCGGAGCTCCCGCGTATGACCCTTCCGTCGCCTCCGCCCTCGCCTACCTGAAGAGCCTGCTGGTCAACGCGACCGGCGCCTTCCACTACGCGTTCGGCGATAACACCGACACCACCGCCTGGGCGGTCAACGGCCTCACCGCATGCGGGATCGACCCCCAGTCGGCAACCTGGACGACCGCCGCCGGCAAGACGCCAATCGACCACCTGCTCTCCCTCCAGGTCCCCTCCGGCCCAGAAGCCGGGGGCTTCGGTTTCGAAAACACGACCGAAGCGAACCCCTACTCGACTCAGGACGGGCTGCGGGCAATCGCCGGTGGGGTCTTCACCGCCACGCCGCCCGCCCGTGAAGACACGTCGCAGCCGAGCCTGCGCCCGGTGCCGAACGTGGCGGCTGGGACCCCCGTCCCACACGTGCTGGCGATCGAGCTCGCCCCGGGCAACGTGAGGATGTGCAAGGTCACCGCTCCACAAGGAGCAAAGCTGACCGATGTTCTGAACGAAGCCAGAAGTGGCGGCTCATACCCCGCCGGCTGCGTGACCTCGTTCGGACTACTCGATGGGCAGCTCACCGCGATCGATGGTGTCTTCCCCGCAGGCCAAGACGAAGCATGGCTACTGCGACTCGACCGTGGCCCCCAGACGGTCGCCGCGGAACAACCGGTTCGCTTTGGAGAGACGGTCTCGCTGAGCCTCGGCAAGCAGCCGGCCGGCGGGCAGGACCAAGCCGGGCCAGCGGGTCAAGGCGGTCCAGCCGGGAAGGCGGGTGATCCGGGACCACGCGGCAAGAATGGGGCGAAGGGCAGGCCCGGCCGCAAGGGACGGATCGTCTGCAGAGCCCACCGGCGCCGCTCCGGCAAGCACCACCGCCGTTGCGCAATCAAGCACCGGCACCGGATTCGGCGCGGCTCGGACTGAACGAAGGGGAACCCGGTCCTGCGCGACCCAGCCAGGACCGGGCTCCCGCCCCAGTTGCTCGAATACGCTGCTAGGACCACGACTTCGATGGAGGACTTGACTTGACTGAGCAGCTCTGGGGTGGCGAGACCACCAAGGCCGTCGACAATTTCCCCGTATCGGGCGAGCGCGTTCCGGTGCCCGTCGTCCGCTGGCTGGGGCGGCTGAAGGCCGCGGCAGCGCGTGTCAACGGCGAGTTGGGCGGACTCGATGCCGGCATTGCCGCCTCGATCGCCGACGCCGGCGATGCCGTTGCAGCCGGCGAGCACGACGATCAGTTCCCGGTCGACGTCTTCCAGACCGGCTCCGGCACCTCCTCGAACATGAACGCAAACGAGGTGCTCGCCAACCTCGCCGGCGAGTCGGCCCACGCCAACGACCATGTCAACATGGGCCAGTCCTCCAACGACGTCTTCCCCTCGGCGGTCCACCTAGCAGCCCTGGACGAGGTCACCCACGACCTGCTGCCGGCGATGGAGGGATTGCAGGAGGCGCTGGCCGCCAAGACTGACCGCTTCACCGATGTGGTCAAGGCCGGTCGCACCCATTTGATGGACGCCGTGCCGGTGACGCTGGGGCAGGAGTTCGGCGGCTACACGGCGCAGGTTCGGCTCGGCATCCAGCGGGTCGAGGGGACGCTGCGGCGCGTCGGCCAGATCCCGCTCGGCGGGACCGCCACCGGCACCGGTCTCAACACGCACCCCGAGTTCGCGGCGAAGGTGCGCGGGAAGCTAGCCGAAGACACCGGCCTGACGATCTCCGCGCCGCTCGACCCCTTCGAGGCGCAGGGCAACCGCGACGCCCTGGTCGAGCTCTCGGGCGCGCTCAAGGTCTACGCCGTCTCGCTCAACAAGATCGCCAACGACCTGGCGCTGATGGGCTCCGGCCCTCGTGCCGGCCTGGCTGAGCTGCGCCTGCCTGAGCTGCAGAAGGGCTCCTCGATCATGCCCGGCAAGGTCAACCCAGTGATCCCCGAGGTCGTGATCCAGGTCGCCGCCCAGGTGATCGGCAACGACAGCGCGATTACCGTCGCCGGCAGCCAAGGTCAGTTCGAGCTCAACGTGCGGGTGCCGCTGATCGCCCGCAACCTGCTCGACTCGATCAAGCTACTCGCCTCCGCCTCACGCCTGCTGAACGAGAAATGCGTGGCGGGGATCGAAGCCAACGAGGAGATGACCGAGCGCCACGCCGAGGCAACCCTGGCGACGGCAACGGCTCTCAATCCCCACATCGGCTACGACCGCGCCGCCGACATCGTCAAGCTGGCGGCCGCGTCAGGCCGCTCGCTGCGGGAGATCGCGCTGGAGCAAGGCGTCGAACCAGCTGTACTTGAGGAAGCTCTGGACCACAGGCGCATGGCCAGGCCTCACGAGTAAGTGGATGGGAGGGGTGGGTTGTCCCTCCCCCGAAAACCGTCGCGCAGCTGGATCGCGGGCAAAGGGCTCAAGCGTGGTTCCCGGAGTTTCCGTGGGAGGGACAACCCACCCCTCCGTCGCCGTGCCGGTGAAGCTAACCCTGCAGCGTGACGAAGCGCTCCTCCGTCAACTCTAAGACTGCGAAAGCTGGACCCTCTCGGGTGTTGCCGGAGTCCTTGACTCCTCCGTAGGGCATTTGGTCGGCGCGGAAGGTGGGGACCTCGTTGATCAGGACGCCGCCGAACTCGAGCGTCGCCGCGGCCTCGAGGCCGCGGCCCATGTCGCGGGTGAAGACGCCGGCCTGAAGGCCGAACTTGGAGTCGTTGGCCATCCGCAGTGCCTCGCCGAAGTCCGAGTAGCGGTCGATCGTCGCCACCGGGCCGAAGATCTCCTCGCACCAGACCTTGGTTTCGCGCGGCGGGTTGGCGAGCAGGGTTGGGGCGAGGCAGCGACCGTCGTCGGCCAGCTCGCCGCCGGTCAAGAGCTCCGCACCGGCGGCGACCGCCTCCTCGATCCACTGCTTAACCCGGTCGCGATCGCCTGGAGAGATCAGTGGGCCAACGTCGGTCTCAGAATCAAGCGGGTCGCCGACTCGCAGCGTCTCAGTGTTGGCGACGAGGCGCTTGGTGAAAGCGTCGGCGATGTCCTCGTGGACGAGGATCCGCTGGATCGAGATGCAGCTCTGACCGGCGTGCGAGAAGGCATGCAACTTCGCTTTGTCGGCCGCCGCCTCCCAATCGCCGTCGGAGTGGACGATCAGCGGCGCGTTGGAGCCCAGCTCGAGGTTGACCTTCTTATGGGGGACGCGACTGCGGATCCCCCAACCAACCTTGGCCGAGCCGGTGAAGCTGAGTGCCCCGGTCAGATCGTGCTCGACGATCGCGTTGCCGACCTCCGAGCCAGGGCCGGGGACGACGCTGAGCCAACCCTCGGGCAGGCCGGCGTCGAGCAGGATCGCGGCCAGCTTCAGCGCCGAGATCGGCGTCTGTCCCGCCGGCTTCAGCACTACCGCGTTGCCGGCGGCGATCGCTGGGCCGAGCTTGTGCGCGACCAAGTTGAGCGGGAAGTTGAAGGGGCTGATCGCGCCGACGACCCCATAGGGGACGCGCATCATCACGCCGAGCTTGCCGGCGCCCGGCGCCGAGGCCTCCATCGGTACCGTGCCACCGCTCAGCTTGCGCGCCTCGACCGCGGAGAAAGTCAGCGTGTCGACGCAGCGACCGGCCTCGGCTTGGGCCGTCTTCAGCGGCTTGCCGGCCTCGGCGGCGATCGTCAGCGCGAGGTCGTCGAGCCGCTCGGCGACCAGGGCGGCGGCGCGGTCGAGGACGGCCGCACGCTCGTATTGGGGGAAGTCGCCCGACTCGAAGGCGGCGCGGGCGGCGATCACACAACGGTCGACAAGGGCGGCATCGGCCAGGGCGACGCGGCCCACTACCGTGCCGTCGTATGGACTCTCGACCTCACCCCACTCGCCCGTTTCGGTCCACTTTCCGGCCGCAAGAAGCTTGTGGTCGACTGCTTGCACGGTCTGCGTCGCCATCTCGCTAAGCGTAGAGCAGGCCGAGACTCCCCTTTCCCGAATCTGTTCTCCCAGACATGCGCTTTCGCCTCATAGCCCTGTTCTTCTTCCTCCTGGCGCCCAGCGCCCAGGCGGGCGTGCGCTGGGTCGTCGTCGGCCACGGCTTCGGCCACGGCGTCGGCATGAGCCAGTACGGCGCCTACGGCTACGCCAGCCACGGCAAGGGCTACCGCTTCATCCTCGGCCATTACTACTCGGGGACGAGGATCGGAACGCTGTCCGGGCCCCGCATCGTCCGCGTTCTGATCGACGTTAGTGGCGGCAACGTCGGCTTCTCCGGCGCCAGCAGCGCCTGCGGCAAAAGCCTCGATGCCGGCCGCTCCTACGCGGCCCACCGAGTCGGTCGCAGCGTGCAACTGCGCAGCTCCGGCGGCAAAGCGCTCGCCAACTGCGGCGGCAAGCTCCGTGCTGCCGGCGCTGGCCAGGTCTCGATCAAGGGCAGCATCTACCGAGGGGCGCTTGAGGTCGTACCGACGGCAGAAGCCGCCGGTTCGCTCAACGCCGTCAATGCCCTGCCGGTTGACCAGTACGTGAAAGGCGTGGTGCCGAACGAGTCGCCGGCCTCCTGGCCGCTTGCCGCGCTGCAGGCCCAGGCTGTCGCGGCCCGCTCCTATGCGCTTTCGACCCAGGTCGGCGGCAACGGCTTTGACCTCTACCCCGACACCCGCAGCCAGGTCTACGGCGGGCTCGAAAGCGAGGCGGCGAGTGGTAACCAGGCGGTGATGACCACGAAGGGCCAGGTCGTCATGTACGGCGGCAAGATCGCCGAGACCTTCTTCTCGGCCTGCTCCGGCGGCCATACCGAGAGCATCCAGAACGTCTTCTTCGGCCCGCCGATCCCGTACCTGGTGGGAGTGCCAGACCCCTACGACGGCGCCTGCCCTCTACATACCTGGAAGCTGACCTTCAGCGGCCGCGAGCTGAGCGATCGTTTAGGTAGCTACCTGGATGGACAGCTCGAACGAGTCGTCGTGACGAAACGTGGGCTCTCACCTCGAATCATCTGGGCCAAGCTCTACGGGAGTGGCGGTGTGACCAAGATCCGCGGCGACCAGCTCGAGTCGGCTCTCGGTGCCTACGACCGCTGGATGGACTTCCACGAGTTCGTCAACGGCAAAGCGGTCGGTGGCGGCGGAAGCAAAGAGCCGCCGCCGTCAGGTCCTGCTGGTGGCGTTGGTCAGTAGGAAGGGCGGGGGTCGCCTCGCCGAGTGCCCACCACCGCCTTCGGCGGTGGAATTTAGTGCCGCTTCGCGGCTGGAATTACCCTGCCGGGGCCGCTTCGCGAGGCATCGTCGAGGCGACCCCCGCCCTTCCTCTCATCAGCCGTCGGCATACGGCTGGACGGGGATGCCATGGTCGGTCTCTCTCATGCCTAGCTCGTAAGCAGCCCCAGCTGGGAGAGAGAGCTGGAGAGGCGGCAGCGCCGGGCGTTCCACAGTTAGCTCTAGGTCTGAGACCGAGCAGTTGAGCGTGTTGTGCTCGGGGCCCTTCGGGTCGGCGTAGATCCAGCCTACGAAGTCCTTGCGCGGGGCTGAGACGCGGCCTCTGACCACTATGTCCTTACCGGGGAGGACGAAGCTGCACTCGCCTGCCGACTCTTCGATCGTCGCGTCGCGGATCTGGCCGAAGCCGCCTAGACGGTGGGGCTTGCCTTCGAGCATCAGCATTCCCGAAGGAACCCACGGGGTGGTCCAGGGACCCAGCTTGATTCGGGCCGCGCCGGCGTCGAAGTAGGTGTCGGGAGATCCCTCGAAGCCCGTGCCCTCCAGCCAGACCCAGCGCTCGGCGTGCTCCGTTCCCCAGTTGTGGCCGATCATTCCCGGCCAGCCGCCGATCTCGATCGTCTCCCCGTCGATCTCCAGCCGGCCGTCGAAGCGGGCGTCGGGGAAAGGCGCGACGAACTTGGTTTTCGGCAGCCGCGTCTCGTAGAGACGATCCGACGGCAGGTACTTGCATGGCTCGGCGTCGCCGGAGAAGGTCAGATCCCAGGATGCCTTGACCGCGTCGGTGTCAACCGTGCCGACTGCGCGACCCGGGCCGACCTCCGCGCCGTCGACCTTGATCCACGAGCCATCGGGAACCGACAGCTCCGCGGCCGGAACCGTGACCTTGGTCGCCCGCGGCGCCTCCGCCTCGCGGTCGAAAAGGACAAACCAGATCGAGGCCTTGGCCTCGGCGCCGGGGCGCTTGTGGACCGTGTGGCGAATCCAGATTCCCTGGCCGCCGCCGGGCCGGCAGGCCTTTATGTAGAAGCTCTCGTAGTGACCGGCCTTAGCGGCGACCTGCGGAAACCGCGCACCCTGGTCCATATGGAAACCCTAGACGCCCGCAAACCAAGCAGGTCGGGGGACGCAGGGAGTGAGGAAGGGGAGCGCACTTTTTAGTGCGTGACCCGACCGAACGACTGAGGACCCCGAGATGCGCAGCGTTTGCGGGCGTCTAGACCTTGATCGTGATTACGTCGCCGTCTTGGACGACATAGTCGCGGCCCTCGATGCGGAGCAGGCCGCGGTCGCGGCCGGCCGAGTAGCCACCGCACTCGACCAGCGCGTCCCAGCCGATCACCTCGGCTTTGATGAAAGCGTCCTGGATCTCGGTGTGGATCGTGCCCGCCGCCTCCAAAGCGGTTGCCCCGCGCCAAAGCGGCCGGGCAACAGCTTCCTTGTCCTCGCCGGCGGTAAAGAACGTGATCAGCTCAAGCAGGTCATAGGCGGCGCGGACCAGGCGGGCCAGGCCTGAGCCCTCGACACCATAGGACTCGCGCATCTCCTCCGCTTCGGCGGGGTCGAGCTCGGCCAGCTCGCCCTCGATCCGGGCGCTGACCGCGACCACGCCGGCACCAACCTCGGCGGCGTGGCCGGCGACCGCAGCGGGCGGCTCGGCGTCGCCCTCGTCGACGTTGGCGACATAGAGGATCGGCTTTGAAGTCAGAGCCTGCAGATTGGCGGGGCCGTGGGCGGCGGCATCGGGTACCGGCACGGAGCGGGCGGGTTTGCCGGCGGCGAGCGCCTCGACCACCTGCTCGAGCCAGTCGCGCTCGGCGATCGCATCGAGGTCGCCGGACTTAGCGCCCTTGCGCACCCGGTCGAGTCGGCGCGTGGCTTGCTCGTAGTCGGAGAGGACCAGCTCGGTCTCGATCGTCTCGATGTCGGCCAATGGGTCGACGCGGCCGTCGGGGTGCGGCACGCCCGAATCGGCGTGGCAACGGACGACGTGGCAGATCGCATCGGTCTCGCGGATCGAGGCGAGGAACTGGTTGCCCAGGCCCTCGCCTTCGGAGGCGCCTTTGACCAGGCCGGCGATGTCGTGGAAGGAGATCGTCGCCGGGACCAACTCGGAGCTGCGCACCGTCTCACCCACCTGCTGCAGCCGCTCGTCGGGCACTTGAGCCACCGCCACGTTGGGCTCGATCGTCGTGAACGGATAGTCGCCGGTCTGCGCGCCGCCCTTGGTCAGCGCATTGAAGAGGGTCGACTTGCCCGCGTTGGGCAAGCCAACGATTCCCACCTTCATAGGGAGAGAGGAACGATCAGGCCCAGAGCGACGCCGAGTACGGCGCCAACCAGGACATCGGACGGATAGTGCATCCCCAGGTAGGGACGACCCAGCGCAAGCGCAAGCGCCAGAACAAACGCCAGCGCCCCAAGTGGCTCAACCCGAGCCATTGCCGTCGCCACAGCAAACGAAGAAGTCGCGTGTGCCGAGGGAAAGCTGAGCGAGCTAGGCGCCCCGCCCAAAGGAGGCAGCCCCTCCAACACCGGCCGCGGCCTCTTCGCGATCAGCTTGACCACATAGTTGAGCCCAATAGCAATCGGCCCCAGCGCAGCACAGATCAACCAGGCTTCGCGATTGGAGCCATCCAGGATCGCCAGCGCAACCCCAACAGCCACCCAAATCGCCCCATTGTTCCCAGCCTTCCCCAAACCCTTCGCAGCTTTCTCCAAGCCGGGGGTGTGGCCGGTAGTCCGCATAAAGCGCAGGAGCGTCAGATCGAGGTTCGCCATCGGCCGCGCAGGATATTGGGAGTCAGGGGTCTTCACGGGAGTGCCTCGCGAAGCGGCTCCGCAGAGTAATTCCCCAGCCGCGAAGCGGCACCAAATTTCACCGCCGAAGGCGGTGACAGGCACCTCCCGTGAAGGCCCCTGACTCCCCCACCCTTCAAGGTCAATCAGAATCGGACAAGCAAATGCCCTTCGTCCCCGGATACACCCACACCCCCGGCCACCACTGCGGCTCGACCGCCCTCCGCAACCTCCTGGCCTTCCACGGCGTAGAGCTAAGCGAGGAGATGGCGTTCGGGCTCGGCGCTGGCGCCTGCTTCTACTACGTGACGATCGAGCAAGCCTCGCCAACCCGCTGGTTCAACGGCCGCACCGCCCGCCTCGAGGAGAACTTCGACGATCTGACCGGGGCGGCGCTGCAGCTGCGCACCTTTGAGCCTGGCGACGATGGCGCCTGGGCCGCCGCCCACGCCGAGGTCGACGCCGGCAGGCCCGTCCTCCTGCTCACCGACCTTTTCCACCTCGACCACTACGGCAACTCGGCCCACTTTCCCGGTCACGCCGTCGTCCTCGCCGGCTACGACGATGAGGTGGCGTACCTCTCCAACACCGGCTTCGAGCAGCTGCAGACGACCCAGCTCCAGAACCTCGACAAAGCACGCCACAGCGACCATCCCGCCTACCCACTCTCCGGCCACATGTTCACGGTCGGGGGCGAGGTATCTCCCGAGCGCTTACGGGAAGCGGTACCGGCGGCGATCGAGCGCGCCGCCCGGGCGATGGTCGAACCCGAGTTCCGCGACTTCTCCGGCCTCGACGCCGTGCACCGCCTTGCCGCCGAGGCGGGCTCCTGGCCCGAAGTCGCCGAGGACTGGCAGTGGTGCGCCCGCTTCGGCTACCAGGTGATTGAGCGACGCGGCACTGGCGGCGGCGCCTTCAGGCTGATGTACTCGCGCTTCCTCGAAGAGGCAGGTCGCCCGGAGGCGTCGCTTGCCGCCGATGCCGCCGATGCTTGGACGGACCTGGCCAACGCCTTCCACACCGCAAGCGAGCGCGACGAGCCGGAGCCGGGCCTCTGGCGCCAGATCGACACCGCGGCCAACCGTGTAGCCGAGGCGGAGGGGCGCCTCTGGACCTCTTTGGCCATTCCGTAGTTATCCCCGATGGAGCCCGCTGGGTCCATGGTGTACCGTTTTTAACTGCGGGAGGCGGGTAGCTCAATTTTGAAACCCGTCTTTGGAGGAGAGTCTCATATGAGAGGTAAGCGAGGCCCGCTTGGGCTGCTAGCGCTCACTGCAGCATTCTTTGTTCTCGCAGTTGGAGCATCCAGCTCCCAGGCCGCGTTTGGGATCGCGGAATGGGAAGCGGTCACTTGCAAAGAAAACGTCGACACGCCCCTCGAAGTCGGGCCACCGCCGAAAGCCCTCACCGGTGTCTTTCCTATTCCTGACGATCCTGAACAGTGCAATAAAAACACTGATGGCAAGTGGTTTACGCAGGCTGCGGGTCACCCCAACTTCGGTATCACCGACTTCACCCTGAACACGTTGACGGGCCCGGGAGTGAACGGGTTCCCCGATGGGTTCGTCGAAGAAATCGTCGTCGACACCCCAGAAGGCCTCGGGGTAAATCCGGAGGCAACCCCCAAAAAGTGCACCGTGGCGCAGTTGAGCGCGAATCCGCCGGCATGCCCCCTGGAATCCCTGGTCGGCTTCAACTACCTGACGGTTGCAGGGCAGGCCCCTCCTTGTGTTGCACCCGTAGCCAACCAATGCTTGAACGTCCGGGCCAAAGTACCGGTCTTCAACCTGGTGTCGTTCGAGGGCGTGCCGTCGATGGTCGGGTTCCCGACCAGCGCACCGGGGCAGCCGACGATCATCGTCGGTGACCTCGACCCCAAAGATCAGCATGTCCGGTTCACGATCAGCGGCATCCACCTGCCGGACACCGAACATCCCCCGATCATCGCGTCCCGCCTCGTCTTCAATGGCAACTTCACCCCGGTCTTCGCCGGCAACTACCTGACCATGCCGAGCAACTGCGCCGGCGGCCAGACCACGGTCATCCACGTGAAAGCGCACGGGGGTGCCGAAGACACGGCCAGCTTCACCACCAAAGTCGGAGCCGACGAATGCGACTCGACGCCGTTTGTCGTCGACCTCGAAGCCTCCTCGAGCGGGTCCACCGACTCACCCGAACCCTCGACCGTCGACGTGCAGATGCCGGACCAGCTCAAAGCCAACACCCGCGCCAACTCGCACCTGCTGACGGCGAAGGTCACGCTGCCGGAAGGCGCCGGGCTCAACCCCTCGTTGGCGAACGGGCTGACTCCGTGCACGGACGCCCAGTACAAGCAGGGCACGGACGAACCGATCGAATGCCCGGCGTCGTCGCGGATTGGCTCGGTCGAGGTCGAATCCAACGCACTCGACCAACCGCTCGGCGGTGACGTCTATGTCGCCGAGCCAACCAGCCAGGAACCGCAATCCGGCAATCAGTTCCGGGTCTTCCTCCACGCCTTCAACACCCGTTACGGGGTCAACGTGCGCCTCGTCGGGCACATCTTCCCGAACCTAAAAACCGGCCAGCTGACGGTGGTCGTGCCGGAAAACCCGCAGGCGCCGTTCAACTCGTTCAAAATCCATATCGACGGTGGTGCCAAAGGGGCGCTGACGTCTCCTGACACCTGCGGGCCGCACACCACGACGGCGAAATTCACCCCGTGGTCGAGGCCAACCGAAGAAGTGCCACCCGCCAACGGCAACCCGCAGTTCTCCCTCGACACTCTGCCCGGTGGCGGCCCCTGTCCGAAAACCTTGGCTGAGCGTCCGTTCAGCCCCGGATATCTGACGAAGATGAACGACACGACGGCGGGCGGGTTCAGCCCTCTCGAAGTGCACATCACGCGGCCCGACGGCGCCCAGGAGATCCGCCGGGTGACCATCGACCAGCCGCCGGGGGTGGTGGGGTGGTTGAAGGGCGTCGACTACTGCCCCGAGGCAGGAATAGCCGCGGCCGGGACTCAGTCGGGCAAAGCCGAGCTCGCCAACCCGAGCTGCCCCGCCAACAGCCTCGTCGGCAAGATTGGCACCGCCGCCGGCTCCGGCCCGGCCCCGTTCCACACCGACGGGAAGGTGTACCTCGCCGGTCCTTACAAAGGAGCTCCGATAAGCCTGGTCTTCATCACGCCAGCGGTAGCCGGCCCGTTTGATCTCGGCACGATCGTCGTCCGGGCCGCGCTCAACGTCGACCCCGAAACGGCCCAGGTCCACGCCGTCTCGGATCCGATCCCGTACGTGTTCGGTGGGGTGAAGCTCGACCTCCGCTCGATCGACATATCCATCGATCGCCAGAATTTCGCCGTCAACTCGACTACCTGCCGCGAACCGTTCCAGTTCGCGGGCGGGATCTTCGGGGGCGGCGGCGACCCGGAAAACCCGGGGGCCTGGTTCGAGTCGAAGCAATCGAGCGCCTACCGGGCGACGAACTGTAAGGCGCTGAAATTCAAGCCAAGGTTCTTCGCGCGCATCTTCGGTGGCAAAAGCCAAACCCAGCGGGCGCAGAACCCGAGGTTCCGGGCGATCGTGCAGGCCCGTGACGGCGACGCCAACCTGCGACGCGGGGCGTTCATCCTGCCGCGGGCGACGATCCTCGATCAGAGTCACATCAAAACGATCTGCACGAGGGTCCAGCTGGCGGCAAACGAATGTCCGCAGAACTCGATCTACGGGCATGCGGAAGCAATCTCGCCCCTGCTCGCGGGCAAGCTCAAGGGCCCGGTCTACCTGACCTCGTCCGACCATGAACTGCCGGATCTGCTGGTCAACCTGCGCGGCCAGGTCCCGATCCAGCTGCGCGGCGTAATCAGCTCCGCCCACGGCCGCCTCAAGACCGTGTTCAACAACACCCCCGACGTGGCGCTCGACAAGTTCATCCTCAACATGAAGGGCGGAGACAAGGGTCTGTTGGTCAACTCGCGGAACCTCTGCAGTCGGCCAACGAACGGATTCCTCAACCTGCTGGCGCAGAACAGCCGGCGGGTGAGGACGAACAACCTGCGGCTCAACATCCCCGCCTGCCGCGGGGGCAACCAGCAGCACTGACGGTCGGATATCGGGGCGGCCCCTCCCAGCCGCCCCGATACCACCGTCCGTCCGCTATTCATGAACGTATGGCGGAGGGCGACACGATCCTGCGGACAGCGCGTCGGATCGAGCGGGCGCTCGGCGGGCAAAACCTGGGTATCCGAGCAGGCAGCACGCGTGGTCGTGCGGCTGGAGTCGAGCGCCTCGACGGAAGTCGTCTCGATCGAGTCGAGGCACGCGGCAAGCACCTGCTGTTCCACTTCGACGAGCTCGTCCTTCAGGCAGGTGAGACTCGGGCGAAGTAGGCGAACCAGTTGCCAGAGTGGGACTCGAGGGCGAGGCCAGCTTCGGCAGCTTGGCGCTTAAGGCTGGCGAGGGTGGTGAAGTGGGGGTCGCCGAAGAGCTCGCCGACGACGAGGCGGCCAGAGGGCTTCAATACCCGGCGGATCTCGCGCAGGGCAGCTACGGGGTCCGGGATCTCACCGAGTACGGCCGTCAATACGACCGCGTCCACCGAGGCATCCGCGTAGGGCAGCGCGGTGGCATCGCCCTGGGCGGGAACGACGTTCCCCAGGTCACGCTCGGCGGCGCGGGCACCGACGTGGTCGAGGAACTTCTGCTGGAGGTCGAAGATCTCGACCCTGCCGTCGGGGCCGACCCACTCGGCGATGTCGAGCGTGTAGTAGCCGGTGCCGGGGCCGATCTCCAGCACTCGCTCACCTGGCTGCGGCTCCAGCACCTCGCGCAGGCGATCACGAGTGATGATCGGGTGCGGGGCTTCGACCCAGAAGCGCTGGCCGTATGGGCACGCCGAAGGGTTCTTACGCCACCACAGAGCCGCGGCCAGCGTCGCCAGTCCAGCGACACCAAGCAGCCGGCGGGCTCGCATCAGTCCTGCCGGTTGAGCCCGAAGCCGACTTCGTGCGCGCCCGATTGGATCCGCAGGAAGGCGACCTTGCCGACGTAGACCGAGAGCACACCGTCCTCGGTCTTGACGTCGTGCCAGCCACCCTTCTCGACCTGCTTGCGCAGGTCTTTGAGCTCATCGTCGTTGAGCCGCACCGCGACGACCTGGCCTCCCTCAAAGCCGATCTCGACTTTCTGCGTATCCGCCATCAGTGCTCCTCTCTACTCGGTTCGACGATCTCGGTCAGCACGCCGCCGGTCGAGCGTGGCTGGATAAACGCGACTCGGCTGCCACGGATTCCGACCCGTGCCTTGCTATCGATCAGCTCGAGGCCGGCGCCGGCGAGCTTCTCCAGAGTGGAGTCGACGTCGTCGACCGCATAGGCGACGTGGTGCAGCTTGGGGCCCTTGCGGGCGAGGAACTTGCCGATGGGTGAGTCGGGGGCGAGCGGCCGCATCAGCTCGACGTGCCCGTCGCCGACGTCGAGCAGCACCGCCTCAACTCCCTGCGACTCGACCGTCTCGCGGCAGGCGACGGTCATCTCGAAAGTCTCCGCGTATAGCTCGATGGCCGCGTCGATGTCTTCGACGGCAACGCCTACGTGGTCGATCTTGCCGAACATCGGCCGCAGTCTAGAGAGGCGCCTACATCGCAGCCGGCGGGTCGCCCGCGGCGCCCCCTGAACCCTCGACCCGGAGGATCTCGGCCAGCGCCGCGATGCCGACCTGGAGCTGCTCGGGAGTCGGCTCCTTCGTCGCTAGGTGACGCTGGATCTCGCGGCCGGGAGTATGAAACGCCTCAGCCAACGGTGAGCCATGGTTGCGATCGCTCCAGGCGAACATCTCAACCGCGAGCGAGGCGCCGCCGAGGCCGACCGCGGCGCGCGCAACCGGGCTCGGCCGCTCGACCAGCCGCTCCAGCAACACCGTGCCCCCAGCGGAGAGCAGCATCATCGGCGTGAGCAGGTTGGAACCGCAGCGATCGTGCTCCTTGGGCACCGACGCCGGGTCCGCGATCCCCTGCTCGTAGGCAGCAATCGCCTTGTGCTCGACCCCGTGGTAGGCAGCCAGGTCGCGGTCGGTCAAGGCGACGATGGCCGGTGCCGCCCCAAGCGCCTGCACGATTCCCTCGCGAAGCGCCGAGCTAGCCACCCGGCGCCGCAACACCGACGTGGCGACCAGAGTCGTCCCGATCGTCGCCAGCACCCGCCAGTCCTCGAAGGGCAAGCGCGCCGCCGGCATTCGACGCCGAACCAGCGGCAACACCGCCATCGCCTCGACAAGTTTCAACGGCCCCCGCAACCCCGGCACTTTGCCGACGAGCTTCGGTGCCAGCTCCGGTTTCCGCTCGGAGGCCACGATGACCTCGCCATCCGAGTCCCGCACCGCAGCAGCCCAATGCGTAGGCCCATGGATCAGCAGCCCATTGCGCAGCGCCATGCCCCCAAGTCTCAGCTTCTCCGACACACATCGGACCTTAGAGGAGGGCGGAGGCCGCCCTCCCTAAACGCCGACGACCGCGCATTGCGAGCGCGGTCGTCGGTCCCCCCTGATTCCCCTATTTAGTACCGGCCGGAGACCCCCAGTCCAGGCCTCCGGCCGGTGTGTCGGCTCTCCCTGGCTCTAGCTTGGAAAGCCACCCACTGAAACACCCCCTCTGAGAGGAAGTTGCGGATGCGACTAGGCGCCGCGAATCCTTTTGCGAAGCGCCTCTAGGCGCTCTCCCAGCTCGCGCTCAAAACCGCGGCCGCTGGGTTTGTAGAAGCGCAAATCCTCCAGGCCAGGTGGCATCAACGGCTGGTCGCTAACGGCGCCCGGCTCGTCGTGCGCGTAGCGGTAGCCCTCGCCGCGGCCGAGCTTGCCGGCGCCGGGGTAGTGCGCGTCGCGCAGGTAGTCGGGCGGCGTCTGGGCGCCGTTCTCGCGCACCTCAGCGCGGGCTCGGCCGAGAGCTTTGTAGGAGGCGTTGGACTTCGGCGCGAGGGCGAGGTAGACGGCGGCCTGGGCGAGGTTGAGCGCGCACTCGGGCAGGCCGACGCGGTCGACCGCGCGGGCCGCGGCATCGGCGACGAGCAGCGCCTGCGGGTCGGCGTTACCGACGTCCTCGGAGGCGAGGATGACCATGCGGCGGGCGATGAAGCGCGGGTCCTCGCCACCCTCCAGCATCACCGCCAGGTAGTAGAGCGAGGCGTCGACGTCGGAGCCCCGCGTCGCCTTGATCCAAGCCGAGACAAAGTCGTAGTGGCGGTCGCCCTGGCGGTCGTAGTCGAGCGCCTTGCGCTGCAGCGCGTCCTCGACCGCGGCGACGTCGACCGCGGCCGACTTTGACCCATCCCCAGTGTGGTCAAAGTCGGCTGCGCGTGCAACGGCTCGCTCGAGGGCGGAGAGGGCGACCCGCGCGTCGCCGCCGGAGCGCTGCGCCAGCATCGCCAGGGCCGCGTCCTCGACCGGCGGTGGATCGGCCAGCCCGCGATCGGGGTCGTGCAACGCCCGACGTAACAACTCTTCGACCCGCTCCGCCGAAAGCGGCCGCAGCTCATATATCTGGCAGCGCGACAGCAGCGCCGAGTTCACCTCGAAGTAGGGGTTCTCCGTAGTAGCCCCGATCAACGTCAGCAGCCCCTCCTCCACTGCCGGCAGCAACGCATCCTGCTGCGCCTTATTGAAGCGATGGATCTCATCGAGGAAGAGCACGGTGTGCCGCCCGTTGCCCTGCCGCCGCTCCCGAGCACGAGCGATGACAGCCCGGATCTCCGCCCGCCCGGCGTTGACCGCCGACTCCTCCTCGAACGCCCCATCCGCGCCGGCAGCCGCGATCCGGGCCAGCGTCGTCTTCCCGGAACCAGGAGGCCCGTAGAGGATCGCCGAGTGCGGATGCCCACTTTCGATCGCGGTTCGAAGCGCAGATCCCTCCGCAAGCACATGCTCCTGCCCCACAAGCTCATCCAAGCTCCGCGGCCGCATCCGAACGGCCAAAGGTGCGTCAGCAGCTACATCAACAGGCTGGGCGGCTTCGCCGCTGTCGAACAACCGATCGTCCATCACAGACGAGTATGAGGGAGCGAGGGGCGGTCTCGGCGGTGCCTCGCGAAGCGGCTCCGCAGAGTGGTTCTAAGCCGCGAAGCGGCACAAGATTTCACCGCCGCAGGCGGTGACGGGCACCCGACGAGACCGCCCCTCGCTCCCTCCACACCACCTACAATCGAACAATGGAGATCGCCACGCAGCCCACCGCCGCCCAGTCCACGCTCGAGTCCTTCAACCCCGCCACCGGAGAGCTAGTCGGCTCCGTCGCCACGATCACCCCAGACCAGGTCCAGGGAGTAGTCGACGACGTAGCCCGCATCCAACCCGCCTGGGCCGAGCTCAGCCTCAAGACCCGCGGCGCCTACCTCAGGCGCGCCGCCGAGGCCCTGCTCGACGACATCGACGAGCTCGCCGAGCTACTGGTCTCCGAGCAGGGCAAGCCCCGCGCCGAGGCTTACACGATGGAGCTGCTGCCGACCGTCGACGCGCTGCACTGGTGTGCCAAGGCCGGCCCCAAGATCCTCGCTGACGAGAAGGTGCGGATGTCCCAGGCTTTCCTGGCAAGCAAGAAATCGCGCTTCACCTACGAGCCGATCGGCGTGGTCGGGGTGATCGCCCCCTGGAACTACCCCTGGTCGATCCCCTTCGGCGAGGTGGCGATCGCACTGATGGCGGGCAACGGCGTCGTCCTTAAGCCGGCCAGCCTGACGCCGCTGCTGGGCGAGGCGATCCGCCGCGTCTTCGAGAAGGGCGGGTTGCCCGAGGGCCTGGTCAGGGTCGTCCACGGCGGCGGCGCCGTCGGCGATGCGCTGGCGAAATCGAGCGCCGGCAAGATCTTCTTCACCGGGTCGGTCGAGGTCGGTCGCACGGTCGGCGAGGTCTGCGCACGGCAGCTCAAGGGCTCGGTCCTCGAGCTCGGCGGCAAGGACCCGATGATCGTCTGCGCCGACGCCGACCTTGGCAACGCGATCTCCGGCGCCGTCTGGGGTGGCTTCGCCAACGCCGGCCAGACCTGCTCGGGGATCGAGCGCGTCTACGTCGTGCGTGAGATCGCCGACCGCTTCATCGAGGGGGTCGCCCGCGAGACGCAGAAACTGCGACTCGGCAACCCGGCCGAGTGGGAGACGGAGATCGGCCCAATGACCTCCCCCGGCCAGTACGAGATCGTCGTCGACCTGATCGAGGACGCGGTCGCCTCCGGCGCGACCAAGCTCTGCGGTGGCCCAACCCCCGTCGCCGGCCTCTCCGACAAATACATCGCCCCGACCGTGCTCACCGGGGTCACCCACGAGATGCGGATCATGAACGAGGAGGTCTTCGGCCCGGTGCTGCCGATCGTCGTCGTCGACTCCGAGCAGGAGGCGATCGACCTCGCCAACGATTCCGAGTTCGGCCTCGGCGCCTCGGTCTGGACCAAGGATCGTCAGAAGGGCGCCCGGATCGCGCGGCGGATCGAGTCCGGCATGGTCTGGGTCAACGACCACTCCTTCAGCCACGGCGCCTGCCAGTGCGCCTGGGGCGGGGTCAAGGACTCCGGCGTCGGCCGCTCGCACTCCAAATTCGGCTTCTACGAGTGCGTCAACATCAAGATGAACGCCTGGGAGCCGGGACTGACCCGCGATTTCTGGTGGCACCCCTACGACCAGACGTTGGGCGAAGCGGTGCGCGCCTCGGCCAAACTGCTCTACGGCAAAGGCGCGACTCGCACCCAGGCCCTGCGCGAGGGTGCTGGCCCGCTGCTCAAGGTCGGCGCCCGCACGCTGCGCAAGCGCCGCTGAGCCTCGACTCAGCCGGCGGCTGAGTCGAGGCCCTTGCGGAAAAAGACCCGGCGGAACGGACCTGAGCTGCGGCGCTCGATCTCCCTGTAGCCAAGGCGCCGGTATAAGGCGATGTTCTCGGTCATGCCCGCGTTGGTGTAGAGGCGCAGCTCCGGCGTGCCGGCGTCGCGGGCGAATGACTCTGCCCAGATGAGAAGCGCGCGGCCGAGCCCCTCGCCCTGGCGATCGGGGTCGACGGCCACGTTCTCGATCAGAACGTGGTCCTTCTCCGGGATCACCACGATCGCCCCGACGATGCCTTCTTCTCTCTCGATCACGAACGCCTGGCCCCTGCGGACCTTCTCGTCGTAGTCGTCGTCCATCGGCGCGGGCCGCACGCCCAGCGACTCCACGTAGCCGGCGTAGGCGCGGCGCACGACCTCGGCGATCGACCGGGCCTCGGCTGGAAGAGCGGGACGGATCCGCACCGCGGCAGCCTAGACGTTCACAATGCCCCGACGTGGAGCGCGGCACGGCGACAGACGAACCAGCGCTCAGCCTTGCCGGGCTTCGACGCGACTTCGACGAGCGGCCGGCGCTGGACGGCGTCGACCTGACCCTGCAAAAGGGCGAATCGCTGGTCGTGCTGGGCCCGAACGGTGCCGGCAAGACGACCCTGCTGCGCATCCTCGCCACCCTGCTGCGGCCGAGCGGCGGCGAGGTGCGCGTGCTGGGTGCGCAGCTGCCCGGCGAGGCTTGGAAGGCGCGCGGGCGAATCGGCTTCCTCGGCCACGAGGCACTGCTCTACCGCGACCTCAGCGGGCGCGAGAACCTGCGCTTCCACGCCAGGCTGCACGGCCTTACGGGTGAGGCAGCGGAGACTCGGATAGAGCGGCTTTTGACCGCAGTGGGCATGGAGCGGCGCGCCGAGCAGCGTGTCGCCGAGCTTTCGGCGGGGATGCGTCAGCGCCTCGCCGTCTGCCGTTGCGTCCTGCACGAGCCGGAGCTGCTGCTGCTCGACGAGCCCGACTCCAACCTCGACGCCGAGGGTCGCGAGTTGGCACGCGAGTTGATCGGCCCCGGCGAAGGCCGCAGCCGCGTCCTCGTCACCCACGATCCCGAGCGGGCCCTGCCCGACGCCGACCAAATTCTCAGATTGGGCTCAAAGTGAGTGGAGCGCCGAGCGAGCAAGCGTCCGTCTCTGATTCTCCGCGCCGCGAGCGAGGCGCGACTGTGATCACTCCCTCCCGCCTCGCCTTCGCGGCGATCCTCAGCAAGGACCTGCGGGCCGAGCTGCGCACGCTGCAGTCGCTGCCAGCGATGGCTCTCTTCGCCGTCACTACCTTCGTCATCTTCCGCTTCGGCCTCGACCGCACGGCCCTCTCGAGCAGCCTCGGTGCCGGAGTACTCTGGGTGACGCTGCTCTTTGCCGCGATCCTCGGCATCAACCGCCTCTTCGTCGCCGAGCGCGAGGAGGGCGGTTTCGACGCGATCCGCCTCGCCCCGATCGACCGCACCAGCGTCTTCGCCGCCAAGGCAGCGGCGCTGTTCATCTACCTACTGGCGCTGGAGCTCGTAGTCGTCCCGGTCTTCGCCGTCTTCTTCCTCGACTCAGCTGCGGCGCTGCCGCCACTTGCCCTTGCCCTCGTCCTCGCCGACCTCGGCCTCGCGGCGACCGGCACGCTGATCTCCTCGATGGCGGTCAACTCGCGCGCCCGCGACCTGCTGGCGCCGCTCGTCCTGTTGCCGCTCGTGGTGCCGCTCTCGATCGCCGCCACGGGCGCGATTGAGCCGCTTCTAGCCGTGGGCGGTCCCGGTTACCACCGCTTCGGCACCTGGCTCGCGGTCCTCGGCCTATACGATTTGATCTTCCTCCTGGTCGGATACGCGGTGTTCGACTTCCTGTTGGAGGACTGAGGCGCCAACCCCCTCCCACCGCGCCACGAGCATGTACGGCAAAGGCCTGAGACCCCTCTCGATCGCGACCGTCGCGGCACTCGTCGCGTCGTTCTCGCTGGTTTTCTTCTACGCCCCGCTCGACGCCGACCAGGGCTTCATCCAGAAGATCTTCTACCTGCACGTGCCGCTGGCGATCGTCGCGCTGGTCGGCTTCGTCGTCGGCGGGATCTTCGCGGTCTTGCATCTGCGCAGCGGCGAGTCACGCTGGGACGCCTACTCCTACGTCTCGATCCACATGTCGGTGATCTTCGGCGTCGCCGTTTTGATCACCGGCTCGATCTGGGCCAAGGCCTCCTGGGGGCACTGGTGGGTTTGGGATGAGCCGACGCTGGTCAGCTTCCTGATCGTCTTCCTGATGTACGCGACCTACTACCCCTTCCGCTACGCGATCGAGGACCGTGAGCGCCAGGCGCGCTATGCCTCGGTCTTCGCGATCACCGCCGGCGCCTTCGTGCCGCTCAACTTCATGGCGGTAAGGATGGCCCAGAGCCTCGTCCACCCCCGCGTCTTCGCCACCACCAACGGTGGCCTGCCGGGATCGATGATGCTGACCTTCCTGGTGAGCCTGCTGGCGATCGGCCTGCTCTGGGTGACGCTGGTCAAATTCGAGCTAACCGCGAAGAGCGCCTCCGGGCAGCTCAAGCGCCTGCGCCGGGCGCTTGACGCTCCCGCCCCCGGCGGGGGCTCCCGCGTCGCCCCGGAGGTCGGCTGATGCTTGCCTTGCTCGCGGCCACGCCGGCACTGCCGCTCGACGAGGCCGGCAAGTACGTCGCCGGCGCCTATGTCGTCTTCCTCGCCCTGATCGTTATCTACGTGGCGATCATGGCCGCCAAACTGCAGCGGATCGAGCGCGAGCTGCGCGAATTGGCCACGTTTGCCGAAGCACGTGCCAATGCCGACCAAGCCGCCCCCGGACGCGGAAGTGAGGGGCCATCCATATCTGATTCTTTGGCCACTCACGGGAGCAGAGGAGGCGGCGCCGTATGAGTGAACTTCTGGCGCTCGGCGTCTCGCACAAGACGGCCCCGCTCGATCTGCGTGAGCGGCTCTCGCTGACCGAGGGTCGCGCGGTCGGCGCCCTGCACGAGCTGACCGCCGTGGACGGTATTCACGAGGCGGCGGCGATATCGACCTGCAATCGAACCGAGCTTTACCTGATCGTCTCCGACACGGTCGAAGCCGAGTCACAGGCGCTGGGCGTGCTCACCCGCCAGGCGGAGATCCGCCCGACCGAGCTGCTCGGCCACCTCTACTCGCTGCGCGCCGGCGAAGCCGCCCGCCACCTTTTCCGCGTCACCGCCGGGCTCGACTCGATGATCGTCGGCGAGGCCGAGATCCAGGGCCAGGTCAAACGCGCCTACGAGCTGGCTCTGGTTGAGGGCGCCACTGGGCCGATCCTCAACCGCCTTTTCCGCGGCGCGCTCGCCGCCGGGGGCCGTGTCCGCGAGGAGACCGCGATCGGCGAGAAGGGCGTTTCGGTTCCCTCCGTTGCGGTCGAGTTGGCGCGGCGCACGCTCGGCGACCTCGGCGAGAAGCGGGTGCTGGTGATCGGCGCCGGTGAGACCGCCGAGCTGGTCGCCAAAGCGCTGGTCGCCCGCGGCGCCGCCAGCGTCTTTGTCGCCAACCGCCACTACGACCGAGCGATCGGCCTGGCCCAGCGCTTCCACGGCGAGGCCGTCCGCTTCGAGGAGCTGCCCGAGCAGCTGCAGGCCGCCGACATCGTCGTCTCGGCGACCAACTCGCCACATCACATCGTCGAGCGCGACGGCCTCGCCCAGGTAATGGAGACGCGCTCCGGCCGGCCGCTGCTCCTGGTCGACATCGCGGTGCCGCGCGACATCGAACCCGAGTGCCGCGAGGTCGCCGGGGTCAGCCTGCACGACATCGACGACGTCCAGCAGATCGCCGAGCGCAACGCCGGCGACCGCGAGGGCGAGGCGCGGCGGGCGGAGCCGATCCTCAGCGCCGAGCTGGACCGCTTCGAGCGCTGGCTTGCCTCGCTCGAGGTGGTGCCAACGATCGCCTCAATGCGCGAGCGCGCCGACGAGATCGTCGGCCGGGTGCTGGCCGAGAACGACGGGCGCTGGGAAAACCTTGGCGAGGCAGACCGTGAGCGGCTTACGGCTATGGCAAAGTCGATCGCCTCGCGCCTCCTGCACGAGCCGACCCTGCGGATGAAGCGCTCTGCCGGCAGCGACGACGCCTACCTGTATGTGAGCGCGCTGCGCGAGTTGTTCGGGCTTGACGCCGGGACCGAGCCGGAGGAAGAGGCTGGAGCGCAGGTGACGGATATCTCGGAGCGTAGGGCGGGTCCCGGCAGGGGTTCCGCTTAACTTTTTTTGAAGACAGCCCGTGGCTGTCCGCCATCGTCGCCGCAAAAAAAGTACAAGACGCTCCACCCCTACCGGGACCCGCCCAATGATTCGGATCGCCACTCGTAACAGCGCACTTGCCAAGGCCCAAGCTGGTCAGGTCGCCGCGCTTTTGGGGGGAGCTGAGCTGGTTGAGGTTTCCTCCGATGGGGAGGTTGAGGATAAGGCGCGCTTTGTGCGTGGGGTTGAGCGGGCGCTGCTGGCGGTAGAAGCGGATATCGGTGTGCACTCGGCCAAGGATGTGCCGGCGGAGATGCCGGAGGGGCTCGTGATCGCAGCGGTACCCGCGCGGGAGGACCCGGCCGACGTTTGGATCGGGGCCGGCGATTCTCTTGCCGACGTTCCCGAGGGCACCAGGGTGGGCACGGCCAGCCTGCGGCGTCGTGCGCAGCTGTTGGCGGTGCGGCCCGATCTGGAGGTGAACGAGCTGCACGGCAACGTCGATACGCGGCTGCGCAAGCTGGCCGAGGGTGAGCTCGACGCGATAGTGCTCGCCGGCGCGGGACTGCGACGACTGGGACGCGAAGGCGAGATTTCGTTCTCGCTCCCCGGTGAAGCGATGACCCCAGCCGCGGGACAAGGGGCGTTGGTCCTCCAAGTTCGTGCGGACGACGCGGACGCAATCGGGGTCGCGGCCGCGATCACCAACGAGACCGCACTTCGTGAGCTGACCGCCGAGCGCGCCGTCGTCGCACTGCTCGACGCGACCTGCGCAACGCCGATCGGCGTCCACGCCAAAGTCAGCGGCGAGCAGCTCGCGATCGAGTCCTTCGTCGGCCTGCCCGACGGCAGTGAGTGGATCCGTGACCGGGTGGAGGGTGATGCGGAGGAGCCGGCGGCAGCAGGCGCGCTCCTCACCGAGCGCCTGCTGAGCGCCGGCGCACGCGACATCCTCGACCGCGCCGAGGAGCTCGCAGGATGACCAAGGCGCTTCCGGTGTGCGAAATCCACCGTATAAGCGGAAAGGGAACACCGGAATGAGTGCTCGACCCGGTGTGGTCTACCTGGTCGGGGCCGGTCCGGGCGATCCCGGCCTGATGACGGCGCGATCGCTGGAGCTGATCGCCTCCGCCGACGCGATCTTCCACGACCGCCTGATCCCGCCCGGCGCGCTAGCCGGCGCCCGAGCCGACGCCGAGCTCACCTACGTAGGCAAGGCCCCAGCGGACGTGCCGTCGCTAAGAGGCCACCATGGGTACTCAAGCGACGGCACGTCGGTCGCGCAGGGGGAGATCCACGCGCGGTTGATCGAGGCGGCACGGGCGGGCAAGAGCGTGGTGCGACTGAAGGGCGGTGACCCGTTCGTCTTCGGCCGGGGAGGCGAGGAGGGAGAAGCGCTGCGCGAGGCTGGGATCGAGTTCGAGGTCGTCCCCGGTGTCACCGCCGGAGTGGCGGCAAGCGCCTACGCAGGGATCCCGGTCACCCACCGCGACGACGCCTCCGCGGTCGCCTTCGTCACCGGCCATGAGGATCCCGAGAAGCCAGAGACGGCTCTGGACTGGGAGGCGCTGGCGCGCTTCCCCGGCACCCTCGTCTTCTATATGGGCGTCAAACGACTGGGCGACAACGCCGCGGCGCTGATCGCCGCAGGCCGCGACGCTGACGAGCCGGCCGCCGCGGTGGAACGCGGGGCGATGGACGGACAGCGCACCGTCGTCGCGACGCTGGGAACCCTTGCCGAGGCGGTCGAGCACGAGGAGATCGGCGCCCCAGCGTTGATCGTTGTCGGCGGGGTAGTCGAGCGACGCGAAGCGCTCGCCTGGCTCGAGCGACGACCCCTGTACGGGCGCCGCATCGTCGTCACCCGCGCCCGCGCGCAGGCGAGCGGGCTGGCCGCGACACTGCATGACTTGGGCGCCGAGGTGGTCGAGCTGCCAGCAATCCGGATCGAGCCACGGATCGAGACCGAGGAGGTGCGGCGGGCCGTTGCCAACCTAGGTGAGTACGCGCTGGTCTGCGTGACGAGCCCGAACGGGGCGCGCCTCTTGTTCGACGCGATGAGCGAAGCCGGCCTCGACGCTCGGGCGCTAGGCGCAGCTCCGAAACAGCAGCAGGTAGGGGAGACAAGTTCGGGCGCCGGCGGCTCGGCACGAGCAGGGACGACAATCGCCGCGATCGGTCCCGGCACCGCGCGGGCGCTGCTCGAACACGGGATCAAGGCAGACATAGTCCCGGAGCGCTTCGTTGCCGAGGCGCTGATCGAAGCGCTAGAGGGAGTCGATGTCGATGGCAAACGTGTCCTCATCGCCCGCGCCGCCGAGGCGCGCGACATCCTCCCCGACGCGCTGCGCGAGCGCGGCGCCGAAGTCGACATCGTCTCTCTCTACGAGACGGTGCGCGAGGCGCCCGAACCAGAAGCGGTCGAGGCGGCACAAGCCGCCGACTACGTCACCTTCACCTCCTCCTCCACGGTGCGCAACCTGACCGAGGCACTCGGCGACCGCTTCCCCGCCAACGCCCGCATCGTCTCGATCGGCCCGGTGACCACCGAGGCCGCACGCGATGCCGGCCTAGAGGTCGCGGTCGAGGCCGAGCGCCACAACATCGACGGCCTCATCGCCGCCCTTCTCGCCGATGCCGCCCAATGATGGATCTTTGTGTCCCTTATAGGGGATACAAAGATCCATGATGCGGGAGGTGAACTTCGGGGCGCCACACCGGCACTTTCAGATGACGGACTCGACCAATGCCCGCGCGCGGGCATTGGTCGAGTCCGGAGCCCCCGGCGGCACCGTCGTAACCGCCGCCGAGCAGACCGCCGGCCGGGGGCGCCAGGGCCGCACCTGGACTGCGCCGCCCGGCAAGGCCCTCCTCTACTCGGCGATCCTCCGCCCGCTCGACCAGCGCCACCTGCTGCTACCTCTGTCCGTCCCGCTCGCCGTCTGCGCGACGGCCGAAGAGCTGAATCCCAGCGTCAAGTGCCAGGTCAAGTGGCCAAACGACGTCTGGATCGACGGCCGCAAGCTAGCGGGAGTCCTTATCGAGGCCAAGCCCCAGGACGGTTGGGCCGTCATCGGAGTCGGCCTCAACCTCTCAATAGCTCCCAATGAGTTTCCGCCCGAGCTCCGCGACACGGCGATTTCGCTTCTCGGTGTGCTCGAGGGGAGTCGGGAGTCGCCTCGACGATGCCTCGCGAAGCGGCCCCGGCAGGGTGATTCCCGCCGCGAAGCGGCACCAGATTCCACCGCCGAAGGCGGTGGTGGGCACTCGGCGAGGCGACTCCCTACTCCCCGCCAGGCCACCGCAGTCCTGAACCGCCACCTCGACCGCTGGGTCGCTGCCGACCGACAGAAGACGCTGGCCGCATGGCGAGAGCGCGATGCACTGAGGGGTCGTCAGATCTCCTGGAACGGCGGCAGCGGCGTCGCCGACGGAATTGAAGACTCGGGCGACCTAGTCGTCGCCGCCACTGGCGGCGACCGGGTCGTCCTCGGCGCCGGTGAGGTCCACCTCAGGCTCTGAGCCGTTTCCCGCGGACTTCGCTTTTCTCGCTCTGGGCGCACGCTTCCGCGGTTTCGCGCCGTTCTCGCCATCGCCCGCCTGAGCGCCACCTTTGCCCTTTTTGCGCTTGCGACGACGTTTACCGCCTTTGGGGAAGTTGCGCAGCAGTTCACGCGCGGTCGCCGAAGGTTTGCGAGCCATCCGCATCCGCGCCCCGCGCAGCACCTCCTCGCCTTCGGGCGTGTGCGAGACCGCGCCGGCGAGCAGCGCCACCGCCAAGCGGCGGTCCTGTTTGCGCGCCGCGTGGACGAGGCGGCGGGCGTTGCGCCCGTGGGCGCGGCCCGAAGAATTGACCAACAGGCCGAGCAGCCGCTTCGTCTCTGGCCAGCGCTGTACGGCGTACTCTTCGTGCAGCTCAGGGGTGTAGGACGCTAGTCGCCAAACCCACGCTTGGGCCTGATCGCGGCGGCCGATCCGTTTGTCGACCAGCGCCTGCAGCAAAGTTTTCGTCCCGGCCCGCTTGTCCTCGCGGCTCCAAGTGCCGACGATGTCGATCGCGTCATCGAAGGCATCGGCATCGCGCAGGTCGGCAATCTCGGCCAACGCTTTCAGCTGCAGCTGCGAGTTGCGGTTGCGCTGCACACAAGTAAGCAGGAAGCGCCGGCGCAGCTCCTTGGTGCGATCGTTCTGCAGCATCGAGCGAGCGCGGCGCCAGTTCTGGGGGGTGACCCGCGCCCCGGCAAGAGCAGCCCAAGCGTGCTGCTCGGGATAGTCGAGGTTCTCGACCGCAATCCGCCAGAGCTCGCGTTCAAGCACCTGGGTGCGTTTTTCGGAATCCTCCGAGACGGGGACGATCCGCCGCTCGACCCGTACGCGGCGGCCGCGGCCGCGACGCACCGGGCCGACGACGATCGCACCACCGCGGTAAACGTCGCGGTCGAGCAAGCTGTGCAGGGTGACGATCGTCTCGTCGTGGGTCGTCGCCGGGTGGACGAAGTCGATTACGAGGCCCGCCTCCTTGCCCGGCGCGCGACGGGTGACGCGGCCGACCCGCTGCTGATAAATACGCCGCGAGGCGGTTGGGGCGAGGTGCATGCAGATCGTCGCCCGCGGCGAGTTCCAACCCTCGGCGAGCAGCATCGCGTTGCAGAGCACATCGACCTCGCCGCGCTCGAAGCCGGCGAGGATCTCGGCCAATTCGCGCTTCGGCGTCTCGCCGGAGACGGCGCGGGCGACGATGCCCGCTTTCTGCAGCGCCTTGGCGACGTTCTTCGCGTGCTGGACACCGGCGGTGTAAAGGACGCCGGGCGTCTTCGAAAAGCGGGTCTTGTAGAGGTCTGCGATCGCGACGTTGAAGGGCTCCTGGTCGAGCAGCGCGGCCAGCTCCTCCTGGTCGAAGTCCTGGTCGACCTCGCCTTTGCGCAGCGGCACCTTGGCGATCGTCCGCACCCCCGGCCCGGGCGGGATGCGCATGCAGCGCAGCGGCGCGATCACCCCGCGGCGGGCCGCCTGAGCAAGGTCGAAGCGCGAGGTCTGGGTCGGGAAGAGGTCGGCGACGTGGCGGGCAATAAGCGCCCCGGTCGCGGTCATGCCGATGAAGACCGGGCCGGTCCAGGCGCGGATGCAGGCGCTGGTTTTCTCGCCCAGCGCGGTGTGCGCCTCGTCGCAGATCACAATCGAGTACGCGTCAGAGACTTTCTTGTGGTTGCGGACGAACCACTGGTAGGTCTCAACCGTGACCGGGCCATCGGGATCGTCGCGGTCGCCGAGCAGCGGTGGTCGTAAGCGCTCCTTATAACCGCGGTCGGAGATCTCGCCGATGAACTGGTCGACCAGGTTGCGACGGTGGGTGAGGATCAGGACTCCGCCGGTGCGGGTGGCGTCGATGAAGCCGACTGCGGCGACCGTCTTGCCAGCGCCGGTGGCGTGCTCGAACCAGAAGCGCCGAGCGGCGCCAGGGTCATCGGCGGCCTCGGCGACAGCCTCCTCCTCATCGTCCTCGACCGGCTCTTCCTCCCAGTCCTGCGGCTCCTCGTCGGGCGCAAGCTCCTCCGGCTCGTCGTCCTCCTCCTCGTCATCCTCACCCTCTTCATCTACCGTCTCGCCATTGCTGCTGGACTCGGCAAGCTCGGCGACGGTGGGCTCAGCGCCGTTTTCGGCCGCCGTCTGCTGCTCGGACATCAGCTCGGTCAGGGTGCCCGAGAGCGCGTCGACCTGGTGCGGATTGAGTTCGGCTCCGTCACGCAACTTCGGTGGTTCGTCGGCCAACAACCGCTCGAGCCCGAGCAACAGCGAGAAGTCGCGGCGCCACTGGATCGAGGGCTCCTCCCGGCCTTCGTCGAGCTCCTTCAGCGCAGCGTCGAGAGCGCGGCGGCGGGCAGTTCCAGGGGCGAGTGCCTCGGGGCCCTCGCCGTCGAGCAGCAGCGGCTCGCGGGCAAACGTCGCCGCCCGCTCAATGTCGGCGCCTGAAGGAACTGCCGCTCGCGCGGCAACTTCGCTGGTCTTGGCCATAAAGGCTTGTGCTTTCGTTCCCGCAACGACGCAACGCGTGCTGCCGGAGACTTAGACGAGGATGCCGGGAGGTTGGCTCTTCCTTCCCCCCAGCGCACTCGAGCGGCTCGCATACGGCGAACCGGACCCGCCTATTGTAAACAAGGAACCCAGATGAATGAATCCAAAGCTCGTATGTGCGTACTTACGCTCGTCGTAACCGTGCTAGTGATCACCGGCTGCGGGTCATCGCAAAGCGGTGACTACGGCGGTCAGCACCCTGACTACACCAGGGCGTTGGCCGGATCACCACCGGCCCTTGCCGCGTTGCACCAACAGGCGGACGAACTTTTGGGCGGCGGCAAGAACGCCTACGAAAGCCGACTCGCGGCGCTGCGCGGATACCCCGCGGTGGTCAACGTCTGGGCTTCCTGGTGCGGGCCCTGTCGCTTCGAGTTCCCCCACTTCCAGCAGGCCGCAGCCGACTACGGCAAAAGGGTTGCCTTCCTTGGGGTCGACACGGAGGACTCTGACGACGCTGCGAGCACCTTCCTCGAAGAGGCGCCGGTGCCCTACCCCAGCTACACCGACCCCGACAAAGACATCGGCGAAGCGATCGGGGCGTCGCTTGGCCTCCCCGATACCGCCTTCTACAACCGCCACGGGGAACTCGTCTACCTCAAGCAAGGACCGTACGACGACGCGGCTGAGCTGAAGGCGGACATCGAGCGCTATGCACTCGGCAGTCACGGCGAAGGCGCATAATCGCTCTATGGATCTATTCGTCGCTGTTGCGCTGATCGGAGTGGGGCTGCTGCTGGCGGAGTTGTTGCTCTCCACTGGCGGGGTGCTGGCGGCACTCGGCGCGGCTGGTCTGATCGCCGGCGGAGTCCTCGCCCTCACCGCCGACGCGGATTCCAGCGCCAGCGACTGGGCGGGCCCGGCGCTAATCACCCTCGGCGTGCTCTCGATCGCCAGCTTCTATTTCGTCACTCGCAAAGTTCTGGAGGCCCACCGAGACCAGCCGGTCCGCGGCGGGCCGGAGGAGCTGATCGGCGCCAGCGCTGAGGTCCGCACCCCACCCGAACCAGACGGACAGGTGGCAATTGGGGGAGCGATCTGGCGGGCCCGCCGGGCCGGCGACGGAGCGCCACTGCGACCGGGGGATAGAGTCACTATTGAGGCAGTCGAAGGACTGACGCTCTTAGTCCGACCCGAAGAAGGAGCAGCCTGATGGCAGCACTTGTGGTCTTGGCCGTGGTGGTGATCTTCGTGGCGATCGTGCTCGGCTCCTCGGTGCGGGTCCTGCGCGAGTACGAGCGCGGGGTGATCTTTCGGCTCGGCCGGCTGATCGCCCAAAAGGGACCCGGGCTGATTCTGTTGATCCCGATGATCGACCGCATGGTCAAGGTCGACCTGCGCACGGTGACCCTCAACATCCCGCCGCAAGAGGTGATCACCCGCGACAACGTCCCCGCCGGCGTCAACGCGGTCGCCTACTTCCGCGTGGTCGACTCGCGCAAAGCGATCGTCGAGGTCGAAAACTATTTGCTCGCCACCTCGCAGATTTCGCAGACGGCGCTGCGCTCGGTACTTGGTAAGGCCGAGTTCGACCAGTTGCTGTCAGAGCGCGAGCGACTCAATGAGGAGCTGCAAACGATCATCGACGAGTCGACCGAGCCCTGGGGCGTAAAGGTGACCGCGGTCGAGATCAAGGACGTCGAGATCCCCGAGCAGATGCAGCGGGCGATCGCCCGCCAGGCCGAGGCCGAGCGCGAGCGGCGGGCCAAGATCATCAACTCCGAGGGCGAGTTCCAGGCGGCCCAGAAGCTCACCGACGCGGCCGACATCATCAGCACCAACCCCGCTTCGTTGCAGCTGCGCTACCTGCAGACGCTGCTCGAAATCGGCAGCAACCAAAACACGACGGTCGTCTTCCCGCTGCCGATGGATATGCTCAAACCCTTCCTGACGCCCCCCTCGGACTCCTGAGCGCGCCAGAGATACGCATCGACCAGCTCACTGGGCTGCGGACGATTCTCGCACCCGGTCGCGCCGACCGTCCACATGGATTCGGCCGTGCGGCCAAGGACGAAAAGGGCGCCGAGGGGTGCCCGTTCTGTGAGGGACGCGAGGAGAAGACGCCGCCCGAGGTCTACGCCGTGCGGCCGGGAGGCGGCGAGGCAGACACGCCGGGCTGGAGCAGCCGCGTCGTGCCGAACCTCTACCCGGCGCTCGCCGACCCAGCGCCTGGTTCTTTAAGCGCGAATGACGTAACTAAGGAACCACGGGAGAGAGGGACGAGCGGTGAGGCCGGGGCCTTCGCCAGCAGCGGCGACCCGTTGCTGGAGTCGCGGCGCGCGGGCGAGCCTGACCTCTTTGCCTCACGGCCGGCGATCGGTGGCCATGAGGTAATCATCAACGCGCCCGAGCACGCGACGACAATGGCAGAGCTGAGCGAGGAGCGTTTCCTCGGCGCAATCGCGACCTGGCGCGAGCGAATGCGGGCCAACTCCGACGCCGCTTACGTGCAGCTCGTCGTCAACGAGGGCCCCGGGGCGGGGGCCTCTCTCCCCCACACTCATGCCCAGCTCTACGCGCTCCCCTTCGTCCCAGCGGCTGTGGCGCGAGAGCGGGAGCGGGCCGGCGCCTACAGCGAACGCACTGCCGGCGGCGGTCTGCTGAGCGACGTCTTGGTGGAGGAGGTGAGGAGGCACGAGCGATTGGTAGCGATCGACGACGAGGCAGCGCTGATCTGCCCTTGGGCATCGCGCTCCCCCTACGAGTTGCGGATCGTGCCGCGGCGCGAGGCGGCCCGCTTTGAGGAGGACGGCGGGGGCGCGGCGATGATCCGCACGGCGATGCAGCTGCTCGCCAAGCGTTTCGACGGCCCGCCCGAGCTCAACCTCTGGGTTTCGACGGCGCCCCGCGGCGCCGCGCAATTCCACTGGCATGTCGACCTCGCACCCCGTCTGACGATCAAGGCAGGCTTCGAGCTGGGAACCGGCGTCGACATCAACATCTACCCGCCGGAGCGAGCCGCCGCCGATCTAAGAGACTGCATCTGATGCCACCGAACCCAAGGCCGATCCCGCAATTCATCGCCGACTCGACCCAGGAGGGGATCCCACACGGGCGCTTCGCCGAGCGCCTCGTCAGCGAGTTTCGCGCCGCCTGCGCGAAGGTCGACGACCTGCCAGAGGGGATCGAGGTCCCCGAGCAGGTCGACTGGTTCCCGGAGCGCGCCTGGGGTGGCCGCGTCTGGGTGCCGGCTACGGCGCGAGCCGAGGGGCCAGAGGGCACGCTCGAGCTGTTCGGCCACGTCTCCTACGAGCTTCCGGAGGGGGGCGAGCCGGACAAGTTCCGGGCGACCGCCGATTTCACTGACGTCCTTGCCGAGGACAACCCCGGCTGGCAGATCGACCTCAACGACGACGTGATCGGGCAATGGCGAGGTGAGAACGGTCGCGCCGGCGCAGTCACTCTCGTCTGGGGTCGCCCCCTCGTCCGCGGGGCCGTCGCCGCCACCGCCGAGCTCGAGCTGGAGACGGTCGATCAGGAAGTCGTCTCCGACGAACGTTTCACCCTGATCGCCCTCGATGCCATGAAGGGCTACGGCGACGACATCTTTATGCAGGTCAAGCTCTGGAGCCGCCGCGCCCAGGTACTGGCCAGCGAGAGCCTCTACGCCTGAATCGGCCTAGCCGCCCAAGGCGTCGCGCAGCTCACGGACCTGCCCGCGCAAATCAGCCAGCTCCCGCTCGAGGCGCTCGAGCCGGTCCTCCGGGGGAGGAGAGTCCTCGGGCGCGACCGTCGCCTCGGTGGCCGGCTCCTTGGCTGCCACCGACTTGCCATCGCCGAGCAGCTGTAGGAAGCGCTCCTCCTTCTGGCCGGGGCGGCGTGCCAGGCGTTCGACGTAACCGCGCTCGACCAGTTTGTCCAACGTGTCCTGGACGGCGGCGAGATCACTGAAGCTGTGAAGGCGCTCGGCCCGCTGCTTCAGCTCGCCCGGCGTTTGAACACCGCGCAGCATCAGCACTGCAAGCAGCGAGAGCTCGGCGCCGTCGGCGTCCAGAGCATCATCGAGCAGATGGCGATACTTGCGGGCGCGACTTCCGGCGCTGCTCGCCAATCGCGTCCAGTTGCGCAGCGCGAGCCGGCGCAGCGCCTCGACCACGGTCGACTCGTCGTAGTCGACGACCGGATCGCGGTTGGTCGCCTGATTACAGGCGAGGCGCAGCGCGTTAAGCGACAACGGGTAAGCGTCCGGCGTCGTCCGCTGCTTCTCCAGCAGGCAACCGACCACCCGGATCTCGACAGCATCGGCCTCCATACACCCAATGCTATGCAGACCTAGCGTCCGGCGCGGCTGCGCTGGTGCCGATTCGAGTGCCTTCTCTTGACGCACTTCACCTTGGCACGAACATGTACCTGGCGAAAGCCTTTCCCACATACCTTCACGCAGCGGGCCTGGCCATTGATTCGCTGGCGCCTAAAGCCCTTTTTACATTTCGGTGTGGATACCGTAACCGGCGGCGGGGTGGTCGTCACTGGAGGCACACTCGGCGCGGATGGGGTCGCCGGGTCGGGGTCCGGCGGCGGTTCTACGGGCGGGTCAGCTGTCGTGAATTCGACATCGTCGCCAGCCCCGGTGCCAGCGTTAGTGATGACCACCAATCGGTAATGATAAGTCGTGCTGGGTTTCAGCCCCGAAACGCTTTTGACCTCTGCCACATTGGTGGTTGACGGCCCTGGCAAGGCCGGGCAGGAAAAGTTGGCGCCGTAGGAGACGCTCGTGCCAAACTCGAAATGGCAATCTGAGGCCGCCCCGCCGTGAGGATTCACCACTCCCGTTAGTTGGGCTCCAGCTTCGCCCACGCTCTGCGCCAACCCTGTCGAAACAGTCGGCGGGACGGCCGGCAGCGTTTCGAAGGTCTGGTTGTTACTGCTGGTGGTGCCGGCATTGCTTGTCGCCGTGACTCGAAAACGGTAGGCAGCACTGGGTGTCAACCCCGAAACGTTGACACTGAGGGGTGTGTTGGCCATACCGTCAGGATTTTTGGGGCACGGCAGGCTAGTCGCGTTGGAAAAGACATTGGCCTGAAAGTCGGCCTCGTCGGTGTATTCGAAGTCGCACTCGAGCGCCGCGTGTCCTTTTGCGTTGACTGCGGCTTTCAGCGTCGCGGAGAGCTGGCCGACGTTAGTAGCCGGTTCAGCGACGGCGCTCGGGGGACTTGCCGTTGTCTTTTCGAAGACATAGAATTTGCTGAACTCACCGACATAGAGTTTGTGCGTGGTTCCGTTCACGGCAATCTGGTAGGCAGAGAGCGCCCCATACCCTCCCGATGACGCGTTGGTAAAGAGCCCGGCGCCGAAATCGTCGAATTGGGCCCCGGAAGAGTTATAAGCAACGATGTGGTAGTTGTCACCACCTGGCATATCGCCGACCAGCACGTCACCGGTAGAGGGATCGACTGCAACCGCGCCCGCCCCGCGCCCGCTTTGCAGTAGCGAGGAAAATAAGTACGCACCCCCCGAGGACGTCAGCTTCACGACGCGGTCCGGATTCGTGTCGGCCACATAAAGTTCGTTTGTCGAAGTTAGTGCAACGCTGCCCGGCTTGCCAAAGCTACCGCCCGGGCAGCCGCTGCAGGTGATTTCTTCGAGCAGGGCTCCGGCAGAGTTGAATACCTGAACCGAGTGTGTATTCACATTGGGGAAATAGATGTGACCGACCGAATCGGTGGTGATAGGTGGGAAAGAGTTGCTGTATGCCACCGGGAACGAACCGGTAAACATACCGGCCGAGGTGAAGTGATCCATTCTCGGCGTACCGACATTGCCGATTAGGGTGCCTCTAATTTCCATCTGCGCTCCGAAGAAGCCCCCAATCGGATCGAGAGCGACACCCGTGTAGTAGCCACCTCCACTAGCGAAGACCCCATCGGCAGTGAGATCGCTGTTAAAACGATCGACCTCGCCAAAAGCTCCCGTGTTTGGATTGGTGCTAGTCACGGCGACGTAGATGTCTTCAGTCGCCTGGTCGACCGCGAGGCCCTTTGGGGGGCCGGGAAGAGCGCGGGAAGGGTGGGACGAATCGAGTTGGTAACCCAAGCTGGCCCTAGAGGGCGAAGCGAGCACGGCTGTAAGCAGCGTTACCGCAAGTAAAAGCACTGTCCCCTGCCGCATTGGACGACCCCCTGCTAATCGCAATTGCATACCAAGGCGTTTATCTAAGTTAACAGGCAGCTCTTTGACCGAGTGCTCCACTTTGGCCGGATGTCGAAGCACGGACCAAGTCGCACGGCCGGCCGAAGCCGGCCGTGCGATCCAGGCCAACGGAACTAGGGCGCGGTAACTGCCCAGGTGCCGGCGTCGCCGGTACCTGGGGTGCCCAGGTAGCTGAGAATCGCCCCAACCGGAGCCGGAATGGCTGATTGGAGTTCCAAGCCAGTTTCCTGAGCCGTGTAGAGACAGAGGTTGCCTTTCGCCGCCAGCGGTACTGCCAAGCTGCCGGGGCATTCCGCAGCGTGTTCGGTGCCTTCTTGGCCTTTTTTGACGATTACGATCGTCGGCGGCGCCGTAAGTGGAATTCCGAAAGAGATCGAGGCAGCAGCCGCGCCTTTGCCGGGAAGTATTTCGGGCCCGACGCCAGCAACCCAAGTGCCGCCTAGAGACTTACCGCTGGGCAAGAAGCCGCCGGCCGTCCACGGATCGCCGGTGTCGCCCTTGGGCCCCTGCGGCCCGCTGTCGCCCTTGTCGCCCTTCGGACCGGTGTCCCCCTTCAGACCCTGAGGTCCCCGCGGCCCCGGCTTCCCCTTCGGACCCTTGGGGCCACGCTTTCCGCTGCTTTGCTTTGAACCCGTAGCGTAGTCCTTAGCGGCAAAAGCACCGCCGGTCATTGCAAAGACGAGCGCCACAACCGCAACCGCGGTAGGCACGTTGAGATTCCTGCGGATAATTCTCAGCATCGGTGATACGCCTCCCTGTCTAATGGATTGCTTGACCTCCCCAAGCCGCAATCCCAGGAAGTGTCAGATGAAGCGGCCAAACGAATGGCCAGCAGCCCTAGTCTCTCCCTGAGAGGACTCCGCGCAAGCGCCTACGAAGTCCTTTGCCGATGCTTAACAGTATGAAACCGAATTAGTACTAATGTAGGAATTACACAGTACCAAACGTTCCCATGTTGGCCTAGTGGAAAAGACGCGACCCTGATCAACCACATTGGCGCAGTGGACAGTAGCGACCCACCCACATCGGCGTCATTTGGTTGGTCGGCGAGCGAAGGAGCACTGGCGCCCAGTGCCGCTGCTTTGAGGGGCGGTCGTCGAGGCAACTGAATCCACGCCGAGCTGGCGAGCAGAGAGCGCAATTAGCTCTACGATTGAGCCATCTCGCCCCGATAGCTCGACTGGATAGAGCGACTTTCTCCTGGCTCCCTCCTAAGCGACACGAAGGGGTCGGAGCTTTGCCTCCGCCAAGCGGACTGCATCGTGCTGTGCATTCTTCTGGATTCGCTTCGATTGCTCACGATTGGAGTCGATTTGGGCAGCGAGAGCGTCCCGCGCCCAATGGCATACCGACGACAACAAGATTCCGCCGATAGCGCGGCTAGCTTGAATACGGATGGCAGGGGAGTTCGAGAAACTGGCTTACGAGGCTGCGCTTCGCGGTCTCGACAAGCAGGAGGGCCTACTCGAAGAGCTGCGCACGCGCACCGGCGTCCTCTTGGCAGCTTCGTCTCTTGCGGCATCGTTCCTCGACAGCAGGCATTTCAAAACCCGAGCCCCCGAGGGCTGGCAATCACGGTTCTTGTTGCGTTCGTCGGCTCGATTGCCGCCAGCGTCTTCATTCTGTTGCCGAAGAAGAACCTGATCTTTGCCGAGGCGGGCGCCGGAACCCCACCTCCGCCGACTCCGGGCCTCGGTCGCCCTGAGACCCGCGACGGCTGATCCTCCCTGCCGAACGCTCACGCTGCCCGAGTCCGGCCCGATCCCGCGCTCGGCCTCTACCCTTTAGCAAATGCGGCCCCGATAGCTCAGCTGGATAGAGCGACTCCCTCCTAAGAGATAGTCCCTTTAAGGGATTGCCCCGGCTCGCTTCGGCCTCTACCGCAGCCGCAGAGCCAAAAGAAGTGGGACAGGCGCGACCCCCCGTTCGTCAGTTGGAACAGAAGTTGGAACACGAAACGGAGGTGGGTTCGGATGGCGAAGTATCGAGAGGTCGGCGCCGACCACAAAGGAAATGAACTGGCCGATGGCATTTCCGGCATGGTGCGGACGGACACCGGCATGTTCACCGGCTATCGCATTCGGTGGAGGCAGGAGGACAGCGACGGGGTAGAGCGACAGCCGAGCAAATCGTTTTCGGGGAAGAAGCACGGCGGGCTTGACCAGGCGTTGACCGCCGCGACGGCGTTTCTCGCGGGCGCTCACGATGCGGTCAAGGTCGATGGCTCCGTGCCGCGGACCGATCCCGCGGCAAACAAGACTCTGGAAACGCTGCTGCAAGAGGAGTGGATCAAGATTCGCGGGAAGGAAGTGAGCGCGGGCTACTCCCACCAAATGGTGAGCCTGTGGGATCGGCATATCTCGCACCGCCCCCTTGCCCGGACCCGGTTGGGGCGGATCAGCGACGATCCCGCCCTCCTCGTCCGCTTTCAGGATGAACTTGTAGCGGAGGGGATCAAGGTGACGATCCGCCACGAAATCCTCAAGTTCGTTCGCGCTCTCTTGCGGTGGCTGCGGAGCCGTCACCCGAACGTCCTGCGTGTGGACGTGTCGGGGATCGTCAAGCCTCCCAAGCTGAAACGAAGCCGCCTCGCCTACGCGGCCGATGCAATCGGCGTCGAGCGGATCATTGAGGCAGTCGAAAAGCGACCGGCTCGAAATGATCTGCTCGTTCTCCGCGATGCCGCGCTGGTCGCCGCCATGAGCTACACGGTCGCGTCGCGGCCGTCCGAATGGATCAAGACGGCACGGCGGGAAAACCTCTATCCGCAGTCGGTCGAGTTGCAGCGCGCGGCCGACTTTGGCGCCGATGAGGACGCGGCGCCGGGTCTCAAGACCGGCGCCCACGTCGCCCTTGTCCTGCCGAACGCTTATGACCGGATCAAGGCTTACATGGATGCCGTTGACGAAATGTACGGTCCGCAGCCGGGGAACGCGCTGATCTTTCAAGTGATCGGCCCGGACGGTCCCGAATGGATTTACCCGGAGGACGGCGGCGAGCCGGAACCGCTCGCTTGGTGCGACAACTACTACTTGCGGTGGACCGCCCGCGTGTGGCGCCCAGCTCGCACGGTGGCGGCGCAGGCGCCCGACGCCCCCGCAGGCATCGACAAGATGGTGTTTTACGACTGCCGCCACACCGCTATTTCGATGGCGATGCACTCAACTTTGGTGATTGGTCCCCACGGCATGAACCTTCACCCGTTGGCGCAATGGTCCGGGCACGATGTTTCGACCTTGCAGCGGTACTACAGCCACATCATCGCCCGCTATCTCGGCCTCCCGCCAATCGACCTTCAAGAGGAGACCCGGAACGCCAGGGCGCACGTCGAAGCCCACCCGTTCACCGCGCCGAGCCAGCCATCGCCCCAGCGGGAGCAGGCGCGGCGTCGGCGGAACCGGAGAAAGGGAGCCGCCGCGAAGCCTGACCGCGAGCTGATCCCGGCCTGATCCGGTCACTCGGCGCCGCGGGGGTCGAACTCGTGGCGCTTTCGTTCCTCGCCGCTTCGAGTAGCCGGACGTTCTCGCTACGCCGTCGCCGTCGCCTACCCCGCCGCGGCGGTGGCGCCCCGGTGTCGGTCTCCGGCTGCGCCGCCGGCTCGGCCATCATCCACCGCCGGAGGTCTCGATAGCAAATCCGAACGGAGCGGCCGTTTCCGTCCCGGTGCGCGGTCAACACTCCCCGCCGGTACGCGCGGCGGATCGTCCGAATTGAGCGCTTAGCCTCGCCCGCCGCGTCCGCGACCGTCAAGAAATCGTCCGGGCCATATCCGGCCGGGTCGCCCATCGCTCAGTCTCCGCCCAGCCAGCTAACCGGACCATTGCCGCCGTGCGCCTGCTCGAACACCGGGGCGAACGGTCCCTGTCTCTGCAAGTCCTCCAAGAGGCAAACGGAGACCGTTACGTCGTCGGCGGCGCGGGCTAGTCGGGGATCGTTCTGCAAGAGCGCCAGCGTCGCCAGGCGCCGCCGTTCGAGAACCGGCCGCGGGGCGCCGGTCAGGATGCAATGAACCGGCGGGAACACCGGCCCAAGCCGTCGCCAGGCCGGCTCGCCTTTGCCCTCGGCGCCGAACAGGTCCGCGTACCGGGCCAGCTCGGCAGCGAGCCGGTCGACGCTGAGCGTTGCGCGGTCCAGCTCGACAAAACGGAGCGCAAGCGACAGGTCGCCGCCATCGGCCGCCAGGACGTAGGACAAAACCGCGTCCGCAACGAGCCGTTGGCGGCGGCGTCCCCGTCCCTGCGTGAGAGGTAGCGAAACCTCATGCCGCCAGGACAGCGGCCCGAACTCGTCCCCGCGCTCGCGCGCCGCCGCCAGCCAACAGACTGCGGCGTCGGACACGGCAAGGGTATGGCGGTGAAGCTGCCCCGCCGCCTGTGCCGGCGTCAGCAGCTTTGGGGGATCGTCCAAGGCGCCGGCGTCCTGCGCGAGCTGCGCCCCGGCCTCCGTGACGAACCAAAGCCAACCCGGATAGTCCGGCATCCCCACATGAGCCAGCAGGCCGGCGCGGGCGATGCGTTGGAGGACACGCTGAGTCCATCGCCGGGACCGCCCCGGCATGTGAATCGTGTGCAGTTGCGCCGTCGTCAGCGTCCGGTGGGCGGCAACGCTAGTGACGATTTCGACGGTCGCAGTCGGTAGCCCCCGGTCGGAACTCATGCGGACCCCCCGGCGGCGCTGATCCGAAACGCGCCGCGCGAGGACGGCGGCGCATCGTCGTCGCGGTCGCCGCCAGCCCCGTTCTCGAGCGCGGCAAGTATCCGGTCGTCGAGCGTGTCCAGCTCCGCGGCAACCTCGGCCGGCGACCGCCGGCCGGCGTTGGTTTCAATCGCGGCGTCTAGGTCCGCGACCCGCTCAGGGTTGCCAGCTCCCAAAAGTGCCTCGGCCTGCAACCCTTCGACCGCGAACGGTTTGCTGCTTTCGCCGCGGTGCGTTACCTGAGTCAGGAACCGGAACCGCGGCAGGTTGGTTAGGGCGGCGGGATCAGGACGCCCGCCCCACTCTTTCGCAATCACCGCGGCGCCGCGAGAGTTGAGCGCCGTTGCCCACGTATGCGAAGCGTTCGTGGAAATCGCGTTGAAGGTCTCCGCGGACAACCGCTCCGGGTTCTGATTGGCAAGCGCCAGCCGCAGCCCGTACTTGGCCGCCTGCTCGATCAGACCGGCGACGTTGCCGGCCGTCCCGCCGTCGTAGGTCTGCGCCTCGTCGCCGTAGACCCAGAACAGAGACCGGCGCGCGACGGCGAGGTCGGCGCGGCTCTTGGCCGCGCGCAGCAGCGAGAAGAACATGAGATTGGCGGAGGTCCGCGCCCGGATGCCTCCGGCGCCAGGGGAGAACAAAACGATCAGGCGGCGATCCATCACGGCGCGCAGGTCGAAGGTGCTGCGGCTCTGGCCGAGCAACGCGACCGACGACGGCGAGGACCGGAGCCGATCAACAAGGTTGGTGACCGGCGTAATCGCCTCGCTCGACAGCTTCGGGAATCGCTCAGTCCAAAAGCGCTGCGCGGGTCGCGGGAGGTAGGGCAGCGCCGCCCGTCGCCAATCCTCGTCCGACAACAGCGTCGGAAGTTGGAAGATCGTTGGCGCCAGCTCCGCCGGCAAGACCGCCGCAATCGCCGCCAACGCCTGCGCCGCCTGAGTCGTCAGGTTGAGCGCGCGGCTGTTCCGCTCGTCCCATTGCATCGCTGAGGCGAAGGCGTCGACCACCGCCTCGACCCCGGCGCCGTCCGCGACTCCCAGCACGTTCCAGCCGGGTTGCCGCTGATCGGCTGCGGCGGCGTCCGAGAGGTTGATTTCCACAACCCGCCCGCGGATTCCCTCGTCAGTCAGGTACGGCTTGATCCGGGCGAGCGCGTCGGCGTGGGGGTCGATGAACATGCCCCCTTCGCCGGACCGCACAAGGTGAAGGAACTGCGCGACGGCTAGCTCGGTCTTGCCGTAGCGGCTGCGGCCAACGATGTAGCTAAAGAACGTGTCCGCGGTGGCGACGCCGACAACGCGGTCGCCGTCCTCGGTCGACACTCGGCCAACCGGGATCAGCTCCGGCTCCCCGTCGAAGGTCGGCAGCGGCGGCGGCGGGGCGACCAGGGCGCCCGACCGCAGGACGTTTTCCGAGAGGCAGCGACAGGACGGTGGCTTGAGCCAGCCGGCCAGCTCGCGCGCCGACACGATCCCCCGCCGAGCGGGGCGAAATCGGCCCGAGCAGAAACGCCGCTCAAAGCCGCCCCGCCGGCCGGGGAGGTCCGAGCCTAGAAACCCCACGCCGGGGATCGGCAAGCCCGAGACCCGCAGCCAATTTCGATCCGATGCAAGCGGCTCGAAACTCGCCAGCAGCCCGCGCAGCGTCGCCTTTGCTCGCGGTCGGTCTCCGGCTTCAACTCGGACTAGTACCTGTGCCTCGAACAGGGGTGCGCCCTCGTTGAGCTTGCTATCGAATGCCCGAGTCTCGGCGCGGCGCTCCGCCAGCTCGACCGGCTCGCTGCGATCCCGCCGACTGTCTCGGCCGAGCAGTTGCGCCCAGGTCGCCCGCCTCCAATGATGCTGCCGCCCTTCCCGTTCGAGCCGGCGGCGGAGTCGCGCACGTCGAAGGGTCGCCGCCGGCATCAGGTCGATGCAGACCGCCGCGTGGTCTCCCCGCTCCGGCTGCACGGCGGCCATCGCCGCGGCAACAGCCTGTAGCGGGTCGGGGTCGAGCGTGACCGCAGCGAGCGGTTCGACGCTCGGCCGCGCCAGGACCAGCTCCGCTCGCAGGACAACGGGGTCCGCCTCCGCGTCCGTCGCGGCTGCCGGCTCCGTCGACCGCACCGAATCCGCGTCCCGCAGCTCGACCCCATCGAATGAGCCGATGGCGCTGCGCAGCAGCTCGCGGAACCGTTCCGGCCCTTCGATCAGATAGACCAGGCGGCCGTCAGCGTCTGATTCGAGCCGAAATCGAATGGCGCTCGCGGGCCGGTCGAGCCAGCCGCGGACACGGCGGTCCAAGCGGGAGAGCTGAGCCGCGAAACGTAGGACAGCCTCCGGGTCCGGGTCGTATTCGTCAGCCGGTACGGCGGCGAAGGCGATCCGGTGCCGGAGGGTGGTTCGAGTGCAACGGACGCGCAGGAGAGCGAGCGCGCACATGCTCAGGCAGACCGTCAACGCAGCGGTAGCGATGAGAGCGGGATCGACCTGAGAGGTTGCCGCAGCAGCGAGGAGATTTGAGAGAGAGTCAGCGAGGAACAGCGCCAGGGCGACGCCAGCAATGCCGATGATGATTCGGAGATCGTCACGCCCGCCCTTCACAGCGCGAACTCCTCGAACGGCTTAGATGTCGGCAAATCGTCAGCGCCGCTATCCGCATCGGAGTGGGCCGCATCGACCCCGGCGACCACCGTGCCCGCGACCCCCCCAACGAACCCCCATGCGAACCCCCATGCGAACTGTTCGGCTGCGGTCGTCACTTGCCGCCGCTGTCCTTGTTCGAGCTAGCGCCGCCGGCCCGCCCACCGCGTTCTCCGCTGGCTTCACCACCCTCGCCATTGGTGGCGAATACTTCGATCCAGGCGGCCGGTTCGTACTGATACCGCGGCCGGTTTTCAGGCTCGCCGAGTGACGCAGAGGTCAGCCAGGAGATATGAAGGTGGGCGCCGCCGCCGCAGGGAAAGCAATGCGCCGGGTCGCCGTGGTCGGGATACCCGTTGTAGCCGATGAACCGGAACGGTGGTCGGGCACATTCGGGCGCCACCCCCGACGCGGCGCAGGATGGTCGCCACCCAATCGCCAGGGCCGTGCGCATCGTCCGGTTCCAATTGCCGTCCTGCGGCACGGCGTCGATCGCGGCGCCTAGTGGATGCTCGCCGTCCGGCGCGTGAATGCCAAAGCAAGCCGTTACCAGCAGCCCGAACCGTCGAGCCAGGTAAACGACGTCGGGAATTATCCGCGCGTCGCATTCCATCCCCGGCGCCGCCGCGGGCGGCGGCGGCAGCGGCGCCAGCTCCCGCGGCGCGGTGGCTTTGTGGACCGGACCCATCGGCCCGCTGCCGCTCGGCAGCGCCGCGCTCGACCCGCCGCAGCTCCCCCCGTTGGCCGTCGCCGCCGCGGATTCCTCGTCTGCGGGAGCCGGAGTCCCGGCGCCCTGAAATCCGTACCGGACGGCCCGCGCCATAACTTCGGCGGCGTACGCCGCCGACGCATCGGCACAGGCGCCGTAGTAGTTGCAGGCTGCCGCGTGGTAGTCGGCATACGAATCGCCGGCCAGCCCGAACACCGGCCGGAGCATCCGCGCCGCCGTGAAAATCGCGTCGGCGAGGTCAAACGGATTCGCCTGCCCGTCGCCGTCCGCGTCGACTCCGTACCGCTCCCAAATCGTCGGACCGGAACCGGGACTGCAAGCACTTTCGCGTTCAATCGCAATCTGCATCGGGCCGCCGCAGCCGGACGGGTAGACGTGGGCGCACGTCCCGGTGCTGCACTCCTGCGTTCCGACCGCCGCCAGGAACGGCCATTCGACGCCGTACCGGGCACCGGCTTTCCGGTACAGCGGTAGGCGGGCCGGGGGGATCTCCGCGAGCGCCGTTCGAGTTGGCGGTACGCCGGAGCCACCGCCGCCCGCCAGCAGCCCGCCGCCGCCCTTGGCGCATTGGAACGACGCTCCGAACACCGCCATGAGCGAGCCGGCGAGAGCCGCCAGGACCGCGACGACAACCCCGACGCCGACCACTACGAGAACCCGGCGGCGCATCCTCTACTCAGCTCCCACGTCGGTTACGCGCCAGCGCCCACGGCGGTCTCGAGCGACGGTTAGGTCGATTGCGTAAGTGACTGATCCGTCGCCGATGCTGGCGGTGACGGAAAAGAACTCGGCCCGGATCGGGTGGCCGACGATGCCGACGATTTCGGGGCGGCGCGCTCGCGCCGCGGGCGGAATCCGCAACTGATCGTTGCGCAGCCGCGCCGTCAGCTCCGGGGATGCGGCCCGCAGGGTTGCCGGCGATCCGCCGCGTCCGTAGACCCAGGCCAGGTAGTCAGTTACGAACCGGCGGGCCGCCAGCTCCGGCGGCGCCGGCCGCAGCTCCGGCGGCGACGCCGGCTGCGTCGACTCACCACCATCCCCGCCATCGACCAGGGGACCGGGGATCGGAGCGGCGGGCGGCGGCATCGGCGCCGGTCCGCGGTCGGGCAGCGAGAAAAGCAGCGCCGCGGCGGCGGCCAGGATGGCGACGCAGACGGCGAAGGCGCGGAGCCGGTCGCGGTCGCGGATCGGGCGAGCTGCGAGCTGGCGCCATCGACCCTTCATCACTTGAACCACCACCGCCCGACGCGGGCGACGCTGCGGGTGGTGACGCCGACGCCCCGCCCAACAGCTCGGCGACCGCGGCCGACGACGCGCCCCCCGGCGCGAGCGCCGTAAAAGACCGACAGGGCACGGCCGACGTTCTCAGGGTCGCGGGCCGCCTCGCTCCCCGCGGTCGCCGCGATGATGCTGCCGGCGAGCCGGTGGCGCTGGAAAAAGACCGTCCAGAAAAAGAGCGATTGCAGCCCCCAGGACATGAGCCAGCCGAGTTGCACCGTCGCCGACGCGATGGCGCCGTTAACCGCCAGAACCACAGCGAGGATCAGCGAGTACGTCGCCTTGCGGAGCAGCAGACCGGCGAGCCGGATCAGCCAATTGCGGAAGAACTCATGGCCGGGACCAGGCACCACCGCGAACACCAGGGCGACCGGCGCAAAGGCCAGCATGAGCAACAGCAGAACTTGAGAGAGGATTACCCCGAGCGACAGGCCGCCGACCGACACGAACGCGCCCAGCTCGCCGACGAACACGACGGCCGCGAGCATCAGCCGCTCGTACTGCCCGCCCCCCTCCATCGCGTCGGTCGCCGGCTTGTCGGCGACCGTGAGCTTGTAGTCGCCGCGCGACTTCGACGGGTCCGAGTCGGGCACCTTGCCGGCGTCCCCATGATTCAGCGCGTCGTACTCGGCGTCCCGCTCGTCGGACCCGGCTGCGAAGGGGAGGAAGTGGGCCGGGTACTTGTTTATGTTGCTGATGCAGGTTCGGCCGCCCCCCTGCGCTTCCGTGCCGTGTTGGAGCTGCCGCGCCATCCCCGCGGGCATCGGTCGGACCGGAACCGAAACCGGGTCGTTGTCGTCGTCGCCCGTTCCGTCCTTTACGCAATGTTCGGTTCCGCCGAACTCCAACACCGCCCACGGCCGAAACACCAACTGCGAAAACAACTGATCTGCGCCGGCTCGTTTCGCGTCCTCTCCGTGGTTAAGCGACCCATCGGTGGAAATCGACAGAAACGCCGTCGACATTTCGTTGGTCCATTGCGATGCGCTCCCAACGGTGCGCCCAGGCTGCGCGACGAAAGCGAGCGCAATCACGACGTACACAAGCGACATTGCGAGCGCCCCGGCGGTCTCGATATAGCGCCGCTGAAGCAGCCCCCGCCACATCGCCCACAAACTCACAACTGAAATCGCCAGCACCATCCACGGCGCCCCAAACACGTTTGCGTAGATCGAATGGATGGCGGTCGAGACAGGGCGCAGGGCACCCGCTCCGCCGGTAGCCGCCGAGCCGTTCAAGAGGTCGAGTGAGAACGCAAACGTGAACAGCGCGATAACTGCTTCCGCGAGAAACGACGTGAGAGACCAAAGGATTTCCGCGAGGAAGTAGGCGATCATCGGCGGAACCCCACTCACGTCGACCCCGCCGGTAATCGAAGCGTCAACGAACGTAAAGTGTTGGTCTAGCGAGTAGTTGCCGGACGGGTAACGTTCGGACAGCCCGCCGACCGACTCGCCCGGCCCGATGTTCGAGAACACGTCCGCGCCGGCCAGCGGATGCGCGACGAACACAAAGACGCCGACCAGGGCCAAGACGGCGAGTACGGCGCGGCGCCGCGTCACCCTGCGGCCCTCGCAGTTGGCACCGTGTCAAACCCGGATTCGAGATAGTCGAAAACAAGATCGACCTGTGCCTCGCCGACCCTGCCGTCAAGATCGCGCATGAGACACCGGCCCTCGCGGTATTCGGTCATGCGGCTTTGGAGTCCCACGAACTCGTCGGGATCGCGGCCGAGCAGTTCCAACGCTCGCTTAGCCTCAGCCGGCGACTCAGGACAGAAAAAGAAGTACACCCCGACCAAAGCCGAGAGGTCGACTAGATCGGTCACCTTCTGACTGATGAGGATTACGGTCGTGTTGCTCGACCGGCCGAGCCGCACAAGGCGATCCAGCAGCGCGCGGCCCTGCCGGCTTGAAAGCAAAAACCACGCCTCGTCAAACAACACCACCTTGTGCTGTGAGCGGTCGTCCGACACCAGCCGCAGCACCAGGGCGGCCACAAGCGCCAGCGTCGCCACTGACACTCTCTCAGCGCGCGTGTAAGTCTCCCGCGACGCATCAGGGTCCGGCAGCGTCAAGCCCGGAGTGCGGATCGTCGTTACCGGCTGGCCGCCGGTGTTGACCTGCGACCGCTCCCCCTCCCCGCCGAATCCGAGTCGGGCCAAGCCGAAGTCCGCGACAACCTCTAGTGCGTCTCCTGCCTCGCGGCCAGCGTCCGTGTCACTCCGGCGCAGCCGGTCGACCACAGCCAAGAGGTTCGTTTCACCGTCCCTGATTGAGTCACGGACGGCGCGCTGTATTGCGTTCTCCCAGCTCGGCGACGGCTCCCTAAGCAACTCCAACAGGTAGGAGGACGCCAGCTCCTCTCGGAGGTCCGGCGGAGCAATTGCCAGAGGATCGAGCGCGCCCCGATGCTCCGCGGCGCCGGACAGTTCCAACACTTCCACCCGGCCGTCCAACTCAGGTACGCGGTCGAAACCGTGATCGGGTCGCGGGTCGAAGTCCAACACCATCGACCCCCGGCGCTCGGCGCCGTAGGCGATTGCCTCGGCGGCGTTCGTCTTGCCCGATCCGGTCGTACCGGCACACAGGACGGCGGCCGGCCGGGAGGTCCGCGACGCCTCGGTCGGGTCGTACAGGACAGGACGCCCGTTCACCGTCGACCACCCGACGTAGGTGCCTCGGTCGGCGCCGAGCTGCGCCGTAGCAGTCGGCACCATCGCGCCGAACTGCTCCACCGTCATTTGCTGCTCATAGTCCGGGGTTCCGCCGCCATCGGCAGGCCGCGGCAAATGGTCCCGGTACAGCGTGTGTTGCAGACCACGCGGGCGGTGTAGTGTTACGTCCCCGATCTGCTCGCGCAGCACACTTACTCGCCGCTCCAGCTCGTCACGATCCGGGGCACCTACGGCGTAGGAGATTGACACCCGGAGCATCGGCGGCCGAGAGCCGGTTTGTAGTACCGCCTCGAACTCGCGCGCCAGCTCGCGGTCCTCCTCGGCGACGTACCCCGGCCCGGTCGGCGAACCCCGTTCCTGCTCCCTAAAGGAATGCTCCGCGTCAAGGATTCGCTTGCGCGTCTGTGCAAGCGCCTCACGGTTTCCTACCCATCTCGCATGTAGTACGGAGTCGACGGGAAAGCCGGCGGTCTCGGCCGGCGTCGATAGCAGCTCCGCCTGAGCGCCCGGAAACTCAGCCTCCGGCGCTAGCGTCCCTGCACATAGGAACGACTGAAAGCTAACGCCGGCTTCCCCTTCCACCATGAGCGCCGGTGGCTCCGCGGGGTTCTCACTCACCACCGCGTTTAGGTGGCGCCAAAGTTCGTGACTGTCCGGCTCGAACGCAACCTCGCCATCGCCACTTTCCACCATCAGCGCGTCCGGCTGCCAGTGTTGGTCTAGCTCCGGCTCGCAGACCCCGCGCGACTCCGCGCGTCTGAATAGCCATTGCAGCTCCGTCGTCGTTGCCCGTTTAAGGTCGAGAACCGCGCTGAGCCGGTCGTACTGGCGCCGCTCGGCGCTAACTAGTGACTCCAACTCCTTCGCCGAAATCGGCCGCGGCGCCTCGACACCCGCAAGCGCTTCGAGTCGCCGACGCGCGCGGTCGACGGACCGGAGGAACCCGGCCGCGGCGCCGTCCTCCCGGTCAGAGAGAGCGACGGCGATGTATACCTCGGCGGAGTGGGCGCCCAGCTCGACCAGGCGGGCTTCGTGGCCGTCTGCGAATCGGGCGAGGCCCGCGGCGTCCGCGGTCCGACTGTCTGCGAGGTCGCCGAACTGCGATGCGTACCGCTTCGGCGGGTTGGTCGCACGCTGTACGCGCCACAGTGAAAAGTCTGCGCCGATCATTTCGGCAACTCGCTCCAACCGCCGGAGAACACCCCACTTATCGACGGCCGGCAGAAACGGGTAGTCGACGGTGTTGATTCGGTAGAGTGCCGCCGCCTCGCCGCTGTGTCCCATCAGAAGGTTCCGATATGCGTACCGGAGGGGAACCACTAGGGCCGAACCTCCACACGCTCGCCCGCCGCCACCGTGAGCTTGCGGACCACACCACCGCGGCGCGCTCGCCAGCCAAGGCAACTCACCCGCACGGCGCGGCGTCCTCGGCGTCGCGCCTCGACCGGCTCGGAAAAGCGAACCTCCGCCGGTCCGCGAACGATCCCGGCCGTGAGCCGCGGGCGGTGGTGGTCAGGTGCAACCCACAGGAACCACCCGGCGCCGGTCTCCGCGTCCGGCTCCGCCGGCAAGGGTCGCCCCATCGACTGCCGGCGGGGCGCCAGCCGCAGCATCAGCCACGATGCGGCGAAGCGATGCGCGCGGCGGCCGTCCGGGGTCGCCTGCGTTGCCAACGTCGCCACGGCCGCCGGAACCACCACAAGGCGAATGGGCCAGTCCAGAACGTCGAGCAGGAATCCACCGGCCCACACACACACGGCGCCGCCGACCGCAGCAGCGAGGCCAGCGCCCCAGCCACCGATCCCGCACCCGGCGAGGCTGGCCAGGATCGCGCCGACCACCACCAGGGCGGGCGACTGCGCGCCCAGCACCAAGACTGCGACGAACGTACTACTTGCGTAGCCAAGCCACCGCAGCGGGACGCCGCCGGGAACCGGGATCGGGTGCCCCTCTATCGAGTACAGCCGCCGATCCGGCGTAAATATCCGCTGATACGAGCGGATCGTTTCCGGCTCGCCCGTCACGGTAGGACTCGCTGCCCGATGGCGCGGGCCGCGTCGGCGATTTGGTCAGGTGAAAAGACCAACCACCCAACGAGGATGGCTGCGATGAAGAACAGCCCGAGTTCGGTGTACCTACGGTTTATGAGGAACACCAACCCCACCACCGCGACGATTCCGCCGTATACCTCCCCGGCGTAATGGCGCAACAGTGAACCAATGTTATGTCCAACGTCGTTGCCGGCGGCGAGCGCAGCGGCCGGCACACACAGCGCGCCGACACACACCCCCGCCACCACCGCGGCGACGATCAGACCACAGCGCCGCCCGGTCATCGGGCTTCACCTTCAACGGCGGTGACGTACCAGCGGTCCCGCTTCTCGAGCGCCAGTCTGTAAGCGACCGGGTAGACCCCTCCGCTTTCGGAGCGGGCGCGTACTGCAACGGTCACGGATCGGCGAGAGCTGCCACCGTCGCCGGCTTCCCGAACGCTCACCGCACCCACCGGAGCGAAGCCCCCTAGTGGCGCGATGGCCGAACCCGGCGGGGTTAGGTACTTAAGCCCGCCGGGTTCGGTGGCGGAGAGGTAGCTATCCGTGAACCTCTCCGCCAGCTCGCGTATTTCTCCCGCGTCGACGCCGCGGATCGGTTGCGATCCCTCGGTATCTGATTCGACTCGCCCTATCCCAGGCGCCGACACGAAAGCAGGCGGGCCGAGTGCCGCCACCCCACCCGCCAAGCTGCGGATGGTCGGGACGGCGAGATATACAACTCGGCCCGTAAGTAGTTCGCACCACACCGTGACCACCGCTCGGTTGGCTCCGGTGTGCCGCGTTTCGGTTACCTCTGCCTGCGCGACCCGTTCGCCAGCGGGCGCGGGTTCGCCCCCGTTGGCAATGGTGACGCCAGGTGCGACGAAGGCCGCAAGCGCCTCCGGCGAGGGGTCCGCTAGGTACGCCCGAACGAAGCCGACTGCGAAGGCGTTGACCGCCTCGCCGTCGTCACCCACAGCGGACCGTGCGGGCGCCACTTCACTATTCCGGGGGTCGGTCTGAACGAGGGCGACCGCACCGTGAATCAACAGCAGGACGACGACGGCCCAGAGTGCCATGCGGCCGAGCGACCTGAGCGGTCCACCGTTAACGGTGCCCCTTACTCTGTCTAGCTTGCCTTTCAACTGACTTACCTCCAAGGACTCGGACCGATCAGGTGTCCCGGCTATCCGGGGGATCGGTGTTCGTTGTCCTCTAGGTGTAAGTCACGGAATGCAAAAAGCCCACAAGTGTTAGATCGTTCAAGTGAACGCTGGAATGCCGCGCAAGATGAAAGGGCACACCCCGCGCCAAACAACCGGCGTCGGGTGTGCCCTTATGGGTGTGTGTCTTGTAGGAGCGCTAGACGGGTTGGCTCGCAGCGATGCGGTCGCGCAGCTCGTCAAGTCGGTTGGTGACGGCGTGGGCGATCTGTTCGACAACCCACCAGCCCGACCAGTCACACAGACTGTAGATAACCGTAGGCCCATTGTGGCTACGACTTACCATGCCGGCCTGAAACAGGATGCACAGGTGCCGGGACACGTTGGTATAGGTCGTGCCCGGCACTCTGTCACTCACTTCCTGAACCGTACCCGGACCACCCTGCAAAATCTCAAGGATGCGGATACGGCAAGGCTCCGCTACCACCTTCATATGACTTGCGATCAGCTCGACCGCCTCGTCAGGGAACGGTTCCCGCTCCGCGCTCGGCTTGTCTGCATTTTCGCTCATGCCACTTTGACGTATGGGCCAGCTCCCTTGTCCCACAAGTTCCACTAGTGGCGGATCAGGGTGCGTTCACACACCACCATGACCCGAAAATCCTTGCGTGCCAAGCCGCCAAGATCAGAACCAAACCCGACTTTCCAACCTCGTCCCGGCTTGCGGAGGTCCGGTGCTGATTCACCATCTGCCGTCCGCGCTGGCCCCCCGAACAGACCAGCGGTACTAATGATCTGCTTACCCCCGGTCACCACTTGCTCGTTTCCCTTGCAGAACGCCTCCCCGGTGGCGGGGTTGAACACGCCATCGCCGTATACGTTGTCCGAGTCATTCACGCGGCCAAACCGCACCACGCGCTTATGACCCTTACGGGAGCTGGTCGCCACGGCCCTGCGGCAGCCTGACGGACCCGCGAGCTGCCGGCCGGTGCAGGCTGAATTGAGCTCAGCCAAGCCGACTCGCCGTTGCGACTCCTTCGCTGCTGCCGGCGCCATGCTGATGCAACACACGGCAATCACGATCAGCCCGCCTACTGCGATGGTCAGTTTGTATCCGCTTCGCATAGCTACCTCCGATCCGCGCTAGTCGCTATACGCGCGACTGTCGCTGCGTGTGCTTGTGGTGCTTGTGGTTCCGGTGCTTGTTGTCCGTGGTGATGGTGCCTCTTGTGGTGCTTGTGCTTGTGCGCTCTCTTTTCACAGGCTACCCCGCACGGCCGCACCTTCACAAACCGGGGCTTAGACCGACCGCGCAGATATGGATAGTCGGCCTGCTGCGGAACTAGAGCATTGAACACGAAGCGGGTAGGCGCCCCAACGGGGGAGAACCGATAGAACATTCGGTAGTGACACAAGCCATCGGTACGCGCTCGCCGTACTAGGAAACTGCGACGCGCGCCGGGAACGCTGCCCTTGAGGACTACGACACGTTCAGCGCACGCCGGACCCGGAATCTGCCCGCTGAATACAACCTTCTTTTGATCCCTCGTTACCAACTTGCTCGCCCGCAGCGTCGGTCTCGAGCGCATATGAAGCAGCAGCGTCGTTTCTACCTGCTGCCCATTTGCCCTGTAGGCGATCAACAGTTCCCTTGACGCGCCACGGTTCAACTTGAATGACCATCCCCCTGCTTCATTCGTCGTCGGCGTTCCGAGCAAACGGAACGGCCGGCCGTTCAAGAGCATGTGTCCCTCCACACACACTTGCGCGCCCGCGACACCGTTGTTGCTTCCATCCAGCACCTTGCCGCGTATCAGGGAGCGTTTGCCCCACACCAAAATCCGGTTGGACTTGCCGTTACCGAATCCGGCAGTCACCTTCGCGCCACCCGCGCGGGGCGACGCGGGACAGAGCGCGTCGACAAAGACCGTGCGGGATTCGCACACGGTATTTGCCGGGGTCAGCGTTGCGTAGTCGGTCACGCAAACGCCAATTTCATTGCTGCCATCGTGGAAAGGCGGGGCTTCCGTATTGAGCGTGTACGTATTAGAGAATGATTGCGGGCATGGCGCCATCCAGCTAGTTGCATTTTCAGGCAACAGGTGGCATGACCCGCCAAGGTCTGAGCCGGTCGCGGGTTGGCCGTTGACGGAGATTCCGACTGCCCGGATGCCGGCTCCCTGATCCGCAGCCGATACGTCGATGGTCTGCGAGCTGCGCAGCTTCGCGCCGCTGAACATCGACCCTCCAAGCGTCATAGTCGGCTGGGTATTGTCCGTGAGCTGTAGCCGAACCTGCTTAAGGATCATGTGTGCGTTCGGCGTTTGACCCACACACCGCCCGCCGCTTTCCGGCTGGGTGCATTCGAGCCGCCCGCCAAAGAACAAGTTGCAGCCCCCTGGCACGGCAGACAGATGTAGTTGGTCATCGTTTTGGTTTTGGGTGACGACGGACGGCCCGGAGAACGGCGACACGAACAAGTAGCCGTGTATGCCATGTTCGGTGCCAAGGCGACTGTAGACCGTGCCTCCGCTTATGCAGGTACCCGGCGGCGCTTGGAACACGAAAGCGCCGTAACGATTCGCCTCGGTGCCGGTCGCGGTCCCGACTAGTACGTGGTTGATTTGTAGCCCGCCGCCATTCGGCGAGCAATCGCGTAGTTCGGTGAAATGTTCACTGTTGCGATCAAAGCCCACGTTCGCGGCTTCCGACGTGAGGGGCGGCGAACACTCCGCGACCGTGTAACTGCCCGCATGTGCCTGTACAGGCATCATCAGGGCAACTACTCCGGCCAGTAGAGCGAGCGCTGCTGCCGCCATTTTTCGAGTCGTCGTCATTGGTGTTCCTGTTCTCTCTGTGTGTCCTTCCGCTTTACGGGAGGCCGAACTGTCCTGATGCTGCTTGTGAAGCACTTAATTCCCCTCCCCCGCCGGCTTCGCCCACGTACGGGGGTTCCGGTGCCGGCGTCGGTTCCGGCGTCGGTGCGGTTGCCTGTGACTCCAAGGACTGACTGCGCACGGCGCGTTCGCTCGACTTGCGATAGACCCTGCCGTGGTGGTCGCGGCGACGGTCCTGACCGCGGGTGCGCTGGCTGCCGCGAGTGCGCTCATGTGACCGCGGCGCCTCAATCGGCGTCTGCTGTATCGGTTGACGGCCGCTGCGAGCTGGCGGCGGCTGCGGTGCGGTGCGGCGTATCGCAGGTGGCGGGGAGGTCTCGGCGCCGGGATCAAGGAGACCGATCCCCGGCCCGACTCCTACGGCTCCCGCGCCGCAGTAGATCGCAGCCCCGCCCGCTACACACACGCCAATCGTTCGCGCGAGGCCGCCAGCGGTACCGTTAGTGATTGCTCCCCCTACCTGCTCGCCGCTGCTCGAACCGAAAGTACGGGCGGCAAGTTCCTTCGCGCGAGTCGCAAGGCCGGAGAGTGCATGTGCCGCCGCATCGACGCCACGGTGTGCGGTGTCTGCGCCGGCCGCGAGCTTATTCCCGGCGGCGGAAACGCCGTGAACCGCTGCCGGCCCAATCGCCAGAATCGTCCAGGCAGCGAAGCCGGCCTGCCGTCTTAGGTGCTTTTCGATGGGGTCGCCTGGCTCAACCCCAAACCGCCGGCGGAGGGTGTCCATCGCATCGTCACGACGACGGCAAAGCGTCATGGTTCCGACGCCCATGCGCTCGGCCGCCTGTCGGGTAGTCAACCCCTCCCAGTACAAGAGCATCAGCGCCCGCCGCTGCTCATGGTGCAGCTCGGCGACCGCCTCAATGATCTCAATCGCTTCGATTCCGCGGACCGCAAGAACCTCCGTTGAGGGTGTCGAATCCTCCGCGGCGTCAATAACCGCCTGCGCTCCCTCGCCCCGAACCTCGCGGCCCTCTTTCCGCGCTTTGTCAAGACCTCGTTGAATCGCTCGCGTAACCAGTACGCCGGGGAGGTTCCGGACTTGCGCTTGTTCGGTCTCCAACTTTTCGGCGTACTCGGCAAAAGCCTCGTTCACCATTTCGCCAGCTGTGTCGACGGCAAAGCCGGGGGACTGCCCGTACTGGCGCCGGAGCGCTTCGGCGACAGAATGTTGCATTGCCCGCAGCGTGTCCGCGTCAAGATGGTCCACGTCGCGGCGGCGACGGGAACGGAAAAGCCGCCGCGGTTTCTCGACTCTGCGGGGCGGCGGCGTGTCGATCAAGGTCGGACTCGCCACTAGACGTTCTTTTCCCTAACAGGAATCCGCGTAAACAAAGGATTCCCCCATAATTGATACGTCCTCATACCTCCGTTGACGTATGAAGTGCGCCGTCTGTCCCACAAAATGCAGTTGCTTTGATCCGCATTGCCAACGCGCATCTAGGCCCGGTGAGCGCCGGGAAACCGGATCCGGCTTGGTCCGGCGCTGGGCGTTCCGATTTTTCGGTCTCCGGTCCTAGCTCCCGCTGCGCTTCTTACAAGCGGCGCTGAGCCTCCAAGGCAGCGGCTGGATGGCGAAGGGGGAGCAGAGAACTGGAGGAGCCAGGCGTGGGGGCGTCAGAGCAATTTTACCGCCCGACCAAACCGATGATTCACGACTATGACCCTTGCGTCGACCCTTCAAGTGCGCTCAGGGGTATTGATAGCTGGAAGACATTTGAAAGCCTTTGCGAGGAATCAAGAAGGCGATGATGTCGGGGGCTTTGACGCACGCACCGATCGTTTTCCTGACTTGGTAATTGATAGAGGAATTTCGAGCATTAGGCCCTAGCCGTGCTGCTACAACAAATTCGCTTCGTTTAGCCGTGATTTAACGCTTAGCGTCGAGCGCCACCAATTGTTCGTACCAAACAAGAAACGGAGGCGGACCAATATGGCGCGTAAAAAAGCGGGTGGCGAATCGGCGGAAGGCAAACCGAGCGCGAAAGCAAGGAGACCAGCCAAAGGACGGCCTAAACGACCTTCAAAGGACTTGGTCAACTACGGGCAGATGAAAGCGCTGTCGAACGAAGACCGCGTCAAAATCTTCGCGATTTTCTGCGAACGCATCGCTAGCCCGAAGGAAATCTCCGATGAGCTAAACGAAGGACTGAGCCAGGTCAGCTACCACGTATCCGTGTTGCGGGAATGCCGCCTGATCGTGCTAGATCACAAGATCCCGCGCCGTGGAGCCGTGGAGCACTTCTACCGTGCCGCTAAGCCCACGCTGATCCCACCTGATGCCTGGGAAAACCTCTCTCCCGCCATGCGACAGACGATCTCGTTGAGCATCTTGCAGGAGTTCTTTGAGGACGTTTTTGCCTCGCTTGAGGCTGAAGTCTTCGACACCCCGCCGGGTGAGCTGGCTTTGACTCCCCTGGTCCTCGACGCGCTGGGCATGGAGGAATTTGGTCAGCTCACGCGAGACTTTCTGGAGGCCATCGTAGAGTTGCAGGCCAATACCAGCAAACGTCTGCCGAAAGGGAACGGCAAGGCGGGCGCTACGACCTCAGCGACTGTCTTCCTGGCGAGCTTTGTGTCGGCCAGGAATCCCAAGGACGGCAGGAAAGCCTTTGCGGCAAAGAGGCGCTAGCGCGATGCCACTTGATAGCGGGCAACTCGAACACGCGGTTCTCATGGAGATCATCTCCCTGCACCCCAACCGCCCGACTCGCGCGGAGCTGCATCTGGTGATGAGTAATCCGCGTGAAGGCCAGGAGGGTCAAGCAATCGATGATTCGCTCTGGGGGCTTAAGCGCTTCGGCCTGGTCCGGGAAAACGGAGATGTCTACGAACCAACTCTTGCCGCTATTCATGCTTCCGAGCTCTTCCAGCTGGGCTGACCTAATACCAGAGGGGTGTCGCTCGCGCGCTCTGACGATTCGCAGCTCCGCCAAATGAGTGGGTCGGCGACGCGTTTGGGATGACACGCTCGCCGACCCCCTTGCTTTAGGCCGACTTCGTAACTGAAACAGCGGGAATCGTCTGCTCGACAGCGTTGATGCGCACTCTGCTCACCTCCCTTCCTCTTGATAACCACGCTAAATGCTCAGATTATCTAGATCGTTTAGCGGCTGTTGGCCCGTTCATAAAGGAAGAACCACAAATCGCTCGAAAAAGCCAGGGCAAATCGGCTAGGGTGGTGCGCTCAAAACACTTCAGGAGAGAGGATTCATGCCGGCAAAGACCAGAACCCAGTCAGACGAGCTAGACGAGCTGCTCGCTCAATTGGTGGCATGCATCAATACGGTCAAAGTGCTGACGGTCCTTGCCGAACGGGAGGCGAGTCCAAAGGTGATTGGCGACATATTGGGTTTGAAGACTCCAACTGTCAGCCATCACGTCAAAAAGCTGGTAAGGCTAGGCGTAGTCGAGTTGATCAGAGAAGAGGATGTTGGTGGCGTGATGCAGCACACCTATCGAGCCATCATCAGGCCGCTTGTCAGCACCGAGGAGTGGGACAAGCTGAGCGTGGCTGAACGTCAGCGATTCTCGATTTGGATTGTCCAGCTAATCCTCGCTGATGCCGCGAAGTCCTTCCAGGCAAATATCTTCGACGCGCGCTCTAATCGGCATCTCAGCAGAACTCCGATCATCGCCGACGATCAGGGTCTTGACGAAGTTGCGAGCATCCAGAACAAGGCGTTGAAAGAGGTCATCGAGACTCAAGCTGTCATCGCAGGCCGGATGGCTCGGGAGGGCACGGTAGGGATGAACGTCATGGTCGCCATGATGTGTTTCGAGCTTCCCGGACCCAGCGAGGGACCAGCCTCCCTCGGCGATGTGTAGCTGTGTCTGCTGCTAGGTAAATACGGTCACGGCCGACTCCTGATCTTCAAAAACAAGCTCTAGAACGGCAAGACCCTCGGTGGACTAGAGAGCTACGTTCGGATTGGTGGCGCGCTGAATATCGAGCTTGACGATTTGCTCGCAGGCGAGCAGGCAGTCGATTCCGAGCAGGCAATGACCTAAGATTGAGCTATGGCAACTGCCGTTAAAAGGCTCGATCTAGAACTCGGCGAAATCGTGGAAATCGACGGTCGGCGGTACGAGGTAGTGCCGGACCGCGAGGGCGGCGTGACCATCGAACCGCCGATAACCCCTGTTGCTGAGCTGGACGCGCAGCGGGGAACGAAACCTGCGAGCGCAGAGGATTTCGAGCGACTGACGGCGGGCTTTTCAACTGACGGCGAGGGCTAGCACTCCGGCGGGAAGTCCCCCGCCCGTCGCGGTCGAGTTCGGCGATCTTGAGTGGCGGCAAGAGGTCGGGCGATTTGATCCGCACTCGCGCGCTCGCGTCCAGGCTGAGCGAGCGCGGCGCGAAATCGAGCGTGGCGACGCGCGGCTCGACTGGCGGCGCTGCGAAGCAGAGGGACCACGCGGGATCAGGCTGCCGGGTTGCAGCAAGCTCTACGTCCCGCTAGGGAAGGCGGGTCCCTCGGACGCGCCGTATGGATTCGTTTTCCGCCTGACCCAGAATCCCGGTGGCGACCTTGCTTGGTCGATGGTCGCCTTTGGCATCCGGCATCCAGCGGACCGCCACACCCGCAGCGTTTATGAGCGCGCCCATAAGCGGCTCCAAGGCCACTTTCCGGGCTAGACTCCCCGCGCCTCCCCGTAGCCACCCCCGATCTAGGGCGCCACCGGCTTGCGCTGGCCGGTGGGTGGCTTGGTGAAGGCGGCATAGGTAAGCGGAACGTGCCGCATAAAGGCGTTCCATCTGTCTTCGATGGGGGTATCGAAATCCATCTCGAAAGGCTCGTCACGCATCCCATTCGCCGCGACAGCGGTAGCGAATCCTCTAAAGGCAAGCTGATCGACAACTGGAAAAACCTTGTCCTTGACCCCGGCCTTCCGAAGGCTTTTGCCCGAACTTGTCCCCAAAGCGAGGGGGCGGCTCCTTGGGATGGACCCGAGCGATTCCCTTCCCGATTGGGTTTTCGGTATCTAGCTCAATCGTCAGGAACCGAGCGATGAAGGAGCGTGCGCCCTAAACACTTGGGCCGCCTCAGGATCATGGATGCCGTGACGTTTCTCTACTGCTACCCGAAGGCAATCGAGACCGCGGAGGGTCAGGCCGAGGTCGCGGACGCTTTGGCAAAGCTCGCCGCCGAGTTGAAGCTGCATCCCCCGATTGAGCTAAGGGCCGACGATCAAGGCCATGTCACCGTCCCCCACATCGCCCTAAACGAAGACTTGGGCGGCGATGGATCGGGCCGTGCCCAGATTGGGCCGAGCGGGCGCTATTCATGCCGCCCGACCCCGAGCGATAGCGCCCCGGGCAGGAGTCGAACCTGCGACACCCGACTTAGGAGGTCGGTGCTCTATCCACTGAGCTACCGGGGCGGAGGCTCGATTATCCCGCGTTCCGGGGTTGGAACAGAGTTGGAACAAATCTGGCCGCCAGAGTCCCCTAGCGTCCCCTTCTGCCCCCTTGGAATCGGCATAATCAAGCGCCCGCCCCGGGGGCAAGCCAAATTAGGACTTGACAAATAGTCCCTCCTAAGGAGTAGGCCGCAGGTTCGAATCCTGCTCGGGGCGTTTTGTGATGTGTCGCGACATCGGAGACAGATGTCGCGCGACATAGTAGACACCTCAGGTACCTCCGATCGGCTGGTAGTCGCGGCTCGGATCGAGAGTCAGCCGGCGGATCAGCTCACCCGTCTCGGGATCGAGTATCCGGATGTCGCGGTCGGCGATCAGGAGCTTGACCGGCTTTCCTTTGTGGGCCCGGCCGATGCCGATGTGATGGAGCTTTGAGTCGTGGCGCAGGGTGACCGTGCCCGCCGTGTCGACCTTGTCGTGACGGATGCGGAAGTGGGTCTCGGGCTCAGGCACCCCTACCGGCCGGGCCTTGATCTGCGCGCTATAGGCCTGCAGGGGCGTGCGCCCACCCAGCGCCCGGTGGGGGCGGATCGCGTTGTAGTAGTGCACGAAGGCATCGAGTTGGCACTGCAGCTCGGCGAGCGTCCTCGCGGGGGCTTGGTTTGCCAGGTAGCGCTTCAGCGTCTGGTGGAGGCGCTCGACCTTGCCGCAGGTCTGCGGGTGGTAGGGCCGCGAGTTCTTAGCAACGACACCCAGGCGCTCCATCTCGACCTGCAAGAGCACCTTGCCGCCCCGGGGGGTGGCCGTGAACACGGCGCCGTTGTCGCAAAGCAAAGACGCGGGTGCCCCGTGCAGGGCAATCGCAGAGCGAAATGCCTCGGCGACGTCGGCGGCCTTTGCGGTCGGGTAGGCACGCGAGGCTAAAAAGAGCCTGGAGTGGTCGTCGATCATGTTGAGGATCTCCGCGTCGCGTCCGTCCCCCAGCCGCCAGTGGGTGATGTCGGCCTGCCACATCTCATTTGGCAGATCGGCGCAAAAGCGGATCAGCGAGGAGCGCGGGCGCTTTTGCGGCTGGGGGGTGACCAGGCCCTCTCGCCTGAGGATCCGCCAGATCGTCGAGACCGAGGGGACGTGCTCTGTCTTTGTCGGGCGAGGTGGTGGGCGATCGTCTCCGCGCCGCAGTCGTGCCTGAACTACCTCTCGGGGCCCGCTACCGCGAGGGCGGCTCTGAGACCGAGCAGCCCTCCAACAGATGCGCCTCGACCAGGTATCGCGCCTTTGCCACAGGAGAGCTCCCTTCGTTGGGTGTCTCCTATGTCTCGCACAGGTGTCGCCTATCTGCTGACACCGGACACTGCTCGGGGCGTTTGCAGCCAGTCATAGGGGCCGGTGGGTACAGAAACGGCCCGGACAAGTCCGGGCCGTTCTGCTTTCGACTGCTGGGTCGGGTTGCCGAGCTATTTGTGCTTCCGCCCGCCACCGCATTCAGGCCGCATCACCGGATTAGCCTTGGACTGCTTGCCGTTTTGTCCTTCGAAGACCACGTTGGCCTTATTGGTCGAGCCACAGAGGTTGCGACTGTTGATGATCAGGCCCTTTTTGGCCCCCTGCATGCGCAAGACGACTTTGGAGAGCGGTGCGTCAGGTGAGTCTTCAAGCGTCGCCCTGATCCCGCCATGGGCTGAGTCGATTCTGACCGAGACCTCGATGTCGACCAGGCCATGCAGGTCAAAGAGGAGGTTGGGCAGCTTGTGGTTAGAGGAGCGCAGGTAGACGGGTCCTTCGAGTGGCGTATCAAGCAACGGGGTCCAGGCTTTGATGTAGCCGTATTGGGACCTCTCTGGGCACTGCTTGGCTGCGAACTGGACTCGGGTGCAGATCGTTTTGATGTGGGCCTGGTCGAGGAAGGCAGAACGCGGTAGGCGAACTACGAGGCCTTTGATGTTGGCATCGCCCGCTTTAGGCGTGTAGAGGGCCTCAAGTCCAGGGTGGCCGCCTCTTTTGGTGCCGCCTTTGAGGTTTAAGGCCAGCTTTGGCTTAAAGCCCAGGTTCAGGCAGTTTGCAGCCTGGTAGCGAGTTGAGAGATCTACTGGCACATCATCTGCGGGATTGAAGACGTCAAGGTAGGAACCGAAGAGCCTTGCTTTGGCGCTTGATTCATCGCATGAGGTCGGGTTTAAGGTGAAGTTGGGTCGATCCACATAGACGCGCAGATCCCTCAACTTCAAAACGATGCCCTTGAGGATGTGGGGGATCGGTTCTGAGTTGGCTCCGTCTACTTCCACTTCTGCGGTTTTTGAGTTGAGGTTCAGCGCCAGCTGGACGACAACCGTTCCCGCGTCAAAGGGACCGGCCACCGCTGGGGTCACCGAGATCACGCTCAGGGGATCGCCGTGAAAGGGGCCTCCGAGGTAGATCTGGCCCTTGACGTAGGTGAGCGCCCCGCCGACTCCCGCTCCAGCCAGGGTGTGGCCGATCAGGGAGTTTGAGGGACAGGAGGGGCTTGCCAGCTCTTGGCGACCGGTCTTGGTCCTGGCGAGCGCTATCGCCGCGTCAGGGCATTTGGAGACCCCCGCCAGCGATCCGAGCTCCCCCGGTGGCAAGATCGAGGAGAACTTGGTCATGTCCTGTTCTCCGTCTTCCCTGATCAAGCGCATGTTGAAGGGGCTGAAGCTGCCGGCGTTGTTGTTGATCGCTCCGGCTTCAAAGTGGGGATTGAAGGGCGGGATGCCCCCCGGTGGGCAGGCACCGCCGCCCTTGCCTTGGGTGATCTGAAAGTCAGAGCTCACCGTTCTCGGGTTGGTGGGGTCTGAGCGGGGGTAGAGCTTTGCCTCGGTGGTGTAGGTGCCGCAAGTTGAGGGGCTGATCAGAGGCGCCCTTTGTCCCTCGCGCAGATGGGCGTTGAAGTGACCGAGTGGGAACTGGGGGATGTCGTCGAGCGTCACCACCAGCCTTCCCGTCTTGGGATCAGGTTCGATTAGGGCCGGCAGCTTCGCGATCGCCCCCAGGTTGGGGTTCTTGACGACGAAGTAGGAGGCGATCAAGCTGTCAAAGGGATTCTCGGCTCCCGGTTGGGTGGTTGCCGGGTCATCTTGAGTAGCCAAGAAGATCGAGCCATCGAGGCCTTCTGGGACGATCGGCAAGTCGGCGTGCAAGGTGCCTACCTTTGAGGAGTTAGGACAGCCTTCCCCTGGTTTTGAATTCAAGGTCTCCCGTTCGAGGTCTGCCGGCGTGCAGACGCCGAGGCCTTCGCCGACTGAGGGGTTGATCGTTACCCCTTCAGGCAAGGTGACGACCGCTTTCTTGGTTTCCGAGTTGGCCAGGCCGTCTTTGCTCTTCAGCCCTTCATCAGAGAAGTCGAGGTTGAAGTCAAGCCCGCTGCCGGTCTCGGCCTGATCGGTTGAGAGCTTCGAATCGATCTTTGGCGCAAAACCCAGTTTGCCGCAGCCGGTGAAGCCCTGGGGGATCGGCGGGATGGAGTTGTCGTGGGTGAGGGAGCCGCCTTCATCCCAGATGCCGGGTTCTTCCCAGGAGTCGGCTTTGTATGTGGTGGCCGCCGGGCCGTCGCAGTTGCGCGGCAGGGTCAGGAAGGGCTTTTCTTCGGTTTGGACCGGGCAGGTCACTCCAAATTCGGGTGGGCTGGGAAGGAAGCCGGGGAATTCTTCGACTTCGCGTTCGCTCCCCTCCCCGCAAGCACCGCGCACTTCGTCATGGCCTGGATCTGCCGGGTTGCCCCAGAGCTGGAACACCGAGCCAAAGACGGTCGCCACCTGGGGGGTATTGCCAAGGGTGGCTTCGACGTTGTTCTCGCCGCCCTGCTTGACGCCGATGTCGACGACCACCGGCACGAGCAAGACCTTAAAGCCGATCCTCACCACCACCCCGGGCGGGGGCTTTAAGTTATAGATCGAGTTCTGCACCCACAGGAAGGGCGCCTGGAGCTGGTTTGAGACCAGGCCGACCGCCGTTTTGTCGGGGCAGAGCGAGTCGCCGCCGATTTGAATCGTGGCAAAGTCGCTGACCGAGCAGTAGGGGATCGCGCCGACGTCGCCGGTGAGCCCGGCGATCTGGGTGAAGATCGCGTCCTTGAGCTCGCCGCCGGGGAGCCATTCAAAGAAGGCCGGTTCGGTGTAGTTGAGGCCAAAGGAGGTCGTAAACGCGAAGGGGTGGGAGCCCGCCTGGGTGTCGGGGGTCCCGTCTTGGTTGGTGGCGGTGACGTCGAAGTTGTTGAGGCCGAATGCGGCCGAGGCCGTCGGGGCGGCGATCGCGCAGATCAGCAGGGCGGCTGCCGCGACCAGCACAGCGAGCAAGCCGCTGTGGCGGGGACGATGGTTTGCGCTGGGGGGATTCATCTTCTTTCCCGTCTCCTTGTTCATGGATGAGGTGGCGCTCGATTGCTTGGCGGCGTGCCTCATCGCCCCGCCCCCCGGTTAGAGCGCCTACAGCGCGCAGCGCTCTTGCCAATGCCCTTTGCCTTTCGCTCGAGCCGGGCTGCGCTGCGCCGCAGGCGCTTTGCCTGGGCGCCAGAGGCGCTTTGCCCCGCTTCGCTTCGCAGCTGCTTTGCCGCGCGGGAGAGCTTGGCGGCGCGTTTGGCCGCACTTGCGCAATCGTGCCTTGGCTTGAGGTCCCCGGCACCTTTGAAACCGGCGCTTGCCGGGGTCGGGTCATTCGGCGCCGCCGGCGGGCTCTGGCAAGCGTCGCCGATACAGGGGGTCGGCTGGCTTGGGGTGGGGAAGCCACCGCCGATGCGGGCGTCATAGATATCGATGCCGCTGGGGTCTTGGGGGTCGATGCTGGCGGCGGTTTCAAAGAAGACGTCAGAGCCGTTTGGGGAGGCGTCCATAAAGGCAGAGCTCTTGGGGCTTTGCCCGGTCGAGATCAGGCTGAGGCAGCCGGCGGGCTTTTGGCAATCGCCTGAGCCCTGCGCCTCCCACTCATAGACGTCTTGGCGGCCGTTGGTGTCCTCTGGCACCAGCGCGTCAAAGGCGTTAAAGAAGAGCCGGTTGCCGTCATCAGAGAGGACGTGGGAGGAGTAAGAGCTCTCTTCTTCGGTGGTCAGCCAGGCGGCCGCCCCTCTTATACCGGTGGTGGTGGATTCCCCATCGAGTCCGTCGTTCACAGTGAAAGCTCTCCGCAGCGGTTGGCCAACCGGCCGCGCGCCGCTTGGGTTGCACGAGGGGCAGCTCAGCTGATCGCCCTCCGCGTCATAGATATAGGCCTCCATGTCGGCTTTGCCGCTGAGCGCGTCGGTGTTGTCATAGCCGCTCAGGCTGCGGGTCGACTCAAAGGCGATGTGGCGCCCGTCGGGCGTCACCCTGCTGGCGTGGAGCACCGGTACGGCATTGACGATGCTGGTTGAAGTATTGGTCTGTTCGACATCCAAAGCCGAGAGCGTCGCGATGAAGCTCACCGCGCCTTCGTGGTAGAGGTAGAGGTTGGGTTTCCCAGCAGTGGCACCGTCGAGCGCTTCCTGGGAGGCGAAGTAGATATAGGAGAGGTCTTCGCTGGCACCCGCCACCCCGTAGGTTTCGCCCGCGATCGTCGTTGTCGTTTCGCTGTCGACGTCGAACTCCTTCAGGCTGGCTTCGCCGAAGGTGAGGTTGCCTTCGGAGTAGAGCGCCTTTGAGCCGTCGGCGCTCGCGTTCCACCAGTGGGCATCGCCGGCGGAGACGGGAACGGTCGCTGCGCCGTCGAGGCGGACGTAGATCCGTCCTTGGTCGAGGATATCTCCAGCCGTCCAAAAGATCCGTGAGCCATCGGCGGAAACGGTGTTGTGGCGAGTGGGAGACTGTCCTTCTGGGTAAAATGAGCTTGCGCTGTGTGCCTGTCCGAGGGCGTTGGTTACTGCCGTGCTGGCGGTACCGTCCGGCAGGATGCTGACCAGGTGCAGCTCTCCCCCGCTGAAGTCATAGAGCTGCCTATGGAGGCCGCGACCGCCTTCTTCAGCCGAGGCGTCAGGCGTGAATTTGGCTCGCGCGGCGAAGACCGTGTGGGCGCCGTCGCGTGAGACGCCCTGAATTTCGGCGGCTTCGATCGCCCCGTAGCCGAAGGTGTTGGGGGTGGGCGTGAGCGGTTCGTTCACCGTGAGCGTTTCCAGGCTGCCGTCGGTGTTGTCGCGCCGGTAGAAGTTCATGTATCCGGCCTGGGCCTCGGAGGTGAGCGGCGCTTTGTTGAAGTCCTGAAACCAACCGCTTGAGAGGTCTTCGTTGAAGTACTGGAAGTAGGGGTTGAATTCGATGAAGGGGACGAAGATCGGGTCAAAGATGGTCAGGCTCTGCGGGGCGTTGATCCCATGGGTTATCCAGCCACCTGCCCCGCGAGTCGCGAGGTACTGGTTTGAGTAATGGCCGGCTGGCTCATCGCCGAAGGAGAATTGCGAGGAGTAGGTGATCTTCTCGCCGTCTCGAGAGGCCTGGGTAAAGGCCGTGGCGGTGGCGGGGCCCAAGCTGGGCGCGGTGCGAATCTCGCCGCCGTTTTTGTCGATCGGGCTGACCATCTCATAGCCGCGGCAGTCGGGCAGGGTGGCGGCGGGGCCGGTGCGGAAGTCCTGGTTAGGGCAGTCGGTGTTCGCCTGCAGGTGGGCGTAGGTCGTGAAGAGGTGGTCGGGCCCTTCGCTGGTGCCGATCGAGTTGGTGGCGATGACCCGGTAGTGGTAGGTGCTGGCGGGCTGCAGGGCGCTGAGGAAGGCACTCACCGTGTGGTCGGCTTTGTCAGAGCCGACGCCGCTTTGGGTGCTGCTGTTGCCGTAGGCGGCGGTCGGGCCCCATTCGAATTTGTAGGTGGTGGGGGAGCCTTCTGGGTTGATCTGGGCGTTGAGTGAGGCCTCGGTGTAGGTGACCCCGCCTGCCCACTGCCCGACGATCACCGGCGGGCTCAGGGCTTTGAAGGTCTGATCTTCGCCATTTGAGCTCACTTCGGGGTTCTTGGCGACAAGGCGGAAGTGGTAGGTCGCGCCGAGGGTGAGGCCGCTGATGTCGGCTTTGACCGCGACGGCGGAGGTCCCGGCGCCGATTTCGGCCGGGGTCAGGTCACAGGCCTGGCTTTGCCCGTAGGCGCTCGTCGTGCCGTATTCGAACTTGCATTCGCTCAGCAGGACCCCGTCGGGGTTGACCGTGCCGTTGAGCGTGGCGGCGGTCGGCGCGATCGCCGTCGCCGAGCCGGTGCTTACATCGGGGATCGTCGCCAGGGCACCGGCGAAGACTTCGAGGTTGGAACTGCTGCTCGGGCGCGAGACGTAGACGTCGCCGCTACTGGCGCGCGCGGCGACGCCCTGGACGCTGCCGCTTGGAGGCCTGAAGCTGGAGACGCTGCTGACGCTGGCCGCACCGGAGGCGTCGAACTCCTTGACCGTGGCGCCGGTCGCGGCGTAGACGTGGCCGCTGCCCGGATCGACGCTCACGGTCGTGTTGCCGCCCGGGGAGACGGTGTATTGGAGCGCGCCGGTCGAGCTGGCGAGCTTTGAGATCGGGCCTTGGTATTGGGCGGCGAAGAGAAAGCCCGCGGTCGCTCCGGCTCCGGCGGCGAGGGTGCAGGGCTGCGTGACGGTGCTGAAATTGGCCGGGTTGTCGGCGTTGACCGGCGGGTTGGCCACGGGGACGAACTTGTGGATGCCGCCGGTGTAGTCGCCGACGTAGACCGCGCCTGCCGGATCTACCGCGACACCGCAGGCTTCAGAGAAGGGTCCGGAGCTGGATTCGGTCAGCTGACCCAAGTATTTGCCTTCGTCGGAGAAGATGTTGATCAGGTTGGGCGAGCTCTGGGTGACGTAGATGTCGCCGTCGGTGGCGGTGCCGGAGTTGTCGACGGCGATCTGCGATTCGTTGGCCGAGGCGAAGCCGAGACCGTTTTGAGGGGTCTGGTCGCAGTCGGCGGGCACCGTGGCGCATTCGCCGTTGCCTTTGCCGTCGATCGCGTTGGTGCCGAGGCCTGAGAAGTTGGCTGCCGTGCCGTCGGGGTTGTAGCGCTTGATCGAAGGGGTGCCGCCCGCGTCCATGACCAGGACGTCGCCGCTTGACTGATCGATGGCGACCCCCCTGGCGCCGGAGAAGCTCGGCTGGGCGGCGGAGCCGAAGGCTTCTTTGAAGAGGTGGGTCTTGGTGGCTCCGGCAGAAGCGGCGAAGACGAGGACGGCGAGGACGGCGAGTGGCAGGGCGAGGCGCTTGAGCGCGGGCGCACTACTCCCTGCGGCGCTATGCGAAGGCCCACGGGTGGCGTCGGCTCCACGCAAGAAGCGGCCGAGGCCCTTGGCCCGGCGCTGGGTCGATCCCGCGGTCGATGCCTTCGCGTGGCTTCTCACGTAGCTCTCTCCTTGTCCCTTGAGCCCCTCTGCCGGCCGCTTCCCTTTGCGGCTCCCGTCAGGCTCGGTTTTCCCTGTTGGTGCTTTCCCTGCCCGCCTAGACGAGCGTGTCGAGACTGTAAACAGAGACCTTTATAAAGTCAAGGACAACGTTTTTGTAGAAAAGCATGTTGTTCATACAAAGCGAAAAAGTCCTGCAAAGCGCGGACTAGCAATAGGTACTATCGGGGTAGACGGAGGTTCGGAGCGCGGCGGTTTGTCAGCCGCGGTCGGGGCGATCCGGATACAGCTCGTCGATCGTGACGAGAGCCCGGTAGGGAGCGGCAGCTACCGCTTCGATCGCTTTGCCGCCGCCCGCGAGGCGGTCGACGACGGCTACTACGGCGACGGGTTCAAGACCCTGCTCTTTGATCTTCTCGATCGCTTTTACGGTCGAGCCGCCGGTGGTGACGGTGTCCTCGACGACGAGTACCTTGTCGCCCTTCTGCACCGGGCCCTCGACCCAGCGCTGCAGGCCATGCTGCTTGCGCTCACCGCGGACGAAGAAGCCGACCAACCCTTGGCCATCGGGAACGGCGAGGGCGGCACACGACGGGGGGATCGCTGCGGTCGCCGGACCGCCGACTGCAGTAGCGGCGGCCTCGAGCGCGGCAGCCGCGATCAGCTCGCCGGCGGCGCGGAACCCAGCCGGCCGCAACAACGCCCGGCGCGCATCGACGTAGTACTGCGCCTTCGTTCCGCTAGCTAGCGTCACCTCGCCGATCACTAACGAGTGCTCGCGCAGCTCGGCAATCAGAGTGCACTTAGCGGCCTCGAGGTCAGCCACGTCAGAAAACGAAGATTGGCTCGCCGTAGTGGAGCTGTTCGTAGATGCGCGGCTGATCGGCGATGAAGGTGCGGACGCAGCCGTGGCTGGCGGCGTAGTTGGGCACTTCGGCGTAGCCGTGGACGGCGTAGCCGTTGTGCCAGTAGAAGGAGTAGTACATACCCTCCGCGTTGTAGCCGGGTTCTTGTCTATAGAAGCTGTACTCGCCGGTAATCGTCGGGGTCGAGGGCTTGCCGGTCGAGACCGGATAGATCGCGAAGGGCTTGTCGCCTTTGGTGAGCACGAGCACCTGCTTGTCGAGAGGAACCTCGGCGTGCTCGCCGGCCTTGGTGTGCTTCACGTGGTAGCCGCCCCGCCCGCCGAAGACCCGCTGTACCAGGCCCTTGCCGGCGTGTTCGTTGCGCGTCATTCCGTTCACTTTGCGGTAGGCGAGCACCTCGCGCCCAGTGCGGCCGTTGAAGCAAGAGCCCCCTCCGGAGACGTAGCCCATCTTCGCCAGCGCCTTTTTGAAGCCCTTGACAACGCGGCCGCACTCGCCATTGCCGAGCGAGGGGAAGCTGACCTTCCAGCTCTTGCGCACCGTGCGGTCGCCGCGCAGCGAGCCGCTGGCCGGTACATGCGCGCTTGCCGCGTATTTGCCGTCTTTACGGATCAGGATCGAGGCTTTGAAGACGCCCGCGCCGCCGTTTCCGGGCTTGACGTGCGCATCCCGTTTAAATAGCTTGTGGCCGTCGAGGTAGAAGGTGACGTCGACCTTCTGGCCCGGCTCGAAAGGCTCGACGGTCCCGTAAACGGGGATCGTCCCGTAGATCGGCGCCTTACCCCCCTTGAGTTTCCCAACGCTGATCTTCACCGTCGCCTGTTCGGGCGTCTGCGGTGCTTTCCCAGAGCTCGGCGGACCCCCAGTGGACTGCTTTGCGATAGCGGCCGCCGGAAGCGCCAACAGGGCGACTAGGGCAAGGACGAAGACGAGGCGGCGATTCATCGGCCCGGCATTCTTGCGGATGGGCCGGTTGGCCGATTTGTCACGACTTTGTAACAGCGCAGTCAATTGTCTGTAAAAGTTGTGGAACATGGCTTGAAATAGCCGTTTTCTCGGCTACTATTGTCTGAGGGGCAAAGGCAGAGTTGAGGTGCAATTATCACGCGGCCTGCGGGGGTGACTCTCCGCCTTGCGACCTGTCTTCGCACCTCGACGATCGCCACTCGCTGGTAGCCTTGTACGCGGTTATCAGTCGCTCGGGGATAACTCCCCTTCACCCAGAAACGGCCCGCTCGCGCGGGCCGTTTCTTTGCTCTGACCCATCGCGCCTACTGGCCGATCAGGGCAACGGAGTTGTTCAGCATGTGCAGAATGATCCCGGGGACGATCGAGCCGGTTTTCTCGTAGAGCAGGGCGAGGACGAAGCCGAAGAAGATCAGCGGCGGCACGGCGCTGAGGCCGGTGAGCGCGTGCAGGGCGCCGAAGATCAGGCCGCTGAGCAGTGCCGCGGCAATCCGCGGCATCCGCGTGCGCAACCCGCCGAAAAGCATCCCCCGGAAACAGATCTCCTCGCTGACCGGGGCCGCAACGACGATCAGCAGGATCTGGACCGGCAGCGCGCCAAACGATTCGGCGATGTCCTCTTGCTTGGGCGAGCCGAAAATCGCAGCGTAGACCCCGGCAAAGAGCAGGTAGGCGCCGATCGCAGCCAACATCCACTTCAGCGCCGAGGGGCTGAAACTGCGGATGCCGAGCCGGCGCAGCGCTTGGCCGACCGAGGCCTCTCCCCAGCGACTTGCGATCAGGATCGGCACCAACAGGAAGCCGAGCGCGGTGGCGATCTGGACGACGACGTTGGCGCCGGTGCTGAGGTCGCCGTTGCCGGGGTTGTCGATGACCACCGCGGGCAGCCCCATCAGGATGCCCGCGCCCAGCGCGATGAACACGCCGCCGATCGCCATCTGCGGCCCCCAGCTAGCGTAGGGGAAGCGAAGGCCGCTTGCAGGCGTGACCTCGAGCCGCTCCACGGGTAGGTTTGCCTCCATGACGCCGCCAGTTTCCCAGGTCTCGCGGTCCACCCGGACCCGCCTGCGCTTCCTGCGCCGGCTGCTGTTCCTGGTCGTCTTCCTCGTCCTCGTGGCGATCGCGCTGAGCCAGTTCACCGAGTTCAAGCGCATCGCCACGGGCATCCTCGCCTCGACCGCCGTGCTGGCCGCGATCATCGGCTTTGCCGCCCAGCACACGATCGCCAACATGGTCGCCGGTGTGCAGCTGGCGATCTCACAGCCGATCCGGATCGGCGACCGGATCTCCTTCGAAGAAGTCGAGGGGCGCGTCCTTGACATCACCCTCTCCTACACCTACGTCGACCCCGGCGACGGCACCGCCATAGTCATCCCCAATCAGCTGCTGGTCGAGGGCGTCGTCCACAACCTCTCCACCGCTGACACGCAGGCTTGAGCACCGTCTGAGGCGGGGGTCCAGACCCCCAGTACGCTGTTCCGATGACGCAGCGCAATCGTCGCCGCCAGCGGCGCCGAGGGGGCGCTAGCGGCAAGTTCCTCTTTGTCGGCCTGGGCGTCGCCGCCCTACTCGCGATCACCACCGTCGGCGTCGTCTCATGGGTTCTCGACGTCGCTGCCAAGGCCCCCTCGCTCGCCACCTGCAAACCGATCGACAAGGGCGGCAACTCGACCATCTACGCCGGCGACGGCAGCAAGCTGGGGGTGATCGAGTCCGAAGAGGCGCGGGCGCCGATCTCGATCAAGCGCGTCCCGAAGAGCCTCCGGCGCGCAACGGTCGCGATTGAGGATGAGCGCTTCTACGAACACGGCGGCGTCGACCCCGAGGGCATCGTCCGCGCCGCGCTGAAGAACCTCGAAGCGGGTAAGACCGTCGAGGGCGGCTCGACGATCACTCAGCAGCTCGTCCGCAACCTCTGCATCTCCAACCCGAAGCGCAATCTCGAACGCAAGATCATCGAGGCGCAGCTGGCGATCGAGTACGCCGAACACCACTCGCGGCAACAGATCCTCAGCCAGTACCTCAACACCGCTTCCTACGGGACGATCAAGGGCGCCACCGCGGTAGGCGTTCAGGCCGCCTCGAAGATCTACTTCTCCAAGCCGGTCTGGAAGCTGAACCTGCAGCAGGCGGCACTACTCGCCGGCCTGCCGCAAGCGCCCACCGACTACAACCCGGTGCTCAACCCGCGGGGCGCGCGCGAACGGCGCAACGTGGTACTGGCGAAGATGGCCCACCTCGGCTACATCTCGCCGCGACGCGCACGGCAAGGCCAACAGCGCGGCCTCGAGCTGAATCTCGACCAGGGCTACTTCGACAAGCACCAGCCCTACTTCTTCGACTACGTCGAGGACAAGCTGATCGAAACCTACGGGGTCGACACGGTGCGCAAGGGCGGCCTCAACGTCTACACGACGATCGACCCGCGGCTGCAGGAAGTCGGCCTGGAAGCGACGCGCTCCGCCCTCCCCTACGCCGAAGACCCCTCCTCGGCGCTGGTCTCGATCGACCCCCGCAACGGCCAGATCGAGGCGATGGTCTCCAGCAGCAACTACGAACAGAGCAAGTTCAACCTCGCCGCTCAGGGCCATCGCCAGCCCGGCTCGACCTTCAAGGCCTTCGTCCTGACCACCGCGATTAAGCAGGGAATCGACCCCTACTCGACCTACTACACCTCCAAACATCTCGACCTCGACCTGCCCAAGTGGGGCCACTGGGAAGTGAGCACCGCCGACGAGGGCTACCTGGGGAGGATCAACCTGCAGCAGGCGACCGTCGCCTCCGACAACACGGTCTTCGCCCAGCTCGATCTCGATGTCGGTCCGCAGGCGGTGAAGGCGACCGCAAAGTCGATGGGGATTGAAAGCGAACTCGACGGCATCCCGGCCGAGGGGATCGGCGGCCTGCGGATCGGCGTCTCACCGCTGGAAATGGCCGACGCCTACGCAACCCTCGCCTCCGGCGGCATCCACCGCAACCCAATCGCGATCCGCCGCGTCGACTTTCCCAGCGGACGCAGCGATCGGCCCGAACGCCCCGACCCGCGCCGGGTCGTGCCCGAAGCAGTCGCCTATGAGGTCTGGCGCCTGCTGCACGACAACATCACCGAAGGCACCGGCACCGCCGCCTACACCGGCTGCGCTGGCCAGGGCGGCAAGACCGGGACGACCGACAACTTCACCGACGCCTGGTTTGCCGGCATCCAGCCCAACCTGGCGACCGTGGTCTGGGTCGGCTACCCGCAGTCGAACGCGATCGAAATGACCAGCGTCCATGGAACGACCGTCTACGGCGGCACCTTCCCGGCCGAAATCTGGCACTCGCTCTATACCAACGCCGAAATCCCCTGCGAGGAATTCGACCAGCCGAAGACGCCGATCAGCTGGGCACCGTTCTACGGCCAGTTCACCGCGTCGGCGACGGCGAGCGGGAGCTCCGCCTCCGACGGATTCGAAGCGGAGGAAGGCGAAGAAAGCGAAGCGGAAAGGCTGGGGAAAGAAGCGACCGGCGGTTACGACCCCAATGCCTACGCGCCCGGCGCCGGCCAGGAGCCGACTCCGGTCCCGCCGTACGAACCGCCTCCACCTCCCCCCAGCGCCCCACCCCCGAGTCCGCCGAGCGAAGAAGGCGGGGGCGCGGCGGGAAATTGAGCCACCCCAACGGGGACGAGCGCACGCGAAACCGCAAAAACCCGTCCCATACAAGGGTAATTGCGGTTTCGATCGATAGCCACCGAGCTCTCTTCTGGACGACGGTCTGCACCCTCCTCACCGCCTTCGCCCTGGCCCCGGTCCTGCTGTCGCACGACGTCTACAGCTACGTCGACTACGCCCGGCTCGGCGTCGTGCACGGCCTCGACCCCTACGTCCACCCGCCGGCAGCGGCGCCGTTCGACCCGGCCTACGCCCGCGTCACCTGGATCGACGCGACCAGCGCCTACGGACCGCTCTTCACGCTGGCGACCTATCCACTTGCCTGGTTGCCGGTCTGGCTGGCAGTGGCGGTGTTGAAGGCAACTGCGGCAGCTTCCATATTGGGCACCGCGTTACTCGTCGCGCGACTCGCGCCAAGCCGTGGCGTCTCCCCACTTGCTGCGGCAGCCTTCGTGGCCCTCAACCCGCTGGTCCTGATCCACGTGGTCGGCGGCGGCCACAACGACGGCCTGGCGATGCTGATGGCAACGATCGGCATCGCCGCGATGCTCTCGGCCGGCAAGGCAAGCGCCGGCGCCGCCTTCATAGCCGCCTTCGCAATCAAGGCTCCAGCAGCCATAGCGGCGCCCTTCGCCCTGCTGAACGCCTCACGAATGGAGCCTTTTGTACCCCAGAGGGGACCAAAAGCTCCTTTCTCGCCGGTTGCGCGAATGCTCGTCGGCACCAGCGCGGCCGCGCTGGTGCTGGCAATCGCGGCCTTTGCCGCCTTCGGCTGGAACTGGCTGGATGCGATCGGCCTGGCGGGCGAAAACCAGCACCGCACCAGCCACCTGAGCGTCCCAATCACCTTCGCTCGGCTCACCGGAATGGACCCCACCGCCGTCCGCGCCGCGGCATTGGCTCTCTTCGCCGCCGTGTTCGCCTATCTCCTTATAAGGACTTGGAAGGGCGCGGACTGGCTCCGCTGCGCCGCCTGGGCCTCCTTCGCCCTACTACTATCCACCGCCTGGCTCCTACCCTGGTACCTAATCTGGACCCTCCCCCTAGTAGCCCTTTCGAGAGATAGACCCCTTCAGCTCTTAACCCTCGCCCTGACCGCCTACCAGCTCCCCGCCCGGATGCCCTTCTAGCGCTCCGATCTGAAGGGCAAGGGTGTCCCCCGAACCGGCGGATACTCAGAGCGACTGATCGGCGGCCAATTGAGCTTGAACGGCGACTCGTGCCGGTCGCGAGTCGGGGCGGGGGACACCCTTGCCCTCCCCCAACTGACGCCTAGAGAATCTCCGGCGTGTGAATCGGCGTCTCGCTGCGGTCAGGCGGACCTTCGGCCTGCTCCTCAGCCGAAGGATGGACGACGCCAGTAGGGATCGACCAACCCTCGCGTTTGCCGACCACCGTGACCAGGCCGACGTAGACCAGCTCGACCACGGTCAACACGCCGCGCACCGCGATCGCGATTAGCGAGCCGACCGCGAAGCTGTTGCCCACCGCCCCCTTGACCGCCCAGGCGAAAGCGGCGTCGCGGATGCCGAGCCCAGCGGGAGCGACCAAGGTGACGAGCGCCGCGACGTAGCCAACAGCCTGCGCCGAACCCACCGTCAGCACTTCACCGACGGTCAAGGGAATGGTCGTCACCGAGCGAGCGACGCAATACATCCCCACCGCGACCACGCCCCAGACGGCCGTATAGAAGAGGGCCATGACGATCACGCCGCGCATCGGCATCACCTCGGGGAGCGCTTCGCGACCGAAGGCGCGCAGCACACGATTGGCAAGGGGCCCGAAGACGCGCGGGTGCAGGACGAAGATCGCCAGCGGAATCAGCAGCAGCACCGCCCAGCGCAACGGCTGGCCCTGCAAATCGGGATGGCTGATCAAGAAGTAGGCGGCGAAGGTGATCGCCGAAGTGGCGGAGATCGCCTGCTCGTAGACGATGCTGGCAATCGTCACCCGCCTCTGCACGCCCGCTCGCTCGGAAAGCAGCACACGGCCCAGCACGTAGAGGACGCTCCCCGGAACGTAGCGCGCCAACAGAGGCTGGCCCCAGGCGACCTGAGCCCGCCCATGCCCGATCCGGTAACCGAGGAAGCGCAGGATCAGGTCCCAGCCGAGCGCGCTGAGCGCGTAGAAGAGCGGCAGGACGAGGAAGGCCGGGATCAGCCAGAGGACGTGGAAGTGGACGCCCTTGTCCTGGATCTCCGACCACTGATTGATGACAGTGAGGACGAGGAAGCCGAAGATGACGACAGCGATGCCGAGCTGAATCGCAAGGCGGACCCGTTTGCTGCGGGGCGGCCGGGTGCCGAAGCGGGCGCCAGCTTCGCCGAGTCTATGTAGGAGTGGTCGGTCCTCTGCCACGTTTGTCGCACCTTAGTGAGATCAGGGGCTGCTACCCGAGACCCACAGCAGCGAGAATGGCTGCATGGGCGAGTTCGAGCTGCACGAGCTGATCAGACAGAGGCTGCCGCCGTCTGGTCCGCAAGTGCGGGTCGGCAGCGGCGATGACGCCGCGATCACCGTGCCAGGCGGCGCCACTGCGACTTCGGTCGACGCGCTGGTAGAAGGCATCCACTTCAAACGGGAGTGGAGCAGCCTCCGGCAGATCGGCCGTAAGGCGCTGGCCGTTGCTCTTTCCGATCTGGCAGCGATGGGGGCCGGGCCGGGGGAGGCCTACGTCGTTCTCGGTGTCCCAGCCGACCTCGACGAGGAAGGCTGCCTCGAACTTCTCGACGGAATTGCGCTGCTGGCCAGGGAAACCGGCACGACCCTGGCTGGGGGCGACGTGACCCGCGCTCCGGCCCTGAGCTTGGCAATGACCGTAGTCGGCCACGCGCGGAGCGAGAGCGACTTGGTAACGCGGTCCGGCGCGCGCCCCGGCGACGCCCTTGTAGTCAGCGGCGAGATCGGTGGCGCTGCAGCCGGCCTCCTGCTTTTGGAAGCCGCCGAGGGAGCGCAGTCGTCGCATGTCGCCCATAGGGAAACAAGCGACGACCGCACCCAGTTGATCGCGCGACTGCTTGAACCAGTTCCGCGGCTGGATGCGGGACGAGCGCTCGCAGCCGCCGACGCCAGAGCGATGATCGACCTCAGCGACGGCCTCGGCGGCGACGCGGGACACGTCGCGAGGGCAAGCGGGGTCGGATTGAGGATCGACGCTGCAGCGCTACCGCTTGCCGCCGGTGTTACGGATGTGGCAAAAGCTACTGGCCGCGATCCGTTCGAGCTGGCGACGTCCGGGGGTGAAGACTACGAGCTGCTCGCGGCGCTGCCGCCCGAGCAGCTGGTCGCTGCAACTGCCGCCGTTGCGAAGCAAGGCGATGCAGGGCTGACCCAGATTGGCGAAGTCGTCGCCGGCGAAGGGGTCGAGATCAGGCTGCCTGGCGGCGGCTTGCTGGCGCCGAGAGGATTCGATCAGCTGAGCTGATTACGCTCCCGGTCAGCAACGCCCGCACACTTCTGCGGCGCAGCATTGCCTGCGCCACCAGCTCCGGCTGGGGCCGGTAGCTACCGCTCTCAACGAGGCTCTTCAGCTGTTGCTGCTCCATTACTTTGCTCCTATCGGCTCACTGCCCAGGAACCTTAGTTCTTGGTACTCGCACATACGTCCAACGCTACGCATGGCGCCCGCAGATTACCCTTGTGTTTATGCCGAACGGGTCCACTCGGATATTGCTCGTCGACGATGAGCAGTCGTTGCAGACCCTGCTCAGCTATCCGCTGCGCAAGGACGGCTATCACGTCACCTCCGCTCTCGACGGCCGCGAAGCGCTCGAGCGCTTCAAAGAGGCGCGCTTCGATCTGGTCGTGCTTGACCTAATGCTGCCCAAGCTCGACGGGGTTGAAGTCTGCCGCCAGCTACGTCGCCACAGCCAGGTGCCGATCATCATGCTGACGGCCAAAGGCAGCGAGACCGACAAGGTGGCGGGCCTCGAGGTCGGTGCGGACGACTACATCACCAAGCCCTTCTCGATGCGTGAGTTCCGCAGTCGCGTCAAGGCTGCCCTGCGGCGCTCGCGGATGGCGGTCGATCCGCCAGACGACGAGCCGATCGAGCACGCCGAGTTGAAGATCGACCCAGAGCGGCGCTCGGTGACCCTGCGCGACGAGGAGGTCGCCGCGACCTATGTTGAGTTCGAGATCCTCACTGCGCTCGCCCGCTCGCCGGGCAAGGTGCTCAGCCGCGAGACCCTTCTTGAGCACGTCTGGGGTGACTCCGACTACCGCGACCCGCGCACCGTCGACGTCCACATCCGCCACCTGCGGGAAAAGATCGAGACTGACCCCAAGCAGCCGGAGTATCTGTTCACGGTGCGCGGCGTCGGCTACCGCTTCCGCGAATGAAGGTGCGCCGCTTCACTCCACTCGGCAGCAGGATCGCGACCGCGGCGCTGTCGATCGGAGCTGGGACGGCGGCGATCATTTACCTCTGGGTCGTCGTGATCGAAGGCCATGACGCCGTCGCGGGCCCGATCCTGATCGGCTCTTTCATAGCGCTCTTGATGGCGCTTGGCGTCGGCGTCTACGCGGCCCGGGACGCGGCGCGGCGGCTCAAGCGGATCGAGGATGCGGCGCGTGCCGTCGCCGACGGAGACTTCGCCGCCCGCATCCCGGTCGAATCCTTCGGTCTGCTGAACCCGCTCGCTCGCACCTTCAACGAGATGCAGCGCCGCCTTGCCGAGCTCGACAGCGCCCGCAAGCAGTTCATCGCCAATGCCTCACACGAGCTGCGCACGCCGATCTTCAGCCTCGGTGGCTTCGTCGAGCTGCTCGACGAAGAGGACCCGAGCCCTGAAGAGCGAGCCGAGTTCGTGCGCACGATGCGCCAGCAGATCGAGCGGCTGACCAAGCTCACCACCGACCTGCTCAATCTTTCTCAGCTCGACGCCGGCGGCATCGTGATGACGCTGAGCAGCGTCGACCTCAGCTCGCTCGCTCGTGACGTGGTCCGCGAGTTCGGCGCCCGCGCCGACCTGCGTGGCTCACGCCTGGAGCTGCGCACGCCGGATCGGCCGGTGATCGCGGTCGCCGACCCGGATCGGGTGCGGCAGATCATCCGTATCCTGCTTGACAATGCCCTTACCCACACTCCAGAGGGCACCAGCGTCACCGTGACCATCTACTCCGTCAACCAGCGTGCCGAGCTGACCGTCTCCGATGACGGCACCGGAATCCCCCAACGGGTCCAAAAGCGCATCTTTGAGCGCTTTTTCACCGCCGATTCCGCCGGGGGGTCTGGCCTCGGTCTGGCGATCGCGCGCGAGCTGGCGCAACGGATGGACGGTCGCATCGCGATCTCCTCCAGCCGCCGCTTCACCGCCTTCACGCTCGACCTGCCGCTGGCCCCTCCGGGGGCGCCAGTGGAAACCCTCGCCAACCCGGCGAAAGCACCCGCGTGAGCAAGCGAAGCACCCTGCCAGCAGCGCTGCTGGCGCTGCTGCTCCTGGCGCTGCTCTCTGGCTGTGGGGGCGGCGCTGAGGACAGCTCAGAGCCGGGCGCTTCGGCGGCGGCGAAAACGACGACGCAGGTGGTCGTACAGGCGGCAAGCGAGGGCTTCGACGCAGCCAAGGTCTATCGCGAAGCCGCTCCCGGTGTGGTCACGATCCGCTCGATCTTCGACGAAGGCGCGGCCGAAGGCTCGGGCTTCGTGCTCGACACCGATGGCCGAATCGTCACCAACGCACACGTCGTCACCGATGGCGAAGGCAGCGACCGCAAGGAAGCAAAGGTGGTCTACGTCGAGTTCCCGGATCGCAACGTCCTCCCAGCGCACATAGTTGGCTTCGATCCCTTCGCCGACGTCGCCCTGCTGGAAGTAAAGCCCGACGGCTTCGACCTGCACCCGCTGGAGCTCGGCGACGATCACAAATTGGTCGTCGGCCAATCAGTGGCGGCGATCGGCAGCCCGTTCGGCGAGCAGCAATCACTCTCGGTCGGAGTCGTCTCCGCGACCGAACGCTCGGTCGGGTCGCTGACCCAGTTCCAGATCGAGGGGGCGATCCAGACCGACGCCTCGATCAACCCCGGCAACTCGGGCGGCCCGCTGCTCGACGCCGGTGCCCGCGTTGTCGGCATCAACCAACAGATCGAGACCAACTCCGGAGCCAACGACGGTGTTGGCTTCGCAGTGCCGATCTCCGCTGTGAAGCGCTCGCTGGCGCAGCTGAAACGCAATGGCAACACTGAGTACGCCTACATTGGCGTCTCCACCCAGGCGCTCTACCCGCAGCTCGCCGAAAAGCTCGGCCTCGATACCGACCACGGCAGCCTCCTGGCTGAAGTTGTTCCCGACGGCCCAGCCGATCAAGCGGGACTCAAGGGCGGCGACAAGAAGCTTCGCTTCCAGGGGATCCCTTACGAAACCGGCGGCGACACGATCCTCGCCGTGGACGGCCATGAGGTGATTCAGCCGGACGACCTCGCTCGCTACATCTCATCTTTCCAGCCCGGTGATGAAGTGACCCTCGACGTCCTCCACGGCGGCGGCGAACGCGAGAAAATCGGCGTGACTTTGGGCAAACGGCCGCTTGCCGAACCCGCCAGCTGAGCGGCCCGCCCGTCGTCCAACCGGCGTTGCCTGTAGAAATCGCCGATGCTTCAAGAAGTCGCCCTCGGCCAGAAGTCCCTCTCCGACTACACCCACATTGCTGGGAAAGAGTTGAGTGAACAGATCCGCGAGCTGGCCAAGCCGCTCGAGGGACAGCGTGTGCTCCATGTCAGCGCAACCGCATTTGGCGGCGGGGTCTCCGAGATCCTCTACACGATCGTGCCGCTGATGCGCGACGCCGGCATCGACGCCCACTGGCACGTGATCTTCGGCAAAGAGGAGTTCTTCAACGCGACCAAGCTCCTCCACAACTCGCTGCAGGGTGCCGAGGAGAGCCTCAGCGACGAGCAGTGGGCGGTGTTCGACGAAATCAACGCGATCAACGCCGACGGCCTCAAAGGCGAGTGGGACACGATCATCGTTCACGACCCGCAGCCGATCGGCCTGCGGCGCGGCGCGCAAGAGAAGAGCCGCAACTGGGTCTGGCGCTGCCACATCGATCTCTCCGAGCCCAACCCGGCGCCAATCGCCCGGCTGCAGCCGTTGATCGAGGAGTACGACGCGACCGTCTGGCACATGCCCATCTACGTGCCCAACGGCATGAACGGCCACAACGGCATCCGCATCATTCCGCCGGCGATCGATCCACTCTCGCCGAAGAACATGGCCTTCTCACCCGACGACGCCGCCTACGTCTGTAACCAGTTCGGCATCGACGTCGACCGGCCGTTAATAACCCAGGTCTCCCGATTCGACCCCTGGAAGGATCCGATGGGGGTGATCGATGCCTACCGCGACGTGACCGCACAGATGCCGGATGTGCAGCTGGCGCTGGTCGGCTCTATGGCGACCGACGACCCCGAGGGCTGGGACTTCTTCCAACAGACCGTCGAATACGCGGACGGCGACGAGGACATCAAGATCCTCAACAACCTCAACAACGTCGGCGCGATCGAGGTCAACGCTTTCCAGTCGCAGTCCGACGTCTGTCTGCAGAAGTCGACTCGCGAGGGCTTTGGACTGACCGTCACCGAGGCGCTTTGGAAGGGACGGCCGACGGTGGCCGGCAACGTCGGTGGCATCCCGCTGCAAATCGAGGATGGCACCAGCGGCTACCTCGTCAACTCGCCGGCCGAGTGCGCCCAGCGCTGCCTCGAGATTCTCGCCGATCCGGAACTGGGCAAGAGACTTGGCAAAGCCGGCAAGGAACACGCCCGCCGCGAGTTCCTCTCGCCGCGCTTGCTGCGCGACTGGCTGCAACTACTCGGCGAACTCGACGAATAGGCGATTAGCGGGCGGGTAGGCTGAAGGGCCGATGGCCGACTCCGATCCGCTGATCATCGTCTCCAACCGCGGGCCGGCGCAGTTCGAGCGCGACGAGGGCGGCGAGCGCACCGTGCGTCGCGGGGGTGGCGGCCTGGTGACGGCGCTTTCCGGCCTGGTCTCCCACCGCGAGGCGCTCTGGATCGCCTCGGCGATGACCGACGAGGACGTCGCCGTCTCCGAGGAGCGGGGCGGACCGGTCGAGCTCTCAATTGACGGGATCGATTACAAGGTGCTGTTGGTCGGCAGCGACCCCGACGCCTACGACGGCTTCTACAACGTGATCGCCAACCCGATCCTCTGGTTCATCCAGCACTACCTCTGGGACCTCTCCAACGCTCCCGACATCCGCCAGCAGGAGCTCGACGCCTGGGACTACGGCTACCAGGCAGTCAACAGCGACATCGCCCGCGCCGTGCTCGGCCAGATTGAGGGCCGTGAGCGGCCGCTGGTGATGCTCCACGACTACCACCTCTACACCGCGCCGGGGATGATCCGCGCCGAGCGCCCGGATGCCTTCCTGCACCACTTCGTCCACATTCCCTGGTCCCAGCCGGACAGCTGGCGGATCCTGCCGGGGCGGATCCGCGAGGCGATCTTCCGCGGCATGCTCGCCAACGACATCATCGGCTTCCACACCCACGCCTACTGCATCAACTTCATCCGCTGCTGCGACGAACTGCTCGAGGTCGACGTCGACTACGACCAGTGTCTGGTGCGGCACGCCGGCGGCGAGACTCGCGCCCGCGCCTACCCGCTCTCGATCGACGCCGAGCGGCTGCGGCGGGCGGCCGATTCGCCCGAGGTCGCCCAGTACGAGGGTGAGGTGATCGAGCGCCGGCGCGAGCACCTGATCATCCGCGTCGACCGCGCTGACCTCTCCAAGAACGTGCTGCGCGGCTTCACCGCCTTTGACACCTTCCTCACTCAGCACTCCGAGTTCCACGAGAAGGTCACCTTCATCGCCCACCTGCAGCCCTCGCGCCAGGACGTGCCCGAGTACGCCGAGTACCTGGAGAAAATCGAGGCGCTGGTCGCGGTCGTCAACCACCGCCACGGCACCACCGACTGGATGCCGATCAACCTCAACATCTACGAGAACTTCCCCGAGGCGGTCGCCCGCTACAAGCACTTCGACCTGCTGATGGTCAACTCGCTCTTCGACGGAATGAACTTGGTCGCCAAGGAGGCACCGGCCGTAAATACCCGCGACGGCGTCCTGATGCTCTCCGAGAACACCGGCTCGCATGAGGAGCTGGCCGACTGTGTCCTCTCGGTCAACCCCTTCGACATTCAGGAGCAGGCAGACGCGATCCACCGGGCGCTGACGATGGATCCCGAGGAGCGCAAGCTGCGGGCCCAGCATCTGAAGGAGATCATCTACTCGCGCAACCCAGGCGACTGGGTCGACGACCAGCTGAAGGACATCGCCGAGTTGCGCGAGGCCGTAGCGTAGAGAGAGGTTGGGGTGTCCCTCCTGCTTGCTGGGTTTTTCGCCCGCAGCCCTGCCAGCCGTCCGAGGTCCCGGTTGGGGCGAAAAACGGACGCCGCTGCGCTGGAGGGACACCCCAACCTCTCTTCCCCATAGCTTTTAGGGGGAGAACTCCTTGAGCTGAGGACTTAGTAGATGGATGGGACTGCGCGTTCAGTGGCAGCTTGTGGGTAAGGGAGCTGCCGTCGTGGTTGGCGGCATCGTCGCCTTCCATTTCATTCCAGCTTTTCTAAAGCCGCCACCTCCGGAGCCCCTGCCAGCTGACGTTGGCTTGCCCCAGATAACTGGCCGGACCCTTGAGCTCCCGAATCGTCAGCCAAAGCGGCATCTCGGGCGGGTGGTGCGGGGTGGGGGTGTCTCGCTCCGGGCGGAGTCTGCGGAGGGCAAGGCCCACCCCGCCGAGGGCTCCCATCCCTCTGCCCGGAGCAGATCGCAGCCCAAGCGAGGCACCCCCACCCCGCGACAGGACCCGCCCGCCGAAGCCCCGGTCCCTGCCGTTCAGCCGCCCACTCCAGAAGCACCGGCTCCGGTCGTTGAGGCTCCCCAACCGGCACCCCAACCCGCTTCGCCAGACGACGGGTCCATGGAGTTTGCGCCCCGCTAGCTATAGTCCGACGCCGTTTTGGCCGCACCACGCGAATATGAGCTGGTTCTGATGCTTGACCCGGGGCAGGACGCCCCGGCCCGCGACGCTGTCGCCAACGAGGCGAAGAGCCAGATCGAGGCCAGCGGAACCCTCAAACACGAGAAACCTTGGGGCCTGCGCAAGATGGCCTATGAAATCAACCGCTGCACCGAGGCTGACTACCGCTGGTTCCGCTTCGAGGCTCCGACCGAGCTGCTTGAGCAGCTCGACCACAACTTGAAGATCGCCGACGGCGTCCTGCGCTTTCGCGTCTTCAAAGTCGACGCCGACACGCCAGTAGTGGTGCCGCCGGCGACGAGCGCTCCCGGACCCGGGGCGTCGCGCGAGCGGCCCGCCGAGGCTCCTGCTCCGCCGGCCGAGGCCGCAGCTGAAGCAACCGAGGCGCCAGTACCTACGCCTGCTGCTCCCGTTGCCGTCGCCGAGCCTCCTGCTGAGGCCGAGCCCGCTGCTGAGACTTCAGAGCCGGCAGCCGAGACCGCTGAGCCCGCCGCTGAGCCGGAGGCCTCCGAGGCTCCGGCCGAGGTCGAGCCCGGCGACTCAGCCGCCTAGCTGTCTTTTTGCGCAGATTCCGGTTTCGGGGGGGAGAGTTGCGCCGCCTGCACTCTTAGACTGGTGTCTCAATAAACGATCTTGAGGAGTGAGAGCCGTGGCGGCTTCGAACATCAACGTGGTGGTCATCACCGGGAACTTGACCCAAGACCCCGAACTGCGCCATACGGGCGGCGGCACGGCGGTTTGCGAGCTGCGAGTAGCAGTCAACAGCCGGCGCAAGGACGGCACGACTGGCGAATGGGTCGACAAGCCCAACTACTTCAACGTCACCGTCTGGGGCGCTCAGGGCGAGAACTGCGCCAACTACCTATCCAAGGGCCGGCCAGTAGCGGTCGAAGGGCGTCTCGACTGGCGTGAGTGGGAGGCCAAAGACGGCGGCGGCAAACGTCAGGCCGTGCAGATCGTCGCCAACTCAGTCCAGTTCCTCGGCTCGCGCGACGGCGGCGGCAATGGCGGCGGAAACGGAAACGGCTTCACTCCGCAGAGCGACACGCCCGCCGACACCTCCGACTACGACGCCGCCCCAGCCGGTGGTGGTGGTGGTGGTGGTGGCGACGACGACATCCCGTTTTAGCCGTCCGAGGCGGCCAGGTGCCACCAGGCCAGGACCGAGGACGCCGCATGGCGGTGCCTGGCCGCCTCGGACAGATCTGTAGGATTGCGGGCCGCACATGGCCCGAGCTAGAGAAAACAGTGGCGACGCACCGCGCCGGGGACGGCGTGGTGCAGACCGCGTCAGGCCGCGTAAATACACGCGGATCAACTCCGAGGCGGTTGATTACAAGGACCTCAACCTGCTGCGGCGCTTCCTCTCCGACAAGGGGAAGACGCGCGGGCGGCGGGTAACCGGGCTCTCGCGCAAGCACCAGCGGCAGCTCTCGGTGGCGGTCAAGCGGGCGCGTGAGATCGCCTTGCTGCCTTACGTCGGAGAGCGTTGATGACGCAGGCGATTCTGCTCGAGGACGTCGAGAGCCTCGGACAGCGCGGCGAACCAATTGACGTCGCCCCGGGCTACTTGCGCAATTACCTGATTCCGCGCAAGCTCGCGGCACCCGCCACGGCCGGTGCTCTCGAGCAGGCACAGCTGCGACAAGCGGCGACTGAAAAGGCCGAACTAGCGCGAGCCGAACGCGAAGAGCAAGCTGCATCGCTGCTCTCCAAGACCGTGCTGACGATCCAACAGCGCGCGGATGACGGCGGCAAACTCTTTGGCTCGGTCGGCGCCAAGGAGATCGTCGAGGCGATCCGCGAGGCGCGTGACCTGCGCATCGACCGCCGCAAAGTCCGCCTCGAGCACCCAATTCGCGAGATCGGCACTCACATGGTCGAGATCGAGCTGGCCGACGGCACGGTCGCCTCAGTGAAGACGATCGTCGCCGAGGAGAGCTAGAGCACTGGCTTCACGGCGTTAGGCTCCGCCGAGTGGCATCGCAGCGCTTCCCAACTCGCCTGACCCGTCGCGCCAGAGCGCGGACGCGTTTTGGTTGGTCGCGCTCGGAGCGAGCGACGGTGGGTCTTGCCACGGTGGCTTTGGGCGGCGTCGGAGCGGTCCTGGCGGGTCAGTACGGCCGGCTGCTGCAGCGCCGTACGCACGAGCACGACAACGGCGAGCCGCTGGTCGAAGCTGCCCCGGCAGCAGCGCTCGACACGGTCGGCGTCGCGGTGAGCGGCTATGTGGCGACCCCACGTAGCGAGACGGTGCTATTCAACTTGCTCGCCGGCTTCCTCGGCGCCTTCGCACTGGTGCGGCTGTCGACCTGGGGTATTCGCGATCAGTGGTGGCCGTTCCGCGAGGTCAGCGTCGGCGGTCGTCACATCCACCACTTCGTGCCGGGAATCCTGCTCGCCTTTGGCTCCGGCACCGCGGCGCTGCTGACCGACGACGAAGTGCTTGAAGACCGCCTCTCCGTCGCGATGGGCGCCGGCATGGGCCTCACCTTCGACGAGGCGGCGCTGCTGCTCGACCTGCGCGACGTCTACTGGACCCGCGAGGGCCTGCTCAGCGTCCAACTGAGCCTCGGAGCAACGGCAATCCTCAGCATCGCGATCCTCACCCAACGTATGTTGCGGAGAGGCGAGCGGCAAAAGGAGGCCGCGGGAGAGATTCCGCCGGCCGACTTCTAGATCTGCGTGGCGAGCAGCCCGATCAGGGCAGCCAGCATCAGACCGCAGAACCCAAACATCATCCGGTAGATCTCGAGCAATCGCTGATCCATTCTCTGGAAGCGCTCGTCGACCTTGTCAAAGCCCGCTTTCATCTCGCCGCGGAGCGCTTTGAATTCGGCCCTTACCTCTAGGCCTAGGCCATCAACCTTGCCGTTGAGGTCGTCCATCCGCTCGTCGGTCCAGCTCTCTCTCATCGCCTCCATTGTTGCACCGTAAACGTTGCGGCGTCACGGGTGGTGCGCTGATTGAAAATCTTCTGGCGCATCTCGGTCACAGCTTTCAGACGGGTGCGCGGAATTTCTTTCCCCGCTGGTTGCAGGGAGACCCCTCGTAGGCCAGCGGCGGCTCTGGTTTGCTTGGCGACAGGACGAATCCGCCGCCCCGGCCCTTTAACTAGACGTAGATGCCGCAGCCTTCCGCAACCCACGTTCCACCCCAGAACATCGAGGCCGAGGAATCGGTGTTGGGCTCGATGCTGGTCGCTGAGCCGGCGCTGAGCCGGGTCATCGACGAGGTCAAGCTCAACGCTGAGGATTTCTACCTCGAAAAGCACGCGGCGATCTTTCGCGCCGTCCACGACCTCTACGCCGCCTCGAAGCCGGTCGACGAGCTCAGCGTCAGCGAGGCCCTGGTCCAGCGCAACCAGATCGACGAGGCCGGTGGCAAGCACTACGTCTCGGAGCTGGCCGCCAAGGTGCCGGCCGCCGGCAACGCCAAGCACTACGCCGAGATCGTCCAGCAGAACTCGCTGCTGCGGCGGCTGCTCGGTGCCGGCCAGGAGATCCAGGGTTGGGTTCACGGGCGGGACGGCGAACCGCGCGAGCTCTCCGAGCGGGCCGAGAAGCTGCTCTTCGACGTCGCCCACAAAGAGCAGGCGAGCGACTTCCGCCTGCTCTCGGAGATCCTCCACGACGAGGTCGACCGGCTCGAGAAGCTCTCGACCGGCGAGCTCGAGCTGACCGGCACCCCGTCGGGCTTCCGCGACATCGACTCGATCACCGGTGGCTTCCAGCCCGGCAACCTGATCATCGTCGCTGCCCGCCCGGCGATGGGCAAGAGCGCGATCGTCGCCAACATCGCCGAGAACGTGGCGGTGAAACGGGGGATGCCGGTCGCCTTCTTCTCCTTGGAGATGTCGGAGGTCGAGCTGGCGCAGCGCTTTATCGCCTGCCGGGCGCGAATCTCCGGCGACAAGCTGCGCAAGGGCCAGGTCGCGCAGAAAGACTGGCCGAAGGTCGTGCGTGCCTGCAACGAGCTGGAGGAGGCGCCGCTGTGGTTCGACGACTCCTCCGACCTCGGCCTGCTCGACCTGCGGGCCAAGGCACGGCGCCTGCACGCCCAGACGCAGGACCAGGGTGGCCTCGGCCTGGTCATCGTCGACTACCTGCAGCTGATGCGCGCCGACGACCTGCGCGCCAACCGAGTCGAGCAAGTCGGCCAGATGAGCCGTGGGTTGAAGATCCTCGCCCGCGAGCTAGAGGTGCCGGTGTTGGCGATCTCCCAGCTTTCGCGCGCGCCTGAGCAGCGTAGTCCGGCGAAGCCAATGCTCTCCGACCTGCGCGAGTCGGGATCGATCGAGCAGGACGCCGACCTCGTTGCCTTCCTCTTCCGCGAGGACTACTACCGCGATCCCCAAGACGAGCCGGACGGGCTGGCGGACGTGATCATCGCCAAGCATAGGAACGGGCCGATCGGCGCGCCGAAACTCGTCTTCCTCGACCGCTTTCCCAAATTCGCCGACTACAGCGGCCACGAGCAGCCGGTCCAGCAGCCGGCGGGCGAAGGGCCGCCGCTTGAAGACGCTGCGGCCGCTGGGCCCGAGTTCTGATGGCAGCGCGGCCTCGCAGTGAACCCTTTGTCGAGCAGGCATGCCCGCTGGGCGTCTGCGACGGCTCCGGCTGGATCCTCGGCCCCGAAGACGTCGCCCGCGCTTGTGAGTGCCGCGAGCAGCGCCTCAAACGCGGCCGCGTGCGCGGCGTCGCCTCGGCGATCCCGCCCCGTTACCGCGGCGTCTCCTTCGACCGCCCGCCGGTCAGCGACATGAGGCGCGACATGACCACCCGCCACGTCGTCAACGCGGTGCAGGGGTTCGTCGACGATCTCGACCAAAACCTCGCCGCCGGCAAGGGGATGTGGCTGATGGGAAACACCGGCACCGGCAAGACGACGCTGGGCATGCTGGTGGCAAAGACCGCGCTTGCGGCAGGCAGGACCGTCGCCGTCTACTTCACGCCGAAGCTGCTGACCCAGATTCGCCAGACCTATCAGGCGACCGAATCCGAGGACGCCTACGACGCATTCTTCAAGCGGCTGACCTCGGTAGATCTCCTCTATATCGACGACCTTGGCTCCGAGCGCCATACCGACTGGGTCGTCGAGCAGCTCTACGCGCTAGTCAACGAGCGCTACGAGAACCAACGCTCGATGCTGGTCACCAGCAACGCCAAGCGGGACGTTGAGGAAGGCCGCAAACAGCTCGAGGACCAGATCGGCTCACGCACTGTCTCGCGCCTAATCGAGATCTGTGACGACCCCTTGCCTCTATTCGGTTCGGACCGACGCGAGCAGGCGCGCGCGGTCGGCGCCTAGAACCAGGCACAATCCCGGGTCGCTATGCCTGGAATCGTCATAGTCGGCGCCCAATGGGGCGACGAGGGCAAGGGCAAGGTCGTTGACCTGCTCGCCGAGCGTGCTGACGCAATCGTGCGCTTTCAGGGCGGCAACAACGCCGGCCACACGATCGTCCGCGAAGGCGAGGAGTTCAAGTTCCACCTGATCCCCTCGGGCATCCTCTACCCGGACAAGATCTGCGCGATCGGCAACGGCGTCGTCCTCGACCCGCGGATCTTGCTTGGTGAGATCGACGGGCTGAAGCGCCGGGGCGTCGATGTCGGCAACCTGCGGATCTCCGCCAACGCCCACCTGATCATGCCTTACCACGTGCTGCTCGACACGGCAGGCGAGGTGAAGCTAGGCAAGCTCTCGATTGGCACTACCCGACGCGGCATCGGCCCTTGTTACGCCGATAAGGCCCTGCGGCTGGGCATCCGCGTCCAGGACCTGCTCGACGAGAAGATCCTGCGCAAGAAGATCATGGCGGCGCTTGAGCCCAAGCAGCAGGCGTTGCGCGAACTCTCGGTGCAGCGACGCAAGCTGCGCAAGGAGGCCGGCGAGGGCGTCCGCGAGGGCGCCGATCACTCAGTTGCCGAGGCGCCCGACCCACGCCTCGACCTGCACGGGATGACCGAAGAATTCACCAACTACGGCCATCGGCTCGAGCCGCATATCGCCGACACCGCCCGCCTCTGCTGGGACGCGCTTGACAACGGCCGCACGGTTCTCTTCGAGGGCGCCCAGGCGACCCTGCTCGACCTCGACCACGGCACCTATCCATTCGTCACCTCCTCCAATCCAATTGCCGGCGCCGCCACCGTTGGCGCCGGTGTCGGCCCGACAGACATCGACCAAGTCTGGGGGGTGGCCAAGGCCTACGCGACGCGGGTGGGTGCCGGTCCCTTTCCGACCGAGCTCGACGACGAGGTCGGTCGCCACATGCTCGAACGCGGTCACGAGTACGGGACGACGACCGGGCGCGAGCGGCGCTGCGGCTGGATCGACCTGATCGCTCTGCGCTATGCCGTCCGCCTCAATCGGATGAGCGCGCTGACGATCACCAAGCTCGACGTGCTCAGCGGCATTGACCCGCTGCGGGTTGCGGTGCGCTACCGCTCGCGCGAGGGCGCGGTTCTCGACACCTTCCCGTATCACCAGTCGATCCTGCACTCGGCCACGCCCGAGTACGAGGAGCTGCCCGGCTTCGAGGGCGACCTGACGAAGTGTCGCAGCGAGGCCGACCTGCCTGCCCAAGCGCGCGCCTACCTCGACTTCATTGCCGATTTCGTCGGCGTCCCGATCCGCCTCGTCGGCGTCGGGCCTGATCGAGATCAGGTCATCTGGATTGGCGGAGAACCGCAGGTGCTTTAAAGTCTTATTGTGGCTTCCGGTAGACGCACCGCTAAGCGGAATGAGCGGCTGCCCCGGGGTCGTCACGGGCTACCGCGGGAGGCGGTGACGGAGTCCCAGCAGCGGCGGATTCTGCAGGCAATGATCGAGGTCGTCGCTGAGCGCGGCTATCCCGAGACGCGGGTGGTCGACGTGATCGGCGTGGCCGGCGTGTCGAGAAAGACGTTCTATGAGCTGTTCGCCAGCAAGGAGGACTGCTTCCTTGCTGCCTATGACGTGCTGCTCGGCAACCTGCTCGGCGACACCGCACGGGGCTTTGAGTCAAAGCCGGGCGCACCCTGGGCCGAGCGGGTCGCCGCCGGCGTCGGCGAGCTGCTTAAACACCTCGCCGAGCATCCCGACGAGGGACGCTTCGCGATCGTCGAGGTGCTCGCCGCCGGTCCCAAAGCACTCGCCCGTCGAGACGCTGCCTTACGCCAATTCACCGGCTTTCTCGACGCCGGCCGGGCAGAGACGTCGGTCGAGCTACCGGGCATTACCTCGCTCTCCCTCGCCGGGGGCATTAACGAGCTGCTCTACAGCGAGATCCTCCACGGCGCCTCAGCGCGCCTGCCCAGCAGGCTGCCCGACCTGATGTTCTGGATCACGCTCCCCTTCCTTGGCCCTGAGGGAGCCGCCGAGGAGCGCGAGCGAGCCCGTCTTTCGATGCTTGAGGGCTGATTCCAGCGCCCCGGGCCGCTCTTTTGCCGGGGCGACCGGGTTTAGGCATATGCCGGGGTGGGAATCATCTTTGTGTCTTCATCCCCACAGCGCCCGGACGCTGGTAGCGTTGGCTTGGGACAAACATGGCTTTCAATGGTCGCGGCTCAGACGGGCAGGGCCAAAAAGGAGAGAGAAGAGAATGCGTAGAAACTTGATGTTGGCACTCGCGCTGGCGGCGGTTCTGTCGCTGGGCGTGGCGGCCGTTGCAAGCGCGGTGAGCACCACCCTCCGGGCGGGCAATCTGATCGTCACCTTCGGCGCCACCACCTCGCCGAAAGCGCTGTCGAAGACCAAGTACACGCCGGTGACCACGAAGATCTTCGGGACCATCAAAACGAGCGATGGAACTCATCCCTCAGCCTTCCGCGAAGGGACCTTCGACATCGACAAGGACGTAAAAGTCAATGTCAAGGGTTATCCGACCTGCAAAGGCGGGCAGCTCGAGGCGCGTGACACCAAGGCCGCGATGAAAGTCTGCGGTACGACGGTGCTCGGCAACGGCATCGCCCATGTGGAGATCGCCTTCCCCGAACAGAAACCGCTCCTGGTCACCAGCCCACTGACCGTTTTCAACGGTGGCGAAAAGGGCGGCAAGATCACGCTGTACTTCCATATCTTCCTCACCGTGCCAGTTCCGGCGGCGATCGTCACCACGGTCACGATCCAGCGCAAGGGCACTGGGGTTCATTCAGTTGCCAAAGTCCCCGTGGCCGCGGGAGGTAGCGGCTCGGCGATCAACTTCAGCTTCAAGCTGGGCAAGACCTACAGCTACAAAGGCAAGAAGGTTGGCTACTTCGAAGCGAGATGCCCGGATGGTGTCTTCAAAGCCAGCGCGAAAAATGTTCTTTTCAAAAATGAAGCCCACATCCCCGGCGTCGCAGCACAGACGACGTTGAATGGCTCGCTGGCCGTACCTTGTACGGCGAAGGGCTAGATCAGTACGCTCAGTCTCCACGACGAGTGAGTAAAAGGGCGGCCGAAAGGCCGCCCTTTTTCGTGCTCCCGGACACTGTGATCGAATTGCGGTTTTGCCATGGGAGCGACGCTGTCCATGAGTGTGGTCGCCATCGTGCGCGCAGCTCGCACCACCATCCAGGTAGGCAACCTGAAACTAACTCTCGGGGGGCACTATTTCGCCGAAGGCACTACCGAAGGCCTCTTATGTGCCGATCACGGCGGGCATTGAAGGCACGGCTGCGACGACCGATGGGGCCCACCCATCGGCATTTCGCGAAACCGTTGACGTTGACAAGGACGTGAGGGTCAGCGTCAAGGGTCTTCCGGTCTGCAAAGCCGGCCAGCTCGAGGCGCAGGACACCAAGCCTTCTTGACGGTGCCGGTTCCGGCGGCGATCGTCACCACGGTCACGATCCAGCGCAAGGGCAGCGGGCTTCATTCAGTCGCGAAAGTCCCCGTCGTCGCCGGTGGCAGTGGCTCGGTACTCGATTTCAAATTCAAGCTCGGCCGGACCTACACCTACAAAGGCAAGAAGGTGGGATATCTGGATGCGAGGCCTGCACCCTCAAGGGTTAACGCCCGAACCTCATCTCATCCGCAAGGCATGGAGGCGTCTCGCCGGCGCCCCCATGCTGAGGCCCGCTAGAGCTATTCGCCCTGTTCGAAGGTGTGCTGGTAGGTCGTCGCCGATCCGCTGCCGTAGATCGGCTGGAGCGGTGCCTGCGGGCTGCATCCCGGGGCCGGGATCGAGGACGAGTCGTCCTGATCGCCGAAGGCGTAGTGCTTGAGCCGTTCGTAGAAGTTGGTCGCTTTGGTTACGTCTCCCCCGGTCCTCTGGTTGAACGCCGGTTCGTTCGGGGTGTTGGAATTGAGATGAGCCGTAATCCCGGAGCTGCATTGGGCGGTATGGAAGTTGAGCAGGCCTTCGGCAAGTCGTTCGGCGTAGCGCGGTTGGCTGTAGGCGCTGTTGCGGTTGGTGGTGGTGCGCTGAGGGTAGGTCGCCAGCGCTTCGGGGCCGAACGGACCAAGCAAGCGCAAGTAGTGGATCTGTACACCCTGCGAGCTGAGGTGGACCGCGTTGGTCGCCGAGGCGACATTGCCCAGCAGCGAGGTGACCTCGTTTTTGTAGAGCCCAAGGCCGGTGAGAATCGGATTGACGTTGCGCAGGAAGGGATCGATTGCGCGCAGTAGCACGGGGAAGTCGCTGCGCAGGAAGGTGCGCAGCGAGCCAAGGCCGTTCGGGGCGCGGTCTATCACCGGTTCCAGTCCTTCGAAGAAGCCCTTGGCCTGCGGTGCAAAACGCGAGAACGCGATCAAGGTCGGCGAGAGCTGTTCGGCCGCGGGCACCAGTTGACGGAGCAACGGGTCCGAGTTGAGCGCGAACGCTTTGAGTCGATTGAAGGTCAGCCTTTGCTCATCCTCGAAGGTCGGGAAAGCACGGAACAGCGCTTCGATGTCTTGGTTGCGAGCCGCGGTCGTACTGAAGACCGCGTTCGAGTTACGGATCAAGCTGGCGAGCTGCCCTTCGCGCCCGCGCAGGGCGCGGAAGGTGATAGCGCCGTTGCTGAACAACTGTTTGACCGCGAGCCGTTGCGTATCAAGCAGGCGGAAGAGATGGTCGAATTCAGTGAAGAAGGGATCGAACTCGGCAAGGGCGTTAGAGAAAGACTGGCCTTGCCCGGAGATCGCGGTTGCGCCTTCCTGCATCCATTCCTGGAAGGCAGCGCGGGTGCGCTTGTCAAAGGTGCGGAAGATCTCATCCAGCTGCACCGATTCCGCCACGTTGGCCTTTGCCAAGCTGGCGCCGTCATGCAGCTTGGGCCCGTCGACGTCCCCCGGGGTCAGTTCGACGTAGGTCTCGCCAAGCAGGGTCTTGGTGCGCAGGATCGCCCGCGTTCCCACGGGGATTGGCGCGTACTTATCTTCGATGTCAATCGTCGCCTGAGCTTGCTGGCCGTCGGGCGACTCTTCGATGTTCTGAACTTTGCCGACCGAGACACCGGAGATACGCACGTCTGACTGCTGGGCAAGCTGGGTCGCCTCCTGGAAGGGCACCTTGATCTCATAGGGCTTGGCCTTGAACGGGGTCGGGCCGCCGAAGGTGATCCAGAGAAAGAGCAGGATGCCGAAGCACGACAGGGCAAAGCCGGCAATGACCAGTAGCTGCGCGGTGCTGGGGGCTCGCTTACTCATTTTTCGCTGCGCTCGCAGTGGCCGGACGGGGTGTTGGCGGGAATTTCTTCAGGCGCTGGGATCCGCACACCCTGCAGCACCGTCTGCAGGTATGGCTTCAGGGGAGCAATCCCGTAAGCCAATTCGGAGCCATTGCAGGAGAGCATCGCCACTCCGCGAGTGATGGGACCTCCAGCGTCGACGAGGTTGAAGCCGGCGTTGAGGTTGTGGTTGAGCCAAGGCAGGTAGAAGAGGAAGCTTTGCCTGCTGCCCTTCGGCTTGTAGGCGAGCTCGTTGAGGAAGCTGTTGAACGCCCCAAGTGAGTTGCCGAAGTTGCTCACCGACGTGTTCAAGTCCGCAGCCCCTTCGTTGAGGTGGGTGAGCACCGGCCGAACCTGGCGGGTGAACGGGCGGATCTGGTCGCGGATTGGCGCGGTCGTCTGCTTGAAGAGCTGCTCGTTGGCCTTGAATGCCGGCACCGACGCCTGCGCCTGCGGAATCAGGCCGATCAGCGCGGGGCGCGACGCGGTGGTGAAGCGATCGGAACTGGCCAGCGCAGAGCGCAGCGCAGTGAGCGTCGAGGGGAACTCGACTAGCGATTCCTGGATCGCTTGCTGCTGGTTGGCGAAGTTGCCAAGAGCGTCCTTAGAGGAGGTGACGAAACGTTCAAGCTCGGAGTCGTGCCTACCCAGTTCGGTCGTAAGCGAACCGAAGTCGTGGATCACACGGGCAAGCGCGACGCGACGTTGGGCAACAGCACGGTTGAGGTCGGCGATGGTGTGGGCGAAGGGCTGCAAACGACGGAAGGCCCCGGAAAGCTGGTGACCGCGGCCGCCGATCCCCTGCGCGCCACCGGCGACGAGCAGCTGCAGGTACTGCTGGGTGTCGGAGTCGAGAGTGGAGAGGAACGCTTCGAACTGGATGCTCGGTTCGGTCCGCGCGAGCGGGAAGCGGTAGCCGTCTTCGACGTGCTGCTTGCCGCTGCCGGGGCTGATCTCAATGGTCATGTCATTGAGGTTGGTTTTCGGCCGCAGCAACAGCGACGCGTTGGGGTGAATCAGCTTCAGGTACTTCGGCTCAACATCCATGCCGACCACGGCGTGGCCGTCTTCGAGCTCGACCGAAGAGATCTTGCCGACCTGAATTCCGGCGATGACGACTGCTTGACCCTGGCCAGGGGTGACTGCCTGCGCGTTGCTGAAATCCGCCGTGAGGTGGGCGAAGTCTTCTCCCACGAGGGGCGCCCAAGACGGCAGCGAGGCTTTCTGCTGGGTGAAGATCCACAACGTCATCACGATCGCCGCCAGGGTGAGGAGGGCGATCGCGATCGAGTCTTTGCCGCGTCCCCGGGCCTGGCGCGCGAGCGAGGCGCGGAAGTGGCGCAAGCGGCTCACTTTTGGTCCCTTCTCACTCATCGGCTCGCCGGGGTTAGGAGGGGTGGGCCGACCTGGCCGAGCCCGCCGTTGACGTCAGGCACTGGCTGGGTCGAGCAGCGTACGTTCGGCTTCTTCGGCGGCCGGCCACCGAGCTGTGGCTGTACGCCCGCGGGCGCTTCGACCACATTCGCCCAATCCTGCTTGTCGGTGCTGAGGTTGCCCGATGGGTTCTCCAGCTTCACTTGGGTGCCGCCGCCGCCAGGCTGCACCCGCAGGTAGGGACCGTTGCCGTCGAAGTTCTGCGACACGCCGGCGAAGTTGGCCAGGTAGTAAAAGAACTCTCGGTAGCTGGGGCCGGTCTTGAAGCCATCGTCGATCGTCTGGTTATTGGTCGGCACGAAGACCTTGGTCGTGCAGAGACTGAGCCGGTTGATCTGCGGGATCGTGTTTGCCTTGCCGGCCTGCGCCGCCCCGGCAAGGCCGGGAGTCGATTCGCGCAGCAGCCTGGCCACGCCGCCGGCCTCCTTGCCCGAGAGCAGCGGCCGAGCTTGTGCAATCCATGGTTTGGCGGCGGAAATCAGTGCCGGCAGCTCGGCAACAGCCGGCCGGAACTCGATCGCCCAGGCACGCAGCGGCGGTAGCGTGCGGTTGAGGCTGACGAGCGACTTGCGGCCGACGCTCAGAGTCGGTGCCAGCCTGTGCACCGTGGTTGAGAGGTTCGTCGACTGGGCCGCAAGAGCGCCGGTGAAGGTGTCGAAGTTGACAATCAGGCCCTGCAGGTCGGCCTCGCGCCGGGCAAGCGCCCCGAAGGTCCGCCCTGCGCTGGAGACCAGCCGTGACAAGTCGCCCTTACTCGTGCCGAGGAAGGCGTTGGTCACCTGGGCGGCGTAGCGACCGGCCGGACCGCCGTAGAGGAAGGCTCCGTTGAGGCCTTCGGCACCGGTCTTGCCTTTGACCTCGGGCAACTGGGTCGCGTCTTCGGCCGCGGTCGGCTTGTGCGTCAGCGCCGTGCCGAAGCTCTCCAGCAGGCTGCTGAGGTCAGCGCGCACGGGGGACTGCAGCGCGGTGAGGATCTCATCGAGCTGAACGCCGGTGGAAGTGTGGCTGACCGGGATCGTCGCGTCGCTGTCCATCTCTGGTGCGCTGGGACTGCCGGGGTCGAGTTCGATGAAGAAGTTGCCCTCGAGGAAGATCCGCGGCCGAATCGCAGCAAATGCATCGTCGTGGATCGGCCGACCCTTGCCTTCGACCGTGAAGGTGACCTCGGTGTTGTCGCCCTCGCGACCGACTTCGATCACTTTGCCGACGTCGACACCAGCGATGCGCACTGGTGAGTTGGTCGAAATGTTGACCCCGTTGGAGAAAGTCGCGTTGAGCGTGTAGCCGTAGCCAGTGAAGGGCACGTGTTTGGTGAAGGCCAGGTACGGGCCGACCGTGAAGACGAGAATGAAGATGACCGCGATCGCCGCGTTGCTGGGCCGCCACTTGATGCGACTGTTAGTCGCCCCCACCCTGGTGTCGCGCTCCGGCAAGCGTCCCATCAGCCTTCCCCGCCTCTCGTCGTCTTGCCCCATAGCTGCGGCGAGTGACCGATTACGGTCTGGCCGGACACGTAGCGCTCGTTGCCAGCTTCGCAGACTCCGTCCTGACCGGTCCGCGGATAAGGGTTGAAGTGGAGATGGTTCTTCTTTCCTGGACCGTCGGCGGGCGCCGAAGAAGGTGCGGCCTCTGCATTCGGTCCATCCGGCGGCTCGAAAACGATCGCGCCCAGCCAGTTGCCCTTGCCGTTCGATTCGCTGAAAGCGTCGGCGAGGTTCGTGGCGGCGATGCTGAGGTACTGGCAGGTGGTCTGCGCCGGAGCGATGTACTTGATCGTCGGATCGAGCACTTCGTTGGTGTCGATCAGCAGATCGAGGCCGTTAAAGACCCCTGGGTCGGCCTGGAAATCAAGCAGCGCTTCCGCCGTCGGGGTCAGCTGAGCGAATAGCACCGGCGTGCGGTTGAGGGCAGGGATGCCGGCACGCAGCGCCGCATTGATCGTTGGCGAGGTTTCGGCCAGGGCGCGAGCGCCCGGCTTCAGCGCGGTGAAGAAGCGTCCAAAATCGTGGAAGAAAGGCCGTAGCGTCGGTAGATCGGCCGTCACCGCGTCGAGGGTCGGTGGCCCTTTGACGATCGTTTCCTGGATGAACGGCCGCGAAACGCGGGCGAAAGCGGCGAAGGTGCGGTCGAGAGCGACGAACATGCTCGCCTGCTGCTCGGCGACCGGGGCGACGGTTGCGGAGAGATCCTCCAGTGCTTCCCAGAAGCCGCCGAAGTTGGTGCTGGGATCGACCAGGGTGCGGAGTACGGGTTGGCCGTTTTCGACCAGGGTCCGCAGGGAACCCAGCGCCGAGTTGATCTGCGGACCGCGGCCGGCAAAGGCATCGCCGAAGCCGGCGTTGTTGCGTTGGATTGCCGTGCGCGTTTTTTCGTCGAACATGTCGAAGAACTGATCGATGTCGACAGGTTCGGGTCGAGCGGCGGAAAGCGGGATCGTTTCGCCGGCCGCCAGGCCCTTCGATGAGTCGCCGGGGACAATCTGCAGGTACTTGAGGCCGAGCGGCGATTTAGGCCGGATGATCATCGTCGAGTTGGCCGGAATAGGTTCGGCGCCCTTGTCGAGGCTGAGGTCGAGTTCGGCAGCAACGGCGCCGTTGCCGATCTGCACCGGCACCACCGACTTGATTACGCCGACCCGCGAGCCGCCGATCCGCACCTCGTTGCCTTTAACCAGCGCGGTCGCGTTGGGCACCCGCGCCTTGAGGTTGTAGGTGGAGACAAAGGGGAGGCCGTTGTTGGCGTTGTAGGCAAGGAAGACAGCGACGATCACGACCAGTACCGTGACCGCGCCAACGATTACCGGGCTACTCGCGACTCCCTGTATGCCGCTGCGGTTCCTCATGGCCCCAGGAGGTAGTCGAGGAGGGCACGTTGGGGCGAGCTGGGCTTCGTCTTGGCGCCAAGTTCTTCGCCTTCGTCGATGCCGGACGCTTTGGGGTTTGGTGCCGGTTTCGCCTGGCTGGGCGCGACCGGGCGCGGTTGGACCGGGGCGATGCCGGTAGAGGTGCCGCCGGTCTTTCCGCCGAGGCCTTCCTGCAGGCGCTGGTAGAACGCGGCGACATCAGAGGCCGACGCCGCTTCCGTTTCGCTCGAGCCCGGACCGTTGAAGTTCGCCGAGCAGCCGCTGGTCGGCGCCGCCACGTAGTCGATGCAGTTCGTCAGCGCCGCGATGCTGCGCGTGAAGTGGCCGTACTGATCAAATTCGTTGGTAGCGCCGGCGCTGTTGTAAATCAGGTCGGCGAGGCCGTCGAAGCCACCGTTCTTCTTCGTGCTGACGAGGAAACTGGCCAGTTCGCTCGTCGGCGAAGCCCCCGTGCGGCCGAGGTCGCGAATCTTCTTGATCACCGGGTCGGCGGCGCGGATCTTCGGCCCGGCGACTTCGCCGTTGGCGCCGAGCGACTTCAGCGAGACGGTCGAGGCGGCGGAGAAGGGCGTCAGCGCCCGGGTCGCCTGGGTCAGCGCCGGGGCGGCTTTGCCGAGGGATTCGACCACCGGCGTGCCGGCATTTGAGAAGGCTTCGAAGCTGCCCATCGTCTCTCGCAGCTCACGCAGGAAGGCCGGCAGCTTCTGCAGCGATGCTTCCAGGTCGGCTCCCTTTTCGGCGCTGGCCTGGGCAGTCGCACCGGCGTTGGTGAAGAAACCGGCAACGCTGGTGCGCTCGCGCGAGAGGGGACCGAGGATTTCCTCAGAATTGGAGGCTAGCTGCGCCAGCTGGTCGCGCTGGGCGTTGAGGATGCCGAGCAGGCGAGTGGTGTCGCGCAGCACCGGGTTGGCCCGCTTGACGACTTCCTCCACATCTTCTCCTCGCCCGGCAAGACCGGCGCCGAGTTCGTTGAGGATCAGGCGAAAGCGCTGCACGTAGGTCAACTGGTTGATGTTGTTGATTAGGTCCGGGTCGACGCTGGTGCTGTTGTTCTCAAATGGCAGGAGGTACTGGCCCGCCCCCGGTTCGCCGTCGGGAATCTGCTTCAGGGCAGGAGCCGGTTCCGATCCAGGCGCCCGCGGCAAGGTAGGACGGCAATCGACGAACTTCTCGCCGATCAGCGACTGGGGCCGGATCAGGCAGCTGGCGTCGCTACGAAAGTCCTGGAAACCAGGATCTTCGATCTTCATCGCGATCACGGCTTTACCAGGCACGGCCTCGGGCTTGCCGTTTTTGTAGCTGTCGACCTCGCCCGGCAGCGTCACATCGACCGATTCGATTTCGCCGACGGTGGCCCCGGCAACGCGCACTTCCTCGCCAGCGACCATAAAGCCACCGCTGTCGAAGATGCCGCGGACGACGTAGCCGTTGCTGTCGCTGCCGCCGCCCGAGGCAAGCACGACCACGACCACAATCGCGGCGACGACCCCGGCTGCGAGTAGGAGTTTTTTCATGGTCCGGGGGGGGCGTCGGCCGGGTTGCATTCGGATTGATTTACGCCGGAACCGGCAAAGGGCGGATTAGTGAAGGGATTGGAGCCGTCCGTCGCGGATTGGGTGCCGCCTCCGGGGCAGGAACGGCGGACAGCGGCCGAGCTACCAAAGGCTTTGTACTGTTCGCTCGGCGTGATCGGTTTGAGTTCGCCGCTGCTGCTGCGCTGGAAGAGGTTGAGCGCGAGCTGGGCGCGAGCGTAGTGGCCGTTTCCGTCGTAGTAGCCGCTGATTTGGCCGAGCTTGCCGAAGCCGTTGAGAATGTCGGGCGTGTAGGTACGGGCGAAGTTGAGCGTCGGTTGGAAGGCTTCGATTCCCTGTTCGGCATGGGGGAAAGCCCTGGAAGCCCGCTGCTGCACTTCGGGCAGGAAGCTGAGCAGTTCAGCAGTGTCATTGGCAAAGCCCGGGCGGCTCGTGCTGAGGCGGAAGTTCTTGAAGACCGGCACCGCTTTGGAGAGCACCGGCCGCAGTTCGCTGAGGAAAGGCGCCAGGTTCTTCGTCGCTGGCTTCGCCGTTTCGACCAGCGGATCGAGGTCGTCGAGCGCGGCGCGCAGGTTGACAAAGGTGGTGTTGGCCTGGCGCATGAACGGCGGCAACACCCGCAGGGTCTGGTCGAGCGCCTGGTTTTGGCTGGCGATTGCGCCAAAAGCGGTGCTGGCGTGGGAAATCGCGCTGGAGAGCTCGTTGCCGCGCTGGGCAACGGCGGTGGAGAGCTTGCTGGAGCTGACGATGAAGCGCTCGAGCAGGTTCTGGTCTGCATTCAGTTCGCCGACGAAGGCGGTGGTTCGGTTCAGCGCCGGGCCGAAGTACTTGAACGTCTGGTTGGCCTGCTTGCCCCGGTTGGAGAACTGTTCCGCATTGCCACGCACGAACTGGCCGAGAGCGCGCCGCACCGGCGTTGGAAAGGTGTTGAGGAACTGGTCGAGGTCGACCTCGGTCGTAGTGGAGCCAAGGTCGAGCGTGTCGCCGTCGTCAAGCGCCGGAGCGCTGTTGGGGCCGGGGCTGATCGAGATGTAGTGGTTGGCGACGCCGGAAAGCGAGGTTGCGCGAATAACCGCGGTCGAGCCCTCGTGCAGCTGCTGGTCAACGCTGACTTCAATTTCGGCCAAGTTGTCGTCGGTAAGGCCGATGCTTTCGACCGAGCCAACCGCTTGGCCGCCGATCAACACTTGGTTATCAGGCACGAGCTGCGCGGCATTCTGGAAGACGAGCTTGTACTTGTGGCTTCCGTCACCACCGAAGAGGACGACGGCAAGGGCGATAACGACGATCGCAAGGCCCACAATGGCCGCAATCCGCGCGGGGGTAACTCCCCGGGCTTTCGCCGGGCCTTTCTCCTCGCCTAAGGGATTAGAAGCCACGGATCGTCGCTTGCGGTTCCTCCGCCTCCATACAGAGGAACAAGCCGCCGAATCGTATCCGAGCGACCAGCCGCCACGCGTGCGGCCGTGCCTGGCTTAACTCGAAGTCAACGCGCTGCATGGTCGCCCATACGCGCCATTTAAACGTTGAGCCGCGGTAGCACTCGCTCCAAGGACCGTGGCAACCACCAAACCCGGTCGCCCAGCAAGAGCATCAGCGCGGGCAAGAGGACGATGCGGACCACAGTGGCATCGAGCAGGACCGCCACCGTTAAGCCGACGCCGAGCTGGCTAATGGTTGCGATCGAGGCGCCGGCGAAGGCAACGAAGACCGCCATCATGATCGCCGCGGCGCCGGTAATCACCCGAGCGGTCCGTTCCAGCCCGAACTCGATTGCGGCCGCATTGTCCCCCTCACGGTCATAGTGCTCCCGCATTCGCACCAGGAGGAAGACGGCGTAGTCGATTGAGAGACCGAAGACGACGCCGAAAATCGCCGTTGCCCCTACCGCATCAACGTAGCTGTGCCCCCCTAACGGCCAGCTCTCAGGTAAATGGAACAACAGCGTGAGAATGCCAAAGGCAACGCCAACGGTGGCCAAGTTGAGGCCTACCGCGATCGCCGCCAAGGGCAGTGCCCGAAGGACGAGAACAAGAACGAGGAAGGTGGCGAGCGTGATCGCGGCAATCACGAAGGGGAAGCGCTCGCGGGTGACCCGACTGTAGTCGTTGAGCTGGGCGGGCCCGCCGGCGACGCCGGTTTGGAGTCCCGCTTCCTTGCCCAATTCATCGGCCTCGACCTGGAGCCGCTTGTTGAGCGCGATCGAGCCGGGCGAATTAAAGGTGTAGCGGGAGATCACCAGAATTGCGGCGGCCTGACCGCCGCCGTTTAGGTCGATCGCTTCCGCGGCGCGCTCGCGGGTCCGCGGCTGTGCCCCGTCGAGGGCTGAAAGGACAAAGAAGCCGGAGTCGAACAGGCCGGGAGTGGCCCGCTGGACGCGCTGGGCTTGGCGTTTCAGGGAGGCAGAGCTCGACAGCACCTGGACGGTGGCGCCCCGCAAGCCCGTTTGCAGCGGACGGGAAGCGCTGTAACCCAGCGCGAGTTTTTCTTCAAGTGCCGCTGCCCCGTCGCCCAGCCGCACGATTCCACCGGCCAGCGCGGTGGCACCCGCGGCGAGGCGGGCGACGCCGCTTTCCAAGCCGCCTGCCGCGCGGGCAAGCCGGGCGGAGCCATGGGCAAGTTTTTTGCCCGCCCCTTCTAGTTTCTGTAGACCTTCGGAGAGCAGGGTCGCGCCTTTGCTGATCCGCTTGATCAGCACGACCCCCGAGACCAGCCAATCGGTGACCTGCTTGGCTTCTTCGGCGTCTTCGACCAGCCTCAACTCCAATGCACCGAGTTCGGTTGGCAGCCCGGCGTAGTTCGGCGCGTAGGCAGCGCCGCTGACGGGGTCGGTGCCACTAATCGCAGCCAGAGCGTGGCGAACCGCGTCCAGCGCCGCGTTGTAGTTGAGGTCGGACTTGCCGGTCGTCATCCCTTCGAGCTGACCAAGTGCAGCTTTCAGCTGCACTTCGGCGTCTTCGGCCGGCGGCTGCAGTCGTGGCACCGTTTGTTTCGACTCTTCATTGAGCGACTTCTGCAGGTGGCGCGAGCGCCTCAGCGCGTTGTGGCGCAGGTTGGGACCCAGGCTCTGCAGAGCGAACTTCAGGTTTAGCCCGGCAAGCGCAACTCGGTGCTGGGCACCGGCGAGCTGGCGCGTGCCCTGGGCGAAGACGCGCAGTGCAGCTACTGCCCGTTCGCTACCGGCGCCAGCCTGCGATAGGCCGGAGGCGAGCGCCTGCGCCCCCGTGGCGGCCTTGCCAGATCCCTCGGCCAGCAAGCCGGCGCCGTAGCTCGCCTTCGAGACCCCGCTCCGCAGCAGGGCGACACCCGCAGCAGCCCGACCAAGGTTGCGACCCAATCGGCTCAACTGGGCCAATGGCCCAGTTTTCCCGCCGGTCGCAAACAACGCGCCGGCCTGGCGCAGCGGGGCCACCGCGCGCGAAACTTGCGCCGGACCGACCACCGCTTGAACTCCCGGCTGAGCAGCAATCCGGTGTTGCCAGCGACTCAGCGACGCCAGCCGCCGTGGTTCGGTAACCGTGCCCCGATCGGCGGTGGCCACGATCACAAAGGGTGCGTCGTACCCCGGGCCAATCGATCGCTCGATCAGTTCGAAATCCTGCCGGATCGGATCGTCGTGGGCAAGCTGCGTCTGGCTTGGCGGGCCGGTCTTCAATCCGAGCGCAGGGGCGGCAAGCAACAGCACAACCGCCCCGATCGCGATCGCTACCGGCGCGGGGCGGCGCAAGGCGGCGCTTACCAACGTCATCAAACGGGAGCGGCCTTCGCCCGGCACTGGACCGATGCGCCAACGATCAACGTTGGGCCCAACCAAGGTGAGCACAGCGGGTCCGGCGATAACTGCAACGAGGACACTGAGCCCGACGACGAGGAACAGGGTCGCCGCAAGCGAACCGAGCAACGAGCCGGGGACGATGAAAAACCCCACCAGCATCGAGAGCATTAGCGTGCTGCCGGCGAAGACCGTGGTTCGTCCGGCGGTCCGCCGCGTGACGCGAGCGGCCTCCTGCGGCGAAGCGCCGGCCGCAAGCTCTTCGCGAAAGCGAGAGACCAGCAGCAACGCGTAATCGACGCCAAGCGCCAGCCCCATCATCGTGCAGACCGTGAGGGCGAAGGCATCGACGCTAAACCAGTTGGTCAGAATCGAGAGCAGGCCGCGTGAGCTGATTACGGTCACCGCACCAAAGACGAGGGGGATCGTGGCGGCGACGGGCGAGCGGAAAACGAGCAACAGGACGATCAGCAGGATTGGCAGGGCGATTAACTCACCGCGCTCGGTGGCAGTAATTGAGTCGTCCTGGATCGCCCGCGAGAGCGTCGCGTAGCCAGTCTGGGTCGACCGCACCGGCAGGCGGACGTTGGCCGCGAGGATTTCGTTCAGTTCCGGGACCGTCTCGTTGACTGCCTCGTCGATACCAACGTGGAAATCGGCAATGACGATCGCGCGGCGTGGACTGGGACGGAGGCGCTGCACCGCCCCCAGGTCCCAGGGCGAAAGCGTCGTCACGGCAGGATTACGCCGTAAGACACGGATCAGTCGCGGGCCTTGGCGGTCGAGTTCCCTTGCCGGGCCACGCAGGAGGATCACAAACGGGGCGCTTTCGCCAAAGTGATCGCGCAGCATCCGGTTGGCTTGGGCCGACGAGGTGCCTGGAATTTCCAGACTGGTCGGGCTGAGCTTCCCCTCGACACCAGCACCAAGGATCCCGAGCGCAACGAGAACGACAAAGGCCGCCGCCAATACACGCCGAGGGTGCCGCAACAGAGCAGAGTCATGCTTTCCGCGCCGATCCGGCGTGGACTCGCTGCCTCCCCTGCCCCTCCTCCTCCTCAAGGCCACCGTGCTAGTTTGGCGGTCGGGGACTACCAAGGGGGCTTGAGATGCGGAAGACTCTGTTAAGAGTGCTGATCGTGATTGGCGTTGTCGCGCTGGTAGGAGCCGGCGGGGCAAGCGCAATCAAGTTGCGGGTCGGCAACATAATCATCACCGGGGACGGGGGCTTCACCCCGACCACGCTGCCGAAGCACGAAAACGCGCCGATCAAGCTCTTCGGCCACAGCAAATTCAGCACCACCGATGGCAGCCGGCCCTCGCCGCTGCGCACGCTGACGCTCGAATTCGATAAGCACGGCGCGGTCGAGACGCGCGGCTTGCAGAAATGCACGATGGGGAAGCTGGTGGCGACGACGACGAAGGTGGCCCGCCGACTGTGCTCGGACGCCATCGTCGGCACGGGCTTCGGCACCGGTGTCGTAGAGCTGCCCGAACAGCGTCCGATCAAGGTCTCCTCGCCCCTGACCCTCTTCAACGGTCCCGTCAGGCACGGCAACCCGACCGTACTCGGGCACGCCCACATCGACTATCCCGGACCGACCACTTACGTCATCCTGATCGAGATCCAGAAGGTCCACAATGGCCGTTACGGGTTCAAGACCGTGGCCAATTTCCCCCGCATCGTCAATGGCTACGGCTCGCCGGTCTCCGGCCATCTGACCATCGGGCGCGAATGGATGTACAAGGGCCAGAAGCTCAGCTACGCCAATGCGCATTGCGCCGATGGGCGGCTTCAGGCCAGAGCCGAATTCAGCTTCGAAAATGGGGACTTCGTCGAGGGCACGATCTTCAAGCCCTGCAAGGTGCGCAAGTAGTCGGATCTGCCGACTGGCGCTACCCTGGTAGGTACCGGGGTGTTTAGGAGGCGATGAAGCAAAAGCGGCTACTGACGGTTATCGCGCTGCTTGCAGCCGGCGCCGCTCTGCTCGTCAGCTCCGCAGGAGCAGCGACCGTCCGCGTCGGCACGCTCGTGCTGCACGCCGACGGTGGCTTCGAGCCACAGCTGCTGCCGAAACGAACCTTCGCGCCGATTCACTTCCAGGGATACGGCGAAATCAAGACCACCGACGGCTCGGTGCCGCCGGCACTGCAACATGTAAAGCTCGAATTTGACCATGACGGACGACTGACGACCGCCGGGTTGAGCGTCTGCCAGCCCGCCAAACTCGAAGCGGCGACGCCGCAAGAGGCGCGGCGGCGTTGTCGTAGCGCGATTGTCGGCAGCGGCCACATTGGCGCGGCGGTCGAATTGCTGGGGCTTGCCCGGATCGACCTGACCTCGCCGCTGACCTTGTTCAACGGCCCGCGTCGCAACGGCAACCCGACGGTGATCCTCCATGCCCAGGCGCCTTTCCCGGTTTCCGAGACCTACGTCATCGTGATCGAGATCGAACGACGACACGGCGCCTTCGGCTACCGCGTGGAATTCAACATCCCGCCGATCGCCGGCGGTCTCGGCTCGCTTACCGACATCGACGCGAAAATCGGCCGGCTCTACCGCTCTCACGGCGCCAAGCGCAGCTACATCTCGGCCCGCTGCCGGGACAGCATCCTGCAGACCCAGGGCTACTTCTCCTTCGCCGACGGCAACGTCATCTCCGGCAGCGTCTTCAAAGTCTGCCGTGCCAAGAGCTGACCGACTCCCAACGCCACAAGCTTCCTATACTTCCCGGCCCTGGGCCGCTAGCTCAACTGGTTAGAGCAGGAGCCTCTTAAGCTCAAGGTTGAAGGTTCGAGTCCTTCGCGGCCCACTCGAGATCGTCCCTCCTCATTCAGCGCTCGCTCCGGTCGGGGTCACCCGCCGGGGGTGCCGCCGACCCCGCCGAACGGGTTCAGCAGCGATTCTTTGCTGGCCTGCTGTTCCTGCTTTGCGGCTCGCTTTGCGCCTTTTTGGAACTGCGCCGCGCGTTTGCGATATTCGCCAAGCTGTTTTTCGATGCTCTTTGCTTCGGTTTTACTGCTGGCCAGAGCTTCTGCCTGCTTGGTTGACTTGTCACCCGCAGCGAAGTCGCCGGAGAAATATTGGTAGATCGCCAGGGTGCTGAGGGAGCCTAGGCTCGGTTGCTGTTCCGCCGCTATTTCCTGCGCCTTCGCCGCCGTGGCAACGTTTTCCTTAATTTCGCCGAGACTGGTGGAACCCGCTTCGGCCAGACGGAAGAAGGTCCCAGCCACCAGTTGGGCGACCGTCGGGCTCGGTTCTTCGGTCTGCTTTACGTAGCGGTTCCAGGCTTCTGATCCCGCTTCGAAATCTTCCCTGGCTTCAACCGTAATCGTCGGCACTTCAGTTTCCGAGACGGTTTCGATCTGGGCGTTGCCGGCGTTGATGTGTGCCCGCGTAAGCGCAAGCAGAAGCTGTTCGTCGGTCGGATCTTTGGCCAGCCGCCGTTCGATTCGTTCGGCTTGTTCGTGAAACACCTTCGTCGTGCTGCCGGTGGTGCTCGAGTTGCCAAGCAGCGAACCTATGTTGACCGGGCCGACGACGAGGAAGAGGCTAGCCCCCATGAGCAGCGCGAGGATCGCGTAAACCACACGGATTACGTGTTTGCGTTTCCCTCGGGTATCGAAGACCATTCGCCGCTCGCCGCTCGATGCCATCGCTTCCTATCTCTCCTGCGTAGAGGGTTGAGCCGTGCCTCCCGCGGCCTTCGGACTGCCAAAAGCACGCGCAAGCAAGATACTCAACTCGTACAAAGCAAGTAGGGGAACCATCTCGATCAGCATCGAGACTGGGTCAACGCCGGGGAGCGCGGCGGCCACGAGAGCGATAACTAAATAGGCGTAACGACGGTTGGAGCGAAGCTGGGCGATGCTGACAATGCCCAGCCGCGTGACCGCGAGGATCGCCAGCGGCAGCTGAAAGACGATCCCCCCGGCGAGCATCGTCGTCGAGAAGAAGCTGTAGTAGTCGCGGGCGCGGAGCTGAACGTTGAACTGGTTGTCGTTGAAGTTGAGTAGGAACTTGACCGCCGCCGGCATCACGATGAAGTAGGCAAAGGCAACACCGGCGAGGAAGAGCACTGGGGCCATCAGCATGATCGGCAGGACGGTCCGGCGCTCGCTATCGCTAAAAGCCGGCAGGACGTAGGCGTAGGCCTGGTAGAGCAGGACCGGCAGGGAGAGGATGATCGCGCCATAGGCGGCCACGGTCAGCGTCGTCGTAAAGGGCTCGGTGACGCCGAAGGTGAGCAACAGCTTGTGGTTGCTCGGCAACGGGCCGGAAGCAATTTCTAGCAGCAGGTGGTTCTGCCAGAAGCAGAGCGCCAAGGCGACCCCGAAGGTTGCCGCGCAAACGATGAGCCGGCTGCGCAGCTCATCGAGGTGCTCAACAAGGCTGAGGCGGTCTTCGTGGGAGACCGGCCCGATGCGGCGGGGCATCCGGCGGGCCTCAGGACCGCTTGTGGGCGACCGGCTCCTCGGGGGTGGCAGCCTTGATCTTGGCCGCCTCTATCTCTGCAGGGGAAGGCCGCTCGTCATCGTCATCGTGCTCTCCGGTAACCGAGCCTTTGAACTCGCGGATGCCCCTGCCCAGCGAGCGACCCAGCTCGGGTAAGCGTTTTGGGCCGAATACCACCAGGGCGATGATCAGGACGACGATGATCTCGAGGGGACCGATGTTTCCAAGCATCGACCAATGGTAACGGGCGGCGGGGCCGGCCGGATCAGGTCGAATTGGGATGGCCGCCTACCCGGTTCTGGGGTTTTCTTCAAATGAAGCGGAAAACCCCGGATTAAACCCTCGGCTCGTGTGTTCGATAGTCAGACCATGAACAACGCGAGTCGCACAGAGACGAAGGCAGGCGGTGGACTCCACGTCTGCCCGGAGTGCGCCTCGCAGTTGGTGCAGCCGACCCGCTGGGAGCAGACGGCAAAGCGAGGCCACTGGCATCTATGGCGACGCTGCCCGGAGTGCGAGTGGCGCTGCGACGGCATTCACGGAGAAAACGAGATTGACGCTTTCGACGAGGCTCTGGACAATGGCGCTGAGGCCCTCGCTACTGAGCTGCAAGGGCTCGAACGGGAGAGTATGCGGGAAATCGTCGAGGTCTTCTCCACCGCCCTGGCGGCGGACCTGATCACCGCGGACGACTTCACCTAGGCCCCTAGCTGTATCTCTGCACGACCCCGTCGGCTACCAGGTCAAAGAGCTTGCGCCGTTCGGCGTCGAAGCCGGCGGAGCCGAGGCGACGCTTGCCTTCGGCGACCAGCTCGAGCGCGCGCGAGCGGACTTGCCTCAGCGCTCCGCTGGCCTCGATCCGATCACAGGTCGCCTCGGCGGCGGCGGCGTCCAACGAGCGCAAGTCGGTAGCGCGGATCTCGGGGTCGCGTTCGGCCGCGAGGATTAGCGGCAAGGTCACGGTGCCGTCGAGCAGATCGGTGCCGCGCGCCTTCCCCGTCCTCTCTGCCGGACCGGAAACATCGAGCACGTCGTCGAGTAGCTGGAAGGCGAGCCCGATTGCTGCCCCGAAGGCACCCAACGCCTCCTCGTCGCGACCGAGCAGGCAGGCGCATTCGAACAACGTCGCGGTCTTCAGCCCGCAGCGCTCCAGGTAGCGGTCCTCTCCGATCGACGTGTCGTAGGCATCGTGGCGCTGGGCCAGCTCTCCCCGCGCAAGGGCGACCGAGGCGGCGGACAGCAGCTCGATCGAACGTAGATCCCCGGCGGTGGCGAGCAGGGTGAAGGCCCGCGAGAAGAGCAGGTCGCCAGTCGCCGTTGCCCGCTCGCGGCCGGCGGTGGCGGCAATCGTCGGCCGGCCGCGGCGCAACGGCGCATCGTCGAGGACATCATCGTGGACGAGCGTCGCCATATGGATCAGCTCGATTGCGGTCGCGGCTCGCACCGCCACCTCCCCCCCATTCTCACCGGCGCAGAGCAGGACCAACATCGGGCGCAGGCGCTTCCCGCCGGCCTCCAACGTCGCCGCGACATCCGCCGCCAGCATCTCGCCAGAGCCAACTGCTTGCTTGCGCAACATCTCCTCGACCTGTCCCAGCTGCGCCGGTAGCCAGCGGCTCGAAGCGTCGAGAACCGCGGTGACAGGCGGCGGGACTGCCGAGTGGCGAGTCACCCCGGAGCGGTGCCGCTGTGGATCGCAATGATCCCACCGGCGAGGATGGTCCAGCGGATGTCCTCAAGCCCCGCGCCGTCCATTTTCTCGGCGAGACCATTGGGAACTGGGAAGCTGCGCACCGACTCCGGCAGGTAGCTGTAGGCCTCGGGGTCCCCCGCCAGTGTGCCGAGGATCGGAACTACCCGGTCGAACCAGAGTGAGTAGAAGGTCGAAAGTGGCGGCCTGGTCGGCTGAGTGATCTCAAGGATGACAAGCCGACCTCCGGGGCGCAGGACGCGGCGCATCTCGCCCAGACCAGCGTCCAGGTCGGAGAGATTGCGCACGCCAAAGCCGACCGTGACCGCGTCGAAGCGTCCGTCGTCGTATGGGAGGTGCAGGGCATCGGCCCACTCGAAGCGAACCCCGGGGGCACTTTGCCTACTCGCCTTCTCGCGGGCAAGGTCGAGCATCGGCTCGGAGAAGTCACTGCCGACAACATGGCCTCCCGGAGAAACCCGGGTCGCCAGCTCAAGCGCCAGATCCCCGGTACCGCAGCAGACATCGAGGGCGGAGTCTCCGGGCCGAAGCTCGGTTCGGTCGGCAGCCCGGTCGCGCCAACGGTGGTGCAACCCGGCGGTCATCACCGAGTTGAGCAGGTCGTAGTGACCGGCGACCCGATCGAACATGCGGTTGACCTGCCCCGCAAACTGGGCGGAGTCCCGAGAAGGTTTAGTCGAGTGAGGAGAGGAAATCGGCGAGCTCGTTGAGCTTCTTTGGCGGCAGGTCCCTGAAGGACGGCATGATACCCGGGCCGATCTCCACGGAGCGAACGATCGCCGCGCGTGGGATGCGTTCCGCGATGTGGGTCAGTTCGGGCCCGGGCCCATTGTTGCCGTTCTCCCCCAGCTTGTGGCAGGCGAGACAGCCCGATCCGGCGACGACCTCCTTGCCGGCCTCGTAGCGTGGTGCGACCTTCATGTCGATCTCGGTCGGCGAACCGCCGGTGGCGCCGAGGAAGGTGAGGTAGGCCATCGCGGCGATCGTCATCACGCCTGCCGTCGTCGCAATCGGGCGCCGTGCCGGGTTGCGCTCCGCGCCACGGTCATAGAAGGGCAACAACAGGAGCAAAACCATGCAGATCGTCGGGATGCCGATCGTCGCGATCGGGACCAGCTCCGGCGGCTTGATCACACGCAGGAGCTCGAAGAGGAAGAAGAAGTACCACTCGGGACGGGGCACGTAGGTGGTCGACGTCGGGTCGGCCTTCGGCCCCTGCTCGGCGCCAAGCACGATCGACATCACGATGATCACGCCGACGACGATCAGCATCATCGCCGAGTCCTTCATTACCGCGTAGGGGAAGAAGGGCTTTCCCTTCTTCTTCAGCAGCTCGTACTCCTCGAGGTATGCCTGCTTCTCAGCCGGCTTCATCGCGCCGGCTCCCCGCCGTTGCCCTCGACTCCGGCTTCCAGCGGCGCCACCGGGGCGGCGACCTTAGGCTTCTCGGCGCGCAGCCACGGAGGCGCCGTGGTTCCCAGCTTGACCACCAGGTAGAGGTGGGCGCCGATTAGGGCAATGATCGCGCCGGGGACGAGCAGCATGTGGATCGCGTAGAAGCGCGAGAGCGTCGTCGCCCCCAGCTCGGGGCCGGCGCGCAAGAAGTCGCTCAGGTAGGGGCCGACGACGGGGCCGGTGCCGTTGATGTTGATGCCGACCACCGAGGCCCAGAAGGAGCGCTGGTCGAAGGGCAGCAGATAACCGGTGAAGGCCATCGTCATCGTCAGAATCAGCAGCACCACGCCGATCACCCAGTTGAGCTCGCGCGGGTACTTGTAGGCGCCGAAGAAGAAGGTGCGGCCCATGTGGAGGAAGACCAGGATCACCATCACGCTCGAGCCCCACTTGTGCATCCCGTGCACGAACTGGCCGAGGAAGACGTCGTTGTTGATGTGGGCAATCGAGGCGTAGGCCTGGGTCGTCGACGGCGTGTAGAACATCGCCAAGAAGACACCCGTGATCGCCTGCGCGATAAAAGCGATCAGCGTGGCGGAGCCGAGCGTGTAGAACCAGTTGGTCCCCTTCGGCACCTTGCGGTAGAGCATCCCGGTGAGGAAGCCGGACGCCGCGGTGCGCTGGTCGACCCAGGCCAGAACGTCGGCTGGGGCGTCTTTTGCGCGGTCGCCAAGTCGCTGCGCGTCGGAGGGTCGCTCCGGTGGGGCGGTCTTCAGGTCCGCGGGCGCAGCCCCCTTGGCGCCATTGCCCTGACCCGGCTTGGCCGGTTTGCGCAGCGGCGCGGGAATCAGTGAGTCAAGTTTCATGGCGGCGGGAAGGTGGACGGACGGGGTGGGTAGAGATATTCCCAGACGCCGCCGGTGAACTCCCCGGGGTCGCGGGCGCGGACCGGCTCGAGCTGCGAGGTGACGCTGTAGCGGGGGCCGAGCTCAACCTGGCCGTTGCGGATGCGGGCCTGGAAATGGTCGAGTGGCCGCACCGGCGGGCCGCCGATCCGTTTGCCCTGGAAGTCGTAGACGCCGCCGTGACAAGGACAGATGAAGTTGCCCGCCGCCTCAACAAAGCGCACCGGGCAGCCCAGGTGGGCGCAGCGATTGGAGACGGCGACCATCTCCTTCGGGTTCTCGCCGAGCTGCTTCGACCCTTTGCGCACGTAAGCCGTCGTCTTGCCGGCGTCGCCAATTCCCTCGGTTTCGGTGAAGACGACCTGCCGGTAAGTGTCTTCGACGAAGTCGTTGACCGGGCCGACCGCCTCCCAGCGCTCCTTGCCGCGGTGGAAGATCGGTGCAACCGCGAAGCCGACCGCCGGTAGGACAACCGCCGCGCCGGCGATGCCGCCGAGACCCTGGGCGGCGATCGTGAAGGCGCGGCGGCGAGTCATCGACTCGCCCTCGAAGTAGCCCGGAGGGTCGGGCTTCGCCCGCTCTGCCGGGCTCGTGCCGTCGGCCCCGTTTCGCTTGTTTGCCTCGTCAGCCAATGTCCACCAGGTGCAAGGGGCGGGGAGTTTATTGGCTCGGCGGCGAGACCGAAGTCGAGGCTGCTCGAGCCCGCCCCCGACTTGAACGTTTGTGTACGGAAGATTAACGACCCGGGCGAGCCGGTCGGGCAGACTGGTATAAGCACCTAGCGTGTTTGTTGCCGGTCCGGACCGGCAGTATTTCTGGGGAGGGGAGAGGGAAAAATCTGTCGAGCCGCCGGCCGCCGATGAGGCGGAGCCAAGAAAAGGGCGACCACGCTGCTGCCGGTTCCGGCGGCAGGATGCCACTTGCCCTGCGCAAGCCTCGCGCCTTGCTCGCGGTGGCGATCGTCGCGATCGCGGTGCTCGCAGTTATTGGCCAGGGGGTCGAGGGCGAGCTGCGGCCGACCTCGCTCAGCGTTCCGGGGACCGAATCGGGTCGCGCCGGCGAACTGGTCCACCGCTACTTCGGCGACACCGCGCCCTTCGCGATCTTGCTGCAAGGGCCGCAGGCTGAACTTGATCGCCAGGGTCCCGCGTTGATCCGCAAGCTGCGATCCGACCCGGCCGTCACAACGGTCTCCCCCTGGGACAAGGGAAGCGTCGACAACCTTAGACCCAGCCCACGCAAAGCGCTGATCCTGGTCGATTTCCACGTCAGCGCCGAGGAGGCGGTCGAGAACACCGTCCCTTACCTGGACCGCACGCTGGAAGAACAGGTCAAGCCACCGGTCAGCTCGGCAGAGAGCGGCTTCGCCAGCCTTTCGCGCGCGACCATCGACGAGTCGGTTCACTCGACCGAGGTCGCCGAGCTGGTCGCGATCCCCTTCCTGCTGCTCGTCCTGCTGCTCGTCTTCCGTTCGCCGATCGCCGCGGCGATCCCCCTCGCCTTCGGCGCAGTCGCGGTAATCACCTCGCGCGGCGTGCTCGCGATCGCCGCCCACTGGGTCGCAATCGACGGCTTCTCTCTGACCGTCTGTTCGATGATGGGCTTAGCGCTCGGCGTCGACTACGCCCTGCTGATGGTCTCGCGCTTCCGCGAGGAGCTGGCCGCTGGTGCGGAGCCGCTCCAGGCCGCGCGAATGACCCGGCGGACCGCCGGACGCACGATCGTGTTCGCCGGCTCGACCCTCTTCCTGGCGATGCTGGTGACGCTCTTCGTGATGCCAGGGTCGCTGCTGATCTCCCTGGCCGGAACCGCAATCGTCGTCACCGGAATCAGCGTTCTGGTCGCGGGCCTAGTCGGGCCAGCGCTGTTGGTCGTAACCGGCCACAACGTCAACCGATGGCGGATCGGTGGCAATGGCGGCGGTGAGGGAGTGATGACGCTGGTGCGGGGCGCGCTCAGCCGGCCGCTGGTGGCAGTGATCGTGATCGGCATCGTCGTATTGCTTCTGGCAGCTCCAGTGGTGGCGCTGAAAACGGGGCCACCGAGCGCCGAGCAGCTGCCCACGTCCAATGCCGCCCGCCAGGAAGCGGAACTGATCGCCGACGCGATCGGGCCCGGCTGGGAAGCCCCCTTTGTCCTTATCGCCGTCTCCAACAACGGCCCGATCACCGAAGCCGGCAACCTCGCGGCCCTGACCCGCTGGCAGCATCGGATCGCGAAAGACCCGGGTGTGCAGGCGGTGATCGGGCCGGCTCCGCTCAAGAAGCAGGTGAAGCCGCTGCAGAAAAGCGGCAACGACCTGATTGCCGGGCGCGGCGAAAGCAACCCCGAACAGCTGACGACGCTGGGGAAGAAACTGGGCACCGCGGCCAATGGCGTGCGGCAGCTCCGTACCGGGATCTCCAAGGCCAGCTACGGCGCGGGGCTGCTGGCCAACGGAACCGGGCGGGCGGGCGATGGGGCCGAACAACTCGAAGGCGGTATCTCGAAACTCGCATCGGGCGCATCCAAGGCCGCCGGAGCGCTCGACAAGCTCGCCGAAGGCACCGGCAAGCTCGCCGAAGGCCAGCAGACTGCCGAGGTCGGCGCCTTCTCGGTGCAGGGTGGCTCCGAAGACTTGCTCAATACGGTTAAGGGCAATGGCCTGGAACGCGCACGGGATCTGCGTGCGGAACTGAAGCAGAAAGCTGCTGCCGATCCGAGCCTCGCTCCGCAGCTACGCGAATCGGAAAGGCTGGTCGAAGCGCTGGCAATCGCCCGCAACGAAGCGCTGCGGCTCAATGGCCAGGCGACGCGGCTGCACGACGGGCAGCAAAAGCTGGTCGGAGGCACCGTCAAGCTGCACAAAGGTGCGGAGAAACTTGCCGGCGCCACTGGCCAGCTGCCCGGCGCGCTGGGCAAACTCGAAGGCGGCGCCTCGCAGCTGGTCGACGGACTGGGGCAGCTTCGCGGCGGCGCAGACACCCTCGAAGAACGCCTTGCCGAAGGCTTCCATCGCTCTCACCCGCTGCAGACCAAGCTGCACAATGGCCACGTCGAAGTGTCGGTTAGCGCCCGCAAGGCAAATCGCAGGGTCGACAAGCTGCGCCACAGCTCGCCGGGGATCTTCAACTCCGGTTACTTCGTCCTCTCCAGCCTCGCCGGGGCCCCCAAAGAAGACCGTAAGCGCGTCTCCGGCATCGTCGACCTCAACAGCGGCCAAGCCGCGCAGATGGTCATCATCCCCCGCTACACCTTCAACACGACCGGCTCGACGGCATTGAACAAACGCCTCAGGAAGGACGCCGATGGCCTCGCCGCCGAGACCGGCGCCACCACCGGCGTCACTGGCGCCGCTGCCGAATTGATCGACTACACCTCCGTGATCTCCGAACGGTTGCCGCTGATGATCGCCGTGATCACGCTCGCCACCTTCCTGATCTTGGTCGTGATCCTGCGGGCGCTGCTGCTGGCCGCGATTGCCGTAGCGCTCAATATGGTCACGGTCGCCGTTGCCTTCGGCGTCTTGACCCTGCTCTTCGACGTCCCCGCAGGCTGGCCGCTGGGCGGTCACACCTACGTCGATGCGATCGGGGCCGCGGGGATCTTCGGGATCATTTTCGGCCTCTCAATCGACTACGCGGTATTCCTGCTGATGCGGATGCGCGAGCACTACGAGAACAACTCGTCCAACAAGGAGGCGATCGAATTCGGCCTCGAGAAGACGGCTCGGGTGATCACCGGCGCCGCCGCAATCATGATGGCCGTCTTCGTCGCCTTTGCCGGCGCGAACATCGCCACCGTAAGCCAGCTAGGCACGGGGCTGACCGTGGCGGTGATTCTCGACGCGACGGTCGTGCGCATAGTTCTGCTGCCAGCACTGATGCTGCTGCTCGGCGACCGCGTTTGGTGGCTTCCGCGGCCGCTGGAGAGAATCTTGCCCGAAATCGATCTTCATGGCTCCCGGGCGGGTTAGTAGGAGTGCGTGACCTGGGAACTCGTGTATTTTTGATGCCAGGGTTGAGAACAGGGGGATCGGCTGGGGGCCTTGCGCGCTCGCCGGACCAGCCAGAGCAAACAGGAGGATTGATCTAGTGGGAAGCTCAGCAAGGATGACGCGGCTGCCAATACTCGGCCTGGCCATGGCTGTGGCCTTGCTCGTGGCGGTCCCGGTCGCACTGGCCGCAGAAGGCGAAACCGCCATCACTCGGCCTGAATACGTTGCCAAGGTCGAGCCGATCTGCAAGGCCAACACCGAAGCGAACTCGCGCATCCTCACCGGGGTCAAAGACCAAGTCAAGCAAGGCAAGCTGGTGCCAGCGGGAAAGCGCTTCATCCGCGCTTCCGGTGCGCTTGGTAAGTCGGTCACCCAGATCGGCAAGGTGCCGCAACCCGAAGCCGACGCGGAGAAGCTGACCAAATGGGTCGGCTACCTGAAGAGCGAGAAAAGCTTCCTGCAGCTGATCGGCAAGGCGCTCAAGGCGGGCGACAAATACAAGGCGCAAAAACTCGCCGTGAAACTGAACGACAACAACAACAAGGCCAACAACACGGTGATCAGCTTCGGCTTCAAGGAATGCCGGATCGACTCCTCGAGGTTCATCTAAGTTGCGGCGCGGCGGGCTGGTTGCCGTAGCGTTGCTCATAGCCCTCGGCGCTGCCGGCGTCGCGCGGGCCGAGGTCGAACAACAAGGGGGCGTGATCGTCGCCTTTGAGGGCGGAATCTCGCCGCACGCACTGCCCCGCATTGGCGCAGCGCCGGTGTCGGTCACAATCGACAGCACCTTCAAATCCTCCGAAGAAGTCGACCCGCCGCCGCAGCTGCGCACGATCTCGATCGGCATCAACCGCGCCGGCAAAATCTACGACCGGGGGCTGCCCAGCTGCCGGGTACGCAAGATCCAGCCAGCGACGATCACCGCGGCAAAACGGATCTGCGGTGGGGCGATCGTCGGTAGCGGTCACGTTCAGGTTCGCGTCCACCTCGCCAACCAGCCGCCGTTCACCTTCAAAGGCCCGCTGCTCGTCTTCCACGCGAAACGGTCCGGCGGCAACCGGCGCCTGCTCGCCCAGGTATACGGGCGCAAGCCCCCGTCAGCCTTCGTCCTCAACTTCAAGATCGTCGAAACGAAGGGCGAATTCGGCACGGTGATCAAGACGTCGCTGCCGAAGTCGGCGCGCAAGTGGGCCTACGTCACCCACTTCGACATGAAGCTGAAGCGGAACTACACCTATGAAGGCCAGCGTCACAGCTACGTGAATGCCGGTTGCGCCGCTCCGGAAGGGTTCCCCGGCGCCGTCTACAAGTTCGCGCGATCGAACTTCGGCTTCGCCGGCGGCACGCACGTGATGACCACGCTGGTCCGCGACTGCACGGTCCGCTGAGGGTCCTAGGTGCCGGCTATCGCCTGGACGGACTCCGTCCAGGCGGCCGGCACCTGATCCTCGCTCCCCTCGCTGTGGAGCTGGGCGCAGGTACTGATCAGGTCGGCGAGTTGGTGCACGGCCTCGGTGTCGCCTAAAGCGGCGAGGCGTTCGATGCCGAGTGCGTAGAGGTAGTCGCCGGCAAGCAGGGCAAGGTCTGGATCATGGCCGGCGAGCAGGCGCGGCTGACCGTAATGGAGCAGGTAGCCCTCGCGCACGGCCTCGACCACGAGCGCATAGTCGGCCGGCGCGGCTGCCGCGCGCGGTCCGGCGGCGACCAGAGGGCCGAAGACCGGCTGCTCGGTCGGCTCGATGACGTGCGCGGAGATCGGCGTTTGCTCTTCGCGCAGCTGTTTCGCGATGAGCTCGAGAGCGGCAGTCGGGTCATTCACGAGAAGACCTCGGCGAGCGCTTCGGACGCCGCTTCAAGGGTGCGATCGATTGCGTCCTCGCCATGCGCAAGCGAGACAAACCAAGCCTCGAACTGCGACGGGGGTGGGTAAACGCTACGGTCAAGCAGCGCCCGGCAGAAGCGCGCATGAGCTTCGAGGTCACAGGCAGCGGCGGTATTGAAGTCGGTAACCGGCTCGGCGCTGAAGAAGAGCGTCAGCAAACCCGGAGCCGAGGAGACCCGCAGCGGCCGGTCGGCTGCGAGCTGGGCCAGGCCACTGGCTAGCCGCTCGGTCAACGCTCCAAGCTGCTCGTAGGCGGCGGGGTCGAGCTGGCGCAAGGTGGCGAGGCCGGCAGCCACAGCGAGGGGATTGCCCGAAAGGGTGCCGGCTTGGTAGACGTCGCCGGCGGGTGCGATGCGCTCCATCAACCTCCGTGGGCCGCCGAGGGCAGCGGCGGGCAACCCGCCGCCGAGCACCTTGCCGAGCACGGTGAGGTCGGGCTCGACCCCGAAGAGTTGCTGGGCGCCGCCGCGGGCGACGCGGAAGCCGCTGATCACCTCGTCGAAGATCAACAGGGCGCCGGCGTCGAGACTGGCTGCGCGGAGGAACTCGAGGAAGCCAGGCTCGGCCGGAACGACGCCCATGTTGGCCGGCAGCGGCTCGGCGACAAGCGCCGCCACCGGGTGTTCCGCGAGGGCGCGGCGGACCGCAACGCGATCGTTCCAGGGCACTACCACGGTGTCGGCCGCCTGCGCCGCGGTCACTCCAGGACTAGCTGGAAGGGCGAGCGTTGCCAAGCCGGAGCCGGCGTCGGCGAGCAGGCCATCGGAGTGACCGTGGTAGGCGCCGGAGAACTTGACCACGATCTCGCGCTCAGTTGCGGCGCGAGCGAGACGGATAGCGCTCATCGCCGCCTCGGTGCCAGAACTGGTCATCCGCAGCATCTCGACCGCGGGGACGCGATCTGCAACCTCTTCAGCCAGCTCGACCTCGGCCGCCGTGGCAGCACCGTAACTGGTGCCTCGTGAAGCCGCCGAACTAACAGCCGCGACAACCTCCGGCTGGGCATGGCCGAGGATCAGCGGACCCCAAGAGCAGACCCAGTCGACGTAGCGGTTGCCATCGACGTCGACCAGCTCACAGCCCTCGCCCCGCTCGATGAAGACCGGCTCGCGGCCGATCTGCCGCATCGCCCGCACGGGGGAATTGACCCCGCCGGGCATGACTTGCAGAGCCCGTTTGTACAACTCTTGGGATCGGGTCAAATCGCCGAGCCGGCCGGAGGGAGCATCACGATCTGATTCTCTGCGACCGGAGGCCGGCGCTGGCAATTCATGCGTGGTCAGCGTCCCACCGCGCGTAGTCATCGGTGAAGTAGTGCAGGCGAATCTTCTTGTACTCGGTCGAGGAGTAAAGCGTGGCGCGATCCTCCGGCCCCATCCCACACTCGGCGGCGATCGAGTCGAGGATCGCGTCGCACTCCTCCTTCGAGCGGCCGTGGGCCATGGTGAAGACGCTGTAGGGCCAGTCCGCGTAGGTCGGGCGCTGGTAGCAGTGGGAGATGCCGCGGAAGGCGGCCATCCGCCGACCGGTCTCAAAGATCTCCGCCTCGGGCACCTTCCAGACGCCCATCCCGTTGGCGGAGAAGCCGGCCCGGCGGTGGTAGAGGATCGCGGCAACGCGGCGCAGCAGCTTGCGATCGATCATCGAACGAAGCTGCTCTAGCAGTTCCTCGGTTGAGATCCCCAGCTCGGCGGCGGCGCTGTCGTAAGGGCGCTCGACCGCTTCCATCGGACCTTGCATAGCGCGGATCGTGGCGATATCGCGCTCGTCATAGGGCTGCCGCTCGAGCTCGCGCGGCGGTGCCGCCTCGACCGGCGCTGAAAGCGCATCGGTCCCTTTCTCCATCTCCAGGTTCATGTTGATCTTGAACAGAGTCAGGGTGGGCAGCTGGCGCATCGACTCCGCTCCGGTCTCCTCCATCAGCGCCTCCAGGGTGCCTTCCATGCCCAGCTCGGAATCGGGGGGGACGGCGATCGTGAACCAGAGGTTGAAGTCGTGGGTGCGCAGATAATTATGGGAGACGCCGGGGTGGGCGTTGACCGCAGCGGCGGCGCGCTGCGGATGCTCGCCATCGACTTTGGCGGCGACCAGCATCGACTCGTAGCCGAGCGCGCGCGTGTCGAAGATCGGCGTGATCTCGCGAATGATGCGCTCGTCGAGCAAGCGCTTGGTGCGGGTAAGCACGTCGTCCAAGGCGAGTTCCGCCTCGGAGGCGATCAGGGCGAAGGGCTCGGCGTCGAGCGGGAAGCTCGACTGGAGCAGGTTCATCAGCCGCTTGTCGGTCTCGTCGAGGGGAATCGCCGCCCCGTCCTTGCGGGAGCGCGCCTTCGACTGGGGAACTTTTACCGGAGCCAAGCTGCGGCCTCCTTCGCGTAGTAGGTGACGATCGCATCGGCGCCGGCGCGGCGGATCGAGGTCAGCGTCTCGAGCACCGCGGGGCGCTCGTCGATCCAGCCGTTGGCGGCAGCCGCCTTCAGCATCGAGTACTCGCCGGAGACATGGTAGGCCGCAAGCGGTGCCCCGGTCTCCTCCTTGATTCTGCGCACAACATCGAGGTAGGGGGTTGCCGGCTTGACCATCAGCATGTCGGCACCCTCATCGAGATCGAGTTGAGCCTCGCGCACCGCTTCGGCAGCGTTGGCCGGATCGAGTTGGTAGCCACGTCGGTCGCCGAACTCCGGGGTCGACCCGGCTGCCTCACGGAAGGGACCGTAGAAGGCGGAGGCGTACTTGGCGCTGTAGGCAACGATTGGCGTGTTGGGGTGGCCCTCCTCGTCGAGCTGGTGGCGGATCGTGCCGACCCGCCCATCCATCATGTCGCTCGGTGCAACCGCGTCGGCACCGGCCTCTGCGTGGGAGATCGCGGTTTTCGCCAGCAGCTCAACCGTCACGTCGTTGTCGACCTCGCCGTCGCGGACAAAGCCACAGTGGCCGTGCGAGGTGTACTCGCAGAGGCAAACATCGGTGATCACGGTCAGCTCGGGATGGGCCTCCTTCAGCGCCCGCACCGCCATCTGCACGATCCCCTCGTCGTCATAGGCGCCGGACCCGGTTTCGTCCTTGTCGGCGGGAACGCCGAAGAGCAGAATTGCGCCGATTCCCGCGCTGACGATCTCGGTCGCCTCAGCGACCAGCTCGGAGATCGAGAAGCGCTCGATTCCCGGCATCGACTCGACCTCCTCGCGCACACCCTCGCCAGCGACGACAAAGGTCGGCTGGATCAGGTGGGTCGGACTCAGCTCGGTCTCGCGGACGAGACCCCGCAGGGTCTCGGTGCGGCGCAGGCGTCGCATGCGGGTGCTTGGGAACTGCATCAAAGGCGAGTTTAGGGGAGGGACGGGGATACCCCTGCCCGGACTCGCGGGCTTCGCCCGCTCTGAGTATCCGCCCGTTCAGGGGTATCCCCGTCCCTCCCTCTCCGGCCAGTAGCGTTCTCCGGCGTGCAGGCGACGGGGCTGGTCAAGCGCTACGGAGATCGGGAAGCGTTGCGTGGGGTCGACCTAGCCGTAGAGCCGGGGGAGCTGGTGGCGATCATCGGTCCCAATGGGGCGGGGAAGACGACGCTGTTGTCGATCCTGGCCGGCACGTTGAAACCGGACGGGGGCGAGGTGAGCTCGGCCAATGGAGGTGTGGGATGGGTGCCGCAACAAGCTGCTCTGTACCGGCGACTTACGGTTGAGGAGAACCTCTTGCTGTTCGCCCGCTTGGAGAAGCGTGTCGAGCCGCGGGCTGCGGTCGAGGAGATGCTCGAGTTGACTGGCTTAGGGGAGCGTCGCGGTGACCTCGTCGCCCGGCTTTCGGGTGGCAACCAGCAGCGGATCAACATCGCCATCGGCCTGCTTGCCCAGCCGGTCACCCTGCTGCTCGACGAGCCCAGTGTCGGCCTCGACCCGCGCCAGCGGGCGCGGCTTTGGGAGTTCGTCTCCGGCCTCGCCGATCGCGGCACGACCGTGATCTTCTCCACCCACGACATCCAAGAGGCGGAGCGCTACGGACAGCGGCTGCTTGTCCTCGCCGATGGCGAGAGCCTCTTTGACGGGATGGCGGCGGAGTTGCGCGAGGCCGTGCGAGGCGAGGCGCCGGAGGCTGCCGGCAGTGACTTCGAGACCGCTTTTGTCGCCTTCCTGCAACACAGGGGGCACTGAAGTGCGTTGGTTACTGCTCAAGGACCTGCAAATTCTGCGCCGCTCGCCGCTGCAGGCCGTGCTGCTTGTCGCCTACCCGGTGCTGCTCGCCCTTCTGATTGGCTTCGCGATCTCACGCGAACCCGGCAAGCCCAGCGTTGCGTTCCTCAACGAAATCCCGCAGGGCGCACGGATCGCCGCTGGCAACGGCAAGCTGCCGGCGGTCGGCGTCAACGATCGGATCTGCAAACAGGTCGAATGCGTTGACGTAAGTAGTCGGGCGCAAGCTGAAGCAAAGGTGCGCGATGGAGACGTGCTGGCGGCGCTGATCCTGCCCGCCGATCTGATCAACCGGCTCAACTCGCTCTCAACCCTGAACCCGGAAACGCCTGAAGTCGATGTGATCGTCAACGAGGAGGATCCGCTAAAGGCGCGAGTGGTTGACGACCGCATTACCGCCCTGCTGGCGCAGACCAACCTCTTCATCGCCCGCCAAATCGCCAAGGAAGGTGGTCGCTACCTCGATCTAATCGTCGACGGTGGCAACTTCGATGTGCTCGGCCAGCCGGTCGAAATACTCGGGCTGAGGGCCGTTGCCTCGATCCTGCAATCGCTGCGGCCGGCGGTTCCCGCGTCGCAGCGAGACGAGCTCGATCGGGTGATCCGCTTTGCCACCCTCGCCCGTGACAACCTCGACGTTGCGGCACCGCTGATCGACCGGCTGGCGCAACCGATCGCCGTCGACAAGCAATCGGTCAGCGCCCCCACCCCACCCCTCGACATCTTCGCCATCGCCGTTGCGGCAACGCTGACGCTGACCTTCGTCACCCTGCTGCTCGTCGCCGGCTCGCTGGCATTGGAGCGGGAGGAAAACACCTTCCCGCGCCTCACCGGAGGGCTGGTTTCCCGCGCGGCGCTGCTTACCGAGAAGATCGGCCTCGGCATCGCCGTCGGCCTCGCCATAACCCTGCTGATGCTGGCCGGGGTGCAGCTCTTCGTCAGCCTCGACTGGAGCCGCTTCGGCCTCTGGCTCGTTGCGATCTTTGCCGGCGCGGCAGGCCTAGGTGCCGCTGGCGCGGCGCTGGGTGCGGCAGCGCGAGACGTGCGCGCTGTGTCGTTGCTTGCCTTCATGGTCTCGCTGCCGGTGGCCTTGCTCTCATTAGTTCCCTCGGGGGCTGTCGGATCTACCCTCTATGACGGCATCCGGGTAGTGACCGCGTTATTCCCGTTCAAGCCGGCGCTACAGGCGATGGCCGCGGCCCTTGATTCCGCCGGGCCCGGCATCGGCGGGCCGCTCCTGCACCTGGCGATCCTGGTCGTCGCCTACTCGCTGCTCGCCCGTCTCGCGCTGCGCCGCTTCGCCTCGGTGTAGCGAGGTCGGGGTAGGGTCACCGCATGAAGGTTCTCTTCATCGGCGATGTCGTCGGCGGGCCGGGGCGGCGTGGCCTGAAGGCGGCCATGCCGGAACTACGCGAGCGCTACCGACCTGACCTGACGATCGTCAACGGCGAGAACTCGGCTGGCGGGATGGGAATCACCGAGAAGACCGCCGGCGTTCTCTTCGACGCCGGTTGCGACGTGATCACCACCGGCAACCACGTCTACCGTCACCGCGAGGCCTACGACTTCCTCGATCGCGCCGAGCGTGTGATCCGGCCGGCTAACTACCCGCACGCCAACCCCGGCAAGGGTCACGTTGTGGTCGAGGCGGGTGGAATGAGAGTTGGGGTGATCAACCTCAGCGGCGCGATCGGCCTGCAAGTTGCGCGCCTGCCTTTCCACGAGGTCGACAGCATTCTCGAGCGGATCGAAGCCGACTGCGTCGTTGTCGACTTCCACGCCGAAGTGAGCAGTGAGAAGGTCGCAATCGGCTGGCACCTCGACGGCCGTGTCGCGGCTGTTTTCGGCACCCATACGCATGTCCCCACCGCGGACGGCCGGGTCCTGCCCGGCGGCACTGCGCACATCTCCGATGTCGGCATGACCGGCTCGCGGACCAGCGTCCTCGGGGTTAAACCGGCGCAGGTGCTGGAGGGGATGAGCACTCAAATGCCGGTCAGGTTCGAGACTGCCGAGGACGATGTCTGGGTGATGGGGGCGGTGGTTGAGGTCAACGAGCGTGGGCTGGCTGACTCGATCGAGCAGGTGATGGTGCCGGCTCCTACCGACTAGCTCGGAAGGTTGGGGGAGCGTGGGGGGTCCCCCGCTCCGACAAACGGCGCGCTAATTAGCGCGCCGTTTTGAGTATCCGCCGGTTCGGGGGACCCCCCACGCTCCCGTCCCTGGGACGCCATGGCCACGAGCAGCAGTGGGTAGAACCAGACTATGTAGAGGTAGAACCAGTGCTCTGCGGTTAGCTGGAGGGAGATTAGGAGGGCTGCTCCTAAGGCTGCTACCTGGATGAGGGTCTTGCGCTTTGGGATGAAGGCAAAGGCGATTGCCATCAGACCCGTTAGGGAGAGGATGGCTATGCGCAGGGGCTCGAGGCTCGAAACCTGGCCCCAGATGCTGAAGGGGGAGTCGCGGTCGGCCTGGTAGGCGATCGTGCGGTCGTAGAACGTGTGCAGGCCAGGGTCGATCGCGGGCCAGGCCAGCAATGCCGCGATCGTCAGTAGGAACGATGCTCCGAACACCAGGGCCGCGGGTCCTGTCACGGCGGCCCTCCCCCATGTGCTCGGACGCCTTCGGCGCCCTCCGCTATGGGGGACCCCCGCCGCCGCGCCACCCGCGGCAGAGTACGTAGCGAGCATCGGAATAAGGAGCAATGGCGCAAACTTCGTCAGGGTCGCAAGGCCAGCAAGCACACCCCGTGCAGCTGGACGAGCCAGCACCAGGAGCACCGCCACGAGAAGAGCCGCGACCAGGGTGTCGTTCGAGTTCGACTCCAGGGCGTAGGCGGTGTACGGGTAGGCGGCCCAACCGAAGGCGAGGGTGGCGGCGAGCTTGCGGCCCTCGGGACCCGGCCGGATGCGCAGGCCGAGCCAGAGAAGCAGGGCGAAGGTCAGTAGGTCAAAGGCGACGGCTGCGCCGTGGGCGGCCGGCAGATCGTCCCAACTGCCGTGCCAGGGCCAAATCGCCTCGAAGGGAACGTAGGCGAGGTAGTTGACCGGGCCGTAGGTGTCACCTTGGGAGACGTCGGCGGGGAAATTGTCGTAGAGCGGTTCGCCCTGGGAGATCCGATCTGCACCGACCACACTGGCGTAGCCAACGTCGATCGCCCCCGAGTCAGCCATGTTGAGCCCGACGCGGAAGCCGATCAGGAAGAGCGCAGCGATGAGCAGCCAAGCGGCCGGCCAGACCGGGCGGATCCCCTCGCCGCGGCCACGAAAACCGATCCAAAGCGCGCGGCCGAGGAGGTAGAGCAGCAGCGGGTACTGGAGCGGGACAGAGACGCCGATTTCGGCGCGATTGAAGAAGTAGTTGGAGACGCCGAAGCCGAGTAGGACGAGCAGATCCAGCGTTGCCACGCGCCAGGGGCGACGCCAATCAAGCAGGCCGATGAGGAAGAGGGCGCAAAGCGGCAGGAAGACGTACGGCGCGTTCAGCTTGTGGCCGAAGGATCCGGAATACCCACGCGCCATCTTCCACAGCACCTGGTACCCCGTCCACGACTCGTGCACGGTTGCGGTCTGCGAATCGACGATGACCAGCGCGACCTCATTGTCGCCGGCGAAGTAGGCGACCTCCCAATTGCCGTCGACGATCGAGGCGCTGTGCGTCAGCCCCCCATTCTTTTGCCGCTGGTCGACCACCTTTGCGTCGTGGTTCGCGGCGCGCACTGCTTCGGTCTCGCCGACCTCTGCAGCACGTGCCGGTGCTGGCAACAGCACAGCGCCAACAAGTGCCGCGAGTAGGACCCGTCTCATAGCCCGAAGTGTTCAAGCACCAGCGGCGCTACGTCGCGCAGCGCCCACTGCTGGCGCTCACCGCGATCCTCCGGTCCACAACCAACGAACAGGAGCGGGCCGAGAGAGTCGCCGGCATGTAGCGAGCCGTGGCTACCGCCACCGGCGTGACTGACCCCACCCCAGTCAACCGCCTCATAACCGGGAGTCAGGGAAACGATGAAGTCGCCGGCATGGGGCGCGGTCAACGCCGCGAAGACGCGGGCGAACGGATCGGGGTACTCGTCGCTACGGATACAGCCATCCTCATCCGTGATCGCGAGAACGGCGGGCTCCCCGTCGACGTCCCAGCTCGCACCGCGCAGGTCGGTCAGCTGCTCGCCAGCTCGGAATCGCAACCGCTCCCCTTCCCGCTCGACTACGGCGGTGCCGTCGTCGGTCAGCCAGCAGACGAGATCGACTCCTTCGGTCTCGGTGAGGCGTCGCCGTACCTCGCCGTGCTCCGCCCTCTCCCCTTCTCCCGGCAGCAGATAAATATGCGCTGCGCGACCAGTAGGGCTGACCGCGAGCTGGGCCAGCTCGGGCCGGTCGTCAGAGGGGGCGAGCACGGTCCAATCGCGGGCGAGCAGCTCGGCGAGGGGCAGACCACGGCTGACGGGGGTCTGGGCATGGTCGGCGAGCAGGATTACGGCATGCTCGGCGAGAAACTCGTCCAGCCCCCCACCCACCTCGACCAGCTTGGCGAAACAGTGGTCGGCTTTGGCAATCGACTCGACGCTCGCCTCGGGCCCATGGCGATGCGAGTAGTTGTCGTTGTCGGCCAGTGAGAAGAGCAGGAAGTCGTAGGCGTCTTCTTGCTCCAGCTCGGCCGCGCAGCAGGCCGAGTAGCCGTCACGGTTGCCGGGGATCGAGGTCGATTTGCACGGCACCTCGCGGCTGGCGTAGAGGTCGCCGTAGAAAAGCTCGGCCGGTCCCCAGGTGTGGTGGCGGAACTTGAGCCTGGTGGTCTCGACCGCGCGACGCAGCAAACCGTCGAGCGACACCTCGTGCCTGTGACGACCGCGGTAGATCAGGAACGGCGTGCATGCGGTGCGCACGCCGGCATCGTCGAGGCTCTCAAAGAGCGTGTCGACTTCAGGGCTGAGATGGGCGAGGTTCATGTTGTAGACGAGGTCGTAGAGAGCGCGGAAAACCCCAACCGTCCGCGTCGCCTCAAGCGACGAGCCGTACTCGACGTAGCGCTGCTCAAGCCGGTGGAACCAGTTCATGCCGCTGATCCAGTGCTGATCGGCAGCCACCCCGGTAACCATCTCGGCGCAGGCGACTGGAGTTACCGACGGAAAGCTGGAGACGCAGTCCGGAATCAGCACGCCGCGCTCGAGCAGGGCGGCGAAGGTTGGAGCGCGCTCCTCTTCGACTGCGCGTTCGAGCATGTCGGTCCGCAACGAATCGACGTAGGTGAGGACAAGTTTCTTGGCAGGCATCTGCCGCAAATAATGAAGGGCGGCCGTTGTCGACCGGCTAGCGGAGGACGCGCAGACCCGCGTGTTTGCGCTGGGCGCGACGGTGGCGCGCGGCACCAAGCCAGACCAGGGCGACGATGGCGAGCAGCGTCAGAACCGGCAACAGTAAGGCCGCGGCGACCACTACAAGCGCCGCCAGTGAGACGAGAAAAGCGAGCGCTCCTCCGCCGCCGCCCTCACGGCGGCTAGCACCGCTGACGACATCGCTGATCACCAAGCAACCAACCACCGCGCCGAGCAGGCAGAAGAGAGCGCCGAGGGGTCCGCTGATGTCCGCAGTGCCGGAGAGCAAAAAGCCGACGATCAGCCCGATTACAGCCGCGAGCAAAGTCATCCGGCCGCGAGCGGAGCCGCGCGTTCCGGTGGTGCCCGCGAGCATGCCGATCGCGATGCCGATGCCGAGCTCGAGCCCGGTGCCTTCGAGGAAGCTCACGTCGAAAACCTACACTTCAGAGATGGAAGAGACGCCCCACCGGCGCCGTGCCCAGGTCGGCGCGCGTGATCTAGAGCGCTACGCCGGTCTCTTTGCGGCCCGCACCAGCGTGATGCGGTCCTCGGCAATGCGCGACCTGATGGCAATCACGGCGCGGCCCGAAGTGATCTCGCTAGCCGGCGGCCTGCCCGACACTTCGACCTTCCCGGCAGGCACATTCGCCGCACAGATGACCCGGATTGCGCAGGAGTCGACGGCGGAGGCGCTGCAGTACGGCCCGACCGAGGGCTTTGCTGAGACGGTCGATTGCATCCTTGAGGTAATGGGTGCCGAGGGAATGCTGCCTGACCCCGACGACGTGATCGTCACCACCGGGGGTCAGCAAGCAATCGACCTGATCTGCAAGACGCTGGTCGATCCCGATGACGTCGTCGTCTGCGAGGCACCCACCTACCCGGGTGCGGTTCCGGTCTTCTGCAGCTACCAGGCCGAGACGATTCAGGTCGATTGTGACGAGGACGGGATGCGAATCGATGAGCTGGAAGCGGTCTTGGCGGGGCTGGACGGCGAAGGACGAAGGCCCAAATTCGTCTACTCGGTGCCCAGTTTCCAGAACCCCGCCGGGGTGACGATGTCGCTGGAACGACGGCGGCGGCTGGTGGAGCTGGCCAGGCAACGCGAGCTGCTCGTGGTCGAGGACAACCCTTACGGCTTGCTGCGCTTTGGGGGTGAGCCGCTGCCACCGCTCTACCAGCTCGACGGCGGCGACTTCGTCATCTACGTCGGCACCTTCTCCAAGATCCTCTCCCCCGGCATCCGGCTGGGCTGGGCTGTGGCGCCGCCACCGGTGATGGAGAAGATCGTTCTCGGCAAGCAAGCCTCCGACCTCTGTAGCTCGACCCTGACCCAGCACTTCGTCCGCGAGTACTTCGGAGAAGGGCGCTGGCGGGAGTACATCGCCGACTTGGTCGATATCTACCGCGGTCGACGCGACGCGATGGTCGGCGCGTTGCGTGAGTACTTCCCGGCCGAGGCGACCTGGACCGAGCCCGAAGGCGGCCTCTTCATTTGGGCGAACCTGCCTGAGTACATCGACACCACTGACCTCTTGGCCAAGGCGCTACGCGAGGACGTCGCCTTCGTTCCGGGCCAGGCCGCTTACGTCGATGAGAGCAGGGGCCGCAGCTCGATGCGGCTCAACTTCTCCGGGGTCAACGACGACGAGATTCGCGAGGGCGTGCGCCGGATTGGTAAGGCAATCGCGGAGCAAGTCGAGCTGTACGGAGCCCTGACAGCAGACTCCAGTGATGGGGTACCGGCTGCCGCTCAGCCACATGCGAAGGCAGCGGAGCCCGGCGGTGACGTACTTCCGTTTCGGCAGGCAGGCGAGGGAGCGGCGTGAAGGTTGCGGTGTTGAAAGGCGGGCGCTCGCTCGAGCGTGGCGTCTCGTTGCGGTCCGGGGCACGGGTCGAGGACGCGCTGGAACAGCTCGGACACGAAGCGCTGCCAATCGACGCCGGTAGCGATCTAGTCAAGCGACTGACGGCCGAGCGGCCGGACATGGTTTTTATCGCCATGCACGGGCTCGGTGGTGAGGACGGGACCGTTCAGGAGCTCTTGGAGATCCTCGGCATCCCCTTTACCGGCCCCGGCGTCCTTGCCTGCGCGCGCTGCACCGACAAGGTCCTCGCCAAGCACGAGTTGCGTGGTGCCGGCGTCGCGACTCCCGACTGGTTTGCCTTCAACGAGACTGCGTTCCGCGAGTTTGGAGCGGCCGATGCACTCAGCGAGCTCGGCGAGCGGCTGGGCTTCCCTTTGGTGGTCAAGCCCAGCCGGGGAGGCTCGGCGCTCGGCGTCAAGTTCGCGGCGAGCTGGTTTGAGGTACCGGAGGCGCTGGTCTCCGCCTTCAGCTACGACAACCGGGTTCTGCTTGAGCGCTTCGTCGAGGGCAGGGAGCTGGCGGTCAGCATCTTGGGGGAGGAGCCGTTGCCGGTGGTCGAAGCGATTCCCAGCGATGGCGACCGTTACGACTTCGAGGCGCGCTACGAGATCGGCCGCACCGAGTTCGTCTGTCCGGCGGCGCTCAGCGAGGCGGAGTCAGCCGCGGTCAGAGCAGCCGCGCTGGGCGCTTACGAGGCGCTGGGTTGCTCAGGCTTCTCCCGGGTCGACCTGATCCTCGGCGTCGACGGTCCCCGAGTACTCGAGGTCAACGCTATTCCCGGTCTTACCGAAACCAGCCTTCTGCCCCAAGCCGCAGAGGCTGCGGGGATGAGCTTCGAGCAGCTAGTCGAGCGGATTCTCGAGCTGGCGTTGAAGCCGGCTGCGGCCTAGGAATTTCCCTCGGCGAAATCGTCCGGGGTCACCTCGTCGAGGAACTCTTTGAATTTGTCGACGACCTCCTCGGTGTCCTCGACCTCATGCTCGAACTCGATTGCCGACTCCTCGATTACCTCCTCGGCGGCAAAGATCGGGGCGGAAACGCGAACGGCGAGGGCGAGGGCGTCGGATGGTCGCGAGTCGATCTCCAGCTCCGAGCCATCGATCGAGACGGTGATCGAGGCGTAGAAAGTGTTGTCGCGCAGCTCGGTAACGGCGACGCGCTCGCATTTGGCGTCGAGCTGCTCAAGCATGTCGGAAAGCAGGTCGTGCGTCATCGGCCGTGGCGTCGACGCACCCTGCAACTTCATCAGGATCGCCGCCGCCTCGGGGTGCCCGATCCAGATCGGCAGGAACTGGTTGCCGTCAACCGTCTTCAACAAGACGATCGGCTGCTTGCCGACCATGTCGAAGCTGACCCCGTAGATTTGCATTTGCTGCAAAATTCGCTCCGAGCTGAGGTGAACGCCCATTATAGGTACGACTTTGGGCCGCTCCGCCGGGCAGATACCCGCAACGTCGCGGCAGTGGGCGATCCTGGATTCGAACCAGGGACCTCGTCCTTATCAGAGACGCGCTCTAACCAACTGAGCTAATCGCCCGAGCTGCGGGCGATGATAGCGGCCAAGGCGAGGGCTTCGTCGAGATCGGCGAGGCGGATCTCGACCGCCAGCTCCCCCCCGCGCGGCCGCACCTTGACCTCGTGGCCGAGCGCTGACTCGAGCTTGTCGGCAGCGTCGCGCATCGCTGCTGCCTCTTCAGCGCTGACTTCCGAATGGCCACGCTTGCGTCGTTTTGGCTGGCTAGCCAGCTTAACCTTGTTCTCGGTCTCGCGAACCGACCAGCCACCGTTGACAGCGTCGCGGGCGAGGCGGCGGCGGACGTCGTTACCTGAAGCCGCGAGCAGGGCACGGCCGTGGCCCTCGCTGAGCTCGCCCGACTCGAGCAGCTCCAGCGCCTCGTCGGGGAGATCGAGCAGCCGGATCAAGTTGGAGACGGCGGGACGACTGCGGCCGATTCGGCGCGACAGATCCTCTTTGGAAAGACCCAGATCCTCAACTAGGGCGGCGCAGGCGCGCGCCTCCTCAACCGGATTAAGGTCCTCGCGGACCATGTTCTCGATCAGCGCCACCTGCAAGCGCTCGGCGTGCTCAGAGTCGCGCACAATCGCCGGCACCTTCTCCAGGCCGGCCTTCTGCGCGGCGCGCCAGCGTCGCTCGCCGGCGATCAGCTCGTAGCTGCCGTCGTGAAGGGGGCGGACCAGTAACGGCTGCACAATGCCGCTGGTCTCGATCGAATCCGCGAGCCCGGCTAGCGCCTCGGGATCGAAGTTGGTCCGGGGCTGCTTTGGGTTGGGTTTGACCAGGCCGACGGGCAGCTCGCGCAGCTCGCCGACAGCCTCATCGGCGACAGCCTCGGGCAGGATTGCCGCAAGCCCACGGCCCATTCCGCGCTTAGCCTTGCCTTTTTTGGCCGGACTGCTAGCCACGCCCGACCAGCTCCTTGGCCAGGGCCTGGTAGGCATCGGCGGCGCGTGAGGAGGGTGCGTGCTCGGTTACCGGCAAGCCGTAGCTGGGCGCCTCGGCGACCCTGACACTGCGCGGTATGACCGTCTCGAAAACCATCTCGGGGAAATGCTCGCGCAGCTCCCGCTCAACATCCTGAGCAAGGCGCGTGCGCTCGTCATGCATGGTGATCACCAGCCCCGACACATTCAGCGCTGGGTTGAGCTCACGGCGAATCATCGCCAGCGTGTCGAGGAACTGGACCAGACCCTCCAGGGCCAAATACTCGGCCTGGACCGGCACGATCACGCGGTCGGCAGCGACCAGCGCGTTAACGCTGACCGGACCGAGCGAGGGGGGACAGTCGAGCATCGTGAAAGCGAAGCGCTCGCGCACAGGGCCCAGCCGTTCGCGCAGGCGGATCTCGGAGCCCTCTAGCCGTGGCAGCTCGACCGCGGCGCCCGCCAGATCGCGGTTAGCCGGGACCAGCCAGAGGTTGTCGGGCCCAGCCGGCCGCGCGGCCTCAGCCACGGAGACATCTCCAATCAGGCAATCGTAGGAAGACGGGTGAGCGCTACGATCGCCGCCCAGGGCGACCGTAGCGTTGCACTGAGGGTCCAGGTCCACCAGCAGGGTCTGGGAGCCTGCTGCGGCCACACAGGCGGTCAGGTTGACCGCGGTAGTCGTCTTGCCGACGCCGCCCTTCTGATTCGACACCGCATAGACAAGTCCCATTGGAGCGCAGCCTAGTGAGATTGGGTCGGGTATCCCTCGCCCAGACTCGCGGGCTTCGCCCGCTCTGAGTATCCGCCCGTTCGAGGGATACCCGACCCAATCTCAGCCGCGCGGACGCTTCTTGGCGATTCCGGGTCGTCGCGGCAGGGTCTCGGGCGTGGGTCCAAGCTTGCGGACGACGTGGAGATGCCGATGTTCGCTGCCGGCACGGTCGCCTACGTCAAGGATCTGCTCTGGGTGCATCGCGAGCTGCTCCGCGGCGCGCTCCAGTTGCCGCTCCTCCTCCGGATCGCGTTTGCCCTTCCAGGCGACGAGGATCCCGTTTTCGCGGAGCATGGGCGAAGCGAGCTCGGCCAGAGTCGAGAGCCGGCCGACCGCCCTAGCCGTGACCGCGTCGTAGGAATCGCGCTGCTCACCAGCGGCGAGCTCCTCCGATCGGGCATTGAAGACAGCAGCGTTCGGGATTCCAGCTGCAGCGATAGCGCGCCGCATGAAGTCACACTTGCGACCGACCGACTCGATCAGATCGACCCGGGAGTCGGGCAGCGCGACTGCCAGCACAAGACCTGGAAACCCAGCTCCAGAGCCAATATCCGCGATTCGCGCCGCCCGACTCAGCTCCTCGACCTCCAGCCCGGTGAGGCTGTCTTCCACATGCACACGCCAAGCGCGCTCGGGCTCGGTAACCGAGCTGACCGAAGCTTTCTCCTCTTCCAGCAGCTCGAGGACCGTGCTCGTAGCCGCCACCTGCGCTTCGCTGAGCGAGCTCCCGGTAGGGCTGAAACGTCTTGTACTTTTTCGCTGAGTGCTCACGGGCGACAGCCTGAGACGGTCCCACCGAAAAAGTTAAGTGAAAGCCCTACCGGGAGCTCGCTCACTCAGAAACAAGCGGAGCCACGACGACGCACCGCCGAGGCTCATCCCCTTCGCTATAGGTCTCGACACCCGACCGATCTTTGAGGTGTTCGTGCACAACCCGCCGTTCCTGCGCGCTCATCGGATCCATCTCGACCGTGACGTTGCCATCCAGCGCTTGCTCAGCGGCCCGATCCGCCCGCGCGGTCAACACCTCGCGGCGGCGCTCCCGATAGCCAGAGGCATCAAGGACAACGCGTTTGCGATCGCGCAGGCCACGGAAAGCAGCCTGAAAGCAGAGCAGCTGGAGCGCGTCGATCGTCTGTCCTCGTTTGCCGATCAGCAACCCGTAGTCGTCTTCACCGGAGACGACAGCCTCAATCCGCTCCTCGTCCTCACGAATCTCAACCTCGCCTTCAAGGTCAAGCTCATCCAGAACGCCCTCGATCAGCTCCCGAACCCGCTCAGCAGGCTCCTCAGGCCATTTGGTCTCTCCACTCATGCCGCCACCCTATTCCAGCGGGCGAAGCAAAGGGAAGCCGGGCCTCTCTCTTCAGGAAGCCGAGATCCGCCTTCGGCGGATCAATCTAGTGCCCCTTCGGGGCATAGAACCCCTTAGCCAGAGCCGCTTCGCGAGGCTCCTGAAGAGAGAGGCCCGGCTTCCATCCCAGCGCTCAGCGAGAGACGGAATGGCCCCATCAGCACGGGGAAGTCCCCGGAAGTGCCTCGCGAAGCGGACCCTGCAGGGTGATTCTCGTCGCGGAGCGACAGCAAATTCGTGAGCGGAGCGAACCCAGGCAGCTTCCGGGGACTTCCCCGTGCTGATGGGTGAGCTTCCGTTACCTACGCCTCTTCTTCTTTTTCGGCGGTGGCGGAGGCGGCTTAGCCGCCGCAATCGCCTCTGCCGTAGCCATCTGGGGCGCCGGGATGAAGCGTTTGAGCGCGTATTGCTGGCCGATCGTCCAGAAGTTGGTCGTGATCCAGTAGAGGACGAGGCCAGCCGGGAAGCTGATCACGAAGGGGACGAAGACGAAGGGCAGGACGAACATCATTATGCGCTGGTTTTTGTCGGCGGTGACGGCCATGACCATGCCGGAGATCAGCTGGGTGCCGATGTAGAGGATCAGCAGGGCGATCAGTTCGCCGCCGGTCGCCTTGGCGGTCAGGTCGTGGATGAAGAGGAACGACGCTTCACTGCCGCATTCGCCCGCCTTACAGCCGATGTCCGCTGGAAGCTCGTTACGAAGGACGTGGAAGAGGGTGATGAAGACCGGCAGCTGGGCAATCAGCGGGATGCAGGAGGCAAAGGGGTTGACTTTGTTCTCCTGGTAGAAGCGCATCATTTCCTGCTGCATGCGTTTCTGGTCGTTTTTGTACTTCTCTTTCAGCTCTTTGAGCTGTGGCTGGAGCGCCTGCAGCGCCCGCATCCCTTTCAGCGATTTGTAGGTGAGCGGAATCAGCAGCGCCCGCGTGCAGATCGTCAGCGCGATGATCGCCCCGCCCCAGCTGAGGCCGGCATCGTCGTGGAAGAACTTAAGGACGCCGTTGGCGATGTCGACCAGGGGCTGCAGGATGTCGGCGGTGGGCATCACGTCCTCACCCCGCCGTGGCGGTGGTACTCAGCGGGGTCAATCGGCCCAACGCGCAGCGTGAAGCGCTCCGGGACCGGATCGAAGCCACCGTGGCTGAATGGATTGCAGCGCAGCAGGCGCCAGGCGGCGAGCAGCGAGCCCCGAATCGGGCCAAAGCTCCTGATCGACTGGGCGGCGTAGTCCGAGCAAGTCGGCTCATAGCGACAACGGCGCGGCAGGCCTGGCGAAACCCAACGCTGGTAGGCGGCGATTGGCGCAAGCAAAAAGCGTTTCACGTGGAACGCTCCCCGGCACCGGTGTGCTCGAGCGCCTCTTCCAAGCTCGCTCTGACTCCGTTCTTGCCCTCGCGTTCGATCAACCCGCTGATCTCTGGGCGCGCCACGAGGACGACGTCGTGTCGCTCCGGCAACCGCTCCGAGAGCTCCCAAAAAGCTTCTCGCAGCGTTCGCTTGACGCGGTTGCGATCGACGGCGCCGCCGACCTTGCGGCTCACCGAGACGCCGAGCCGAATGTCGGCAGTCTCCTCATCCTTGCGGGGAAAGCTGTAGAGCACGAGATAGCGCGTGGCGTGAGAGGAGCCGTCGCGATAGACGCGGTCGAACTCGCCGCTGCGCGAGAGGCGGCGTCGTCGCTTCGGCATCTCTAGGGCGTAAGCCGCTTCCGGCCTTTACTCCGACGCCGCTTGAGGATCGCGCGCCCGCCGCGCGTCGCCATCCTCGCCCGGAAACCGTGGGTCTTAGCCCGCTTTCGCCGCTTTGGCTGGTAAGTGCGCTTCATTGGCCGTCGCAGTATACGGACGTGCCAGAGAATCATTTCTCCGGCATTTGCGACCCAGGCTGATTCGGCTCTCGCAGGCGTCGCTATGGTCGCTCGCCGGTGCCCGATGACACATCTGGACAGAACCTCGACGCCCTATGGGAAGGCGTCCGGAATCGCTTACATACAGCGGTTCCGGAGTCGACCTTCAAGATCTGGCTGGAGCCGTTGCGTGCGGTGGGGGCCCACGGGAAGACGCTCTATCTCGCTGCCCCGGACGGGATCCAGACTTGGGTTGAGCGCCGCTACGCCCCCCTGATCCGCGAAGCGCTCGAGGCCATCGAGTCACCTTTTGCTGAGATCGCCTTCGCCGACGCCAAGGACGAAAAGGCGCCGGACGTCGGCGGGGCACCAGCCGTGGAGTTGAACCCCAACTACACGTTCGAGCGCTTCGTAATCGGCGAGGGCAACAGGGTTGCCCATGCCGCCGCTCTGGCTGTCGCCGAGACGCCATCCGAGGCCTACAACCCACTCTTCCTGCACGGGCCTCCTGGGCTCGGCAAGACCCACCTCCTTGGCGCCATCGCCAATTATCTGCGCCTCAACGCCCCCGGTCTTAGCGTGCGCTACACCACCGCCGAGGGGTTCACCAACGAGTTCGTTGCGGCACTGCGTTCAAGCGGCGCCGAGCGATTCAAGGGCCGCTACCGCGACCTCGATGTTCTGCTCGTCGATGACATTCAGTTCCTGCAAGGCAAGCAGCACACCGAAGAGGAGTTCTTCCACACCTTCAACGCCTTATACGAGGGTGGCAGCCAGCTCGTCCTCTCCGCGGACCGGCTCCCCAGCGAGCTCTCGACCCTCGAGGCACGCCTGCGCGATCGCTTCGAGTGGGGCTTGACGATTCCAGTTGAACCACCTGACCTCGCCACCCGGCTCACCGTCCTCCAGCGCCTCGCCCGTGAGGCAGGTCTCGAGACCGACGATAACGACGCCCTCTCTGAGCTCGCGCGGCGGATCGACGCCAATATCCGCCGTCTCCACGGCGCCCTCACCCGAGTTATCGCGCATGCCTCAATGACGGCCAAGCCCCTCAGCGCCGAGCTGATCGCCGAGCTGATCCCCAATCGCTCCCAACCAAGCGGGCCGACGACGGTCGAGGAAATCCAACAACAGGTGGCTACTGCTTTCGGCATCTCGCGCGGGGAGCTAGTTGGCGCGAGCCGTGCGGCGACTCCTCTTCGCGCCCGGCAGATCGCGATCCTCCTTACCCGCGAGGCGACCGACCTCTCGCTACCTCAGATAGGTCGCCTCTACGGCGGCCGCGACCACTCGACCATCCTTAACTCCCTGCGCCGCGCTGAGACGACGCTGAGCAACGACGCCGACCTTGCTCGCCAAGTCAGCGAGTTGCGCTCCACTATCCACAGCCCCCCAGCCCACTCGGCCTGACCGCCGACGGCACTGTAAGAATCAATGCTTTCCCCAGCTCCGCCCACAGCCTTTAAATCCCATGGCCATGCGGATTCCCGCTGGTCTCTGCGGTTTCCACAAGTACTAATCCAACTCAAGAGGACATCAGTCATTTGAAGCTGACCACCAAACGCGACGAGCTTGTCTCCAAGCTTTCAATTGTCTCGCGAGCCGTTTCAACCCGCGCCGCAACCCAAGCCCTTTCCGGCGTCCTTCTTGTCGCAACCGATAGGGGCGTGACGCTGACTGCAACCGATGGCGAGATGGGACTGCGCACGGCAATGACAGCCGACGTCGGCGCCAATGGCTCTGTCCTCCTCCCCGGCCGGTTGCTGTCCGAGCTCTCTCGCTCACTTGGCGATGAGAGTGTCGAGATAGAGCTGCGCGAGTCCGAGCGAGACGTTGAGATCCGCAGCGGCAGCTCCAGCTTCCACCTCCGTGTCCTTCCCAGTGAGGACTTCCCAAACCTTCCAGAGGGGAGCTCTGAGCCGCTGAAGATTCCAGCGCCGGCGCTGGCAGAAACGGTTGAGCTCGTCGCCCGCGCCGCTTCTCGTGACGATATGCGCCCCGTCCTCACCGGCGTCCTCGTCAGCGCTGCCGGGGAGGAGATGACGATGGTTGCGACGGATTCTTACCGTTTGGCCGTCAAGCGAACTGAGCTGGAGAGTGCAATCGGCGGCGAGCTTGAGGCCAACATCCCGGCCAAGGCGCTGCGCGAGCTAGGACGCCTTGTGGTGAGCGGCGAGGTTGATCAGGTCGCCGTCAGTCTGCTACCGAACCAAGCGGTATTTAAGGCAGGGGAGGTCCTCCTCAATACGAGGCTGATCGATGGCCAGTTCCCTAACTTTCGACAACTCCTGCCGGAGTCCTACGAGCACGATGTTCGCTTGCCGCGGCCGGAATTTCTTGAGGTCGTGCGGCGGGTGAGTCAACTGGCGCAGCGCAACGCGCCCTTGCGCCTCGCGTTCTCACAGGGCGAGCTGAAGGTCTCGGCCTCAACTCCCGATGTCGGCGATGCCGAGGAGGCAATGCCGGCGGTGTTCGAGGGGGAGGCTTTGGAGATCGGCTTCAACCCCGAGTTTCTGCGTGACGGGATCGAAAGCGTCGAGGGTGACGAGATTGTGCTGCGCCTGATCTCTCCCCTGCGCCCAGGTCTGCTGCAGCCGGTCGACAACGAAGACTTCCGCTACTTGGTGATGCCAATCCGCCTCAACGTCTAGGCGGTGCCCGGTGCTGGTCACCGCGGTCGAAGCGAGCCCGCTACGTAGCTTGAGTGAAGGGCGCGTCGAGCTGGGCGAGGGCATCATCAGCCTGATCGGTCCCAACGGCGCTGGCAAGACCAACCTCCTCGAGGCTCTCTATTTTGCCCTCACCGGCCGCTCGTTCAGGACTTCTGACCGACGCGAGCTGATTCCTTTTGGCGGCCAGTTCGCCCGTGCTGAGGTAACCGTGCGTGACGAGGATCAGGTCGAGCATCGCCTGTTGGCTTCGGTCAGTCGCGCTGAGGGCCGCCGACACCTGCTCGACGGCAACCCTGCTGAGCCCGCCGATCTAGCTCGCCACCGTCCTCCCGTGGCGGTCTTCTCGCCAGACCGCCTAACCCTGGTCAAGGGTCCACCGGCGGAGCGCCGCGCTCACCTCGACCGCTACATCGCCGCTCGCTGGCCCTCGCGTTCGGGCTTGCGCCAACGCTACGGCCAGGCGCTGGCCCAACGCAACGCGCTGTTAGCGCGACTCGCGAATGGCGGCTACGGCGGCGACCTGGGCGTCTGGGATGCGGCCCTCGCCGAGTCCGGCGCGGCCCTCATCGAGGCCCGCGCCGAGGCGATCGCTGAGCTCACGCCGCCCTTTGCCGCCGCCGCTGATGACCTTGGCCTGGCAGGCGGCGGCACGATCGAGTACGCCCCGCGTGCAGTCGGCTCCACGGCGGAGCTACGGGCTGGGCTGGAGCAGCGCCGCGAGGCTGATTTGAGGCTGGGGCGGAGCTCGTGGGGCCCGCATCTCGACGAGCTAAAGATCTGTGCTGGCGACCGGTCGCTGCGGCGCTATGGCTCTCAAGGCCAGCAGCGGGCAGCGTTACTAGCCTTGCTCTTCGCCCAGCGGGACGCCCTGCTCGCGGCCCACCGGGTCGCACCGCTTCTGCTGCTCGACGATGTGATGAGCGAGCTCGACCCACAACGCCGCGATCGCTTGGTGGAGCGTCTGACTCGGGGCGGCCAGACGCTGATCACGGCCGCCGCCGAGGAGTCCGTGCCGAAGCCGGCGTTGGAGCGGCTGGTGCGGATGCCATTCGACGTCGTCCGCACGGCGGCCGCATGAGTCGCCGACGCGTTCCCCGACCCGCCTCGACGGCGTTTCGCGCAGCACTCCAGCAGGCCGCCCCGAAGACGCGACTGGCGGCGGTGCAGTCGGTCTGGGAGGAGGTCGTCGGCGAGAGCCTGGCCGCCGCCGCGATGCCGGTGTCTGAACGGGAGGGTGTGGTGACCATTGCCTGCCTCGACAGCATCTGGGTGCAAGAGCTCGACCTAATGCAGGAGCAGCTTCAAAAGGGTTTGCGCGAGCAGCTCGGCGAAGACGCACCACGCAGTTTGCGCTTTCGTGTGAAAGCCGCCGGAGAGTAGTCACACTTTACGTGATTTGCAGGGCTTTTTTATTTTGCCAGCGGCCTTTCCAGGGGGTCGAACTGGTATCCTTATGTCAACTCGAATTTTGCCCCGACCAGGCGCGTCGAGAGCGCCAGGCGGTCGGGGTTTTCTGTGAGACGCGGAAAGGACCAGTTGCCCGAGAAGAATGAGAAAGTCGGCGGGGGAGACTCCTATGGCGCTAAGGACATCACTGTCCTCGAGGGACTTGAGGCGGTCCGCAAGCGCCCCGGCATGTACATCGGCTCGACCGGTCCACGCGGCCTCCACCATCTTGTTTACGAGGTGGTGGACAACTCGGTCGACGAGGCGATTGCCGGGCATTGCAGTGAAGTTCGAGTCGTTCTTCACCCCGACGACAGCTGCACCGTGTCGGACGACGGTCGCGGTATCCCGGTTGAAGAACTAAAGAAGGAGAAACGGCCGGCAGCCGAGGTTGTGCTGACGACGTTGCACGCCGGCGGCAAGTTCGGTGACGGCGGCGGCTACAAAGTCTCCGGCGGACTGCACGGCGTCGGCGTCTCGGTCGTCAACGCGCTTTCAGAGAAGCTGCATCTGGAAATCAGCCGTGACGGCTACGTCTGGAGCCAGGATTACAAGCGCGGTAAACCACAGGGCCCGCTCGTCCAGGGCGCCGCGACGAAAGAGGCTGGCACGACGCTGACCTTCCAGCCCGACGCGGAAATCTTCGAGGAGGTCGAGTTTGACTTCCAGACCCTCGCCGACCGGCTGCGCGAGACCGCCTTCCTCACCCGCGGCCTGAAGATCGAGCTGGTCGACGAGCGCGGTCAGACCAACAGCGTGACCTTCCAGTACGAGGGCGGGATCGAGGACTTCGTCCGCCATCTCAACGAGAACAAGGACACGCTGCACAAGAAGACGATCTTCTTCGACAACGAGGAGGAGGACGGTCAGGTTGAGGTGGCGATGCAGTGGAACGCCTCCTACCAGGAGTCGATCTTCAGCTTCGCCAACAACATCAACACCCACGAGGGCGGCTCCCACCTCTCCGGCTTTCGCGCGGCGCTCACCCGCACCCTGAATGCCTACGCGCGCAGCAAAGGCCTGCTCAAAGAGAAAGACGGAAACCTTGGCGGCGAGGACGTGCGCGAGGGCTTGACCGCGGTGATCTCGGTGAAGCTCCGCGATCCGCAGTTCGAGGGTCAGACCAAGACCAAACTCGGCAACCCGCCGATCCGCGGTCTGGTCGAGGAGACGGTCAACCGCAAACTGGCCGAGTTCCTCGAGGAGAACCCTGGTGATGCCCGACGCATCATCGTCAAGACGATCGATGCGTCGAGAGCGCGAGATGCGGCACGTAAAGCGCGCGATCTGACTCGACGCAAGTCGGCCCTGGAGAACTCGACCCTGCCGGGGAAGCTGGCCGACTGCTCGGTCAAGGACCCGCGCGACGCTGAGATCTTCGTAGTCGAGGGTGACTCAGCCGGCGGCTCGGCGAAGCAAGCGCGCGATCGCTCGACCCAGGCGGTGCTGCCGCTGCGAGGCAAGATCATCAACGTCGAGAAGAGCCGGATCGACAAGGTGCTGGCAAACACTGAGGTGCAGGCGTTGATCACCGCGATCGGCACCGGCGTCCACGAGGAGTTCAACCTTGAGGACGCGCGGTACCACAAAATCGTCATGGCGACCGACGCCGACGTCGACGGTGCCCACATCCGCACTCTCGTTCTCACCTTCCTCTATCGCCAGATGCCCGAGTTGATTGACGCCGGCTACGTCTACATCGCCAAACCGCCGCTCTACCGGGTCAAACAGGGCAACCAGGAGACCTACCTGGAGCGCGAGTCCGAACTGGAGGAGCTGCTCCTGCGCGACAAGCTCGAGGACATCGAGGTCACCGACGCAAGCGGCAGCACGACCAAGCTGAGCAAGAGTCGCTGGCAGAGCTACACCAGGCGAGCCAAAGAGTACGAGGGCTGGGGCTCGTCGCTACAGGCCGAGTTTGGCCACGAGACCGTGCGTTTCCTCGAGGAGTCGAGTCTGCTCGATGAGGAAGTCGCGACGCTGGCTGGCGCCCGCAAGGTGTTGAGCCGCGAGGCGGCGGAGGCCGAGCCCTTCGAAACCGAAGTCGTCGAGGACTCCGATGCCGGCTTGGTTGTGAAGGCGATCGAGCGCAAGAGTGGCCTCGCCCGCACCCACCGCCTTCCCCGAGAGCTTTTCGACCATCACGACTACCGCAAGTTCGCCGAGGTGCACGCGGCATTGATCAAGCAGGTCGGCAGGCCGCCCTTCGAAGCTCGCTACGGCGGCCGCAGCGCCGAGGCGCTCTCTTTCCAGGCGCTCCGAGGCGCTGTGCTCGAGCTGGCCCGCCACGGTGTGCAGCTAACGCGCTTCAAGGGTCTCGGCGAGATGAACGCAGACCAGCTGCGCGAGACGACGATGGACCCGGCCACGCGCACCCTCGCCCGAGTCACCTTGGACGACGCAACCGCGGCAGACCAGATCTTCTCGATGCTGATGGGCGACCAAGTCGCGCCGCGCCGCGCATTCATCGAGTCGAATGCAAAGGACGTGAAGTTCCTTGATGTGTAAGGCGAATCGCTGATGGCGTTGGAGGCGCTTACGGGCCGCATCGAAGAGCGAGAGCTCGAGAAGGAGATGCGTTCCTCGTACCTCGATTATGCGATGAGCGTGATCGTTGGGCGCGCGTTGCCGGACGTCCGCGACGGACTGAAGCCGGTCCACCGGCGCGTGCTCTATGCGATGCACGACATCGGGCTGCAGCCGACCCGCCCCTACCGCAAGTGCGCCTTCATCGTCGGTGAGGTTATGGGCAAGTACCACCCGCACGGCGATTCTGCGATCTACGACACGCTGGTACGGATGGCGCAGGAGTTTTCGCTGCGTTACACGCTGATCGACGGCCAGGGCAACTTCGGCTCGATCGACGACGATCCGGCGGCGGCGATGAGGTACACCGAGGCACGGCTCGGGCGGCTCGCCACCGAGTTGCTACGCGACATTGATGCCGACACCGTCGACTTCGGCCCTAACTACGACGAATCGACCCAGGAGCCGTCGATCCTGCCGGCGCGCTTCCCCAACCTGCTGGTCAACGGCGCCTCGGGGATCGCGGTCGGGATGGCGACCAACATCCCACCGCACAACCTGCGTGAGGTCTCCGCTGCGGTAACCGCCTACATCGACGATCCCGGCATCGACCTCGCCGGGCTGATGGAGCACGTCAAGGGACCCGACTTCCCCGGCGGCGGGATCATGAGCCTGGAGGGGATCCGCGACGCCTACGCCTCTGGTCGCGGCTCGGTCAAGGTGCGCGCCCGCGCTCATGTCGAGCCGCTCAAGGGTGGCAAGGACGCAATCGTTGTTACCGAGCTGCCTTTCATGGTCAAGAAGGGCGGCGAAAACGGGCTGATCACCAAGATCGCCGACCTCGTCCGCGACAAGAAACTTGAGGGCATCTCCGATCTACGCGACGAGTCGGATCGCTCCGGCATGCGCCTGGTGATCGAGCTGAAGCGCGGCGGCCATCCGGCCAAGGTCGTGCTCAACAACCTCTACAAGAAAACCGGGATGCAGACGAGCTTCGGCATCAACATGGTCGCGCTCGTCGACGGCGTGCCGCGTACGCTGGGTCTGCTCGAGTTGGTCCACTACTACGTCCAGCATCAGCGCGAGGTCGTCACCCGCCGCACCCAGTACGAACTGCGCCGCGCCGAGGCACGCGCGCACATCCTCGAGGGGTTGTTGATTGCGCTTGAGAACCTCGATGCGGTGATCAAACTGATCCGCGGTTCGGCCGATCCCGACGCGGCTCGCGACGGGCTGATCGAGAAATTTGAGCTTTCCCGGGAGCAGGCGCAGGCGATCCTCGATATGCGACTGCAGCGCCTAACCGCGCTGGAGTCGGACAAAGTCCGCGCCGAGCACGCTGACCTGATCGAGCGAATTGGCGAGCTGCGAGCGATCCTCGGCGACGAGGCGCGGGTCCTGGGTCTGGTCAAAGAGGAGCTAGCCGAGATCGTCGATTCCTACGGCGACGAGCGCCGCACCGAAATCGCCCACTTCGAGGGTGACGTCGGCATCGAGGACATGATCGCCGACCAGCAGATGGTGATTTCGTTGACCGCCTCGGGCTACGTCAAGCGCTTGCCGCTTGCCACCTACCGCCAGCAGCATCGCGGTGGTGTCGGGGTGATGGGGATGAACATGAAGGAGGACGATTACATCGCCCACCTTCACATTTGCTCGACCCACGACTTCCTGCTCTTCTTCACCAACAAAGGCAAGGTCTACAGGCTCAAGGTCTACGAGTTGCCGGAGGGTTCGCGCACGGCGAAAGGCAGCGCCCTCGTCAACCTCTTGCCGTTGCGCGAAGGCGAGAAGGTGATGGCGGTGATCCCGACTCGGGACTTCAAAGAGAACAAGTACCTCGCCTTCGCCACCGCCAAGGGACAGTTCAAGAAGACCGAGTTCCTCGCCTACAACACGCCGATCCGCGCCGACGGGATCATCGCGATCAAGGTCCGCGACGGTGACGAGCTGGTGCAGGTGCGGATGACCTCGGGCGAGGACGACATCCTGATGGTCTCCAAGTCCGCCCATGCCGTGCGTTTCTCCGAGAGCGAGGCGCGCCCGATGGGACGCGACACCTCCGGGGTGAAGGGGATGAACGTGAAGGCCAAGGTCGGTGGCGAGGCGAACCGGGTGCTGGCGATGGACGTCGCTCGCGATGACACCGAGCTCTTTGTCGTCACCGAGAACGGCTATGGCAAGCGGACTTCAATTGCCGAATACCCGCGCAAGGGTCGTGGTACGAAAGGCGTTCTAACCGCCAAGCTGACCGAGAAAAAGGGCGGCCTCGCTGGCGCCCTGATCGTCCGCGAGCACCAAGAGCTGCTGTTCATCTCCCAGAACGGGATGGTGCAGCGGACGTCGGCAAGCGGCATCTCGACGATGGGCCGCCCCACGCAGGGTGTGAAGGTGATGAACATCAAGGACGACGACCGGATCAGCGCCGTCGCCTTGGTGGTCGAGTCGAGCGAGGACTCGCCGGCTGGTGATGCGCCTCAGCAGGACGAGCTTCAGGCCTCTGAGGACGGGACTGCGGGGTAGGTCCGCTTGCGCCTGGCACTGGCATAGCCGGTGCAACTGAGACGGCGGCTGCGCCGCCGAGATTTACGCAACGAGTTGTGGAGGCTTATCGGACCTACCCCGCAGTCCCGTTAGCCCCATCGCTGTCAGCTCAACCAGGGGGCGAAGCCCGGTCCCTTCCAGCTCTTGCCACGACGGCCAGCTTGTTTGAAAGCTTGCGAGGGACCATGCCGTCGGCTTGGGAGCAGCACTTTCGTAGCTTTAACGCGTAGGGGACGGAAGCACGGGGGACACCCTCCGGGCGCCTCCACAACTCGTTGCGTATGTCTGGCGCCGTTAGGCGCCATCACCATTGCACCGGCGATAGCCGGTGCTAGGCAACTGGAGGGTGTCCCCCGTGCTTCCAGCGGCTGGCGTTAAGCAGCTACCGGTAAGTACTGCTGCCAAGCCGGCGGGATGTTCGGGCTTGCCACCTGGATGAAGATGCTGGGCCCGGGCGCCTTTGGCGACTTCTTTGGGTGCATCTGGATCTCGTGGGGGAGGCGGTTGCCCTTACGGCGGTTGCAACTGGCGCAGGCGGCGACGATGTTTCCCCAGACCGATTTGCCGCCGCGACTGCGTGGGATCACGTGGTCGACCGTCAAGCCGGATTTGGTCGAGCCGCAGTACTGGCAGGTCCAGGCGTCGCGGGCGAGAACCGCGCGGCGGGTGATCTTGCGCCGGTGCGCCTCGCGGGGAACCCGCACGTAGCTGACCAGACGGATCACGTCGGGCCGCTCCATCGTCATGTGCTCGGAGTGAATCGCCCCCTCACGCCGCTCCAGCAACTCAGCTTTCTCCTTCAAGAGCAGCACAGCAGCGCGTCTCAACGTACAGACGTTGATCGGCTCATACGTCGCATTCAATACAAGGACGCGTGCCATCTAGCTCGAGAATTCTACGCAGGCGCCGTCAGCCGACCGGATAGGAGCCCAAAATGCGCACTGACTCTGCCTTCTGACGAAGCGACGCAAGAGCCTCGGAGATAGCTGTGTCGCTCGTTGCTCCTTCCAAATCGCAGAAGAACATGTAGCGGCCGAGACCCTGGCGTAGCGGCCGAGACTCGATGCGACTCAGGTTGATGTCACGGCTGGAGAACTCGTGCAGCGCGTCGACGAGAGCGCCGGGGTGGTCCGCTCCGAGCTCGGAGAAGACGAGCGAGGTGCGCCATGGCCCCTCGCCCTCGGGCTTCGTCTCGGCGGGAGCGATCCAGACGAAGCGGGTGACGTTGTCGGATGCGTCCTCGATTCCCTCGCGCAAGATCGTGCAGCCGTAGAGCTCAGCGGCTGCACGAGCGCCGATTGCGGCCCAGGGACGGACCGACTCACCGACCATGCGCACAGCCTCGGCGGTGCTGCTGACACTGCGCCGTTCTACCCCGGGCAGGTTCTCGCGTAGGAAGCCAGCGCACTGGGCGAGTGGCTGCGGGTGAGAGAGGATCGCCGAGACCTGCTCCAGTTCGACCCCTTCGCGTGCGATCAGGTGGGCGTGGACGCGGAAGTCGTGCTCGCCGACGATCGTCACCGCGCTGGTGTCGAAGGCCAGCGTGTCCAAGGTGCTGCGCACCGACCCCTCGATCGAGTTCTCGAACGGCACCAGCGCCCGCTCAGCCTCTCCCCGCTCAACCGCCAGGATCGCGTCGTGCACGGTCGGCGTGCGCAGCGCCTCGACTTCTTGATCCGGGGCTGCCTCGCGCAGGGCGTCTTCGGTAAAGGTGCCAGCCGGACCGAGAAACGAGACCTTCATCTGAGCAAGAGTCGAGCTCGGTGATGGGCACCTGCCCCACTCATTCAAAGACGACGGTGTAAGACGCTTCGTTGTTTTCGGAGACTTCCTCGCCGGGCACCGGTTCGGCATCGACTTCCAGCGTTACTTCGCCTTTAGGTGCCGGCGTCAGCGGGATAACCGCTATTTCCGTTGCCCCCGCTTCGATGCTGCTGATTTCTCCCGTCAGCGTTTGGCCGTTGACGGTGACCGAGACCGTGATCCCGTTCTCGGTCGATTCACCCTGGTTCTGCACTTCGACTTCGACTTCCGGCGTTTCTTCTGCCGCTACCCCCGTGCTGCTTTCGGCGGTCAATTGGGTGCCGTTGATGCTGGTCGAGAGCAAGCCCAGTCCGTGGACGCCCGGCGTTTCAGCGCCGCCGCTGGAGCCGTTGACCGAGCCGAGCGCCGAGCTCACTTCGGCTTCATCCAGCCACTTGATCCCGTCGGGGACAAAGATGCTCTTTGGCACGTCGTCGCCCTCGATTCCGTTGTTGGCCAGCACGCCGTTGATTTCCGGCCGCGCCACGGAGGCGTAGAGGACGTCGCTGGCCGCGAGCACCCCCATCTGCTTGGCGACCGCTTCGGTCGCTTTTTCGCTGCCGACGTCGCCGAGCGCCGTGCTCATTTTGTCGGCGATTTCAGTCATCGCCGCGCCGCGCAACTCGTAGACCAGCTCCAAAGCCTTTTGTGCGCTGCCCATGTCGCCCGGGGTGTCGAGCCCGTCGATCCGGGCGACGTAGTTGTCCATTGCACTGCGGTCGGCGTTGACCTCGGCGACGAACTCGGTAACCGAGAGACTGCCCGGGTCCGACAACTTGTCGAAGAACGATTTACTGGTCTGGTCGGTCTCGTCGACAATCTGGCTGACGTTGCGCGCGTAGTCACTGAGGGCGCGGTGCTTGCGGGCGTTAAGGCAGCCGCGAACGCCGAGCACGATCAGGATCAAGATCAGCAGGCCAGCGCCAAGGGCAAGACCACGGCGCAGCAGGATCTGCTGTCGTTCGGGACGACGGGCGGGGCGCGGTCGGCGCCCCCGGGATGCGCGCGAATCCTCCAAGAAGCAGGGAGTATGTCGCAGGAGGAAGCGGAATTACGGCGAAGTCGAAGGAGCTTTGGTCGGTTCCCTCGTTCTCAACCGCTTTCTAATCGAGCGTCGCATCGGCAGCGGCGGCTTCGGCGTCGTCTATGAGGCCTGGGATGGTCGCCTCGAGCGGACGGTTGCGGTCAAGGCGATCGAATCGCGCGGCGAGGCCGGCCGACGCGTCCTGCGCGAGGCTCAAGCAGCGGCGCGACTCAACCATCCGGGCATCGTGACGCTCTACGAGATGGGCGAGGAGGACGGTAATGCCCTGTTGGTGACCGAGCTGGTCGAGGGCTCGACCCTTGCTTCGCTCAGCGGTGAAGGCTCGCTCAGCGATCGCGAGATCGGTGAGATTGGCGCCGATCTCTGCGAGGCGCTTGACCATGCCCACTCGCGCGGCGTCGTCCATCGCGACATCAAGCCGCAGAACGTTCTCGTCGCCCCCGAGGGCGAGTTCCGCGCCAAGCTGATGGACTTCGGCATCGCCCGCCTCGCCGACGGCGCCTCGCTGACCGCGCCCGGTGACGTCGTTGGCACCCTTGCCTACATGTCCCCCGAGCAGGCCGAGGGTCGCTGTGCCGGGCCGGAGGCCGACGTCTACTCGCTCGCCCTCACCCTCTATGAGTGCTGGGGCGGAGAGAACCCAAACCGTCGCGCCACCCCCGCCGCAACCGCGCGCGCGATCGGCGCACGGCCGCGTTCGTTGCGCCGACTACGCCCCGACCTTCCGCGCGAGCTCAGCGACACGATCGACGCCGCCCTGCACGCCCGCCCCTCGCGCCGCCCCGCGCTTGAGGGCCTGGGCGGAGCGATCGAGGACTCGCTTGAGTACCTCGCTGAGGACCTGCCGCACGCCAACACGCCGCTCGGGTTGCGAGCGGGCGCGGTGGCCGCAGCTGCGATCCTCGGCGCCTGGCTCGCCCTGGGCCACGGAGTCGTCCTCCCCTAGACCTCTAGGATTTCCCGATCAGCGTCCTACGTAGCCTCGAGAGTCGGATCGAAGGCCTCGTTGAGGGGGTGTTCAGCCGCGCCTTCAGCTCCGAGGTGCAGCCAGTCGAGCTCGCTCGCAAACTGGCCAAGGAGATGGACTCCCACAAGACGGCCGGCGTAGCCCGTGTCTACGTCCCCAATGAGTACACGGTCTACCTCTCCGGCAAGGACCGAACCAGGCTTGAGGGCTATGAGCGCTCGCTCGAGCAGGAGCTCTCCGGTTACCTGCTTGAGCATGCTCGCCGGCGCAGCTACGACTTGCTGACCCGTCCTACTGTCGCCTTTGAGACCGACGAGCGCCTGCGTTTGGGTGAGTTCGGTATCCAGACGCGCCTGGTCAAGCCCCCGGCCCACGAGGGCGAGGCTCCCAGTCAGGGCGACGAGGGGCACACGATGGTCTATTCGGCGGTGCGCGACGCTCCACCCGCTGCGACGGAGAGCCCTTCGCACCGGGCCGAAGCCAAGCCCCGCGGCGTCGTCACCGTGGACGACCGCCGCTACGTGCTTGACGCTGAGCGCTCGACGATCGGGCGCTCGCGCGACGCCGACTGCGTCCTGCGCGACCCCAACGTCTCCCGTCACCACGCTGAGTTGCGGCGTTCGCCCCGCGGCGAATGGACGATCGCCGACCTTGGCTCGACCAACGGGATCAAGGTCAACGGCCGACGCGTCGGCTCGACCAGGCTCAAATCGGGCGACCAGGTCACGGTCGGGACGACGACTTTCAGGTTCGACATCGAGCAGTAGATGCGCTCCAGCACGCTAATGACGCGGTCCAGGCGCTGCCAGACAAGGACGCAGGGAGCCCGAATAGCAGCGCTATTTGGGCGACTGAGGACGCAGTATGGCAGCGATCTGGGCCCGTCATTAGGGTGCTGGCGTGGACTATGACCCGATCTCTGTAGCCCTCAAGTTCGGCTTCTTGGCCGTCCTCTACCTCTTCCTGCTCTGGATCGCGCGCAGCGCGCTGAAGGACTTGCGGGGCACGGTCGCGCCGGCTCCGGACGCGACCGGATTCCATCCTGTGCCGGCCTTTGAGGGCGCTGCCGGTGGCGGCGATGCCTGGCTGGTGGTGCTGCGTGGAGGCGGGTTGAACGAGGGCGAACGCTTCGACCTGATCGGCGGCCTCTCGATCGGCCGTTCGCAGGAAGCGGACGTGCGGATCGAGGACCGCTATGCCTCTGGCTTACACGCGAGGATTTTCGCCCGAGAAGGGCGTGCCTACGTCGAAGATATGAACTCCACCAACGGCACGCTGCTCAACGATGCTGCCCTGCATGGGGAGGCGGAGCTGATCGATAGTGACGTGGTTCGCATCGGCGACACCGAGTTCAGGTTCGAGGCAGGGGGAACCTAGTTGCTGCGCGTAGACGACCAGGCGTTTCGCACCGACACCGGCCGGCAGCGCAGCGAGAACGAGGACTCGCTCTTTATCCGCGCGCCGATCTTTGTTGTCGCCGACGGTATGGGGGGTGCTCAGGCAGGTGAGGTCGCCTCGAAGACCGCCGCCGACGCCTTCGACCGCGACCTGCCCGAAGGTTCCCCTGAGCTTTTCCTGCGCGAGACGATCGAGGAGGCGAACCGCCGCATCCATGACCTGGCGCGGGCGGACCCTTCCAAAGCCGGGATGGGGACGACGATCACCGCGGCGATTGTCGATGCCCAGACCGAAGAGGTTGGCATCGGCCACGTCGGCGACAGCCGTGCCTACCGCTTGCGCCGTGGCAAGCTCGAACGGCTTACCCGCGACCACTCGCTGGTCGAGGAGATGCGACGCAAAGGCCAGATCACCGACGCTCAGGCCGAGGACCATCCGCAGCGCTCGATTATCACCCGCGCGCTGGGCCCCGAGCCCGAGGTGGAGGTCGATCTGCAGACTGTGCCCGCCGCCCCCGGCGATGTTTTCATGCTCTGCTCTGACGGCCTGACGACGATGGTCAGCGAGGAGCGCATCGCCGCGGTCCTCTCCGGCACGACCTCGATGCGCGAGGCGGTGCGGACGCTCGTCGACGAGGCCAATGGCGCAGGGGGGCGCGACAACATCACCGCGCTTGCCTTCCGTCTTGGCGATGCTGCAGCGCCTCGCGGCGAGGCCCCCGAGGACGCAACCCTGGTCGGGGCGGCAGCCGAAGAAGCCGGCTTGACTGCAACCGAGGTGCGGCGTCGCACCGCCGCCGCAGCCGCGCAGCAGCGGCGTGAGAAGCTCACGGCCAAGCGGCCAAGCAGCCGCCTGCGAACTACCGCCAGGGTCCTCGCCGTAGTCGCGGTCCTAGGCGCGATCGCCTTCGGCGCCTGGTACGGCAACCGTCAGGTTTGGTTCCTCGGTACCGATGACAGCGGCCGCGCCGCCCTCTACCGCGGACTGCCATACGAACTCCCCTTCGGCGCCAAGCTCTATCAGGAGCGCTATGCGAGCCCAGTCCAGACCGAGGCTCTCTCGCGCAAGCGACGCGAAGCCGTAACTGGCCACGATGTCCGTTCCCGCGCGGACGCGGTTTCGTTGATCGAAGACATCGAACGCAGCCAGGGGATTCCGTGAGCGCGGAGCGACCAAGCGTGCATGTCTGGTTCTTCGCGCCGGGAGCGGAGCGGGAACATTGATTAGAAGGAGCGCGGCCCGAAACCGGGAGCTCGTCGCTCTGATCCCGGTTGCGTTGCTGCTCAGTGCCGGCTTCGCCGCGGTCTTCGCTCAGGAGAACGCGCGGCTCGGCAACCTCAGTCTGGTTTACGGCGCCTATTTCCTCGCCGTCTGCATTGCCACCCACATCTTCCTGCGCCTACGCCTGCCCAACGCCGACCCGTACCTCTTTCCCTTGGTCGCGTTGCTGACCGCCTTCGGCTTGGTGATGGTCTACCGAATCGACGAGAGTCTGGCCCGCGATCAGGCCAACTGGTTCGTCCTCGGCCTCATCCTCTTTGCCCTGACGATCCAGTTCCTGCGCGATTACGACGTGCTTGAGCGCTACCGCTACACGATCGCCGTCGTTGGCCTGCTGCTGTTGCTGGCGCCCCGCCTGCCGGGGATCGGCCAGCAGGTCAATGGTGCCTACCTCGGCGTAAAGATCGGCCCGCTTGCCTTCCAGCCGGCCGAGTTCTCGAAGATCTGCATCGTCGTCTTCCTCGCCAGTTACTTGCGCGAGCACCGCGAGGTGCTGATCGTCGGCGCGCGCCGGGTGCTTGGCGTCACCCTGCCACCGCTCAAGCACCTCGGTCCGCTGTTGGTCGTCTGGGGGGCCTCGATGTTCATGCTCGTCTTCATCCGCGACCTCGGCAGCTCGCTGATGTTCTTTGCCGCCTTCCTTGCGCTGCTCTATGTGGCAACGGGCCGCTTCTCCTTCGTCGTCATCGGCATCGGCATGTTCCTGGTCGGTGCCTGGTTCTTTGCTTCGACGGTGCCCCACGTCCACGACCGGGTGGAGATCTGGCTCAACCCGTACAACGACCCGACTGGCAACGGGTACCAGATTCTGCAGTCGATCTTCGCCCAGGCCGATGGCGGCCTCTTCGGCAAAGGCTTTGGCCAGGCGCTGATCACGATCCCCGGCACTCACGCTGCGCTACTGCCCGCAGCGCAGACCGACACGATCTACTCGCTGATTGTCAATGAGCTGGGCCTGTTCGGCGCATCCGCTGTGGTCCTGATTTATCTCTTGATCGCGGCGCGAGGCTTCAAGGTGGCGCTGCTCGCCGACGACGGTTTTTCCAAGCTGCTTGCCACCGGGCTTACCGCGGTCTTCGCCATCCAAGCCTTCGTGATCATCGGTGGGGTGACGCGAGTGATCCCGCTAACTGGCGTCACCCTGCCCTTCATCAGCTACGGCGGCAGCTCGATCGTCGCCAACTTCGTCCTGCTGGCGCTGCTGCTGCTGATTTCCGACCGCGCTCGCCGTGAGGCCACATCGCCGCGCGGAGCATTTGCCTTGGAGGGCTCATGAACCGCCAGATCGTCAAGCTCTTCGCTTTCATCGTCGCCCTCTTTGCTGTGCTGATCGGCTTCACGTCTTACTGGTCGGTCTTCGATGCGCAGGCATTGAAGGACAAGGAAGCAAACAAGCGCCCGCTGCTGGAGCAGCAGCAGATCAAACGCGGCCGGATTCTGGCCGCCGATGGCACCGTGCTCGCCCGCTCGGTTGCCAAGGGCCACGGCGAGAGCCGCCGCTACGTGCGCCGTTACCCCGAAGGCGCACTGTATGGGCACCCGATTGGCTACAGCTTCGTGCGCCAGGGCGACAGCGAGTTCGAGAAGTACCACAACGACGAACTGGTCGGCAACGAATCCGAATTCGGTTCGATCCTCGACGAGCTGCGCGGTCGCCGTCAGGAAGGCAACGACATCGTCACCAACATCGACGCCGCGGCGCAGCGGGTGGCGCTGGCCGACCTCGAGGAACAGGGCTTCGGCGCCGTCGTGGCGATCGAACCGAGCACTGGCGCGGTCAAGGTGATGGCCTCCAACAAGCCCTACGACCCCAACCGGGTCCCGGAGGAACTCGAAGAGCTCAACCGCAACCTGATCGAAACGCCGCTGCTCAACCGGGCGACCCAGGGCCTCTACCCGCCGGGCTCGACCTTCAAGGTGGTGACCGCCGCGGCGGGGCTGGAGAGCGGCGCGATCACGCCGGAAACGACGATCGACGCGCCCGGGACGATCATCGACGAAGGGCACGAACTGAACAACGACTTCACCGAGGACTTCGGGCCGATCGCGCTCGATACGGCGCTGACCAACTCGGTCAACACCTGGTTCGGGCAGCTGGGGCAGAAAGTCGGCAACGACAAACTGTTCGAAACGATGGAAAAGTTCGGCTTCAACTCGACGCCGCCGATCGACCTGCCCGACGACGAGGTCTACAACAGTGGGATCTACGAAGACGAACACACTTTGAATCGCAACGACCCGGTCGACCTGGCCCGCGTCGCGATCGGCCAGGAGCGGCTGCTGGCGACGCCGCTGCAGATGACGATGATTGCCGCCGCGGTAGCCAATGGCGGCAAGCTGATGAAGCCGCAGATCTGGAACCGGGTGGTCGACCCCGACGGGCGCACCGTCAAGCACCTCGATCCCTCCGTCTACAGCGAACCGATCTCCGGGCAGACCGCGGAAGAGCTGACCACGGCGATGGAAGGGGTGGTCAACGAAGGCACCGGCACCAACGCGGCGATCTCCGGCGTGCCGGTGGCGGGCAAGACCGGCACCGCGGAAACGCCCGGGAACAAAGCCTGTGGGGGCGGCGAAGAAGAGAACCAGGCCTGGTTCATGGGCTTCGCGCCTGCCGACGACCCGCAGATCGCGATCGTGGCGAGCGTCGAGTGCACCGAACAGTTCGGCAATGACGTCGCGGCGCCGATCTTTCGCGACGTCGCCGAAACCATTCTCAACGGAGGGAGCTGACAGTGCCGCCTGAAGTCGGTGAGGGGAGCACGATCGACGGCCGCTACAGGGTGATGCGACGGATCGGTTCGGGGGGGATGGCAGACGTCTGGCTGGCCGAGGATTCGCACCTGCAGCGCCGCGTTGCGCTCAAGGTCCTGCATAGGCGCTTCGCCCAGGATCGTGAGTTCGTCGAGCGCTTCCGCCGCGAGGCTGAGCACGCCGCCGGCCTCTCGCATCCCAACATCGTCGCTGTCTTCGACCGCGGCGACGTCGAGGGCACCTACTACATCGCGATGCAGATGCTCGACGGCCGCTCGCTCAAGGAGCTAATCGACCAGGGCCTGACCCCCGAACAGTCGGTTGGGCTGATCCGCCAGGTGCTCGAAGCGGCTGGCTTTGCCCACCGCAACGGCGTCGTCCACCGCGACTTCAAGCCGCAGAACGTGATCGTTGACGACGAGGGCAAGGCCACCGTTACCGACTTCGGCATCGCCCGCGCCGGTGCCTCCGAAATCACCCAGGCGGGCTCGGTTATGGGCACGCCGCATTACCTCTCGCCAGAGCAGGCTCAGGGACAAGCGGTGACCGCCGTCTCCGACCTCTACTCGGTCGGCGTGATGCTCTACGAGGCGCTCGCGGGGCGGGTCCCGTTCGAGGCTGACTCGGCGGTGGCAATTGCGATGAAACAAGTCTCACACACGCCGCAACGGCCGAGCTCGATCAACCCGGCAGTCTCCCCGGCCCTCGACGCGGTCGTGATGCGGGCGCTGGAAAAGGACCCGGGCCAACGCTTCCAGAGCGCCGAGGCGTTCATCGTCGCCCTTGATGCCGCACAGCGCGACCAGGGCCCACACGGCGGCACCGCTTCGTTTGCACCGTTGCCACCACCTGTGGTCGCTGCCGAGCCAGCGCTCGCTGCCGACGACGCCGAGGAGGAGCGCCGACGCCGTCGCAGGACATGGCTGATCCTCGCCGCTGTCGCGGTGCTGGTCGGCGCACTTTTGGGCTTTGCCCTAACTCGCGACACGACGACCGATGTTCCCGCCGTGACGGGTAACCAGCTGGGTGTTTCGATCGCGCTGCTGGAACAGAACGGCTTCAAGGTCGGGGACATCAACCGTGTGCAGCGCGAAGTGGCGGCGAACACGGTGCTCGAGCAAGACCCGCCGGCGGGTAACGCGTCGCTCGATTGCGCCTTTCTCAACTTCTTCTGCTCGAAGCCGAATGTGGCCTTGACGGTCAGCGCCGGTCCCGGCAGTACCAAAGTGCCGGGCGGGCTTTCCGGCCTGAGCCAGGAAGACGCGGTGGCCAAGTTGGAAGAAGCCGGACTTGTGGCGCAGGTGAGAAAAGTCAATTCCGACCGGCTTGAAGCGGGCCAAGTGGTCCGCTCTGAACCCTCCGGGGGGACGACCGCGACCCGCGGCTCGACTGTCGTGCTCACGGTCTCCAAAGGACAGAAGCTGACCAAGGTGCCGGTGCTGGTGGGGACGCAGCGCTCGGTCGCAGTGCAGCAGATCCGCAGCGCCGGTTTCACCGCCAGCGTCGAAGAAGTGGAAAGCGCCAAGCCGGTCGGTGAGGTGATTCGTCAGGCTCCGAGCGCCGGTTCCGAACTACCCGCCGGTTCGACCGTCGCGATCGTTGTCTCCCAAGGGGTGCGGAAAGCAAAGGTGCCGAACGTGATCGGGTCTGAACGGGCGGAAGCGGTCGAAGCGGTGCGCGCAGCCGGCCTCGAACCGAGTGTGCAGGAAGAAGAAACCGAAGTGCCCTCGCAGGTGGGCAGGGTCACCGACCAGTTCCCGCCGCCGAGCTCCGAAGTCGAACCAGGGTCGACCGTGACCGTGACCGTCGGCAAGCGTGCGCTCGAAAGTGAAGCGGGAACCGAATGAAAGTCGCGGTCCTCTGCGGGGGGCGCTCTTCCGAGCACGATGTATCGCTGCGCTCTGGAGAGGCGGTGGCACGCGGGCTTGAACAGGCCGGACACGAGGCGCTACTGGTGACGATCGATCGCGACGGCGGCTGGAGCTTTCGCGGTGCCCCGGTTGAGCTGACTCCAGCGGCGGGCCTGTTCGGCGCTGACGTCGCCTTCCCGGCTCTGCACGGCCCCTTCGGTGAGGACGGCAGCGTGCAGGGGGTACTTGAGTGGCTCGACCTTCCCTACGTCGGTTCCGACGTACTTGCTTCGGCCGTCTGCATGGACAAGCTGACGCTGAAGCGGCTCTTTGCCCAGGCTGGCCTGCCGCAAGTTGAGTTCGTCACCGCTGGCGAGGCGGGCTGGCGCAAGCGCTGCAAGGCGCTGGGTCTGCCGCTCTGGGTTAAGCCTTCGCGGCTCGGTTCCAGCGTCGGCATCAGCAAGGTCGAGAGCCTGGGGGAGGAGCTCGACACGGCGGTCGAGCTGGCCCTGCGCCACGACCCGCGCGTGATCGTTGAGGCCTCGGCCCATGGCCGCGAGGTCGAGTGCTCCCTGCTCGGTAACGAGCAGGTGGAGTGCTCGTTACCGGGTGAGGTAGTCGCCCACGGCGACTGGTACGACTACGAGACCAAGTACAGCGATGGCGGCATGGAGCTGGTCGTCCCCGCGCCGGTGGACGCTGCGCAGGCCGTCCGTCTGCAGGAGCTCGCGGTCGAGTCCTTCCAGCTCGGCGGCTGCGCCGGCCTCGCCCGCTGTGACTTCTTCGTCGAGCCCGACGGCGGGATCTTGGTCAACGAGATCAACACCATGCCCGGTTTCACCGAGACAAGCGTCTACGGCAAGCTCTGGGAGGCCAGCGGCCTGGCCTACTCGGACCTATGCGACCGTCTTATTCAGCTGGCAATCGAGCGTCACACCAAGTCTCGCTCGTACGAATTCTGAACCAGCACTCTCGAGCGCACGAGAACCACTCAGACGATCCCGGCTTCACCATGTTTTGACCTGAGATTCGGTGAGTAGGAACCCATGCCGAGATCCGTTGCTGCAGACAAGCTCGGTACTCAGGCCCGTGCAGTAGAGGGCCCCGACCGCGGTCCTGACCCAGGCACTGTCACCGATGACCAGTTTCTTCGCCCGCCGCCAAGTGTTGCCCGAAGTCGCGCAGCACCACCCGGCTCGCTGTGAGATTGCCGGCTTGCCTACACCAGAAAGCCGCACTTCGAGAAAGGATTGACGCTGGCGGTTGGGTTTGCGGCAGGTGAACAAGGGTGCGGAAGTTCCCTGGCACAAAACCCCAAGGCGTCCGTACTTGAACCCCCAGGCCCCGTTCACTTGGCTTTGGTGAAGCCCGCCGATGAACTCGTCGCCCGTTTTCACCACCTGGATGCTGCGGAAATCCAAGTTCCACGTCGCGACCCCGCCGTTGCCGAAGCTGTGGTTGAGCTTCCCTCCCGGCATCAACCGCGCCATCGCGACCGCACTGCCGGTCGTGAACCCCACCTTCGGGGCAAGAATCTCAGCCACGACAATCCGCCCGCCGGTCTCGACGGCGATCGCTGTTGAGACCCTCCGGGTCAATGGTTTGGCGAACCGCAGCGGGTGGAGCGTGACGATGCCGCCTGACCCGAAGGAAGGGTCGAGTCTGCCGTCCGGATCCAGGCGTGCCACGGCCAGCCCGTCCCTACTGTAGGTGGCTGAGCGGCCGACGACGAGGATCTTTCCGTTGACAAGTGGCGCCATCCCGCCGATTTCTGACTGGTCAGCGGGCAGGTCGACTCTGGCCACCCCATTGCGACCGAAAGTTGGATCGAATTCGAGGTTGTCCCCAAACCGCGCGACCAGGAACTCCGGTTCGGCGTGAGGCCCGTTTGCCTCGGCCCCGCCGGCGAGAACGCGACCATCCGAATCGGCGGCGAGGCTGCTCCAACCGCCGCTTGGCGTACGGAAGATCAGCCCGGTCGAGCCGGGGTATAGGCGCTCCTCCCGGTCCACCAGCGTGATGAAGGTGGATGCGATAACCACGCTGCCGTCCGCTCGAAGCAGGAGCGCACGCAGTGGATGGCAAGGAACGCCCATGGCGCGCCCACACTCGATCGGCCCGATCACAAAACCATGCGCACCGTAGGAGCGGTCGATAATGCCCGAGTTCGTCAACTCGCTCAGGCCGAAGGTGTTGTGCGTTTCGTAGGCGCCACGAGAGATTGTCGTGTCAGCGCCGCTGAGGCGGCTCGTAGCACCAACTAAAAATCGATCGAGTGTCTGTCTCCGTAGCACCAGTGCCTTGCTGCCCTTGGCCACGCGCACCTCTTGCGTAAAGAACTTCCGCTGCGCCGATCCGTCCGGCCGCAACCGGCCAATAAATGCGCTTGTGCTGCCATCTGCGGCATCCTCGATACCCGACACCACGACTCCGCCGTCGCTGCTGGCCAGCACAGAGTCCACTTGCGCGTCGCCCACCCCCACGCGGTGGAAAGCGATGCCGTCGTTGCCGAACGTTGGGTCCAGCGAGCCGTCCCTTCTCACGCGGAGGACGACGGTGCCCGGAACGCCATCGGCGGATCCGGTGGCCCCTACCGTGTACTTGTCGCTCGCGCCGGCTGCGAGCAAGGTGGCAACGTGCTGGGGAACGCCCCAGCGCGCGGCCGAGTCACCATGAATGAACAGGAGGGCCAAAAGCCCCGCCACCGCGACCGCAATCGAGACCACACCCGCAGACCGTTGCGCCACATTCAGCTCCGCAACTCGCCGAAAGTGCGGCCGGTACTCCACGTACCAGATAAGCAGCAGCGTGGAGGTGACAGCTAGCGCTCCGGCCACACGTGGAACGAGGGGTAAGTGAAGCTGGCTCGCAACTGCAAACACACCACCCACTAAAAGTGCAGCGAGGTCCGCTCGGCGGAGTGCCTTAGTGCTGGACTCAGCGTGTCGATCGTGGCCCGGAGGCACAGCTCTTCCCTTCGGCTGGTCATGCATCTGTGCTCGACCCAGCCCGGATCGTACAGCTCAGATCACATTCATCCCAACAGCTCGATGTCGCTGATCTCCACTTGGTAACGGCCTTCCTGGTCGCGCGCAGGAGAAGCTTTGGTGAACCAGAGGAGAAAATAGGTTGAGGGCTGGCGGACGTTGAGGTCGATCTCCTGCGTCCCCTCAGCTTCGCTGACTTCACCGACCGGTTCGTCCCAGCCGGTGAGGTCGGACGGCGGCCCGGCGGGGGCGGCGAAGACCTGAGCATCCCAGCCCGGAGTGGGGGTGCGGACAATCATTTTCTGCGGCGTCGCGGGCGAGGTGGCGGTGACGTAGATACCGACCCCCGGATCCGGCCCGGTCTTAGTGCCTTCGAAGGTTTCGGAGTCGTAGTGCTCGGTTTCCCAGGCGGTGCCGGTCGGGTCGCCGTCTGCGGCGAGTTCGACCTTGCTGCCAACCTCTTCGCCATCTCCTTGCGGGTCGTAGTCGGTCGCTCCCGAGATCGAGATGCTGCCGCCCTTGCCCTTGTTGGCGCCGCCGCCGCCAAAGCCACCGTTGGAGATCAGTTGCACGGCGAGCAAGGCACCACCGCCGACCAGGAGCAGGGCGAGGATCGCCGCCCAGGACCAGCGCCCGCGGCTGGAGAGTTTGCGCTTCGGCGGCGGCACCGCGTCGAGCACGCTGGTTGCCTCGCCGGTGGTCGAGCCAGCCCGCGCCGCCTCGACCTCGAGCGCGGTCTCGAGGTCGTCGATCATCTCAGCGACCGTCTGGTAGCGCTCGGCCGGGTCCTTCGCGGTCGCCCGCTCCACCACCAGCGCCACCGCCGCTGAGGCCTCCGGCCGGCGCCGCTGCACGTCGGGCAGTTCCTCGTTGACGTGTTTCATCGCCACGCCAACCTGGCTGTCGGCGTGGAAGGGAACCTGCCCAACCAGCATCTCGTAAAGGACGACGCCGAGCGAGTAGATGTCGGAGCGGGGGTCGACCCCTTTGCCCATCGCCTGCTCGGGGGCGACGTAGTCGGTCGTGCCGAGCACGCGCCCGGTGGCGGTCACGCCGTCCTGTTCAAGCTGACGCGAGATGCCGAAGTCGGTCAGCTTGGCCCGCCCCTCCTCGTCGATCAGCACGTTCTGTGGCTTGATGTCGCGGTGGACCATCTTGCGCGAGTGGGCGACGCTGAGCCCGCGCGCGACCTCGATCGCGTAGGCGATCGCCTCCTGGGTGTCGAGTGCGCCGACGCGGCCGATCCGCTGCTTCAGCGTCTCGCCCTTGACGTATTCGAAGACGATGTAGGGGTAGCCGCCGTCCTCGCCCGCGTCGATCACCGCGACGACGTTGGGGTGGGTCAGCTTGGCTACCGCCCGCGCCTCCTGGCGGAAGCGCTGCAGCTGGTCCTCCTGCTCGGACATCTCGCGGTGCATCACCTTGACCGCGACCGATCGGTCGAGCGTCTCGTCGCGGGCCAGGTAGACCGTCGACATCCCGCCGCTGCCCAGCTTTGCCTCCAGCCGGTAGCGCCCGGAGAGAACGGTTCCGATCATCGAGCTGGAGGGGGGTGAGCTCATCTACGTCGTACGGATGATCCTTCTACCGCACGGCCGATCCTTCTTGCCTCCGGGTAGTGGCGCCGCATCAACTCGACCGCGCTCGCCTCGTGCTCCGCCGCGACGACGCAGCAAAAGCCGCAACCCATATTGAAGACGTCGTGCATCTCCTCATCGGAGACTTCGCCGCGCTCTTGGATCAGTGTGAATATCGGTGGCAGCGAGAAGGGATCGTCGATCTCGTAACCGACCTCGGCGGCGAGGCGCAGCAGATTGCCGAGCCCGCCGGAGGTGATGTGGGCGAGCCCTCGTACCTCGACTTCTGAACGCAACAGCTCAAGGACCGGCTTGACGTAGATCTCGGTCGGCTCGAGCAGGGCGTCGCCCAGCGGCCGGCCGAGACGGCCCTCGGGGTCCTCATTGAGGCCGATCCCCTTCAGCGCCGAGCGGGCGAGCGTGTAGCCGTTGGAATGGATTCCGGAAGAGGGCAGGCCGATGATTGGATCACCCAGTTGGACCGCCGAGCCGTCGATGATCGCGTCGAGCGCGACGGTGCCGAAGCAGGCGCCGGCGACGTCGAAACCGCGCACCATGTCACCGAGCTGGGCGAGCTCGCCGCCGGGAATCTCGACCCCGGCCAGTTCCGCGCCCCGCGCCAGACCGACGCCGATCTGCTCGCAAACCTCGGCGTCGGCGCGCTCGATCGCGATGTAGTCGAGCATCGCCAGTGGCTCGGCACCGACGCAGATCACGTCGTTGACGTTCATCGCCACGCAGTCGATGCCGACCGTGTCGAAGCGACCGAGCTGCTCGGCAACTAGCAACTTCGTCCCAACCCCATCGGTGGAGAGCGCGATTCCGAGCCGCTCGTCGATCCGGATAACGCTGGCGTAATGGCCCGGCAGCGGCACCTGCCGCGACGGGCGCCCCAGCTCGATTGACGCCAGCGCTCGCACCAGCCCGGCGACAGCGGAATCCGCTGCCCCCTGGTCGACTCCCGCCTTTGCGTAGGAATCCGTGTCGCTCACGCAGGCGATTCTTTCAGGCGGGTCGGTAGGTCGGGGGCGGGCTCGAAGATGTATCGATGTCCTCTCCGCCTGCGCATGAGAAGCCCTCGTTCGAAAAGGGCCGACAGGTCCGACCGTGCCGTCTCGTGGGTGACTCGATGGCTCTCGGCGTGACTCGCGAATGAGTAGGCGGAATCGGCATGCCTGATGGCATCGGTCAGCAATGCCAACTGTCGACCGTTGAACCCATCGGCTTCCTGTAGCAATCGCTCGACATCTCGGACCTCGGCGATCTTGCGTCGCAGGTACCGATGCAGATCGTCAATTGCCTGCTCGATCACGCCAAGTTGGTGAATGAGGAAGTAGGTCGTGTCGCCGCCGTCCGTCTCGGTTTCCATGAACGCCCGCGCGTATCGGGCCGGTGCCTTTCGCAAGAACCTGGAGATCGGTAGGTATTCAGCCAGCCAGTAGCCGCGGACCCGCATCAACCAGAAGAAGAGGATCCGCGCGGTCCTCCCGTTGCCGTCCTCGAACGGATGGTCGTAGGCGAGCCAAAAGTGCAGGAGGATTGCTCGCAGCACAGGGTGTACGAATCGATCGCCTTCGTTTCCTTCGTTGGCGAACTCGCATAGGAGGCGCATGCGTTCCGGAAGTTGCTCGGCTGGCGGAGGAATGTGAATCGGCTTTCCGTCGTCGCGATCGAAGACCGCGACCCTCACCTCGTCGGGATGCTGGATGCGTCCAGCTGCCGAAGGGTCATCAAGGGTTCCCTCGGTGACGATCCGGTGCAGCTCGAGGATCGACTCTGGGCTCAACGTCTCGCCCATCTCTTCGCGCATGTACCGGAGGGCGCGATAGTTGTTGAGGATCATCCGCTCGCTCCGGTCCCTGGGCTCCCGGCCGCTGCGGAGCATGTCTTTCGCCACCCGCCGTGACGTCGTCGCACCCTCGAGTTGGCTCGAGCGGATCGCCTCCTCCATAAGGGAGTTGACGAGAAAGCGTTGCCCGGCTTCTCGCTCCGAGGTGACGACCTCGTCCATCGTAACCTCCCCGCTGCAGCGCTGGTCGATGCGGTGCAGCCGCTCCAGCACGAGATCTGGAAGGCCATAGCCAAAGCGATCCCCATCGGTGTCCCATAACGGCAGTAGGCGCCGTTCGGCGAGTCGGGCGGCCTTCAGGCCAAGCCACCATTCCTCGGTGCTCAGACCTTCGGGTGGCGTCAGGTGGTGAAGCTTGTTCCAGTGCAGGTACTGCTCGGCCGGCCGAGCCTGCAGAAGCGTGAGGAGTATCTGCGGAACCTTCTCTGCGCCGACTTTCGGGAGCAGCTCGTTGTAGGTGGGTGCTTCAGCTACATACATTCCAACTCCAAATCAACTCCAAGTTTCTCCAAGATTTGGAATTGTAGCCCAACTCCAAATCAACTCCAAGTTTCTCCAAATCTTGGAGTTACCTGCTATCGGCGGAGTTTGGCCAGCACCGCCGCCGCCAATCCGGCTCTGTAGGCCGCGTAGGGCCAGAGCGCCCGATCTCGCTCAACCAGGCCGATCAGACGTTGGGAGGCGAGGGTCGAGGCGAAGGAGGCGGCGACGCCGATTGCCAGCGAGCGGCGCAGCGCAGGGGGCGTGCCGCGCCGCCGCAGGCGCTCTCCCTTGAGGATCGTTGCGCCGACGATGATCGGCAGGGCGATCGTGCGCGAGAGCAGGTTCGCCTGGTCACGGGAGAAGCGCCGCCAGCGGGCCGCCGCCAGGGTGACCCCGTTGCGCGAGACGCCCGGGGCCAGGGCCGCCGCTTGGGCGACGCCGAGCGCCAGGCCGTCGGCCGGGGTGGCGTCGCCCCGCCCGCGTTCCTGTGGCCGTGTGTCGGCGATCAGCATCGCCGCGGCGCCGGCGAGCAGGCCGATCGCGGTTGCTTTTGGTCCCCCCAGCCGCTGCTCGATCGGGCGCTCCAGCGTGTAGCCGACCACTGCCGCGGGCAGGAAGGAGAGCCCGAGGGTGAGCGCCCGCCGCCCGTCGAAGGCGCGCAGCTCCTCGAGGATCGTCTGCCGTTGTCCGATTAGCAGCGCCACCGCAGCGCCACCGTGGACCGCAACCTCGAAGCTCTTGCGCACCTCGGGGTCGAGCCGCTCCCAGTCCCAACCCGCCAGCCAGGGGAGAAGGACGATGTGGGCAGAGGAGGAGACGGGCAACAGCTCTGCGGGGCCCTGGACGACCCCCAGGGCCAGTGCCCAGGCGGCTGGGATCCTGCCGTCGCCCGCGTCCGTCAAGCGCCGCCGCTGGTGCGCGCGGGCTCGGGCTCGGCGGCTACGTCGGTCTCCTCACCCTGCTCGCTGCCGCCGCCACGCCGCCTGCGGATCAGCAGGTAGATGATGCCGCCGACGACTGCGGCCAGGACGACGTAGTCGAGGTACCCGAGCTGATGGCGCCAGTGTTCCCAGTTGTCGCCGACGCTGCGTCCGATTAGGGCCAGCATCAGTACCCAGGGGATGCAGCCGGCGAGGGTGTAGACCGTGAAGCGCCAGAACGGCATCTTCGCCACACCGGCGGGAAGCGAGATGAAGGTGCGGACGATCGGCAGCATCCGCGAGAAGAAGACGGTGACAGCGCCGTAGCGCTCGAACCAGTCGTCGGCCCATTTCAAGTGCTTGGGACTGATGTGGATCAGCCTGTTCTTTTCCAGCAGGTCGAGCCGCCCGTAGTAGCCGACCGCGTAGGCGATCCAGGAGCCGGTGAGGTTGCCGAGCACTCCTGCGGCGACGATCCCGAACAGGGTCAGTTCGCCTTTGGAGACGCTGAAGCCGGCGAACAGCATGATCGCCTCGCTTGGCACCGGGATGCAGGCCGACTCGAGCAGCATCAGCAGGTAAACGGCGACGACGCCAGCCGAGCCGATGAAATCGGTGGCGACGTTGACGATCGGTTCGACGATCTTGTCGGAGAAGCTGGCGAGGACGATCAGCATGCGCGAAGCGGGGATTGTAGGGAGCGCGCCGAACACCAACTAAACTCGACAGTTCCCCATGGGTCGCTTGAACCACCCCGTCTACCGGACGCGGCTGCTCCAGGCGGGCGCCGACGCGCTTCTCGTCGCCCTTGCTTATTACCTGGCGTTCCGGCTGCGGTTCCTCGACAGAACCGACCTCCCGCACCGCTATTGGGTTCTGTTTGCCCAATCGGTGGGCTTTGTGGCCCTGATCGAGGTCACGGTCTTCGCCGCCTTCGGGCTCTACCAGAAGTGGTGGCGCTACGTGAGTGGCCGCGACTTCCTCACTATCGGCCGCGCGGTTGCGGCCGCGAGTGCGATCGTCGTCGTCCTCTTCACCGTGCTAAAGCCATTCGCGCACGATTTGCCGCGCTCGGTTGCGGTGATGGACTTCCTTCTCACCCTGTTCCTGGTCGCCGGCGCCCGCCTCGCCGTGCGGCTGATCGTCGAGCGCCCAACCCACGGTCACCGCCTGCCCAAACACGAGGTGTTGGTAATCGGCGCTGGCTCCGGCGGCCAGATGGTTGTCCGCGAGATGCACCTCAACCCCAACCTCGGCGCAACCGCGATCGGCTTTGTCGACGATGACGCACGCAAACAGGGAATGCGGATGCTCGGCCTCAAGGTGCTGGGGACGACGGCGCAGATCGAGACGATCCTCGATGACACCGAGCCCGACGAGGTGGTGATCGCGATTCCCTCGGCACCCGGCACGCTACGAGCCCAGGTCGTCGCCGCCTGCCGCGGGCGCGAAATCCGTGTCCGCACGCTGCCCACCGTGTTCGAGCTGCTGCGTGGCGGCGTCCAGCTCAGCAAGCAGTTGCGCGAGGTGCAGGTCGAGGACGTACTCGGCCGCGACCCAATCGTGGTCGAGCTCGACCGGGTTGGTGCCTACCTGCGTGACCGCATCGTCCTTGTTACCGGCGCCGGCGGCTCGATCGGCTCTGAGCTCTGCCGCCAGATCGCCCGCGTTGGACCGCGGCTGCTGGTGATGCTCGACCACGCCGAGGACAACCTCTTCGAGATCGAGCGCGAGATGGTCGACGAGCGCCACTTCTCGAACGTCGAGGCGGTGCTCGCCGATTGCAGGGAGCCACACCGGATGTTGGAGACGATGCAGCGCTTCAAGCCGAGCGTCGTCTTCCACGCCGCCGCCTACAAGCACGTGCCGCTGATGGAGGCCAACCCGCTGGAGGCGGTGCGCAACAACGCGATCGCGACCCGGATCACGGCCGAGACCGCCGCCGCCTCCGACGTCGAGCGCTTCGTCCTCATCTCCACCGACAAGGCGGTCAACCCGCAGACGGTGATGGGCGCCTCGAAGGCGATGGCCGAGTGGATCGTCGAGACCGCCGGTCACAAGCATCCAGGCACGCGCTTCGCCAGCGTCCGCTTCGGCAACGTGCTCGCCTCATCTGGCAGCGTCGTGCCGATCTTCCGCGGCCAGATCGAGCGCGGCGGGCCGGTCACTGTCACCCACCCCGAGATGACCCGGTTCTTCATGACGATCCCAGAGGCGGTGCAGCTGGTGATTCGCGCCGGCGACATCGGTGCCGGCCGGGGCGAGGTCTTCGTCCTCGACATGGGCGAGCCGGTGAAGATTGTCGACCTCGCCAACAACATGATCCGCCTCGCCGGCTACGAGCCGGGGGCGGAGATCGCGGTCGAGTTCACCCAACCACGACCGGGGGAGAAGCTGCACGAGGAGCTGATCGGCGGCAACGAGGAGCTGCATCCGACGGCGGCAAAGCGGATCCATCGTGCCGTCCGCGAAAAGCCACTTGACCCCCAGTGGGTGGAGTCGACGCTGAATTCACTGGAGCACCTGGTGATGGCCGGTGACGAGGCTAATCTCGCCGAGCGCATAGTCGAGCTGATCACCGCGCAGGGTGGGGACGCGGCGGCAGTCGGCTACGACGGATAGCCTCTCGCAGCCAACTTGGAGCTGATCAAGGAAATCGGTGCCTTCGCTGGTCTGGTCGCATTCCTCGGGCTGGCCGTTCTCGCCCTGCTGTCGTTCGCACAGGGGCGCGACATTCGTCGCCTGCGCGAGTGGGCGGGCTCGGCACCGGAGCGGGATTCGGAGCGCAAGGAGTCGACTTCCGCTGCCGCTGCGGAACGGGCCGAGGAGATGCGCAAGCTGGAAGAGGCCCGCGACGCCGAGCGTCAAGCCGCCGATCTACGCGAGCACCGCCGCGAGCGCCGCGAGGCCGGCCTGCCGGAACTGACCCGTAGCGAGCGCCTGCGCGAGCGCTTCTCGCGCGGTGGGGGAGATGGTGGAGGCGGCGAGGGGATCCGCAGCAGGCTGGGCGAACCGCGCTATTTGATCGCGATCTTTGTCGTCCTGGTGGTGGTTGTCGGTGGCGTTTCCTACGCGGTTTTGAGCGGTTCCAGCGAAGAAGCTGGCGGCAAGGGCGGTAAGCAGGCCTCGCACGCAGTAAAGCCCAGCGAAATCGAGGTAACGGTGCTCAACGGCACCGCCGTCGATGGTCTCGCGGGGACCTACGGTGACATGGTCGAGCGCCGCGGCTACCAGCTCGGCGCGGTCACCAACAGCCGCTCGAGCTTTGCCGAAAGCGTCGTCATGTTTGCTCCAGGTGGCGGCCGTGAGGCGCACCGAGTCGCCGACTCGCTGGAAATCTCGCGAGTGCGGCCAATGACCCCGGAGATCGCCTCGCTCTCGGCCGGGGCTCCCGTCGCGGTCGTCGTGGGCGAAGACAATGCTTCAACGGCGGGTTAGCACCGCAGCAGTCGTATTTGCCCTGCTCGTCCTCGCCACGATTGCCGCCTTTGCCTGGTCCCAGCGGTTGAAGCGAGATCCCCTGGTCCTCGATCGGGTCACCTTCGGCACCGCCGTCAGCCGCTCGTTCACGCCCAACGGCGACTGCCGTTTCGACAAGATCCGGATCCGCTTCCGTACGACCATCTCCGACACGGGCGACGTCCAGGTGGTCAAGCCCGGCGGCAGGCTGATCGTCACCCTCGCCCGCGACACTTTCCTCAAGCGCTACAGCTTCCACACCTTCTACTGGGACGGTCGCACCCGCAACGACGGAACCGCACCGCCTGGCCGCTACAAGCTGCGGGTCAAACTGCTCGGCCAGGAACGGACGCTCGTCCCCGGCGGCGTGATGCGTTTGCACCACGCTTCGCACGAACCGATCGCGAAGTGCAAAAAATGAGTGACGCTCTTGCTGGCGCGGGCGTTCTGATCGCCGCGGCTGCCGCGGCGTCGTCGATCCTGCTCCCCGCCGGCCGCATGCGTTCGGCCACGATGCTGCTGGCGCTGGCGCTGTTCCCAGCCTTGATCCTCGGCGACCAGTGGCACTCCGCCCAGATCGTCGACCTGCGCGACAATTCGATGCGACTCGCTGCGCTGGGAATCGTCGGGCTGGCGGTCGTCGCAATCCTCGCCGCTGTCTTCCGTCGCTGGCCGGTCGCCTTGCCGCTGGCGATCGTCGCCGCGCTTCCCTTTCGCGTCCCGCTGCACGCCGGGGGCGACACCGCGAATCTGTTGGTGCCGCTCTATCTGGTGATTGCCGGAGGAGTTATCTCCGCAGCGCTGGGCGAGTGGCAGGATCGCGGGGGGGTCGATCCGAGTGCTGGGTTTTTCGCCTCTCGCCGGCCCTCTCTCGCCGACCCTGCAGTGCGAAAAACAGGACGCCGCGCCCGGATCGACCCCCCCACACTCCTGCCATACGTTCTGGCCGGAGTGGTGCTCCTCTATGCACTGCAGACGCTTTACTCGCCCGACTTCTCGAAAAGCCTTCAGAACGTGTGCTTCTTTTTCGTGCCCTTTTCGCTGGTGTATGCGCTTCTGCGGGATGTGGCGTGGGATCGAAAGCTGCTTGTCCTTGTGTTGTGGGTCGTCAGCGTCGAGGCGGTTGCATTTGTCCTGGTGGGCTCGGTCGAGTACTTCAGTCGTGAGCTGTTCTGGAATGACCAAGTCATCAGGTCGAATGAATTCCATACGTATTTCCGCGTCAACTCGATCTTCTGGGACCCGAATATTTACGGGCGTTATCTAGCGCTGGTGATCGTGGTGGCGATGTCCGCGCTGTTGTGGGCGAAAGAACGCCGCACGATGGCGCTGCTGACCGGCTTGGTGGCGGTGCTGTGGCTGGGCCTCGTGGTGACCTTTTCGCAGTCGAGCTTCGCGGCCCTACTTGCTGGTTTGGCTGTTCTAGCTGCTCTGCGCTGGAACTGGCGCTGGACGCTTGCTGCCGTTGGAGCTGGCGCGATTCTCGCGATTGTCATCGTCCTTTTCGCTGGCGGCGTCTCGAAGCTGAGTCCCGACCGCCTCAACACCGACACGGGTGGCCGTGGCAACCTGGTCTCGGGCGGCGCCAAGCTGTTCGCGCAGAGGCCGATCTGGGGCTACGGCGCGGGCAGCTTCCCCCGCGCCTACCGCGAACACGCAGCAACCAAGAAAGTCCCCGTCTCGGTCTCCCACACCGAGCCGATCACGGTCGCAGCCGAGCAGGGCCTGATCGGCCTGGCCGCCTACGCAGCTCTCCTCATTACGGCGCTATGGACGATGTCGTATGGCTTATTCGCTTCTCGCGCGCCGACAGGACCCGCGCGCCAACGCCTAGTAGCCCGCGCCGCCGTCCTGGCCACTTTCGTCGCCCTGCTGGTCCATACGATGGCCTACGCCGGCTTTTACGAGGACCCGATCGCCTGGGTCCTGCTCGCGGTCGGCGCTTCGTTGGCAGCCATCCCGGTCCGCGGCTCGGCGTAGGCTCGCGCCGTGTCGGGCTACCTCCGCCGCCTAGCGACGACCGGCGCCGCCTACACCGCGGCGAGCGTCTTCTCGAAGCTGATCGCGGTCGCGCTGCTGCCGCTCTACACGCGTTACCTGAGCCTCGATGACTACGGCGCCGCCGAGGTGATGTTCGCCGCCGTCGTCACGGCCAGCATCGTCGTCCGCTTCGGCACGATCGAGGCGCTGCTGCGCTTCTATTACAGGGACGACGAGGACCCCGCGGCGGTTGTCGCCACCTCCTTCGCAGCGCTGTTCTGGGTTTCCACCGTCGCGGCATTGATCGCCCTTCCCTTCGCCGGGCCGCTCTCCGAAGCCCTGCTCACCGAAGAAGCCGCCATGGTCGCATCGCCGGCCGAACTCGGCCGGATCGCGATCGGCGGGCTCTGGGTACTAACGATGTTCGAGTACCTGCTCACCCTCTTCCGGCTCGAGGAGCGTGCCCGCGCCTTCTTCACGACGACGATCCTCAACGTGCTGGCGACGATCGGGCTGACCGTGTTCCTCGTCGTCGGCCAGGGCGAGGGTGCCCGTGGCCTGCTGCTCGGCAGCTACGCCAGCGGCGCCGCCTTCGTCCTCGGCCTGATCTTCATCCACCGCCGCCGCCTCTCGCTCTGGATCGACGGTCCCCTGCTGCGTCGGCTGACCCGCTTCGGCCTGCCGACGATGCCGGCCGAGCTCTCGCTCTACCTGCTCAACTTCGTCGACCGGATCGTCATCGTCCACTACGTTGGCCTGCCCGAGGCTGGCCTCTACTCGCTGGCGGTCAAGTTCGCCCAGGGGGTCAACGTCCTGGTGCGCGGCTTCCAGCTCGCCTGGCCGCCGCTCGCATACTCGATCCGCGACGACGACGAGGCCCGCAACGCTTACGCCGTGGTCGTCACCTGGTTCGTCGCCGGCTGTGCCTTCGTCGTCACTGGCATGTGGCTGTTCTCACGCTGGATCGTGCGGGTGTTGGCCGCGCCGCAGTTCTTCGACTCCTACGAAGCGATCGGGCTGATTGCCACCGGCGTCACCCTTTACGCCCTCTACATGGTGTTGGTCGTGATCCTCGGCAGGACGGGGCGCACCGAGTTCAACTTCCCGGCGACGATCGCCGCACTCGTCGCCAACATCGCGCTCAACCTGGCGCTGGTGCCCTCGCTGGGCATCGTCGGCGCCGGTCTCGCCCTGGTCGCCTCATACGTCGTCGTCGTTGCCCTGATGTACGTATTCACCCAGCGCCTCTTCCCGGTCCCCTACGAATGGGGACGCCTCGCAAGGGTCGTTCTCGTCTCCGCCGCCCTAGTCGGCCTCGCCGAACTACTACTGCCGACCGAGGGGTTCGTGGGGCTGGCAGCCAGGATCGTCCTCTGGGTCGCCTACCCAGCCGTCCTCCTCTTCAGCGGCTTCTTCACGCATGAGGAGCGCGGCTGGCTCGCCCGCCTTCGTCACCCCGGCGAGCTCCTAGCAGCTCTTCGAGCCGCTCAAGCCAGGCCGGCGGCGGTCGACGGCCAAGTCCCCGAGGTCTACGAGGCCGAGCGCATAGATGAGGACTCCCGCTTGTAGACGGAGGCCATCCGGGTAGGGGTGGAACGTCTTGTACTTTTTGGCCACCGCGATTCGCGGAGGACCGCTCCGGCCTCACCCAAAAAGTTAAGTGGAACCCCTACCCGGATGGCCTCGCACCACCCGCCCGATCCCGCAGACTTTCACCTCGATGTGGCAAGAGTGCTTGGCGGGCGTGTGCCCAGTAGATGCGAGCCGGCTGCTTGGGCATGACCGTGGCGGCTAGGGCGCGGAGGGCGTAGGACCAGGCGGTCAGAACGCGGACGGCGAGAGCTGCCGGACGCCCGTGATGCTTGCGCATGTAGAGGTCGCGGTTACGGTGGAATTCAACGATGCGGGGTAGGCCGGCAGCCAGGTCGGTCGAGAGCTGGTCGTGGTGGACCGCCTCGGCCGTGGGGACGTAGAGCGTTCGCCAGCCGGCTCCCGCCAGGCGCTTGCAGAAGTCACACTCGTCGTAGTAGACGAAGAAGTCCGGGTCGAGGTAGTCGATCTGCGCCGCGGCCTCCCGTCTCACCATGAATGCGCTGGACTGTGCCCAGTCGACGCGGCGGGTCTCGGTGCCGACGCTCTGCACGGTGAAACGGCGGTGCAAGAAGACAGCGCCGGCGAGCGCAGTGCCGACCCCGGGAAATCGCCAAGCGCAGGGGACGGGATTGCCGCCCGAGTCCAGTAGCTGAGCGCCTGCCGCCCCGGCGCGCGGATCGGAATCGAGGGCCGCGACAAGTGCGGCAGCTGCGCCGGGGCGCAACTCCGAGTCCTCGTTGAGGAGCAGGCAGTAGCGCCCCGTCGCCTCGCGCAGCAGGGTCGAATCGTTGGCCGCCTTGCCGGCGCGCTGCTCGAGCGCGATCAGGCGAATCTCGCTTCCCCTTGCTCGCACCGCCTCGGCTGAACCGTCGTCGGAGGCGTTGTCGAGGACAAGGATCTCGCACTCGATGTCGGCCGGATGAGTGCGCTCGATCGCGTCGAGGCATGCGAGCAGGTGCTCGCGGCCATTCGTGTTCACGACGCAGTAGGAGAGCGCGGGCGCCACGCTCGCCACCATAATCGCCCGCTATGCGTGTCCAGCTGGTCGACCCCTCGGCCTTCACGCCTCCCTATGACCGTGCCTTGGCTGCGGCGCTCGCCCGTGGCGGCGCTGAGGTCGAGTTGCTGACCAGCCGCTTCCTCTACGGACCGGTGCCAGCGGCCGAGGGTTATCGGGTGCGCGAGTGCTTCTACCGACGCAGCGGGGCCCGCGGGCTCGACGCCCCCGCTCGCCGTGCCTTCAAGCTCGCCGAGCACGTTCCCGACATGCTGCGCCTCCGTCGCTGGGCCGACGCGGACGTCCTCCACTACCAGTGGCTCACCGTTCCCAGCCTCGACTACCTGCTCCTGCCGTCGCTGCGCCCTCGGGTGATGACCGCCCACTACGTTTTGCCGCCACAGCCGAGCCGCCGGCAGCTAACGAGTGCCCGCCGTGCGTTTGGCGCGATGGACGCTGTGGTCGCTCACTCCGAGCACGGCGCTCGGCGGCTGCGGGAGCAGATAGGGCTCGACCCAGATCGCGTCCGGGTAATCCACCACGGCGCCTTCGACTACTTGACCCGGCTGCCGGAGGAGAAGCCGCTGCCGGCTGAGCTGGAGGGCGCTGATGGCCCAGTGATCCTTTTCTTCGGCCTATTGCGGCCCTACAAGGGGATCGACACCCTGCTCGAAGCATTCCGCCGGGTCGAGGGTGCCGAGCTCTGGATCGCCGGCAATCCGCGGATGGAGGTAGAGACACTGCGCTGCTTGGCCGCAAAGGCGCCCGGCCGCGTTCGCTTTCTCACCCGCTTCGTCGAGGACGCCGAGATCCCGGCGATCATGCGCCGTGCCGACGTCGTCGTCCTGCCCTACCGCGACGCCGAGCACTCCGGCGTGCTCTACGCCTCCCTCGCCTTCGGCAAGTCGCTGGTGCTGAGCGCCGTCGGCGGCTTCCCCGAGGTTGCCGAGCAGGGTGCGGCGCGACTCGTCCCGCCGGACGATCCGGCAGCGCTTGCCACGGAGCTCAACGAGCTGGTCGGTGACGAGGCAGCGCGTCTCGCGCTTGGCGAAGCCGCCGCGACGGCAGCGGCTGGCTCCTACTCCTGGGACGAGGCGGGGCGCCAGACGCTAGCCCTCTACCAAGAGCTCCTAGGGGCGCGGCAGTGATTGTCATCGCGCTCCTTTTCTGGACCAGTTGCGCGCTGGTTCTCTACACCCACCTTGGTTACCCCCTCGCCCTGCGCGCCCTGGTTGCGTTGCGCCGTCGCCCGACCCTGCGCCCCGGCACCTGGGATGAGTTACCGCGCGTGTCCTTGATCGTCGCCGCTTTCGACGAGGAGGAGGTGATCGCCGCCAAGGTCGCCAACGCGCTGGCGCTCGACTATCCGCGTGAGCGACTCGAGTTGATCATCGCCTCCGACGGCTCCGCCGACTCAACGGTGGACCGCGCCCGCGACGGCGGCGCCGACCTCGTCCTGGATCTGCCGCGGGGGGGCAAGGTCGCCGCGCAGAACGCTGCCGCCGAGCGGGCTAGCGGCGAGATCCTCGCCTTCTCCGACGCCAACAGCGTCTGGGCTCCGGATGCCCTTCGCCACCTGGTCGAGCCTTTCGCCGACCCGTCGATCGGCTACGCCTGCGGTCAGGTCCGCTTCCTCGATGCCGGCGGGGGCAACCTTGAGGGCTCCTACTGGCGCTACGAGATGGCGGTGCGCGAGTTGGAGTCGGGACTCGCTGGCGTGACCGCCGGCAACGGTGCGATCTACGCCGTGCGCCGCGACGCCTACATTCCCCTCCCGGCAGCCGGCAGCCACGACCTTTCGCTTCCCTTCCTGCTTGCTAAGCGCCGCCAGCGCTCGCTCTACGTGCCCTGGGCGCGAGCCGAGGAGAAGATGGTCCCGACGCTTGAGGGCGAGCTCGCCCGAAAACGGCGGATGATGGTTGGCATCTGGGACATCGTCGTGCGCGAAGGGATGTTGCGGCCCGGGGGCTACTCGCTCCTGTATGCCTTCGAGATCGCCTCGCACCGGCTGCTGCGCTACGCGACGCCGTTCCTGCACGTACTCGCTTTGGTGGCGAACCTGGCGCTGCTTGGCGAGGGATGGGTCTACACGGCGACGCTTATCGCTCAGCTGGCGCTTCTGGCCGCTGCCCTGCTGGGCAGGGCGCTGCCCCTCTCACCGCTGCGGGTCGCTCGCTACTACGTGCTGACCACGGCCTCGATAGCGCTCGGCCTCTGGGACAGAATGCGCCATGGCGCGCCAGGCGCCTGGGATAAGGCGGAGGGAACTCGCTAGTCGTGCCGCGAGCCTTGGACATCGTCATCGCGACCATCGCCCTGGTCGTCCTCTCGCCGGTCCTACTCGCCGCCGCGGTCGCGATCAAGCTCGGCGGCCGCGGACCCGTGATCTACCGGCAGCGCCGCGTCGGCAAGGACGGGCGCGAGTTCGAGCTGTTGAAGCTGCGCACGATGGTGCAGGGCTCCGACCCAATCGGCGTCGGCAAGGTTGTTGCTCGCGATGACCCCCGCGTGACGTCCACCGGCCGCTTTCTGCGCCGCACTTCACTCGACGAGATCCCCAATCTGGTCAACGTCCTGCGCGGTGAGATGGCGATCGTCGGTCCGCGGCCGACGATCCCAGCCCAAGTCAAGGACTACACACCGCATCAGCACCGTCGCCACGAGGTTCGTCCGGGGCTGACCGGGTGGGCACAGGTTCAAGGACGTGCTGGCATCCCCTGGGAGGAGCGGATCGAGCTCGACGTCGAGTACGTAGATCGCCGCAGTTTCTCTCTCGACCTGCGCATCCTCGGCCAGACCGCCTGGCTGCTCGTGACCGGCCACGGCCTCGCTCCGGACTAGGGTTCGTGTCATGAACGACCTGCCTGCGGTGACCCTGCGTCCGTTCGAGCCCAGCGACGCCGCGGCGGTGCATCGCTGGTTCAACAACTCCGAGGCGACCAAGACGCTGATGGAGCAGCGCGACGGCTTCTCGCGCGCCGAAGCCGCAGCTTGGGTAGGGCGGGCGACGGGCAACTCCGGCGAGGACCGCAAGTACGCGATCGTGGTCGAGGGCTACGAGGAGCCGGTGGGCTTCACTGCCCTCTACGGCCTCTTTCGACAGACCGCGCCCGAGCTGGGGGCGTTGATTGGTGACGATGTGCGCGGCAAGGGCGTCGGTCGCCGCGCCGAGGCGCTGACCATCGCCAAGGCCTTCGACGAGTTCGGCGCGCACCGCGTCTACGGCCGCATCCCGGCGCGCAACGAGATCGCCAAGAAGACGGTGGCGGGGCTGGGCTGGAAGCACGAGGGGACGATGCGCGCCCACCTGCACCGCCCCGATGGCGTTGACGACTGCGAGGTCTGGGGCGTGCTGCCCGACGAGTTCCGCGCCGCCGCCGCGGACCTGCTTCCGTGAGAGCCGTCGCCGAGCTGCTCGCCGATCGCGGCGCGGCGGCAGAGAGCGAGGAGTTCTTCCGCTCGCGCTCCTTCCTCGACGCCGAGGGGGTCACCCACACGCTGCGGATCGATGCCGGCGAGGCCGAGCTGCTGGCGCCACTAATCGTCCGCAAGATCCCCGGCACCGACGCGCTCGACGCGCTCTCCCCCTACGGCTACCCGGGCGTCGTCCCGCCTGCGTCCAGCGCAGATCGGACAGTTGAACCCCCTATGGGGGAGTCAACTGTCCGATCGACGATGCAAACCGAGCATGTCGATTTCGCTGGCACCGAGCTGGTCTCGGCCTTCATTCGTCACGCGCTCAGCGAGCCCCCACTCGCCGGCGCGGCCGAGCGCAACCTCGTTCAGATCGCCGACCCGGCGCTGCCTCGGAAGAGCCGCGGCAGCGATCGCAACCAGATCAACAAGAACCGGCGCGCCGGCTACGAGGTGCAGCTCGTCCGCGGCACTGAGACCAGCGCTGTGCAGCGGGCCGGGTTTCTCGATGCTTATGAGCAGACGATGCGCCGCGCCGGCGCCGGCGAGCGCTACTTCTTTGGCGCCTCCTATTTCGACCGCATCCTCGAATCGGACCGTGCCTGGCTCGCCCTCGCGCACTCCCCGGACGGGGGGATCGCCGCCGCATCGATCGTCGTCCAGAGCGACGGCTTCCTTCACTACTACCTGAGTGGCAGCGTCGACGCCAGCCTGCGCGACTCGCCGATGAAGAACGTCGTCGCTGCCCTGGTCGAGTTCGCGACTGAGCAGGGCATGCCGCTCAACCTGGGTGGCGGCCTCCAGCGCGGCGACGCGCTGGAGGAATTCAAGCGCGGCTTCGCCAACCGCGAGCAGCCCTGGCACACGTCCGAGATCGTCTGCGACCGCGAGGCCTACGACCGCCTCTCGGCCGGTCGCAACGCGACCGGCTTTTTCCCCCTCTATCGATCCAGCTGAGGCGTGGCCAAGCAGATCAAGGACGCAGGGAGCGTGGCGTGCTCTGCACGCGAGCGACCGAGGACGCAGATATGCGCAGTGCCACGCCTCAGCTGGCCGGTGCCGGTTCGAGGGGAGTCGGTCCTTTTAGCCCGAAAGCGCTGACCGGCTCGCCGCCGTAGCGACCCCAGGTCGCTTTGCCGAAGGCACGAATTGCGTCGAGGGTGATGTCGCCTTTGTACTCGGGGCAACCGATCAGGTTGGTCCAGGTCGTCGCGGCGACTTCGTAATCCATGTTGTCGTTGGGGAAGAGCAGCGTCCCCCCGTACATCGTTTCGTAGAGACCCTTGAGCGCTAGCTGGTCTTCTTCAGGCAGTTCGGGGCTGTACTGGATCTCCATCCGCCCGTGCTCAAGCGAGTGGACGATGAAGATTTCACCGGGCATTTCGCTGTAGGCGCCGTCGGCCTGCTGGTATGGGGGTTCAACGTGGTTGCCCGAGGTGGGCGGGTTGGTTTTGTAGTCCGGGGTCGGCGCATTGGGTGGGATGTGGGTGTGGCCCTCGTCTTTGAGATTGAGCCGCAACGCGCAGCCCGCTTTCTTCGCCGCCTGCTTCAGATTCGCCACTTTGACTGCTGGTGGAGTGGTTCCGGCCCGTTCGTCCGGCTCGACGCCGTTGGTCGATCCGCTCGCCTGGTTGATGTGCGCGTCGCCGCTGCTGCCACCACTCGAACCGGCGATCAGCGCGACGATTCCGGCGACAACGAGGAGGCCGATCAGGCCGGCGGCGCCGTAGACGGCGAACAGCCGTCGTTTGTCCGCCGACGCCTGGCTGGACTCACGTTCCTGCCGGGCTTGGCGGAGGCGCTCCCTCTCTTCCTCCCTGCGATTAGCCACGTTGCGGTCCCTATCCTGCCACAGGAGCGGCGCGGCGGCCGTTGCCGTTGGTACCGGGTTCGCCGGCGATCGTGGGTGACCAGATTTCGTCGAGGAACCGCGCCAGCTCTTCGTTGAGGCGGTTGGGACGGGTCCGCCACTCGAAGATTGAGTTGGCCTCGACCAGTTGCGCTTGGGGCAGCTCTTCGGCCAGCATCCCCGAGTCGCTGAACGGGTGCAGGGGATCGCGCGGGTGACCGACGATCAGGGCGGGTCGGTCGATCAGGCGCCGCTGCTCGCGCCCGGGTGCGGTCTCTCCCAGCAGCAGCCCCTCGAGCACTGCGACGGACGGTCCCGGCCGACGCCGGACGAAGTCAAGGCCGATGTCGAAGAGAAAGTTTGTGCGGGGAATGAGCGAAGCAAGCCGCGAGCTGAGTTCGATCGCCGGCCTTCCCACCCGTAGCCCGAGCAGGACCGGGGCGAAGATCGCCGCGACAGCCGCCAGAGCGTTGTCGAGCACCGGCATCTCGATGAACAGGCCCTCGACCCGATTGGGATGGCGAACCGCCAGCTCGAGGCCAACGTTGGCGCCAAGCGAGGTCCCCCCGACGACCGCCCGCTGGAGCCCCAGATGATCGAGCAAGGCGAGCACCTGCTCTGCGAATAGCGGCATCGAATACAAGCGCAGGTCATCGGGTTGATCGGAGCGACCATGGCCGAGCAGGTCGACGCAGATCACACGGTTCCCCCTCTTTGCCAGGGCAGGCCCGAGTCGCGCGAACATCCGCCGGTTCATCAGCAGCCCGTGGATAAGCACTATTGGCCGCTCGCCCTCGCCGTACTCGTCGAAGCCGATGCGGTGTCCCTGGTAGCTCAGCTCGGCCATCTTGGCCAACCAGTCTAGGGATTTAGCTTCAATGGCCCGCTTTGCCGACCGCGCCGGCCGGCGCGCCACGCGTCCGCTCCCAGGGTCGGGCCGCCCGCAGGGCGCCGAGCACGGCGCGCGTCGCCGGCGCCCGGTTGAGCGCATAGAAGTGGATACCGGGAGCGCCGGCGATCAGTAGCTCGGCACACTGCTGTGCGGCGTAAGCGACACCGAGCTCGAACTCAGCGGTCTCATCGCCATCGGCAGCCGCGAACGCCGCTTCCAGTCGGGGCGGGATCGAGGCGTCGCAGAGCTCGCAGATCCGCTTCGTCTGGGCAAAGCCGGCGACGGGGATTATTCCGGCGAGGATCGGCACCTTGATCCCCACCTCGCGCGCGGATTTGACGAAGTCGAAGTAAACCTGGTTGTCGAAGAAGAGCTGGGTGATCAGGAAGGACGCGCCGGCCTCGACCTTCGTCTTCAGGTAGTCGAGGTCGGTGTCTAGATCGGGGGCCTCGGGGTGCACCTCGGGGAAGCAGGCGCCACCTACGGTGAAGTCCCAGTCGGAGGCGATGAAGCCGGTGAGCTCGGCGGCGCTGGCCAGGCCGCCCTCGGGCTGGACGAAGTCCGGCTGTCCGCGCGGCGGGTCACCGCGCAGGGCGAAGACGTTCTCGATCCCCGCCGCGGCGATCCGGTCGAGCGTCGCCGCGATCCCTTCGGTGCTCTCGCCGACGCAGCTCAGGTGGGCCATCGTCTCGAGGCCGAGGCCGTCCTTCAGCGCCCGCGTGATCTCAACCGTGCCGTCGCGGGTGGAGCCGCCAGCGCCGTAGGTGACCGAGACGAAGTCCGGCTCCAACTCGGCCAGCGAGCGGGCCGTCGCGTAGAGCTGCTCGGTCGCCTCCTCGCTCTTCGGCGGGAAGAACTCGACTGAGAACACGGGCCGCTTGCTCGCAAGAATCTCGTCTATGCGCATCCGCGGAGAGTACCGGCGGGCCTGGGAAGGCGGGTTAGGTGTCCCTCCCACGAAAGCTCCTGGGACCACGCCCCGCACCCAGTACGCGATCAGCTGCGCAACGGCTTTCGGGGGAGGGACACCTAACCCGCCCCCACACGCGCCTGAAAGATCGCCTGGATGTCCTCCAACCGCTTGCCCTTCGTCTCCGGCACCAGCGCCCAGCAGAAGATCAGGGTGAGGACGCCGATCCCGCCGTAGAGCCAGAAGGCGCCGCTGCGGCCGAGCGCTTCGATCAGCAGCAGGAAGGTCAGCGAGACAATGAAGTTGAAGGTCCAGTTGGCCATCGTGCCGAGGCCGGCCGCCTTGCTGCGCACGGCGAGCGGGTATATCTCGGCGTTGAGCAGCCAGAAGATCGGCCCAAGGCTGACCGCGAAAGAGGCGACGTAGGTCATCAGGCTGACGATCGCCACGATCGAGGAGAGGGTGCTGCCACCGCCGCCGATGAAGGCGGCGCCGAGCGCGAAGAGCGAAATCGACATGCCGGAGACGCCGATCATCAGCAGCGTGCGCCGCCCGGCCCGGTCGAGCAGCCGCAGCGCCACCACGGTCATGCCGACGTTGATGATGCCGACGCCGACCGCAGCGAGGATCGACCCGGCCGAGGAGTTGACGCCGGTAAATTCGACGATCGTCGGCGCGTAGTAGATGACCGTGTTGATGCCGGTCACCTGTTGCAGAATCGCCAGCCCGACGCCGACCACCAGCGCCGCTTTGACCACCGGCTGCAGCAGCTCGCTCCAGGCCCCAGGTTTCTCGTCGATGCTCTCTTTGATCTCCTCGATCTCGCGATCGATCGTGTCGGGATCGTCGACGCGGATCTTCGCCAGCGTCGCCCGCGCGGCGAAATCGTCGCCGGTCATCACCAGCCAGCGCGGACTCTGCGGCATCCGCAGCATGCCGAAGGCGAGTGCTAGCGCCGGCACGACACCAAGGCCGAGCATCCAGCGCCAGCCTTCGATGCCGTCGAAGGCGAGGCCGATCAGGTAGGCGACGAGGATGCCGATCGTCACCGCCAGTTGGAAGAAGCTGACCAGGCGGCCGCGGCTCTCCGGCGGCGCCACCTCGGAGATATAGACGGGGGCGGCAGCTGAGGCGAGCCCGATCGCGACGCCAATCACGATCCGGGCGCCGACCAGCACCTCGACCCCGGGTGCAGCAGCACTGGCCAGCGCGCCGGCGATGAAGACGAAGGCCGCCAGCAAAATCATCAGCCGGCGCCCGTAACGGTCGGCGGCAGGACCCGCGAACGCGGCGCCCGCGACGGCGCCGATCGGCACCGCGGCGACGACCAGTCCCTGGGCGAAGCTGCCGAGGTCGAAGTCGCCCTTGATGAAGAGCAGCGCGCCGGCGATGACGCCGGTGTCGTAGCCGAAGAGCAGCCCGCCGAGCCCGGCAATCGCTGCCGTCAGCACCACGTTGCGCCGCGCGCGTCGTCGCGAAGCCTCCAACCCGTCGTTCATCCCGCGGCGACAGTATCGATTTCCCCGGACTTTGCGGGAACGTCCTCAGAGCACCTCTGGACGGCGCCAAAGGGCCGAGCTAAATTGGTCTTGCGACTGGGAAAGACAGGCCCCGCGGAAGCCAGCGGGACACCGTCTTGAAGGTGGCGCAAAGAGCTTCTAGCGCGAAGGCTACGCGCGGGCAGGCTTTGGGCGCCGTCCCCGGTCGCTTTTTCATGCCGGGTGTCCGAGGGCATCTCTAGCGTGGCCGGCGGTTATTCGGATGCCTGCCTCCGTTGACCCGCGTACCGGGGCGCACCTGGGAGTCGGCGTTGTTGGCTAATCCCGTGAGCCATCCAACAACTAGCCCGCCTGCTCCCATACCCTCTCCACCGTGACGGACGAGCTGCGCTACGAGCGGGTTGGGGCAGCTGCCGTGCTGACGATCGACCGGCCGGCGCGACGCAACGCGATCGACGCGGCCGCGGCGGAGGCGTTCCGGCAGGGTCTTAAGGACTTTGAGGCGGACGAGGGCGCCCGTGTCCTCGTCCTTACCGGCGCTGGCGGTGAGGCCTTCTGCGCCGGCGCCGACCTTAAGGCGATGGACCTCGACGTCGACCACCCAGACGGACCCATGGGTCCCACCCGCCTCACGCCGGCCAAGCCGGCGATTGCGGCGGTCAACGGCTGGTGCCTGGCCGGCGGGGTCGAGCTGGCGCTTTGGTGCGACCTGCGAATCGCCACGCCGCAGTCGACCTTCGGCCTCTTTGAGCGGCGCTGGGGAGTGCCCCTGGTCGACGGCGGTACGCAGCGGCTACCGCGCGTAGTTGGCATGGGTCGTGCCCTAGAGCTGATCCTCACCGGCCGCCCCGTGGAGGCCGAGGAGGCCCACCGCATCGGCCTAGCCAACGAGATAGTCGACCCGGGCAAGCACCTCGACCGCGCCCTCGAGTTAGCCGAGCGAATCGCAAGCTTCCCCCAAGAGACCATGCTCGCCGACCGCCGAGCAGCAATAGAAGGCTTCGGCCTCCCGCTCAAAGAGGGCATAGCCCTAGAGCACCAGCTCGGCCGCCAGACCCTCCACATAGCCGTCGAGGGCGCATCTCGTTTCGCTTCTGGAGAAGGCCGTCACGGGCAAGGCGTCTGATCGGGACGGTCCGGGTAGGGCCGAAACGTCTTGTACTTTTTCGTCAATCCGTTTCACGGATGCCCGCAGGCGCCTCACCGAAAAAGTTAAGTGGAGGCCCTACCCGGACCGTCCCTCAATCAACCACCCTTGCGTGTGACCCGCCGCATCTCGTCTTCGGCCGCTTCCGGACCCAGGTAAGGCATCAGCACGGCGAAGACCAGGTCCGGGAGGATCCGCTTCAGCTCTGGGCCGCGCCCGGCGCGGACCTCGTCGAAGATCATCGAGGTGGCGCCGCCGATCGCGAAGCGCGCGGTGTCGGCCGGGAGCGCCTCTCCCTGTCCGGAGTAGGTACGGCCCTTCTCCATGAAGGGGGTGAAGCGGGTCAGCATTGCGCGGTAGCGCTCGCGCGCGTCGTCGCCCGCCGCCGTTACCTCGACCATCGCCATTCGCGCGATGTCGGCCTCCATCGCCAAGAGCTCGACCAGTGCACCCAGTCCCGCCGCGATCTGCTCCGGCCAAGGCTCATCCGAGGCCGCCTCAAAGGCCGCCGTGACGTGCGCCACGAGCACGTCGAAGACCGCGTCGTAGGCCTCAAGGAAGCAGGCCTCCTTGCTCTCGAACATCTCATCGAAGGCCTCCCGAGAGACGCCGGCGAACTCGACCACGTCCGCCACGGTCGTCGCCTCGTAGCCTTTGGCGGCGGCCATCCTCACCATTGCCTCTAGCAGCCGCTCGCGCTCGGAGCGAACCTCGTACGCGCGCGGCAACCCTTCACGGCCGGGGGGTCGTTGTGGATTCGAAGTAGATGGCGAATCCATTACAACCCAATGTAGGGCAGGACCGGTTAGCTGTCCAACACCGCGCAGCTAGGCCCGGGCAGCCTGCATCTCGGCACTTGCCGCCTCGGTACCGAAGTAGGGCAGCACGGCGAAATACATGAACTCCGGGAGCAGGCTGCGGAAACCGTCGCACGCCCCGGTGGAGAGCCGTGAATGGACGATCGCGTGGATTCCCGCAACGATGCCCTCTGGGGCTATCTGCGGCGGCGATTCGGATTCGTCCGTCTCCAGCCGCGCCAGATCGATGAAATCGGCCGCCCTTTTCATCGCTTCGGCACGTCTTGCAAGTGCCTCTGGACCCGCCGAATGGACGCCGACGATCACACCGCGCCCGAAATCCGCTTCGGCGTCGAGCAGGTCGAGCAGCGCGCCGAGGCCGCCGCGCAGCTTGCCGCGCCAGCTCTCCTCGCTCGCTGCCCCTCGTACGATCACCGCTTCGAGCCGCGCGATACCCAGCTCTAGGGCGGCCAGATAACAGTCGTCCTTATCGGCGAAGTTGTCGTAGAACGCTTGCCGGTAAAGGCCCGTTCGGTCAAGAACCGTGCGTACCGAGGTCGCATCGTAGCCTTCAGCCCCTACCGCCTCGAGCATTCCCTCGAGAATCTTTTCGCGCTTGGGAGAATTCACAAGCTCGAGCTTGGGGGAGTGGGGTAGTGTGTCGACTACCTCGATCCTGCCGGTCCCCTCAGCCCCTGCCTGGACCTTGGTTGCGGCCTGCTTCCCCATTGCTACCCCTTCCTTGTGATCCAGGGAACAGGTTGTCTGGACTCCGGTACTGTAGCGGTATATCGCTAATCCGTCCAGCTTGAATCTCGGTGGGCTGCGAGTAGCCTGAATTTAGTGGCTGAGCGTGTCTCCCAAGCAACTAGAATGCCCCCAGGACGGCATCCTCTTCCACGCGAGTTCATCACTCAGCACCAGCGCGCTCGCATCATCGCGGCGCTCGCCGAGGAGACGGTCGAGAAGGGTTACCGGGCCGTCACCGTGGCCGACATCGTCCGCCGAGCCGGCATCGCTCGCAACACTTTTTACGAGAACTTCTCCTCTAAGGAAGACTGTTTCCTCGCGGCTTCGGAGTTTGCCGTTAAAGAGGCCCTGCGCCGCGTGGTCGACGCCGCCAGCCGGGTCGACAGCTGGCCCGCCCGGGTTAACGCTGGCCTTGGCGCCTTCCTCCACTACGTCGCCACCGAGCCGGCGCTGGCCCGCACCTGCATCGTCGAGGCGCTCTCCGCCGGCCCGGCCGCAGTCGAGCGCTACGAACGCTCGATCCAAGCTTTCGTGCCGCTCTTCCGCATGGGCCGCAAGGTCGCGCCGAAGGGCGAGGATCTACCGGGAACACTCGAGGAGACGATCGTCGGGGGCGTCTTCTGGATCATTTACCAGCGCATCGTGATGGGACAGGTGGAGGAGATCGAGCAGCTCCTCCCCGAGCTGGTCGAGTTCTCGCTCACCCCGTACGTCGGTGCCGAAGCCGCGAAGCGCACGGCAGCCGAATCGCCGTCCAAAGCCGACGGTTAGCCGGGGGGCTGCCGTGAGATGCCCGAGTCAGGGAGCTCGGAGGGACATGTCCACCAAGGCTGGGACTGGCGGCCTCATGCGCTAGTGCTTGACACCGAGACCCGCGATCGGACCGGCAGCTCCGAGCGCGCACAAATCGTCGAAGCCTTGATCGAGGTCGCCTCTGAATGCGGCTACGGCGAAACGACGATCGAGCTGGTGCTGGAACGGGCCGGGCTCGACCGCCCCGCCTTTGACCGCCACTTCCGCGGCAAGTACGACTGCTTCCTCTCCGCCTGGCAAGAGCTGAACGAGGAGTGTTTGGAGACGATGGTGCGGGCCTACGAGAGCCGCGAAGAGTGGCCCGATCGCCTGCGCGCGGTCGCTTACCAGGTGATCGAGGGGCTGAGCCACGACCCCAGCCGGGCTTCCTTTGGAGTCGAGGTGTTGGCCGCCGGTGACGCCGCTCGCGCCCGCCGCGACATGACGATGCGGGTCATCGCCTCGCTGATCGACGCCGGCCGCCAGGAGATGGAGGACCCCGAAGCCGTCCCCCACACCACCGCCGAGGCCCTTGCCGGCTCCGCTTATGGCCAGATCTACTCGCGCGTCGTTCGTGGTGATGTCGAGCAGCTGCCCGATTTGCTGCCGCAATTAATGTCGGCGGCCGTGATGCCGTATTTGGGTATCGAGGCGGCTATGGCCGAGCTCGACCGCGACTCCGCCGCACCGGAGGGATATGCTCGCGGTGTGGCCAAGAAGCGTGCGGGCAAACCAGAGGACCCCCCGTCTGACGGGGCGGAGGACTATCCGCCTGAGCTGGCGCGACTGCCTCCCGGGCGGCACGGCTTGCCCCGTGAGTTCGTCACTCATAACCAGCGGGAGCGCCTGATCGCGGGTATCGCCGAGGCGATCGCCGAACACGGCTACTCGGGCACGACGATCGCCCACATCACCCGCGCCGCTGCGGTCTCCCGCCGCACTTTTTACGAGCACTTCTCGAGCAAGGACGAGTGTTTCGTCGCTGCCTACGACACGGTGATGAAAGAGCTGCGCGAGCGCGTCTCAGCTGCCTTTGACGAGGCCGAGGAGTGGCCGCGGGCGATCAAGGCTGGGATCGACGCGATGCTGCAATTCCTCGCCGCCGAGCCGAACCTCGCCCGCCTCTGCATGGTCGAGGCCCTGGTCGCCGGCCCGGCTGTGGTCGAGCGCTACGACGCGGCGATCCAGAGCTTCGTTCCGTATTTTCAGGAGGGCCGTGAGGGACGCCCGCCCGAGGTCCTCTCACGCCTCTCTCCGACCACCGAGGAAGCACTGGTGGGCGGCATGGTCTCGCTGATCTCCCGTCGCATCATTGCCGGCAAAACCGAGGAGCTGGAGGATCTGCTCCCCGACTTGGTCGAGTTCACCTTGACCCCTTACCTCGGTAGCGCCGAGGCAGCCGAGATCGCCAAAAGCGACTGAGTCCGTAGATCGGCCAGTAAGTGGCTGTGCTCCGCTAGCAGCTCAGCGCAGATCCATGGGCGGGAGCGTATCCCGCCCGCCGCTACTCCTCGCCAAAGAGCTGCAGGAAGGCGAGGCGGGTCAGGTCGGGGAGGAGGTACTCGACCTCGCCGGCGCGGCCGGCCGCGATCTCGATGCTGAGCGATTCCTCGATCGCGCCGACGATGAAGCCGGCGGTCATCGGGTTGGAGTCGGGGCGAGCGCCGGGCGCATCGCGGGCGGTGTCGAGGGTGGTAATGAGGCGCTCGACCTGCTGCTGATGCGCCGTCCAAGCGTCGCCGCGGGCGGCTCTCACCTCGAGCAGCAGCGCCTTTGCCTGCAGCGGTTGCTCGACAACGAAACGCAGCAGCTCGGCCAGTCCGGTGCGGAAGCTTTCGCGCCAGTCAAGGGCGCCGGCGCAGGCGTCGCGCACTTGCGAGGCCAACCGCTCGGTGGCCTCCTCGTAGGCCCTCGCAAAGCACGCTTCCTTGCTGCCGAAGCGGCGATGGAAGCTGTCCTGGGTGATGCGCGCCCGCTCTGCGACCTCGCGAACCGTCGCCCTCGCGTAGCCCATCTCGCCGGCCGTCAACAGCATCGCCTCGAGCACGTCCCCGTCGGAGCTGCGGTCCGGCAGAGCCTCCTCCCACGAGCGAACCGCGCGCAGTGGTCCTGGTGCTTCCATTCGGGACACCATAGCTTATGTTTGGGAACTTTCTCTAACTCATGTACCTGTTTCGTACCAATGGGAACTGGCGCTATCCTGGAGCGATGCGAGCCCTGCCAGGAAAGGCCTCGCGGCAGCCGCCCGGCCCCGAGCCGGTGAGTCGCGATGCAGCCGCGGCCGACCAGCGCCGCCGCATTCTCGCCGCGACCGCCGAGCTGATCGCCGAGCAGGGGTATCAGGAGACGACGATGGAGGAGATCGTGCGCCGCGCCAAGGTCGGCTACGCGACCTTCTACAAGCACTACCCCGACAAGGAGGCCGCCTTCTTGGCGCTGCTCGACGCGGCCACCGATCGCACCGTGGGTCGGGTCGAAGATGCCTACAAGCGCGAAGAAGGGCCCTGGGCCGACCGCGTCGGTGCGGCGCTCGGCGTGCTCTTCGAAGACGTCGCCGCCCATCCGGCTGCCGCCCGCGCCGCCCTGGTCGAGGCTGTGGCCGCCGGCCCCGAGGCGGCAGCCAAGCACGAGGCGGCGCTGAAACGATTGGCGCCGCTGCTGCGCCCCGGCCGTGAGCTCAATCCGCGCCAGGCGGAGCTGCCGGAGAGCCTCGAGGAGACGCTTGCCGGCGGCATCGTCTGGGTGCTCGGCCAGCGACTGATCGGCGGCGAAGCCGACAAGCTGCGCGGCCTCCTGCCGGAGACGCTCGAGTTCATCCTGCGCCCCTACATCGGCGAGGACGAGGCGGCGCGGGAGGCCGGCGAGGTCGCCGACGCGATCTCCGCCTAGCCCGCTCCGCTCAGGACGATGCCCGCCGAAGAGCTCGGCCCGCTGCCGGCAGGCCGCCACGGCTACAGCCGCGAGCAGGTCGCCTACCACCAGCGCGAGCGGCTGATCGCCGGCCTCGCTGCCGCGGTTGCCGAGAAGGGCTACGCCGCCGTCACCCTCACCGACATCGTCAAGCAGGCGAAGGTCAGCCGCCGTGTCTTCTACGTCAACTTCGAGAGCAAGGAGCAGTGCTTCCTCGCCGCCTTCGAGGTCGTGCTCGACCACCTGCACGAGCTGGTCGCCGAGGCGGTCGAGCCAGTCGACGGCTGGCCCCAGCGGGCGATCGCCGGCACCCGGGCCACGCTCGACTTCCTAGCTGCCGAGCCCGCCCTGGCCCGGCTTTGCCTGGTCGAATCGCGCGGCGCCGGCCCGGCGGTGGCGGCCCGCTTCAACCAGGCGGTAAGCGAGCTCGCGCCGCTACTGGCCCAGGGCCGCACCGAGCGCCCCGAGGGCGAGCGCCTCCCCGACTCGACCGAGGACTCGACGATCGGCGCCCTCGTCTCCCTCACCTACCGCAAGGTCGCCGCCGGCGAAGCCGAACAGCTTGAGGACCTCCTCCTCGATTGCGCCGAGCTGGTCCTCCTGCCCTACCTGGGGCCGGTTGAGGCCACTCGCCTCGCCCGGCAAGCCGTGTAGAAGCACCTCAGCTTCTCGGGCGGGCCTATCTCGCCAGGCGCTTTGGAGTGCATGACCCAAGTCCTAGCCCTCGACGCCCGAGCCCATAGCAGTTAGGTACCCGCGTATCCGCGCTGGGAACATATCTAGGAACCAGCTTTTTCTTTTGGGAACGTTCCCTTGACAACCTCTCCGCGGGGTGCTTTCCTAGCCCTGTCGGCGGTACAGCCAGCACCTTCTAGGAACTAGCTACTACCAGATCGACATCAGGGAACGCGCAGTACAGGGACCAGATAACCGAGCTCGCCACATGGGCCGCAAAGGGAAGCGGCCGGCAGAGGGGCTCAAGGGACAAGGAGAGAGCTACGTGAGACGCCACGAGAAGGCATCGACCGCGGGATCGACCCAGCGCCAGGCCAGCCGCCTCGGCCGCTTCTTCCGTGGAGCCGCCGCCACCCGTGGGCATTCGCATAGCGCGGCAGGGAGTAGTGCGCCCGCGCTCAGGCGGCTCGCCCTGCCACTCGCCGTCCTCGCTGCCCTCGTCTTCGCCGCTTCGGCCGGCGCCACCAAAACCCACCTCTTCAAGGAAGCCTTCGGCTCCGCCGCCCAGCCGAGCTTCTCCAACGCCATGGGCATCGCCATCGATCAGTCGAGCGGCGACGTGCTGGTCATGGAAGCCAGCGGAACCCCCTCGATCAAGCGCTATAACCCCGATGGAACTGCCGCCAACTTCTCAGGCCTCGGCACCAACGCGATCGATGGCAAAGGCAACGGCGAATGCGCCACGGTGCCCGCCGACTGCGACCAGACTCCCCAGAACGGTCTCGGCTTCGCCTCGGCCAGCGAATCGCAGATCGCCGTCGACAACTCCGGCACCGCCACCGACGGCGACATCTACGTCACCCAGAGCTCGCCGAACGCGATCAACATCTTCTCCTCGCAAGGCAAATACCTGGGTCAGCTGACCGGGGCCGGGGCGACCAACTTCTCCGAAGCTTGCGGGGTCGCAGTCGATCCCACCGGCGCCCTCTACGTCGGCGACTACTCCGGCGGCATCCACAAGTTCCTCCCCGCGGCAAACCCACCGGTCAACGCCGACAACACCGCCAACTTCAGCACTGTCTTCCTCCCCTGCACCCTCGCCGCCGGCGCAGGCTCGAGCGCGGGCTTTCTCTTCGCCGCCCGATTCAACGGGCCGATCTCAAAGCTCGACAGCGGCACCGGGGAAGTCAAATACACTGTCTCCCCCGACGCCAACACGACCCTCTCGGTCGATCCAGGTACTGGCCACGTCTACGCCGCGACCGTCGCCACGGTCAAGGAGTTCGACGCCTCCGGTGCGGCCAGCGCCAGCAGCGTCTCCAGCTTCACGCTTCCAAGCGGCACCGTCCAGGGCATTGCCGCGCGCGCCAGCGGCGACATCTACGTCTCGCGCCCGGGTACTGCCAACCTCGAAGTCTTCGCCGGCGCCCTGGCGACGATCCCCGATGTAACCACCAGCTCGGCGACGGCGATCGAGCCGACCGCCGCCACGCTCAACGGCACGGTCAACCCCGACGGCGCCCTGCTGAGCGAATGCAAGTTCGAATACGGCACGACGAGCGCCTACGGGCAAAGCCAGGCCTGCGACCTGACCCCGGCCGAAATCGGCACCGGGACCTCCGCCGTCGCGGTCAAAGCCGACATCAGCGGCCTCACCCTCGGCGCGACCTACCACTTCCGCCTCATCGCCAAGAACCCCGAAGGGACCTCAAACGGGGAAGACCAGACCTTCAAAACCCTGAGCCCGCCGGCGATCATTGGGCAGTGGGCAAGCGGGGTCACCTACACCGAGGCCTCACTCAACGCCCAGATCAACCCCGAAGGCTTCCCCACCACCTACAAATTCGAATGGGGCCCGACCACCGCCTACGGCAACAGCAGCACCCAAAGCGGCATCGGCTCAGACAACGCCAACCACACGGTGAGCGCCTTCCTCAGCGCCCTGCAGCCCGACAGCACCTACCACTACCGGGTCATCGCCACCAACTCGATCGGCACCAGCGAAGGGCCAGACCACCTCTTCAGGACCTACGCTCACCTGCAGGCGAATACCGACTGCCCAAACCAAGACTTCCGCACCGGCCCCGCCGCCACCCTGCCCGACTGCCGCGGCTATGAGATGGTCAGCCCGATCGACAAAAACGGCGGCGAGATTCGCACCGCGCCCAGCCTGGGCCCCGCCGCCGCCACGGCCTTTACCCAGGCTTCGCTAGACGGCAACAAAATCACCTACTCCTCGCTGTTTTCCTTCGGCGATGAGCCAGCCGGCCATTACTCAAACCAGTACCTCGCGACTCGTGGGGCAAGTGGCTGGATAACCCATGGGATCAACCCCCCGCAGAGCCTCACCATCTTCAACCCGATCTTCGTCCCCTTCATCGAATTCAACACCTACTTCCAGTACTTCAACGAAGACCTCTCAAGCGGTTGGCTTCAGGACTTCAACAAAGCGCCGCTCACCTCCGAAGCACAAGCCGCATACATGAACCTCTACCGGCGCGACAACACCGACGGCAGCCTGGAAACGCTCACGGTGAATCCCCCGCTCACGCCCACCCCCAACACCTTCGGCTTCGGGGCGATCGAAGCCGCCGAAATCCAGGGCGTCTCACGCGACGGCGCCCACGCGGTCTTCGCCGCGCGAGCCAAATTTACGCCTGACGCTTCAGCTGCAGAACCGCGCGGCATCAGCAGACAGCTCTATGACTTCAGCGGCGGAGAGCTGCACCTGGTCAGCATCCTGCCGGACGGCACCGCCAGCGCGGCAGAAAGCAACTCCCTCGGAGAGAGGCGTGGCGGATTTTACCCAGAAGGGCAGACTTCCACTCGTCACAACACCGTCTCCGCCGATGGCTCGCGGATCTTCTGGACGGCTGCAGATATTCTCAGCCAAGGGCGGATCTACGTCCGCCTCGACGGCGCGACGACCGTTCCCGTCTCCGCCGGCGACGCCCACTGGTGGAACGCGAGCGCCGACGGCTCCAAGGCGCTCTACTCCGAAGGCGACCTCACCATCGGCAAAGCCAGCCTGAAGGAGTTCGACGTCGACAGCGAAACGACGACCACGATCACCGACGAAGCCTACGGGGTGGCGGGCGCCAGCGAAGACCTCTCCTATATCTACTTCGCCTCCAATGAAGCGCTCGACGCCGGCGCCAGCGCCGGCGAACCCAACCTCTACCTCTACCACGCAGGCGCGGTCAGCTTCATCGCGACGCTCTCGACTTTGGATATCAATCGTGCGTCCAGCGTCGTCAAGGCCGAGCCGGTTTACCACGCCAGCAGGGTGACGCCCGACGGCCGCCACATCGCCTTCGAGTCGATCCGCAGCCTGAGCGGCTATGACAACACCGACGCGCTCAGCGGCGAACCCGACATGGAGGCCTATGTCTATGACGCTGAAAGCGATCGGCTGAGCTGCCCCTCGTGCAACCCGAGCGGCGCCCGGCCGGTCGGCCAACGGCTGCGGAGGCCTTTCACTGTGGTCGACGAGCTCGAAGGCTCCAACAGTGAACCCGCCAGATGGGCGGCTGCCTGGCTGACCACCGAAGAAGAGGCTTCTTACTCCTCTCACGTCCTCTCCGACGACGGCAACCGACTCTTCTTTAACGCCTTTGACGCGCTGGTGCCAGAGGACACCAACGGCCGCCAAGACGTCTATGAGTGGGAGGCGCAGGGCTCAGGCGATTGCCAAAAGCCCGCCGGCTGCCTCAGCCTGATCTCGACCGGGCAAAGCCCGAAGAGCTCTGCCTTCATGGACGCCAGCCCAAACGGCTCCGATGTCTTCTTTGAAACCGCCGCCAGCATCGATCCCCAAGACCCCGGCGGCATCGACATCTACGACGCCCGCATCGGCGGCGGCTTCCCCACCCCACCCCAGCCGACCCCCTGCCTCGGCGACGCTTGCCAAAGCCCGCCGGCGGCACCTAATGACCCGACTCCGGCAAGTGCGGGCTTCAAAGGCGCCGGGGACCTCAAGCCAAGGCACGATTGCTCAAGCGCGGCCAAGCGCGCCGCCAAGCTCTCGCGCGCGGCAAAGCAGCTGCGAAGCGAAGCGGGCAAGGCCGCCTCTGGCGCTCAGGCAAAGCGCCTGCGCCGCAGCGCAGAGCGCCTCGAGCGAAAGGCAAAGGGCCTTGGCAAGAGCGCCGCGCGCTGTAGGCGCTCTGAGCGGGGGGCGGGGCGATGAGGCACGCCGCCAAGCAATCGAGTGCCGCCTGGCCCGCCGACAAGGAGACCGAGAAGATGAATAAAAGCGCCAACTACCGTTCCCGCAGCGCCCTGCTCGCCAGCATTGCCGCGACCGCCGCCCTGCTGATCTGCGCGATCGCCGCCCCAACGGCATCTGGCGCCTTTGGCCTCAACAACTTTGACGTCACCGCCACCAACCAAGACGGAACCCCCGATACCCAGGCGGGCTCTCACCCCTTCGCGTTCACGACCTCCTTCGGCCTCAACTACACCGAACCGGCCTTCTTTGAATGGCTCCCCGGCGGCGAGCTAAAGGACGCGATCTTCACCCAGATGGCCGGGCTAACCGGCGACGTCGGCGCGATCCCCTACTGCTCGGTCAGCGACTTCGCCGTGATTCAACCTGGCGGCGACTCGCTTTGCCCCGACAAAACGGCGGTCGGCCTGGTCTCAAACCAGCTCCAGGCGCCCTTCCTTTGGGTGCAGAACTCCGTCTATAACTTAAAGCCCCCGCCTGGGGTGGTGGTGAGGATCGGCTTCAAGGTCTTGCTCGTGCCGGTGGTCATCGACATCGGCGTCAAGCAGGGCGGTGAGAACAACGTCGAAGCCACCCTCGGCAACACCCCCCAGGTGGCGACCGTCTTTGGCTCGGTGTTGCAGCTCTGGGGCAACCCGGCAGATCCGGGGCACGACGAAGTGCGCGGCGCTTGCGGGGAGGGGAACGAACGCGAAGCCGAAGAATTCCCCGGATTCTTTCCCAGCCCACCCGGAGGGGTAGTGACCTGCCCGGTCCAAACCGAAGAAAAGCCTTTCCTGACCCTGCCACGCAGCTGCAGCGGCCCGAGCGCCACCAGCTATCGGGCCGACTCCTGGGAAGAACCGGGCATCTGGGATGAAGGCAGCTCCCTCACCCACGACAACTCAGAACCGCCGATCCCCCAGGGCTTCACCGGCTGCGGCAAACTGGGCTTTGCGCCAAAGGTCGATTCGAAGCTCTCAACCGATCAGGCCGAGACCGGCAGCGGGCTTGACTTCAACCTCGACTTCTCCGATGAAGGGCTAAAGAGCAAAGACGGCCTGGCTAACTCAGAAACCAAAAAAGCCGTTGTCACCTTGCCTGAAGGGGTGACGATCAACCCCTCGGTCGGCGAAGGCCTCGGTGTCTGCACGCCAGCAGACCTCGAACGGGAGACCTTGAATTCAAAACCAGGGGAAGGCTGTCCCAACTCCTCAAAGGTAGGCACCTTGCACGCCGACCTGCCGATCGTCGCAGAAGGCCTCGAGGGCTCGATCTTCTTGGCCACCCAAGATGACCCGGCAACCACCCAACCGGGAGCAGAGAACCCCTTTGACTCCCTGCTCGCCTCCTACTTCGTCGTCAAGAACCCCAACCTGGGGGCGATCGCGAAGCTGCCGGCCCTAATCGAACCTGATCCAAAGACGGGAAGGCTCGTTGTCACCCTTGACGACATCCCCCAGTTCCCACTCGGGCACTTCAACGCCCATCTGCGCGAGGGCCAAAGGGCGCCTTTGATCAGCCCCGCAACCTGTGGCACCTACACCACCGAGGCAAAGCTCTACCCCCGCTCAGACCCCACTAACCCGAGAACGGTGACCTCTGAGCTCCAGATCACCCAAGGCAAAGGCGGCGGCGCCTGCCCACCGGGGGGCGTGCCGCCCTTCAATCCCCGCTTTGAAGGCGGAGCGATCAACAACAACGCCGGCTCCTTTTCTCCCTTCAACATGCGGCTGATCAGAGAAGACGGAGAACAGGACATGACCAAGTTCTCCTCGATCTTGCCCCCCGGGGAGCTCGGATCGCTGGCGGGAGTGAGCAAATGCCCAGACGCGGCGATAGCGCTCGCCCGCTCAAAGACCGGTAGGCAGGAGCTGGCAAGCCCCTCTTGTCCGCAAAACAGCCTGATCGGCCACACCCTGGCCGGAGCGGGAGTCGGCGGGGCGCTCACCTACGTCGGCGGCCAGATCTATTTGGGAGGCCCCTTTCACGGCGATCCCTTGAGCGTGATCTCGGTGACCCCAGCGGTGGCCGGTCCCTTTGACGCCGGAACGGTGGTCGTCCAATTGGCGCTGAACCTCAACTCCAAAACCGCAGAAGTGGAAGTAGACGGAGCCAACTCTGAACCGATCCCCCACATCCTCAAGGGCATCGTCTTAAAGCTGAGAGATCTGCGGGTCTACGTCGACAGACCCAACTTCACCTTGAACCCGACGAGCTGCGATCCGAGCAGCGCCAAAGCAAGGCTCTTTGGCTCCTACTTGGACGTCTTTAATCCCGCAGATGATGTGCCAGTAGATCTCTCAACCCGCTACCAGGCTGCAAACTGCCTGAACTTGGGCTTTAAGCCGAAACTCGCCTTAAACCTCAAAGGCGGCACGAAAAGAGGAGGCCACCCAGGGCTCGAGGCCCTCTACACGCCTAAAGCAGGCGACGCCAACATCAAAGGCCTGGTCGTGAGGTTGCCTCGTTCGGCTTTCCTCGACCAAGCCCACATCAAAACGATCTGCACCCGAGTGCAGTTCGCAGCCAAGCAATGTCCAGAGAGATCCCAGTACGGCTACATCAAAGCCTGGACCCCGCTGCTTGATGAACCGCTGCAGGGCCCGGTCTACCTGCGCTCCTCTAACCACAAGCTGCCCGACCTCGTCTTTGACCTGCACGGCCTTGTAGACATCGAGGTCTCGGTCAGAATCGACTCAGCCCATGGAGGGATCAGGGCGACGCTTGAAGACTCACCTGATGCACCGCTCTCCAAAGTCATCTTGCGCATGCAGGGCGCCAAAAAGGGCCTGATCATCAACAGTCGCAACCTCTGCGGCTCGACCAATAAGGCCAACGTGGTCTTCGAAGGACAAAACGGCAAGCGGTTCAGTGCTAACCCGGTGATGCGGCCTGAATGTGGTGGCGGGCGGGGGCACAAGCGACAGCGCCGCTAGGCGTCTTCCGCCGGGGTCCCACGGGATCCCGGCGGAGGTCGTCGCGCGCAACCAGCGCGAACGGTTGGTTGCGGCGATGGCGGAGGTCTGCGCCGAGGGGGGATACGGTCAGGCTTCGGTGGCTGAGGTGGCGAAGCGCGCCGGCGTCTCCTCGCTCACCTTCTACAAGCAGTTCGGCGGCAAGGACGACTGCATGCTCGCCGCCCACAGGCAGCTGTTAGGGCGGCTGCTGGAGGAGATCGATCGGGCGTGCGAGGTGGAGAGCGCGGCCGAGGGCGGGGTGCGAGTCGCAATCCGCACCGCCCTTGTCTTGCTCGCCGCGGATCCCCCCTCGGCGTGTTTGTTGACGGTTGAGATCCTCGCCGCCGGCCCCGAGGGAGCGAAGCGTCACGACGCGATGGTCTCGGCTCTCGCCGAGCGGTGGGAGACGAGCTGGGTGCTCGCCGCGGGAGTGCTGGCTTTGGTCGGCAAGCTCATGGCGGTCGGCGAAGCCGATCGCCTGCCGGAGTTCGAGGACGAGCTGGCCGGCGTGCTTTCGTTGCAGAGTTAGCCCAGAAGATTTTGTTTCCGCGCACCACTTGCGCAACGTGTTGTCTCAGAATCTGAGACCATGTACAAGATGAGAGAGAGCTGGACCGACGAGCGGTTGGACGACTTTCGCGACGAGGTCAATAGGCGCTTCGACAAGGTCGATCATGAGCTCAACCGCATCAACGACCGGCTCGACGGCCTCCATAAGATTCTGATCTATGCCGTCCTCACGCTGGGGGCGTCGACGGTTGCCGGTTGGGCTACGGTGGTCGCCCTTGTCATCACCCGGACCTGACGCAGTCTCAGCGTCCCGAGGCTAAATCCCGAACTCGACCCAGAGCGGGTAGTGGTCGGAGATGTGCCACGAGGCTTTCTGCGGGTCCCAGTCGGTGAGCAGGTGCTTGGTCCACTCGAAGCGGCCGGCGTGGCCGGCGTCCTTTTCGAAGTTGAGCGTCAGCGCCGTCCGTTTGCCCTCGGTGAACCAGGCGATCTGGTCGTAGTAGTGCTCCTTGCCGAGCTTGTCGGAGACGCTGCGCGAGAGCCCTTGCAGCTCCGCCGGCGGTTCGAGGCCGGTCGAGGTGAGCGCTTTGAAGTTGGGGTCGTCCTTGCGGTCGATGTTGAAGTCGCCGAGGCAGATCAGGTTCTGGTTGTAGTCCTCGGCGGTCCGCTTCGCCCACTCGGCCAGCCACTCGGCGATTCCGGCCAACTCGTCGGTTCGCCCGGCGGCATCGTCGCCGTATTTGACGTGCAGGGTGACGAGGATGAAGGTCTGCCCGCCGGAGATGAAGCTGACCGCGTAGGGCGTGCGGACGAACTGTTCTTTTAGCGTGCCCTCGCCGGCTTTCAGGATTTCTTCGGGAATGACCAGCTCGGCCGCCAGGCCCGAGGGTCGCACCCGCTGCGTGTCGAAGAGGAAGGCGAGGCGCTCGTCGTTGCCGGCCGAGGCCGTGTTGACGTCGGTGAGGATCAGTCCCCAGTCGGGCCCCAGCGCCTTGAGCACGTGGCGCAGCGCCCGTAGATTTGAGCGGGCCTCCTGGACCGCGACCACGTCGAAGCGGGAGAGAATCGCGGCGATCGCCAGGGCGTCGGCCATGTTGCGTTTCGGGCTGTCTTTGGCCCCTCGCTCCCAGGTGTCCGACATGCCGCCGAAGTCGCGCACGTTCCAGGTGGCGACGAGCAGGTTGCGGTCGAGGCGCCGCGCCGGGACCTCCGCGTCGAGCCCGGCTTCCAGCTTCGCCAACTCGTCCCGGGTTGCCTTGGGCGGTTCGAGGATCGCCGCGTTGTCACCGATTGCGAGAGCGGACATCGGATCCTCAGCTGTAGGTCACCAGTCGGACCAGCTCGCAGGGGGCTATGTCGGAGGCGCCCACGGCCTCCCCTTTCGATTCGCGAACGACTGCGACCACGTGCACCCGCACCCTTTTCTTGGTCACCCGCGAGAGCGCCTCGGTGACCGTCACCGAGATCGTCTGCGGCGTCAGCGGGTGCGGCGGGCGCCGGTCGAACTCGTCGACATAGCGTTCTTTGGGGGCGCAATGCCCTTCGGCTCCGAAGCAACCGCCGTGTCCGAAGACGGTAAAAGATCCCGCGTAGCCCTTCTCGGCGTCGCGCGGCGTCTTCTCCGTCGCGCCGGCGTTGTCGAGGAAGATCCGCGCCTCGTAGGTGGGCCCGGAGTGGTCGACTCCGTAGAAGACCAGGTCGGCCCGGGCGATGTCCTCGCGGTCGGCGGGCAGGTCGAGCGGTTGCGAGTGAAAGCGCTTCATCGCCGTGCTCCCACTGGGGCCGACGCGCTCGAGGCGGCGTAGTCATAGCCGAGCGCCGTGACGCTGAGCGTCTGGCGCACCGTCATCCTGAACGGCGGCAGCGCTTCGTCGAGGATCGAGGCCGGAGGAAGCGATCCGGGGTGGCGCAGCTGCCACACACGCCAGAGCCGATCGCACATCGTGTGGTGCGCCCAGAACACCGGGTCGAAGGCGGCGAAGGGGATCACACCCATGTGCCCGCCGACCCATCCATGGACACGGCCGTGAAGCTGCTCCAGTGCCCCGTTGAAATCGGTGAACTGGGGCCGGGAGAGGACGTCCTCGACCTCTTCCCTGCTGGGCAGGCCGCTCTGGCCGGCGGTGTCGCGCCTGGTTTTAGGCCCGACGACGAGACCGCCTTTTTTTCCCTGTTCGAGCGCCAGTTTCGAGACCTTGGCCGAGTAGAGCGGGTTCGGCTTGCCTTCGGCGTTTGCTCGCAGGTAGGGCTGAGGCAGCTTCGAGGTGATCTCCGGTCCGGTCTGCCAGTCCCACCAGACCAGCCCCGCGTTGGGGGCTCGGTCACGCAGTGCCCGCTCGAAGAAGTACAGGTAGGCCCGGTGCCAGGGCAGGAAGTAGGGGGTGCCGTGGGCGTTCTCGCAGCCGATCGGCAGCGGCAGCCCGTGTATCCCCGCGAAGTACTCGTAGCCGCGATCGTCGGGAATCGTGTAGGCGGTGGCGAACGCTTTGCGAAGCGTTTTCTGCTGCCCTGCCGTGAGCCGATCCGCGTTGCGGCGGAAGCGAACCGGTGCGGCCGGCTGCTGACCGCTAGGAGCACCGGTGCTCACTGCAAGCCCCTCGCGCCCTCGCGGCGGGCGGCGCGATTCCCGTGCACCGGCAACAGGTTGGCGAGCTGTCGCAGGCGCAAGGCGGCCAGGGTGCCGGCCACGAAGGCGACCGGCGCCAGGCTCAGGGCCGTCTCCTCGACTGGAATGCCTGCGATGTGGGCCAGCATCGTCGCCACCCTCCCACACGCACACGATTAGCGCAAGTATTTCAAAGTAAACGCGCCGGTTCTCCGATTTGGCGAAGCACGAGGTCGCAGGCGGAACCTTTCGTAGGTTGAATTCCTTCTCCTCTTATACGAACATACGTTCGCATGACGAACTTCCTCTCCGATCTCCCCGTTGCGGTCTTGACGGACCGGCTCGGCGTGCCCGAGCGTGAGGCCGGCCGCCTGGTCGAGGCTCTGAGGCGGCTGGGAATCGGCTCCCTGGGAGAGCTGGCGAGGCTCTCTCCGGACCATGTCGTCGATCGCTTTGGCCCCCCGGGGCTGCACGCCCTGCGCCTCGCCCGCGGCGAGGACGAGCTGATCGTCCCCACCGTCCACGGCGCCTGGGAGGAGCTGGTGGAGGAAATCGATCTTCCCGAAGGGACGGCCGGCAGCCAGCTGGAGCGGGCGCTGGAGCTGCTGGTCGATCGACTGCTCGCCGCACCACGGCGCACGGGGCGGACGTTGCTGGGGCTACGCCTCGGCGCCGTGCTCGGTTGCGGCGGCAGCTGGAGCGTCGCGCAGGGTCTCGGCCGACCTACCTCATCGGCACGAGCCCTGCGCGCCGTGCTCCTGCCTCGCTTGGAGGAGCTGCCGGCGCCCGCCGTCTCGCTGTCGCTGCGCGCGGTCCGCCTCGGCCCGCCCGCCGCCGAGCAGCTAGAGCTATCGGCGCCGGGGGAGGAGACCCGTCGCCATCGCCTCGGCGCCGCCCTGCGCGAGGTCCGCGCCGCCCAGGGTGCCGACTCATTGCTCAAGGTGTTGCCGGTCGACGCCTCTTCGCGCTTTCCCGAGCGCCGCGCCATCCTGACTCCGTTCCCGGTGCCGGCACGATGACGCCTGGGCTTCGGCGGCTCTACGCGCCGCGGCGGGTGGCGGTCGAGGTCGACTCCGAAGGCGTGCCGCGAGCGGTCGAGGGGGTTGCGGTGGCGGCGGTGCGCGAGGAGTGGCTGGTGGAGGATCGCTGGTGGACCTTGCGGCGGCTGTGGCGTCACTACTTCGAGCTCGCCCTGGTCGACGGGGGCAACGCCGTCGTCTTCCGCAGCAGCAGCGGGCGCTGGTACCGGCAACGCGCCTGATGGCTGCTAGCGCCCCGTATGTAGAGCTACACGCCCACTCGGCCTTCTCCTTCCTCGATGGCGCCTCGACTCCGATGGAGCTGGCTGCCGTGGCAGCCGAGCGTGGCTATCCGGCCTTCGCCCTCACCGACCACGATGGGGTTTGGGGCTCGATGGAGTTCGCACATGCCTGCAAGGGCTTCGGGCTGCGGCCGATCACCGGCGCGGAGGTGACGGTGGGGGAGGCCCATCTCACCCTTCTGGTCGAGAGCGTCGCTGGCTACCGCAACCTCTGTCGGCTGCTGAGCGAAGCCCATGCTCACACCCGTGACGGCACGGGCCGCAGCGCCGGGCAGCCGTCGGTGACTCTGGCGCAGGTAGAGGCCCACATCGAGGGCCTGGTCTGCCTCTCCGGTTGCGCAGGCGAGGGGGCGGTTGCCGGTGCCTGGGAACGGGGCGACTCCGCGGGGGCGACGAAGCTGGCTCAGCGCCTGCTCGGCGCCTTCGGCCGCGAGCGCTTCCGGATCGAGCTGCAGCGTCCCTACTGGCGACACGATCGCGCCCGCAACCACTGGCTCACTGGTCTCGCCGAGCAGCTCGGTGTCGCCTGCGTGGCGACCGGCAATGTCCACTGCCATGCGCGTAGCCGCGCTCACCTGCAAGATGCCCTCGTCGCGGTGCGGCTGGGGACGACGCTGGAGGCTTCCGAGCCGCAGCGCCGCGGCAACCCCTCCTCCGTCCTGGCCTCCCCAGAGGGCATGGCGAAGCGCTTCGCCGAGCACCCCGAGGCGGTCGCCGAGACCCTGCGCCTCGCCGAGTGGCTGCGTTTCGACCTGACCGCGGATCTGGGCTACAGCTACCCCGGCTCCGAGAATCCCGGCGCCGACCGCGAGCTGGCGGAGATCTGTCGGAGCCTGTTGGGGGAGCGCTATACGGACCCAGCGCAGCGGGCAAAGGCCGACATTCGGCTCGAGGAGGAGTTGCAGACCATCCGCATCCGCGGTCTCTCGGGTTTCTTCCTCCTCCACCGCGACCTGCTCGAGCTGGCCCGTGAGGTGGCGCTGGAGGTGCGCGGCCCCGGATCAGCGCGATCTGTTTTGCCACCGGGACGCGGGAGGGGCTCCAGCGTCAGCTCGATCGTCTGCTATCTGACCGGCCTCTCCCATATCGACCCGGTCGAGAAGAACCTCTTCTCCGGCCGCTTCCTCAACGAGGAAGTCAACGAGGACACCGTCGCCCCCGACATCGACCTCGATTTCCCCCGCGACATCCGCGAGAAGCTGATTCCGCGAGTCCATAACCGCTACGGTGCCGACCGCTCCGCCCTGGTCGCCGCCTTCCCCACCTACCGTCCGCGCGGGGCGGTGCGCGACCTTGGCAAGGCGCTGGCGCTGCCGCCGGCAGAGATCGAGCGGGTGGCAAAGACCGTCGGCTTCCACGAGACAAGCGGCGAGATCGAGCGCGACGTCGCCGCCGCGATCGGTTCAGAGCGGGCTGGCTCGCGCGGCTGGCAGGTCTTAGTCGAGCTGATCGGCGAGGCGATGGGCCTGCCCCGCCACGCCTCCCAGCATCCCGGCGGCATGGTGATCTCAACCCAGCCTCTGCTCGACGTCTGCCCGGTCGTGCCGGCGGCGATGGAGGGACGACAGATCGTCCAGTGGGACAAGGACTCTTGTTCGGACGCGGGTTTCCTCAAGATCGACCTGCTCGGGTTGGGGATGCTCTCGGCGGTCGAGGGCTGCGTCGAAGAACTCGACCGCACGCGGGGGGAACGGCTCGACCTCTCGCGCATCGATTTCGAGGACCGCGAAACCTTTGAATCGATCCGCGCCGCGGAGACGACCGGCGTCTTCCAGATTGAGAGCCGCGCCCAGATGCAGATGCTGCCCCGCACTTGCCCGCGCAACCTCGACGACCTGACCGTGCAGGTGGCGCTGGTCCGCCCCGGCCCGATCCAGGGCGGCGCGGTCCATCCCTATATAGAGAGGCGCAAGCGGCTGCGCGAGGACCCCGACTACGAGATTCCCTACGAGCACCCGCTACTGGAGCGGGCGTTGAAGGAGACCCTCGGCGCGATCGTCTACCAGGAGCAGGTGCTCGAGGTGGCGATCGCGCTGGCTGGCTTCACCCACTCCGAGGCGGATGGGCTGCGACGGGCGATGAGCCGCAAGCGCTCCGAGAAGGCGATCGAGGAGCACCATGACCGTTTCCTCGTCGGCGCCGTGGGGACAAACGAGGTCCCGCTCGAGACGGCGGAGCGGGTCTGGCAGCAGATCCGGGGCTTCTCCGGTTTCGGCTTCCCCAAGGCGCACTCGGCCGCCTTTGGCCTGCTCGCCTACCAGTCGGCCTGGTTGCGGATCCACCGCGCGCCGGAGTTCCTCTGCGCGCTGCTCAACGAGCAGCCGATGGGCTTCTACCCACCCGACGCGCTCGCCCACGAGGCCCAGCGCCGCGGCATCCGCTTGGCGCCCCCCGACGCCAACCGCAGCCAAGTCCTCTGCCACGTAGAAACACCCCGCCACCCCCGCCGACGGGCCGAAAACCGGCCTATATCGCCGGAAATCGGCCCGTCGGCGGGGGTGGGGGAGGTGCGTGGGGGGCTTGTGGTGCGGATCGGGCTTGGCTACGTGAAGGGGGTTCGGGCCGAGGAGATGGAGGCCCTGGTCGTCGAGCGCAAGCGGGGCGGGTCCTACCGCGGGGTCGCCGACCTCGCTTCGCGTTCAGGCGTGGGTTGCGACAGCCTGGAGCGCCTCGCCTGGGCCGGCGCCCTCGACAGCCTCGGGGACGTGCCGTCGCTTAGAGGCCAATATGGGTACTTAAGCGACGGCACGTCTGGCGGCGACAGGCGGGAGGCGCTTTGGGGGGTTGGGGTCGTCGGGACGAGCGTGCGGCATGGGGAGGGGACGCAGATGGCGCTGCCTTTGGAGACGCCGGGTGCGCCGGCGCTTGAGCCGCTGGGCGCGTGGGAGGAGATGATCGCCGACTACCGCTCGACCGGGATGACGCTCGGCAAGCACCCGATGGCGCTGATGCGCGACGGCCTCGACGACAAGCTATTGCGCAGCACCGACCTGGAGAAGATCGACGATGGTTCGATCGTCGAGGTGGCAGGAATGGTCGTCGCCCGCCAGCGTCCCGAGACCGCAAAGGGGATCGTCTTCATGCTGCTCGAGGACGAGTGCGGCACGGTCAACCTGATCGTGCCGCCGCCGGTCTACGATCGCCACCGAGCCGAGGTCCGCACCTCACCGCTGATCCGCGCTGAGGGAAAACTGGAGCGCCGCGAAGGCACGACCAACGTCCTTGTCTCCGCGGTCGCCGAGCTGGAGCGCACCCAGCTGCGCGAGGTGGTTCCCCCTGGCCATCGCTTCGGCCGCCGCGACCAGGAATCGCAGAAACGTCCACGTAGCAGTGCACGTTCGATTGATCGGGATTAACTTAGGTAAAAACGGGTAAGGGCGAGCCGGCTCTCGTCCCTTCCCACATTCCAACTAAGGAGAGATGGATATGAACCAGTCGATCCAACCCAGCCCTCGGCGGCTGCGTCGCATCGCGATCTTGGCGGTCGCGATGGCGGCGATGCTTGCCGTCTTCGCCGGCGCAGCCCACGCCGCCAATTATGTCGCCCTTGGCGACTCTTACGCCGCCGGCCCAATCATCCCCAACCAAATCGCGCCCCTCGGCTGCCTCAAGTCGGACCATAATTACGCCCACCTGGCAGCGCCCACCATCGGCCTATCCTTGAAAGACGCCACCTGCAGCGGCGCCACGACCGCGGATATGACCGAATCGCAGTCGACCGAACTCGGCTCCGTCCCGCCGCAGTTCAACTCGCTCGACGCCGAAACGACCAGGGTCTCGCTGACGATCGGTGGCAACAACATCGGCTTCTCCGAAGTCGCCCTCAGCTGCATCACGGTCAACCCGTTCAGCACGCCCTGCAAAGACAAATACGACTCCGGCGGCAAAGACCAGATCGCCGAACGAATCGCGGCGACGGCGTCGAAAGTGGCGGCAGTTCTGCAGGGCATTCACAGTCGCTCGCCGGGGGCAAAAGTCTTCGTCGTCAACTACGCGGCGATCTTCCCGGAGACGGGCTTCGGTTGCTGGCCGCAGATGCCGATCGGCTTCGGCGACGTGCCCTACCTGCGGGCGAAGGAGAAAGAACTGAACGCGATGCTCGCAACGCAGGCCGCGGCCAACGGCGCGACGCTGGTCAATTGGTACAACGCCAGCATCGGCCACGATGCCTGCAAGGGTTCGTCGACGCGCTGGGTCGAGCCGGTTGTGCCGACCAACCCGGCGGCGCCGATCCATCCCAACCTGGCTGGGATGACCGGAGCGGCGGCGATCCTCGGGCCGGTGGCCAAATGAGCTGAGGCCCTAGGACCCATCCCGGTAGGGGTTTCGCTTAACTTTTTCGGTGAGTCGCTAGTCGGCTATCGCCCGAAGGCGTCGGCGAAAAAGTACAAGACGCTTCACCCCTACCGGGATGGGTCCTGTCAGGAAGCTGCGACTGCCGGGCACGGCTCGGGCATTGGGAAGAGCTTGAGGAAGTGGCGGCCGTCTCGTTTGCTTCCCTCGATGGTTGCTGCGCCTGAGCTGAGTGCGTCTTCGAGCGGGAGCTGGCCGGTGAGCAGTGCCGCGAGCGTGCCAGGGTCGGTCTCGATCGCTGCGGCTGGCGCCTCGGCCTCGCCGCGTCCCAGGTCGAGCTCGCCGCTGGCGATGCCGACGTGGAAGGTTTCCTCGCCGAAGCGCAACTCGTAGCTCGCCTCCAGATCGACGGCGGCCTCCGCGTCGAAGAGCGAACGCAGCGCGAGGACGATCGAGCTGGCGCTGATCTCCTGGTGCTCTGGGGCGATCGGCGAGCGGGCTCCCCAGGCGCCGAGCTGGGTTACCACCGGCTCCAGTTCCCTGCCCCAGGCGGTCAGCTCGTAGACCTGCGAGGCCGCCGGCGGCGGCAGTTTGCGACGATGAACAACACCGGCTTGCTCCAGCTCGCGCAACCGCTCCGAGAGGATGTTGGGGCTGGCGTGGGGAAGCCCCCCGCGTAGGTCGGTGAAGCGCTTCGGGCCGAGCAAGAGCTCGCGTACGACGAGCAGGGCCCAGCGCTCGCCGACAAGGTCGAGGGCGAAGGCAAAACGGCACGCCTCCCCATATGAGCGCTTCGTTGCCATGCCACCAGTTTAACCATTTGATACAAATTTGCAACCAAGTAGTTGTGTTTAAGAACTCTTTGCTAGGGTAGCCGCCATGACAACCCGAGAGACGAGGAGGCGAACGAGATGAGCGCCAACGGAGCAGTAGCCGCGGAAGCGCCGAAAGTGGCGGAGGAGAGCAGCCGCTGGCTCGCCCTCTACGTCCTCTGCGCGGGGATGCTGATGATCGTCCTCGACATCACGATCGTCAACGTCGCCCTGCCCTCGATCCAGGACAACCTCGGCTTTTCGCAGAGCAACCTGGCCTGGGTCGTCAACGGCTACCTCGTCCCGTTCGGCGGCCTCCTGTTGCTGGCCGGTCGGCTCGGCGATCTGCTCGGCCAGCGCCGCATCTTTCTTTTGGGCCTCGCCATCTTCACCACCGCCTCGTTGCTCTGCGGGATCTCGCAGAGCCAGGAGATGCTGATCGGGGCGCGCTTTATCCAGGGGGTCGGCGGCGCGCTGACCTCGGCGGTGATTCTGGGGATGATCGTGACGATGTTCCCGGAGCCGCGCGAGCAGGCGAAAGCGATCGGCGTCTACGGCTTCGTCGCCTCCGCCGGCGGCACGATCGGCCTCTTGGTCGGCGGCGTGCTGACCCAGGCGATCGCCTGGCACTGGATCTTCTTCATCAACCTGCCGATCGGGATCGCGACCGCGCTGATGACGCGTCGGCTGATTGCCGACAGGCCCGGGATCGGCTTTGGAGAGGGTGCCGACATCCTCGGCGCGGTACTGATCACCAGCGGCCTGATGCTCGGCGTGTACACGATCCTCGAGGTCGCCGAAAGCGGCTGGGGATCGACCCAGACGCTCGTCCTCGGCGGGATCTCACTAGCCCTGGAGACGGCCTTTGTCTTGCGCCAGGCGCGCATCGCCAACCCGTTGATGCCATTGCGCCTCTTCCGCTCGCGCAACGTCTCCGGAGCCAACGCGCTGCAGATGCTGCTGGTCGCCGGGATGTTCTCGATGTTCTTCCTCGGCGCTCTCTACCTACAGCAGATCCTTGGCTATGACCCGCTCGAGGTCGGTCTCGCCTTCCTGCCGGCGACCCTTGTCATGGGCACGCTCTCGCTCGGCTACTCGGAAAAGCTGATCATGCGCTTTGGCCCGCGGGCGATGCTGATCCCCGGCATGGTGCTGGTCGGCACCGCCCTGCTGCTCTTCGCCCGCACGCCGGTCGACGGCAGCTACCTGGCTGACGTCCTGCCGCCGATGCTCTTGATCGGAGTCGGTATCGGGATCTCTTTCCCGTCGCTGATGACGCTGGCGATGTCGGGGGCGACGCCTGAAGACGCTGGCCTGGCCTCGGGTGTGGTTAATACCAGCGCCCAGGTCGGCGGCGCGATCGGCCTCGCTGTTCTCGCCACGCTGGCGACCGGGCGCACCGACAGCTTGCTCGCCGACGGAGCTTCGCACGCAACCGCGCTCAACTCGGGCTTCCACCTCGCCTATCTGGTCGGTGCCGGGCTAGTGGCGGTTGCCCTCGCAATCGCAGTCTTCGTGCTGCGCTCCGAACCGATGCCGGATCCGGCGGCGATGGCCGAAGCCGCGGCGGGCGAGGAGGCGCACGGCGCGCGGGAGCCTGCCTACTCAGAGGGCTAAAGGCTTGAAATCAGACGAGTGCTCCGTTTGGGGTCGATATGACGCCCAGCGGAGCACTCGCAAACAAAGGAGAGGGACATGGGACAGCCAGTCGTTCATTTCGAGGTCGTTGGTAAGGACGGAGGGAAGCTGCAGAGCTACTACTCCGATCTGTTCGGGTGGAACATCGACGCGAGTAACCCGATGAACTACGGGATCGTTAAAGGTGAGGACAACCCCTCGAACATGGGGAGCATCGGCGGGGGCATCGCTCCCGGGCCCGATGGCTACGAGGGCCACGTCACCTTTTACATCGCCGTGCCCGACATCGAGGAGGCCCTGCAGAAGGCCGAGGAGCTCGGCGGCGAGCGCGTGATGGGCCCTGAGAAAGTGATGGACTCGATCGAACTGGGCCAATTTAAAGACCCTGAGGGTCATCTGATCGGCTTGGTTCGGGGGTCTGAGTAGCCCTCTGCCCGGGTGCAGGCATCAGCCGGCGGCTTCGGCGCGCTTTAGTCCCCCGCGGGCCCAGAGGGCGAAGAGGACGGGGAGGACGACTGCGACCGCAAAGGCTAGGGCGACTTGGGTTGGGTCGCCGGAGATGAAGCCGCGGCCGGCCTCGAGCAGAGCGGTGATCGGGTTGACTGAGGCAACGGCGTGGATCCAGCCGCTGAGCAGGGAGAGCGGCACGTAGACGGGGGCGAGGAAGAGGATCAGGAAGGTGGGGAACTGCATCAGTGGCCCACCCTGGATCGAGCGCACTCGCATCGCCACGCCCGCCGCCCAGAGCGTCGCCGCGACATTGACCAGCACGGCGAGGCCGTAGAGGCCGAAGAGTTCAACCCCGGCTCCTCCCACTTCCATCCCCGCGACTAGCGCGACGACGGTCAGCACCGTCCAGGTCACGAACGCCCGCGTCAGCGCCGCCAGCGCGTAGCCGACCACGATCCCGCCGCGACTTTGCGCCGCCAGCAGGTAGCGGTTGGCGAAGCCGATCTCGAAGTCGCGGGCGATCGCGAAGCCGGTGAAGACGCCGCCGAAGGCAGCCGACTGGAGCAGGACGAAGACGAACTGGAAGGCCGTGTAGCCGCTGGGGAAGTCGAAGCCGGGCGTGTTGGCGATCGCCGAGAGCCCGCCGGCGAAGGCGACGAAGAAGAAGAGCGGGAAGACGATCGCCGGCACCATGAAGGCCGGGTTGGAGAGGAAGTTGTGGATGCTGCGCCAGGCGACAGCGCGTGCGACGTCGCGGGTCACGTTCTCACCAGCCTCGTCTTCAGCGCGGCCGCTGCGGCGAACATGCCGACCGCAAGGATCGTCGCCGCGATGCCGAAGCCGAGCGCCAGGGCGCCCAGGTCCCAGCCTTCGATCAGCAGCGAGCGGAAGGCGCCGAGCAGGTAGGAGACCGGGTTGGCGCTGGCCAGGGCGTGAAACCAGTCGGTTTCCAGCAGGTCGAGCGGCAGCGCCATCGAGGAGATAAAGAGAAATACGAAGAAGACGGGGAAGAGGCTTTGCACCGCCTCACCCGAGCCGGTGCGCAGGGCGACGAAGAGCCCGAGCGTGCCGAAGGCGACGGTGATCGAGACCGAGAGCGCGATTATCGCCAGCGCGCCCGGGAACCCGGTGACGAGTTCGGCGCCGGCAACCAGGCCGACGATCAGGTAGGTCGCCGCCTGGATCAGGCCGAGCACGAAGGCGCCGGCGAGCAGGCCGCTGAGCAGGGCCGCGCCGCGCAGCGGCGTCAGCGCGAGGCGGTTGAGGAAGCCGGTCTCGATGTCGCGGGCGAGGTCGGTGCCGGCGTTCATCACCGAGAACAGCGCCCCCTGCATGAAGGGCACGGCGAGAGCGAAGGTGAGATAGGAGTCGGTTGGGAAGCCGGGCAGGTTGGTCGCGCTCTTGAGCCCGCCCGAATTGACCGCGAGCAGGAAGAGGGGAAAGATCAGCGCCGGCACGATCTGCGCCGGTTGGCGCAGGGTGCGCCGTACCGAGCGGCGGGCCAGCTGGCCGACCTGGATCGAGAGGGCCGACTTGTTCACGCCCGCACCGCCTCCATTTCCTCGCTGTCGGCCTCGCCCTCATCCTCGCCAGCGCCCTCGAGCGAGCGACCCGTCTTTGCAAGGAATACGTCGTCGAGAGAGGGGGCGTGCAGCTGCAGTTGCTCGATCGCGATTCCCTCGGCGTCAAGCGCGCGGACGACATCGGCGAGCTGGGACTCGCCGCCCTCCAGCAGTACCGAGGCGCCGCCGCGGTGCGTAGCGCCACACTGCTCGCCGAAAGGTCGCAGCGCCTGTGCGACGCGCTCCTGGTCGCCCGGGTCGCGGGGAACCGCCTCGACCGTCGGCCGACCGATCTCCGCCTTGAGCTCGGCCGGCGTCCCCTCGGCGACGATCTTGCCGTGGTCGATGATCCCGACCCGATTGGCAAGCGCATCGGCCTCCTCCAAATACTGCGTGGTGAGGAAGACGGTGACACCCTCTTTGGCTAGGCCCGCGACCTCGTCCCAAAGTGCGGTGCGGCTCTGAATGTCGAGGCCGGTGGTCGGCTCATCTAGGAAGAGGATGCTGGGGCGGTGGGCCAACGCCAGGGCCAGATCGAGCCGTCGTTTCATCCCGCCCGAGTACTCACCCACCCTGCGGTCGGCCGCTTCGGAGAGGCCGACCCGGGCGAGCAATTCGGCGGAGCGCTCGGTCCGCTCCGCCTTGGGCAGGCCGTGGAGCGCGGTCTGTAGGCGCATGTGCTCGCGCCCGGTCAGCAAAGGGTCAAGCGCGGCTTCCTGCAGTGCGGCGCCGATCGCACCGCGCACCCGGCCGCCCTCCTTGACGATGTCGAAGCCGGCGACCCGCGCCGTTCCCGCCGTTGGCGGCAGCAACGTGGTCAACATCAGCACCGTGGTCGACTTACCTGCCCCGTTGGGCCCGAGGAAACCGTAGATCTCACCCGGTGCGACGCGCAGGTCGATCCCGTCGACCGCCCGCGGGCCGTTCTTGAACTCGCGCACTAGCCCCTCGACTTCGATGCCAGCTCGCTCTCCAGCGTTTGCGCTCATCTCACACCAGCCTTTGCGGTTTGCCGGTAAAAATCAATAGTTGAGGTTTACCAAGATTGAGATTAGAATGCATCGCGGTGGGCGCGTCAAGGGAAAAGAGCAAGGCGAAAATTGCGCCAAAGGCCGATCCGGCCGGCGAGGCCTGGGGACATCTGGCTCAGCTCGTATACCCGCCTCCCTTCTTGTCTATTGCGCGCGAGCTCGGCTTGAGGCCCGCCTCGTTCGGCACCCTGCGCGCGCTCGGCGAGCCACGCACGATGAGTGAGATCGCCACTGTGCTCCACTGTGACAATTCCAACGTCACCGGGATTGTCGACGGGCTCGAAGAGCGCGGATTGGCGGCGCGCACGGCATCCGCGCAGGACCGCCGGGTGAAACTGATCGCTCTCACCGCCGAGGGTCGTCGAGTTCGCACTCGTCTGATGCGGGCGGTCGAAAAGCCCCCCGCCTGGCTGGTGGAGATGTCGGCAACAGACCAGCGCGCCCTGCGTGATCTGCTCAAGAGGGCGAACGACGAGAGCTGACGCCCGACCGGACTGAGTTCTTGAGCTGTACAGCGGCGGCGCGTACTGTGAACGATGGGATGCCCCCCGAGACTCGATACGCGCGCAGCGGTGAGATCGGCATCGCCTACCAGGTGTACGGCGAGGGGGAGATGGACTTGGTGCTCGCTTTCCCCTTTCTCTCCCACCTCGACCTGATGTGGGAAAGCCCGGCGATGTCACATTTTCTACGCCGACTTGGTTCCTTTGCTCGGGTGCTTGTCTTCGACCGGCGCGGCGTTGGCCTCTCCGATCCCGTCGCCGGTGCGCCGACGTTGGAGGAGCGGATGGATGACGTGCGCGCGGTAATGGATGCTGCCGGCTCCGAGCGGGCGGCGCTGCTTGGCATGTCGGAGGGAGCGACGATGTGCATGCTGTTCGCCGCGACCTACCCTGAGCGCACCTCGGCGCTCGTCCTCTGGGGGGCGATGGCGCGCTCGACCGCCGCTCCCGACTACCCCTGGGCGCCGGAGAAGGAGGCGGTCGAAGAAGCGCAAGAGGAGTTGGTCGGCCCGATGTGGGGACAGGGGGCGACGATCGACGTCTTCTCGCCGAGCATGGCGGCCGACCCTCACGCGCGCGAGTTTCAGGCCCGCTTTGAGCGCCAGGCGGCGAGCCCGATGCGGGTCCAGCAGCTGAACCAGATGTTTCTCAACACCGACGTGCGCGACGCCCTGCCGCTGGTACAAGCGCCGGCCCTGATCCTCCACCGCCGGCGGGACCGGGCCGTCAACTACCGTGCCGCACGCTGGCTCGCCGAGCAGATCGATGGCAGTCGTTACGCCGAGCTCGAGGGTGAGGATCACTTCCCCTGGGTCGGCGACAGCGACGCCGCCCTAGAGGCGATCGAGGAGTTCCTCACCGGCGTTCGTCCCGTTCCGGCGACGCAGCGGGTGCTGGCGACGGTGCTTTTCACCGACATCGTCGACTCGACCCGGCTCGCCACCGAGCTCGGCGACCGTCGCTGGCGCGATCTACTTGAGCAGCATCAGAAGTTGGTCCGTGCCCAGCTGCGGCGCTTTGAGGGACGCGAGATCAAGACGACCGGCGACGGTTTCCTGGCGACCTTTGATGGCCCCACTCGTGCCGCTGAATGCGCTCGGGCGATCGCCGACGAAATGCCTTCATTGGGGATCGAGGTGCGGGCAGGCCTGCACACCGGCGAGGTTGAGTTGATCGGCGACGACATCGGCGGCATCGCCGTCCACGTCGCTGCCCGGATTGCGGCCTTGGCCGACGCCCGGACCGTGCTCGCCTCACGCACCGTCCGCGACCTAGCCGTCGGCTCCAGCATCGAGTTTGAGTTCGCCGGGCGCCATGCCCTTAAGGGCATCCCCGACGAGTGGGACGTCTACAGCGTCGCCGGCTTGTCCTGAACCGCCCAGAGCGCGATCGCCGCTGGGATCAGGAGGAGAGCGAGCGAGGCGACCTGGCCGATCGCGTCGCCGGTGTCGAAATTATCGAGGTGCGTCGCGTGGAAGCCGAGATGGAGCACCTCAGTGAGCAGCCAGGCCGAGCAGGCGGCTCGCACCAAGGTTGGTTGCATGGTTAACGCCGCCCAGGCGAAGAGGACGGCGAAGCCGAGGTAGAGCCCGCCGACGTCGGTGACCAGGTGCTCGTTATACGGGGGCAGCAGGTCGACCCAGTGGCGGAGGAAGGGGAAGTCGCCGTAGAAGGCGTGCGGCGCGAACGTCGCGACGATGCCGATTGAGGCGGCCGAGAGCAGCAGGATCACAAGCGCGGCGCGGGCGGCGTTCGGCGATCTCATCAGTCGGGCAGCCGTACGTGTCGCAGCTTGTCGGGGTTGCGGACGACGTCGAGGGCGATGATCCGCCCGGCATCGATCGTGAACGAGAGCACGTTGAGATTCTTCCCTTCGTAGTAGACGAACCCGAGCTGACCGTTGATCATCCCCGCTGCGCCGCGCATCTGGTGACCGACGCTCTGTCGCTTGCGTTCAAGTGAGAGCAGGGCGCGGGCGACGCGCTCGGCGCCCTCCAAGGGGAAGCGCGCCGACGGCACCTGGCCGCCGCCGTCCGAGCGGAAGACGACGTCGGGGTCGAGCACCTCCATCAAGGCCTCCAGATCACCCTTGCCGCAGGCTTCGACGAAAGCGACGACGACTCGCTGGTGCTCCTCGGCGGAGGCGGGGAAGCGCGGGCTGCCCGCCTTCACGTGGCGCCGGGCGCGGCTGGCGAGCTGGCGCACTGCGTCCGGCGAGCGGCCGACCACCTCGCCGACCTGGTCGAAGGGAAGGCCGAAGACGTCGTGCAGTAGGTAGGCCGTGCGCTCGGCAGGCGAGAGTCGCTCGAGCACGACCAGCAGCGCGGTCGCGACCGACTCGTCGAGGGTGACGCGCTCGGCCGGGTCCCCATCGTCAAAGCCCTCGACGATCGGCTCCGGCAGCCACTGGCCAACGTACTCTTCGCGCTGGCGCCGCGCCGCCTTGAGCGCGTCGAGGGAGAGACGGGCGACGACGGTTGTCAACCAGGCGCGCAGGTCCTCGATCTCCTCGTCGTCGACCCGCTGCAGCCGCAGCCAGGCATCCTGGACGACGTCTTCGGCTTCGGCGAGGCTGCCGAGCGTGCCGTAGGCGACCCGCAGCAGGTGGGGGCGCAGCCGCTCGAAGTCGGTGGCGAGCTCACTCACGCTTGAGCCACTCCGCGAAGGTGGCGCCGCCCGCGGCGGCTCCAGGATCGGTGAGCGCACCTTCCCTGAGCGGTCGGCCGATGCGCCGCGGCAGCGGGATCCGCAGGGGAAGGGCGCGGTGGCCGGCGTGGCGCCAGGTCCGGGCAAGCTCGCTCAGCGTCAGCACCTCGGGCCCGGCGACGTCGCCGAGGCGACCCGCCGGCTCGGTTACGGCGACCGCCGCCATCCGCGCCGCGACCACGCCGACGTCGACCGGCTGCAGCCTCGCGGGGCCGGTCGGGGCCACGCCGAGGCGACCCATTCGCCCGAAGGCCCAGGCGATCAGCGTGTGGAACTGCGTCGCTCGCAGGAGGCTCCAGGGCACCTGCCCGGCGGCGATCGTCTTCTCCTGCTCCACCTTGACGTTGTAGTAGGCGGTCGGCACCCGATCGCAGCCGACGATCGAGACGCCCACGTAGTGGCTCACGCCCGCCGCCGCGCTGGCCCGCAGCAGGCGTCCCGTCCCCTCGACTAGGACCGGGGCGGCGTTGCGCGGGCCGGAGTTGGAGGCGTCGACGACGATCTCGATCCCGGCCAGCGCCGCGTCGAGCCCCACCCCGCTGGTCAGGTCGATGCCCCGATGCTCGGCCCCGGGCGGAAGCGCGCGAGGGTTGCGGCTCAGCGCCACCACGTCATGCCCGGACCCGGCGAGCTCGCCGGTCAGGACCGAGCCCAGCGTTCCAGTTCCGCCGACAACCGCGATCTTCACGAAGGACCACCTCCCGTCTACATGCTCGAGTCGAAGTCTCTACCAAGGAGACGACTGGAGCCACCCCGGCGTGACATCGCGGCCACCGCCGCGCCGGCTCAGGCGGGTTGCGGCTGGCGGAACAGCTCCGCCGAGGGGATCCCAATCACCTCGCCCTGGAAGCGCTTCTCACGCCCATAGACGACCCAGGTGGTGTCGATTTCGCCGATGTCGAGATCGAGTCGCAACTCGTCGGCGTGGTCTTCGACGTGCTCCATGTGGGTCAGGCCGGAGTCGTAGCGGCCTTCCAGTAGCTCTTCGGCGACGATCGGCTTCGAGGCTACGTCGATCACCTCCTCCCAGCGGGAGAGGTCGACGTAGCCCTTGGTCGCGGGGACGATCCCGAGCGAGCGCGGCCGCTCGACCTCGCGCCGGCTGAGCAGCACCAGGTGCTTGGTCGGGTAGATGAAGGTGTCGACGACCCAGACCTCGGTCCAGTACTTCTCGGTGATCTCGTGCACCTTGGGGTGGGCGCTGCACTGGACGAGAAAGGCGCCCGGGGTCTCGCGCAGCATCTCCAGGCCGACGAAGAAGTCGGTGATCAGCTCGATCTCGTAGTCCTCGATCCCCTGGAAGTCCGCGTAGCGCTGCACCGCCCGCTCGTGGCAGGTGCCGGTCGGGCCGAGCGTGATGAAGGTGACCGCCATCGGCCACCAAGGATACTCAAGTAAAGCTGATTACCTAGGCGAAGCGTTTGACGAACTCCAGCGCGCGGTCGGCAACCTCGCGCCAGCCGCTGTCGATCGTCAGCGAGTGGCCGCGGTTGAGCATCTCGGCCAGCTCGGTCACGCCCTCGTTGTGTCGCTGCTTCTTGTAAGCGGCGTTGCTCATCGCCGGCGGCACCGCGTGGTCCTTTTCGCCGGTGAAGAGCAGCAGTGGGCCGCGGTCGGGGTTCTTCGTGTCCACCCTGGTCTCGGCGCCGGGGTTGAGGTTCGCCAGCGCCGCCTGGAAGATCGGCAGCCCCGGGGCGGCGACGTGGAACTCCTCGTACAGCGCCTTCGCCTCCTCCGGGTCGACGGCGTTGGCCCAGCCGTAGCGGAACTGGTCCAGGGTGAGGGTCACCGCACGCCCGCGGTTGAGCGGGTTGCGCGTCACCGGCAGGGTCGCGCGCAGCGCCGCGATCGGCAGCGGCAGCACACCTTTGAACGGTGCCGGGTCGACGGCGACCGCTGCGGCGGAGATCCCGCGCCCGGCGATGTTCTGCGCGATCAGCCCGCCGAAGGAGTGCCCGACGACGGCGGGCTTCTTGTTCAGCGCGCCGATCACCTCCGCCATGTGGTCGGCGACCTGGCCGACCGAATTGCCGGCGAGCGCTTCGGGGTTGGCGCGGGCCTCGGCGACCGTTGCCGGGTCGCCGGGCCAATCGGCGAGGACGGGGGCGTAACCCGCCTGCTCGAAGAGCCCGGCCCAGGGCTGCCAACTGCTTGCAAGCAGCCAGAGCCCGTGGATAAAGACGACCGGGGTGCGGCCGCCGGCGTTTGCCGCCTCGATCTGGGTTGCCTCGCGTTCGCTGATCGTCGCCACTGGTGTCGCCTTTCTCGGATGCCCTGGGGCATGTTTGAGGACCGGATAGGGAGTCTGACCTAAACGATGGGGGGAGGCGAGCCCTCGGCGCTTGCCGCCAGCGTCTCGTCCCAACCGCAGACCATGCAGGCGTGGCGGAACGCCGAGCGGGCGAACTCGAGCGCGTAAGCGTGCGGGTCGGGCGCGGCGCGCACATCGTCCCAGTCGAGCACGTACTCGCCGAGCGCGTCATCCCAGCGGGCGGTCGCCGGCTCGAGCGTGCCGCCCTTGAAGCCGTCGGGCGCAGGATGAGCGTAGGCGTAGAACGCCGCCTTGCCGTAGCGACCGTCGCCAGGCCACCAGCCCACCTCGATCTGCTGCGCGTTCCCCGCGTTGCGCATGATGAAGTCATCGGAGGGTGGCTCGGCGGGGAGGCCAGAGAAGAGGCTGACGGCGAGGTCAAAGGAGCCCCACCAGGCGTTGACCGGGCTCGAGCGACCGCGGTAGGGGGCGCGGAAGGCGGCGAGGACGAGGGCGGCCTGGCTCGCCGCAGCGAAGTAGGCCGCCACCTCGCCGGGCTCATATGTGGCGTGTTCGGTGTCGGCGTCTAGCGGGACGGTCCAGGAGACCTCCTGTGGCGTCGGATCGATCTCGACTGGGCCGGCCAGCTCGGCGACGGCGGCCAGCAACTCGCGGGTCACTTCGCCGACGGGCCGGTGCGGCATCAGTGGTAGTCGCGATGCTCTCCCGTCGCTGTGCTCGGCGATGGCCTCGTGCGTGCGCAGGTCCAGCGCCACCACTAGCGCGCCAGATCCGTCCGGCGCCGGTAGCGGCGCCGTCTCCCAGCCGCGCGCGGTCAGCCGCAGCGCAGCGTGCTGGAGCTGTGGCTCCGCCGGAGCGAGCTCAGCCGCCAGCTTGCCCAGCACCTGGGTGTGGGCATGAAGCGTGTCGCAGGTTGCGGCCCAGTCGTCATAGGAAGCAGCGGGCCAAGAAGACGCCATAGAACGAAGATACGCCAGGCGGGGCTACTCGATGACCGACCTAAGGTGATCTGTCATCGGGAAGGGGAGCCTTCCTCGCCCGACCAGCTGCCGGTCAGGTAAGAGGAGAGACCTCGCGTAACATAGATCTCGCGCACGAGACGGGCTTTCATCGCGTCTCGATCAGTCGAATTGAGCGGGGCGAGCAGAACCTGACCTGGATTGCCCTTGGGAATCTGGCTGCTGCTCGATGTGGATGCAGTCGCTCTCGTCAATCTGGCCGCCGATCAACCTCACTCCTAGTGAGGGGTCTGTTGGCATTTCTCGGGACGCCCGCCCCTCTAGGGTTCCTTCGCAAGCTCGGGAGGCGTTTCGAATGCCGCAAGACCTACCGTAATCGCGACTGAATCCGCCTTGCGCGGCTCATGCTCGTGGATTCCTACCCGCTCCTGTTCCTCCACAAGGACGCGGGCAAATGCATCGAGCTGAGCGACGACATTCGCCGCCCCCTCTCGATCGACTTCGAGAAACGACAGGGTGAGGACCCGATCTAAGCGTGCATCAAAGGCATCGGCCCGTAGTGACTCCAAAGCCTTGTCGCAAAAACGACTGAAGATGGCCCAGCGATGGGTGCCACTCAACGACTCCGGGGCCTCGGACCAAGCTTCATCATCGACCAGCGCCGGCTTGGTCGCCAGGTAGAAATGCTCCGACGATCCCCGGCGCTTTCCCCCGGTCTCGGAGCCGACCTTCTTGAGCCAGCCTGCCCTCTCCAGTCGCTTGAATCGGCTTCTGATGCCGCCGATGGAAGCCCCGCCGAACTCGCGGTAGTACTGAGTCACGCTCATCGCCCGTCGGTTCAACTCCGAGATGATTTGCAGGCACACATCGTCGGCAAACACGGGAGCGAGGCGCTCAAGGAAGGGGATCAGCGGCTCTTTGTCGATCTCCACCAGGGGGATCGCCCCCTGACCAGAGCCGAGCGGCGATTCGAAGACGGTCAACAGAACGTCCATTTGAACCAACGCCTCTCCAGAATCCGAAGCGCGAGTCTGAGAGTCTTCCTGCTCCTCAAAGATCGCAACAAATGCGGCGTTGGCTGCTGCGATCACCCGGTCCCAGCCAGCACCGTCGAGTACCAGCTCGGCGCAGTCAAGGTCGCGCCCCGCCTGCGGCTTCTCGGGTGCCATCTCCAACGATTGCCGGAGTCTCTTCGCTATCCGTTGGAACAGGCTCCAGCTACACGCGACTCGCATCGAATGCGGCACCAAGGCCCATGATGCGTCATCGAAGTACGGCAGTTCCGTCGAGCGAAAAAAGTGCTCCACGCCGCCACGTCTCGCCCCTCCCGGCCCCTTGCTGAACACGTGCCTCAGCCAAGCTGACTCCGCAAGTCTTTCGAAGTTCCGATTGACGCGGGAGACAGATCCACCGCCGAACTGCTCGTGGAACAGCTTCGAGCTCATCGGCCGCTTATACGAAGCCGTCACTATTCGCAGCCGGAGTTCAACGGCGAATACTCCTGCTAGGCGCCGCAGTCGCTCCCGCGGAGTGATGCCAATTGCTTGCTTGGGGACCATGCGACTCCTTCAGAATTTCATTGTCTGGAAATCAGATAACTGCCTGGAAAACTGAGCAGAGTCTAGGAGTTTTTCCAGACCGAACCGTTTGCGTTCCCAAATGCTTCTTGAGCTAGTATTGCTCAAATAATTTTACGGCATTCTGAATGGGAGGTGAGGACATGAAGCTCGCAGCAAGTAAGGCAACGCTGCCCGTCATTTCCATCAACAAGTACGGCTAGCGCAGAACGTCTCGGTTGGATGGCCCGGTCCGGTTAGTGACCCGCCGGGCTCGGCCCATCCTCTGCTCGACCCACAACTGAGTAAAGCCATATTTCGCGTAGTGCTGCGGGTTCGCCGACCATCTTCCGAAGCAGGGAGTCCTTTCCTTGAGGCTGGTTGGGGACTGCTCTGCACGGGAACGCCGACCGGAAAAGGAGCAACCGGTTGCGTGGCTCTTTTCACAACGCAGCCCAAGAGTACGTTGTCATGCTCGCTTCTCCACTCGGAGGCGTTCGAGCCATTTGACTCACTTTCGATGCTCAATGAGAAATTGATCGCTTAGGTCTAACCGGCCTAGGTTGCGGCCACGGATGGCAGGAGATGTCCAGCGCATCTCAGCCAGAGAGGTCACCAATGCCTGGATTCAGAGGAGGCACCATTGAGCGACGACCACGAGAGGTTTTGGTCCAACATTCCCGAGAGGGGGGTGCACCCAATCCGGGTACCGATACTTGAAGCGCTGCGGAGAGTCGGCGAACCGCTCTCGGCCATCCAGCTTGTCGATGTACTTGACGGCGAGGTGACCATGTGGGAGGCGGCGCATCATCTGAGCGCCCTCGAAGCTCTCGGCGTCGTAGAGCGTGTCGAGGCGGGCGAGCGCGAAAAGCGCCCCGGAGGGGATGCCTTCGACGTGCCCTATCGATTGAAGGGCTGCAATTTGGATGATGGCCGATGAGCTCGAGTAGCAAATCGCCAAAGGAGCAGGATCTGTGGTTCGAACATGCGCTTCTCTCGGAGATCATCATTTTGCACCCGGACCACCTGACATCCGAGGAGCTGGTCGTGAGGATGGAGGAAAGCGCGAGCGAGACAGACCGCGTTGCGATCCTTGACACCCTTCAAGCGCTCAGGCGCTCAGGCCTGGTTCGGTTAAACGGGGAGGTCGTGGAACCGACATACGCTGCCCTGCGAGCTGCCGCAATCTTTCGGTGCTCCTGAGCTACTCGCCCGGCCAGATGCCGGTCAGCGAGGCGAAGCCGGTACGGGCGCCGCGATCGGTCATCCCTTTGACCAGGCGGAAGATCGCGCCCTCGAGGGCGAGCGCCGCGACCAGCTTCAGGTAGGAGACCTCACGGTCCTCCGGCTCCGGCGGGTCCTCGTCGTCGAAGGCCGCCCAGATTCGCTCAAAGCCCTTCTGGGCGGCGAAGCCCGCCGCGAGGCCGGCGAGTATTCCGATTGGCGCAAAGAGGACCTTCACACCGCCGGTTTACCCGACGGTGTGAGTGGGGAAACGGAGTCGCGCCCGGCTAGTCGCCGGCCTCCTCGCCGTTCGGCATTAGCGCGTACCACTGGGCGCCGAAGGAGCTGAAGTCGTTGCCCTTCGCCTCGCCGGGCTTGGTGTCGGCGATGTAGGTGTAAAGCGGATGGCCGGCGTAGGTCACCTGCAGGGTGCCGTCAGTGCGTTTGGTCGTGCCGAGCTTCGAGGCTTCGGCACCCTTCATCGCCTGCGCGGCGCCGCTCGTGGTCAGCGGCGGCCAGGTGCTGGCACACGCCCCGTAGCAGGCCGACTTGGTGCCCTTGTCCTTGTGGAAGTCGTAGAGGGTGAGGCCTTTAGAGTCGACGAGGATCGCGGTGCCCAGTTCGGGACTCTTGGCGACCGCGACCACCCCGCCTCCACCCGATTTGCTGCTCGCGTTCTGGCTCTTCGCGGTGGTCGTTTCACCGCCCGATCCATAGGCGCCGCCTTCGCCAGAGCTGGAGTTCGAGCTGCCGCCACCACAGCCGCTGATGACAAGCAGCGCGCCGGCCACGAGGACGGCGATGGCTGGAAGGGTTCTGTTCACGGGACTGCCTCCTGGTTCGCGGGTGCGGTGGGGTGCCGCGCGGTTGCCCCGATGTACGGAGGGGTGCCCGACCAGGTTCAGACGACGGGGGCCAACTGCGCCGCGCTGCGTGAAGGCAGTAGCAGGGCCGCGGCGCAGACCATGGCGAAAGCGGTCGCTTGCAGGGCGATGCCGAGCGGGTTGGCCGAGAGTGGATCGCCGAAGACGAGTACGCCGCCGGCGATCTGGGTCGCGTTAGCGACCAGGCCGATTAGGCCGATCGTCTCGACCGCCTGTCCGCCCTGCAGGGCGCCGACGGTTGCGTACTGGGCCATCGCTCCGCAGATCACGGTGAGCGCAATCCAGGGGGCGATCACCGCGATCGAGACGTCACCGACGCCAAACAGTCCCTTGATCGCGATCCCAGCGAAGGCGATGAGCGTGCCGGCGAGGGCCGCGAGCAACACGCCGCGGCGGGCGGCGAGGCGCTGCGATCGGTGGCCGAGGGCGAGTGCGCTGGCGAGCAGCGCGAGGCCTCCCTCGAAGCCGAGGATGGCTCCGACCGAGAATTCAGAGTGGCTGCCGTGCAGTTGTGGCAAGGTGATGGCGAGCAGCGCAAGGCCGGCGCCGCCGAGCAGCAGCGCCAGCCATTGCTGGCGCTCGACCGGGTCGCCGAAGATCCGTTGCGAGAGCACAGCCACCGTCACCGCGCCCCCGGCGAGTACAGCCTGCACGATGGAGATCGGCGCCATCGAGAGCGCTGCGACGTGGATCAGCCAGGCAACGGCAGCAACCCCCCAGCCGGCGGCGAACCAGCGCGAGCGGGCGAGGGCGCGGGCGCTACGCAGTGGCTGGTGGAAGCGGACCGGCTCGACCCGGTGACACCCCCGGTGCTTAAGCAGCGAGGCGAGGTTCGTCATCAAGGCAGCGACGAGCGCGAGGGCTATGCCAACCTCCATCGAAAGCCCCTGCCCTACCGCCGGCCCACGGCTTGGCGGGCGGTTGCCACTGCGGAAGCGGAGGTATGGCATGCCTTGGCGATCGCGTTGTCGGCGCGGTCGGGTGCGCGCCGCACTTCAAACTCGAGCAAGCCAGACCGCCGTACTTTGGCCCGTACCTCGTTGCTGCAGTCAGCCGGCGCGTCGTCCAGCGCCGCCTCACCGGCTCGCTCGCGTCTGCAGGCGAGGCAGAAGTTACCGTCGGTTGCTGTGGTCCAGGATTCGGGCAGCGCCACCCGAGTCCCATCGATGCGGCTGACGGAGACGCCGCAGCGGTCGCAGGTCCACTTGTGGGCGGTAGCCGCGACGACGCTCATCGTGCCGCCTTGGTCCGACGACGACGACGCGAGCGGCGTTGCTGTCCCTGTCCTTGCCGCTGTCCCTGGGACCGCGGCTGCGCATCGGCCCGGGAGCGATCGCCGCGCCCGTGGTCGAACTCTTTGACGAGGCCGAGAGCAACGGCCATCTTGCGCACTTCGTCGGCCTGGTCAGCGAGGACATAGCTGATCCCGGTGCCGCGCCGCCCCGCGCGGCCGGTGCGGCCGACGCGGTGTACGTAGGAGTCGCGGTCGCCGGGCGCGTCGAAGTTGACCACCTGTGTGACGTCCTCGACGTCGATCCCACGGGCGGCGACGTCGGTCGCGATCAGTGCTTCGACGTCACCTCGCTCGAAGCGAGCGAGGGCGCGTTCGCGCTGGCCCTGGCTTTTGTCGCCGTGCATCGCGACGGCCTCCACCTTGTGGTTGCGCAGGCGCTTGACCAGGCGGTCGGCGCCGCGCTTGGTGCGGACGAAGACCAGCGTGCGGCCGCCGGGCTCGCCGCGCAGATGCTCGACCAGCCGGTCGAGCTTCGCGCTCTGCGAGTCGACGTGGAGAAAGCGGTGCTCGATATCGGCCTTATCGGCCTTGCTGGCCTCCTTGGTGTGCCGGCGCGGCTCGCTGGTGTAGGCGGCGGCAATCTTGCCGGTCGCCCCCTCCAGCGTCGCCGAGAAGAAGAGCGTCTGTCGTCCTGACGGGGTCTGGGAGACGATCCGGTCGACTGCCGGCTTGAACCCCATGTCGAGCATGCGGTCGGCCTCGTCGAGGACGAGGATGCGGACCCCTCTGAGCGAGATCGTGCCGCGGTCGATCAGGTCCTCGAGTCGGCCTGGAGTGGCGACGACGATGTCGGCGCGCTTCGCTGCGGCGCTCTGTGGGCCGAAGCCGACGCCGCCGTAAACGGCGGCGATGCGCAGCTGTCGCGCTTTGGTGATGGATTTGAGCTCGTCGACGATCTGGCTCGCCAGCTCGCGGGTGGGCGCCAGGACCAGAGCAGAGAGGTGTTTGCCCCCCGGCTCGACCCGGTCTGCGAGCGGCACGCCGAAGGCGAGCGTCTTGCCGGAGCCGGTGGGGGACTGGACGAGCAGATCGTGGCCGGCGAGCGCATCGCGGATGACCATCTGCTGAACGGGGAAAGGCTGGTCGATGCCGCGCTGCGAGAGTGCGCGCACGACAGACTTGGATACGCCGAGATCGGCGAACGACATTATTTGTGAGCTCCTTTTTGAGCGATTAGGGGAGATCCAGCGACCCCTAAACGCGAAAGCAGCGCACGGAGGAAACGGAACCTCTCGGGTGCCCTGAGGCCAAACCCGACCGCTTCACCGTAGCAGCCGAGCTGCAAACGACCGGACGCTTGTCGATTTCGCCATTGCTCGTTCGTCGTGTAAGTAGAGACCAATCAGCGAACAAAGGAGGTGCATCGTGGGGAAGATCGTCGTAACCGAGTTTGTCTCCCTCGACGGGATCATCGAGGCTCCCGGCGGAGGTGAGGATTACAAGCACGCGGGCTGGACTTTCGAGATCGATCGGGGTGATGAGGGCAACCAGTTCAAGCTCGACGAGACTTTGGAGGCCGAGGTGCAGCTACTCGGCCGGGTGACCTATGAAGGGTTTGCCGACGCCTGGCCATCCCGAGAGGGCGAGTTCGCAGACAAGCTCAACACGATGCCGAAGTACGTCGTCTCCTCGACCCTCGAAGATGCGCCCTGGAACAACTCGACCGTGCTGCGGGGCGACGTCGCCGAGGAGGTCGCGAGATTGAAGCGCGAGGTCGATGGCGTGATCCTGGTCGCTGGCAGCGCCCAACTGGTGCAGGCGTTGATCGAGCACGACTTGGTCGACGAGCTGCGGCTGATGGTCTTCCCGGTCCTGCTCGGATCCGGCAAGCGCCTCTTCGGCGAAGTTAACGAGAAGAAGTCGTGGCGTCTGACCGGCTCACGGACCCTAGGCGACGGCATAGCCCTCCTTACCTACGAGCCCGCCGCGGGGTAGACCGGCGGACGAGGTCTACGTTTAGTCCCTGAAAGGGTCAAAACGTAGACCTCGTGGCCCTTGCTAGGGCCGGGCTCCTGCGCTACTTGTGCGTGCTCTGGCCGACCTGGGTCGTCACGGTCGCTTTCGGCGTGCCGGAGGCAACCGTCGCCGCCTTGACGTTGAAGCGCAGCGTGCCTTTCTTCAGGCCCGAGACTTTGATGATCGCGAAGGTCGAGCTGATCGTTTTGACCACCTTCAGTTTGCTCGGTTTGGGGTGGCTGCCGGAGGCAACCGCGAGCAGGCCGCCTTTGCCGACCAGCCGCAAGCCGCTGAGCTTGAATTTGTTCAGCGGGCTGGCCCAGGTCAGGGTGATTTGCAGCGTCTTGGTCGCGGCGCCGACGGTGACGCTGTGCGATTTGCTCTGGCCCTGTTTGAGCAGGTCGGTGAACAGTTGCGGCGGCGTCTGGCAGGTGAGCGCAGCGCCGATGCTGTTCATCGCAGCCTGCAGCTCGTTCGTGTCTTTGGCCGAGAAGTACTTGCCGCCGGTGTCTTTGGCGATCTTTTTCAACCGGGCCTGGTCGGTGGTCGAGCCGACCCCCGAGCCGAAGCCGATCACGTAGGTCGGCACCTTGTGGGTCAGATGGGCTTCGTTGTAGGCACCGACGTCGTGGCCGCCGTCGGTGAGGAAGACGCGGGCATCGGCGCCGGGGTTATCGGCGTCTGACTTGGCGAAGGCGCCGTTGTAGTCGGTGGCTCCGTTGTCGGCTTTGATCACGCTGTCGAGGGCGCTGCGCATGGCGCTCGCGTTAGCCCCGACTGCCTCCGGCGGGAAGACCGTGTCCGCAGGGGGCTCAGTGATGATCCCCGGGATATCGATCCCCGAGCCGAACTCGACCGCGCCCAGCTGCGTCTTCGGGTTGAGGGTGTCGATCAGCAGATTCATCGCCTGCACCCGGAGGCGGTCCGGATCGGTGACTTCCATCGAGCCGGAGTCGTCGACGATCGCCTCGATGTTGCTGGCGCTTTTACAGCCCGCGGCGCTCGCCGTCGGTGACGCCGCCGCAGCTGGGGCGGCGATCAGGCCGATCGCGAGGAGCACGAGGGCCCCTGGTCCAAACAACAACTTTCCAACTCGTTTCATCTGACTATGGCTCCCCGATTGAAGATCTAATTGGGGCCAGCCTAGCGTGGCTTGCGGCATCCCTCTCACCCTGAACGGACGTTTATCGAAGTAACCCGGGGGGCTGTTTCTCCAGGCTCGGCATCGGGCCGCTCGCCGTTGGTTCCTCGGCGTGGTGATAGCGCCCGCCGCGCAGCAGCGAGGCCGCCGCGGCGACGAGGCAGGCGACGATGGCGAAGGTGAAGGCGATCTCGAGACCGTCGTGGAAGGGCCCTGAGATCAGGCGAGGGAAGAAATCCGAGCCGGTGAGGACTGCGTGCGCATGGGCGGGGATCGCGGCCAGCGCTTCCGATCCGACCAGGTGCTGGACCGGGTTGTAGCCGAGGAAGGCGGCGAAGAGGACCGAGATCGGTGGCGCCTGGGAGGCGTGGTGCGCGGCGGCAGCTGAGCGGCTTGACGATGGCTTCGACCGAGTTGACGCCCACCTGCGAGCAATACGCAGCGAGGTGAGCTCGCTTCGCGCTGAAACGACCGAGCGCTTCGATCAGCTCGAAGTCCGATTCAGCCGGCAGGAGATCCGGGCCGAGCGCCTTGACGCTCGCTTCGAGAATTTCGACGAGCGTTTCAATGGCTTCGAACACCGATTCGACCGATTCGAAGACCGTTTTGACAGGTGGCAGCGAATCACGGTGTCGATTCTCGGGGGACTGGTCGTCGCCCTACTCACCTTCGTCCTCAGCCATATGTAGTTAGGGAGAGAGCATCCTTACGGTCCAGCCGTCGCCGTCGCGCTCGAAGAGGCGCCGCTCGTGGATCCGGTCGGAGGATTCGCTCCAGAGCTCGATCGCTTGCGGCCGGACTCGCAGGGCGCCCCAATCCGGAGGGCAGACTGGTGCCGTCTCCTGGACCTCGGCGAGGTGCGAGAGCCTGGCTCGCAGAGGCTCGAGGTCCTCGATCGGCTCACCCTGACGAGAGACGGTGGTCTGCAACTGGTGGAGAAGGTCGCGCTGGTCGAACAGTTCCTCGGCCAGGGCGCGCTCGGCGATCTCGGCCTTGCCGACGATGTGAACCTGTCGACCCAGAGATGGCCAGTGAAAGAGAAGGGCGACGTACGGATTGGCCTCGATCTCCCTCGCCTTGCGCGTCCAGAGGGCGCTGGTGAAGACGAGCGCGCCGTGGTCTAACCGCTTCAAGTTGACCATCCGCGCCGAAGGGCGCCCCCCATCGCCGACAGTAATGAAGGCCACCGCGCCAGGCTGTGGCAGCCCGGCCTCCCGCGCCTCCTCTATCCAAGTTCGCAGCTCAACCAACGGCTCGGTCATTTCACCGCCACCACAAGCGCCAGCTCGAGCCACTTGAAGTGGCATTCGACCTCGGCGAAGGCGACGTCGCGCAGCCACTGCAGCTGCTCAGTAAGCCCGGCGAGGCGATCGGTCGGGTCGTCCTCGGTTCGCCCGATCTCGCGGCGGAAGCGCTCATGGAGTTGGGGTGATGCCGAGCTGACCAGGTCGAGGTTGGCAAAGACACCTCCGGGCGTGAGCAACGCGTGAATCTCGCTGAAGAGCTCGCGCTTGCGCTCGTCCTCCAGGTGGTGGATTGCCAGGCCGGAGACGACAGCGTCGAGCGGTCCGGACTCGATCAAGGGCTGGCCAAAGTCATGGGCGCGAAGCTCAACCAGCGGGTCGTCGCCGAATCGTTCTGCGGCACGAGCCAGCATCGGTTCGGAAGAGTCAATGCCGATTGCCTTCGCCTCCGGGTGACGGCTGTGGACCAGCGCCAGCATGCGACCGTCGCCGGTGCCGAGGTCGAGGAAGCGCTCGACCCGTGCCGGCAGCGCCTCAAGCAGCATCTCCTCGGCCGTCAGTCGGTGCGGTATCTCTCGCGAGAGATACTCCGCTACCCGCTCGGGCTGTGACCACTCGCTCGCCACCGGGTCATTCCTCTTCAGGGCGCTCTCCCTCGAAGTAGTCGACCCCGTCGCTCCGACGGAAGAAGCCGCGCAGGCCACCGCCGCGCGGCAGGCGCTCGCCGACGCCGATCTTGTCGGAGTCGGGATAGACGACGACGTCGGGCCGGCCGTGGCTGGAGACGGCGAGGAAGGTCGCGGTCTCCTCGCTGCGGTTGAGGATCTGGTGCGCTCCCTCCTCGCCGAGCCCGAAGTGGACCACCTCACCCTCCTCCAGCTCGCGGACTCCCTCGGGCGTTCGCAGACTCGGACGGCCCGAGAGCACGATCACGATCTCCTCGTCGGCGTAGTGGAAGTGGTACGGGTAGGCGGCCTCACCGGCCGGTAATTCCCAGAGGCTCGCGCCGACCAACTCACTACCGAGCTCGTAGCCGATTCGCGCCCGCTTCGATCGAAAGCCCGGCGGCCGCTCGCCGTCCTCGAATTCGGGCTTGTAGATGTTGGCCATGAGCGGGAAGGGTAGAGCGACTACGCTTGGATCGATGGGGAAGGTCCTCTACACGGCCGCGGCGCACGTGACCGGCGGCAGGGTGGCCGGCCACGGCCGTACCTCCGACGGAGTGTTGGAGGTCGATCTGCGCGTCGCGCCGGAGCTGGGCGGGGAGGAGCCCGGGACCAACCCCGAGCAGCTCTTCGCAATTGGCTACGCGGCCTGTTTCGAGAACGCGATGCTCGCTGTCGCCCGGCGCAAGAAGCTCGAGGTGGGAGACGTCGAGATCGACTCCAAGGTGATGCTGGTCAGCGCCGAGGAGCGCAGCTTCACGATCGCGGTCGAGCTGGTGGTGACGCTGCCTTCGGTAGAGGGCGAGGACGCGGTCGAGCTGGTCCGCGCGGCGCACAAGGTCTGCCCCTACTCGAACGCGACTAGGGGCAACATTGATGTGACATTGAGCGCCAACGGCGTCCCAGTCGAAGCCTGAGCCGTCCCCGCGCGCTGCGAGGATTGCCGCCTCGCCGCGACGCCGATGGAGGCCCACAGATCATATGAGCGCTTCGAGCAGGGGCACGAGATAGCGACCGGCGAGCCCGGTCATCTCGGGCCGCACTACGGACGCAATGTGGCGATGATCGTCGCCCTGATGGCGGCCTTCCTCGCCATCTCCGTGTTCCTCTCCAACGAGGCGGTGAAGGAGGTCATTACCGGTGAGACCCATCGCGCCGAGGCCTCCGCACGACTGGAGAGCAACCGCGTGCAAATCGACATCGCCAAGGGGAACTCGGTGCTGCTGCGAACTCTCGCCGCCGGGGATTCGCAGCAGCGCGCCGCCGCGGCTGTGGCTGAACGACACGAGGCGCGAATCGTTCGAGAGCTCGCCCCGGCAGACGCTCGGCTCAACGACGAGATCCACACTTACGAAGACCATGTCGACCACGCGAACATTCAGCACGTCTACTACGAGTTGGGAGAGGTGGGGCTCCAGGTCGGGATCGTCCTCGCTTCGGTTTCGATCATCACCCGCCGGCGCTGGCTCCTGGGCGCCGGTGGCGCCGCCGCAACCGCCGGGGTCGTCTTGCTGCTGCTCGGCCTGCTGGTTTAGGCAGGACCGTCAATAAAGGCGTACGTCGGCCATTGACGAATAGAGCTGCTGCCTTGAAGTCCCGACGCTCAAACCACTGGCCACTAGCTCTCGCGACCGTAGTCGCGATTGCTCTTGCGATGCCGGTCGTGGCGAACGCCTCCCCCCAGCGCGCCCAGCGCGCGATCGTCGGCGTAACCACGGTCAAGGTCGGCGCGCCGGGAAACCCGTCGGTGGGAATCGTCCCGTTCACCGACGCCATCTACAAGTCCTGCGCGGAAGCCGCCGAATCGAAACCGGCCTGCCAGACCGTCGGCGGCGTCGGCTACGGCTACGGCATCGGCATGCTCGAGGTGACGGTCGGCCAGTGGGTGAAGTTCCTCAATACCGTCGACCCGGCCGGGCGCGACAAGCACGATCTATACGACCCGAGCCAGACCCCGGCCCTATGGCCGAAGTACGGCCAGGTCGACGAGTCGTCCCGCACTCGCATGGGGCGCCACTACTCGGTGGGCTATCCGGACTGGGCGGATAAGCCCTACGGCTTCGCCAACTTCCTTCGCGCCGCCCGCTTCGTCAACTCGCTCTACAACGGCCAGGTGCTCTCCAAGCGTGCTGGCGTCAACGACGGCTTCCCCTTCGTCACCTACCGGGTGCGGCTCTCGCGCAACACCGAGCGTGGGATGTACGACCTGGCGAGCCACAAGCGCAGCGGCGCGACCCGAGCCCACAAGCGCGGCTTCGTCGTCCCCAGCCAGGACGAGTGGATCAAGGCCGCCTACTATGACCCGAGCGGCGCCGGCACCTACTCCTACTGGAAGTACCCGACCAACCCCGGCGTGTTCGGCAACGAATCGCAAGTCCCCGCCCCGAGCGTGCTCGATCCCACCAGCGGCGACGTGACCAACTCTTCAACTCAGCCGCTGGCGACGTACTACAACGAAGAAAAGCCGGCACCGAGCTGGTGCCCCGGCGGAGTGGAAGCGAGCATCTGCTCGAGCGTCAACCCCTTCGGGATCGACCCCACCGCCTACGCCAAGCTCTACAAAGGCAGTCTTGGCACCGTCGGCCAGGCGCGGACCCGCTCGCCCTGGGGCACCCTCGACCAGGGCGGCAACGCGGTCGAGTGGACCGACACGATCACCCCACCGCCCTCAGGCCGCAACGACGGCCGGGTCTGGCGGCGCCTGCACGGCGGCATCTCCAACTCCACCGCTTACCAGATGTGGATATCGGCGGTCGGTCTGCAGCCGCAATACAACAAGTTCTACGACCTCACCTACCCCTGGCTGGGATTCCGCATCGGCGTGGTCGGCGACCTTCAGGTCGACAAGCCCTAGTCGCCGGCAGGGCGGCCGACGGCGATCGCCCAGCGCTGGGTGAAGTACAGCTCGCCGTCGCGGCGCTGCGGGCGCATCCCGGTCGGCGTTCCGCCTGAAAGCTCTTCTTCGAGTTCTTCGCGCAGCTGAGTGCGGACCTCTTCCGCTGGTTGGGACTGGTCGAGCCAACGCTCCAGCGGCAGCGGCTGGTCGCGTTCGACGAAATGGGCAATCTCCAGGCCGGCTTCCTTGATCGTCGCCCGCAGCTCCTCGACGGTGAGGCCGCGGGTGTGGGAGGGATCGCGCAGCCGCTCACGGTGGTTGTAGGCGTCGGCGTGCTCGGGTTCGGCGGCGGCGAGATCCATCAGGGCGACCCTGCCGTCGGGCCGGCAGACGCGGGCCATCTCGGCCAGCACCGCGACGGGGTCGGCGAAGTGGTGCACGGCGAAGCGGCTGACGAAGGGCATCGCATCCGCCTCGCCCTGCTGGAAGAGCACGTTGCGGACTCCCGCCGCGTCGACCTCGCGCTTGCCTACCGCCAGCATCTCCGCGGTCAGGTCGAGCACGGTCGCGCAGCGGACATGCTCAGCGTAGGCGCGAGCGACGTGCCCCGTCCCTCCGGCCACATCGAGGACCAGCTCGGCGCCGTCGGGCGGCACGTTGTCGAGGATCCAGCCGAGCACGCGGGGATCGCCGAACGAGTACAGGTGGTCCTCGAAACTCGCCGCCTGGCGCGCGAACTCCTCCTTGATCAAATCGCGATGGTCCGACATCAGGGAGCGAATATATGGCTCACGCATAGGATCGGGCGATGCTGAAGCCGGTGATCGTCTCGACCGCGGTGGCGAAGCCCATTGCCGAGGTCTACGATTTCCTCGACCTGTTCGCCAACCACGCGGGCTTCATGGATCACATGCTGGTCGACTGGAAGTTCTCCGGTCCGCAGCGTGGGGTGGGCGCGAAAGCGGAGGCGAGGGCGAACACGATCGGCTCCCAGGACTGGACCGACTTCGAGCTGATCGAGGCCGAGCCGCCGAGCCGGATCGTCGAGCAGGGCATCGGCAACGGCGGCAAGCGCCACACGCGAGGCACCTACCGGCTGGAGTCGTTGGACGATGGTGGGACGAAGGTCTCGTTTGAGCTCGAGTGGCTCGAGTCGGCGAAAGCAGAACGGCTGATCCCGCCGATGATCCGCGCCTTCGTCCGCCGCACCAACGGTAAGGCGATGCAGCGTCTTGCAAAGCAGCTCGAAGCCGCCTGACTGCGGCTTGCTCAGAGGCCGATTGGGTGCCGCACGGCGAACTTGCGCGGGTCGACCCGTTCGGTGTGCCAGCGGGGGCCGCTAATGCCCGGTGGATCGTCGCGGGTGTCGAAGCGCAATCCGGCAATCACCATGTAGACGTGCTCGTCGTTGGCGTAGACGGTTATCCAACGCCCGAGTCCGCCCAGCCCCCAGTAGGCCAGCTGCCCGGAGACCATCGTCGAGTCGAGCAGCCCGGCCCCGTGTAGGGCGAAGCCGACCGCGCCAGAGCAGTCATAACCGTGGGTCCACCAGCTTCGATGACCGCCGCCCCATACATACGGCCGACCGGCGATGTGGTTGGCCGCGGCGACCGCCTCCTTCACCGCCGTTGGTGCGTGGGGCGGTGCGACGGCCTCTCCATTGACGAGAGTGGCGCCGCAGGTTGCGCTGGTCCGCGCCGCATCGGTAGAGGCGGGAATGCAGCTGTAGCCCCAGGGCACCGCTTGGCCAGCTGCGCTGGGAGCGCCCAGCGCAGCTGTGGCGCCCACCGCCGCCAAAGCGAGCAGCATCGCTTTTCGCTTCAAGTCCAAGATCGATAAGGCTACGCGGAGCTGCCTTCACAGTCACGCAGGCATCAGAATGAAGCGCAGATGAGTGCTAATCAGCCTCTATCAGCCGAGGAAAGTGCTCGCGATCGCCGACCTCGTCGTCTTCCTGGCCGTTTAGCTGCGGGCGGAGTGGCGCTACTCGCGCTCCATTCGCTCGTGGACGAAGCGGACCACGGTGGCGCCCTCGCCGACAGCGGTCGCACAGCGCTTGATCGATCCGGCGCGGACGTCGCCGGCGGCGTAGATACCCGGCACGCTGGTCTCGAGTAGTCCCTCGGCACCCGCCTCGGCGCCGGTGAGGATGAACCCCTTGGGGTCGCGAGCGACGGTGTCGCCGAGCCACTCGGTGCACGGGGAGGCGCCGAGAAAGAGAAAGAGGAAAGAGAGCGGTATCTCCTCTCCGTCGGTGAGAGTTACGGCGCCGAGCTTTCCGTCCTCGCCTTGCAGGCTGGCGATTTCGCTGCGGTCGCGGATGGCAACGCCGTAGCGCTCAAGCTCCTCGATCAAGTACTGGGACATCGTCTCGCTGAGGTCAGCGCGGCGGTGCAGGAGGGTGACCAGCGCGCCGCCGCGCGCCAACCAGACGGCGGCCTGCGCAGCCGAGTTGCCGCCACCGACCACGCCGACCCGCTGGGCGCCACAGAGCTGCGCCTCGGGAGGACCGGCGGCGTAGAAGATGCTGAGCCCCTCGTAGCGGTCGAGGTCGTCCACGGGCAGGCGGCGGTATTCGGCACCGGTGGCGAGCAGCACCGCCCGGGCGATGACTTCGTTGCCGTCCTCGAGCTTGACCACGTGGTGCCCGTTGCCCGGTTCGAGCGCGCGGGCGCGGTAGGGGGTTGCCGTGCGGGCGCGGAACTTACGCGCCTGGGCGATCGCCCTGCTGGTCAGCTCGGTGCCGCTGATACCGGCCGGGAAGCCGAGGTAGTTCTCGATCCGCCGCGACGTGCCCGCCTGGCCGCCGAGGACCGTGCTCTCTATAACCAGCGTGTCGAGTCCCTCGGAGGCTCCGTACACGGCGGCGCCCAGTCCGGCAGGTCCGCCGCCAATGACGAGCAGGTCGACCTCTTCTCGCTGCGGCAGCTCGAGGCCAATCCCCAGCGCGCGTGAAAGCTCGCCATTGCTTGGGCGGTGCAGCTCGATCCCGCCGGGAAGGCGGACCAACGGCAGCTCGTCCCCTGCGGACCGCTCGACCAGCGCCGCCGCCTCGACGTTTTCGGCTGGGTCGACCCAGGAATTTGGCAGGCGCAGGCGTTTGGCAAAGTCGAGCAGTCGGCGGGTCTCAGCCGATTCGCGCGGGCCGATGATTTCGATCCCGATCCCCTCCCGTTGCTGGAGCAGTTCGCGGCGCTCGGCGAAGGCGGAGAGCAGCAGGTCGGACAGCGAGGCGTCCTCGAAGAGCAACTGCCGCAGCACCTCGCGCTCGACCGCGATGTAGCGCATTGGCTCGGTGGCGACGGCAGTGAGGAAGACGGTCTGCCCGGAGAGCAGGTTCATCTCCCCAAGGAAGCCCGAGTTGCCGTGGCGGACGATCTCGTGCCCGGCGGCATCGAGCACCGCTGCCTCCCCTTCGACGATCGCCATGAAGGGATAGCTCTCATCGCCGATGTCGAACAGGGTCTCGCCGATCGAGGCGCGCCGTTCCTCGCCGTGCTTTGCCAGCGTTGCCAACTGCGATTCGGAGAGCACGCGATGCGTAGGGCCAAGCACGTTTCGAAGGCTACCCGGCCAAGATTTTCATCGCTGAATTTGTACTGGCTGCCGTCGCGATGCCGTTTGCTCCTCCCGGCGCCGAGCCCTGATAGACAACGTCCATGGGACATGAGCAGTGGTCGGCGGTTGACGAATATGTGAGCGGCCTGCTGGCCGTCCACGATGAGGCGCTCGATGCGGCATTGAGCGCCGGCGTGGAGGCCGGCCTGCCGTCGATCCAGGTTTCGCCGCCGCAGGGGCAGTTGCTCAACCTCCTGGCGAGGACGGTGGGAGCGAAGAGGATCCTCGAGTTCGGCACGCTCGCTGGCTACAGCACGATCTGGCTGGGCCGGGCGCTGGCGGACGGCGGTCGCCTGATTACCCTCGAGGCGGACTCCGACTACGCTGAGGTGGCCCGCAAGAACATCTCTCGCGCGGGCTTGGACGATGTCGTGGATCTGAGGGTGGGGCCGGCTCTGGACACGCTGCCGGTACTCGGGGCCGAAGATGTCGCCCCGTTCGATCTCACCTTCATCGACGCCGACAAGATCCACAGTCCCGACTACTTCGCCTGGTCCCTCGACCACTCCCGCCCCGGCAGCCTGATCGTCATCGACAACGTGGTCCGCGACGGCACTCTCGCCGAAGCCGACAGCGACGACGCCACGACCGTGGCCCAACGTCAATTGCACGAGATCTTGGCCGCGGAGCCCCGCGTCACCGCGACGACGATCCAGACGGTCAGCGTCAAGGGCTACGACGGCTTCTCTGTCGCCTTGGTCACGCAGTAGAGCTACGCCTCGGTCGCGAACGTTGCTGGTAGCTTCGCCCCGTGAGCCTCGACGCGCAGCTTCCCTGGCGTGGGCCCGGCGACGACCGCCCCGATCTGTCGCTTCCCCCGGCCCAGATGTCTTTGCGCAGCAGGGGGCAGACTCGTAAGCGCTGGCGTTACGTCGGCTTCTACGGGCCCGAGCTGATGCTCTGCGCCGCCCGGGCTCAGGTCGGGCCACTGAGCCAGTGCTTTTGGGCGCTCTGGGATCGCGAGGACAACCGCAGCTACGCCAACACGAGGCTGCGGCCGGGAAGCGCCGAGGTCCGTATGGACGGCCCGAGGATCGAGATCGAGGCCCGCGAGGTGCGGGCGAGCTTGCTGCTCGGCGATTCCAACCCGATCGAGTCGATCTGTCCCAGCGGCTCGGGCTGGGGCTGGACCCGCAAGCGCTCCGGGGTGCCGATCCGGGGAACGATCGAGGCCGGGGGCAGGCGCTGGGAGGTCGATGGTCTAGGCATGGACGATCAATCTGCCGGCTACCAGAAGCGACACACCAGCTGGCACTGGTCGGCGGGGATCGGCCGCTCGGTGGACGGCAGAGCGGTCGCCTGGAACCTGGTCGAGGGGATCAACGACCCGCCCGCGAACAGCGAGCGGGCGATATGGACCGACGGCGAGCCGGCCGAGCCGGCCCCGGTCTCCTTCAAGGGTGTGACCGGGGTGGAGTTCGCCGACGGCGGTCTGCTCAGCTTCACACCAGGCTCCGAGCGCAGCCGCAGCGATAACTTCCTCCTCATCCGCTCGAGCTATCGGCATCTCTTCGGCGATTTCCGCGGCTCGCTCGGCGGCATCGAGCTGTCCGAGGGATTCGGCGTGATGGAGCAGCACGACGCGGTCTGGTGATGGCCGTGGGGCCACCGGGGGTAGGCTGAGAGGATGGCCGACCCAGAGCTTCCCCTGACCGGAGGGTGCCTGTGCGAGCAGGTGCGCTTCGAGGTCTCCGAGCCTCTGCTCGGCGCCCTCTACTGCCATTGCAAGCGTTGCCAGCGCCGCACCGGGACGGGCGTGTCGGTCACTGCGCTGGCCGCTCCAAGCTCCTATCGCGTTGTTTCCGGCGAGGACCTCGTCCGCTCCTGGGACCCGGAAGACGGCGGCTGGATCAAGTCCTTCTGCTCCGAGTGCGGTAGCCAGCTATGCACCATCAACTCCGAGAACCCTGACCTGATCGCGGTTCGCATGGGCGCCCTGGACGAGGATCCCGGCATCCGCCCTGGCTTCCACCAGTTCGCGGCCTACGCGCCGCCCTGGGCGCCGGTGCCGGACGACGGCCTGCCGCGCTTCCCGGAGCGGCTTCCCAGCGACGCTCGTTGAGCCGCGTTGCCTGACTTCTTGCGGAGCGCCTCGCGCGTCGCATAGAGGGCTGGGAGGGCGGCGGTGTCCTTGGGCCGCCCGAGCTCCTCCTTGGAAGCGATTACCTCGTCGATCGTGATTACGCGAACGGAGATCTCGCCGAGCGCCAGCTCGATCGTCTCGACATCCTCGAACCCACCGATCGCCGTGGCGTGCGGAACGACATCCAGCGGCCCTGCCTCGGTGTCGAAACGCTGGGACTGCCACCCGCGGAAGTCTGCGCCTTCCAACTTGGCCTTACCGTCTCCGCCCGACGAGCGGGTGCCGAGGGCGTTGAGGGCCGCGGCGAGGCGTTCGGCGTTATCGAGCTCCCGCCTCGGCATCACGTCGAGGTCGAGCGTGACCGTCGGGTTGCCTTGCAGCCACGCCGCAACGGCCCCGATGACGCAGAACTCGACCTCGTGGTCGACAAGCGAACGAAGCAGCCTCTCGGGGTCGAGTTCGGTCACACCTGGGCAAGCTCATGTAGATGGGCGTAGCGCCGAAGAGCCTGGAGGCGCTCCTCTGGCGTGAGTCGGAGGAGGAGCTCGGCCAGCTCGACGTCGTGTGGGTCGGGCATCGCCCCGGCGCTGATGCTCACTCGCCGACCACACGCCATCGCGAGCCGCTGTAGCGTCTCCCAGGAGGGCGTCGCAGCGCCCCCCTCGTAGCGGGCGATGGCCGGCTGTGACGTACCGGCCCGCCGCGCAAGGGCGCGCTGAGAGAGGCCGGCGCCGAGGCGCAGCTCGCGCACGAGCATGTTTGGGGAATCCATATGGATATGATACCTGATCAGGTATCGCCCTTCTCGTCGCCGCTGCCGTCCGTGGCCAGCTGAAGACTCTCTCTAATGGTGACCAAGTTCCTCCGCAGGGCGACTAAGAGCGGCCGCAGAGAGCCGGCTCCCGCACCGCGCACCGGCGCCCCTACGCGGCGCAGTCGCTCCTACTATCTGGTTGCGGGCGTGGCGCTGGACCAGGAGCTCGAACGTCTGCGCGCGCTTCCGGTCTTCGCCGCCGGGACGCTGGCGACCCGGAGGCCCGAGCTCAAGGTCCGGCGCGCCGGCAAGCGCCCAAACTGTCTCGGCTTCGCCGTCCCCACCGAGTTCCGCCTCTCGGTCACGGCCTACCCCGGAATTCGTCCCGGTGACATCAAGGAGACGCTCCTTCACGAGCTGGTCCACCTGCACGTGGGCCGCGCCGCCGAGCCTCATGCCTGGCACGGCCAGACCTTCAAGCGGGCCCTGGCAATGGCGATGGTGGAGGCCTACGGGATCTCCATCCGCCCGCCGTCAAGTACCCGCCACGGCGTCTACGCCGAGGCGATCGAGCAAGCGCAGGCGCAGGCCGCCTAGAGAATCGAACTAGCCGGCGTCGACGACTAGCGTCGCGTGCATGCCTTTTTCGTCGTGTTCGAACAGGCTGCAGTAGAGGCGGTAGGTGCCGGGAGAGAGGGTGAAGTGGGCGCTCGTGTGTTCTTCAGGAGCTGCTTCCGGAACGGCCAGCGGCGGTTCCCCGCTGCCTTCGCGCTGGAGTTTGAGGTTGTGGTTGTCTTCGCCCTGGTTGTTGAGCTCGACGATCACTTCACCGGCGTCCACTTCGGGGCGGGAAAGGATGTAGCTCCACTCGGCGGCCTTGACGCCGAGGTGGGAGACGGGGCCTTCCGGTTTCGGTTCTTCTGCCGGAGGGGTTTCGGCGGCCGGCGGCGGCAGCGCCGGCAGGGCAACCGGGGGCGCCGACACGGCGGGCTGGTCGTCGCAGGTCCACCAGTGCTTCACGCGCCTGACCCGCTGCACGTGGCCGTGTCGCTTCAGGTGCTTGACCACGCGCTTCGAGTGCCGCTGCCAGCTACAGCCTTCCGACGCCGGCGCGGCGGCGGCGATTGAGCCGGTCGTCATTGCCACAGCGCCAACTAGCCCCAGACAGATCGTCGCCGTGGCCGCTCTGCTCACGCTTTCACCAGGGTCGGCCGTTCGAAGGAAGAGGCCCCCGGGATGATCGACGCGGCGTCGTGTCCCAGCCACTGCTCCAGCAATGAGCAGTACATCGCGCGGAAGTCGCTGGTCACGCGGACGTTTTCGTTGGGGTCGAGCTGCGCCAGGCCGGGGAACTCACCGACCATTTCCCCTTTGGCTTTGGAGCCGACGACGAAGGCGCAACCAGCGGCGCCGTGGTCGGTGCCGAGCGAGGCGTTCTCCTCCGGCCGGCGACCAAACTCGCTCCACATCTCCACCATGACCCGGTCGTCGAGGCCGCGCGCTTCGAGGTCGCGCTGGAAGGCGAGCACTCCCTCGCAGGTCTCGAGCAGGCCGCGCGAGAGGTCTTCGGCCTCATCGGCGTGGGTGTCGTAGCCGCCCGAGGCGCGGATCGTCACCACCCGCATCGGCAGGCCCGCTTCGATGAAGGCGGCGAGCCCGGCGAGCTTGTGGGCGAAGTTCGTCTGGGGGTAGGTGACGAGACTGGTGAAGTCGCCGATCCCACCCAGATCGGTGCGCAGCTTGTCGGTCTGGGTCGTGGCGCGGCGCACCTGGGTCAGGGCCGGCGAGTCCGAGGGCAGCGAGCCGAAGCGGGCGAAGCTCTTGTACATCTCGTCGGAGATCGGCTGGCTGACAGGCGACCAGAGGTCGTAGCCGTCGACGCTGTCGATCGCCGCCACCGGGCGGTTCGCGGTGGCGATCATCGGCGAGAGCGAGCCGTCCATCGAGAGCCCCTGCAGCGGGTTGTCGTCAGCGCCGACGTCATCGAGGTAGCGGCCCAGCCAGCCGGTGTGAAAGCCGACGTCGAGCTCGCCAATCTCGTAGTAATGACGCGAGGTGAAGTGCGACTGATCGGGATGGTCATAGCCGATCGCCGGGAAGGCGCTGACCTTTTCCTCTTCGTGCAGAGTGGCCAGTCCGGCGGCGGAGGGATGCCAGCGCAGCCGCGAGTCCTCGCTGAATTCCGTCCCCGCGTCGGGAGCGAGCGCCAGGTTCGGCCGCAGCTGCGAGTAGCGCGGGTCGCCGGTCGGCGCCAACACGCTGAGCGCGTCGATGCCGCCGTCGAAGAAGATCGAGACGAGGATTTTGTCGGTTTGCGCCGCTTGGGCGATGCCCTCTTCGAAGGCGGCGAGCGGGATCTTCGAGGCGCCGTAGACGGCCATCGCCAGGCCGGCGCTCCAGGAGAGGAAGGTGCGCCGCGAGAGGCCCGTCCCGGCGGGCTCGGGCATGCCCGCCTCGATCATCGGCAGGCCCTTGCCGGCTTCGGCCGCGGCGGAACGCAGCAGCTGCGAGCGCGTGTAGTTGTTGCAGCAGTTGTGCACAGTCAGCTTCCCCTCATTGCAGGATCAGGTCCGGGCTGACGCCGATCAGCTGCAATAGGGCGTTCTGCCGCATCGCTCGGTAGGGGCCCTGCTGCCATTCGGCGATCGCGAGTTTCTCGCAGCGCTGGGCGAAGTCGAGCAGCTCTGTCCGGTGTTCGTCGCGCAGCGCTGGGGAGCCCCAGGCGGCCGTCGCCCGGGCCAGTGCTTCGTCGGCGGTCTCGGTGGCGCTGTAGCTCCCATTCCAGGCGTCCGCCGCGATCGGGTCGAGCACGTAGTCGACGATGTTCCAGCGGGCGCGCAGCCGCGAGGTGTCGAGCCAGCGGGTGTCGTCCCAGCCGGAGACGTTCGGCGGCCAGAAGAGCATCTGCCCGGCTTCTTCGCAGAGCCAGGTCCAGGCGTTGGTGTCGATGCCACGCCCGAGCGAGCGCAGCATGCCGGCGAGTTGGACGACCGGCGGTTTCACCATCGGCGGACCCTCATAGAGGTCGGGGCTGGTCAGGATCACCTCGAGCACCGGCCGGATCGCCCAGCCCGAGTCGTGGTAGGTGTTCATCAGCCCGTCCCTGACACTGCTGGAGGGTGACTGCGGGACGAAGTAGCTCCACAGCTTGTCGACGAAGAAGGAGGGGTGGAGGGAATTCTCGACGCAGAGGCGGCAGGCATCTTCCCAGCCCCAGTTGCCCGCCTTGCCGAACACCGTCTTGATCCCGGTGTCGTGGCGTTTGGGATCGAGGCGAAAATTGTAGGCGCCGAGCTCGCCCGACCAGTCATAGCACCACCCGGTCAGCGCCCGCGCCTGTTCGCGGATGTCGTCCTCGCTGTAGGCACCGCGGTCGGCCCCGAGCGAGAACAGCTCCATCATCTCGCGGCCGTAGTTCTCGTTCGGCGCCTGCTTGGTGTTTTCGGCGCCGTTCAGCCACTGCAGCATCGCCGGGTCGACGGTGACCGCCTTGAACAGATCTAGGAAAGAGCCAAAGCAGGCTGAGCGGAAGAGGTTCGATTGATCAATCATCTGCTGCTGTTTGGAGACGCCGGCGTTGGAGGTCGCGAACCAGTCGTGAAAGACGAGCGCCATCCGCTCGACCAGGGGCTGGTCGCTGCGCACCATGCGGTCGAGGAACCAGAGGTGGTCGTGCCCCCAGGCGTCGGCGGGGGCGATCGGATTGCCGTCGTCGTCCACCGGCGCCGGCCCGTGCAGCGTCGCGCCCCCACTGGGTCGGGTTAGGGACTGAACCGCGCCGAGCAACCCGAGGCTGGCCAGCTGCTCGGCCTGCCCGGGGACTGCGCCGAAGCCGGCTCGCTGCAGCAGCCGCGTCGCCTGCGCCGGCCCGAACGGGCCCTGGTAGGTGCCCGCCGGGCGGGGGTCGGGATCGAGAAAGGGAGCGGCGCCGGCGGCCGTCTTCGGCGCGCAGCGGTCCGCTGGCCGCGGCCCGGGCCCGCGATGGTGGTGGCGGGGAGGCTTGTGCTTGTGGCGGACGATGTAGCTCTGCACCCGCCAGCCGCACTCGCCGTCGGGAACCCAGCGGTGGTGCTTGTCCTTCCAGAGGTGCCAGTGCTTGGGGCGCCGCCCCGGCTTGGACCCGTGTTTCGGCCTGGACGCGCTGGGTGTTGCCTGGGGGATCGCCATGCCGAGAAAGGGGACCTCTCGGTCCTCAAAGGGACCTGTCGGTGGCGGCGATCTAAGCTTGAAAAAGCTAAACGGGTCTGGACGTAAGGCCTACTGGGGATAACCGGGCCTAGTCTTGGGCGACCATGGCGAAGCTGATCTACTCGACGATCACCTCGCTCGTCCATCTGCACTATTTATCTCCCTGACGACCGGCCGTCAGATCCCATGCTCGCTCGAACTGCCGCATCAGCGCCGGGTAGACGATCAAGTAGCGGAACGGTTTGATCAGCGCCATGTATCCCTGGCCGAAGCGGCCGCGCGGCTTGACGTAGACGGCCATCTGGCCCTGGTAGCGGCCCTCACCCTGGTCGACCCAGGCGACGTGCGCCACGCCGTGCACGGTCTGGTTCGATACCTCCGCGGCGGCCTCGACATCAGTGCGGTAGAGCGGAGTGAATGGCAGCGAGCCGAAGTCCTCGTCCCAGGTCGTGTAGCGCAGGTCCTCCGGCAGTCGCTCGGTCAGCGAGGTTTCTCTGGTGCCGGGAATCGTCAGCTCCCCCGCGGAAGTGTCCGGGCCGCCGCCGGTCGGGTCGTCGATCCTGCCGAGCCCGAACCACTCGCCGAGGCGATCGCGCAGCTCCCAGAGAAAGCGAGTGGCGCGGGAATCAGAGTTGGCGGGGCTGATCGAACCCACCATCTCCAGCAGCTTCGGAAAGTCCTCGACTCCGCCCTCTGCGGGCAGGGCCCAGACGTCCTCGAGCGTGAAGTCGGGCACGATCTCGCGAATCCGCCAGGGCCGAGATTCATGCGCCGAGTTCGGCAGCCGGCCGTTCTCTCGCAATCCGTACGGCATCGTATGGATGTTAGGCACCCGGCTTGCATCTGTCAATACGGTGCCGTATAGATAGCTCGGTGGCAAAGCTTCGGACTCCACGAGACGCCTGGGTCGAGGCGGCGACGCGCGCCCTGGCGGCGGGAGGCCCGGAGGCCGTGCGGGTCGAGGTGCTGGCCAAGGAACTGGGGGTGTCCAAGGGCGGGTTCTACTGGCACTTCGAGGATCGGGGGGCGCTGGTGGAGGAGACGCTCGATACCTGGGAGAGGGCCGGGACCGAGGACGTCATCGCGGCCGTCGATAGCGAGCCCGCCAACCCGCGGGCCAAGCTGCGCCGCCTCTTCGAGCTGGCTCCTGCGGCCAAAGGACTGTTTGCCGTAGAGCTGGCGCTGCGGGACTGGTCGCGCCGAGACCGTGATGTCGCCAAGCGAGTGCACCGGGTAGACGATCGGCGCATGGCGTACCTGCGCTCCCTCTTCCGGCAGTTCTGCGCCGACGAGGATGACGTCGAGGCCCGCGCGATGTTGGCCTATTCGCTGTTCATCGGCAGCTACTTCGTCTCGGCGGAGCACGGTGAGAGGACGCGGTCCCAGGTCCAGCAGCTCGCGATCGATCGGCTTCTCGACAAGCGGTGGGACTGAGATGCCCCCTCGCCTGGTCTTGCTCTACGACGGCGACTGCGCCTTTTGTACGACCTGCGCGCAGCTGGTGGAAACTCGGATCCGGCCGGCCGCGGATGTCGTCGCCTGGCAGTTTGCCGATCTCGCCGCGCTGGGCGTGACCGCGGAGCAGGCGACCGATGCCGTGCAGTGGGTGGCAGTCGACGGCACCGTCAGCTCGGGACACGAGGCGATCGCCGCGATGCTCGGCACCTCCAGTCCGATCTCCCGGCTCGCCGGCCGCCTCCTCGTCCTGCCTGGCATCTCCTGGATCGCGGCCAAAGTCTACGCGCTGGTCGCGACCCACCGCCACCGGCTGCCGGGAGGCATGCCTGCCTGCAACGCCCAGCGTCTGCCGGACATATGGGAGTAATTCGAACAATGGCTTGCCCCGAAGACGCCTGACCTTGCCAATCAGCGGCGGGGAAAATCGTCGCTGTCAGCTCCTCCTCAGCGAGCTCTGAAGTGCATAGGTTTCTTAGTAAGCGGGCGGCCTGATCCTCGGACTGCTCCAACAGGGGATGTGGTCACGGCGAGCGGGCCGCGACGTTGTCGTTGAGGAACGGCGGGACCCCCGAGACCCCACAGACAGACAGACAGACCGCAATTGCATAAATATTCGCCAAGTTGGGCGAGTCAATTTGGGCCCGAGTGGGAACAAGGAGGGAATCCCCGACTTCGACCTCAAGGAGGCCCGATGGCCAGATCGAACGATGCGCAGGCGGGCGTCTCAGAGGAGGAGGCCAGAGCATGAGCGCTAGTCCGATGGCCTCCAAGCAGACTCAGTCAGATGCGGAGTTCCGCGACCGGTCCGCCGAGACCCGCCGCGACTACCCTCCCGAGGGGACCACGGCGAAGAGCGGCTGGGGGGCGACGATCAAGCGCACTGCGACCGAGTTCCAGGAGGACAACCTCTCTGACTGGGCGGCGGCGCTCACCTACTACGGGTTGCTCTCGCTCTTTCCGGCGCTAATCGCGATGGTCTCTCTGATCGGGCTCTTCGGCGATCCCAAGTCGACGACCCAGAGCCTGACCGAAATCATCAACGAACTCGGTCCGAAATCGGCGGCGGAAACCTTCAAAGGACCGATCGAATCGATCACCGAAAGCAGCGGCACCGCTGGGGTCGCCTTCGTTGCAGGCCTGGCGGTGGCGCTGTGGTCGGCATCCGGCTACGTTGGCGCCTTCACCCGCGCCTCCAACGTCATCTACGAGACGCCCGAGGGGCGGCCGTTCTGGAAGCTGCGGCCGCTGCAGATCGCGGTGACGTTGGTGATGATCGTGCTGATGGCGCTGTTGGCGGTTTCGCTCGTCCTCACCGGTCCGGTGGTTTCGGCGGTCGCCGAACCTCTCGGTATCGGCAGCACCGCGGTCGACGTCTGGAACATCGCCAAGTGGCCGGTGATGGTGCTGGTCTTCCTGCTGGCGATCGCGGTCCTCTACTACGCCACCCCGAACGTCAAGCTGCGCGGCTTCAAGTGGGTGACGCCCGGCAGCCTGGTCGCGATCGTCGTCTGGATCCTTGCCTCGGCGCTGTTCGCCTTCTACGTCGCCAACTTCGGCTCCTACGACAAGACCTACGGCACCCTCGGCGGGCTGATCGCGCTGCTGGTCTGGTTCTGGATCACCAACCTGGCGATCCTCTTTGGCCACCAGCTCAATGCTGAGCGCGAGCGCAGCCTCGAGATCGAAGAAGGGCGCCCGCGGGCCGAGCGCGAGATCCAGCTCGAGCCCCGTGACGAGCCGAAAGAACCGAAGACCACTTGAGACACCAACCCCCTCTTGTCAGCGACGAGGAGTACGAAGCCGCACCTACGGCCTGAAGCCGTACTAATCCGCGGCAGTGAGCCGCACGTGATCTTTAGTGCCCAGTTATCGGTAGGGGTCACCTGCGTCTCGGGCGCAGCTAGGAAGGCGTAGATCGCTGCCTTCCCAACAGCGGCCAGGCCACGACGGCAGCGAGGAAGGCAGTCGCGGCGGCGACGGAAAGGACGGAGTCGAGGCCAGCGACGATGCCGGTCAAGCCCAGCGTCTTGGTTGCTTGATGCTCGAAGATCGCCCCCAGTCCGGCGATCCCGATCGCGATCCCGAGCTGGCGGAAGGTGTTGTTGATCCCCGAGGCGAGGCCGCTGCGTTCGACCGGGAGGACGCTCACCATCGCCGCCGCGAGGGCCGGGCTGATGACGCCGATCGCGAGCCCGCCTACCAGTAGGCCGGGAAGCAAGGCCGTCCATTCACTGTCGACGTCGACGGCGCGCATCAGCAACAGCCCGGTCCCGATCAGCACCAGCCCGGCGGTCAGGGGGATGCGCAGCGGCCAGCGGTTGGTCAGTCGGCCGGAGATCGGCGCGACGACGACGAGCACAAGCGTTAGAGGGAGGATTCGCAACCCGGTCTCCGTGGGGGTCAGGCCGAGCCCGACCTGCAGGTAGATCGCCACGAACAGCAGCAGCGGGTAGAGCGCCACCGACTGCGCGAAGGCGACCACGGCCGTCCCGGTGAAGGCCGGGATGCGGAAGAGCCCCAGCGGCAGCATCGGTGCCTCGACGCGGCGCTCGACCGCGACGAAGGCGGCGAGCAGGGCGGCGGCGCCGGCCAGCGAGCCCGCGATCGGGAGGCTGCCCCAGCCGTCCTCGTTGCCGCGGATCAGGCCGTAGGTGGCAAGGAAGCAGGCCGCCCCGAAGGCGACCATCCCGGCGAGGTCGAGCGGTCGTGCCTGCTCCTCCCGCGACTCCGGCAGCGTCCGCACGGTCAGCCAGATCAAAAGGGCGCCGATCGGCAGGTTGACGAGGAAGATCCAGCGCCAGTCAAGCTCGTCAGTAAGCACGCCGCCGACCAGCGGGCCGATGGCCAACGCCGCGCCGGTGACGCCACCCCAGACGCCGAGCGCAAAGCCGCGCTCCTTGTCCTGAAACTCGTTTGCCAGCAGCGCCAGCGAGGAGGCGAACATCGCCGCGGCCCCGATGCCCTGTGCGGCGCGGGCGAGGTCGAGGAAGACCGGTGACGTCGCCGCCGCGCAGAGTGCCGAGCAGGCGGTGAAGACGGCGAGCCCCCATATAAAGACCGCGCGCCTGCCGATCCGGTCGGCGAGGGCACCCGCGCTCAGCAGCGTCGCCGCCAGGGTCAGGGCGTAGGCGTCGATCACCCACTGCATCTCGCCGAAGCTGGCGCCGAGGTCGCTTCGGATTGCCGGCAGGGCGACGTTCACCACCGTCACGTCGAGCAGCAGCATCGCCGTCGCCGCCGAGACGACCAGCAGGGTTATCCAGCGCTCCCGCGTCACCGGACGGGAGCTTCTCGCTAACCGCGGTCGAGTTCTTCGACCAGGGCCTCGACCCGCTCCGCGATCTCATCGCGGGTGGCCCGCACCGTCTCGACCGGCTGGCCCTTCGGGTCGGCCAGGTCCCAATCGACGTAGCGGACGCCAGGCACGTAGGGGCACTTGTCGCCGCAGCCCATCGTCACCACCACGTCGGCCCATTCGGCGTCTTCGGTGCTCAGCCGCTTCGGGATGCGATCGGCCAGGTTGATTCCCAGCTCGTTCATCACCTCCACGACCTCGGGGTGGACCCGCTCGCCGGGCGTCGTGCCCGCCGAGCGGCCCTCGTGCCGACCGTCGGCGGCACGTTCGAAAAGCGCCTGGCTCATCTGCGAGCGGCCGGCGTTGTGCAGGCAGACGAAAAGTGCGTTGGCCATTCTTTAGCTTGGCTTGCGGGCGCGGATGAACGCCGAGCCGGCGCAGTCGTGGACCCGGTGGGTCTCGGTGATCTCGGCGTCCACCCCACCACCCGAGCCGAGCGAGGCCATCGTCGCGGTCAGCTCAGCCATGCGGAGAACTCCTCCAGGGACTCGGGGGTCACGTAGTAGTAGGCCCACAGCCCGCGCCGCTCGGAGCCGACGATGCCGGCTTCGCGCAGCTTCTTGAGGTGGTGGGAGACGGTGGGCTGGGAGAGGTCGAACAGCGGCACCAGCTCGCAGACGCAGACCTTGCCGGCGTGCTTTCGCAGCACGTCCACGAGCTGCAGGCGGATCGGGTCGCCGAGCGCTTTGGCGATCGTCGCCATGCGCTCGGCCTGCTCGCGCTCGACGTCGGGGTAGACGACCGGCTCGCAGCAGGGCTCTCCGGCGGGGCGCTTGGTCTTCGGGGCGAGCTCCAAATCGACGGCCATCTATTTACATATATCTATTGAAATCATGTTTGTCAATACGTAGGATCGCGGCCGTATGGACGCCGCCCCGCTCCCTCGCCGCCTGTTCGCCGAGTTCCTCGGCTCCGCCTTCCTCGCTGCCACGGTGATCGGCTCTGGGATCGCTGCCGCGCAGCTCTCGCCCGGCGACACCGGCCTGCAGCTCCTGGAGAATGCGGCGGCGACGGCGACGGGCCTGTTCACCTTCATCCTCATGTTCGGCCCGGTCTCGGGCGCCCACTTCAACCCGGTTGTCTCGCTGGTCGACGCCGCCTTCGGCGGCTTGCGCTGGCGCCACGCCTTCTCCTACATCCCAGCCCAGGTCGCGGGCTGCATCGCCGGGGCGGTCGTCGCCAACCTGATGTTCGACCTCTCGGCGGTGAGCATCGCGACCACCCACCGTGCCTCGGGCTCACACCTGTTCGCCGAGGTGATCGCGACGCTCGGGTTGCTGCTGGTGATCTTCTCCCTGGCGCGGAGCGGGAGGGGCAACTTGGCGCCGGCCGCGGTCGGCGCCTACATCGGCGCGGCCTACTTCTTCACCAGCTCGACCAGCTTCGCCAACCCGGCGATCGATGTCGGGCGCATGTTCTCCGACACCTTCGCCGGGATCGCCCCGGCTTCGGTGCCCGCCTTCGTCGTCGTGCAGCTCCTCGGCGGAGTGGTGGGGATCGCGGTGATCCGGATTCTCTATCCCGACCTGACTCCAGATGAGGCGGCGGAGGTCATGCTGCCGCATAGCGGTTCGGCCGAGCACGCGGCAGCTTCCTGAGCCGCGCGGTCCGCCCCTCTCTTTACGGATTCTTGTGAACGGGTCGTTACAGTCGCCCGCCGATGGAATGGAGCATCCTCCACGCGCTCAACGACTTCCTCTACCGCCACGACTCGGTCGAGGATCCGCTGCTCTTCTACATCAACATCTCGGAGGCGCTCTTCGTCGCGACCCTCCTCCTCGTCTTCCTCTTCGCCAACGGCGAGCGGCTTAGGAGCTGGCGCAGGGCAGCGGTAGCCGCCGCTCTAAGCGCCGGCCTCGCGCTCCTCGTCGGCAAAGTGATCTCTGAACTCGTCGACCGGGCACGCCCCTTCGTCGTCGATCCCAACGGGGTCCACCTCTTCTCCGGCCATGCCGTCGACCCCGGTTTCCCCAGCGACCACGCCACGGGCGCCTTCGCCGTGGCGATGGCGATCTATCTGCGCAAGCGCTCCTGGGGGGTTGTCGCCCTGCTTGCTGCCGCGCTTCTCTCGGTTGGCCGCGTTGCGATCGGCGTCCACTTCCCGAGCGACGTGCTCGCCGGTGCAGTGCTCGGTTGCCTCGCCGCTTCCGTGCTTTGGATCGGGCCGCTCCGCGGACGGATTGATGCCCTGTCGGACCGGCTCGGCCGCGGCATCGAACGGGGTCTGAGATGGGGCGGCGCCCGTCTTGGCCTCGGATCGCGAAGCTGACCACTGAGAGGCAGCGGGCCTTAGAAGCGATGCCGCGCCAGGCGCAGGCCGCCGCGCCGCTCCTTCTCGGCCATCGTCGTCATCGCCGGCACCATCTCGCTAGTCACCAGCCCCCGCTCGGCAGTCAGCTCGTTGACGATCTCGAAGGAGGCGGCGATCTGGTCCGGCTTGTCGACCACGATCGAGACGATCGGCGCTCGGCGGCGCAACTGCCAGAGGCGATCGCCATGCGGCTCGTGCTCGCCGTGGAAGCCCCAGACGCCGCGCAGCGAGGTGGCGCCGCTGGCCCCGGACATGCGCAGGCGGCGAATCAGCTCGAGGTGGATCGGGTGCTTCCCCGCCGCTGCCGACTCGGAGGTGTAGATCATCAACTTCTGCCACAGGTCCATGCCCTCGTCGTCGGTGCTGGGCAGGGGATGGGGGCGGCCGAGCAGCTCGCCATCGCGCTTGCAGACACGGACTCGCTCGAGCGTGATCAGCGGCTGGTGAAGGAGCTCGCCGATCTCGGGGAGGACGGCGGCGATCCGCTCGCCCGAGCCGACGGCGACCACCATCATCGGCACCTCGGCGTTGCGTGAGAAGAACCGGCCCCGCTCGCGCTGTCCGCGTACCGTCCCGTCGACTCCAAGCAGCGCCGTCGCCCCGGCGATGCCGTGCCGACGCAGCAGGTCGCAGAGCGCGATGAAGGCCGGCTTGCCCTCCGCTCGGTCCCGGCGTCCCAGGTATACGGTGAGCTTCGTTGCCTCGTCGAGCTCCTCGGGGAGTGAGAGCGGCTCGATCCCGTCGCTCAGCATGCGCGCCCGCTCAAGGGTGAGCAGCCCGCGCCGCCTAACCTGGGTCACCTCGTCCAGCAGCGCCTCGATCCGGGGGCGGGTGTCGATCGCCACCGAGACGATCGGCAGGTCTTCGGAGAGGCTGAGCAGCCGGTCGCTGCGCAGGTGATGGCGCAGGCCGTAGCCCTCGATGCCGCGCAGCAGGATGCTGGTCTCGACCCGGTGGCGCTCGTACACGCCGAGCAGTCCATCGGCCAAAAGGCCGCCCTCGGCCCGTTCGCGCTCGCTGAAGTAAGCGGTCAGCTTCAGGCAGTCCTCGTTCACAGGGCCGCTCCGATCAGGCGCCCGAGCGCGGCCGCCCCGAGGCCGAGCGCCGCGCTGAGGACGATGTTGGCGATCAACCCGCTCCTCTCACCGTCCTCGCCGAGGCGGTGCGTCTCCAGCATCCAAGTGGAGAAGGTCGTGTAGGAGCCGAGGACCGCGGTCCCGGCGAACAGATAGGCGTCGCCTTCGAGTGAGATCCCGACCAGCAGGCCGAGCAGGAAGGCGCCGCTGGCGTTGACGGCCAGGGTGCCGGCCGGAAAGCCTTGGCCCACCCGGGAGAGGACCAGTCTGTCGAGTGAGAAGCGAGCGAGCGCGCCGAAGCCCCCGAGCGTCGCCACGCCGATCCAGACGGCCGCGCTCACGTCCCCAACCTCAGCCTGCGGACCATCGCGCTGGCGAGGTGGATGCCGAGAAAACCAGCGAAGATGCTGCCCACGCTGTAGGCGGCGGCCATCGCGTAGCGGTCGGCATCGAGCATCCGCAACAGCTCCACCTGCATGGTCGAGAAGGTGGTCAGCGCCCCGCAGAAGCCAGTACCCAGCAGCGGCCGTCGGTAGGTCGAGAGCGGCAGGCGCTCCTGCAGCCGGGTGATGAAGTAGCCGAGCAGAAAGGCGCCGACGACGTTGACCGCGAAGGTCACCCAGGGCCAGCTTGGCGCGCCGTCGCCGAACGCCTCGACCAAGCCGGCACGCAGAACCGCTCCAGCGGCACCCCCGAGAAAGATCGCCCCCAACTCACTTCGGTCCACGCACGCCTCCTTTCGCTAGATAGCAGTCACAGCGAAAGAAGCCATCAGCCGTCCGTGCGGCGGTTTGGGGGGCAACCGCCTCCACACCAGGGCCTCATCTGGCTGGCGAAGAAGATAGCGAACCCTCCGGCTCCCGGCTCGATTCCACCTGCGCTGAACCGGACTTCCGCTAGGCGGGCGCCGCGGTCAAGCCGAAAGCGCCAGCCGCAGCAACTTTGCGATGGAGCTAGCCGGACGACTCTCGAACCCCGGCTTCCTGGCCAAGCTGGCCGCCCTTGGCTTTCTTTCTTAGGGTGCGGGCTCGGCGTCTTCGCCTGGGACCCGTTGGCGGGCTACCGAGGACGGTGCGTCTGGGCGCAGGTTACGAGCCTCAACTGCCCGCCAGAATGCCTCCCGAGCACCGCTGACGCGATCGCTTAGGTCGATCGCGCGAAAGAAATGGTCTCGCCGTTTCCGGCGCATGACATAGGAGCCGATCTCCTCCTCCGCCGTCACGAGGGTGCCCTGCTGTGCCTCGGCATCGAACAGGGCTATAAGCCGATTCGAGGTGCCGTTCTCCTTATCTTCAGCGATCACTTTTCGCAACGCGTCTCTAACCCCGCCATTCCAAGCAGCGACCGCGTCGTAGTAGTCGCCTAGCTCCTTGTGCAGCTGGAAGAACGCAGCAAGCTCAGCCGCATCGTGCTCGCCATAGCCGGTTCCTCGAGGCTTTTTGCGAAGCAGCCCCTTATCTGCCCATTTTCGTCTCGTGGTCCGGTTGAGCCGATCAACGAGCGTCACGAGCGCCGACTCTGGGATTTCGTCCGGTCCGAGGGGCATCATTGACATTTAAATTGGCACTGAATGACAATCTTAATGTCAATGGATCGATCCAGCAGGGAGCCGATCAGAGGAGACCGCGATGACTCATTTGTCCGAGAAGCCTCAAGTTGAGGCGCTAGAGGAAGCGCTCGAAGATCCCCAGTGGGATTTCAGGACGATTGACGGCCTCGCCGCAGACCTGGCAGTTCCGCCCGGAGCCGTGATCGAGGTCTTCCGCGAGCACCCGGAGATCGCGCGGAAGTCCGTCTTGACCGACCATGAGGGACGGGAGCTTTACACGGCCCAAGATCGCCCCCTTAAGCTGTCTGAGCGTATCGAGCGCTTTCGATCGGTTCTTTGAGAAGAAGTGCAGGATGCTGCTTAGCGCGTGCGTCGGGGAACGCTCTTGGGCAACGCCCGATTCGTCCCGCGAATCAGAACCGGCCAAGCCGCTCCTACGTTGACGGCAAGTAGTGCAGTCATATCCGGAACATCATGAGCGTATGCGAATGCAACACCCGCCCCAATGCCGATACGCACGATGGCAGCGGCTATGAAGTCCCACCAAGTTGCTCCGTCTGCGAGGAGGGCAGAGCGACGTGCGGGGGTGGGCTCGCGGAGCAGTGGTAAAACGTGGACTCCTACTGCGCCCAACGCTCCCCAGCCTAGAGCTTCTAGGGGTAGCATCTAGCACTCACCCGCTGAGCTTGGCTTAGAGGACCGAGCGAAACCTTTCGATTCGCTCGCGCACAGTCGGGGCTCGGTCGCGCGCAGCATAGAGCGTCCGACCCTTCCGATCCGTTAGGACCGTTTTGCGAGCGACATCCGGACTTGCAGTAAGTAGATCTCGGGTCCGATTGGGCGCAAGCCGCAGCTCCTTTGCAAGCCCCTCGACGGTCCAGAAATCCCACCTCTCGTTATTGATCGCCGCTTCCAAAAGCCGCCGGTCAGTCCAAAGCCGGCGCGCAAGCTTAACTTCGTTCGCCGTTAGGCTCGTCGCCTGCACCGCGTCGGCACCACTGGCCAGCAAGGCGCGTACATCGTACGTGTCCATGACGCCACCCATACCAATTATGTCGAACGACCAGTTATTGAGTTCGCGAAGCGAAGCCAGTTGTTTGACGAACTCGCGAGCGAGATCGCGAATTGCAATTCCAGAAAGGCCCGCCTTTGGGCGATCTCGATCGGGATCCTGGAGGACACCTCTAAAGGCTGGCTTTCCGTTGGTATCAACAACCGTTACCTGCAGCGTGTTGATGCCCGCAATTCCATCAACTTCATCAGCAATTCGCTGGACAACTTCAGCCAAGCGCGACGCAGCTAGATAGCCAAGCTTCGCGACGAGCTTGGTCTCTGGCTTGAGCGCCGCTCTCACAGCTTCGACGATTTGAGCTGCATGAACCGGGTCCTCGCACAGGGGGGCGCCCATGCCCGCGCCATCATCAGCGAGGGTGTTTGGGCAGGAGAGGTTTATCTCGACCGCTGAGGCTCCGGCGTCCTCGGCCATCCTTGCAACGGAAACAAAATCATCGAGAAGTGCATCCCCTCTATAAAGCTCGTATGAGCCGACGACACTGACGATCAAAACCTGGCCGGGTCGCAACGTTTCCGAGCCGCGTTTAACGTCGGCCATCCACTCATCTGGCTGGCTCGACGGCATCCCGAACGAATTGACCATTGAGTAGGGACCGGAGTTCGGCAGTTCCGTCCCGCTGGCAGTCACAACCACGTCGTCAGGAAGCGAATCGACCGAGAGCGGCTCGTCCAGGTCTTTCACAAAGAACCAGTTGGGCGCGGGGAATGCATCGCGCGAAGTACTGCGAACGGTCTTGTAGGTCAAGACATTGAAGCCTTGGCTCGCCAGCGCCCCAATCCACTCGGCACTCGCGGTCAGCGGCGATGCTGGCACGCCAATGGGATAGGCGATGGGCCTTCCGAGTAGTTGCCAGTCCTGATCCTCATCCAGCACTTCGGCCGGAGCCGCATCGAGTTCGTGCATAGGCCCGTGGTAGTTCTCCGAGAACGGGCGGTCATAGTTGTAGATTGGGTCAAGTTGGTCGATTGCATCTAGCGGCATTGTGCTCTCCATAAGCGGCTTGCCCCGACAAACTCCTGTGGCTGCCGTGGGCAACTCTGAGGCGGCGTCAGAGCATATCCGAGGCGTTGCTCAAGACGTGAGGAAGCGGGCCAGGACAGCGGTCGTTGCTGCTTTCGTCGGCAGGCATCTCCCCTCGAGTTGCACTGGGGTGACCCCGATCAGCCGAAGCAGGAAGCAAGCAGCCGTTCATGGAGCTAGCCGGATTCGAACCGCCGCCCTCCTGGGTGCGATCCAGGCTCGCGGATTCGCCACCGATTTGCAGGCATCTAGCCGGCCATTCCTCAACCTGAGGATAGTCTGGATTGCCGTGGATTACGGCCGATTACAATTGAGCCGCTCGTGCCCCCGAGTGGCCGAAATTGCCGGCAGCCAGATTGCTACCCGGTCGCCAGAACCATGTAGCGAATACCAAGGCCAAGCGCCAGTAGGCCAAGCCCCCGCCGTAGAAGCGGCTCGGGTAGACGGGGCTGGAGGCTGGCGCCCAGGTAGCCGCCGAGCAGGCCGCCGATCCCAATGGAGATCCCCACCACCCAATCGGGCGCGATCGAGCCGCTCGTCCGCAGGCTGAGGATCGCGTAGGCAGCGACGCCCGCGATCGACGTCAGGAAGGTCGACGCCAGCGCCGCGGGCGCTACCTCGACCACCGAGAAGCCGAGGCCGACAAGGATCGGCCCGAGCAGCGAGCCGCCACCGATGGCATAAATGCCGCCGATGGTCCCGACGACGAGGGCCAGGGCCGTGATGCGCCGGTCGTTAGGAAGATCGGACGGGGGGTTTCACCCAACTGCCGCTGCTAGCATCGAAAGATGAGCCACGCCGTGGAGGTTTCCGATCCAAAGCTGGCAGATCTCCTGCAGCGGGAGGATGAACGACAAGCCCAGTCACTGTGTCTGATCCCCTCGGAGAACTACTGTTCCGCAGCGGTTTTGGAGGCCAACGGAACCGTCCTCGTCAACAAGTACTCCGAGGGATATCCCGGGCGGCGCTATTACGAGGGGAACGAGGTGATCGACGAGGTCGAGCGTCTCGCTATTGCGCGCGCGAAGGAGCTCTTCGGTGCTGAGCATGTGAACGTGCAGCCCTACTCGGGATCGCCGGCGAACCTGGCGATCTACCTCGCGTTCCTCGAGCCCGGCGACACCGTCATGGGCCTCTCGCTCCCCGCCGGTGGTCACCTCACCCACGGCTGGTCCGTTTCGGCGACGGGTATCTGGTTCAACGCGGTGCACTACGGCGTCGACCGCGAGACCGGCCAAGTGGACATGGACGCGGTGCGCGACCTCGCGCTTTCCAGCCGCCCGAAGATCCTGTTCTGCGGCGGCACCGCGGTGCCCCGCACGATCGACTTCGCCGGCTTCGCTGAGATAGCGGGCGAGGTCGGTGCCCTGATGGTCGCTGACGTGTCTCACGTCGCGGGCTTGATCGCGGGTGGCGCGCATCCCTCGCCCATCCCCCACGCGGATGTGGTGATGACGACTACCCACAAGACCCTTCGCGGTCCTCGGGGGGCGTTGCTGATGTGTCGTGAGGAGCACGCGAAAGCGATCGACCGCGCTGTATTCCCCGGGCTCCAGGGAGGACCTCACCAGCACCAGACCGCGGCGATCGCTGCGGCCCTGGGAGAGGCGCTGGCCCCGGAGTTCAGCACCTATGCGCACGGCATCGTCGCCAATTCGAAGGCGCTCGCCGAGGCGCTGATCGACCACGGGTTCGCCCTCGTCTCGGGCGGCACCGACAACCACCTGATCTTGTTGGACGTGACCACGAAGGGGCTGAGCGGGAAGCAGGTGGCCACCGCGCTCGCCCGAGCGGGGATCGTCACCAACGCGAACTCGATCCCCTTCGATTCGCGCAAGCCCTTCGACCCGTCAGGGGTCAGGATCGGAACCCCCGCGGTGACGACCCGCGGTCTCCAAAAGGACCATATGGTGCAGGTCGCGGAGTGGATGAACGAGGTCGTCGCCTCCGCCGCCGCCGACACGGTCGCGGACAGGGTGCGGGCAGAAGTCCACGAGTTGATGGGGCGCTTCCCGGCGCCCGGCTGCCGCACGCTCAGCGGCGAAACCGTTTAGCCCCACCCGCCTCACCAGGAACGCGTGATGGAGCCCAATCGACTGGTCTACCAGGACAGGTAACTCCGTTCCCTGCAAGCCGGCGAGGACCATTTTCAGATTCTCTGGCGTAAGGCCCTCAGTAGCAGCCGCCGTGAACTCCACTCGAACCCAGTCGGAACTAGCAATCTGTGGCTGGTACGCAGGCAAGGTTTAGACCCTCGCCCTATCTCCCTATCAGCTTGGCTGCTATCGAACTTCGCAAGAGGCCGACCACGAGGAAATCCTGGCGAGCCCCGCCCAGGTCGGAGCTGGCAGTCACAACCCATTCGCGCTTAAAAGGACCGGACTCGACCATAGAGAAGTGGCCGACTATCGCGCTGATATTTCCCTTGTGTAGCCGCAGGCCGCCCGAGATCAGCCGCTAGCGCCCTTGACTCCCATCCTTACGGCTGGTGTTGCAAGTAGGTCAGCCCCGCTGAATGACCTCGGCGGCATGAAGGGCAGCGAGTGTCGGTTCGAGGACCTTTTCGTTTTCCCGGACCAGGCCAAAGCGCCTGAGCGCCAAGAGCGAATCTTCAACCGTATGCCTCCCTAGCTCTACCCCGGAGCAGCTCAGCGCCAGATGCAGCTCATCGAGGGTCGGATTAGTGGGGTGCAGTTCGATGATCTGCATGAGCACCGCATGCTCAAGTTGCTCATTGTCCAGCGGGCAAATATCAGCGGTCATCGCAATCTCCCTGAGTTTGTTGTTGGTCATGCCTTTCCCTTTGAGGCAACAGTGGGCCTCCTGCGTCCCTGCCTCCGTCTCCCTCAGTCACTACTGCTAGCGGCGGTCTTCAATTGATAAGACACGTCGAAGTTGCTCTTCTGTTTGATCGACGGGTCAGCTGCTGTGGGCTCCACTATGCCGAGCGCCCGCAGGGCTTCCAGGTGATCTGCGGCTTCCCACATGGTCAGGTAGCCGTCGAGCACATCGACCATGCGGATTGCCGAAAGTGGCTCGGCAACCCACCTAAGCGCTTCGATGATTGGCACTTGAATTGGATCGAGAACACGGTCATCCAGCACGTTCCAGAAGCCGATGTCTTCTTGCCCGTCGCCCTCTGGTGTCATCGGCGGGCAAGCTAGAGCCGCCGAACCGGCCAGTCACCTTCGGAGGGCCAGATCATTCGGATTCGGAGAGCGGGTTTCCGTTGGCAAGGGCGCGGAATGGGCCGTTTCTGCCGGGATCGTTTCGTTCCTCCCTAACGATTCGTGGTCGTGCGCGACCCGGGTAGTCCGCGCGCCGAGGATGCACCCTGCATGGGCGGCGAGCCGGAACCTTCGAGTCTCGGGCATCCGGCCCTCCGCAATCCACGGCTGAATCAGCCGACCTTGACGATGAACGCCATCGGCGCCGTCGGGCGCGTAGCTGCGATCTTCACTCTCATCACCCCCTCCCATGATTGCTAAGGATTCCCCGATCAAATCTAGCTGAGTAAATGATCTGGAACGGGAGGAATTTGCTTTAGGTATGTCCGTAGACTCCGCGCCGTTAGTTCAATCGAGAACGGACCAGCAAAACCACATGGGCAGAGTCTGGATCGGCGTCAGGGAGCGCGTGGAGCATCTACGGCGGCTAGCCGTGGTCTTCGCCGTGCCCATTCGGCTGAAGATCGTCACCGAGCTCTACCAGCGGGACATGAGCCCGACCCAGTTCTACGAGGAGTTCGGTGGCGGCTCAGTCGCCCGTGTGGCCCGACACTTTGAACGGCTCAGGGAAACCGGCTGGATAAGGCATTATCGGGACGAGGGGCCAGGCGGCGCGCGCCGGGGTGCAACCGAAACCATCTACCGTGCGACCGAACTGGCCTTCTGTGATCGAGAGACCTATGAAGTATTGCCTCACTCGCTCCGAGTAGCGGTCAGTTGGAATGGATTCAGGGAGATCGCCGAACTGTGTCGCCAAGCGATGGAGGAGCTGACCTTTCAGGCCCGCCCCGACCGTCGCCTCACTGGCACACGGCTCTTAATGGATCAAGAGGGCTGGATGCGGGTGGCCGACGCGATGGCCCAGGAGTTTGCGGAGCAGTACGAGGAGCAGGAGGACGCCAGGCGTCGAACGGAACGCACGGGCGAGGAGTTGTTCCGCGTCGGCTCTCTGCTGCTGGCATTCGAGTTGCCGATCAAGGACGGCATCCAGGTTGGACCCGCGCTGGTGGAGGGCGAGGAGCTGATGATCCCGTTCCCGGTTCGGGTTTCCAAAGTCTTCGAGGACGAGGTTTGCTTGCAGATCATGGACGAGGCGAACCGGGGCGAGATAAGCGTTCCGACGTTCTACGCGAAATACGGAAAGCGCTTTGGCCTAAGCAAGAGCATGATCCGAAGCCGCTTCGCAAAACTGGTGCAATACGGCTGGCTGAAGGTGGTCGGCTATAGGTCCGGGGGAGAGCGCAGAGGCGGGACCGAGAAGTTCTACGGCGCGACGGGCCCTGCCCTCTACGACGAAGACAAGCGAGGTCCGTGGGCCAAGGTGCCCGACGATCTCACCGAGACCGACGACTGGAAGACCTTTGCGCAGCTCGGGAAGTGGGTCAAAGCCGCGACGGTAGCGAGCACCCTCACCCGCCACGATGAGACCTGCCTGGCTTGGTCGATTCTTCATCTCGACCAGAAGGGCTGGGAAAGGGTGGTGGCGGGTCTGGAAAGGTTGCATGCCTTCGTCGTCAGGGAGCAGGCACTGGCCGAAGCGCGCTTGAGAAAGTCCGGTGGCGATGACGCGATTGCGATTGTGGTCGCGCTCGGTGCGTTTGAAACGCCGGAGCCGACCAAAGAATTCTGACAGTGCCGGGATCGCCGGGATTCCGAAAACACAGAAGCCCCCGACTAGCAGGGCCTTCCTGAAGTGGAGTTGGGTGGATGTCTGTCGATCGACGGGAATAGTAGGTTGCGCATCCCGCAAATCGAGGGGTACGCCGCCGCAGCAGGCCATTTCTCGGGGTCGGGTCCGCCCGGAAGGGGATGGGGGCGGCGATCAGGAAGCTGCGCCAAAAGCGCCGGCTGTTGCAGCAGGCGCTGGCCGACCGCGCCGGGATAAGCAGCAGTTGGCTCTCGCGGATCGAGGCCGGAGCCGTCGAAGTTCGTGCGGCTCGCTGCGGAAAATCGCCTATGGGCTGAACGTCACGTTGCCCGAGCTGATTGAGGAAGCGGAAAGGATCGAGTCCACTTCTAAATAAATATTGACTATTCATTGTACATCTGCTAATCCTACCGCCATTCCATAGCGACGCCCCTCGCCCAGTCAATTAGAGGAGGGCGCGATGAAGTTCCTCAGGAGCCTTGGCCTCTTGGCCGTCACGGTTGGTCTTGCGGCTGCCCTGCCGGCAGTCGCCTCGGCGACCGAACTTGTGAGCGGCAGCGAAATGGTCACCACGGGATCGACGGTCAGCTCCGAAACCGAGGGCTCGCAGGTCCTCAGCAATCCGTTCGTGAGCATCGAATGCACCGGCTCGACCCTCGCGGCGAAAACCACCAACACAGGCGGCGTGAGCGAAACAGTCAAAGCGAACGTTGAAACGCTGACGTTCACCGGCTGCAGCGCGACGGTGACGGTCCTGGCCAAAGGCACCTTGGAAATCCACACACAAGAAGGCAGCGCCAACAACAACGGCACGCTCACATCGACCGGCGCCGAAGTGACAACCGAAAAATCAGGCATCCACTGCATCTACAAAACCTCGAGCACCAAAATCGGCACCCTCACAGGCTCCGCCAGCACCGGCGGAACAGCGACAATCGACATCGCAGGGACGATTCCGCGCACCGGCGGCAGCCCGTTATGCGGCTCCACCGGCCAGTGGAAAGGCTCCTACAAAGTCACGACGCCCGACACCTTGAGCGTGGACGCCCCGCCGCCCGCCGCGACCACGCTCACCACCTCGCTCTCAGGGGAAGGGAAATCGGGCGAAGAAATCACCGTCCTCGAGGGCACCAAAGTCAAAGACCAGGCGACTTTGAGTGGCAAAAACGCCAGCATCGCCACCGGTACGATCAAGTACTTCGTCTACTCGGACAGCAAATGCGAAAAACTCGTCACCGGCGCGGGGGAAACGGCTTTCACCGAAGGCAAAGTCCCAGCCTCGGAAGAAAAAACGCTGGAAGCCGGCACCGTCTACTACTGGCAAGCCGAATACACCGGCGACTCGAAAAACGCCGCCTCGAAAAGCACCTGCGGCAAAGAGATCTTGACCGTCAAGGCCGCGACCTCGCTCGCCACCTCCCTCTCAGGGGAAGAAAAATCAGGCGAAGAAATCACCGTCAACGAGGGCGCCAAAGTCAAAGACACGGCGACGCTCAGCGGCACCAAATCGTCTACCGCGACCGGCAAAGCCAAATACAAGGTCTACTCGGACAGCAAATGCGAAACGCTGGTCAGCGAAGCGGGCGAAGTGACCGTCAGCGGCACCAGTGTCCCCGCCTCGGAAGAAAAAACGCTGGAAGCAGGGGCGATCTACTACTGGCAGGCTGAATACCTCGGGGACTCGCTGCACCAGGCCTCGAAAAGCACCTGCGGCAAAGAGGTCTTGACCGTCAAGGCCCTCGTCTCGATCTCCACGCTGCTCGCCGGGCTCGGCGCGGAAGGCGAAGAAACGGTCGAAGGCGAAGAAATAAGCGTTCCCGCCGGCACCGCCGCCGTCGACACGGCGACGCTGAGCGGCACCAAAGCCTCCCAAGCCACCGGCAGCCTCGAATACTTCGTCTACTCGGATAGCAAATGCGAAAAACTCGTCACCGGCGCGGGGGAAGTCGAAGTCAAAGGCACCGCAGTCCCCGCATCCGACGAAGTGACCCTGGAAGAAGGCACTTACTACTGGCAGGCCGTCTACTCAGGTGACGCGCTGCACCAAGGTTCGACGAGCAACTGCGGGGACGAGATAGCCCGAGCGATCGCTCCGACGACGCTCACCACGACCCTCGGGGGGGAAGGGAAAGAAGGGGCGGAAATCGAAGTGGCGGAAGGAACCGCCGTTACCGACAGCGCCAAACTGGCCGGCAAAAAGGCCTCCGAAGCGACGGGTAACGTCGAATATTTCGTCTATTCGGACATCGACTGCGAAGAGCTCGTCGCCGAAGCAGGCAAAGTGACGGTGGCCGGCGGAACTGTCCCAGCATCCACGCCGCAGACCCTCAAAGCGGGCATCTACTTCTGGAAGGCGGAGTACTCGGGCGACGGCTCCAACTACATGTCGAGGAGCCCCTGCGGCTCGGGGGTCCTGCTCGTGACGCCCCGCATCACCACCGAACTGTCCGGCGGCGAAAGCTCCGGGGAGGAGATCGTCGTCACCGAAGGGACGCTCGTCAGCGACAGCGCGACGCTGCACGGCGGCAAAGCCGCCGAAGCGACGGGGACGGTGCAGTATCTCGTCTACTCCGACGAAGATTGCGAAGAACTGGTCACCGAAGCGGGAGAAGTCGAAGTCGAAGGGGCAACGGTCCCGCCATCGGAAGAACTGGAACTCGAACAGGGCACCTACTACTGGATGGCGGATTACTCGGGCGAAGGCGAAAACCCGCCCGCGACGAGCGTCTGCGGCTCGGAGATGGCGGTCGTCGTCACCTCCACCTCGCTGACCACGACGCTTGCGGGCGGCGGTGAAGAAGGGGCGGAAATCGAAGTCGAAGAGGGGACCGCCGTCAGCGACAACGCCGAACTGACCGGTACCAACGCCGCCACGGCGGAGGGGTCGGTCAGCTACATCGTCTACGCGGACAGCGAATGCACCGAAGTGGTGGCGCTCGCCGGCGACGTCGACGTCAGCAAAGGGAGCGTGCCCGCCTCAGAAGAAGTCGCCCTTCCCGCGGGCACCTACTACTGGCAGGCCAGCTACTCGGGGGATGGCGTCAACCAGGCCTCGACGGGTGCCTGCGGGGCCGAGATCGAGGTGGTCACGGCGGGGATCACGACCATGCTCTCAAGTGGTGAAGAATCGGGCGCCGAGCTCGAAGTCGACGAAGGAGCGGGGGTCACCGACGCCGCCACGCTGCACGGGCCATATGCCACCGAAGCGACGGGCAGCGTCGAATACTTCGTCTATGGGGACAACCAGTGCGAAGAACTGGTCGCCGAAGCCGGCGAAGTGACCGTGGAAGGGGCGAGCGTTCCCTCCTCAGAAGAAGTGGAACTGGAAGAACCTGGCGTCTACTACTGGCAGGCCGTCTACTCCGGCGACGGCACAAACCCGCCCGCGACGAGCACATGCGGTACCGAGCAAGAGATCGTCGCCAACCAGCTCAAAAAGACGTACGCCGCTCTCGGCGACTCGTACTCCGCCGGTCAGGGGCTCGAGTTCGATAAAGGCAGTTACTACCAAGCCACGAACGAACACCTGCTGTTCGTGCACACCGCGAACCGGTGCCACCGCAGCTTCATGGCCTGGCCGGCGCTGATCGCGATACAGAAATGGGGAGCGGGGGTGGTCGTCGAAAACACGGTCTTCAACCAGGCGCCCGCGCGGTTCATCTTCCGGGCCTGCAACGAAGCGGAGACGAAACACCTCTGGGCCGGTGCCGCAGCGGGTGGCCAATATGACGAGTGGGTCTCGGGCCCGCTGGCGCAGTGGATCCCGACCCCCGCGCAGGACCTTTGGCTCACAACCCCCGGCGGGACGCCCAACGGCAAAGCCAACCCGAACATCAGCACGGTCACGCTGACGATCGGAGGCAACGACGCAGGTTTCGCCCCGATCGGCTGGGCCTGCCTCCAATTCGCCTCCGAGAAACCTGCTGAGCTACTCGCAGAGCTAGTACCCAAATGTCAGACGAAAATTAAGACTCGCGAAAAAGGCTTCGCGGCAGTACAGGCGAAAATCCTGGTGGTCCTCGAAGACATCGCGGCGAAAGCGCCGAACGCCCGCATCGCCATTCCGATGTACCCGTCGATGCTCAGCCTGCGGGGTGTGGACATCTCCGTGGCGGGGAAAGCGGCCTTTATCAACGACACCAAAGTCGGAGCCGACGGTTTGACCATAGCTGGGTCGCTCGAGAGGTTCATCAGCCACCTGAACAGAACGGTCAGGGAAGCGGTCTTAGAAGCGAAGGAAAAAAAAGTAAACGTGCAGACTGTCGAGGACACCTACCACGCGTTCGCGAATGGTGGGCACCGCTTGGGCGATGTCGGCGCGCCCTGGGCGACCGGATTTACGGGCTTGCTCAATCCGGGGGAAAGCTTCCACCCAAACCACTGTGGTCATTATGCCTTGGCGGCAGCGGTCTATGAAGACCTTGCTCCCAATGACGCTCCGCCTGCCCTATGTCCCTGACGGTGATGCGAGCTATTCAGCGGCAGCCAGCCACCGGCGCTCCTTCGAGCGCATCACCGGCGTCGCGAGGAGGCTGCCGAGACGGCGCCGCAGGGAACGCAGTCGGGAGTCGTGATCGGGGGGCTGTTTGCTTGAAGGGCTATCGATCTCCCGGAAGTGTCGGGAGAACTCGGAGTCAGTTCACACTAGTGGCTCAAATGGAGCGCGATTCGGTGGCATCGCTGGGGATTCAGCAGAAGCCCCCGACTAGCAGGGGCTTCTGCTGATGGAGCTAGGCGGATTCGAACCGCCGACCTCCTGGGTGCGATCCAGGCGCTCTGCCAGCTGAGCTATAGCCCCTCGTGCGTGGTTGGGAGGATCGTCCCAGATACCGCGCAAGCGCAAGGATAACCGCATAGTCTTTAGGTTCCCCAGGGATCAGCATGGGCATTCTCGACGACGCGATCAAAGAGCACCTGGAGCTGAAGCGCCAGCACGGCGCCGACGACTCCGAGTTGAAGCAGCTCGAGGACGAGGCGTTTGGCGCTGCCGAGCGGCCTGGCGACGAGGGCTCGGCGCCCGATCCGCTGGCCGAGGCGCCGACCGAATTTATGGAACAGCCGCCGGAGGCAGCCCCGGCAGGCGAGCAGGCAGAGAGCCCTCGATCCCGGCGTCCTGACATCGCCGACCTGCAGGAGGCTCCGCCCGCGCCGCCCCAGGAGAGCCCTGCGGAACCCGAGGCTCCGGCCGAGGAGGAGTCGCCGGCGATGGAACACGAGGCCGTGGCCGATACGCCCGCCGAGTCCGCGCCTGAGTCCGAGCTTGCCGGCGGCCCGAACACCGCGGAGCGGGAAGCCATCGCCGAGCAGCCGACCGAGATGTACGACATCGAGGAGGAGCTTTCCTCCTCGCAGGCCGAGGGCCCCTCCGAGGAGGAGCTGGTCGAGGAGGAGATCGACGAGCCGCGCCTGGCCCCGGTCGACCCACTCGCCGGCCTCGATGCAGACACCGATGCCGAGGAGGAGGACGAGTACGAGGAGGACGACGACTTCTGGGACGAGAAGCGCCTCTCCGACGAGCTCGACCAGGCGCTAGAGGCACCGATCGAGGCTGAGGTCGAGGAGGAGGTCGAGGTCGAGATTACCGAGGTCGTCGAGGAGGAGGTTGAGGCCGAGGATCCGCCGCCCGCCGCAGACCCCGACGAGGATGTGCTCGAGGAGACCCCGGACTTCCTCGAGGAGACCCCGGAGGACGACCAGCTCTGGTTCGAGCAAAAGCCCCCCAAGGACTTTGACTTCGACGACTGAGTTCGTGGCGAGCCCACCCTCGCCCGCCTTACAATTTCGACGAGGGGCCATAGCTCAGCTGGAAGAGCGCCGCCTTTGCAAGGCGGAGGTCGCCGGTTCGAGCCCGGCTGGCTCCACTTAGCTTTGACTTTCCAATCTGGGTTCGTTTAGGCTGGCGCGCATGATCGCCGATCTTCACGCGCACTACCCGATGCATGTCATCAACGAGATGGACCCGGGGACGACGGCCAAGTTGATGAAAAAGCCGGGGCCGAGTTTCCGCGACCGTGTTCAGGCGCTGGTCCTGAAACTCGCCAACAAACTCGACAACTACCCCAGCTGGGATGGGACCTACCGGGTCACTCCTGAGACCCTGCGCGAGGGCGAGGTCGGGCTGGCGATGTCGGTCCTGCTCGGGCCGTTCGACGAGATGGACCTCGACACGCATTACGGGGCGGCGCCGGAGCCCGGGTACTTCCCCAACCTGATCGCGAGCCTCGAAGCGGTCGAGCAGGAGGTGGCGAGGCAGGACCGCTCGCAGCTGCGTCTGGTCCACAACCGGACCGAGCTGGACGACTGCATCGCCGCCGGGGCGACGGCGCTGGTCCACGCCGTCGAGGGGGGCTGCCTCCTCGGCGACACCGACGCCGAAATCGAAGCCAACTGCGCCGAGCTGGCGAAGCGAGGCGTCGGCTACGTCACCGTCGCGCACCTCTTCTTCCGCCAGGTGGCCACCAATGCCAACGCGGTGCCCTTCATGCCGGACCCGGTCTATGACTTCTTCTTCCCGCAGCGAGGTAAGGACAGGCTGACCCCACGCGGCGAAGCCGTCGTACGCGGCCTGGTCGAAAACCGCATCCTCATCGACCTCAGCCATATGGACCCGGGCGGGATCTGGGAGACCTTCGCCTTCCTCGACGAGATCGACCCCAACGGCGAGGTGCCGGTGATCTCGACCCATGCCGGCTATCGCTTCGGCAAGCAGGAATACATGTGCGACGAGGAGATCGTGCTCCAGATCAAGCGCCGCAAGGGAGTCGTCGGCCTGATCATGGCCCAGCACCAGCTCAACGACGGGATCCGCAAGAAAGGCGACTACACCGAGACGCTCGACGAATCCCTGGAGGTCATCTACACACACATCGACAAAATCGCCGAGATCACCGGTGGCTACGAGCAGATCGCCCTCGGCACCGACTTCGACGGCTTCATCAAACCGAGCATGGGCGGCTTGAAGGACTCGTCGGATCTGAGGCACCTCGAGGCGGCCCTGCGCGAACACTACGGCGACGAGAACGCCGAACGGATGCTGTGGAAGAACGCGCTCGGCGTGCTGCAGACGCTGTGGCCGAAGTCGCCTGCCCGGCCGCCGGCGTGAGCGAGTCCGCGCGCACACCGGCCGCCGACGGGTTTCATCACCCGGCCTCAGAGCCGGAGCTGGTCGAACTGGTCAAGGCCGCCTACCGCGAAGGCCGGCAGCTGCGCGTGCGCGGCGCCGCGCACTCGCCCTGCGACGCGGTCTACACCGACCCGGCGGGAACGCGTCCCGACCGAGTCAGCGTGCAGATGCCGCCGCCCGGACCCAACTTCAACCTGATGCTCGACCGCTACCGCGGCTGGCGCGTGCGCGACGAGGGCCGCAAGCTGGTCGAGGCGGACGCCGGCATTCATCTCGGCGCCGACCCCAGCGACCCGACCGGCACGGCAACCCTAGAGACCAGCCTGTTGTGGCAACTGGCCACTAAGAAGGGCTGGTCCCTGCAGGACACCGGCGGCATCACCCACCAGACCGTCAGCGGCTTCACCGCCACCGGCTCCTCGGGCGGCTCGCTCAAGTTCTCCGCCAACCGCAACCTCTGGGGCTTCCGCATCGTCGACGGCCGCGGCGAGGTGCACGAAGTGACGCGCGAGGACGCCGACCCCGAGCTCTTCTACGCGATGTGCCCCAACCTCGGGCTGCTCGGCGTCGTCTCGACGATCGTCCTCGAGTGCGTCGATGCCTTCGACATCGAAGGGGAAGAGGCGACGACGACGGTCGAGACCTGCCCGGTGGACCTGTTCGGCACGGGCGCCCTGGATCATCCCTCGCTAGAGCAGTTCCTCCGCGACGCCGACTTCTCCCGGCTCGAGTGGTGGCCGCAACGCGGCGCCGACCGGGTGCTCACCTGGCAGGCCAGGCGAATCGAGGCCAAGCCCGGCTTCAAGCCCAAGCCCTACACCCAGTTCGGCGACGACCCGGAAACCCAGCAGCACCTCTTCGGCATCCTCTTCACGATCATCGGCAACCTCGGCGACCTCTCGCGGGCCAAGGACAAGCTCGAGGACGACTTCGACCAGCTGAAGAAGGTGCTGGAGCTGCTCGGCCGCAAGGACCTCGGCGAGGTCGGCGAGCTGCTTGGCAAGGCGCTCGCGGCGGCGGCCGAGTTCGGCGTCGACGCGGCGATCACCCTGCTAGAGCCGGTCGCGGGGATGATCGAACGCAAGCTGCCCGACTTCTTCCCCCGCCTCGTCGACATCTTCATCCCCCTCGACGCCGACAAAGACGGCGCCGAAAAGGGCAAGCCGCAGACGTTTCAGGACTGGGGCTGGCGCGGCCTGCCGATGGACAACCAGGCCAGCGACGTGCTGATGCCGACCGAGTTCACCGAGGCCTGGGTCCCGCTCTCCCGCACTCAGCAGGCGATGCAGCTGCTGCGCGACTACTTCGCTGCGGCCGGGGAGGACGGCGCCGAGGCGCTGCGCCGCACCGGCACCTACGCCTGGGAGCTGTACGCGGTGATGCCCGAGCGGTTCTGGCTGAACGCCGCCCACAGCAACGGTGAGGACGAGTGGCAAGGCGGCGCGCTGCGGATCGACCCGTACTGGTTCGCCGAGAACGCCGAGGACCCGACCGAGACGCTCTACGCCGGCTTCTGGTCGCTGCTGCGCGAGGCCGAGATCCCGTTCCGGCTGCACTGGGGGAAGTTCCAGCCGCCGGTCACCGCGGGCGATCGCACCTGGGTCGACTTCTTCCGTGCCCAGTACCCGCGCTGGGACGACTTCCTGCGCCTGCGCGCCGAGCGCGACCCGAACAACATCTTCCTCACCGAGTACTGGCGCGACCGCTTCGGGCTCTGGGACGAGCCGGGACCGAGCCCGATCAGCTAGCGACGGCCGACTGCGGCAGGTTCTGGTCCGCGTGGTAGCTGCTGCGCACCAGCGGCCCCGACGCCACCGACTCGAAGCCCATCGCGTAGGCCTCGCGCTCCAGCGCTGCGAACTCATCCGGGTGCCAGTAACGCTCGACCGGCAGGTGGTTCTCGGTCGGCCGCAGGTACTGGCCGACGGTCAGCACCTGGACTCGGTGCTCGCGCAGCAGGCCGAAGGTCTCGACCATCTCCTCGAAGCTCTCGCCGAGCCCGACCATCAGCCCCGACTTGGTGACGACGTCGGCGCCGCCCATCTCCTTGGCCATCTTCAGCACCCGCGCCGAGCGCAGGAACTTGGAGCCGCGGCGCGCCCTCGGGTAGAGCCGCGGCACCGTCTCGACGTTGTGGTTGAAGACGTCGGGGCGCTCGTGGATCACCTTGGCCAGCGGCATCTCCTGACCGCGAAAGTCGGGCGTCAGCACCTCGACCTTGCAGCCGGGCGCCTGCATCCGGATCGAGCGGATCGTGCCGACGAAGGCGCTCGCCCCGTAGTCGGGCAGGTCGTCGCGGTCGACCGAGGTGACGACGGCGTGGCGCAGCCCCATTCGCTTCACCTGGTTGGCGACACGCAGCGGCTCCAGCGGGTCGTTCCAGCTCGGCACCCCCGTCTTCACGTTGCAGAAGCCGCAGCGGCGGGTGCAGACGTCGCCGAGAATCATGAAGGTCGCCGTGCCGCGCTCCCAACACTCGCCGACGTTGGGGCAGTTGGCCTCCTCGCAGACGGTGTGCAGTCCCTCGCCGCCGATCTCCGCCTTCAGCCGCCGGTAGGTCGGCCCACCCGGCGCCGGCACCTTCAGCCAGGGCGGCTTGCGGGTGCGGCGGAAGGGGACGGCGCCCTCGGCGCTCGCGGCCGTCCCGCCGGGCTTGGCGCGCGAGCGGGTGACGTGGACGCGCTCGGTCGGCTCTGCGATCTGTTCGCTCATGCGACCCCGAGCCTAGCGTTGTCGATACCCAGGGCCGCCGGCTCGGTGGCGACGGGGGTGCGCCCGAAGACCTCGCCGAAGCGCGCCACGACCCTGTCGGCAAAGGCGCCGAGGTCCTGCTCGGCGCCGAGCTCGCGGCCGAGCGAGGTGACGCGGCAGTTGTCGATCCCGCAGGGGACGACCCACTCAAACGGCTGCAGGTCGTTGTTGACGTTGATCGCCAGCCCGTGCGTGGTGACGCCGCGGCTGACGTGGACGCCGATCGAGCCGATCTTGCGCGCTGCGTCGATGCCGGTTTCCGGCCCCGGCATCCCTCCCTCGGTCCAGACGCCGGTCAGCCCCTCGATCGTCTGTGCTGAGACGCCGTGCTCGCCCAGCGCCGCGATCGCCACTCGCTCCAGCCGCCGCACATACTCATGGACGTCGTCGCCGTAGGGCTTCAGCGAGACGATCGGGTAGGCGACCAGCTGTCCGGGCCCGTGGTAGGTGACGCGGCCGCCGCGGTCGGTGTCGTGGACTTCGATCCCCTGCATCTCGTACCACTGGCGCTGCATCGGCAGCTCCTCGTCGGTCGAGCGACGGCCGCGGGTGTAGACGGGGTTGTGCTCGAGCAGCAGCAGAACGTCCGGTACCTCGCCCTCCTGGCGCGCGCCCTCGAGCCATCGCTGAGCTACCAACGCCTCCTCGTAAGGCACGATCCCGCAGCGGACTACCAGGATTTCTTCGCTCACCCTTGAAATCGTCGCATGCCGCGGTCTTATCCTTCGGCTTCCCCTAATGGCCCGGTCCAAGAGTCACTCTCAGCCCCTCCTCCTCCGCCCCGACTGGCTTCCGGCCGTCGCGCTCAGCGCGGCCCTGGCTGCGGCGATGCTGGCCTGGAACCCACCGGTCGGCGATCTCGCCGCTCAGGTCTTCCGCACCGAGCTCTTCCAGCGTGGCGGCCTGGCGATCTGGAACGGCAGCTGGTACGGCGGTCATTACACCCTTACTTACAGCGTCCTCTTCCCGCCGCTGGCGGCGCTGCTCGGTCCGCGCCTGGTTGGGACCCTCGCCGTCGTCGCTTCCTCCTACCTGTTCGATCGCCTCGTGCGCGACCGCTGGGGAGAGGCGGCGCGCTGGGCGACGCTCTGGTTTGCCGCCGGTGTAGTGACGCTGCTCGCCGATGGTCAGCTCACCTTTGCCCTGGGTGTCGCCTTTGGCCTTGCCGCCCTGCGCGCCCTGCAGACGCGGCGACCCGCTGCGGCGCTTGTCGCCGGCGCCGCCTGCGCGCTCTCCAGCCCAGTGGCGGCGGCCTTCCTCGCTGGCGTGATTCTCGCCGGCACCTTGCCCCGCGACCGTCGCACCCACCTGGCCGCGACCTGGGTCGCCTGCCTTGCGCTCGGCCTCGTCATCGTCCCCAATATCGCTTTCCCCGAAGGCGGCGAATTCCCCTTCGCCTTCTCCTCCTATCTGGCGATCCCGCTCTGGTGTGGGGGAGCGTTGCTCGTCACCCGGGGCTTGGCGGTGGAGGAGCGTCAGTTGCGCCGGGTGCTGATCGCCTATGTATTGGCGGCCACGGTGCTCTGGCTGGCGCCGAACCCGGTCGGCGGCAACGCCGTCCGCCTCGGCGCCCTGTTCGGCGGTCCGGTCCTCGCCGCGGTCATGCTCGCCCACCGTCCGCGCCTCTCACGCGCCTCGATGCTGCTCCTCTCCCTGGCCTTGGCTGGCGGCCTCTACTGGCAGGTGACCGCGAGCGTCAACCAGATCGCCCGCAGCGTCGGCGACCCGTCCACGACCGCGACCTACTTCACTCCGGTCGCCACCTGGCTGCGCGTCCACGACGGTACTGCGGCCCGAGTCGAGGTGCCGCCAACCGCTAACCATTGGGAGTCGGCTTACCTGGCGCCCGGCTTCGAATTGGCGCGCGGCTGGCTGCGACAGCTCGACACGACGCGCGACGACGTCTTTTATGACGAGCCATTGACCAATCGCGGCTATCGAGCCTGGCTGCACAGCAACGCGATCCGCTACGTGGCCCTGCCAGATGCGCCGCTCGACTACTCCTCGGTGGTCGAGCGGCGGCTGATCCTGAGCAACCCGCCCTACCTTGAGCCCCGCTGGAGCGATGCTCACTGGCGCATCTACGAGGTGCGCGACCCGGCACCGCTGGTGCAACCGCTCGGCGTCGGAACCGCCCACGTCCGCTCGGTTGGACACAGTGGCTTCACCCTCGACGTGACCCACCCCGGCGAATTCCTCGTCCGCGTCGCCTTCACTCCGTACTGGTCGATAGCCCGCGGCAGCGGCTGCCTGGTCCGTCACGGTGAGTGGACGATGGCCCGAGCGAGCCGCCCAGGCATCTTCCGGGTTTCCGCCGACTTCTCACTAGGCCGCGCGTGGAACGCAGTAACCGGCGCCCGCAAGACCTGCTGAGACCACCCGGTAGGGGTGGAACGTCTTGTACTTTTTTTGCGGCGGCATCCTCGGACGGTTGTCGACTGTCTTCAAAAAAAGTTAAGTGGAACCCCTACCGGGTCTCAGAGAGCTAATGAGAGCGGCTCCTCGAGCAATGCTTTGATCCTCGCCAGGAACTCCGCGGCGGGGGCGCCGTAGAGGATGCGGTGGTCGCAGGCAAGGTCGACCTGCATCATGTGGGCGGTGGTTATCTCGCCGTTGCGGACGACCGGGCGCTCTTCGATCGCGCCGACGGCGAGGATCGCCGCCTGCGGGGGGTTGATCACCGCGGAGAAGCCGTCGATTCCGTACATCCCCAAGTTGGAGACGGTGAAGGTGGCGCCCGAGAGCTCGGGCGGCGTGATCTGCCCGTCGCGCACCCGCTGCGCCAACTCGCGCGACTCCAAGGCCAGCTGCCGCAACCCTTTGCGGTCGGCGTCAAAAAGGGTAGGGACGACGAGCGCATCCTTGGCCGCCACCGCGACACCGACATTGACCCGCGAGTAGAGCTCAAAGCGCCCATCCCGATAAGCCCCGTTGGCGCGAGGGTGCTCCCGCAGCGCCAGCGCACAGGCCTTGACCACCATGTCGTTAAACGACGGCACGACGGAGTCCTCTGCGGCCAGCGCTTTGAGCTTCCCCCGCCCCTCGACTGCCTGACTCATATCCACCGAAGCGCGCAGGTAGAAATGCGGCGCAGTCGCCTTCGACTCGGACATCCTCCGAGCGATCACCTGCTGGGTCTTCGACAGCTCCTCATAAGTCGCTTGGCCCTTGGCCGTCTCAGCCGCGGGTCCTGCCACGGCAGGTTCCCCCATGTGCTCGGATCTCGCTTCGCGATCTCCTCCGCTATGGGGGACCCCCCCTGCCGCGTCACCCGCGGGTGACGCGCTCTCGACGTCCGCCTTGACGATTCTGCCGCCCGGTCCTGAGCCGCGAAGCTTTGAGAGATCAAGCTGCCTCTCTTTGGCGAGCCGTCGGGCTAGCGGGGAAGCTTTTGTCCTGTGACCGTTGCCATCTCCCGCGGGTGGCGCGGTAGGGGGGACCTCCCCTGAGGAAGCTTTAGCTACCGGAAGGGGAGGTGGGTCCCCTGCCGTGACAGGACCCGCGGGCCGGGACTCCTTGGTCCCTTCATCCTCCACCGAGGCCCCTGAACCCTCATCCGAATCGCCAACCCGCGCGATCGGCGTCCCGATAGCAACGGTCTCACCCTCGTCGACCAGGATCTCGGTCAGGGTTCCGGCGGTGTCGGATTCATAGGCCATGTTCGCCTTGTCGGTCTCGATTTCGACCAGCTCGTCGCCGACCACCACCTCATCGCCGACAGCCTTCAACCACTGCAGAACCGTCCCCTCCTCCATCGAGTCGGACAGCCGCGGCATGACGATGTCGGCCATCAGATCGTCCCCTCCAACGTCGCCAGGGCCGCCTGCACGACGTGCTCCTCGTGCGGGATCGCCGCCTGCTCCAATCGTTTGGCATAGGGCATGTGGACGTCGGCGCCGGTTACCCGTTGCACCGGCGCGTCGAGGTGGTCGAAGGCCTGCTCGGTGATCAGCGTCGAGAGGTTGGCGCCGACGCCGCCGTGCGGCCAGCCCTCCTCGACGATCACCGCCCGGTTGGTCTTGCGCACCGACTCGACGATCGTGTCGAGGTCGAGCGGGCGCAGCGTGCGCGGATCGATCACCTCGGCCTCGACTCCGTGCTCGTGCGCGAGCACCCGGGCCGCCTCCTCGGCGATGTGGGCCATCTTGAGGATGCCGACGATCGTCACGTCGTCGCCCTCGCGCCGCACCGCCGCTTCGCCGAAGCGCAGTTCCTCGCCCTCGCCGTCCTCGGCGACCTCGCCGCGGGTGCCGTAGAGGCTCTCGTGCTCGATGAAGACGACCGGGTTGTCGTTGCGGATCGCCGCCTTCAGCAGCGCCTTACCGTCGGCCGGGGTCGAGGGGCACGCGACCAGTAGTCCCGGCACTTGTAGGTAGAGGGCCTCGAAGCTGTGCGAGTGGGTGGGGCCGAGCTGGTGGCCGCCGCCGCCCGGCATGCGGATCACCAGCGGCACCCGCGCCTGGCCGTTGAACATATAGGGGATCGCGGCGGCGTGGTTGACGATCTGATCCAGCGCCAGCAGCGAGAAGTTGACCGTCATCAGCTCGACCACCGGCCGCAGCCCGCCCATCGCCGCGCCGACCCCGGCGCCGACGATCGTGTTCTCGGAGATCGGCGTGTCGCGTACCCGCCGCTCGCCGAACTCTTCGAGCAGCCCCTCGGTCACCTTGAAGGCACCCTGGAAGACGCCGACGTCCTCGCCCATGACGAAGACCGCCTCGTCGGCGCGCATCTCCTCGGCCATCGCGTCGCGCAGCGCCTCCCGCATCCGCAGCATCGCCATCAGTCGGACGCCTCCTCGATCCCCTCGGTGACGGGATCCTCGACCTCTCCGGCGACCTCCGGCTCAGTTCCCTCCTGGGCGTCGCCGTGCTCGGCTGGATTTGGCCTGGCCGCGGGCCGCGGGCCGTCCGGCTGGCCGGCGTAGGCGGCGCCGGCCTCGGCCAGCTCGCGCGCCGCCGTCGGCATCGACTCCTCGCGCTCGCCGCGGTGCGGCTCGGGGCTACGCTCGTCGACTGCGTACCAGCCGGTCTCCTCCTCGACCACATAGAGGTTTTCGTAGAGGCTGTCGAGTGCGGGTTCGGGCGAGGCATCGGCAGCCTCGACCGCCGCCTTCACCCTCTCCTCGGCTTTGTCGCGCACCTCTTGCACCTCGCGCTCGCCCAGCACTCCGGCGTCGACACAGCGGCTGGCGAAGGCCTCGATCGGGTCTTTCTGCTGCCACTCCTCGACCTCCTCGCGCTCGCGGTAGACCTCCGGGTCGGCAGCGGAGTGGCCGCGGTAGCGGTAGGTGAAGGCCTCAAGCACGGTCGGCCGGCGCTCGTCTCGCGCCTGGCGGATCCCCTCGGCGACACCCTCGCGCACCGCGATCACATCCATCCCGTCGATCCGCGTGCCGGGGATGCCGTAGCCCTCCGCCTTCTTGGAGAGATCGGTCTGGGCCGAGTGGCGCTCGACCGAGGTGCCCATCCCGTAGAGGTTGTTCTCGACCAGGAAGAAGACCGGCAGCTGCCAGAGCGCCGCCAGGTTCATCGTCTCGCCGAAGTTGCCGGTGTTGGAGGCACCGTCGCCGAGCATGCAGACGGTGACCGCGTCCTCGCCCTTGTACTCGGATGAGAGCGCCAGGCCCGCCGCTATCGGCAGGTTGCCCCCGACGATCCCATAGCCACCCATGAAGCGCCGCTCGCGGTCGAAGATGTGCATCGAGCCGCCGCGTCCGCCGCTGGTTCCGCCGACCCGGCCGAAGAGCTCCGACATCACCCGCTTGGGGTCGGTGCCGCGGGCGATCGCGTGGCCGTGGGTGCGGTAGGTGCCGATCAGGTAGTCCGTGTCCCGCATCACCGAGGTGGTGCCAACGATCGTCGCCTCCTCGCCGATCCCCAGGTGGAGGAAGCCGCCCGCTTTGGCTCGTTGGTATTGGCGCCCCGCCTCCTCCTCGAAGCGGCGGATCAGGGTCATCCGCGCGAGCAACTCGTAACAGGTGCTGGCGTCGGGAAGTTCGGCCATTGAGGCCACCTTAGCTCGCGGCGGCGACCGCCTCGTCCACCCGGTCATCTCCCCAGAAGACTTCGTCGCCGACGACGAGCGAGGGGACGCCGATCACGCCCAGCTCGGCGGCCCGATCGGTCGCCTTGCGCAGGGCCGTCTTGACGCTTTCGGTGCTCGCGGCGTTGGTGACCGCCTTGGGGTGCAGCTCGCAGGCAGCGGCGGAGATCAGCACGTTGTCGTGCTCACTCAGGTCGCGTCCGGCGGCGAAGGCCTGGCGGAAGGCGGCGAGGGCGAAGGAGACGGTACGGCCGGTCTGCTTGGCAAAGGTGGCGACGCGCATCGCGAAGAGCATGTTGCCGGGCCAGGGCTCGGGCCAGACGAGTGGAGCCAGGCCGTAGTCGCGGGCGCGGCGTTCGATCTCGGCCATACCGTCCTCACGCTCTGGTCCGTTGCCCCACGATTCGCGGCCGAAGCGTTGAAACAGCCCGCCGAGCAGGATCGGCTGCCACTCTGGCTGCTCCAGTTCGGCATCGGTGAAGAGCCCGCTGATCCGCTCTGCGGTCAGGTACGCGTAGGGCGAGCCCAGGTCGAAGTAGAAGGTCGCCCTAGGCGTGGGTGGCCCAGCCATCTACCGCCCGCGCCGCTTCGAAGATCGCCTCGGAGATCGTCGGGTGGGGATGGACTATCCGCGCCAGCTCCTGGTAGCCGCCCTCCAACGCCATCATCGCCACCAGCTCGGCGATCATGTCGCAGGCGCGGTTGCCGACGATGTGGGCGCCGAGGATCTCCCCGTACTTGGAGTCGACGACGAGCTTGACCAGGCCGTCTTTGTCGTCGTAGACGGTCGCCGCGCCGACCCCGCCCAGCTTCAGCTTGCCGACCTTGACGTCGTGACCGGCCTCTTTGGCTGCCACCTCGGTGAGGCCGACGCTGGCGACCTGCGGGTGGCAGAAAGTGGCACCGGCGACGAGGTTCTGGTCGACCGGGTGGGTTGGCGCACCGGCGGCGTGCTCGACCGCGACGACGCCCTCCTCGGAGGCCTTGTGGGCGAGCGCCTTGGCGTTGACCATGTCGCCGATCGCGTAGACCTTGGGGTTCGAGGTGCGGCCGAACTCCTCTACCTTGACCTTGCCGTTGCCCTCCAGCTCGACGCCCGCCGCGTCCAAGCCGAGCCCCTCGACATCGGTGGCCCGGCCGCCGGCGACGCAGAGGTAGTCGACCTCGGCCGAGCTGTCGCCGTAGGTGAACTTGACCGAGCTGTCGCCGGCCTCGACGTTCTCGACCGGGGCGCCGGTGGAAATCGTGATGTTCTGCTTCTTGAAGGCCCGCTCGACCACCCGCGCCATGTCCTTGTCCTCGGCGGGAAGGATCTGGTCGAGCATCTCGATCAGCAGCACCTCGGTGCCGAAGCGGCCGTAGGCAGAAGCGATCTCGCACCCCGAGGCGCCAGCGCCGACCACGGCGATCTTCTTTGGCTGCTCGGCGAGTGACCAGGTGCCCCAGGTGTCGAGGACGCGGTCGCCGAACTCGACTCCGGGAATGGGCAGCGCGGTAGAGCCGGTGGCAAGCACCACAGCCCCCGCCTCGTAGACGTCGTCGCCGACCTGGACGTTCCCCTCGGCGGTGAGGGCGCCGTGACCGGCGATCATCGTCACCTTGTTTTTGTCCCAGAGCATCTTCACGCCGCCCGACAGCGACTCCGATACGGCGGCGCGGCGCTTGCCCAGCGCGTCCCAGTCAACCGAGACGTCCTTGGCGACGACGCCGAGCTCGGCGCTGTTGCACGCCTGGTCGTAGATCTCAGCGCTGTGCAGGACGGTCTTGGCTGGGATGCAGGCGTAGTTGAGGCAGCGCCCACCCGGTTTGTCGCGCTCGACCACGGCGGTCTTGCGGCCGAGCTGGGCGGAACGGATCGCGGCGACGTAGCCGCCGGGCCCCCCGCCAATGACGATCGTGTCGAAGGAGTCGGCCAAGAGGTTCTGAGCCTATAGAACCCCAGATCGTGGTTCCTTAATCACGTATTGCGTGACAAAGGACCCACGCGATGCTTAGTTGCGGCTCGGCATCTGAATCCGCGCCATCGCTTTGACCATGAAGTAGAAGAAGCTGCCGGCGACGACCAGGAGGCCGAAGGTCGCGGCGAACTGGGCAACGCTAGAGACCTGCACGGCGAGGCCGAAGACGGCGCTGAAGATGAGGAAGACGAGCAGTAGCTGGAAGCCGAGCACGGCCCAGTAGCGGGCGCGCCACATGCCCCAGGACATCACGCCCATGATCAGGGCGGGGGCGAGTACCTGGGCGAGGCGGGGTTTCTCGCCGTTGACCTCGGCGCCCGCCAGGTAGCTGATCAGGACTGAGGCAGCGATCAGCGCGGCGACGACGGCGCCGATCGTGACCACGAGCGGCCGCTCGCCTTCGGCCAGCGGCTCGAGGCCCTCACGGGCCTCCTGGTTGCGTTCCTCGGCACGGGCGTAGCCGTGCTCCATCCGCTCGCGCGGCGTAGGGGCATCGGCGCCACGTTGCTTGCGCTTGCGGGGGGCGTCAGCCACCCGGCGCCGCCTCTCCAACCGCGGCGAGGGCGCCGCGCAGCTCTGCGGCGACCGCCGAGGGATCATCGGCGTCGCGGATCGTGCGCACGACGCCGAGCCGGTGTGCCCCGGCCGCGACCACATCGGCGGCATTGGCCGAGTCGATGCCGCCGATTGCAAAGAACGGGTGTGGGGCATTTGCGGCGGCGTGCTCGACCAGGCCGAGCCCGACACCGGGTCGCCCCGCTTTGGTCGGCGTCTCCCACACCGGCCCCACGCTTACATAGTCAACGGGCTGCTCGGCGCTTGCTGCGAGCTGCTCCTCGGAATGAGTCGAGAGGCCGATGATCACCTCTGGCCCGAGCACTTCGCGTGCCTCGGTCGCCGACGCGTCGTCCTGGCCGACGTGGACGCCGTCGGCGTCGCAGGACTGGGCAAGGTAGGGATCGTCGTTGACGATGAAGAGGGCGCTGTAGGTGTCGCAGATGCGGCGGAAGGTCTGCGCTGAGCGCTCGATCGCCTCCCGTCCCAGCTCCTTCTCGCGTAGCTGGACGATGTCGACACCGCCGCTCAGAGCAGCTTGGAGCAGGGCTCCGGGATTGTGGCCGCCGGGCAGCGCCTCGCAGACGAAGTAGAGCCGCGCGGTGCGCAGCCGCTCGCGTCGCAGCCGGCCGTGGGACTCGGGAGGAGAGAGGCTCATCGGGTCCAATTATGGGCGTGTCCGACTTTACGGGTGCATATTCACCCGAAAAGTCAGACACGCCCCCCTTGGGCGAGGGCCGGGAGGGGGTAGCATCATTGGAGTAACGGGAGCCGTTGGTGCCTTATGCGCCGAGGCTGAGAGGGCGGCATCGAGGCCGCCGACCGTCTGGACCTGATCCGGGTAATGCCGGCGGAGGCAGAGTGAACGAGCAGCGCAGTGTCGATCTGGTGGTTGTCGGAGGCGGGGTCATCGGTCTTGCCTGTGCCTGGCGTGCGGCGCGACGCGGGGCGAAGGTCGCTGTGGTCGAGCGCTCAGAGCCACCGGCCGGGGCGACGCGGGTCGCGGCCGGGATGCTGGCCCCGGTGGGCGAGCTAGCTTTCGGCGAGCCCGAGCTGCTGAAGATGACCCTCGCGGCGGCGCAGCTCTACCCGGACTTTGTCGCCGAGCTCGAAGAGGCGAGCGGCATCTCTGCCGAATACCGCCGCGACGGTGCTCTGCACATTGCCCTTGACCGCGACGAGGCGGCGGAGCTGCGGCGCGTGCACGAGCTGCAGCGCTCACTCGGCCTCGGCGCCGAGTGGTTGCCGCCGCGGCGCTGCCGCGATTTGGAGCCGGGTTTGACGCCGTCGTTCAACGGCGGCGTGCACGCACCCGACGAGGCCTCGGTCGATCCGCGTGCGCTCGCCGCGGCGCTGCTGAGGGCACTGGAAACCGAGGATGGAGTGGAGTTGCTGACCGGGGCCGGAGTGGAGGGGGCGCTGTCAGAAGCCGAGCGGATCGTCGGCGTGCGCACCGAGCGCGGCGACGAGCTACGCGCCGCCGCTGTGATCCTCGCTACCGGCGCCTGGTCGGCGCAGGCGGATTGGCTACCCGAGCCCGCCCGGCCCCCGGTGCGTCCGGTCAAGGGCCAGATCCTCGAGCTTCGTGCCCGCGACGGGATTGCGCCATGCCGGCGGATCGTCGCCTCCGAGCGCGTCTACCTGGTGCCTCGCCCCGATGGTCGCCTGATCGTCGGGGCCACGGTCGAGGAGCAGGGCTTCGACACAGCGGTGACCGCCGGCGGCGTGCACGAGCTGCTGCGTGAGGCCTATCGCCTGCTGCCTGAGGTCGCCGAGATGGAGCTGATCGAGGCCACCGTCGGCCTGCGGCCGGGCACGCCGGACAACCTGCCGCTGATCGGCGCCAGCGGTGTCGAGGGACTGCTCTGGGCGACGGGGCACTATCGCAACGGGATCCTGCTGGCGCCGCTGACCGCGAACATGCTCATTGACCAGCTTGAGGGGGCGCCGGTATGAGGATCGAGCTGAACGGCGAGCCGCACGAGCTGCCGGTGGGGGCGACCCTCGCCGACGCGGTGCGCGAGAGCGGCGCCGAGCGCGAGGGTCGCGGCGTCGCGGTTGCGCTCGACGGTGAGGTCGTGCCGCGCGCCGAGTGGGACTCGACCGCGCTGGCTGAGGGCCACAGCGTTGAGGTCCTCGCAGCGATTCAGGGCGGCGCAGAAACCTGGCAGCTGGGCGGACGCAAATGGTCCTCGCGGCTGATCGCCGGCACCGGCGGTTTCCGTTCGCTGGAGCAGATGGAGGAGGCGCTGGCGGCTACGGGCGCCGAGATCGTCACCGTCGCTCTGCGCCGCGTCGACCCGTCCGCGAAGGGCTCGGTGCTCGACGTGCTCGATCGGCTCGGCCTCTTCGCCCTGCCGAACACCGCCGGCTGCTTCACCGCCCGCGACGCGGTCCGCACCGCCCATCTCGCCCGCGAGGCGTTTGAGACTGACTGGATCAAGCTCGAGGTGATCGGCGACGACCGCACCCTCTACCCCGACGCGGTCGAGCTGCTCGACGCCGCCGAGACCCTGGTCGGTGAGGGCTTCACCGTCCTCCCCTACACCAATGACGACCCGATCCTCGCCCGTCGACTTGAACAGGGCGGTTGCGCCGCGGTGATGCCGCTCGGCTCGCCGATCGGTTCCGGCGCGGGCATCCGCAACCCGTACAACATCGCGATCATCGCCGAACGGGCCGAGGTCCCGGTGGTCCTCGACGCAGGTATCGGCACCGCCTCCGATGCTGCGCTGGCGATGGAGCTCGGCTGCGACGCGGTGATGGCCGCCAGTTCAATCTTCGGCGCCGAGGACCCGACCGCGATGGCACAGGCTCTGCGCGGCGCAGTCGAGGCCGGCCACGCCGCCCGCCGGGCCGGGCGCATCCCCCGCCGCACCCACGCCGAGGCCTCGACCCCTGAGGGGGGGCTGCCCGAGCTTTCCTGATCGGATTACCATGGGCCGCACGCCCCTGTAGCTCAGTTGGTTAGAGCGGCGGCCTTTTAAGCCGCGCGGCGCGGGTTCGAATCCCGCCGGGGGCACTTGGTGACAAGCGCATTCTAGCGCCGAATGCCATCGTCAATGCCCGAGATTGACTCGGCGGCTTGGTCCCTTGGGCACCACATTTGGGCACCAGGGAGACTCAGGCACCGATTGCGATGAAGGGCGCCCAATAGGTTGGGGCCAAGAAGGGGCGCGCGGACGTGAGATCACCAGATCCTTCCTGAGTCGGAGCACGATTACCAGGTCTGTCCCCCAGGGCAGCCCGTCGTTCGAACTCCCGCTCTAGGACAGGATGCTCGCGGAGATACATATCCACCTCGACGTCAGTCAAATCTCGGAGCCAAAGCTGGGCCCTGCGCAGGGCCTCCGGCGGCCGGAGATTGTTCTCGAACATCTCCTCGTATAGTCGGTTCATCAAGATCGCCGTGGTGTCGTCCCGGACCGGCCAAAGACTGGCGACGACACACGCAGCGCCAGCGGCGAGTAGCACGCTCCCGATGGAGATAGCTTCCTCTGGTAGATGGCTGATGTCCGTGACTGCGCTTTGGCAGGCGGAAACTGCCACCAATCGGGATGGCAACTCTGCAAGCTCAGTGAGCTGCGCCACATTGATCGCTCCGTCGGAGAGCAGAACAGCTGGCGGCTCCTCGCCCCAGACGGCACTTCGGGCATGGCACGCCAGATGCAAGTGGGTCGCCTCTGCAGCCCTCTCGACGAGGAAAGGCCACGTCGCCTCAGGCCCAACTGCAACACTTGACTGCTCACCAAAGTGACGACTCAACGCCTCCACCTCGGGCTGAGCAGAAGGCAAATCGCCATGTGGATCTGCGACCGCAACCAGGACTCGAGGAAGCTCGTCACGCTCGGCTGCGCGGTTGAGACTCGCTGCTGCAAATGCCCCCGAGGGCACGTAGCGAATCTCGTAACGGTCGATCAGGCATTGCCCACCCTTCTTCGTGTTCCAGGGCGCGGCGTGCAGGGGAGCAAGCCCGACTGGGCCGCAGCAGACAAGAGTGACCCCGCGAGCCCCAATATCAGACAAAACGTCGTTGATTGGTTCGGAGAAGGACTGACCGAACCAGGGCAGGACGTGTTCAACATCTCTCTGTAGATCACGAGGTTGGGCTCCGAATCCGCTCGCGCCTGCGAGATACGAACCTGCCTCCTCCTTCTCGAGCAGCTCCATCGACTCCGCTCCCTCTCCAGCGAGTAGCCGCATCAAGACTTCAAGACTCGTCGGCTCCTCGAGAAAGTAAGCATCGACAGTCGCGTCATCTCCGTCTTCCTCAACTAGCAGCAAGAGCGTTCCTGCCGGCGTCGGATTTACGTATAGGAGTGGCCAGTCGGGCTCCAATGCTCCCACTAGGTCCCCTGGGTGCGTTCGAGTCCCGAACTGCTCAAAGCCGCTGACCTCGCGAATGTCTCGTAGCGCCTCGTGGAGCCGTCGGCTTGCAGCAGCGCTCGCCTCCCCGATTGGTGACGCCGCCAGCTCACCGAGGGCTTCGACATACCGGGTATGAAGATTGTCGGGAAGCTCGTCAAGCTCGCGTGCAGCAATCTCTCCCAACCCCAGCCGCTGGCGCATTTCACGAGCGCGTCCGCTCTCGAGAACCATCAACGCTTCGGGAATGTCTCCGGCCGCCGCAAGCGCGAAGGCAGCCCACCTCGTCAAGTTGATGGTTGAGCTTGCCTCGTGTTGACGGAACTCGAGGTCGAGGCGGCTGTGGAACGCGAGCTCGGCGGCCTCTACGGCGACACGAAACGCAGCAGCGGCCTCCTCCCAGTCCCCTTTCCGTGAAAGTAGGTCGCCGAGCCGGCCACCTACACGCGTTGCGTCGCGGGGGGCGCTTGCGGGGGGCAATAACTCGACGCCCCGCCTCGCGGCGTCGGTCGCCTCGTTCTCCAAGTCGAGTTGAGCAAGCACATCCGCGAGCTCCACGTATACGCGGCCGGCCTCGATCGGTTGCTGATCGGCGTCTATCAACCCCGTTGCTGATTCGAGGTGACCTTGAGCCTCTTCGTATTGACGGGTTGACTCTGCGGCTTGCTCTTCGATAGCCGCCTCATCAGGCTCGTCCGCCTCCCAGGCCTCGACAAACTCTTCGGGGTTGAACTGCGCCGCAATGCGAAGCATTCGACCAAGTTGGTAGTAGGCATTCCCTACGTGCCGATCCTCCAATTGATCCCGTGCATCGATGACGGCGAGGTATGCGGCTTCTCCTTCAGATCGATCAACCTCTCCTAAGGTCGCGAGCTGCTCGAGAGTTGGAGCGAGGTTGAGCTGAACGTATGCCCATTCGTTGGGATCGCGGTCAAGGGACCGGTACTTGAGCACCTCGAGGCAGAGCTCGCGCGCCTCGATCAAATTCTCGAGCTTCTCCCCTCGCTCTCGACGCAACAGCGAGCTCGCGAGATTGACCTGGATCGTCGTCCGGAGATCGGGCGGTGCCTCCGGTGGAAGGATCTCGAGTGCCTTCCTGAGTGCGGTGATGGCGGCCTCGGCATTGTCAGCGGGATCGCCGTTGATTCTCTGGCCCATCGCAAGGGCTAGGTTCATGTGGGTCTGGGCCGCTTGGACAGGATCAGCAGTCAGCTCGAGGGACCGACCGAAACCGCTGATCGCTTGATCAAGATTCTCCGCACGATCCCCATCGGATCTTGTGAGAAAGGCATGTGCTCGAGCTGCCTCGAGAGCGCCGACCCCAAGGGGTAGTCCCGCCTCCCAGGCAAGCGGCATCGTCTCCTCGGTCAGTTCGATCACCCGTTTTCGATCACCCCGACGCTCGGCCTCCAGAACTTCATCAAAGATGCGCTCGAACCGTTGTTCTGTCTCTTCCTCGCGAGCCAGCTCGATGCTGTACGCGTCCCAGGCCTTCTCGCGGTTGCTCCGGGCGGCGAGGACGAGGTTCTCCAAGCTCTTCGCCGCGGCGCCTACTGGGTTTGCCGCTAAATGCGCAAGTTGGGTGGCGACAGGCTCTCCCAGAGCCTCCGGGTGCTCGTCCACGAATGCAAAGAACTCGTTTCGATCGCGTATCTCGATTAGACGCTCAATGAGATCCTCTGCCGCGATTGCCTGCTTGCGCCATTTGCGATTCCGTCTGCCCTTGCCCATCGAAAGACTCCTACCACGCGCGGGTTGCTTGGCCTATTTAGGCTTCCTGAGCAGGTGTCCCGGCCTGCTCAGGAAGCTCCATCTGCTCTCATTCGAAGGCATTCGGGTGGGACATGCACGGGGGCCGCTGCTCTCCGTTAACGAAGCTGGGGTTGAGGAGGCTGATGGCGTCGACAGTTTGGCTGCCTTGCGATCTCTAACTTTTCCCGTACAATGTCCGGGTCATGGAGCCGACCACTACTCCGAAGACCCGCCGGATCGAAGTCCGGCTGAGTGACGAGGAGCGCCAGCTTGATGCTGCTGCTGCCTCGGCGCTGGGCGAGAGTCTGAGCGACTTCTTCCGTCGTGCCGCCCAGGCGCGGGCGCAGGAGGTGCTGGCCGACCAGCGCACGATCGCGCTCAGCGAGGTGGAGGCGACGCGCTTCCTCGAGGCGCTTGAGCGACCTGACGAGGGCACGGTCGCCCAGCTCGAAGATCTCCGCCGCCGCGCGTGACCGAAGCGGCTGCGCTCACCGAGCGCTACGACCCTGCGGCCCACGAGGTGGCGAGCTTTGCCTGCGGGGAGGAGTCACTCGATCGTTGGCTCCACCGCTATGCGGGCCAGGGAGAGCGACGCGACGCGACCCGCACCTTTGTGGCCACCGACGCGCATGGCGCGGTGCGCGGCTACTACACGCTCGTAGCCGGCCAGCTTGAGCACGCCGAGGCAACCGAGACGGTGCGCAAGGGCCTCTCGCGGCACTTTCCAATTCCGGTGGCGATCCTCGCCCGCCTCGCCGTCGATGAGCGCAGTCAGGGACAGGGGCTTGGCGCGTCCTTGCTCAACGATGCCCTCGAGCGGATATGTCGAGCTGCACAGGAGGTCGCCGTGCGGGCGGTGGTCGTTCATGCCATCAACCAAGCAGCTGTGGGCTTCTACGAGCGCTTCGGCTTTCGCGGTCTCAGTGAGGCGCCGCGCAGCCTGATGGTCACGCTGGCCGAGCTAAACGAGGCTGGCTATGGACGATAGGAGCCCTTTTAAGCCGCGCGGCGCGGGTTCGAATCCCGCCGGGGGCACTTCCGTGTCGGACGAGATGCCTGTCTTGATTCTCACCGGGCCTCCTGGGGTCGGCAAGACCACGGCCGCCGCCTCCCTCGTCGCCCGCTTCCCCCGGGCGGTTCACCTCGAAGCAGACCACTTCTTTCGCTTCATCCGCTCCGGCTACGTCGAGCCGTGGAGGCCGGAGTCGAACGATCAGAATGCCGCCGTGATGGAGATCGTCGCCGCGGCCGCGGCGGGCTATGCCAGGGCGGGCTACTTCACCGTCGTGGACGGGATCGTCATCCCGGGTTGGTTCTTCGAGCCGGTCCGCGACGCGCTGCACGCCGCCGGGCACCGGGTTGCCCTCGCAATTCTCCGCGCGCCGCTGCCCGTTTGCCTCGCACGGCTGCGAGAGCGTGAAGCCGGACCGGAGGTCGACGCCGAGGCCATCGAGCAACTCTGGCGAAGCTTCGCCGACGTCGGCGAGCTCGAGGCCAACGCACTGGACCTGGGCAATGAGAGCCCGGCCGCAGTGGCCGACCTGCTCGCACGACGGCTGGAGGACGATCTCCTTGTCGCCTGAGCACGACGAGCGGTTACTTCGCGTCCCTTGCGACGTCGAGGCTAAAGACGACGTTCGCCTCGACCGCATCCACGCCGAGGTCGAGCGCGGCTTCGACGCGCTCCGCGACATCGACGACGGCGTCTCGATCTTTGGCTCGGCCCGGGTCCCGGAGGACCACCGCTGGTACGAGCTCTGTCGCGAGACGGCCGCCTGCCTGGCGCACGACGGGTTCACCGTCATCACCGGCGGCGGACCGGGCCTGATGGAGGCGGCCAACCGCGGCGCCGCGGACGCCGGTGGCGACTCGGTTGGCCTCAACATCCAGTTGCCGATGGAGCAGAAGGTCAATCCGTACGTCAACCGCGGCCTCGAGTTCCACTACTTCTTCGCCCGCAAGCTGATGTTCGTGCGCTACGCCCGCGCTTTCGTCATCTTCCCGGGCGGCTTCGGCACTCTCGACGAGATGTTCGAGAGTTTGACCCTGATCCAGACGCACCGGGTCAAGCACTTCCCGACGATCCTCGTCGACCGCGACCACTGGGCGCCGCTCCTACGCTGGATCGACGACGACCTGGAAGACAACGGCCTGATCGACCGCGCCGATCTGCGCTTGCTTGTCACCGCGGACACCGTGGAGGAAGTCTGCAACCACGTCCGCCGGGCCAGCGAGGCCCAGAAGCAACTGGCTTGAGAAGGAACTGAGCTCAGTCAACAGTCACTAGGCGTTCGCGCATAGCGGGGCGCCTGTTTGGCGAGCCACTGGGCGACCGTCGTTGCCATCGACTCGCCGGTGGCGAACTGGCCATCCGCAGGATGGGCGGCAAGGGTCACGACCGCCGCTTTGTCACCGACGTAGAGGATGCCCATCTGGCGGACGAGATAGCCGCCGTCGACTCCGGGCCCCCATCCTCCCTTCCAGCGAGCGGGCAGTCCCGCGGAGCCGAGGCCCCAGGTGTCGGAGGAGACTTCGCCCATCAGGTCAAGGACGTAGTCGCTTGATTCGGCACTGACCAAACAGCCCGCAGCGAGCGAGCTTATGAACTGCTGCTGGTTGGCGAGTGACCACTCGGTCTGGCCGTAGGTGGAGAATTCGCCGCGCCCCTGGGTCGAGATCTGGGTGCTTTCGTCGCCCCCTTCGCGCAGTACTTCGCTGACCGCGGCCGAGGCACCGCCGAGCCCGCCGTGCTTCCCTTCCAGGTCACCGAACAGCGCCGCCGCCGCTTCGTTGTCGGAGAGGGTGAGGGCGCTGCGCACCTGTTCTGCCTGCGCGGCGCTGAGCCCTGAGGGTCCGCCGGCGTCCTCGAGCACGCGCAGTGCGATCGGGATCTTGCTCGTCGACCACGCCGAACCGGATTGCAGGTCGCCAAAGCTGGCTGCTTCGCTCGATCCCGGCGGCCCGATCACCGCACCTACCTCGCCGCTCAGTCCGGCTGCCACTCGATCGAAGCTGCTCGCTGCTGCTCCGCTGGTCTGACTCGCCCGCCGCTGTTCACGTTTTGCCTGTTGCGCCGCCCGCTCGCGCTTCGCCTGCAGCACGGCCCGCCGGCGGTGCAGTTCGGTCTGCAACCGGTCCAGCTTGCTCGCCAGCGCGACGCGCTCGGCGGCATTGGCCCGCGCCGCCGTGTCGGTGCTGTCATCAGAGGATCCCCCGCAGCCCGCCAGCCCGACGGCAAGCGCGAGCAGCGCCAGCGCTACGGACAGGTGCGCCTTCATGGCCACCTCACCGACGGAAGATGATGGGATCAGGGGAAGTAGACGGAGGCGTCGTTGCCGCCGGTGCAGATGTGAGGGGCGCCCGCGGTGCAGTACATCGTGTAGTACCGACCCGTCGTCGGGCTGTAGGAGTAGACGGAACCGGAACCGCTGCCAATTTGGGAGAAGTAGTCGGATTCCACGTTGGCTGCGAACCCGCAGGTCGTGTTCGGGCCGACGGAGAGAGAGCTGCCGCAAGAGGCCGATCCACTGCTTGCCGTGGAGGTCGATCCGCTCGGTGGCGGCGATCCTTGGGAGTTTCCATTCTTCTTCAGCGACTTGAGCTGCTTTTCGATGTCCTCGATCTTCGCCTGCTGGCGAGCCTTCGCAACCCCCTCTTTTCGCGCCCGATCCAGTTCTTCCTGGCTTGCCCCGGAGTCGCCACCGCAGGCGGCGAGCGATAGGACGAGGATGGCGAAAGCGGCAGCGAAAACGAAGATCTGCAACGCACGACGAGACATTGAGCGCTCAGCTTATTCGGATTTGGAGATCAGTGCCTGAAATGCCGGTGCTTGGTGAAGACCATCGGGATGCTTGCCGCGTCGCAGGCCTCGATCACGTCGCCGTCGCGTTTGGAGCCGCCGGGCTGGATCACTGCGTTGGCGCCGGCGTCGATCGCCGCTTGGGGGCCGTCGGCGAAGGGGAAGAAGGCATCGGAGGCCACGGCTGAGCCCGCCAGCAGGGCATCGGCATCCTCGCCGCGGGCGTCGCGGCACTTCTCCACCGCGAGGCGGACCGAGTCGACACGGCTCATCTGGCCAGCGCCGATGCCGAGCGTGGCGCCGCTTTTGGCGAGCACGATCGCGTTGGAGCGGACATGGCGCACGACCGTCCAGGCGAAGAGCAGATCGTCCCACTGCTCCGCGCTGGGCTCGGTCTTGGTCACCGTCTCCATGATCTGACGTGGCTCGGGGTCGCCGTCGCGGTCCTGGACCAGGAGGCCGCCGCGGACGCGTTTTACGTCGCGTTCGGCGGGGTCCTGCTGGCGTCGCTCCTCGTCGCAGAGGATGCGGATCGCCTCCTTCTGCTGCAGTACCTCCAGCGCCCCGTCCTCGAAGCCCGGCGCGAGCAGCACCTCGACGAAGTTCTCGTGCAGCGCCTCGGCCAGCTCGACACCAATCGGCCGGTTGATCGCGATCACGCTGCCGTAGGCGGAGACGGGATCGCAGGCCAGTGCCTTTCGGTAGGCCTCAAGCGCGCCCTCGCCGATCGCCACCCCGCAGGGGTTGTTGTGCTTGACGATCGTGCAGGCCGGCGGCTCGAAGTCTTCGTTCAGGCGCCGTGCCGAGTCGAGGTCGAGCACGTTGTTGAAGGAGAGCGCCTTGCCGTGCAGCTTCGCCACCCCGGAGAGGATGTGGCTGCGCACCCCGACCTCCGAGTAGAGGGCCGCTCGCTGGTGCGGGTTCTCGCCGTAGGCGAGATCGAGCTCCTTCTCGTAAGAGACCGTCAGGTGTTCGGGGAAGTCCTCATAGGAGGCCGAGAACCAGCGGCTGATCGCGGCGTCGTAGCGGGCGATGTGGGTGAAGGCCTCGTTGGCGAGCCAGTGGCTGGTCGAGGCCGAGACCTGGCCGCCGCTCTCCTCCATCTCGGCGCAAACCGCGTCGTAAGACTCGGGTTTGACGATGACGGCGACGCCCTCATGGTTCTTCGCGGCGGCGCGGATCATCGTCGGCCCACCGATGTCAATGTTCTCGACCGCAACCTGCGGGTCGACCTCATGGGCGGCGACGGTCTCCTCGAAGGGGTAGAGGTTGACGCAGACCAGGTCGATCGGCTCAATCCCCTCGCGCTCCAGGGTCGCCATGTGCTCCGGATCGCCGCGCCGCGCCAACAATGCCGCGTGCAGCCGCGGGTGCAGGGTCTTCACCCGGCCGCCAAGGATCTCTTCCTGGCCGGTGAACTCGGATACGTCGGTGACCTCAAGTCCCGCCTCGCGCAATGCGCTGGCGGTCCCGCCGGTAGAGAGGATCTCGACGCCCTGTGCCGCCAGCGTCTTGGCGAAGTCGGCGATCCCGGTCTTGTCGGAAACCGAGATAAGCGCCCGGCGCACCCGAATCGCGCCGTTGCTCACGGCCTCGGATTGGGTGTCTGTGGATGCCTCACTCATCAGTTAGGACGACCCGTGGGTCGTTCGCGTCGATCCTAACCATGCCTTGAGCGATCATGCGGATCGCCTCCGGGTAGAGCTCGTGCTCGACCGCGTGGATCGCCTCCTCTAGCTGCGCCCGATCGCGCCCAGCCGGCACCGCCACTTCGCGCTGCACGATCGCCGGCCCGGTGTCGATCCCCTCGTCGACGAAGTGGACGGTCACGCCGGTCGTCTCGACGCCCGCCTGGAGCGCCTGGCCGATCGCGTCGAGTCCAGGGAAGGCGGGTAGCAGGGCTGGGTGGACGTTGACGACGCGGTTGCGAAAGCGACCGACGAAGGCGGGGGAGAGCAGCTGCATGTAGCCGGCAAGGACGACCAGGTCGGCGCCCTTGGAGTCGGCCCAGTCCGCCATCGCCGTGTCACGAGCGTCGCGGTCGCCGTACTCGGCGCCAGGGAAGACGGCGGTCTCGACTCCCGCCTCGCGCGCCCGCTCCAGCGCCTGGGCAGCGGGCTTGTCGGAGCCGACCCCAGCAACCTCGATCCCCTCCCGTCCATGCAGCGTTTCGAGGATCGCCTGGAGGTTGGTCCCCGAGCCGCTCGCCAAGACAACGATCTTGAAAGCGTCGCTCACCGCCGGAAAGCTAACCGCTCGTGGGGACCACGACGACATCCTCCAAAGCGAACTTTCCGTTCGCGTCCTCGGGGTCGCCGAGCGGATAGCGGCCGCTGAAGCAGGCGTCGCAGTGGTCCTCGGGCGGGGTGCCGATCGCCTCGTAGACGCCCTCCATCGAGAGGTAGGCGAGTGAGTCGGCGCCGAGCTCGTCGGCAATCTCCTCGATCGTCCGTTCGTGGGCGATCATCTCCTCGCGGGTCGACATATCGACCCCGTAGTGGCAGGGATGGCGGATCGGCGGCGCCGAGATTCGCAGGTGGATCTCGCTGGCCCCGGCGTCGCGCAGAATGCTGACGATCTGGCGCGTCGTGTTGCCGCGCACGATCGAGTCATCGACGACGACGAGGCGCTGGCCGGAGACAATCTCCGGCAGCGGGTTGAACTTGAGTCGCAGGCCGCGCTTGCGCAGCTCCTGGCCGGGCTGGATGAAGGTGCGGGCGACGTAGCGGTTCTTGATCAGGCCGTCGTCGCGTGGTAGCCCGGAGGCGCGCGCGAACCCGGCGGCGGCCGGGTTGCCGGAGTCCGGCACCGAGATCACCAGGTCGGCCTCGACCGGCGCCTCGCGCCAGAGGATCTCACCCATCCGGCCGCGCACCTGTTGCAGAACTTTGCCCTCGAGGCGACTGTCGGGGCGAGAGAAGTAGATGTGCTCGAAGACGCAGTGGGCGGGGCGCCGCGCCTTGACCACTTGGCGACTGTCAAGACCGCGCTCGGTCAGCGAGACCATCTCACCCGGGCGCACCTCGCGCAGCAGCTCGGCACCGACGATGTCGAAAGCGCAGCTCTCCGAGGCGACGACGAAGCGCTGCCCCAGTCGGCCTAGCGAGAGCGGCCGCACCCCATGGGGGTCGCGGAAGGCGACGATCGCGTGCTTGGTCATCGCCACAGTGGAATAGGCGCCCTGCAGGCGCGGCATCACAGCGGCGACCGCGTCCTCGACGAAGCGGCCCTCGTTGGAGGAGATCAGCGCCGCGATGATCTCCGAGTCGGAGGTGCCGCGGAAGGCGATCCCGGTCTCCTTTAGCTCGCTCCAGAGCTCGACCGCGTTGGTCAGGTTGCCGTTGTGGGCGAGGGCCAGCTCGCGGCCGTCGTCGCGCCAAACCGGCTGCGCGTTCTCCCAGGAGCCGCCGCCGGTGGTCGAGTAGCGCACGTGGCCGATCGCCATGTCGCCCTCCAGCGCCCGTAGCTTCTCCTCGTCGAAGACCTGCGAGACGAGGCCGGAGTCACGCATAGTCGTGATGTGACCGCCCTCGCAGGTGGCGATCCCGGCCGACTCCTGGCCGCGGTGCTGCAACGAGTAGAGGCCGAAGTAGGTGAGGCGGGCGACATCGTGCCCGGGTGCGTATACGCCGAAGACGCCGCATTCCTCGCGCGGCGAATCCTCATCTATCTGCTGCCCCTGGGGCGGAGTCAAGCGCGTGCTTTCCTCGCGTTGGAAAAGGACGTGACGCGCAGGCAGACTGCCTACCCCGGCAGGGTAGCAACGAGGCCGGATCGGGCCCCTCCGGGGACGTGCCTCAAGTTAAGTACCCATGTGGGCCTCTAACTTGAGGCACGTCGAGCGAGTAGGGAGGCGAGCGCTTGGTGCAGACCGGCCACGGCCGATTCGAGCGGTGCCTCGTCGGCCGCGGCGCGGGCGCGGATCAGGGCGCCCTCGATCGTGGAGACGACGAGGCCGGCGAAGTTCGCGGCGTCTTTTGGCGAGACCCCCTCCTCCTCCAGCGCGGCAGCGATCGGCGCTTCCCAGCTTTGGAAGGCGGCGGTGGCTGCAGCGGCGAGCGCCGGATCTTCGCGGCGCGCCAGTGCCGCCGCGGCAACCGGGCAGCCGAGCCGCTCCGGCTGGTCATTGACCCGGCGGCGGAACGTCTCGCCGAACATCGTCAGGGTCTCGCCAAGGCCGCGCTCGCGCAGTGAGCGTTCGATCCCAGTGCGGATCTCGGTCCCCTCTTGTTCGGCCGCCTCGATCGCGAGTTGGCGCTTGCCGCCGGGGAAGTGGTGGTAGATCGACCCCCGCGGCGCCGCGCCCACCTCGGCGACATCGCGCAGCTCCATCCCGGCGTAGCCCTTCTCGGCAAGCAACCGCCGGGCGCCATTGAGCAGACGCGCGCGCCCGTCGCGGCGGGTCGGCTCGACCGCCCTTGCGTCCTGGAGTCGAGTTATGCCCACGGACATAGTATAGTCACGGCTCTGATGTATGACCGTGGTCATAAAGCGGGCATTGCGATCGCTTGTGCCGGCGCCTTCGTCGCTTTCCTCGACACGACGATCGTCAACATCGCCTTCCCCGACATCTCGGCCTCCTTCGCCGGCTCGGGGCGAGACGCGCTCTCCTGGGTGCTCAACGGCTACTTCGTCGTGATCGCCGCGCTGCTGGTCCCGGCGGGTGGCCTGGCCGACCGCTTCGGCCACAAACGCATCTTCCTGCTCGGCATGGCGGGCTTCACCGCCGCCAGCCTGCTCTGTGCGGCGGCACCAAGCTTGCCGCTGCTGATCTCCTTCCGCGTCCTGCAGGGGGTCGGCGCGGCGATGATCGCCCCCTCCTCGCTGGCGATCGTCCTTGACAGTTTCCCGGTCGAGCGGCGGGCGGCGGGAGTCGGCCTCTGGGGTGCTGCTGCGGCCGCAGCGGCTGCGACCGGCCCGACCCTTGGCGGTGCCCTGGTCGAGGCCTCGAGCTGGCGCCTGGTCTTCCTCGTCAACCTGCCGCTGGGGGCGGCGATCCTGCTCGCCGGCCGCAAGCGGCTACCGAAGCCGAAGATCCTCGACAGCCGCCTGCCGGACCTACCGGGCGCCGCGATGCTCGCCTTTGGTCTGGCGGCGATCACGCTCGGAATCGTCGAGGGCAACGACTGGGGCTGGACCTCGACGGCCACCCTAGGTGCGTTCGTGACGGCCGCGGCCCTGCTCTTCGGGGTCATCGTGCGCAGCCGCAACCATCCACGGCCGATCGTCGAACCGGCGCTGTTCGCGCACCGCTCCTTCCGCATCGGCAACCTCGGCACGCTGCTCTTCGCCGCCGCATTCTTCTCGCTGATCCTCGGCAACGTCCTCTTCCTCACCGGCGTTTGGGGCTACACGATCCTCCAGGCCGGCGCCGCGACTTTGCCGGGCCCGACCGCCAGCACGATCTTCGCCGGCCCGGCCGGCAAGCTCGCCGACCGCTTCGGCCACCGCGCCGTGATCGTCCCCGGCACGGTCATCTTTGCCGCGGGGGTGATGGTCCTGCGCTCTGCCGGCGCAGAGCCCGACTGGCTCGGGCTCTGGCTGCCGGGCTCTCTGCTGACCGGCATCGGCATTGGCCTAGCCTTTCCGACGCTGGGTTCGGCCGCCGTCCGTGACGTCCCGATCGACCGCTTCGCCACGGCAAGTGCGGTCAACGCCGCCTTCCGCCAGGTCGGCGCAGTGCTCGGCACCGCGATCCTCGTCGCGATCGTCGGCGAACCGGCCTCGCTCTCCGAAGCCCTCTCCGTCTCCGACGGCGCCTTCCTCTTCGCCGCAATCGCCGCGCTTGTGGCCGGCGCGGCCACGCTCACCTTGAGGCCGTCCTCGTACCCATCTGCGGCATTTCCTCCGATCCACTATGCGGCATTAGCGCCGGAGGTCCCCCATAGGGGGACCTCCGATGACAATGCTGTGTAATGACAAAAATATGACCCGGCAAAGCGCTACAAAGACGCCGTGCCGATCAATCTCCCCAATCCGGAGCACGACGAAACGCCGCTTGACCCGGATCTAGCCGTACGGCTAGCGGGCAATCCCGAGCTCGACCCTATTACGCGAGTTCGTTGTGCCCTTGACGCAGGTTTTCGCAACCCCGACTTCACTCAGAAGGAGGCTGCCGAGTTGGCCGGTGTGGGCTCGAGGAGGTTGCGCTACTTACTCACTCAAGGGGACACGAATTACCGGCTTGAGATCGATCGACGGCGGATGGCGTACGCGCAACATCTCCTCCTCACCGAGCCCAAATTCCTCGTATCGGCCGTGGGCAAACTCTCCGGATATCGCAACGCGTCGGCTTTTTGCAAGCGATTCAAAGAAAAGTTTGGAATGACCCCGGCCGGCATGCGCTCGGGTGTGGCCGGAGGGCCCAAGCGCTCGGGCGGTCCGACGGGCGCTACTAAGAACCCGGCTGCAAGAGCAAGGGCGAGAGAGGCCGGAGAACCGGTGCCCTCAACGCGTCGCATTGGGTGGGGCCCAGGGGAGCAGGAGGCGTTCGACGCGGAATACGACAACGCGGTTCGGCAAGCGCGCGCCTTTGGCTTGCTGCCCCGCCATGACGACATTTCGATCAGCGAAGCCAGCGCCGTGCGCGGGCAGAAGCGGAGGCGCGGTGCACCCGAGTGAACTCCCCGTAAGCCTGAGCGACCTGCTCGCCCTGCTTCAGCTTCTCGTGACTGTGTTCCTTGCGGGCGTTGCCGTGGGCCGAATGCTTAGGGACTAGTCGATGCGCTCCGCGAGGGAGTTCCAGGCCTGCTCGGCATCGTGAAGCGACACGGTGAGGCTGCGGTCACCGGCGGCGATCTCGACTGAGTCCCCACAGACTTTGCCGAGCAGCAGCACCTCGGTGCCATCGCCGGCGAGAGCTTCCAGCTGCTCGCGCTTGCCGCTGATCAGGAAGCCACCGCTGCCCTCGCCAAACAGCGCCTCCTCCGGTGAGCAGCCGCGTTCGCGCAGGTGCTGAAGGTCGACCTGGCAGCCGAGGCCACCGCCGATCGAGGACTCGGCGAGGGCGCAGGCGAGGCCACCGTCGCTGACGTCGTGCGCCGAGCCGACCTTGCCCGTCCGCACCGCGGCCCGGACAGCCTCGCAGGCCGCGGTTACCGCGGCGACGTTGGGCTGGGGGAGGCCGGCGGCGAGCTCACCACGCTGCTTGGCCAGCTCGGAGCCCTCAAGGGCCGGTTCGAACGGGCCCAGCAACGCGATCGCGTCGCCTTCCTTGGCGAAGGCACTGGGCGCGGCCAGGCCGGCGGCGGGTAGCTCGCCGACCATGCCGACTACCGGCGTCGGGTAGATCGGGCCTTCCGGTCCCTCGTTGTAGAGGGAGACGTTGCCGCCGACCACTGGCACGCCCAGCGTCTCGCAGGTATCGGCCAGCGCCTGGACGGCGCGGTCGAGCTGCCAGGCGGGAACCGGTTTCTCCGGGTTGCCGAAGTTGAGGCAGTTGGTCAGGCCGAGTGGCTCGGCACCGACACAGGCGAGGTTCTGGGCGCACTCGAGCACCGCCTCGACCGTGCCGGCATAGGGCTCGCAGGCGACCCGCCGTCCGTTGCCGTCGATCGAGATTGCGATCGCGCCATCGGCCTCGGGGATCGCCAGCACCGCCGCGTCAGTGCTCTCCGGCCGCCGCGCCGTGCGCGAGCCGACGATCGAGTCGTACTGCTCGAAGGCCCAGCGCTTCGAGGCGACGCTGGGCGAGCCGAGCAGCGCCAGCAGCGTCTCCCCGGCGGAGGCACCCAGGTCGAGGGTCACCCGGTTGCCGTAGATCCAGCCCTCGGGCTCGGCCGGCTCCAGGTCATAGAGCGGACAGCCGTCGACCAGGGCGTCGACCGGTACCTCGCCGACAATGTCATCGCCGCGCAGGACCCGGACCAGGCCGTTGTCGGTGATCGTGCCGATCTCGGCCGCACCGGTCTGCCATTTCTCACAGACTGCGACCACCTCGGCGACCCTGGCCGGCTCGACCACCGCCAGCATCCGCTCCTGCGACTCGGAGACCATGATCTCGAAGGGCTCCATGTCGGCCTCGCGCAGGGGCACCCGGGCCACGTCGAGGTCGATTCCGACAGCGCCCGCCGAGGCCATCTCGCTGGCCGAGGAGGTGAGGCCGGCAGCGCCGAGGTCCTGCAGCGAGACGAGCAGGCCCTTCCCCAACAGCTCCAAGCAGCACTCCAACACCTTGGACTCCTCAAATGGGTCGCCGATCTGCACCGTCGGCCGCTTCGCCTCGTCGCCGTCGCCGAGCTCGGCCGAGGCGAGCACCGAGGCGCCGCCGATCCCGTCGCGCCCGGTCGAGGCTCCGATCAGGACGACCGCGTTGCCTATGCCCGCCGCCGCCGCGCGCACCATCTCGTCTTGTTTGGCGATCCCGACGCACATCGCGTTGACCAGGCAGTTGTGCTCGTAGGGCGCCTCGAAGTAGATCTCGCCACCGACGTTGGGCACGCCGATCGAGTTGCCGTAGTGGCCGATGCCGCGTACCGCGCCGTCGAGCAGGTGGCGCGAGCGCAGCGAGTCGAGTTCGCCGAAGCGCAGCGAGTCGAGGATCGCGATCGGCCGCGCGCCGAGCGCAAAGACATCGCGCAGAATGCCGCCGACCCCCGTTGCCGCGCCCTGAAAAGGCTCGACCGCGCTGGGATGGTTGTGGGACTCGACCTTGAAGGCGATTGCGTAGCCCTCGCCGATGCTGACCGCGCCGGCGTTCTCGCCGGGCCCCATCACTACCCGCTCGCCCTCGGTCGGCAGACGGCGCAGCAGTTTGCGCGAGTGCTTGTAGGCGCAATGCTCGGACCAGAGCAGGCTGAACATCGCCAGCTCGACCCCGTTCGGCTCGCGCCCCAGCTTCTCGACGATCAGCTCGAACTCGGAATCGGTCAGGCCGAGCTCCTTATATGCCGCCGGCTGCTCTGCTCCCGTGGACGGCGGAGGAGTCAGAGATGGACCGCCGTCCACTCCCGCGTCCGCGCCGGCGGGTGTCACACGCGGCTCCCGGCGACACCTTCGAATATCCGTAGCCCATCCGTTGATCCCGTCATCGCGTCGACCGCGTGCTCGGGGTGGGGCATCAGGCCGAGCACGTTGCCGGCCTCGTTGCGAACGCCGGCGATGTCGCGCGCCGAGCCGTTCGGATTCTGCCCCGGCGCATAGCGAAACGCCACCTGCCCGCCGGCCTCGATCGCGTCCAGCATCCCCTCCGGCGCCCAGTAGCGCCCTTCGCCATGCTTGGCCGGAATCGACAGCGTCTCCCCGCGCAGGATGGACGATTGTGTCCCCTCTGGGGGGTCCAACTGTCCGACTTGCAGGTCGACTTGGCGGCAGACGAAGCGCATGCTCTCGTTGAGGAGGAGGGCGCCGGGGAGTAGGTCCGCTTCGCAGAGGACCTGGAAGCCGTTGCAGATTCCCAGCACCGGCCCGCCCTCCGCGGCAAACTCCGCCACCGCCTCCATCGCTGGGGAGAAGCGGGCGATCGCTCCCGCCCGCAGGTAGTCGCCGTAGGAGAAGCCGCCGGGGACGACGACCGCGTCGACATCGCCGAGGTCGCGCTCTTCGTGCCAGATCAGTCGCGCTTCGCCGCCGCTCAGCTCGCAGGCGTGCAGGGCGTCCCGCTCGTCGCAGGAGCCGGGGAACTGAAGAACTCCCCAGCGCATCAGGCGCCGTCGATGCTCTCGATCTCGAAGTCCTCGATCAATGGGTTGGCGAGCAGCTTCTCGCAGAGCGCCGGAAGCTGTGCCGGGTCCTCGGCCTCCAACTCGACCATGCGCCCAACCCGCACGTGCTCGACGCCCTCGAAGCCGAGCGCCGGCAGCGCCCGCTCAACTGCCTTGCCTTGGGGATCAAGGATCCCCTCCTTCGGCCGGATCAGAACCCGTGCTTTTGCCATTACCGCGACCGCCGCACTAGAAGGAGCGCTCCGTGATTCGCTCGTAGGCCTCTACGTACTTGGCCCGCGTTTGCTCGATCACATCGGCCGGCAGCTCGGGTGCCGGCGGCTTGTGGTCCCAGCCGGCGGCGTCGGCCCAGTCGCGTACGAACTGCTTGTCGAAGGAGGGTTGCGTCTTGCCGGGTTCGTAGCGATCGGCCGGCCAGAAGCGCGAGGAGTCGGGGGTGAGTACCTCGTCGGCGAGGACGATCTCGGCGCCGGCGTGGCGGCCGAACTCGAACTTGGTGTCGGCGAGGATGATCCCGCGCTCGGCCGCATGTGCGGCGCCGCGCTCGTAGACCTCGATCGAGACCCGCCGCAGCTCTTCCATCAGCGCTCGGTCGCCGACGATCTCGGCCGCCCGCTCGAAGTCGACGTTCTCGTCGTGGTCGCCGATCTCGGCCTTGGTCGCGGGGGTAAAGATCGGCTCGGGCAGCTTGTCGGACTCGAGCAGGTTGGGCGGCAGCTCGATCCCGCAGACCGCGCCGCCCGCCTTGTATTCCTTCCAGCCCGAGCCGGAGAGGTAGCCGCGCACGACGCACTCGACCGGGTACATCTCCAACCGCCGCACCCGCATCGCCCGTTCGGCGACCTCTTCGGGCACGTCGTCGGAGAGGAAGTGGCTGGGGACGATGTCACCGGTCAGCTCGAACCAGAATTCGGAGATCCGGTTCAGCACCTTGCCCTTGTCGGGAATTGGCGTCGGCATCACCACGTCGTAGATCGAGATCCGGTCCGAGGCGACCATCAGGAGGTCGTCCTCCCACTCGTAGATCTCGCGGACCTTTCCGGATGAGTGGAGCTTCAAGTCTGCGACGGAGGTGGGCATGGACGCGATGCTAGCGATGGGGGAGGCGGGGTGGGGAGGGGTTGGGGGTGTCCCTCCGCTTGCTGGGTTTTTCGCCGCGGGCGACAGCGGCCGTCCGAGTTTGCGGTTGGGGCGAAAAACGGACGCCGCTGCGCCGGAGGGACACCCCCAACCCCTCCTTAATGTCCGTCTGCGATTCTCCTGTCGATGTTGCCGCCGGAACCCAAGTATTCCCCGCTGTCTCAGACCTTGCGCTGGAGCTTTCGCCCGTTGCCCTTCATGCAGGAGTGTCGAGAGCGCTACGGCGACAGCTTCAGCGTCAAATTCGCCACTTTCGAGCGGCCGATGGTGATGATCTCCGACCCCGTCGCGATCAAGGCGCTTTACACGGAGCGCTCACACGGCCTGCCGCCCGGGCGCGAGGTCGTCCTGACGCCGGTCGTTGGCGCCCGCTCGGTGCTGGTGATCGAGGGCGCCGATCATCTTGCCCATCGCAAACTGATGCTGCCTGCATTCCACGGCGAGCGGATGCGCTCCTACGAGCCGATCGTCAATGAGATCGTCGACGCCGAGATCGACTCCTGGCCGCTCGGCGAGGAGTTCGCGATCCACCCGCACATGCAGGCGATGACGCTGGAGGTGATCTTGCGCGTCGTCTTCGGCGTCAATGAGGGGCCGCGGCTGGAGCAGCTGCGCGTCGTGCTGACCGAGCTGCTGGAGGCGACCGCGTCGCCGTTCACCCAACTGATCGGCCTTGCCTCACGGCGCTTCGGCGGCCGCGGGCCCTGGGCGAAATTCGAGGGCCAGCTGAAGGCGGTCGACGAGCTGCTCTATGCCGAGATCGCCGAGCACCGCTCGCGGGACGATCTGGAGGAGCGCGACGACATCCTCTCGCAGCTGATGCAGGCCCGCTTTGAGGACGGCGAGGAGATGAGCGACACCGACCTGCGCGACCAGCTGATGACCCTGCTGCTCGCCGGCCACGAGACCACGGCGACGGCGCTCGCTTGGACCTTTGACCTGCTGCTGCGCCACCCGCGCGAGCTGGAGCGTCTGCGCGAGTCACTCTTGGCAGGCGAGGACGACTACTTGCGGGCTACGATCAGCGAGTCGCTGCGACTGCGGCCGGTGGTGCCGCTGGCGGGGCGGCGACTCGCCAAGGACCTCGTCGCTGACGGCCTCACGTTGCCCGCGGGGACCGACGTCACGCCGGCGATCTGGCTCGCCCACACCCGCGCCGACGTCTACCCCGAGCCGTTCGCCTTTCGCCCCGAGCGTTTCCTCGAGGAACAGCCCGACACCTACGCCTGGATCCCCTTCGGCGGCGGCATCCGTCGTTGCCTCGGCGCCGCCTTCGCCGAGTTCGAGATGCGGATCGTCCTACGCGAGGTACTAACCCGTTGCGAGCTGCACAAGGCCAATCCGCGGCCGGAGAAGATCGGTCGCCGCAACATCACCCTCTCGCCCAAGGACGGCACCCCGGTCGTCCTCAGCGCGCGCCACGCGGCGCGCGAGCCCGAACTGGTCGCCGCCTAAGCTCGACTCAGCCCTGGCTCGGGGCGGCCTTGGCCGCCGGATGCTCACTTGCCCAGCGGGCGATCGTGCCCGAGCCGGAGATGACCTCACCGTCGTCGAGGATCAGGATCGGCACCTCGTTGGTGCCACTCAGCTTCTTGATCTCCGCCCGCTCCTTGCCGCGGTTGCCCCAGGTCCAAGGCATCAACCGGTAACCACCCACGGTGCGCAGCTCGTACTTGTAGCCGGCGGCGTCGAGCGCCTTGCCCGCCTTCGCGCAGGGATGCGCAAACGCCGGCCCCGTTTTCTTCTGCCCACAGGTGTAGAGGATCATTGACGGCAATCCTACCCACGCGTCAGCTCCGGACCGAGTTGCTACGCTTGTAGCACATGGTGGAAGTCGCGACCCGAGAGTTGAGGAATGACACCGCTGGCGTCCTGCGCCGGGTAGAGGCCGGAGAGACCGTCGTTATCACCGTGCGGGGAAGGGCAGTCGCTGATCTGATTCCCCATCGGCCAGACGAGCCGCGCTGGATGCCGCGCGAGGAACTTGTTGAGCTGCTCAAGACGCACTCTGCCGATCCGGGCTTGCGAGACGATTTGGAGCGAATCGCCGGCGAGACGACGGACGACCTCGGCCCGATTCTGTGAGCATCCCGTCGGCGCTCCGTGGCCTGCTCGACACCTCGGTCTTCATCGCGATCGAGAGCGGCAGGGACCTGCGATCGGAGTCGATGCCACTGACCGCGGCCGTGTCGGCCGTTACCAAGGCAGAGCTTCGTGCCGGCATCTTTGTCGCGGACGACATCGAGACCCGCGATCGACGAATCAAGACCCTCGAACTCGTGACCCGAATCCCTCTGCTCCCGGTCGATGACGAAGTCTCCAACGCCTGGGCACAGATGCGCGCCTACCTGGCCGCATCGGGCCGCCGCGTGGACGCCAACGACATGTGGATCGCGGCGACCGCCGCCGCCCACGAAATCCCGGTTTTCACGCAGGACGCTGACTTCGACGCCCTCAACGGCGTCGCGGGCCTGACCGTGATCCCGGTCTGACCTAGCCCTGCAGCGCTTCCAGCCGTTCGAAGATCGTCGGGATGTGGCCGAGGTAGGCGTTGTAATCGAAGATCGCATCCAGATCCAGGTCGGGCTCCGCCACCGCGAGTAGCTCGCGGAAGTGGGTGCCCTCGTCCCAGGCTCGCTGGGCGTTCTCCTGGACCACCCGGTAGGCGTCGTCGCGGCTGAGGCCGGACTCGACCAGGGCGGTCAGAGCGCGTTGGCTGAAGAGGGCGCCATGGGTCAGCTCGAGGTTCTCCTTCATCCGGTCGGCGCGGATCGTCATCTCGGCTGCAACCGTCGTGGCCAGGTTCTGCATGTAGTCGAGGCCGATCGTCGCGTCGGGCAGGATCACCCGCTCGGCGCCGGAGTGGGAGATGTCGCGCTCGTGCCAGAGAGCGACGTTCTCGAGGCCCGTCTGGGCGTAGCCGCGCAGCACCCGGGCGAGGCCAGTGATCCGCTCGGTGCGGATCGGGTTGCGCTTGTGCGGCATCGCCGAGGAGCCCTTCTGGCCGGCCCCGAACGGCTCCTCGACCTCGCGTACCTCGGTGCGCTGCAGGTTGCGCACCTCGGTGGCGAAGCGCTCGAGGCCGGCGCCGGCGATCGCGATGCGCGAGGTCAGCACCGCGTGGCGGTCGCGCGGCACGACCTGGGTGGCGACGTCCTCGCGCTGCAGTCCGAGCTGCTCCATCACCCGCGTCTCGACCGCCGGCGGCACCGAGGCGTAGGTGCCGACAGCGCCGGAGAGCTTGCCGAAGCGCAGTTGCTCGAAGGCGTCCGTAAGGCGGGCGAGGTTGCGGTCGGCCTCGAAGGCGAAGCCCGCAAGCCGCAGGCCAAAGGTCGTCGGCTCGGCGTGGACGCCGTGGGTGCGGCCGACGCAGAGCGTGTCGCGCTGCTCCAGCGCCCGCTCGATCAGGGCGTCGCGGTAGGCGCGCGCCGAGGCAAGAACGACCTCACCGGCCTGGCGCAGTTGCAGCGCCAACGCCGTGTCGAGCACGTCGGAAGAGGTAAGGCCGTAATGAATCCAGCGCCCGTGCTCTCCGACAGACTGCGCAACAACGTCGACAAAGGCAGCGACATCGTGGTCGGTAACTTGCTCCCGCTCATTAACCGCCTCGACCGTAAAGGCCGCATTCGCCCGCGCCGCCCCAGCTGCCTCACGCGGCACGACACCCTCCTCAGCCCAAGCCTCAGTAGCGGCAAGCTCCACCTCAAGCCAGGTCTCCAGCTTCCGCTGCTGTGACCAGACCTCACCGATCTCTTGCCGGGTGTATCTACCGATCACCAAAAACTCCCCTCTGGCGGGTGGCATGGGGTGGGGGTGGTGTCCCGCAGTGCGGAGTCTGCAGAGGGCAAGGCCACATCCCTTCAGCGGTAGCCATCCCTATGCCCGGAGCAGATCGCAGCACAAGGGAGGCCACCCCCACCCCATGACAGGACCCGCCAGCCGGGTGGCTTTGTCTCACGCGTTGATGATCCGCACTGCCAAGAGCCCGGCGTTTTTAGCCCCGTCGAGAGCGACGCATGCGACCGGCACCCCCGGCGGCATCTGCACCGCCGAGAGCAGCGCGTCGAGCCCGCCCAGACTCTTGCCGAGGATCGGCACGCCAATCACCGGCAGGTCGGTATGGGCCGCGGCGACGCCCGGCAGCGCTGCCGACATTCCGGCGCCGGCGATGATCGCCCGCAGGCCGCGCATGCGCGCGCTGTGGCAGTACTCACGGACCAGCTCGGGGTCGCGGTGGGCGCTCATCACCCGCACCTCGTAGCGGATGCCGGCCTCGTGTAGCGCGGCTCCGGCTGGCTGCATCTTGGGCTTGTCGTTTTTCGAGCCCATAATGATCCCGACGTGGGGTGCGTCGACCTCAATCTCCTCGAAGGCCTCCTCGACCGCAGGCATCGTGGTCGCACCGGTGGTCGGCTGCGGCTCCTCTGAGATCTCGCTCATCTCTTCCTCTCTCTAGTCATCTCGTCAACTGGGCACCCGCTCGACCGCGCGGGCGGCGATGTCGGTGCGGATCTGCATTCCATCGAAGGAGACCCGGCTGGCCGCATCGTATGCGCGATCGCGCGCCGCAGCGGGCGTCGGCCCGAGCGCCGTTAGGTTGAGTACGCGCCCGCCCGCGGTGACGATCTCGCCGTCGCGCTCGGCCGTGCCGGCGTGAGTAACTTCAGCCAGCTCGGCCGCCGCAGCCAGACCGTGCATAACGTCGCCCTTCGAGGAGGACTCCGGATAGCCGGCCGAAGCGAGGACCAGCGTCACTGCCCAGTCCTCGCCGAACTCGGCCTGTGTGCCGGCCAGCCCGCCCGGCTCGCGCGCCGCCAGGCAAAGCTCGAGCAGGTCGGAGCACAGTCGCGGCAGCACCGCTTGCGTCTCGGGATCGCCGAAGCGGGTGTTGAACTCGAGCACCTTCGGTCCCTCCGGCCCCACCATCAGGCCGGCGTAGAGGACACCGTGGAAACGCACGCCGCGCGCTGCCATCGCGGCGACCACCGGCCGGTGCACGGCGTCGACGATCTCCTCGACCTCAAGTGGGCCGAAGCCGGGCACCGGCGAGTAGCTGCCCATGCCGCCGGTGTTCGGGCCCTCGTCGCCGTCGAAGATCCGCTTGTAGTCCTGGGCCGGCGCCAGCGGAACGACGTTCTCGCCGTCGCAGAGCGCCAGCAGCGAGAGCTCTTCCCCCTCGAGGAACTCCTCCAGCACGACCGTCGTCGCGCCGAAGCGTTGCTCACCAAAGAAGACCTCGATCGCCTCCCGGGCCTCGGCCTCCGAGGTGCAGATGATCACGCCCTTCCCCGCCGCCAGGCCGTCGGCCTTAAGCACCGCCGGATAAGAGGAGTGGGCGAGTTGCTCAAGCGCCTCATCGCGGCTGCGCAGAAGCACATGGGAAGCGGTCGGCACGCCGGCCTCCTTCATCAGCTGCTTGGCGAAGGCCTTGGAGCCCTCCAGCTCGGCGGCGTCAGCGCGCGGCCCGAAGGCCGCGATCCCCGCGTCCTCAAGCGCGTCGACCAGGCCGGCGACCAAGGGCGCCTCCGGCCCAACCGCGACGAGGTCAACCTCGCGCTCACGTGCGATGGCGACGATCGCCCCGATGTCCTCAGCGCCGACGTCGGGTAGGCACTCGGCATCGGCGGCGATGCCGGCGTTGCCGGGTACACAAAGCAGCTCGGGGGAGCGGGGCGAGCGGGCGAAGGCCCGCACCATCGCGTGCTCGCGACCGCCTCCCCCTACAACCAAGACTCGCAAGTTAAGCCGCCCCCGGACGCGGGAGCGAATCCCTGTCCATATCTGATTCTTCAGGCATTCGCGGGAGCAGAGGAGGCGGCGCTTTACAGTGAGTCCGACAGCTCGTTGGCGGGCATCGCAGTCAGCGTCTGGCTGGTCATCGTCCCGCGCGAGCCCAGCTCGACCGAAACCTTGGCCATCGTCTTCTCGTCGGGAGCCTCGACGATCGTCACGAAGTCGTACTGACCCAAGGTCGCGTACTGAGCCTGCACTTTGGCCCCAATCTGTTCGACCTCCTTGTTCACCTCTGCCACTCGCCCTGGGTTGTTCTTCAGCGTCCGAACTCCCTCGGCAGTCAAGTTGGTCAGCATCACGTAAGTAGGCATGGTCCTCTCCTTTGTGCGGGGATTCGAGCCTACGTCAAATGACCACGTTGGGGAAGGAGGATCGGGGGTCGCCTCGACGATGCCTCGCGAAGCGGCCCCGGCAGGGTGATCTCAGCCGCGAAGCGGCACCAGATTCCACCGCCGAAGGCGGTGGTGGGCAGCGACGAGGCGACCCCCGATCCTCCTAACCGTCGTAGCCGACGTGCACGTGATCGCAGTGGTCCGACCTTGCAAAGGCCGGGCCGGGACCGTCTACATCGAAGCAGTAGATGAGCTCCGTGGGCATAGCGGGGGCGGGGAGTTGGGAAAGCGTCGTCGCCAGTTCGCCGCAAGGCGCGTCCGGGGCCGTATCAGTGCAGGAGACGCCATCGACCACGGCGATATCCATCGCTCTCCCGTAGTAATGGTTGGAGACGTTGCCTTCGGTCGTGTACTCGGAGTGGTCGGAGCGCAGCGCCGAGATCGTGATCTGGTGTGACTGCGTAATCGCGCCAAGCAGGCCGACGATTCGCGGGTCGATCGCGCCGCTTTCGAGGTCCTCTTTCTCCAGTTCGTTGGAAAGCGTGAGGTTGTCCCAGTTGATCGGCGCGATCACCGCATTGGGCAACGCCAGCGCCCAATCGACGGTGCTGGTTTCGCATTTGCCTTCGATCTGATCGGCATCGGCGAGGACCGCGTCGACGTACCACTTGGCGTGGTTGTGCTCGAACAAGCCGGCATTGAGGCCGCCCTGCGACCAGATCAACCGGGCCAGGGTCGCGGCTGAGTCAGCGGGATCTTCGCGGCGGATGCGCCCGTCGCCATCGCCGTCGACCGCGTAGCTCTTCCACTCGCTGCCGACCAACCCGAGCGCGCCGTGGCGATGCAAGTCCGCTTTCGACATCCCGCGGCCGAAGTCCGACTCCAGCCGGGCGACCGCGGCCAGCGCCCAGACGCCGCGGCGGCCGAGGTCGTAGCGTGCAGCGGCGCTCTCGAAAGCGCTGAGGTAGTCCGCCGGAATCCGTTTGCGCCACGGCTTAGCGGCGTCGCAGCTCAGCACTTTCAGCTTCGGCGTGAGTTCGAACGCGCCGCCGACCACACCGCCGCCCAACTGGCCGTAGCACTGGGCATTGGCGAGCACCTCGGCGACGTACCAGTCGGCGTGGTTGTAGGCGAAGACGGCGTTGTACCAATCGGCCGGCGCTCCGGCGGCGCGCAGGTAGCTGGCGGCGGCGAAGATCGCGTCTTCGGGGTTGAAGGGGTCGGCGACGCCATCGCCATTGGCATCGACGCCGTAGCCGGCCCAGGTTTCTGGCATGAACTGCATCCAGCCGACCGCGCCCGCCGAGGAGATGTTGAGGTTGGTGCCGAAGGCGGTCTCGATTCCGTTGATCGCGGCGAGCACGCTTGCGCCCTGTGGTCCGAGTCCGTAGGCGGTAGCAGCCCGCTGGTAGACCGGCACGAGGATCGCCGGTACGCCGGAAGGCGCGCAACTGGAACCGGGCAGGAGGGGAAGGGAGAAAGCGGGCGGCGTGGCCGGCACTTCGCTGGCACCGTCTTCGCCTTCCGGCTCTTGCTCAGCCTGCGGGGTCGCCGCCGCTTGGGGCTTCGCCGTGACCCCGCCGCTGTTGCCCTGCTCGGGGACGGGCGTGGGTTCCGGCGCGGCGAGGCTGTCGCCCTGCTTCACCGATGAGGACGGCGGCGCCGGAGCTTCCGTCTGGCTGGCGGCGGTCCCGCTTTCTTGCACGGAATCTTCGCTTGCCGGGGCCCACGGTTCGATCGTCGCTTCGGCGAGTGCGCCCGGCGCGGCAATTGCCAGCGCCGCGACCGCCGCCGCGAAGGCCCCGCCCAGTCGGCGCATCATCCCCGCACATCCGTAACCAGCCACTGGCCGTTCTTTTTGTTCAGCTCGAGTCGTAGCTCTGACGTAAGTCCGACCCGCAGCAGCGAGACACTGACGGTGTAGGCCTTGCCGGCACGGGGGCCGGGGACGAGGTTGACGACGCGTGCTTTGGGCACCTTCGCATCAGCCGGCAGTCGCGGCGGCCGTTCGCTGAGAGCCTCGGCCAATTGGGGCGACGCCGTTTCGCCGAACACGGTTTTTGCCTGTGCCGGCCGTTCGCCGATCTCATAGAAGACGAAGGCGTTGGAGAATTGACGGGCGACCTTCATTGCTGCCGGGCCCGCGGGCACCGCCTTTTTGCTTGAGGTCGTCGCTGCGGCACCTTCTTCCGCCGCTCCAGTGTCGGTGCTCGCTTGCGCTTCGGTTCCAGCGTCCGCGGCTTCCGTCGGGCGTGCTTCCTCGTCGGCTCCCTTGGAGACGCTGGCGCCCGTGCCGACGCCAAAGCTCGGCGTGGCCCCTTTGAGGACCGGCCCTCGCGGTTTCTCGATCTGCGGCTGCGACTTGGGAGTCACGATCGCCACCCCGGTCGGCACTGCGACCTGCTCGCGCGAGGTGTCATCGCCGCCCGGCAGAAGAAGGCCGCCGACTAGGACAGCGGCGGCCGCGATCGCGACCAGCGAGGCTGCACCGACGCTCCGTCCGGTGGGGCTTCGCCCGGCGAACCGCTCCCGCAGCGGCCAGAGCACAACTCGCTCGCCTGCCCAGGCGGCGCGCTCGAAGGGCCAGCGGGCGGCATCGGCAACGCCGCGCAGAAAGCGCACGCTTCGCCCTCTCGGATCCCCGTTGATTTGAAGTCGGCTCAACATCTGTTTGAAGCGCACACAGCTTACGTCGGTTTCGCTGAGCTTTTCCTAAAGCGTTGCTGCCTGGATTGCGCTTCCCATCTCGAAAACCAGCTCGCCGTCAGAAGTATCGACCCGCACCGTGTCGCCCTCGCCGAACTCGCCCTCGAGGATCTTCAGCGCCAGTTTGTCGACTAGCTGCTTCTGGATCACCCGCTTCAGCGGTCGAGCGCCGTAGGTCGGGTCGTAGCCGAGGTTGCCGAGCAGGGCCCGCGCGTCGCCCGTCAGCTCGACCTCGATCCCACGCTCGCGCACGCGGCCGACCAGCTGGTCTACCTGCAACCCGACGATGCGGCCGATATCGGCCTTGGAGAGGCGGTGGAAGATAACCGTGTCGTCGATCCGGTTGAGGAACTCGGGCTTGAAGGTTGCCGCCAGCACCTCCTCGATCTGCTCGCGGATCCTCTCGTCGACCGACTCGGCCACGATCCGGTCGCTGCCGACGTTGGAGGTCATGATCAGCACCGTGTTGGTGAAGCTCACCGTGCGCCCCTGGCCGTCGGTGAGGCGGCCGTCGTCCATCACCTGCAGCAGGGTGTTAAAGACGTCGGGGTGGGCCTTCTCGATCTCGTCGAGCAGCACCACCGCGTAGGGCCGCCGCCGCACCGCCTCGGTCAGCTGGCCGCCCTCCTCGTAGCCGACGTAGCCGGGCGGCGCGCCGATCAGCCGCGCGACCGTGTGTTTCTCCATGTACTCGGACATGTCGAGGCGGACGATCGCCTGCTCGGAGTCGAACATGAACTCCGCCAGCGCTTTCGCCAGCTCGGTCTTGCCGACCCCGGTTGGGCCGAGGAAGAGGAAGCTGCCGATCGGCCGGTTGGGGTCCGAGAGACCGGCGCGCGAGCGACGCAGCGCGTTGGAGACGGCCGAGATCGCCTCGTCCTGGCCGATCACCCGCTCGTGCAGGCGCTCCTCCATGTGGAGTAGCTTGCCGACCTCACCCTCCATCAGGCGGGTGACCGGGATCCCGGTCCATTTGGCGACGACCTCGGCGACGTCCTCCTCCGTCACCTCGTCGGCGAGCATCGAACCGCTCTCAGCGTGCAGCTCGGCCAGCCGCGCCTCTCCCTCGCCGACGGTCTTCTCCAGCTCCGGGATCTCGCCGTAGCGCAGCTTCGCCGCGCCCTCTAGGTCCGCCTCGCGCTCGGCCCGCTCCGCCTCGCGCTCGGCCTCCTCCAGCCGGGCCTTGGCCGATTTGATCGCCTCGATCGCGTCCTTCTCATTCTGCCAGCGGGCTTTCATCTCGGCCGAGCTCTCGCGCAGCTCGGCCAGCTCCGCCTCCAGCGCTTCGAGCCGCGCCTTCGAGGCGTCGTCGGTCTCTTTCTTCAATGCCTCGCGCTCGATCTCCAGCTGTTGCACGCGGCGTTCGACCTCGTCGATCTCGGTCGGCATCGAGTCGATCTCGATCTTCAGCCGCGAGGCTGCCTCGTCGATCAAGTCGATCGCCTTGTCGGGCAGGAAGCGGTCGGCGATATAGCGCTCCGACAGGGTCGCCGCGGCAACTATCGCCGAGTCGGTTATGCGCACGCCGTGGTGGCCCTCGTAGCGCCCCTTTAGCCCACGCAGGATCGCGATCGTGTCGTTGATGTCGGGCTCGCCGACGAGCACCGGCTGGAAGCGTCGCTCCAGCGCCGCGTCTTTCTCAATGTGCTTGCGGTACTCGTCGAGCGTCGTCGCGCCGACGGCGCGCAGCTCGCCCCGCGCCAGCATCGGCTTCAAGAGGTTGGCGGCGTCAACCGCGCCTTCGGCGGCGCCGGCACCGACGATCGTGTGCAGCTCGTCGAGGAAGAGGACGATCTGCCCGGCGGCCTCTTGGACCTCGGAGAGGACCGCTTTCAGCCGCTCCTCGAACTCGCCCCTGTATTTGGAGCCGGCCAACAGCGAACCGATGTCGAGCGCGATCACGCGCCGGTCTCGCAGGCTCTCCGGCACGTCGCCGGCGACGATCCGCTGCGCCAGGCCCTCGACGATCGCCGTCTTGCCAACGCCGGGGTCGCCAATCAGCACCGGGTTGTTCTTGGTGCGGCGCGAGAGCACCTGGATCACGCGGCGAATCTCCTCGTCGCGGCCGATCACTGGGTCGAGTTTTCCCGCCTCGGCCTCGGCGGTCAGGTCGCGGCCAAATTTCTCCAGCGCCTGCATGCTGTCCTCCGGGTTGGGCAACGTGACCTTGTGCGGACCGCGCACCTCGGCGACGGCTTTTTCGAGTGAGCCGCGGTCTGGGAGGACATCAGCAACGCCCGATGCCTTGTCGGTGAGGGCGAGCAGGATGTGCTCGGTAGAGATGTACTCGTCGCCGAGCTTAGCCATCTCGTTCTCGGCCTGCTGCAGGGTCTTGATGAAGGTCGAGGAGGGACGCACCTCGGTGGTCTCGGCCAGCTTCGGCAGCGCCTCCACCTCCTGCACCGCGCGGGCGGCGACGACGTCGACGGCGGCGCTCAACTTCTGCAGGATCGGCACGACCAGGCCGTCCTCCTGGCGCACCAGCGCAACCAGCAGGTGAGCAGGGGTGACCTCGGAGTTGCGCCGCTCCGCGGCGAGGGCCTGCGCCGCGGCGACGGCTTCCTGGGACTTGACGGTGAACCGGTCGGGCTGCATCAGAATCCTCCCCTCGCCATGCGGCGTTCGAGCTCGGCGGCGTGGCGTCGCATCCGCTCCAGCTTGGCCTTCATCCTCTCTACCTCGGCTTCCATTTCCAAAACGATTTCGACCCCGGCCAGGTTCAAGCCCCCGGACGTCAACCGCTGGATGTGGCGCAACTGCTCGACATCGCGTTGCGAGTAGAGGCGGGTGTTCTTGGCTGAGCGCTGTGGCTCGATCAGGCCGCGCGCCTCGTACATGCGCAGGGTCTGCGGGTGCATGTGGGCGAGCTCGGCGGCGACCGAGATCATGAAGACGCCGCGATCGTCCTCGACCGAGATTTCGATCCGTTCGCGCCGCGCATTCACAGGCGCACCGCCGTATCCGACATTGACCCCCCTGGAGCGGGGTGAAACTCGGATGCGCTCATCGTGCCGCCCTCCGCAGCAGCTCGGCGCGCGGGTCGGCGCCGTTGAGCGCCTCCGCCAGCTTCTCCGCCGCCTCCTGCTGCTCTTCGTTCAGCTCCCGCGGCACCTCGATCTCGAGCCGGTAGCGGATGTCGCCGTTGCCCTTGCCGCGTGGCTTCGGCGGTCCCTCGCCGCGCAGCCGCTGGACCGTGCCGTGCTGGGTTCCGGCCGGCACCTTGATCCTCTTCGTTCCATCTAGAGTCGGCACCTCGATCGTCGCGCCGCGCAGCGCCTCGGTGATCGTGATCGGCACCGTCACCTCGAGGTTGCCGCCGTCGAGCCGCTTGAAAACGGGGGAGGACGAGACCCGGGTGATCACGAAAAGGTCGCCGGGCGGGCCGCCGCGGGGGCCGGCCTCGCCTTTGCCGGCAAGTCGGATTCGCGCTCCGTCTTTGACCCCGGCCGGGATGTTGACTTTGTAGCGCTTGGTCTGCCTGGTTAGGCCGGAGCCGCCACAGGTAGGGCAGGGGTCCTCGATGATCTGGCCGGCGCCACCGCATTGCGGGCAGGGCTGGCTGATCGAGAAGAGGCCCTGGCTCTCGGCATCGATGCCGCGGCCGCCACAGCGCGGGCAGGTAACCGGCGCGGTGCCGGGTTTGGCGCCGCTGCCGTGGCAGGTCGTGCAGCGCTCGGCCTTGGGCACGCTGACGCTGACCTGAGCGCCGTTGACCGCCTGGTCGAAGCTGAGGCTGAGCTCGGTTTCGAGATCGCGCCCGCGCTGCTGTTCGGGACGCCCCCGACCCCCGCCGCGGCCGAAGATGTTGGAGAGGATGTCGCCGAAGTCGGCACCGCCAAAGCCGCCGGCGCCGGGAGCGCCGCCGAAGGGCTGGCCACTCGCCCCTCCCGGCCCGCCGCCGAAGCCGCCGAACATCCCGCCCTGGTCGTATTCCTTGCGCTTATCCGGGTCCGAGAGCGTGTCGTAGGCGCCCTGGACTTGCTTGAATTTCTCCTCGGCGGCAGCGTCGTCGGGGTTGCGGTCCGGGTGGTATTTACGGACCAGCTTGCGGTGCGCCTTCTTGATCTCGTCATCGCTGGCCTTCTTCGAGACCCCGAGAACCTTGTAAAGATCGTCAGCCAAGAGCGCCGCCCCTTACTCCGCCACCACCACGCGGGCAGGCCGGATCAACTGCTCGCCCAGGCGGTAGCCCTTCTGCATCGTCTCGACTACGACGCCGGACTCGACCCCCTCGGCCGGCTGCGCCGAGAGCGCCTCATGAACCGTTGGATCAAACTTCTCCCCAGTCGGATCGACAGCCTCGATCCCGTGCCGCCCCAGCGAGTCACGAAGGCTGCGGAACACGAGCAACACCCCATGCGCCAGTCCATCCTCCGAGTCCCCCTCAGGGTCCAAGCCGGCAGCCTGCAGCGCCCGCTCCAAGTCATCGAGCACAGGCAAAACATCCCGCAGCACTTCAGCTTTCCCCCGCCCACAGGCAGCCTGAACCTCAGCCGTCATCCGCTTACGAAAGTTCTCAAAATCAGCTTTAGTCCTCTTGGCGAGATCGAGGTACTCATCCCTCTCCTGCTCAGCTTGGGCAAGCAGCGCATCGAGGTCTCCTTCGATCTGCTCCCGTCCCTCGGCCTCAGACGCCCCTCCCGCGGGTGGCGGCGTAGGGGGGACCTCCCCTGAGGACGCTTTAGCGACCGGAGGGGGAGGTGGGTCCCCTGCGCCGACAGGACCCGCGGGCTGAGGCTTCTCGTCCCTCACTTGTCGTCACCCTCATCAACGACCTCAGCGTCAACAACCTCCTCCTCGTCATCAGAGGAACCCTCGCCGTCGCCCGACGCCCCATCGGCTGAGGCCGCCGCCGCTTCCTCCTGCGCCGCAGCGTAGATCTGCTCCGACACTTTGGTCATTGCCGCAGTAAGCGCCTCGGTCTTCGAGTTGATCTCCTCGACGCTGGCGGAGTCGGACTCGAGCGCCTCACGCACATCCTTGATCGCCGCCTCGATCTCCTCTTTGTTGGAAGCATCGATTTTGTCGCCCAGCTCCTCGACCTGTTTCTCGGACTGGTAGGCGAGGCTCTCGGCCATGTTGCGCGCTTCCGCGAGTTCGCGCTGCTTTTTGTCCTCATCGGCGTGGGACTCGGCGTCGGAGACCATGCTCTGGATCTCCTCGTCGGAGAGACCGGAGCCGGATTTGATCTCGATTTTCTGCTCTTTCTCGGTGCCGAGGTCTTTGGCAGTGACGTGGATGATCCCGTTGGCATCGATGTCGAAGGTGACCTCGATCTGCGGCAGGCCGCGCGGCGCCGGCGGGATCCCGGTCAGTTGGAACTTGCCGAGGCTCTTGTTGCCGCTGGCCATCTCGCGCTCGCCCTGCAGCACGTGGATCTCGACCGATGGCTGATTGTCGTCGGCGGTCGAGAAGACTTCCGACTTCTTCGTCGGAATCGTCGTGTTGCGCTCGATCAGCTTCGTCATCACGCCGCCTTTGGTCTCGATCCCGAGGGTCAGCGGGGTAACGTCGAGCAGCAGCACGTCCTTGACGTCACCGGCCAGCACACCGGCCTGGATCGCGGCGCCGACGGCGACGACCTCATCCGGGTTGACGCCCTGGTGCGGGTCTTTGCCGGTCAGCTCTTTGACCTTCTCGCGCACGGCCGGCATCCGGGTCATGCCGCCGACCAGGACGACGTGGTCGATCGTCGCGTCGGCGTCGCCGAGCGCGCGTTTGACCGGACCGACGACACGGTCGAGTAGGTCGGCCGTCAGCTCGTTCAGCTTCGAGCGGCTGAGCTTCATGTCGAGGTGCTTTGGCTGGCCCTCGACCGCGGTGATGAAGGGCAGGTTGATCTGCGTCTCCTGCGCCGAGGAGAGCTCGATCTTCGCCTTCTCCGCCGCCTCATAGAGGCGTTGCAATGAGTTCTTGTCGGCGGCGAGATCGACGCCCTGGTCTTTTTTGAACTCGGCGACCAGCCACTCGACAATCGCTTTGTCCCAGTTGTCGCCGCCGAGGTGGTTGTCACCGGCGGTCGACTTGACCTCAAAAACGCCGTCGCCGATTTCCAGCACCGAGACGTCGAAGGTGCCGCCGCCGAGGTCGAAGACGAGGATCGTGTGGTCGGCCTCCTCCTTCTCCAGCCCGTAGGCGAGCGAGGCGGCGGTCGGCTCGTTGATGATCCGCTTGACGTCGAGCCCGGCGATCTTGCCGGCGTCCTTGGTCGCCTGCCGCTGATCGTCGTTGAAGTAGGCGGGGACGGTGATCACGGCGCTGTCGACCGCTTCGCCCAGCTTCGCTTCGGCGTCGGTTTTCAGCTTCTGCAGGATCATCGCGCTGATCTCCGGCGGGCTGTACTGCTTGTCGCGCACGTCGACGCGGACATCGCCGTTGGGGCCGGCGACGACCTTGTAGGGGACGATCGTCTCCTCCTCTTTGACTTCGGCCTCCTTGCGGCCCATGAAGCGCTTGATCGAGAAGATCGTGTTCTCCGGGTTCATCACCGCCTGGCGTTTGGCGACGGTGCCGACCAGACGATCGCCAGAGTCGGTGAAGGCGACGACCGAGGGGGTCGTGCGTCCGCCCTCGGAGTTCTCGAGAACGGTTGGCTCGCCGCCCTCCATCACGGCGACGCATGAGTTGGTCGTGCCCAGGTCGATTCCGATCGTCTTTCCCACTTCGTGCGTACCTCCAGGAGTTTTGTAGTGACTGGCTGAGAGCCGCCGTGCGGACTCTTAAAATCTAAGTCGCAGTATGGCAGATTTTCGGTGGATTTCAAATCGACCTGCGTATATTGGTTTGGCGGGCAGTGACGGCGGGCACAGGAGAGGCGCCTCGACCAATCACGGAATTAGGAGGAATCTCTTGAGTCACTCTCACGCACCCGCTCGCCGAGCCTGGCTGGCGGCGCTCGTTGCGGTGTTCGCGCTCGCCTTGTTGCCGGCGATGGCGTCCGCCCACGGGCGCGGTCACGATCGGGGCCACGGCCACAGCCACGGCAAAGCCATCCATCACGGCAACGGCAACCACGGTCACCACGGCGAAGACAGGCGCGACCTGACCGTGATGACCCAGAACCTCTATCTGGGCTCCAGCTTGGGGCCGGCGCTCGAAGCGAAAAACCCGGAAGAATTCGTCGAAGCCGTCGCGCGGATCTACGCCACGGTGCAGTACACGAACTTCCCGCAGCGCGCCGAAGCGATAGCCGACGAGATCCAGGAAAAGGACCCAGACCTGATCGGCCTGCAGGAGGTCACCAAATGGACGACCGCCGGCGTGAGCCCGCCCCTCGGCTATGACTTCCTCGCGATCCTGGAAGGGGATCTCGAAGCGCGTGGGCTCGACTACTCCGTGGCCTCGATCGCGCACAACGCGAACATCGGCCCCGCGCCGCTTGTGTCGGAAACCTGCCCTGTCGTTTCGGGCCAATTCACCTGCTCGGTGCAGCTCGAAGATCGCGACGTGATCCTCGTCAACGACGACACGTCGGGACTGACCTGGACCAACCCGCAAAGCGGGCGCTATGCCACCCAGCAGGTCATCGAATCGCCGGTCGGCCCGCTTTCGTTCGACCGCGGCTGGGCCAGCATCGACGCGAGGCTGAGGGGCCTGCCCTTCCGGTTCGTGGACACTCATCTCGAAACCGAGGAATCGCCGCTCGTGCAGCAAACGCAGGCGGCCGAATTCCTGGCCGGTCCCGGCAAAGGCGGGACGATCGTCGCCACCGGCGATTTCAACTCCGCGTCGGACGGCTCGACGACCACCTCCTACGCACAGCTCACCGCACCCGGGAAATTCCGTGACGCTTGGGACGAGGAACTGCTCGGGCCCGGCAGCTCGTGCTGCCAGGAATCGAACACCCCGCCGCTGGCGCCGGGGGCGCTGAACAATCCGGCCTCGACGCTGCACACCCGGATCGACCTGATCCTCAGCCGCGGCGCCGCCCGCTCGAGCGGAGACGAAGCCGAACTAATCGGTGACACGCCGTTCCAGGCGACCCCGCCGTTCTGGCCCTCCGACCACGCGGGGGTGGTCAGCGTCCTGCACCTCGGTCACTAAGCAGCTGTTAGTTCTCGCCCGCGGTGGCCGCCACGAAGGCGGCCACTTCGTGGGCCTGCTCCTCGTTGAGGATGCCGCCGGGCATCCGGCCTGGGGTGGTGCTGCTGTCGACCCCGTTTTCGACCGCGTTGAGGACGCGGCCTTCGGTCGCGTTGATCGTGTCGGCTGCGGTCGGCCCTTCCGGTGGGCCGTTGGGGGCCAGTAGTTCGTCGAGGTTCGGCCCGTAGTTGCCGTCGGTCCCGGCCGCGTAGAGCGTGTGGCAGGTGCCGCAGTTGGTCTGGAAGAGGCTCTGACCGCCCTTCAGGTTCGCCGGCACGGGCTCCGCGTTCGCCGCGTCACCATCGGCGCGGAAGGCGAGCCAGGGGATCAAGGCGGCCAGGAAGATAATCAGCAGCCCGAAGACGATGAAGGTTTTCTTGCTCATTTTCGCCCGGCACGGTACCAGCAGCACATCCGGCGCAGCTCGCACTCCCCGCAACGGGGTTTCGGACGGCAGATCTCGCGGCCGTGTCGGATCAGGTTCATGTGCAGCTCGTAGGCGTCTTCGGGCGGGACGATCGCCAGCATTTCGTCGTGCGCACGCTCGAATGAGGCCTTCGGTGGGAAGAGGCCGAGGCGGCCGCCGACGCGGTGGACGTGGACATCGACCGGGATCTCCGGGATACCCCAGGTGAAGATCAACACGCAGGCCGCGGTTTTTCGCCCGACCCCCGGTAGCGAGAGCAGGAACTCGAGCGACTCCTCGCGCGGCGCGGTCTCAGTCCAGTCGAGATCGGGGTGGTCGCCGAGCTGCTCGAGGATCGCCTGGATTCGTGGCGCCTTCTGCTTGGCCAGGCCGCCTGGCCGGATCGCCTCCTCGAGCTCATCGAGCGGCGCGTCCCGCACCTCCTCCCAGGTTGGGTAGCGCTCGCGCAGGCGGGTGAAGGAGCGATCGCGGTTGCGGTCGTTGGTGTGCTGGGAGAGCACCGTCTTGATCAGCTCGGCGATCGGATGCCCGTGCGGGTCGTTCAGCGGCTGCCCGTACATCTCGCGCAGCCGGTCGCGGATCGCCCGCACGCGGCGTTTGTCGGGTCGCTTCCAGTCCACGGCCGAGACCCTATGCTCCGCCCGTGGCGGTTGCTATCGAAGAGGGAGAGCTTGTTCTCAACGGTGTGCGGGTCTTCTACCGGCGCGTTCCGGGAGATGGGGTGCCCGTGGTCTATTGCCATGGGAATCCGACTCACAGCGAGGAAGCCGTTCCGCTCCTGGAAAGAGCTGGAGGCCCAGCGATCGCTATCGACATGCCGGGTTGGGGACGCTCGGACCGTCCCGATCCCGCCCGGTTCGACTACTCGATGTACGGACTCTCGGCCACCCTGGAGCGGTGTCTAGACGAACTCGGGGTCCGGCAGCGCAAGCTGGTCGCCCATGACTGGGGCGGCCTCGCCCTTATCGGCGCGCAGCGCCGACCGCAACTGGTCGAGAAGCTGGTTGTCATCAACACCGTGCCGCTGCTTCCCGGCTACCGCTGGCACTGGGTGGCCCAGCTCTGGCGGCGGCGACCGATCGGCGAGATCCTCAATCGGACCACGACCAAGTCCGGTCTGGCGCTACTGCTGCGCCAGGCCCGCGGCGACCACCGCAGCCCGATGCCCCCCGAGTTCGTCGACATGATCTGGGACCGATGGGATAGCGGCACCCAGGCGGCCCTCCTCCAGCTCTACCGCCACGCTGACCCTTCTCGCCTGGCTCAGGCCGGAGCGAACCTCGACAAGCTCACCTGCCCCGCCCTCGTCCTTTGGGGCGACCGCGACATCTACCTACCGCTGAAGTTCGGCCATGCCTACGCCGAAGCGCTCCCCAACGCTGAATTCGATGCAGTCAGAGGCGCTGGCCACTGGCCCTGGATCGACGATCCCTCGGTCGTTAGTCGGGTCGTCGACTTTGTCGGCCGTTAACGGGCCAATTACAATTGCTCGATGTCTCGTGCCCTCTCCGCGATCGGGTCGCGCTTACCCCAGGGCTGGGGCGATGCGGGCCGCCAGCTCGGCATCCTGGTCGGTGTCGACGTTGCCTATGAGCTGGTTCGCGGGATTGCCGACGGCCAGCGCGCAGAGGCGATCGCCCACGGGCAGCAGGTAATCGACCTAGAGCGCTCGACCCACACTCTGTTCGAGCCCAGCCTGCAGGCGTTCTTCTTGCCCGCGCACTGGGTGATCGATCTCGCCAACCAGCTCTACCTCAACGCGCAGTTCTCGATCGCGCTGGGCTTCCTGGTCTGGCTCTACCTCTTCCGCAACGAGTCCTACTACTTCGTCCGCAACATGTTCGTCGTCTCGATGGGGATCGCGTTGGTCGGCTACACGCTGTACCCGACTGCGCCGCCGCGGATGTTCCCCCAGCACGGCTTCATCGACACGATCACCGATTTCTCCAACGTCAACCACGACTCCAGCCTGGCCAAAGTCTTCATCAACCCCTATGCAGCGGTACCGAGCATGCACTGCGCCTTCGCCCTGATGATCGGCGCCACGGGCGTGATGGTCTGCCGCAACTGGGTTGCGAAAGCATTCTGGGGGGCTTGGCCGCTCTTGATCGCCTGGGTAGTGATCGTCACCGGCAACCACTACTGGCTCGACGTCGGCCTCGGCTGGATGGTCGCCATCTCAGCAGCACTAGTCGCCAGCCGCCTGCTCGCCCGGGCTCGACCAGAGGCTTGGTCCTGGCGCAGCGGGCCCCAAGAAGCTGAGGCCTAAGGGGCCATCCCGGTAGGGGTGGAACGTCTTGTACTTTTTCGCGGGTAAACCCATCGGGCGCTAGCCGCAAAGCGCAACTCGAAAAAGTTAAGTGGAACCCCTACCGGGATGGCCCCGTCCTCCGCCGGATCGTCTAGCCTCAACGCCAATGGATTCGTCGGCGCCTCCGCGCCCCCCGAGCACTCGCCGCAACGGCCGGCAGGCCCGCAACGGCCAGGAGCTTCGCTCCTACGCGCGGGACCGCCTAATAGAGTCGCGGCTGACCCCGAACGCGATCTCGGTCGCCGGCCTGATCGGCAATTTGATCGCCGCCGCCCTGGTTACCCAGCGGCTCTTCTTCCTCGCGGGCGTCGCCTTCATCCTCGGCTCGGTGATGGACACGCTCGACGGGCGCTACTCGCGCATGTCGGGCAAGGGGACGCTGTTCGGCGCTTTCCTCGACTCGACCCTGGACCGGATCGAGGAGGGGATAGTGCTCGCCGCGGTCGCCGGCTACTTCGCCGCTACCGGCGACGATTTCGCCGCCGCAATGTGCGTGGTCGCGGTACTCGGCTCGCTGATGGTCTCTTATACGAGGGCTCGCGCCGAGGCTCTTGGGGTCGAGTGCAAGGTGGGGTTGGCGACGCGGCCCGTCCGGGTAGTAATACTCTCGGTCGGCTTGGTCTTTGCCAAGGGCGCTGGGCTCGGCGATTTCGAGCTTCTGGCGCCGGCGGTCTACTTGATCGCGGTGCTGACCATAGTCACGACGATCCAGCGTGTATGGCACGTCCGAAACGAGCTATTGAAGGAGCCCCTCCCAAAATGACCGCGGCCCGGATGAGGCCGAATGACGCTGCGCGGATACGGCCCCTCCCCGGTGTCCCGCGTAGCGCTGCTACGCGGGAACCGTCTCGTGTCCGTCCCGCTTGGTCATCGACCTCCCCGGTCTCGCGCTCATTTCGGTCGGGGCTCCAAGGAGGCCCCGCGGTCTCCCGAGCTGTAACCAGCGCAAGCCCCGGGTTAGTTTGCCCGTCAGCCAGATCGAGAGAGGAACTTAGAGCTTCATGAGTGAGACCAACGGAGCAAGTGGCAACGGCGCCGCCCCCGCGGACGAGAAGGTCCGCGTCGCGATAGTCGGCGTCGGCAACTGTGCCAACTCCTTCATCCAAGGAGTCCAGTACTACAAAGACGCCGATCCCGCCGATGAAGTGCCGGGATTGATGCACGTCGACCTCGGTGGCTACCACGTCCGCGACGTCGAATTCGTCGCCGCTTTCGACATCGATTCCGAGAAGGTCGGCAAGGACCTCTCTGAGGCGATTTGGTCGGGCCAGAACAACACGATCAAGTTCGCCGACGTTCCCGAGCTGGGGGTCAAGGTCGAGCGCGGCATGACCCACGACGGCCTCGGCAAGTACCTCAAAGAGAAGATCACCAAAGCGCCGGGTGAGACTGCCGACATCGTCGGCATCCTCAAGCAGACCAAGGCCGATGTACTCGTCTGTTACCTCCCGGTCGGCTCCGAGGACGCGACCAAGTGGTACGTCGAGCAGGCGCTCAAGGCCGGCGTCGGCTTCGTCAACTGTCTACCGGTCTTTATCGCCCGCGAGGACTACTGGGGCAAGCGCTTCGAAGAGGCCGGTCTGCCGATCATCGGCGACGACATCAAGTCCCAGGTCGGGGCGACGATCGTCCATCGCCAGCTCGCCCGCCTCTTCCACGATCGCGGCGTGCGCGTCGAGCGGACGTCGCAACTCAACGTCGGCGGCAACATGGACTTCTACAACATGCTCGAGCGCGAGCGGCTCGACTCGAAGAAGATCTCGAAGACCAACGCGGTCACCTCGATCATGGGCCACGACCTGCCCGCCGAGGACGTCCATGTCGGCCCGTCTGACTACGTCCCCTGGCTTACTGATCGTAAGTGGGCGCATATCCGCCTGGAGGGCAAATCGTTCGGCGACGTGCCGCTCAACCTCGAGCTCAAGCTCGAGGTCTGGGACTCGCCCAACTCGGCCGGCGTCGTCATCGATGCGGTGCGGCTGATCAAGCTGGCGCTCAACAACGGCGTTGCCGGCCAGCTCGACGGCCCGTCCAGCTACCTGATGAAGTCGCCGCACAGCCAGCGGCCCGACGACGAGGCGCGCGAACAGACCGAGGAGTTCATCGGCAAGTACGCGCGCAGCAAGTCGCCGGCACCGGGTGGGGCGAAGGTCTCGGCGACCTGAGCCGTTGCCGGGCGCGCCGCTCTCGATAGCCCAGGTCACGCCCCACCGGCGGGGCACGCCCAACCGGGTTAACGAGTACGTCGCTCAACTGGGCGACGAGCTGGAGCGGCGCGGCCACGAGCTGTTGCGGGTTTACGCCGGCGACTCGGTCAAGCGGCGGCTCGGCACCGACCCGCCCGACATCGTTCACGTCCACGAGCCGTTCGCGCCGAGCATCTCATCGGCAGCGCTGCGCCACTCCTACTCGCTCAACGTCGCGACCTTCCACAAGCCGCAGGAGCGGGTGCTCTCGACCCAGGTGGCGCGGCCGCTGGTGGAGGTCTTCTTTGGCCGCCTCGATGCCCGCACCGTCGCCGCCGCGGCGACCGGCGAGCTGCTGGAGGGCTACTTCCCCGGTCCCTACGAGCTGGTCGAACCGGCGGGTGGGGGACGCCACTGGGGGGCCGTCGCAACAGAGTTCGAAGCGATCTACCGTCGCCTGCTCGCTCGCCGCCACGATCCGACGGGCAACGCCGAGGTGCGGCAGCGGATTGAAGGTCGACCGCTGATCGAGGTCGACTTGCACATGCACACTGACCACTCGCCCGACTGCGCAACCCCGGTCAAGGTGCTGCTGGAGACCGCCCGGGACCGCGGCCTCGGCGCGATCGCAGTCACCGACCACAACGTGGTCTCGGGTGCACTCGAGGCGCGGCGGATCGCCGCTGAGATGGGCGACATCAAGGTGATCGTCGCCGAGGAGGTGAAGACCGCCGAACAGGGCGAGGTGATCGGCCTCTTCCTCGAGGAGAAAATCCCGCGGGGAATGACGATGGCGGAGACGATCGCTGCGATCCGTGCTCAGGGTGGCCTTGTCTACGTCCCCCACCCGTTCGACCGCTTCCACTCGGTGCCCGACTACGAGCACCTGCTCGACATCATCGAGGAGATCGACATCCTCGAGGTCTTCAACCCGCGGGTTGCATTAACCGCCTTCAACGAAGAGGCCGAGCGTTTCGCCCGCAAGTACCGGATCGTCCCCGGCGCTGGCTCTGACAGCCACGTTGCCCAGGGACTGGGCAGCGTGCGCGTGCGGATCCATGACTTTGACGGGCCGGGCGAGTTCCTCGAGGCGATGCGCGACGCCGACATCACTCGCAAGCACAAGAACCTTGTCTACGTGCAGGCGCTGAAGCTTTTGCAGACGACGGGAAGGCCAAAGGCGGCCAAGCGCAGCGTCCCCGACGCCAAGCCGGTACGCGGTGGGAGGCCGCGCAAGAAACGGCGCCCGGCGAGCAAGAGCTGATGCAGGAGGCGCGCGCGAAAGGAGCCACGCCCGGCCCGTCAAAGAGATCGCCGAGCGTGCCAGCCACCGACGACGAGATAAGAGAGAAGTACCTGGAGCGAGCGATCCGCGAGCTCAACCAGATGACCCACGACCTGCAGGAGTGTCCGCACTGTCCGCGCGGCAAGCTGATGCCGGTGCTGGGCTCGGGCCACCCGCAGGCCGACGTCTTCATGATCAAGCACGCCCCCGGCGTTGCCGAGATCGAAGAGGGGGTTGCTTTCTACGGTCGCGCCGGCAACGCGCTGATGAAAAGCTTCAAGCGGCTGGGGATCGACCCGCTGGTCGTCTACGGCACGCTCTGCGTCAAGTGCCCGATTGCCGAGCCCGACCTTGCCGCCGAGGAGTGCGTCCGCCGGGTGGTCGAGGAGCTGGCGATCGTCCAGCCGAAGATCGTCGTCGTCATGGGAGAACCGGCGCTGCGCGTCCTCAACGGCCTCAATGTTCCCCTCTCGCGCCAGGTCGAGCCGCGCGAGGGTGAGATCCAAGCCTTCAGCCCGACCATCGACGCCCTCTACACCCCCGATATCGACGAGTCGCTCGACGAGGAGGGTGCGAAGCAGCGCTTCTGGCGGTCGTTCCGTGTGCTCGGCGAGTGGTACGAGGATCTTCCACCGTATTGACGGGCACCGCGGCGCAGATGCCCTTGCGGATGACGCGCCTGGACTGCGCATTGCGCCATCCGCCTCCTCACGAATAGCTCTGCTATTCGCTCGTCGGCGGCCGCCGCACTGCTTGTCCATTCGCGCCCCCGCAAGCACCTCTGCTTGCGGCGACCGTCAATCCGGCGCCGCAGCGGTGGCAACAGAGGACATGGAGTCCACATTTCCTGAAGCGAGACCCCTGACCACGATCGTGTCCAGAGCGGTGTAGGCCGCCAGCTTCTTGCGGGCTGTGTCGCTGTCGGCTGCTGCTACGCCGACCGTGCCCTCGGGCTCGGCCAGGCGGTCGAAGTGGTTGCGGTAGCCGGCGTGGAGGTCGCGGTAGAAGGACTCCTCCTTGGCGAGGCGCTCGGCTGCGTCGGGGCCTACGGCGGTGCGGATGTAGCCGAAGACCGGCGGACACTCGCGGCCGGCCTCCTCGGCGCCGGCTTCAACCTGGAGCCTTGCGCGAGCGGCGAACTCGGGGGTCATCCAGTTGAAGAAGGCGCCGTCGAACTCGGCGCCGGCGAGGGCACACATCTTCGGGCCCATCGCGGCGAGGACGAGGCGGACGCCGGGAAGGGCCTCGCGTAGATCCGGCAGCGACTCGCGCATCCGCGTCAGCGGCTTCTTGGAGAAGCCGGCGCCGACGCCCAGCCAGAGCTTCGCCGGGTCTAGGCCGAGCCGCTCGATGTCGGCGGCGATCTCCTGCGGCGGCGTGCGGTCGAGGGCAATCACGGCGACGCCCAGGTCGACCTCGGGCGCGGCGGCGGCAAACTCGGCGAGCGTCTCCAACCCCTTGGCGCCGGGGTGGTCGTTGGACCAGGCTGAGTCGTAGCCGAGCTTGGCGCAGCGTGCTGCCAGTGGCCGCGCCACCTCGGGGTCGAGTCCGGCTGCCACCCCGAAGCCTCGGCTCATAAAGCGCCGCCTCCTCTGCTCCCGCCAGAGCCTGAAGAATCAGATATGGACAGGCTCTGGCTCCCGCGTGCGGGGGCGACTTTGTCGAAGAGGGCCACGCACTCGATGTGCGGGGTCTGGGGGAACATGTCGACCGGTTTCACGCGGCGCAGGGTATAGCCCGCCTCGACCAGTTGCGCCGCGTTCGGCGCCAGCGTCGTCGGGTTGCAAGAGACGTAGACGATCCGCTTCGCCTCGCACTCGAGCACGCGGCGGACGATCTTCTGTGAGAGGCCGGGACGCGGCGGGTCGAGCAGGACGACGTCGGGTTTCCCCGCCTCCTCGACCAGCGGCCTCACGCCGGTTCTCGCGCTGCCAGCCATGAAGCGCGCGTTGCCGATCCCGTTGCGCTCGGCGTTGCGCTCGGCATCGGCGATCGCGTCGGGAACGATCTCCAGACCCCAGACCTCGCCGGCTTTGGCGGCCATCGTCAGCCCGATCGTGCCGATCCCGCAGTAGAGGTCGAAGACTCGCTCGCCGCCACTCAGCCCGGCGTACTCGGCGGCGATTGAGTAGAGCCGCTCAGCCATCTCGGTGTTGGTCTGGAAGAAGGCGTTGTAGGACATCTCGAAATCGAGCCCGCAGAGCTGCTCGCGCAGCATTTCCTCGCCGAGCACGCCTGTCGGGCCCTCATTGCCGCCCGAACCGTCATCGACCACGGTGTGCAGGTCGACCGGTGGCTTGGGGAAGCGCTTCGGTGTGGTCACGAGACGGGTCTGGATCTGGCCGCTGCGCCGTCCCTCGCGCACCACCAGGTTGCAAAGGGTGCCGGTGCCGCCGCGGCGGTCGTAGGGGTCGACCGCTTCCTCGCGCGCCCATTCGCGCACCTCGTTGCGGGCCGCGTTGCCGCGCTCGGAAGCGAGCTGGCAGTCCTCAACGCCAATCACCAGATCCCAGCGCCCGCTGGCGTGGAAGCCCAGCACCGTCTCGCTATCGCCCGGCCCGAAGGAGTATTCGAGCTTGTTGCGGTAGCGCCATTGCTCCAGCGCCGGTTCGATCTCCTCCAGCTCGAAGCCATCGAGACCGCCGATCCGCCGCAGCGCCTCATCGACTTGCTGGCGTTTCTCGATCAACTGTTGCTCGTAGGCCAGACCCTGCCACGGCGCCCCCGGACAGGGCTCGCCTTCGTGCTGGCAGCGGTTGGGGATGCGGTCGGCGCCGGGACGCAACAGCTCAATTGCCCGCGCCTCGGCGAACCGCTTCTTCGGTTTGGTGACCTCAGCCCGCACCAGGTCGCCGGGCAAGCCGCCGGCGACGAAGACGACGTAGCCACCGACCCGCGCGACGCCGCGTCCGCCAAAGGCGAGCGAGTCGATCTCGACCTCGAGCAGCTCACCTTTGCGCGGGCGTGACCCTGCCTCGGGGCGCGTTTCTTGCCCTATGGACATAAAAGCGCCCCGTCGTCACTAACCGAGTTTTTGTCGCGCGCGGCGGGCTGCTTGGGTCGCCTGTTTGCGCACCGGCGCGGTTCGTCCGCCGACCTCTTTGCGCGCTTGTTTGACCAGCCGCTCCAGCTCTTTCAGCAGGCCGTCGGTCTGGCGGCGACCGCGCTTGAGCAGGTCGGAGACCATCTTCTCGGCGTCGCCACGGGTCATCCGGCCGCGCTTGACCGCGTCGTCGACGACCTCTTGCAGGCGGTCGCGGCTCAGGGTGACGCTGTGTTCGAGGCTCTCGCGGAACTGCTCAACGCTCTTGTCGAGGCCGGTGGTCCCACCTTGGCCAGCCGCTTTTTTCGCCGCTTTCGCTTTCGTTTTGCCTTTGGCTTTCGATTTCGTCGTGGCGGGTTTGCGAGCGGACGCTTTTTTGGCGCGCGTCCCGGCTTTCGCATTTTTCGTCGCTTTGCCGGACGACTGTTTTTTCGCGGCCATGTTCAGTTGCCTCCTGTCTCGCTGCTGGGGTTGGACGTCGAGACCGCAAAAACCCTTCTCATACACGGGTTTTTGCGGTTTCGACGACTGACTATCTCATTACCTCGGGGTGGGGGTGGCGAAACGTGCCTCTACGGGGGCGTGATCGGAGAGTCGCAGGGCATGGTCGCCCTCCTGCAGCTCGCGTCGCTCGGGTGGCCAAGGGTGGGGCGGCTCGATCGCGTCGAGTCCCCGCACCAAGAGGTGGTCGATTGCACGCGGGCCGGTCGGGCCGGCAAGGCCGAAGCGCTCGTGTAGCTCAGCAAAGACCCCGGGGGTCTCCTGCGGACGCAGATTGAGGTCGCCGCCGAAGATCAGCGGGGCACCGCCGGCCCACTCGGTCGCCGCCGAGGCTGCACGCAGCACGTCCTCCGCGGCCAGCTTGGGACGGTCATTGGTCGCGTGCAGGTTGGCGATGCAGAGCTGTGCCCCGTCCCCGGCGCCGATGCGCGTGAATGCCATGGCCCGCCGCTCCGGTCGCTCTTCATGGATAGCGAGCTCGCGCCGCTCGACGACGTCACCCTTCCGGACCAAGGTGAGGTTCGAGCCGCCCTCGCCGGAGGCGATTAGGTCTGGGTTGGCTCGGGCGGCGATCGTGCGCAGGGAGCCGAGCGAGTTGCGCGAGGTCAGCACTCCGTGTGCCTCGGCCTCAGACGCAGCGGCCAGCGGCTCCCAGTAGCGCGGCGGGCACTCTTGCAGCAGCGCCACGTCCCACTCGGCCGCGGCCAGCATGCGCGAGAACTCCGGCAGCAGATTGCGGTTGACCTGGACGTGGGTGGCGTTGCGCTCAGTTGCACGCAGCAGCCGCGAACGCCAGGTGAACAGCGCAGGATCGGGCGGGAAGTCGCGCCCGTGGAAGAGGTTCCAGGAGATTGCGGTGAGCTCCACCCCCCTAGTATCTCCGCCTTGAAGCGAGACTTCCTCACCGGTGAAGAGCTGGGGGCCTTCGAGCTCTCCCAGCTGCTTGACCTCGCCCAGGAGCTGAAATCCGGCCGCCGACAGCGCGCGGGCGTCGACGATCTGGCCGGGCGTAGTATCGGCTTGGTCTTCGAGAAGCCCTCGACCCGGACGCGGATCTCCTTCGAGGTCGGCGTCGCCGAGCTGGGTGCGACGCCGATTGTCCTGCGGGGGGACGAAATGCAGCTCTCCCGCGGCGAGTCGGCCGGCGATACCGGCCGGGTTCTTTCGCGCTACCTCGACGCGATCGTGATCCGTTCGGGCTCGCACGAGTCGGTCGCCGAGCTGGCCGCCGCGGCCGAGGTGCCGGTCGTCAACGCGCTGACCCCGCTCCACCATCCTTGCCAGGCCTTGGCTGATCTGCTCACCCTGCGCGAGCGCTGCGGCGACCTGCACGGTCTGCGCCTCGCCTACCTCGGTGACGGCAACAACGTCGCCCGCTCGCTGGCGATCGCCTGTGAGCTTGCCGATGTCGAGCTGACCGTCGCCGCCCCCGACGGCTACCAACTGGAGGAGGGCCACGGGGTGAAGCTGACCGAGGACCCGCGCCTCGCCGTTTCAGGCGCGGACGCGATCTACACCGACGTCTGGGTCAGCATGGGGGATGAGGAGGAGGCCGAGCGCCGCCGGGCAGACCTGACGCCCTTCCGTGTCGATGCCGACCTGCTCGGTGCGGCGAAGGACGGTGCTGTCGTCCTGCACTGCCTGCCGGCTCATCCGGGCGAGGAGATCGACGCTGACATTCTCTACGGGCCGCAGTCCGCCGTCTGGGATCAGGCCGAGAACCGCCTCCACACGCAGAAGGCGTTGCTGCGTACGCTGCTCGCTGACTAGATATGTATCCGGAGATCCACCTCGGTCCGCTGACGCTGCAGACCTTCGGCCTGATGTTTGCCCTCGCCTTCCTCGCCGCGGGCGCGCTGATCGCGAAGCGTCTGAAAGAGATCGGCAAGCCGGTCGATTGGGCCTATGAGGTCGCATTTGCGGCGCTCCTCGGCGGCGTCGTCGGCTCGCGCCTCTACTTCATCGTCCAGAACTACGACAGCGTTAAGGACGATCTGCTCGGCAACCTCTTCGGCGGCTCGGGGCTGGTTTGGTACGGCGGCGCGATCGGCGGCGCCCTTGCCGTTCTCGCCTGGGCCTGGTACCGCGATTTTCTTCGCCTCGCCCTGCTCGACCTCGTCGCGCCGGCACTTGCCCTCGGCTACGCGATCGGCCGGGTCGGCTGCCAGCTCTCCGGCGATGGCGACTACGGCAAGGCCTGGGACGGGCCCTGGGCGATGTCTTACCCCGATGGCACCGTGCCCACCGATCACACCGTCCACCCGACGCCGATCTACGAGACGCTGGCGATGGGCTTGGGAGCGTGGATGCTCTGGCAGTTGCGCGAACGCTTTCGCGTCGGCGTGCTGTTCGCGATTTATCTTGTCTACGCCGGCACCGAGCGCTTCCTGATCGAGTTCCTCAGGCGCAACAGTGATGCCGTGCTCGGCCTGACTGGCCCGCAATTGGAGAGCCTTGCAATGATGCTCGTCGGCGTCGGCTGGCTTTATGTGGTGCGGCGGCGACACGGGACTCTGTCTCGCGATGCGGCTGTTAATCTTGCGCAAAATACTTTGAGTTAAACGAGGAGGCGAGCGGAGTGGAAGCAGTTGAGACTGGCAGCGGGGGAGGTTCGTCCGCCGGGACTGTCGGCGAGCTGCTCGACACCGCAACGGAGACGATCGCAGCGGCTGGCTGCGATGAGCCGCGTTCTGACGCCGAGGCGTTGGTCGCCGACGCGCTTGGCATCAGCGTTGAAGAGCTGTCCCGTGACGGCGCGACCGAGGCCTCACCCGAGGTCGTCGCCGCGATTGAAGCGGCCGTGGCTCGCCGCGCCGAGCACGAGCCGCTGGCCTACGTCCTCGGCCGCGCTCCCTTTCGCCAGCTCGAGGTCGCGGTCGATCCGCGTGTCTTGTGGCCGCGCCGGGAGACCGAGCTGCTGGTCGAGGTCGGCACCGAACTGCCGCAGGGCGCCCGCGTGCACGAGGTCGGCACCGGCTCGGGCGCGATTGCCCTGGCGCTGCTCTCGGAGCGTCCCGACCTGAGGATCACCGCCTCCGACCTTTCGCCCGAAGCGGCCGAAGCCGCCCGCGAGAACGCCGAGCGGCTCGGCCTCGACTTGGAGGTCAGCGTCGCCAAAGGCCTGCCCGAGGACCTGGAAGACGTTGACCTCGTCATCGCCAACCTGCCTTACGTCACCGACGAGACGATCGACGACCGCTCGCCGGAGATCAAGCGCGAGCCGCGCATCGCCGTCACCGGCACTTGCGGCGCGGACGGGCTCGGGGTTATCCGCAGCCTGATTGAAGAAACGCCGAGCGGCTGGAAGCTGGCGATGGAGCACGACACGCACCATGGACCGGCCATGCGGGAAATGCTGCGCGAAGCGCGGACGCTGACCGACTACATGGGCGGCGAGCGCGTCACCGTTGGCATCGCTCCCTAGGGCCTATCCCGATAGGGATTGCACCCCTGGATACGGCCCAGGACACTGCGCGGATTCGCCCCCGTCGCGAATCCCACATGGCGCTGCCATGCGGAATCCGCGCCGTGACCGCCCCGCTTGGTCCTGAACCGTCCCAGGGGCACACCCCTAGCGGGATAGGCCCTGGGCGCGACTTTCGCGATCAGCTAATACGGTTGAGCCATGGCTGACTCGACCACGCGCGCTGAGCCCGCTGCCGGCGACACCGAGGCCCAGCGCCTCGCAAAGGCCGAGCGCCTGCGGGGGGAAGGGATCGACCCTTACCCCTTCTCATTCCCAGATCGAGACCGGATCGAGGACGTCCTCGCCGCGCACGACCCCGCCGAGCTAGGGGAGGGCGAGCACCCGGAGCACACATGCCGGATCGCCGGACGCGTCGTCGGTGAGCGTGGCCACGGCAAGACGCTCTTCTTCGACGTCCGCGACCTGACCGGCACGATCCAGGCCTATGCGCGGGTCGACGCGCTCGGTCAGGAGGCGTTCGACCAGATCGAGGATCTCGACATCGGCGACCTGGTCGGCGTCGACGGCCACCTGCACGTGACCAAGCGCGGTCAGCTGGCGGTGGCGGTGGCTGAGTGCACGCTGCTGGCAAAGGCGCTGCGCGACCCGCCCGACCTCTTCCACGGCATCTCCGACCCGGAGGTGCGCTACCGCCAGCGCGAGCTCGACCTGATGGCGAACGAGCGCTCCCGCGAGATCTTCCAGATGCGCGCCAAGGTCGTTAAGGCGATCCGCGACCACCTCGACGAGCGCGACTACGTCGAGATGGAAACGCCGATCCTGCAGCGGATGACCGGCGGCGCGGCGGCGCGTCCCTTCAAGACCCACCACAACGCGCTCGACCGCCACCTCTTCCTGCGGATCGCTACCGAGCTGTATCTGAAGCGGGCGATTGTCGGCGGCTTCGAGAACGTCTACGAGCTCGGCAAGTTCTTCCGCAACGAGGGGATGTCGCCGCAGCACAACCCCGAGTTCACGATGCTCGAGTGGTTCGTCAGCGGCGTCGACTACCACGGCGTCATGGACGTCGCCGAGGGCATCGTCTCCGACGTAGCCCAGCGGGTGCTGGGGACGACAAAGGTCGAGCGCGACGGCGAGACGATCGACCTGGCACCGCCCTGGCCGCGGCTGCGCCTGCAGGACCTGCTGCTGGAGGAGACCGGGGTCGACATCACCAAGGCCAGCCGCGACGAGCTCGCCGAGATCGCAGGCGAGGATGCCGAGCCCGACGACGATTGGGCGGCGTTGGTCGACACCCTGCAGGGCAAGCTAATCGAGCCGAAGCTGATCCAGCCGACCTTCATCATCGACCTACCGTTGGCGATCTGGCCGCTGGTCAAGCCCGTGCCCGAGCACCCGCAGCTGCTGGCGGCGGCCTTCGACGGGATCGTCGCTGGGATGGAGATCACCGGCGGTGGCACCGATGTCAACGACCCGATCGAACAGCGGCGCCACTTCGTCGAACAGCGCGAACGGCAGGAGTCGGGGGCGGAGGAGACGCCACACGAGCACGACGAGGAGTTCGTGCGCGCGCTCGAATACGGGATGCTGACGGCGAGCGGCTCCGGCCTCGGCGTCGACCGCCTGATGATGATCCTCAGTGGCGCCAAGACCCTGCGCGACGTGATCCTCTTCCCCTCGATGCGCGAGGCGCCTGGAGAGAGCAGTTAGCCGGAGGCACGCCTGTGAGTGAGGTCCACTTTCGTCCCTATCAAAAGGCGGACGCCGAAACCCTGATCTCGTGGGCTGCTTCCCGGGATGAGTTGCTGCAGTGGTCGGGACCGAACTTCACCTTCCCCCTTGACGAGAAGCAGTTGTACGAGTACGCCGCCACGGCGGGCGAACATCGCCACCTGATCTCCGGCGTCTGGAGCGAAACTGGCTCCGTCGTCGCCCACGCCGAGCTGAACTTGCTCCCCGAGCACGAACTTGGGCAGATAAGACGCTTCGGGGTGGCGCCAGAGATGCGCGGAAGGGGTATCGGCGGGACGATGATTCGGTGGTTGGTGGGCTTTGGGTTCGAGGAGTTGCGGCTCAACAGGCTTGAGCTGGTTGTCTTCTCCTTCAACGATTCGGCGCGCCGCTGTTACCAGGCGGCGGGCTTCCGGGAGGAGGGTTGCGCGCACGAAGCGCGGAGAGCGAGCGACGGCCACTGGGACCTCGTCTACATGGCCCTGCTGAAGAAGTGGCGCGAGGAGCAGCCCGCGACGCAGGCCTAGTTCTCGATCTGGACGAGGCGCTTGGGCTCGTGCTCGACCTGCAGCGTCGTGTGATGGATGCCGAACTCGCGCTCGATCAGCTCGGCAAGCTCGAGCCGGGCGCGGTGGCAGTCGGCGTCCTGCTCGACCGTGACGTGCGCCGAGAGCGCCGGGAACTCCGAGGTGACCTCCCAGACGTGCAGGTCGTGGACCTCGACGATGCCAGGTTGAGCGGCCATCAGCTGGCCGATCCGGTCGGGGTCAATCCCCTTCGGCGAGGCCTCGAGGAAGATCCGCCCCGATTCGCGCAACAGGCCGATGGCCGAGCGCAGCATTAGAACGGCGACCAGCAGCGAGGCGATCGCGTCGGCCTGGTCGAAGCCGGTGGCCAGGATGACCACGGCGGCGATCGCGGTGCCGATGAAGGCGTAGAGGTCGGTGAGTAGATGCTGGAAGCTGCCCTCGACGTTGAGGCTCTGGCGGTTGGCTCTGGCGAGGACGGCGGTCGCGGCCAGGTTGACGACGATTCCGGCCAGGGCGACGGCGAGGACGAGGCCGCCGTCGACGCCGGGCGGGTCGATGAGGCGCCGCACGGCCTCGATCGCGATCACCGCTGCCAAGACCAGGAGCGTGACCCCGTTCGCCTGGGCGGAGAGGATCTCGACCCGTTTGAAACCGAAGGTCATCTGGCCCTCGGCGGGGCGCTTGGCCAGTTTGATCGCGACCAGCGAGAGCCCGATCGCGGCGGCGTCGGTGAGCATGTGGGCCGCGTCGGAGAGCAGCGCCAGCGAGTTGGCGATGATCCCGGTCACCACCTCGGCTGCCATGAAGCCGAGGATCAGGACGAGGGCGATCGTCAGCTTGCCGTGGTCGGCATCCGCCGAGGCGCCGTGGCTGTGGCCGGCGTGGGAGTGACTCATCTACGAACCATCGTAAGAGCCCGCCGTCGTCTTAGAAAGCCGAGTTGAGCAGGCCGCCGTCGATTGGGATCGTGGTGCCGGTGATGTAGGCGGCGCGCTTGGAGCAGAGGAAGGCGACGAGGTCGCCGTACTCCTCGGGGTGGCCGAGGCGCGCCGCGGGAACCCGCTCGCGCGCGGCGGCTTCGGCAGGCTCCAGCGAGCCGCTGGGGTCGGCGAGCCGATCGGTGGCGAAGGTCCCGGTGGCGACGGTGTTGACGGTGATCCCGTCGCCGGCGACCTCGCGGGCGAGGGTCTTGAGGAAGCCGACCGCCGCCATGCGGTGGGCGTTGGAGAGGTTGAGGCCGGCGATCGGCTCGCGGGTGGAGCTGGAGCCGACGTTGACGATCCGTCCCCAGCCACGTTCCTGCATGCCGGAGACGACAGCGCCGGCGAGCACGCGCGGGGCGAGGACGAGCGAGCGGTAGGCCTGTTCCCACTCGTCCAGCTGGTGGTCGAGCGCGCCGCCGAGCGGTGGGCCGCCGCTGTTGGCGACGAGGATCTCGACGGGGCCCAGCTTCGCCTCGACCTCTCCCGGCAGCACGGCGAGCCGCTCGAGGTCGGTAGCGTCGGCGACGAAGGGGGTGGTTCCACCGCCGATCTCCGCGGCTGCCGCGGCGATCGCGTCCTGCGAGCGGCTGGCAATCGCCACCTTTGCGCCCTCACGCGCCAGCGAGCCGGCGATCGCGCGGCCAAGGCCACGGCTGGCACCCATCACCAGTGCGACGCGACCATTCAGGCCGAGGTCCACGCCTGCCACCAATGCTCGAACAGCTTCACGCCGATAAAGTAACCGAGCAGGGCGCCCGTAGCTCAGTGGTCAACGGTCCCTTCACGGGGACCAAAGAGCGTCGGTCTTTCAAGCCGAAGGTCGCGAGTTCGATTCTCGTCGGGCGCATGGGGAGGAGTGCCGGCAAGTGCCGGCCTTTTCCTTTTGTGGAGCCGAATGCTCGGCTGGTGCTTGGAATCATGTTCCGCGGCCTTCCGAGCGATTCCGAGGCGTTCCGGGCTGCGAGAGTCTCATTTCTGTCTCATTTTCCGGCGTCGGCGAGCTTCGCCAGATCCGCAACGGAGACACCGAGCGCCTTCGCGATTCCCTGAACGGTCGCCCACGATGGGTTGCCTTCGCCCCGCTCGATCAGGGAGAGCATGTTCTTCGTGATCCCGGCTTCCTCGGCCAGCACTTGAAGGCTGTCGCCCTTCTTCTTGCGGAGCTGACGAATCGCGCCACCGAGCGCCTTCTGCGATTTGGGGTCTTGAGGAGTTCGCGGAGTCACAATAGATTTGGACGACCTTGCTAGGCTGACTCCTCAAACATAAGCGGCGACCCGCCGTGCGTGAACACGACGGGCCGCCTGACCACAAGGAGGCGTAGCTCCTCATGGCTGAGACCAACCCTACGGATTGCGAGCGCGATCCAGCCCATCCAAGTGCCGAGGACGCGAAGGCAGAGCGCGTCGTCCTGGCGTTCCTGCTCGAAGAGCATCCATCGCTGCTGACGGTCCCCGAGCTGTCCCGGGCGCTGAACGCCGATCCAGGTTTCGACACCGACGACGCCGTCGAGCGAGCGGTCCGCGAAATGGTGTGCGCTGGGCTCCTCCACTGCGAGGGTGCCTTCATCGTCCCGACTCGCGCGGCGCTCTATTTCGCGCAGCTGGAGACAGACTGATGGAGGCGGGACCGACGGTCGCTAGGCAGTTCGGCAAGAACCTCCATCGTGAGCGCAAGCGGGCCGGCCTCAGCCAGGAAGAGGTCGGCTTCCGCGCCTCCCTCCACCGCACCGAGATCGGACTACTGGAGCGGGGCGCTCGCACCCCGCGCATCGACACGCTGGTCAAGCTCGCAGCGGCGCTCGGCGTACGGATCGACTGCGCGCTGCTGGAGGGCATCACCTGGAACACCGGCAGCACGCAGCTCGGCGCGTTCGGTCGCTCGCCGCCTCCCGAGACGCCGTGATGTTCGCAATCCAGCAAAGCCACCAACAACCAAGAAATGAGACAGCTAAATCAATAACCAGATCAACGTCAACAACCACTGACCCAAAGATCCAGTCAAGAGCATCCGAGATCGAGCGAGAGATGTCTCTCAGATGCCCCAAGCCAACCACAGTCCAACTGCACGACACACTACGAACCCTCCGGTTCCGTGCCTGGGCCGCACCTTCTGGATCAGGAAGGTCGCCAAGCGCTGAGGCGACTGTTTTCCCGGGCGTCCGGCGGCCGATTGTGGCACGGCTTCGCCGTGCGACGGCCGCCTGTAAGGACGCCCGGGAGACCGAAGGTCAAGACCGCTGTGAGCTGCTGATTTGGGCGAGGCCGATGCAAACCGCCGTCTCGATGGACAACGGGTGCGTGAAGCGGAATACCTCCACCGCCTTCTTCACCGAGCGAAGCCTGGCCTCCTACCTCGCCGTTTCGGACCGCACGATCCGCAACTGGATCAGGAGGGGAGAGCTGCCCAGCTACAAGCTCGGCGCCGCGCGGCGAATCGATCCTGCCGATGTCGAGGACTTCCTTGCCCGCCCCAGGGACGAAGCGGCATGAGGCGCGAGTCGCCAATCAAACGCCGCAACCCTTCGGGCACGATCGTTTGGGTAGCCAGATACACCGGCCGCGACGGCAAGCACCACATCGCCAAGCCGACCTGGAACCGCGGCAAGGGCACCTTCGAGCGCAAGGCCGACGCGCAACGGGCGATCGAGGAGGCCTACGGGATCTCCGAAAAGCCCGACACCCTCGGTGACTACGCCGGCACCTGGACCGAACGTCACCCACGCGCGGAACGCACCAATGCCACCTATGACCACCGGATCTCCCGCGTCACAGATGTGGAGATCGAGGGCATCCCCTTGAGGGACTGGCCGCTGCACGAGCTGCGCCGCCGCCACACACTCGCCCTGGTCGACCACATGCTGCGTGTCGAAGGCCGAGCCACCACCGGCGCGGTAGGCATCCTCCGTGCGCTATCGGCGATGGCCGAGGACGCGATCACCGATGAAGTCTGCGACCTCAACCCTTTCAAGGGCATCCGCATTCGCGCCAACGACCCAAGGGCAAAGAAGAAGCCGCGCCCGATCCGCGTCTTCACGTTTGAGGAGATGCACCGCTTCGCCAAGGCTGCCGGCCGCTACGAGGCAATGGTTCGCGTCTTCACCGACACCGGGCTGAGGCTGGGGGAGGTGCTCCCGCTACGTCGCGAAGACTTCGACGGCGAGACGCTCCAAGTCCGCCGCACCGCCCACGAGGGCAGAATCCTCGAGGGAACGAAGACCGGCCGCGTCGTCCCCGTCCCCGCGACCCTCGCCTGGATGCTCGAAGCCCAGATCAACCTCAACGGCTCCGACTGCCAGCTCCTCTTCCCGACGCCCAGAGGTCGCATATGGCGCGAGCGCACCTTCTACCGCGACCTCTGGAAGCCCGCCCAAGAAGCCTCCGGCCTAGACATCCGCCCCCACGAGTGCCGCCACTCCTACGTCACGCACTTGCGGGTGGCGGGCGTCAACGACCCCGACCTAGCCGAGATGGCGGGGCATCGCGTCGAGACGATGCTGGCCCGATATACGCATGCGGTCGGAGGAGGCTTCGAGGTGGTGCGGGCGGTCATCGGATAGCGAGTGTCCGGGAATCGCGTTCGAATTCAACAAATGCTCAACGGCTTTCAGCCGCTCGCGCGTCCGGGATACACGCGACATTCTTCCGGTATTTGCGGGATGCTACCTTGGCACTCTACGTCGACGACTGCCAAGTTTGGGCTTATGGGCATCCAAGACGAGATCTACAAATGGCTGCGGGAATTCGAACCCTGGAAACAGGAGCTGTTCCGGCGCTCGTCGGCTGCTCCCGACCTCGCCGGAGACGATGTACGGGAGATCGCCAATTTGCTGCTGACGCAGGGCACCCCGGTCTCTGTGCCGCGCGAGGCTACCCGTGACGAGCTTCCGGGCGCCGAGCGACAGGGGGAGCCCATGGTCGTGCGTTCCCTCTCCGATCTGCACAACGTCAACGCCATAGATGATGGCCAGAGGATCGAGTTCGGGCCGGGCCTCAACGTCGTCTATGGACGCAACGGCGCCGGTAAGACGGGCTACTCGCGAATCCTCAAGCACGCCGGCCGCACCCTTCATCGGGAGTCAGTTTTGGCCAACGTTCGGGCCACCGCGTCCGGTGGGCCGAGCGCCGTCGTCACGGTCAGCACCGGCGATCATGAAGAGGCGATCGCGCTTGACCTCGAAGCTCCTGGACCCGCCAGCCTTGGACGAATCTGCATTGCCGATGCCGATGCTTGCGACGTCTATCTGACCTCCGACACCGAGGTTGACTATGTGCCGGCGTCACTCGCTAGCGTCCGCCGCTTCGCTGCCGCGCTAAAGGCACTCGACGAGGAGCTCGACCGTCGACGGCAAGACGCGATTCCTGCTGATGTCGACACGAAAATCTACGGAGAAACGGGGGTTGGGAAGCTGCTGGCCGAAATGACGGCGAAAACGTCGGAGGCAGCCGTCCTTGCCATGGCCGAGCTAAACGACACCGAGCTCGCCAGAAAGGCTGAGCTGACGAAGCAGCGTGGCGCGATCGATGCCAGTGAGACGCCGAAGCTGCGGACCGCGGCCGAGCGGGACGCCAGCTCTGCCCAGGCTCTGTTGGATTGCCTTGCCGACCTCTCTCGTCGACTGGACTCCGAGCAGGTCGATGCTCGCAGGCGTGAACTGGGAGAGTTTAAGACCCTCCAAAAGGCTTCAGTGATGGCAGCTAAGGAATTCGAGGGCGAGCCACTCGATGGGATCGGCTCCGATCCTTGGCGGAAGCTTTGGCAGGCAGCCCGCGGCTATGCGGAGCACGTGGGACAGGGCTTTCCTGTCGACCATGATCCGGCTAATTGCCCCCTATGTATGCAGCATCTGGGACAGGATGCTCGCGAGCGGCTCACCCGCTTCGATGAGTTCGTGAGGAACGATGTGAACGCCAAGCTGGAGAAGGCGCAGCGCACGTTCAAAGAGGTGTTGGACTCGGTCCCGGATATCGACGTAATGCGCGCCCGCCATTCTCATGCAATCGAACTCCTCGGCCAAGGGCCAGGACAGCCAGGGGCTCAGGTGACGGCGTGGTTTGAGCAAGCCAAACGGCTTGTTGAGGCAATCCGCAGCAAAGCTCTGGACGGGGTGAATGGCCTTTCGTCTCCACCTGCCATAGACGGTTGGATCAAGAGCCGACGCGCCGAGGCGGAGAAGTATGCAGGTCTCGAAAAGGTCGAGGATCAGAAGGCGGTGATTGCCGAGCTCGCCGAGCTCGAGGCCCGACACTTGCTCGCCGAGCGGCGTCAGGAGGTCGTCGATTACCTCGTCGGTCTACGTACTGTCGAGTCGATAGAGGCAGCCAAGGGAAGGTTGGGGCGAACCGCCACCAGCCGAAAGATGACTGAGCTTTCGCGGGAGCTGATCCAAGCCAACCTCCAGGATGCGCTGAACCATCAACTGGAAGCTCTCGATTTCAAGGGGTTGGAGGTGACGGCTAAGTCGAAGAGCCCAGAAGGAAAGCCGAAAGTAGGCCTGAAGTTCAAGACGGTTGACAAGGTGCCGTTGACCGCGGGCTCAGTAAGGGTGAGCAGCGGCGCCTGTCGCTTGCGATGTTTCTCGCTGAGCTGGAAGTGATATCCGATCCCAGTCCGGTGATCTTCGATGACCCAGTCAGCTCGATTGACCAGGAGGGCCGTCGCCACATTGCGCGCACCTTGGTGGCGCTCGCGGCCGACCAACAGGTGATCGTTTTTACTCACGAGCTCTCCTTTATTTACGAGCTTGATCGGTTTGCGCCCGCACAGCTGCCGGTCAAGGTGCAGCAGCTGCGCCGCCGTGGCAAAACCGTCGGCCACGTATTTCCTGATCTACCCTGGCGAGGCTTGAAAGCCAAGCAGCGCGTCCAACCATTGCATGAGAAGCTCGCCGCCGCTCGCGAGCTTGATGAGGCGGGCAAGGAAGAGAAATACGAGGAGGCGGCAACTGAATTCTGTGTTCTCCTCCGCGAGGCTTTCGAGCGGGCTGTAGAGGAAGGGGTCCTTGTCGACGTCGTCACTCGTCGCAAGGACACCGTTCACGTCCTCAGCCTGCGGAAGATCCGCTGGAGCGAGGAGATATGTGAGCTTGTCGAGCGCGGAACCGACGAAAACTCGCCCTGGGTGCATGACCAACCCCGCGGCGACGGTTCTCTCCCACCGACCCCAAATGAGCTCCTCGAAGGGCTCGACGTCTTCAAGGAGCTACTGGCTGCGATCAAAACTTTCAAGCCAGGTGGAGAGGGGTCGGGAGCACCGCCACCTAAGTTGAAGGCCGTCGGCAATGAGGGTTCGAGTTCACAGGAGTCAGCGCCTGCGCAATTGCGTGTCCTCGACGCATCTCCGGCAACCGGTGAAGACAGCACGGCCGGCTGAGCAAGGCGCATCCTCCTATGCGTACGCCCTGGGTTTAAGGGACCACCCAACCGCAGTCCGCGAAGGAGGATGTCGCCATCGTCTCTAGTGTGAGGGATGTCGGGCTACAAGTCCTATGGTTCCATCCGAACGTGCAATCGAGGAGGCTGTCGAATCCCTGAGCGCTGCTGCATTCCAGCAGCTCGCTGAGTGCTACGCGGCGATCGAACTTCCTGACCGCTTTGGGAAGCAGCTGATCCTTGGCCGCAACTCGACGGGATCAACTATCGCTGGCTGGCCCGATTCCTACGTGACGATGAGCGATGGCCGCATCGACGCGCTTGAGGCCACCGCTGACAAGGCTAGTTGGGGGAGTCACCTTGATAGCGACCTAGAGAATGCTGCCGCGCTTCCCGAGCCGGGGTTGGGTGGTTTTTGCTTCATTACGACTGGGTCGACGCCACGCCCCGAGACGCTGGCTGCGCGTCGGGAGCGACTCTCAAACTTAGGGGTCAGTGGAAGGAGCCAGACCTTTGTCTTCCGCCAAACCCTAATCACCGATCTTTGTTCTGGCCGTTTTGCCCAGGTCTGGGTTTCGATCCTCGGCTTGACGGTTTCGCCGCATCCTTTCAGCGAGCTCCGAGCGGCGCCGATCTATGGAACCGGCGCCTCCGGTCAGTTTATGCCGACGGAGGAGGAGTACGAAAACGGACTGGTCACGAGACCAGGACTCATTAAGCGTGTTGAAGAACGACTTAACCAGGCGGGCTTTGCTTACGTGCTTGGTCGGGGGGCGTCGGGAAAGACTGCTCTTGGGGCTTGCCTGGGCTGGCAGCGACTAAAAGAGGATAAACCGGTCTACTACTTGGATCTCGCGGAGCCGCAGGCGGGTGCAACTGACTTTGTCAGGGCGGCAGCCGAGTGCGTCGTTAGTCGGGGCGATCATGACGTTCTATTTATCGTCGACAACGTTCACCAAAACGAGGATGCTGCCCAAGAGCTCTACCTCGACTGGCGCTCTGCGGGAACCGGCGCCGAGCTTCTATTCCTTGGGCGCCGCTCGGAATCCCGCAGGGCGATGCGTGGGGTGAAATCACCCTTGGCAGACCTTGCCGGGGTGGCATTGGAACTACGCGTCACGCAGGCGATGCTCAGGGGGGTCTTCGAGCGCCTGCGCAGAAGACAGGGCAAGGACGCCCCGGACTTGCCAAACGCCGTCCAGAAACGATGGCTGAAGCTCTTCGGCGGTGATCTCATCGCTTTTGGTGCGGCTCTTGCTCAGGCCAACCTCGAGCCTCCTGACTGGTCCCTTGCGCCAGCGGACGCTCACGCTTACCTTCACGATCGCTATCTCCACGACCTTGCTCCAAAAGAGCAGCGCGACCTTTGCATCGTGGCTGATCGCTCGGCACTGGAGCTCGCGACTCCCGAGACCCTAGTTTCACCGGCAAATGTTTCTTCGGCCCTGGCAAGCGGAATCATTGAGAGAAGGGACGGCGAGATCAGAACGGTCCATCCTGGGATCGGCGAGCTGATCGTCTCGGCAGCGGGCGCCCAGATTGGCGACTTCGCGAGCGAGATCGATGCGGGGGAACGCGAGCCTGGCGTTGGTTCGGCGGTGATGGTGCGTCGACTGGTACGTCGGGGTCAGACCGAGGCAGCCGCGATGCTGCTGAGGCGGCTGCACGCTACTGGGGTCCCGGCATTCGAGATATTGACCGCAATGGGTGTTGGCTCACTGGGCGAGCGGCTTGCAGTTATGCAAGTCGCACTTGGCCGAGATCGGGTCGCCCAGATGCTTGGCTCCCGAGAGGAAGCCGACCGATTTGTCGCGACGGGTCCATTCCTTGAGCTCCTTGCATTTCGTCGGGTATTGCGGTCGATGCCGGAGTTCGTGTACCAGTCCTTCTATTCCGCGCTTGCTAGCCGAGTCGAGAGTGGGGCCATCGACCTGAAACGCTTGGCAGTCGAAGCTGCGCGTAGGCCGGAGGGTTTGCCGCTACGGATTCGTCAGCTGAAATCCCTCTCGCCAGAGCTCTATAACAAGATGGTTCCCATTCTTGCCGAGAATGGAGCCTTCACAGCATGTGTTCGCGCAGCTCCAGGATTTCCAAAGCGCCGGTGGTCTGATCTGCTGGAGGCAGCGACACAATTCGAGGCAGTTGCGCAGTCCGTCGCTGCTGGATTCGAAGACGATCCAGACCATGCAGCCACACTGCTCCTTCATAGGGGGAATGGGTTAGAGCACATCGATGCCGCCGGCGCTGTACCCGTAGTCCAAGAGGCGATGATCTCCCAGGTTCAGTCGTCTGCATACCATCGACAGGTCCAGGCAGAGCTATTGACCTTTGGCACGCGAAAATTCGCTTGCGCGATCGGGCTCACCGCCAAGTTCGACCCGGAGTTCCTAGCTGATCTGGATGCTCTAGCGGCGGAGACGGATCAGGTCGCTGCAAGGATTCGAACCTGGCGGTCCGGATCGAAGGCAAGGCGCCGAATGCTCACGGTGACCCGTGATAACTGTCCGCGCCTGTACGAAGGCTTGCGCGCCCATATGGATGAGGCTGGCGCCAACATCTAAGGAGTCTGACCTTCGGTGGTCGTTCCGATCGCACTGTCAAGTCGCATATCTGTCGCAAAAACGGTGCTAGCCCGCTCCCATACCACCACAGAACGTCTTGGCTTGGCCGATGCGGAACGCTGGCCGCTCTATCCGCGTTTATTGAGTAGCTTCGCGCGATGAATCGGATCGTCGGTATGCCGAAACAGGGGCTCGGTTGTCGGCCGGCGCCGTTCGACCACCGGAGAACGAGCAAACGTGAGATTGCCCGAAAGAGGCGGCATGTCGATCCGATTTCCGCTGAGTAGCTCCTCGATGGTCAGCAATTGGATTCGCGGATGCTCTCCCCAACTGCCAACGCCCTCTGATCCGGAGCGATAGAAGCTGGCACTCGCGGCCTCCTCCCGCATTGGCTTGGTCGGCGGTCGCATACTGATTAACACGCCGATCTCAGTCTCCTCGGGGTCGATCACTCCTCGCAAATCGCGGACGTGACTGACGCCCACCTTGCCTGCTTTCACTGAAATCAAAACTTGGCGCGTCTTGCCCTCTGGCTTCTCGTGAAAGATCAGACGACCGTCTATACCTCCATCCGCCCCCTTCTTCTTGGTCGTCGAACGCGCACCGACCAAACCGAGGGCCCAAGCCTCGAACTGGTCGGGGTCTTCCTTGGCAAGTCTCGCTGCGTCCTCAGCCGTCGTCGGCTCGCCCGTCACGGTGTAGTCGACGCCTTCACCGAGAGCATCGAGTAGACGACTCTTAATCAAATGCGTAGCGAGATAGGTGAGGTCAATGCCAACCCAATCGCGATCCAGCTTCTCGGCTACGGCGACGGCGGTTCCGCAGCCACAGAATGGATCGAGCACGACATCCCCTTCGTTGCTGCTCGATTCGACGATCCGCTCCAGCAATGATTCAGGCTTCTGCGTCGGATAGCCGAGTCGCTCGGCGGCCTTCGCGTTGATCGGGTCCAGGTCAGTCCATAGATCCTGAAGAGGTACGCCGGGCTGTTCATCCAGGTAGCGCTTTAACTCGGGCACGCCATCCGGTTTATCTGGAAAGCGGATCAGCCCTTTCGCCTTGAATTCATCCATCTTTTCGCGCGAATAAGCCCAGTAGCGGCCACGGTAGGGCCGGCGCCCGTGCCATTCGTAGCTCGTGTCGCCTCCGGGCTTAGCAGCCGTCAAGTCGCTGAGGCGGTATCGCCGACCGGTCTCGGGCTCGACGTGCCGATACTTCGACTCGATGTAGGCCTCGTCGTAGGGCGTAAAGAGCGGATTCCAGGTCCACTCATCCCCTTTCGTATAGAAGAGAAGCACGTCGTGGATGTGTCCATGGATGCGGCGTCCTTGCTTAGTGTCGCTATGGGCGCTACTTCGCTTCCAGACGATCTCCGAGCGAAAGCAGCGGGGCCCAAACACCGAGTCAAGAAGAAGCTTTAAGTAATGGCTCGCGGTGGGATCGCAGTGAAGGTACAAAGAGCCGGTCGGCTTCATCGTTCGGTGAAGCTCGCGAAGTCTGGGTGCCATCATCGCCAAATAGGCGAGCATGTTGCTGTGCGACAGAATCGTGCGGAAGGCCTGCATCGCTCGAGACAGATCGCCGCCAGCCTCGACGACTTCCTCGTATGCCGCCGCTGCCTCACGATCCCACTGCCAGGTGTCTCCGAAGGCCTTGATCTGTGCGGTTGATCGTGCGCCGTCACGCTCAGAAAAGAGAACGTTGTAGGTGGCATTGCTGTTGAACGGTGGATCGAGATAGACGAGATCGACGCTCTCGTCCGCGATGTACCGCCGCAGAACGTCGAGGTTGTCTCCATAGAAAAGTTCTCCGCTCATGAGCCCGGACCCTTTAGGTCAGATCGTCAAGCGGGGCGTTCGCTTGAGATCTGCACAGCTAAAGCCAAAAGGGACTGCAAAAGGACTGAGGGTGTTGATGTCCAATTCACATATGCGAGCGCCCCATGGGCGCTCAGGAGGGCGATGGCATGAACACGAACGACATCGTGGGGCGAGCGTGGCATGAGCTGCCGCGAGGAGACCGCAATCTCCTGGAAGCGATCCACGCTGATCAGTGGCAGCTCTGCGGCCGGGCGCTCGGGACGTATGCAGATGAGCTCCTTCGCTCGGCAGGTCGGGGCTCACTCCCGGCCAAGGAGATCTTTCGCGCGAATGACGCCCTGGCTCTCTGGGTTCCCGACCTGCGGGTGGTCCTGATCAACGAGGGCCACTCGGCTTTCGATGGTCTGGATGGTCCGACCCTCGTTTACGACCTGTCCAGGGTGGCTTGGCACGAGTGGGGCCATGCACTCTCGTTCGATCGCGCTGAACATGGCGACATCGCTGCCGGCGAGCGCTATGTCGGGCTGCTGCCAGCGGGTTTGGCGGAACTTGTCCGGGAGGCGGGCTACCGTCCTCGGGAATACACGCATGAGGTCGTCGCTGAGGTTTATTCGATACTTATGGCGCGGCGGCGCCTAGGACAAACCGGACGGCCTCCCTGGCTTCACGTGGAGGTCTATGAACTCGTGAGGAGGGTAGCGGGATGGAATCAATGAAACTGCCAGCCGGATACCGACTACCTAAAGGCAAGACGATGGCGGACGTTCGGCGGCTGGATCTTGAGTTGCTGGCCAGTGAGGGTCTAAAGGTGGATGACCTTAAGGCCGAGGGCAGCCGCCGCGACGACGATCGTAAGTCGAAGCAGTAGCGGGTCTCATTTCGGTCGTCAGCCGATCCTTTCTGCCAGCTCGATGATGATTCCCTCGGGGCCGCGGACGTAGCAGAGCCGGTAGCTGTTCTCGTAGCGCACCAGCTCGCCGACGAGCTCGGTGCCGCGGGCTTGTAGGCCGGCGACCATGGTGTCGATGTCTTCAACGAGGAAGGAGAGGTGGCGGAGGCCTGGGGTGTTCGAGGGTGCGTGCGGGTCGCCGCCTTGGATCGGCGGCGAGTGGAACTTCACCAGCTCGATTTCTACGTCGCCGTCGGGGGTTCGCAGCATCGCTAACTCAGCCTTGGTCCCTTCGAGCGCGATAATGCGGTCTACCAACTCACCCTCGACCTGGCCCTTGCCTCCCGACTCTAGTCCCAGCTCGACGAAAAACTCGATTGCGGCCGCTAGGTCGTCGACCACGATCCCGACGTGTTCCATCTTTTTGATCGCCATGTGCTCGATGGTAGGGACGCCAACTACCTGACGGTCGCATTCCGGTCGCATCGCCGTCGCAATCCCACTCCCCGCGCGGACGACGCGCGTCCTTTCAATCTGGAGGAGATTGGCTCTGCTATGCGGACGGCCGCTCGTGCGCTTGGGGCTGTCGAGCGGGAGGCCTCGAAGGAACAGCCGTCAACGTGCACTGGACTCGATCCGGTTGATCGGGGACGATGTAAGCCATGGTCGTCATTGATGAGAAATCACGAGTGGCGCCGCTCGATGAGGGCGCCCTGGAGCAGCTCAGCCATGCGCTCAACCGTGAGGGCGTGGTTGCGGCAATGTTGATCGGGTCGCAGGCGCGTGGAAACCCTGGCCCGCTGTCGGATGTAGATGTTGCGGTCTGGCACGACCCCGATCTCGACTCTCGCGGTCGCTTCGATCTTCAGTTGAGCCTTGCCGGTGATGCAGGTCGTGCTTTGGGTACCGACGAGATCGATGTCGTCATGCTGAACCACGCCCCTCCGCTGATGCGGCACCGCGCCATTCGCGAGGGTAAGCGCCTCGTCGAGCGCGACCAGGACGAGCGGGTCCGGCTGGAGACGCGGGCGATTCTCGACTACCTCGACACCGCGTCGTTGCGCGCGGAGCTTGGTCGCGGAGTGCGGCGGCGGATAGCGGAAGGACGCTTTGGTCGACGCTGAGCAGGTCGAGAACCGCCTCGAGCGGCTGGAGGCGATGCTCGAGCGCTTGGAGGAGATCCGTGGTGCCGGAGAGGAGGCTTACTTGGCCGACGCCCAACAGCGCCTTGCGACCGAACGGCTGCTTCAGCTCTCGATTCAGATCTGCATTGACTTGGCGGCTCAGGTCGTCAGCGAGCAATCCGCTCCGCCTCCGTCGAGTTATTCGGACGTGTTCAAGATTCTCGGCGACAAGGGCGTCATCTCGGCGAAGATTGCCGAGCGGCTTGGCAACGTAGCTAGGCAGCGCAATTTGCTTGTCCATCTCTATATGGAGATCGATGACAAGGCAGTGTTTGCCTCGTTGGCTTTCCTCGATGACCTCCGCGAGTTTGCGACGATTGTCGGGCGCTTGGCTGAGGCAGACGCATCCGACTGACCGGGGACCAATCTCGGGACCGATGACCGTCTTTGCCAGTGCAACGTCCGGACAGCGAAAGGACGCACTTCATGTCTGGTGCGCGGCACGGACGGCGGACGAAAACCCACCATCTAAGGCGCGCATCGACCGGGTTAGGAGAAAGCTTGCCGATACGACTGCGTCCGTCTTGGTCGGCTGCGATGGTGAACTCGTGGTCGCGATGGCGCTGTCCGAGCCGTACCGCGAGCGCCACGGCGCCGGTACGGTCCGCCCCCACGCAGGACACGTCTCAATGGTGTTTGTCGATCCGGAACGCTGGGGACGTGGCGTCGGCAGCCGACTGTTGGACGCCTTACACCGGGAAATGCGAGCGCGCGACTGGAGGACCTTCTCCCTCTGGACACGCTCGAACAACGTAAGGGCCCGACGGCTATACGAGGGCCGCGGCTACAGCCTGACCGATGACGTCAAGTACCTTCGCGATCAGGAGATCGTTCGCTATGAACTCCAGATCGAGGGCAGCTTTTAGACCCGGCAGGAGAGCACCCAGCGCTTGACTCTTCATCCGCAGTTCGTGGTGGCGCTGCGTTCGGCTTGGCGCAGCGCCACCATTCGCTGCGAGAGCTTGCGCCGCCAGTAGCGTCTCGCCGCCGGCCGGTATGACTGGTTTAGGCGCCGCCGGGCGACATTGACCAGCGTTCGTGCCCGCTGGCGCGCCTGACGGGCTTCTCGACAGGCAGCGCTGATCGTTTCTGGTTCGGACGTCACGACCACTGGCGGCGGCGGAGTCGGTTCGGGCTCGGACGGGATCGGGTCTGCTCCACAGGGACATTTGTTGCTCTCGCAGGCGACACCGTCGTGGTCGCCGTCCAGGCGCGAGGGATCGCTGGGGTAGAGCTCGAGGTAGTACTGCGCTGAGGACTGCGTCGCGAACGAGGAGCAGTTGTAGCCCGAGCTGCGCTGGAAGCCGTAGCCGGTCGGTGCCGTGTAGGTCGCTTCGCCGGCCAGCGGAACCCCGGCCCCATTCTCCAGATACACGCAGAGCTTGGCCGCTCGCGGGAAGAACGGCCTGAACGTGAAGGTTTCTTCCCGCGTACCCGCCGATTCTTGTAACGGGATCACGTGGCGCAAGAAGGTCTCCTCGTCCCGGCATGGTAGTGACGAATGTCGTTCGAGCACGAAGCCAAACCAGCCGCAGTAGCCGTAGGTCGAGCAGGTCGTTGAGGTCGCCTGCACCGTCGCCGACATCTGCCCGCCGCCAGAATCCGTGACGCTGATCGTCGTCGAGTCCGCCGCGGCAGAACCAGCAAAGGTTAGTGCGAGTACTCCAGCAATCAGAACGAGCAGAACCGTGAACGGGCGCACCATGCCCTACTAGTACCGTGGCAGCGCCAGCAGGTTGTCGCTCCACTCCCCGTCGGCATACGTGCGGATGTAAGGTGGCTTTGAATTGACGACGCCGACCTTCACGTCGTCGGTTCCGTGTCGAACGCGGGCGGTCCCATTCTTGTTGCCGATCCAGTCGACCATCGTCGCCGGCGTCGAGCTGCCGCACTGTCCGTCCTGCGGATCTCGCCATCGCACCGCAGCGATATGCATATGCCCCGCGCCCCCGCTCATACGTACTTCGGTGATGTAAACCACGCGCGGCACCATACCGAAAGCTCAAATTTTTCTGCGTACTGCACTGTTTACGCGCCGAGGATGAGTCGGGTTCTCCTGCGGATGGACGCTGGGTCTGATCAGATTTATCTGATAGAGTCACTCCATGACGCGTTTGAGTGCGACCGAGGTGGCCCGGGAATTTTCCGCTGTCGTCAACCGGATCGGGGCCGGCGAGGAGATCGAGGTTGTGCGCAACGGCGTGCCGGTCGTGCAGATGAGACCGGCCAACCCGGGGCATCTGGTCTCGGCGTCAAGGTGGCGAGAGCTGATGGAGGCCGCGCCTTCGCCCGATGAGGACTTTGCGGGCGATGTCGAAGCTGGGCGGGAGGCCATTGGCCCGCCGAGTGGCGCATGGCCGTCCTGATAGATACCGCTGTCTTGGTCAACGCCGAGCGGCGGGGACAGTCGCTGAATCAGGCGATCGGCGACCAGGACCGGGCGATCAGCGTCATCACGGCCAGTGAGCTCTTGCATGGTGTGCATCGCGCTCAGACGGGTGCGGTACGGGCTCGCCGCTCCGCGTTCGTCGAGCATGTGATTTCCGCCATAGAGCCGTTGCCGATCACGACCGCGATCGCCCGAGCGCATGCGGAAATCTGGGCGGAGCTCGAGCGCGAAGGCAACCTGATCGGAGCCCACGACCTCTGGATCGCCGCCACGGCTCTGAGTCATGGCATGGACGTCGCGACTACAAACACCCGGGACTTCGGGCGAGTACCTGGCCTCAGCGTGGTGCCTGTCTGAGCGGGCGGTCAAACGACTTCGACGCGCCGGAGAAACGCATGGCAATGAGCGTCGATCGCTTGATTTCCTCGACAGTGAGATCGAACCGGGGGGCGACCGTTGCTCTGTAGGCGGTGGCGGCGAGGATCATGAGAGCGTCGCGGTGCATGCTCCAAAGATCGTCTCAGCTGGGGTGGATATCTGTCGGGGTCAACCGCGACTGAGCGCGCGTCAGCCTGGCGAGAACTCAGCAGGAGAGAAAACGGGGATCCTGTCGGCGAGCTCCAGCAGGTCGCTGTCACCTGAGACGAGGGCGGCGTTCTGGCTGTGGGCTAAGGCAATGAGATAGTCGTCATCGGGATCCGTGCAGTGGATAGGCGGTGGAGTTTCAGGGTCATCCGCCATCTGCGCATCGCGGCGCAGAAGATCCAAATAGGCGGCGACGCCGTCGAGGTCGACGTAGCGCCGAAACTTCTTCCGCTGCAGTACCGACCCCAGCTCGTCAAGCAGAAGCGGGGAGATGACGAGGTCGAAGCCGCCGGCGCGGGCGGAGAGCAGCAGCTCCGCCGGCCTACCGGTCGGCGTGATCAGCGCAGAGACGAGGACGCCTGGATCAAGGACCGCCCTCGCCACGCCTCTCCCTGCGCATTGCTCGGAGCTCGTCCCTGGCGAGCTGGAGACCCTCGTCTTCGGTAGCGGGGGTGACCTTGGCCCAGATCTCGGCTAGATCATCGACCCCCAGGTCGCGCCGCAGCGATTCCTCGATCACCTGGGAATCGCGTTGGCCCGTTCGCGCAGCTTTGATCTTGACGGCGCGGAAGACATCTTCATCGAGGGTGACGGTCGTACGCGCTTTCGACATAACCGCATTATTGCATCATGATGCGTTAAGGCGATCTCCGGAATGATTCGGAGCGCACCTGCAGGTCGCATCCCGGTCACATCAACGCCGCAAATCCGCCCCCATGCGCGCGACCTTCGTCCTCTCAAGCCGAAGGTCCCGTCCCCGCCGACAGGATCAGCTGGCTTCGCCGTACTCGTCGTGCAGGTTCCACCATTGATAGGGCGGGGACTGGGGGTAGTCCTTGGGGGAATCCTCCCACTCCTCCTGGCGTCCGAGCGCCGTCAGGTCGAGGTAGCTCCAGGTGCTTCCCATTGATTCGTCGCCGCGGTTGTTGATGAAGTAGGTGCGGAAGATTCGGTCGCCGTCGCGGAAGAAGGCGTTGGTGCCGTGCCATTCGTCGACCCCGAAGTCGGTGTCGAAGTCGTCGACGATCGTGTACCAGGGGATCTCCCAGCCCATGCGGGCCTTCCAGCGCTCGATATCCGGCTGCGGCGCGCGCGAGACGAACGCCAGGGTGGTATCGCGGGCGTTGAGGTGGGCGAGGTGGGCGACCTGATCGGCGAGGAAGGAGCAGCCGCCGCAGCCTCGCTCGGGCCAGCCGCGCACGCCGGGCTCGAAGAAGAAGCGGTAGACGACCAGCTGGCGGCGGCCGTCGAACATGTCGAGCAGGCCGATCGGACCGTTCGGGCCCTCGAAGCGGTACTCCTTTTCGACCTCCATCCTCGGCATGCGGCGGCGTTCGGCGGCCAGCGCGTCACGAGCGCGGGTCAGCTCCTTCTCCTTTACCAGCAGCCCTTGGCGAGCGGCCTCCCACTCCGTTGGGGATACGACCGGTGGCATCTTCACGGCGAGTCCTCCTCCTTCAGCATGATTTGACGTCGACTCTGCCTCTTGCCGCTACCCGAACTTGATCCGGTCGATCCGCAGCAGCGCGCTGCTGCGACCTTCAGCCGCTAGGGAGTCACCGCAGTGTTCATATCCGTCCCGATTTCGGTCGCGTTCAGCACCCGGTTGTAGATGCGGACCTCGTCGATTAGGCCTTCGTAGAAGTTGGTGGTCTTGTAGGCGCCGATCAACAGCTTGAGGCCGTCGGCGGTTGGTTTGGCAGCGACGCGGGTGGAGACCAGGGTGCCGTTGACGTAGAGGCGCATGTTCGTGCCGTCATAGGTCATCGCCAGGTGGGTCCAGCTGCCGTTGGTCAGCGTTTTGGTGTCCTCGGCGTCTTCCCAAGACCAGGGGGCATCGGAGATGAAGCCCTCGGGGATGCCTTTGACTTCACCGCCGGCCTCGAGTTTGTAGGTGTAGAAGCTGGACGTTTCCTTGGTTACCACCGGCGCGTGCAGGCGCGAGGTTTTCGGCTGCACCCAGGCCTCGACGGTCAGGGCATTGGTTAGCTCAAGCGAGGCGGAGTCGGGGACTTCGACTTTGTCGTTGACGCCGTCGAAGCTGAGCGCCCGGCCGAAGCGGCCGGCGGCGGTGCTGAGGGGCCCGCCAACAGCGGTGCCGTTGTTTTTCGCCGGTGAGGAGTCGTTGACCGTAGTCCCCGAGGTCTCCTCGAAGCCGTAGGCGGCGACCAGGCCGGACGGAGCCGCCGTGTTGCTGACCGTGACCGTCACTTCGGCAGACGTCGTCGTGTTGTTGGCTGCATCGCGAGCGCGGGCGGCGAGTTTGTGCGTGCCGTTGGTCACCCCCGTGCTGGGCCACTGGATTTCGTAAGGGGCGCTGGTGTCTTCGGCGCCGAAGGCGACCCCGTCGACGAGGAACTGGACGCCGCTGACGCCGACGTTGTCGGCGGCCGTCGCTTTCAGCGCCACCGTGCCCGAGACGGTGCCCGCCGCGGGGGCGGTGAGTGAGACCGTGGGAGCGGTGGTGTCGGCCGTAGCCGTGCCGCTGGCCTCCGCCGAGGAGGTACTGAGATTGCCGGCGGCGTCGAGCGCCTTGACCCGGTAGTAGTAGGTGCCGGGTGCGGTCGTGTCGACGTAACCGGTACCGGTGCCCGTGGTGGTGGCGATGCGATTGCCGACTGCAGGCGTGAAGCCGGCGGTCGTCGAGCGGTAGACCTCGTAACCGCTGACGCCGACGTTGTCGGTCGACGCGTTCCAGCCGAGCGTGACTTTGCCGAGAGATCCGGTTGCGGTGAGGTTGCCGGGTTGGCTCGGCGGGGTGGAGTCCGTGGGACCGGAGGAGACGACCGCCGTATTCATATCCGTCCCGATTTCGGTCGCGTTCAGCACCCGGTTGTAGATGCGGACCTCGTCGATTAGGCCTTCGTAGAAGTTGGTGGTCTTGTAGGCGCCGATCAACAGCTTGAGGCCGTCGGCGGTTGGTTTGGCAGCGACGCGGGTGGAGACCAGGGTGCCGTTGACGTAGAGGCGCATGTTCGTGCCGTCATAGGTCATCGCCAGGTGGGTCCAGCTGCCGTTGGTCAGCGTTTTGGTGTCCTCGGCGTCTTCCCAAGACCAGGGGGCATCGGAGATGAAGCCCTCGGGGATGCCTTTGACTTCACCGCCGGCCTCGAGTTTGTAGGTGTAGAAGCTGGACGTTTCCTTGGTTACCACCGGCGCGTGCAGGCGCGAGGTTTTCGGCTGCACCCAGGCCTCGACGGTCAGGGCATTGGTTAGCTCAAGCGAGGCGGAGTCGGGGACTTCGACTTTGTCGTTGACGCCGTCGAAGCTGAGCGCCCGGCCGAAGCGGCCGGCGGCGGTGCTGAGGGGCCCGCCAACAGCGGTGCCGTTGTTTTTCGCCGGTGAGGAGTCGTTGACCGTAGTCCCCGAGGTCTCCTCGAAGCCGTAGGCGGCGACCAGGCCGGACGGAGCCGCCGTGTTGCTGACCGTGACCGTCACTTCGGCAGACGTCGTCGTGTTGTTGGCTGCATCGCGAGCGCGGGCGGCGAGTTTGTGCGTGCCGTTGGTCACCCCCGTGCTGGGCCACTGGATTTCGTAGGGGGCGCTGGTGTCCTCAGCGCCGAAGGCGACCCCGTCGACGAGGAACTGGACGCCGCTGACGCCGACGTTGTCGGCGGCCGTCGCTTTCAGCGCCACCGTGCCCGAGACGGTGCCCGCCGCGGGGGCGGTGAGTGAGACCGTGGGAGCGGTGGTGTCGGCCGTAGCCGTGCCGCTGGCCTCCGCCGAGGAGGTACTGAGATTGCCGGCGGCGTCGAGCGCCTTGACCCGGTAGTAGTAGGTGCCGGGTGCGGTCGTGTCGACGTAACCGGTACCGGTGCCCGTGGTGGTGGCGATGCGATTGCCGACTGCAGGCGTGAAGCCGGCGGTCGTCGAGCGGTAGACCTCGTAACCGCTGACGCCGACGTTGTCGGTCGACGCGTTCCAGCCGAGCGTGACTTTGCCGAGAGATCCGGTTGCGGTGAGGTTGCCGGGTTGGCTCGGCGGGGTGGAGTCCGTGGGACCGGAGGAGACGACCGCCGTATTCATATCCGTCCCGATTTCGGTCGCGTTCAGCACCCGGTTGTAGATGCGGACCTCGTCGATTAGGCCTTCGTAGAAGTTTTCGAAGTCGTTGCCGCCGATGGTCAGTTCGCCGCCGTCCACGTGCGGTTTGGGGGAGGCGTGGGTAGCGACGAGGGCGCCGTTGACATAGAGCCGCATGGTTGCGCCGTCGTAGGTCATCGTGATGTGACTCCAGCTGCCGTTGGGCAGTGGTTTGGTGTCCTCGACGTCTTCCCAGGACCAAGGAGCGTCCGACAAGTAGCCCTCGGGGACGCCTTTGACTTCGCCGCCTGCCTCGAGCCGGTAGCTGTAGTAGTTGGTCGTCCTCTTGGTGATCACCGGCGCGTGGATGCGTGAGGTTTTTGGCTGCACCCAGGCCTCCAGCGTCATTCCGTTGTTGAGGTCGAGGGAAGAGGTGTAAGGGACGCGGATCAGGTCGTTGACGCCGTCGAAGCTGAGCGCCCGGCCGAAGCGGCCGGCGGCGGTGCTGAGCGGCCCGCCGACGGCGGTGCCGTTGTTTTTCGCCGGCGAGGAGTCGTTGACCGCGGTCCCCGAGGTCTCCTCGAAGCCGTAGGCGGCGACCAAGCCGGATTCGGGTTTGTAGGTCGCGGTGTACGTCGTCGCGGTCGCCGGCGCGATGACGTCGTGAGTGGCGGCACCACCGTCCGACCAGGACGCGAAGCCCAGTAGCGAGCTGTTCTGCGTCTGCGGAGTGGGCGCCGCGAGCGAGTTGCGGGAACCGACGATGACAGTCTGGGTGAAGGGCGCCACGCTGGACTGCTGGCCGGCTCCAAGCGTCAGCCCAGGGGGTTCGGAGCGGAAGGTGAGGTCGACCGTGCGCGGATCGAGGCGCAGCGTCGCGGTGTCGGTCAGGCCGGCGCTGTCGGTCACGGTCAGGCGCAGTTCGAGGTAGGACGGATACTCGTGGTCGGGAGCCGTGAACGTCCCTTCGGCCACTCCGGGGTAGGACTGGATCGGGTGCGAATGGCAGTCGCTCGCGGTGTGGCAATGGCGCATCACGACCGCCCACGACATGCGCCCGGGGCCGAGCGTCCCGTCCTGCGGGTCGCTGCCCTGGCCGGAGAATGAGATCGGGTCGCCGACCGCCCAGTGCAGCGCTGCGGTCGGGGTGTCGATCTGCGCGTGGGGGGCGTCGTTGCCGGGACCGACGACGATCGAGTCGGTCGCCGACTGGCCGCCTTTGTCGGTCACCCGGAGGCGCACGGTCACCGACCCGGCGCTGTTGTAGGTCCAGGTCGGTTTCGCCGCGGTCGAGTCGTCGTACTGGCCGTCGCCATCGAGGTCCCAGGCGTAGGTCAGCACGTCGCCGGCGTCGGGATCGGTCGAGCCCGTGCCGTCGAAGTTCACCGTGAGCGGCAGGGGCCCGGCCTTCGGCTGGGCGACCGCGACCGCGGTAGGCGCCCGGTTTCCGCCGGGGTAGCTGATGCGCCGCACCGAGCCGGTGAAGTCGACGAGGAAGAGGTCGCCTTCGGGCCCGATCTTGAGGTTCACGGGGTCGTTGTTATTGAGGAAGCTCGTCACCGTCGTCGGATCCGGCTGACCGTTTTTTTCGAACATCACCCAGGTGCAGCGCCGCGAGTAGTCCGCGAAGAAGAGCGCGCCTTTGTAGGCGGCGGGGTAGGCGCCGCCCTGGTAGAAGGCGAGCCCGGAGATCGAGGAGCCGGCGGCGGTGCAGTTCTCGCCGGGCACGACGTCGGCGCTGTGGGAATAGGTGAAGAGCGGCGGCGTGACGGAGCCGGGCGTGTTGTAGAGCTGTTTGCACAGATTCAGGCCCGCTCCTTCGTAGCCCGCCGTGCGCCCGACGCCCTCGTAGCAGGGCCAGCCGAAGTTGTCGACGGTCGCGTCGTCGGCTTTGGGCAGACGGTCGATCTCCTCCCAGGATCCCCAGCCGACGTCGCCGATGAAGATTTCGGAGGTGCCCGGCCGGAAGGTGAAGCGAAACGGGTTGCGCATCCCGGCGGCGACGATGCGCCGCGCGTTGGCGTCGGCGCTCGTGCTCATCGGGTTGCCGGGCGCGGCGGCGCCGGTGTCGGGGTTGATCCGGATCAGGCTCCCGTTGAGGCCGGTCGGGTCGGACGGGGTGAGGTAGTCCTGGGAGCGCAGGGCGCCGCCTTCGGCGGTCGGGGGGGCCATCGTGCCGCCGGGGGGGTCCCCGCACGGGTTGCCTTCCTGACCGTAGTCGGTGTAGTTGAAGCTGGCGCCGTCGCCGCCCGACACGTAGAGCATGCCGTCGGGACCGAAGGCGAGGCCGCCGGCCGAGTGGCTCGGGAACTGCTGGCACCAGTCGTTGATCAGCGTCTGTTCGCCCGTGACGACGCTGCCGCTGAGCGTCAGTTTGACTAGGCGGGTGCTGATCACGCAGCCGGCATCGGTCGGGCCGGGCGGCGTCGGGCATCCGTCGGAGGTGGCGTTCGGTTCGCCCCAGCGCGGCGCCGTCCCGCCGATCGCAGCGTCCGCCGAGTAGAGCGCGTACAGATAAGGGCGCATCGGGAACTGCGGGTCGAGCACGATGCTGAGCAGGCCCCGGTCCCAGAAGTTGTGGACCTGGGTCCGCAGGTCGGCCGCGATCGTCGGGCTGGGGGCGTTGAGTTCTGGGAAGACTTTGATCAGCCCGCTCTTCTCGGAGACGAACACGCGCCCGTCCGGCGCAAACGCGACGTCGGTCGGCTCGGTCAGGCCGCTGAAGACGATCGATTCGGCGAAGCCTGGCTGAAGTGGCGTCGCGTGAGCCGAAGGAATCCATGCTGCGGCCAGCGCGAAAAGGGCGAGCGCGCAGGCAAGGCTCAAGGAACGAATCGTGGATGAGAGGGTCATGCGCCGCCATCGTGCGCGCAGAGCGCCCTTCTGTCAACCAGATAGACCTTCTTTTGAGTAGGCCGGCGTTTCTCGTTTCAGGAACTCCGCTGTCGCTATGACCGCCTGCGCTGGGCGGGATTACACGCTGGTACCTAAGCCGCTTTGCCCTTTAGAGAGCCAACTCTCCGATCTCACTCTGAGAATCGCCGGCTCCAGGAACACGAGCTTTTTCTTGACGTTTGAAATCACACCTGTTTCACTTACGCCTGCTTGATGTACGAAGTAGTTCAAAATGACGGTCGGCTGTACGGCAAAAGCCGCAGCCAAGGGCCAGGGAAACAGGGAAAACCGAGCCTGACGGGAGCCGCCAGGGAAGCGGCCGGCAAGGGGCTCAAGGGACAAGGAGAGAGCTACGTGAGACGCCACGAGAAGGCATCGACCGCGGGATCGACTCAGCGCCAGGCCAAGGGCCTCGGTCGCTTCTTCCGTGGAGCCGACGCCACCCGTGGGCCTTCGCATAGCGCCGCAGGGAGTAGTGCGCCCGCGCTCAAGCGCCTCGCCCTGCCACTCGCCGTCCTCGCTGCCCTCGTCTTCGCCGCTTCGGCCGGCGCCACCAAGACCCACCTCTTCAAGGAAACCTTCGGCTCCGCCGCCCAGCCGAGCTTCTCCAACGCCGGGGGGATCGCGGTGGACCAATCGAGCGGCGACGTCCTGGTCATGGACGCGGGCGGCACCCCCTCGATCAAGCGCTATAACCCCGACGGCACTGCCGCCAACTTCTCGGGCCTCGGCACCAACGCGATCGACGGCAAAGGCAACGGCGAATGCGCCACGGTGCCCGCCGACTGCGACCAGACTCCTCAAAACGGTCTCGGCTTCGCCTCGGCCAGCGAATCGCAGATCGCCGTCGATAACTCAGGCACGGCGACCGACGGCGACATCTACGTCACCCAGAGCTCACCGAACGCGATCAACATCTTCTCCTCGCAAGGCAAATACCTGGGCCAGCTGACTGAATCCAGCTCCGGGCCCTTCTCCGAAGCCTGTGGGGTCGCCGTCGATCCGTCAGGTGCCCTCTACGTCGGCGACTACTCCAGCGGCATCCACAAGTTCGTTCCCGCGGCAAACCCCCCAGTCAACGCCGACAACCCCGCCAACTTCAGCTCGACGACCAACCCCTGCACCCTGGCCGCCGGCGCGGGCTCGAGCGCGGGCTTTCTCTTCGCCGCCCAATACAGCGGCCCGATCTCAAAGCTCGACAGCGGCACCGGCGCAGTCGAATACACGGTTTCCCCCGATAGCAACACGACCGTCTCCGTCGACCCAGGGACGGGTCACGTCTACGCTGCCACGGGCCAGGCGATCAAAGAGTTCGATGCCTCTGGTGCGGCCAGCGCGACGAGCGTCTCCAGCTCAACCCTCGCGAGCAACGTCCAGGGGATTGCCGCACGTGGCTCAACCGGCGACCTCTATGCCTCCCGCTCAGACGCAGCGAACGTCGAAGTGTTCGGCCCGCTTGTCGCCCTTCCCACCGTCACCACCGACTCAGCCTCGGCTGTTGGGCCGACCAGCGCGACGCTCAACGGCACGATCAATCCTGACGGCGTCGAACTGAGCGAATGCAAGTTCGAATACGGCAAAACCACCGGCTACGGGCAGACCGTCGCTTGCGCTCAGCCTCCAGCGACTATCGGCAGCGGCACCTCTGACGTACCGGTCAGTGCCAACCTCAGTGGCCTCGATCTTGGCGCCGAATACCACTTCCGCCTCGTTGCCAAAAACACGAATGGCACGGTCAATGGAGCCGATAAAGCCTTCAAACTGCAGAGCCCGCCGGTTGTCGAGGAAGAGTGGGCCTCGAGTGTCGTCTTCAACGAAGCGGTGCTCAAGGCAAAGATCAATCCCGAAGGTTTTGCCTCGACCTTCCATATCGAGTATGGAACGAGTGTCTCCTACGGACATAGCACCCCCGAGGCAAACGTGGGCTCAGATAACGCCGACCACACGGTGAGCGCCTTCCTCAGCGGGCTGCAGCCCGACACCACCTATCATTGGCGAGTCGTTGCGAGTAACGCAATCGGGCAGAGCGAAGGCGCCGATAACACCTTCACCACCTACGCTTCTGCCTCCCAGAACACCGAATGCCCCAACCAGGCCTTTCGCGCCGGTCCTGCCGCCACCCTGCCCGACTGCCGCGGCTATGAGATGGTCAGCCCGCTCGACAAAAACGGCGGCGAGATTCGCGCCGCGCCCAGCCTGGGCCCCGCCGCCGCCACGGCCTTTACCCAAGCCTCGCGAGACGGCGAGAAAATCACCTACTCCTCGCTGTTTTCCTTCGGCGATGAGCCCTCCAGCCATTACTCAAACCAGTACCTCGCGACTCGTGGGGCAGGTGGCTGGATAACACATGGGATCAACGCCCCGCAGAGCCTGACCATCTTCAACCCGATCTTCGTCCCCTTCATCGAATTCAACACCTACTTCCAGTACTTCAACGAAGACCTCTCGAGCGCTTGGCTTGAGGACTTCAACAAAGCGCCGCTCATGCCCGACGCCCAAGCCGGATATATGAACTTCTACCGGCGTGACAACACCGACGGCAGCCTGGAAACGCTCACGGTGAATCCGCCGCTCACGCCCACCCCCAACACCTTCGGCCGCGGGGCGATCGAGGCCGCCGAAATCCAAGGCGTCTCGCGCGATGACGCCCACACGGTCTTCACCGCGCGAGCCAAATTCACGCCTGACGCCTCGGCTGAAGAAGGCGAACGCGGCATCAGTAGACAGCTCTATGACTTCAGCGGCGGAGAGCTGCACCTGGTCAGCATCCTGCCCGACGGCACCGCCAGCGCGGCTCAAAACAACAGCCTCGGAAGCCTGAACGTCGGATTTTACCCAGAGGGGCAGACTCCCACTCGCCACCACACCGTCTCCGCCGATGGCTCGCGGATCTTTTGGACGGCCGCAAACAACTTAGGCGTCGGTCCGATCTACGTCCGCCTCGACGGCGCGACGACCATACCCGTCTCTGCCGGCGACGCCCACTGGTGGAACGCGAGCCCCGACGGCTCCAAGGCGCTCTACTCCGAAGGGCGCGTCTTCGCCCTCTCCCGCGGCGAAGCCAGCCTGAAGGAGTTCGACGTCGACAGCGAAACGACGACGATGATCGCGGGCGGAGTGTACGGCGTGGCGGGCGCCAGCGAAGACCTCTCCTATATCTACTTCGCCTCCAATGAAGCACTCGACGCCGGTGCCAGCGCCGGCGAACCCAACCTCTACCTCTACCACGAAGGCGCGGTCAGCTTCATCGCGACGCTCGCAGCTGATGTTAATCGTGAGTCCAGCGTCGTTGCCTCCGAGCCGGTTTACCACGCCAGCAGAATAACCCCCGACGGTCGCCACATCGCCTTCGAGTCGATCCGCAGCCTGAGCGGCTATGACAACACCGACGCGCTCAGCGGCGAAGCCGACATGGAGGCCTATATCTATGACGCGGAGGGCGATCGGCTGAGCTGCGTCTCGTGCAATCCGAGCGGCGCCCGCCCCGCCGGCCAACCGCTGCGAAGGCCTTTCACTGTGATCGACCAGCTCGAAGGCACCACCAGTGAACCCGTCCGGTGGGCGGCCGCCTGGCTGACCACCGAAGAAGAGGCTTCTTACTCCTCCCACGTCCTCTCTGATGACGGCAACCGACTCTTTTTTAACGCCTTTGACGCGCTGGTGCCCGAGGACACCAACGGCGCCCAAGACGTCTATGAGTGGGAGGCGCAGGGCTCAGGCGATTGCCAAAAGCCCGGCGGCTGCCTCAGCCTGATCTCGACCGGGCAAAGCCCGAAGAGCTCTGCCTTCATGGACGCTTCCCCCGACGGCTCAGATGTCTTCTTTGAAACCGCCGCCAGCATCGATCCCCAAGACCCCGGCGGGATCGACATCTATGACGCCCGCATCGGCGGTGGCTTCCCGACCGAAAGCCAGCCGACCCCCTGCCTCGGCGATGCTTGCCAAAGCCCGCCGGCCGCGCCCAATGACCCGACCCCGGCAAGTGCGGGCTTCAAAGGCGCCGGGGACCTCAAGCCAAGGCACGATTGCGCAAGTGCGGCCAAGCGCGCCGCCAAGCTCTCCCGCGCGGCAAAGCAGCTGCGAAGCGAAGCGGGGCAAAGCGCCTCGGCAACGCAGGCAAAGAGCCTGCGCCGCAGCGCAGAGCGGCTTGAGCGAAAGGCAAAGGGCCTTGGCAAGAGCGCTGCGCGCTGTAGGCGCTCTCACCGGGGGGCGGGGCGATGAGGCACGCCGCCAAGCAATCGAGTGCCACCTCGCCCGCCAACAAGGAGACCGAGAAGATGAACAAAAGCGCCAACTACCGTTCCCGCAGCGCCCTGCTCGCCAGCATCGCCGCAACCGCCGCTCTGCTGATCTGCGCGATCGCCGCCCCAACGGCATCTGGCGCCTTTGGCCTCAACAACTTCGACGTCACCGCCACCAACCAAGACGGCACCCCCGATACCCAGGCGGGCTCTCACCCCTTCGCGTTTACGACCTCCTTCGGCCTCAACTACACCGAACCGGCCTTCTTTGAATGGATCCCCGGCGGTGAGCTCAAGGACTCGATCTTCACCCAGATGGCCGGGCTGACCGGCGACGCCGGCGCGATCCCCTATTGCTCGGTCACCGACTTCGCCAAGCTTCAAATCGGCGGCGACTCTCTTTGCCCCGACAAAACGGCGGTCGGCCTGGTCTCAAACCAGCTCCAGGCGCCCTTCTTGTGGGTGCAGAACTCCGTCTATAACTTAAAGCCCCCACCCGGGGTGGTGGTGAGGATCGGCTTTAAGGTCTTGCTCGTGCCGGTGGTCGTCGACATCGGCGTCAAGCAAGACGGCGAGAATAACGTCGAAGCCACGCTCGGCAACACCCCCCAGGTGGCGACCGTCTTTGGCTCGGTGTTGCAGCTGTGGGGCAACCCGGCCGATCCGGGCCACGACGAATTGCGCGGCGCTTGCGGGGAGGGGAACGAACGCGAAGCCGAAGAATTCCCCGGATTCATTCCCAGCCCACCCGGAGGGGTAGTGACCTGCCCGGTCCAAACCGAAGAAAAGCCCTTCCTCACCCTGCCGCGCAGCTGCAGCGGCCCGGCGGCCACCACCTACAAAGCAGACTCTTGGGAAGAACCCGGCATCTGGGATGAAGGCAGCTCACTTACCCACGACAACTCGATCCCGCCGATCCCCCAGGGCTTCACCGGCTGCGGCAAACTGGGCTTTGCGCCGAGGGTCGATTCAAAGCTCTCAACCGATCAGGCCGAGACCGGCAGCGGGCTTGACTTCAACCTCGACTTCTCTGATGAAGGGCTAAAGAACAAAGACGGCCTGGCCAATTCAGAAACCAAGAAAGCCGTTGTCACCTTGCCTGAGGGGGTAACGATCAACCCCTCGATCGGCGAAGGCCTCGGTGTCTGCACGCCAGCAGACCTCGGGCGGGAGACCTTGAACTCCAAACCTGGGGAAGGCTGTCCCAACTCCTCAAAGGTCGGCACCCTGCACGCCGACTTGCCGATCGTCCCAGAAGGCCTCGATGGCTCGATCTTCCTGGCCACTCAAGATGACCCGGCAACCAGCGAGCACGGGGCCGAGAACCCCTTTGACAGCTTGATCGCCTCCTACTTCGTGCTGAAGAACCCCAACCTGGGCGCGATCGCAAAGCTGCCGGCCCTAATCGAACCCGATCCCAAAAGCGGCAGGCTGGTTGTGACCCTCGATGACATCCCCCAGTACCCGCTCGGGCACTTCAACGCCCATCTGCGCGAGGGACAAAGGGCACCACTGATCAGCCCCGCAACCTGTGGCACCTACACCACCGAGGCAAAGCTCTACCCTCGCTCAGACCCCAATAACCCGCGCACGGTGACCTCTGACTTTCAGATCACCGAGGGCAAGGGCGGCGGCGCCTGCCCACCGGGGGGCGTCCCACCCTTCAATCCGCGCTTCGAAGCCGGAGCGATCAACAACAACGCAGGCTCCTTTTCTCCCTTCAACATGCGCTTGATCAGAGAAGACGGAGAACAGGACATGACCAAGTTCTCCTCGATCCTGCCCCCGGGGGAGCTCGGCTCTCTGGCTGGGGTCTCCAAATGCCCTGATGCGACGATAGCGCTCGCGAGGTCGAAGACCGGTAGGCAGGAGCTTGCCTCGCCCTCTTGTCCGCAAAACAGCTTGATCGGCCACACCCTGGCCGGAGCGGGAGTCGGCGGAGCGCTCACCTACGTCGGCGGCCAGATCTACCTGGGAGGCCCCTTTCACGGCGATCCACTCAGCGTGATCTCGGTGACCCCAGCGGTGGCCGGTCCCTTTGACGCGGGAACGGTGGTCGTCCAGTTGGCGCTAAACCTCAACTCCAAAACCGCAGAAGTGGAAGTAGACGGAGCCAACTCTGAACCGATCCCCCACATCCTCAAGGGCATCGTTTTGAAGTTGAGAGATCTAAGGGTCTACGTCGATCGACCCAACTTCACCTTAAACCCGACCTCATGCGATGAATCAAGCGCTAAAGCAAGGCTCTTTGGCTCCTACTTGGACGTCTTTAATCCCGCAGATGACAAACCAGTAGATCTCTCAACTCGCTACCAGGCTGCAAACTGCCTGAACTTGGGCTTTAAGCCAAAGCTTGCCTTGAATCTCAAGGGCGGCACGAAACGAGGCGGGCATCCGGGTCTTTCGGCGATTTACACGCCCAAGCCGGGCGATGCCAACATCAAAGGCCTCGTAGTTCGCCTACCGAGATCTGCATTCCTTGACCAAGCCCACATCAAAACGATCTGCACCAGGGTCCAGTTCGCCGCCAAGCAATGTCCAGAGAGATCTCAATACGGCTACATCAAAGCCTGGACCCCGTTGCTTGATATGCCACTCGAAGGACCTGTCTACCTCAGATCCTCTAACCACAAGCTGCCCGACCTCCTCTTTGACCTGCATGGCCTGGTCGACATCGAGGTCTCGGTCAGAATCGACTCAGCCCACGGCGGGATCAGGGCGACGCTTGAAGACTCACCTGACGCACCGCTCTCCAAAGTCGTTTTGCGCATGCAGGGCGCCAAAAAGGGCCTGATCATCAACAGTCGCAACCTCTGCGGCTCGACCAACAAGGCCAATGTGGTCTTCGAAGGACAAAACGGCAAGCAGTTCAATGCCAACCCGGTGATGCGGCCTGAATGCGGTGGCGGGCGGGGGCACAAGCGTGCCAGCCGCTAACGCTTAGATACCTCTTCGTCGCGCCCCGTGGTCAGCGAGCGTTGTTGACCACGGGGCGTGGAAGTCGCGCGCACCACGTGGCAAACACGGCGACAGCCACCGCAGCGCCCAGCCAGTGCAGGCCGACGAGCACGAAGAGCAGGCTGGGGATCCCCGACAGGGCGGCCCGAATCAGGACCGGTGCCTCGGGCAACCCGACCACGCGGGCGGTGAGCATGGCGCAGGCCAGCCAGGACAGCGGGCCTACCAGCCAGCCCCAGCTTTCGAAGAAGCCATGCGAGAAGACCAGCGCCAGCAGAATCGAAAGCGCGGCCACGGCCGCGACCTGCACCACCGCCACGCGCCAGAGAATTGCCGAGTCCACGCCGGGATCTTCCCACCTACGGCGAAGCCGATGAGGCTGGCGCCACGTAGGCCTCGGCGGCCGCTCGGGGCCCGACGAAAGGCACCAGCAGGGCAAACTCGAGCTCGGGCAGCAACTGCGGTAGATCCGCCGCCGGTCCGACCCGCAGTCCGTCGACGATTAGCCCCGCGACAGCGCCAACTGCCATCAGCGCGGTGTGCGTCGGCAGCGGCGAGCGACCACTCGTTGGTCGCTCCGCTTCAAGCAGCTGGGCGATGCGGCCAATCGCCGTCCAGTGGCGCCGGCGCGCCTCCGGTCCGGCTGCGGCGGCCTCGAGAATCGCGGTTCGTGCCAGCGCGGGATCGTTGGCGAAGAGCTCGACGACGCCAGCAAGGCCGGCACGAGCTCTTTCGCGCCACTCGCGCTTACCCTCACAGGCGGCCGTGGCCGCGCCGAGGATCCTCTCGACTGCCAAGTCGTAAGCGGCAAGGAAGCACTCCCGTTTGTTGTCGAAGTACTTGTAGAAGGTGGTGCGTGAGGCGCCGGCCTCGGCCAGGACATCGGCAACCGAAGTGGTGAGGTAGCCGTCGCTGCCGGCAACCCGAATCATCGCTTCGACGAGCGCATCACGCCGCGCTCGGCCCTGCTTCGTTGCACGCTTCGGCATAGACAACGTGGTACGTAACTATACCGGTAAATGTACATTCAAGTACACAAGCGAGGCGTTGTCCTACCAACGAGGCCTTGTCCTATTCGATCCCGAAGACGACGTGAACGTTGGCCGTAACGGTTGACGACCCCGGCTTGGTCGGCGGAGCCGGCTGGGCGGCGGCACCCTTGCTGGCCTCGGGCAGGTTGGGGACGACTTCGGAGCCTTCTTCGATGCTGACCGCAGGGCCCAGGGTCGCCCCGGCTCGCGACGCCAATGCGGCAGCCTTCGCCTTCGCTTGGTCGAAGGCGATCAGCAAGGTGTTTTCGTAGGCGAGCTCGGGATCGCCGGGGAAGAAGCGCGGTCCGCGGGTGCCGGTGGCCCCCGCCGCCACCGCGGCGCTGACCAGTTCCCCGGCCTGATCGGGCTGGTGCAGGACCACCGAGATCCCCTCGCTCGCCCGGTAGAGGGTGCGCCTGTCGCGGCTGACTTTGCGGATCGAGATCTGGCCGGTGGTGATGTCGCCTGCACCCACCCCCGGAATGTCCTGCGCTGCCGCGATCACCGCCTGCAGGCGGACCGCAACGACACGCAGCGCGGCTGCCCGCGAACTTCGTTCCTGGGCCACCTGGAATCCCAGCCCGGCGGTGTCGTTCGGCACCTGTTGCGTCGCCGAGCCGTTAACCGTGATCGTTCGATCCAGTCCCGAGGCGGTGCTCGGCAGGAGGAAGATCAGCGCCAGAAGCGCGATCAAGGGAAGTGCTCTGGTTCGCGAGGTCATCAGCCGCCCGATCTGAAGGGAACTCTAGGCACGCTTACGGATACCCACCGAAGCTGGCCCGCATGCCGCATAATCCAAAAGCCCGGGCGGTTAGCTCAGTTGGGAGAGCACCTCCCTTACAAGGAGGGGGTCACTGGTTCGAGCCCAGTACCGCCCATCAGTCTAATCTCACAGGCGATGGCCGAGCCAGCCCTCGCCCCAGGCGAGCATCGAGGTCTCTCAGCGGCGATCGAGCAGACGCTGGGGCTCCTCGCGATCCCCATCGCGCCGGACGGGGCGGACGCCCCGCATGGCTATCTCGATCTGCTGGGACAAAGCGACCCAACTGGAGCCCGCCTTGGCCAGCGACTGATGGTCAGCCGGGCGCTGCCGCTGATCTACCAGCGCTTTTGGCGCCCGCTTGGCGGTCGTCTGTTGATGGGGGTGACGGGTCCCAGCACCGAGGAGGAGCACCGGATGGCGCTGGAGATGCTCTCGATCGCACCCGGCGATCGGGTGCTCGACGTCGCCTGCGGGCCAGGCAACTTCACGCGCGATTTCGCCGCGACGGCCGACCCCGGCCTCGTCGTCGGCATTGACGCCTCGGCGCCGATGCTGGAAGTCGCCGTTCGCGACACCGAGGCAGACAACGTCGCCTACGTACGTGGAGACGCCAGCGCTCTGCCTTTCCGCGATCACAGCTTCGACGCAATCTGCTGCTTCGCTGCCCTCTACCTGATCGAGGAGCCGCTGCAGGCACTAGCGGAGATCATCCGCGTGCTGGCACCCGGCGGCCGGGTGGCATTGCTCGCAAGCTGCAACAGGGGGCACCTGCCCGCCAATACGACCAACGCGGTCGTGCGCGGGCTGAGCGGGGTGCGTATCTTCGCTCGCGACGAGTTGATCCGGCCGCTGAATGCCGCCGGCCTGATCGACGTCGAGCAGCAGGTCAGCGGCCTCGCCCAGTTCGTCTCGGCCCGCAATCCGGAGGTGGCATAGATGGCACACATGGGCGGTACCGCCAGCGCTGAGATAGAGGCGCCTATCGACGCGGTCTGGGCGGTGGTGGAGGACGTGCTCAGCGCCCCGGACTGGCAGGGCGGCTTGGTCGGGGTGACCGCGTTGGAGCGGGACTCCGAGCGGCGGCCGACGCTGGTCGAAAGCGAGAGCGACATCAAGGTACGCCACGTCAAGACGCAGGTCCGGTTCAGCTATGAGCCCCCGACCCGCCTCTCCTGGGTGCAGGAGAAGGGCGACCTCAAGTCGGTCGAGGGGTCGTGGGAGCTGGAGGATCTCGGCGGGGGACAGACGCGCGCGACCTACACGCTCGACGGCGACCCTGGAAGGGTGCTCGGGATGTTGATCCGCGGACCGGTAGAGGCCGCCGTGCGGGCGATGCTGGTGAACGCCCGGCCCGGCGAGCTCAAGGCTCGGGTCGAGGGCGGTTGATGGCCGACAAGGACCTATCCGTCGTCGTCTTCGGCGCCAGTGGCGTCACCGGCCGCCGCGTCGCCGCCTACCTCGCCGAACGGGCAGAGGAAGTTGGCGCTCGCTGGGCGGTTGCTGGGCGCGACCCGGCGAAGCTCGAGCGCACTCTCAGTGAGATTGGCGTCGTGGCCGCGGAGACGATCGTCGCCGATGTCGGCGATCCGGCCTCGCTGGCGGCGATGGCGTCGCGCACCAAGGTCGTCCTCGACCTGGTCGGCCCCTACACGCTCTACGGCGAGCCGGTGATCGAGGCTTGCGTCGCCAACGGCTCCCACTACGTCGACCTGACTGGGGAGATCCCCTTCGTACGGCGGATCATTGACGCTTTCGACGAGCGCGCGAGGGCAGCGGGCGTGAAGATCGTCCAGGTCTGTGGCTTCGAGGCGTTGCCGCCCGATCTGGCGGTTCTGCTCGCCGCCGAGACCGCTCGCGAGCGCTGGGGCGAGGAGTTGTCCGAGGCCGACCTTGACATCGCCACCCAGCAGCCCGCGGGACGCCTCGGCCCCGCCGACCTGATCTCCGGCGGCACGTTGCAGAGCATGGCCGAGGCGCTTGGTGACGATGCCGGCGACGCGGTCGCCGATCCGGCGGCGCTGATCCTCGCCCCCGACCTCGCGGCTGCGGTGCGGCGTCGCAGCCCGATCGAGCTCACCCCGCGCTTCAACGGGCGCGGCGAAGCGATCGCGCCGATGACGCCGATCGCGTTCATCAACCCCGCCGTGATCCACCGGACCGTGGCCCTGTCCGCCGCCGAGCGCGGCGTCGATCCGTTGCCATTGCGCTATCGCGAGGGGATCGGGATCCCCGGCGGACCGGCAAGCCTGCCGCTGCGCTACGCGGCGGCGGCGGCGCTCGCGGGGACGCAGGCTGGATTTCGTGCGCTGACCCGGGCGCGACCCTCGGTCAGGAACCGCTCTGCCGACCTTCTGCGCAGAGTCCTGCCGTCATCGGGCTTCGGCCCTTCCGGCAGCCGCCTCGAGCAGTGGTCGTGGCAGCTTGCGGTCGATGCCCGCACCGCCGGCGGTCACCAAGTCCGCGTCGATGTCGACGCCGACGGCCACCCTGGCTATCTGACCACGGCAAAGATCCTCGGCGAGGTCGGGTTGCTGCTCGCCGAGGACGGGGCGACGCCGGAGCGATCGGGTTGCCTGACGCCGGCGATCGCGATCGGCACCGGACCGCTGGGCCGCTTCGAGCGAGCCGGCGCCCGCTTCGCTGTCGCCTCCTGAGGCGCTTCCGACTTTGACCCCCCTATGGGGTGGTCAAAGTCGGAAGGGCTTATCGCGAAAGCCTCGCTTGCAGGCGCTGCCAGAGCGAGGGCGGCCTCGGCTGCGTGCGGCGCCACTCTTCCTCGGTGGGCAGGCGCCCCGCTTTGCGGGCGGCCCGGACGCACTCCATATGGGCGTGGCGACGCTGGGAGCTGTCGCCCTCGGGCGCGATCAGGACGTGTTCGCTAAGCGCGGGGAGGTGGTTGCCGCAGAGCGGGCAGCGGTAGGTGGCCGGCTTGCGGTTCTGCGCCGGGCGCATCGCCCACCAGCGGACGTGCCGTCGCTTAGAGGCCACTATGGGTACCTGAGCGACGGCACGTCCGCTCAGGAGGTAACGCGAGCGCCCAGCTGAGGCGTCACCGTGCCGCCACGCCGACGCTCGGCCTTGGTGACGACGTCGAAGAAGATGTCGTTGCGGCCGCGTCGCATGCGCCGCGGGAAAGTGCGGCGAGTGCCGCGGTGGGCGGCGACGAGTGCGCGAAAGCTGGACTGGTGCGCACGGCTCCAGCGGATGCCGAAGATCTCGCGCACGCGGGGGGGCAACGTTCCCTTGACGAAGTGATTCTGAACCGCGATGTTGCCGCGGGCCGGCATTGGTACAGGCTGGCGGAATGCGACCAGCGGCGCCATCTCCAGCCCGTGCTCGGTTACCTGCAGATCTGGGTCGGCGAGCATGCCGTCGAACCAGGACTTGAACTCGCGGTAGCTGGCGGGCGCCTCGCTGCGCGGCAGCCCGAACAGCTCGCCGAAGCGCACGTAGTCCTGCCAGAGTCGCTCGCGCTCCTGGGGGTCGAGGGGCCGTACTAGCGTCTCGTACATCGCACGGCCCGAATCGGCGATGACGGCAAGCGTCCACAGCATCAGCTTTGGGTCGAAGGCCGAATAAGGAGTCCCAGTCGGGAACTTCCCGGCTGGCTCGGGCAACTGTCCCTTCACAGTCTCGTGCAGCCGCCGCACTTTCGCCAGCGCCGCGTCAGCCTCCTCACGAGTGCCTAGGAACACCGTCTCCTGGATCTTCGCGGTGCGCGTCAGCCGCTCGAACGGTCGGTTGCCAGACAAGGTCGAGAGCATCGTCCCCGTATAGGTGAGCGGTTCCAGCGCTCCGATCAGTAGCGCCCGCTGGCCGTAGAGCAGACCAACCGCTCGATCACCGTGAACCCGGCGCGCCATCGAGCGCCCCGGGGGGAAGTAGTACTCCTCAGCGTTCCGCCCAGCGTCCACCGAGCGACGATTCTACTCCGGTACCGGAGGCTCCGAGGAGAACACGGCCGCCGGCTCTCCTGCCAACGTGCTCGGCCTTTCGTCATTGAGCTCGTGCGCAGCAAAGATCTCGTCGAGGTCCTCGCGGGTCAGCGTCTCGCGCTCCAGTGCGTTCGCAGCGAGGTCGTCGAGGCATTCCCGGTTATCTGCGAGCAGCGCCCGTGCCCGCCGGTAGGCCTCGCGCGCCAGCGTCATCGCGGCGAGGTCGACATCGCGGCGAGTGCGGTCCGACAGCGCGTAGTTGTCGGTCGGCAAGGCGATCGGCGGCGCGCCGTCGGCATCCAGCGCCACGCCCATGCCGAACTCGGCGACCATCTGCTTGCAGACCAGGTGCACCCGATGCAGATCGTCGACTGCCCCGGAGTAGGACTCGTTCATAACCTCCTCCTCGGCAGCGCGGCCGCCCAGCAGGGTGACCAGCTCGTCGAGCAGCTCCTCGCGCGACTTCAGGTAGGTGTCCTCCTGCGGCGAGTGGCCGACAAAGCCGAGCGCCGGTCCACGCGGGACGATGCTCAGAATCTCCGGTGGGTCCAGCCCCAGTAGGTGCCGGCAGAGCGCATGCCCCGACTCGTGGTAGGCGACGATGCGTCGCTCCTTCGGGCTCAGCCGCCGCGCCTGCTGCGAGCCCACCGACTGGCGCAGCAGCGCCTCGTCGAGGTCCTCGCGCGCGGTCGCGTCCCGTCCCGCCCGCCCGGCAATGATCGCGGCCTCATTCAGAGCGTTGGCGAGCTGGGCGCCGGTCATACCGGTCGTCTTGCGGGCAACGTCGGTCAGATCGAGGTCATCGGCCAGCGGCTTGCCCTTGGCGTGGGCGCGCAGGATCGCCTCGCGGCCGTCGCGGTCCGGCGGCGCCACCAGCACCTGGCGGTCGAAGCGACCTGGCCGCAGCAGCGCCTTGTCGAGCTTGTCGACGTAGTTGGAGGCGGCGATCACTATGACCGTCCCGGGATCCTTCTCGAAGCCGTCGAGCTCGACCAGCAACTGGTTGAGGGCCTGCTCGCGCTCGCTCGAGCCGCCATCTCCACCGCCGCCGCTGCGCGCCCCTCCGACCGCGTCCAGCTCGTCGATGAAGATGACGGCCCGTCCCGACTTGCGCGCCTCTTTAAACAGGCGGCGGATACGGGCGGCTCCCCTCCCCACGAACATCTCAACGAAGCTTGAGCCCGAGGCCGAGAAGAAGTCGACGCCGGCCTGGGCGGCAACCGCCCGTGCCAGCATCGTCTTGCCGGTCCCCGGCGGGCCGAACAGCAACACCCCGCGCGGTGGCTGCGCGCCGAGCGCAGCGAAGCGGTCGGGATCGCGCAGCCAGGCGGCGACGTCCATCAGCTCGTCCTTGGCGGCGTCGACTCCCTGCACCTCCTCCCAGAGCACCGGCTCGGTCTTGCTCGCCTTCACCGTCTCCGGCTTGGTCGCGCCGAGGGTGCCGCGCAGCAGCGTCACGAAGACGATCAGCAGGCCGAACATGAAGAAGACCCCGAAGACGGGGTACCAGTCGAAAAAGAAGGCCTTGACGCTTTCCACGACAGGCAGTGTCAGGCCAAAACGCTGCGCCTCCTATCGCATATTCGTCCGCAAAGCTTGTTTTTTGGCTTCAGAGCTCGCGCCGGCTGACTACGCCACTCTGTAATGCACGCTCTGCGAGTGCCACTCGCTTCTGATTCTGCGGCAGGTCCTCGACTTCGAGCTTCTCGAAGAGGGCCCTCATGTGAGTCTTGACCGCGTCGACGCTGAGGTGCAGCTCCGCGGCGATCGCCTGGTTGGTGGCGGGGATGGCGAAGGCGGATTCGTCCTTGAAAGGCCGGCAGAGGGCGAGCAGGACGCGGCGCTGAGCGGGGGAGACGGTCGCCGATGCCGGGATCTGGCCGGCAGCAACAGTCGCTTCGGGCGCGCCCTCACCGGGGCGGCGGAAAAGAACCGTGGTGCGGCCAAAGCGCAGGGTGTCGCCGTCGAGCAGCCGTCGACGCCCGTCTACCCGCTGCTCGCCGACGAAAGAGCCGTTGCGTGAGAGGCCATCGTCGAGCAGGGTGCACTCGTCGCGCACGACCTCGATTTGGGCGTGTAGGGCGGATACCTCCTCGTCCCAATCGAGCCGTATGTCAGCGGAATCGCCGCGTCCTACCCAGAGCGCCGCCGTCCCATCCTCGACGGTGACGATCCGCTGCTCGCCATCCGCATCACGAAACACCAGAAAGGGCCGCCCACCGCGTTCGGCCTCGATCTGCGCCTTCAGCTCAGGCGCGCTGGTCTGGGGAGGGTCGTTCATGGGGTGAGGAATACCACCCCTTGGGCTTCTGGGCGTGGGACGAGTTCCGGGCGAAGCTGGCCTCCACGCAGAAACCCAGACTCAAAGGAGATTCCAATGTTCCGCACTCGCATCGCCGCCCTTGCCGCCGCCCTCGCCAGCCTCGCTCTGATGCTCGCCCCCGCGGCTGGCCTGGCCAAGGCGCCGGTCAAGTTCGGCGCCAAGCTCGACCCAACCGTCCAGCCCTCCAACTCGTTGCCAGGCCTGCAGTGCGAGCAGGAAGTCCTCGCCCAGTGCACGATGGTCCAGAACGAAGCCTATGGCCGTCCGGATGGCGGCGAGCTCGCCCCCCGGAGCGGAACGATCAAGAAGATCCGCATCATCGCCGGCGGCCCGGGAGTTTTCCGGCTCCAGATCGCCAAAGTCAAGCGTTCGACCCTGTTCGGCTCCAACGAAGCCAAGGTCGTTCGCGGTGGCTCGAAGATCGCTTACCAAGGCCAGACCGAAGCCAACTGGGAAAGCGACAACTACCGGGTCGAGTCCTTCAACGTCGACATCCCGGTGAAGCAGGGCGAGCAGCTCGCCATGTACACGAAGGGCAGCACCTCGATGGTCCGCTGCTCCTCCGGCGGCGACAACACGCTGATCTACCTGAACGGCTTGTACTCACAACAGCCGTTCAGCCCCGCCACTGACACCGACGGCTGCTGGATCCTGATGGAAGCCGTTATCCGCTAGTCCGCCTCGACGTGCCGTCGCTTAGGTACCCATAGTGGCCTATGAGCGACGGCACGTCCTCGGTCGGCGCCTAGGAGCGCACGACCTGGGAGCCGCCGACTATTGCCTCGGTGCCGTCGTCACCGAAGACGATCCAGGCCTTGTTGCCGCCGTCGTAATCGGGCGCCCACAGCTTCAATGTCGCCGGGCGGTCCCAGACGGTGACCCCCTCCTCGCTGGTTTCGTCGAGGCCGCGCCAAATCTGCACGAAAGGGTTGCTTTCCAGCTCTGCGCCGATCGTCGTCGCCTCGCGGTGACCGGGGTGGACTCGGGTCTGGGGCGGCAGCTCCATCAGCCGCATCACCGAGGCCTTGAGGTCGGCGAAGCCGCTGGCGCCGGGGGCCATCGTTCCGCCGACCGTCCCTTTAAAGAGGACGTCAGCGGTAAAGACATCAGACCCGTTGACTAGAAAGGCGAGGTGCCCGGCGGCATGGCCGGGGGTATAGATCGCCTCGATCTCGAGCTCACCGGTGGCCAGCTTGCCGCCGTCGGCGAGGATCTCGGCCACCTCGTCCTCCAGCTCGGCGGCAGTCTCTGCGTGGGCGACCAAAGGCGGGTTGCCGACTCGCTGGCGCGCCTCGGCCAGGCCGGCGACATGATCGAGGTGGGGATGGGTGACGAGGACGTGGGTGATCTCGATCCCATCATGCTCGGCCCGCTCCAGCAGCGGCCCGAGGTCGTCGTTGCCGTCGATCAACACTCCCTTGCCGCCGGCTTCATCGGCCACCAGGTAGGCGTTCGACAGCCAGGTCGGGTTCTCGGTCCGCTCGATGATCACGATATTGCGGAGTATCGCGGTTTTTCGAGCAGCGCCTGGACGTCGCCGATCCGGCCCTCGCGGAAGCCCGCCTCCGAGAGGGTCAGGTAGAAGACCCAGAGGCGACGGAAGCGCTCGTCGTAACCCTGCCTGCGCAGCCGATCCCAGGCAGCGAGGAAGCGCTGTCGCCAGGCGACCAGGGTGGGCGGGTAGTTGGCGGTGATGTCCTCTGACCAGGTCTGACGCAGGTTGGTCACCCGCGCCAGGCAGGACGCGATCGTCGCCTTCGAGGGCAGGCAGCCACCGGGGAAAATGTGCGTGTTAGCGAAGCTGCGACTCGCTTTCTCCGCCTCGTAGAGCTCGTCCTCGATCGTGATCGCCTGCAGGAACATCAGCCCATCGGGGGCGAGCAGGGCGTCGCAGCGGCGGAAGAACTCCTCGAAGTGCTGCCAACCGACCGCCTCGATCATCTCGATCGAGACCAGCTTGCTGTAGCTGCCGCGCAGGTCGCGGTAGTCCTCGAGCAGCACGGTGACGCGATCGCCGAGGCCCGCCGCCCGCACCCGCTCGTTTGCCAGCTGGTACTGCTCGCATGAGATCGTCGTCGTCGTCACCCGGCAGCCGTACTCGCGGGCGGCGTGAACGGCCAGGCCGCCCCAGCCGGTGCCGATCTCCAGCAGGTGGTCGCCTGGCCCGAGTTCGAGCTTGGCGCAGATCCGCTCTAGCTTTGCCAACTGAGCCCGCTCCAGGTTCACGCCTGGTCGCGTGAAGAGGGCGCAGGAATAGATCATCCGCTCGTCGAGGAAGGTCGAGAAGAGCTCGTTGCCGAGGTCGTAGTGGGCGGAGATGTTCTTGCGCGCGCCGCGCCGGCTGTTCTCGGGGACCAGCCGGCGAATTCGGTGCAGGAGACCACGCAGGCGCAGCGTTGCCCGGCGCAGCCGGCTCCGAGCCCCCGCCTCGCGCGCCGCGATCTGCAACAGCGCGACCAGGTCGTCGCTCTCCCAGAGCCCTTCCAGGTAGGCCTCGCCGAGCCCGAGGCTGCCGCGCAGCGGGCCGCGCCAGGCGGCCGGAGCGCGGATCGTCACCGTCGCCGCGAGCTCGGCACCGGCCGGCCCGAAGCAGCGACGTCGATCGCCCTCGACGATCTCGATGCGCCCGGCCCGGACTCGCCGGAGGAGCACCGACACGATGGCTTTGGCGAGGCGGTTTCTCATCGGGAAAGGAACCCCCGTGGTCGCCTCCCCTGGGGATGAGGGAAGTACCTGGCGCCCTTCAGCTTCAGCCGCAACGCCTGGGCATAGATCTTGCCGACCACCTGCAGCGACATCGCCGGATAGCGGGCCAGCATCTTCGCCAGGACCGGGGTGCTCAGCTCGCGGCGCCGCATCGAGAGGGTGGCGTCGAACGCTTTGGCTTGATCATCATCGGAGTGCGAATCGATCTGGACCAGAAGCTTCTCACCAGGCTCATGCACACGCAACGTGTAGGTCTGGTCCATTCCCATCAGTGGCGAGACGTGAAGCGCCTTCTCGACCCGTTCGCTCAGCACCGAGCCGCTCCGTTCGCCTCGGGTCAGCACGTAGGAATGGCTCTCCCCCCAAGGGATGTTGTTGACGTCGGCGACCACCGCCTCAACCTGCTTGCCGGCCTGATCGAAGCAGTAGTAGAAGCAGACCGGGTTGAAAACGTGGCCGAAGTAGCGCAGATTGGCGAGCAACCGCACTGGGCCGCCCGGCCTGGTCCCGGTCTGGTGCTCGACCGCATCGCGGACGCAATCGGCCAGCGGTCGCTGTGGGTCGCCAATGTAGTCCTCGCGGCAGTAGTGGGCGGGCGCCGCCCGTCGCGCCGACCAGAGCGGAAACGGGTCGAGCACCGCGGGCAGCTCGTCGAGATCGAGGTAGGCCATGAAGAGCCGGTAGCGGAAGCTGTGGTCGATCGGCTCGAAACGACGGTGGCGGAGCCAACCCTCATAGACAGCGGAGGCGCTCATGCCGCCAACGCCGTATCCGCCATTGGGGCGATTTGCTCGCAGGCGCGCAGAGCGCTGCGCACGCCATCCTCGTGGAAGCCCCAGCCCCAGTAGGCACCGCAGTAGTGGGTCTGGCGCACGCCGCTGATCTGCTCGTGCTGCGCTTGGGCGCGGATGCCCTCCGGCGTGTAGATCGGGTGGTCGTAGGAGAAGCGGCGGATCACCTTGGCTGGGTCGATCGCCTCGCCGTGGTTGAGCGTGACCAGGAACTCGCGGTCGGCGCGCAGTCGCTGCAGGTTGTTCATCCAGTAAGTGACGGTCGTGCGCCCGATCGGGCGCACGGTCAGATGGAAGTTCCAGCTCGACCAGGCGGTGCGACGACGCGGCAGCAGCGAGGTATCGGTGTGGAGAATGGTCTCGTTGCGCTGGTAGGGGATCGCGCCGAGGATCTCCCGCTCGGCCTCGCTGGGGTCAGCGAGCATCGCCAGCGCCTGGTCGGAATGGGTCGCGATCACCACCTGGTCGAACTCCTCGCTCTCACAGCCCGCTGCCTCTATTCGCACTCGGTCCGGGAGTCGCTCGATCCTCCGCACCGGCGCCGCCAGCCGCACTCGGTCGCGCCAGGGCGCGGAGATCGCCTCCACGTAGCAACTCGAGCCGCCGCTTACGGTGCGCCAGCGGGGGCGGTTTCGCAGGCTGTACATGCCGTGGTTCTCGAAGAACTCGGCCATGAAGCTGGCTGGGAAGCTCCACACCTGCTCGGGGTCCGCCGACCAGACGGCGGAGACCTGGGGGACGATCAGGCGCTCGATGAAGTTGCGCGAGAAGCCCCGCTGCTCGAGCCACTGGCCGAGCGTGGGGGAGCTGCCGTTGGTACCGATCAGCATCTGCGCTTCGCGGTTGAAGCGGCGCCAGTCGCGCAGCATGCCGAGGAAGGTGGGGCTGACCAGGTGGGAGGGGCGAGCGAAGAGGCCACGCGGCGTCCCCGCGTACTCGAATTCGCCGCGGCCATCGGAGACGGAGAAGCTCATCTGCGAAGGCTGCGTGGTGACCCCGAGCTCAGTCAGCAGGCGTTCGAAGCTCGGGTAGTTGCGGTCGTTGAAGACGATGAACCCGGTATCGATCCAGTGGGGACCGTCCCGGCCGTCGACCCGGACCGTGTTCGTATGCCCGCCCAGGCGCGGCGCCGCCTCGAAGAGGACGACCTCGTGCTCGCGATAAAGCTCGCGCGCAGCCACGAGGCCGGAGATGCCGCTGCCGACGATTGCGATCCGCACGCAATCCAATACGTGGGCGAGGTGCGATTGGGTCAGACACCGGCATCCGAACTCGGTACCTCAATGGGAGCTGAAAAGTTGGCACTGGGGCAGCAGGCGAGCTACCTTGTTGAGAGTTGACGTAGACCAGAAGCACCTCCGCGCCAGGGCTCCGCCTGGTGCTCCTGGCAGATCTGTCCGTGATGGTGCTGATGGCTGACATGCCCATTGCCTCCGTAGCCCCAAGTGGCGCGGGGATGGACTTCGACCCGGTACGTCCGCGCTGGGCGGGTCGCCGGGCGAAGCGAGGGGGTGGCGCGACGGCAAGCCGCGCCTTTCCGCCGCGCCGCCCGCTCTTCGGCCCGTTGGCGAAGGCATACGAGACAAACTCGGGACCCGCCCCTTGAGCAAGCGCCCGGCGGGGGCGCTTGCGGGCATAGCCATGATCCTTCTCCTCGCTGCTCCGGCGAGCGCCGTTCCGCGGCCGCGTGACACGGTGATCGAGGCGGTGAGCCTGGGCTCGGCACGGATCTCCGCCAGCGCGGAAGATGATCGATACCCGATCAACGACGGTAGCGGCGAAACGGTCGCGATCAACGTCACCGCTGCTTGTCAGGTGAGCTGCACTGCTGCCGATCCGCAGCAAATCGCCAACATGCTCGGGACTTTTGTCCATAGCTTTGAGATGGAATTGCTCACGGTCCAGCTCGATACGCCCGCGCAGATCGAATTCGACTGCGGCTACGGTGCCCAAGCTTGCTACTACGGGGGCGAAGACAAAATCGTCCTCAGTGGGGATGACGCGCCGGCGCCGGACGGCGCCAGCCGCGAATTCGTCCTCGCGCACGAGTACGGACACCACGTTGCGCGCAACCGCGAAAGCCCACCACCTTTCCCCGCGGCGATCGATTGGGGCACGCCGCGCTGGTCCAGCTATGAGAACGTCTGTCGCCGCTCGCGGGACGGGGCGCTCTTCCCCGGCAACGAGGGCTTGCACTATTTCCGCGATCCGGGCGAGGCCTTCGCTGAGAGCTTCGCTCATCTTCGTTTCCCAGAGGGCGACGTGCCGTGGCGCTGGGTGCGCTCGCTGGAACCGGATGGGGAGGCTCTTCAGGCGATCCGTGAAGACACCCTCAACCCTTGGTTCGGTCGCACTGTTTTCCGCTTGCGAGGAAGAGTTCCACCTGCACAAGGGGGCGCAGCGGTGAGGGCATTCCGGACACCGCTCGACGGCACCGTCAGTTTGCGTCCAGCCAGCCAGCCTCGATACAGACTGAGCCTGCTGAGCCCGGCGGGCCGTATCCTACGCACCTCTCGCCGCGGCCTCAGCTTTGGCCATCGGCTCAACTTCACGGTCTGCGGCCAAGCTGGATTGCGGGTTGCCCTGCGCTCATCCCGCCACCTTGGGGGAGCCTTCAAGCTGCAAATCCAGCGACCCTGAGATAATCATCGCTGGGCGATCCCCTCGCCCGTCTCTAGGGGGCGTAGCTCAGTTGGTTAGAGCGCCGGCCTGTCACGCCGGAGGTCGCGGGTTCGAGTCCCGTCGCTCCCGTCTCGCAGCACTTTTGAGAAGTTCACCAAGATGAGTTACACACACTTGCGCTCGGCCTGAGCAACCAAATCTGATAATGGCACTTCGAGTGCGGCCGCGAGCTTGAAGAGGTTGCGAAAGCTCGGGTTTCGCAACCCGCGCTCGATCTCGCTGACGTAAGTGCGATGCATTCCGGCAAGGTCAGCAAGTCCCTCTTGAGAGAGACCATCGATTTCGCCCCGCCGCGTACGTATCGCTTCGCCAAGAGCCTTTAGAGCAACCTCCGACACGCGCCGAGCCTGCCAGCTATTTCGTTATGAGTCTACAGAATATAAGTAGCTAGTCATGGCGCCTGAAACCCCACCCTTATGCGTACCTATAAAAACCCCCCACGTCAACCTAAAGCCAAAAACAACACCATTAGAATGGTCGGGTAATTTTCCTGGACAGCTCACTAACACATAGTGTGTCAGTGAAAGCGGTCGGTATGGCGAATGAGTGTTAGGTGTTGGTTAGCCAACGATGGACGGCGCATCGCTCTGGGCGCTCACGCGCCGCGAGCTATGTAAACGGCCTTGGAGTGCACCAGTTCTTCGACCGGTTGTTTTGGCACGGCATCGAAGCCATGACCGTAGACGTCGAGGCACTCCAGTCCCGCCGCTCGGATCAGATCGAGCACTTCGGCTTCGGGAAAGTGACGTTGGCGATGAACGTGAGTTTCGATCTCGGCCCCATCTTTTCCTGACTCGACTTCAAAGCGGGCCTCACTGATCGAGCCCGGGGCCGCGTCGGTCGAGCCCTGCCCGCGCCAGATCAGTTGCCTTCCGCCCCGCTCGACCCGTTGTTCTTCGGCGAAGAAGGTCCGGTAGGCCTGCAGCGTGTTGACGTCGAACATCAGCAGGCCACTGGGAGCCAGGTTAGCCCGCATGCCGCTCAATGCCTCCCCCAGTTCCCTCCCGCTGAGTAAGTAGTTGACCGCGTCGTCGAGCGCCCAGACGAGATCGAATTCGCCAAACACCGGCAGCTTCCTCATATCCGCCACCGAGAGTTGCGCCGCCTCTCCAGCCTTTATCCGCGCTAACTCCAACATCGAGGGCGAGATGTCGCAAGCGGTGACCTCCCAACCTCGCTCGAGCATCGGCAGGAAGCTCTTCCCGGTCCCGCAGCCGACGTCGAGTAGGCGGCGCCCACGTAGGCCGTGTTCGCCGACCTTGGGAAGGAGATTTCCCAGCCACAACTCGTAGTCGTGATGGGCGGTGAAATCGTCATAGACGGGTGCGATCGCCTCGTAGGCCTGCTCCGCCCACGGGCCCTCTGATTGGATTACTGCTCCTTCATTCATAGTGCCGAGACCAGTGAATGTTCTACAACGTTTCATTGATCAAATCTGCTAGTCTGATCCGATCGTGGAGGTTCGTCGTCTCGATCACCGGGTTGGCAGGGGAGCAGAACCGAGCGACGCCTGGGATTGGAACGAGGCTCACAGGATTTGCCTGAGCTTCGCCTTTCGCTACGCGAAGAGCCGCGCGGAGGCCGAGGACATCGCCCAGGATTCAATGGTGCGAGCTTGGAGAAAACGGGCCACTCTGCGCAAAAGCGAGGCGCGCAAGTCGTGGCTCGGGACGATCGTCCGCAACGAGGCGTTGCGCGAGCTTGCCCGCAAGCGACCCGCGCCGACCGACTTGATTGAAGTCATCCACGGCCGCGACGACGACCGTGTCCTTGCCACGGTCGAACGAGCCGATCTGCACGCGGCGCTGGATCGACTCAACAAACGTGATCGGCAGCTGGTGCGGCTGCGCTACGACGAGGACATGACCCAGGAGGCAATTGCCCATCGCCTCGGCATTCCGCTTGGCACGGTCAAGGTCCGCCTGCATCGCGTGCGCGCCAAGCTGCGCCGCGAGATCGGCACCTTGTAAGAACTTGGGGAGGTGGGTGGTCGGTGGGGCGTGGGGCCTCAGCCGGCCGCTGCCCTGCGCATCTCTTCGGTCGCCGCGCCCGGACCTATATAGGGGACCAGCATCGCGAAGAGCAGATCGGGCAGCAGCGCGGGTAGTCGCTCTGCCCGGCCGGTCAGTAGCTCGTCGAAGATCAGACCGGAGACGGCGCCCGCGGCCATCAACCCGATGTTGCTTGGCAACTCGCGTTCGCCGGCTAGCTCCTCGCCGTCGGCGAGGAATTCGGTGAAGGTGGTAATCGCGTTCCAGTGACGCTGGCGGGCATCGGAGCCAGCCGCTGCGACCTCAACGATCGCCGTTCGAGCGAGCTCGGGGTCGAGGGCGAACATCTCGACCACGGTCTTCAGCCCGACCCGCATCCGCTCCAGCCAAGGTTGCTCGGCATCGCAGCTGGCGATTACCGCGCCCAGTACCCGCTCGACCACGAGGTCGTACGCGGCGAGGAAGCACTCGTGCTTGTCCTCAAAGTGCTTGTAAAAGGTCGTGCGAGAGACGTCGGCGTCCTCGATCACGTCGGCGACCGAGGTTGCCTTGTATCCCTTGCGGCCGACCACCCGCACCATCGCTTCCAGGATCAGTTGACGCCGCGTTTCGCTACCTGCCATCGGCCCGCCGGTCAGGGTTGAACTATCGGGTATATGGATCATAGCGGCAACGTGTACGTATACGTTTATCGAGTCAGCCTCTCGACCTCCCTTGCTGCCGCATCAGGGCCGATATAGGGAACCAGCGTGGCAAAAACAACGTCCGAAAGCAAGCCGGGGAGCTGTTCCGCGCGTCCGGCAATCAGCTCGTCGGCGATCAATCCAGTCACCCCTCCGATCGCCATGCGCGAGGTATTGGCGGGCAAATTACGCCCGCCGGGGGCGAAGTCTCGCCCCTCCTCGAATAGCGGCGTCAGGCGCTGTACGGCCGTCCGGTAACGGCGCTGCGCCGCAGGGCCGGCGTTGCCGATGTCGACCAACGAAAGCCGCGCCAACGCCGGCTCTTCGGCGAGCACGTCGAGCAGGGCCGAGAGACCTGCGGCAGCCCGGTCCGGCCAGCTCTGCTCGGTCTCATAAGCATCGAGCACTTGCCGCACGAGCACCTCGACGGCGCTGTCATAGGCGGCAAGGAAGCAAGCCTCCTTGTCCTCGTAGAGCTCGTAGAAGGTGGTGCGCGACACGCCGGCCTCTTTGGTCAGGTCCCCTACGGTCATCGCGCCGTAGCCCTTCGACGCTACAACGCGAATCGCCGCCTCGAGCAGGCGCTCGCGTTGCGAGCGCGCGACCACCTCTGGTGGCAGCCGGTGACGTCCGCGCGGAGGGCGCCACCGGTCTCCCACCCCTGCCGCCTGCGCCACTCCGGTCAGCCTCCGGGTGGGCGCTTCTCGGCCTGGCGGGATTGGCGCAGCGCCTCGTCCTGGCCAAGGTAAGGAACCGTGGTGATGTAGACAATGTCAGGCAGTAACTCGCGCAGTCGCTTGGCGTTGCCGGCGAGGATTTGGCCGACGATCAATGACTCGGCGCCCGACAGTGCCGCGCGTCCGGCGCTGGAGGGGATCGCTTCCTCCTCGACTGGATCGTCTCGACCGCGGTCGAGCAGCGACTGCAGAACTTTCTTACCGGAGGCGTAGAGCTCGAAGGCCCGGTCGCCGGAGGCCGGCGCCTCAACTAGCGCCATGCGGGCGAAGGCGGGGCGGCTGGCAAGCAGGTCGAGGAACTCGGCGGCCGCGTCGCGGACCATCGTTGCCCAAGGTTTGTCCGGGGAGTACACGGAGAGGATTCGTCCCATTGCATCGGCCAGCGAGACCTCCATCGCGGCGTAGAAGCAGTCCTCCTTGTCCTTGAACAGCTCGTAGAAGGTTGCGCGGGAGACTCCGGCCGGCTCGCAGATATCGGCGATCGTCGTCGCGTTGTAGCCCTTGGTCGAACAGCTCTCGGCCATCGCTACTAGGATTCGCTCCCGCTGGGAATGGGCAATCAGCGGCTCGGCAAGGTCTTCGCGGCCGGCAGGGAGGTGCTCCTTCTCGATCAACCCGCTGAGGTTCACGATAAACGCGATTGTACACCCCAGTCGGCGCTCTGTGGACGGATCAGTACCGAGTTAATAATTTAGCTCCGCCTGGGAACGTCAGTGGAATGTGGTTTGACCGGCCTGTACATACGGCGGGGGCGCTACCGAAAAATTCGGACCGCTGTACAACGACCCTTGGCCGAAGCGTCGCAACCATTTGACAATGAAGACGCTGCGGCAAATCGTCGCCTTCGGCGGTGGCGGGTTCTCGATGGAGTCGGGGAACCCGCTGCTGGACAACTACGTACTCGAGCTCAGCGGCTCGAAGCGACCAAAGGTTTGCTTCCTGCCCTCAGCCAGCGGTGATGCCGACCATTACATCGTCCGCTTCTACCGGGCGTTTCCGGCCGAGCGTTGTGAAGCCAGCCACATCTCGCTTTTTCGCCGCGAACAGGGCCCGGAGGACCTGCGTGCGCACCTGCTTGAACAGGACCTGATCTATGTTGGCGGGGGCAGCGTCATCAGCCTGCTTGGCGTCTGGCGGGCTCACGGGCTCGACACGATCTTGCGCGAGGCTTGGGAGCGGGGGGTCGTCCTATGCGGGCTCTCCGCTGGTTCGCTCTGCTGGTTTTCCGACGCGGTCACCGGTTTCCACGGTGCGCCCCGGCAGGTCGAGGGGCTGGGCCTGCTGCCGTTTAGCAACTGCGTTCACTACGAGCGCGACTCCAGCCGTCGCAGCGCCTACCACGATTTTCTTCGCGCCGGGATGCGTCCTGGCTATGCGGCTGAGGACGGTGCGGCGCTCCATTTCGTCGACACCGAGTTGCACCGCGTTGTCGCCTCGCGGCCCGAGGCACGCGGTTATCGGCTCGACGCGGTCGACGAGCAGGTGGAGGAGATGGGGATCGCCACCGCCTATCTGGGCGATCCTGGACCGCCTCCGCTGATTCCGCTTCCGGAGGCCATGTCGACCGCCGCGGCAGTTTGATGAACCGCGGTCGTCGTTTGTATCCCTATGCGACGCAAAAGACGACCGCGGTCGGATGATCAGCCGCGTACTCGCCCTGGGCGGACACGACTTCACCTCGCGCCCTGCAGACCGTGCGGTCTGCGAGCTGATGTTGCGGCTGGCGACGACGCGAGCTGGCGGCCGGCCGCGGATCTGCATCCTGCCGACCGCCAGCGGCGACACCTCCGAGCAGATCGGCCGCTTCTACTCCGCCTTCGGTGAGCGCTCCTGCGACGTCTCTGACCTCTCGCTCTTCCGCCTCGGTAGCAAGCCGATGGAGCTGCGTGACCACATCCTCGAGCAGGACCTGATCTACGTCGGCGGCGGCAGCCTGCTCAACCTGCTCGCGGTCTGGGAAGCACACGAACTGAGTGCGATCCTCAGTCTTGCCTGGCGACAGGGAGTCATCCTCGCTGGCCAGAGTGCCGGGGCGATGTGCTGGTTTGAGGCTGGCATCACCAAGTCGTCGGGCAAACCGTTGCCCGGCGCCGGCCTCGGCCTGCTCGGCGGCAGCCTCTGTGTCCACTACAACAACGAACCGGACCGTCGCGCCGCCTACCTGGACGCCGTCAGCAACGGCATGCCCGGCGGCTACGGCCTAGACGACTACGCCGGCCTGATCTGGGAGGGCAGCGGCCCGCCATCCGCGGTAACCGCCCAGCGTGGCGCCCGCGCTTACCGGGTGACCAAGAGCGAGAACGGAGCAGTCGAGTCCCCGCTCCCCGCTCGCTTCCTCCCGGCCCCAGCTCCAGCAGCTCTACGCGAGGACATAGCCGAGTTCCGAAGGATCACGGCTATGCGCAAAAAAGCCGGTTGGCTGGGCTGAGGGCGGCGAGGCGACCCCCGCCGCCCTCTCCTATCCCCCTGAACCCGCAGCGGGTGGCTTGGTCGCGTCGCTGTCACCCTCGCCGGGGCTCTCCCGCGCGATGTAGTCCTCGGCCAGCAGCAGGTTCTCCTTCGAACGCTCGACCACATTCAGCAGGTCGCCCATCAGCGCAACCTCCTCGACCTGCTCCTTGACGAACCACTGCATGAACTGCTCGGCGCGGTAGTCCTTGACCTCGCGCGCCAGCTCGAACAGGGCGAAGATCTCCTCGCCGACTCGCTTCTCTTGCTCCAGTGCCTTCTTTACCGGCGTCGTCCCGTCCGAGTAGCTCGTCTCCTGCGCATTGATGTCCGGGATGTGGACCTCCTCGCCGACGTCGAGCAGGTACTGGACCATCATCATCGCGTGCTCGCGCTCCTCCAGCGCCTGCCGGTAGAAGAAGGCGGCGAGGCGAGGTAGCGTTTCTGCGTCGTAGTAGACCGCCATCCCGACGTACTGTTGGGAAGCGGCGAACTCGTTGGCGATCTGCTCATTGAGGGCGGCGGGGAAGCTTTTCTCGGGCATTTCTTCCTTTCAGTCGGCCCAGCGGAAACCGGTGGGCGTCAGTTTTGGCAGGAGCGGACTTGTCGCTAGCCCCGCCGGTGGAGGGGATTCGTTGTAGCCACGCGGCGCCGTGTCGTTGGGCGTGTCGGGATGGAAAAGCGAGGCGAGGACCTGAATCTGGCCGCGGCCTGGGCCGAGCTCCCACTGGCCGCCGCCGTAGGCGCCGATCCCCTGTTCGTCGCAGTAGTCGTAGGTATCGCAGAGGTCGCGCAGGCCGCCGATCCGGGAGGGCTTGACGTTGACCATCCGCGGCCGCCAGGGCAGCGCCTCGATGTCGGCGATCGAGTGGATTGGCGCGTCCCAAGTGAGGCGGTCGCGAACCGGCTCCAGCAGCGGTCGGGTCTCGTCGTTGACGTCGGGGTCCTCGAGCCAGGCGTCGGGGAAGGCCTCGATCAATTTCCCGTACAGCTCCGGATCGGTTTCAACGTCGACCACCGTCCCTTTGTAGAAGCCCTTGAGGTCGAGCGAATCGATGGCGCCGGTTTCGACCAGCGCGGCGATTAGCTCGTCGGTCCAATCGTTGGTCGGGTCGAGCTTGAAGCGCAGGCTGGGGTATGGATCGAGCTTGCGTCGCAGGGTCTCGATCGACGAGGGCTCGTCGGGCCCGCCGGCGAGCCGCATCGAGCAGACGAAGGTGACTGGCTGCGGCTCCCGCCTCAGGGCCTTGGCGATGCTGGTGCCAGCCTGGCGCAGGGCCAGGTCCAGCGCCGCCGACTCGAAGGCCCAGCGCCGGTAGCGGCGCGAGACGTCGCGCTGCGGCTCGGTGGGAAAGGTGTCGACGCCGCCGATGAAGTCGCAGAACTCATCCAGGCTTGCGTAGCCGGTCAGGTCGAGGACCGCACCGGCGTCTTGGAGGGCGACGTGGTCGAGGGCGTCATAGGTGACGTCCTCGCCGAGGCCGTCCTCGCCACCGCCCCAAAGGTGGATCACGGTCGAGAGGCGTTCGAAGCCCGGCATCTGGTACTCGAGCGGCTGTAGCTCGTAGCCCTCGATCTCCAGGGGCAGGCCGGCGAGCAGATCGAAGGTTGCCATTGACGGGAGTCTACGAAGAAGGACGGGGGTGCCCCTCGCCCCGACTCGCGGGCTTCGCCCGCTCTGAGTATCCGCCGGTTCGAGGGGCACCCCCGTCCTTCTTCACTAGCGCGTGCGAGACTCGCCATTCCCATGAAGCACACTCGCCACGGCTATTGGTTGGAGGAGGCGGGAGACGTAACCCCGGTACCGGAGCTGGTTGGGAGCGTGAGCGCTGATGTGGTCGTCGTCGGTGGGGGGTACACCGGGATGTGGGCTGCTTGGCAGGTAAAGCAGCTCGAGCCTGAGGCGAGCGTCGTTTTGCTCGAGGGTGACGTGTGTGGCTTCGGCCCCAGCGGGCGGAATGGGGGTTTCTGCAACGTGATGTGGTTCTCGCTGCCCAACATGCGGGAGCGGTGGGGGGATGCCAGGGGTCTCGCTGTTGCGCACGCGGCGCGTGACGCGATCGCTGGAGTCGAATCATTCTGCCGCGAGCAGGGGGTCGATGCCTGGTTTCGCCGCGGCGGCTACCTGCAGGTCTCGACCGCACCCGCTCACGATGGGGTTTGGGACGAGGCGCTGGCGGTCTGCGCCGAGCTAGGAGATGAGAATGCTGGGCAGGCTCTGGGGCGCGTCGAGGTCGCCGAGCGCTGCGCCTCGCCGGCCTTCCGCGGCGGCGCCTTCTATCCCGATGCGGCGACGGTGCAGCCGGCGCGGCTTGCGCTCGGCTTGCGCGATCGCCTGCTCGCCGCGGGGGTCGAGATACATGAGCGCTCGCCAGTGCGCCGCCTATCCGCCGATTGGAGGTTTGTACCCCCTATAGGGGGTAAAACTGTCCAACATCGGGCTGGAGGTGGTGGGATGATCGCTGAGACCGAGTACGGCACGGTGCTCGCCGGTGCTGCGATAGTCGCCATCGGCGGCGCGGCGAAGGCGCCCGGCGCGCCGCTGCGCGACGCGCTTACCGTCACCTCCTCCCACATCGTCCTTACCGAGCCGGTTCCCGAGCTGCTCGAGGAGATCGGCTGGACCGGCGGCGAGTGCATTACGGACAGCCGCGCCCTGATCGACTACTTCCGCACCACCCCGGACGGGCGGATCGCCTTCGGCTGGGGCGGGGGTCGGATAACGATGGGCGCGCGCATGCGGGGCCGCTCCGAGCTCGACCCGGAAGTCATCTCGGCGACCGCCGCCCGCCTGCGCGAGTACTTCCCCGGCCTCGCCGGTCGCCGCATCACCCACGCCTGGGGCGGGCCGATAGACGCGTCTCCGACCCACCTGCCGATCGTCATGCCGTTGCGTGGCGGCAGCGCCTTTGCCGCCGCCGGCTACACCGGCAACGGCGTCGGTCCATCCCACATGGTCGGCCGAGTCCTCGCCTCTCTGGCCCTGGACCGTCGCGACGACTACTCCCGCCTACCGTTCGTCGACCCGGCACCCCAACGCGTTCCCCCGGAACCCTTCCACTGGCTAGGAGGAGAGACCATCCGCCGAGCCCTCGTCAGCAAAGAGAACGCCGAGCTTTCAGGTCGAAGGCCGAAACCCGTCACCGAGGTTGTAACCAAGATTCCCAAGCTGATCGGCTTTCACATCGGCCGGTAGAGAGGGTGGGGTGTCCTCGAACCGGCGGATACTCAGAGCGGGCGAAGCCCGCGAGTCGGAGCGAGGACACCCCACCCTCTCTACCGCGGCGTAGGAACCACGAGTACAGGCCGCTCGGTCTGATGCAGCAGCCTGTAGGGGGTCGAGCCGAGGATCGCGCCTTTCAGCGGCGCTTCGCCCTGTCCACCGACGACGATCATGCGCGCCCCTCGCTCCTTGGCCACGTCGATCAGCGCCTCCGGGCCGCGCTTAGGGACCAGTGCAACCTCGGTCTCGACTCCGCCGGCTTCCGCCTGGCGCTGGCCCTCATTCATCACCTTCTCGCCGAATTCCTCGATCGCCTCCTCGTGTTCGGCGATCTCACCGCCCCAGATGCCGGGCGGGGCATAGCCGAAGGCGAGCACGACCTTGTCGCCAAGGCTCTTTGCCAACTCGACGGCCTCTTCGAGTGCCGCCTTGCCGCAATCCGATCCGTCGTAGCCGACCACGATCTGGCCCATCTCAGTTTTCACCTCCGGAGGCGATGCCGCCGCTCGTCGGTTCAGATTCGCCCTCGAGGAAGCCCTCCGGGGCAACCTCGGTTCGCTTGCGGAAGAACTCCGGCATGGTCCTCCACTGCACCGCCATCAGGATGAAGCCGAGGACGAGGAAGAAGATCGCGATCACGAGCGGCGGTCCTATACCGAACCAGGAGTTGCCCGATTCGGAGTTGGCTGGATCGGAGAGTTCGATCCCGTTCTTGATCAGCAGATAGAAGAGGATCGCAGCGCCGACGGCGGGGCCGACGCCGACGAAGAAGAAGTTCTTGACGCTGCGCAGAAGCTCGTGCCGGTAATAGATCGCGCAGGCGAGGCCGGTGAGACCGATGTAGAAGGAGATCATCAGCCCCAGCGCCGCCAGCGAGTCGAAGAGGATGTCTTCGCTGACCAGGGTGAGGCCGACGTACCAGACGACCGAGGCGGCGCCCATCGCTAGGGTTGAGACGTGGGGGGTGAGGAAGCGGGGATGGACCTTGCCGAGGCTCTTTGGCATTGCGTTCGCGCGGGCCATCGAAAGCGTCGTCCGCGCCGTCGGCAGGATCGTCGTCTGGGTCGACGCCGCGGCGGAGGAGAGCACGGCGATGATCAGGATCTTGTCGAGCGGCGAGCCGAACACCTCCGTGCCCAGTGCGCTCAGCACCTCTTCCTGATTGGCGACCAGTTGTTCGACGCCGGCATAGGCCTGGGCTGCGACGGCGACGATCAGGTAGATGCCGAGCAGGATCAGGGTGCTGACCACGGTCGCCCGCCCAGGGGCCTCGTCGGGGTTCTCGGTCTCCTCGTTGACGGTTGCGGTCGTATCCCACCCCCAGTAGATGAAGACGGCAAGGAGCAGGCCGGCGGAGAGCTCGCTCGGGCTGAGGCTGAACGGGTTGATCCAGGAGAGGCTCGGATCGATCGAGCCTGGTAGGGCATCGCCGGAATAGACCTTGACCAGCGCGACCACCGCAAAGGCTGCCAGGGTGATGATCTCCGCCGCCAGCAATCCGACCTGGGTGCGTGCCGACAGCTCGATTCCGATCAGCACGATCGCAGTCATGATCACGATCCAGAGCACGCCGACCGCGGTCACCGCGGCAGTGGACGCCGCTGCTGAGTCCCAACCAAAGAGGAGAAAGGTGTAGAGGCCGGCGATCTGCGCCAGGTTGGCCATCACAATCACGTCGGCGACGACGATCGTCCAGCCGGCGATCCAGCCAAGCTGCGGTCCCATCGCCTTCGTCACCCAGGAGAAGCTGGTGCCGCAGTCGGGGTCGGCTTTGTTCATGTAGTAGTAACCGGCGGCGACGAGGAACATCGGGACGAAGGCGAGCAGCAGGATCGCCGGCGACTGCAAGGCGACCGCGGCGGCGATGAAGCCGAGGGTCGCGGCGAGGCTGTAGCCGGGTGCCGTAGAGGCGACGCCGATGACGACGCTGGAGACGAAGCCGATTGCGTTCTTCTTCAATCCCTTGTCGCCGCTGCTTGGCACCGGGGACGATGCGGGAGTGGGGGTGGGCACGGCCGCGCTCTCCATGATGACTACGACGGTACGGCGTAGGCTCTCCATTGCACAAGTGGCAAATGTCCCAAATGTCCTCGCCTACTTTGTCCGTCCTGTACAAGAGATTTCGTTTGGCTTGACCGAACGAACACTTGAATGCGAGAGTTCATAGGGTTAGCTTTGTCCAGAACGTCGTAGGGCGAAAGGAGATTTGCATGGCCATCGCGTCCCAAGCATCCGGAGCGGTCGACACCAGCCTCCAGGAGCTGGCCATGCGACATCTGTGGATGCACTTCTCGCGGATGGGCTCCTACGGCCCCAATCACGAGATCCCGATCATCACCCGCGGCGAGGGTTGCTACGTCTACGACGATCACGGCAACCGTTATCTCGACGGCCTCTCCGCCCTCTTTTGCGTCAACGCAGGCCACGGCCGTAGCGAGCTCGGCGAGGCGGCGGCGCGCCAGGTCGAGGAGCTCGATTTCTACACGCTCTGGAGCTACGCGCACCCTCGCGCAATCGAGTTGGCGGCGCGGATCGCCTCGCTCGCTCCCGGCGACCTCAACCGCGTTTTCTTCACCTCCGGCGGCTCGGAGGCGGTCGAGTCAGCGCTGAAGCTGGCCCGCAACTACCACCGCATCCACGGCAAAGGTCAGAAGCACAAGCTGATCGCGCGTGAGATTGCCTACCACGGTACTTCCCTCGGCGCCCTCTCAGCTACCGGCATCACCGAGCTGCGCGCCCCCTTTGAGCCGCTGACCCCTGGTGGTTGTCACGTGCCGAACACCAATACCTACCGCTGGCCCGAGGATCGCCACCCGCTCTGGGCGGCGAACGCGATCGAGGAGCGGATCGTCTTCGAGGGGCCGGAGACCGTCGCCGCGGTGATCGTCGAGCCGGTTCAGAACGCCGGCGGCTGCTTCGTCCCGCCCGACGGCTATTTCGATCGGGTGCGCGAGATCTGCGACCGCTACGACGTGCTGATGATTTCCGACGAGGTGATTTGCGCCTTGGGCCGCCTCGGTCACTACTTCGGCTGCGAACGTTTCGGCTACGTGCCCGACATCGTCACGATGGCTAAGGCGCTGACCTCTGCCTACGCGCCGATGGGGGCGATGGTGGTCTCCGACCGGGTTGCCGAGCCGTTCATGCAGGGCAAGGAGTCCTTCACCCACGGCTTTACCTTCGCCGGCCATCCCCTTGCCGCGGCGATCGCGATGGCCAACCTCGACATCTTCGAGCGCGAGGACCTCTGCGGCCATGTACTCGCCAAGGAGGGTGAGTTCCGCCAGATGCTGGAGAGCCTGCGCGACCTGCCGATCGTCGGCGACGTGCGCGGCGCCGGTTACTTCCAGGCGATCGAGCTGGTCAAGGACAAGGAGACCAAAGAGGGCTTTGACGACGATGAGGCGGAGGACCTGCTGCGCGGCTTCCTCTCCGGCGAGCTCTACCGCCGTGGCCTAATCTGCCGCGCCGATGACCGCGGCGACCCGGTGATTCAGCTGGCGCCGCCGCTGATCGCTGACACGGAGCAATTCGAAGAAATCCACGACGTGCTGCGCGGCGTGCTCACCGACGCCTGGGAGCGGGTCCGAAGATAGGCCCCGCGATGCTCACCGTCCAAAGCTTGCTCGACGAGGTCGGCCTCGACCTTGCGGCTGGCACGCGCGCAGCCGAGTCTCCGCTGCGCTGGATCCATATCTCTGAGCTGGAGGATCCGACTCCGTGGCTTTCCGGCGGCGAGCTGATGCTGACCACCGGCATCCCGCTCGACAGCGCCGCCAAGCAGCGCGCCTACATCCGCCTCCTGACTGAAAACAACCTCGCTGGGCTTGGCTTCGGCACCGGCTTCAACCACAAAAAAATGCCGAAAGCGCTGCTCGAGGAGGCGAAGAAACGGGACTTCCCGCTCTTCGAGGTGCCCTACTCGACCCCGTTCATCGCGATCACCGAGAAAGCCTTCGCTCGCCTCGTCAACGAGCAGTACGAGGTACTGCAGCGCGGCATCGCCGTGCAGCGGCGGCTCGAGCGGCTGGTCCTCGAAGAGCGCGGCCTGGAGGAGATCGTGGCGACGATCGCCTCCGCGGTCGGCGGCACGGTGGCGATCCTCAACAGCCGCGGCGAGCGACTCGCTGGGCGTGGTTTTCGTCGTGAGCTCTCGGCCGAGGCGGTTAACGCGATCCGCGATGAAGCACTGACCCACCTCGCCGACGGCCATCCCTTTGTGCCGACTCATCCATCTGTGGCGGGCCGTGCTCTAGCCCACCCGGTGATTTCACCGGGTGGGGGCCCGCCCCAAGCCTGGGTGGTGATGGTCCGTGACTCGGGCGGTTTGGGCGATTTCGAGCGGCTGATTCTGCAGCAGGCCGTCGCCGTCGTCGCGCTCGAGCTGATGCGCCGCCGCGTCGCCCGCGAGACCGAGCGTCGCCTCGCTGGCGACGTTCTCGCCGGCGCCCTCGGCGGTCGTTTGGACCCCTCCGAGTTGCAGCGCCGGCTGGAGCCTTTCGGCATCGGCGATGAAGCCGCTGTCCTCGTCTTCGACCTCGACGACCCTGCCGCCGCCGAGCCGGCGCTGGAGCGAGCGCTTGCCGCCGACGCTTGCCCGGCGGTCGTCGCTCCTCATGTCAGCGGCAGTCGCGAGCTGCTCTGCGCGGTCGTTGATGCCGCCGATCGCGACCCGGTCGATCTGGCCTCCGAGGCGCGGCGGGCGCTGATCAAAGAGCGCGGCGCCGTGCGCGCCGCCGCCAGCCGCCCGGCGCCGCCCGAGGAGCTGCGCCACTCCTTCCACGAGGCCCGCTGTGCGCTGGAGGCGACCGCCTTCTCGGACAATGGCAGCGCGCCCGAGGTGGCCTCCTGGCGTGACCTCGGCGCCTTCACCCTCTTGCTTTCGATCCAGGACGACGACGCATTGGCGCTCTATTGCGACAGCGTCCTCGGTCCGATCCAGGAGGGGGACGAGGAGTACGGCGGTGAGCTGTTGCGCTCGCTAGAGGCGTTCATCGAGCAGAACGGCCAGTGGGAGCGCGCCGCACGCGAGGTCTACTGCCACCGTCACACCCTGCGCTACCGGATGCGCAAGGTCGAAGAGCTGACCGGGCGCGACCTCTCCCGCGCCCACGATCGGATCGAGTTCTGGCTGGCGCTGCGGGCGCGCGAGCTGGTCGGGAATTGAGCCGGCGATGATCGTCGGAGTCCCGACGGAGATCAAGCCGGACGAGTACCGAGTCGCGATCACCCCGGCCGGGGTGCGGGAGATGGCCGAGCACGGCCATCTCGTCCTGATCGAGGCCGGGGCCGGCGAGGGCAGCGCGATCGCCGATGCCGAATTCGAGTCGCAGGGTGCGCGCATTGTTCCCAACGCCGCCACCGTCTTTGCTGAGGCCGGGATGATCCTCAAGGTCAAGGAGCCGCAAGCGGCCGAGGTCGAGATGCTGCGGCGGGGCCAGCTGTTGTTCACCTACCTGCACCTTGCGCCCGACCCGGAGCTGACTCGCGGCCTCTGCGGCTGTGGGGCCACCTGTATCGCCTACGAGACCGTCGAGGACGCGCGCGGGCGGTTGCCACTGCTGGCGCCGATGAGCGAGATCGCCGGCAAGATCGCCACCCAGGCGGGCGCCTTCATGTTGGAGAAGCCGCTTGGCGGACGCGGCATCCTGCTTGGCGGGGTGCCAGGGGTGGCGGCGGCCAACGTGATCGTGATCGGCGGCGGCGTGGTCGGAATGAACGCGGCTTTTGTCGCGATCGGGATGGGCGCCGATGTCTTTGTCTACGACAAATCGATCGACCGCCTGCGCGAGCTCAACGTCGACTTCTCCGGCGCCTGTTCGACCGTCTACGCGACGACGCTCGCGGTTGAAGAGATGCTGCCCCGCGCCGACCTCGTAATCGGCGCGGTTTTGGTCCACGGAGCGCGTGCCCCTTATGTAGTGCGGCGCGAGCAGCTGGCGCTGATGAAGCCGGGCGCGGTGCTGGTTGACGTCGCGATCGATCAGGGTGGCTGCTTTGAGACCTCGCGCCCGACTACGCATCATGACCCGACCTTCGAGGTCGACGGCATCACCCACTACTGCGTCGCCAACATGCCCGGCGCGGTCCCGATTACCTCCACCCACGCCCTGACCAACGCCACGCTTCCTTACGCGATCGCCCTCGCCGACCGCGGCGTCGCTGGGGCAATTCGCAGTGACCCTGGCCTGCGGCCCGGGGTCAACGTCGCGGCTGGTGAGGTGACCCATCCGGCGGTTGCCGAGGCGGTGGGAATGACCTGTATGCCGGTCGAGAAAGCACTTGAAATCGAAGACAGAGCGGAGGTCAGCTAAATGGCTGCGGCAACGAAGACGAAGCTGAGCAACTTCATTGGCGGCAAAGCCGTCGAGCCAGCCGAGGGCGGGATGGAGGACGTGGTCAACCCGGCGACCGGCGAGGCGATCGCCGCGGCGCCGCTCTCGACTAAGGCCGACGTCGATGCCGCGGTCGCCGCCGCCAAGGGTGCCTTCGAGGCCTGGGCGGTGACGCCGCCCGGAGAACGGGCGCGGGCGCTCTTGCGGATCGCCGACATGATCGAGGAGCGCGGCGAGCAGATCGCCGACCTCGAGGCCGCCGATGCCGGCAAGCCGCGCGGCGCGGTGCTCGAGGACGAGGTACCGGTGATGGCCGACAACCTGCGCTTCTTCGCCGGCGCCGCCCGCTGCATGGAGGGCCGCGCCGCCGGCGAGTACATGGAGGGCCACACCTCCTTCATCCGCCGCGAGCCGATCGGCGTCGTCGGCCAGATCACCCCCTGGAACTACCCGCTGATGATGGCGATCTGGAAGATCGGCCCGGCGCTTGCCGCCGGCAACACGGTTGTGCTCAAGCCGGCCGAGACCACGCCGCTGACCACGCTGCTCTTCGCCGAGTGGTGCGCCGACCTGTTGCCGCCCGGCGTCCTCAACGCGATCGGTGGCCACGGCGAGCCGACCGGGGTCGAGCTGGTTACCCACCCCGACGTCGAGATGGTCAGCCTTACCGGCTCGCCGCCGACCGGCAAGTGGATCGCCAAGGCCGCCGCCGACACGCTCAAGCGCGTCCACCTCGAGCTCGGTGGCAAGGCCCCAGTCGTGATCTTTGACGACGTCAATATGGAGACCGCGATGGAGACGATCGCCGGCACCGGTTACTACAACGCCGGCCAGGACTGCACCGCGGCGACCCGGGTGCTCGCCGCGAAAGGCGTTTACGACGACGTGGTCAACGGCCTCGTTGGTGAAGCGAAGGGCTTGGTACTGGGCGACACGCTCAGCGCCGATACCACCCTCGGCCCGCTCAACTCCCAGCAACAGCGCGAGCGGGTCGAGGGCTTCCTCGAACGGAAGCCGGCGGGCGCCGAGGTGGTCACCGGCGGCTCACAGCCCGATCTTCCCGGCTACTTCCTCGAGCCGGCCGTCGTCGCCGGCCTCGAGCAGGACGACGAGATGATCCAGAAGGAGATCTTTGGCCCGGTGATCACCGTGCAGCCGTTCAGCGACGAGGCAAAGGCGATCGAGTGGGCCAACGGCACCCGATACGGCCTCGCCTCATCGGTCTGGACGCGCGACGTCGGCCGCGCCATGCGCGTCGCCAACGCGCTCAAGTTCGGCTGCGTCTGGATCAACGACCACATCCCGCTCGTCTCCGAGATGCCCCACGGCGGCTACAAGGAATCCGGCTACGGCAAGGACCTCTCGATGTATGCACTGGAGGACTACACCGAGATCAAGCACGTGATGATCAACCTCGAATAACGCGCTGCGTGCGCAGGGAAAGGGGAGAATCGACCCCCGTTCGCTCCTTGTATACGTATGCGCAACAAGGAGCGAACGCACCGGCCGCTTGCGCACTTGGCGGAGCGCCAGTACGGGGTGGTTTCGATTCGGCAGCTGGAGAGCATCGGCTACTCCCGGGTGGCGGTCTCACGGGACACCCGATCGGGACGTCTCCATCGACTTCATCGCGGCGTCTATGCCGTCGGCCACCGAAGCCTCACCTGGCACAGCCATTGCCTCGCCGCAGTTCTCGCCTGCGCACCGAACGCCCTCGCCAGCCATGGATCCGCGGCATGGCTCTGGGGACTCGTTCAGAGCCGACCTGCGACCTTCGACATCACTGCTCCGACGCGACGCCACACAAAGCCCAACTTACGGCTTCACTACGCACGCCTCTCTAATGACGATCGCGCTGTCTACGACCGCATACCGGTCACTTCCGTCCCTCGGACTCTGCTCGATTTCGCCGCCGCCACCTCATCCACTCGCCTCGATCGTGCCATCGAGCGCTCTGAAGAGCACGGTCTGTTCGATCTGCACGCGGTTGACGCGCTCCTTGAACGCGCCAAAGGCCATGCTGGCTCCGGCCGCTTGCGTCGTGCCCTCGCCATCTACCGCGACGAGCCCGCCTTCATCCGCTCCCGGCTTGAGCGGCGCTTCCTGGATCTCGTCAGGAGGTCGGGCCTCCCTGTCCCCTCAATGAACTTCCATGAAGGCGAGTACCAGTTGGACGCCTACTGGCAGCGTGAGCGTTTCGCCGTCGAACTTGACGTCTACGAGACCCACGGCAGCCGTGCGGCCTTCGAGCGCGACCGCCTGCGTCAGGAGAACCTGAAGCTGAAGGGGATAGAGATGACCCGGGTCACCGGTCCCCGCCTTGACCGCGAACCAAGCGACGTGATCAAGCGTGTAGCGACACTCCTGGAGTACAGGCGCCGAGACCTGCGGATCCAGGATTGAGGAATGCGCCACCGCATCGCCGGGACGCGCCAGTGGTTAGAGGTCCATTTGGGCATCGCAGCATCGGCGCGTCCGGGTCGGATCGGTACGCTCAGGCGGTGAAGGCTCTGGGTAGGGGACTCGCGCTCGTTGCCGCGGCGGCGTTGGCTGTGATCGTCTTCATTGCAGCCACACCGGCCGAAGAAGAAGACGTGCCGCGCTGCCATGGTCGGCGGGCAAAGATCGTCGGCACCGAAGGCAACGACGTGATTCACGGCACGCCCAAGCGCGACGTGATTTGGGGTGACGGGGGAGACGACGAAATCCTCGGCAGCCTCGGCAACGACCTGCTCTGCGGCGGGCCGGGCAATGACCTGATCCACGGCGGCCGCGGCAACGACGAAGTTGACGGCGGCGGTGGGACCGACCGCGTCATCGGCGACCTTGGCGACGACAAGGTGATGGGCGGCTCGGGCGAGTTCGACGAGGTCGCCGGCAGTCTCGGCATCGACGCGCTCAACGGTGGCGCCGGCAGCTTTGACCTCGTCCACGGTGATTACGGCTACGACCGCATGGACGGCGGTCCGGGGGAAGACGACATCGCCTCCTTCGCAACCGCGGTCGCCGGTGGTAAGGGATCCGGCGTTTGGGTCTCGCTGGAAGCGCACAAAGCGCGCGGCGACGGCCACGACCGCCTCTTCCGGCTCGAGGACATCGAAGGCTCGGCCTTCCGCGACACCTTGATCGGCGACAAGGGCGACAACCGGATCAACGGCGGTCCCGGCGACGACACGCTGCTCGGTGGCGGCGGGATCGACGAATTGATTGGCGGCCAGGGCAGCGACGGTTGTCAGGGGGCCAAAGAAAACACCACCTCCTGCGGCAAAGAAGCGGCGCCCAAAGCCTCCGCCTACGTCCAGCTCGACCGCACCAAAGGGGGCGGTGGGGGCCTGCAGATAATTGGCGGTGGCGGGCCCGACGATTTCACCGTCGCCTTCGATCCCGTGACGGAGAGCTTTGGCATCAGCGCCGCCAAGGGCGTGGCGATCGGCGCCGGCTGCACGCGGATCGGTAACGACCCCAAGCAGGTCGCTTGCGCGGCAGGCGGCCCGGCCCGCTGGCTTATGGCCGATCTCGGGCCCGGCAACGACAATTTCCGCGCCGAGGGCTCACTCGAGGCCGCCGCCAACATCCGCATCGCCGGCGGCTTTGGCAACGACACGATCAAAGCCGGCCCCGAGGATGATCTGCTCCAGGCCGGCCCTGGCGCTGACCGCCTCTATGGCGGCGATGGCTCCGACGGTCTCGTCGGCGGCCTGCCCGGACCGACCTACTTATATGGAGAAGGCGACGGCGACCTGATCGCTGCCGGCGGAGGCTGTGCGGGCGGCGCGATCGTCGGCGGCGAAGGCCGCGACAACGCCTCCTTTGCCGAGACCCAGGCCCATCCAGGCCTGCTCTACGTCTCCTTCCCCCGGCACAAAGCCTGGATCGACGTGCTGATCGGCAAAGGCTGTATGCCGGTCCATCTCGACCCCTCCGACGAGGACATGGAGGGCTCCTTCGACAACGACGTCCTGATCGGCGACTCCGGCCCCAACGCGATGCTCGGTCAGCCCGGCCAGGACGAGTTCTACGGCAACGGCGGCGACGACACGATTGACGCCCGCGACGGCGTTCGCGACTTCGTCGTCCAGTGTGGGGCCGGCCACTACGTGCGGCCTCCAACTCCGCCGAAAAGCAAAGTGAAGCCCGAGCCCGTGCTCCACGGCACCCCGGCCGGACGGGCGCTTGCCGACACGTTCGACCCCCAGCCGCTCCTTTGCACTGACGTCGTTTACGGCACTCCCGTAGCCGGCCTCAACAACGGCGGCTGACGCCGCCTGACCGGCACATATCTGCGTCCTCGGTCGCTTGCGTGCAGAGCACGCGGCGCTTCCTGTGTCCTTGATCTGTTTGGTCAGGCAGCGTCAGGGTGCCTGCGCCTAGTCCCGGGCCTTGACATCCAGACACACGTGTGTCTTAATGCCCGAAGCAGACAAGAAACACGGATGTCCGCGTTTCTTACAGCTACAGGGACAGATCAAGAAGCCCGGGAGGGCCGCCAGGGAAGCGGCCGGCAAGGGGCTCAAGGGACAAGGAGAGAGCTACGTGAGACGCCACGAGAAGGCATCGACCGCGGGATCGACCAAGCGCCAGGCCAAGGGCCTCGGCCGCTTCTTGCGTGGAGCCGCTGCCACCCGTGGGCCTTCGAGTAGCGCCGCAGGGAGCAGTGCGCCCGCGCTCAAGCGGCTCGCCCTGCCACTCGCCGTCCTCGCCGTCCTCGTCTTCGCCGCTTCTGCCGGAGCCACCAAGACCCACCTCTTCAAAGAAGCCTTCGGCTCCGCCGCCCAGCCGAGCTTCTCCGGCGCCAGGGGGATCGCGGTGGACCAATCAAGCGGCGATGTGCTCGTCATGGACGCGGGCGGCACCCCCTCGATCAAGCGCTATAACCCCGATGGAACTGCCGCCAACTTCTCAGGCCTCGGCACCAACGCGATCGACGGCAAAGGCAACGGCGAATGCGCCACGGTGCCCGCCGACTGCGACCAGACGCCACAAAACGGTCTCGGCTTCGCCTCGGCCAACGAATCGCAGATCGCCGTCGATAACTCAGGCACCGCGACCGACGGCGACATCTACGTCACCCAGAGCTCGCCGAACGCGATCAACATCTTCTCCTCGCAAGGCAAATACCTGGGTCAACTGACCGGGGCCGGGGCGACCAACTTCTCCGAAGCCTGCGGCGTCGCCGTCGATCCCACCGGCGCCCTCTACGTCGGTGACTACGGCAGCGGGATCCACAAGTTCGTCCCGGCAGCCAACCCGCCGCTAAACGCCGACAACACCGCCAACTTCAGCTCGACGACCAACCCCTGCACCCTGGCCGCCGGCGCAGGTTCGAGCGTGGGCTTTCTCTTCGCCGCCCAATACAGCGGCCCGATCTCAAAGCTCGACAGCGGCACCGGGGAAGTCAAATACACCGTCTCCACAGATGCCAACACGACCGTGAGCGTCGATCCGGGCAGCGGTCACGTCTACGCCGCGACGAGCGGCGGCAGGGTCAAGGAGTTCGACGCCTCCGGCGCCGCCAGCGCGACGAGCGTCTCCAGCTTCACGCTCTCAGGCGGCAACGTCCAAGGCGTCGCCGCGCGCGCCAGCGGCGGCGACGTCTACGTCTCGCGCACGGGCAGCAGTTCCAACCTCGAAGTCTTCGCCGGTGCCCTGGCGACGATCCCCGAGGTAACCACCGGCTCGGCGACGGAGATCGCCCAGACCGCCGCCACGCTCAACGGCACGGTCAACCCCGACGGGGCCCTGCTGAGCGAATGCAAGTTCGAATACGGCACGACGAGCGCCTACGGGCAAAGCCAGGCCTGCGACCTGACCCCGGCCGAAATCGGCACCGGGACCTCCCCCGTCGCAGTCAAAGCCGACATCAGCGGCCTCACCCTCGGCGCGACCTACCACTTCCGCCTCATCGCCAAGAACCCCGAAGAGAGCTCAAATGGCGAAGATCAGACCTTCAAAACCCTGAGCCCGCCGGCGATTGCCGGGCAGTGGGCAGGTGGGGTCACCTACACCGAGGCCTCGCTGAGCGCCCAGATCAACCCAGAAGGTTTCGCCACCACCTACAAATTCGAATGGGGCCCGACCACCGCCTACGGCAACAGCAGCACCCAAAGCGGCGTCGGCTCAGATAAAGCCAACCACACGGTGAGCGCCTTCCTCAGCGCCCTGCAGCCCGCCAGCACCTACCACTACCGCGTCATCGCCACCAACTCGATCGGCACCAGCGAAGGGCCCGACCACCTCTTCACTACCTACGCCCACCTGCCGGCGAACACCGACTGCCCTAACCAGGAATTCCGCACCGGTCCTGCCGCCACCCTGCCCGATTGCCGCGGCTATGAGATGGTCAGTCCGGTCGACAAAAACGGCGGCGAGATTCGCACCGCGCCCAGCTTGGGGTCCGCCACCGCCACGGCCTTTACCCAGGCCTCTCAAGACGGCGAGAAAATCACCTACTCCTCGCTGTTTTCCTTCGGCGATGAGCCGTCCGGCCATTACTCAAACCAGTACCTCGCCAGCCGCGGGGCCGATGGCTGGATAACCCACGGGATCAACCCCCCGCAGAGCCTGACCGTCTTCAACCCGATCTTCGTCCCCTTTATCGAATTCAACCCCTACTTCCAGTACTTCAACGAAGACCTCTCAAGCGGTTGGTTTGAGGACTTCAACAAAGCGCCGCTCATGCCCGACGCCCAAGCCGGCTACATGAACTTCTACCGGCGCGACAACACCGACGGCAGCCTGGAAACGATCACGGTGAATCCCCCGCTCACGCCCACCCCCAACACCCTTGGCTATGGGGCGGTGGAAGCCGCCGAAATTCAGGGCGTCTCACGCGACGGCGCCCACACGGTCTTCGCCGCGCGAGCCAAATTCACGCCTGACGCCTCGGCTGAAGAACCGCGCGGTATCAGCAGGCAGCTCTATGACTTCAGCGGCGGAGAGCTGCACCTGGTCAGCATCCTGCCGGACGGTACCGCCAGCGCGGCAGAAAGCAACTCCCTCGGAGTGAGGAACTCCGGATTTTACCGAGACGGACAGACCCCCAGTCGGCACAACACCGTCTCCGCCGACGGCTCGCGGATCTTTTGGACGGCTGCAGATGCCACCGACCATGGGCGGATCTACGTCCGCCTCGATGGCGCGACGACCATTCCCGTCTCCGCCGCCAATGCCGAGTGGTGGAACGCGAGCACCGACGGCTCAAAGGCGCTCTACTCCGAAGGGAGCCTCTTCGGCGGCAAAGCCAGCCTGAAGGAGTTCGACGTCGACAGCGAAACGACGACGACGATCACCGACGAAGCCTACGGGGTGGCGGGCGCCAGCGAAGACCTCTCCTATATCTACTTCGCCTCCAACGAAGCACTCGACACCGGCGCCAGCGCCGGCGAACCCAACCTCTACCTCTACCACGAAGGCGCGGTCAGCTTCATCGCGACGCTCGCAGTTTCGGATGTCGACGTCGTCAGGGCCGAGCCGGTTTACCACGCAGCCAGGGTGACGCCCGACGGGCGTCACATCGCCTTTCAGTCGACCCGCAGCCTGAGCGGCTATGACAACACCGACGCGCTCAGCGGCAAACCCGCCATGGAGGCCTATATCTATGACGCCGACGGCGAACAGCTGAGCTGCCCCTCGTGCAACCCGAGCGGCGCCCGGCCGGTCGGCCAACCGCTGCGGAAGGCTTTCACTGTGATCGACGAACTCGAGGGCTTCAAAAGTGAATTCAGCAGATGGGCGGCCGCCTGGCTAACCACCGAAGAAGAGAGCTCTTACTCCTCCCACGTCCTCTCCGACGATGGCAACCGACTTTTCTTTAACGCCTTTGACGCGCTGGTGCCAGAGGACACCAACGGCGCCCAAGACGTCTATGAGTGGGAGGCGCAGGGCTCAGGCGATTGCCAAAAGCCCGGTGGCTGCCTCAGCCTGATCTCGACTGGGCAAAGCCCCAAGAGCTCTGCCTTCATGGACGCCTCCCCCAACGGCTCAGATGTCTTCTTTGAAACCGCCGCCAGCATCGATCCCCAAGACCCCGGCGGGATCGATATCTATGACGCCCGCATCGGCGGCGGCTTCCCCACCCCGAGCCAGCCGACCCCCTGCATCGGCGACGCTTGCCAGAGCCCGCCGGCGGCACCTAATGACCCGACTCCGGCAAGTGCGGGCTTCAAAGGTGCCGGGGACCTCAAGCCAAGGCACGATTGCTCAAGCGCGGCCAAGCGCGCCGCCAAGCTCTCGCGCGCGGCAAAGCAGCTGCGAAGCGAAGCGGGCAAGGCCGCCTCTGGCGCTCAGGCAAAGCGCCTGCGCCGCAGCGCAGAGCGCCTCGAGCGAAAGGCAAAGGGCATTGGCAAGAGCGCTGCGCGCTGTAGGCGCTCTCACCGGGGGGCGGGGCGATGAGGCGCGAAGGCAAGCAATCGAGCGCCGCATGGCCCGCCAACAAGGAGACCGAGAAGATGAATAAAAGCGCCAACTACCGTTCCCGCAGCGCCCTGCTCGCCAGCATCGCCGCGACCGCCGCCCTGCTGATCTGCGCGATCGCCGCCCCGGCGGCATCTGGCGCCTTTGGCCTCAACAACTTCGACGTCACTGCTACCAACCAAGACGGGACCCCCGACACCCAGGCGGGCTCTCACCCCTTTGCGTTTACGACCTCCTTCGGCCTCAACTACACCGAACCGGCCTTCTTTGAATGGATCCCCGGCGGTGAGCTAAAGGACGCGATCTTCACCCAGATGGCTGGGCTCACCGGCGACGTCGGCGCGATCCCCTACTGCTCGGTCACCGACTTCGCCACGATTCAATACGGCGGCGACTCGCGCTGCCCCGACAAAACGGCGGTCGGCCTGGTCTCAAATCAGCTCCAGGCGCCCTTCCTGTGGGTGCAGAACTCGATCTATAACTTAAAGCCCCCGCCCGGGGTGGTGGTGAGGATCGGCTTCAAGGTCTTGCTCGTGCCGGTTGTCGTCGACATCGGCGTCAAGCAGGGCGGCGAGAACAACGTCGAAGCCACGCTGGGCAACACCCCCCAGGTGGCGACCACCTTCGGCTCGGTGTTGCAGCTGTGGGGCAACCCGGCAGATCCGGGCCATGATGAAGTGCGCGGCGCTTGCGGGGAGGGGAGCGAACGCGAAGTCGAAGAATTCCCCGGCTTCCTTCCCAGCCCACCCGAATTTGGAGTGACCTGCCCGGTCCAAACCGAAGAAAAGCCTTTCCTGACCCTGCCGCGCAACTGCGACGGCCCAACCGCCACCACCTATCGGGCCGACCCCTGGGAAGAACCGGGCGTCTGGGATGAAGGCAGCTCCCTCACCCACGACAACTCAGAACCGCCGATCCCCCAGGGCTTCACCGGCTGCGGCAAACTGGGCTTTGCGCCAAAGCTCGATTCAAAGCTCTCAACCGATCAGGCCGAGACCGGCAGCGGGCTTGACTTCAACCTCGACTTCTCTGATGAAGGGCTAAAGAGCAAAGACGGCCTGGCTAACTCAGAAACCAAAAAAGCCGTCGTCACCTTGCCTGAAGGGGTAACGATCAACCCCTCAGTCGGCGAAGGCCTCGGCGTCTGCACGCCGGCAGACTTCCAGCGCGAGACGCTTAACTCCGCTCCTGGGGAAGGCTGTCCCAACTCCTCAAAGGTAGGCACCTTGCACGCCGACTTGCCGATCGTCGCAGAAGGTCTCGATGGCTCGATCTTCTTGGCTACCCAAGACGATCCGGCGACGAGCACGCCGGGAGCAGAGAACCCCTTTGACAGCTTGATCGCCTCCTACTTCGTTCTCAAGAACCCCAACCTGGGGGCGATCGCGAAGCTGCCGGCCCTAATCGAACCCGATCCCAAAACGGGAAGGCTCGTTGTCACCCTTGACGACATCCCCCAGTTCCCGCTCGGGCACTTCAACGCCCATCTGCGCGAGGGACAAAGGGCGCCGCTGGTGAGCCCCGCCACCTGTGGCACCTACACCACCGAGGCAAAGCTCTACCCCCGCTCAGACCCCACCAACCCGAGAACGGTGACCTCTGACTTTCAGATCACCCAAGGCAAGGGCGGCGGCGCCTGCCCACCGGGGGGCATCCCGCCCTTCAATCCACGCTTCCAAGCCGGAGCGATCAACAACAACGCCGGCTCCTTTAGTCCCTTCAACATGCGCTTGATCAGAGAAGACGGAGAACAGGACATGACCAAGTTCTCCTCGATCTTGCCCCCCGGGGAGCTCGGATCGCTGGCGGGAGTGAGCAAATGCCCAGACGTGGCTATCTCGCTCGCCAGGACCAAGACCGGTCGCCAAGAGCTTGCAAGCCCCTCTTGTCCGCAAAACAGCTTGATCGGCCACACCCTGGCCGGAGCGGGAGTCGGCGGGGCGCTCACCTACGTCGGCGGCCAGATCTACCTGGGAGGCCCCTTTCACGGCGATCCACTCAGCGTGATCTCGGTGACCCCAGCGGTGGCCGGTCCCTTTGACGCCGGAACTGTGGTCGTCCAACTGGCGCTAAACCTCAACTCCAAAACCGCAGAAGTGGAAGTAGACGGAGCCAACTCAGAACCGATCCCCCACATCCTCAAGGGCATCGTCTTGAAGCTGAGGGATCTGCGCGTCTACGTGGATCGGCCCAACTTCACCTTAAACCCGACGAGCTGCGATGAATCAAGCGCCAAAGCAAGGCTCTTTGGCTCCTACCTTGACGTCTTTAATCCAGCAGATGACAAACCGGTAGATCTCTCAACTCGCTACCAAGCTGCAAACTGCCTGAACTTGGGCTTTAAGCCGAAGCTTGCCTTGAACCTCAAAGGCGGCACGAAAAGAGGAGGCCACCCAGGACTTGAGGCCCTCTACACGCCTAAAGCGGGCGATGCCAACATCAAAGGCCTCGTAGTTCGCCTACCGCGTTCTGCATTCCTCGACCAGGCCCACATCAAAACGATCTGCACCCGAGTGCAGTTCGCAGCCAAGCAATGCCCAGAGAGATCCCAATACGGCTACATCAAAGCCTGGACCCCGTTGCTTGATACGCCACTCGAAGGACCCGTCTACCTGCGCTCCTCTAACCACAAGCTGCCCGACCTCCTCTTTGACCTGCATGGCCTGGTCGACATCGAGGTCTCGGTCAGAATCGACTCAGCCCACGGCGGGATCAGGGCGACGCTTGAAGACTCACCTGACGCCCCGCTCTCCAAAGTCCTCTTGCGCATGCAGGGGGCCAAAAAGGGCCTGATCATCAACAGTCGCAACCTCTGTGGCTCGACCAATAAGGCCAATGTGGTCTTCGAAGGACAAAACGGCAAGCGGTTCAATGCCAACCCGGTGATGCGGCCTGAGTGCGGCGGCGGGCGGGGGCGTAAATAGGCGCAAACGGCTGCGGCGTGGGGAATGGACGAGGCGCGGCAGCCTGACGACTTCGCAAGCGCCTTCGAGCCTGCTCTCGCCCGTCTCCAGATTTGCATTGAGACCGCCTGTGTTTCCGAGGCAGGGTGGCCAGCCAAGGTTGCGGCCGGCATCCGTGCCGCGCTCGCTTTCGCGGCCGCGGAGCCGGCGGCGGCTCAGGTGCTGACCAACGAGGCGATGGCGGGGGGCAGAGCCGGCTTCGCTCGCTACGACCGCATGGTTGAGCACTTTGCCGACGCCCTGAGGCCCGGTCGTCAAGAGCGCTTGGAGGGCGAGTATCTGCCGGCGATCACCGAGAAGACGATGGTCGGCGGCGTTGCGATGCTGGTCGCCCAGCGCCTCAACTTCGACCAGCAGGACGACCTGCCGGCAATCGCGTCCGAGGCGGTCCAGTTCGTCCTCACCCCCTACCTCGGAGCTACAGACGCCCGCCGCGTCGCGTTCGGTGACGCCGCTTGAGCAGCGCACCGCTAAAGTTGATCGTTCCGCCCGGATAGCTCAGTTGGTAGAGCACTTCCATGGTAAGGAAGGGGTCACGAGTTCGAGTCTCGTTCCGGGCTTCGCGCGTTCGCTTTTGGCCAGGCAGCCAGGACCGCCGGCCGATCGATAGCCTGCCCGGCCATGGATTTCTCCCTGACCGACGAACAAGACGATTTCGTCGCCGCGATCCGCGACTTCTGCGAGCGCGAGTGCGGCACGCAGGAGCAACGCGAGCGGCTCACCAACGGCTATGAGTTGCACCATGCCGACTCCATCTACAAGCAGATGGCAGAGCTCGGCTGGCTCGGGGTGACGATCCCGGAGGAGTACGGCGGCTCGGGCGGCTCGATGCTCGACGCCTGCCTCTTCATGGAGGAGTCTTCCCGAGGACTGGCCCCGATCGGCGGTTACGCGACGACGCTGATCGTCGCCGGTGCTACCCAGCGCTTCGGTACCGACGAACAGAAGCGGAAGATCCTCGGCGGGATCGCTGCCGGCGCGGTCGAGGCGATCGCGATGACCGAGCCCGAGGCGGGTTCCGACGTCGGCGCCCTCACCACCTCGGCCGAGCAGGTCGACGGCGGCTTCGTCCTCAACGGCCAGAAGGTCTTCATCTCCAACGCCCACATCGCCGACCACATCCTCGTCGTCTGTCGCACGACCAAGGGTGAGTCCAAGCACCAGGGCCTCTCGATGATCTGGCTGCCGCGCGAAACCAAAGGCCTCGAGATCGTCCCGATCAAGACGATGGGCGGCACCGAGACCAACACTCTCTACCTGACCGACGTCGAGGCGCCCGCCGACGCCCTGCTCGGCGAGGTCGACCAGGCCTGGACCCAGCTGATGGCCGGCCTCAATGTCGAGCGGCTGATCCTTGCCGCGACGATGCTCGGCATCGCCCAGCGCGCCTTCGACGACGCGCTCGCCTATGTCAAGGAGCGCAAGCAGTTCGGTCGCCCGATCGGGTCCTTCCAGGCGCTCCAGCATCGCCTCGCCGATATGGCGACGGAGCTCGAGTCGGCCCGCCTCATGACCCGCTGGGTTGCCAGCCTGACCGACGAGGACCCCGGGCGCATGCTGCCGCGCGAGGCCTCGATGGTGAAGCTGCACGTGACCGAGGTCGCCAAACGCATCGCCGTCGAAGGCATGCAGCTGATGGGCGGCTACGGCTACTCCTCCGAGTACGACATGGAGCGCCTCGTGCGCACGACGATGGTCTCGACCATTTACGGCGGCACCTCCGAGATCCAGCGCACGATCATCGCCAAAACCCTCGGTCTCTGAGCTCAGTGGGGGCGCCGCCCCCAAGGGCCGCATAGCGCTATCCTTCGCGACAGCCTCGCGCTTCGGCCCGGGGTTTTCTCTTGTAACGGCGTCGTTCGGCAACGAGGAGAACATGGCTCGCGGAGATGTCCGCATTGCGGTGACGCTGGCTTGCGAAGAGTGCAAGCGGCGCAATTATCAGACCAACAAGTCGCGGCGAAATTCGCCGGACCGAATTGAGCTGCGCAAGTACTGCCGCTGGTGCAGCCGCCACACGGCGCACAAGGAGACCAGGTAACGGCTCATGGCGAAAACGCGCGCACAGCGCAAGGCGGAGAAACGCGCCCGCGAAGCCGAAGAGCAGAAACAACGCTCCGGCTCCGGCGATAAGCGCAAGTCCGACGCGCGCGCCCAGCACGACACCCAGGTCGGCGTCTCCGGCGACGTCGCCGAGATCGAAGCGGTCGAGGCCGGGATCGCGGCCGGCGCGCCGGAAGCGGATCTGGAAACGCCGGATGCGCCCAAAGGTCGCAGCGAGCGTCGGGCCGAAGCCAAAGCGGTCAAACAGGCTGAAAAGCAGCTGCGTGAGGACCAGAAGCGCAAGGAGCGCGACCAGGTTGCCAAGCGCCAGAAACAGGCGCAGGCGGAGAAGCGCCAGCGCGGCGGCGTCATCGGCTTCCTCGTTTCCTGCTGGGCCGAGCTGCGCAAAGTCCAGTGGCCCGACCGCGAAACCCTTGTGCAGGCGACCGCAGTAACGATCATCTTCGTCGCCGTTGCCGGCACTTACCTCGGCGCTCTCGACAGCGCCTTCAGCTTCCTCATCAAGCAGATCCTTTAGCGGGATCCCAAGACAAAGGCAACCTCTAGATGTATCGCTGGTACGTGATTAACACCTACTCCGGGCACGAGAACAAGGTCAAGCACAATCTCGAGCACCGGGTGCAGACGATGGCCCAGAACCGCAACGTGCGCCAGGTCGTGGTGCCGACCGAGCAGGTGATGGAGGTCAACAAAGAAGGCCAGAAAGAATCGAAAGAGAAACGGACGATGCCCGGCTACGTCCTGGTCAATATGGAGATGACCGACGACGCTTGGGGCCTGGTCAAGAACACCCCCGGCGTGACCGGCTTTGTCGGCGCCCGCAACAAGCCGGTGCCGCTCTCCAAACCGGAGGTCGACCGCCTCTTGCACCGCGAGACCGCCGAGCGTCCCCGCACCCAGGCCCAGTTCTCGATCGGCGAGTCGGTCAAGGTCATCTCCGGCCCGCTTTCCGATTTCTCCGGCGAGATCGCCGAGATCAACGAGGACGCCGCCAAACTCAAGGTGCTGGTCTCGATCTTCGGCCGCGAGACCCCGGTCGAGGTCAATTACGACCAAGTCAAGAAGATCTAGCCCAGACCGCTACCCTCTCCGATCCCAATGGCCAAAAAAGTCTTAACTCTCATCAAGCTGCAGATCCAGGCAGGCAACGCCAACCCGGCGCCGCCGGTCGGCCCGGCGCTGGGCCAGCACGGCGTCAACATCATGGAGTTCTGCAAAGCCTTCAACGCTCAGACCCAGAGCGAGGGCGGGACGATCATCCCGGTCGAGATCACCGTCTACGAGGACCGCTCCTTCAGCTTCATAACCAAGACGCCGCCGGCGGCGGTGCTGATCCGCGAGGCGATCGGGATCAAAAAGGGCTCGGGCGAGCCGCACGTGAACAAAGTCGGCACGATCTCACCGGAGCAGATCCGCCAGATCGCCGAGCGCAAGATGCCCGACCTCAATGCCAACGACCTCGACGCTGCCTCGAAGATCATCGCCGGCACCGCCCGCTCGATGGGCGTGGACGTCAAATAACCATGGCTCACGGCAAGCGCTACCGCAAACAGCTCGGCAAAGTCCAGCGCGAGCAGGAATATTCGCCGGCCGAGGCGATCTCGCTGATCAAGGAGACGGCAAGCGCCGGCTTTGACGAGACGGTTGAGCTGCATCTGCGGCTTGGCGTCAACGTCCGTCACGCCGAGGAGCAGCTGCGTGGCACCCTCGCCCTCCCACACGGGCTGGGCAAAGACGTGACCGTCGCCGTCTTCGCCGAAGGCCAGCAGGCGCGCGACGCCGAGGCGGCGGGCGCCGACGTCGTCGGAGGTCAGGAGCTGGTCGAGAAAGTCCAGGAGGGTTGGACCGATTTCGAAGTCGCGATCTCAACCCCGGACATGATGAAAGCGGTCGGCCAGCTCGGCCGCGTGCTCGGCCCCCAGGGCCTGATGCCGAACCCGAAGGTGGGCACCGTCACCGACGACATCGAGAGAGCCGTGACCGAGTCCAAGGCCGGCAAGATCGAGTACCGGACCGACCGCCAGGCGATCATCCACCTCGCGATCGGCAAGGCCAGCTTCGATGCACAGAAACTGCTCGACAACTGTCTCGCGGTGATCGACGAGGTCGTCCGCGCCAAACCGTCCTCCTCGAAGGGCAAATACATCCTCTCGGCGACGCTGACGACGACGATGGGCCCCGGAATCCGAGTCGACGCCGGCAAGACCGGCGAACGCGAGGCAGCCGGCGAAACGGCCGAGCCCGCAGCGGAGCCGGCGACCGCGTAGACTCCCCCGCCGCGCGACCCCTAGACCACCGGCAGGCAACAGCCAGAAGCCCGGTGCAGGCGAACGATGAACCGAGACGAAAAGGCACAAGCAATTGAGGAGATCGCCGCCCAAATTGAGGGCGCCGAAGCGATCTTCGCGGTTGACTACAGGGGCATCAGCGTCCCTCAGGCGGCTGAACTGCGCGGCAAACTGCGCGAAGCCAACGCCAGCTTTCGCATCGTCAAGAACCGGCTGACCAAACGAGCGGCCGAGCAGGCCGGCGAGGACCGCCTCGGCGATCTGTTGCAAGGGCCGACCGCGCTGACCTTCGTCCGCGGCGACACCGCCCAGGCGGCGAAGGCGATCTCGACTTTCAACAAAGAGCACGAAGTCCTCACCTTCAAGGGCGGCTTCATGGGCGACCTCGGGCTCGACGAGGAAAAGTTCAAGTCGATCGCCCGCCTGCCGGCCCGCGAAGTGCTCGACGGCCAGCTCGCCGGTGTTGTTGCCAGCCCGCTGACCGGTCTGGTCCGCGGACTCGGCTCGATGGTCGGAGGACTCGCAAACCAACTTCAGCAGCTTCAAGAACAAAAGGAGAAAGACGCCTAATGGCAACGAAAGTCAAAACTGAGGATTGGATCGAGGAGCTGAAAGGCATCTCGGTGCTCGAGCTCTCCGAGCGAATCAAAGCGCTCGAGGAGGAGTTCGGCGTTTCCGCGACCGCGGTCGCTGCGGCTGCTCCGGCTGCCGCCGGCGCCCCCGCTGGTGATGGCGATAGTGGCGGCGAAGAGTCCTCCACGGTAGACCTGGTGCTGACCGAGGTCGGCGGCCAGAAAGTGCCGGTGATCAAGGTTGTGCGCTCCGCGACCGGCCTTGGCCTGAAAGAGGCAAAGGCGATCGTCGACGAGGCCCCGAAAGCAATTAAAGAGGGCATCGAGCGCGATGAAGCCGAGAAAATCAAAGGGGAACTCGAGGAGGCCGGCGCGACCGTAGAGCTGAAATAACGCGCTACAATGCGGGATTCGGCCGTGGGCACGGTTGAATCGCAAGCCGATCACGCGAGTGTGTTATTTTTCGTGGTCGCGCGCCTGTTGTCACCCCCTGCCCATACCTGCGCTGTATCCACGTCCCTCTGACCGTCTGAGGAGTCGCCGACTTGGCACGTTCCAACGCTGCCCCCGTAACCCGTAGGAGTTTCTCCCGACTACAGAATCCCCTTGAAGTCCCCCACCTGATCGATATTCAACGTCGCTCGTTTGAAGAGCTGACGGATCCCAAGGCGGGCGGACTGCGAGAGACGATTGACGACATATCCCCGATTGAGGATTACACGGGGAATCTCGCCATCGTCTTTGGCGAGTTCAAGTTCGAGGACCCACCACACACGATCGAGGAGTGCCGCGAGAAGGACATGACCTACTCGCGGCCGCTGACCGCGACCGTCGCTTTCCAGAACAAGGAGACCGGCGAGATCCGTGAGCAGGCCGTCTTCATGGGCGACTTCCCGTGGATGACCGACCGTGGCACCTTCATCATCAACGGCACCGAGCGTGTCGTTGTCACCCAGTTGGTGCGCTCCCCCGGTGCCTACGTGATGGCGCCGAAGGATCCTGAAAAACAGGTCTTTATCGCCAACCTGATGCCGGCCCGCGGCTCCTGGCTGGAGCTCGAAGTCGACAAAAAAGGAAAAGTCTTCGTCCGCATCGACCGCAAGCGCAAACTGCCGGTCACGGTGCTGCTGCGCGCGATGGGCTACGTCGAGGACGAGCAGATCCTCAAGATGTTCGACAACTCGGTCTACCTCAGGCACACGATCGAGTCCGACACTGAGGCGACGCGCACCGAAGAAGGCGCGCTAATCGAGCTATTCAAAAAGCAGCGTCCCGGCGAGCCGCCGTCAGTTGACGCCGCCAAAGCACTGCTCGAGCAGCTCTTCTTCGACCCCAAGCGCTATGACCTGACTCGGGTCGGTCGCTACAAGCTGAATGCCCGGCTCGATCTCGACATCGACCTCGACAACCGGGTCCTCACCCACGACGACATCATCGCCCTGATTAAGGAGCTGGTGAGCCTGCCGAAGCTGCTCGGGATCCCCGAGGAGATCGACGAGGAGCACCCGATCAAAGACTATGCCGCGGAGGCGATCACCTATCCGCGCGAGCCGGTCGCCGAGCACCTCGACGAGTACGAGCACTTCGGCAACCGCCGTCTACGCACGGTCGGCGAGCTGATCCAGGAGGCGTTCCGCATCGGCCTCTACCGGATGGAGCGCGTTGTCCGTGAGCGCTTGACCACCGAAGACGCTGACGCAATTACGCCGCAGACGATCATCAACATTCGCCCAGTTGTGGCGGCGCAGAAGGAGTTCTTCGGCTCCTCGCAGCTCTCGCAGTTCATGAGCCAGACCAACAGCCTCGACGGGCTCACCCACAGGCGCCGGCTCTCGGCGCTCGGTGCGGGCGGGCTGACCCGCGAGCGGGCCCCGATCGAGGTGCGCGACGTGCACCCGACCCACTATGGCCGCATGTGCCCGATCGAGACGCCGGAGGGGCCGAACATCGGCCTGATCGGTTCGCTCTCCTCCTACGCACAGATCTCTGAACACGGCTTTGTCACGACCCCCTACCTATTGGTCAAGGACGGCGTCGTCAGCGATGAGATCGTCCACCTGGATGCAACCCAGGAGGAGGACAAGGTGATCGCCCAGGCGAACGCCGAGGTCGATCCGAAAACGAAGAAATTGAAAGGACCCCAGGTCCTCGTCCGCGCCGGCGAGCAGGAGTACGCGACTGCCTCGCCAAAGGAAGTCGAGCTGATGGACGTCTCGCCGACCCAGATCTGGTCGGTGGCGACGGCGCTGATCCCGTTCCTCGAGCACGATGACGCCAACCGGGCGCTGATGGGCTCAAACATGCAGCGCCAGGCGGTGCCGTTGCTTAAACCGGAGCCGCCGCTGATCGGCACCGGGATGGAGCGCCGCGCCGCTGTTGACAGCGGCGACGTCATCCTCGCCGAGAACGAAGGCGAGGTGACGCATGTCGACGCACAGTCGATCGTCATCAGCCATGGATCGAAGCGGGACGAGTACCCGCTGCACAAGTTCACGCGCTCCAACCAGGGCACGATCATCCACCAGCGTCCGATCGTGAAGAGCGGTCAGCAGGTGAAGCAGGGTGACGTGCTCGCCGACGGCTCTTCAACTGCCGGCGGCGAGATCGCCCTCGGCAAGAACTGCCTGGTCGCCTTCATGTCCTGGGAGGGTTACAACTTCGAGGACGCGATCATCCTCTCCGAGCGCTTGGTCAAGGACGACGAAATGTCCTCGATCCACATCGAGGAGTACGAGATTGACGCCCGCACGACCAAGCTCGGCGACGAGGAGATCACCCGCGACATTCCCAATCGCTCCGAGGAGAGCCTGCGCAACCTCGACGAGCGCGGCATCGTCCGCGTCGGCGCCGAGGTGATTTCGGGCGATCTGCTGGTCGGCAAGGTGACGCCGAAGGGCGAGACCGAGCTGACCGCCGAGGAGAAGCTGATCCGCGCGATCTTCAAGGAGAAGGCGCGCGAGGTGAGGGACACGTCGCTGAAGGTCCCGCACGGCGAGGGTGGCGTCGTTATCGACGTGCTCACCTTCAGCCGCGACGACGGCGACGATTTGCCGCCCGGAGTCAACGACCTGGTCCGCGTCTACGTCGCGACCAAGCGCAAGATCGCCGAGGGCGACAAGCTTGCCGGCCGTCACGGGAACAAGGGTGTGATCTCGAAGATCGTGCCCGAAGAGGACATGCCTCACCTCGCCGACGGCACCCCTGTCGACGTGATCCTCAACCCGCTCGGCGTGCCGAGCCGGATGAACATCGGCCAGATCCTCGAGACGCACCTCGGCTGGGTCGCCGGCAACGGCTGGTACGACGACGGCTCCGAGGCCTACAAGCAGGCGCACTCCGACGAGGGCGACGGCCGCGTCTACGTGGCCACCTCGGTCTTCGACGGCGCCAGCGTCGAGGACGTCGACGATGCCCTAGTCCAGTGGCAGGAGCAGAACGAAGAGCGCGGTGTCGACCTCGGTATCGACAAGGGCGCTCGCGCCAGCGCCCGCGCCGAAGGCACGATGCAGCTGTACAACGGCCGCACCGGCGAGCCCTACGAGGGCAAGGTCACGGTTGGCTACATGTACATCCTCAAGCTGCTGCACCTGGTCGACGACAAGATCCACGCCCGCTCGACCGGTCCTTACTCGCTCGTCACCCAGCAGCCGCTGGGCGGCAAGGCGCAGTTCGGCGGTCAGCGCTTCGGCGAGATGGAGGTCTGGGCCCTGGAGGCCTACGGCGCTGCCTACACGCTGCAGGAGATGCTCACGGTCAAGTCCGACGACACGGTCGGGCGGGTGAAGGCCTACGAGGCGATCGTCAAGGGCGAGAACATCCCCGAGCCCTCGATCCCCGAGTCATTCAAAGTCCTGCTCAAGGAGATCCAGAGCCTTTCGCTCGATGCCAACGTCGTCTCCGAAGGCGGCGACGTCGAGATCTCCGAGGAGGACGACGACCTGCTGAAAGCGGCCGAGGAGCTGGGCATGGACCTGACTGGGGTCCGCGCCGAGGGCTCCAACGGGGCCGCCGATGAGAAAGAGGAGCAGGTGGTCGCCGAGGGAGAAGGCGGCACCGATGGCGATGCAAGTAACGGAAGCGATGACGCCGAGGCCGAGCCGGCCACGGCCGAGGCCAAAGAAGAGACGAAGGTGGAGGACTGATGATCGACATCAATAACTTCGACGCGATCGAGATTGGCCTCGCTTCCTCGAAGAAGATCCGCTCCTGGAGTTGGGGCGAGGTCACCAAGCCAGAGACGATCAACTACCGCACGCTGAAGCCGGAGAAAGACGGCCTCTTCTGCGAGCGCATCTTCGGTCCGACCAAGGACTGGGAGTGCTACTGCGGCAAGTACAAGCGGGTCCGCTACAAGGGCATCGTCTGCGAGCGCTGCGGAGTCGAGGTAACGCGCTCCAAGGTGCGTCGCGAGCGCATGGGGCACGTCGACCTGGCTTCGCCGGTCTCCCACATCTGGTTCTTCAAGGGCGTTCCGAGTCGGATCGGTTACCTGATCGACATGGCGCCCAAAGAGCTGGAGAAGGTTCTCTATTTCGCCGCGTCGATGGTCACCTGGGTCGATGTCGAGGCGCGCGAAAAAGACGTCGGCAAACTTGAGAAAGAAGTCAAAAAAGTCACCGACGGCTACGCCGCCGAACAGCAGAAACGCACCCAAGAGTTGGCCGAGTCGCTGGAGCGACGGGTCAAGTACCTCGAAGAGGGTGGCCAGGAAAAGTTCGATGACGATGACCACATTTGGGCCGACTCGCTGAAGCTGACCGCGACGCAGTTGCGCAAGCTGAAGGACGACGAACGCGCCAAAATGATCAAAGAACTGCGCAAAACGTTCGAGGCGGAGATCTCCGACACCGAGGCCTACATCGAAGAGGCAATCGAGCGCATGGACGAAGTCTGGAAGATCTTCACCGAGATGAAGCCGAAGGACGTCGTCAACGATGAGACGGTCTTCCGTGAGCTCAAGGATCGCTTCGGCTCGCCGTTCGGTTGGGGCGAGTACTTCCGCGGCGGCATGGGTGCCGAAGCGGTGCGCGACCTGCTTGAACAGGTCGATCTCGCTGCCGACTGCGAGGAAATGGAGCAGGTCATCAACAGCTCCAAAGGCCAGAAACAGGCCCGCGCGGTCAAGCGGCTGAAAGTCGCCTCCGCCTTCCTTAACTCGGACAACCAGCCGGACTGGATGATCCTCGATTGTGTGCCGGTGATTCCGCCGGAGCTGCGCCCGATGGTGCAGCTCGACGGTGGCCGCTTCGCCACGTCGGACCTCAACGACCTCTACCGGCGCGTGATCAACCGCAACAACCGCTTGAAAAGGCTGCTTGACCTCGGCGCACCCGAGATCATCGTCAATAACGAGAAGCGGATGCTGCAGGAGGCGGTCGACGCGCTGTTCGACAACGGCCGCCGCGGCCGCCCGGTCACGGGCCCCGGCAACCGTCCGCTGAAGTCACTCTCCGACATGCTCAAGGGCAAGCAGGGCCGCTTCCGCCAGAACCTGCTCGGCAAGCGCGTCGACTACTCGGGCCGTTCGGTGATCGTCTCCGGGCCGAGCTTGCAGCTGCAGCAGTGCGGCCTGCCGAAGCTCATGGCGCTCGAGCTCTTCAAGCCATTCATCATGGCGCAGCTGGTCGAGCGCAAAGCGGTGCAGAACATCAAGGCGGCCAAGAAGATGGTCGAGTCGATGGTGCCCGAGGTCTGGGACGTGCTCGAGGAAGTCATCCACGAGCACCCGGTGCTGCTCAACCGCGCGCCGACCCTCCACCGCCTCGGCATCCAGGCCTTCGAACCGATTCTGGTCGAGGGCAAGGCGATCCAGGTCCACCCGCTTGTCTGCCACGCTTTCAACGCCGACTTTGACGGCGACCAGATGGCGGTCCACGTGCCGCTCTCCGCTGAGGCTCAGGCCGAGGCGCGGATCCTGATGCTGTCGGCGAACAACATCCTCTCGCCGGCGCACGGTGCGCCGTTGGCGACGCCGACCCAGGACATGGTGCTGGGGATCTACTACCTCACCTACGGCCCGCCGGCCGAGGATCTGCTCAAGCGCGACGAAGAGCTGAAGGCCGGCCGCGGTGCGGCCAGCAATGGCTCTGCGCCCAAGGTCTTCCGCTCCTCGCAGGAGGCCGAGCTGGTCTACGAGAACGGCGGCTGCAAACTGCACGACCTTGCCGAGTACCGGCAGGCCGGGCACGAGCACTTCCTGACCACGGTCGGGCGAATCATCTTCAACGAGAAGATCGAGCGCGCCCTCGCCGACGCCCTTGGCGACGAGTTCGACCCCGAGGGCTTCGTCTTTGCCAATCAGGCGCTGAAGAAGCGTGATGTCAACGCGATGGTCTCCGACCTGGTCGAGGCCTACGGCGCACCGGCGGTTTCGCGGGTGTTGGATGCTTTCAAGGACCTCGGCTTCCACTACGCCAGCCAGGCCGGGATCACGGTTTCCAAGAACAACGTCGTTTCGCCGCCCGAGAAGGCCGAAATCCTCGATCGCTATGAGAAGCAGACGACGGCGATCCAGGGCCAGTACGACGACGGCTACATCACCGCGGAGGAGCGCCACGAGGCAGTCACCGGAGAATGGAACAAAGCAACCGACGAGGTTGCCCAGGCGATGGAGGACAACCTCGACGAGCTCAACCCGATTTTCATGATGGCCAACTCGGGCGCTCGCGGATCGTTCAAACAGATCCGCCAGCTGGCCGGGATGCGCGGCCTGATGGCCAATCCAAAAGGCGAAATCATCGAGCGGCCGATCAAGGCCAACTTCATGGAGGGCCTCTCGGTGCTCGAGTACTTCATCTCGACCCACGGTGCCCGAAAGGGTCTGGCCGACACCGCGCTGCGTACGGCGGACTCGGGCTACCTGACCCGCCGCTTGGTCGACGTCGCCCAGGATGTGATCGTCCGCGACGAGGACTGCAAGACCAAAGAACACATCGAGATGGCGCTGCACAAGGACGACGGCACGCTCAACGACAACCTCTTCGGCCGTTTGGCGGCGAAGAAGTTCGAAACCAAGCGTGGCCGCGAACTGCTCAAGCGCAACCAGGAGATCACCCTGCCCGACGTCGAAGCTATTGCCGAGGCGTTCGAGGACGAGGAGGTCATGGTCCCGGTCCGTTCGACCCTCAAGTGCGAGGCCGAATCGGGCGTGTGCCGTGCCTGCTACGGGATCGCCCCGGCGACCGGCACGACGGTCGATATCGGTGATGCGGTTGGGATCATCGCCGCCCAGTCGATCGGCGAGCCCGGTACCCAGCTGACCATGCGGACCTTCCACACCGGCGGTGTTGCCGGTCAGGACATCACCCAGGGTCTGCCGCGCATCGTCGAGCTCTTCGAGGCGCGTAAACCGAAGGGGCTTGCGCAGATGGCCGAGGAGGCCGGCAAGGTCTCGGTCGAGGAGACCGACAAAGCGCTGAAACTGATCGTCACTGAGTCAAGCGGCGAGGAGCACGCGTACAGCTTCCCGCCGCGAACCCGACTGCACGTCGCCGATGGCGACAAGGTCGAGGTCGGCCAACAGCTCAACGAGGGCTCGCTCTACCCAGCTGACCTGCTCGCTATCCGCGGTCGGACTGCGGTCGAGCTCTACCTCGTCGCCGAGGTGCAGAAGGTCTACCGGGCGCAGGGCGTCGACATCAACGACAAGCACATCGAGTTGATCGCACGGCAGATGCTGAAGAAGGTCAAAATCGAGTCGAAGGGCTCGACCGACCTGCTGCCGGGCCAGCTCGAGGATCGCGGCGCACTCAAACGACTCAACAAACAGACCAAGGCGGACGGCGGCACTGCGGCCAAAGGCGAGGAGGTCATCCTCGGCATCACCAAGGCCTCGCTGGCGACCGAGTCATTCCTCTCGGCGGCCTCCTTCCAGGAGACCACCAAGGTGCTTACCGACGCAGCTCTCGAGGGCAAACGGGACAAGTTGGTTGGCCTGAAGGAGAACGTGATCATCGGCAAGCTGATCCCCGCCGCGACCGGGCTCAAGCACTACAGGACGCTGGCGGTGGAGCCGGCGGTGGCGATCGATCCTCCCAGCGACGACGACCTGCTCGACGAAGAAGAGCTGGCCGCTGAGCTGGGCGTCGACGGCGACGAGACGCCGGTCGAGAGTTTTGGGCCTTCGTTTGCCGAGGAGCTAGAGGAGCTCGCTCAAGAGATCGAGCAAAGCTCCGAGGACAAAGCTACGTAGCGGAGAGAGGGCGGGCACCCGCCCTCTCTCACCCAGCTCAGCTGGCGAAACCGCAGGATGATGGACAGTTGTGCCCCCTATAGGGGGTAAAAAGCTCCATCGAACGCGAGACGGCCGGGGCGGTTGCCCCGGCCGTCGCTTGCTTTGGGAGTGGTGCTAGGAGAGGCAGAGGGCGTAGACGGTGATCGTCTGGGCTGCTGCCGTTTTGTTGGAGGCGGCGTAGAACCAGCCGTTGCCGCTGGGGGCGTTCGAGGTCATCTCTACGCCGTAGGCGCTGGGGGCGCCGCCGCCGCTGAGGATCTGCTCGCCCTGCTGGCAGGGGACTGAGACGCTGCCGTTAGCGCCGGCCGCGAGTTGGGTGGAGTTGTTCCGCAGGGTGACGACGCTGAGCTCGTCGGCGTTGACCGCGTTGGGGCCGATGTCGTTGCTGTTGATCGTCTGGTCGGCTATTTCCGTGGAGGTGACCGAGTTTGGCGCGAGGTCACCTGCCGTCAGCGAATCTGGAGCCACCTCGGAAGAGGTCACGGCGTTTTCGGCGATCTCGTCCGAGTTGACCGCGTCTTTGGCGATCTCGTCGCTGCCGACGGAGTCGGTGCCGAGGTCGTTGGCGGTAACCGTCGCGTCGGCGATTTTCGGTGAGTTGACCGCGCTGTCGCGCAGGTCGACCGTGCGGACCGAGCCGTTGACGATCTGATTCGAGCCGATGCTTGCTTTGGCAGCCAGCGCCGAGCCGGTCAGGGCGAGGAACAGGGCCAGGCAGCTGATTATGAGGGCGGGGGAGGGGCGGAACTTGGTCTTGCTGGTCATCTTGGGTCTCCTTTGTTGGTGTGGAACCTGATGAGCACAGCTTCGGCCGGATTCGGCTCTGTAACTACGGACCCTGGGGGTGAACCTCCTCACCCCTCGGCCCTCTCGGTAGATTGGCTGGATGGCCAGTGCGCAGAAGGTCTGCATCATCGGAGCCGGGAGCTCGGGGCTAACTGCTTGCCAGGTTCTTGGCGCCCGGGGGATCCCGTTCGACTGCTTTGAGAAGGGCTCGATGATCGGCGGCAACTGGCGCTATGAGAACGACAACGGGACGTCGTCCGCTTACAAGTCGCTGCACATCAACAGCGCCCGCAAGCTCATGTCCTATAAGGCGTTTCCGATGCCCGCGGACTACCCGGACTACCCCAGCCACTGGCAGGTCGCCAAGTATTTCGATGACTACGCGGAGCGATTTGGACTGAGCGAGAAGATCACCTTCAGGACCGAGGTCCTAGCGGCAGAGCCGCATGAAGACGGCTGGGAGGTGACCGTCGAGGGGCCTGATGGCAGGCGGACCGAGTCCTACCAGGCCGTGCTCGTCGCCAACGGCCATCACTGGAAGCCGCGCTGGCCCGAACCCCCCTTCCCCGGCGCCGACGCCGACGCCTTCGAGGGTGAGCAGATGCACGTTCATCACTACCGCGAGCCCGATGTGCTCGTCGGCAAGCGCGTTCTGGTGCTCGGAATCGGCAACTCCGCCGTCGACGTCGCGGTTGAGTCGTCGCGGATCGCCGAGGCCACCTTTCTGGCGATGCGGCGTGGTGCCTACGTCCTGCCGAAGTTCCTCGGCGGCAAACCGATCGATGAATCTGCCACGCCGGCCCTGAGCAGGCTCCCAATCCCGGTGCAGCGCTTCTTCTTCAACAGGTTGCTGAAGATGGCGATCGGGGAGATGACCGACTATGGGCTGCCGAAGCCCGACCACAAGCTGCTCGAGTCCCATCCGACCGTGTCGTCAGAGCTTTTGCCGCGACTCGGCCACGGCGACATCACCGCCAAGCCGAACATTGACCGCTTCATCGGTGACCGCACGGTCCGCTTCGTCGACGGTAGCGAGGAGCAGATCGATCTGGTCGTCTATTGCACCGGCTACGAGATCTCCTTCCCCTTCCTCGACGAGAAGGTTTTCGCCGCCCCCGACAACCGCATGTCCCTCTACAAACGGGCCGTCTCGGCAGAGAACCCCGGTCTTTACTTCGTCGGCTTCATCCAGCCGCTTGGCCCGATCATGCCGATAGCCGAGGCACAATCAGAATGGATCTCAGACCTGCTCATGGGCAAGGCAGCTCTACCCCCGGCCCCGGAGATGCGCAAGGAGATCGCCGACTACGAACGCTGGCTGAAAAAGCGCTTTGTCGCATCCAAGCGCCACACGGTCGAGGTGGATTTCCACCCCTATCTACGCGAGATTGCCCGCGAGCGGGGGCGTTCGGCGCAGCCGGCTTGAGCGCCGCCGCCGGGGAGATGCTGAGGGCCGCGAGGGCGGATGGGGAGTGGTCGCCGGCGCTCGAAGCCGCCGCCTGAGTCTTCCACCTTGTCCTCGGCCTCTGGAGATTTACTCGCCCACCAGACAAGCCAAAGCGCGCCGATGACCGGAATCTTCAGCACGACCAGCAAGAAGAAAATGGGCCAGAACCCCTCCATCACGCCAGTGTAGCTAGCGCACCCCAGTCGACGGGCCGAAAACAGGAGATATAGGCGGGTTTTAGGCCCGTCGGCGCTAGAGGCCGTTGGCCCAGGCGGTCAGGGCTTCGACTTGGACCTCCTCCAGGCCAAGATGGGACTCGGTTGGAACCAGCAGGGTCGGCTCGTCGCGCCCACGAGCCCATTCGTAGCAGCTCTCATCGAAGTTGTCGTCGATCCAGGCCAGCGGTCGCCCCTTGCCGTACTCGTCCAGCGGCCCCAGCTTCCAGTGCGCAGAGCCGAAGCGCGCAGCTCCGTCGAAGGTCAGATAGGGCAGTTCGAGTATGCCCAGGATGTTGGGGAGGTAGTCGTTCGCTTTGTCCTCCCAACCCGTGGCCCAGACCAGGTCGTAGACCTCCCCCAGCTGCTTCAACCGGTCTCCGGCCGCTAAGGAGATGCAATGCACCATCCCGTCAATCAGCTCGAACCGCGCCTCCGACTTATCCGGAGGCTCATCGAAGCCAAAGAGAGAGATGACGCCGTCGACGTCGACGGCGAGGATCGGCCGGCTCATGGAGCCAGGCTAGCTACCAACGGTAATGCGCAAATGCCTTGTTGGCTTGAGCCATTCTGTAGATATCGTCTTTGCGCTTCCAGGCGCCACCCTGCTGTTGCGTCGAGTCGAGTATTTCGGTGGCGAGGCGCTCTGACATCGAGTACTCGCGGCGGTTGCGGGCGAAGTCGACCAGCCAGCGGACAGCCAGCGTGCGTGCCCGGCGAGCGGGGACCTCGACCGGCACCTGGTAGGTGGCGCCGCCGACCCGGCGCGAGCGAACCTCGAGCACCGGCGTAAGTTGTTTGATTGCTGCCTCGAGCGTCTCGACCGGATCCTCGTTGGAGCGCTCGCCGACGATCGCCAGGGCGTCGTAGACGATCCGCTCGGCGAGCGACTTCTTGCCGTCGCTCATCACCTTGTTGATGACCTGCTGGACGAGCCGGTTGCGGAAGCGGGCGTCCGGTTCGACCGGCCGGATCGTTGCGGCAGAGCGACGCGGCATTCCTAGGAGGCCTTGACGCCGTAGAGGGAGCGGGCCTGCTTGCGGTCGGCGACGCCGGCCGCGTCGAGGGTGCCGCGGACGACCTTGTAGCGGACGCCCGGCAGATCCTTGACCCGGCCGCCGCGAACGAGGACCACCGAGTGCTCCTGAAGGTTGTGACCCTCGCCGGGGATGTAGGTGGTGACCTCCATCCCGTTGGTGAGGCGCACACGGGCAATCTTGCGCAGAGCCGAGTTCGGCTTCTTCGGCGTTACCGTTGCGACGCGGGTGCAGACACCGCGCCGTTGCGGCGCCGCGACGCTCTTCTTCCGCCCTTGGCCCGACTTGAGGCCCGGCGTCGTCGTCTTCTTCTTAGGCCGCTTGCGGCCCTTGCGAATAAGTTGGTTCGTGTTCGGCACGGGCGCGCATGGTAGCGGGCCGCCGCCTTTGGGGCCACAACGAGCAACGCGCCAGCCAAAATCAGGCCTGCCGCGGCGGCTATCTGGGCGTAGAAGCCGTTGTAGAGAACCGCCTTGGCAGCGGAGAAGCGGGTCGCCTCGGCACCGGCATCGAGGCCGGCAGGCAGGTCGACGAGGAGAATCACCGCGAGGCTGAGCAGGCCGAGTGCGAAAACGATCCGACCCAGGCCGCGGCGGCCTTCGTTGCGTAAGGCGATGAGGGCGAGAAGCCCGGCGAGCAGCGCCACCGGAACCAGTAGATAGGCATGCGCTTGGCCGGCTGTCTCGGTACCAACCGTGGGCGCGGTTGCCGCTGGCAAGCCGGCATAGCCCGGCTGACCGATTTCGACCGCGCGGTAGTCGACAAACTGGGCGGCGATCAAACAACCGGCGCTGGCGAGGATCGTTAGGCAGATCGCCCGTTGCGGGGTGAGGATCGCGCTGGCCCGAGTGGCGGCACGCTGTGCCCATGCGGCAGCACGAAGTAGCCGCCGTTCGAGCACGGCGAGTCCACGAAAGAGGAGTGCGCCAGCCGGTCGCAAGCCGCGGCCGAGACGTCGCCCTCCTTTCCGCGCCGACCGCCCAGCCATAGCCAGTCGAGGCCAGGCACGCTGAAGCCCGCGGTTGACCATGCGATCGAGCTTCGTGGTCGCAGTTCGTATGCGGCGCCCAACCGCTGCTATCATCGCGCGTCGCTCAGGCTTCTTCTTCGCAGTTCGTTTCGCCGGGCCCGCGAGGGCCTTTTTCATGCGCCGATCCCGGCGGCTCTTGCCGGTAGGCCTCGATTTCTTAGATTTCTCTCGTCCCCAATTCATAAAGGCACGCTCACCCTAAGACCATGGCACGCAGCTTCCCCCTAGAGAAAACGCGCAACATCGGAATCATGGCGCACATCGACGCCGGTAAGACGACGACGACCGAGCGCATCCTCTACTACACCGGCCGTACGCACAAAATCGGCGAGGTGCACGAGGGCGCCGCGGTAATGGACTGGATGGAGCAGGAGCAGGAGCGGGGCATCACGATCACCTCCGCCGCAACCGCCTGCGAGTGGAACGGCCACCGGATCAACATCATCGACACGCCGGGCCACGTCGATTTCACGGTCGAGGTCGAGCGCAGCCTGCGCGTTCTCGACGGCGCGATCGCCGTCTTCGATGCTGTCGCCGGCGTAGAGCCCCAGTCGGAGACGGTCTGGCGCCAGGCCGATAAGTACAAGGTGCCGCGCTTCGCCTACATCAACAAGATGGACCGCACCGGCGCCGACTTCTTCAATGCTGTGGAGACGATGAAGGACCGACTCGGAGCCAATCCGCTGCCGATCCAGCTACCGATCGGCAGCGAGGGCGACTTCGTCGGCGTCGTCGACCTGATCGAGATGGTGGCCCTGGTCTGGAAAGACGAACTCGGCACCGAGTTCGAGACGGTCGAGATACCGGCCGACCTCGTCGACCAGGCCCAGGAATACCGCACCCAGCTGATCGAGGCTTGCGCCGAATACGACGATGAGTTGATGGAGGCCTATCTGGCCGAGGAGGAGATCCCGCACGAGCGGATCGCGAAGTCTCTCCACCGGGCTTGTCTCGACACCAAGGTGACCCCGGTCCTCTGCGGCTCCTCGTTCAAGAACAAGGGAGTTCAGCCGCTGCTCGATGCGGTCGTCGAGTTGCTGCCCTCGCCACTAGAGGTTCCGCCGGTCACCGGGCTCATTCCCGCCGGCAAAGGAGAGGACGAGCCGACCGAGGCTGAGCGCCCCGCTGATGACAGTGGCCCCTTCGCCGCGCTCGCCTTCAAGATCATGACCGACCCCTACGTCGGCAAGCTCACCTATTTCCGCGTCTACTCGGGCAAGCTCGAGGCGGGCGGCCGCGTGCTCAACGTCAAAACGGGCAAGACCGAGCGCATCGGCCGGCTGCTGATGATGCACGCCAACAGTCGCGAGGAGATCGAGGAGGTCTACTCGGGCGACATCTGCGCCGGGGTCGGTCTTAAGGAAACGGGTACCGGCGACACGCTGGCCGCGCCCGACGCCCCGATCGCGCTGGAGAGCATCGAATTCCCCGAGACGGTGATCGCCGTCGCGATCGAGCCAAAAACGAAAGCCGACCAGGAGAAGATGGGAACCGCCCTGCAGCGGTTGGGCGAGGAGGACCCGACTTTCCGGATCGAATCCGACGAGGAGACTGGCCAGACCCTGATCCACGGAATGGGCGAGCTCCACCTCGAGGTGATTGTCGACCGCATGTTGCGCGAGTTCAAAGTCGACGCCAACGTCGGCAAGCCCCAGGTTGCCTACCGCGAGACGATCCGCAAGGAGGTCAAGAAGGTCGAGGCGCGCTTTGTCCGCCAGACCGGCGGCCGCGGTCAGTTCGGCCACGTTGTGATCAACGCCGAGCCGGCGCCGGGCGAGGGCTTCGAGTTCATCAACAAAATCAAGGGCGGCGCCATTCCCGGTGAATACATCGGCCCAGCCGAACAGGGGATGAAAGAGGCGCTCGAGAACGGCATCAAGGCCGGCTACCCGATGGTCGACGTCAAGGTCGAACTAATCGATGGTTCCTTCCATGACGTCGACTCCTCGGAGATGGCTTTCAAAATCGCCGGCTCGATGGCGATCCAAGAGGCTGCCCGCAAGGCCAACCCAGTTTTGTTGGAGCCGGTGATGGCAGTTGAGGTTGTCACTCCCGAGGATTTCCTCGGCGACGTGATCGGCGATCTTTCGCGTCGCCGCGGCAAAGTTCAGGGCCAAGAGCAGCGCGGTAATGCACTCGCGGTGCAGGCCTTTGTCCCGCTCGGCGAGATGTTCGGTTACGCGACCGATCTGCGTTCTTCGACCCAAGGTCGCGCCACCTACACCATGCAGTTTGAGCGTTACGAGGAGGTCCCGTCAAACATCGCCGAGGAGATTGTCGAGCACCGGTCTGGCGAGCCGGTAGGGGCCACCTCGTGAATCTGGCTATATTTCCCAGGTTCGCCTGCAGGCAGCAGGTTCCCGGCTGCCAGGCAGTTGCAAACAAAGTCAAGCACCCAAGTCAGACAGAACCCGACTTCGAAAGGTAGAACGGAGAGCGATGTCAAAGGAGAAGTTCGAGCGCGATAAGCCGCACGTGAACGTCGGCACCATCGGTCACATCGACCACGGCAAGACGACGCTGACGGCCGCGATCACCACCACGCTCTCCGGCAAAGGCGATACCGAAGCCAAGAGCTTCGCCGAGATCGACAATGCTCCGGAGGAGAAAGAGCGTGGGATCACGATTGCGACCTCACACGTCGAGTACGAAACCGAGAACCGCCACTACGCTCACGTCGATTGCCCCGGTCACGCCGACTATGTGAAGAACATGATCACCGGCGCGGCCCAGATGGACGGCGCGATCCTGGTTGTTTCGGCTGCGGATGGCGTCATGCCGCAGACTCGTGAGCACATCCTGCTCGCCCGTCAGGTCAACGTCCCGCACGTCGTCGTCTTCCTCAACAAGGTCGATCAGGTCGATGACGACGAACTGATCGAGCTGGTCGAGGAGGAGGTCAAGGAACTTCTCGACGAGTACGACTTCCCCGGCGAGGACACGCCGATCGTCAAAGGCTCGGCGCTGAAGGCGCTGGAGGGTGACGAAGATGCCCAGAAGGCGATCTTCGAACTGGCCGAAGCGCTCGACACCTACATCCCAGAGCCGGTCCGCGACCTCGACAAGCCCTTCCTGATGCCGATCGAGGACATCTTCTCGATCACCGGCCGCGGCACCGTCGCTACCGGCCGCGTCGAGCAGGGGATCGTCAACACCAGCGATGAGGTTGAGATCGTCGGCATCAAGGACACGACGACGACCGTAGTCACCGGGGTGGAGATGTTCCGCAAGCTTCTCGACCAAGGTCAGGCCGGCGACAATATCGGCGCCCTGCTCCGCGGCACCAAGCGCGAGGAGATCGAGCGCGGACAGGTGCTCTGCAAGCCGGGTTCGATCACCCCGCACACTAAATTCAAAGCCGAGGTCTACTGCCTGAAGAAGGAGGAGGGTGGCCGTCACACGCCGTTCTTCTCTGGCTACCGGCCTCAGTTCTACTTCCGCACGACCGACGTGACCGGGATCGCCAACCTCCCCGAGGGGACCGAGATGGTGATGCCGGGTGACAACGTCGAGATGACGATCGAGTTGATCCAGCCGATCGCGATGGACCCAGGTCTGCGTTTCGCCATCCGCGAGGGTGGCCGGACCGTCGGCTCGGGGGTCGTCGCAGACGTCATCGAGTAGCTCAGGATCCGGGGCGGGCTTCGCCCCCTCGCCGCTTTCGCGGCGAGAAGGTTTTAAAAAGACATACGACCGGGGGCGGCGCCCCACCATTTGGGGCGGCGCCCTTTTCGCGCGGTGAAGGCGCGGAGGAAGAACAGAAAGAAAACAGACGTGGCGACCATTGCGGCACAGAAAATCCGGATTCGACTGAAGGCGTACGATCACGACGCCATAGATCGGGCTGCCCGCGAGATCGTCGAGACCGCAGAGCGCACCGGCGCCAGCGTCTCCGGCCCGGTTCCTCTCCCCACCGAGAAAAACGTCTACTGCGTGATCCGCTCTCCCTTCAAGGACAAGGACTCACGTGAGCACTTTGAGATCCGCACCCACAAGCGCCTGATCGACATCCTTCAGCCGTCGCCGAAAACGGTCGACTCGCTGCAGCGGCTGGACTCGCTACCGGCCGGCGTCGACATCGAGATCCGGTTGTAGAGGTTCTGATGGCGGCGATCCTCGGCAAGAAGCTTGGTATGACGCAGATCTTCCGCGAGGACGGCACGGTCATTCCGGTAACGGTAATCGAGGCCGGGCCCTGCAAGGTGACCGCTGTACGCGATGCCGAGCGCGACGGCTACGCAGCCGTGCAGCTGGCCTTCGACGAGGTCAAGATCTCCAAGCTGAGTAAGGCGGAGCTTGGACACCTAATGAAGGCCGATGCGCCGCCGATGCGCCATCTGGTCGAGTTTCGCGATGAGGACCTCGGCGCCGAGGAGGGTCCCAAGATCGGCGACGACGTCACCGTTGCCGCCTTCGAGGCGGGCCAGCGGGTCAAAGTCTCCGGGGTTTCCATCGGCAAGGGCTTCCAGGGTGGCATCAAGCGCCACAACTTCAGCCGCGGGCCGGTCACGCACGGTTCGCACAATGTTCGGGCGCCTGGCTCGATCGGCGCTAGCGCCTTCCCCGGCCGCGTCTTCAAAGGACAGCGAATGCCAGGGCAGATGGGCAACAAGCGGACGACCCAGCGTGGCCTGGAAGTCGCCGACGTCGACGCTGAGCGCAACCTGCTGCTACTCAAGGGTTCGGTACCTGGTTCGCGCAACGCGCTGATCGAGGTGAGGACCGATGTCTAAAGCAACGGTGCTGGGCAAGACGACCAAAGCGGATCTGCCGAAAGAGCTCTTCGCCGAGCCGTTCCATCACTCGCTGGTACACGAGACGGCCCGTGCTGATTTGGCTTCCCGCCGTCGCGGTACGGCCTCGACGTTGACCCGCGGCGAGGTTGCTTTCACCACCGCCAAGGCCTGGCGGCAGAAGGGCACTGGTCGCGCTCGCGCCGGCACGCTTGGCGTCCCCAACCGTTTCGGCGGCGGTGTCGCCTTTGGTCCCAAGCCGCGCCACTACACGGTCAAGGTCAATCGCAAGGCGCGGCGCAAGGCGATGCGTGCGGCGCTCTCGGTCCACGCCGAGCGTGGCAGCGTCGCTGTGCTCGACCCGGCCCCTTTCGAGACGCCGTCGACCAAAGCAGCTGCGCAGGCGCTGGAGAAATGGGGTGCGAAGCGCCCGACGTTGGTCGTTCTTGACGCCGAGGAGACCGGTGCACTGAAGAGCTTTCGCAACCTTGCTCGGATTACGGTCGCTGAGGTTGGCGCGATCGGGGTCGCCGACGTGATCGGCGCCGCTTCGCTGGTGCTTTCGGAAAAAGCACTGGAAACGCTGCAGGAGAGGCTCGGCTGATGGTGCCCCTTCCCAGAACAGTGCACCCGAAAATGGCGGCCTCGGGCTGCCGCCATGCGGCGTCCTCAGTCGGCCACGTACTTCCAGTACGTGGCCTCCCTGCGTCCTTGCCTGGCGACATCCGAGTCTCGCCATTTTGGGCACCCTGTTCAGGGAAGGGGCACTGATGGACGCTCGCAACATCATCATCAGCCCGGTCGTCTCGGAGAAGAGCTACGCGTTGATCGGCGAAGGCAAGTACACCTTCCGGGTCAACGACCGCGCCCACAAGACCCAGATCGCCACTGCGGTCGAAGAGATTTTCGATGTCGGCGTGGCCGAGGTGCGTACCTCCAAGGTGCGACCGAAGCCCAAGCGCCGCAACCTGAGCAAAGGCCGAACCCGTGGCTGGAAGAAGGCGATTGTCCAGCTGATGCCGGGTGAACGGATCGAGTTGTTCGAAGGCGCCGAGACTGCCTAGGAGATAACTGATGCCGAACCGCAAAACCAAACCGACCAGCCCTGGACGCCGCTTCGCCACCTACCCGTTGCGCGAGCAGCTGACCGCTTCCGAGCCGGAGGCGAAGCTGACCGAGGGACTACGCAAGACCGGCGGGCGCAACGCCAACGGCCGCGTCACCGCCCGCCATCGCGGCGGCGGCGCCAAGCGGCGTTATCGCAAGATCGACTTCAAGCGGCGGCTTAAGGACGGCGTGCCGGCCAAGGTGGCCAGCATTGAGTACGACCCGAACCGCAGCTGCTACATCGCGCTGATCCATTACGCCGACGGCGAGAAGAGCTACATCCTCGCCCCCGCGGCGCTTTCGGTCGGCGACACGGTCCAGTCGGGCTCCGGAGCGGACATCAAACCCGGCCATGCGCTGGCACTGAGCGAGATGCCGACCGGCACGATCGTTCACAACGTCGAGCTGACTGCAGGTCAGGGCGGCAAGATGGGGCGCGCCGCCGGCGCCGCGATTCAGCTGGTCGCCAAGGAGGGTGAGATGGTCACCCTGCGCCTACCGTCTTCGGAGATGCGAATGGTGCGCGCCGAGTGCCGCGCCACCGTTGGGCAGCTCTCCAATGCCGAGCACCAGAACATGAAGATCGGCAAGGCCGGGCGCAATCGGCATAAGGGCAAGCGACCGCAGTCGCGCGGTGTGGCGATGAACCCGGTCGACCACCCGCATGGCGGCGGCGAGGCTCACCACACGCCCGGCGGCCATCCCGTTACGCCTTGGGGAAAGCCAACGCTCGGTTACCGCACCCGTAAGAAGGGCAAGCAGTCCGATCGCTACATCGTGCGCGGCCGCCGCCGCGGGAAGAAGAAGAGGTAAGCGACAGATCATGGGACGCTCGACCAAAAAGGGGCCGTGGGTGGAAGCGGCGTTGATGAAGAGGATCAACGCGATGAACGAGTCCGGCCAGAAGCAGATGGTGAAAACCTGGTCTCGGACCTCGACGGTCTTCCCCGACATGGTTGGTCACACGATCGCCGTCCACGACGGCAAGAAGCACGTCCCGGTCTTCATCTCGGAGTCGATGGTCGGCCACAAGCTGGGCGAGTTCGCGCCGACTAGGACCTTCCGCGCCCACTCCGGTACCGGCAAGGGCGGTGACTAGCGATGGCCGATGAGGAAAAAGCCAAAAAAGAGAAAAAAGCCACGGCTAAAACCGAGCCTAAAAAAGCGTCAGGCAAAAAAGACACGGGCAAAAAATCGAAAGCGCCCAAAGCCGAGTCGAAAAAACCGGCCAAAAAAGACGACGCCAAAAAAGGCGCTAAAAAAGCCCCGAAAGCCGAGGCCAAAAAAGAGCCGGCGAAGAAAAAAGAGGCTCCCAAAGTTAAGCCGGCGCCGATCGTCGTCCGCGCCAGCTCTCGCTATGTGCGGGTTGCCCCGCGCAAGGCTCGGCTCATCGCCGACCAAGTCCGTGGACTGCAGATCGACCGGGCGCGGGCACTGCTGCAGTTCTCGCCCCGCGCTGCGGCGCAGGACATCGGCAAGCTGATCGAGTCTGCCGCCGCCAATGCGGAGAACAACCACGATCTGATCGCCGACGAGATGCGGGTCGCCGAGATCACTGTCGACGAAGGCCCGACGCTGCGGCGCTTCCGCCCACGGGCGCTGGGTCGCGCGACCCCGATCAACAAGCGAACCAGTCACATTGCTGTGGCGCTAAGCCCCGAAGGAGATCTCTAGAGATGGGACAGAAGATCCATCCCGGCGGCTTCCGCGTCGGCTACATCCAAGACTGGAAGTCGAACTGGTTTGACGAGAAGGGTTTCGCCGACGTGCTCGCGGAGGACCTCTCTATCCGCGACCACATCGAGGGAAAACTCGCCCACGCCGGTCTCTCGAGCATCACGATCGAGCGTCGTGGCGAGGTCTCCGTCGATATCCACACTGCGCGCCCCGGCATCGTCATCGGCAAATCGGGCAGCGAAGTAGACGCTCTGCGTAAGGAGCTGCACAAGCTCACCGGAAAGCCGGTCAAGGTCAACATTCGCGAGGTGAAGCGCCCCGAGCTCGACGCCAAACTGGTTGCCCAGTCGATCGCCGAGCAGCTGCAGAACCGGGTCGCGTTCCGGCGCGCGATGAAACGCGCCCTGACCTCGGCGATGCGCTCCGGCGCCAAGGGCGTGAAGCTGCAGGTATCCGGGCGGCTCGGCGGCTCCGAGATGGCGCGGACCGAAAGCTACTCGGACGGTCGTGTGCCGCTGCACACTCTGCGCGCCAACATCGACTACGGCTTCTTCGAGGCGCGCACCACGGCGGGCCGGATCGGCGTCAAATGCTGGATCAACAAGGGTGAAGTGATGCCCGAGGGCTTCCGCTCCGACCAGGTTCCCGCCGACGGCGAGCCCCAGGGCGGCGGTCGTCCCGGCGGCGGCCGCGGACGCGACAACCGGGGCGGTGGTCGTTAGTGGTGTCTCCTTCCAACACAGCACACCTCAGCCGGCTGCAAACCGGCACTGGATCTTCGTCCTCGGGTTTGCCTTTGCAACCAGCAACGGCGGCACCCTGCGTCCTCGCCCAGCTTGGTTTTCGCTCGGCTGAGGCGCACTGTGCCGGAAGGAGACACCACTCATGCTGATGCCGAAGCGGGTAAAGCACCGCAAACAGATGCGCGGACGGATGCGCGGCTACACCAAGGGAGGCAGCCATGTCGCCTTCGGTGAGTACGGCCTCAAGGCCCTCGACCGCGGCTGGATTACCAACCGTCAGATCGAGGCTGCTCGTATTGCGATGACCCGCAAGATCAAACGTGGCGGCAAGGTCTGGATCAACATCTTCCCGGACAAGCCCTACACCAAGAAGCCCGCCGAGACGCGGATGGGCTCGGGCAAGGGGAACCCAGAGGGCTGGGTCGCCGTGGTCAAGCCAGGCAAGGTGATGTTCGAGCTGGCGGGCGTCCCCGAGGATCTCGCCCGCGAGGCGCTGCGCCTGGCCGGCCACAAGCTTCCGATCAAGACCAAGTTCGTGATGCGCGAGGGGGCCGAGTCGTGATGAAGGCGTCCGAGACGCATAACCTAAAAGACGACGAGCTGGTGGCCAAACTGGTTGACGCCAAGCAGGAGTTGTTCAACCTGCGCTTTCGCCATGCCACCGGTGAGCTGGAGAACACGGCTCGCTTGGGTCTGGCAAAGCGGGATATTGCGCGGCTGCTGACGGTGGCAAAAGAGCGCGGGATTGATGTCGAGAGAGAGCTTAGGAAATGAGCGAGGACGAGAAAAAAGACGCAGTAGACGAGACGCCGCAGGACGAGGCGCCTGAGGCCGCGGGTCCCGACGCGGCCTCGGAGGAGTCTGCGGGCGGGGGCGAGGCCTCCGTTCTCGACTCCTCCGAGTCCGCGCCACCCGCGGAAGAGGAGTCTGAGTCTGCGGCTCCGGCCGAAGAGGCGGATGCCCCGGCGCCTGAGGAAGAGAAAGCTGAGAAGTCCGCGGCGCCTGCAGCGGCGTCCGAGCCCGATCCTGAGGACGAGCTTCCTTGGAAGGAGAAGAAGCGGCTTGAGGCGTCTCGCAAGCCGCATAAAGCTAAGCCGCAGCAGTCGCCTGAGGAGCGCAAGGCGGAGCGGTTGGCTGAGCGTAAGCGGCGCGGTGGTGAACGGCGCAAGGAACGGGCTGCTGCCAAGGCAAGGAAGACGCCTGGGACCGGTACTCCGCCGGCCGAGAAGGATGCCAACGCGGCCAAGGTGCGGCAGGGGATCGTCGTCTCCGACAAGGGGCAGAAATCGATCACCGTTCGTATCGACACCGCGCGGCGCCACCCGACCTACGAGAAGGTCGTGCGCCGCTCGCGCACCTTGCACGCTCACGATGAGCTAAATGAGGCTGGCGAGGGCGACACGGTCCGCGTAGTGGAGACCAGGCCGCTCTCGAAGACCAAGCGCTGGCGCCTGATCGAGGTCTTGGAGAAGGCGAAGTAGGACGATGATCCAGCAGGAGTCAAGACTCAAAGTTGCCGACAACTCGGGTGCGCGAGAGATTCTCTGCATCCGGGTTAAGGGCGGCTCCCACCGTCGCTACGCGGGGGTTGGCGACGTGATCACCGCGACCGTCAAACAGGCCAGCCCGCAAGGTGGCGTGCGCAAGGGCGAGGTCGTCCAGGCCGTCGTCGTGCGAACAAAGAAGCAACTCGGCCGTCCCGATGGCACCTACATCTCCTTCGACGAGAACGCCGCTGTGCTGATCGATCCGGCCAGCAACAACCCGCGCGGCACGCGCATTTTCGGGCCGGTGGCGCGCGAGCTGCGCGAGCGCAACTTCATGAAAATCGTCTCGCTGGCGCCGGAGGTTCTCTGATGGCCAAGGCGATGCGGATTAGGACCGACGACATGGTCAAGGTGATTGGTGGCAAGGATTCCGGCAAGACCGGACGGGTCGTACGCACCGAACCAAAACGCAACTTCGTCTATGTCGAGGGCATCAACATGGTCAAGCGGCACGAAAAAGCGCGGCCTGTCCAGGACGTGCAGAAAGCGAGTCAGCAGCTCGGCGGGATCGTCGACAAGGAGGGCCCGATCCACTCCTCCAACGTGATGCTGCTCGATCCCAAAGACAACAAACCGACGCGGATCGGCATGCGCCGGGACAAAGGTGGCAAGCGCGAGCGCTTTGCCAAGCGAAGTGGAGTGTCGCTCTAATGGAGGCGGCAACTACCACGCAGTCCCAGGCAGCTCCGCCGCCGCGCTTGCGCGAGCGCTATGCACAGGACGTGGTGCCGGCGCTGACGAAGAAATTTGGCTACTCGTCGGCAATGCAGGTGCCGCGCCTGCAGAAGATCGTCCTCAACATGGGAACCGGTGAGGCGAAACAGAACGCGAAAATGCTCGAGGCCGCGCAGGAGCAGCTGGCGACGATCGCCGGCCAGCATCCCAATGTGCGCCTAGCGCGCAAGTCGATCGCTTCCTTCAAGGTTCGCGAGGGCATGCCGGTCGGGCTTTCGGTCACCCTGCGCCGCGCGCGGATGTGGGAGTTCCTTGACCGACTCACCTCGATCGCGATACCGCGCATCCGCGATTTCCGTGGGCTTAACCCGCGCTCCTTCGACGGCCGTGGCAACTACTCGATGGGCGTTCGCGAGCAGCTGATTTTCCCGGAAATCGAGTACGACTCGATCGACGAGGTGCGCGGCCTCGATGTGACGATCGCGACCTCCGCGCAGACCGACATCGAAGCTTTTGAGTTGTTGCTGGGTCTTGGTATGCCATTCGCCAAAGAGGGCCGGCCCGGTGCCGCCGCGGAGGCAGAGGCCGAGGCCGAGGAGGAGCGGCGCAAGGAGGAGGCCCGCCAGCGGGCCGAGGCCGAGCAGGCGGCGCTCGAGCAACTGAAAGAGGAGAACCCCGACGCTTACGCCAAGCCCGAGGAGCCTCAGGACGCGGGTCCTGACGCGGAGGAGGACTCCTCGTCCTCGCAGGCTGCGGGCGAGGAGCCCACCTCCACGCCACCCGCGTCAGACGCCGACACTGAGGGTGCGGAAAAGGAGAGTTCAGATGGCTAAGACTTCAATGAAGGTGAAGCAGGGCCGCAAGGCCAAGTTCAAGTCGCGGGAATACAACCGTTGCCGCCGCTGTGGGCGGCCGCGCGGCTATTACCGTAAGTTCGGCCTCTGCCGGATTTGCCTGCGCGAGGCCGCTCACGAGGGTTATGTCCCCGGTATGACCAAGTCGAGCTGGTAGGCAGAGGACCAACAGAACCATGCTTAACGACCCAATAGCCGATTACCTGACCCGGATCCGCAATGCGCTCGGTTCCGGCCATGACGATGTGCAAATTCCTGCCTCGAAGCTGAAGGAAGAGATGACCCGCATCCTCAAGGAGCAGGGATACATCCGCGATTACCATCGCAAGCCGGCCAAAGTCGGCGAGGCGATCGAGATCCGTCTCAAGTACACCGAGGACCGCCTTCCGGTGATCGCTGGACTGGAGCGAATTTCGCGCCCAGGCCGGCGACGCTACGTCGATCACACCGAGGTGCCGCGGGTTCACGGCGGCACCGGCACCGCGATCGTCAGCACCTCGGTCGGTGTGATGACCGGGCACGAAGCAAAGTCGAAGGGAGTCGGCGGCGAGGTAGTCGCTTACGTTTGGTGACCTAGATGCCTGCCTCCCCGACCAAGCACACCTGGATGACCTGTCTGGCCCTTCGCATCTCTGCGTCCTCGGACTTGCCTTTGCAACCAGCAAAGGCTGCGCCCTGCGTCCTTGATCTGCTCGACCAGCCAGGCCCCCAGGCGCACTTGGCCAGGAAGGCAGGCATCTAATGAGTCGAATTGGAAGAAAGCCGATCGCTGTTCCCGAGTCCGTCACGGTCGAGCTCGCCCCTGGGCGGGTCGCGGTGAAAGGCCCGAAGGGCGAGCTGGAGCAGAGTCTCGCCGCCGATATGACGGTCGAGCAGGACAACGGCACGGTCACGGTGCAGCGCCCAACCGATCGCGGCGAGCACCGCGCCCTGCATGGGCTGACGCGGAGCTTGATCGCCAACATGGTCGAGGGCGTCACCGATGGCTTTGAGAAGCGCCTGGAGATCCAGGGAGTTGGCTACAGGGCGCAGCTCAAAGGCAAGAACTTGGAGATGGCGCTTGGTTACTCGCATCCAGTCTCGATTGAGCCCCCGGAGGGGATCGAGTTCGAGGTTCCGCAGCCGACCGAGGTGATCGTGCGCGGGATCGACAAGCAGCTCGTCGGCCAGGTTGCTGCCGACATTCGCAAGCGCCGTCCGCCCGAGCCTTACAAGGGCAAGGGAATCCGCTACCGCGACGAGCACGTGATGCGCAAGGTCGGGAAGAGGGCTTAGCGATGACCGTCCTCACCAAGCGTCAGCAGCGTCTGCGCCGCCGCCGTCGGGTGCGCGCTCGGATAGTCGGCAGCGCCGAGCGGCCACGGCTCTCGGTCTACCGCTCGAACCGCGGCGTCTTCGCACAGCTGATCGACGACGCGGCTGGCAGCACGCTAGCCGCTGTCAATTGGACCGAGCCGGAGTTGCGCAAGCTGACGGCGAGCGCGCAGGCGAAAAAGGCGGGCGAGCTGCTCGCCGAGCGGGCTAAGTCCGCCGGCGTCGAGACCTGCGTCTTCGATCGTGGTGGCTACCAGTTCCACGGTCGCGTCAAAGCGTTGGCCGAAGGCGCCCGCGAGAAGGGACTGAAGTTCTAATGACCTTGTTCAGTCAGCTACGGTGTCCGGTCCGATGAAGGGCATGGACATGACCAACGTGGAGACGGTGAGCCCCCGGGGCCTCGATCTCCAAGAGCGGGTGATCGAGATCAACCGCGTCGCCAAGGTGGTCAAGGGCGGCCGTCGCTTCTCCTTTACCGCGCTTGTCGCTGTCGGCGACGAAGAGGGGGTTGTCGGGATCGGCTACGGCAAGGCCCGCGAGGTTCCGCTGGCGATCCAGAAGGCGGTTGAGAACGCGCGCAAGAGCTTGATCCGCGTGCCCAAATACGGGCAGACGCTGACCCACAAAATCATTGGCCGCTACGGCGCCGGCCACGTCGTTCTGCGCCCGGCCAGCCCGGGTACCGGCGTGATTGCCGGCGGCGGCGTCCGCGCCGTGCTCGAGCTCGGTGGGGTGCGCGACGTGCTGACCAAGAGCATCGGCACGCAGAACCCGATCAACCTTGTGAAGGCGACGATGGACGGCTTGGTGCGGTTGCGGCGGCCTGAGGAGGTTGCTGAGCTGCGGGGGTTGACCGTTGCTCAGGTTCTTGGGGTTGAGAAGACCAATGGCGCGGAGACCATTACTGCCGAGGGACAAGGGCCTCAGGCCGCGGGTCCTGTCACGGCAGGGGACCCACCTCCCCCTGCGGTAGCTAAAGCTTCCTCGGGGGAGGTCCCCCCTACCGCGCCACCCGCGGCAGAGGCGCCTGAGGCTGAGGCTCCGGCCGAGGAGGCGACCGCCCCGGCCGCTGGGGAGCCCAAAGCTGAGGAGCAGTCGTGAGCGCGGTCAAGGTCAAGCAGGTTCGCTCCCTTGCTGGGACCAACCCGAGTCAGAAAGCCACTTTGGCTGCGCTTGGGCTGGGGAAGATCGGCAGGTCTGTCGAGCGGAAGGACTCTCCGCAGTTGCAGGGGCAGATTCGGGTCGTCTCTCATTTGGTGGAGGTGGGTGACTGATGGCTGAGACGCCTCGTTCCGAGGAGATCGGGCTGCACAACCTTTCGCCTAAGCCTGGCTCGAAACGGCCGCGTAAGCGGATTGGGCGTGGCGAGGGCAGTGGCCTGGGCAAGACCTCTGGTCGCGGTCACAAGGGCGCGGGTGCGCGTTCGGGCCGTAAGCGCAAGGCTGGCTACGAGGGCGGCCAGAACCCGATCCACATGCGGATGCGAAAGCTGCGCGGCCCGCATAAAAAGCAGTCGATGCCGTTTGAGAACTTCCGTACCTCGACCCAGCCGATCAATGTTGGGGACCTCGAGGAGCGCTTCGACGCTGGCGCCGAGGTCAACCTCGAGGCGCTTAGAGAGAAGGGTTTGGCGAAGCGCTCTGACCCGGTCAAGATCCTTGCTCGAGGCGAGATCTCGAAGAAGCTCGACATTCACGCACACGCCTTCAGCGCGGCGGCTAAAGAGAAGATCGAGGCTGCCGGCGGTTCCTGTCACACTCTGGAGCCCTAATGCTCAGGACTATTGCGAACGCTTTCAGCGTCGCGGAGATTCGCAAGAAACTTGCGTTCACTGCGGCAATGCTGCTGCTCTACCGCCTCGGCGCCTACATCCCGGCGCCGGGAGTAGACATCGGCGCGGTGAAGGAACTCTCGGAAAACTTCGGCGGCAGCAACATCCTTGGCTTCCTCAACCTCTTCTCGGGCGGCGGCCTCTCGCGCCTCTCGCTATTCGCGCTGGGAATCATGCCCTACATCACGGCCTCGATCATCTTGCAGCTGCTGACCGTAGTCGTGCCCTCGCTTGAGAAACTGCAAAAAGAGGGCGAAGTAGGCCAACAGAAGATCACCCAGTACACGCGCTACCTCACCGTCGGGTTGGCCTTCGGCCAGTCCTTCGGCTATGTCTTCCTCTTCCGCTCCTTCGGCAACGCCTCCGGCAACAACTTTCTCGGCAATCTCACCGGGGCCAAAATTCTCTTGATCGTGATCTGCCTGACCGCCGGCTGCACGTTGCTGATGTGGCTGGGCGAGCTGATTACCCAGCGCGGTATCGGCAATGGCATCTCGCTGATGATCTTCGCCTCGATTGTCTCCAGCATTCCGAACGGGATCCAGGCCTGGTGGAACAATCCGGACCAGGTCTTCGTCGTGATGATGCCGTTCATCGCCCTAGGCGTAATCGTCGCGATCGTCTTCGTCCAGGAGGGGCAGCGACGCATTCCGGTCCAGTACGCGAAACGAATGGTCGGGCGCAAAATGACCTCTGGTGGATCGACCTACCTGCCTCTGCGAGTCAACATGGCGGGGGTTATCCCGGTCATCTTCGCCGCCTCGATCATGGCCTTCCCGCCGACGATCGGTCAGCTGCTGAATACCCCCGCTGCCCTCGACTTCGCCGCCTTCTTCAGCCCCAACGGCTGGGCCTACGTGGCGGGCGAGGTCTTCTTCATCATCATCTTCACCTACTTCTATACGGCGGTCACCTTCAACCCGGTGGACCAGGCCGACAACCTTAAGAAATACGGGGGGTTCATTCCCGGTGTGCGTCCGGGGCGCCCAACCGCCGAATACCTCGATCGCATCCTCTCTCGCCTCACCTTCCCTGGCGCCCTTTATCTGGGCGCTGTGGCAGCGCTGCCGACGATCCTGATCAGCCAGACCTCTGCCAACTTCTTTTTTGGCGGCACCTCGATCCTGATCGTTATTGGTGTCGCCCTGGATACCGTCAAGCAGCTTGAGGCCCAGCTGATGATGCGTAACTACGAGGGGTTCCTCAAATAGGCCGAGGACGCTGCAAACCGGCGCATCTCGGGGTCTTCAGTCGGTCTCCTCGGCTCACGCACTAGAGTGCGCTCCCCTCGTCGCCCTCCCTGCATCCCCCGACCTGCTTGGTTTTCGCGCCCTCGGGAGCCATTGAAATGACTCAACTCAACATCGTTCTTCTCGGCCCTCCCGGCAGCGGGAAGGGCACGCAGGGTGAGCGGCTGCAGGAAGATCTGCAACTGCCGTACTACGCCACCGGGGACATCCTGCGGGCGGCAGTACGCGACTCAACTGAGCTTGGCAAGCTGGCCAAGGAGTACATGGACCGCGGCGACCTGGTCCCCGACAAGGTGATCGTCGGCGCGATCGCCGAGCGGATCGACTCCGCCGAGGCCACTGATGGCTTCATCCTCGATGGTTTTCCGCGCACCGTGCCGCAGGCGGAGGCGCTCGCCGCGAAGTTGGACGAGCTTGGGCGGGAGCTGACAGCGGTGCTTTTGATCGATGCAAGCGACGAAGAGGTGATGCGAAGGCTGGGCGGCCGTCGCACCTGCGCCGAAAATGGCCACGTCTTTCACGTCGACTTCAATCCGCCCGAGCGCGAGGGCGTCTGCGACATCGACGGCAGCGAGCTGATCGTCCGCGATGACGACAAGCCCGAGGTAATTCGTCACCGGCTCGAGACCTACCACGAGAAGACCGAGCCGCTAGTCGACTTCTATGACCGGCAGAGTTTGCTGCGGCGGATCGACGGCGGGCTTGCCCCTAACGCGGTGGCCGACGAGTTGCGCCGCCTCCTTGCCACGATGAAGCTGGAAGCCGACGAGGCAATCTAGTTTTCGCTTTAGCGGGCGACTAGCGTGTATCGAATGATCATCCATAAGACGCCGGAGCAGGTGGAGAAGATGGCCGCCTCGGGTCAGGTCCTGATCCGCTGCCTGCGGATGCTGGCGGCAAAGGCGCGCCCCGGCGTCACCACCAAGGAGCTCGACACTGCCGCGGAGAAGTTCATCCGCTCGCAGGGAGCCGAGCCCGCCTTCAAGGGCTACCGGGGCTTTCCCGGTTCGATCTGCACCTCGCCGAACTCGATGGTGGTGCACGGGATTCCAGGTCCGTATGAGCTCAAGCGCGGCGACGTGCTCTCGGTTGACGTCGGCGTGATCAAGGACGGCTGGGTATCCGATGCCGCGCTGACCGTCCCGATCGGCTCGGTCACCCCCGAGGCGCGCAAGCTGCTCGACGTGACCAAGGCAGCGCTATTCGCGGGTGCCGAGCAGATGCAGCCCGGCAACCACCTCGGCGACGTTTCGGCGGCGATCCAGAAGGCGGTCGAGATCGAGGGCCTCTCGATCATCCGCACCTTGGTCGGGCACGGAATCGGCCGGGACATGCACGAGGATCCGCAGGTTCCCAACTTTGGCGAGCCCGGCCGTGGTCCAGAGCTGGAGGAGGGAACCGTGCTGGCGATCGAGCCGATGGTCAATGCCGGCGGACCCCTGGTCCGCATGGGCGACGACGGTTGGGCCGTCTACTCCCAGGATGGCTCCCTGGCTGCTCACTTCGAGTTCACGGTCGCGGTCACAGCCGATGGCCCGCGAATCCTCACGCCCTGGCACGAGGACGAGTAGTCGGTCCTGCGAGTGCCCCATCGCGCGCACCTGGCGGCGGCGGACCCCCGCTCCCTTTTTCAGCTCTCGCCACGCGCGCTTCGGAACGTGTCGCCCGGTAGACGGGTGCGGTCCTCGGGGGAATGTCGCGAAGCGGCGACATGCAATCCGGTTCTTGCGCGGCGCCAGCCGCGCTCCAGATCCCACCGCGCAACGCGCGGTGGTCAATTCTCCCGAGGACCGCACTCGTCTACCCAGCCGGGACCGTCCCGAAACGCCTCCCCTGCTATCTTTCCCGGTCGGCCCTGAGGGCCGTTTGTTCGTGCCCGCTGCCCGATTCATGGGGCGGATGGGAGTCCTGTTGTCGAGACAAATCCCGGAGCGATGAAGGTCCGAGCTTCCGTAAAGCCGATGTGCGAAAAGTGCAAGGTGATCCGCCGAAATGGTGCGGTCCTTGTGATCTGCCAGAACCCGCGCCACAAGCAGCGGCAGGGCTGACGCATGGCGCGAATCGCAGGGATCAACATCCCAGTCAATAAGCGGGTTGAGATCGGCCTCACTTACATCTTCGGTATCGGTCGTTCGACCGCGCAAGACATCCTCGCGGAGACCAAAATCGACCCGAATACCTCGGTCAAGGATCTGACCGAGGAAGAGGTTGTGAAATTGCGCGAGGCGGTTGAGCAGCGCGAGGTCGAGGGAGACCTACGGCGCGAGCGCTCCCAAGACGTCAAACGACTGATGGAGATCGGCTCTTACCGCGGGCTGCGCCATCGTCGCGGGCTGCCCGTTCGGGGTCAGCGGACGAAGACCAACGCGCGCGGCCGCAAGGGCCCGCGCCGAATGAGCGTTGCCGGCAAGCGCAAGGCGCCGACGGCGAGGTAGGAGAGCCCAATGGCCGCAGCTAAAAAACCCGCAAAAGGGCGCACCCGGCGCCGCGTCAAAAAGAACATCGCCTACGGGCAAGCCCACATCAAGACTTCGTTCAACAACACGATCGTCACCCTGACCGACCCACAGGGCAACGTGATTGCCTGGGAGTCGGCCGGCTCGGCGGGCTTCAAAGGCTCACGCAAGTCGACTCCATTTGCCGCTCAGGTCACCGCCGATGCGGCGGCCAAGAAAGGGATGGAACACGGCCTTGAAAAAGTCGAGGTCTTCGCCAAGGGTGCTGGCTCCGGTCGCGAGACGGCGATTCGATCGCTGCAAGCAGCCGGCCTCGATGTGACTACGGTCAAGGACGTCTCGCCGCAGGCCCATAACGGTTGCCGCCCGAAGAAGCGGAGGCGTGTCTAGTGGCTCGCGACACCTCAGCCCAGTGCAAGCAGTGCCGCCGCGAGGGCCAGAAGCTTTTCCTCAAGGGTGAGCGTTGCTTCACCGACAAATGCGGCGTTGAGCGTCGCTCTTACCCGCCCGGTGATCATGGCCGCGGTCGTATGCGGCAGTCCGAGTACAGGGTGCAGCTGCGCGAGAAGCAGAAGACGCGGCGCTACTACCAAGTGCTCGAGAACCAGTTCCGGGCTTACTACGACAAGGCTTCGCGCCAGGACGGCGTCACCGGCGAGAATCTTTTGCGCCTGCTCGAGTCCCGCCTCGACAATGTCCTCGTGCGCCTCGGATTCGCCGCTTCGCGTCGCCAGGCCCGGCAGCTGGTTGGCCATGGGCATTGGCTGGTGAACGGGCGCCGCGTCGATGTTCCCTCTTACCAGGTGCGCCCCGAGGACGTGATCTCGATCAAGTCCGGTTCGGCCGCCGCCGACACGATTCGAAAAGCGACCGAGCTCGTCTCAACTGTGCCGGCCTGGCTGCAGGCCGACCACGACTCGCTTACCGCGAAGGTCCTGCGCCTCCCCGAGCGCGCCGAGATCTCAGCGCCGGTGCAGGAGCAGCTGATCGTCGAGCTGTACTCCAAGTAGTCCGGAACGATTTCTGAAACACCCATACGCAAGGAACTTATGACCACTGACTTTCAGGTCCCTCGGATAACGGCAGACAAGGCGGAAGACCGCCGCGGCACGTTCACGATTGAGCCCCTCGATAAGGGCTTCGGCTACACGTTCGGCAACAGCATTCGTCGCGTCCTGCTCTCATCGCTGGGCGGAGCCGCCGTCACCAGCGTCCGCATCGAGGGTGTTTCGCACGAGTTCTCCAGTGTTCCCGGCGTCAAAGAGGACGTCACCGACATCATTCTCAACTTGAAGGACCTCGTCGTCCGCATGCATACGGACGCCGATGAGGTTGAGGCGCCCCTGGTGGCCACCGGCCCCGGCGAGGTCAAGGCAAAGGACATTGACCTTCCTTCTGGGGTGGAGATCCTCAACCCCGACGCGCCGATCGCGACGCTTGAGAAGAAAACCAAGCTAGAGGTTTACTTGACGATCGGCCGCGGCCGCGGCTACTCACCGGCCGAGGAGAACAAGTCCGACGATCAGCCGATTGGCGTCATTCCGATCGATTCGATCTTCTCGCCGATCCGACGCGCTTCCTATTCGGTAGCCACCGCTCGTGTTGGCCAGCGGACCGACTTCGACAAACTGACCCTGGATATCGAGACCGATGGCTCAATTGAGCCCGTCGCCGCTATGCGCGAGGCCTCCGAGATCTTGATCAAGACCCTGGCGATCTTCACCGACGCCGAGCGGGTCGAGGAGCTGACCGCCCGCGAAGCGGTCGCAGCGCCTCTGGCCGGAGGAGATGGTCTGTCCGCTATCGGCGTTGGCAACGGAGCCGGCTCGGCGGCCAATAACGGGCTCGACGAGATCCTTATCGAGGAGTTGGAGCTGGGCGTGCGTTCCTACAACTGCCTCAAGCGCGCCGGCGTGCAGACGGTCGGCGACTTGGTGCGCAAGACCCGCTCGGAGCTGAACGCGATCCCGAACTTTGGCTCGAAGTCGATCGAGGAAGTGATTGAGACTCTGCAGGCCCGCGGTCTTGATCTGAGCCAGGATTAGGCAGAGCCGGAGCGAGAGAGAGACCCGATGCGGCACCGCAAGAAGCGAAACAAACTGAGTCGCAACGCGTCGCATCGGGAGTCGTTGCTGTCCAACCTCTCCAAGCAGCTGATCGAGCACGAGCGGATCAAGACCAGCCAGGCCAAGGCCAAGGCGGTCAAGCCCGAGGTTGAGCAGCTGATCACGCTGGCCAAGCGCGGCGATCTGCACGCGCGTCGGCAGGCGCTGGCGACGCTGCACAACGACAAGTTCATCGTGCATAAGCTCTTCGAGGAGGTTGCGCCTCGCTATACCGAGCGCCCCGGGGGATACACGCGGATCGTTAAGCTCGGGCCGCGGCGCTCTGACTCTACGGAGATGGTTTATTTAGAGCTGGTGTAGGGCGAGGACGGGCACCCTCTCGCCCGGACTCGCGGGCTTCGCCCGCTCTGAGTATCCGCCCGTTCGAGAGGGTGCCCGTCCTCGCCTCTCAATAGCTGACGTGCTCCAGGTAGAGCCCATGCGGGGGAGCCGTGTCGCCCGCTGCGGAGCGCGGGGCGCCTGCTAGTAGCTTCGTGAAGCTTTCAGGGGAGCGGCGGCCGGAGGCTGCTTCCAGCATGGTGCCTACGAGGATTCGGACCATGTTTCGCATGAAGGCGTCGGCCGTGATGCGGAAGGTGAGGATGTCTCCTTCTTGCTCCCAGCTGGCTGCGTGGACGTCGCGGTCGAAGCGGACGTGGTCGGTCTGGGTCGGGGTGAAGGCGGTGAAGTTGTGGTTGCCGATGAGCGCGGCGGCGCAGGCTTCTAGTGCCTCCAGGTCGATCTGGTGGGGCCACCAGAGAGCGTGGCCCTGCTCGAAAGGGCTTGGCGCTGAACGGGCCAGCAGGCGGTAGAGATAGCTGCGCGATTTGGCGCTGTGACGTGCGTCGAAGCCATCCTCGACCACAGCTGTCCCGACGACGGCAACATCATCCGGCCCGACTCCATTCAGTCTCCGCGCCAAATCCTCCCGCACCTCTGCATCGGTGTCGAAGCTGGCCACCTGCCCAAGCGCGTGCACCCCAGCATCGGTCCGCCCAGCCACAGTCAGCTGCACCGGCTCCCGCAGCACAGTGGCCAGCGCCGCCTCAAGCTCCCCCTGCACGGTCCGCAGTCCCGGTTGAGCTGCCCAACCCCGGAAAAGCGTCCCGTCATATTCAAGCTCCAACCGAACGGTGGTCATAGGACGCGCAGTATGCCTCTCGTAAGGACGGGGGAGGGGGTGTCCTCGACGCAGCGGCGTCCTGTTTTTCGCCCCGGTGGCGATCTCGGATGGCTCGGTGCGGCAGGCGGCGAAAAACCCAGCAAGACGAGGACACCCCCTCCCCCGTCCCTAGAATCGCTTTCGTGCGCGTCCTATTGACCAACGACGACGGCATCTCGGCCCCTGGACTTCAGGCCGCCCGCCGCGCCCTGCGCGAGGTCGACGGCGTCGAGGTCGACGTGATCGCGCCCGACTCGAATCGCAGCGCCACCGCGCGCAGCATCACCACCCGTTCGCCGCTGACGGTCGAGGAGGTTGAGTTCGGCGACGGCGACCATGGTTTCGCCACTGACGGCACCCCGGTTGACTGCGTCCGCTTCGCCGAGCTCGGACTGGTCGGTCACCGACCCGACCTGATCGTTTCCGGGATCAACCACGGCGCCAACCTCGGCGACGACATCACCTACTCGGGCACGGTCGCCGCCGCCTTCGAGGGAATCGTCCTCGGCATCCCGGCGGTGGCGATCTCCCAGCAGTCCTCGGGCGGTGGCATGGGCTACGTCAGCGGCCGCTTCGATTTCGCCATGGCGGCTTCTTTCGTCGCTCAGCTGGTCGCGTCGCTGCAGAGCGAGCCGATGCCGCCGAAGACGCTGATCAACGTCAACTGCCCTGCCGGCGAGCCGAGCGGGATCGAGGTGACCAAGCTTGGCAAACGCGTCTACAACGACGAGCTGAGGCTGGTCGGGGAGGAAGACGGCGGGCGCCGCCGCTACGAGATCTACGGCTGGCAACCCGGCTTCGAGGAGCTTGAGGGGACGGACCTGATGGCGGTCTCGCAGGGGCGGATCGCGGTGACGCCGATCCACTTCGACCTCACCGACCACGGCGAGCTCGACCGGTTGCGTGGCTGGCGGCTCGAGCAGATGTTGGCGGCAAGCTTCTCCTCTTCGGTGTGAGCGCGGAGAGCGCCGAGAAGCGGGCGGATGAGTTGCGTCGCGAGCTCGCGGTCCACAACCGCAGCTACTACGTCCTCGACGAACCGACGATCGGCGACGACGAGTACGACGCGTTGCTCGACGAGCTGCGCGCGATCGAGGCCGAGCATCCGCAGCTGCAGACGCCGGATTCGCCGACTCAGCGGGTCGGGGCGCCGCCGCTAGACCGCTTCGAGCAGGTCGAGCATGTCGAGCAGATGCTCTCGCTGGGCAACGCCCGCAACGAGGAGGAGCTGCGCGCCTGGGAGAACCGCCTCGCCAACTACCTCAAACGCCTGGACATCGCCGCCTCGCAGTTCAACTACACGACCGAGCCCAAGATTGACGGGCTGGCGATCTCGCTCACCTACGAGGATGGCGTCCTCGCGCGCGGCGCCACCCGGGGCGATGGCCGGGTCGGTGAGGACGTCACGCAGAACCTGCGCACGATCGGCTCGGTGCCGTTGCGGATTCACGACGCACCGGAGCTGATCGAAGTGCGTGGCGAGGTCTACCTACCGATCGCGGCCTTCAAAGCCCTCAACGAGCGTCGCGCGGCTGCTGAGGAACCGACCTTTGCCAACCCGCGTAACTCGGCTGCGGGCTCGATTCGGCAGCTCGATCCGGCGCTGGCCGCGGAACGGCCGCTCTCGACCTGGTGTTACGGGATCGGGGCGGTCCGCGGACTCGACCTCGCCACCCACATGGACGAGGTCGAGTGGCTGGACGAGCGCGGCTTTAAGGTCAATCCCGACACCGCCCATCACGGGGGGGTGGAGGGGGTAGTGGAGCGTTGCCACTGGTGGGAGGAGCGGCGCGACACGCTCGACTACGAGATCGACGGCGTCGTCGTCAAGGTCGACGAGCGGGCACTGTGGCGGGAGCTGGGCGTGGTCGGGCGCGAGCCGCGCTGGGCGATCGCCTGGAAGTTCCCGCCGACGACGGCGACGACGAGGATGAACAGCGTCGTTTGGAACGTCGGCCGCACCGGCCACCTGGTGCCGTTCGCGATGTTGGAGCCGGTCCACGTCGGCGGCGTCACGGTCAGCACCGCCACCCTCCACAACGAGGAGGACCTGGCGCGCAAGGACGTGCGGCCCGGCGACGAGGTGGTCGTGATGCGGGCCGGCGACGTAATCCCACAGGTCGTCTCGCCGATGATCCAGAAACGCGAGAACAAGAGCGCGCGCAAGCCGAAGCCGCCGAGGAAATGCCCGGCCTGCGGTACCGAGACGGTCAAGCCCGAGGGCGCCGTGTTCACGATCTGCCCCAATCGCACTGGCTGTCCCGGCCAGTCCTTCCAGCACGTCAAGCACTTCGTCAGCAAGGGGGCGATGGACATCGACGGCTTCGGTGAAAAGCAGGCGATGCGTTTCCTCGAGGAGGGCCTGATCGCCGACGTCGCCGATATCTACGACCTGACGGAGGAGCGGTTGGTGGGGATGGAGCGCTTTGCCGAGGTCTCCGCCCGCAATCTGCTCGCGGCAATCGACGGCTCGCGCCAGAGGCCTTTCAAGCGCGTCCTCTACGCGCTTGGCCTGCCGGGGGTTGGCTACGTCACCGCCGAGGCCCTGGCCGACCACTTCGGTTCGATCGACGTACTGCACGAGGCAGATCCTGAGCAGATCGAGGAGGTGGAGGGGGTCGGCCCGATCATGGCGGTGCAGATCGTCGAGTCGCTGGCCGACGAGCCCACCTGGGAGCTGGTCGAGAAGCTGCGCGAGAAGGGCCTGCGATTGGAGGCCGACGAGTCCGAACGGCGGCCCGAGAGCGGTCCGCTGGAGGACATGACCGTTGTCCTCACCGGCACCTTGCCCGAGCTGACCCGCGAGGAGGCGGCGGCCTTGGTCAAGTCGGCCGGCGGCAAAGTCGTCAACTCGGTCTCGAAGAAGACCGACTACGTCGTCGCTGGCGAGAACCCGGGCTCGAAGCTGGCCAAAGCGGAGAAATTCGAGATCGAGATCCTCGACGAAGCTGGTCTGCGGAAGCTGCTGGAGCCTCAGTAGGAGGCGACTGCGGCGGCGATCTTGTCTTGCTCGTAGTGGGCGAGGGAGAGGTCGCTGACCCCGTTCATCAGGATCGAAAAGATCATTTTCCTGCCGCTGCGGTTAAAGCAGTAACCGGAGAGGGCGCTGACCCCGGTCAGGGTGCCGGTCTTGGTGCGGCAGCGGCCGTAGGCAGCGGTGCCGTGCATGCGATCGGCAACGGTCCCCTCGTGCCCGGTCAGGGCCAGGTCCTGGATGAATTCATCGCCGACCGGGGACTCTTGCATCGCCCGCAGGAGCCCCACTACCTGCGCCGGAGAGGCGAGATTGCCGTGTGTGAGTCCCGATCCGTCGACCGCCTGGATACCTGAGCCGTGACTGCGGGCAAAGCGCTCGACCACTGCCGTTCCGGCGGCAGTGGTGCCGGCGCCGCCGAAACGAGCGCCGAGCAGCTTGGCCAGCATCTCGGCGAAGAAGTTGTTGGAGTAGACGTCGGTTGCCTCGACCAGTTGCGACATGGTCGGCGAGCGCACGGTGGCAAGCGTTTCAGCGCCTGCCGGAGTGACGGCCCGCGCGACTTGGGTGCGAATGGTGACGTCGGAGGAGCGCAGCGCATTCGCGAGCTTCGTCGCCGCAAGTATCGCCGGGTCGGAAGTGAAGCCTTCGCTGATCGAGCCGCGGTAGCCGGAGTCGAAGGAGAGCCCGGAGAGCGGGCCTATGTAGGGGCTGGTCGCGTAGCCGGAGTCGGCAACGCCGCGCACCCGGTCAAAGACGGTGTCGTCGGCGTAGAGCCTCCCCGTGACTTGCCGGACGCCGGCCGACCGCAGTTGAGCCCTGAGGGCAAGCAGGTTCGTGCCGACACCGCCGCCGTAGCGGTTATAGAAGGAGGGGACACCGAGCGCCGGATCGCCCCCGCCCTGTAGGTAGAGGCTGCCGTGCAGGACGCCGTTCAGGCCGATCGTCCCGTCGGTGAGCAGCTTGGTGACGATGCGGTATTCGGATCCGAACCGGGAGAGGGCAGTCGACGTCGTGAACAGCTTCGTGTTCGAGGCCAGCGACCGCGGTCGCATCGCCGCCCGCGCACAGACCGGCTTGCCGCTTTCTGCATCGATCACGAACAATCCACTGGCCGATCCGCCTCCATAGACCAGCCGGCGCTTCATTTCCTGGCAGGCACTGCCAGCTCCATTGGCCACCGCCGGCAGCACGAACGCCAACAGCAATAGACCGATGAGGATCGACGCACGTCTCATGGCTTGTTGCAACACAGAAGTGAGCCAAGGTAGCGGCAGATGCGGCTGGTGTGGGGGCTCCCTCGAACGGGCGGATACTCAAAGTTGCCGCGTCTTCCGCGGCAACTTGTCCGGGCGAGGGAGCCCCCACACCAGCCTGCCCGGGGCGTCTGGGATAATCCGTGTTTATGGGCAAGGTCGTCGATATCGAGACTCCCACCCGCCGCAAACGCGGCAAGAGTCGTAAACGCCCCTCGAAGACCGCCCTAGTGCTCGGCGGTGGCGGCTTCACCGGCGGCGTCTATGAGATCGGCGCCCTGCGCGCGCTCGACCTGCTGGCGGTCAACAGCACGGTCAACAGCTTCGACGTCTACGTTGGCACCAGCGCCGGCTCTTTCGTCGCCACGATGCTCGCCAACGGCGTCACCCCAGACGAAATGATGCAGGTGATCAACAAGCGGGTTCCCTCGGACCTCGACGACCTCGACCTCGACAAGGTGCTGAAGTTCAACTACCTAGGCTTCCTGCAGAAGGCCGCCCTGTTGCCGCTGCGCTCAGTCGAACTGATGCGCAGGCTGGTGCAGATGGGGGATTTCTCGGTGATGGACATCGGCGTCGGTCTGGCCGAGGCGCTGCCGACCGGCCTTTACTCGGGCGGCGGAATAGCCGATTACGTCGAGCAATCACTCGCCGACGCCGGCCGCATCAACGACTTTCGCCAGCTCGAATGCGAGCTGTATCTGACCGCGACCGACCTCGACACCTGCGAGCGACTCGTCTTTGGCGAGGAGGGTTGGGACGACGTGCCGATCTCCAAGGCGGTCGAGTGCTCGACCGCGCTGCCGGTCGTCTACAAGCCGGTCGATCTGAAAGGTCGCCAACTGGTCGACGGCGGTATCCGCTCGACGACCAACGTCGACATTGCGGTGGAGAAGGGGGCGAAGTTCATCATCGTGGTGAACCCGCTTGTCCCCTACGTGAATGACTTCGAGCAGACGATCCCGACCGTTTTCGGCAATCGCGTCCGCCGGGTCTCCGACATGGGTCTGCCGGCGATCGCCAATCAAGCGTTCCGTTTGATTGCCCATGCCCGCCTGCACGAGGCTGTCGCCCACTGGCAAGAGAAGTACCCGGGCGTCGACATCATCTTGGTCGAGCCTGAGCCCAACGACGAGCTGATGTTCGGCACGCCGATCATGGACTACTCACGACGCCTGCGGATCGCCCGCCACGGTTTCGAGTCGGTCACCGCGACCCTCGCCCAGGACTACGACCGTTACAAGGAGACCGCCGAGCGTCACGGGCTTGAGATCTCCGAGCGCCGCGTTCGTCGTGCGGTCGAGCGTGCCTCCGAAGAGGAGCCCGAGCAGTCCTCGGCCTGGCGCCGCGTACTCGAGCAGACCACCACCGCGCTGCTTCCCGGCGAAGCCTCTTAGGAGCCGGGCGTAGGCCTCAGCCGGCGTAGAGCTGCTCGATCTCGCTCTGGTGCTTGTCGGCGACGACGGCCCGCTTGACCTTTAGGGTCGGGGTCAGCTCGCCGCTTTCCTGCGAAAGGTCGCGGGGGAGGATCGCGATCTTCTTCACCTGCTCGACCCGGGCGAATTTCTCGTTGACCTTTGCCAGGTGCGCCTCGATCGCTTCGCGTACGCCGCCGTTGGCTGCGAGCTGTGCCGGGTCCTCCGGTAGCCCGTGCTCGCTCGCGTAAGCGACGGCTTCTTCGGGGTCGAGGGTGACCAGCGCCACTAGGTAAGGCCGGCGGTCGCCGACCACAACGCACTGGGAAACAAGCGGGTGCTGTTTGATCTCACCCTCGAGGTTGGCGGGGGTGATGTTCTTGCCTCCGGCGGTGATGATGATGTCCTTTTTGCGCCCGGTGATCGTGATGTAGCCCTCGGAGTCGATCGAGCCGAGGTCGCCGGTGTGCAGCCACCCGTCCACGATCGTCTCGCGGGTCGCCTCGTCATTCTTGTAATAGCCCTGGAAGACGTTGGGACCCTTGACCAGAATCTCGCCGTCGTCGGCAATTTTCACCTCGCAGCCGGGGAAGGGTTTGCCGATCGTGCCGATCTTGAATTCTTCCGGCGTTGAGATCGTCGCTGCGGTTGAGGTCTCGGTCATCCCCCACCCCTCGAGCACGAGCACCCCGGCGGCGTCGAAGAAGCGCAGAATGTCGGGGCTGATCGGAGCCGCTCCGGAGACCGCGAGGCGCAGCTGGCCGCCGAAGAGGCCGCGGATTTTCGAGAGGACTTTGCTGTCGGCGAATTCGTATTGCTTGCGCAACAAGAAGCCGGGCTGGCGACCGGCCCTTTCGGCCTCACGCATCTTGCCCCCGACCCGGATCGACCAGTCGAAGATCGCCTTTTTGAGGCCGCCCTCTTTTTCCATGCTGCTGGTCGCGAGGGTGTAGATCTTCTCGAAGATTCGTGGCACCGAGGGGAAATAGGTCGGTTTCAGTTCGGCCAGGTTGGGCATGATCTTCAGCGGATCGCGCTCCCAGTAGGCGATCGTCGCGCCGAGGTCGAAGCTGCCGAGCTGGATCAACAGGGCGAAGGAGTGGGCGAGGGGGAGGTAGAGATAGGTGACATCTTCGCCCTCGATCACGCTGTTTTGGTTGACCATGTCAAGCATCGCCCGGTAGTTGCCGTGGCTGATCACGCAGCCCTTCGGTGGCCCGGTCGTTCCCGAGGTGTAGATGAAGGTGGAGGTGTCCTCGGGGGTGACAGCGCGCCAGCGCTGCTCCCACTCGGCGGCGTCGCGGCTGGCGCCGCGTGAGGCCAAGTCTTCGAGCGAGATCGCGTCGTCGCTGCTGCCGGTCATCCTTACCACCTGCTCCAGCAGCGGAAGCCGGTCGCGCACGGCGCGGATCTTCTCTAGCTGTTCGTTGTCCTCGACCACGACGACTTTGGCGTCGGAGTTCTCCAGTACGTACTGGCACTCCTCCGACGAGTTCGTCTGGTAGATCGGGACGACCGTGGCGCCGATTGAAAGCGCGGCGAAGTCGAAATAGGTCCACTCGGGCCGGGTGTTGGCAAGGATCGAGACCTTGTCGCCTTTGACGACGCCGAGGTCGATTAGGCCAAGGGCTAGCTCACGCACGGTCTCCTCAACTTCAACGAAGCTGCGCTTAACCCACTGCTCGCCGTCCTTGAACTGGATTGCCGGAGCGCTGCCATAGAGCTGCGCAGCACGCGGCAACAGGTCCGCGAGCGTGACCGATTTGGTTCCCCGCTCCTCCACGGCGGGGAGTCTAGTGGACAGTTACCGTGGAGCTATACGGCTCGGGCGCTGCCTCGCTGCTGCCGTTCGGAGGTTTGTCGCAGCGATGTCTGAAAGAGCGACTTGTCGATGCGTCCGTGGAAGATCGGGACATGCATCTCAACGCATTTGCCGATCACCTCCTGCCGTTTCATGCGCAGCTCATCGGCAAGCTCGGACGGGGTGAGGTGATTGGCCACGGCGGACCTCCCAGGTAGTTGAAATCGGGTATCCCAGTTTTACCCCGGGGGGCGGACATGTCAACCGGGATAATGCAGCGGTGTCCGAAGCTGCCGCCACGCCGATCCCCCGCCGGGGCCGGCTCTGGGTGATCCTCGCGCTTGGCTTGGCGCTCGCAGGGCTGGGCTATGCGTTGGTTGATATCTCGACCAAGGAAGCCGGTCGCGACGTGGTCAGGCTCGAAGGTATCGCCACCGCGCAGGAGCTCTTCGGCGGCGTGCCCCAAGAAGGCGACCGGCTTGGTTCTGACGATGCGCCCGTCTCGATCCAAGTCTTTAACGACCTGCAATGCGGCAACTGCCGTGCGGACTTCCTCGGCACGATCCCGGGCCTGGTCGAAAACTACGCGCGGCCTGGAACGGCAAAGCTCTTGATGCGCCACTACTCGGTCGCCGAGAATCCGCTTGAGCTCGGCTTCTTTGGTGCCGAGGCAGCGGCTCAACAAGGCTACGGCTGGCAGTACACCTACCTCTTCTTCGTCAACCAAGGCGAGGCCCAGCGGTTCGGGATCGACAACGAGTTCATGGCCTCGGTGGCCGGCGCAATCGGTGAGCTCAACGTGCCCGAATGGCAGGAATATCTCGATAGCGAGGGCGGTACTAACGGCGCGATCGCGCAGACGCTCGAAGGCTATGAAGACCTGGGTATGCGCCTCGGCATCCGCGCCGGACAGGCGATGGTCATCAGCGGCCCGGCGGGCACCCGCACGCTCCAGGACGGCCCCAGCCTGGCCCAGGCCGAACGGGCAATCGAAGCCGTCAGCTAAAAGCCTAGGCGACGCGCTTGAGTTGGGGCTGACTGCTCTTCGCCGCCCGCAGTGCGAGCTGGCTTGCCTCGGCCGCGCTCGCCCAGGAGACCTCGGAGAGGAGGCCTGGCGCGGCGACCATGTCGCCGGCGAGGAAGATGCCGTCGCCCCGGTCGACCGCCGGACGGTCGCGCCAGCTCTTACCGGGATAGTCGAGCGGCCCCGTGCGACCGTCCATTACTTGCCGTCGTCGCCAGGTCTCGCGCTTGCGCCAGTCGGGAAGCGAGGCGTCGAGCAAGCGATCGAGGCGCAGCGCCGCCGCCTCGGCGCTCTCGCCCGGGCGGAGCGGGAGTTGCGCCTGCACGAGCTCCTCCCCCGCGGGGGCGAGCGACGGGTCGGCGGCGCTGAAGCGCTCGATCCAACCGGCCTCGTCGAGGTCGGAAACGACGAACGGATCGCCACGGCGTCGGCTCAGACCGAGGTCTACGCAGACGGTATTGCCACCGGGCCAGGCGAGCGAGTCGTCGCCAAGTAGGGAGCGGGCATGCTCGAGCTCCGTGGCAATGATCGTCGGCCCACTTGGCAAGGAGTCGACCCGGCAGCCGGTTTCGACTTCCACCCCGAGCTGCCGCACGCGGGCTTCGAGCGAGCCGACCAGGGCGCTCCAGCCGCCGATCAGGTAGCGAGCGGTAGGGGGTGGGCTGAGCAGGACCCGAACCGAGTGCTGCCAGACGAATGCTGCCGAGAGCTCGCCGGGATCGTGGTGGAAGGTGTAGACGCCGGCGGCAGCGGAGAGCATCTCCGCGGTGCGCTCGTCACTGTGAGCGGTGACCCAGCTACGGAAGTCGACATCGACCGGGGCCTTGCGTCCGCGCAGGCGCAACACCGAGGGCACCGTTCCGAGCGGCGGCGTGCGCCGCACCTTGCCCTGCCAGCGGAAGCGGATTCCCGAGAGCGGCGGCCCGGCGTAGGCCGGCAGCAGGTCACGCTCCACAAGCCAATCCCAAAAGGCGCCGTCCTTATAGATGACGTGGGGGCCGAGGTTGGCCTTGTAGGGGCCGGCGCTGCTGCGCGCGCGTCCGCCGAGAGCTTCGTGCGCCTCGAGCAGGCGTACTTTGTAGCCGTCCTCTGCGCAAGAGATAGCTGCGGTGAGGCCGGCGAGACCGCCGCCGACGATGGTGATCGGGTTTTTGCTGCCGTTCTGTCGTTCCATGACGTCCTCCTCAGCCGTGGACAACGCACTCTACGGACAGACTGGTTCGATATACAGTTCCAGTAATGCCAGATCAGAACGGTCCAGTTGGAGGTCCCGGCATGCTGGTCGAGCTCGAGCGCGGTGCCGAGCTGCCTTTGCATGAGCAGGTCGAGCAGTCGATCCGCGAGAGCATCCAGGCCGGTCGGCTCGCCGCTGGCGCGCGCCTACCTTCGAGCCGCGCCTTGGCAAAAGAGCTGGGGATCTCGCGCGGAGTCGTCACCGAGGCTTACAGCCAGCTGGCCGCCGAGGGCTACCTTCTCTCCAGCCAGGGCGCCCCGGTGCGGGTGGCGCGCACGGTTCGCGCGGCCGAGTTACGACCGTCCGCCCGCTCGATGCTGCCGAGCTTCCCCTACCACTTCCACCCCGGCCTGCCCGACCTCGCTGGCTTTCCACGGGATCGCTGGTTGCGCTCGCTGCGCGCGGCTTGGCGGCAGGCTCCGATCGACGCAGTCGGCTACCCGGACCCGCGGGGTGTGCCGGCGTTGCGACAGGCGCTGGCCGACTACCTGGGGCGGGTTAGAGGTGCCGCCGCCGAGCCAGAGCAGACGCTGATCTGCACTGGCTTCGCCCAGGCTTTTTCGCTGCTCTGTCGCTGGCTGGCGGATCGAGGCGTCGAGCGGGTTGGGTTGGAGGACCCTGGCTGGCATCCGCATCGCCTAATCGTCGAGCAGGCTCGACTCGAAGTCGTACCGATCCCCGTCGATGCCGACGGCATCCGGGTCGATGTGCTCGAGGCCGCTGCAGTAAATGCGGTGGTCGTCACCCCCGCCCACCAGTTCCCGACCGGCGCTTTGCTCAGTCGTGAGCGGCGAGCCGCCCTGATCGAGTGGGCCGAAGACGGCGAGCGGCTGATCGTCGAGGACGACTTCGATGCGGAGTACCGCTATGACGGCAATAGCCTCGGCGCCCTGCAGGGCCTGGCGCCTGACCGCGTCGCCTATATCGGCTCAGCCAGCAAGCGACTGACGCCGGGCATGCGACTCGGCTGGGCGTTGTTGCCATCCTGGCTGGCCTGGCCGCTGATCCAGACGAAGACGGTCGAGGACGGTGGCTCGGAGGTGATCGGCCAGCTCGCTCTGCACGATTTCATCGAGCGCGGCGAGCTCGACCGCCACATCCGGCGCACGCGTCTCCGCTATCAGCAGCGCCGTGAAACGTTGCTCGCCGCTCTGAGTGCTCACTTGCCTGAGGCTTCCGTTTCGACAGGCGCAGCGGGCCTGTACGAGTTAGTCGAACTACCGCAGGGAGTCGACGAGGGCGCGCTTGTGGCTGCGGCGGCGGAGCGTGGAGTTGGCATCGAGGGTCTTTCGTTGCACCGCTTTAACCCGGCGAGTTCAGCTGGCCTGGTGCTCGGCTTCGGCTGTCTATCTCAGCCAGCAATAGAGCGCGGTATCCGCCTCCTCGCCGATGCGTTTTAGGATGCTGCGACGATGAACCCAGGGGCGCCGCGTACCGCAATCGTGACCTGTATGGACGCCCGCCTCGACGCGGCGGGATTCCTCGACCTCTGGCCTGAGGCTGTGCACGTCACCCGCAATGCCGGCGGGCGCGTCACCGCCGACGTTCTGCGCTCGCTCGCTGCCTCTTGCGCCATGGGGACCGAGCGCATCCTGGTCGTTCACCACACGGACTGTGCCATGGCTGGGCACACGGATGAGGAAATCCGCGCCCTCCTCCCACCCGGCGCCACACCCGAGATGGATTTCCTCACCATCGCCGATCCCGTCGAGGCGCTGAAAGAAGACCTCCAGGCGGTCAAAGGCTCAGCGCTTCTCCCGCCTGGAACCGAAATGCTCGGATTCGTCTACGACCTAGATTCACAAGAGGCCCGCGAGATCGAGATCGATCGCAGCGTCGATCACTAACCGCCCGAAGGCAGGCCGATGCCTTCAGTTTGCGGAAGGGAATGGGACGAGGTTCATTACCTGGTGCGCGACCGGGTCGCGGAACAAAACGAGTCCCGCCAAGGTAGACCCCCGACGATCACCAGCAGACCTAGGATCAGGCGAAAAGCTGGTCTCGTCCAGTCGATCTACGCTTCTTCGGGCATCGGTTCAAGTGACGGATGACAGTCAGAGACCCAGGACTAAGGCAAGAGCATCGTCTACGGCTCGAAGCTCATCGGCGTTGAGGCGTCCAGCGGAACGCCCGAGGCGCTGTGGATCGACGACGGTGGTTTGCTCGATAAGGACGCGCGTCTCAGTACCGTCAAGCTTGATCATCGGACGAAACGTGGCTGAACGAGCGCTAGTCGAGGTTGGTGAAACAAGCGTCGTACTCAACGCCATGAACTCATCGGCTTGAACCACGACTGCATAGCGAGCGCCGCTCCGCTCTCTTCCGCGGGCACCTCGCGGGGAAGGGAGGCGAAAGACCTCGCCCCGAACCATTCAGGTGAGAGATTCTGGCGCGAGTTCCGCCATCTGCTCGCGAACGACCCGCATCTCGGCTCGGTCCGCTTCGTCGGCTGCCAGCCGCGCGACCTCCTCGGCGATCGACGCGCGCGTTCTGCGTCGAGCCGCAGACTCCCGCAGAGCAATGCGAACAGCCTCCGAATCGCTCATAGCGCCGCCCCGAACGATCTGTAGAGCGGCGGCAGAGCTGTCGTCAAGGCGAACGTGAAGGGACCGACTCATCACACAAATGTAGCACGGATCGTGCTACAAAAATACACATCGGGACGACCGGATCGCGCTTGCTCCACAAGTGCCTCTGAGGAAGTCGTGCATCACTCCGGCATTAGGGAATCGGTGTCGTCGGCGACCGTTCCCACGGAATAACGCAGGACCGTCGTTTCGCCTTCTTCCGCCGAGGAGATCTGCCTGAGCCGCACCGCCTCCCCGCCGGAGCGTCCGAAAAGGCTGGCGGATCGTGCCTGAGCACGAAGAAGGGGCCGCGAAATGCGCCCCCCGTAGAACCCCGGTTGCAGCTGGTCCTCGACGTCCTGTGTGCGCCTGCCGACCAGCAACGCTCCCGTCGATCTCACAACCTCCTGCGCCGTCCGGCCGGAACCGCCGTCGACCCCAAAGACCCAACGCATGTCGTCGTTGGCACCCGCGACGAAGCCGTCGAGGCTCATCATCGTGTGCCAGAGCACCTTGCCCATTTCATCAGCCTTTCTGCATCGTGCGCTGCGGCTACTGCAGGTGGAAGATGAAGTCGAAGGCGGTGCCCTTCTTGTTGCGGTAATGCAAGGTCATCGTGCCGCTGGCGCCCGCGTAGGCCCCGGTCCCACCGGTGATCGCCAGCTCCGCGTCGCCCTTGTCCAGGAACTGCCCCTGAACGCTGATCGACCCGGCTTCGAGGTACGTGGTCCAGCTGCATTCCCATGACTTACCGACCACGATGCGGATGCAGTACCCGGCGTCCCTGCCAACCCGCTGCTTGTTGGCCGCGTCATAGATCTTGTTGTGCCAGGTGAGCACGTTGCCCACCTTGTCCTGTTTCGAGCCGTTGGTAACGGCGTCGGTGGTCGCCCGCTCGACCACGTGGATCGTCTGGGCCGCCACGGCAACCGGTGCGGTGACGGCAAGCATCACGACCGTGAGGAGAAGCAGATATCGGACTCGAGCGCCGGTCATCGAATCACTCCGACCGTAGCCCCGGCCGAGACGCCCGCGCAACAGCCACAAGGACGAAACCCGACGGCCGAACAAGACGAGTCGTCCAACGGGACCCTACCCACGCATAGAGCCGGCGCTTCACCTGCTCGACCTGCCTCTTTATCTGACCGCTATACTGTCCATATGGCCAAGCAAGTGACCGCTACTGACGCAAAGGCGACGATCCTTCGCCTCTTGGACGATGCCGCGGCCGGCGAGGAAATCGAGATCACCAGGCACGGACGTCCGGTCGCCCGTCTCGTACCCGCATCTGGCGCGCGCTCCCTCAAGGGCTCGTTCGATGGTGTGGCAGTGACGGCGGTCGAGGAGGAGGAGCTGTTCTCCACTGACGAGGCTTGGAACGTTTCGTAGGTATGGCTGCGGTTCTGCTGGATACCCACGTTGTCCACTGGTGGTCGGCCGAACCTAAACGGGTCAGCAAATCGGCCCGCAACGCCCTTGAGGAGGCGGATGAACATGTTGTGGCGGCGATCTCCTGGTACGAGCTGGGTTGGCTGGCGAAGCACGAGCGGATCGTCGTCAACATTCCGATCCGATCCTGGCTACAGGGCCTCGCCGCGCAGCTTCGAACGATTGGCGTGACCCCGGCAATCGCCGACACCGCAGCCGCCCTCCCCTCCTCGTTCCCGGGCGACCCCGCCGATCGACTGATTTACGCGACCGCAATCGAGCATGGCTTCGGCCTCGTGACCAAGGATCGGGCCATCCGCGACCACGATCGCCCCCGATCGTTGACGATCTGGTAGCCAGGGCCCATGAGCGGGTTGACGCTGGTAATCGGGAATAAGAACTACTCGTCTTGGTCGATGAGGGCGTGGCTACTGGTGCGCCAATGTCGCATCGAGTTCGAGGAGGTTCAGATTCCCCTTCGCCAGCCCGACTCACTTGAACGCAAGCTTGCCTACTCGCCGGCCGGCAAGGTCCCGATCTTGATCGACGGCGACATGCGCATATGGGATTCGTTGGCAATCGTGGAGCACGTCGCCGAGAAGTTTCCCGAGAAACGCGAATGCCGCACCCGCTATGGAGCGGCCGGCGAGTTTCTGTTTGGTGAGTTCACGGCGGCGGACACCATGTTTGCGTTCGACCAGGCTTGAACTGAGTCGGCCGCACTGGCAATCGAATATCGGGGCGCCCGGATTTGAACCGGGGACCTCACCGACCCGAACGGTGCGCGCTACCAGGCTGCGCCACGCCCCGAAGAGGGCGATTATCTCAGAGCGGCGAGGGGTGGGTGTTGCGGTTACTCAGGCCACCCCGCGGATAGTCCTCTAGGTGGGTCGGGGTGGCAAGCATCGTTCGGCGATCGCCCACTTTTCCCGCCGGCACGGGCCAGAGGCCCTCATTGCGGCAATTGGCGGATCTAGCGCGCAGGTGATGTGGCGGGTCGGCTAGGGATACAAAGGCTCCGTCGGGAGTGTGGATCACGACGTAGGCCGAGTGGAGCGTTCGCAACAAGGTCCGCTCGCGTCCTCCGCCATCCCATTCGAGCCTATTGGCAACTTCGACCCGCACGCGACTCAAGCCGGGGTCCAACTCTTCGATCCAGGCTTCGACAGTGCAATGCATCGACTCCCAATGCCACAGAAGGGTGCCCGCCCGGGCACCCTTCTCGACCAGCTCCGCCTGCTTGCTGTCGGCAGCCTTGACCATGGCTGTGCGGTCTGGGAGCGTCGAGATCCGCAGCTCACGCTCGATGGTCTCCGACCGGCTCGCGTAGCGCTTGCCGGCAACGGTAAGGAACTCGACCGGTTCGTCCTTGGCGTCGAGAATCTGTCGCTCGACTACCTGTAGGAGGCGCACCGTTACGTCAACGGCGGGATCGTGGCCCTCAATCAGGCACTCAGCTCGCAGTTGCGATCGGCCCTGCGGACAACCGCGCGGGAAAACACCGTCCCGAGCGAGGAATTGCTGGTTCATCTCCATGGGGTGCGCTTCCATACCCACCTTGCGTCATATGAAACAGAGTCCGTTGGACGTCATGTCGGACGGGCGGCGATTGAGGCCGCTCGTTGCGGGGTAAACGGGGCTACCCCCCGGTCTAAACTCGAAATGGAGGAACGATGGAGGCTTCAGCACCGTCGCCGAGCAAGGGAATTTTCGACAGCGCCAACCTCGAAAAGAGGGAGCAGGTGGTCGAGTTGCTTCAGAAGGCCTACTGGATGGAGCTCGAGACGGTGATGAGCTACTTGGCTGCCTCGGTCAACCTCGACGGAGTGCGGGCGCAGGAGATCAAGGAGTCGCTCTCCGCAGATATCGAAGAGGAGCTGGGCCACGCCAAGCAGTTCGCCGCGCGGATTAAGGAGCTCTACGGGGTTGTGCCGGGCTCAGAGGATTTCGCCGCCGAACAGTCCTTCCTGCAGCCGCCCGAACACCAGACCGACATCGTCCACGTGATCCGCGGCGTGATCAAAGCCGAGACCGGCGCGATCGAGCACTACACCCGGGTTATCGAGGAGACCGAGGGAGTCGACCCCGTCACCCAAGACATGACGATCGCGATCCTCCGTGACGAGCAGGGCCATCGCCGCCTCTTTGAGGGCTTCCTGCGCGAGTACGAGTTCGAGGGCATTGCCTGACTTAGCCAGTGGCGCTGCTAAAGCCTTGTTCGCTATCGGGCCAAGTGACTCCGATCGTTTGGCTTGCGGCTAGTTGAAGCAGGTCAGGACGTGGCGCCTCTGGCACGAGGATCATTTTTTGGGGTGGCGGGTTGACGAAGCGCGCATAGTCCGCCAGCTGGCCGATCGCCATGCGGAAGGCCGGGCGGGAGACGCTGCCCTTGGCCTCGACCAAAGTGTTCGTCGTGCGATCAAAGAGATCGCAAAACAGCGCTGCAGGCTCCCCTTTGGGTCGAAGCTGAAGCCGACAGATGTCATGGCCGGCAGCCACAAGCCAGGCCATCAGCTCGCGAACCAGCTGCTGCTCTCGGCGCTCGGCCTCGTAAGGCTCGCGGCGAGGCTCGATCATCATTCGCTCGGTCAGGTGTTGCTCGATGGGAACCTCTTGCAGGCGTTTCTGGCCAAGGTCATCAAGGCGGGACGTAGTAAGGCCGGTCTCGCCATTGAGCGGGCGCAGTCGAAAGACGATGACTGAGCGGATCGGGCCCTCGCCGGTCTCCGGCGCATCGGCAAGGTAGTGGTCGACGTACTCGAACTCGCCCATGTAGGTAGCCAGTCCTGCGCTCGAGTCGAAGACGTGCAGGCCGCGTCCCTCAGCACTGTGGTCGCGGATTGCGCGGTTACCCTGCGCCACCCGCTGGTCGCCGTGTTGACCCTCGCCGGTGTAGTGGTAAAGGCTGTCTTGGCGCCAGCCGTCATACACATAGCCGTGCAATACGCCGCGGGTTTGGTCGGTGAACACGAACACATTCGCCGATTGTTTAGAGGGGCTGATTCCACCTTGGCGGCGTCCGCCGTAGCGCTCGTGCAGCTTCGTGCGCTTGATCACGTCGCCAATTTTCAACTCGATGGGCAAGATGCCTCCTTATTTAGGTCAAAAATTGCTCTAAATATTGTAGCAATACGCCTATGGCGGCGATGGAACGTCCTGTCGGGTTGAGGCCTCATGAGGTTTGGGTGTCGGCATGCCGGGGCAGTTGGGAGCTTCGGCTACCGGGTCACGACCTTTGAATGGAGGGTTATGTTTAACCAGCTACAGGGCACGCGCATCGCGTTTCTGACCGCCAACGAGGGCGTCGAACAGGTCGAGCTGACCTCGCCGCTCGAGGCGGTCCTTAACGCTGGTGCCGAAGTTGATCTGCTTGCTCCGGAAGCCGGTGAGGTACAGGCTTTCAATCATCTCGACAGGGCCGGCATCTACCAGGCGCTCGCCGTCGGCGATGCCGACAGCTCGAAATATGATGCCCTCGTATTACCGGGGGGCGTTGCCAATCCCGACCAGCTGCGGACCAAGCCTGAAGCGGTGGCCTTCGTCCGCTCGTTCTTTGAAGCGGGCAAGCCGGTCGGTGTGATTTGCCACGCCCCGTGGACCTTGATCGAGGCAGATGTCGTTCGCGGTCGCACGCTTACTTCATGGCCGAGCTTGCAGACCGATTTGCGCAACGCCGGCGCCGAGTGGGTCGACGAGGAGGTTCACGTCGACCGGGGCCTCGTTAGCAGCCGCAAACCCGATGACGTCGCGGCTTTCAACGCAAAGATCATCGAGGAGTTCGCCGAGGGCGTGCACAACGGCCAGCGAGATAAGACCGCCGGACGGGTTGCCTAGCCGCAGTTGTGGGCCATGGGCTGGAAGGTCTTCCACCAGCCCTCATCGAGTACCGCGTGCTCGACGCTATCGAGCAGGAAGCCCTCTTCATCTTGAAGCTCATAGCTAACGACCGTTGGTTTGGCTCCGTCATCGACCCGCAACACATGGGCGATGAGTAGATAGGGAGGACGGCTGAGCCAGCGCTCCCCTGGCCGTGGAATCGACTTCGTATCGATCATGGCGCGGCTATACCCATGGCTGGGGGGTACCCGATGTGTCCCGGGAGATAAACCTCGGGGCTCGGCTCCCGTGGACATTGGGGATGCGGCGAGTTACTGTCTTTTCAGTAGCGAAGAAAGCAACTTGGGGGAGGTGAGCAAAGCTGGACTGGTTCGCGATAGCGGTGGGGTTTGTGGCTGTAGTGGCCTTGTCGGCTTTGCTTGCGGTGATGGTCGTCCGCGAGCGCAAGGCGCGGCGGCGCTTCCAGATACTTGCTGACATTGCCGCAGTCTCTGAGGCCGGCGGTGCGCTCGAGGAGACCTTCGACGCGATCTGCGCGATCCTCGTGCCGGAGTTGGGGGACTTCTGCATGATCGACGTGATCGATGAGGATCGCGTTCCGCACCGCGCCGCAGTGCGGGTTGCGCCTGGTGGGAAGCCCGAGTTTGAGCGGGGTCTGACAGAACGCATGCCTTCGACCCCACCGCGGATGGTCGACGGTCGCAGCTCCTCGCTTGAGCCACGTTTCTACGAGCGAATGTCCGACGACGACATGCGCGGGCTCGCGCACGACGCCGAGGATTTCGAGTTCCTCAGCAGCCTTGGGATGCGCTCGGCGATCACCGTCGGCCTGCAGGCTCGTGGCGAAGTCACCGGCGCGCTGACGATCGCCGTCGCCTGGTCTGGCCGTCGCTATCGGCGCGAGGACGCTCGCTTCGCTTGGATTCTCTCCGGCCGCATCGCCCTCGCCCTCGACAACGCCGGACTTTTCGCCGACCTGGAGCGCGCCGAGCGGGCGCGCACGGAGATCGCTGAGACCTTGCAGCACGGCCTTCTGCCGTCACCTCTGCCGCACATTCCCGGCTGGGCGATTGCCGCGATGTATCGGCCGGCTGGGGCGGAGAACGAGGTGGGCGGCGACTTCTATGACGTTTTCCGGGTGCCGGGAGGGTGGATGCTGGTGATCGGCGATGTAACTGGGCGGGGTGCGCATGCCGCCTCGCTTACTGCGGTCGCCCGCCACACGTTGCGTACCGCCGCCGTCCTTACCGACGATCCTCTGGTCGCACTGCAGACGCTCAACCGGGCGTTGCTCGCGCGCGGTGATTCAGCTCTTTGCAGCCTCGCGGCGATGACCCTCAGCGAGGATCGTTTCGAACCAGTGCGCCTCGCGGTAGCCGGGCACCCGCCGCCACTTCTAGTTGATGGCGAGAGCGTGACCGAGGTAGCCGGCACCGATCCGGTGCTCGGCGCCTTTGCCGATGCGGAGTGGGGAATCTCTCGCGCCGAGATCGAGCCGGGGCAGCAACTCGTGGTTATCACCGATGGGATCACCGAGGCGCAGGGGCCGGAAGGACGTTTCGGCGAGGCGCGATTGCACGCACACCTGTGTGGCGCCACCAACCCGGCGCTCGCCGTACAGCGGCTCGAGAGCTCGCTGCATGTCTTTACGGAAGGGCGCCTCGACGACGATGTGGCGATGATCGCCATCGCCCGTGCTCCTGAACACCCGTCGATAGCTGCAGATGTCGTCGCGCAGCAACCCGCCCCGGCGGTGTTGAGTCTGGACAACGGCGATGGCTGAGTTGCAGCTGGCGCTAGTTGAGCGCCTATATGAGTGTTTCAACCGCCGCGACGAGGCTTGCATGATCGAACTTTGCGACAAGAGTCTGGAGTTCTTCCCGGTGGTAACCGCAGAAGCCATCGGGCGGGACGCTCCCTATAGCGGCGCAGCGGGGCTGCGCGACTACCTCGCCGACGTCGCCGAGGTCTGGGAAGAGCTGCGGATCAGTCCCAGCGAGTTAGAGGTGCGCGGCACCACGATGCTGGTCCGTGGTCGGGTCTATGCCCGCAGTCGCGAGCTCGGCATCCGCGATGTTCCGGTTGCCTGGATCTGGGAGGTACGCGGCGGGCGCTTCGTCCGCGGCGAGGTCTTCCCAGATCCCGAGCAGGCTCTGCAGCGCTTCGCCGCCATCGCTGCCTGAGGCTGGAGTTTCAGTTGCGCAGCTCGGCCAGCGCGGCGTCGCGCTGTTCGTGCATTGAGATCGAGCTCTCGACTCCGGTAATTTTCAGCAATCGGCGCACTTGGTGGTTGACGCAGCAGAGCACCAATCGGCCCCTGCCCTTGTCGCCGTTTCCGTCCAGCTGCTTCCAGGCCCGCACGATCAGGGCGATCCCGGTCGAGTCGATAAATTCGCACTCAGAGAGGTCGAGCATGATCGACGTGTCGGAATCGGCGAGAGCTTGGTCGAGCTCGCGCTCCAGATCCGGCGTCGTGTTCATGTCCAACTCGCCGCGGATGGCGAAGGCGCGGATGCCGTCCTCGAGCTCCTGACTCTCCACTTCGAAGGGAACTGGGCTCACGATCCGATCCTACATCAGGACCGGTGTTCGACTGCACCAACGGTCTCATCGACTCTGGTGGTTTGTGCCCGCAGCAGCGGGGGTAGCCGAGGGACTCGCAAGCCCGACGATTATGCTCGTTCCCGCCGGGACACTTTTTCTCGGCGGCAAGGATGGGGTCCAGCTCAAACACTCCGACGATCCAAGATAGGCCCAGGGGGCTTCAAGTGGTGCTGCCCGCGAAATCCGAGAATGTCGTCATCGTCCGTCACGCTCTTGCCGGTCTCGCGGAAGAGATTGGAATGGACGAGCCCGGCCTCGCTGACCTGAAGACCGTCGTCACCGAGGCCTGCATGAACGTCGTCGTCCACGCCTATCAGGGCCAGCCGGGACCACTCAACGTCGAGGCGAATCCCGACGAGGATGGTCTGACCGTGATCGTCCGTGACGAGGGCGTTGGGATCAGGCCGCAGGCCGACAGTGGCCGCGACAGCCTCCGTCTTGGTCTCTCGCTGATCGCCGCACTATCCGGAAGCTTCTCGATTTCTGGTGGGCTCGACCAGGGCACCGAGATCACCATGCGCCTGCCGCTGCAGGGCGGCGGTACGAATGGGAGTGGCGATCCGGTCGAGCTGAAGCCCGTTTCCGCCGAGCGCACCGAGATGGTAGTCGGCCGCTCTGAGCTGCTCGCCCCGGTGCTGGCGCGCGTCGTCGGCGCTCTCGCCGCACGCCGCGATCTGCCCATTGACCGGGTTTCCGACGCCGTGCTTGTCACCGATGCGATTGCAGTTGCCGCGCCCGAGCGTTTTGCCGATGGCCGTGTGCGGCTAGGACTAGACGAGAGCGCGGGCGGGATTGACCTTCGCCTCGGTCCGATGGAACCCGGTGCCGCGATGCGCATTCGCGAAGACCTCGAGCTGCCCGATGTCGGTGGCACGCTGGAGAAGCTCGCGGATGAACTAACCGTCGAGGACTACGACGATGGCGAGTACCTGATCATTCGCTTTGCCGCTGCTCCCTGATCTGCTCTCTGATCCGTGCCAGCGCCCGTCTCAAGATGCGCGATACGTGCATCTGCGAGTGGCCGATGCGCTCGGCAATCTGCGACTGCGTCATGTCTTCGGCAAAGCGCAGGCGCAGCACCAACCGCTCCCGCTCGTCAAGGTGGGGCAGTGCCGAGTCGAGCGCGATCCTTCCCTCGACTAGCTCGAATGCCTCGTCCTCCTCGCCGATCCATTCGGTCGGTGCTGACTCATCGGATTCGTCGCTGCCCGCTGGCCGGTCGAGCGAGAGCGGGCGGCGGTTGTGGTTTGCCTCCATAACCTCGAGTACGTCGGTCTGCTCGATTTCGAGCCGTGCCGCGATCTCGCCCACCGAGGGTGAGCGCTGCAGCTCCTTGGTCAGCTGGGTGAGCGCTTTGTCGACTTCCGCCATGCGGTCGTGCAGGCCGCGCGGCACGCGCACCGTCCAGACGCGGTCGCGGAAGTGACGTTTGAGCTCACCGAGAATGGTCGGCGAAGCGAAGGCAGTGAAGGGGATGCCGCGCTCGGGGTCGAAACGGTCGATCGCATTGAGCAAACCGAGGTTGGCGACCTGAAGCAAGTCGTCAAAGGACTCGCTGGCGCCCCGGTAGCGCAGCGCCAGACGTTTAGCGAAGGGCATGTTGCGCCGCACCAGCTCCTCGCGGATCGCGGGATCGCGGTCGCGGGCGAACCTCCGCCAGAGCTCCGCTTCTGCGGACAGGTGCTCATCGGCGCCGGGTCCCGGGCCTGGGGTCGCTTCCTCCTTGTGACAATTCGCTGCCATTTACACGCCGAGACGGTACCCCCGATCCGGCGCCACCCTAGAGCCACCAGGGGCCGTGCAGCGTTCCGTATGCCCAAAACTACAGCAGTGACCTTCCGGACCAGAGCGGTGGCACCACGTCCGCTTCGCTGACGGCCGGCTCCAGTTACCCTCACATCTCCCCAATCAAAACAAGGAGATTCCCCGATGGCTTTCTCGGTTCCCGACCTTCCCTACGACTACGCCGCGCTCGAGCCTCATATCGACGAGGCGACGATGCGGGTCCATCACGACAAGCACCACCAGGCCTACGTCGACAAAGCGAACGGCGCCCTTGAGGGGACCGATTGGGCGGACCGCGAGGTCGAGGACGTACTGCGCAACCTCAGCAGCATCCCCGGCGATAAGCAGGCTCCGGTCCGCAACAACGCCGGCGGTCACTTCAACCACTCGCTCTTCTGGCAGATGCTCAGCCCCGACGGCGGCGGCGCCCCAAGTGGGGACCTCGCCGCGGCGATCGACGAGACCTTCGGCTCGCTTGACTCCTTCAAGGACGAGTTCAAAAACGCCGGTATCGCTCGCTTCGGCTCCGGCTGGGCCTGGCTGGTCAAGGACAGCTCCGGGTTGGCTGTTGTCTCGACCCCGAACCAGGACTCCCCGGTCACCGACGGCAGTATCCCGCTGCTCGGCTGCGATGTCTGGGAGCACGCCTACTACCTCAAGTACCAGAACAAACGCCCGGACTACATTGACGCCTTCTGGAACGTCGTCAACTGGGACTACGTGGGGCAGCGCTTCGCCGAGTAGAGCCCTCTAGGCAGTGACCGCCGGCCGCGCGGCCTCTGGCAGGTCGCGCGGTTCGGCTCCCTCTTTGGGAGGCACCTGGCTCATCGCATGCTCGGCCAGGGCGGTGATCGTCAGGCTGGGGTTGACGCCGACGTTGGCCGGAATCGCCGCTCCGTCGCAGACCATCAGGTTCTCGTAGCCAAAGACGCGCTGGCGCGAGTCGACGACTCCGTCCTCGGGGCCATGGCCAATCGCCGCGCCGCCGAGGATGTGGGCGGTAGTGGGGATGTTGAACATTGCCTCGGTGACCGAGCTCTCGGCGATCCCACCGGTGCGCTTCGCCAGCCATTCGGCCGCTTTGTTGGCGGCGGGAATGAAGGTCGGGTTGGGTCGCTCGGGATCCTGTTCGGTCTGCAGCCGCACATCGCCGTTGCGCTTCAGCTTCGGGTGTAGCGCGATCGCGTTATCGAGCGTCTGCATGACGAGCAGGATGATCGTGCGGCGCGAGCTATCGCGTGGCCACATCGTCTTGGCGAAGTTGCGCGGATGGCGGAGGATCTGGCCGAGTAGCTTCAGTGGCCGCGTGACCCGGGTGCCGTCGCCGACTAGCAGCGTATTGAGCAGGCTCATCGAATCGCCCGCCTCGCCGTAGGTGACGGTCTCGATGTGGGTGTGGGGATCGGGGTAGATGCTGGAAGTAATTGCGACCCGTCTGGTCAGATCGCCGGGGTAGTCCTTCGGCACCCTGACCCCGAGGATGCTCTCGCTGTTAGTGCGAACCAGCTCACCCAAGCGCGGGGAGATACGCGGCAGCGATCCCCCCAGTCGACAGCGCTGGAGCAGCTTGTTGGTGCCAAGCGGGCCGGCAGCGACGATCACGCCGCGGGCTTTCACGGTGCGGCGCTTGCGGCTGCTCAGTAGCCCAGAGCGCTCGCTGGTCACGGCGTAGCCCTCGCTACCGTCGGCGGCGCCGAGCGGGCGGATGTCGGTGACGGTGCGCTCGGCCTCCACCTTTACCCCACGATGCTCGGCCAGCCAGAGGTAGTTCTTGACCAGCGTGTTCTTGGCCCCGTGCGGGCAGCCGACCATGCAGCGGCCGCACTGCATGCAGCCGGTCCGCTCGGGCCCCTCGCCTTCGAAGAAGGGATCGGCGACGGTCTTCCCGGGGTTGTCGAGGTAGACACCGATTGGAGTCTTGCGGTAGGTGTCGCCGACGCCGAGCTCCTCGCCGAGCTCGCGCAGTAGCTGATCGGCCGGGTCATCGTTGTCGTGGACGACGACGCCGAGCATTCGCTGCGCGGTTTCGTAATGGGGCGCGAGCCGCGCCTCCCACTGCTCGAGGTCGGCCCACTGCGGGTCTTCGAAGAACGGTGAGGGCGGCACGTAGAGCGTGTTGGCGTAGCCGAGGCTGCCGCCGCCGACACCAGAACCGCTAACCACGGCGATGTCCTTGAAGATGCTGAGCCTGAAGATTCCCTTCATGCCCAGCCGCGGCGCCCAGAAGTAGCGGCGGCTGTCGCCAGTTGAGCTGGGGAAGTCGTTGTTGTTGAAGCGTTTGCCGCACTCGAGGACGGCGACGTCATAGCCCTTTTCGGCCAGGCGCAACGCCGAAACCGACCCGCCGAACCCCGAGCCGACGACGATCCAGTCGTAGTCGTAGGTCACGGGCCGGGCTGTCCTTGGGCCTAAGCCTCGCCCGGCTCTACTGGGCGGAAGTCCGTCGTTCGCGCTCCGCAGACGGGGCAGAACCAGTCGGTGGGGATGTCCTCGAAGGCGGTTCCCGGGGGGATGCCACCGTCAGGATCGCCGATCGCCGGGTCGTAGATAAAGCCGCAGCTCTCGCAGATCCAGAGGGTAGCCTCAGTGGTTGCGCTCATGTCTAGAAGATTAGGGGACGCGGGTGGCGTCTGGCTTACTTGTCGAAGCTGACCGAGACCGGCTCGCGCTCGGCTTTGTCCTCGATCTCGAAGTACTCGCGCGCGGTGAAGCCGCCCTGGTTGGCGATGATCGAGCCGGGGAACTGTTGGATGTCGGTGTTGTAGGACTGCACGTTGGAGTTGTAGATCCGCCGCGAGGCCTGGATTTCGTCCTCAAGCTCGGAGAGGTTGCGGCTTAGCTGCTGGAAGTTCTCGGTCGCGCGCAGGGTGGGGTAGTTCTCGGCTACCGCTTTCACGTCAGCCAGCGCCTGGGTCAGTTTCTGCTCCGCCTTGGCGGTTTCCTCGACGCCCTGGGCTTGCATCGCCGCCGCCCGCGCTTGCGTCGTTTTCTCGAAGGTCTCGCTCTCGTGCGCGGCGTAGCCCTTGACCGTCTCGACCAGATTGGGAACGAGGTCGTGCCGGCGCTTCAGCTGCACGTCGATCCCGCTCCACGACTCATCGACCCGGTTGCGCGAGGCGATGATCGAGTTGCGCTTGGCGATGAAGTAGAAGACCGCGATGACGATGATCGCGACGATCACTATGAGAGCAATAGTCATAACGGCCATCCTACCCCCATAGGATCGGGCCATGGGGGCGAAGCAAGAAGCGGTGGAATGGGCCGAGATCGTGCGACGCTATGGCGAGCGCCACGAGCTCACCTATGAGCCGGTCGGCGGGATCAATCCCAAAGACGCGCCCGTGGCGCTCTGTGTCGGCGGCTCGAATCGGCTCACCGGGCAGCTGGCCGAGGGCTTCTGGGGCTCCTGCTGCGACGCCGACGAAAAGGAAGTCGGTGGCTTCTTCGGTAAGGCGCTGCTACCGACCGCACTACTGGCCAAGGCTCATATGCCCGACCTTGCCAAGGTCGTGCCGGCATTTAACGTCGAGTCGATCGAGGGCCACGAGGTCGTCACCCAGCACTTTGCCCGCAAGGTCGAGTTCGAGTCGCTCGACTTCAATAAGCGCTTCCTCGCAACCGTGCCCAGTGAGTACGACCCGGTCAAGCTGCGCGAGCTCTTCAGCCCTGGCTTCCTTGCCTGGACGACGACGATGACCGGCGAGATCGATTTTGGCATCAACGACCGCCAGCTCTGGTTCCTCTGGCACCTGCACGAGCGCAGTGAGGCCGAGCTAAAAGAGGCGCTAAAAAACGCCGGCCAGCTGTTCAAACGGCTGCAGGGAGAGATGGACGAGAGCGGCATCCACACCTACGCGCCTGGCCCTTGGCACGCGGGGCTGCAGGTCTTTCCCGATAGCAGCTAGGCGGGGTAGTCCGGGTCGCCGGGGAGGACGACCCGATGGTCCTCTTGGGTGCCGATCACCTTCGGCAGGATCGGCTCAATCGTGTGCCCACGGTGGGCCTCGATCGCCTCAGTGGCATTGGCGAAGGGCAGTAAGGACGTGAGTTGGCTGATCGTCGGGAAGGCAAGCGCCAACTCACCCGCCGCCTGTGCGTCAAGTGCGGTCCGTGGCTCGAACCAGCCGGCCTCGGTCGTCTCGACACCGTCGGGCTCTGGCGGTGTGTGGGCGGGGGCAAGCGCGAGGAAGAACCAAGCATCGAAACGCCGCGAGATCACCTCGGGCGTGATCCAGCGCGAGAAGAGCACCAGCTCCTCGTCGGCCGACAGCGCGATCCCCGCCTCCTCCTCCAGCTCCCTCACCGCGCATGCCCGGTAGCCCGCCTCGCCCTCGCCATCCTCAGGATCGACGCCCCCACCGGGGAACACCCATACGCCAGGCATGAACCTAGCCTCCTCGGTCCGCTTCAGCAGCAGCACCTCCAAAGCTCGGTCCCCGTGCTTCCCCCCGCGCCTGAGCAGCACCACCGAGGCCGAGGGGCGCGGCGTTGAAGGCTCACCTAGGTTGGGGGCCTCGGCAGGACCCCGTTGTCTCTCCGCCATTTACTCAGCGTATATCGCGCGGGTGGCACGGTAGGGGGGACCGCCCCTGAGGACGCTTTAGCGACCGGAAGGGGCGGTGGGTCCCCTGCCGTGACAGGACCCGCGCGCCTAAGCCACTTGTGCAAGTGGATAAGCGGAAGCGACTGCGCTTTGGATCGACTCCGCCGTGATCTCGACCAAGCGTCGCAACTCCTCCGCGGAGATCGAGAGCGGCGGCATCAGCACGACGACGTCGCTGAGCGGCCGGACGATCGCGCCGCGCCTGCGCGCCTCGAGAGTGACCCGGTGTCCCAGGCGGAGCGCGGGATCGTGCTCGCCGAGGTCGATGCCGACCATGAATCCGCACCGACGCACCTCGGTGACCTCGGGCATCGCCGCAACGGCCTCGAGCTTCTCCCCCAGAAGATCGATCTTGGGCTGCAGCCGCTCCAGCGTGCGCTCCTGCTCGAACGCTTCGAGGCTGGCGATCGCCGCCGCGCAGGCGAGCGGGTTGCCGGTGTAGGTGTGGCCGTGGAAGAAGGTCCGCTGCTCCTCCGGCGCGCCGAGAAAGCCCGCGTAGATCCGCTCGCTGGCCAGGGTCGCCGCCAGCGGTAGGTAGCCGCCGGTCAGGCCCTTGGCAAGGCAGAGCAGGTCGGGTGCGACGCCCTCTTGCTCACAGGCAAACATCGTCCCCGTGCGACCGAACCCGGTTGCCACCTCATCGCAGATCATCAGCACCCCGAAGCGGTCGCAGAGCTCGCGCGCCGCACGCAGATAGCCGGGTGGGTGAACCAGCATTCCCGCGGCGCCCTGTACCAGTGGCTCGATGATCAGCGCCGCGATCTGCTCCTCGTGAGAGGAGAGGACCCGCTCAAGGTCGGCGGCGTCGCCGGGCTCCGCGGCGTGGGTCTCGAACAGCAGGGGCCTGTAAGTGGAGTGGAAGAGATCGATGCCGCCGACCGAGACCGAGCCGATCGTGTCGCCGTGGTAGGCGTCGCGCATGTGGACGAAGGAGGTCCGCCGCGCGTGCTGCCCACCGCGCTGTTGCTGGAACTGGAAGGCCATCTTCAGCGCGATCTCGGTCGCGGTCGAGCCGGACTCCGAGTAGAAGACGCGGGTGAGTCCAGGCGGGGTCAGCTCAACCAGCTTCGCCGCCAGCTCCGTCGCACCGGGATGGGAGAGGCCGAGCATGGTCGAGTGGGCCATCTTCTCCAGTTGCTCGCGCACGGCCTCGTCGATGCCGGCGTGCCGGTGGCCGTGGACGTTGCACCAGAGCGAGGAGACGCCGTCGATGTAGCGCCGGCCATCGCTGTCGATCAGCTCGGTTCCCTCGGCCCGCTCGATCATCAACGGCTCTTCCTCAGACCACCCTTGCTGCTGCGTGAAGGGGTGCCAGAGATGGTCCTGATCGAGCTGCGCGGGATCCACCGACATCGTCCGCGCCCACGTTAAACCGAGCTGCGGCGGGTAACCGTGAGCCAGCGTGCGGAACTTCACAGACCATTACATCGAACGATGTAACATTGCTGTCGATGGCTGAGCGTGGCGCTACTCCGCAAGTCTCCGCCCCTAGGCGGCGGGCACTGCGTGTGGTTCGCTCGCTCTTCAGCCCCTTGCTTCCGGACGACTACCTCGAACTGATCAACCCGCTTTGGTCAACCCGTGAGCTGCGCGGTCGGATCGAGCGGATCGACAAGGAGACGGCGAACACCGTCACCGTGCTGATCCGGCCCGGCTACGAGTGGATGGGCCACAGCCCCGGCCAATATCTACGCATAGGGGTTGTCATCGACGGGGTGCATCACTGGCGCGCCTACTCGTTGACCTCGGAACCTGGTCGCCCTGACGGCTGCATCAGTATCACGCCGAAGCTGGTCGATTCCGGCAAGGTCTCGCCCTACTTGGTGCGCCAGGCCAGGCCGGGGGACATCGTCCGGCTCGGCGGAGTGGAAGGGACCTTTGTCCTGCCCCAGCCCGCGCCGCGCGAGTTGCTCTTCATCAGCGCCGGCAGCGGCATCACTCCGATCATGAGCATGCTGCGCAGCCTTCACCGTGACGACGCCGTTCACGACGTCGTCCACATCCATTCCGCTCGGAGCGTCGACGATGTCATCTTCGCCAAGCGGCTACGGGAGATTGACGCAGCCCGTACGGGCTATCGCTTGCAGCTGCGGATCACCGGCGAGCAGGGCCGCATTGCCCCTGGCGACCTCGCCGAGCTATGTCCCGATTGGCGCCAGCGCCACGCCTTCATCTCTGGTCCCGCCGAGATGCTCGACGCAATGAGCGGGCACTGGGAGCGGGAGGGCAAGGCGGAGCTGCTCAGCATGGAGCGCTTCCAGCCCGTGATCGGCGGTGACCCTGGCGAGGGAGAGGGTGGGCGCGTGCGCTTCTCGAAGAGTGGGGTCGAGGCCGAGTGCGCCGCTGGCACGCCGATTCTGGTCAGTGGCGAGGAGGCCGGCGCGGTTCTCCCCTTTGGCTGCCGGATGGGCATCTGCCACACCTGCGTTGGAAAGTTGTGCTCAGGTGAGGTTCGCGACCTGCGCACCGGCAAGGTGCACGGCAGCGAGGGAGAGATGGTCCGCACTTGCGTGAACGCCCCTGAGGGCCCGATCGAGATCGCACTTTGAAACTACGGAAAGGCAGACGATGACCGCAACCACCAGCGAGGCCGTGAGCCCACTGAGCCACCTCTCTCGCGAGCAGCTGGATGAGCTTGGCCGCGAGTTCGACGCGATTCGGGACCGAGTCTCCGCCGACCTCGGCGCTCGCGATCGCCGCTACATCGAGAGCATGATCGCGATGCAACGCCGCCTGGCGGTGCTGAGCCGCGTGTTGTTGCTCGCCTCGCGCTACCGGCCGGCGTGGCTCGCGGGGACGGCGACGCTCTCGATGGCAAAGATCCTCGAGAACATGGAGATCGGCCACAACGTCCTGCACGGCCAGTGGGACTGGATGAACGATCCCCAGATCAACTCATCGACCTGGGACTGGGACACCGCCTCGACGGCGGAGGCCTGGAAGCACTCGCACAACTACGTCCACCACACCTTCACCAACATCCTCGGTAAGGACAAGGACCTCGGCTACGAGATCATGCGGATCGACCCGCGGCAGAAGTGGCATCCGGTCTACCTCTTCCAGCCGCTCTACAACCTTGTTTTGATGGCGTTCTTCGAGTGGGGGGTCGCCTTTCATGACCTCGACTTCGAGGCGATCCGCACCGGCAAGAAGTCGAAGGCCCAGATCAAACGCGAGCTGGCGGGGATCCGCGGCAAGGCAAAGAGTCAGATCGTCAAGGACTACGTCGCCTGGCCGCTGCTGAGCGGGCTGGCGATGGCGGCCCTCGATGCCGCGGTCGAGGGGCGTCGCGACCGCGGCGCTCGCAAGCGCCGCGGCGGGCTTGCCGGTGTCCTGCGCTCCGCTCTGCGTGGCGGTGCGGGTGCGTATCGATCGACCGCTTCGGCGGATGCCACCGCCAACGTCGTCCGCAATGCCTGGGCCTACGCGATCATCTTCTGCGGCCACTTCCCCGACCAGACCTACACCTTCAGCCCCGAGGAGGTCGAGGACGAGAGCCGCGGTGGCTGGTACGTGCGCCAGCTGGCTGGGGCCGCGAACATCGAGGGCAGCCCGCTGTTCCACGTTGCCAGTGGCAACCTCGGTTACCAGGTTGAGCATCACCTGTTCCCCGACCTGCCGAGTACGCGTTACGCCGAGATCGCCCCGCAGGTCAAAGACATCTGCGAGCGCTACGAGTTGCCGTACAACAGCGGCCCCTTTGGCCAGCAGTTGGGGATGGTGCAGCGGACGATTCTGCGGCTTGCCTTTCCCGGTGGTGCGCAGCGGCCCAAGCCAGGGCCCTACCACGGGGAAAAAGAGGCCTCTCTGTGACATAGCTCACGCGAACAACTATTTCGTTGGCGAAATAGTTGTCCTTGTGCAAGTATTGTCGGCATGCAAGCAAGTGAGATTGCGGCGATTGTCGACAAGATAGGTGCCCCGGAGATAGGCGGCGAGACGCAGGAGACCGCGGCGCGGCTCAGCGCTCTGCTGCGTCACGTCTTCCTCTACGACCGTGGCAACCAGCTGCGGGTGATTGAGGAGTCCGGCCTCTCGATGACCCAGTGCAAGGCGCTGCTCGAGCTGGGCGGCCTTGGCGAGGCTGCGGAGCCGCGCCAGGTGAGCGAGCTGGCGGATACGTTCGGCACCTCGGTTCCCTCGATGAGCCGGGCGGTTGACGCCCTGGTCAAGAAGAAGCTGGCCACCAGGCTGGAGGACCCGGACGACCGCCGCGTGCGGCGTGTCGCCATTACCGCCAAAGGAAAGCAGTTGGTCGACACGCTTCTCGTCGTCCGCCAGGCCGGCATGGAGGCGTTCGCAGCCAGCCTCAGCGCCGCTCAGCGCCGCAAGCTCGACGCCGCGATCGACTCGCTGATGGACCGCGAGGACATCGCCAAGACCTATGAGCACCTGAAGGGAGTTGGACCCGCTTGACCCGTTACAGCCACCTGATCACCGACGAAAACCGCAAGTGGTGGACGCTCGGAGCGATGTGCTTCGCGCTGTTCATGATCATGCTCGACAACACCGTTGTGAACGTCGCACTGCCCTCGATCCAGCGCGACCTCGGCGCTTCGATCTCCGGCCTCGAGTGGACGATCAACGGCTACACGCTCTCCTTCGCCGTGCTGCTGGCGACCGGCGGGCGGCTCGGCGACATCTTTGGCCGCCGCCGCATGTTCCTCATCGGCGTCGTCATCTTCGCCTTCTCCTCGGCCACCGCCGGCCTCGCCCAGGGCGCTACCGACCTCGTCGCCAGCCGTGTACTGCAGGGCGTCGGCGCGGCGCTGATGATGCCGGGCACGCTCTCGATCATTACCAACGCTTTCCCCGCCCATGAGCGTGGCAAGGCGATGGGCACCTGGGCCGGCGTCTCCGCGCTCGCCCTGGCCGTCGGGCCCGTCCTCGGCGGCTTCCTTACCGAGCACGTCAGCTGGCGGGCGATCTTCTACCTCAACATCCCGGTTGCGATCGGCGCCGTCACGGCGACGATCTTCGCCGTGCGCGAGTCGCGCGACACCACGGTCGGCCGCGACGTCGACTACCTCGGCGTAGCAACGCTCACCGCCAGCCTCACTGCGCTCGTCTTGGCCTTGGTCGAGGGCAACAGCTGGGGATGGGGCTCGGCTGGGATCGTCGGCTTGCTGGCCGTGGCGGTGCTGGGCGGATTGGCCTTCGTCTTCACCGAGCTGCGCGTCAAGGTGCCGATGGTCGAGTTCCGCTTCTTCGCCGACCGCAATTTCCTCGGCGCGGTGGTCGTCGCCCTGATCATCACCTTCGCGATGATGGGCGTCTTCTTCTTCCTCGCCCTCTATATGCAGGACATCCTCCGCTACTCGCCGCTGGAGGCGGGTATCCGCTTCCTGCCTTCCACCCTGATGATCGTCGGTGTGGCGCCGGTCGCCGGCAGGCTCGCTGACCGCTTCGGCCCGCGCTGGCTGATCGTCGCCGGCCTCCTGATCCTCACCGCCTCGCTCTACAGCTTCACCGGGATCGCGGTGAACTCCGGTTACCTCGATCTGCTGCCTGGCTTCATGCTGCTCGGCATCGGCATCGCCTTGACGATGTCGCCGATGACCAGCGCCGCGATGAACGCGGTCGCGGTGGAGAAAGCCGGCATTGCCTCCGGCGTCCTCTCGATGTTCCGCATGGTCGGCGGCAGCCTTGGCATCGCCGTCAGCGGTGCGATCTTCCAGGGCGCGGCCGGCAGCAGCTTTGAGACCGCAGTGCCCCAACAGTTCGTCGACGGGCTCAGTAATGCGATGACGGTCTCCGCCGCCGTGACGCTCCTGGGCGCCGGCATCGCCGCCGCCGCGATTCGGGCAAAGCCGAAATCGCTGAGCATCGAGGCAGCTGAGGCGGTCGTCAATCCCGGTGGTTCGGAGCTGGCCGCCCGGGAGGCAGAGCTAGCGGGGGCCAGGAGCTAGGCGAGCTGAGGTCGAGCCGCGGCAGGGTCTCAACCTCGACTTTGCCCAGCCGCGCGATCGTCTCGCGGTTCGATTCCTCGATTTGGCTGGGGTCCTCCGGCCAGGGAGTGAGGACCACCGCCGCTACTGCGAGGCCGGCGGATCGCGCCGCCGTGAGCGTCAAGAGCGTGTGGTTGATCGTGCCGAGGCCGGACGAAGCAGCGATGACGAGCGGCAGCCCAAGGTCCACTGCGAGGTCGCGGACGAGGTAGTCGGCCGACAGCGGCACCAGCAGCCCGCCGACCCCCTCACAGACAAGGGCGTCGGCATCGACAGCCGCAGCTCGGGCCGAAGTGAGCAGGCGTACCGGATCTATCTCCTCCCCGGCCAGGTTTGCCGCCAGATGGGGCGACATCGGCGGTCCGTATCGGTAGGGCGCGATCTCATCGTCGCTCTGATCCGATCCCGCGGCGCGGCGAAGCAACGTGTGGTCGGGCTCGCTCTCGTCGTTCTCGAGCCCCGTCACCGCCGGCTTGAAGACAGCCACCCGTTTACCGTCTGCAACGAGCGTCTGGGCGATCGCCGCGGCGACCACGGTCTTGCCCACCTCGGTACCGGTCCCCGTCACGAAAACCCCCGACGTGCCGTCGGAAAGAGGCTCTATGCGGCCTCTTTCCGACGGCACGTCAGCGCCGATCAAGCTGCCAGCAGGGTCGACTCGACGAGGCCGAGTTCTCGCGCCGCTTTGCCGGCAAGCCTCGCTGCCTTGAGCAGGTCTGCCTGCTCGTGCGTCGCCATCACGCTGAAGCGAAGCCGCGAGGATCCCGGCGGAACGGTCGGCGGGCGGATGCCCTGGGCGAAGACGCCGTCCTCTAGCAAGCGCTCGCACAGCTCCATCGTTTGCTCCGCATCGCCGACTTCGAGCGGCACGATCTGACTCTGTCCACCGCCAGCGATCAAGCCCTCGGTGACCAGCCCTTCGCGCAGCGCTGCCGCATTGGCGTTCAGGTGCTGCACGCGCTGCGGCTCGGCTTCGAGCAGCTCCAGCGCCGCCAACGCGGCAGCCAACACTGGTGGGGGCAACGCCGTGGAAAAGATGAAGGAGCGCGCGGTGTTGAGCAGGTACTCGCTCAGCTCGGCGCTGGCGCAGACGTAGGCCCCGTAGCTGCCGAGGGCCTTGCCCAGCGTTCCCACCACGAGGTCTACCTCGCCGCTCAAACCGGCGGCTGCGACCGAGCCGCGGCCGCCTGGACCTAGCGCCCCGGTCGCATGGGCCTCGTCGACCATCAGCCGGCAGCCGTGCTCCTTCGCGAGTCGGGCCAGGCCATCCAGAGGAGCGACGTCGCCGTCCATCGAGAAGACGCCGTCGGTGATGATCAGCGAGCCGCGCCCCTCCGCCCCGCGCAGGCCCCAGGCGAGGTGCTCGAGGTCGCCGTGCCGATAGACAAAGGTCTCCGCACGCGCGAGTCGACAGCCGTCGACGATGCTGGCGTGGTTGAGCTCATCTGAAAAGACGACCCCGCCGCGGCCTGTCAGTGCCGAGATCGCACCGATGTTCGCCAGGTAGCCGGAGCCGAAAAGTAGCGCCGACTCGTAGCCCTCGAACCCGGCCAACCGCTCCTCCAGCCGGCGGTGGGGTGCCATGTTGCCCGAGATCAGCCGCGAACTGCCGGCGCCTGCGCCCCAGCCGAGCGCTGCCTCGGCAGCCGCCTCGCGCACCCGTGGGTGGTCTGCCAGCCCCAGGTAGTTGTTCGAGCAGAGCAGCAGCACCGGCTTTCCGTCGAGCTGGACCCGCGGGCCCTGCGTGCCTTCGATCAGTCGCAGCCGGCGGTGGAGCCCGCTCTCACGAAGCTCCTCGAGCCGCTCAGCGACATCGCTCATGCCGCTGTCTGGCGAGCTGGGTAAGGCGGGGGCTTCTTGGTCTTCTTGATGACTCGCAGCTGGGTCGACGGGTCCCAGAAGTTCGCTTCTTCCTGGCTGTCGATCAGCTCGTCGATCGGCGTCGCCGGCGTCTCGCCCTCGAGCCAACCGGAGCGGTTGTCGGGGCGGGGGTTGGCACCGTTGTCAGGCTGGCGTGCGACGTTTAGGCCCAGCTCCTCGAACATCGCCCGGTCGTCCTCTGGCTCAGCGCCAAGGGTGGTGAGGAAGTTGCCCATCATCACGCCGTTGAGACCCGCCTTGACTGCCAGCGGTTGTAGCTCGCCGAGGTTCTCGACGCGGCCGCCGCAGAGGCGGAAGAGCGCACCCGGGATGATCAGGCGGAAGATCGCAACCCACTTGATCACGTCCCAGGGATCCATCAGCGGCCGGTCGCCGAACTTGGTCCCGTCGCGCGGGTTGAGCAAGTTGATCGGCACCGAGTCCGGTTCCAGCTCGGAGAGCTCGAAGGCCATCTCGACCCGTTGGCGCGGCGACTCGCCGAGGTTGAGGATGCCGCCGACGCAGGTCTCCAGCCCCGCCTCCTTGACCGCGTCGATCGTCCGAATGCGGCCCTCGTAGCGGACCGTGCTCGAGACTTCGGGGTAGTAGGAGCGCGATGACTCGACGTTGTGGTGGACGCGCTGGATGCCCGCCTCGCGCAGTTGTTTGGCGCGATCGCCGGACATGTGGCCGATCGAGGCGCAGCGCTTGAGGTTGGTGTGCTCGGCGACGAGCTTGGCGCCCTCGAGGATCTTCTTGAAGTCTTTCTTGGAGAGGCCCTGGCCCTGGGTGACCATGCAGAAGCGGTGGGCACCGGCCGCCTCTGCTGCGCGCGCGTGCTCGAGGATCTGCTCGGGCTCCATCATCGCGTGCATCGGCGTGTCCGCCTCGGCGTAGCGCGACTGGGCGCAGAAACCGCAGTCCTCGGCGCAGCCGCCCGACTTGGCGTTGACCAGCGAGCACATGTCGGTCGAGTCGCCGAAGTTCTCTTCGCGCACCTTCCAGGCGCGCTCGATCAGCTCGCCGATCTCCCCGTGGTCGTTCAGCTCGCCGAGCGCCAGCGCTTCCTCGAAAGAGATCAGGGGGGGCATTCGGGCGCAAGGCTAGGAGCCAGGCCGGACGTTCGGGCAAGCTCTTTATGGTTCGCTGCCGTGGCGGCGATGACTAGGCGCAGGCGGATCGCGGCCGCTGCGGTTTGCGGAGTTGCGATCGGCGCCTTTGCTTTTGGCGCCACGCTTGGTGATGACTCCGAGCCGCGGTCAAGTACGGCCAGTCAGTTGAGTCCCAGGCGGCTGGCGGGGGAGCGGATCGTGCTCGGTTTCTCCTCGGCGCAGCCGCCCGCGACGGTCAAGCGGATGATCCGCGATGGCGAGGCTGCGGGAGTGCTCCTCTTTTCGGAGAACTTGCCCAGTCGCACCGCGGGGCGGCGCCTGATTCACCGCTTGCAGGTGATCCCGCGACCGCCCGGGTTACGCGACCCGTTGCTGGTCATGGCCGACCAAGAGGGAGGCCTGGTCAAGCGGATCGGCGGCGCGCCGAGTGCTTCGGCAGCCACGATGGGGGCCCGCGGCGGCGCCTACGGCCGTGCGCAAGGTCAGCGCACCGCGGCCAACCTACGCAGCCTCGGCGTCAATGTCGACCTCGCCCCGGTTCTCGACGCCGCCCGCCCGGGCGGAACGATCGCCGAAACCGATCGCGGCTTCGGCTCGACCGCGGCCCAGGTTGCCGCGACCGCGGTTCCGTTTGCCGAAGGACTGCAGGACGGTGGCGTGGCGGCGACCGGCAAGCACTTCCCCGGGCTTGGCTCCGCTCGCCTCAACACCGACGACGCCGTGCAGCGCATCGGGCTCTCGAAGCAAGCCCTGCGAAGCATCGACGAGGCTCCCTATCACCGCTTCATCGATGCCGGCGGTGATCTGGTGATGCTGAGCACCGCGATCTACCCGGCCTTCTCGCCCCAGCCGGCGGCCTTCTCCCGTCCTATCGCCACGGGTGAGTTGCGCGAACGACTCGGCTTCGAAGGAGTCTCGATCACCGACGCACTCGACACCGTCGCTGCCCACGCCTTCGGCAACTCCGCCAGGGTCGCCCGCGCCGCTGCGAGCGCCGGCGCCGACCTGCTCCTCTACACCGATCCGGATGAAGCCGCACACGCCCACCACGCCCTCCTACGGGCTCTGCGTAGCGGCAAGCTTTCGCGTACCTCATTCGAAGAAGCGGCCGGCCGGGTGTTGCATTTACGGCATCGACTAAGTCCCTCGGGGTAGGGGTGAAACGTCTTGTACTTTTTTCGCGGCGAGGCATGCGGACAGCCGCCAACCGTCTTCGGAAAAAGTTAAGTGGAACCCCTACCCCGAGGGACTTTTTGCCGGCGCCGCGGTCCCCGCGACCCGCACCGAGTCGCGCCCAGCCCGCTTTGCCTCGTACATAGCGTTGTCGGCCGCCGAGAGCACCGCGTCGTAACTCTCGGTGCTCGGGCCGAACGTCGCGATCCCGATGCTAGCCGTAGTTGGCGGTGCCGCCTCCCCCGCGGGAGTGTGGAGGCGGATCGCGGTTGCGATTGCTTCGGCGACCTCCTCGGCCTCGTCGAGGTCGCAGCGAGGCAGGACGATCGCGAACTCGTCGCCTCCCAGCCGTGCGACGACGTCGGTGGCGCGCATCCGTTCGCTCAGCACCTTGGCGATCTCGGCAATCGTCCGGTCACCGGCCGAATGGCCGAGTGTGTCGTTGACCTGCTTGAAGTTGTCGAGGTCGAGCATCAGCGCTGCCCCGACGGTCTTCTCGCGGCGGCTGCGGGCAAGCTCGGTGCGCAGGTCCTCTTCGAACCGCCGCCGGTTCTTCAGTCCCGTCAGTGGATCGTGGCTGGCCTGCTGCTTCAGTTCCTGCATTCGTTCGCGGCGACTCCAGACCAGGACCAGGGCGGCGAGCAAGGCGGCTAGGGAGATACCGACGATGGCGATCAGCACCGGCAGGCTGACCCCTGGCCGGTTGGGGTCGCGCACAACCAGCAGCCAGGTACGGTCGGCGACTCGCAGGGGGGCGGTTGCGCCTTCCTCGCGGTTGAGGGATGGCCCGACCACCGACCTACCGCGCTCGACCAACGATACGTCGACCTCATCCGGCAGCGCCGTGGTCGCCGCCGCGGCCAGGTCGGAGACGCGAAAGGAGCCGAGGGCGAAGCCGGCGAGTGCCGCACGACGCTGGGCGACGGTGCTCGTCGGCGCGCCGTCGCGATAGACGGGCCGGAAGACGTTGATTCCAGTGCCGCCGAGAGGCAGCCGGATCACCGGGGTGGCGGACGGGCTGCCGGTGTTCTCGGAGCGCAGCAGGCGGCTGGCGCGGATCGGGTCGGAGCCGACGTCGTAGCCGTAGGGGGTGGTGATGTTGAGTTTGGATTTCGTCGCGACATAAGCGAGTGGGTAGTAGCGCGGCCGCTCGCCCTCTCTGCGCAGGTCGCCGAGCGGGCTGCGTTCGACGATCTGGAAGCCGTGGTTGCGTTCAAAGCGGGCTCTTGCCGAGTTTGGGACGGCGGGAAGGAAGCCGGTGGCCGAGAGAGCGCCGCTGCTCAGCAGCGAGTCCGCAATCACCTCGAACTCGTGCTCGGTGAACCTGCCCTCAGCTTGGTAGAAGGCCGCGGCGCTGGCGAGCTGACCGACCGAGAGGGCGGCGAGCGCCTCCGCCTGGCGCGCGGATCGGACCGCCTCGCTGTGCTGCATCTGGGCGAAATTGTCGGATTCGCGATCGTGCACCACTAGGGCAATCGCGACCGACCCGATCGCGATTGCGGCGACAACGGCTAGTCCGAGCCAGAAACGTAGGCGCATACTCCTCTTGTCGACCAGCTCGGCACCCACCCTTACTCGGCAGGAACGCTTGCGAGCGACTCCCACAGATACAGCGAGGCGAGACTGCGGTGAGGTCTCCAGGCTTCGCCGATCTCCAGCACCTGCAGCGGCGTCGGCATCTCCTCCAGCTCGTACTCGATCTGGATCGCTTTGCGGATGCCGAGGTCGCCGCCGGAGAGAACGTCAGGACGTTCCAGGTGGAAGAGCAGGAACATCTTCGCGGTCCACAGGCCGAGGCCACGCACGGCGACGATCTCCTCGATCGCCTCCTCGTCGGAGAGCTCGCCGAGCCGGTCGAGCTCTAGTTCGCCGCTGAGCACGTGGGCGGCGAGGTCGCGGACGTACTCGACCTTGCGGCCGGAGAGGCCGCAAGCGCGCAGATCCTCCTCGCTCGCTTCGAGCAACTGCTCCGGTGAGGGAGTGGTACCACCGAAGAGGTCGCAGACCCGCAGGTAGATCGTCCGCGCTGCTTTGGTCGAGAGCTGCTGTCCGACGATTGCCCGCAGCAGCGCCCCGTAAGCGTCGGGAGGCCGCTCCTCGCTGCGCCGCCGAAGTCGCGTCGCCAGGTCGATCTTCCCGACCCGCTCGATCAGCGCCGCCATCGCCGGGTCGGCGGCGGCGAGCGCGTCGCGGGCCTTTTTCCCGTGGGCGCTCACTGCCCCTTCCAGCGTGGCTTGCGCTTCTCGGCGAAGGCTTCGACACCCTCGCGTAAATCTTCGGAGGCAAAGCACGATTCGCGCAGGGCGATCAAGCCGGCCTCCTGCTGTTCGCTCAGCACCGGGTTTGAGTTGAGCACTTCGATTGCGCGCTTGTTGCCGCGCATCGAGATCGGTGCGTTGGCGGCGACCCCTTCGGCCAGCTCAACCGCTGCGGCCTCGAAACCCTCGTCGTCGACCACCTCGTGGACCAGACCCATCTGCTCGGCTCGCTCCGCGGCGTAGTTGCGGCCGGTGAGAAACAGCTCTTTGGTCCGCGCTAGGCCGAGCGTGTCGAGGAACTTGCGCAGGCCGGTGTGGCTGTAGACGAGGCCGAGTTTGGCCGGGGGCATGCCCAGCTTGGCGCCGGCGGCGCAGATGCGCAGGTCGCAGGTCATCGCCAGCTCGAGGCCGCCGCCGAGGCAGTGGCCGTTGATCGCGGCGACGGTCGGCCAGGGGTGGGCCGCGAGCGCCTCCATCGCATCGTGGAAGGGATGGGCGACAAGCGCCTCGGCGTCACGCTCGAAGGTGTCACCCGGGATCGCTGTGAGGTCGTAGCCGGCCGAAAAGGCGGGGGGCGCTCCGGTGATCAGCACGCAACGGGTCTCGATCCCGTGATTCAGCTGGGGCAGCGTCTCGGCCAGCGTGTCGAGGATCTCGTGGTCGAGCGCGTTGCGGCGCTCGGGGTTGGAGATGCGGATGCGGGCGACTGCCTCGGCCGGATAGTCGAGGAGCAGCTTGCCGCCGGCGAGCTGCTCGTTCACTCGAGTACTACGAGGACATCGCCTTCGCTGACCGACTGGCCCTCCTCGCAGCGGATCTCCTTCACGGTCCCGTCGTCCTCGGCCTCGACCGGGATCTCCATCTTCATCGACTCCAGGATGACGACCGTGTCGCCATCGGAGACCGTGTCGCCTACGCCAACCTCCACTTTCCACACGTTTCCAGTTATGTGCGCCTCGATGTCCGCCATGGGCCGGGACAATATCCGTCGTGTCCGACCTCGCGCCCGCCCTGGCCGTAATCGTCGCCGCCCGCGACGAGGCCGACCGGATCGCGGAGACGCTGGCGGCGCTGCGCAGCGCCCTGCCGGGGGCGGCGCTGTGGGTCGCCGACGACGCCTCCGGCGACGGTACCGCGGAGGTGGCGATGGCCGCGGGCGCCAAGGTGGTCAGCCGCAGCCGTCCCCACGGCAAGGGAGCGAACATGACCGCGGCGGCGGAGGCGGTGCTCAGCGGCGAGCCAGCCCCCGCGTTCATCCTCCTCTGCGACGGCGACCTCGGCGCCTCGGCTGCTGGCCTCGCTTCGCTGGTTGACGCGGTTGGGCGGGGCGAGTGCGACCTTGCGGTCGCTGCCTTCAGTCGCCGCGTCGGCGGTGGCTTTGGTGTTGCGCTCGGCTTTGCTCATTGGGCGATCCGCCGCCGTTGCGGGCTCGAGACGAGCGCGCCGATCTCCGGCCAGCGCGCGATGCGGGTTGAGGTACTGCGTGCCGCGCTCCCCTTTGCTCGTGGCTACGGAATGGAGGTGGGGATGACGATCGACACCGTCCGCGCCGGCTATCGCCTGCGTGAGTACGAGCTCGACCTCTCCCATCGCGCCACCGGCCGCTCGTTCGCCGGCTTTGCCCACCGAGCTCGCCAGCTGGCCGACTTCGCCCGGGCCTATGCCTCGCGCGCTGCCTAGCTGGGGCTAGGCCAGCCCCCCTCGGCCCGCTCCACCGAGCCGGCCAATGACAGCAGCGTCGCCTCGTCGCCTTCGCGACCGAGCAGCTGGGCGCCGATCGGCAAGCCCGAGGCGGTGAGCCCAGCGGGGACGCTGATCCCCGGCCAGCCGACCACGTTCCAGGCGAAGGCGAACGGGCAGGTGGCACCCGCGGTGGTGCTGGTCGCCCAGTAGCCGCGACCCTCGAGGGCGCCGATGCGGGGGGCCGGCTTCGCCGTGGTCGGGGTGAGGACAACGTCGCAACGCTCAAAGACCCGCCCGATGCGCCGCCGCAGGCCGGGCTCGGCGGCGCGCGAGACGCGCAAGGGCAGGCCGCTCAGTGCCTTGCCAAAGCGGGCGTGGGTGCGCGTGCGCTGCTCGAGTCCGGAGCGGTCTTCGCCGTGGGCGTCGAGCCATTCCGCGAGCCCGGCCATGCCACGGGGGACCAGCGACGGCCCGACCAGTCCGTAGTCGGGATCGACACGGACGATTTCGTGACCCAGTTCGTCGAGGCGCTCTGCGAATGCCTCGATTGCTGCCCGGTGCTCTGGGTCGACGTCGGCGGGGACGCCGAAGGGGGTGGAGAAGGAGACTGCGACTCGCAGGCGACCGGGCTCGCGCGCCGCCGCTGCGGAGAACGGTTCGCTCGGTGGTTGCGGGCGATGCAGGTCGGCCGGGACATTGCCGCTGACCGCGTCGAGCAGGAGGGCGGCGTCGCCGACGCTGCGGGTCAGTGGGCCGTAGCAACTGAGCCCGTTGAAGGCCTCGGGATCGGGCCAAGTTGAGACGCGGCCGCGCTGTGGCTTTAGGCCGACGAGCCCGGTCCAGGCAGCGGGGATGCGGATCGAGCCGGCGCCGTCGGAGCCGATCGCGGCGGGGACGACACCGGCCGCCACGGCCGCCGCAGCGCCGCCGCTGGAACCACCGGGCGTGTGATCGGTGTTCCACGGATTGCGGGTCGCTCCGTGCAACGGAGTCTCGGTGAAGTGCCACTGGCCGACCTCGGGCGCATGGGTCTTGCCGATCACGATCGTGCCCGCCTCGCGCAGCCGCCGAACCGCCTCTGCGTCGCGCACGGCGGGTCGGCCGCCACCGCAGCCGAAAGGAGTCGTGTGGCCGGTCAGGTCGACGTCGTCCTTGATCGCCACCGGCACGCCCAGGAGCGGCGCGCTGTCGCTGGCGCCGAGACGGCGATCGGCCTCCTCGGCCGCCGCCAGGGCCTCCTCGGCGCAGATCACCCGGAAGGCATTGAGCGTCGACTGCGCCGCTTCGGCTCGTCCCAGCGCCGCTTCCACCAACTCGCGCGAGGACACCTCGCCGGCCCGCAGCCGCGAGGCTTGCTCCTGCAAACCGCCGCTGGGATCGCGCTTCTGCGTATTGCCATCGGCGCTTACGGCAGCTATCTCTTCGGTTCTGGTCGACATCCGGCCCCCTAGCCTAAGACTGTTCGTTCGAACGAACGATAGGCGAAACGGGTAGGCTGGCGCTTCTTGGCCACTGTTGCATCCACTCAAACGCGTGAGCGGATTCTCCGTGCGACGGTCGAGCTGATCGGCCGCGAGGGCATCTCGGCTGTGACCAATCGGCGGGTTGCTGCTGCCGCCGGCGTCGCGCTCGGATCGCTCACCTACCACTTCGCCAGCCAGGTCGACCTGCTGCGGGAAAGCTTGCTTCTCTTCGTCGGCGAGGAGGTAGCTAGGCAAGAGGAAATTGCCGCTGAGCTGCGTCGCTCGAACCCCAGCGTCGAGGACGTTGCGGCCGAGGTCGAGCGGATCGTCGAGCAGTCCGGCAATCGGATCCAGCAGCTGGCCGAGATCGAGCTTCACCTCCAGGCGGCCCGCGACCCGGCGTTGAGGGAGGCATCACTGCGTTGCTTCGAGGCCTACGAAGGCGTCGCGGCGGCTGCCTTGGATGTGCTCGGAGTGCCCGAACCGAGCCAGCACGCCCGCACGATCGTGGCGCTGATGTACGGGATGGGGTTGCGCCGGCTGGGGGCCGGTGGAGAGGATGCGTCCGGCGTGGCCGACGGCTTGCTGACCATCTTCCGCGGGGCGACGATTTGATCCTGGCGATCGACCAGGGGACCACCGGCACTACCTGCCTGGTCTTTGACGCGGAGGGACGCGTCGTCGGCCGCGCCTACTCGGAGTTCGAGCAGCACTTTCCGCAGCCCGGCTGGGTCGAGCACGACGCGGCAGAAATCTGGGCGGTGACGCGACAAGTCGCGATCGAAGCGATCGCCGACGCCGGTATCCAGGGGGCGGAGCTTGATGGGATTGGGATCACTAACCAGCGCGAGACGGTCGTCGCTTGGGACCCGTCGACGGGCGAGCCGCTGCATAGGGCGCTGGTTTGGCAGGACCGGCGCACCGCTGCGCGCTGCGAGCAGCTGCGCGAGCAGGGTCGCGAGGCGCTGGTGCGCGAGCGGACCGGGTTGGTCCTCGATCCCTACTTCTCCGGGACCAAGATCGAGTGGCTGCTGAAAAACGTCGAGGCCACCAAGCGGGCGATCTTCGGCACGGTTGACTCATGGCTGCTTTTTAAGTTGACCGGCCGCCACGCGACCGACTACACGAACGCCTCGCGGACGATGCTGTTTGACATCCGCCGACTTGCCTGGGACGCGGAGCTCTGCGCGATGCTCGGCGTCGATCCGACGCGGCTGCCCGAGCCAATGCCCTCAGCCCACGTCTATGGCACGACTGGAGAGTTCGGCGGCGAGGTACCGGTCGCCGGGATCGCCGGCGATCAGCAGGCGGCCCTGTTCGGCCAGGCCTGCCACCACGCCGGCAGCGCCAAGAACACTTACGGCACCGGCAGCTTCGTCCTGCTCAACTCCGGCACCGACGCGCCGGACCCAGGTGAGGGCTTGTTGACCACGGTCGCCTGCGCTCCAGGCGAGGAGGCGGCCTATGCGCTCGAGGCCTCGATCTTCGTCACCGGCGCCGCCGTGCAGTGGCTGCGCGACGGGCTCGGGATCATCGAAGAAGCGGGGGAGAGCGAGGCTCTCGCCGCCTCGCTCGCGGGTAACGACGGGGTCTACTTCGTGCCGGCGCTGACCGGGCTCGGTTCTCCCCACTGGGACCCCTATGCGCGCGGCACGATCGTCGGTCTCACCCGCGGCAGCGGCCGCGCTCACATAGCGAGGGCGGCGCTGGAGGCGATCGCCTATCAGACGGTTGACGCCGTGCGGGCAGAGGAGGCAGCCTGCGGCGCTTGTCTGACCGAGCTGAAAGCCGACGGAGGCGCCGTTGCCAACAGCTGGTTGATGCAGTTCCAGGCCGACGTGCTCGGGGTGCCGGTGGTCATCCCGGAGATCGCCGAGACGACCGCGCTCGGAGCCGCTTACCTGGCTGGGATCGCCACCGGGCGCTGGAGCGCTACTCAGGTCGCCGAGATGTGGCGCGAGGCGGCCCGCTATGAGCCGCGGATGGAGGGCGAGGAGCGCGCGGCTCTGCTTGTCGATTGGCGCCGCGCAGTTGAACGTTCTCGCGGCTGGTCCGCGCCTGAAAATCCGGCGTAACCGTCCCCCGCGCGGGGGGTACGCACAGCGGACGGCTGTGCGGCCGTCGTCTCGACCATGCCCGACATCAAGCCCCAGACCTACAAGGACGATCGCCCCGCGTCCTATTTCGATCAGTTCCATGCCGCTGCACGCAAGGGTGTCGGCTGGACCTACCCGTTTGTGCGCGCCATCGTCTCACTGCCCACCCTGCTGATCTACAGGGTGCGTGCGATCGGGGTTGCGAACGTGCCAAAGACCGGTGCCCTGGTGCTCGCGCCGAACCACTTCAGCCAGATGGATCACTTCTTCATCGGTCTCTACTTGCGCCGTCAGGTTCGCTTCATGGCGAAATCACAGATGTTCGGCCCGCCCGTCCTCACCTACATCTACAAGCACGGCGGCGTCTTCCCGGTCCGCCGTGGACATCACGACGAGGAGGCGTTCAAGACCGTCTTCGCGATCCTCGACCAGGGTGGCATGCTGCTCGTCTATGCCGAGGGTGGCCGCTCGCGTAGCAGCGAGCTAGGCGAGCCCAAACCGGGGATTGGACGCATCGCATTGGAGTCGGGCGTGCCGGTAGTCCCAGTCGCCGTCCACGGCTCCGCTTCGGTGCGGCGCTGGAAGCGTTTCCGCTTCCCCAAGGTGACGGTCCAGTTCGGCGAGCCGGTTTCCTACCAGCGCGAGCAGTCACCGAGTCGCGAGCGCCAGCTCGAGGCCGCGACCGAGGTCTTTGGCCGGGTGCGGGAGATGTATGAGGGGCTGGCTAGGAGTAACGGGCGTCGAGCTTCTCGAAGAAGCTCGGATCGTGCCCCGGCGTAACGATCGCGTTCGGGTATTCCTTGCGAAATAGCTTCAGCTCCTGCAGCGAGCGCCGGTAGTTGTGGGCGTCGAAGGGGCGCGGCGCGAGCGGCGCATTGCCGTCGAGTTGAGCCTCGGTGTAGGTGGCGTCGCCGCCGATCACGAAGTCCCGCTCGGCTAGGTGGGCGATCACCGACATGTGGCCGGCACTGTGGCCGGGGGTGTAGGCGAGGTGGACCGAGCCGTCGCCGAAGAGGTCAAAGCAGCGGCCGAAGCTGGAGTAGGAGTCGATCCCGGCGCGGTTGAAGTCGATCGTGCGGTAGTCGAAGGCGTAGTCGAAGTGGGGTCGCCGGTATCCGTTCATCAACGGTTTCGGCCCGACCGTCGCCGCCTCCCACTCGACCTCGCTGACGATGAAGGTTGAATTGGGGAACTCGGAGATCGCCGAGGTGTGGTCGATGTGCATGTGGGTCATGACGACGATCGGGATCTCCCCGGCGTCGAGGTTGCGCGAACGCAATTGGGCGGGAACGTCGGTGCCGGCCTCCAGCGTCGGGTTACCGACGCGGGCGCCCATGCGGCCGAAGTTCTCCTCTGCATCGGTGGCGATCGAAGGATGCAGGCCGGTGTCGACGAGGATCGCGCCGGCGCTGGGGTGGCGAATCAGGAAGGCGGGGCAGGGGACTGTGGCCGCTGGCTCGCCGGTGATTAGCGCGCGCAGGAGCTTCAGCGTCTCGAGGCGTCCGCCGGGCCGTTCCATCATCGTCCGCGGCCAGGTGACGTGCCCGGCGATCAGCGGCTCGACACTGACCGAAGCACCGGGGGTGCCGCCGGCAAGCGGCTCGTGCAGCGGTTTGGCCTCCACGTGCACCTTCATCGCCGGATGACATTACCCGGCTCCAGGTCGGCTATAGGCTGCGCGTCGATGGCTGAGAGCACTCATTCGCGCATATTCAGGGACGATTTGCTCGACGGGCAGGTATGTCTCGTCTCCGGAGCGGGTAGTGGCCTGGGCCGCGAGACGGCGCTGGAGCTGGCCCGGCTCGGCGCCGCCGTAGTTGGTTGCGGGCGCCGCGAGGAGCCTTTGGCAGAGACCGCGGGCCTGGCCGATGGGCTCGCCGGCAGCTTTGACTACGAGCCGCTGGATATTCGTGACGAGGCCGCGGTTGAGCGCTTTTTCGATGGCCTGCTCGAACGTCACGAGCGGCTTGACGTCCTGGTCAACAACGCCGGTGGCCAGTTCCTCGCCCCAGCCGAGTCGATTACGCCGAAAGGCTTCCGCACCGTGATCGAGCTGAACGTGCAGGGCACCTGGCTGATGACCCATGCGGCGGCGACCAAGGCCTTCATCCCGCAGGGTGGGGGGAAGGTGCTCAGCGTCACCCTCTCTCCCCATAACGGCATGCCGGGGATGGTTCACTCCGGCGCGGCCCGCGCCGCGGTCGAGAACATGATGCGGACGCTGGCCGTCGAGTGGGCGCGCTTCGGAATCAAGACCTGCGCTCTTGCTGCCGGCCAGTTCGCCACCGAGACGCTGCTGACCAAGTATCCGCAGGTGGTCGTCGACAACCTCGAGCGCTCGATCCCGATCGGCCGCGCCGGCCGCGCCGAGGAGATGGCCTGGCTGGTCGCCTACCTGGCTTCGCCGGCCGGCGATTTCTTTTCCGGCACGACGATCACGATCGACGGCGCCCGCGACAACTGGGCCGGACCCTGGCCGCCGGAGGCGATTACGAAGGGCGGCGAGCCGGTCGCCGAGGAGCGCCGCCCCCAGCCGTAGTTGAGGGCGGCGCTTGCGGCGTCCTTACGTGTACATGCCGCCGAACATGCCGCCGGTCACGTTCAGCACTTGGCCCTGCATGTAATTGGCTAGGGGAGAGGCGAGGAACAAGACTGGGCCGGAGGCCTCCGCGGGCGTTGCGGGGCGGCCAAGCGGGATGATCGCCGAGGCCATCGCACGCATTTGCTCAGGGATACCGAGCTCGATCTTCTCCCCGCCGGGGGCGGTCATCTCCCCGCCCTCCTCTTTGGCGGCGGTGAGTCGCGTTTCGACGAAGCCGAAGGCGACGGCGTTGACGTTGATCTTGAACTGGCCCCACTCCTTGGCCAGGGTTTTAGTCATGCCGACGACGGCCATCTTGGCGGCCGAGTAGTTGATCTGGCCGGCGTTGCCCATCGTCCCCGAGGTCGAGGAGATGTTGATCAGCTTGCGGAAGACCTCTTTGTCTTCACCCCTCTCTGCCTTTGCTGCCTCGCGCCAGTGGGGGGCCAGGGCGCGGGCGATGCGGAAGGGGACGACGGTATGGATGTCGAGCATCGCCTGGAACTGCTCGTCGGTCATCCGGTGGGCGACGCCGTCCCAGGTGTAGCCGGCGTTGTTGACGACGATGTCGATCGCACCAAAGGCGTCGACGCCGGCGGCTACCAGCTGGTCGGGGGCGTCGGGCTTGGTCAGGTCGCCCGCGAAGACCGCGGTTTCGCCGTCGATCTCGCCGGCAGCCTGCTCGGCGACGTCGGCGTCGAGGTCGTTGATCAGCACCTTGGCGCCCTCGCTTACGAACAGCTCCGCGGTGGCACGGCCGATCCCCCGGGCGGAGCCGGTGACGATTGCCGCTTTCCCATCAAGAAGTCCCATCGATTCGTGTTCTCCTATCTAAGTGGTGAAGTCGGCCCGGAGGCTACAAGGAAAGGCGCAATCCTGGTTGACTGGCCAGTCAGTTGTCGCGGCACTGGCGGGAGCTTTCCCGGGACGGTGTTGACTTAAATGAGTGACATTGATGTCATGTATTAGTGTCGTATTGGCTGATCGAATCAAACGTCTGAACTTTTCGTTTGTGTGGGCCGAAATGTCTGATAGACAACAAACTGCGAACGGGAGTGGTCGTCCGCAAAAGCGTGCCCCGGCTGCTTCACCTCCCATGGGCGGTCGGGGCACTATCCGCTGAAGCGCAGGGCTACCTGGTGCTCAGTCCGCCGAGGCGGCGATCGCGGCCAGGTCCTGCGGTCGCAACAGGGCGTGGAGGGTGCCGCCGTCGACGATCGCCAGGCCGCCTTTGCGCAGCTTTGCCTTGGCGCCGGTAAGGCGGGCGATCTCGTTCGAGAAGTCGGGCTCGTGACCAACCAGCATCACGTTGCCGCGCCCGGCAGCGAGGCCGACGGAGTCGAAGTCACCGCCGCTCAACTCCTTGGCGATCTCGGGCTCGACCGGCAGCGCGTCGCAGGCCAGTCGTGCCGTGTCGGCGGCCCGCACCTTGGGGCTCGTCAGGCAGGCGTCGATCTCCGCACCAAGTGTCGATAGCGCCCGCCCGGCGAGCTTCGACTGGCGCTCGCCCTTCGCGGTCAACTGGCGCGCCGCATCATCGCCATCGCCGCGCTCGGCGTCGCCGTGTCGAAGCAGGTAGATCACGCCGGGATCGTAAGGAGCGCGTTCACTCGGCTGGTGCGAGCTTGACACCGCCGTCCTCGGTGATGGTCCAGTGCGGATTGTGGGCGACCTCCCAGGGATGCCCGTCGGGGTCGACGAAGACGGCGCTGTAGCCGCCCCAGAAGGTCTCGGCCGGCTCGCGGCCGATGCGCGCTCCAGCGACCCGTGCCTGCTCGGCTACGGCGTCGACCTCCTCGCGGGAGCCGAAGTTGACGGCGAGCGTGACGCCGCCCCAGCCGGGCGAGTCCTCGACGCAGCTGTCCTCTGCCAGCCGCGCCCGGTCCCAGAGTGCGACCACCATCTCGCCGGCCTGAAAGAAGACCACGTCGTCGCCCGGCTCCGCCCCCGTCGTCCAGCCGAGCGCGTCGTAGAAGCTCCGTGCCAGCCCTAGGTCGGCGACACCGAGGGTGATCACATTGATGCGCTGCTTCATCGGCTCGCCTGCGGGGCCGGGCACATGTATAGGCGGTAGTCGAAGATCGGTTCGAAGCCCATCCGCCGGTAGATGCTCGCACCCATCGGCGATGCCTGTAGCGAGGCCGAGGCACCACCCATTTCGAGACCGGCCTCCACCGCGACCGCGGTCATGGTGCGGCCCAGCCCGCGGCCGCGGGCCTCCTCCGTGGCCCCGACCCAGTAGATCCCGGCGACCCCGTGGGTGACGATGGTCATCGAGATGCCGGCCGGGCGACCACCGACGTGGGCGAGGAAGGCGGCGGCGCCCTCAGCCCAGAGGTACTCGTTGTTCTCGTAGAAGGCGAAGATCTCGGCTGGGAAGCCGATGCTGGCGTAGGAGGCGGTCGCTACCTCCCAGTACTGAGAGGCTTCCTCCGGGGAGTCGACCCTGCGCAGCTCGACCCCGGCCACAGGCTCGTTTTCAAGCGAAGCGTCTGCGATGGCGTCGCCTTCGAGCACCATCTCCGGCATCTCGTAGACGTTCTGCAGCCCCGCCTGCTCGGCCGCCTCGATCAGGTCGCGATCCTCCTCCGCCCCGGCGCGGGTCCAGACCGCGAAGCCGCGTTCGCGGGCGACAAACCAAGCCCTCGCCCGTGCGACGAATTCGTTTGGATCGAGCCCGTCGTCGAGGCGGAAAGCGGCGTTGGAGATCACCGGGTGGGTCGAGCGCCCGGCGCCGAAGAGCCAGCCGTCGCCGGCTTCGATCTGGGCACCGGGGTCGAGCCCGAAAAGCCTGCGCGAGCTCTCGACCAGGTTGAGGTGGGCATTTCGGTGGGACATCAGCAGGTGCCCAGCTTGCCAAGCTTGCGGCGATAGATGCGCATCGAGCCGTGACTCCAATCGCCGTGCGTCTGGTGGCGTAGGCTGGGGACGCGCTCGCGATGGTAAGGAGAGCTGAGGCTCTCGGCGTGGCCGATCACGTCGCGCAGGCGGATGTGGAAGTGGCAACGCAGGTAGTCGGTCAGCTGCAGCGAGGCGCGCAGCTGGGCACGGTCGCCGAGCACATCCGCGTCGCTGAAGCCGGTGTGCTCGATCCCGATCGCGGTCCAGTTGAGGCCGACGGTATGCCGGCAGCGGGTCCTCAGGTTGACCAGCTGGAAGATGCGCCCGGATGAAGAGACGACGAAGTGGGCGCAGACGTTGGGCAGCTCATGCAGCTCCGGATCGGCGACGTCCGGGGCGAACGTGTTGTAGACAGATGCGGCCGTGCTGGCTTCGGCGAAGTGCTCGACGATCACCTGCGGATGTTGCAAACGCCAGGTGTCTTCCCCGTAGTGGCGCTGCGAGTAGGCGGTCATCTGATGCTTGCGCTTCGGGCCGAAGGGGATCAGCCAGCGGGTGATCGGGGGGCGCAGCTGTGGTGAGGACGCGCTGCCGGCGGCAGGGCCGAGCGGCGACGCGATTGCGCACAGCAACAGCGCCAGGGCGCCGAGGGCTTTGGCCCGGAAGCTCAGGACGCGCCGCCGATTGCTCGCTGGCTCAACGGATCGCCGGTCGAGGCCAGGTACTCGTCGAGGGCCTTGGATTTCTGCGTGTCCTCGTAGACCTCGTAGTCGCGCAGGAGGCCCCAGGAGATCCGCCCCCAGATCACGTATCGGTTCTCATAGACGCGCTCGCCCTGCGGCGAGTCGAGGTGGTCGCGGCCACGGATACAAATCGTCTGGTTCCAGGGGAAGCCCTTGAGCACTACCTCGTCGGGGTAGATCTGCAAGCCGGTGTCGGCGAACCGCTGCAGCCACGGCTCGAGCTCGGTCTTGCCGTTGAACTCGCCGCCCCACGAGCTGTCGCCGGGGAAGCGGAACTGAACCTCCTCGGCATCCAGCCGCAGCGTCGGCCCGAGATCGCCGGCGCTCGCCTTGGCCATGTTGCGGGCGATCATCTTCTTGGCCAGCCAGGACAGCATCGGCGCCTCCTTTGCCGTGGATCGGGTGGTTGGAACCCAGTGTCCTGAGTCGTAAGTTCTGCACCACCCCGACGGCGTCTCGCCATCCGTGGCGGCGTCCTCGGATTTGCCTTTGCCTCCAGCAAAGGCTGCATCCTGCGTCCTTGCCACGGCCGGCGATCCACTCGCCGGATGTGGCACACAACTTACGACTCAGGACACTAGCGCGCCGGCGCGCTCGTACCATTGAGGCGATGGCGAGCGATGAGGACACGCTGCGCTCCGCCTACCGGGCATTCAACGCTCGCGACATTGAGGCGGCGATCGAGCTGATGCATCCCAAGGTCGAGTGGCCCAACGCCTGGGAGGGAGGCCGCGTGGTCGGCCACGAGGCGGTCAGGGCCTATTGGACCCGCCAGTTCAGGGAGATCTCGAGCACGGTCGAGCCCGAGCGCTTCGACCGCGAGGCCGACGGCAGCATCACCGTGACCGTCCACCAGGTGGTTCGCGATGCGAAGAGCGGCGAGCTCCAGGCCGACGCCCGCGTCCTCCACCGCTACCGACTGGAGGACGGCCTAGTTGTTCGCATGGACGTGCTGGACGATCCAAGTTGACCGTGCCGCTCACCTTCGGCGGTCACTACGCCTTCCGGCAGCTCGAAAAGGGCGGCTGGATAGCGGTGCTGGTCGCGATCGCGACCGCGATCACCCTCGCCCTCCTGCTGAGAGCGGCGCCGCGAGCTCCGGTCTCGAGTTGGGGCGCTGGGAACCGCAGCCGACAACGGCCGCCTGGCAGTGGCAGCTGCAAGGGAAGATCGACACCAGCATTCCGGCGGCCGTGTATGACGTCGACGGCTTTGAAGTCTCGAAGCCGACCGTGCAGCAGCTGCATGGCTTGGGAAGAAAAGTCGTCTGCTACCTCGACGTCGGCAGTTGGGAGAACTACAGGCCGGACGCTAAGCAGTTCCCACAGTCGGTCATCGGCCGCCGCTACGAAGGCTTCCCGGATGAGCGCTGGCTCGACATTCGTCGCTTTCGCCTGTTCGCGAAGCCATTGAAGCGCCGCTTCGATCTCTGCGCCCGCAAGGGATTTGACGCGGTCGAGCCGGACAACCTCGCCGGCTGGGAAAACCGCACCGGTTTCGCGATCGCCCGCGAGGATCAGCTCCGCTTCAACCGCTGGGTGGCCCGCCAGGTCCACGCCCGGGGAATGGCGGTGGCGCTGAAGAACGACGGCCCGCAGGCGAAGGAACTAGTCGACGACTTTGACTTCGCGATCGTCGAGCAGTGCTTCCAGTACGAGGAGTGCGGCCCCTACCGCACCTTCGTTCAGCACGGGAAGGCGGTCTTCGAGGCCGAGTACGAACTCCCGCCGGAGCGGTTCTGCCCCGAAGCGCAGCAGATCACCTTCAGCGCCATCGGCAAGTCATACGACCTCTTCGCCCACCCCTGGCGCTCCTGCCCGTCATAAGGCGGCTGGCCAGGGCGCTGACAGTCGCAGCTACTCAGAGCTCTCGATCACAAGTTGGGGAGTGACGGCCGGGATCCGCCTGCGAGCCGAGAACGTCACCGCCTGCACCGCCAAAGCTGCGAACAGCGCAACCGAGAACGCGGCAGCCACATCCATAGAGCGCAGGGCAATCGCGAGCGTGAAGCAGAACGTGGCAAACCCGTAGAAGCCCAGCAAGAAGTTTCGCAGCAGGACCCTCACCTGATCGGTGCCGCCGTGCGCATGGGTGAAGACGGCCAGAACGCTGGTGATGATTGGGAAGGGCGCTAGTAGTCCGCTCAGGTGTGGCCCGAGCGCACCTGACGCTGCCGTAAGGGCAACCACCAAGGCGAGTGCCGCCCCGGCGCGCGCCGGCAAGTCCCACCAGGGAAGTTTGCCTTGAGCCGCAAGCGGCTGCCTCGGAGCTGGAAGCAGGCGCAGTCCGAGTGCGAAAGCGGTGCCCGCCAAGATTAGTGAGACCAGTGGTTGCGGATGAATGAGGCTCAGCAGGGTAACGCCGACTAGAAACGCGGTCCAGCCGGCAATGACGGTCGCCGCCGGCGACGTCCTTGGCGCGATGCGCCCATAGACGACGACAAACGTCGTCAGCGCGACCAGGCCGAGAAGGGTGCCCGCGGCTGCATCCGCCCCAAAAGAGCGACCGTGGAGCAGAGTCAAGACGAGCAGGATGGGCCCGGCCACAACCGGAAGTCCACCCAGGATTCCCGCCACGGCCACTCCCCATCGGCGGCCAGCAAGAGAAACGGCAACAACGCAAAGCGGAGCCAGAAGCAGTTTGGTCGCCAACAGGGCCATGGGCCCCAACCCTTACAGCCCAATCAGTTTGCCGAGGATCTCCTTCATGAGCCCCGAGCATGGCACGGGAGGGCATGCGGAATCATGCGAGAGCAAGGATGCCCCGCAAATGAGCTTGTTTGAGGACGGAGGAGATGGCCGACCGTGATCGCCGGTGATCCGGCTGATGTGTCCGGATTGTGTCCGCATCGCATGGGGCATGTTAGGCTGAGCATGGCTATTACCCCCGACCGTTATTGGAAGGAGGTTCTGATGCTCGGTGGCGGAGCAGGTGCCTGCAAATAGCTTTGCTAAAAGCCTCGACTGGGCCTGCTAGGCTGGATCTCCCGAGCCTGCGGAAGGAGATCTTTAATGCCCGGTGGTGGAGCGGGCGGTTAACAGCCGCATAGGGAGTTTCAGCCGCTAAGAGGTCCGGCAGATGCCGAGCCGCGGCTAGTTTCAGTTTCGACTTGACTTGTTTTGGGAGCAGGGGAGGACGGTAGATGAGGCGGCGAGAGCCCGTCGAAGTTCCAGCGCTGCGTGGTCTGCAGGATGCCTTCGCCACGGTTGCCCGCAGTCCTAGCGCAGGCTTCTTCATAGGGCTTGTGGCGCTTGGCCTCGCCGTCCTGACCTTGCTATTCGCAGACGCAGTGGCGGGCGCCATCATCATTGCCGCGCTGGTGCTTGCGTTTGTGGCCGTCGGGCTTTATGGGCTCATCATCCGGGATAAGTTCGGTGGCTTGTATGACGTTCTGCGTGATGAAAGCGTATGGGACATCAAGGAGCCGGCTGGAGAGACGGTTCTAACTAGGACGCGAGAACTTCGCTTCCTGCAGGATGGGGTCTTTGCAGTACGCGACTACGCTTGGGGAACGGGAGATGTTGGCAACAGCCGGGACACCTACGAATGCGATCCAGGCTATCCCGCAGACTTCTTCGATGCGAGAGGGCGTCAGAACGTAATTATCTCGCTACGAGACTCAAGGCAGCGGGGTGAAACCGAGACGCTTGTTGTCACTCGGCGGATGCGAGGTATGTTCCCTAAGGATTCCGAGTGGATCACGATGGAACCGTTAGCACCGACCGATTATCTGGCCTTTTCAATTCTTTTTCCCGCAGATCGTCTACCACAGGCTGCGTGGTGGAACGAGAACTCCAGACCTGAGCACAATCGAAAGAGACTGACCCCTGAGGGAACCGGGGACGGTAGGCAGAAAGTGTCGGTTGAGATCCCTAAACCCGCTTTGCGGGAAGCCTACACTGTGTGGTGGGATTGGTAGCCTTGCTCTGCGGTGAACCTTCGGAATCATTGGATTTTGACGGCTTTCGGTGAGACCATGAGCCAGCATTTAGGCAGGCACCCGGCCACCGCATCCCTCGTAGGCCAGACGCCTGATGGAGGGAAGTTTGACTCGGTGCCGCCCAATAGCTGCTCGCGATGTCCCACTGAACCGCCCCAGCTTTTTCTTGAGTCGTGATGGTCTCCATCGAAACCGGGGGCGGTTCACTGAGCTATGTCCACTAAGGCTGTGAGTCAATAAGACGAAGCTTGACTCCTTGGGCATTGCACGCGTCGTACGCAGCAACCATTAGCGCGTTGCCTTGCTCCCAGGCATCGAGCTGCTCGTCTGCTACGCCGGGTTGGACAACGGTAATTGTCCAATCGATCAGGGGAAGATCTCCAGCCCATCCTTCGATCTGGTTCAGGACGTCGGCTTCGACCCCCTTGACGACTTGAGTGGCTGCGCGGTTGTTGATTCGTTTGGCTAGCTCTTTCCAAATGGCGGGACCGGCGGTAGCTAGGTACATTGAACGCAAAGCTTGAGCAATTAGCTCCTGAATGTCCGTGACTCGGGTACCGGGTGCATTTCCCCCAGATGCCTTGCAGTGAACGAGGTCGATGCCCACCCTGCTACCAGCAGATCGGGCGCATACGAAATCTGCTAACTCACCTCGTAAGTGATCCTGGATGATCCAGTCCTTTTCCGTGTTAAGGAGAGCAATAGATTTCCCTGCTACGCAATTGGTGTCAGTTAGCGGTTCAGCGAACTCAACTGACGTAGTCACTCCGGTCCAATCGAGAGGTTGTCTCGCCTCCGTCGCGAGCGGCATTACGGCCGCAGAGGGCTGTACGATCTGCTCTCCAAAAACCCAGGACCCGTCACCGAAAAGAAGCGTTACCGGGTTCTCTTCGAGGAATTCGTCAATAGTCTCGATCTCTCCCGTGGAACCGTCTACGAACATACATTGTCCAGATTCGATGGAAATCGAGCCATCTACCTCTAGTTTGAGCTTGCATTCTTTGCCGTCGTAAACGAGGCAAATTTCCACCGCCGATGCGGACAGGCGGTTGCAGAACACGTCAGTTGCTAGAGGATCAGCGACCTGGCCATCGATGCGAAAGTCTCTATCGTCCGCCAATGCGCTCGGGGGTAGAATGGCAATTGCAGGGGCGTCAGGGTACGTTCGTAGCTGGTCGGGCAGACTGAGATATTTCAGAGGGGTATCTTTGGCCGCTGGCGCTTGACTGGCGCGCAACACTTCGGCGTGACCAACGCACCACTCCCGGAACTCCAACAGGCTGTCGGTGGCAGTGGGCTCCCATAGTTTCGCCTTTTTTGACGAGAAGCCAAACGTCCCGCTTCCAGCCCCAGTCCCAGACATCCGTCCCATGACGTGGCCAAGGACCCGGGTTCGGGCGTCCGACGGGCTAAGCGACTGCTCTGCACGTGGGCCGGCCAGCGTTCGATAGCTCTCGTTGGCAGCACTGCCTGCCGAGGCGGCTCGCGCACCAACCGAGAAGCACCGCTCAAGATCCGCAGCAGCAAGCAATCGCGCTAGATCCGTAGCACCGATCGGCATTGCTGCTCCGCCGGCAAGCTCCTTGCGAAGAGCTTTGAGTGCAGTAGGGGCATCAGTGCAAATAAAAAGGAGTCCGGGATCTTCGACCCAGGTCGCAATATGCAGCTGGTACTCCACCGAATCAAGAATGTCCTCGCGCATAAATCGTGGATGAAGACGATGTCGAGTTATATACGCCACTAGGTCATCCTGAGGGTGGTGAAATCGCTCGATTACGTCGCCTTTCCCAAGGGCAACTGGGTCGTATGAAAAATCCGGTTTCGTTGACAGCCGGAAGATGTGAGTTGCACGTGGCGGGGCGAGTGCGAGGGCGGATACGCGATGCTCGGAAAGTGGTAGATGGGTAAGTCCGCTAGTGAAGTGCCGGACGCGGCGCTCCGAATCGACGGCAGAATCGACGATGTCAGGTAGAAGCTTCTCCCAGGCGGCATCCTCTCGGAAGAGTTCGGAAGTCTCTCCTGAGACATCCTCTGGAAATGCGATGAGCTCTCCCTGGACATCGCCCGTTCTGGCGAGACGGCCTACGAATTGGAGGGTAGGAGCCAACGTCTTATGTGGTTGGTGGTACGCAGCAACCTTCATCCGCGGAAAGTCGAACCCCTCCGTCATAGCGCCGACCACCACCAATCCGTCTAATTCTCCAGCATCAAGTTCTTTGAGTCGCTTCCGCACGGTGCGCCCTGAGGTGCGGTCAAGAACCTCAGCCAGACGAACCCCTTGTGCCGAATACGTCGCAATGAGTTCCTTCGCATGCTCCTTGCGATTCGTTCTCACGAGAGCGCGACTACCTGCTTCGGCATGATGAGGGAGCCCGAGGCGTTCAGCCACTTTTTTGGCGAGGATTACGTCTCTATCTTCCGCTGCATTCATAGAGACGGGAAGAAAGGTCACTGGCTGATAGACGCCTTGTTCGATAGCACGACTAAGGGGGTATGCAAATGCGATCTCCCCGGGAAGACGCTTCTGATCGGCGCGGAAGGGGGTTGCCGTCAGTAGTGCGGTTGGAACTTTGGACAGGTGAGCATGCAAAGTAGACCAAGTTGGCGCAGGCAGGTGATGGGCCTCGTCAAAGATGACTAGGTCAAAAAGCCCCTCAGGGATTTCGGCGACACCTGAGTAACCATGGCTAAGCACCTGGGGCGTGCCGATAACGACATCCAGGTCGATGCAGGAGGCCCAAAAGTCAGCGGTACATCGATGGTCGGCACGTATCGTTGCTGGTGCCGTCGCTTTCGGACTCAACACGCCGAATTGCTTAGCGGTGTTCAGCGTCTTGAAAGAGTAGGCGACCTGATCGCGAATGATTCGGGCCGGAGTCACTACGAGCGCTCTTTTGGCTTCGAGTATGTACGGCAAGAGAGTGGCGATCAGGGTCTTGCCCACCCCGGTCGGCAAAACAAGTTGCGCTGGGGCATTAGACGACGCGCGATGCGCGGCGACGGCATGCAACGCCCCCCGCTGCGCTTCGCGGAGATCGGTCGAGGAGAGGTCAACAGCGGCGGCACTAAATACCAATGGACGCCTCCTTCCCGGCCGTGTGTGCAGTCATCTGCCTTGCGCTCCGCTCGGGTGATCGGCGCACGGAATGTCATAGGTAACCGATGGTGCTTACGTCGGTACCTGCAGAACAAGCAAATTGCGGCGAAAGGTTGGGCTCAAGGCAGAAACCGAGAGCTCAGGCGATGACTCAGGTTTCGAGCTTGTCGGCGAGCTTGCCTAGCTCGCCCATCGAGGAGTTGAGGGCGGTGGTGATTTTCTTGAGCGTGTCCCAGGTCGGGTTGGCCTGGCCACGCTCGATCAGGGAGAGGGTGGCGGTCGTGACGCCGGCGTTGCGGGCGACGACCTCCTGGGTTGCGCGGCGCTTCTCGCGAAGCTGGCGGACTGCCTCGCCGAGGGCGGGTTGAGGTCGCTCTGAGCGGCGCATCGGATGCACGTTCTCAGAAGCGCCAGCGCCAAAGCGCACTGCGTACATCATTCTACAAACATGTACGCAGGCTTGCTACGCTCTGCGGACATAAGTGGGGCCGCGTGCGCTAACACCGGCCCCGTGGCGACTGGCATAGCTCTCACCAGGCCAGTCGCAGCGGGAACGGTATCGACGTACCGGCTCCAAGAAGCGGCGACCCGCCGCGCTGACACGCGAGCGGGCCGCCTGACCACAAGGAGAGTGACCTCCTCATGGCTAATGCCAACCCTACGGATTGCGCTGAGCGTGATCTCTGCCGACCCGATGCCGAGGACACGAAGGCCGAGCGGGTTGTGCTGGCGTTCCTGCTCGAAGAGCATCCATCCCAGCTGACGATCCCCGAGGTGTCGCTGGCGTTGAACGCCGATCCTGGCGGCTTCAGCAGCGACGATGCTGTGGAGCGGGCAGTCCGTGAACTCGTTGGAGCGGGGCTGCTCTACTGCCACGGCCCGTTTGTCCTGCCGACTCGCGCTGCTCTCTACTTCGCACGGCTGGAGGTGGACTGATGCCTGCTGCCGTCGCACGCCAGTTCGCCGTGAATCTCCGCAAGGCTCGCCGCCGTGCTGGCCTCAGCCAGGAAGAGGTTGGCTGGCTTGCCTCGCTCCACCGAACGGAGATCGGCCTGCTTGAGACCGGTGCGCGTACGCCCCGCATCGACACGTTGGTCAAGATCGCCGCCGCCGTGGACGTTCCGGTGAGTGTCCTCTGCTTGATGGCATCACCTGGTCTCCCGGCAGCACGCAGGCCGGAGCGTTCTCGCTCTCGCCTCCTCCCGAGCAAACGCCTTGAACCAGCAGCCCAACCAATCATCAAGACAAGGCAGCCAGCCAGGCCATCCATCCAGACCCAGGCCAAAGCATCGGGTCAATGACCAAGGACAGGCACCCAGAAAGACGTGCAGGGTGGGCTCTGAACCCCTCCAGGGCTCAAAGCCCTACAGCACGACACACTGGGAACCCCTCCCGGGTCGTGCCTGGGGCGACCCTTTTCGCCGGGCGGCGCGGGGGCCGATTTTGGCACGGCTTTCGCCGTGCGGCGGCCGCCTTTATGGCCGCCCGGCGGTCTCGCCGGATCGGTCGATTTCGGGTCGGACCCGATGCATTTGGCGCTTTTCCCCGACAGGTGGGGTGCAGAGGAAATGCGCGACGAGGATCACATCGAGATCAAGCGGCTGCTGTCGCCGGAGGACGTTGCCCGCGTTTGCGGCCTGTCGCGGCGCGCGGTCTACAGAGCGATTGCGCGGGGCGAGCTGCGGGCGGCGCGGCTCTGCAACCGGCTCCGCATCCATCCGGCCGAGTTGGAGCGATGGATTGCGGGAGAGTCGTGTGGGGCGAGTCCGCCGCCGCCCCGGCAAGTTCGACGCCGAGCCACCGGCGCGGAGGGCGGCTTGCGCGTCCTGCTCGATGAGGGCGCGGAAGGCTAGGTGAGGCCGATGAGCGTCGAACGAGTAGAGCGGAAGGGCGGGGCAGTCTGGCGGGTGCGCTGGCGCGACGAGCAGGGACGGGCACGCTCGAAAGTGGTCGGGCGGAAGCGGGATGCCGACGCCTTCGATGCCGAGGTCGTCAGGCGGAAGCGAACCGGCGACCTGGATCTGCTCAGTGGCGGCCGGCAGACCCTCGCCGACTTCGCGCAGGAGTGGTGGAAGCTCTACGCCGCGCCAAACCTCGCCGCTCGCACTCTTCGCAGCTACGCGGGCCTGTGGGATCGGCATGTTCTGCCACGGCTCGGCTCGATGCGACTCAACGCGATCACGCCGGAGGCGATCGAGCGCTTCCGGGCTGAACTGGAAGCCCGATGGGGTGGGGCAGCCGACGATCTATCGGGCGCTCGCGCTTCTCCAGGGCATCCTGCGGCGAGCGGTCGAGTGGCGGCGGATCGGGCACAACCCGGTCAAGGCGGTGCAGAAGCCGAAGGTCCGGAGGCAGCGGGAGGTTCGCCCGTTGCCGCCGCTCACGGTTGAGCAACTGCGCGCTGTGGTCGCCAAGCGGCGTAAGCACGGCGCTCGGGATGCGGCACTGATCGGACTGCTTGCGTACGCGGGTCTACGGCCTCAGGAGGCGCTTGCGCTGCGCTGGAGCGATGTGCGCGAGCGGACGCTGCTGGTCGAGAAGGCGGCTGACGGCCAGGGCGGGGTCAAGACGACCAAGACCGGCCAGGCTCGGACCGTGCGGCTACTCGTTCCGCTTGCCAGTGATCTCGCCGAATGGCGGCGCTCGCTCGACCAGCCCGACGAGGACGCGCTCCTGTTCCCGAACGGCTCGGGCGGCATCTGGAACGACCCGGCCTGGCAGACCTGGCATCGGGACGCTTGGGTGCCTGCGTGCCGGGCTGTCGGCTTGGAGGGCGCGCGGCCCTACGACCTGCGCCACAGCTTTGTCTCCCTGCTGATTCACGAAGGGCGCAGCGTGGTCGAGGTCGCGCGACAGGCTGGGCACTCGCCGACGATGACGCTCGACGTTTACGCACACGTCTTCGAGGAGTTCGACATCGCCGAGCGCGTGTCTGCCGAGGATCAGATCGCCCAGGCACGGCGCGATGTGTCCGGATTGTGTCCGCCTGGCTCAGACGAGGCGGCAGAACCGCAGGAAATCCCTGCAAAGCCCTACAGCCCCATCAGTTTGCCGAGGATCTCCTTCATTACCTCGTCGGTGCCGCCGCCGATTGGGCCTAGGCGGGCGTCGCGGACGGCTCGCTCTATGCCGTACTCGCGCATGTAGCCGTAGCCGCCGTGGATCTGGAGGGATTGGTCGGCTATCTCCAGGACGGCGCGCTGGGTTACGAGCTTGGCCATGGTCACGTCTTTGATGCAGTCGTGGCCCTCGTGGAAGAGGCGCAAGGCGTTGTAGGTGAGGGCGCGGGAGGCCTCGGCCTTGGTCGCCATCTCCGCCACCTGGTGGCGGATCGCCTGGAACTTGCCGATCGGACGGCCAAAGGCTTCGCGCTCGAGGGCGTATTCGACGCTCCTCTCGATCAGTCGCTGCATCGCGCCGACGGCGCCGATCGCCATCAGCAGCCGCTCCCAGGCGAAGTTGAACATGATCAGTTTGAAGCCCTCGTTTTCTTCGCCGAGCAGGTTCTCCTCGGGCACCTCGACGTCGGTGAAGGCCAGCTCCCCCGTGTCGGAGGAGTGCCAGCCCATCTTCTCCAGCTTCTGCGCGACCTCGTAGCCGGGCATCTCCCGCTCGAGCACGAGGAAGGAGATGCCGCCGTGGCCGCCCTCCTTGGTCGTCTTGCAGGCGCAGACGAGGAAGTCGGCGCGGACGCCGTTGGTGATGAAGGTCTTGGAGCCGTTGACCACGTAGCCGCCGCCGACCCGCTCAGCGAAGGTCGAGATGCCGGCGACGTCGGAGCCGGCGCCCGGCTCGGTGATCCCCAGGGCGCCGATCTTCTCGCCGGCGATCCCGGGCACGAGCCAGCGCTGCTTCTGCTCCTCGGTGCCGAAGTTGAAGATCGGCGGCATCGCGATCGAGGCGTGGGCGTTGAGCCCCGCGGCGACGCCGCCCGAGCCGCCCGAGCGGGCGAGCTCCTCAACCCAGATCGCGTCGTGCAGGTGGGTGCCGCCCTGGCCGCCGTACTCCTCGGGGAACTTCAGCCCGAGGAAGCCGAGCTCGGCGCAGCGCTTGTAAAGCTCGCGGGGGAATTCGCGCGCCTCCTCCCACTCGTCGACGTTCGGCGCGATCTCCTTCTTGACGAAGCGGCTGACCGTTTCGCGCAACTCCTCATGCTCCTCGCCGAAGGGCGGCAGCGTCGCCCGCGCGCCACTGTCCTTTACGACGGTCAAACCCGGCCCTCCTTGTTCGCGGCAGGAACCTTCCAGTCCGCGAGCATCGTGTAGCCGCGACCCTCGTGGTCGAAGCCCAGCAGGTCACCCTGGGGGTTCTTCTTGCCGCCGTGGTGGTAGGCGCGCACCTCGGCGATCTTTCCATTGCGGATGCGGAACCACTCCGTGCCGCGGTCGAGCCGTTTCTCACCGGACTCGGGCGCTCGCCACGTCATCGTCCACTCGATCACGACCTGGTCGCCCTGCTCGATCGCGTTCTCGACGTACCACTGGGCGTCGATACTCTCGACGCCAAGCGCGGCAAAGCGGCCGATCGTCTCGGCGCTCTCGTGCGGCCCCAGGCGGGTGTAGTAGTGGACGGCGTCGTCGGAGAAGTGTGCGGCGATCGCGTCGCCGTCACCCGTGTTCAGCGCCTCGTAATAGGAGCGGATGTGGTCGACGTAGGGCATGGCGGCCGCTTAAAGGCCGTAGGAGCGGCCGATCACGTCGAGCATTACCTCGTCGGTGCCGGCGCCGATCCGGTTGAGGCGGACGTCGCGGTAGGCGCGCTCGATCTCGTACTCCTTCATGTAGCCGTAGCCGCCGAGGATCTGGATGCACTCGTCGGCGACCTCGCAGCCCACGCGGGAGGCGAAGAGCTTGGCCATCGTGATCTCGCGCACCGGGTACTCGCCGTTGGCGAAGCGCCAGGCGGTGGCGTAGGTGAACTGCTTCGCCGCCTCGGTTTTGGTCGCCATCTCGGCGAACTTGTGGCGGATCGCCTGGAACTTGCCGATCGGGCGGCCGAAGGCTTCGCGGTCTTTGGCGTACTCGAGCGTCTTCTCGATCATCCGCTCGCAGCCCGCATGGGAGCCGGCGGCGGCGACCAGCCGCTCGCCCTGGAGCTCCCAAGCGATGTGGTAGAAGCCCTTGCCGACCTCGCCAAGCACGGCGCTGGCCGGGACGCGGACGTCTTCGAAGGCTAGTTCGCCGGTGTCGGAGGCGTGCATGCCCATCTTCTCCAGCTCGGCGGAGACGCTGAAGCCGGGGACCTTCTCGCCGTTCTCGTCGCGCAGGTCGACGACGAACAGCGTGATCCCGGCGTGGCGCTCTTCCGGGTCGGTCTTGGCGACGAGGACAATGAAGTCGGCGCGCGGGCCGTTGGTGATGAAGGTCTTGGAGCCGTTGATCACGTATTCGTCGCCATCGCGGATCGCCGTGGTGCGGATACCGGCGACGTCGGAGCCGGCGCCCGGCTCGGTGATCCCCAGGCTGCCCACCTTCTCGCCCTTGATCCCCGGCACCAGGTAGCGCTGCTTCTGCTCCTCGGTGCCGAGTAGGTGGATCGGGGGCAGGACCATGTCGGTCTGCACGGCGAAGCCCATGTTGGTGCCGCCGGAGCCCGAGTAGCTCATGCACTCGGCGCGGACCAGCGAGTAGTAGTAGTCGCCACCCTGTCCGCCGTACTCTTCCGGGAAGCAGAGGCCGAGGTAGCCGAGCTCGCCCGCCCGCACCATCTTCTCGGTCGGCCAGTAGGTGTCCTCCCATTCGTTGCGGTGCGGCCACATCTCCTTCTTGACCCAGGCCTGCATCGACTCGCGCAGGTCTTCGTGCTCCTGGCTGAAGATGAAGTGCTTGCCGCCCGCCTCGTGGTCGGGCTTAATGACGGTTGAGCTGCTGCCGTTCGTAGCGGTCGCCACTGGTTCTCCTCCGTTCGCTGGTCCGAAAGGGCAGCCCGGGCCACCCAGAGCAAAGTGGACAGTAGCACTTCCCACTTTCAGTGCGTGGCCGATTTCGGCTATGGTCCGCCGGGATGGACTACGAGGTCGTCAAGTACGAGGTCGCCGCCGGGGTCGCGACGGTGACGTTGAACAACCCGGAGAAGCGCAACATGCTCTCTGGGCAGATGCTGACAGAGCTCGTCGACGCGATGAAGCGCGCCCGCGACGACGAGGCAGCGCAGGCTGTCGTACTCACCGGGGCGGGCAACAAAGCCTTCTGTGCGGGGGCTGATCTCGGGGGTTTTGCTGCCGATGTCCCGCTGGTCGCCAAACACTTCGCCTCCGACCTCTTTCTCGAGTTCTTCCGTCTGATGCCGCGCCTCGGCAAGCCGTCGCTCTGCGCGGCCAACGGCCATGTCCTCGCTGGGGGGATGGGCTTGGCCCTCTCCTGCGACCTGCTGATCGCCAAAGAGGGGGCAACCTTCGGCACGCCGGAGATCAATGTCGGTGCCTTCCCCTACATGATCATGGCGATCATCTACCGCAACGTCCCGCGCAAGAAGGTCAACGAGATGATGTTGCTGGGCGAGCGGCTGAGCGCCGAGCAGGCGGTCGAGTACGGATTGGCCAACAAGGTCGTGCCGGCGGGGGAGTTCGACGCGGCGGTCGCCGAGTGGGCCGGGAAGCTCGCCTCGAAGAGCCCGGTGCTGATGCGCCTCGGCCACGACGCGATGTACCGCCAGCAGGACATGGCCGTCGACGACGCGCTCGACTACCTGCGCTCGCAGCTCTCGCTCACCTTCAGCACCGAGGACATCGTCGAGGGCGTCACCGCATTCTTCGAGAAGCGCGATCCGCAGTGGAAGGGACGGTAGTAGTGGCAACCGAAGAGACCGAGCAGGAGAAGAACCTTCTCCCGGGCACCGCCCCGCTGGAGGACCTGACCGAGCAGCTGCATGAGCGGCGCGAGAAGGCGAAGCTGGGCGGCGGCGAGACCCAGATCGCCAAGCAGCACGAGCGCGGCAAGCTGACCGCGCGCGAGCGGATCGCCCTACTAGTCGACGAGGGCAGCTTCGTCGAGATGGGGATCCACGGCCGGCCGCACTTCGCCCAGCGGGCGATGGACGGCAAGGTGGCGCCAGCCGACGGCGTCGTCACCGGCTGGGGCGACGTCGACGGGCGACCCACCTGCATTGCCGCCTATGACTTCACCGTGATGGCCGGCTCGATGGGGATGACCGGTGAGCTCAAGGTCACCCGCCTACGTGAGATGGCGCTCTCCAAGCGGATGCCCTTCATCTGGCTGCTCGACTCGGCTGGGGCTCGCATCCAGGAGGCAGCAGGGTCGTTGTTCGCCGGCTCCGGTCATCTCTTCCGCGAGGAGGTCGAAATGTCAGGCGTGATCCCGATGGTCGCGGCGATGATGGGCCCCTGCGCCGCCGGCACCGCCTACATCCCGGCCCTCTCCGATTTCGTGCCGATGGTCTCCGGGCAGGGAGCGATGGCCCTTGCCGGCCCGCACCTGACCAAAGCCGTCACCGGCGAGGACATCACGATGGAGGAGTTGGGCGGCGCCAAGGTTCACTGCCGCAAATCGGGAGTGGGGGACCTCGAGGTCAAGGACGACGAGGAATGCATCGCCAAGGTCAAGCAGTACCTCTCCTTCTTCCCCTCCAACTGCGAGCAGAAGCCGCCGATCGCCGAGACCGCCGACCCCGACGACCGCGCCTCGGAGAAGCTGCTCGAGATCGTCCCCGACTCATCGCGGCAGCCCTACGACATGTACGACGTGATTGGCGAGATCGTCGACGACGGCGAGTGGTTCGACATCAAGCCCAAGTTCGCCAAGACGCTGATCACCTGCTTCGCCCGCTTCGGCGGCCAGCCGGTCGGGATCGTCGCCAACCAGCCCAAGCAGCTGGCCGGCATTCTCGACAACGACTCAGCCGACAAGGCGGCCCGCTTCATCAACCTCTGTGACGCCTTCAACATCCCGCTCGTCTTCCTTCAGGACGTGCCCGGCTTTATGGTCGGGGCGAAAGTCGAGCACGCCGGGATCATCCGCCACGGGGCGAAGATGCTCTACGCGGTCAGCCGCGCCACGGTGCCGAAGGTAACGGTGATTGTGCGCAAGGCCTACGGTGCCGGCTACTACGTGATGTGCGGCAAGGCGTATGAGCCCGATCTGATCGTCGCCTGGCCCGGGGCCGAGATCTCGGTCATGGGGGCGGAGGGGGCGGTCAACATCATCGGCCGTTCGGCGATCGAGGCCTCCGAGGACCCGGACGCCACCCGCGAGGCGATGCTGAACGCCGTCCGCGAGCAGATCGACCCCTACATCGCCGCGGGTAACGCGGTGATCGACGACATCATCGACCCGAGGGAGACGCGGCCGACGATCGTCAAGGCGCTGCGCATGGCGAGGAACAAACACGTCGAGAAGCCAAAGAAACGCCACGGGGTGATGCCGGTATGAGCTCGTTCGGCGACCCAGTAGTCATTAGCTGCTCGATCAGCGGCGTGATCGCCAACCGCGATCAGTGCCCGGCGATCCCCTATACGCCGGAGGAGTACGCGGCCGAGGCGCGGCGGGCGGTCGACGAGGGTGCTTCGCAGATCCACATCCATGCCCGCAAACCGGACGGCACGCCCTCCTACGAGGTCGAGGACTTCAAGGCGATCACCGAGGCGATCCTGGCTGAGGTCGGCGACGTGATCATCAATTATTCGACCGGCGCGATCGGCATCCCGATCGAGAAGCGGATCGAGTACCTGCGCGAGTGTAAGCCCGACGTGGCGGCGCTCAACATGAGCTCGATGAACTACGCCAAGTACTCCTCGCGGCGCAAGGACTTCGTCTTCAAAGCAGTCTTCGAGAACAGCTTCGACACGATCATCGAGTTCCTCACCGCGATGCGCGACCTCGGGATCAAGCCCGAGCACGAGTGCTTCGACGCCGGCCACGTCGCCAACCTCGACCCGCTGATCGACATGGGGCTGCTGGAGCGCGCGCCGCTGCAGATCTCACTGGTGATGGGAGTCAACGGCGGCATCCGCCCGACCCCGCGCAACGTCGGCTTCATGGCGGACCAGATTCCCGGTGGGGCGGAGGGCGAGAACCAGTGGCAAGTGATCGGCATCTCCCGCGACCAGTGGAAGCTGCTCGGCGCCTCCCTCGTCCTGGGTGGCAACGTCCGCGCCGGAGTCGAGGACAACCTCTACCTGCCGAACGGCGAGATGACCAAGTCGAACGGCGAACTGATCGCCAAGGCGCGCCAGATGGCCGAGGATGTCGGCCGCCGCGCCGCCACGGTGGCCGAGGCTCGCGAGCTGCTGGGGGTCCCCAAGCGTGAGCGATCTGCCGCTTAGCGACGTCAAGGTCCTCGACCTCACGCGGCTCCTCCCCGGCGGCTTCTGCTCGTTGCTGCTGGCCGACCTCGGCGCCGAGGTGCTGAAGGTCGAGGACACCGGCATGGGCGACTACATCCGCTGGGCGCCTCCCTACTACGGCGACGAGGAGCAGCAGAAGCTGGGCACCCGCTCCTCGCTCTACCTGGCGCTCAATCGAGGTAAGCGCTCGATTCGCCTCGACCTCAAGAGCGAGGCCGGGTGCGAGGCGCTGCTGCGCCTGGTCGAGCGCTACGACGTCGTCCTCGACGGCTTTCGCCCCGGCGTCCTCGACCGGCTCGGGGTCGGCTACGAGCGCATGCGCGAGGCCAACCCGGCGATCGTCTTCTGTGCGATCACCGGTTACGGACAGGACGGTCCCTACGCCCAGCGCGCCGGGCACGACATGAACTACCTCGGCTTGGTCGGGCTGCTCGGCCTGACCGGCGCCAAGGAGGGGCCGCCGGTCCAGTCTGGCGGCCAGATCGCCGACCTCGGCGGCGGCGCCCTAATGGCCGCCTTCGGCGTGATGGCGGCGCTGCACGAGCGCCGCCGCTCCGGCAAGGGCCAGATGGTCGATATCTCGATGGCCGACGGCGCGCTCTCCTGGCTGGCGATGGTCGCTGGCCGCTACTTCTGCGACGGCGAGGCGCCCAAGCGCGGCGAGCAGCAGCTCGCCGGCGGGCTCCTCTGTTACCTGCCATATGAGGCGGCCGATGGTTGGGTGAGCTGCGGGGCGCTGGAGCCGAAGTTCTGGGCTGCCTTTTGCAACGGGGTCGAGCGCCCCGACCTGATCGAGGTGCAGTTCGAGGCACCGGGTTCTGACGCCTGGCGTGAGGTCGCTGCCGTCTTCCGCGCGCGGACGCGTGACGACTGGCTCGCCTTCAACGACGAGCACGACTGCTGCATCGAGCCGGTTCTCGACGTCGGCGAGGCGCTTGAGTCCGAGTTGGTGCGGGCGCGAGAGATGGTGACCGCGATCGAGCAGCCCGGGATGGGGCAGGTGCGTCAGCTCGGCGTGCCGGTGAAGATGAGCCGCACCCCCGGCGATCCGACCCGCCCGGCACCGGCCTTCGGCGAGCACACCGACGAGGTTCTGCGCGAAGCCGGCTATTCCGACGAGGAGATCGGCGCGATGAAAGCGTCCGGCGCCGTCGCCGGCCCCAGCGCCGATTCCGCGGCGACGTTCAGAGCATGAGCGCCAGCGCCGAGCAGTCGCTGCTCAAGATCGGTGAGCTGGCCGAGGCGTCCGGGGTGCCGGTGCCGACGATCAAGCATTACCTGCGCGAGGGCCTTTTGCCGGAACCGGTGAAGACGAGCCGCAATATGGCCTACTACTCACCTGAGTTTGTCGATCGGATCAAGCTGATCAAGCAGCTGCAGGAGGAGCGCTTCATGCCGCTGAAGGCGATCAAGGCTGTGCTGGATGAGGACCCCGATCGGGCTCGCGCCATGGTCGAGCTCGAGGACCGCATCCTCGAGCGGGCCCTTGGGGGAGAGCGGACGCGGACGAGCGCTGCCGAGGTGCGTGAGCGTTACGGCGTCCCCAAGGACGTGCTCGACCGGCTCGAGCAGATCGAGGTCCTCAGTCCCAATAGCCGCGGCTACTCACCCTCCGACATCAAGATCATCGAGGCGATCGGGCGCTTCCGCGCTGGCGGCTATGACGAGCAGATCGGTTTCACGGTCTACGACACCCTGCGCTACAAGAAGGCGCTGGAAGAGCTGGTCAGCCAGGAGGTCGAGATGGTGATGGACCGCCTCGCCGGCGAGGTCCCACCCGAGCGCGTGGTCGAGATGCTCGAATCCGGCTCCCAGCCGCTGCAGGACCTGATCGCCGCCCTGCACACGAAGCTCCTCGTCGCCGAGCTGGAGCGCCATCGCGCAAATCGCCCCTGACCCGGACGTGCCGTCGCTTAGAGGCCACTATGGGTACTTAAGCGGCGGCAGGTCCTCGGCGAGCGCGGCGAGGCCCTGCTCGTGGGTGACGATCGGCGTGTAGCCGAGCTCGTCGCGCGCCTTGTCGATCTCGATCGTGCACTCCTGGGTCAGCAGCCAGGAGCGAAAGGTGGTCATCGGCGGGTCGCCCTTAAGCGGCAGGAGCTTCCAGGCCGCTTCGCAGATGCGCGCCATCGGCGCTGCGGTCCATGCGGGGAGGTTGCGATCCGGTGGCTCGACCCCCTGGGTCTCCAGCATCGCCGTGACGAACTCGCGGAAGGTGACCCGCTCACCGTCGGTTACGAAATAGGACTCGCCCGGGCGCCCTTTCGCTGCAGCCAGTAAGAGTCCCTCGACGACGTTGTCGACATGGGCCGTGTCGGTGACGTTGCGCCCGCCGCCGACCCAGGCCCATTTGCCTGCTTCGACGGTTTCGATCATCCCCGGCAGCAGCGTCGTGTCGCCCTTGCCCCAGACGAAACGCGGGCGCACTGCGACCGTCTCGAACCCGTCGCGATTGGCGCCCCGCACCGCCTGCTCCGCCCTCGCCTTGGTTGCCGGGTACGGAGCGCGCGAGTCCGGGCGCAGCGGCGCCGTCTCGTCGACTTGGACCAGCGGCTCGCCTGCCATCAGTGCCGCCTCGGTCCCGCAGTGGACAAAGCGCCGCACACCGGCCTCGGCGCAGGCCGCAAGTACGTTCTGCGTGCCTTCGACGTTGCCGCGTTCGAAATCCGCCAGCGGACCCCACTCGCCGAGGTGGGCGGCCAGATGGAATGCGGTCTCGGTCCCGGCGGCCGCGGTGGCCAGCGAGGCCCGATCGCCGATGTCGCCGTGGACGGGCTCCGCACCCAGGGTGGCGACGCGTTCGGCCGATGCCTCGGAGCGAGCCAGTGCCCGCACCGAGCGGCCTTCGGCGACGAGCCGCTCGACTAGCCGGCCACCGATGAAGCCGGAACCGCCGGTGACGAAGGCTGTCTCGGTCATGGACGCCGATGTTAGTCCGCGCCGATCGGACAGTAGCCTGGCGTGGTGAGATCGGTCCTGATCACCGGGGCTTCGACCGGCATCGGCCGGGCAACTGCGCTGCATCTCGATGCCGCCGGTTGGCGGGTGTTCGCCGGGGTGCGCAAGGAGGAGGACGCTGCGTCGCTGCGCGCGGCTGGCTCGGAGCGGCTGGTGCCGCTGATGCTTGACGTGACCAATGCTGACCGGATCGCCGCTGCAGCGGAGCAGATTGGTGCTGCCGTGGGGAGCGCCGGTCTCGACGGCCTAGTCAACAACGCCGGCATCGCAGTTCCCGGTCCGCTGGAGACGCTGCCAATCGAAGACTTCAAACGTCAGATCGACGTCAACCTAAGCGCCCACGTCGCCGTAACCCAGGCGACGCTGCCGGCAATCCGCGCGGCGCGCGGCCGCATCGTCTTCATCACTTCGATCGGCGGCCTCATGGCCTTCCCGATGTTCGGCGCCTACCACGCGGCGAAGTTCGGCCTCGAGGCCGTCGGCGACGTCTTCCGCCAGGAGCTGCGGCCCTGGGGAATCAAGGTCGCAATCGTCGAGCCCGGCTCGATCGCGACGCCGATCTGGGAGCGAGGCCTGGAGGAAGTCGACTCGCTTGCCGAGCGCGCTCACGCGAGTCACGTCGACCTCTACGGCAAGGCGATAGAGGCTTACCGCGACGTGGCGAGGAAAACCGGCGAACGAGGCATCCCGCCGGAGAAGGTCGCAGCACGGATCGAGCACGCGCTCAGCGCCCGCCGCCCCCGCACCCGTTACCTGGTCGGCGCCGACGCTCGCGGTCAGGCGTTTGCCGCCAAGATCCTCCCCGACCGCCTGCTCGATTGGGTCGTAGCTCGCGCCACCGGCATGTAAGTCGGGGAGATTCTTCAAGCCGTCCGCACACCGCGCAAAAATTCCCGCCCGTGGCAGCGGATGGCTGGCGGTTCGAATTGAGGCGATTTACGGCGGCCGCATATCGCCTCATGGCAACTGGCCGGACCAAGGTGCCCACGCGCCTCGGCTACCTAAAGCTCCTCTGTCGGATCGACCGCTCCTTCCTGGTCGGCCTGAGACGGTTCGGAGCCTCCAGCCCTCTGGAGTTGGCCGAAGCCGTTCCCCGCTCACAAGCTCTTGCCGTGGCTGGTTGGCCCCGCGAGCAGACCGTCGAGGACTGGTTGACGCTGGCTCAGCGACGAGGCCTTGTCGAGTTGTTCGTCCTCGACGACCCCGCCGCGAAACAACGTTGGGTCCTCACGGGGGAGGGGAGGGAGCGAGCTCGCGGCTGGCTCCGCCATCTTGGCCCGGCGCTGCGGACGGTCGGCGCCGTCATCGCCGGCCTGACGCCGTTGGTGATCGGGGGTGCGCTTTTCAGTCATCTGGGCGACGTCGACTGGAGCACCGTCCTTCACTCAACTGCCTTCGAAGTGGTTGTGATCTTCCTCTACGTGATGTTGCTGGTCACTTATGTGATCGTCGTATCGCGTTCCATAACGATTGTTCCGTTGGGTGCAATCGAGCTGACTCGAAGCCTCGACCAACTTCCGGTGTTGGAGATGGATACCGCGGAGATCAGCGAGTCCTAGCGACGATTTCGCTGCGCGTCCCTTCGATTGCCTCGAGGCTCAGCTTGGCGCCGGTGCGTCCGGCCAGCTCCGCCGCCTCCCGCAGGACCTCGTCCGCGCCCTCTTCTCCTGCCTCGATCCGCGCCAGGGCGTGGACATGCAGTGCCAGCGGCAGCGACCAGAGCATGCCGCGCTCGCGGGCGACGTCGCTCGCCCACCGGGACAGCTCGACCGCCTCCTCGACCCTGCCGACGCCGATAAGCGCCTCGGCCCGCACCGCCGCTCGCCAGGCCTCCATCTCGCCGCCGTTGTCCATCGCTTCGCGGTAGATCTGCTCGGACTCTTCGATTGCCTCCAGCGCTTCGGCGTGCTCCTCGGCTCTCAGCAGGGCACCGGCCAGGTTGGCGAGCGAGAGGCTGCGCGAGAAGACGTCGCCAAGGCGCTCGGTCAGCTCGCAGTTGCGACGCGCCAGCGCAACTCCGGCGCCAGGATCGCCACGCGTCGCCAGCATCAGCGAGAGATTGCTGCGCGTCCAGCTTGCGGTCTCGGGGTCGCCGTCCTCGGTGGCAATCGCCAGCGCGGCGTTAAACAGCTCTTCAGCCTCGTCGACGCGGCCGCGCTCGCGCTGCGCCAGTCCCTTCCCCATCGTCGCCCAGGCGATCGGGCTGCCGATCACGATCCCCGCGCCCGCGCTGCGGTCGCCATCGGTCAGCTCGAGCACCAGGTCGAGCTCCCGTTCGAAGCCGTCGAAGTCAGCGGCGCAGAGGTAGGCGTAGGCGCTTGCCGCCCGCAGGGCGATTCGCAGCGGCATGTCGCCTGACGCATCGGCGAGGCGGTTGACCTCCTCGACCGCGCTGAGCCAGGTATCGGCCCGGTGGATCATTCCCGGCCGGGCGGAGGTCGCCATCTTCAGCATCGCCAGCGAGTGCAGGTCGCCGGTTCGCGTTGCGATCTCCTCCGCCTCCGTGGCCAGGCGGGCGATCTCTTCGGGGTCCATCCCCAGCCGCCATGCGTACTGCAGCTGCAGGAGGCGGGCGGAGACAGCGAGTGCGGCGCTCTCCTCGCCCTCGGGGAGCTCGGCGGCCAGCTCCATCACCCGCCGCCAGAGGCGTAAGGCATCGCCCGGATGGCTGCTGCCTGCCCAGTATGCGGCTCGCGCCGACCAGCGCGCCGCTTCGAGCGTCTCCCCGCCCGACTCCATATGGCTGGCGATCAGCGCCGCCAGCTCGTCCTGCCGGTCGGGATTCAGCTCGATCGTCGCCCGCGCTACGGCGGCGTGGGTTGCCGCCCGCTGCTCGCCGAGCTGGCTGCCGTACGCGACCTCGCGGGTCAGTGGATGGCGGAAGGCGAGGACGCGTTCGGGGTAGAGCTCGATTTCGTAGAGGAAGCCGTTGTCGGTCAGATCGCAGATCAGCGGGTCGATCTCGTCGCGGCCCAGGCCGGCGGTGAGACGGAGCGCCCGCTCCGGGACCTCCTTGCCGGCAACCGAGGCCGCTTGCAGGAGCCGCTTTGCTTCTGGGCGCAGGCGGTCGATCCGCGCTGCCAGGACCGTCTGCACGCTGGCGGGCACGCCGCTGTCCTCGACTGGACGCGCCAGACGGTAGGCGCCGCGCTCACCCTCCAGAGCACCTGATTCGGCCAGCTCGCGGACGATCTCCTCGATGAAGAAAGGGTTACCGGCGGTGCGCTCGTGGATCAGATCGGCGAGCCCGTCGAGCGAGGGGTCCTCGCCGGCCAGGTCGCGCAGCAGCTCCGCCGTGTCGCCCGGGCCAAGTGGCTCTAGCGCGATCTCGTGGTAGTCCGGTGGGCCGGTCCAGGGGCGCTGGTACTCGGGCCGGAAGTTGACGACGATGAGCGTCGGCGTCCCCTCGACCGCGGCGAAGAGCTCGCCGAGCATCGCCGCGCTGCCCTCGTCGATCCAGTGCAGATCCTCGATCACGCAGACGACCGGCTCGCGCCGGTTGGGCGCGCGGACCAGCCGGCAGACGATTCCGCGCAGCGCCCGCTGGCGTGCCTCGGCGCTGAGCTGGGGGGCCGGGCGGGCGGCGTCGGGGACGCCGAGGAAGTCGAAAAGGATCGGCAGCTCCTCGGCGAACTCGGGGTCGAGCAGCAGCGCCCGCCCGGCGACCTTCTCGCGCACGGTCCGCTCGCTGTCGCCGTCGACGATGCCGAAGTAGGCGCGCAGCATCTGCAGCACCGGCATGAAGGGGATCTCCCGGCCGTGGGCCTGCGCCTGCGCCTCGAAGACCTCGACCCCGGCGGCGCGTGCCTGCTCGACGAACTCGTGGCAGAGGCGGCTCTTGCCGATGCCCGGCTCGGCGACAATCCCGACCACGGCGCCCTCTCCCTCACGGGCGCGCTGCAACCCGTTTTCCAGCACCGCCATCTCCTCGTCGCGGCCAACGAAACGCGAGAAGCCGCGCTCGCGTGAGAGGTCGAGCCGCGAGCGCGCTGCGCCAACCCCGGCCAGCTCGAACACTCGCACCGGTCGGCTCGCGCCCTTGATCTCGAACTCGCCCAGGTCCTCCAGCTCGAAAAACCCGTGGGCAAGTTCGAAGGCCGCCTCGGTTAGATAGGCCTTGCCGGGCTCCGCCAGGGCCTCCATCCGTTGTGCGAGGCCGACGGTGTGGCCGACCGCGGTGTATCCACCGTCATCGTCGCCGATCGCGCCCGCGATCACTTCGCCCGAGTTGATCCCGATTCGGACGGAGAAGTTGAGCCCGTGCTTGCGGCGCAGCTCGGCTGCGTACTCGGCGATGTCGTCGAGCATCCGCAGGGCCGCGAAGCAGGCACGCCGAGCGTGGTCCTCATGCGCGACCGGGGCGCCGAAGATGGCCATGATCCCGTCGCCGGTGAATTTGTCGACGGTGCCCTCGAAGCGGCGCACCTCATCGGCGAGGATTGAGAAGAAACCCTGCATGATCCGGCGCCACTGCTCAGGATCGTGCTGCTCAGCCATGTCCATCGAGCCCATGACGTCGGCGAAGAGCACGGTCACCTGCTTGCGCTCGCCGTCTGCCTCGATGCGATCGGTACCGCTCACGTAACCCCAATCGTACGCCCCGAAGCCACCTATACTGGCCCTCAACAAACCGATTGACTGGTCAGTCAGCCAGCATGAAAAGGATCGAAGTGCGCGTAGCGGCGGTGCAACTCAACTCGGATGGAGACAAGGCACGGAACCTCGGCGTGGCCGAGCGCCTGGTGCGTGCCGCGGCGGCCGACGGCGCCGAGCTGGTCTCCCTGCCGGAGAAGTGGAATCTGCTTGCCGCCGGCGAGGAGATGGCAGCCGGCGCCGAGGCGCTCGACGGTCCCAGCCTCGCTGCCGCCAGGACCTGGGCACGCGAACTTGGCATCCACCTGCTTGCCGGCAGCATCGCCGAGCGCGGGGATGATCAAACCTCAGGCAGGGCGTTCAACACCTCGGTCTTGATCGGTCCCGACGGCGCCGACCTCGCCACCTACCGCAAGATCCACATGTTCGACGTCGAAGCCGGCGGGGTTAGCTACCGAGAGTCCGAGCATGAGCAGCCCGGCGGCGAAATCGTCTCGGGGAAACTCGACGGGCTCGAGCTCGGCCTCAGCGTCTGCTACGACCTGCGCTTCCCCGAGCTATACCGGATCCTCGCCGTGCGTGGCGCCCGTTTGATCGCCGTTCCGTCCGCTTTCACGGCAGCCACTGGCCGCGACCACTGGGAGGTGCTGTTGCGCGCCCGTGCAATCGAGAACCAGGTCTTCGTCCTCGCCCCCAACCAGGTCGGCGAGGCAGCGCCCCACTACAGCTCATACGGTCGCTCGGCGATCGTCGACCCCTGGGGCGTTGTGCTCGCCATGGCCCCCGACGAGGAATGCTTCGTTGCCGCCGAGCTCGATCTCGTTGCGCAGGAGCGAACCCGGGAGCAGTTGCCTTCACTGGCCAACCGTCGTCCGCGGGCCTATGCCTGGCCGCAGCTGATGGAGGCCCACGCCTGATGGCCAGCTCGAAAGCACCGGCGATCGACAAGCGCCGCCAGATTCTCGACGCGGCGATCCGCGTCTTCGCCCGCCAGGGCTTCCACTCGACCCGCGTCGCCGATATCGCCGACGAAGCGGGAGTTGCCTATGGGCTGGTTTACCACTACTTCAAGTCCAAGGACGAGGTTCTCAACGAGCTCTTCAGCGAGCGTTGGTCGCTGCTGTTAGCGGCGATCGAGGAGGCCGATCGCAGCGAGGTGGCACCACGGGCAAAGCTCGAGGCGGTCGCCGGTTTCATCGTCGACTCCTATCGCCATGACCCGGAGCTGATGAAGGTGATTATCGTCGAGGTCACCCGCGCCGCCAACTCCTTTGGCCGCACCCACCTGCCAGAGATTCGCCGTGCCTATGACTCGATTACCAAGATCGTTGCCGATGGGCAGCAGTCAGGCGCTTTCCGTCGCGATATAGCCCCCGATTTCGCCTCGATGTCGTTTTATGGCGCGATCGAGCAGCAGCTCTCAGGTTGGATCTTCGAACTGACCCCCGCCTCTGACACCGACCTCGAGCAGGCAAAGACTCTTGTCACGGCGACGATCTGCGACGGTCTCGAGCCCCGATAGGTAAGGTCGGCAGCCATGGACAACGAGATCGTCAAACGACTTGTCTGGAGCGGCATGCTTGCCGGAGTGGGTGCACTGGCCAGCATCGTGGCGAGCAGGGCAGCGGGGATTCTCTACCGGCAGCTCTTCCACGAGGATCCACCGGAGTAGAGACCTGTCATGGCAGATCCCACTCCCGATCCGGTCCCACCGCCCCGCGGCTCCGAGGACCGCTCAGTCGCCGAGCTCGTTTTCGACGTCTCCGAACGCGCTTCTTCGCTCGTCCGCGAGGAGATTGAGCTCGCCAAAACGGAGGTCAGTGAGAAAGTCGGCAAGATCCTGCGCGGTTCGGTCGTCGGCATCGCCGCCGGCACCTTCGCCTTTCTCGCTCTGATCCTGATCATGGAGGGGGTGGCCTGGCTCTTGGCCGAAGAGGTCTTCGACGGCAACGCCTGGCCTGGCTTCTTTGTCGAGGCGGCGCTCTTCCTGCTAATCGCGGCGGGCGCCGGTCTCTTCGCCTACCGCTCGGTCCAGGCTGGCGCGCCGCCCGTGCCCGAGCAGGCGATCGAAGAGGCAAAGCAGATCAAGTCCACGCTGGAAGGGGATGGCGCGAAGCCCGCGCCCGGAGAGGAGCAGAAGTGAGCACCCATCCTGAGCCCGCCCGACCCTCCACCACCGGCCTTCCCGGCCGCTCCGCTTCGGAGATTCGTCGCGACATCGACTTGCAGCGTCAGGACCTCGGCCGCTCGGTCGAAGCCCTCCGCGGCCGCGTCACCGAGCTCACCGACTGGCGCCGCCAGGTTCGTGAGCACAAACAGCAGCTGGTCGTCGCGGCTGCGGTGGCCGGCTTTGCGATCGGCGGGCTCTTGGCTCTTCGCCGCCGCAGGTAGCAGCGCGCTCAGCTCAGCGCTGCCTTGCTGACGCTGCCGATACCCAGTAGCCCTGGTCCGACGTGGGCGCCGAGGACAGCGCCAATCTCGGAGACGAAGGCTGGCTCGCAGCCGAAGATTTCACGACCATCGTCGACCAGGCCGGCGGCGGTCTCGTCGTCTTGGATGTGTTGGACGACCCAGGCGTCGAGGTTGGAGTCGTGGCGCTCGCGGGCATAGTCGCGCAGGCGCTCGATCGAGCGAGCACGGGTGCGGACCCGCTCCACCGGGGTGATCTCCTCCTCCAAGGTAAGGATCGGCTTGATCTTCAGCGCCGAGCCGATGAAGGCGCTGGCGCCACCGATTCGCCCGCCGCGTCGCAGGTACTCGAGGGTGTCGATTGCGAACCACATCTTCAACTCCTCGCGGGTTTGCTGAGCCCGCGCCACGGCCGCGTCCGCATCGCCACCCGCTGCCGCGGCAGCCGCGGCGCCGAGCGTGCAGAGCCCCATCCCCCCGGCCGCCGAGCGCGAGTCGAAGACCTTGACCCGCTCGCCGCCCTTGCCCTCGTCGATGAGGCGCTGGCGGGCCTGGCCGGCGGCCTCGCAGGTGCCGGAGATGCCGGCCGAGATGTGGATCGAGGCGATCTCGCGGCCGGCGTCGAGCAGCGGCTCGTAGACGGAGACGAAGTCGCCAATCGATGGCTGGGAGGTCGTCGCGCCGCTCTCAGAGGCGCGCAGGCGCTCAAAGAAAGCGCCGTAGTCGCCGACTTCGGTCTCGCGCTGCTGCTCGCCGTCGATCGAGACATAAAGGCTGACGAGCTCGATGTCGCGCGCAGTGCGGAGCTCGGTGGGAAGGTAGGCAGTGCTGTCGCAGACGACAGCAGTTGGCGCGGCGGCGGTCAAGGAATTCGATTCTCGCAGACCTGTCGCTACACTTTGTGAAGTGACCGATACCCCGCAAGAGGCAATCACCCTGACCGACGAGGCAGCCGAGAAGATCGGCGAGCTGCTTGGTGGCCAGGACGGTTCCGAGGACCAGGCGCTGCGCGTTGCGGTCCGCGGTGGTGGCTGCTCAGGCTTTCAGTACGCGCTCGCCTTCGACCGCGCCAAGGACGACGACCACCTCTTCGAGGTCGACGGCGTCGCCGTCGTCGTCGACAAGGTCAGCATGCAGTTTGTCTTCGGTTCGGAGGTCGACTACGTCGAAGGCTTGCAGGGGGCGGGCTTTCAGGTGAATAACCCCAACGTCGTCGCTGCTTGCGGATGCGGGTCCTCTTTTCAGGTCAAAGAGGACGCGGCGCCCGCTACCGCCTAACCGGACGCTGCAAACCGGCGCATCTCGGGGTCCTCAGTCGTTCAGGTCGGGTCACGCACTGAAGTGCGCTCCCCTCCCTTCACTCCCTGCGTCCCCCGACCTGCTTGGTTTTCGCGCCCGTGCGAGGACTGCCCGTGCGAGGGACTATTCGATTTGAAGCGGCGGTGACTGTGCGGGCGCAGCCGCTTGCGGCGCAACCTCTGGCTGCTCGACTCCCAGCGCTTCGGCCAGCTCGCCTGAGTCGAACATCTCCTCGACCAGGTCGGCGCCGCCGATCAGCGAGCCGTTGACGTAGAGCTGGGGGAAGGTCTGCCAGTCGGAGATCTCCGCGGTTACTTCGCGCAGCGGCTGTAGCGCGGGGAGGACGTCGACCGCGCCGTACTCAACGTCCATCGAATCGAGCACCTGTACGACGCGCATCGAGAAACCGCAACGCGGCATCTCCGGCGTGCCTTTCATGAAGAGAAGCACCGGGTTAGCGGCGATCATCTCCTCAACTTTTTCTTTCAGCTGTGGATCGGCCATGGCCACAGACTAGCTACCTTGCGACCTCGGTCTTGATGCTCAGGGCGTGGATCTGGCCATCGTCAAAGCGCGCTTTGACCGCAGCCTTGACCAGCCGGTGTTGGTCGAGTCGCGAGAGCCCCTCGAACTGCGGCGCCGCAACCGTCGCCCGCAGGTGATCGCCGGCGCCGGTCTCGTCGACCACCTCGACCGCGGCGCCGGGCAAAGCCGCCGCGATCATCGTCTCGATTTCAGCCAGGTCGGCCACGGCCGCGATTGTATGGGCCGGTCACGCCGTAGGATCGTGCGCATGGGATGGGAGGAGGTCCGCTTCGCCTCGGGCGATGGCCACTGTGCCGGCAGGTTGTTCCGGCCGGAGGCAATCGAGGACGATGTCCCTTGCGTCGTGATGGCCTCGGGTTTCGCATGTGTGCGGGACCAAGGCCTCGACGCGTTCGCCGCCCACCTCGCCGGCGCTGGGTTCGCGGCCTTCGCCTTCGACTACCGCCACTGGGGCGAGAGCCCCGGTGAGCCGCGCTCGCTGATGGACCCCGCCCGCCAGCGCGAGGATTGGCGGGCGGCGATCGCTTACGCCGGCGCCCTGGACGAGGTCGATCCAGCGCGGATTGCGATGTGGAGCTACTCAATGGGGACGGGGCACACCCAGGCTCTGGCGATCGATGGCGTCCAGATCGCGGCCTTGGTCTGCGTCGCGCCCCTGCTCAGCGGGAGGCGCAGCCTTCTCCATATCGGTGGTCTGGGGCACATGGTCAAGCTGACTGCGGCGGGCGGCCGCGACATGGCTCGGAGGCTGCGCGGAGCCGCTCCGTATCGAATCCCGGTGGCAGGTGAGCCCGGTTCCCTCGCTGTCATCAACAGTCCCGACACCGTCCCCGGCTTCGCCGCGATCACCCCACCGGACTCGACCTGGCGCAACGAGGTCTGCGCCCGCGTCGCCCTAGCTCCCCCGTACAGCCTTTCGAGAAAGGTGCGCCGCATCCCCTGCCCGTCCCTCTACTGCGTCTTCGAAGACGACGACGTCAACCCGCCCAAACTAGGCAGACAAGCCGCGGAACGCGCCCCCCAAGGCGAGCTGAAGGAATACCCAGGCGGCCACTTCGCCCCCTTCTCCAAAACAATCTTCAACCAAGTAGCTGCCGACCAGGTCGACTTCCTAAACCGCGTCCTTATCAACGGGCCATCCGGGTAGGGGTGAAACGTCTTGTACTTTTTCGTCGATGCCTTTGGGCGACAGCCTTACCGCGACACACCGAAAAAGTTAAGTGGAACCCCTACCCGGATGGCCCGTCAAAGCAGAGCCCCTAGCCTGAGACCTGCTCGCCCAGCGTCTCGAGCATCTCCTCGACCCGGACGAACTTGACCCGGGGGCGGCCGTGCGGCTCGCCGCGGCCGACCTCGGCCTGGTCGATTGCCTGCCAGTCTTCAAAGCTGACGAAGCGGATGCCGCGCTCGGCGAGCAGATCGTCAACTGCGGACGGCTCCGGATTGGCGGGGTCGAGAAGGGTCTGTGAGCCGACGTCGGCCAGCAGGTGTTGGACCGTCTCCAGCGCATCTTTCTTGTTGGTGCCGATCACGCCCGAGGGGCCGCGCTTGATCCAGCCGGCGGTGTAGTGGCCGACTTTGTGGCCGGCATCGTGGGAGTCGAGCACGCGGCCACCCTCGTTGAGGATCAGGCCGCGCTTCTCGTCGAAGGGGACGCCCTCAATCGGGATGCCGGTGTAGCCGACCGAGCGCAGCACCAGACCGCACTCGAGCTCTTCGTGCTCGCCCGTGTCCTTGGCGCGTAGCGAGCCGCCTTCCTCAACCAGTTCGTTGCGGCCGACGACGATGCTCTCGACCTTGCCGTCGCCCTTGATCTCGACCGGGGAGGCGAGGAATCGCAGGACGATGCGCTGCTTCTTGCCTTCGGGCTCGCGCTGGGAGAACTCGCGCAGCGTCTCGACATTGACCCGGGTCGTCTTGTCGGCCTCGTCGGACTCGAGAAAGGCGGCGCTGGCCGGATCGAGCTCGACCTCGGCCGGGTCGACGATCACATCGGCGTCCTCCATCTCACCCAGCTCCCTGATCTCCGGGTTGGTGAAGGCTGCCTGGACCGGCCCGCGGCGGCCGAGCACGATGATCTCGCGGATCTGCTTGCGGTCGAGCAGCTCGATCGCGTGGTCGGCGGTGTCGGTCTGGCGTAGCTCGTGGTCGGTCAGCGCCAACATCCGGGCGACGTCCATCGCCACATTGCCATTGCCGATCACGACCGCCCGCTCACTGGAGAGGTCGAACTCGTCGTCGCAGTAGTCGGGGTGGGCGTTGTACCAGCCAACGAAAGAGGTGGCAGCGTGGCTGCCGGGCAGGTCCTCCCCCGGAATCCCGAGCTGACGGTCGGTCTCACAGCCGACCGTGAAGACGATCGCGTGGTAGAGCCGCTCGAGGTCCTCGACCTCGATGTCGTGGCCGACCTTGACGTTGCCGAAGAAGCGGAAGCCGTCGCGCGCCGCGGTTTTTTCGTAGACGCGGGTCACCGACTTGATCTTCGGGTGGTCGGGGGCGACGCCGCCGCGGACCAGGCCGAAGGGAGTCGGGAGGCGGTCGAAGAGGTCGACCTGGGCGTGCGTGTCTGCGTCTTTAAGGATGTGCTCGGCGGCGTAGAAGCCGGACGGGCCGGCGCCGACAATCGCGACGCGGACGGGATTGTCTTCGGTTCCGATCTGGGTCATTGGAACGCGGAAGAATAGGGAAACGGACTCGCCGCGCGTCTATGCGGCCAGCAACTGCCGGCTGCACTGCGGGCAGATGCCGTGGTCGAGCATCGGCATCCTGCTGCGGCGGAAGAGCCCCAGTCGCTGCGCGGCCTCCTCGACCTCGACCCATTTGCCTTCGACCAGGAAGCGATCGCACCAGGCGCACATCGTCAGGAAGTCGGCTTCGTCGCGCGGAGCGTCCGCGTCGAGCAGGGGTTGCGGCTCCCGCTCCTCCTCGGAGCACACGCGGGCCGAGAACAGCACCACCCGGCCGGTTTTGTCCGCGGCGATGCGGATGTCCATCTCGCGGACCACGTCGGGTGCGTCGCAGCGAAAAGGCAGTTCGATCGCGCCCACACCTTCGCGCACGCGCCGCAGCAGTAGCCGCTGCAGCGTCCTCACCTCGTGGCCGGTGACGAAATCCCAAAGCGAGCGACCGAGGCTGGCGCCGGCCCCTTCCCAGCCGTTCTCCTCGGCGAAGCGGTAGTAGCCCTCGTCGACTTTGATCAAGCGGTCTTGGTCGTCGATCGCGTAGCTCAGGGCTTCAACGGTCATTCAAGACCGATTATCGGTCACATCTCGGTACGGCTCAAGGCCGCGGCCACACTCGCCGTGCCATCGAGGGCATCCAGCGCCTTACGCGTTGACATCGCCACGCAGGTAAAAATCGGCGTCTCACGCTCGGTGTAGGCGCTGGACTCGGTCGGTCGCAGCTCGTTGACCAGGTCGAGGAACATTCCCGGGTCATCGCCCTCGAAGGCGACGACGAACTCTTGGTCGTCGAGGCCGAAGGAGTAAGTGGTGTTGATCGTGATCTCGGGATAGCGCCGGCCGACCTCGATGTGGCTTTTCATGATCCGCCCTCGCTCCTCCGCCGGCAGGCCATACCAACGGCGCTGCTTGACCATCGGGTAGAGGAACATGTACTTGCGCTCGGAGACGCAGATCTCCGGCCGTGCCTGCTCATCGGAATATGGCGAACGTTTGGTCATCGAGAGGAAGGAGTGCGGCGTTTCCGTCCATTTCGCCAGGCCGCTCTGTCCGAGCACGACGTGGAAGGTATGCAGATCGTCCAGGTTGGGACTCTGGCTGAGCAGGACCAGGTCGACGTCGCCTCGCGTGCCTATGGTTGAGTAGGCGCGCAGAGAGCGGTCGAGGGCGAAGTCCTCACAGGCCGCGAGGAACTCCTGCTTGTCGGCGGCGCGCAGCTCGGCGTCGCGGCGGCGCCACTCGGGGTCGATCTTGAAAAAAGTGAACTTGGCGAACGTGCGGTCGGCCATCAGGGTCACGATAGCGCCGGCGGCGCTGGTCGCAGCGGCGATCGCGTTCCTCTTGGCCTTGCACCTGGCAGGTGCCGGCTTCCATGGTGATCCCCTCGCTGTGGTCCGCGATACGCCCCCAGGTGACCGCCTCTGGGACGTTGCCGGGCGCCGGGCGCCGGTGATCGGCGTGACCCTGCTGACGTGGCTGGCGCTGTTCGTCCTGGCGATGGCGGTCAGTCGTCAGCGTGCCGGCCGGGCCGCCGCGCGACTCTTGGCGCTCGCGCTCGTCTATCTACCGCTGTTGTGCCTAGCGGGGGCGGCGCTCGAGCCGAGTGTAGCTGCCGAAAGGCTGCTGATCATGCTCGGCTCGCCGGCGCTGGCGGCCCTTACTCTGGCCGCGCTTGGCAGCTATCGAGCGCTGGCCACCGCCTGCGGCGCGACGGCACTCGCCTACGCGGTCGACCTGATAGCCGGCTCGCCTCTGACCCAGCTCTCGCTTGTCGGACCAAATCCCGCTGCGGGCCACCGCTTTTATGGGATCGGCAACGAGCTCGAGGCTTGTCTGGTGGTGCTGATCCTGGTCGGCACCGGTGCAGCGCTGTCGAGTTTTGCCCCGACATCGCGTGGTGAAAGTCGACAGTGGTGGCCTGCGGCCCACGGCCCAGCCGCCTTCCTTGTCGTCGCCGCGATCTTCTCCTTCGTCTTTGCTTACGGTCGGTATGGGGCAGACGTGGGCGCGGCGATAACGCTGCCGCTTGGTGCCGCGGTAGCCGCTGCGCTCCTTGCCGGTCGTCCCCGCCTCGCTCTGCTTGCCTTCGCACTGCCATTGCCGGCGTTGGCGCTGCTCTCAGCCGCCGACCTGATCACTGGTGCCAACGCTCATCTCACCCGCACGGTGTTGGACGCGAAGAGCGGTGGCGACGTCCTCGCCGTCTTTGGCCGTCGTCTGCGCGAGGCTGGCGAAAGCTTCGGCCGCCCAATCCTGCTTGCCGGCCTGCCGATCGTCATTGCCGCCGCCACGGTCGCCTGGCTGCGACGCGATCGGTTAGCCGACTGGTTTCGTGGGCTGCCGGCAATGCGCGCAGCCATGCTCGGTGCCCTCGCCGCAACCTTTGTCGGCACCCTCGCCAACGACTCCGGTGCCCTGCTGCTGGAGATCGGCGGCGTCTATCTACTCGTCTTCGTCGGGTTTGCCTGGGCTGAAGGAAGGCGGCACCGAACTGCGGGTGGAGATGCAGGCAGGGGACGCGAGTCTACGGGCTGAGCTCGCCCAGGGCGGCTCCGCCGCATCCTTTAGGCTTAACGCCTCGTGCGCATCGCCTTAGTCTCGCCATATTCCTGGAGTTACCAGGGCGGCGTGAACCGGCACGTCGAGGCCCTTGCCGAGGAGTTTCTTGGTCGCGGCCACCACGTGCGCGTACTCGCCCCCTTCGATCCTCCTGATCGGCTCAGCCGGGTGCTTCACCGTGCGCTCGCAGAGCCGCGCGAGCTCCCTGATTATCTGGTGCCGATGGGCCGCACGGCAGGGTTCTCCGCCAACGGCGCGGTCTCCAATCTCGCCCCCTTTCCGGCGGGTGGTGTTGTCGCTCCGCGCCGTGAGCTTCGCCAGGGCAACTACGACGTGGTCCATATCCATGAGCCCTTGGTGCCGCTGGTCGGCTGGAACGCGGCTCTTGGGACTCGCGCACCCGCGGTTGGAACCTTCCATGCCTACTCGACCAAAGCGATCCCCAACCACATCGCTTCGGCGCTGGGTGCCAGGCGAGTGTTGAACCGGCTCTCCGCTCGGATTGCCGTCTCGGAGGCAGCCGCCTGGACGGGGCGCCGCTGGTACGGCGGCCGCTACGAGGTGGTGCCGAACGGAGTCGACGTCGACGCTGCGCCGACTGGCCCCAAGCCGCCGAGCAGTGAGCTGCAAGTGCTGTTCGTTGGCCGCCCTGAGGAGCGCAAGGGCCTGCCGGTACTGCTCACCGCCTTCGAAGCGCTGGTCGAGCACGTGCCCAGTCGCCTTACCGTGATCGGGGCTGAGCGCGAGGACGTGTTGCGCTACCTCGCCGATCCCGAGACGATGCGCTGGATCGACGTCCGCGGCCGTGTCTCGGGTGAAAGCCTGTGGACGGCGCTGCATGAGGCCGATCTGCTCTGCGCGCCCTCGCTCTCCGGCGAGAGCTTCGGCATGGTCCTCACCGAGGCTTTCGCCGCCGGCACGCCGGTGGTCGCCTCTGCCATTGCCGGCTACAGCGACGTCGTCACAGATGGACTCGACGGCATCCTTGTCCCGCCCGGGGACCCGCAGCGCCTTGCCGAGGAGCTGCAGCGAGCGCACTACGAGCCCGAGCGCCTTACGGCGATGGGCGAGGCGGCCCGACGGAGCGCCGAGCGCTACGCCTGGCCGCACGTCGCCGACCGGATCAGTCAGGTCTACGAGCAGGCGATCGGGGTGCCGGTGCTTTCGAGCGCCCTCGAGCGCGCTGCCCACTGGACTGGTATTCGACCCGCCGACGGCGGCCGGCCGAGCCCACCGCAGCGGCTGCCGTCGCTCGACCCGCCCCTTGCTCAGAGCGGCAGCCGCAAGCGCCGCGTTGCCCGCCGCGTGGGCCTTGGGGTTGCTGGGGTTCTTGGCATCAGCCTCACCGCTCTCGCCGCGCAGAAGATCGGCGTCGACAACGTGGTCTCCAGCATCGTCCGGTCCGACTTCACCTGGGTCCTCGTTGCCTGTGCGCTGATGGCGGTCTCACTCTTCTTTCGCGCGGCGTCCTGGTACGCGATTGTGCGCGCCGCTCTGCCCAACCGGCCGGTGCGACGCCGCGACGTCACCTCGGCGACGATGATCGGCGTCCTGATGTCGGCGACGCTGCCTGCCCGCCTGGGCGAGCCGGCACGGGCGATGACCCTGGCCCGGCGGATCGGCCGCATGCGTGAGAACTTCCCTGTATTGCTGGGAACGCTGGTCTCTCAGACCGTGCTCAACATCGTCGCCTTGGCCCTGCTCGGGGCGATCATCGTCTCCAGCACCGACCTCTTTCATTCCAGCACTCAGAAGCTCTTCGTCTTCAGCTTCGTTCCGCTCGCATTGCTCGTCGTCGTCCTGGTTGCGCCGATGCTGATGCGCCGCAACGGCAATGGCCGCTTCGCCCGGCTCGGGGCAGCGCTGCATCGCGCCCTGCTGCAGGTACGGGCGGGGCTGGCGGTGTTCAGGCAGCCTCGCTACGGTGCCGTCGCCACCGTCACGCAGCTCGCCGCCTGGGCCATACAGCTCGCCGCCTGTTGGGCGCTGCTTGCTGCGCTCGGCCTCAGCGACAACGCCGGCATCGGCGCCGCCGCCGCGGTCCTCTTCGCCGTCAACGTCACCGCGGTCGTGCCGGCGACGCCGTCCAACATCGGCGTCTTCCAGCTTGCTGTGATCAGCGTGCTGCACACCGGTTGGGGGATAAGTACGGCAGACGCGCTTGCCTACGGCGTGATCCTGCAGGCGGTCGAGATCGCCACTGCTGTTGCCTTGGGGCTACCGGCCCTCGTCCGCGAGGGCCTCACCTGGAGCGACCTGCGGATGCAGGCGCTCTCCGCTTCGCCGGTCCGGCTCGAGCCGCATCCGCGGCGGCAGGACAGCGGCGAACGCATCGGCGCCTGAGCGGCGCTCGCCGCTACTCCTCGGAGCCGCGCGGGACCTTGCCGCCTTCGGCGCCCGGTTCCTGGGCAGGGCCGCGCGGGGAGGCGATGCCCAGCACGCGCATCGCCTTGAGGCCGAGGCCGAGCTTCTCGCGACCCTCGGTGGCGGAGACGTCATGACCGCATAACTCGCGCACGCGCTCGAGCCGGTAGCGGATCGTGTGGCGGTGGGTGAAGAGCTGTTTGGCCGTGGCGGCAACGTTGCCGTCGTTGTTGAGGTAAGCCTCGACGGTGGTGACGAGCTCGGTCTCGTACTGATCGTCGTAGGCGGCAAGCGGCTCGATCGTCTCGGCGAAGAAGCGCTGTAGCTCGCCGGGATCCTCGCTCATTGCCGGCAGCAGCAGTCGGTAGGCGCCAGTGTCCTCGAAGGCGAGCAAAGGGCGGCCCTCGGCTTCGCCGACATTGACCGCGAGGCGCGCCTCGCTGCCGGCGCGGTAGAGGTCGACTGGGTCGGCGACACGACGGCTGGCGCCGATCGTCAAGTGGAAGCCAGGAAGAGCGTCCTGCAGCTCACGGGCCAGGCCTGCGGCGGCGCGTTGGAGCCGCTCCTCGTCCCCGGCAGGGACGATCACGGCGATCTCTGTCGCCAGCTCGCCCTCCTCGGCCGCCGCCAGGGCGCCAGGGGCGAGCGAGCGCAGCGTCCGCATTGCCAGCGTCAGCACCCGCCCCCGCCACTCTCCCGTTTGCGCCACGCGTGGCGCGGCACGCAGAACGATTGCCCCGGCACCTTTTTCAAGGTCGGCACCGAGCTCTCCGGCCCGGGCAACGATGTCGCCGCGGTCGGTCACCTGGCGCGCCAGCAGGGCGGCGACGAAGACGCCGGCCACCTCCTCGTTCTGCCAGTCCGGGGCCCGCGAGCGCTCCAGCTCCAAGGCCAAAAGAGTCGTCACCATCCGTGCGATCGCCGGGTCGGGCGGGGCTTTTGCTCGGTAACGCAGCTCCCCCACAGCCGCGTCGGCGACGCGCAGCTCGACGGTAGTCACCCGCTCCCCTCCCGCCAGCAGCTTTTCCTCCTGATCAGGCGACGCGCCAGCAACCGCAAGCACCGCCCCCGACCGCTCAATTAGAGCAACGCTGGCGTCAAGTACTCGTGCCGCTGCCCGCGCCACCGCCGGCAACCCAGCTCCCGACTCAACAGCTTCCGAAAGCGCATCGAGCGTTCCGGGATCAGCCGAATTTGCAGGGGCTTTTTGCCCTTTGGCGCTGGTGGACATCCGCTCATTATCCCCACGCGCTCCATTCAGGGGTCCATCCGGTAGGGCTGGAACGTCTTGTACTTTTTTTGCGGCGGCGTCCGCGGACGACCGCCAACTGTCTTCAAAAAAAGTTAAGTGGAAGCCCTACCGGATGGACCCCTACCGGACAGGCCCTCACCCAACGATTTCAACAATGTCGTTGTAGTAGTAAACGATCGCCAGGCCGACGACGACGCCGGTTAGGACCAGGGCCACAAGGACGATCAGCGAGAGGAAGCCCGCCGCCGCCTTCTCCCAGATGCGGCCGTAGGAGCCGATTGCGGGAACGAAGATCAGAGCGACGAAGGCGACCAGGCTGACCAACCCAGCCGCGCCGAAGAGCAGGTACTCATTTTCGATCTTCTGCAGGGCCAGCGGCAGCACGGATCCCATTCTGCCGCACCGTCGTGACGATGAGGGCTACCGCTGCACATAAAGAGAACGCAGCCGCGCCGAGCGCCCAGCCGGCATTGACGTCGCTCATGTAGTGGACGCCAAGGTAGACGCGCGAAAGACCGATGAGAGCGGTGATGACAATCCCCGTCGCAACCACCAGTGCCCCACGCGCCATCCCAGTCCGCAACCGCATTACGATCGTTACCGCGAGCCAGACGTAGAAGGTCGAGTAAGCGGCGTGGGCACTGGGGAAGGAGGATCCCAAGGTGTCGACCAGACCATCGCCGGGGCGGGGGCGGTCGACTGCGTCCTTGAGCTCATGGACGCCGACGATCACGATCGCCGCGCCGGCGAGGAGTACGCCAAGCTCGGCCCAGCGGCGACGCGCGGCGAGGGCTGCGGCGGCGATCGCGGCCAGTGACCAGCAAACGGCCGCGGATCCAAGCGCCGTCACCACCTTGGCGATATCGACCAGCCAACTCGTGCGCAGCTTTTCGGCGATTTCCATCGCCGTGACGTCGCCCGGCGTGGGTCCCGGTTCGCCGCTGACGATCACCGTGTAGGCGACGAGGACGAAAGCGGCGACGGCGAAGGTCGCCATCAGCGAAGTGAATTCGAGCCCGAAGGTGCCGCCTGGCGTCACCCGGTCCCAAAGGAAGCTGAGCTGTGGCTGGAAGCGCCGCACCAGCCGCACCAGCCAGGCGGTTGCCCAGCGCTCTTCCATCCAGCGCACGGCGGCCCGCCGGTTGGCCTCGACCCGGAAGTGGCGCACCAGCATGACCGTGCCGACGACGAGGACGATCAGGGTGCCGAGCAGGAATGCTCCCCGCCCGGCGTACTTGGCGGCGGTGTCGATGCTGCGCGAGAAGAAGTAGCCGATCAGGATGTGGGCGCTGGCCCAAAGTCCGGTGCCGAGGATGCTGTAGGGGACGAAGGCGCGGTAGCGCATGCCCGAGCTGCCGGCGATGAATGGGGCGAAGGCGCGCACGAGGCTGATGAAGCGGCCGATGAAGATCGTCTTGCCGCCGTGCCGGGAGAAGTAGTCCTCGACCTTCTCGAAGCGCTCGTGGCTGATCCCGAAGCGGGGGCCGTTGCGCATTACGAACTCGCGGCCGAGGCGGCGGCCGAGGAAGAAACTGGTGGTGTCGCCGGCCCAGGCGGAGAACCAGGCGATCGCGATCAGCAGGTAGATGCTGATCGCGCCCTGTCCGGCGACCGCCCCTCCCAACAGCATCACGGTCTCGCCGGGGACGACGAGGCCGACGAAGGCGCCGGTCTCGGCGAAGGCGAAGGCGCCGACGAGGAGGTAGGTCCAGGCGCCGAGCGCGTTGGAGACGTCTTCCAGTAGTCCCTGCAGTTCGTCGTGCGGAATCACCCGGCTGAGCAGGTAGTAGCCGGTGGCGATCGCGGCAGCGATCGCGACGAGCACCAGGCGGCGGTTGCGTCGGTTCTCCGGCAGCTGCAGTTTCACTGCGTCGTCCCCGCCTCGCAGACGATCGCGTCCTCCCGTTCCAGTCTGTCCGCAGCTGATTTTGCCGCCTCCAGGGTGGGGAAGAGCCCGACAGCGGTGGGCCCGGACCCGGTGAGGAAGGCCAGCGGAGCGCCGGCTTCACGAAGGGCGTCTAGCGCGCCACCGATATCGGGCCTCAGTGAGATCGCAGCGGGTTCGAGGTCGTTTGCCAGCGGCTCGGCGTACTCGAGTGGAGAGGCCCCGGTCCCGGCCGCTTCGCGCAGGCGGGTGGCGAGTGCCTCCAGCTCGCCCTCGTCCCGGCCGAGCTCAAGCCGGTCGGCCTCGGCGAAGACCGCGGCGGTGCTCAAACCGCCGCCACCGGGTAGCAGTAGGACCGCATGGGGGGATGGGGCCGGCAGGCGCTCGATGCGCTCGCCGGCCCCACGCACCAATGCAAGTGCTGGCAGTAGCTGCGAGGGCACATCGGCACCGAGCTTCGCCGCGAGCGACTCGAGGTCGCCGACCGCGCCCTCGGCCAATCGCAAGACTGCCGCTGCGTCGGCGCTGCCGCCGCCCAGTCCGGCCGCGACCGGTATCCGCTTCTCGATCTCGATCCGTAGCGGGTGGCTTCTCCAGCCACGCTCACGCAACCCTGCCAGCGCCAGGGCAGCGAGGTTTTCGCCCTCGACCCCAGGGCAGAGCACTTCGTCCCACTCAGTTTCGGTGACGGTCAGCGTGTCGGCCAGGGCAAGCGGCTCGAACAGCGAGCAGAGTTCGTGCAGGCCATCGGCACGACGCCGCCCGAGGAAGAGACAGAGATTGAGCTTGGCGGGGGCTTCGATACGCATCGTGGTGAAAGTCAGACCCTGCCACCATGGTTGCCGCTGGCCTTCCACGGCAGGCCGCGGGCGAGCTCGGCGAACTCTCCCGGCGTGACGTCCTCGGCGCGCACCTCAAGTCGCAGTCCCAGCTCGGGGAGCATCGACCTCGTTCGGCCCAGGGTGCCGGGGCGGGCATGCGAGAGCGATCGGGCCAACGTCTTGCGGCGGTGGGCAAAGGCGGCACGGACGAGGTCGCGGGTGTCGGCGTTGGCGCCGGGGCCGATCCGTCGCAGACCGATCACCGCTGAGCCGACCCGTGGCGGCGGCCGGAAAACGGATGGGTTGACGGTGCGCAGCATTTTCGTCTCGCAGGCAAGCTGCACAAGCACGCTCGGGGCTCCGTACTCGCGCCGGCCCGGTTCGGCGCCGAGGCGATCGGCGATCTCGCGTTGCACCATCAGCGTCCAGCTGCGCACCGAAGGCAGCAACTCGATAGTGCGGATGATCAGCGGGGTCGCGATCGAGTAGGGAAGGTTGGATACGACGACGCTCGGCACTGGGTCAAATCCACCTAGGTCGAGTCGCAGCGCGTCGCCCCAGTGCAGATCGACGTTGGGGAGCGTCGCGATCTCCTGCAGCGCCGGTGCCAGGCCGCGGTCGAGCTCGATCGTGTGGACGTGCGCCGTTTTCGCCGCGAGGCGCTTGGTCAGCGGTCCTTCGCCGGCGCCGACCTCCAGCACTACGTCGTCGGCATTGAGCTGGGCGTCGCGCACGATCGCGTCGAGCAGGTTCGTGTCGGTGAGGAAGTTCTGCCCGAGCCTGACCATCCAGGCCCTACCAGCCGAAGAGGGTGCGGGCGTTCGCCTCCACGATCCCCTCCAACTCCTCGTAGAAGATGCCGCGCGCGGCGGCTACGACCTGGGCCGTGTCGACGACATAGGCGGGCTCGTTGGGCTTGCCGCGGACGGTCTGGGGAGCCAGGTAGGGGGCATCGGTCTCGACCAAGATCAGCTCCGCGGGCAGCTGGGCGGCGGCCTCGCGCAGCTCGTCTGATCCTGGATAGGTGGTGTGGCCGGCGAAGGAGCAGTACCAACCGCGCTCGGCGGCATCGCTGGCGCGCCATGGGGCGGAGAAGCAGTGCAGGATCACCGGCGTGTCGCTGGCCTGCGCGTCGAGGACCTCGAAGATCTCATCGATCGCGGTCGTCTCGCCGTCCTTGTCGCGGCCGTGGATGACTATCGGCAGCCTCTGCTCGCGGGCGATCGCCACTTGCGCCTCGAAAGCCTGTCGTTGCTCGGCCGGGCTCGCCATCTCGTGGTAGTAATCGATCCCGGTCTCGCCGATCGCCCGCACCTTCTCGTGCCCGGCGAGGCGGGCGATCTGCTCGGCCTGCGCGTCATCAAAGCCGCTCGCCTCGGTCGGGTGGCGTCCGACGCTGGCGAAGACCGCCTCGTGGCGCTCGGCGGCGCCGAGCGCGGTCTCGTTCTGCTCGCCACCGAGGCCGACGTTGAGCATGCGGGTCACGCCCGCCGCGAGCGCGTCGGCCACGAGCTCGGCCTCGGGCCGCTCGCAGAGAAAGAGATGCGTGTGGGAATCGATCATCGCGACCAGCCTAGTCCAAGGGGTGTGGTCGACTTTTGGTCCGCATAGCGGCATAAAAGCCGACCGCACTCACCCCGGTAGCCTCTTTCATCTATGTCCGAGCGCGATTACATAGCCGCCACCAAGGAACGCGTCATCGTCTTCGACGGTGGCATGGGCGCGACCCTGGAGCAGTTCGACCTGACGCAGGAGGACTACGGCGGCCTGCTCGGCAAATGCCACGAGGCGCTGGTGCTCAATCGTCCCGACGTGATCGAGGGCGTCCACGCCTCGATGCTCGAGGCCGGTGCCGAGGTGGTCGAGACCGACAGCTTCCAGGGCTCGCGGCTGAAGCTCGAGGAGTGGGGGCTGGGCGAGCACACCCACGAGATCAACGTCAAGGCGGCGCAGATCGCCCGCAAGGCGGCGGGCGAGGACCGCTTCGTCGCCGGCTCGATCGGGCCGACCGGCTTTCTGCCTGCGTCCGACGATCCGACCCTGGGCAACATCTCCTTTCGCAAGCTGGTCGAGGTCTTTGCCGAGCAGACCAAGGGTCTGGTCGAGGGCGGCGCCGACCTGATCATCATCGAGACCGCGCAGGACATCCTCGAGGTCAAGGCCTCGATCTTTGGCGCCCGCGAGGCGTTCCAGGAGGCCGGCCGCACGCTGCCGATCCAGTGCAGCGTCTCGCTCTTGCCGCAGGGCGGCAAGATGCTGCTCGGCACCGACATCCAGGCGGTGCTGACGACGTTGACCGCGCTCGACATCGACGTGATCGGGCTCAACTGCTCGACCGGGCCCGAGGACATGCGCGACGCGATCCGCTTCCTCGGTGAGAGCAGCCCGCTGCCAGTGCATTGCATCCCCAATGCCGGCCTGCCGCTACAGGGGCCCGACGGCGAGACGATCTTCCCCGAACAGCCCGAGCCGCTGGCGGCGACGCTGGGCGAGTTTGTTGAGCGCTACTCAGTTGGGATTGTCGGCGGCTGCTGCGGGACGACGCCCGAGCACATTGCCGCGATTCGCGAGCGGGTCGATGGCCGCGTTCCGGGTGAGCGGCCAGCGCCGGGACCGATTGAGGTCTCATCGATGATGACCTCGACGCCGCTCGTCCAGGAGCCGCGCCCGACTCTGGTTGGCGAGCGGGTCAACTCGCAGGGCTCGCGCAAGGCCAAGGAGTTGCTGCTCGCCGACGACTACGACGGCCTGGTTCAGGTCGCCGAAGACCAGGTCGAAGGCGGCGCCCACGTGCTCGACATCTGCGTCGCGCTGACCGAGCGCGCCGACGAGGACGAGCAGATGGTCGCCGTGGTCGAGCGGGTCTCGCTGACCCAGCCGGCGCCGATCCAGGTCGACTCGACCGAGCCAAACGTGATCGAGGCCGCGCTGGAGAAGATCCCCGGGCGGGCGATCGTCAACTCGATCAACCTCGAGGCGGGCGAGGACAAGGCGAACGTCGTCGCGCCGCTGGCGAAGGCCCACGGGGCGGCGCTGATCGCGCTGACGATCGACGAGGTCGGGATGGCGAAGACGGCCGAGCGCAAGGTCGAGATCGCCAAGCGGATCCGCGACCTGGTTTGCGAGAAGCACGGCCTCGACCCCGAGGCGCTGATCTTTGACGCGCTCACCTTCACCCTGACCACCGGCGACGACGAGTGGAAGCCCTCCGCGGTCGAGACGATCGAGGGAATCAGGCGGATCAAGGCCGAGATCCCCGGCGTCAAGACCTCGTTGGGCGTCTCCAACGTCTCCTTCGGCGTCGGTCAGCCGGCCCGCGCCGTGCTCAACTCGGTCTTCCTCCACCACTGCGTCGAGGCCGGGCTCGACCTGGCGATGGTCAACCCCAACCACATCACCCCCTACTCGGAGATCAGCGACGAGGAGCGCGAGCTGACCGACGACCTCGTCTTCAACCGGCGCGAGGACGCGCTGGAGATGTTCATCGCCCACTTCGAGTCCAAGGGCGAGGAGGTCGCCGAGGAAGCGGACGACCCGACCGAGGGCATGGAGCCCGAGGAGGCCCTGCACTGGCACATCCTGCGCCGCAAGAAGGACGGGGTCGAGGATTGGATCGATCGCTCAAACGAGAAAATCGGCGCCGTCCCCACGCTGAACGAGGTGCTGCTGCCGGCGATGAAGGAGGTCGGCGACAAATTCGGCGCCGGCGAACTGATCCTGCCCTTCGTCCTGCAGTCGGCCGAAGTGATGAAGCGCGCTGTCGCGCAGCTGGAGAACTACCTCGACCGGATCGAGGGGCACAGCAAGGGCAAGGTCGTGATCGCGACCGTGTTCGGCGACGTCCACGACATCGGCAAGTCGCTGGTCAACACGATCCTCACCAACAACGGCTACACCGTGGTCGACCTCGGCAAGCAGGTCCCGGTCGAGACGATCATCGAGGCCGCGGTCGAGAACGAGGCCGACGCGATTGGCCTCTCGGCATTGCTTGTCTCGACTTCGAAGCAGATGCCGATCTGCATCCAGGAGCTGCACCAGCGCGGGCTCGAGTTCCCGGTACTGATCGGCGGCGCCGCGATCAACCGCGACTTCGGCCGCCGCACGCTCTACCCGCACGGCAAAGAGTCCGATGACGTCTACGCCCCCGGGGTCTTCTACTGCAAGGACGCTTTCCAGGGGCTCGACACGATGGACGCGCTGGTCGACGAGCCGGCACGCGAAGCGCTGGTCGAACGGATCCACGCCGAGGCGAAGCAGCTGCGCGAGAAGCCTGTCGTCATCGACGACTCACCGCCGACCACTGACGCCAGCGTGCGTTCCGCCGCTGTCACCGACAACCCGATCCCCACGGCGCCATTCCGAGGCGTCCAGGAGGTCGACATCGACCCTGACGAGGTCTACCCGTACCTCGACCGCCACGTGCTCTTCAAGCTGCACTGGGGCGGCAAAGGCGTCAAGGGTGAGGCGTGGCGCGAACTGGTTGAGGGCAACGGCGAAGAGGAGGGCTTCGCGCCGCGCCTGGAGCGGATGTGGCGAGAGCAGGACTACCTTCACCTCCGAGCGCGACTCGGTTACTTTCCCTGCAGCTCGGAGGGAAATGAGTTGATCGTCTTCGACCCCGAAGACCCCGAGCGCGAGCTGGAGCGGCTGGTCTTCCCGCGTCAGCCCAAACACGACCGGATCTGCCTTGCCGACTTCTACCGGCCGCTGGACAGCGGCGAGCGCGACGTGGTCGCCCTGCAAGGCGTCACCGTCGGGCCCGAGGTAACCGAGCTGATCGAGCGGCTGGAGAGCGAAGGCGAGTTCGCCGAGCAACTCTTTGTCCACGGCCTCGGCGTGCAGTCGGCCGAGGGCCTGGCCGAGTGGCTACACGCGCGGGCGCGCCGCGAACTCGGCATCGATCCCGACCAAGGCCGCCGCTATTCCTGGGGCTATCCAGCTTGCCCAGATCAGTCCGAGCACGAGAAGGTCTGGCGCCTACTCGACCTCGAACAGATCGGCATGACCCTCTCCGACGGCTATGCCGTGATGCCAGAGCAGTCGACCGTGGCGATAGTCGCCCACCACCCGCAAGCGGTCTACTTTGGCATGAAGTCCGGCTTCATCCCCGAGGACAAGGCCCCCGACGAACTGATCGCCGGCACCGAGCGAGGCGGCCAGCTGCCGCCCGAGCGCGAGCCCGTCGAGACGTGAGCGCCCGCCAGTCGTGGCGCCGGTTCGTAATTCCGGGGGAAGGACTCGAACCCTCGCTTCCTGGACCAAAACCAGACGTGCTAGCCGACTACACCACCCCGGATCGGCCCTCGACCTTAGCGCCCATTCACAACATCTGACGCCTTTTGGACCCCATGGGGTCATCAACACGACAGTAGTTCTCGATTGCGTCCGGGTTGATGCCTAGGGTTGTCTTATGGAGATGGGTGGAGCTGCGCTGGACCCGGACGTGCGCGCGGGGCTTGCACGCAGCTGGAAGGCGTTGATGGCCGTGGGGACCCTGGCGATCCTTGTCGGCTGCGTGGCGATCGTCGTGCCTGCCGTCGCCTCGGTCGGGACGGCGATCTTCATCGGCTGGATCCTGGTCATCGCCGGGGCGTTCCTGGTCGCGGGGGCATTCGCCGCCCACTCGATCGGATCGGTGATCCTGCGGTTGCTCTGGGCCTTCCTCACCGTCATCGTTGGCCTCTGGCTGATCGTCGAGCCGCACAACGGCACCCTCACCCTGACTCTGGTGCTGGGCATCTACTTCCTCTTCATGGGACTCACCCGGATCTTCGTCGCCTTTGCCGGTCGTGGCCAGCAAGGCGCCGGTCTGGTCGGCCTAAGTGGCTTCGCCGGCCTTCTGATCGGCATCCTCGTTCTAGCCAAGTTCCCCAGCAGCGCCGACTGGGCAATCGGCCTCCTAGTAGGAATAGACCTAATCTTCGCCGGCTGGACTCTCACCAGCGTCGCCTTGGTCGGCAAAGACCTCGCCCGCTCTTCCTGAAGCTTTCAGCGCCGCCGCCTTCGTTTGAGCTGATCGAGCGAGGATGGGGCATCCCGGAGTGCGCGGCGTCCTCTTTTCGCCCGGCTGGTCAGCGAGAGCTGCCCCCCGCTGGTGGCGAAAACCCAGCAAACGGAGGGATGCCCCATCCTCGCTCCCCCGGCATTACGATCCAAAGGTGAGCTCCCCCCTGGTTCTCGTCATGGCGGCGGGCGAGGGCACGCGCATGCGTTCCTCCACGCCGAAGATGCTGCATCCCGTCTGTGGGCGGCCGCTGGTCGCCTGGCCGGTCCTCGCTGCGTGCGAGGCCGGTGCGGGTCGCGTGGCGGCGATTGTCTCCCCCGGCATAGACATCTCCGCCGGCCTCCCCGACGACGTCGAGACGGTCGTGCAGCCGCAATCCGACGGCACCGGGGGGGCTGTGCGTGCCGCCATGCCGCTGATCGAGGAGGCTGAGACCGTGCTTGTCCTCTCTGGCGACCACCCGCTGATCTCCGCCGCGATCATCTCGGACTTCCTCGATGCCCACGTCTCCTCAGACGCTGCCGCGACGATGATGACGATCGAGCTCGAGGAGCCGGGGACCTACGGTCGAATCGTGCGCGACGCCAGCGGTGAGATCGAGCGTGTGGTCGAGGCAAAAGCGGACGGCGATGCCAGCGCCAAAGACCTGGCGATCCGCGAGATCAACGCCGGCACCTACGCCTTTGATGCCGCCCCACTGGCCACGGCTCTCGCCGGGTTATCGAATGACAATGCGCAAGGCGAGTACTACTTGACCGACGTTTTCGCGGCCTTGCGCGAGGCCGGCCATTCCGTCGCCGGCCATCTCGCCGACGACTTCGCGGTGACGATGGGCGTCAACAACAGGGCGGAGCTGGCGGCGGTGGAGACGGAGGGTCGTCGTCGTATCCTCGAGCGCCACATGCTGGCCGGTGTCACCGTTGTCGACCCCGGCACGACCTGGGTCGACGCCGAGGTCGAGATTGCCGCCGACACGCGGCTAGAGCCCGGCACCAGCCTGCGTGGCGCCACCGCGATCGGCGCCGGCTCGGCTGTCGGCCCGCTCAGCACGCTGATCGACACGACGCTCGGCGAAGACGTGAACGTGCCGCACTCCTACCTGGTGGAGTGCGAAGTGCTCGACGGCTGCAGCGTCGGGCCGTTCGCCTATCTGCGCCCTGGTGCCCACCTGGAGCAAGGCGCCAAGGCCGGCACCTTTGTCGAGATCAAGAACTCGCAGATCGGCGCCGGCGCCAAGGTGCCGCATCTCGCTTACATCGGCGATGCCGACGTCGGGGAGGGCAGCAATTTGGGCGCCGGCACGATCACTGCCAACTACGACGGATTCCGCAAGCACCGCACGACGATCGGCAAGGACGTGCGCATCGGCGTTGACACGATGCTGATCGCCCCGGTACAAGTCGGGGACGCGGCCTACACTGGCGCCGGAGCGGTGATCAAGAAGGACGTCCCCGAGGGCGCGTTGGCAGTGAGCGAGAACGACCAGAGGAACATCGAGGGCTACGCGGAGGGCAAGGCCGCGGAGACCCGTGAGGAGGGTTCGTGAGCACGATCGAGCAAAGTCCCGAGGCGGCGCCTACCGCCATCCCGCACGATTACTCGAAGCGGATGATGGTCTTCGGCGGCCGCAGCTCGATGGAGCTGGCCGCCAAGGTCGCCGACAAGCTGGACCTGGATCTGGGTCAGGTGACCTTGAAGACCTTCGCCAACGGCGAGGTCTACTGCCGCTATGAGGAGTCGATTCGTGGGGCCGACGTCTTCCTCGTCCAGTCGACCTGCGCAAACGAGCAGAGCGAAATGACCCCGAACGACGCCCTGGTCGAGCTGCTGACGATGATCGATGCTGCCCAGGGCGCCTCCGCCCACCGCATCATCGCCGTCCTCCCCTGGTACGGCTACGCGCGCCAGGACAAGAAGTCGGCGCCGCGTGAGCCGATCTCGGCTCGCATCATGGCCAAGTGCCTGGAGGGGGTGGGCACTGACCGCGTCCTCACCATGGACCTGCATGCCGGTCAGGTACAGGGCTTCTTCCACGTCCCGGTCGACCATATGACGGCGATGCCGATGCTGACCCAGTGGTTCGCCGACCAGGAACTGAGCGAGGAGCTAGTGATCGTCTCCCCCGACGCCGGTCGGGTCAAGACCGCGCGCAACTTTGCCCGTCGCATCGGCACCCACTGGGCGGTGATGGAGAAGGAGCGCCCCGCCCAGCAGGTGGCCGAGATCGGCTACGTGGTCGGCGACGTAAAAGGCAAGACGGCGGTCCTCGTTGACGACATGATTGACACCGCCGGGACCCTTTGCGCCGCCGCGCAGACTGTGCTCGACGAGGGCGCTGCCCGGGTAATCGCCTGCGCCACCCACGGCGTCTTCTCCGGCCCTGCCTACGAGCGGCTGGCGGATTCGGCGATCGAGCGCATCGTCGTCACCGACACGATCCCGCTGCGCCCCGGCGCGCCCGACAACATCGTCGTGCTTTCGACCGCCGGCACCTTCGCCGACTCGATCCGCCGCATCTTCACCGACGACTCGGTCTCCGAGATCTTCGCCGGCGAGAACCAGCTCTTCTAGTGCCCGACGCCCTCCGTCTGGTCGGCCACAAGGGCGCCGACGCGATCGCCCCCGGCAACACGCTGGAGAGTTTTGCTGCCGCGGTCGAGGCGGGCGTCGACACGATCGAGCTCGACGTGCTGTGGACGCTGGACGGCCATCCCCGCATCGCCGCCGACGAGCGAACGCCGCTGATCGTTGCCCACGACTGGCATGACGCGGAACGGCGCGAGCCGTTGACCCTGGCCGAGGTGCTCGATGCCTTCGCGAAGCCGCCCCTGGACAAGGTCGAGATCGACCTCGATATCAAGCTGCCCGGCCGAGAGGAGGAGATCCTCGCCGCCCTCCGCGAGCGTGGGCTGCTTAGTCGGTCGATGGTCTCGACCATGGAGCTTTCGACTCTCGCCAAGCTCGGCGAGCTCGAGCCTGGACTGAGGCGCGGCTGGACCTATCCCAAGGTGACCAAGGACTGGGCCTCGAAGGGCTGGGCGAAGGCGCCGATGCTGGCTGCCCTGGTCTGGATGCGCAAACGGCTACCCGGCCTTGCCGCGCGCGAACTGCCGAAGATGGGAGTGGAGGCTATGTGGGTCTACCACCCGCTGGTCAGCCCTGGGCTCGCTCGCATCACCAAGCTCGCTCAGGTCGAGCTGATCGCCTGGACGGTCGATGACCTCAGCCGCATGAACAAGCTCGTAGCCGCCGGTGTCAACGGCATCTGCTCCAACGACCCCCGTCTTTTCGAGCGCATCCGACATTGACCCCAGTGGGGGGTGGTCAATGTCGGATGCGGTGATTCAGACCGTGCCGGGGGTGGCCGTCGGCGGCGCGTTGCGGCCGCGTTTTTGCTTCACGGCCGACTCCATCTCTTCCGCCGTGAAGCCGCCCGTCGCCTCGCCGTCGAGCGCGTAACGGTAGAGGGCGACGCCGAAGATGCCGCTGAGAGCGCTACTGATGAGAGCCGAGATCGCGAAGCCGATCACCCCGATCACGACCAACAGCGCACCGACGAAGCTAGCGGAGCTCCAGACCATCACCCCGGCGACGGCCAGCAGGATGCTGGGCAGCATGCCGAAGAGGAAGACGGCGCCGCCGATCGCGATGTTGCCGGTTACTTGCTGACCCCAGCGCGATTTGAACATGCTCGACGAGCGCTTCAGCGTTTCGATCGGCCCTGTGCCCTCGAGCGCGATCACCGGGGTCGCGAGGAAGGTGATCAGCGACCAGCCGACCGCCAGGAGACGGCTCGCTATCTGACCCACGAAGCCCTGGTTCTCCAGGGCGCTGAGCAGCACCCCGACCACGGTCGCGATCGCGGCCCAGCCGGCGATCTGCGAGAAGCGGCTGCGCGCTACGGCGAGCCCGTCGCCGACGGTCGCCTCGCGACCGTGGAAGATCATGTCGGCGGTGGCGGCAAGGGCGACGCTGAAGTAGGTGCCGATCGTCGCTAGCAGGTAGAAGCCGATCACCGCCAGCGGCCCACCGAACCAGACCTTGCCGTCATCGATCAGGTAGAGGCCGGGCCCGATCACGATTACCGCGCAGACGATCGTCGCCGCCGCGCCGTAAAGCGGGAAGCGGACCAGGGCGCGATGCTCGCGAAGGATGCCCCAGCTTTTCTTCGATAACGCCCAGCCACGCCGGATCCTGCTCATTGCGTCTCTCCTTCCAGGGAACGCTCGACAATCGGGGTCTGCATCACGCCTCTTCCCTCGAAGTACTCCCACTCCTGCTCGCCGAGCTCGGTCGACGACGGGTCGGCGTAGATCCACTCGCGCATGATCCGGTGCCAGTTGCGCTTGGCGCGCAGCTGGCCGAGCACAGCGACGACGCCGATTTCCATCCGCCGCCCCATCAGCTCCTCTGCCGGCATCGACTCGCGACGCATCAGGTCGTAGTACTCGGAGCGGGGGTCCTGGGTCGACTCGATGATCTTCATCACTCGCTCCGGGCTGATCTCGATCTCGCGGTCTTCCACGAACCAGCCGCTGACCGCCAGCATGTGCTCCATCAGCCTTTCGGCGTCGAGCTTCGAGGGATTCTTGATGAAGCCGAGCTCGTGCAGGGCGCTGCGGAAGCGCTCCGGATCGTCATGGAAGGCGGCGTCGAGCACCCGCTGCTCGAGCACGATCTGCTCGTGGTCGAGCTTCTTGGTCATGCCGAAGTCGAGGAAGGCGACGCGACCGTCCTCCATCAGGAAGTAGTTGCCGGGGTGGGGGTCGGCGTTGAAGTGCCGCAGATGGTAGATCGAGCCGAAGCTGCCGCGGAAGACGATCTCGCCGAAGCGGCTGCGCTGCTCGTGCGGCAGCTCCTTGACCTGCTCGAAGGTCATCCCCTCGACGAACTCGGTGACGAGCACGCGGCGACGCGAGAGGCGGGGGATCACTTCCGGGACGTAGATGAAGGGGTGGTCGCGGTAGGCACGGGCGAAGGTGCGCTGGTTCTGCGCCTCGTACTCGTAGTCGAGCTCCTCCATCACCCGCTCACGGATCTCATGGGCGATTGCCTTGGCGTCGAGGCCGGGGGCGAGGGCGCGGGCGAGGCGGACGATCGTGCCGGCGTTGCGCAGGTCGGCGTCGAGTGCCTCGGCGATCCCCGGGTACTGGATCTTGACCGCGACCCGGCGCCCGTCGAGCAGCTCGGCGCGGTGGACCTGGCCGATCGAGGCAGCGGCGAAAGCCTCGTGCTCGAACTCGGCGAACAGCTCCGAGACCGGCTCGCCGTCGTACTCCTCAAGCAGCACCTTCTCGACCTTCTCCCAGGGCATCGGCGGCGCCGAGGTGCGCAGCTTGGCCAATTGCTCCTGGTAGATCTCGCGCGACTCCTCGGGCAGGAAATCGGTGTCGATGAAGGAGGCGAACTGCCCCAGCTTCATCGCCGCGCCCTTCATCTGGCCGAGCGCGCCGACCATCTTCAGCGCCGTCTCCAGGTGGCGCTGCTCGAGCTTTTCCTTGCTGCCCTCCTCCGAACGGGCGACGTTGGCCGCTTTGGTGCCGGCGTAGCGGGCTCCCTGCACGCCTACGATTGAGCCCAGCTTTGCCGAGCGGCGCAGGCGGCCCTTGGGGATCTTGGAGTCGTCGGCCATGGCTCGAAGGTTGTCATAGCCCCCCGCGGCGGGCTCCAAATCCCGCCTTTCTCTATCCTCTCCCGTCCGATGGCTCGCACCCGCGAAAAGCTGAAAGCCGCCCCGCGCACCGATTTCGGTTCGCGCAGCGCTCGCCGCCTGCGCGGCGAGGGCCTCGTGCCGGGGGTCGTTTACGCCGGCGGCGAGGAGGCGCGAGCCTTCCAGGTCGCCGAACGCGACGTGCGCACCGTGCTGGCCGGCGGTCATGCGCTGTTCGATCTTGAGCTGGACGGATCGAAAGCGGTGCCGGTCGTCGTCAAGGAGCAGCAGATGCACCCGGTGCGCGGCAATCTCCGGCACATTGACTTGCAGGAAGTGAAACTCGACGAGGCGATCCAGGCCGAGGTCACGATCGAGCTCGAGGGGACCGAGACGGCGCCGGGCGTAAAAGAGGGCGGCGTGCTTGAGCACGTCACCCGTGAGATCACCGTCGAAGCGCTGCCGACCGAGATCCCCGAGCGCCTGATCGCCGACGTCTCCGAGATGCAGATCAACGACACGATCCAGCTCTCTACGATTGCCGCGCCCGAGGGCGTCAAATTTGTTGCCGACGATCCCGACGAGATCACGATTGCGACGCTTTCGCCGCCGCGCGTCGAGGAAGAGCCCGAGCCCGCCGTCGAGGAGGAGGCCGAACTGGTCGGCGAGGAGGGCGAGGCTCCGGCCGCCGAGGACGGCGACGGAGAGGCTGGCGGCGGCGACTCAGGCGACTCCGGGGAGTAGCCCCGCTCGATGTCGATCTTCCGCCGCCGCAAGGCCCGCGGCGGGGATGGGACCGAAGGGGCCGTTGGCAACCGCATCCTCATCGTTGGTCTTGGCAACCCTGGTAGCGAGCACGCCGCCACCCGCCACAACATCGGCTTCGAAGTCGGCGAGGAGTTGTCGCGGCGCTGGGATCTGCCTCGCTCGAAGAAGAAGTTCGGCGGCCTGCTCGCCGAAGGACGGGTCCGGCCCGGCGGTCCACGGGTGGCGATCCTGCTGCCGCAGACCTACATGAACGCCTCCGGTGACTCGGCCGGGCCCGCGCGCGGTTCGTTGAAGGCGCCGCTCGATCATGTCGTCGTCGTCCACGACGAGATCGACCTCCCGTTCGGCGAGGTGCAGAGCCGCCTCGGTGGCGGCCTCGCCGGTCACAACGGGCTCAAGAGCCTCAAAAAGGGGTTGGGAAGCGCTGAGTTCTGGCGGATCCGCGCCGGTGTCGGTCGCCCCGACTCGACCGACCCGGAGATCGTCTCCGCCTACGTCCTGGGGCGCTTCCGCGAGCCCCGCGGCGAGGTAGAAGAGCTGATCGGCCGCGCTGCCGACGAAACCGAGAGGCTGGTCGAGCAAATAGTCTCCGCCGCCGATGAGCGCTGAGCGGACCAGCTACGAGGTCGATCACCAGGGAGTCGCACTGCTGCGGCTCGAGCGGCCGCAGGCGCGCAACGCGATCGACACCCAGATGCTGGTCGAGATGCTCGAGCACCTGGCGGTCGCGCGCGACGACGACACGGTCCGCGTCCTCGTGGTCAGCTCCTCCGACCAGATGGGTCTATCCGCCGGGGCCGACGTTAAGGAGCGGCTCGACGATGAGGGCAAGGTCCGCCGTATGCAGCTCTTCGCCGATCTCTACGACGCGATCGTCGCCTTCCCCAAGCCGACCGTGGCCGCCTGCCACGGCGACGTAGTGGGAGGGGGAGCCGAGATCGCCGTCGCCTGCGACATGCGGATCGGCGGTGCCAACCTGCGCATGCGCTTCCCGGGCGCTGCGCTTGGTGTGCCGGTCGGCCCGGCGCGCCTCGTCACCCTCTGCGGCCTCGCCACCGCCAAGTATCTGCTCTTCAGCTCGCGCACGGTCGGCGCCGACGAGGCATTGCGCCTGGGTCTGGTCAACCGCGTGGCGCCAGCGGCGAGTACCGAGGAGGCAGCACTGGAGCTGGCCGTGTCGGTCGCCGTCCACCCACCGGACGCTGTCGCCCAGCTGAAGCGGATGCTGCATGAGTGGGACGACATCGAGGGGCGGTCTCGGGTCGAGGGTGTGGGGCAGGTCGAGTGGGCCAGGACCGGGCCGGGTTTGCCTCAGCCCGATTGAGAGACCATCCGGTAGGGCTTCCACTTAACTTCTTTCGGTGGATCGCCTGTGGGCTGGCGCCCGCAGCCCACACCGAAAAAGTACAAGACGTTTCAGCCCTACCGGATGGTCTCTTAAGCCCAGCTGGTCGAGTCGAGCGTTACCCCACGCATGGTGAACGCCTCCGGGTGGCTGAGGATGTGCTTGGCTGCCTGGTCGCAGCGCGCGAGCCACACGTCGCTGGAGGAGAGCTTGTCGAGGAGCGATGCCATGCTGGGTTCGCCCAGCCAGTCGAGCAGCGGGAGGTGGAGGACGATGGTGGCGAAGCCGCCCTCGTGCGTGAGGTGTTCGATCTCCGTTTCCAGGTAGGTGAGGAAGGCGTCGGGGTCGAGCGGGTCTGGGGAGTCGGTCATTTCGTTGCGGACCATGCCCAGCGGCGGCAGTAGGCACGTCGCGTCGACGTGGCGCCACTGGAAGGGAAGCAGGGCGACGTTGCTTTCGACTCCCGCACCCTCTCCGGCGGGAGAGCAGTAGCGCAGCCCTGCCTCGCTCAGTACCTCGACGCCGCCGGGGCCGAGCTGGCCGCCGGGTGGGCGTAGGCCGGCGATTTCCAGGTCCAGCTCCGCGAAGGCCTCGACTCCGTGGGCGAGGTTCTCGATTTGCTCCGCCGCCGTCAGCTCGCCCCAGGTCTCGTGGCGCCAGGCGTGGTAGGCGACCTCGTGGCCAGCCGCGTTGATCTCCTGCAGCGCCCCGGGATCGAGCTCTGCGTTGATGCCCTCGGCGAAGAAGGTCGCCGTCAAGTCGTGCTCGCCGAGCCGCTTCAGTAGGCCCGGCAGCGCCTGGGTCGCGCTCGAGTCCTCGTCCACCCCGAGGTTGTCGAAGCTGAGGCAGAGCGCGCCGCAGGCCTCGCCCGGCCACGCCGCCACCGGCTCAGTCCTCCAGCAGCGCCGCGCTCCAGCGCTCGGGTTCCCGTTTGGCCTGCTCGCGCGCCCAGCGGAAGTGGTGGTCGGCCGAGGCAAGCAGGATCGGGAAGTTGAGCAGGCCGGCGATGGCAAAGCGTCGCGAGTCGCGGGGCGTCTCCCTGAGCAGGCTGAGCGCGCTGGAGATTCCCCAGGCCCAAAGGACGGAGTTGTAAGCCGGAAGCTGGTCCTCGCGCAGACCCTCGGCTTCGTCGAGCATCGGCACGCCGCCGTGCAGTGACCAGGGCCAGGCCTTGAAGTGAACGGCGACGCCGGCGACGCCGATGCCGGCGTTGAAGGCCGAGAGGCGCCCGGCCCACTTGCCGCCGCGCGCCGCAGCGAGCAGGCCGAGCGGGATCAGGGCGCCCCAGAGCGCGTATGAGCCGCGCCGCCCCAGTTGTGGCTCGAAGACCAAGCCCACCCCCGCACGCGTCTCGAAGGCATTGTGGGCAAAGAGCCCGAGGGTCGAGCCGGCGGCGAAGGGACGGCGCAATCGCATCGGTACGCAGCGTACCCTTCGGGCGAGGTCCTGAGATCGTCAGGCAAGGACGCAGGGAGGCCGGCAAGGGGAGCGCACACTTAGTGCGTGACCCGCAGACGGCCGACCGAGGACGCCGCATGACAATCTCAGGACCTCGCCCGATGAGCCTCAGACCACTGCTAGAAATTGCCGCCGAGAACGAGCGTATGCACGCGCTCGCCGGCGAAGTGCGCGCGGCCAGCGGTGGCGACCCGGTCGAGGTTGGCGCTTCGGCGACCCTGCGGCCGCTGCTTTTGGCAACGCTGCTCGATGACGATCGCGGGCTGGCGGACCGCCCGGCGCTGCTGGTCAGCGCCGATGACCGCTCGGCCCGCGACCTCGCCGCTGACCTGCGCGCCTATTTAGCCCCGCGCCGTGTGCGCTTCTACCCCTCGCGTGGCACTGGCTACGCCTCTCACATCACCCCGCCGCCGCACCTGGTTGGCCTGCGCATTGACGCCCTCGACTCGCTACGCGACGGTACCGATGCGGTTGTCGTCGCCAGCGCTACGGCCCTGGCCGAGGCCGTGCCCGATGCCTCGCTGCGCCCGGCCGGTTTCGCGCTGGAGCAAGGCGGCGAGGTTGAGCTTGACGCCGCCGCTCGCGATCTTGTCGCCGCCGGCTACGAGCGGGTCGAGCAGGTCACCGATCGCGGTCAGTTCGCGGTCCGTGGCGGCATCCTCGACGTCTATCCGGCGACCGAGGAGCGCGCCGTGCGGATCGAGCTGTTCGGCGACGAGATTGAGTCGATGCGCTGGTTTTCGACCTTCACCCAGCGCTCCTTGGGCGATGCCAAGCGGGTCGAGCTGGCGCCGGCTGCCGAGCTCGATGCCGCGCACCGTGAAATGGCCGAGCTGGCGGCGATGCAGGCAGCGGAGGAAGGCAAGGAGGCGCCGAGTGCGGCCGACGCGCTGCCCTTGGAGCACTTTGGCCCGCCGCTCGATCTCGTCCCTGCGGAGACCGCCGTAATCCTCGCCGCAGCCGAGGAAATCGAGTCGGCGCTGCGCGACCACTGGGAGGACGCGACCGCCGCGATGCACGCCGATGACGCTCGCCACCTCTACGTCGACGTGACCGCGCCGCTCGCCGACCGGGCGATTCTTGCGGTGCGCGGGGCCGGGGAGGAGGACGAGGGGGCCTTCCGTGCCTCGCGTGCTGAGTCGCCGGCGCGCAGCGTCAAAGAGGCCGAGGGCGAGCTGGAGAAACTAGTCCGCTCCGGCTATCGAACCGTCGTCGCTTTCGACAACCGCGGCGAGGCAGAGCGCTCGCGCTACGGTCTCGAACGTCTCGACGCCGCGCTGCTCGATGGCGGCCGCCTCTCGCCGGACCCCGGCCTTGCTTTTGCCGAGGCGCGCCTACGCGAGGGCTTCGTCAGTCCCGAGCTGCGCCTCGCCGTCTACCCCTTCCGCCGCCTCGTCCACAGACGACGCCGCGCTGAGGATCGCGATCGCGCTGGCGGCCGCGGCCGCCTTGCCTTCAGCGACCTGCGGGTTGGCGACTACGTCGTCCACGAGGATCACGGCGTCGCCCGCTTCGCCGGCTTCGAGACGCGCGAGGTCGGCGGCATCAGTCGCGACTACCTCTACCTCGAATACAAAGGCGAGGACCGGGTCTACGTCCCCACCGACCAGCTGGCGAAGCTGAGCCGTTACGTCGGCGCCGGCGCGGAACCGGCGCTCTCGGCACTTGGCGGCAAGCGCTGGCAGAACATGAAGGCGCGCGCCCGTAAAGCGGCCGGCGCCCTGGCCGGCGAGCTGCTCAACCTGTATGCGGAGCGGCGGACCCGCAAGGGCCATCCGTTCCCGCCCGACGGTGAGTGGCAGATTGCCATGGAGACGGCTTTCCCCTACCGCGAGACCGCCGATCAGCTGGAGGCAATCGAGTCGGTCAAGGGGGATATGGAATCCGAGCAGCCGATGGACCGGCTGATCTGCGGTGACGTTGGCTTCGGCAAGACCGAGGTGGCGCTGCGCGCCGCGGTCAAGGCGGCGTCAGACGGCAAGCAGGTGATGATGCTGGCACCGACGACGATCCTCGCCCAGCAGCACTTCGGCACCTTCCGCGAGCGTCTCGCCAACCTGCCCTTCACGCTCGACTGGGTCTCGCGCTTGCGCAAGCCGGCTGAGGTGAAAGAGGTGCTCAAACGTTTCGAGGCCGGCGAGGTCGACGTCCTCCTCGGCACCCACCGGCTGCTTTCCCGCGACGTCCGCGCCAAGGACCTCGGCCTGCTGATTGTCGACGAGGAGCAGCGCTTTGGCGTCAAGCAGAAGGAGCTGCTGCGGCAGCTGAAGCTGAAGGTCGACGTGCTGTCGCTTTCGGCGACGCCGATTCCACGCACGCTGCAGATGAGCCTGGCCGGGCTGCGCGACATCTCGACGATTGAGACGCCCCCAGAGGGCCGTCGTCCGGTCCGTACCTACGTCGGCCCCTACGACGAGGACCTAGTGCGAAAGGCGATCGAGCGTGAGCTTGAGCGCGGCGGCCAGGCGTTCTTCCTCCACAACCGGATCGAGAGCTTGCCCGAGGTCGCCGAGCAGCTGCGCGGGCTGGTGCCCAAGGCGCGGGTCGCCGAAGCACACGGGCAGATGGATGAGACCGAGCTGGAGAAGGCGATGATGGGCTTCCTGCGCGGCGAGGCCGACTGCCTGGTGACGACGACGATCATCGAGTCCGGACTCGATATCCCCACCGCCAACACGCTGATCGTCGAGCGCGCCGACCGACTTGGCTTGGCTCAGGCCTACCAGATCCGTGGCCGGGTAGGGCGCTCACGCGAGCGTGCTTTTGCCTATCTGCTCTACCCGTCGGCCGAGGCGCTGACCGAGAATGCCGCCGCGCGCCTCTCCACCCTCGCTGACCACACCGAGCTCGGCTCCGGCTTCAAAATCGCGATGCGCGACCTTGATATCCGCGGCGCCGGCGACCTGCTCGGCGACGAGCAGTCAGGCCACGTCGCCGCGGTCGGCTTCGAGCTCTACTGTCAGATGATCGATGAGGCGGTGGCGGAGGGAGGCCCGGCCGGCGAGGACGGCGAGGAGGCCCCAGAGCCGCTGCGTTTCGACGTGCCGGTCGACGCCTATCTGCCAGCCTCGTTCATCCCCTTCGAGGCGGCCAAGATCGATATCCACCGCCGCATCGTTGCCGCCCGGGCTCCCGGCGACTTGCGGGCGATCCGCGACGAGCTGAGCGACCGCTTCGGTCCCCCTCCAAGCGAGGCGGAGAACTTGTTGGCCCTACAGCGGGCTCGGATTGAACTGCGCCTCGCGGGAGCGAGCAGCGTCGAGCTGCGCGGCGGCAGGCTCAGCGTGGTTGGCGTCGAGCTCGATTCCGAGCAGGCAAGCGATCTGAGAGAGCGGGTCGAGGGGGCGTTGTACGAGTGGCGAGAGAAAACGGCGTCGATGCGCGTACCCGAGCAGCCAGAGGCCCGTCTGGCCGCTGTTCTGGCGATGGCTGAGGGCTTGCGCGAAGCGGGCCGCTCGCCAATAGTCGAAAAAGATATGCTCCCAGCTTCGTGAGTCCGGACAAGGGTAGGAGAGGGACGTCTGGCAAGGGCGGGGGCGACAAAGCCTCTGCGCCCTTGGCTGCGCGACGCCTGGGACTGTTGATCTTCGGCGTCGCCTTTGTCGTCCTTTTCGCCGTTGTCGCGATTGCCGTGGGCATCGGCAAGCCCAGCGTTCCCTCCGGCGATGTCGCGTTTGTCGACAGCGCGCCTGGCGACACTGGGGAAGTGACCCAGGAGAGATTCGATCACGCCCTCCTGCTGAGCTCAAAACAAGCTCGCGAAAAAAGCGTCCCCAAGCCGGGTGATGCCAAATACGAGGAATTGAAGGAAGCGGCGCTGAACTCCCTCTTCGAATCGATCTGGCTCCAGGGGCAGGCAGATGAATGGGGAATCGAAGCAAGCGAAGCGGAAGTCGCCAAAGAACTGAAGAAAGTAAAGAAAGAAAGCTTCAAAACCGAAGCCGAATTCGAGAAATTTCTCAAGGAATCCGGCTATACGGAAAAAGATGTCAACGAACGGGTGAAGCTGCAGATTCTCAGCACCCAGCTTCAGGAACAGCTGAAAGAAAAAGTCCCGACGCCAAGTCAGAGCGAAGTCAAGGCTTACTACGAAGCGGCAAAGGACAGCCAGTTCACGCAGAAACCAAGTCGGGACGTGCGGCTGGTCATCAACAAAGACCGCAAAAAAGCCGAAGAAGCGTACGACGCGCTGGTCAAAGACAACACCGCCAAAAACTGGGCGACTGTCGCCAAAAAGTTCTCTGAAGACCCGACGACCAAAGCAAGTGGCGGCCTACAGAAAGGCCTGCAGGAAGGCGTCATCGAAGAACCGCTCAACGCGGCAATCTTCAGCACGCCCGAAGGTCAAGTCGAAGGCCCAATCAAAGCCCAACGCGGCTACACCGTCTTCGAAGTTGTGAATTCGACCCCGGAAAGCGTGCAGGAACTGAAAGCGGTTGAAAGTCAGATCCAGGCGACGCTGGCCCAGCAGGCTGAACAGGAATACATCAAAACCTTCGTCTCGAACTTCAGCACCAAGTGGACGCAGCGCACCTTCTGCGCCTCCGGCTACGTGACCGAACGTTGCTCGAACTTCGAGGTCAGCGGCCATCCATCAACCGCACCCGAAGGTTGCTACGAAGCGAGCCCCAAAGGTGGCCTGCCGGAAGCGTGCCCAGCGCCCGTCTTCCAGCTAGTTCCGGCGATGCCCGGGAGCGTGAACCCGCTAGAACCGAAGGGCAAACCGCTGGCGCAGCGTCCGCGGCCGGCGGGAGAAGAAAAAGAAGCAGAAAGTGCCACGGGTCTTGAAGGCTTGCCCGAAGGCGCTGTGCCGCCGACCGAAGGCGCGCCACCGGCTGAAGAAGCACCGCCGACGGAATCCGAATAGGCCCGCTTACCCGTCCCGGGCGTCGATAGACTGGCGCGCCCATGAGCGTCATCTCCTCTATCCACGCGCGGCAGATTCTTGACTCGCGCGGCAATCCGACGGTCGAGGTCGAAGTAGTTCTCGAATCGGGAGCCCGGGGGCTGGCGGCAGTGCCATCCGGCGCATCGACTGGCGAGTTCGAGGCGGTTGAGCTACGCGACGGTGGCGATCGCTGGCTTGGTAAGGGCGTCTCGCGAGCCGTCGACAACATCAACGGCGAGATTGCCGCGACGCTGACCGGTGCGCGGGTATCCGAGCAGGGCGCCCTCGACGAGACCATGATCGAGCTCGATGGAACGCCGAACAAGGGCCGGCTCGGAGCCAACGCGATCCTTGGTGTCTCGCTGGCGGCGGCGAAGGCGGCGGCGGCGGACTCGGGCCAGTCGCTCTATCGCTATCTGGCCGAGCTCTACGGTGGCGGCGAGCCGAGCTTGCTGCCGGTGCCGATGATGAACGTGCTCAATGGCGGTGCCCACGCCGACAACTCGGTCGACTTTCAAGAGTTCATGATCGTGCCGGCGGGAGCCTCCAGCTTTGGCGAGTGCCTGCGTGTCGGGGCAGAAGTCTTCCACGCGTTGAAGAAAAGCCTGGCCTCGAAGGGCCTCTCGACCGCGGGTGGCGACGAGGGCGGCTTCGCGCCGAATTTAGAGTCCAACGAGGCAGCCCTACAGGCGGTCTTGGCCGGCGTCGAAGCGGCGGGCTATGAGCCCGGTTCTGACGTCTTCATTGCCCTCGACCCCGCTACCAGCGAGGTCTATGAGAGTGGGTCCTACGTGCTCGAGCACGAGGGCCGCACGCTCACTTCCGAAGAGATGGCGGCGTACTGGGAGGATGCCTGCTCGCGCTACCCGATCCTCTCGATCGAGGACGGCATGGACGAGGAGGACTGGGATGGCTGGAAGCAGCTGACCGAGCGTCTTGGTGGCCGGGTTCAACTGGTCGGCGACGATCTCTTCGTCACCAACCCCGAGCGGCTGCGGCGCGGGATCGAGCTCGGCGTCGGTAATTCGATCCTGGTCAAGGTCAATCAGATCGGCACCCTGAGTGAGACCTTGGAGGCGATCCGCATTGCCCGCGAGGCTGGTTACACGGCGGTGATCTCGCATCGCTCGGGCGAGACCGAAGACACGACGATCGCCGATCTCGCCGTCGCTACTGGTGCCGGCCAGATCAAGACCGGCGCCCCTTCGCGCTCGGACCGGGTGGCGAAGTACAACCGCCTCTTGCGGATCGAGGAGGAGTTGGGCTCTGCTGCCGAATTCCCCGGCTTGAACGCATTCGCCCAGCGCGTGAGCTAGATGCAGGAATGCGGCGCTCGGCGCCGTAGGACCGGGTATGGCAACCCGCGCCAGGCCGGCAAGCAGGACGACATCCAGGCCGAAGCGGCGCCCAGCAGCACGACGCAAGCCGGCGGCGCGACGCGGTGGCAGCCGCGTTCGCTGGGACCGAGTGGGACGGATCGCACTGACGCTCGTCCTTGCGATGGTTCTCTACTCGTATCTGAACCCCGCGATCGACTTCGTCAAGACCTACACCGCGACGACTGCTGCCAAGGCCGAGTTCCACGAAATGCTGCGCGAAAACAAGCGTCTTCACAGCCGCATTCAGACGGCGGACGATCCGACCGTCATCGCCCGCCGAGCGCGCGCGCAGGGCATGGTCGCCGAAGGCGAGACGCCGATCGTCGTCCACGGCCTCGGCGGCTAGCCGAGCCCGCAGAGGCCCCCGGTGGTTAGCGCCGGCTCCTACATCCTTAGCGCTGCCCTGCTGGCCGTCCTGGTCCTCTCGCTGGGCTTCTCGGCGGTAGGACTGCGCAAATGGCTGATGCCCGATTGGGAGGGTGCCCCGGCGCACCTGGTCGAGGCGATCGTTGGCGTCGCGTTGCTGATTTGGCTCTCCGAGCTTCTCGGCGTGGTCAATCTCCTCTACGCCGGGACGCTCGTGGCCGCATCCGTTCTGCTGACGGCAGCGGTTGCCGTCGGCCCGCGGGTCCTGTCGGGGAGAGGGGGTGCCGGGGCTTCGCTGGGTTTTTCGCCTGAATCGCCGGGGGCCGTCCGAGATCGCGATCGGGGCGAAAAAGAGGACGCCGCTGTGCCCCGGCACCCCCTCTCCCCGCCACCCGCGGGAGGATGGATGACAGCTGTCGCGGTGGGGGTCGTGGCGCTCGTCTTCGCGCACTGGGGGTTGACTACGAAGGACGCTTTGGATCGAGGCATCTTCAACTTCGATTCGCTGTGGTACCACCTGCCCTTTGCGGTCGAAATGGCGCATAGCCACTCAGTTACCGGATCGCACTACACCGAGACGATCTTCACCAACTGGTTCTACCCGCAGAACTCCGAGCTGCTGCACAGCGTCGGGATCCTGCTTACGGGCCGCGACACGCTCTCGCTGTTCCTCAACTTCGGCTGGCTGGGGATGGCCTTCCTCGCAGCTTGGTGCATCGGTAGGCCTTACGGGAAGGGCTCGCTAACGGTTATCGCAGCTGCCGTAATCCTGGAGTGCCACACGCTGGTTGTTCGGGAGCCGGGAGCTGCCAAGAACGACCTCATGGCCGCTGCCCTCTTGTTAGCGGCGATCGCGATCCTCGTCAATTCGGAGTGGTTTCTGACGCGGGTGGCACGGGGGAGGGGGGGGTTCGGACGGGTGAGTCCGCTGACCCCTCCCTCCCCCGTGACAGGACCCGCGGCCCAAATGCTCCCGCTTGCAGTAGCCGGGTTGGCGACCGGGATGGCGGTTGGGACCAAGTCGACGGCGCTGGCAATGGCAGCTGCGCTCACCTTGGCGATCGTCTTTCTGGCGCCGGCTGGGCGGCGCTGGGCAGCGACGGGCTGGTGGTTCGCTGCGGCCTTTGCAGGCGGTGGCTACTGGTACCTGCGCAACCTCGTCATCACCGGCAACCCGCTGCCTCAACTAGAGCACTTAGGGCCGATCACCTTGCCGCATCCAGAGCGACTGCAGGAAGGCCGGCCCGACTTCAGCATCGTCCACTACGCGACCGACACCGGCATTTGGAGCAAGTACTTTGAGCCCGGCCTACACCAGGCCTTCGGCGCTCTCTGGCCATTGGTAATCGCTGCAGCCATCGCCGGCGGCGTCACGGCCCTCTTCTGGGGCCGCACCCGCGTCCTGCACTGGATGGGGGGCGTGGCCCTGTTCGGCATGCTCGCCTACGCCTTCACCCCCCTCAGCGCAGCGGGAGCCGAGGGCGCCCCAGTCGGCTTCGCGATCAATATCCGCTACGCAATCCCAGCCCTTCTCGCTGGCTTGACCCTGCTCCCTCTTGCCTTCGGTAGGTCCCGGATATCTGATGTTTCGGCTCCTTCCGCGGGTGGCGGAGGGGGAGGGGGGGTTCGGACGGGTGAGTCCGCTAACCCCCCCTCCCCCTCCGACAGGACCCGCGGCCGAAAGCGTTCATCCCAAGCCGTCGATCCCTGGGAATGGGTTCTGCTTGGCGTCCTACTGCTGGTCCTGCTCGTCACCGACCGCTCCGATGCGGCGCTGCGCGATCCTGACCGTCTCTTTGGCTGGCTCATCGCCGCGCTCGTGGTGCTGATCCCGGCCGCGTTGTTGTTCGCGCGACAGCGCGGGGCACGACGAGGCGCGATTGTCGCGGGCTTCGCCGCCCTGGCGGTCGTCGTGGTCGCAATTGGCTATCCGATGCAGCGGGACTACCTCCGCGACCGCTTTCTCAATGCGGACGCGGAAACGAGTATCCCTGGCATGCACCTCGACTCTGCCTATCGCTGGGCACGCGGTATCCACGACGCCCGAATCGGCCTTGTCGGCACCACTGCCGGCTTCCTTGAGTACGGCTTCTACGGCACCGATCTCTCCAATCGTGTCCGCTACCTCGGCGTCAAGGGTCCGCACGGTGCGTTCAACGCGATCCCGTCCTGCACCGAGTTCCGCGCTGCCGTCAATGCCGCCGACCTCGACTACCTGGTCACGGCGCCATTTCTCAACTTCATCGAGCCCGGCAAGCCGATCGCCTCGCCCGAGGCGCGCTGGCTGCATGGCGAGCCTGCGGTAGCTCCGGTCGACCGCAGCGGCCGGGTCACCGTTTGGAAGGTCCGCGGCCGCCTTGACCCCAGCGCTTGTGGTCCGCGAAACGCCCCGTTCGATGAAGTCCCCCAGCAGCCCGCCGGCTGAGCGCTACCCTGATCGCGTGAGCTATCCGCTCGAGAACGCGCTGTTTCAGTGGGAGGAGGGTCTGCGGGTACTGCGCGCGATTGAGGATCCCCGCGAGCGTCGCCATGCCGATCGAATCGTTGCTGCGATCCAGGATGAGTTGCGGCGTCGGGTCGGGCCGACCTTTGCTGCTGCGGAACTGGCGGAGCTTTACGGGCGTGGCACCGACTGGTGCCTACGGGTGGCTATCGACGCGGCACCGGGACTCGAAGCCGATTCGCGCTCGCTGGCCGACGCCGCTTTCTGGCTCTACTTGCGCAGCGCGACCGACTTCGCCGGTGGTCGCCAGTTAGTCGTCTGAGTCGGCGTCGCCGCCCGAGCTCGGACTCGAACCGCTCTCGCCGGCTCGGCGGATGACGATCTGGTCTGCCTCGATGCGGACCGTGACTTCGCTCTTGCCGGCCCAGTGCTCGGCGTAGACGGGGTTGTCCTTGACCGCCGCGTCGAGCCAGAGGCCGTAGCCGTCGCGCTCGCCGTGGTCGAAGGTCGCCTCAAGCTCTTTGCGTCGACCGCGACCGCCACGCCTACCGCGACGACGCCTGCGCGGCCGGGGGCGGGAATCGCCCTCCTCGCCATCGCCATCGTCTTCGGATTTGCGCGCTTTGCGGGCGGGCTTCTCCTCTTCGCCCTCGTCTTCCTCGGGCTCCTCTTCGTCTTCAGCCTCTTCGGCGGCCTCTTCGGCCGTCGCTGCCTCGACCTCGGCCTCGATCTCGTCGCGGAGGTCGACCTCGCCGCCGCCGGCGTCTCCACTCTCGGCGTTGAGGTCGTGCTGCTTGCGGAACTCGCGCAGCTCCGAGGCGGAGACTTCGAGCTGATGGGCGATCCAGGCGTCGGTGCGGCCCTGCTGCACCCATGCGCGGATCTGATTGAGCTGTGGCTTCAGTGAGCGTCTTGCCATCGGCGCGCGAGTCTATTCAACCTAGAGGCCTGGTGTCGGCTATCCACGCACCTGGATGACGCCGCATACCGGCGCTGGGTGCCACCCGTGGGCTTACGGGTAGTAACCACTACCCGCTTCACCCACGTGCGGCGCCCAGCTTGGTCTGCGTCGCCCCCGCGCACGCGTATAGCCGACACCAGGCCTCCACGGGGGTTCGCGGAGTCACGGCTGGAGTCGGCCTTAGGCCATCAGGAAGGAGAGCGCCTCGAACATCGAGACGACCACGACGATGACCGTTGCGGTCAGGCAGACAGCCAGCACGCTGAAGCGCACTTTGCCGTGCTGCTCCTTGCGAGTAATACGCCGCTCGCGCGAACGGTTCGCGGCACGGCGACGCAGCTGCTCGCGGCGGCGACGCTCCAAGGTCGTCTCCTGCTCGAAGGCAACCTCGAATTGATTGATGCTCTGACGCATTCTCATAGAGGACGGTCCAGGGACCGCGGGCCGGACCGTAGCAAAGGCGCACACGTGATTGCAGAACTCACATTGTGACGATAGTTACGATCAGCAGGCGCCCCAGAGGCCGCGCCCGGCTCGCGCAGCGGCCAGCTCCAGGCGTCGGATACGAGGCGCGAAGCGGTCATTCGGCGGGATGGTCAGCGAGCGAGCGAGGCCGCGCCGGACAAGGATCGGGTTGAAGAAGCGACCGTCCAAATACACGTAAGCCAGCAACCGTCCGTAGATATCCCGTCGCTCGACCCCGAAGACCAATCGCACCCGTTGCCCGGTCAAGTTCCGTTTGGTGAAGTGCGACGCCCGCTCGCCGAAGCACTGCACCGGCGTGCCCGGCTTGACCGTCTCGGGTGTGTCGACCCCGATCAGACGCACGTCTTCTCTCCGCCCATCAAGCCGCACCTCAACCGTGTCCCCGTCCACCACCCGCGTCACCACGGCCACAGCCGACGCTGATCCCGCCTCAAGCTCCCCCTCCCAGGGCCGCAACACGATCAAAGCAACTGCCAGAAAGAGAACGACGCTGCCAATCCAATGCCGATACACGACATGTAAAGGCTGCAGCAGCGAATTCTCGCCCCCTCTTTTTCACACCAGACGCGCTAGAAGCAAGCAGGTCGGGGGACGCAGGGAGCGAGGGGAGGGGAGCGCACTCTTGTGCGTGACCCGATCCGAGCGACCGAGGACCCCGAGATGCGCCGCTTATAGCGCGTCTACGGAATGCGCCGAACGTTGGAGAGCAACGTCTCCTTGATCTGAGCGATGATCTCCAGCGCCTCGTTCCAATCGCGCTGCCACACGTTGCGGCCAAAGATGACGCCGCTGCCACCCGCCTGCATGATCTCGCGGCAGTGGCCTAGAACGGTGTCGTCGTCGACCTTGGAGCCACCGGAGAGGACGACCAGGGCGCGCCCGGCCGACTCGACGCAATGCTGGATCGCTCCGGCCTGGTCGATCTCCATCTCGTTGTACGGGGCGGGGGCGTCCTTGTCCTTGTCCGGGTCGATCTTCGGCATGTTGAGCTTGACCACGTCGGCGCCCATCTCCATCGCCAGCCGCGCCGCGTAGTCGATCGCGTAGAAGGAGTTGGGGCCGCCCTTGCCTTCGACCGCTTCGCCGCGTGGGTAGGACCAGACGATCAGCGGCATCCCGTAGCGGTCGCAGTCTTCGCGCACCTGTCGCATCTGGGCCAGGTCCTGGTCTTGGCGCGGCGAGCCGACGTAGAGCGTGTAGCCGACTGCGTCGGCGCCGAGCCGCACCGCGTCCTCGACGCTGGCGTTGCAGGTCGAGAACGCCTGGGCGGAGGAGGGGATGTCGGTCTTGCCGTTGACCTTGAGGATCAGTGGCACCTGGCCGGCGTAGTCGGGGTAGTACTTGCTCGCCATGCCGATCTGGCAGGCGAGGGCCGAGTAGCCGGCCTCGGCGGCAAGTCGGAACTGGTAGTCGGGGTCCTTGGAGGCGGGGTTGGGGAAGAAGTCGCGGGGGCCGTGCTCGATCCCTTGGTCGATCGGCAGCAGCATCAGGGTGCCGTTGCCCGGTCCAAACTCGAACAGCAGGCGACGCAGCCGGGTCCGTTTGCCGGGTGCTAGCTCGGCCAGAAGGGATTTCTGCTCGGTCAGGCTCTTCAACTCCACGCTCGATTCCTCCTTGAAGATGGTGTTTCCGCAGTATGTCACCGGCGCCGCGCTGTGGAGCGGCCGGGACAGGGGGGTTATCCTCGATTAACTATGAGCGAGACTGAGCTCAGCGTCATCTGCAAGAACTGCGGCTCCGAGGTCAGTCCTTACGTAACCGAGTGCCCGTACTGCGGGGCGCGGCTGCGCAAGCGGGCACCAAAGCTGGAGCGCCGTGGCGACGGGCTCGAGGCAAAGCCCCGACGCGGTCCCGCCAGCCGGCTCTTTCGCATCAAACTGCGCTCTCGCGGTGGGGCTGGAGACCATCCTCCGTACGCGACGCTGGCCGCGATCCTCGGCTCGGCCCTCCTGCTCCTGGTCGAGCAGGCGAGCGGCGCTTCACTGGTCACCGTCGGAGGCCTCGTGGTTCCGGTCCACGGCCAGTGGTGGCGTGTTCTCACCGCCCCCTTTGCCTATGTCGACGTCGGCTACCTCTTCGTCGTCGCAATCGGCTTGGCGATCTTCGGGGTCGGCGTCGAGCGCCGGCTCGGCAGCGGCGCGACTGCGGTGTTGCTGCTTGCTTGCGGTTCGCTGGGGATGCTCGCCGCGAGCGGAATCGCCAGCGCCCAAGGCGAAATCGTCGTTATCGCCGGTGGCAACGGCATGGCACTGGGCGCGGTTGCCGCCTGGTTCGCGATCCGCCGCGCCGAGGCGCACCACGCCGTCGATCAAGACTACGACTGGATCGGGGTCGCGGTCGCCGCCGCGGTGCTGCTCGCCCTGCCGATCTTCGAGTCGAGCGCCGACGTCTTCGCCGGCCTCATCGGTGCCGCGGTTGGCGGTCTTGCCGGTCTTGCCGCCTCGGCTCTGCGCCACGACGTGCCTTGAGTTAAGTGCCCATAGGGACCTCTAACTTGAGGCACGTCTAGGCTGGACCTCGCATGGTGCCCGAGGACGAGCAACGACTGGAAGCCGCGATCGAGCGGTTGGCGGAGGCCGACCGTTTCGCCGAGGCGGAGACGATTGTCGCCCGCGCGGCGCCGCAGCTACATCGTGTACTTGCAACCGCTCTCGCCGAAGGCGGTTGGTTCGGCGAGTCGCATGAGTCCGAGTCGCTAAAGGCGGCGACCGTCCCCGACCCCGAGGAGCGGATCGCCGCGGTGCGGACCTTGCTGGCCGAGGAGGCGCGGATGGGGATGATGGTCGGAGTTGCCGTCGGTTGGGCACTGAAAGAGGAGATGAGCGAGGGCGAGTCCCCTGATCGAAAAGGAGAGAACTGAAGATGGAGATCAAATTCCACGGCCACTCGTGCTTCGAGCTGATCGAGGGGGAGACGACCGTCCTGGTCGATCCGTTCCTTAAACCCAACAACCCCTCCGCGGTGGCTACCGCAGACGAGGTCGAGCCGACCCAGGTGGTCATCTCCCACGGCCATGTCGATCACATGGCCGATGCGGTCGGCGTCGCAACCCGTACCGGTGCCGAGTGCGTGGCGATCGTCGAGATTGCCAACTGGCTTGAAGAGCAGGGGGTCGAGAATGTCTACGACCCCAACCTCGGCGGCACGGTCGAGTTCGACTGGGGCTGGGTCAAGCTGGTCCCGGCCTGGCACACCAGCACGATTGCCGGTTCCGGCGAGGCACCCTTTAGTCCGACGCCGGGCACGGTCACCGGGACGCCCGCCGGCCTTTTGATCAATATCGGCGGCAGGACCGTCTACCACGCTGGCGACACCTGCCTCTTCAGCGACATGAAGCTGATCGCCGAACGCAACCCGGTCGACATCGCACTGCTGCCGATTGGTGGCCACTACACGATGGATCGTCATGACGCGGTGGTCGCGGTTGAGTTCGTCGGCGCCGGCACGGTGATCCCGATGCACTACGACACCTTCCCGCCGATCGCGACCGACAGCGACGCCTTCAAGTCCGAGGTCGAGTCGAAAACCTCCTCGCGGGTCATCCTGCTGAAGCCGGGGGAGACGCACACGGCTTGATCCCGGACGCGGTCGTTGCTTGTTGTTGTATGGGGTACAAGTAGCGACCGCAAGTACTGGCTGACTGGCCAGTTCTACGCTAGTCTCGATCGGACCGCCGCATCCGAGCCGAGGAGAGACGATGGAGGCCAAAGAGGCAACCGGAACCCAGTCGCGGACCGAGCGCGCCGACTTCCAGGCGACTGCCGACCCGGCCCTAAACGAGGCCGCCGACCGCACCGCTGACATCAAGCTGCTCGATTACGAGGAGCTCTATGGGCTCTGGGAGCGCCAGCAGTGGCAGACCCAAGAGCTCGACTTCAGCCAGGATCGCGAAGACTGGGCGGGGTTCCCGGAGGAAGAGCGCTTCCAGCGGATGTACGGGCTCTCCTCGTTCTTTATCGGCGAGCAGAAAGTCGCCGAGGAGTTGGGGCCGATCATGCGCACCGCACCTACCGAGGACCAGAAAATCTTCCTCTGCACGCAGATCGCCGACGAGGCCCGCCACGTGCGCTTCTTCGAGCGCTTCTACCGCGAGGTCGGCGTGCTCGAGGCCGACGGGCTTACGCAGATGCTCGAGCAGACCTCCGAGCACCTCAACGACAACTTCGGCCGCCTCTTCGATGAGATGCTGAAGAAGCGCACCGACCGCCTTTCTGCCGAGCCGGAGGACACCGAGGCCCTGGTCGAGGCGGTGACCCTCTACCACATGGTGATCGAGGGGATGCTGGCGCTCACCGGCCAGCACTTCATCATGGACTTCAACGAACGCGAAGGAACGCTGCCGGGCTTTGTCGAGGGCTTCCAGAACGTCGCCCGCGACGAGCACCGCCATGTCGCCTTCGGCTCGGTGTTCCTGCGCGAGATGGCCCATGAGGACGACCGCTACAAGCAGGCGATTCAGCGCACGCTAGAGGAGTCTTTGCCGGCCGCCGAGGGAGTTCTTTCGCCGCCCTGGGCGCCCGAAGACGAGGACTACGAACTGTTCGGCTTCTCGATCGCCGAGACCCGCGCCTTCGCGGCGAAATGCCTAATGCGCCGGCTGAAAGTGATCGGCTTGGGCTAGGAACTATTCGGCTTCGGCCGGAGGCGATTCGGCTGGTGGTTCGCTTGGCGTCGATTCCGCCGGTGGCGCGCTTTCGGCCGGTGGCGGGCTGGATTCCGCTGGCGGCGAGCTTTCGGCCGGGGGAGGCGTTCCGCCGCCGACGGTGACGACGACCGTTTCGCTGCCCGCCGGGGCGCCGGCCGTAGGCGGCGATTTCGCGGCGGTGATGTTCGGCGCTGAAGTTTTGGTCGGGGCGGTCGTTTCGTCGGCAATTGCGACCGTGTTCGACTGGTCGGCTGCTTCCGTACCGCCGGCTTCCGTTGCGGGAGCTGCCGCTGAATCTGCCGGAACCGACTCCGGCTCAGCTACCGGCGGAGGAGGAGCGGGCGCGGCTACCTGTTCCACGGCTTGTGGCTTGGCCGGCGCGGCGATCTGGTGTTTAGCGACTATCGGGCTACGTTTCACGGCGGAGATCTGAGCGGGGGGATTGGTCCGCGGAGTTGGCGTCGTATCGGACTTCTGGTTGACCTCGACCGCACCTGCGGTGATTACGGCGGCGGTGACGACGCCGGCGACGGCCTTGGCACCGATCGCGCCGCCGACCGCGCCAATTCCGCTTGCGGCACCGCCGCTGCCGAGCGCGGCACCGACGCTGCCTACCGCACCGGCGCTGGTGGCCGTTGCGGCTGCGCCGGCGCTTGCACCGGCTGCGCCGGCACCGCCCGTCGCGCTTGCGCCGGCAGTCGCGCCGCCGCTAGCCCCGCCAAAGCCGAGTTTGGAGGCGATGAAGCCCTTCAGGGCGACCAAGGCGCCGGCCGGGAAGAGGGCCGCCATCACCTTGTCGTTGGAACGGACCTGCGAGCGGAAGTCGCCGCATTCCTCGCAATCGCGAACGTGACGGCGAATGGGGCCGGAGACCTTGCGCAGGCCCTCGGCGGCCTCGGCCAGCTCCAGCCGCACCTCGCCGCAAGTCAGCTGGCGGGCCTGGCTCGCCTCGGCGAGGGAGATCCGAGCTCGCACCAGCAGCGACTTGACCGATGGCACGCTGGTCTCCATCGCGGCGGCTATTTCCTCATAAGACATCGCGTCCATCTCGCGCAGCAGAAGGGCGGTGCGCTGCGTCTCGGGCAGCTTGCCGACGTCGGTCAGCAACTGGCGGAACTCCTCGCGGTTGCTGACCTTCTCAGCCGTCGTGGCGGCCTCGACGACCGGCACCATGTCCATCGATTCCTGTGCGTCCGCGGTCGGCTTGCGCAGGTGGTTGAGGCTGCGGTTGCGGGCGATCCGGTAGAGCCAAGGGCGTAGGTTGATCTCGCGCTCGTCGGCGAGCATTGCCCGGTAGGCATTGACGAAGACCTCCTGGAGCACGTCCTCGGCGTCCTCGGTGGAACCCAGCATCTGTCGGCAGAATCCCAGTAGGCGACCTTGGTAGCGATCGACGATCGTCTCGAAGGCTCCAGCGTTACCGCTGCGGGCCATGGCGATCAGCTTCTCGTCTCCCTGCAGCTTCAGCAGCGGGGAGCGGCGGGCTAGGAGTCCGCGTTGACTGGCGTGGGTTAGAGCCGATGCCTCCAAAATTCACTCTCCAGGGAAGACTTCGTGGATGGACTTGTCTTCCTAAGTAGGGACACCGTAGCAACGAGATAGTTGCGGTCCGTACAAATCTTTACTGGCCCTTTAGACGCGGAGAAATGCCCGGGGCGGGACTCGAACCCGCAAGCCCCCTGAGGGGCAGCGCATTTTAAGTGCGCCGCTTTTGCCAGTTTCGCCACCCGGGCGCCAGCGATGGTACCCCCGTCGATAGGCTCGCTGAATGGCGGTGCATGGGGGGCGACTCGTGGCGAAGGCCCTGAAGTCCAGGGGAGTTAGCCATCTCTTCACGCTTTCAGGCGGCCATCTGTTCTCTATATATGACGGCTGTAAAGCCGAGGGAATCGAGATCGTTGACGTTCGGCACGAGCAGTCGGCTGTATTTGCAGCGGAGGGGTTCGCCAAGGCGACCCGACGGCTTGGGGTTGCTGCGCTTACCGCTGGGCCAGGTGTGACCAACGGCATCAGCGCGATCGCCGGCGCCCAGGCCAACTGCTCGCCGATTTGCATTCTTGGCGGACGGGCGCCTGAGTTGCGCTGGGGTTCGGGCTCACTGCAGGAGATCGACCATTTGCCTTTGGTCCAGCCGCTGGTCAAATCGGCGGAGACGGTGAAGGAGACGGGGGCGATCGCAGCACGGACCGCGGCGGCGCTCGACCTGGCCTCGAGCGCGCCCTACGGGCCGACCTTCGTCGACTATCCACTTGACGTCGTTTTCAGCGAGGCGGAAGCGGAAGTCCCGGCCTTTGTCAGTTCCGCACCGCAGCCAGCGGCCGGAGTGGAGGAGGCGGTGGCGCTGCTGGCCGCTGCTGAGCGGCCGGCGATCATGGCCGGCTCTGGCCTCTACTGGGGTCACGGCGAGGCGGAGCTGCAGGCACTAGCCGAGGCGCTCGGGATTCCGGTCTTCCTCAACGGGTTAGGGCGTGGGTGTCTCGCTGCCGACCACGAGCTTGCCTTTAGTCGGGCGCGGGGTGCCGGTTTAAAGGGTGCCGATGTGGCCCTTGTCGTCGGAGTCCCGATCGACTTCCGGCTCGGCTTTGGCGAAAGCTTCGGCGAGAAGACCAAGCTGATTCGGCTCGACGCCGCCCCCAACGCGCTGACTGCCAACCGTGCTCCAGAGGTAGACCTGGTCGGCGATGTCGTTGCGACCCTGGCTGCGATCCGTGAATTGGTCGGCGGCAATCGTGGGCGCACCGACGCCTGGATTGAGCAGTTGCGCGGGGTTGAGGCGGAGAAGCGGGCTGCTGAGCAAGAGGAGCTGAACGACGGGCGTTCGCCATTGCACCCGGTCCGTGTCTATAAGGAGTTGGGGGAAGTGCTCGATCGCGATGCGATCGTGATCGGCGACGGCGGCGACTTCGTCTCCTACGCCGGTCGCTTTATCGAGACCTTCGTGCCGGGCTGCTGGATGGACCCGGGACCGTTCGGCTGTCTTGGCGCCGGTCCGGGTCAGGCGATCGGCGCAAAGTTGGCCCATCCGGAGCGGCAGGTCTGCCTTTTGCTCGGCGATGGAGCTTTCGGCTTCGCTGGCATGGAGTTCGACACTTTGGCGCGTCACGGCCTGCCGGTGGTCGGTGTGATGGGTAATAACGGTATCTGGGCACTTGAGCATCACCCGATGAAATTCCTCTATGGCTACTCGGTCGCAGCCGAGCTGCGGCCCGAAACGCCGTACGAGAAAATGGTTGAAGCGCTGGGCTGTGATGGGATGATTGTTAGCGATCCGGCTGAGCTACGGCCGGCGCTGGAGCGCGCCTTCGAATCGGGCCGGCCGACCTTGGTCAATGTCATTACCGACCCCGAGGTCGTCTACCCGCGCAAGTCAAATTTGGCTTGAGAAAGCCAAAACTGGCTGACTGGCCAGATTGGCCAAAGGATGTCCAAACGAGAATCGACCGCCAGCGATGGCGGCCGATTCAAGTTGGCCCCTCAGGACGGGCAGGGGTACGTCTTCAGGGACCAGTTCTTATTCGATGGGCTCAGACGGCGGGAGGCGCCATGATGCGGCAATCGCCCGAACCCTATGACCGGTTCTGTGATGGAGACTCCTCGTCCTCACCTCTTCCCCGATGTGACGAGTATGCGCTCGCCTATCCGAAATGTCTAGGAGCCGCTTTTGCCTCTACTAACAACTAGGTAGATAAACTTTACCAAGTTTTGGGGCTTCGACCCAGATGTTTACCCAACTGGACGGGTGCCGAAAACTCGCCTGTACACCGGGTCCCACGGCTTTTGCCCGTTCGTGTTCATACGCGGTTATTCGCGCTTTGACGCAGTCTCGAGCGCCATTCCGTAGAGGATGTCGTGCTCGGAAGCCTGGATCTGCTCGAGGCCGAAGGCGCGCATGGCCTCGATCAAGATCACGCAGCCGGCGATGATCGTCGGCGCCCGGTCGGGATGGAGGCCGGGGATCGCCGCCCGCTCGGCGAGCGGCGCGGAGGCAAAGCGCGAGAGCTGGTGCTGGATCTTCTCTAGCGAGAGGATGTGGCCGTGCACGCGGCTCGGGTCGTAAGGCTCGAGGCCAAGCTCGACTGCGGCCAGGGAGGTGGGGGTTCCGGCGACCGCGATTCCTGTCGGGGCCACGGTCTCTTCGCGGCCAGCGCGGGCCTCGGCGATCAGCGCCCGGATGTCCCCTGCCAGCGCCTCGAGCTCGACCGCGGTGGGCGGATCGCCGCCGATGTGGCGCTCGGTGTGGCGGACGACGCCAGCCTGTAGCGAGGTGTGGAAGCCGATCTCGGTTCCGGTGCCGACGATCATCTCGGTCGATCCGCCGCCGATGTCGATCACCAGTGTGGCTGTCTTGGGCGGATGTTCGGCGGTGGCACCGCGGTAGGTGAGGCGTGCCTCCTCCTCGCCGTCGAGGACGCGCGCCGTGAGGGCGAAACGCTCGCGCAGCTCGGCGACGAAGGCGCTGCCGTTGGAGGCATCACGCACGGCGCTGGTGGCGATCGCCGCGATCCGCTCGACGCCGCTTTCGCGACAGATCTCCACGTAGTCGCCGATTGCGGCGCAGGCCGCCTCGATCGCCTCATCGGCGAGTTGCCCAGAGAGGTCGACGCCACGACCGAGCCGGGTGACCCGACTCTGCCGTTCGGCTACGGCGACGCTTCCGTCGACATCGGCGATCAGCAGCCGGGTCGAGTTGCTGCCGACGTCGATTACCGCGACTCTGTGGACAGGGGCTGCCATGGGGCAGCGGCACTCTAGTTAAGGTCGCTTGGTGGACACCGAGGTGCTCAGCAAGTCGGGTTACGAAAAGGAGCTGGCGCGCCTGCAGGTCGAGCTCGTCCGCCTGCAGGAATGGATCGTGCAGGAGGGCCTCAAGGTAGTCGTCCTCTTCGAGGGACGCGACACCGCTGGCAAGGGCGGCGTTATCCGCCGCATCGCCGAACGGACCAACCCGCGGGTCGTGCGCACCGCCGCGCTTGGCAAGCCGAGCGATCGCGAGCGCAGCGAGTGGTACTTCCAGCGCTACGTGGCCCACCTGCCGGCCGCCGGTGAGATGGTCCTCTTCGACCGCAGCTGGTACAACCGCGCCGGGGTCGAGCGGGTGATGGGATTCTGCACGGACGCCGAGTACGAGGAGTTCATGCGCACCTGCCCGCAGTTCGAGCGCATCCTCCAGGGTGCTGGCACGGTGCTCGTCAAGTACTGGCTGTCGGTCAGCGACGAGGAGCAGGAGCGGCGCTTCAAGGCCAGGGAGGAGGACCCGGGGAAGCGCTGGAAGCTGAGCGCCGTCGACGTCGAGGCGCGCGCCCGCTGGGTCGACTACGCCGAGGCGAAGGACGAGATGTTCGCCTACACCGACACCAAGGACTCGCCCTGGTACGTGGTCGAGGCCGATGACAAGCGCACCGCCCGCCTCAACCTGATCTCCCACCTGCTCGAACAGATTCCCTATAAGCGGATCAACCACGATCGGATCGAGTTCCCGCCACGCCAGGAACGCGCCTACATCCGCCCGCCGGCGGACACCCAGACCTACGTCCCCGAGCGCTACCGGGTGAAGTGAGCCGCAAGCCCCGCTGCGCGCCGCAGGGGCAGCCTGACCGCCCAGGCCGCCATTGCTAGCATGGACAGACCGCCGCGGGGTGGAGCAGCCAGGTAGCTCGTCGGGCTCATAACCCGAAGGTCGCGGGTTCGAATCCCGCCCCCGCTATAGCCTCATTAGTGACCAAAGACTTAGGTCGCGGACTCCAGAAAAGGCCTCACAGGAGCGCCTTTTCGTCATAAGGGCGGTGCGAGCGGCGACCGTAGTCGTCGCTACGATCACAATGAGCGATTCCACGCGCGGAGGGCTCCGATCAAGAACGCTATGAAACAGAAAGCCCATCTAGGAACGAATGACCCGAGGATCGTTCGCGCCATCTTTACCCTGCGCGAGACGGCTGGCTACCTCGACGTGCCTAAGTCGAATATCCAGCGCTGGGCTCGGCCACCGGATGCCAAGCACCCGCTGATCACCTGTTTCCCCCCCCATGGTCGTGAGGCGACCGTGCCGTTCATCGGCTTCGCTGAGGCCTTCGTGCTGTCGAGCTTTAGGCGAGCCGGGGTGCCGCTTCAACGGATTCGCCCCGCGGTCGAGGTACTGGAAAAGGAGATCGGCGTGGATCATGCTCTCGCCTCCAAGCGCCTCTACACCGACGGAGCCGAGGTGCTCTTCGATTATGCGGAAAAACACGGCGAGCGCGAGCTAAGAGATCTCGTCGTCGTTCGCACCCAGCAGCGCCAGTTCTCCGCTGTCGTTAAGGGCTATCTGAAACGCATCGAGTACGGAGGTGACGGTTGGGCCGACTCTGTTCAGCTGCCTGCTTACGGCAATGCCAAGGTCGTCGTCGATCCCAAGGTCGCGTTTGGCCTGCCTCTGGTGGTCCACGGCGGTGCTCGTGTCGAGGATCTGGTCGACCGCTTCCAGGCTGGCGACTCTGTTGCGGACATTGCAGCCGACTTCAGCGTCCCCCCCGACGAGGTCGAGGACGTGATCCGGCTTGCAACCAGGACGGCAGCCTGATCGCGTGAAACAGGGACGCCGCGTCAGATAGCTCGCGGCGATGCCCCGCCCCGAAGAGCAGAGCCCGGAGTTTTTTGTCGATCGCAGTCTCGGCAAGAGCATCGTGGAGGGCTTGCGCGCTGCCGGCCTCTCTGTTCACTCGATGGCCGAGGTCTATGGCGAGAAGCGCTCCCAGCTCCTCGCCGATGAGGTTTGGCTGCGGGACGCTGGCGAAAACGACTGGATCGTCCTCACCAAGGACGACGCGATCCGGCGACGACCGGCTGAGCGCGATGCCTTGACCGAGGCTGCCGTCCGGGTCTTCTGCCTAACCAATCGCCACATGCGCGGCGCAGAGCAAACGGAGCGGTTCGTCTCAAACCGCCACCGAATCATCCGCCGGGCTCGTAAGCCTGGCCCCTATGTCTACGGCGTGTACGAAAAGAGCTTGAAGCGTCTATGGCCGTAGCTGGGTACTTGCCAGGTCTTCATCTAGTATGCCGCGGATGCATGCTGATCACGAAGTGTTCATTTCTGGCATTGATGACCGTCAGAAGGTCGTTTTGGCCTTCATCAGTAAAGAGGATGGGGGCCAGCGTTTGGTCCGCTCCTGCGCGCCAATGGATTTTGGCCCGAGTCGACGAGCCAAAAACAAGTCAGATCGCTACCACTTCTGGGACTATGACAGTGATAGCCCGGGAGGTCGCCACACCCTTAGTTTGCTGCCCGAGCAGATTGCTGCGATAGACAAGTCCGATGAGTCGTTTGATCCCGCGGAGTTTGTGACATGGGACCCGCCCTACGAATGGTTCCATCCACGTGACTGGGGTGGGCTTAGCTAGAGCTGATCTAGCACCCATCAAAAATGAGGATCTCGTCCGCCCGCATCCAGGGCTATCGTTGCATTGCTGATATCAATGTTTCTTTTGAGGGTCTGACGGCATTTGTTGGTAGCGGGGGCGTAGGGAAGTCCACGATTCTGAATGCACTTGACTGGTTCTTCCACGGTGGTGGCATAGCCGAGCGGGATTTGCATCGCCCTGCGGATGCCGAGGAGCCAGTTGACAGTGTCGCGGTGGCGGTTACTTTTTCCGATCTCAGCGATGGAGATCGCACTGCCCTTGGTCGGTACGTTGATGGCGATACCACGACTCTCACCCGCACGTGGAGTGAAGCCGATGGAGAGAAGTTGTCGGGTAACGCGCTTGTTTTTTCGGACTTCGAGCATGTTCGCGAAGCAGATGGAGCCATGGAGCTGCGCCGTCGCTACCGAGAGCTGCACGAGCAGCGTGGCGAGGAGCTGGGTCTGCCTGTGCCCGCAGGTAACCGCGAGCAGGTCGAACGCGACATGGAAACGTGGGAGCGCGCTCATCCAGGAGAATGCGACCTTCGGCCACAGGATGCCCGCCATCTTGGTGGTTTTACCGGCACTCCGCTGCTCGCTACGCGGATTAACTATGTACTCGTGGGTGCCGCGGCTGGTGCGCCAGAAGCCCTAGGCGGCGGTCGCGGCTCGGTCCTTGACCGTCTCCTCTCGGCGGTAGAGGAGCTCAACGCAGACGTGCGCGGAGCTATTACCCGGTTGCAGGAGGAAGCGCAGGGCGAGATCGAGACGGTCGTTGCAGATGCGCGGGGAGAGGTGCTGGTCTCGATTGGCGCTGGAATCACGAAACGTATGGAGACTTACTTCCCTGGGGCGGCCATCAAACTTGAAGACGAGGTTGCGCCCCCGCGTCCGCCGCAAATCTCGGTTCGTGCCCTTGTTAGCGATCGAGGGGGTCATCCGATTGAGCCGGACCTGCAGGGTCACGGGCTGCAGCGAGCCTTGGTCATCGCACTCCTGCATGAGCTTGCCGAGACTGCGCCTTTGGCTGACGCCGCAGCTGAAGCGGATACCCGCGCGCTCGTTTTGGCTATAGAGGAGCCGGAGCTATACCAGCATCCCTTGCAGGCTCGAACGCTTGCCGCATCGCTGGAGAAGCTAGCCCTTGACGAAACCGAGAGATCTATACAAGTGGCTTACAGCACCCATTCGCCCTACTTCACGCGGCCGGCTCTCTTTCGCGATCTACGGCTTTGTCGTCGGGATGCCACGGGGGGGACTAGCTGTGTTGCGGCTGACGCAGATGCCATAGCCGAGGCTATCGCTACGGCTGGCTTCACGGGCGAGATCGCGAATCGCGTGGAGGCAGCCTTGGCGACCAACCTTCGTGAGGCGATCTTTGCCTCGGTCGTATTGCTATGCGAGGGACCTACGGACGCCTCTCTTTTGGAGGGGGTTGCGGCACTACAGGGTGGACTGGACCGCGACGGGATAGGCCTTGCTCCTTGCGGATCAAAGTCCTCTGTTGGCATCGCGATCAGCATCCTCAAGCAACTGCGGATTCCATACTTTGCCCTCTTTGATGCCGATGCTGCGAATCAGAACCCTCAAGAGGCGGAGCTAAACCGGCGTTTGCTTGAGCTTTGTGACGAGCAACCCAAAGATTGGCCTATACGAGCAGTACGAACCACGTCTGCCAACTTCGAGGACACGATGGAGTCTGATCTGGCGCAGCTATGGACGCAGCTAGAGGAGGAGCGGAAAAGGGTTGCGGATGAGTTGGGTATCAAGGGGGACAAGAAGGCTCGCGTCTATCGAGAGGCAGCAACTCGGGCAGGCGAGCCACCTGAATTCCTTGTCGACATTCTTGATGCGGCAAGGAAATTGCTTTAGTGGGCCAGCGCTCAGCCGTTGCCCGACGATGAGCCTTCTTAAGACGAATGTCAGCTCAATAGGGGACCGTCGTATCGAATCCGTAGTGAGATGCCGAGATTCGGATGGTCTGGACCTCGACCGATGAACGCCATGCAGATTGGTGGTTCCCCGGCCTCGACCATCTTCTGAACCTTTGGCCCAAACCGCCGCGCGTTGTGTCGCGACAGGTAGCCGACGCACTCTCCATCGACCTGCACCATCACGGCTTTCGGATCATGGGGATTGTCAGGCTCCAGCAGGAGGAGAGCCATGCAGTCGTGGCGATGCTCCCCATTGACAGGCGCTCCGCTGACTCGCATAAGTGCCTCTTGGTAGTTGGACTCGCCGACAACAGAGAGCTTTCGGGTGCCGTCATATTTCGCCCAGTAGTCCTCTCCCTCAACCGGAGTCGGGCTGTTGTTAAGCCCGAGAACTCGTCTGAGTAGTCCCATGGAGGCGAGCCTAACTCAGCCGTCGTCGCCTTGCTGGCAGAGCCAAATCTGCGCCCCATGCGATGGGTACGATCAGGTCGCTATTGGAGCCGAATCGCTCCCCCGCTATAGGACGGAAACCCGCTTATCAAGCGGGTTTCCGTCTTTTTCGGGGAGCCTCAAAAACGGCGGAAATGGCCCTGGGGTAACGCCTGGGCACACGAGGTCTGAGAGAGGTCGTTTCCGGCCTTTGTGAAGGGGCTCGGTCCACCTACGGTCGCCGCGGCGGGGTCGCCGAGAAGGCCGTCGGCTCGACGCGGTTCACTATGTCCTCGTGATCTCCTTTTCCATGAGCCTGTCGGCCGACGGCTACATCGCCGGACCCGACGGAAGCTTCGACTGGGCGGTGCCCAGTCAGGAGCTGCACCGGTTCCACAATGAACGGGCCGCCGCGACCGACGCCCATCTGCTCGGCCGGCGCCTCTACGAGACGATGCTCGTGTGGGACACCGAGGAGTTCTCCGACCCTGTGATGGCGGAGTTCGCCGAGATCTGGCGCCCGCTCGAGAAGATCGTGTTCTCGACCACGCTGACGAACGTCGAGGGCAGCAACCGCCTGGCCACGGGAACACTCGAGGAGGAGATCGCTGCGCTCGGGAACCGGAGGATCGCAGTCGGCGGCGCCGGCCTTGCGGCGGAATGCATGTGGCGCGGGCTGATAGACGAGTTCGAGCTGTTCGTCATCCCGATCGTGGTTGGTGGCGGCACGCCGTACTTCCCGCCGGACGTGCACATCGACCTCGAGCTGGTCGAGACCCGCACGTTCGGCGCGACCGTGTACTTGCACTACCGCCGCTGCGGCCAGAGGGTCAACTAGCCGCAGCACGCGCCAGCCGCGTTGGGGTTCGAGCGCCGCCGGCGGGGCTTGCAGAGGAGGCGGTGCTTTGGTCGTTTGCGCTTGTGGTGAGGCACGGGTCCAGGCTAGCGCGATCTCCAGTCTGTGTACGTCATGTGCCCTTGCGTGTACTCTTGATCCATGGCTGGGCGGAACCGTCGTATCAACGTCACCCTTGAGCCGGACTATGCGCAGAAGCTCGCCAGCCTGGCAGAGCGCACGCATGTTCAGGAGGGCACGCTGGCGCGCTCACTTCTCTCCAGTGCGCTCGACGAAGCCGATCCGGATGCCTCCCGGATCACTGAAATTCTCGATGGAATCCCTGGGGCTTGGGAGCGGGCACAGGAGTCGATCGAGCAGGCCCGGCGCGGCGACACGGTGCCGCTCTCCGAGCTCTAGTCGATGCCGACGATCGAGGTTACGCGCCTGGCGCGTGACGAGCTTCGTGAGCTGATCAAGACTCGCCAGCTTCCAGCCGACACGCGAGAGCGGGTTTCGCGCACCCTGCTTTGGCTGGAGGAGTTCCCGCGGGCCGGCAAGCAGCTCTCTGGCGTCTGGCGAGATTGCCGGGCGCTGATTGGTCCGTGGGGTTGGCTGATTGTCGTCTACATGTACATCGAGGCCGAGGATCGAGTCGTTGTCATTGCCTTCCACGACGCTCGGACGTCCGATGCCGCGATCGGCCACGCTTAAGCATGGTTCACGAGACCTGCGAGGGTCAACCTGGAATCTCGGTGCTGTTACCTGCCGATGCGCTCACGATGCTTGCACCCTGCCCAACAGCAGGGTCGACGCCGCCCTTCCTCAAGCTCCTCCTGGGTTCGGCGAATCCGGCGCTCCCGGGTTTTGTCCTGCTTGGCATCCTCGACCCAGCAGATGAACTCGTTGCGGGCAAGGGGGGTGATGTCCTTCCAGGAATCGAGGGCTATGGCGTTTGCGGTCAGCGCAGTCCGTAGGTCTGCGGGCAGCTTGTGCACAACGCCACCGGGGACTCGCCGGCTGCTCATGGCGCCATGGTATTCCGTCCACTCAGCCTGGCTCGAAGCTCATGCTCCGTCGACTTAGAGTCTTCGGCGATGAACGACTCCGAGGCCCTACCGTCGCCTGAAGCTCTGGAAGAAGTCCGCCGCTTGGCGGGCCCGTCAGCTGTGGTCCGAAGCGCGAGGCGCCTCGAGGGCGGCCAGCACGCGGACACCTGGAGAGTCGATACCGACGATCCCACGACCAGCGTTGTCGTCCGCCAGTTTCCAGCGGACGACCCTGCTTCCCTGCATGAGCAGAGTGTGTTGCGGTCCCTGGCGGGACTGGGCGGTTTGGCGCCGGTTCTGCTCGGGGGCGACCTTGACGGCCGACGGTCAAAGCGACCCACCTCTCTGATCAGCTGGCTCGACGGGCGGCCGGACATCACTCCGACCGACCCGACGGCGTGGGCGCGCGCGTTGGGTCGCGCGCTCGCCGCGGTGCACGCGGTGCCGAGCGAGCGGCTGGCGGAATTGCCGAGCGTGTTTGACCGGGAGGGAGGCTCTGAGGAGATCCTGCGTGGCCCGCTGGCGGCAGAGGTTCGGCATCGCTGGCCAGAGATCGTTACGTCGCCGGAGGTACTCAGTCACGGCGACTACTGGTCGGGCAACGTCGTCTGGCGGGACGGCAGACTCACCGGCATCGTCGACTGGTCGGCCGGGGCACTCGGTCCACGCGGCTTCGACCTCGGCTGGTGCCGGCTCGATCTCGTCCTCCTCTTCGACGAGCAGACGGCCGACGAGTTTCTCGCCGCCTATGAGGCGGTGTCCGGTGAGGCCGTCGCCGACGCGCGCCTCTGGGACTGTTGGGCCGTCGCTCGCTCCGAGGACACGGTCGGGTCCTGGGTCCCGAACTACCTGCCGCTGGGCCGCGCCGACCTCGACGAGGACGAGCTTCGTCGGCTTCATGCGCGGTGGACGGCGCAGCTCCGAGAGCGGACGTCGCCACATCGCTAGGAGAGGCGACGCGCACGCACCGCTGCGTCGACACCGGTGTCGACCGCGGCAAATTGTTTGCCGTCACTACGAAGCCCAACGCAAAAGCTAGGTCGGCGAGCCTTCGACCGCGTTTTGGTTCGCCTGCCTTCGGTTCGGAGAACCGAGCCTCGAGGGACGTTGGCCGGTGACAGAAGGCCCCGGCGCTTGGGGTTGGTCTCGACCCGCGCGACGGGCGCGGCGCTGCTTGGGCAGGATCGTGGGCATGAGGTTTACGCGTGCGGAGTTGGAGGCGTTCCGGGGCCGCGAGGTTGACGATCTCGTGGGGCCGGGACTCAGGCTACTTTTCGTCGGCATCAACCCGGGGCTTTGGACGGCCGCGGTGGGGACCCACTTCGCGCATCCCACCAATCGCTTCTACCCGGCGCTGGCCGCGGCCGGCATCACCGATTACGAGGTCGATCGGGTTGCCGGGATGACCGATGCCGATAGGGCGCATCTTGTGGCGCGGGGCGTTGGGATCACCAACCTCGTGCGGCGAGCCACCGCGCGCGCCTCTGAGCTCTCGCGCGAGGAGCTGCGCGAGGGTGGTGAGCGGCTGTTGCGGTTCGTTGTCGATCACCGGCCCAAGGTCGTTGCGATCGCCGGCATCTCCGCCTACCGCGACGCGTTTGGCGAGCGCGGCGCGGCCTTGGGTCGGCAGCCGGACACGCTCGATAGCGCGATCCGCTGGTCCGACGCGGCACTCTGGGTGGTCCCCAACCCGAGCGGGCTCAACGCCCACGAGACCGTCGCGACGCTCGCCGCCGCCTATGCGGCGGCGGCCACCGAGGCCGGCGTCATCGGCCCAGCCGCGGTTAAGACGCCGGGAAGTAGGTGAGGAGGACCACTCCCGAGTCGAACCGCTTCACCTCGTCGAGCTCCATCCGGATGGTTCCCCTGTCGCCGAGCACGTGGACGTTTCCATCGCCCCAGACGAGCGGGTTCAGGTAGATCTCGTACTCGTCGATTAGGCCCTTCTCGGCGAGGGTGTAGGCGAACTCGCCGCTTCCGTGCATGAACAGGTCACCGTCGACCACGTCCTTCAGCTTCGGGATCGAGTCCTCGAGGTCCCCCTCGAGCAGGGTTGCGTTCCACTCGAGATCGGCGGATAGGGTGTTGGACCCGACGTACTTTGGAATCGCGTTGACCATGTCCGCCCACTTGCCCGACTGGTTCGGCCAGTATCCCGCCAGCCCCTCGTAGGTCTTGCGGCCCAGCACTAGCCCGCTCGATCTCGCCTGACGCTCGAACGAGTAGTCGCCATGGTCTCCGTCCGGCTGCACCCACTCGCCGACCGGGTCTATAACGCCGTCGACGGTGACCTGCGTCGTCGCGATCAGCTTTCCCATCTCGATTCTCCTTCGGTCTTGGGAGCTCTCTGAGCTCCCTTTTACCCATGAGACGAACGGGACACACGGATTCGTCGTTTTCGGATTTATCGCGCAGTCAAGCAGCCAGTGAAGGTTTCAGCCCCTTCCCATCGTTCTGCGCGCCATGCGCCACCGCCGGAGCTCGTCAACTGCGGTCGTCCCCGCCTCTCGCATGATCGCCTGGCGGTGACCGCGGCCGTGACGTAGCGCTTGCGCCATCGTGGTCATAGAGAAAGCCGGCGTGAATGCCTCCGAGGGGCGCAGTTCATGGTTAAGGACCCGGACCATCGCGGTGGTCAGCTCAGGGTCTGCCGCGATCCGCCGCTGTGCCTCGCGCTGCAGCGGCGGGGTTGGCCCGGCCGCACCCATGTCGTGGGCGAGCCAGTACATCTCCCAGGCGTCCTCGTCGCGCCAGCGCCACCATTCGCGCAGGACCTCGTCCGGCTTGCCGTGGCCGCTGTCGAGGGCACGGGTGATCGCCGCGGCCAGCTTCTCGGACTGGCGAAGGGCGTCGGCGATTCCCTGGCCCGGCGTGGGGTCCTTGAAGTGGCCCGCGTCCCCGACCAGCGCCCAGCCGGGGCCGGCGGCGGGCCGGAAGAAGCCGCGCATGTTGGCCATCGTGCGCACGGGTCCGTCGCGATGCGCCCCGTCCAGCCTGGCGTGCAATTCCGGCCAGGCGCGCAGGCCGGCTTCGTAAACCGCCTCGCGATCGGCACGGACCTCGTCGCGGCGCTCGATCGAGGGGCAGACGCCGATCAGGGTCAGACCACCGTCAGTGGGCATGCCCAGGTAGGTGTGGTCGCCGACCTTGCCGATCCACATCTCGCCACGGGTCGGGTCTGCCTCGTAGTAGGCCCACATGAACACGCGGCCGTTCGGCGTCGGGCTGTACTCCTGTGCCCCAACGAGTTTTGCCACCGTGGAGCGTGTGCCGTCTGCCCCGACGACGAGAGGCGCCCGCAGCTCTCCCGAGGTCGTCGTGACACCGGCGACGCGGCTGCTGTCCATGACCAGTCCAGTGACTGCGGTCTGGGTGCGGACATCGGCACCCGCACCCGCGGCGGCGTTCACGAGGATCTCGTCGAGCGTGATCCGACGCACGCTGATGCCGGGGGCGCCGGTTATCGCGATCACGTCAGCTACGGGGGCCGGAATATCGTCGAACACGATCCGCAAGTGCGGAATCGGCGGCGCCAGCTTGAGGAGCGAGTCGAGGACCCCAATTCGCCTCAGGACTCGAGTGCCGGCGGGCTGGATTCCGTGCGTCGAAGGCGTGTCGCTCGGGAAGCGGGCCTTATCGACAAGGCACACGCGAAGGCCGCCGTGGGCGAGCATGGTCGCCAGTGGCGCACCCGCGCAGCGGGCGCCAATGACGATCACGTCGAAGGACTCGCTCATTGGCGTGATGCGCCGGACTCGCGTTCGTGCAGCGTCTCGGCGGTCGTCTGATTGGCCGGGAAGAGCAGCTCAACCGCCAGCTCCGAGGTCGTCACCTCGAACGGGGTGTCGAAGCTCGCGAACATGCCGAAGAAAGAGAGCTCACCGCCGTCGGTGGTGCGCACTCTGACGGGGCCTAGCATCTCGCCGGCGGCGAACCCGGATGCGCCACCGGGTTCGGGTTCGGGTACGGGGTAGTCGGCAACCTCGTCGATCAGGGAGGCAAGCTGTTCATCCCCGGTTACCGCCAACTGGCGTTCGAGCCGCTTGAGCCAGTGGGCGTGCCAGTCGCCGAGGTTGATGAACAGCGGGCCCAGGCCGCGGGGGTGAAGGCCGATGCGCATCACGTTGATCGGAGGCTCGAGCAGCTCGGGATCGATCTCGACCGCCTCGGTCAAGGCGAGCATGGCGGAGTTGGCGGCGACCATATTCCAGGCGCGATCGACCGCGACCGCCGGGTAAGGCTCGTGGCCGGACAGGACCAAGTCCAGCGCATCTCGCACGGGCGCCAAGTCGGGGTCGTCAAACGATCGTTCCGGATAGGCGGGGGCGTGACCGGCGGCAAGCAGGAGCCGATTCTGCTCGCGAAAGGGAACTTTGAGCTGCTCTAGGATCAGCAGCAGCATCTCGCGGCCGGGCTTCGAGCGGCCGGTCTCCACGAAGCTCAGATGGCGGGCCGAGATCCCGGCGTCGAGCGCGAGTTCGAGTTGAGTCACGCGCCGGTGCTCTCGCCACTTGCGCAGGAGCGATCCGACCCCGGGCTGGGATTGAGTCTTCGCCATTGCGGCCGAGCCTAGTGCGCGCAAGTACGCAGGTCGATTACCTCAGGGTAATCAGCGACTCGCATTTCGCGAAACCGCTTGAAACGGTGTGCGCTATGCCGTAGTAGGCGGTCCGAACCAGGTGGTGAGCGCTTCCAAGAGTCCAAGTTGGGTTCGGTCTCCCACCCACGCGACGTAAAAGCGGCGTACGTCGGCCCAGGAGCCCCAGGAGCTTCGACTCTCCGTCAGCGGTCGGCTGAGGACGTGTTCAGTTCCACGGGGGCGCGAATGAGCGCCTTCAACGCCTTCTCATCGATCTTGTCGCCCTCGTGGAAATCGATGGCACGCCTGGTGTTGCCTTCGAGGCTGGAGTTGAAGACCTGAAGGGTCATCCAACGAGGCGCCCTTGGCGAAGCCATCTTGACGTGACTCTTGTACGTCTCGCCGGTGCAGATCATTCCGGCGTGATACCAAACTGGAGCGCCCCGCCATTTCCACTCCTCGACCACTTCGGGGTCGGCCTGCTTGATGAGACTTCGGACCCGAGCGAGCATCTCATGGTTGTTTCGCGTTCTTCTCGGTCAGTGGACTCGGATCGACTGCGCGCTGGTGCAGTCGCCCTTGAATCGCTTGTTGCGTTCGTCGCCGGAGTAGCCGACGCTGAGGCGATACATGCCCGATTTGGTCGCAATGTACTCAGCCAGGGGATAGTTGCCGTTCTTTTTGACCGTGATGCCGCCGCTGAATGCGGGCTTATGTCTGCAGCGCTTATCACCTGGCCCGTAGAGGCGAAAGTTGATCACGCCGGAGGGGGAGGCTCCGCCCGAGAGCCGCGCACGGATCGAGATCCGCCTGTTCTTCATCAGGAGCGCGCGCGGCTTCACTTTTGGCGTTCGCTTCTGAACCAGGACAGTTTGACCGACCGAGTCGCACTGCTCGATCGCCGTTTGGTTCGCGGCATCACCCGAGTAGCTGACCACGAAGCTGTAGCGACCTGGGCGTCGTGGAACAAACGGATCCGATTGAAACGAGCCGTTCCCGGCGATTGCGACCGTGTTGACGAGCACCGGCTTATTGCAGCCCGCTGCGACCGGGCCGTAGATCCGAAACGTAATCGTGCCGGCAGGCGCGTAGCCGCCCTGTAGCGTCGCCGTATCCCGGATCGAGGTTCCAACCTGGACTCGTTCCGGGATCTGCCCGGTAATCGACGGCGCCACCTGAGAGAGCTTCGACGTCGCCGATCCACAGCCAGTCGCTGCCGGAGCGTGGTTTGCGTCGCCCGAGTAGCTGACGGTCCAGCGAAAGGTGCCGACCCGGGAGGGCGAGAAGGCGGCCGACTGGTACGAGCCGTTCCCCGACGCCCCGACCGCTGAGCTGAAAGCCGCGGTGCCGGAGCAATTCGCGTCGTCGGGGAAGAACGCCTTGAACGTGATCTGTCCGGTCGGGATCGCTCCTTCATCGATCGTCGCCGTGGCCTTGACTGGGTCACCGATCTTGCCGCCAGTTGCGCTAGCCGACAGAGTCAGAACAATCGTGCCGACAGCCGACGCCTGGTTCTGGGCACCGCAGGCCAAGCTGACCGGATCGTTGTTTGCGTCACCGCCATATTCGACGGTCCAGCGATACAGCCCCGCCACCGGTGAGAAGCCAGCCGGGGAGTAGGAGCCATTGCCGTTGACGGTGACGGTGGCTTCATATTTGGGGAGGCCATTGCAGGTCTGGTTGCCCGGGCCATAGGCGCGGAAGACGAGCTGGCCGCTGGCTTGGAAGCCTTCGGCAAGGGTCGCGCTGTCGTTGATTGGCTGGCCGACTTTGACGGCGGAGCTCGCCAGCCCCACGAGGGTCGGTGAGGCTTTGCCCACCGCCGACGCCTGGTTCTGGGCACCGCAGGCCAAGCTGACCGGTTCGTTGTTTGCGTCACCGCCATATTCGACGGTCCAGCGATACAGCCCCGCCGCCGGGGAGAAGCCAGCCGGGGAGTAGGAGCCATTGCCGCTGAGGACAACGGTGTCTTCGTATTGAGGAGCCCCCGCACACGTCTGGTTGCCCGGGCCATAAGCGCGGAAGACGAGCTGGCCACTGGCTTGGAAGCCTTCGGCAAGGGTCGCGCTGTCGGTAATCGGTGAGCCGACTTTCACAGCGGAGGTCGCCAGCCCCACAAGGGTCGGTGAGGCCTTGCTGACGGTCGAGGCTTGGTTGGCAACGCCGCAGGCCAAGCTGACCGGATCGTTGTTTGCGTCACCGCCGTATTCAACGGTCCAGCGATACAGCCCCGCAACCGGAGAGAAGCCAACAGGGGAGTAGGAGCCATTGCCGTTGACGGTGACGGTGGCTTCATATTTGGGGAGGCCAGTGCAGGTCTGGTTGCCCGGGCCGTAGGCGCGGAAGACGATCTGGCCGCTGGCTTGGAAGCCTTCGGCAAGGGTCGCGCTGTCGTTGATTGGCTGGCCGACTTTGACGGCGGAGCTCGCCAGCCCCACGAGGGTCGGTGAGGCTTTGCCCACCGCCGACGCCTGGTTCTGGGCGCCGCAGGCCAAGCTGGCCGGTTCGTTATTCGCGTCGCCTGCATATTCGACGGTCCAGCGGAATTCTCCAGCTTGCTGGGGGATGAAATCCGCGGACCTGGATTGGCCGCCCTGGATCGATGCGGCCGCCGTTGCCAGAGGTATCGAGCAGCTGGTGTCGGTCGGCCCATAGACGGAGAAAGTCACTTCCCCGGTCGGAGAGAAGCCTCCGGTCAGGGTCGCTTCGTCGTGAATCGCCGTGCCCACGGCGCCAGCACTTGCACTGCCTTCTAAGTCGAGAGTTGCTTTGCCTACGTTCGAGATCGCGGCACAGCTCGCCTCGGCGGGTTCGTTTTCTTCGTCGCCCGAGTAGCGAGCGCTCCAGTAGTAAGTCCCCGCGGTGGGTGGGACGAAGTCGCCTGAGGCATATTCGCCCTCGCCGCTTACGGAGGCCGAAGCCGGAGCGGGGGTCAGCGCAAGCCCAGAGCAGGTGGAGTCGCCGGGGCCGAAGACTTCAAAGGAGATTTCTCCGGATGCGTCTGGACTTTCGGAAAGATGCGCGGTTGCGTGAATCGCTTGCCCGACGATCGCATCGGTGGCCTCGACGCTCAGGGTCGGCTGGGTGGCGGCTGGGGCGGTGACCGCGAGCAAAAGACCAAGGCCCGTCGCCATCGCGCCGCTAGCCAGCCCTCCGAGCGCGGCTGGGAGAGAAATTCGCATCTTTTTTTCGTTTCTAGCGACTTTTCGCCCCGTGTTACCCATTTCGAATTAGAATATCCGTCTACCTATTCGATCTATCAACGAAACGAGCCGCGGGTGAGGAAGTTGCGCCGCTATCGAGTTCTAGGGTTTTTGATCGCCGCTGCGGCCATGGTTCTGATCGTTGCGCCGGCAGGTGCACTGGCGGCCGGCGAAGAGTCCAGCGGCTCAACGTCGGGAGAAACCGCGACCGAAACTCCGAGCGGCTCGACGGAACAAGCCGCCCCCGAAGCCCCTACCCCGCCGGCTTCGACGGGTTGGGTCCCGTCGGGTGCCACCACGGAAGACTCCAACGACGGGGACCGCTCCAGCGATGGAGCTCCGCCGACCTCACGTGGAAGCTCGTTAGGCAGCGGTGGCGGCACCAAGCAGACCGGGTCAACCGGCGGAGCACCCTCGCACCCCACTGGCTCGAGTAGCTACTACGAGCCGGAATCGTCTACTCCGTCGACGTTCGCGGAGACGTCGGCGGACGCGGAGCCAGCGACTTCCCCGGAGAGTAGCGGGACCGCCTCGGTGGACCCCCCGGCCGCGCCGGCGGCCGACGACAAAAACGCCCGTGCGGACGTCGGCGCTGCAACGCGTTTGGCTCGATCCGCATCGCCTCAGGGCGACAACATCAGCTACGCGCTCTCGGCGGCTGCCGCGCCCGTTGCGAGCTCGCGCGATCAGGCGGCCTCAGGGCTTGGCACCCTGCGACTGCTGGTCATCATTGCGGGCGGTCTCATCCTTCTCTATGCAGGATGGCGGCTTGTGCTTGGCCCCGTCGAACCCGAGATACCTGGACTAGTCCGGTTCGGATCTCGAAGGTTCCACTAAGACCTAGCTGCTCCTTGGGGCGAGTCCCCGCCGCGCGCCATCCTTACCGTATCCCTTTCTTTAACAATACTAATGTGTGTCCATGATCTACTAGATGGCAGGTGGAATGAAAAAGAATTTTCCTTCCACGATGGGCTAGAGACTAGATCGGGAGGCATTGCCAATGGCACGCATTACGCTCAACGGCGTTTCGATTGACCCGCTGTCGCAGGCACGCGGTTTGGAGGCGGCCTCCCTCGAGTCGGTCGATGCTGATGATTCGAACTACGTATTGATTCAGACCGACGGTGCGCTCACCCCGGAGCAACAGCAACAACTTGTCGATCTCGACGTTGAGATCCAGGAATACGTTCCTGAGAACACGTACTTGTGCCGCTATGCGCCCACTGACCTTGCGCCGATCCGTGCGTTGCCATTCGTTCTTTGGGCCAATGTCTACATGCAGGGCTTCAAGCTCGCTCCAGCGTTGCGGCCCAGCGAGGCCGAGGGCGTTCGAGCTCTGACCGCCGCCCCCGATACGGGCTGGCCTGCCGGCGAGTCGCGCGAAGTGGATGTCGTTGTCCACGACGACGTCGACCCGGAGAAGATCGCCGGTGAGGTCGCATCGGCTGCTGACATCGCGCCAGACGCGCTCTCGGCCGGCCGCAGCAAGGTCCGCCTCTCTATCACCGAGCCACAGCTCGAGGCGCTCACCTCGCTCGACGTCGTTCACCACGTCGAGGAGGTGCCTGAGCGCAAGCTGTTCAACAACGTTGCACGGCCGATCATGAACGCCGAGGTGACGATCGCCGGCACCGAATACCAGGGCGAGGGGGAGGTCGTCTGCGTTGCTGACACCGGCTTTGACAAAGGCTCGACCACGGATGTCCATCCGGCCTTCACCGGTCGTGTTGCTCGTCTCTACGGGTTGGGCCGTGGCGACCCGAACAAGGCGGACGATCCGGCGGGGCATGGCACGCATGTAGCCGGCTCAGTGCTCGGCGACGGCAATTCGAGCTCGATGGGCGGGGTGATCCAGGGCACTGCCCCGCGGGCGACGCTCGTGCTGCAGTCGACGCTCGACTCAAATGACGGTCTGGGCGGAATTCCGACCGATCTGCACGACCTGTTCCTACCGCCATACAGCGACGACGGTGCACGCGTCCATACGAACTCGTGGGGGGCGACCAGACCAGGGTTGCCCTACGACCAAAGCGCCAAAGAGATCGACGACGCGGTCTGGAACCACCCCGACCTCGTTATCTGTTTCGCCGCCGGCAACGATGGCATTGACCGCGACGGCAACGGTCGCATCGACCCCCAGTCGGTCGGTTCTCAGTCGGCGGCAAAGAACTGCATCACGGTCGGCGCCAGCGAGAGCAATCGGCCACACATCGAGCTGTCGTACAAGCAGATAAGACCCGAATCTTTCCCTGCCGAACCGATCTCCTCCGACCAGATGGCGGACAACCCCGATGGCCTGGGCGCCTTCAGTAGCCGGGGGCCGACCAAGGAGGGCCGCTTCAAGCCGGATGTCGTCGCGCCGGGCACGTCGATCCTTTCGACGCTTTCGCGCGCGGTTGCAAATCCGTCCAATACCTTTGGCTCCTCCTCCGACCCGGCCTACTTCTTCGACACCGGCACGAGCATGGCGACGCCGCTCGTCGCCGGTTGTGTCGCTGTCCTGCGCGAGACGCTGGGCAAAAACGGTACGCCGGCGCCCAGCGCCGGCCTGATCAAGGCGCTGCTGATCAACGGCACCGTCGAACTGCCGGGTCAGTACTCGCCAAGCGAGGCCGGCCCGTCGCCAAACAACAACTCCGGCTTCGGCCGCGTCGACCTCGCCGGCTCGGTGATCATTGCCGGTAATGATCCGAACAGCGACTTCACCGAAGGTGGCCCACTCAAACAGGGCGATGAAGACACGTTCACGGTGAAGATTCCCGAGGACTCGCCTGGCGAGGGCAAGGAGGGGGTCAGTACTCAGAGCGCCGGTCACGCCACTTTCAAGATCACGCTTGTGTGGACCGATCCGCCCGGCGAGGCGCTGCAGAACGATCTCGACTTGATCCTGCGGACGGCAGATGGCGACGAACGTCATGGCAACATGGGCACCGGTCGCGGCTTTGACCGGGTTAATAACGTCGAGCAGATCCTCTGGACCGACATCCCGCCGGGCGATGCGGAGATCATCATCCGGGCGGACCGGATCACGCGTTTCCCGCAGCCGTATGCGTTTGCCTGGCGGATTCACTAATTGGGAGGACCTACCACCCAGGTCATCGGCGGTCCTCGCTTGGTTAGGATCCCGACTCCGCCTACCCAGAGGGCTTAGTCATGCGGATTCAACTTCTCAATGTTGGTTGGTTCACCGCGCCTGCCTCGCTCATGCGTCGCGGTGAGCCGGAGGGCCAGCAGACCCGCTTCCCCGTTCCTGCCTATGTCATCGAGACCGACCAGGAGCGGATCCTGATCGATACCGGCCTAAATCCGGCTGCGATTGCCGACCCGGCGGCCTTTTACGGATCGGAAGCGATCGGCCTGTTCGGCTTCGAGCAGGAGATGAGCGTTGCCGAACAGGTCGATCTCGACACCGTGACGATGGTGGTTCTCACCCACTTGCACTGGGACCACGTCGGCGGCCTGCCGCTCGTGCCGACGTCGATCCCGCTGGTGATCCAACGTCGCGAGTGGGACGCCGGGCGCGATCGCGACATGGTGAAGCGCAATTTCTACGCTCCTCAGGATTACACTGGCGAGGAGCGACGCCTCGTCCTCGTCGACGGCGATCACGATCTTCTCGGCGACGGCTCGATCGAGCTCCTGTTCACCCCTGGGCACACGCCCGGCCATCAGTCAGTGCGCATCGGCGACCTTGTGCTCGGCGCCGATGTCGCGCACCTTGCCAGCGGGCTGGACGACCACCGCTTCCCCCTATTCGCCGCCGATCACGAGGAGCAGGGGCGCTCAGCGGTCCGTTTGCGCGAGCTGCGCGATGCGGGCCTCACCGTCATGCCGGGCCACGATCCCGACATTCTGCACCCAGGGCTAGTGAGCGCGTGATCGCCTCGCCCTGAGCGAATCTGCTGCCGCTCAGCCGAGGATCTTGGCCTTCTGGGCCGCGAACTCCTCATCGGTCAGGACGCCCTGGTCTTTGAGCGCGGCGAGTTCTTTGAGCTGCTCGATCGTTGACTGCTCCGTCGGGGGAGTGGGCGCCGCCGGCGCCGGCGGCTGTTCAGGGGCTTGCTGCATTTCCTGGGCCCCCCAGCGTTGCCCCTGGCGGCGAGACACACGGTTGCTGACCGCGGTTGCGGTACCGGCTATAGCCGCCGTTCGCGCGACCCCTCTGAGTAGTCCTGGCATCGATCGCTCCTTTCGTAGTTGGTCAGGCCGCCGACTCGGCGGCGTCGAGCGCGGCCAAGACGTCTTCGACCGGTATGCGTCCGCTGGCGACGAGTTGGCCGCCCGAGCGGCGGACAGCGGCGGCGAACGGTCCTGCCCAGCTGTTCTCGTAGACGAGCAGCGCCGCTGAGGTCCCGGGCTCGAGGGCCTGCGCCGCCTCGGTGATGTCCTCGTCGGAGAGCAGGCCCGAGGCTGCGCCCGCGAACGTCGCGAACTCCTCCACCTGTTGCCCGAGCTCCGAGATCTCGAGGGCGGCGACCGAGCCGTCCCCGTCCTTGGCGATGAAGGCGAGGTCGAGGATCTTGATCAGGCCTCGATCGACGAGGTCGATCAGGTGCGGAACGGCCTCGCCATTGGGCTGACGTCCCGGCCACTCGACGATGAGGTAGTCGATCGGTCCCATCTCGATTGAATCGGCATCCATTTTCTTGCGGCTCCCCGGGTAGGCGACACGTTGCGCGCTTTGCGTCCGCCGACTTGTACCACAGGGTGGGGAGGCAGATGTGAAGGCGAGCTCGAGGTCGGGAGTTAGGCCGGCGCGCCGAGCTGCGCCAGGCGCCGCTCAAGCAGGCGCCGCTCGGCGTCGTCGTCGACCAGCTCTAGAGCGCGACGGTAGGCGCGGCGGGCGTCATCGGTCCTTCCGAGGCGGCGGAGGAGCTCGGCGCGGGTGGAGTGGAGGTAGCGGTAGTCCTCCAGCTCGAGACCGTCGACTATCGCCAGGCCGGCCTCGGGGCCGTCCGCTTCGGCGATGGCTACCGCCCGGTTCAGCTCGACCACCGGCGAGTTGGTCAGCTTGGCCAGCTCTCCATACAAAGCGGCTATCTGCGGCCAGTCGCGTGGCTCGTTGGCATGTAAAGAGGCGATCGCCGCCTGGACTACGTATTGGCCGCGGCCACGTAGAGCGAAAGCGCGGTCGAGCGCCGCCCGGCCCGCGGCGATCTTCTCCTCATCCCAGAGCGAGCTGTCCTGGTCTTCGAGCAAGACCAGTTCCTCGCCCGCAAAGCGCGCCTCGCGGCGGGCGTCGAGCAGCAGCATCATCGCCAGCAGGCCGTGCACATCCGGCTCGTCGGGCATCAGTTCGGCGAGCGCCTGCCCCAACCGCAGCGCCTCGCCGATCAGCTCGTCGCGACCGCCGTAGCCCTCGTTGAAGATCAGGTAGACGACCGCCAGCACGGCGGCGATGCGGTCGGGCAGCAGGTGGTCGGGGGGAACGCGGAACGGAATGCCCGCGGCCTTGACCTTGCGTTTCGCCCGCACCAGCCGCTGCGCCATCGTCGGCTCGGGGACGAGGAAAGCGCTGGCGATCTCAGCGGTGCTGAGGCCGCCGAGCGTGCGCAGGGTGAGCGCCACCTGCGCCTCGGTCGAGAGCGCCGGATGGCAGCAGGTGAAGACCAGCTCGAGGCGCTCGTCCGGGAATATCGTCGACTCCGGCGTCTCCACCTTGGTGGTCTTGGGCAGATCGAGCAGGCGGGTCTTCTCGGCCAGGGTGCGCTCGCGTCGCACGCGGTCGATCGCCCGGTTGCGTGCCGTCGTCACCAGCCAGCTGTTGGGGTTGGCGGGCTCGCCTTCCCGTGGCCAGCGCTCCGCGGCGGCGGCGAAGGCCTCCTGGGTAGCTTCCTCGGCGAGGTCGATGTCGCCGAGGAAGCCGATCAGGGCAGCGAGGACGCGTCCCCACTGGTCGCGGAAGGTCTGCTCGAGGATCGCTACCGCTCCACGATCGGGCGCACCTCGATCGCCCCGCCGAGGCGGGCCGCCGGGATCCGTGCGGCGAGCTCGATCGCTGCGTCGAGGTCGTCGGCCTCGAAGAAGAGGTAGCCGCCGAGCGCCTCCTTGGTCTCGACGAAGGGGCCGTCGGTAGTCAGCGCTTTGCCGTCCTCGACGCGGACGGTGGTTGCCGTCTCCGGTGGCTGCATCTGCACGCCGGGAGTGACCCCGGGGGTTTCGTTGATCCCCTGGTAGTCAGCGTAGACGGCCTTCTGCTCGTCCTCTGAGAGGCGCCCCCAGGCGTCCGGGTCGTGGGGCGTCGGGGTCGTGCCCTGGTGGATCAACAGCATGTACTTCATCGCTTCCTCCTTTTCGGGGATGGTCCCCTATTAGACGAACGGGAAGTCGCTAAATCGACAGCTTTGGGAGGAGCGGCCGGCGGTCGGACTGATCCATTTGCTTCAATCGGAGGACCAGAGAAAGGAGGTGGTCCTAACTTGATTCACATGCTTGAGGGGACTCTGGAGGTGCCGGGCCGCTAGGCGCGCACTTGTCTGGGCGCCCGGTGGAATCCACCCCGGGCACCGACGATCGTTAGGGAGGCGGGTCTTGTCCCACCCGTGCGCTGTTCCCGCGTTCGTTCCAAGCACCTGGCCAGGGCCGTCTTCGGGCGGCTCTGGCTCTTTTAAGCTTTGGCCCGGTTGTCGAGCAGGCTTTGGCCGCACTCGGCGATCGTGTCCTCGATCGGGCGGGGAGACCAACCGAGGCGGGTTTTCGCCTTCTCACTGGAGAGCTCGTTTTTCTTGCCGAGCTGACCAACGATCGAGCGGATGCCGGGATCGAAGATCCCCATCGCTCGCACGAGCAGCTTCGGCACCGAGCGAGTCGGGACCTTGGCTGCCTGGTCGCCAAGCCGGTCACGCAAAACGGCGGCGACGTCGGCCATCCACATAAAGCGCTCGGACGCGATAAAGCGCTCGCCACCCGCCTCTGGGGCGGTCATCGCCCTGATCTCCAGGTCGGCGACATCGCGCACGTCGACGAAGCTGAAGCCGATTCGCGGCACGCCGGGTATGCCCCCCAACAGCCGCTCGATTGCCTGCAGCGAGAAGGAGCGATCGTCGCTCAGAAGCGGACCGATGATCGCGCCGGGGTTGACCGTCGCCAGCTTCTCGATCGCACCCTGCTCGCGCATAAAGTCCCAGGCCGCCCGCTCGGCGATCGTCTTCGAGCAGGCATACGGCGAGAGGTTCGGGTTGTCCGGGTCGCTCCAGTTCTGCTCGGTCAACGGCCCAGATGCGGGTTTATCGCCGCCGGTGATCGCCGCCACCGAGGAGGTGACGACGATTCGTTCGACGCCGGCGTCGAGGCTCGCTCGCAGGACGCGCAGGGTTCCGTCACGCGCCGGCACGATCAGCTCGTCGGGATCCTTCGGCTGCACCGGCGGGAAGGGCGAGGCGACGTGGAGGACGTAGTCGCACCCGGCGATCGCCTGCTCCCAGCCCTGGTCCCCGGTCAGGTCGGCGGCAAGCACCGCGAGCCGGTCGTCGGCATCGGTCTGCGTCGCCACTGCGGCCCGGACCTCAGCCTCGCGGGCGAGGTCGCGCACCGTGGTGCGCACCTGACAGCCGCGCTTTAACAGTTCGACCACGCACCAGCCGCCGAGGAAGCCCGAGCCTCCCGTGACCAGAACGGTCTTTGTGTCTGCTTGCGAACCCTCCACCTGAGTGCGGAGTATGACGTGAGAAGATCCAAGTGCCGATGACCGACTTCCTCGTCAAGCGTGACGATCTGCGTGAGTGCCGTGTCGCGGATTCCGCGCCACCCGAGCTTGAGCCGGGTCAGGCGCTGCTGCGGGTCGACACCTTTGGCCTGACCGCCAACAACATCACCTACGCGGTCTTCGGTGAGGCGATGTCCTACTGGGACTTCTTCCCCACCGAGGAAGGCTGGGGCCGAGTGCCGATGTGGGGGTTCGCCGAGGTCGAGCACAGCGAGGCGGCGGGCGTGGAGTCCGGCACCCGGGTGTACGGGTACTTACCGCCTTCCTCGCATCTTGTAGTGACTCCGGCCGATGTCAGCGAGGCCGGCTTCGTCGATGGCTCGCCGCATAGGGCTGCGCTGCCCTCTGCCTACCACCGCTACCTCATAACGGGGGCCGACACGTTCTACCGGCCCGACACCGAGGAGATCCAGATGCTGCTGCGGCCGCTCTTTTTCACCTCGTTCTTGATCGACGATCAGCTCGACGACGAGGGCCTGGCGACGCGCGGGCCGGTGCTGATCTCCAGCGCTTCGAGCAAGACCGCGATCGCTGCCGCATTCATGCTGGCCCAGCGGGACGGCGTCGAGCTCGTCGGGCTGACCTCGCCGCGTAGCGCCGAGTTCGTCGAGGGGTTGGGGATTTACGACCGCACGGTCACCTACGACGCGATCGACTCGCTTGAGCGTGGCCCCGCCACCTTTGTCGACATTGCCGGCGATGGGGACGTTCGCCGCGTTGTCCACTCTCACTACGGCGACGAGCTCATCCACAGCATGGCGGTTGGCGCTACCCACTGGGAGGAGCTTGGGGCCGGGGCAGGGGATCTCCCCGGGCCGGTGCCCACCCTCTTCTTTGCCCCCGACCGCGTCGTCAAGCGCGCCGAGGACTGGGGCCGCGCAGACCTCGAGACTCGTGTCGCCGAAGCCTGGCACCCGTTTTGTGAGTGGACCGGCGGCTGGCTGGAGACGATCCCCGGCGAGGGCTTCGACGCCGTCCGCGATGCCTATCTGGACGTGATCGACGGCAAGGTCGATCCGAAGCACGCCCACGCGCTCACGCTCGCTTAGCGACTTCCCGTAGTCCGGCTCGATTGGAGCATTGACTTCATCCGGTTGCTGTGGGATTGTCGCCGTCTGACCATGCCTTGCCATCGATCCGATCTTCGCCCTCTCCGCAGCCGGGCCGGTCGCGCGGTATTCGTGTCTGCGGTCTGCGCAGCAATTCTGGCGTTTGCCTTGGCTGCCGCACCCGCCCAGGCAGTGACCCAGACGTTCACCTTCACCGGCGCCGAGCAGACCTTTGTTGTCCCGGCGGGTGTCTCCAAATTGCATGTCCTCGTCATCGGTGGCAGCGGCGGGGACAGTGGGTCTCCTGGAGGGGTCGGAGACCAGGTCAAAGCGGATCTGCAGGTCACGTCGGGTCAGACGCTCTACGTCGAGGTCGGCGGCGACGGACAGGACAGCGGCGGCGCCGGCTTCAACGGCGGCGCAGCGGGCGGCGGGGGCGGCAGCCCTGTCGCTGCCGGTGGCGGTGGTGCCTCGGATATCCGCACTGCACTCCGTTCTTCTGGCCTCTCGCCCGACACCCGGCTGATCGTCGCCGGTGGCGGTGGAGGCGGGGGTGGGACCGGCGAAGCCGAAGGTGGTGGCACCGGTGGCGCGGCTGAAGAAGGTGGAGAAACCAGCGGAGGCGGTAACGGTGGCGGTGGCGCCGGCACGCAGAGCGAAGGTGGATCGCTCGGAATCGGAATTGGAGAAGGAGGCGGCGCCGCCGGCCAGCTGGGTCTCGGCGGCGGCGGCGAAACGAGTTGCGGCAGTGGCGGCGGTGGCGGTGGCGGTGGCGGTGGCTACTACGGCGGCGGCGGCGCTGGTGCCGGCTGCGTAATAACCGGCGGCGGCGGTGGCGGGGGCGGTTCATCACTGGTACCGGCGGGCGGCACTCAGTCCCTGACCTCGCCGGCACCCCCGCCGCAGGTGAAAATCACCTACACCTCACCCCCCTTGGTTGAGATCGCTTTGCCCGCCGACGGCGGGACCTACACCCAGGGCCAGGCGGTCACGGCCGCGTACTCCTGCAGCGCGCAAGACGGCGCCGGCATCGCGACCTGTTCCGGTCCGGTTGCGAACGGCGCCGGGCTGGACACGGCGACTCTCGGACATCACAGCTTCACCGTCGACGCCAAAGACACCGATGGCAGCACGGCAAGCAGGAGCGTCAGCTACACGGTCGTGGCCGCGCCCCTGCCCGTGGCCGCGCCCCTGCCGCCACCCGCCCTTACCGCTGTCAGCCAATCGGCAAAGACGTGGCGTGCCGGCAACGCGTTGCCCCAGATCAGCAAAAAAGCGAAAGGTCTGCCGGTGGGCACGACCTTCTCGTTCACGCTGAACGAGAAAGCGGATGTCGAACTGGCCTTCACCGGCAAATCCGCTGGGCGCAAGGTCAAAGGCAAATGTCGCCCGCCGAGTCCCAAAGCCAAAGGCAAGCCCCACTGCCCGCGCTTGGTCGGCACGCTTCCCGTCAGCGGGCACGAGGGCGTGAACCAGGTCCGCTTCGCAGGTCGTATAGCTGCGGGCAAGAAGCTGCAGCCCGGGCATTACACGCTTCAGATAACTGCCACCAACGCCGAGGGCAAACGCTCGGCAGCGGCGTCGTTGAGCTTCACGATCGTCAAATAGGTGTCTTCGAAGCAGCCGGTTTAGAGATCCGACGGCGGGTATTCTGAGAGAACTCTCACTCTGACTCGCTCGGCATTGGAGGGCGCATGATCACCAAGACCGATTTCATCGGAATTCCGTCACAGGACAGCGAGCGCTCGCGGCGCTTCTACGTCGAGACGCTGGGGTTGCGGCCGGACGAGCACGGGAAGTTCGAATTCTGGGCCGGCGACACCTGCTTTGGCATCTGGGAGCCGGCGAAAATGGGCATGGAGTTCGCACCGCAGAAAAACGCCCACCCGGCGCTGCACGTAGATGACGTCGCCGCGGCCCGGGCCGAGCTGGAGGCGAAGGGTGTCGAGTTCAGCGGCGACATTTTCGACACCGGTGTCTGCCATATGGCCTTCTTCACCGACCCTGACGGCAACGACCTGATGCTGCACAACCGCTACGCGCCTTACGAGTGAGCGACCGATGCCAAAGCTGAGATTCGAGATCTCGATCTCGCTCGATGGCTATGTTGCCGGGCCGAACCAGAGCGAGGAACACCCGCTGGGCGAAGGCGGCGAGCAGCTACACGAGTGGGTAGTCAAGCTCGCCGTCTGGCGCGAAGCTCACGGTTACGAGGGCGGAGAGGTAAACGCGAGTACTCCGCTGATGGAGGAAGCGCAGAGTGGGGTCGGCGCCGTGATCATGGGCCGCGGTATGTTCGGCGGCGGCCCCGGGCCGTGGGGGGACGATCCCTGGCAAGGCTGGTGGGGGGACGAACCGCCGTTCAAGATGCCGGTCTTCGTCCTCACCCACCACGAGCGCGAGCCCCTGATGCTCGGCCGGACGACCTTTACCTTCGTCACCGATGGCATCGAGTCGGCGCTGGCGCAGGCTAGGGAGGTGGCGGGCGACCTGGACGTGACGATCGGCGGCGGCGGCGACGTCGGCGGCCAGTACCTGTCGGCTGGCCATGTCGACCAGCTGCAGCTGAACGTCGTGCCGATCCTTCTCGGCGGTGGTACCCGCCTCTTCGAGGGCGGTGCCGGCACGGGCCTAGAGCTGGAGCCGATCCTGGTCGTCGATACGCCTGAGGTGACTCACCTCAGGTACCGCGTCGGTCGGTAGGTCTACTCCTTTTCGGAGTCCTCCAAGACCCAAATCTGTCGCAACGGCACCAGCTCCTGGGTGCCTTCGTCCAAGTCAGGATAGGAATCCAGAAAAAGCGCGACGAGGCGCTCGAGGTCCCAGAGCTGTATGCCCATCTGTTGTGCCTCGAGTATCGATGGGTTCGTGAAGCCGCCGGTTGCAATGAAGATCCCCCGCTCGGCAGTGCGATCGACAAGGCCGTTGAGCTGGCGAATCTCGTCGGTCGAAATCTTCGTCGTCGGCTTGGCTTTGACCTGGGCTTTGACGATCGGCGGATGGAGGAAGAGTGGATCGCGGCAGGCACGAATATCGACACCGCCGTCGGCCCCGGCAGCTGCTACCTCGGTTGCGTAGCCGAGCGCCTGCAGGACGCCTGCGGCGAGGTCTTGGGTCTCCTCCCATCCGAGTTGAGCGATCTTCTTGCCGATCAGTTCGCGGTTACGGGCCTCCTGTTCGCGAGCGCTCGTCGGTGAAGAATCCTCGCTGTCAGCGTCCGGGGAATGCTTTTCTTCGGCTGCAGCTTCAGCCGGGACACTGCCGTCTTCGAGGAAGCGGGCGAGGCGATCTTGGCCGGATGGTTTGAATACGGTGAGGAGAGAGCCGAGGGAGAAGAGGATGCGGTCGGGAAGTGGATCGCGGTTGCGCCGGCCGAGCCAATCGACCTTGCGCACACGGTGGTAGTGGGCGATTGGTGGGCTGGTCCGATGTTCGTATTCCCCCGCGACTCGTCCGCAGAGCAGCTCTCGCGTACCGCCGTCGGGAACCGCGACCAGGTCGCCGGTTTTCATCACGTTGGCGAAGCGATGGATCTGTCCGGCCACATTCCCGCCTCGGCTTCCGAGTAGATCGCGAGCGTGGTCAAACAGCATGTTGCGGTCCATGCCGGTGACATCACCGATTTCGTTGAAGCCGATGCCGACGAGCCCGAGCTGCTCGAACTCGTTTGCGTACCGGCCTCCCTCGCCGGCTCGCACTACCCATACTTGAGGCGAAGCTGAGTTTGCGCTGTCGGCAGTCGTCGCTGGCTCCATGTCCTAGCTCGATTACTTTAAGTGGACTTGGGCTCGATATGCGCCTCGTCACACTGGCTGACTAGCCAGTCTGCAAAAATCGGCGTCCCCGTGAGCGACGGTTCGCACGAACATCTCGACGTCCTGATCGTCGGCGCCGGCCTCTCCGGGATCGGCGCCGCCTGGCACCTGCAGGAGCGCTGCTCGGGTAAGCGCTACGCGATCCTCGAGGCACGCGGCGACCTCGGCGGCACCTGGGACCTCTTCCGCTATCCCGGTATCCGCTCGGATTCCGACATGCACACGCTCGGCTACCGCTTCAAGCCGTGGACCGCCGCCAAGTCGATCGCCGACGGACCCTCGATCCTCGAGTACGTACGAGAGACCGCGCGCGACGACGGGATCGAGGCCAATATCCGCTTCCACCACCGTGTAGTCGCCGCCGCCTGGTCGAGTGACGACGCGCGCTGGACGGTCGAGGTGGAACGCACCGAAAGCGGCGAGACGGTGCAGCTGACTTGCAACTTCCTCTGGGGCTGCAGCGGCTACTACCGCTACGACGAGGGTTACACGCCGGAGTTCGAGGGAATCGACCGCTTCGCGGGGCTGGTCATCCACCCCCAGCACTGGCCCGAGGACCTCGACTACAGCGGCAAGCGCGTGGTCGTGATCGGCAGTGGCGCGACCGCGGTGACGCTGGTGCCGGCGATGGCGAAGAAGGCGGCCCACGTGACGATGCTGCAGCGCTCCCCCACCTACATCGCTTCGCTGCCGGCTGAGGACGGGATTGCCACTACGCTGCGTCGTCGTCTCCCAGAGCGCGCCGCTTACGCCGTGGTGCGCTGGAAGAACGTCCTCAGGCAGGCGATCTTCTACCAGCTCAGCTGCCGCCGGCCGGAGCTGATCAAGCGCTGGATTCGCAAGGGCGTCAAACGCTCGCTGCCGCTGGGTTACGACGTCGACAAGCACTTCAAACCCCGCTACAACCCCTGGGACCAACGCATGTGCCTGGTGCCGGATGGTGACTTGTTCCGGGCGATCTCCAAGGGCGAAGCCACGGTCGTCACCGACAAGATCGCCACCTTCACCGAGCGCGGGATCGAGCTCGAGTCCGGCGAGGAGCTGGAGGCCGACGTGGTCGTCACCGCGACCGGGCTCAACCTGCTCTTCCTCGGCGGGATGGCGCTCACGGTCGACGGCAAGGAGGTCGATGTGCCCAGCACGATGGCCTACAAGGGCATGATGCTGAGCGGTGTGCCGAACATGGCTTTCACCGTCGGCTACACCAACTCCTCCTGGACGCTAAAGGCGGACCTCACCTCCGAGTACGTCTGTCGTCTGCTCAACCACATGGACGCCCACGGCTACGAGCGCTCTGCCCCGGAGGTCGACCCGTCGGTCGGCGAGCAGCCACTGCTCACCTTCACCTCTGGCTACGTGCAGCGCTCGCTCGACCAGTTCCCCAAACAAGGTTCGAAGGAGCCCTGGAAGCTGCGTCAGAACTACGTCGTCGACATCCGCACGATCCGCCGCGGCCGGATCGACGACGGCGCCATGCGGTTCTCGAGTGGAACGCCTGTGCGAAGTCGCGCCGAGAAGGTCGCTGCCTGAGCATTTGGTTGCGTTCCGGGCGAGGGGGTAACTTGGGCGCATGCGAACCAAGGCATTGCTTCCAGTTATCGCCCTATGCGCGGCAATCGGTCTGATCGGCCTCGGCGGTTGTGGCGGGGGTGACGACAACGGCGATGGCAGCGCGTCCGACTCGACCGCAACGACGACTGTGACGGAGGACGGCACGACCACGGAGACTGAGACTGGCGACGACTCCAATACCGGCAATGCGCCGGCGCCTAGCGGCGACGCGGTCCGCTCGGCCAAGGTTGAGATCGAGGATTACGCCTACAACCCCGACCCGGTGACGATCGAGGAAGGCGGCAAGGTGACCTGGATCAATAAGGACTCGGTGGCACACACGGCGACCGCGGACGACGGCAGCTTCGACACTGGTGCGATCGAGGAAGGCAAGCTCAAGTCTGAGACCTTCAAGCAGCCCGGCACCTATGACTACATCTGCTCGATCCACCCGACGATGCACGGCACGATCGAAGTGGTCGAAGCCGGCTAGCCCGTGACGGACCTGACCCGAAAGCAGGCCGAGTTGTGCGAAGGCAGTGAGACCGACTACTCGGATCTGCGCGCGCTGTTCATCAACTGCACGCTGAAGCGCAGCCCTGAGGTGTCCAATACGCAGGGGTTGATGGACATCTCGATGGAGATCATGCGCCGCAACGGGGTCGCGGTCGAGTGCATCCGCGCGGTCGACCACGAGATTGCCACCGGGGTCTGGCCAGACATGACCGAACACGGCTGGGAGAGCGACGAGTGGCCGGCGTTCTTCGAGAAAGTAATGGCGGCGGACATCCTCGTTCTCGGCATGTCGATTTGGCTGGGGGAGAAGTCCTCGGTGGCGACCCAGATCGTCGAGCGCCTCTACGGCAACTCGCACCTGCTCAACGACGCCGGCCAGTACGCCTACTACGGCCGCGTCGGCGGCTGCCTGGTGACTGGCAACGAGGACGGGGTCAAGCACTGCGCGATGAACACCCTCTACTCGCTGCAGCACCTCGGTTACACGATCCCGCCGCAGGCCGATTCGGGCTGGATCGGAGAGGCGGGCCCAGGCCCGTCCTATCTGGACGAAGGCTCGGGCGGGCCGGAGAACGACTTCACCAATCGCAACACCACCTTCGCCGCCTGGAACATGCTCCACCTGGCGCGGATGCTCAAGGACGCCGGTGGCATTCCCGCATATGGCAACCAGCGCCCCGAGTGGGACGCCGGCTGCCGCTTCGACTTTCCAAACCCGGAGCACCGGGCTTAGACGCATCCGACATCGACCCACCTCTGGTGGGGTGAATGTCGGCTGCGCTTCAGGCGGCGTTCGCTTCGAGGCGCTCGGCGAGGCGGTTCATGCCGTGCTCGCGGGCGGCTGCGCCGGCGCCGGTCCAGTCGGTAGCGCGGTCTGGGGGAGGGTCGACTCCGGCGTCGCGCAAGGTGGCGATGTCCTTGAAAGCGAGCAGATCCTCGCGGGCGTCGATCAGCGCGGCGCGCAGTTTCGGGCGGGTCTCTCGGATCGCGTTGTCGAGGATCGCCTCCAGCGAGCCGTGCTTGCGAAGTAGCTCGGCCGCGGTTTTGGGACCGACGCCCTTGGCGCCGGGCAGGCCGTCGGCGGGGTCACCGCGCAGGGCGATGAAGTCCGGGACCAGCTCCGGGTCGATGCCATAACGCTCGCGCACCTCGGCCGGCCCCATCTCTTCGGCGCCTTTGCCGCCGCCGGTCTTGACGTAGAGGACCGTGACTCGCTCGCCGGCGCACTGGTACATGTCGCGGTCGCCGGTCATCAGCAGCGCGTGGCCGCCGGCCTCGGCCTCGCGGCGGGCGTAGGTGCCGAGCAGGTCGTCGGCCTCGAGCGAGTCGCTGGTCGCGACCGTCCAGCCGAAGGCCGAGAAGAAGTCGCGGGCCGCGGCGAACTGCGGCGAGAGATCGTCGGGCATCGCCGCCTCGCGCTCCGCGTGGTAGGCGGGATACAGCTCGGTTCGGTACGAAGCGGCATCCGGGCCGAAGCAAAGAACAACCGCCCGCGGCCCATGCACTTCAATCTCCCTCAACACAAGGTTGGCAGTGCCCAGCAGAGCATTCACCGGCTTCCCATCCGTTCCGAGGATGGAGTCGGGCAGCGCGTAGAAAGCGCGAAACAACATCGAGGGCGTATCGACGACGAGTAGCGGACGCTTGCTGACGGTCACCGAGAGAGCCTATCCGGGCAGGGCTGAAACGTCTTGTACTTTTTCGGTGCAGGCCCCGGGCGTCAGCCCGCTGGCGATCCACCGAAAAAGTTAAGTGAAAGCCCTGCCCGGATAGGCTCAACAAATGGGCTTCATCCAACCCACCCCACCGCCATTCGAGTACGACGAATGGAAACGCCGTCCCCATCTCAACCGGATCAAGGTCCTAGCCCAAGACTGGGCGCTGAACGGCTTCGGCACGCCGACCTTCGTCTATCTGCTCTACGTGGTGAAGCTCGTCCTCTACGCCGGGGGTGGGTTGCTGCTGATCTCGGCGACGACGGCTGGGTTGGGTGGACTCGGCGACCTCGGTAGCTGGTGGACCGAACCGATCGTCTTCCAGAAGGCGGTGATCTGGACGATGCTGTGGGAGGTGCTTGGCCTCGGCGCCGGCTCACTGCCATTGACCTTGCGCTTCTCGCCGATGATCGGCGGGGTGCTCTACTGGTTGCGTCCGGGCACGACGCGGCTGCCGCCCTGGCCGGACCAGGTGCCGTTCACGCGCGGGACGCGGCGCACGATCTTCGATGTACTGCTCTACGCCGGGTTGATCGCCGCCGCGCTCAATCTGCTGCTGTCAGATGGGATCGACGCCACCGCCGCGACCGCCGGCCGTCTCGACCCGGTCGCGGTCGGTGTGCTCCTTGTCCTCCTTGCCCTTCTCGGTCTGCGCGACAAGGTCCCCTTCCTGGCTGCCCGGGCGGAGATTTACGGCAACCTCGCGATCATCTTCCTCTTCCCACTGACGAACATGATCATCGCCGCCCAGCTTGTTTTCGTCTGTATATGGTGGGGCGCCGCCTCTTCGAAGCTGAACCGTCACTTCCCCTTTGTGGTCACGGTGATGATCAGCAATACCCCGTGGAACCGCTGGCGGGCGGCGAAGCGGCGCCTCTACCGCAACCATCCAGAAGATCTGCGGCCCTCCTCGATAGGCGCCCTCACCGCCCACCTAGGCACCGTGGTGGAGTTCACCCTGCCGCTGATCCTGCTCGTCTCTCAGGGTGGTGTGATCGGCACGATCGCCGTCGCCGGGATGGTGATCTTCCACCTCCACATCCTCTCTACCTTCCCCCTGGCGGTGCCGCTGGAGTGGAACATTTTCATGATCTTCGGCCTGCTCTTCCTCTTCGGCCACTACGGCTCGACGTCGTTCTCGACGGTCGACGATCCGCTGTTGCTGGCGATTCTCGCTGTCACCTGCGTCGGCCTGCCGGTGCTCGGCAACTTCCGTCCCGACCTCGTCTCCTTCCTGCCTTCGATGCGTTACTACGCCGGCAACTGGGCGACGAGCCAGTGGTTGTTCCGCGAAGACAGCGGTGCCGAGGCGAAGCTCGACAGCGAGCTGGTCAAGCCGGCGCCGATCGTCACCGAGCAGCTGACCAAGTTCTACGACCCCGAGCTGATCGACGTCCTGGTCTACAAAGGCCTCGCCTTCCGCTCGATGCACTCGCACGGGCGCGCCCTCAACGGCCTCGTCCAGCGGGCTGTAGACGACGTTGAGGACTACGCGGTGCGCGAGGGTGAGCTCGTCGCCGGCGTGGTGCTCGGCTACAACTTCGGCGATGGCCATTTCCACGACCAGCGCCTCTTGGCGGCGATCCAGGAGCACTGCCGGTTTGCCCCGGGTGAGGTCCGGGTCGTCGTGCTTGAGTCCCAGGCAGCGCACGTGCAGCGCCAGCGCTACCGGATCTTCGACGCCGCGACCGGCTTGGTCGATGAGGGTTGGGTGAACGTCGCCGACATGGTCGAACGCCAGCCTTGGCTTGACGAGCGCCCGTTCCCGGTCGAGCCGGTCACGGCGGCGCGCACTGCATCGCCGACATGAGTGCTGCGATCGTCATCGGGGCCGGCCCCAACGGCCTTTCCGCTGCCGCGACGCTGGCTGTGCAGGGGGTGGAGGTGACGGTGATCGAGGCCGCCGCGACGGTCGGCGGCGGCACTCGCACCAGCGAACTGACCTTGCCTGGGTTGCTGCACGACGACTGCTCGGCGTCGCACCCGTTCTCTCCCGGCTCGCCAGCGCTGACCTCGCTCGGACTGGAGCGGCACGGGCTTGAGTGGGCCTGGCCCGAGATCGAGGTCAGCCATCCCCTCGACGACGGCAGCGCCGCCGTGATGCATCGTTCGATCGAGAAGACGGCCGCCGGACTTGGTCCCGCCGGCGGGGCCTGGAAGCGATTGTTCGGCTCCGCTGCGGAGCACTTCGGCGCGATCAGCGACGACTTCATGCAGCCGCTGCTGCACTTGCCGCGGCACCCGATCCGCCTGGCTCGTTTCGGTCTGTGGGCGATGACCCCGACGGCGATGTTGGCGCGCGCCTTGCCGACCGCCGAGGCCCGCGCCCTATTCGGCGGCACCGCCGCCCACTCCTTCAGCCCGTTCTCGCGCCCGTTCAGCTCGGCCGCCGGTGTGGCGCTGACCTGTGCCTGCCACCACAACGGTTGGCCGGTCGCCCGCGGCGGCTCACAAGCGATCGCGAATGCCATGGCGGCGGTCGTACTGGAGCACGGCGGCCGGATCGAGACCGGCCGGCCGGTGCGCTCGCTGGACGAGCTGCCCGCTGCCGACGCCGTCGTTCTCGACCTCGCCCCAGGCGCCGTTGTCGATATTGCCGGCGAGCGCTTGCCCCAGCGGGTTGCCCGGGCCTACCGTCGCTACAAGCATGGTCCCGGTGCCTTCAAGCTCGACCTCGCGGTCGAGGGCGGCGTGCCTTGGACCGATCCGGTCTCGGCGCGGGCGGGAACCGTGCACGTGGCCGGCTCCTTCGAGGAGATCGCCCTCGCCGAACGGGAGATCGACTGCGGCCGGATGCCGGAGCGGCCCTTCGTCCTCCTCTGCCAGCAGTACCTTGCCGACCCCTCGCGCTCGCGCGGCGACGTCCACCCGGTCTGGGCTTACGCCCACGTTCCCCACGGCTATGACGGCAACGCCACCGAGGCGCTGCTCGACCAGATCGAACGCTTTGCCCCCGGTCTGCGCGAGCGGATACTCGCCCGCCACGTCCGCACCCCGGCGGACCTCGCCTCCTACAACCCGAACTACGTCGGCGGTGACATCATCACCGGCGCCAACACGCCGCTGCAGACGCTGACCCGGCCGCGTTTCGCGCTCGATCCCTACGCGACCGGCATCCCCGGCGTCTTCATCTGCTCGGCTGCCACCCCGCCGGCCCCCGGGGCGCACGGGATGAACGGCTACCACGCCGCCCAGTCAGTACTGCGCTCTCTCCGCCAGTGACGTGCCGTCGCTTAGGGGCCAGTATGGGTACCTAAGCGACGGCACGTCACGCGGGCGCCGGTGGCCGAGGTGCCCGGTCCCCTAGATTGCCGTCGATGAACGCACTTCAGATCGAGGACCTCGCCAAGCGATACCCGACCGGAGTCGAGGCGCTGCGCGGCGTCTCGCTGGAGATCAAGCCGGGGGAGCTGTTCGGGCTGCTGGGGCCGAACGGTGCCGGCAAGTCGACGCTGATCCACTGCGCCACCGGGCTGGCGCGACCGACTGGCGGCGCGATCAGCGTCTTCGGCCACGACGCGATCGACGACTACGGCCCGGCGCGCCAGGCGGTCGGGCTGGCGCCACAGGAGGTCAACCTCGATTGGTTCCTCACCGTGGAGGAGACGCTCGACTACCACGCCGGCTACTTCGGCATGCCGAAAAAGGAGCGGCGCGAGCGGACCAAGGAGCTACTGGAAACCTTCTCGCTGACCGAGAAGCGCGACGAACGCACCCGCACCCTCTCCGGCGGGATGAAACGTCGTTGCATCCTGGCGCGGGCGATGATGCATCGGCCGCGCCTCTTGATCCTCGACGAGCCGACCGCCGGCGTCGACGTCGAGCTGCGACTCGAGCTCTGGCATTACGTGCAGCGGATCAACCAGGAGGGCACGACGATCCTGCTGACCACGCACTACATCGAGGAGGCGGAGCAGCTCTGCGACCGGATCGCCTTCATCAACGAGGGCCAGATCGTCGGCGAGGGCACCAGCCCCGAGCTAGCGGCCCGCTACGGCGTCGACAACCTCGAGGATGCCTACCTGGCGCTGGTCGGGCGCAAAGAGCTCTCCCGCTCCCACATCGAGGAGCCAGTTATATGAACGCCGCCCAGATCCGCTTCGCGACGCTCTGGCGCCGCGAGATCAACCGCTTCATGAAGATCAAGAAACAGACGATCGGTGCCCCGCTGCTGGAAACCTTCCTCTATATCTCGGTTTTCGGCGCGGCGCTCGGCTCGCGGGTCGGCGAACTGCACGGGATCGACTACGTCGTCTTCGTCATTCCCGGCCTGATCATGATGGCCTGGTCGATCAACGCCTTCTCCAACAACTCCTCCTCGATCCTGCAGCAGAAATTCCAGGGGGCGATCCAGGACCAGCTCTCCTCTCCCGCCTCGCCACTGGAGCTGTTGCTCGCTTTCTCCCTCGGCGGCTTTATGCGCGGCCTGATCGTCGCGCTACTGACCTTCGTTGCCGCCTCGCTGCTGGTCGACCTGCCGGTCGACCACATCCTCGTCCTGATTCCGTCACTCTTCCTAGTCGGCTTTTTCTTCTCCCAGCTCGGCGTGCTGATCGGCGTTCGCGCCGAACAGTTCGACGACGTCGCCTTTGCCCAGACCTTCATCCTGCAGCCGCTGATCTTCCTCGGCGGCGTTTTCTACTCGGCGACCCTGTTGCCGCAGCCGTTCCAGACCCTGACCCACTTCAACCCGATCTTCTACATGATCAACCTGGTTCGCTACGGCTTTGTCGGCTTCACCGAAGTCAGCGTGGCGCTCTCGCTGCTGGCCCTGACTGCCGCCACCGCGGCTCTCTTCGCGGTCAATCTGCGTCTCTTTTCGCGGGGATACCGCCTGCGCGCGTGACTTTTGCACTGGACGCTTGATCGATGCCGCGCCAGCGTTTACCTTTGCTGGCCGTTACTCGTTCGTAACCGTGGGTTGCGCCGCCTCGAGCGGTGCGGAAAGGATTCAACTTGAAGCAGCTTCGTTCTGCCGGCCCGTCCAAGGTCGGTCTTCTCATCGCCGCGGCACTCGTCGCTCTGGGAGCGTTCGCCTCCACGGCATCGGCCGGCACCGTCCCGACGGTCTTCATCAAAGAAAGCAAAGGCAAGCTGCTCTTCGAAGCCCCGAAGACGGTCGCTGACGGTGAAGAACTCGCGGTGGTCAACACGACCAATCCGCACAAAGTCGGCCCCCACACGTTCTCGCTGGTGACCAAGGGGTCGCTTCCGACCACCCCCAAAGGCCGTCAGCTCTGCTTCACCCCGAATCACATCTGCAAAGCGATCGCGGGCTGGCATGGGGTCAAAGGCAACGGACCGGTGAAGGTCAATCCGGTTGACGCGGGCCCGGAAGGCTGGAGCACGGAGGGCAGCCTGACCGAAAAGGGCGACTCGTGGTTCACCGGCGAGAAACCCAGCACCTCGATCAAAGAGAAGGTCGACGTCGACACCTCGGCGGGGCCAACGCGGATCTACTTCATGTGCGCGATCCACCCGTGGATGCACGGGTCGATCAACGTGCTGCCCGGCGGCTAACGACGGACGGCTCGCCACACGCTTCGCCCCGCCTGGGGCGCCGAGGTTTCCTCGGCGCCCTGGGTGGCGGCGCTCTGGCCACGCTGCTGCCTTTCGATCTTCGCGGCGTGGTCGCCCCCCTCACCGAGCGGGAGCGGCATGCCCCCGCGCCGGCGCCGTTCCAGTCGCGCCTCCCGGTCCCAGAGGAGCTGCACGGCGCGAAGCTCCAGATTCCGATTCGCGAGGCCGAGGTACAGGTGCTCCCCGGCCGGCCGACCAAGATGTGGACCTACGGTGGGTCTTTTCCCGGCCCGACGATCAGGCGACCGGCGGGGCGCCGGACCGAGATCACCTTCCACCACCGGTTGCCGCACACGGCAGGGGAGCTGACGGTCCACCTGCATGGGGGGCACAACCGCACCCAGTTTGACGGTCAGCCGGGCGGCCTCACCGCCGCTCACCCCAGATCTTTTTACTGCGACATCCCGCGCGGCCTCTCGCCGCGCGTTTCGGGCAACGACCTGCTGATCGAGCCGGGCGGGCGGAAAACCTACGTCTATGACCTGCGCGAGGACGGCCGTCCCGAGCGGGCTGCCTTCCAGTGGTACCACGATCATCGCCTCGACCACACCTCCCGACACGTCTGGCGCGGACTCGCCGGGATGTTCATCGTCGACGATGAGTTCGACACTTCGTTGCCCTTGCCCAAGGGCGAGCGCGACCTTCCGCTGATGATCGGCGACCGCAGCTTCGACAGGCACAACCAGCTGACTGACCCCTTCACCGGACGGCGACCCCCGGCCGACGGCGTCGCTGGTCACCGGATCCTCGTCAATGGCGCCTACCTGCCCCACCACGAGGTGACGCCGCAGCGCTACCGGCTGCGCCTGCTCAACGTCTCCGGCTTCAGCACCTACAACCTCCATCTTTCCAATGCTGCGCCGTTGGTCCAGATCGGCACCGACAGCGGCTTGATGCCAAAGCCTGTGCGGCGCGATCGGATCCTGCTCGGCCCGGCCGAGCGAGTCGAGGTGATCGTCGATTTCGCCGGCGCTGCCGGGGAGGCGGTCGAGCTGCGCAGCGGACCGCGTCACGACGGACACGATGGGGCGGGGTCTGAGCCCTACGTCGGCGCGCTGATGCAGTTCCGCGTCGGTTCGCGCCGGATGTCCGACCGGACCCGGGTGCCGCGCCGACTACGCCCACTGCCGAACTGGACCAAGCACGTCTCACACAAGCCCGACCACACCTGGACGATCTCGATCGGCGGCCTCTTCAAGCCGGTCTGGCAGATCAACGGGCGGACCTTCAACCCGGCCTACGCCGATACCAAGGTCGCGCTCGACTCGACCGTCACTTGGGAGATTGTCAACCACACCGGCGTCGCCCACATGATGCACCTGCACCACACCGACTGGTACCTGCTGGCGCGCGATGGCAAGCCGCCACCGCCCTGGGAAGACTGCCTCAAGGAGACCTTCTTCCTCTACCCCGGCGAACGGATCCTCGTCGCCGGCCACTTCGCCGATTACGCCGGCAAGTTCGTCGTCCACTGCCACATGCTCGACCACGAGGACCATGGCCTGATGAGCCAGTTTGAAGTTGTCAGAGGCTGACGCTCTCGCCGATCCAGTCAAGGTAGCCCTGGCTGCCGGCGACGATCGGCGTGGCGATGATCTCGGGCTCGTCGTAGGAGTGAAGCTCGCGGATCGTCGCCTCAAGCTGCGGGTAGCGGCCAGCCTCGGTCTTGGCCAGACACAGCCACTCCTGGGATTCCTCGACCTCGCCCTGCCAGCGATAGCGGCTGGCGATCGGGCCGACTACCTGTACGCAGGCGGCGAGGCGTCGCTCGACTACGGCTGCGCTGATTTGTTCGGCCTCCTGTTCGGAGCCCGCCGTGATCGATACCTGGAGGTAGTCGGCCATTCCTATGACTCGTGTGCCTGCCTGTGTACTTCGGTAGCGGCCGCCTGGTCGCGCGGGCGGACGACGATCTCGTCGATGTTGACGTGGGGTGGCTGGGCGACGGCCCAGCGGATGCACTCGGCGACGTCCCCGGCGCTCAGCGGCGTCATGCCCTCATAGACGCGCCGAGCCGCCTCCTCGTCACCGCCGAAGCGGATGAGGGAGAACTCGGTCTCGACCATACCCGGGGCGACCTCGGTCACCCGCACCGGCTGGCCGAGCAGCTCCAGCCTCAGGGTGCGCAGCATCGAGCGTTGGGCGTGCTTGGCGGCGATGTAGCCAGCGCCGCCGCGGTAGGTCTCGAAGCCGGCGATGCTGGTGATGCCGACCACGTGGCCGTTGCCCGATTCGATTAGGCGGGGCAGCAGCGCCCGCGTCACCCGCATCGTCCCCAGCACGTTCGCCTCGTACATCGTGCGCCACTTGTCTTCGTCGGCCTCGCCCAGCGGTTCAAGCCCGTGTGCGCCGCCGGCGTTGTTGACGAGCACGTCGCAGCGCGGAACCCGCGCGGCGAACTCCTCGACCGAGGTGGGGTCGGCCACGTCGAGTGCGTAGGCCTCGCCGCCGACTTCGACCGCGAGTTCCTTTAGTCGCTCGATCCGCCGTGCGCCAAGCACAACATCGAAGCCGTCTCCGGCCAGCGCTCGCGCTGCAGCCGCTCCGATCCCGCTCGATGCCCCCGTGATTGCCGCAATTCGCGCCATTTCTCGGCGAGCGTACTACCGCGAGGGGGGAGAGTCCGCGCCGCTCAGGGCTTGGGCAATCATGAAGACCACATATGCATATGCCATACTTATGCCATGCGAACTACGCTCGACTTGGATGACGATCTGATGGAGGCACTGATGGCACGTCACCCCGGCGTGAGCAAGACCAAAGCCGTCGAGGCGGCGATCGAGGATCACGTCCGCCGCGGCGCGGTGGATTGGTTGCTGAAGATGCGCGGAAAACTCGACATCGAAGACGTTTCCAAGGAGATGCGCGCAGTCGATCGGCGGATCTGATGGTCCTGCCCGACACCTCTGTTTGGATTTCCTACTTCCGCAGCCGTAGTGGGTCGGACGGAGACCGCCTCGAAGCGCTGATCGAAGAACGCGACGTTGCGATCTGTGGCCCCGTTCTGGCCGAGCTGCTCGCCGGTGCGAGAGAGACTCAGCGGGAGGCAATCGCCGGAACCGTCGGAGGTCTTCCCCTAGCCGAGCTCGATCGCGCTGCCTGGGAGGGCGTCGGCGCCCTTGCCCGCAGACTGCGCGAGGCGGGACAGACGTTGCCCCTAGCCGACCTCACGATCGCAGTTGCTGCGGCCCGCGCCGGCTACGCCCTTTGGAGCCTCGATTCCGACTTCGAGCGAATCGCCCCTGCCCTGAACGGGCTGGAGCTCTACCGGCCAGGCTGAGTAACTACTCGCCGATCAGCTCTATGCGGTACCCATCCGGGTCGCGGACGAAGCAGATGCGATGGCCCTCGACGCGACCGCCGGGGCGGTAGGGGGGCTTTTCAGGGTTGATGCCTTGGCCGGCGAGGTTCTCGAGGGTGGCGTCGAGGTCGTCGACGGCGAGGGCGATGTGGTTGTAGCCGCTGCCGTGGTCGTAAGAGTCGATGCCGTGGTTGTAAGTCAGCTCGAGCCGAGGGTCCTCGCCGGGCATGCCCATGAAAACGTTGATCGCCTCGTCGCCGATCGGCATCCGCGCGACCTCTTCGAAGCCGAGCTTCTCGTAGAAGTCGACAGAACGTTCGATCTCACCGATTCGGTAGCAGGTGTGGAGGAAGCTGGGCATCCGGTCTCCCCTGAAGGCTACTGTTTACCGCGATGACCGAGATGCAGGTCAAGACTGCTCTGGTCCACGGCCGCTCCGTTTCCTATGTCGAGGCCGGCAAGGGCCCGGTACTGCTGCTGATCCACGGAATCGCTGGTACCTGCGAGAACTGGCGTGAAGTGGTCGAGCCGCTTGCCCGCCATCACACCGTCATCGCACCCGACTTTCCCGGTCACGGCAGCTCAGAGGCAGGTGGTGGCGACTACTCACTAGGTGCTCTTGCCAGCGGCCTGCGCGACCTGCTCTTGGCGCTTGGCCATGAGCGCGCCACCCTGGTCGGGCATTCGCTCGGCGGCGGGGTGGCGATGCAGCTCTCCTACCAGTACCCGGAGATGATCGAGCGCCTGGTGCTGGTCTCCAGCGGCGGTCTCGGCCGGGAGGTGAGCCCGGTTTTGCGGGCCGCGGCTTTGCCCGGCGCTGACCTCTTTATCTCGGTCACCGCCGGCGCCGGCCAGCGGATCGGCTCAGTACTGGGTCGTGGTCTCGCCGCGATCGGGTTGCATCCCAATGCCGACGTCGCCGAGGTTGCCCGCGGCTACGCTTCGCTCGACGATCCCGCCCACCGGGCGGCGTTCCTCGACACGCTGAAGGCCGTGGTCGGTACAGGTGGACAGCGCGTCGCTGCCGGCGATCGTCTCTATCTGGCCGAGGCGGTGCCGGTGCTGATCGTCTGGGGCGCCCGCGACTCGATCATCCCGGTTCGCCACGGCGAAGACGCGCATCGGGCGATTCCCAGCAGTCGCCTCGCGGTCTTTGAGGGGGTTGGTCACATGCCGCAGCTGGAGGCGCCGGGGCGTTTCACCGCTGTGCTCGAACGGTTCCTGCGCGAGACCGAGCCTGCTCAGTTTGACCGCGATGAATGGCAGGCGAGGATCAGGGCTGCAGCCTGAGCGGCCGGCGCGGCCCTACGCACGCGAAATTGCGCTTTACAGAGCGGAAAGGGCCGACGGTGCGGCCTCAATAGAATTTTTCCGATGTCGAATCGAGAACGACGCCAGCGGCGCCGCTCGCGCCATGGTGGCTGGAAGAGCAAGCTGCTAGTTGTGATCGGCGGCGTGTTCGTCGCGGGCGCGGTGGCCGCCGGGGTGGGGGCGAGCTGGGCGGTCGATGTCTACAACTCGGCACCGCCGCTCTCTAGCTTGAAGCCGGTGCAGAAGGGCCGCTCCTCGGCTATCTACGCTGCCGACGGCAGCCTAATCGGCTTTATCCGCGCCAGCAGCATCCGCCAGCCGGTTCCCTCGCGGGCGCTGCCGCAGAACCTCAAATACGCGACCGTCGCAATCGAGGATCGCAATTTCTTCAACCATGGCGCGATCGATCCGGCGGGCATCGCCCGTGCTGCCTGGAAGGACCTGCTGGCAGGCGGCAAGCCGGTCCAGGGCGCCTCGACGATCACCCAGCAGCTCGTCCGCAATCTCTACATCCGTGATCCCGAAGAGACGATTAAGCGCAAGCTGGTCGAAGCTCACCTCGCCTACGAGGAGGAGGAAGCGCACACCAAGGAGTGGATCCTCACCGCCTACCTCAACACCGCTCCCTACGGAACGGTCGAAGGCGAGACCGCGGTCGGCGCCGAGGCGGCGGCGCAGACTTACTACGGCAAGCCGGCCCGCGAGCTTGGCTTGACCGAAGCGGCGATGATCGCTGGGCTGCCGCAGGCGCCCTCCGAATACAACCCCTTCCTCGATCCGCGCGCCGCCGTGGAGCGCCGCAACCAGGTGTTGGAAGCGATGGAGGATCAGGGCTACATCACGCCTTCTGAATACCGCAAGGCGAGACACGAAGGGCTGAACCTGAACCCGGGTCACAAGTACCGGGTGATCCGCGACCCCTTCCTCTTCGATCTCGTCCAGCAGGAGCTGATCGACCAGTACGGCCTCAACACGGTTCGCTACGGCGGGCTCAAGGCCTACACGACGATCGACCCCGAGCTTCAAGAACGAGCACAGGAAGCGGTCGACTCCTGCAGCGTCTGTTACCCGGAAGGGGGTCCGGCGGCAGCGCTTGCCTCGGTCGACCCTGCCACCGGTGAGATCGTCGCCCTCGCCTCGACCGAGGGGTCCGCTAGCGAAAGCGAATTCAACTACGCCTGGCAAGCGCACCGCCAGCCAGGCTCCTCCTTCAAGACCTTCGTCCTGACGACCGCGATCAAGCAGGGCATCGACCCCGAGAGCACCTACTACGACGGCACCTCGCCGAAGACCCTGGACCTGCCGGGCGGCGGGACCTGGACCGTCAACAACGCCGAGCCGGGCGGCGGCACGATGTCGCTTGCCTCCGCCACCTGGGAGTCGGTCAACGTCATCTTTGCCCAGCTCGACCTCGACGTCGGGCCCGAAAACGTGACCCATACCGCGCACCAGATGGGCATCGAAGCGCCGCTGGAATCAGTACCGGCGGAGGCGATCGGCGGTCTTTCGATCGGTGTCACCCCGCTGGAAATGGCCGACGCTTACGCGACGCTCGCCAGCGGCGGCATCCACCACGACCCAACCGCGATAGCACGGGTCGAGTTCCCGACCGACAAGGTCGACGAACCCGACCCCGACTCCGGCAACCGTGTCCTGACCGAGGGCGAGGCCTACGAAGTCACCAGGCTGTTGGAGGGCGTAATCACGCAGGGCACCGGTGCCGGTTACACCTATATGGGCTGCTCCGCCGAGGCGGGCAAGACCGGTACCTCGGAGGATCTCTCTGACGCTTGGTTCGCCGGCTACACGCCGTTGTACTCGACTGCCGTTTGGGTCGGCCATCCACAGTCGCGCGAATCGACCGGCTTTGGCGGTCCCACGGCCGGGCCGATCTGGCGCTCCTTTATGGAATCTGCGGCTGCTGGGGACTGCCCCGAATTCAACGAACCGTCGAGCCTGCCTGAACTATCCGGCCTCGACAGCAGCCACACCAGTAGCTCCTCGAGCTCCTCCGGCGAATACGAAGAACTCGAAGAATTCAGCGAAGAAGGCGAAGAAGAAGAAACGGAAAAGGGGAAGGGCGGCGATGCGGCTGACGAAGCTGAATCTGCGCCGGCTCCAGCGCCTTCGCCGCCAGCTCCTGCTCCCGCACCTTCGCCCGGCGGAGGGGTAACCGCAGGCGGGGTCGCCCCTAGCGGCTGAGTTCCTCACCGGCGCGGTGTTTCTCGACCGCTTCCCGTACCCAGTCTGGCTGATCGTCCAAGGTAACCGCGTAGAGCGGCTCTCCACCGTCCAGGTCAGCGATCTTTTCCACTAGGCCAAACGATTCGAGCAGCTTGACCCAGTGGCCAACGGCATGCAATGGACCTCCGGTCCTGGCGCTCAGCTGGGGAACAGCCAAAGGGCCACCGTCGAGAATGCAACACAACACATCTAGGCGGCCGTCATGGTGAACGATTGCCTCCAGGGCCGCTGGGCTCACGATTTCCCCCTGTGGGCAACTGTGCCCCGACCACTCATGGGAGGTGAAGCGGCCGGGGCACGTTTTCCACCCAAGAGCGCAGTCCCCGACTAAGTTCGGAGACGCACTCATCCCCCCTGGCTCCCGCTGGGTTCCCCTGCCTCATCGTGGGGGACCATAGCCTATAGGCTATGGTCAATGGAGCGAGGTCGAGGGAGGCTTGTTCGCCTCCGTGTCACTGCCACCCCCGCCGACCTCCGCCCAGCTTGGAGCCGCGATCCGAGCCCTCCGGACATCGCGCAAGATGACCATCGAAGGTCTTGCCGGCGAGGCGAAAATCCACACGACCCACCTCTCGGGGATCGAGCTCGGAGAACGCAATCCCGGCTGGGAAATCGTCCGCAGAATCGCCGCCGCGCTAGAGGTCAGAGTGGGCGACCTCGAGCGCATCGGTAGTGAACGCTCCGCGGCTAAGAGCTAAAACGCTGGATGGCGCTTAGGCGGCGCTTACTCTGACGGGAATGTCGCGACGCTGGTTTTCCCTTCGACTGAGCGGCGAGCCGCCGCCCGCGTGGCTTGGCTTGCTGGTGATGCTGATCGCTGTCGCCGTCGGCACGCTCGTCGTTTACCCACTCAAGTCGGTTGCGCCGGTCGTCTCGCTCGGTGTCGTCTACCTGCCGGCGATCCTCTTGATCTCGATCGTTTGGGGTTTGCGCCTTGGCCTGCTCACTTCGGTTGTAAGCGCGGTCGCCTTCAACTTCTTTCAGATCCCGCCACTGCACCGATTCACGATCGCCCGCGAAGAGGACTGGGCTGCGTTGGCGGCCTTCGCGATCGTCGCCGTGATCAGCAGCGCCGTCGCTGGTCTGGCCCGGGCACAGGCGGTCGAGGCTGAGCGGCGGCGCGAGCAGGCCGACCGCGCCTTGGCAGAGTTGGCGACCCTTTCTCGCGAGCGCGACCGGATGCAGGCGGAGATGGTCGAGGCGGAGGCGCTGCGGCGCAGTGATGAGCTGAAGACGGCATTGCTGCGCTCAATCTCCCACGATCTGCGCACCCCGCTTACCTCGATGATCGCCAGTGGCGCCGCACTCGGCTCGGCGTCGACGACGGCAGATGAGCGGTCTGAGCTGAGCACAGCGATCGTCGCCGAAGGCGAGCGGCTCTCCCGCATGGTTGAGAATCTGTTGGACATGTCCCGCTTGGAGGCCGGCAAGGCGGAGCCGCACCGCGAGCAGACCGACCTGACAGAGGTGTTGGAGGGCGCGCGCGAAGCCGTCGCTGATTCCGAGCTGGTGCATCTAGCGGTCGATCGCAATCTGCCCTCCGTTGATGCCGACCCCGCCCAGCTCGAGCGGGCTTTCGCCAACTTGCTCGAGAACGCGACTCGGCACGGTGGCGGCGGGCCGGTGACGGTTACCTCGAGGGTGATCGGTGGCAAGATCGCTGTGCGAGTGGTCGATCAGGGGCCGGGCATACCCGAGAATGAGTGGGAGCGGATATTCGAGCCATTTCAACGTGGCGCCGCTAGCCGCGCCGGTGGATCCGGACTTGGACTGGCAATCGCCAAGGGCTTCGTTGAAGCCAACGGCGGCGAGATCGCGATTGAGTCGCTCCCTGGCCAGGGGAGCAGCTTCGTCGTCGGCTTCCCGCTAAGCGAGCGCTGGCCGTGAGCGGCGTAACGCGGATCCTCGTGTGCGATGACGAGCCGCAGATCCTCCGTGCGCTTGGGGTCATTTTGCGTGATGCTGGCTACGAGGCGGTCCCGGCAGCAAACGGTGAGGAGGCGCTCGACAGCGCGGCGGTGAAGCCTCCGGCGGCGGCGATCGTCGACCTGATGCTTCCCGACATCGACGGGGTCGAAGTGACTGAACGCCTGCGCGAGTGGAGCGAGATGCCGATCATCGTCCTTTCCGCCGTCGGCGAGGAGGAGGCGAAGGTGCGGGCGCTCGCCGCCGGGGCCGACGACTATGTGACCAAGCCCTTCGGCCCGCCGGAGCTGGTGGCGAGGTTGGAGGCGGTGCTGCGACGCGCCCGCCCAGAGGTATCGGAGCCGACGATCGTCGCCGACGGGCTCGAGATCGACCTCGCGGCGCGAGTCGTGCGGCGCGATGGCGAGCCGATTCACCTCACCCCGACCGAGTTTGAGCTGTTGCGGACGCTCGCCCAGAATCGTGGCCGCTTGATGACGCACAGCGGGTTGCTGGCCGAGGTGTGGGGACCCGCTTACGCCGACGATCTTCAGGTCCTGCGCGCCCACGTTGCCAACTTGCGGCGCAAGATCGAGCCGCCCGACGGCCCGCGTTACATCCGCACCGACCCAGGCGTCGGTTACCGCTTCGCTGTGTAAAGCACCTTCACGAAATCTGTATGTGCAGGTGCGCATAGTTCATGTGGCCTTGACGGGGGTGGGTCCAGGATCGAACTATGGATCTCGTCTCAGTCGCGCTGGCACTGGTCGCGTTCACGCTGATCTTCGCCGCGATCGAGGTACTGGATCGGATCCGATGACGCAGGGGTGGCTCCAGATCCTCGTCTTCGGGGTCGTCCTCACGGCGCTGGTACCGCTGCTCGGCGGCTACATCGCCAGGGTCTTCCAGGGTGAACGGGTTTTTCTCAGCCCGGTCGTCGGGCCGGTCGAGCGCTTCTCCTACGGGTTGTTGCGCGTGCAGCCCGGCGATGAGCAGGACTGGAAGGGGTATGCCCGCTCCGTTGTCGTCTTCAGCGTCCTTTCTTGGCTGGCGCTCTACCTGATCCTGCGCACCCAGAGCATCCAGCCGTTTAACCCGCAGGGATTCCATTCCGGCCCCTGGAACCTCAGCTTCAACACCACCTCTTCCTTCGTCACCAACACCAACTGGCAGTACTACGGCGGCGAGACCACCCTCTCCTACTTCGCCCAGATGGCAGGCCTGACGGTTCAGAACTTCGTCTCGGCCGCGGTCGGCATCGCCGCTCTCGCCGCGGTGATTCGCGGCTTCGCCGCTCGGTCTACTGCTTCCCTGGGCAACTTCTGGTCTGACCTGATTCGGATCAATCTCTACATCCTGCTGCCGGTCTCGATCGTCGCCGCCTTGGTCCTGGCCTCCCAAGGCGTGGTCCAGACCCTCGGCGGCTCGCAGGCCTTCCACACGATTGCCGGCGGTGCCCAGACCCTGGCGCTCGGCCCGGTCGCTTCGCAGGAGGCGATCAAGGAGCTCGGGACCAATGGTGGCGGCTTCTTCAACGTCAACAGCGCGATGCCGTTCGAGAACGCGAACGGGCTCACCAACCTGATCGAGCTGCTGCTGATCCTCGTTATCCCAGCCAGCCTCACCTACACCTTCGGTCGCATGATCGGCAACCGCCGCCAGGGCTGGGCGCTCTACGCGGCGATGATGATCATGTTCGTCATCGGGGTGGCGGTCGTGTACATGGCTGAGCAACACGGCAGCCCCGCCCAGCACCACGCCGGCGTTCTCACCCACGCCTTCGACGGCTCCACCGGCGGCAATATGGAGGGCAAGGAGCAACGCTTCGGCATCGCCGATTCCTCGCTGTGGACTGCGGTAACGACGGTCACCTCCTGTGGCGCTGTCAACGCCGCCTTCGATTCCCTTACTGGGATCGGCGGGCTCGTCCCCACCGCCAACCTCTCCACCGGCGAGGTGATTTTCGGCGGGGTCGGCTCCGGCCTCTATTACATGCTGCTCTTCGTCCTGCTCACCGTCTTCATCGCTGGCCTGATGGTTGGCCGCACGCCTGAGTTCCTGGGGAAGAAGATCGAGTCGCGGGAGGTGAAGCTGGTTTTGGTCGGCGTCCTGGTGACGCCGCTGCTGGTGCTGTTCGCGACCTCATGGGCCGTGGCCAGCCACGACGGCACGATGTCGATCTATAACCCCGGCCCGCAGGGCTTCTCGGAGTCGCTTTACGCCTACATGTCGCAGGCGAACAACAACGGTTCCGCCTTTGCCGGCTACACCGGCTTCATCCAGCCCCATGCGCCGGGAAACGCCGGTGCGTATGGCTACGACTTCGCCAACCTGCTCGGCGGCCTTGTGATGTTGTTCGCTCGCTTCCTGCCAATGATTGCCGCGCTTGCAGTCGCCGGCTCCCTCGCCGGCAAGAAGGTCGCCCCGGCCGGCGCCGGCACCTTCCGCGCCGACTCACCCACCTTCGTCGCCCTCCTGATCGGCGTGATCGTGATCGTCGCTGCACTCACCTTTTTCCCTGCCTTTCTGCTCGGTCCCACTGTGCAGGGACTAACCGACCAACTGTTTTGAGATGACCAACCTGCGCAAAGACCTGATCACCGCGACGATCGCAATCGTCTTCCTCACGCTGCTCCTGGGCGTTGCCTATCCACTTCTCACCACCGGCGTCTCACAGGTGTTGTTTCCGAACGCCGCCAACGGCAGCAAGATCGAAGTCGACGGCGAGGTCGTCGGCTCGAAGCTCATCGGTCAGGACTTCGGTGAAAAGCCTCGTTACTTCCAGAGTCGGCCCTCGGCGACCGAATACAGCGCCGACGTCACCTACTTCAACAACCTCGGCTCCAACAACAAGGAACTGTCGGAATTCTTCAAAGAAGAACTCAAGACTTACCTCGCTCGTGAGCGGCGTTATGACCCGAGTCTCGTGGCGGCGGATGTGCCCGTCGACGCAGTCACTACCTCCGCTTCCGGCGTAGACCCACACATTTCCGAGGCCAACGCCCGCATCCAGGCACACCGGGTCGCCGCCGTGCGCAAGCTGCCCTTACAGCGTGTCCTCGAACTCGTCAGCGAGCACACCGAAGGCCGTTTCCTCGGCCTCTTCGGCGAGCCGGGCGTGAACGTGCTCCAGCTCAACCTGGCCCTCGACAAACCCCGTGGCGATGACTGACGAGACCCTTCGCAATCGCCCCCGTTCGCTCTTCGACCGCGCGATCATGCGGCGTGCGGTTCTCGACTCCTTGGCGAAGCTCGACCCGCGCCACCAGATCCGCAACTTAGTGATGTTCGTGGTCGAGGTCGGTGCCGTAATCACCACCGGCAGCTGGCTGATCCAGGTTTTTGGCGGCGCACCGCTGGGCGGCGGCGACGAGCCCGCCTGGTTCGCTTTTTCGATCGCCGTTTGGCTCTGGCTGACCGTGATCTTCGCCAACTTCGCCGAGGCGCTCGCGGAGGGTCGCGGCAAGGCGCAAGCAGACGCCCTGCGCTCGATGCGTACGGAGACCGTCGCGCGCTTACGCGGGGGTGGAGAGAAAGCTGCATCGGAGCTGCGCCGTGGCGACGTGGTTCTGATCGAGGCGGGGGAGACGATCCCCGGTGACGGTACTGTGATCGAAGGCATCGCCTCGGTCGATGAGTCAGCAATCACCGGCGAGTCGGCGCCCGTAGTGCGCGAGTCGGGTGGGGACCGGAGTGCGGTGACGGGCGGCACCCGCGTGCTCTCTGATCGGATCGTGGTCGAGATCACCCAGGAGCCGGGACAGAGTTTCCTCGACAAGATGATTGCCCTGGTCGAGGGGGCGGAGCGGCGCAAGACGCCCAATGAGATTGCCCTCAGCATCCTCCTGGCGGGCCTTACCCTCGTCTTCCTCGCGGTCGTCGTCTCGCTGCGGCCGTTCGCCGAATTTTCGAACACCGACGCTTCCGTCGTCACCCTGATCGCGCTCCTTGTCGCCTTGATCCCGACCACGATTGGCGCCCTGCTCTCGGCGATCGGCATCGCCGGCATGGACCGTCTCGTCCGCCACAACGTCCTCGCCCTCTCCGGTCGCTCGGTCGAGGCCTCCGGCGACGTCGATGTGCTGCTGCTCGACAAGACCGGCACGATCACGCTCGGCAATCGCGAGGCCACCGAGTTCATCCCAATGCCGGGGATAGGGGAGGATGAGCTGGCCGAGGCGGCACAGCTCTCCTCGCTGGCCGATGAGACGCCGGAGGGCCGTTCGATCGTGGTCCTGGCCAAGGACTACGGCATCCGCGAGCGCCAGCTCCGCTCGCACGAGGCGACCTTTGTCCCCTTCTCCGCCGAGACGCGGATGAGCGGGGTCGACGTCAACGGCAACCAGTTCCGCAAGGGCGCGGGCGACGCGATCGTCGCTTTCATCAGCGAACAAGGAGGGCGTCCACCCGCCGAGTTGCAGCCCCAGCTGGACCGGATAGGACGGGAGGGAGGGACCCCGCTCGCCGTCTGCCGCGATAACCACATGCTCGGCGTTGTCTACCTCAAGGACATCGTCAAGGAAGGGATGCAGGCCCGCTTCGACGAGCTGCGGCGGATGGGAATTAGCACCGTGATGGTGACCGGCGACAATCGTCTGACCGCGGCGAAGATCGCCGAGGAGTCGGGGGTCGACGACTTCCTTCCGGAAGCGACGCCGGAGCAGAAGTTGGAGCTGATCCGCAGCCACCAGGCCGAAGGGCGGATGGTGGCGATGGCCGGTGACGGCACCAACGACGCGCCCGCTTTGGCCCAGTCAGACGTCGGCGTGGCGATGAATACCGGTACCCAGGCGGCGCGCGAGGCAGGCAACATGGTCGACCTCGACTCCAATCCGACGAAGCTCATCGAGATCGTGGAGATCGGCAAGCAGCTGCTGATCACGCGCGGCGCCCTGACCACCTTCTCGATTGCCAACGACGTCGCCAAGTACTTCGCGATCCTGCCGGCGATCTTCGCCTTCACCTATGCCGCGCACCCTGGCGAACGCGGTCCCCTGGAGTCGCTCAACGTGATGTCGCTGGGAACGCCGCTCTCGGCGATCCTCTCGGCGATCGTCTTCAACGCGCTGGTCATCCCGCTGTTGGTGCCGCTCGCCCTGCGCGGTGTCCGCTATCGGCCGATCGGCGCCACCGCGCTATTGCGGCGCAACATGCTGATCTACGGTCTCGGCGGCCTGATCGCCCCCTTCGTCGGAATCAAGCTGCTCGACCTTCTCATCCACAATCTCTTTGGTGCATGAGATGGCCGCTGGACAGCTCAAGGTCTTCATCGGAATGGCCGCCGGCGTTGGCAAGACCTACCGCATGCTGCAGGAAGGCCACGCCGAACAGGAGGCCGGGCGCGATGTCGCGATCGGCTACATGGAGCCGCATAAGCGCCCGGAGACCTCCGCGCTCGCAGAGGGACTGGAGACCTTGCCGCGGCGCCGCGTCTCTTACCGCGACACCGACCTCGAAGAGATGGACCTGCCGGGGCTACTTGCGCGGGCGCCCGAACTGGCGCTGATTGACGAGCTCGCCCACACCAACGCGGCTGGGGTCGAGCACCCCAAGCGCTACGAAGACGTGCGCGAAGTGCTCGGCGCCGGTATCGATGTCTTCTCGACGGTCAACGTGCAGCACCTCGAGTCGCTCAACGACCAAGTCTCGGAGCTGACCGGGACACGGGTGCGGGAGACGATCCCCGATGTAGTGCTCGGTGAGGCCGACGAAGTGGTACTGATCGACCTCACGCCCGAGGCGCTGATCGCCCGCCTGCAGGCGGGCAAGATTTATCCCGGGGAGAACATCGAGGCGGCGCTGAACAATTTCTTCACGGTGGAGAATCTGCTGGCGCTGCGTGAGGTCGCGCTGCGCCAAGTGGCGCAAGAGGTAGAGGCGAAGCGGCTCGTGATCGAGGAGCCCCTTGGCACGCGCGAGGAGCGAGTGGCTGCCGAGGCTCCACGGGCGGTGGGAGAGAGGCTGCTCGCCCTGGTCCGCCCCGTGCCGAGCTCCCAGCGGCTGGTTCGCCGCGCTTGGCGTTCAGCGCAACGGCTCGGCACCGGGCTCGACTTGCTCTGGGTGAAGCCGCCGGGCGAGGCGATCGAGGGCGAGGTAGCGCGCCAGGTGACGGCGCTGCGCCAGCTGGCCTCGGTGCTGGGTGCCAACTTCCTGATCGAGGAGAGCGACGACCTCGTGCGGGGGGCGGCAGAGGTCATCCGCGAGCGCGGTAGCACCTACATCATGGTCGGCGAGTCTGAGCCTCGGCGGGGTTTGGCAAGGCTGCGCGAACCGCTGCCGCAGCGGTTGATGGAGGCGACGCCGCCGGGCGTGGATGTGCGCATCGTCGCCCACCGTGGACAGCCGGACAAGGTGGAGAACGGTGACCGTTGAGCATGTTCTAGTCGGCGTCGCTCTGCTGCTCGGCTTGGCCGGCGGTTACCTGCTGGCTCGCTCGCGTTTGCGTAGTGGGAGCTCCGCGCAGTCTGAGGTCGTGCACCAGATCCTCCTGCCCTTTACCGGCACTGAGATCTCGCGCCGCGCGGTCGACGCGGCGCTACGTCTTGCCCGCGCTGAGGATGCCGTCCTTATGCCGGCCTACCTAGCGAGCGTGCCCAAGCGGCTGCCGCTCGATTGCTCGATTCCTGCGGAGGCGGCCAAGGCGATGCCGATGCTTGAGGCGATCGAGCAGCGCGCTACCGGCCAGGGGGTGCCTGTCGACGCGCGTATCGAGCGCGGACGCTCCTACCGCCACGCGCTCGCTCGCCTGCTCGATCGGGAGCGTTTCGATCGCGTCGTGGTCCCAGCGACCGCCAAGACAGGGGACGGCCTCTCGGGCGATGACCTTGTCTGGGTTTTGGAGAAAGCTCCCGCCGAGGTTCTGATCCTGCGTCCCGGACCCGACGATTTCATCGGGGGAAAGCCGCAGGCATAGTGTGGAGCTCTGCCGATGGAGGCACGGCAGAACGGTCGTAGGCTCGTCAAGTGAGTGCGAAGTCACAGCGAAGCCGCCCACGCGTGCTGATCGCCGGCGGAGGCATCGCGGCACTCGAGGCGGCTTTGGCCCTGCATAAGCTCGCCGGTGACCGACTCGATATTGAGCTTTGCTCACCCCGTATCGACTTCGTCTATCGCCCCTTTGACATCGGCGAGCCCTACGGCGCGACCGGCACCCTGCGCTACGGACTTGACTCACTGGCGGACCGGGTCGGCGCTTCGCTTCGCCTCGGCGGCATCCTTTCGGTCGATTCCGCCGCCGCCGTTGCGACCGCTCGCGATGGCGAGCAGATCCATTACGACCAGCTGCTCGTTACCTGCGGGGCACGGATGCTCTGTGCAGTGCCGGGCGCCGTGACCTTCTGGGGAGTGTTCGACGAAGGCGGATTTGGCGCCATCGTGCGTAGGCTGCGCAGTGGCGCCCTGCGCGACCTGGTCTTCACCATGCCCGCCGGCGGCAGCTGGTGCCTGCCGCTCTACGAGCTGGCGCTGCGCGCCTCGGAGGTGCTGGGCAAGTCGGGCATCGAGGACGCCCGGCTGACCGTGGTGACTCCGGAGGACGTGCCACTCGAACTCTTCGGGCGGGTAATCGGTGAGCAGATGGCTTTGCTCTTGGGCGAACGAGGGATAGCGGTCGTGGCCGGGGCCCATCCGGTCGCCTTCGAGGACGGGCGGCTGCACGTCGCTCCGGGCGACCCGATCGAGACCGAGGCAGTGGTCAGCCTGCCCTGCCTGGAGGGTCGTCGCATCGATGGGCTGCCCGCGGGGATCGACGGCTTCCTCCCGGTCGACGAGCACTGCCGGGTCTTCGGCGTCGAAGACGTTTTTGCCGCTGGTGACGTGACCGCCTTCCCGGTCAAGCAGGGCGGGATCGCGGCGCGGGAGGCGGATGCCGCCGCCGAAGCCATTGCGACAGCGGCCGGCTGTGAGCTCGATCCGGCGCCGTTCGACCCGGTGCCGCGCCTGCTGGAGTCCGACGAGAAGATCGTCGGCCGCTACCTGAGCCCTTTCCTCGCTGCAATGCCCGAAGGTGAGCGGCGCGTTCTCGTGACTGACTGAGCACGGCTTCGGCGGATCGGGTCATGATGCGACGGTGAGTGACGCCGAAGAGCAGGCGCTGATTCGCCGCTACCGCACGGCCCGACGCGATCCACACCTCGCCGTCCTGGAGGGATTTCACGCCCTCAAGCACGCCCTGCGCTTTGGGGCCGAGGTGGAGGAGGCGGTTGCCGCCGATCCGCAGCAGCTCGAGCAGCTTGCGGCGGAGCTGGCCCCCGACCTCGCCGATTCGCTTGCCGGGCGGACTACTCCGGTCGTCGCCGAGGTCGTCGCCGAGCTGGTGCCACAGGCACCGCGCACGGGCGTGGTCGCGATTGCCCGCCGCCCCGAGGTCGATCTTGTCGCGGTACTAGGCGGGCAGCGACCGGAGCCCCTCGTCTTGCTCGAGGACCCGCGGACGATGGGCAACATGGGCGCCTGCGTGCGGGTCGCTGCCGCCGCCGACGCGGCCGGTGTGCTGACCACTGGTTCCAACGATCCCTGGCACCCGGACGCCGTGCGCGGAGCCGCCGGACTCCACTTCGCCTTGCCTGTGGTTGGGGTTGAGCTGCTGCCGGCGAACGACCGGCCGCTGGTCGCGATCGACCCCGGCGGTGAGACCCTGCATCCCGCGGAGCTGCCGCCGCGCGCGATCCTCGCTTTTGGCAGCGAGCGCTACGGGCTCAGCGACGCACTTCTCGACCGCGCCGATGCCCGTCTCGGCATTCCGATGCGCGCCGGCGTCTCCAGCCTTAACCTCGCAACTGCAGTGGCCGCCGTCCTTTTTGCTCAGCGGCCTTAAGATCGCGTTGCTCGTTTAATCCATCGAAAGGATTCCCCCTTGCCGTTTGCAGACATTAACTTCGGAGAAGCGCTTCTAGTTGCCTTCGAGGTCTTCTTCTTCGTGGTCTGGATCTGGATTCTGATCACGATCCTCACCGACCTTTTCCGCGATCACGAGATCTCGGGATGGGCCAAGGCGGCATGGGTCTTGTTCTTGGTCTTCATCCCGTTCCTGACCGCGCTCATCTACCTAATCGCGCGCGGCAGCGGTATGCGCGACCGGGCGATCAAGGCGCAGACCGACGCCAAACAACATTTCGACGCTTATGTGCGTGAACAGGCGCACAGCAGTGCCGGTTCCCCGGCCGACGAGTTGCACAAGCTCAACGAGCTGAAGGAAAAGGGCGCCCTCTCCAGCGAGGAGTTCGACAAGGCGAAAGCCAAGCTGCTCGCCTGACAGCGTTCCGCCACCGCGGCGCCAGTCGTCGCGGTGGCGTTTTTTCCTGCAAGTGGGGCAAATCTGCAAGGGAAGTTGCAAGTTATTAGCAACTCCTAACAATCTTTAGGCGACTTCGCTAGCGTGGCCCGCCGATGCGCGCCCCTTCTGGTTCTTCTCGGTGGCTGTTGCTCCCGGCCGTCCTGCTTCTCCTCGTGCTCTGCCTCGTGGCCAGCGCGCCGGCCAAGACCCTGCGCGAAAAGCTCGACGCCACCGAAGGCAAGCTCAGCCATGTGCGCGAAACCCAGAGCACCCTCGCGGACACGATCGCCGAACAGAACAAGGCAATCGACTCGATGCTGGGTGAAGTCTCACGGCTGCGCCAAGAACAACTCGCGCTGGAGTCCGAACTGGCCGACAAGCAGGGCGAACTCGATAGCGCCACGGCCAAGCTGGAAGCCGAACAGGATCGCTTGGCGCGGATCCGTGCCAAGCTGCAGCGAGCGCTCGATGTCTTGCGCGAACGGCTGGTCGCGATCTACGAGGCCGGCAGCCCCGACGTGCTCAGCGTCGTGCTCGAATCGGAGACCTGGTCCCAGGCCAGCGTCCGCGCCGAATACCTGAGCCGCGTCCAGGACTACGACGACTCGGTCGCTGGCCGAGTCAAGGGCCTGCGCGACGAAGCGAAGACGGCCGTCAAGCAGATGGCGGAGATCCGCCTGCAGCTGAAGGAAGCGCGCGACGAAATCGCCACCAAGGAGCATGAAGCGGCCGACGCGCGCGCCGAAGCAGCGGCCCGCTTTGCCGAGCTGAAGGAAGCGCAGGCGCAGCGTCAGGAGGATCTGGAAGCGCTCGAGTCGCGCGAAGCAGCGCTTAACGACAACCTGGCCTCGATCTCAGAACAGCTCACCGCTTCGGGTGCGCCGGCGCCTACCGGCACGCCTGCACCGCTCACCCCCGGGCAGAGCGCCGAATACATCTCCGAAAGCCAGGCGAGCGTGCCGAGCGCCGCTCCTCCCGCCGTGCAGGCGGCGATCGAAGCGGCCAACTCGATTGCGACCACGCCCTATATATGGGGCGGCGGTCACGGCTCCTTCGAATCGTCCGGCTACGACTGCTCGGGCGCGGTCAGCTTCGCGCTCAACGGTGGCGGCTTCCTCTCCAGCCCGCTTGACTCAACCGGACTGGAGACCTGGGGCGACCCGGGCCCCGGCCAGTGGATCACCGTCTACGCCAACGCCGAACACGCCTGGATGATCATCGCCGGCCTCGCCTTCGACACGGTGGGTGGCCCTGGGCCGCGTTGGCACTCGGAACTGGTTGATTCGCCCGAAGGGTTTATTGCTCGGCACCCCAGCGGTTATTGAGAGCCGTCCCGGTAGGGGTTCCGCTTAACTTTTTTTGAAGACGGTGAGCGGCTGTCCGATGGCCCCGCCGCAAAAAAAGTACAAGACGCTCCACCCCTACCGGGACGGCTCTCAAGTCCGAGCGCGTACGAGCTCGGTGAGGTAGCTTGGGCACTCGAGGCCGGGGGAAAGGCGCTCGTCGGCTTGTGGAGAGCTTGCAGCTATTCGTAAGCCGATCGTTCCTGCCCAGACCGGTAGCTCGTAGTCCTCGGCGTCGTCGAGGGGTCCGCCGCTGCGTAGCTTGGCTGAGGTCTCGTCGAGCGGTAGGCGGAGGACGGCGGTGGCCTTTAGCTCTTGCGCGGTTGGCAGGCGGGCGTCGCCCCAGCGGCCAGGTATGAGCTTTTCGGTGAAGGCCTTGAGCGCGTTTCGTTTTTCGTCGGCGGATTCGACTGGTTGGGGCCGGCCGAAGACCACGACCGAGCGGTAGTTGACCGAGTGGTGGACGGCCGAGCGAGCCAGCACCAGGCCGTCGAGCAGGGTGGCGGTCAGGCAGATCTCCGCTTGCTCAGCTCGCCGTAGCGTCGGGCTCGCGGCCGAGCCATGGATGTAGAGCCAGTCTCCGGCACGGGCATGCAAGGTGGGGATGACGATGGGGTGCCCGGCCGGGGCGACCGTGCCGACGTGGGAGACGATCGCCTCATCGAGGATCGCCTCGACCGCCTCGCGTTCGTAGCTGGCGCGGCTGGGCATCCTCGTCACCTTGGTTCTCGGCCTTGCCGCCATCACCCCTCCTTTTTGTAATCTGTTACAGTACAAATATTACTATTGAGCTGACACAGTATCGAATAACTGGGAAGGGTGCGGCGGAGATCGCCGCCAGCATCGAGCGCGGCATCGAAGCCGGGGAGTTGCCGCCCGGCGCTCCGTTGCCGGCTGTCCGTTCGCTCGCGACGGAGCTGGGCGTCAGCCCGACCACCGTCGCCGCCGCATTCAAGGACTTGCGCTCGCGCGGCCTCGTCGTGACCCGTTCGCGCAGCGGCGCTTTCGTCAGCTGGCGACCGCCGGTCGCTGGGGCGTGGCACGGTGCCGTGGCCCCGGTCGGCGTCCGCGACCTGGCGAGCGGCAACCCCGATCCTGAGTTGCTGCCGGACCTGACCCCTGTTCTGCGTCGAATCGAGGTACCGCGCCAGCTTTACGGCGGCGACCCCGCCGATCCCCAGCTGATCGAGCTGGTCAGTGCCGAGCTTGGCGGGGCGGGGGTAGCAACCGACGACATCGCCGTCGTCAGCGGCGCCCTCGACGGGATCGAGCGCGCCCTGGCGGCGCAGCTCCGGCCCGGCGACCTGATCGCGGTCGAAGACCCAGGCTTCGCCGGGCTCTTCGATCTCCTTCGCGCCGGTGGTTACGCGCTGCGCCCAGTGGCGATCGACGCCAAAGGGATGGTCCCGACGGCACTCGGTGAGGCGCTTGACGATGGAGCGAGTGCGGTGGTCGTCAACCCGCGCGGTCAGAACCCGACCGGGGCCTCGCTCGACGAGGAGCGCGCCACGGCGCTGAAACGCGTGCTCGACGGCGATCCGGATGCGATGGTCTTGGAGGACGACCACTTGGGTCCGATCGCCGGAGCGCCCCGCCTCACCCTGACCGCCGGCCGGCGCCGCTGGGCGGCCGCACGTTCGCTAGCCAAGTCCCTCGGCCCCGACCTGCGCCTCGCCGTCATAGCCGGCGACCCCCACACGATCAGCCGCGTACGCGGTCGGCAGGCCGTAGGCCCAGGCTGGGTCAGCCACCTGCTCCAGCGCACCGCGGCGACGCTGATGGCGGACGGGGACGTCACCGACCTCCTTGACCGAGCAGCCAAGACCTACAGCGAGCGCCGCAAGGCTTTCATCGCCGCCCTAGCCAAGCACGGCATTAAGGCAGACGCCCCAAGCGGCCTAAACGTCTGGATCCCAGTCCCAGACGAGACGAGCATCGTCCAAGCCCTGCGCGAGCAGGGCTGGGCGCTAGCCCCAGGAGCCCCCTTCCGCCTCCAGTCAGAACCAGCGATCCGAGTCACCATAAGCTCCCTAAAACCAGACGAGGCGCCGGCCCTGGCCGCCGCAATCGCCACGTCCCTGCAGCCGTCCCCCCGAACGCGCCCCGCATAAGCCCCATCCGGTAGGGCTGAAACGTCTTGTACTTTTTCGGTGCCGGCTCCGGGCGCCAGCCCCGAGGCGATCCACCGAAAGAAGTTAAGTGAAAGCCCTACCGGATGGGGCTCTAGGCAGGCCCTTCGTCCCGCTCGACCGGCCGACCTTCCGCAGCCCAAGTCCCGACGCCACCCCGCGCAACGTGAATCGTCGCGAACCCCTCACGCTGCAACACCGAAGCCGCAAGCCCACTCCGTTTGCCCCCCTTGCAAATCGTCGCCAGAGGGCGGTCGCGGGGCAGCTCGTCGAGCCGCCGCGCCAGCTCTCCGTAAGGGATGTGGAGCGAGCCGGCGATGTGGCCGGCGGCATACTCGTCGGCGCCGCGCACGTCTAGGACCAGCGGCGGTTCCCCGTTATCCAGCAGCTCGGCGAGTCGCTCGGGCCCGATCGGCTCGATCCGCGCGACCGGGCGCTCCTCCGCCCGCCAGGCGCTCATGCCGCCGCCGAGGAAGCCGCGCACGTGCAGGCCGACCGCGGCGAGCAGCTCCGCCGCCTCGAGCTCGTTGCCGTCCGAGGCGGCGACGACGACCACCTCGCCGTCGGGTGGGACGACCTGGGCGACCTTGGTGGCAAAGCCCGTGTCGTAGCCCGAGGCGCTGATCGCGCCCGGAATATGGGCCTCGTCGAACTGCTCATTGGTGCGCGAGTCGACGGCGAAGGCGCCGGAGGCGATTGCCGCCTCAAAACGGCGCGGGGTCAGGCGGGCGGGCGAGCCGATCGACTCGACCAGCGGACCGCGGTTGAGCTCAACGATGTGCTCCACGTTAGGCGGCCGCTGGCCCAAGCTGGAGACGGCGTCCTCGACGAACTCGGCCTCCTCGGCGAAGGCCAGCGCCCGATTGTGGCGGCGCTCGAAGCCGATCGTCGAGGAGGTCTTGAGGTCGATGCCGGAGCTGCCGCAGAGCGAGCCGCCGAGGTGTCCTGGCCAGACCTCGACCTCGTCGGGCAGAGTGAGCAGCCGCTTGTGCAGCGAGCGGAAGATGTCGGCGGCGCCCTCGCGCGGCTCGACGGCGAGGTCGGGGCGGGCGACATCGCCGACGAAGAGCGAATCGCCGCTCAGCACCGCGACCGGGTCGCCGCCGCGCTCCGCATCGCGCAGCAGAAAGGAGGTGTGCTCGGGCCGGTGGCCGGGCGTGTGGATCGCTTCGATCGAGACCGCCGCACCGAGCTCCAGCGTCCAGCCGTCGGTGAACGGCTCGTGCTCGAACTCGGCCTCGGCCTCCTCGTTGATGTGGATCGTCGCCCCGGTTGCCCGCGCGAGTCGCCCATGGCCGGAGACATGGTCGGCGTGGTTGTGCGTCTCCAGTACGTGCTCGATCCGCACGCCGTGCAGGCGGGCGAGACTTACGTAGGGGTCGATGTCCCACTGTGGATCGACCACTGCGGCGACCCCCGCAGCCGAGTCGCCGACCAAGTAGGAAGCGCAGCCAAGGTCCTCGTGGATGATTTGCCTGAAGAGCAATTCGGCCTCTCGGTTTGCCGAGAATCGTTGAACGGGTAGCTTTTCTCGCTCAGGGTAGCGACCAACGGAGGAGCTCAATGGAAGTCGCGGGAGAAACGTCGCTGGAGCGGCAGCTGACCGAGCTGCTCGAGGTCGAGCGCTTCGAGCCGTCCGTCGAGTTTCGCGAGCAGGCTCTCCTCGCCGACCCGTCCGTCTATGAGGAGGCCGCGGCCGACCCCGAAGCGTGGTGGCTGCGCCAGGCGACCGAGTTGCTCGACTGGACGCGGGAGCCGACCGAAGCGCTCGACGAGTCCAACCCGCCCTTCTTCAAATGGTTCGCCGACGGTGAGCTGAACGTTTCTGCCAACTGCCTCGACCGCCACGTCGAGGTTGGCCTGGGCGACCGCGTCGCCTACCACTGGCGCGGCGAGGAGGGGGAGGAGCGCGACCTCACCTACGCCGAGCTGCTCGCCGACACGCAGCGCTTCGCCAACGCGCTGCGCGACCACGGCATCGAGAAGGGCGACGTGGTCGGCGTCTACCTGCCGATGATCCCCCAGGTGGTCGTCGCGATGCTCGCCTGCGCCCGTATCGGCGCCGTCCACAACGTCGTTTTCGGCGGCTTCTCAGCCGAGGCGGTGCGCGAGCGCATGCAGTTCTCCGAGGCGAAGGCGCTGATCACCGTCAACGGCGCCCGCCGCAAGGGCAAGACGGCGCCGGTCAAGGCGCGCGTCGATGAGGTGATGGGCGACGTCGACTCGATCGAGACGATCTTCGTCGTCCGCCACACCGACGAGGACTGCGAGATGCAGGAGGGGCGCGACGTCTGGTTTGAGCAGGCGATGGAGGCCGCCGCGGCCGAGTGCCCGGCAGAGCCGATGGGTGCCGAGGACCCGCTCTTCATCCTCTACACCTCGGGCTCGACCGCGAAGCCCAAGGGCATCCTGCACACCACCGGCGGTTACCTCACCGGCGCCGCTTTCACCCACCGCAACGTCTTCGACCTGAAGTCAGATGAGGACGTCTACTGGTGCGCGGCCGACGTCGGCTGGGTCACCGGCCACTCCTACATCGTCTATGGTCCGCTCGCCAACGGCGCGACCAGCGTGATGTACGAGGGGGCGCCGGATTACCCGGACAAGGACGTCTGGTGGGACCTGATCGAGCGCTATGGGGTGACGATCTTCTACACCGCGCCGACCGCGATCCGCGCCTGTATGAAGTGGGGAGTTGAGTATCCCGAGCGCCACGACCTCTCCTCGCTGCGCCTGCTCGGCTCGGTCGGCGAGCCGATCAACCCGAAGGCCTGGCTTTGGTACCACAAGGTCGTCGGCGGCGAGGGCTGCCCGATCGTCGACACCTGGTGGCAGACCGAGACCGGCCACATCATGATCTCGCCGCTGCCAGGGATCACCGCGACCAAGCCGGGCTCGGCAACGCAACCGCTGCCGGGGATCGACGCCGCGGTCGTCGACGATGCCGGTGAGCCGGTCGAGGGGGGCGAGGGACTGCTCGTTTTGCGCCGGCCCTGGCCGGGCATGTTGCGCACCCTCTACCGCGAGGAGGAGCGCTTTATTGAGACCTACTTCTCGCGCTTCGGTCGCGAGACCTACCTGGTCGGCGACGCCGCCCGCCGCGACGAGGACGGCTACCTCTGGGTGCTGGGACGGATTGACGACGTGGTCAACGTCTCCGGCCATCGCCTCTCGACGGCGGAAGTCGAGTCGGCGATCGTCTCCCACCCGAAAGTCGCCGAGGCGGCGGTGATCGGGCAGAGCGACGAGGACACCGGCCAGGCAATCTGCGCCTTCGTCACGCTCGAGGGCGACCTCGACGGCGACGACGAGATGGTCGCCGAGCTGTCCGAGCACGTCGCCGCGCGGATCGGCAAACTGGCGCGCCCCAAGCGCGTGGTCTGGTCCGGCGACCTGCCCAAGACCCGCTCCGGCAAGATCATGCGTCGCTTACTGCGCGACATCGCCGAGGGCCGCGAGCTGGGTGACGTCACCACCCTGCGTGACCCCGACGTGATGCAGGAGCTCGAGTCGAAGATCGCCACAAGACGCGACAACGAAGGCTGACCGCCGACGTGCCGTCGCTAAGAGGCCGCTATGGGTACCTAAGCGACGGCACGTCTTAGCCCGAGGCGCGCTCGTCGATCATTCGCTCTACCGCGATCTCGAGCGCCTGCAGTTGCTCGCGCACGCTGCGAAGTTCGCGTAGGGCGACCGCCTCGGCCGTCAGCCTCTCGGCCTCGAGCTCTTCCTCGACCTCGAGGATCTCGGGACCGAGGAAGCGCTGGGCGAAGGCGCCGGTGAGCAGGGCGACGAAGCCGATGCCGACGATCAGGATGAAGGTGGAGACGATCTCGCCGCCGGTCGTCGACGGGTAGATGTTCGAGCCGAGGGTGGTCATCGTCGTCACCGCCCAGTAGATCCCGTCCCAGGTGTCGAGGTGCTGGTTTTGCCGCTCGAGCGCGACGAAGAGAGCGCCGCCGCCGATTACCGTGAACACCGCCAGTAGGGCGGCGTAGTGCAAACCCTCCAGTGAGAAGACCTCGCGGGTGAGCTGCGCCAAGCGCAGTAGGCGGAGGAGGCGCAGGAGGCGGAGGACACGGAGACCCTGCAGGCCGGCGGGGAGTAGCGGTGGGGTAAGGACGACGATGACCAGGTCGAGCGGGTGGTGGCGGATCCAGGTGCGGCGGTCCGGCACCACGGCCAGCATCACGATCAGCTCAATCGCAAATGCGGCCCAGGTGACCCAGTTGAGGACGATCGCGACGCTCTCCAGCCAGCCCCCGGGGTGGGACTCGGTGATTGCAACCATCGGCAAGGTCAGCGCCGCCGCGATCAGCATCGGCGTGTTGAGGATTTCGGCGACGCGCGTGCTGCGCGCGTCCATACCCGGCTCGTAGGTTGCCTGCGCAGGGCTCACGCGCGTCTAGTTCGACGCCGGCACGAAAGGGCCTACCGAACCATGTTCCGTCTCTCGCCCGGAAAGAATAGTTTGCTAAACTAATTATCAAGGCTAATGACTCAGGCGAACACCGACACCGCGCTTACCGACTCCGCTTCCAGACTGCGGATGGCGATCGTGCGCACTTCGCGGCGCCTGCGGCAGGAGGCTGCCGGGGCGGTAGGGGAGCTGACGCCGACCTCGGCGGCGGCGCTGGCGACGGTGGAGCGGCACGGGCCACTCACGCCCAGCGAGCTGGCCGAAATCGAGCGGGTGAAGCGGCCGACCGCGACGCGGACGCTGCGCGTGCTCAACGAAGCCGGCCTGGTCGAGCGCACGCGCGACCCGGAGGACGGGCGCAGTGCCCTGCTCAGCATCACTGCGGCGGGACGCGAGCGACTGCGCCGCCTGCGCGGGCGCAAGAATGCTTACCTGGCGCGCCGCATGCGCGACCTGCCAGCTGAGGACGTGGCGACCCTGGAGCGGGCGGCGGAGATCCTTGAGGGGATTCTGGAGCAGCCGCGCTCCGCCAGGCGCGAGAGGCTTTCGTGAGCGCCGCGGTAAGGCGCAGCTTCCACTCCCTCTCCGTTCCCAACTACCGGCGCTACTTCGTCGGGCAGGTCGTCTCGCTGTCGGGCAACTGGATGCAGACCGTCGCCGCGGTCTGGTTGATCCTCAGCCTCACCGGCAGCGGCGTCGCCGTCGGATTGACCACCGCCCTGCAGTTCCTGCCTATGCTCCTCTTCGGCGCCTGGGGTGGATTGTTCGCCGACCGCTTCCCAAAGCGAGGTCTGTTGATGGTCACCCAGGCGCTGATGGCAATCCCGGCGATCGGCCTCTTCGCGGTGACCGAGACCGGGGTCGTCACGCCCTGGATGGTTTACCTCGCTGTTTTTGCGATGGGTACCGTCAACGCGGTCGACAACCCGACCCGGCAGAGCTTCGTGATCGAGATGGTCGGCCCGGACAGGGTCGTCAACGCGGTCAGCCTCAATAGCGTCATCGTCCAGTCGGCGCGGATCGTCGGCCCGGCGATCGGCGGGCTGCTGATCGCGGCGTTTGGGCTGGGGCCTTGTTTCGCCGTCAACGCCGTCTCCTTCGCGGCGATGATCGCCGCCCTTTGGCGGATGGATCCCGCCCAACTGCGCGCAGCTCCTACCGGCGGACGCGAGCCGGGGGCGATCCGAGCCGGCTTGCGCTACGTCAGGCGGACGCCGGCGCTGGCCGTGCCGCTGGCCCTGATGGCGCTGGTCGGCACCTTTGGCTTCAACTTCCAAGTGGTGCTGCCGCTGCTCGCCCGCTTCAGCTTCGACGGCGGCGCTGGCGCCTACGCGGTGCTGGTCTCGGCGATGGGAGTTGGCTCAGTCGCGGGCGCCCTGGTCACCGGCGCCCACGGTCGCACTGGCCCGCGCCTGATCGCCACCGCGGCGCTTGCCTTCGGCGTCGCCGCCTTGCTCGCCGCGGCGATGCCGGCGCTGGCCTTGGAGATTCCGATGCTTGCCCTGCTCGGCGCCGCCGCGGTCACCTTCGCCGCGAGCATCAACTCAACTCTGCAGCTGGCAGTCGAGCCAGCAATGCGCGGCCGGGTGATGGCGCTCTACTCGGTCGTCTTCCTCGGATCGACCCCAATCGGCGGCCCCCTAACCGGCTGGCTCTCACAGGCCTACGACCCGCGCGTGGCGCTGCTGCTGGCCGCGATCGCCGGCCTCTCAGCCGCCTGGGCAGCCCACGTCTCCTTTGCCCGGATCGGGAAAGCCGCTGTGAGTCCCGCTACCGCGATGTCATGACGAGCGCGTTCGCCCTTTGTGGCGCATAGCCATACAAAGGACGAACGCGCTCGCCGGGTCGTTAGCCGGTGTAGCCGGCTTCCTTGAGGTACGCGGCCGCTGCCTTAGCCGGTGACTGCTTTTCGAGTTCGACCCGGGCGTCGAGCTCCTGCATGACCGGCAGCGTCAGTCCCTTCTGGACCTCGACGATCGTCTTTTCGAAGTCGGGCCCGGCCTTTTCCGCCGTCGAGGCCTTGGTTACGAAGATGACGTTGCCCGCCGGGAAGACTTTCTTGTCGTCTTCGAGGATCACGAACTTGTCCTTCTCCGCCGAGAGCTGCGCGTCGGTGGTGAAGAGGATCGAGAGGTCCGCCTGGCCCGTTTCGAGCACCTTGTAGCGCAGGCCGATGTCGACCGGGGTGAAGGACTTGAATTTCAGCCCGTAGTACTTTTCGAGCCCGGCCAGGCAGTCGATTCGCTGGCGGCACTCAGGCGACCCGTACAGAGTCAGTTTTTCCGACTGACCTTCAAGGTCCGAAATGGTCTTGAGGCCGAGTTCGTCGGCCGTCTTCTTCAGGGTGCCGACCGCGTTGGCGCTGGCGAACGGGGTCGGCGGGAAGGCCGTCAACCCTTCCTTTTCGAATTCCGCCTTTGCTTTTTCGTAAGCCGGTTGGGCGGCAGCGGGGACATCTTCGGGTTCGAGTCCAAAGAAGGAGGTAAGGGCGGTACTGGCGTACTCCGGGTAGCCCGAGATCTGTCCCGACTTAAGGGTCTGCAGGGCGACAGTTTCGGAGCCCAGGTTGAGGTCGGTCTTCACCTTGTAGCCGGCGGCCTGCAGGGCCTGGGTGTAGACCTCACCGAGAATTTCCTGTTCGGGGAAGTTCTTCGAGCCGATCGTCAGAGTGACTTTCCCGTTCTTCGGGTTGGAGACGATCGCACCGCCGCCTTCTTCGCCGCTTTCGGTACTGCTGTCATCGCTGGAGCCGCATGCGGCGACTCCGAGGCTGAGGAAGAGCGCGAGCAGCACGGCTGCGACGGCGCGCCCTCGTTTGCTGGTGGTTCTCACTGTGTGTCCTCTCTTGTCGATTGCAATGCGGTCGTTTCCGGAAAACAGTCAGGCTGCACTCAACTTCAAGCCTTTCGAAGTGAGCAGACGTTGAAGTCCGGCAAGCGAGAACTCGAGCACGAGGGCCAGCAAGGCGACCAGAATCGCTCCCGCCAGCACTCCGTTGTCGCCGTACACGTTGCCGTTGATGATGAAGTCGCCGAGGGTAAGAACCCCCGCTATGGGGGCGATCGTCGCCGTCGCCGCGATCGCGATCGTCGCCCCGCGAATACCGGCAAAGATGGTCGGGATCGCCAGTGGGATCTCCACTCTGCGCAGGACTTCAAGCTCGGTCATCCCCATACCGCGAGCCGCGTCGACGGTCGAGCGGTCGACCTGGCGGATGCCGACGAAGGCATTGGCGAGGATCGGGGGCACGCCGAGAACGGCGAGGGCGATCGTCAGGTTTAAGACGCCGACCCCGATCGCCGCCGCTATGAAGGCGATTAGCGCCAGCTCGGGGATTGCCCGGCCGGCATTGCCGACCGTGATCGCGAGCAATTCACCCGTTCCCCGGTGGCCCAGATAAAGACCGATCGGCAGCGCCACCAGTAATGCCAACGCCAGTGCCAGGACCGTAAGTTCGAGCTGGTTGAGAGTGAGTTCAACCACCTGTTCGATCCCGCCGACTTTCTTGCCGCCGGTCACGTTCGAGTTCTGCGGGGTGAAGATGAATTCGATTGCTCCCTCGATCGAGGCGAGCACGGGGTGAGGGACGGGGGGAGCAATCATGTTTCCGTCGCCCTCCGCCAAGGCGTCAGCAGGCGCTGGATTCCAAACAGGACTAAGCCGAAGGCGACCGCGATCAGGAAGGCGATGCCGCCGGCGAGGATCAGGTTGGTCATAAAGGTGATCCCGCCATGGAGGATCGGTTCGCCGAGGCCGCCGCCCCCGGCAAATGCCGCCAGCGTTGCTATCGCCACCGTGCTGACCGTCGCGATCTGCAGACCGGCGACTATCTCAGGCGTCGCCAAGGGCAACTCGACCTTCCAGAGGATCTGGCGGTCGGTCAGGCCCATACCTCGCGCGGCGTCCTTGACCGAGCCTGGGACGTTGGCGAGCCCGACCATCGTGTTGCGGTAGATGATCTGCAGCGTGTAGGCGCTGAGGGCGATGATCGCGGTGTCGCGCCCGCGCCCAGTGATCGGCAGCAGCAGGAAGAAAAAGGCGATGCTCGGGATCGTGTAGAGGACTCCGGTCCCGGCAAGTAGCGGCGGTTGCAGCCAGCGGTGGCGGTGCGCCAGTAACGAGAGGGCGAAGGCGATGAGGAAGCCGAGTGCGACGGAGATGACGACGAGTTCGAGGTGCTGGACCGTCGGCGTCCCGTAGCGGTCGATGTTTTCCTTGGCCCAGTCAAAACAGAAGACCTTGTTGGTCGCCTGACAGGGCAGGGTGTCTGAAGTGCGTTCGTGGAAGAAGTCCTTGCCGACTTCCCCTACGGCGGCCAGCGAGAGCAGGTGGCTATTCATGTGGCCGCTCCACGGCGCCGCGCTCCTCGGTCTTGGCCTTGGGCGAGGCAAGGAACTCGGAGATGATCTCGACCGAGAGCACGCCGTCGATCCGACCCTGGTGGTCGACGACGGCGGCGTACTGGGCCTCGCCCTGGAGTAGATCAGCGAGCGCGTCGCGCATCACGTCGTCGCGGTCGAGCAGCGGCCCGAGCGGCGAGTCCGGCTGCGCGGGCACCGTGTCGGCGGCAAGGTCGCGCTCCGAAAGCCAGCCCAGTGGACGCCGCTCGGAGTTGACCAGCAGTGGGTAGGCGACCTCGGCGCCCTGCAGCTTCGCCCGCACCTCGGCGGTCGGCTGGCCGACGTAGGCGAGCGGCGCCTCCCAGAGGTCGATATCGGACACGCGCATCAGCGCCAGCCGCTTCAATGCGCGGTCGGCGCCGACGAAGTCCTCGACGAACTCGTCGGCCGGGGCCATCAGGATCTCGGCCGGAGTCGCGAACTGGGCGAGGTGACCGCCCTTACGCATGATCGCGATTCGGTCACCCATCTTGATCGCCTCGTCGATGTCGTGGGTGACGAAGAGGACGGTCTTGCGGATCTCCGCCTGCAGGCGGAGGAACTCGTTCTGCAGGCGCTCGCGGGCGATCGGGTCGATCGCGCCGAAGGGCTCGTCCATCAGCATCACCAAGGGGTCTGCGGCCAGCGCCCGCGCGACCCCAACCCGCTGTTGCTGCCCGCCGGAGAGCTGCGCTGGGTAGCGCTCGCCCAGATCCGGGTCGAGGCCGATCAGCTCCAACAGTTCGACGGTGCGCGCCCTGGTCCGGTCCTTCTTCCAACCAAGCAGCTGCGGTACCGCGCCGATGTTCTCGGCGATCGTGCGGTGGGGGAAGAGGCCGACCTCCTGGATCACGTAGCCGATCTCGCGCCGCAGCCGCGCGGGGTCGCGGTCGCGCACCGACTCGCCGCCGATCAGGACGTCGCCTTCGGTCAGCTCGACCGTGCGGTTGACCAGCCGCATCGCGGTCGTCTTGCCGCAGCCCGAGGGGCCGACCAGGACGCAGACCTCACCAGCGGGAACCTCAAGGGTCAGCCGCTCGACCGCCGCCTCGGCGGAGTTGCCGTAGCGCTTGGTCGCATTCTCGAAGCGGACTGCTGCAGGCACTCAGGTTGAGCCTATACCCAACCTGGCGGTTCTCTCACGGGCGCGGGCGACGATCTCCGGCATGCCCTCGACCTCGCCGCCGCGCATCAGTACGCGGCCGGCGATGACGGTGGTGTCGACGGTCGCGCCGCTGGCTGCGTAGACGAGGTCGGAGGCTAGGTCGCCGATGCCCAGCTCGGGAGAGTTGCCGCTCAGCAGGAGGAAGTCGGCAGGGGCGCCCGGGGTGAGCGGCTCACCGCCGCCACAAAGCAGCGGGGCGCGGGTGCCGGTCGCGATCTCCAGTGCCTCGGTGGCCGGCAGCACGGTCGCATCGCCGCTCGCGTGGCGTTGGGAGAGGGCGAAGACCTTCAGGTCGGAGAACAGGTCGAGCGAGTCGTTGGAGCCGGCACCGTCGGTCCCGAGCCCGACCGCGACTCCGGCGCTGCGCGCCACTGGGTAGGGCATGATGCCGCCGACCGCGAGCTTCATGTTGGCGACCGGGTTGGCGACGACGGTTGCGCCGCGCGCCGCGATCAGCTCCAGCTCGGCCCGGTCGAGCCAGACGCCGTGGGCGAGCACGGTGCGGTCGCCAAGCAAGCCGAGTCGGTCAAGGTAAGCGGCGGGCCGTTCGCCATGGGAGGCAAGGCAGTCGCTCACCTCCTGCTCGGTCTCAGAGAGGTGAATCTGGATCGCCAGGCCCCGCTCCGCAGCCTGCTCTCCCGCCCAGCGCAGCAGCTCTTCGCTGACCGTGTAGATCGAGTGCGGTGCGAGCGCAGCGTCGATCTCACCTGCGTGATCAACCAGGGTGTCGAGCTCGGCCGTGACCCGCGCCTGTGCCTCGGCCGTGCGACCGTCGGCGTCGAAGAGCGGTCCGCCGATCGTCGCCCGCAGCCCGGCGTCCTCAACCGCCCGCGCCGTCGCCTCCGGCTGCCAGTACATGTCCCAGAAATGGGCCGTGCCGGTGCGGATCATCTCGGCGCAGGCGAGGCGCGTGCCCCAGTAGACGTCTTCGGCGTCAAGCTTTGCCTCGACCGGCCAGACCTTCTCCTGCAGCCAGCGCATCAGCGGCAGGTCACCTCCGTAGCCGCGGAAAAGGGTCATCGCCGCGTGGGTGTGGCCATTGACCAGGGCCGGAACCAGCGGCATCCCGCCAGCGTCGATCGTCTCCTCTCCGGGCTCCGGCGCGACGTTGGGCCCGATCGCCGCGATCGCCCCGTCCACGCAGCGCACCCCGATGCCCTCACCGTCGCGCAGCACCCCAGTGACCGTCAACGCACCCATAGGTCCGTCACCCTCCGGACGTGCCGTCGCTCGAGTACCCATAGTGGCCTCTTAGCGACGGCACGTCAGGCCAGCTCCGGGAGTACGGCGGCGAGGTCGTCGCGCAGGCGTGCCGCGTTGCGCTTGCGGTCGCGTTCGAGCTCGGCAGGGGAGAGCGGCTGCGCGCCCACGCCGTTGGCGAGGTTGTCGACCACGCAGACGGCTGCGTAAGGCAGCCCCAGCTCGCCGGCGACGATGCACTCCGAGGCCAGCGTCATCCCGATCAGGTCGGCGTGGGCGGCGATCAGGCCAATCTCGGCCGGGGTCTCGAAGCGCGGGCCGTTGGTCTGCCAGTAGACGCCGCCGTCGCGCAGCGGTCCGGCACTACTCGACTCCCAGGCGGCGAGGACTTCAGCCCGCCAGGCGGCGTCGAAGCCCGGCATCGCGTGGCCGCGCGGGTCGTCATAGGTCGTGACCGTCACCTGTAGAGCGATGAAGTCATCTGGGCAAACGAAGCTGCCAACGCCTAGGTCGGCGTCAAGCGAACCGACCGAGCAGATCGCCAACACCCGGTCACAGCCTGCTTCGGCCAGCGAACGCAGGTTGGCTGCGTGGTCGATCCGGTGGGGAAGGACATAGGCCTCTGCCGGACCGTGGCGCTGCAGCACGACCGCGTGGCACTCGGCGGTCGCGGCGACCTCGGTTCCATCCGGGCCGGCGGCGCCGCTACCGAGGATGACCGCTAGGCGTCCCACGACGCGATCCTATTTATGAGCGCCCCGCGTCGCTTATGGTGACCCGATGACCGATCGCCCTTCCGGCCGGGACGAGAGTGAGGACGCGCGCCTCGACCGTAACCTCGGCGAGTTGCTGCAGGAGCTGCGGGTTGCGCTGCCCGGCGTTCAGGTCCTTTTCGCCTTCCTGCTCGCCGTCCCGTTCCAGCAGAACTTCACCAAAATCACCTCCTTCGAGAAGAATGTCTATTTCGCGACTTTGCTCTGCACCGCGATCTCGGCGGCGTTGCTGATCTCTCCGACGGCGTACCACCGGCTTACCTTTCATCTGCAGCAGAAGCACGAGCTCGTCTTCCTTGCCAACCGGCTCACGATCGCTGGCCTTGGCTTTTTGGCACTTGCGATGACCGGCGCGGTCACCTTGATCACTGACGTGCTCTTCGGGGGGGTCGCCACGGCGGTCTTCGGAGTTGCCGCTGCGACCATGTTCGCCGTGCTCTGGGGGGTGCTGCCGCTGCGGCGGCGGTTCAGACTGAGTGGTAAGTAGCCACGGCGTTCAGCACAAGGGAGCCCGCTCGTCTTCGGCTCGCTGACCCCAAAGCCCGACCATCTCATCGGCGAACCTTTCGACCAGGGGGACGTCGGGCGAGTGCACGAAGAGCATTTCTAGGTCGAACTCCCAGACGAGGATCTTGACGTCGAGCGCGACCGGCATCTCCGCGTCGACGTTCTCGCCGAGAACCTCATAAGCGTCGCGCAAAACCGCCACGTTGGCGGCCTTGTCGGCGGCGAAGATCGCCCGCGCATGCGGCCCGGCTGCCGCGACCCGTTCTCGGTGCTCCTTCTTGCGCTCTTCGTAATCGGCGATCGAAGCGTCTTCGGTCAGCGCTTCGACCAGCTCGACGACTTCATCGCCGAAGCGGCCGCGCAAAGACTCTGGCGCTACTTCGGCGTGCTCGGCGACGTCGTGTAGCAAGGCGGCGGCGACCGTCTCGTCGGGATAGCCCTCCTCGGCCACCAGCTCGGCGACTGCCAGTAAGTGCTTGATAAACGGGATCTCTTCGCAGCCGGTTTGGCGAAATTGACCAGCGTGGGAACGGCGCGCAACCGAGAGCGCACCCCGCACGAGCGCCGAGCGCTCCGCCTTGGAGTCGATCCGACTGGAGGGGTAAGACATGCGACCTCAGGGTAACGGACCAAACGAGAAAAGCACTCCATTCGTACCGAAACAGGACAGATGTCTTGTTTAGGCTGCAGCGATCGGGCTTGCCGCAGATACTCGCACGTCCAGCTCGGCTCCCTCGACGCCCAACTCGATCGCGTTTGGGTCGCCACCGTCGGCGATCCAGCGCTGGCGCGCCTCCGCTTCGAGTCGGTCGAGCTGGTCGTCGGAATGGAGTGGATCGTGGTGGAAGAGGACGGTGCGCCCGGCCCGGGTGCGGCGGGCGAAGCTGAGCGCGTGGGAGATGGAGGAGTGCCCCCAGCCAAGGTGGTTGGGGTACTCGTCGTCGGCATACTGGCCGTCGTGAATTAGCAGCGATGCATCTTCGGCGAGGCCGAAACCAGAAATCCATTCCTCCTCGAGCGTGTCGAGGTCGGCGCCGAGGGCAGGCTCGTGGTCGGGGATGTAGGCGAGCGAGTCCTCGCCGTCGTCGATCCGGTAGCCGAGCGTCGGGCCGCGGTGGGAGACCGAGGCGGCACGGATCCGCGCCGGGCCGATCTCCCACTCTGTCTCCGGGGTGTGGCGAAAAGAGACGTCGCAGGGCAGCTCTCGCACCTCGACCGGGGAAAGTGGCGCCGAGATGTAGCGGGCGATGCGATCGCGTAAGGAGGCCTCCGGCGAGGCCGGGCCCCAGATCACGATCTCGGTCTGCGGGCGAAAGCAGGGGGCGAAGAAAACCAGGCCCTGGATGTGATCGAGGTGGAGGTGGGTGAGCAGAATATGAAGGCGGGTCGGCTCGTCGGGCAGGGCGAGACCGAGGTTGCGGATGCCGGTGCCGGCATCGAGCGCCAACAGCGAACCGTCGGAGAGGGTGACGCCGACGCAAGAGGTGTTACCGCCGTAGCGGATCGTCTCTGGCCCTGGGGAAGGGATCGAGCCGCGCGTGCCCCAGAGCTTCGCCTTCATCTCAGGCTTCGTCTCCGGTTGCCGCAGCGGGCCAAAGGACGGCGATCGCGCCGCGCGATCCGTGCGCGGTCTGGATCGGGAAGGCGGATACCTCGACCTGATGGCGGGCGCCGTCGATCGAGTGGATCTCGAAGTTGCCGTGCGCGGGGCGGTCGTCGCGGACGGCGACGACCAGCGGCAGCTCGTCGTAGGGGATCGGCTCGCCGCTCGTATCGAAAGGTCCGAAGAGGGCGCCCCACTCCTGCGGTCCGACCGTCCCCAGTTCCTCCCACGATTTGCCCAGCAGCATTCCGGCCGCCTCGTTGTAGAAGACGAGCAGACCACCCTCGTCGACGAGGAAGGCTGGGGTCGACAAAGCCGACATCAGATTGCGAGCAAGAATCAGCTCTAGGGGCTTTTGGGACGCAGTTGGCACGTAATCGTCTACCCTCGAACGCGGGTGTGTATGCGGGCTGTGACTTTCGTCACTTAGGCAATTTACAGCGCGAGGGACGCGTTACAGCGAGGCGAGCAGGAGCTCGCTCAGCTCTGGCTCGAGATCGTGCAGCCGCTCGGGGTTTCCCTCCGCCGCGCGGGTCGAGACGAGGGCGAGGGCGGCGCCGACCAGACGTCGCTCCAGCCCGGGCAGCGGCGTCGCCCCATCGGGGTCGACCAGCACCGTGCGAAGCATCGCGCCGAGGCGCTCGACGAGGTCTCGCCGGGCCGCCATGAGGGCGGCGATCTGCGGCGGCACCTCAGCGCTGAGCAGGCGGGCGACGTCCGGCTCGGCTGCGAAAAAGCCGAGAGCGGCTGAGATGCCGGCTCGTCCCCGACCTCGCCGGTCCGCCTCGGCGATCGGCCCACGCTCCTCGACAAGCGCCGCGCAGGCGCCCTTGATCTCCTGGCAGAGGTGGCTGGCCTCGGTCTCATAGGCCGCCAGCAGGCAGGCCCAGAGGTCCTCGAAGTGCTGGTAGAAGGTGCGGCTGGAGACCCCGGCCAGCTCGGTCACGCGGGCCGCGGTGAGGCGACCGTAGCCCTGCTCGGCGAGGGCAACGGCCGCCGCCTCGAGCAATCGCTGGCGCTGGTGGGCGCGGACCAGATCGGCCGGTATTCCGTGGCGGCCGGGGGGGAGGCGCAGGGCGGGCATGGCCTCGGCCTCGGCGGGCTCGGCAAGGGCGGTGCCGGCGATCAACCGCAGCTCGGTCATTTCTCTGCCCCCGTCAGCCGCGCTCGCTCGCGCTCCAGCAGGACGCTGGCTCGTTCGAAGGCGCCCTCGGCCTCCTCCTTGCCGAAGTAGGAGCCGGCGGCGAAGTGCATCAGCTCGGGCAGGGCGTCCCAGGCGCGGCTCGGGTCGCCGGCGCTCAGCGCCTCGGCGACGTAGGACTCGATTCCGCCGACGACGAAGACGCCGGTCGCGTCGGGGGGCGCGTCCGCCGGGTCGATCTCGGCGCGAGCGCTGTCGATCGCCGCGGCGAGGCGCTCGATCACGGCGTCGTGGCGGGCAAGTGCCGGCTCACCGGCGATCTGCACCTCGACGAAGAGCGCCCGGGCGATCGCGGGTCGCGCGGTGACGAACTGGAACAGCCGCACGACCGCCTCGCGGACGCCGGCCTCCCAGCCCGGGGTTGTCGCCGCTGCTTCGAGCAGGCTGACGCAGAGCCGCTCGATCCAGACCGCGTAGGCCTGGGCGAAGCAGTCCTCTTTGCTCTCGAAGCACTGGTAGAACTGCGCCCGGTGTCCGCCGCTGTGCTCGAGGATGGCCCGTACCGAGGTCTCACGGAAGCCGAGCTCGCCGCAGGCCGCCAGCACGCCTTCCATCGCCCCCTCGCGAACGTCGTCCTCGGGTGCCCCCTTCGCTCCCAGCGAAACCGCCTGGTTGATCGCAGCTGAGGCTTCCGCTGACATAGGCTCTATAAAAACTACTCCTTTTTTGCCAGATATGAAATCTTTCTCAAGTCGGCTACCCTCGACTCATGCAGTACCTCTCGCAAAGACTGGCCTCCAAGCCGTCTCCGAGGCGGGGGGGAGGCCCGCCCCCTGGCGCCCTGCCGGCCCCGCAGCGTGAGCGAATCCTCGACGCGGCTGAGCGGCTGATCGCCGAGCGCGGCTGCGCCGGGACCTCGATCGAAGCGATCGTCAAGGCGGCCGGCGTCTCCTCGGTCACCTTCTATGAGTTCTTCGAGGACAAGGAAGAGTGCTTCGTCGTCGCCTTCGATCGCACGCTCGATCTCGGGGCGGGCGCGCTCGCGCTGGCGGCGACCGGCGACCCGGCGACCGGCGGGCTCTCCTGGCCCGAGCAGATCGCCACCGGCTTGCGCACCCTGACAGGGCTGATCCAGGCCGAGCCGGCACCGGCGCGGCTCTGCCTGGTCGAGGCGCAGACCGGGGGGCCGCGGCTGAGCGCTCGTTTCGAGGCAGCGCTCGACCGCGTCGCGGCGAAGCTGCGCGAGGGCCGAGCTCTCGACACCGCCCCGGCAGACCTACCTGCCACCCACGAGGAGGCAACCGCCGGGGCGCTGGCGTGGCTGCTGCGCGAGCGCCTCGAGACAGGCGACGGGGAGCGTTTGGAAGCGCTCTACCCCGAACTTATCGACATCGCCCTCGCCCCTTACCTGGAGGGGGGCGGGCGGTCTGCCGCCGCGGTTTCGCAGGGCGATGGCTGACGGTGGCGCACAGGCGGCCGTAACGCCGGCAGGCGGCGAGCGGCTGCCACCCGGCCGGCATGGGCTGCCGCGCGCCTTCGTCGCCGAGAACCAGCGCGAGCGGCTGCTCAACGGCGTCGTCGAAGCGGTCGCCGAGCGCGGCTACAACGCGACCACGATCGGGCACATCACCGCTGCGGCGGGGATCTCCCGCCGCACCTTCTACGAGTACTTCGAGGGCAAGGAGGACTGCTTCCTCGCGGCCTACGAGATGATCGAGGCCCACGTCCTCGACTCGATGCTGGCGGCGCCGGGAGCGGGGGAGCCCTGGCCCGAGCGGGTGCGAGTGCGCCTCGCCGCGTTGCTTGACGTCCTCGCTCGCGACAGAGCGGTCTCGCGCTGCTTCCTGATCGAGCCCCTGGCCGCGGGCGGAGACGTGGCCGCCTGCTACCGCGAGGCGATGCAGCTCCTCGCCGCAGCCCTGCGCCCCGAGCCGCCACCCTCCGAGCTCGACATGGAAGTCCGCGACCAGGCCCTGATCGGCGGCATAGCGACTCTGATCGTGCGCCGCCTCAGCGCCGGCACGTCCCTCGAGGCGCTGCTGCCGGACCTGGTTGAGCTGGCGTTGGCGCCCTATCTGGGCCGCGACGAGGCCAAGCAGCAAGCTGCCGCGGCCGCTTAGCCGCCTCTCATTTTCCCGCGTTCAGGCTCCTTCGAGAGCCAAATACCTTCATCTCAAAAACTTCTCCTTGCATTTGTAAACGGAATCTTTTACTCTGTCGTCACGTCGTCCTCAGGGAGAGGGCGGGGGAAGCACGAACAGGGAAATCGAGCCCGACGGGAGCCGCAATGGGAAGCGGCCGGCAGAGGGGCTCAAGGGACAAGGAGAGAGCTACGTGAGACGCCACGCCAAGGCATCGACCACGGGATCGACCAAGCGCCAGGCCAAGGGCCTCGGCCGCTTCTTCCGTGGAGCCGGCGCCACCCCTGGGCCTTCGCATGGCGCCGCAGGGAGCAGTGCGCCCGCGCTCAGGCGGCTCGCCCTGCCACTCGCCGTTCTCGCTGCCCTCGTCTTCGCCGCTTCGGCCGGCGCCACCAAGACCCGCCTCTTCAAAGAAACCTTTGGCTCCGCAGCCCAGCCGAGCTTCTCCGGGGCCAGGGGGGTCGCGGTGGACCAATCGAGCGGCGATGTGCTCGTCATGGACGCGGGCGGAACCCCCTCGATCAAGCGCTATAACCCCGATGGAACTGCCGCCAACTTCTCAGGCCTCGGCACCAACGCGATCGACGGCAAAGGCAACGGCGAATGCGCCACGGTGCCCGCCGACTGCGACCAGACGCCACAAAACGGTCTCGGCTTCGCCTCGGCCAACGAATCGCAGATCGCCGTCGATAACTCAGGCACCGCGACCGATGGCGACATCTACGTCACCCAGAGCTCGCCGAATGCGATCAACATCTTCTCCTCGCAAGGCAAATACCTGGGCCAGCTGACCGCGGCCGGGGTGACCAACTTCTCCGAAGCCTGCGGGGTCGCCGTCGATCCGTCAGGCGCCCTCTACGTCGGCGACTACTCCAGCGGGATCCACAAGTTCATCCCCGCGGCCAACCCACCGCTCAACGCCGACAACACCGCCAACTTCAGCTCGACGACCAACCCCTGCACCCTGGCCGCCGGCGCAGGCTCGACCGCCGGCTTTCTCTTCGCCGCCCAATACAGCGGGCCGATCTCAAAGCTCGACAGCTCGACCGGCGCGCTCCAATACACCGTCTCCTCGGATGCCAACACGACCGTGAGCGTCGATCCGGGCAGCGGCCACGTCTACGCCGCGACGACCGGCGCCACGGTCAAGGAGTTCGACGCCTCCGGCGCCGCCAGCGTCAGCAGCGTCTCCAGCTTCACGCTCTCAGGCGGCAATGTCCAGGGCGTTGCCGCCCGCGCCAGCAGCGGCGACGTCTACGTCTCGCGCACGGGCAGCAGTTCCAACCTCGAAGTCTTCGGCCCGCTTGTCGCTCTTCCCACCGTCACCACCGACTCAGCCTCGGCTGTTGGGCCGACCAGCGCGACGCTCAACGGCACGATCAATCCTGACGGCGTCGAACTGAGCGAATGCAAGTTCGAATACGGCAAAACCACCGGCTACGGACAGACCGTCGCCTGCGCTCAGTCTCCAGCGACTATCGGCAGCGGCACCTCTGACGTACCGGTCAGTGCCAACCTCAGTGGCCTCGACCTTGGCGCCGAATACCACTTCCGCCTCGTCGCCAAAAACACGAATGGCACGGTCAATGGAGCCGATGAGGCCTTCAAACTGCAGAGCCCGCCAACGATCGTCGGGCAGTGGGCAGGCGGGGTCACCTTCACCGAGGCCTCACTCAATGCCCAGATCAACCCAGAAGGCTTCGCCACCACCTACAAATTCGAATGGGGCCCGACCGCCGCCTACGGCAACAGCAGCACCCAAAGCGGCATCGGCTCAGACAACGCCAACCACACGGTGAGCGCCTTCCTCAGCGCCCTGCAGCCCGCCAGCACCTACCACTACCGCGTCATCGCCACCAACTCGATCGGTACCAGCGAAGGGCCAGACCACCTCTTCACTACTTACGCCCACCTGCCTCCGAACACGAGCTGCCCAAACCAGGCCTTCCGCATCGGTCCTGCCGCCACCCTGCCCGACTGCCGCGGCTATGAGATGGTCAGCCCACTCGACAAAAACGGCGGCGAGATCCGCACCGCGCCCAGCCTAGGGCCCGCCGCCAGCACGGCCTTTACCCAGGCCTCGCGAGACGGCGAGAAGATCACCTACTCCTCGCTGTTTTCCTTCGGCGATGAGCCAGCCGGCCATTACTCCAACCAGTACCTCGCCACTCGTGGGGCAGGTGGCTGGATAACCCATGGGATCAACCCCCCGCAGAGCCTCACCATCTTCGACCCGATCTTCGTCCCCTTCATCGAATTCAACACCTACTTCCAGTACTTCAACGAAGACCTCTCAAGCGGTTGGCTTGAGGACTTCAACAAATCGCCGCTCACCTCCGAAGCCCAAGCCGGATACATGAACCTCTACCGGCGCGACAACACCGACGGCAGCCTGGAAACGCTCACGGTGAACGAACCGCTGACGCCCACCCCCAACACCTTCGGCTACGGGGCGGTGGAAGCCGCCGAAATTCAAGGCGTCTCACGCGACGGCGCCCACACGGTCTTCGCCGCGCGGGCCAAATTCACGCCTGACGCCTCGGCTGCAGAACCGCGCGGCATCAGCAGGCAGCTCTATGACTTCAGCGGGGGAGAGCTGCGCCTGGTCAGCATCCTGCCCGACGGTACCGCCAGCGCGGCAGAAAGCAACAGCCTCGGAGTGGGGAACGCCGGGTTTTACCCAGAAGGACAGGCGTCGACCCGCCACAACACCATCTCCGCCGATGGCTCACGGATCTTTTGGACGGCTGCAGATATCCTCGGCCGAGGGCGGATCTACGTCCGCCTCGACGGCGCGACGACCATTCCCGTCTCCGCCGGCGATGCCAACTGGTGGAACGCAAGCACCGACGGCTCCAAGGCACTCTACTCCGAAGGGGAGCTTCCCGTCGGCAAAGCCAGCCTGAAGGAGTTCGACGTCGACAGCGAAACGACGACCACGATCACCGACGAAGCCTACGGGGTGGCGGGCGCCAGCGAAGACCTCTCCTATATCTACTTCGCCTCCAATGAAGCACTCGACGCCGGTGCCAGCGCCGGCGAACCCAACCTCTACCTCTACCACGAAGGCGCGGTCAGCTTCATCGCGACGCTCTCGGCTTCGGATGTCCTTCAGACCAATAATGAAGCCAGCATCGTCCATGCCGTACCGGCGCTCCACGCCGCCAGGGTGACGCCCGACGGGCGCCACATCGCCTTTGAGTCGATCCGCAGCCTGAGCGGCTATGACAACACCGACGCGCTCAGCGGCGAAGCCGCCATGGAGGCCTATGTCTACGGCGCCGACAGCGATCAGCTGAGCTGCCCCTCGTGCAACCCGAGCGGCGCGCGGCCGGTCGGGCAACCGCTGCGGAAGGCCCTCACTGTGATCGACCAGCTCGAGGTCTCCGAAAGATGGGCGGCCGCCTGGCTGACCACCGAAGAAGAGAGCTCTTACTCCTCCCACGTCCTCTCCGATGACGGCAACCGACTCTTCTTTAACGCCTTTGACGCGTTGGTGCCCGAGGACACCAATGGCCGCCAAGACGTCTATGAGTGGGAGGCGCAGGGCTCAGGCGATTGCCAAAAGCCCGGCGGCTGCCTCAGCCTGATCTCGACCGGGCAAAGCCCGAAGAGCTCTGCCTTCATGGACGCCTCACCCAACGGCTCCGATGTCTTCTTTGAAACCGCCGCCAGCATCGACCCCCAAGACCCCGGCGGCATCGACATCTATGACGCCCGCATCGGCGGTGGCTTCCCCACCCCAAGCCAGCCGACCCCCTGCCTCGGTGATGCTTGTCAGAGCCCACCGGCGGCGCCGAATGACCCGACCCCGGCAAGCGCTGGTTTCAAAGGTGCCGGGGACCTCAAGCCAAGGCACGATTGCGCAAGTGCGGCCAAGCGCGCCGCCAAGCTCGCCCGCACGGCAAAGCAGCTGCGAAGCGAAGCGGGCAAGGCCGCCTCCGCTGCTCAGGCAAAGAGCCTGCGCCGCAGCGCAGAGCGCCTTGAGCGAAAGGCAAAGGGCCTTGGCAAGAGCGCTGCGCGCTGTAGGGGCTCTCACCGGGGGGCGGGGCGATGAGGCACGCCGCCAAGCACTCGAGCGCCGCCTCGCCCGCCAACAAGGAGACCGAGAAGATGAATCCCAGCGCCAACCACCGTTCCCGCAGTGGCCTCGCCATCATGGCTGCAACGGCCGCCCTGCTGATCTGCGCGATCGCCGCCCCAACGGCCTCTGGTGCCTTTGGCCTCAACAACTTCGACCTCACCGCCACCAACCAGGACGGGACCCCCGCCACCCAGGCGGGCTCCCATCCCTTCGCGCTTACGACCTCCTTCGGCGTCAACTACACCGAACCGGCCTTCTTCGAATGGCTCCCCGGCGGCGAGCTCAAGGACTCGATCTTCACCCAGATGGCCGGGCTGACCGGCGACGTCGGCGCGATCCCCTACTGCTCGGTCACCGACTTCGCCACGCTTCAAGAAGGCGGTTCGCTCTGCCCCGACAAAACGGCGGTCGGGCTGGTCTCAAACCAGCTCGAGGCGCCCTTCTTGTGGGTGCAGAACTCCGTCTATAACCTGAAGCCACCGCCAGGCGTGGTGGTGAGGATCGGCTTCAAGGTCTTGCTCGTGCCGGTAGTCGTCGACATCGGCGTCAAGCAGGACGGCGAGAACAACGTCGAAGCCACCCTGGGCAACACCTCCCAGGTGGCGACCGTCTTTGGCTCGGTGTTGCAGCTCTGGGGCAACCCGGCAGATCCGGGGCATGACACGCTGCGGGGAGCCTGCGGGGAGGAAAGCCAACGCGAAACCCAAGAATTCCCCGGATTCTTTCTCAATCCATATCTGCCACCGGGAGCGACCTGCCCAATCGAAACCGAGGAAAAGCCCTTCCTCACCCTGCCGCGCAGCTGCAGCGGCCCGGCGGCCACCACCTACAAAGCCGACTCCTGGGAAGAACCGGGCGTCTGGGACGAAGGCAGCTCGCTCACCCACGACAACTCGATCCCGCCGATCCCCCAGGGCTTCACCGGCTGCGGCAAACTGGGTTTTGCGCCGAAGCTCGATTCGAAGCTCTCAACCGATCAAGCCGAGACCGGCAGCGGGCTTGACTTCAACCTCGACTTCTCTGATGAAGGGCTGAAGAGCAAAGACGGCCTGGCCAACTCGGAAACCAAGAAAGCCGTCGTCACCTTGCCCGAAGGGGTGACGATCAACCCCTCGATCGGCGAAGGCCTCGGCGTCTGCACGCCAGCGGACCTCGAACGCGAGACCTTGAACTCCAAACCAGGGGAAGGCTGTCCCAACTCCTCAAAGGTAGGCACCCTGCACGCCGACCTCCCGATCGTCCCAGAAGGCCTCGATGGCTCGATCTTCTTGGCTACTCAAGATGACCCGGCAACCACCCAACCGGGAGCCGAGAATCCCTTTGACAGCTTGATCGCCTCCTACTTCGTGCTGAAGAACCCCAACCTGGGCGCGATCGCAAAGCTGCCGGCCCTAATCGAACCCGATCCCAAAAGCGGCAGGCTGGTGGTGACCCTCGACGACATCCCCCAGTACCCGCTCGGGCACTTCAACGCCCATCTGCGCGAGGGACAGCGGGCGCCGCTGGTAAGCCCCGCCACCTGTGGCACCTACACCACCGAGGCAAAGCTCTACCCTCGCTCAGACCCCACCAACCCGCGCACGGTGAGCTCTGACTTTCAGATCACCCAGGGCAAGAGCGGCGGCGCCTGCCCACCGGGGGGCATCCCTCCATTCCACCCGTCCTTCCAAGCCGGAGCGCTCAACAACAACGCTGGCTCCTTTTCTCCCTTCAACATGCGGCTGATCAGAGAAGACGGCGAACAGGACATGACCAAGTTCTCCTCGATCTTGCCCCCCGGGGAGCTCGGTTCGCTGGCGGGGGTCTCCAAATGCCCCGACGCAGCGATCGCGGTAGCGAGGTCGAAGACCGGTAGGCAGGAGCTTGCCTCGCCCTCTTGTCCGCAAAACAGCTTGATCGGCCACACCCTGGCCGGAGCGGGAGTCGGCGGAGCGCTCACCTACGTCGGCGGCCAGGTCTACTTGGGAGGCCCCTTTCACGGCGATCCACTCAGCGTGATCTCGGTGACCCCAGCGGTGGCCGGTCCCTTTGACGCGGGAACGGTTGTCGTCCAGCTGGCGCTGAACCTCAACTCAAAAACCGCAGAAGTGGAAGTAGACGGAGCCAACTCTGAACCGATCCCCCACATCCTCAAGGGCATCGTTTTGAAGTTGAGGGATCTGCGCGTCTATGTGGATCGACCCAACTTCACCTTAAACCCGACCTCATGCGATGAATCAAGCGCCAAAGCAAGGCTCTTCGGTTCCTACCTTGACGTCTTCAATCCCGCAGATGATGTGCCAGTAGATCTCTCAACTCGCTACCAGGCTGCAAACTGCCTGAACTTGGGCTTTAAGCCAAAGCTTGCCTTGAACCTCAAAGGCGGCACCAAAAGAGGCGGCCACCCTGGACTCGAGGCCCTCTACACGCCTAAAGCGGGCGATGCCAACATCAAAGGCCTCGTAGTTCGCCTACCGCGTTCTGCCTTCCTCGACCAGGCCCACATCAAAACGATCTGCACCCGAGTGCAGTTCGCAGCCAAGCAATGCCCAGAGAGATCCCAGTACGGCTACATCAAAGCCTGGACCCCCTTGCTCGATACGCCGCTGGAAGGGCCGGTCTACCTGCGCTCCTCTAACCACAAGCTCCCAGACCTCCTCTTTGACCTGCATGGCCTGGTCGACATCGAGGTCTCGGTCAGAATCGACTCAGCCCATGGAGGGATCAGAGCAACGCTTGAAGACTCACCTGATGCGCCGCTCTCCAAAGTCGTTTTGCGCATGCAGGGCGCCAAAAAGGGCCTGATCATCAACAGTCGCAATCTCTGCGGCTCGACCAACAAGGCCAACGTGGTCTTCGAAGGACAAAACGGCAAGCGGTTCAATGCTAACCCGGTGATGCGGCCCGAATGTGGGGGGAAGCGCAAGCACAAGCGAACCCGGTAGAACTCACGCTCCTTGAAGGAGCCCAGCCCCATGTATCGAGTCGCGATGGCCATTTCCCGGCCGGTCATCGCGTCGTGGGGGCGGCTGGAGGTTGAAGGGCTCGACGCTCTGCCGGCGAATGGGCCCGCGCTCGTCATCGGCAACCACGACAGCCACTGGGACCCGATCGCCGTTGGGATTGCTGCGATCGGGCGGCGCCAGATCAGGGCGTTGGCCAAATCGACGTTGTGGGATGTGCGCGGCCTGAGCCCAATCCTCAACGGCATGGGTCAGATCCCGATCGAGCGAGGGGCTGGGGATGCTGGAGCCCTGGCGCGGGCGATCGAGGAGCTCCGCGCCGGTGCCTGCATCGGCGTCTTCCCGGAAGGAACCCGCTCACGCGGCGAGGTCCTGCGGGCGCGCAGTGGCATCGGGCGATTGGCGCTTGAGGTGCCCGAGGCGAAGCTCGTCTGCGTCGCGATTGAGGGCACCTCTGACTTGACTGGCTTCCCCCGCCGCCCGCGGCTACGGACGCGCTTCTTCGAGCCGGCGGGAGGTCAGGCGCGGCCCAATGAGGAGCCGGGAGAGATCGCGGTACGGCTCGTGGAGGAGATCCGCGAGCAGGTTCCGCCGTCGATCTCGTTTCGCAAGCGCAGCTAGCTGTCTGCGAGTGGTTTTGTCTACAATTATGCAATCATGTACCGCATGGCTTGGACCGACGAGCGGATGGACGACTTCGCGAAGCACACCGATCAGCGCTTCGACGCAGTCGACCAGCGCTTCGATGAGGTCGACAAGCGCTTCGACCGAACCGATGCGGATGTCCGCGCCCTGCGCGAGGAGATGAGGGCGGGGTTCGACAAGATCGACCGGCGCTTCGACAAGATCGACGAGAAGTTCAGCAGGGTCGACGATCGCTTCGAAGCAATGGGCGAACGCTTTGAAGCAATGGGCGAACGCCTCGAAGCGATGCAGCGGCTGATGTTTCAGTCCAGCGTTCTCGTCATCGTCGCTCTGATAGGTCTGATCGCGACGCAGGTCTGATCACGCGCAGTCCTATGCCGTGGACGCTCGGCCCACTGGGGCCACAAAGGTCCGGTTGCCGACCCGCACGCCGATCGCCCTGGTCCGCGAGAGGTCGAGCGCTGCGCTGAGAACGGCGTCGGAGTCCTCGCCCCAGCGGTAGCGGAAGGAGCCGGCCGATTGGCGGACGCCGTGGGGGCCGCGGACGAAGACGCGACAAAGCGTTCCTGAGGGTGCTCCCTTCACATACATGTGGATCTCAGTGCCGAAGGCGTGCGGCTCCAGCTTGGCGCTGATCTGCAGCCCTGGGGGGAGCGATTGGAAGGCGACGGTCTGCTCCGGGGTGGCCGTGCCGCTCGGCAATACGAAGATTGCCAGCACGGCCGCGGCTACCGCCGCGGCCGTGCCGCTGAAGGCGAAGCCCAGCCGCAGGCGCCGCCGCCGCTGCGAGCGACGCTCGGCCCGGATCGTCGCCGCGACCCGGTCGGCCAGCGAGGCCGGCGGCGCCGGTGCGGTGCCGAAATGCTCCGGGTTGGCGAGTGGCAGCAGTTGCGCCACCCCGGCAAGCGACTCGAGCTCGGCGCGGCACTCCGAGCAGCCCTCGAGATGGGCCTCGAGCGCCGCGCGCTCCTCCTCTGGCAGCTGGCCGAGCGCCAAAGCGCCCAGCGACTCCCGCCATTCGCGGCATCGCTCAGTCGTCATAGCCAATTTCCTCCAGGGCAACCCGCAGTGCTCGCAGGCCGTAGTAGACGCGGCTCTTGATCGTCCCCTCGGGCACACCAAGCTCCTGGGCAACCTCGGCGTAGGGGCGGCCGCGGTAATAGGTCTCGACCAGGACCTGGCGGTGCTGGTCGCCGATCCGGCGCATCGCCTCCTCGACCTGCCAGGAGAGCAACGCCTCGTCGAAGGGTTCGACCGCGGGCTCGATCCCGCCCTCGGCAACCGCCGGACGCGACGCCCGTGCCCGGCCGAGGTCGATCACGACGTTGCGCAGGATCGCGAACAACCAGGTGCGCAGCGAACCGATCTGCGGGTCAAAGCGCACGCCGGCCCGCCAGGCGCGCAGGAAGGTCTCCTGGACCGCCTCCTCGGCCAGCCCTGAGTCTCCCAGCGAACGCAGTGCGAAACCGTAGAGCTCGCCGGCGTGGGCGGCGTAGGCCTCACGCACATCCCGCTCACCGCTGAGCGCGCCGGGCGGCATTCAGGCGGGCCTCTTGGCGGCGGAGGAAAACACGGCTGCCCGGACTACGGACAGCCGCTGAACTGGGTTCAGTCTCGAGCGGCGCCTATTCGAGTTTGCCGATCTTGAAGATTTTGGTGCCGCAGTCGGGGCAGGTGCCTTGGATCGCCGGGCGACCGTTTTTCATCGTCACCTGTTTGGCTTCTTTGATCTCGACCTTCTTGCGCTCTTTGACGCAGTAACCCTCAGGCATGGGGTCTCCTTTCGTTGCCGCTTCGGGCAAGACTCGCGTCGGGGCGCGAGGTGGATTGCGCCGAATGTAACGCAGGCTGGGGACGGGCCGCACGCATGATAGTGCGTAAAGTTACAAGCGCTACTTTCCGACTTGTCCCTCTTCGGCCTGTGCGTTCTGATCTTTTACCCGTTCAAGTAGTTCCTGAAGTTTGGCGGCGCTTGCCGTCCCGCCGGTAGCTCCGCCGGGAGTCTGGCTTGCGCCCTGCTTCTCGGTTTTCGGCTTGGGCTGCGGTTCGGCCGGTTCTTCCGGCGCAGCCTGTCCGGTCCCTTCGGCCGGTTCGGACTCAGGTTCGGCCGGCGCGGTAGACGCCCCTGCGCCGAGTTCGTCGATCCGCGTTTCGAGTTGTTGCTGCAGCGCCTGCACGTCGCTTTCGCTGACCGAGCTTTCGCGGGCGTCGATCGCGAGGTAGACCGCTGCCCCAGCGACGCCGATCGCGACCACCGTGAGGACGAGGAAGACGCGGGTGCGCTTGGCGAGCTTGCGCTCAACCTCACCGATCCATGCCCGCAACCCCTCCAGCGACATCGCTCCAATCTAGTCGAGAATCGCGCCGGAGGGCCGGGTCAAATACCCTCCGGTCCGCCCTTCCCATCCCGAGAACCCAAGGAGAACCCCGCATGCCCGAGGCAGTAATAGTCGACACCATCCGCACGCCGATCGGCCGTGCCTTCAAGGGCTCGCTAGCCCAGCTTCGCCCCGATGAGATGGGCGCGTACGTCGTCGACCAGCTGCTCGAGCGCAATCCCGAGGTCGACCCCGCCTCGATCGAGGACCTCTTCTGCGGCTGCGGTATGCCGCAGGGCCTGCAGGCCTTCAACATCGGCCGCATCGTCTCGCTGCTCTCCGAGAAGTTGCCGCAGGAAGTCAACGGCGTCACCGTCTCCCGCTACTGCTCCTCCAGCCTCGACGCGATCCGCCACGCCGGTAACGCGATCAAGGCCGGCGAGGGCGACGTCTACATCGCCGCCGGGGTCGAGTGGGTGAGTCGCTACAACGAGCGCACCGAGCCCGCCGGCGCCGACGACCAGAACCCGAACCTGCAGGGCAACGACGGCCAGCCCAACGCCTACATCGACATGGGCAAGACCGCGGTCAACGTCGCCGAAAAATACGAGGTCAGCCGCGCCGACATGGACAAGTTCGCGCAGCGCTCACAGGAACTCGCCGTGCAGTCCCAAGAGGACGGCTTCTTCGACCGCGAGATCGTCCCGGTGAAGCTGCCCGACGGCACCGAGGTTGCTAAGGACGATGGCCCGCGCGCCTCCTCGACCCTGGAGAAGCTCTCCCAGCTGGAGGAGTCCTTCGGCGGCGGTGGCGTCACCGCCGGCAACTCCTGCCCGCTCAACGACGGCGCCGCCGCGGTGCTGCTGATGAGCGACACCAAGGCCAAGGAGCTGGGCCTCACCCCACGCGCCCGCATCGTCACCGCCGCCACCTTCGGCAACGAGCCCGAGTACATGGGCGTCGCCCCGATCGGCGCGATCAAGAAGGTGCTCGATCGGTCGGGGATGACGATGGACGACGTTGGCACGGTCGAGCTCAACGAGGCCTTCGCCGCCCAGGTGATCCCGATCATGGACGAGTGCGACATCCCGCTGGAGAAGCTCAACACCCACGGCGGTGCGATCGCCCTCGGCCACCCCTTTGGCATGACCGGCGCCCGCATGATGGGCACCCTGCTCAACGTGATGGAGACCGACGACCACCAGGTCGGGATCGAGACCATGTGCGTAGCCGGTGGTCAGGGCAAGGCAATGCTCGTCGAGAGGATGAACTGAGCGCCGCCTGGCGCCTTAGTCGGAATATGTGCGACTAAGGCGCCAGACGGCGTAAGGTCGATCCGTGGAGACCGTCATTTACGAGACCGACGGCCGGGTTGCCCGCATCACCCTGAACCGGCCCGAGCGCGGCAACGGGATCGTGCCGCGGATGCCGACCGAGCTCGCCGCCTGCGTCGAGCGCGCCAACCTCGACCCGGCGATCCACGTCATCGCCCTCGCCGGCAACGGCACGGGCTTCTGCGGTGGCTACGACTTGGTCGCCTCGGCCGAGGGCGACATGAGCGGACTCGGCGGGGTCGAGGCACCACCCGGCTCGCCCCTCGACCCGGCGACGATCGGCGCCAATCACGCGCCCGAGTCGAACTGGGACCCGGTCACCGACTTCCAGTTCATGTCGCGCAACGTGCGCGGCTTCATGAGTCTCTTCCACTCCGAGAAGCCGGTGATCTGCAAAGTGCACGGCTACTGCGTCGCCGGCGGTACGGACATGGCGCTCTGCTCGGACCTGCTGGTGATCGGCGCCGATGCCAAGATCGGCTATCCGCCGGCCCGCGTTTGGGGCTCGCCGACGACGGCGATGTGGGCAGCCCGGCTGGGGCCGATGCGGGCCAAGCGGCTGCTGTTGACTGGCGACTCGCTGAGCGGCGAGCAGGCGGCGGAGTGGGGGCTGGCGACCGAGGCGGCGCCGCCCGGCGAGCTAGACGGGCGATTCGAGGAGCTGCTGGAGCGGGTTGCGCGGATGCCGATCAATCAGCTGGTGATGATGAAGATGCTGGTCAACCAGTCGCTCTACGCGCAGGGCCTGCACCAGACGCAGCTGCTCGGCACCTTCTTCGACGGCATCGCCCGTCACACCGAGGAGGGCCACGACTTCGTCCGCCGCGCCGCTGAGGGCGGCTTCAAGCAAGCGGTGCGGGAACGCGACGAGCCCTATGGCGACTACGGCCTCGGGAGCTTCGGTGTCGAGTAGCAACGGCGGGCCCGGTCACTCGCGCTCGATCGCCGTGGTGGGGGGCGGGTTCGGCGGGGTCGGCGCGGCGGTGATGCTGAAGCGGGCCGGCTACGAGGACGTCACCGTCTTCGAGAAGGGCGAGCGGGTCGGCGGCGTTTGGAATCACAACACCTACCCGGGGGCCGCCTGCGACGTTCCCTCGCACCTTTACGAGTTCTCCTTCGCCCCCAACCGGTGGTCGCGCCGCTACGCGCCGCAGGCGGAGATCCAGGCCTATGTCGAGGGGGTGGCACGGCGCTTCGGCGTGCTCGACAGGGTCCGCACCGGCACCGAGGTGAAGAGCGCTCGCTGGGATGAGGGGCGCGGCAGGTGGCAGCTCGAGACGAGCGCCGGGCCACACGAGGCCGAGATTCTGCTGACGGCGTGCGGCCAACTCTCGGTCCCCAAGACCCCCTCGATCCCCGGCCTGGAGAGCTTCGACGGTCCCGCCTTCCATACCGCCGAGTGGCGCCACGACGTCGACCTCGCCGACAAGAAGGCGGCCGTGATCGGAACCGGCTGCAGCGCGATCCAGGTCGTCCCAGCGATCCAGCCGACGGTCGGCCAGCTCGACGTCTACCAGCGCTCGGCCGGCTGGACCTTTCCGAAGATGGACTACGCCTACCCCGCGTGGGCGCACGCGCTGTTCAAGCGTGCTCCGGCGTTGCGCCGCCTCGATCGCGCCTCGATCCTGGCCTTCATGGAGTTCGGGGCGGCGGCGATGACCCGCCACCAGTGGCTGCTGCCGGCCCTCCGCGCCGCTGGCCGCCGCCAGATAGAGGGGGCGATTAAAGATCCGGAGCTGCGCCGCAAGGTGATGCCGAGCGACGAGCTCGGTTGCAAGCGGATGATGCTCACCGACGAGTGGTACCCGACCCTGACCAAGCCCAACGTGGAGCTGGTGACGGATCGCATCGCCGCGGTGACCCCGGCCGGCATCCGCGACGAGACCGGCGTCGAGCGCCCGGCCGACGTGCTCGTGCTCGCCACCGGCTTCGCCACCCACGGCTTCGTCGCGCCGATGGAGATCGCCGGGCACGATGGCCGCGCGCTGACGGCGGAGTGGGCCGAGGTGGCACGTGCATACCTCGGCCTCAGCGTCCCCGGCTTCCCCAACATGTTTCTGCTCTATGGGCCGAACACGAACGGCGGGACCGGCTCGGTCATTTACACGATCGAGGCTGGGGTCGACCACGTCATCGCCGCCTTGGGCGAGCTCGATCGTGCCGAAGCGAACCGGATCGAGGTGCGCCGTGAGGCGGCGGAGAGCTTCGACCGCGAGCTGCGCGCCGCTCTCGCCGGCACGGTCTGGCACAGCGGGTGTACCAATTGGTATGTCGATGAGAACGGCAACGACCCGCAGCAATGGCCATGGCTGTGGAGCACCTACCGGCGGCGTACGGCGAAGCTCCAGCCGGGTGCATACGCTCTGGCAGCATGAGCGACGCCCCCGTTCACCCCAGCTCTCGAATCACGCCGGAGACCGCGCGCGCTTTTCTGCCCGGCAGCTTTCCCGGCGACCTTGGGATCGAGCCGCTGGAGATCGAGGACACGCACTCGCACGGGCGGATCGTGGTCGACAAGCGCCATCTGCATCCCGGTGGCTTCGTCCACGGCGGCGTTTGGACCGCGCTCGGCGACACGGTCGCTGCCTGGGCCACCTTCCGAAACATCCCGCCAGGGCACAACTTCACCACGATCGAGCTGAAGCTCAACGTCTTCGCCGCCGGCCTGCTCGGCGATGAGATCGTCGCCGTCGCCGAGCCACTCCACACCGGCAAGAGCACCGTCGTGGTCGAGGTGCGGATGGAGCGCCGCCGTGAGGGCACCGAGCCGCGCCTAGCGGCGAACCTGATCGTAAGCCAGTTCGTCCTACCTCCGGCTTGACCGACTACGTCTTTGGCTACGCCTCGCTGGTAGCGATCGAAGACGCCGCCGCTCTTCCCGGCCGACTGCGGGGCTTTCGCCGTCGCTGGGGCGTGGCGATGAACAATTGGGAGGGCGGGGAGGAGGTCAAGCACTTTCTCGACCCCGAGACGGGGGAGAGGCCACGCATCCGTGTCGCCTATCTCGACATCTACGAGCAGGCGGGCGGCGCGGTGAACGGGCTGGCGCTGCCGGTCGACCGTGAGCGACTCAGGGTGCTCGACGAACGTGAGATCAACTACCAACGCGTCGAGGTCACCGAGGCGTTTGAAGGGACCGCTCAGGGGCGCGTCTTCACCTACATCGGTCTCGACGCCGCCCGCGAGCGTTGTCGCCAGGGCACCGCCGATGGTGATGTCTTCGTCAGCTGCGACTACGCCGCGGGCGTGCGGCTCGCTTTTGAGCGTCTTGGCGCAGATGCCCTCGCCGAGTTCGACCAAACGACCGACCCGCTTGCCCTCCCAGAAAAGGATCTGCTCCGAGCCTAGAACCCATCCGGTAGGGGTGAAACGTCTTGTACTTTTTCGTGACCTACCATCGTCGGTAGCCACAGACGAAACTCGAAAAAGTTAAGTGGAAGCCCTACCGGATGGGTTCTCCGCCACGGGTTCGTAGCCCGGTGCTTCTAGCCTTTCGATCTGCGGTAAGCGCCAGAGCAGGCTCGCGATCGTCAGCCCCACCGCCGAGCAGAACAGCGCCAGGAACCACTGGCTCGCGGTGAGCAGGCTCATTTCGAAGAAGTCGCGCACCGGCGCCGCCGCGAGGATCAGCGCGTAGAGGGCGCCGAGGCCGGCCACCATCGCCAGCATGTAACTCTGAATCGCGATGTGCTCGCGCCCGGGACCGCGCTCGAGTAGGAGAACGAAGGCGAGGCCGAGCACGATCAGCGTCGTCGTTGCCGCCGTGCGGCCGGCCTCCAACGAGCCGCCGAAGACGGTGTCGACGAGGAAGAAGCAGAGGATCGAGCCAAGCGCGGTTGCCAGCCCCGCCGGTACCGCGAAGGCGGCCAGCGCTCGCAATAGGCGGCCGCGGTAGAGCGGCCCGTCTGAGGGCGCCAGGGCGAGGACGAAGGAGGGAATGCCGATCGTCAGGAAGGCGGCCAGGGTGAGGTGGCGGGGGAGAAAGGGGAAGGCGAAGCCGGGTACGGCGACGAGCAGGATCAGCGCCGCGGCATACACGCTCTTGGTCAGATAGAGACGGCCGAGGCGGTGGATGTTGCGGGCTATCCGCCGCCCTTCGGCGACTGCTTCTGGCAGCCGTGCGAACTCGTCTTTGAGCAGGACGACGTCGGCGATCCCCTTGGTCACCTGGGCGCCCGAGCCCATTGCGACGGCGAGGCGCGCCTGCTTCAGCGCCGGCACGTCGTTGACCCCGTCGCCGATCATCGCCGTGTAGCGGCCGCTGGCGCGCAGCGCCTCGACCAGGGCCTTCTTCTGCTCCGGCGCGATCCGACAGAAGATCGTGTTGCGCTGAGCGGCAGCGGCCAGCTCCTCGGGGTCGGTGGGCAGCTCTGAGCCCTCGATCACGCCGGCGTCAGCCGGTACCCCGACCGCGTAGGCGACCGCGGTCACGGTCGCCCGGGCGTCGCCCGAGATCAGCTTCAGGTCTACCTCCCCCTCGCGCATCAAGGCGATCGTCTCGGCGGCGTCGGCGCGCAGTGTCTCCTCCAGCACGACCAGTGCGACCGGAGTAAGGCGCGGCGGGGGAGTGTGGGATGGGTCGTCGGGCAGCGTCTCGCTCGATTGGCCGAAGGCGACGACGCGCCGCCCAGCTGCGGTCTCCCGTTCGAGTTTGCGAGCGAGTCCCGGCGGCAGCTGCAGCGCGCCGCTTGCGGCGAGGATGTCGGGCGCGCCGAGCACGTAGCTGACCCCGCCCAGTCGCAACCCGCTCCACTTCCACTTTGAGGAGAAGGGCACTTCGCCGCCGACCCGGCCCGGCTTCGCCGGGAAAGCCTCGGCGACCGTCTCCAGCGTTCGGTTGCGATCACCGGCGCTTGCGGCGAAACGTCCCAGTGCCGCCTGCGCCTCGTCGGCGTCGGTCCCTTCTGCGATCTCGACCCCGAGCAGGCGCAGCTGGCCGTCGGTCAGCGTGCCGGTCTTGTCGACGCAGATCGTGTCGACCGCGGCGAGGCTCTCGGTGGCGCTCATCTGCTGCACCAGCGTGTCTTTGCGCGCCAGCCGCACCGCGGCGACGGCGAAGGTGACGCTCATCAGCAGCACCATCCCCTCCGGGATCAGCGTTACCAGCCCGGCGGTCGCCGTCTGTGCCGCTTCGACCAGGTCGGTACTGCGCAGCTGGAAGGTGAGGAAGAGCAGAACCGCCAGCGGGGCCATTGCCCAGGTGCAGGCGACGATCACCCGGTTGACCTCGCCCTGCAGTGGCGAGGGGGGATGGCGGAAGGCCTTCGCCTCGCCCGCCAGCTTGCCGGCGTAGCTTTCCTCGCGCACCGCATCAACCCGGTAACGGCCCGAACCGGAGATGCAGAAGGAGCCCGAGAGCGCCCGCTCGCCGACGTCCTTGCGCACCCCGTCGGCCTCGCCGGTCAGCATCGACTCGTCCAGGGTCATGCCGCGACTGGCGATCGTTTCGCCGTCGGCGACCAGCTGGTCGCCTGGCTCGATCGCGATCACATCCCCGGGCACGATCTCCTCCGCCAGCAGGCTGACCACGGCGCCGTCGCGCACTGCCTTGGCGCGCGGCGCGACCAGCACCGCGAGCTCGTCCAGGGTCTTCTTCGCGTTCAGCTCCTGGCGGATGCCGATGTAGGAGTTGATGATCGCGATCACGCCAAAGATCGCGTCGGCGATCAGCCCCAGCGACAAGATGAGGACGAAGAAGACGCCGATGATCGCGTTGAAGAGGGTGAAGACGTTGCCGGCGACGATGCTCGAGACAGAGCGGGACGAGGTATCCGGGGGAGAGCCGAGCTTGCGTAAGCGCTTGGCCGCCTCGGCGCTGCTCAGGCCGCGCTCAGCGGCATCCGGGTCGGTTGCAGTGACGGCCTTAGAACCCATCACAAAACCCCCCGCGCACGCCTGGCGGCGGCGGACACTGCGCGGTACAGCGTCCTCGGGTTTGCCTTTGGCACCACCAAAGGCTGCACCCTGCGTCCTTGTCCCGCTTGGTCCGGCGCTCGCCAGCCGCACACGCGGGGTTCTGTGATGGGTTCATAGGGGACATTCAATAGGGTTCCCGTTTGATGTCGCTCAAACTCGGACTCAACCTCGGTTATTGGGGCATCGGCCCAGCGGGCGACGACGCGCTTGAGGTTGTGCAGGCGGCCGAGGCCGCCGGCTTCGAGTCGGTCTGGGCGGCGGAGTCCTACGGCTCCGACGTGGTCAGCGTTCTAGCTTGGCTCGCCGCGCAGACCAAGACGATCAACGTCGGCGCCGCGATCCTGCAGGTGCCGGCGCGTCCCCCGGCCGCTGCGGCGATGGCCGGCGCGACGATCGACAAGCTCTCTGGCGGGCGCTTTCTCTTCGGCTTCGGGCCGTCGGGCCCGCAGGTCTCCGAAGGCTGGTACGGCGTTCCTTATTCAAAGCCCTGGGGCCGCACCCGCGAGTACATCGAAGTCGTGCGTGAGATTGTCGCCCGCGAGGGCAAAGTCGACCACCAGGGCGAGCACTACCAGCTGCCTCTGCCCGGAGGCGAGGGCAAGCCACTGAAGCTCAACTTCCACCCCGAGCGCAACCGGATCCCGGTCTTCGTCGGCGCGATTGGCCGCAAATCGGTCGAGATGGCGGCCGAGATCTGCGACGGCTGGATCCCGATCTTCTTCAGCGTCGATGCTTTCGAGCAGACCTGGGGGGAGCATCTGGAGGCGGGCTTCGCCAAGGGCGGGCGGCAGCGCTCCGACCTGGAGGTCTCGCCCTCCTTGCAGGTGGCGATCGACGGCGACCTGGAGGCCGCCAAGAGCGTGGTCAAGGCCGGTCTCGTCCTCTACTTCGGTGGAATGGGTAGCCGCAAGACCAACTTCTACGTCGATCTCGCACATCGCTTCGGCTTCGGCGACGTCGCCGACGACGTGCAGCGCCGCTTCCAGGACGGCGACCGCGACGGCGCCTTCCAGGCGATGCCCGACGAGATAGTCGAGGCAACCTCATTGGTCGGCACCGAGGCCGAGGTGGCGGAGCGGATCGAGCGCTTCCGCGGCGCCGGCATCGACCGCCTGATCGTCTCCCCGGTCCACGTCGAGCGCGATCAGCAGCTGCACACCCTCGAGCGACTCGCGTCCCTGGCGTGACGTGCCGTCGCTTAGGGGCCAATATGGGTCTCTTAGCTACGGCACGTCCGGCGTCGAAGCATCCGCCTAGGCGCTTGTCATAGGCTCTCGCGCCGCGACGCTTATGAAGATCGGAGTGCCGAAAGAGACCGTCGATGGGGAGCGCCGTGTCGCGCTCGTCCCTGACGCTGTCAAATCGTTGAAGAAGAACGAACACGTTGACGTGCTGGTCGAGCGTGGCGCCGGCGACGCCGCCGGCCATCCCGACTCCCAGTACGAGGAGGCCGGGGCGGAGGTCGTCGACCCCGACGTTGCCTGGGGCGCCGACGTCGTCCTTCGCGTCGCCGCCCCGACCACCGAGCAGATCGGCAGCCTCAACTCCAATCAGCTTCTGATCGGCCACCTCTCGCCCTGGACTGCGGCCGAGACCAACAAGGCGCTCGCCGCCGCCGGCGTGACCAGTTTCGCGATGGAGGCGATTCCGCGCACGACGCGCGCCCAGGCGATGGATGCGCTCTCTTCGCAGGCCGCCGCCGGTGGCTACGCGGCGATGCTGATCGCCGCCCGCGAGTCGGGTCGCTTCTTCGGCATGATGACCACCGCCGCCGGCACCGTCCCGCCGGCCAAGGTCTTGGTTCTGGGCGCCGGCGTCGCTGGATTGCAGGCTGTCGCCACGGCGAAGCGCTTGGGCGCGATCGTCACCGGCTTCGACATCCGCCGCGCCGCTTGGGAGCAGATCGCCTCGCTCGGCGGTCGTCCGCTCGAACTCGACTTCATCCCCGACGCTGAAGGTGAGGGTGGCTATGCACGGCCGCTCACCGACGAGGAGAACGCCAAGGTTGTCGAGGCGATCGGCGAGAACGCGGCCAAACAGGACGTGATCGTCACCACCGCCGCGATTCCGGGCCGCCCGGCGCCCTTGCTGATTACCGCCGACGCCGTGCGCAACATGGAACCCGGCTCGGTGATCGTCGACCTCGCCGCCGAGAGCGGCGGCAATTGCGAGCTGACCGAGGCGGGGCAGACCGTGGTCGAGGGCGGCGTCAAGGTCGTTGGCCCGCGCAACCTGGCCAGCGAGATGCCGGCCCCAGCCTCGCAGCTATACGCCAAGAACCTCGAGAACCTGCTCGGCCTGCTGGTCAGCGAGGAGGGCGCGTTGAACGTCGACTTCGAGGACGACATTGTCGCCGCCGCCTGCATTACCCACGGCGGCGAGATCCGCAACGAGAGGGCCGCGAAGTGAGCCTTTTCACCGAGATCACGATCTTCGTCCTCGCCGCCTTCGTCGGCTTCGAGGTGATCTCGAAGGTGCCGACCACCCTGCATACGCCGCTGATGTCGCAAACCAACGCGATCCACGGCATCGTCATGCTCGGCGGGCTGATCGTCGTCGGCTACGCCAACGACCCGCTTGAGTACGTGATCGGCACGATCGCGATCGCCTTCGGCGCGATCAACATCGTCGGTGGCTTCATGGTCACCGACCGGATGCTCGGCATGTTCTCCAAAAAGCCGAAACCGAAGGCTGACGCTGATGGGAAGGGCAGCTCCTGATGATCGAGGCCGTGTTCAAGCCGGGCGGCGACGCCGCCACGGCGCTCTACATCGTCGCTTTCTCGCTCTTCATCATCGGCGTCAAACGCGGTACCCACCCGACCTCCGCTAAGCAGGGCAACCTCATCGCCGCCGGTGGCATGGTGGTCGCGGTCGTCACCACCCTGCTGCTCGACGGAATCGGCAACTGGGGCCTGATCGTGATCGGTCTCGGGGTCGGTTCGGCGGTCGGCGTGATCGCCTCGACCCGCGTGCAGATGACCGAGATGCCGCAGATGGTCGCCCTCTACAACGGCGTCGGCGGCGGCGCCGTCGCGTTGATCGCCTGGTCGGAGATTCGCCACGGGATCTCGCTGGGCGAGGAAATCCCGCTGGACACGCTGATCCCTGTGCTCTTCGCCGGGGTGGTGGGCTCGATCTCCTTCTGGGGCTCGAACATCGCCTTCGCCAAGCTCCAGGACCTGATCCCGACCAGACCGCTTGCCGTCCCCGGCCAGCAGGTGATCAACGTCGTCCTCCTAGTCGGCATCCTCGCCGCCTGCGTCGACATCGCCACCAACAACGGCGACCCCTCGCAGGCGATCTTCATCGGCATCCTGATCGCCGCGGCGCTGCTCGGCAACCTCGTCGTGCTGCCGATCGGCGGCGCCGACATGCCGGTTGTGATCTCGCTGCTCAACGCCTTCACCGGCCTCTCCGCCGCCGCGGCGGGCTTCGCGCTCGACAACGTCGCGCTGATCGTCGCCGGCACCCTGGTCGGCTCCTCCGGAACGATCCTGACGATGGAGATGGCAACGGCGATGAATCGCTCCGTTGCCAACGTTCTCTTCGCCGGCTTCGGTGGTGCGCCGGCCGGAGGTGGGGGAGGCGCGACGGAGGAGCGACCGCATACCTCGATCGGCGCCCAGGACGCCGCGATCAAGCTCGCCTACGCCGACACGGTGGTGATCGTCCCCGGCTACGGCCTCGCCGTCGCCCAGGCCCAGCACGCGATCAAGGAGGTCGCCGACGAGCTGGAGAAGCGCGGCGTCACCGTCAACTACGCGATTCATCCCGTCGCCGGCCGCATGCCCGGCCACATGAACGTCCTGCTCGCTGAGGCCGACGTGCCTTATGAGCAACTGCGTGAGATGGAGGACATCAACCCGGAGATGCCCCGCACCGATGTGGCCGTGATCGTCGGCGCCAACGACGTCACCAACCCAGCGGCGAAGAACGATCCCGACAGCCCGATCGCCGGCATGCCGATCATCGAAGTTACTGAGGCCCAGCAAGTGATCGTGATCAAGCGCTCGCTCAGCCCCGGCTTCGCCGGCATCGACAACGACCTCTTTTACGAACCAAACACCTCGATGCTCTTCGCCGACGCCAAACAGGCCGCAGCAGACATAGCCGGCGAGATCGGCAACCTCTAGCCGCCTCAGCGCTCCAAGCGCTGTCAACTCTCGCAAACTCCTAGTAATTCCCCTCGCCCGGGGGGCGAGTTTGGACGTGCCGGTGCTTAGAGGCCAGTATGGGTACTCAAGCGACGGCACGTCGTTCTTGGCAGCGCGGCGCCCTGGTGAAGCGCGAGCGGCAGCTGGCGACGCTGGCTCAGCGGCAGCACGGCGTATTGTCGCGGCGGCAGTTGCTAAGGGCTGGGTTGAGTTCTCGGACGGTTAGACGTCGTGTCGAAGCGGGTCGGCTCCATCCTCTTCACAGAGAGGTGTACGCACTCGGTCACGGCGTGGTGAGTATGCGTGGCCACTGGTTGGCTGCAGTTCTGGCATGCGGAGAGGGAGCGGTGTTGAGCCACCGAAGCGCGGCGGCGCTCTGGGGCCTGATCCGATTCCGACAGATTCCAGTCGAAGTCTCCGCGATGCGGGGACGAGAAAGGACGGGAATTAGCGTTCACGAGGGCGGCCTTCACAAAGACGATCGAACTGAGGTCGACCGAATTCCCGCGACGACCGTCGCCCGGACGCTTTTTGACCTGGCGGAAGTTGTCGACGAGCGCAAGCTCGAAAAGGCCTTCGAGGAGGCGGACCGACTGCGGTTGCTGCGGATACCGGAGCTCGAGGCGGTCTGTGCGCGGGGCTACGGCCGACGAGCGCTTGCGCCGACTCGTCGCCTAATCGATGCGGCTCGAATGCCGGACGAGACCCAATCGCCCCTGGAGGACCGTGTGCTCGAACTCTGTCGAGAGTACGAGATTCCCCTGCCCGCCACTGGCGCCACCGTCCTTGGCCGCGAGGTCGATGCCTTCTGGCCTGCCGAGAAGCTGATGGTTGAGTCCGATAGCTGGAAATTTCACGGCCACCGGGAGGCGTTCGAGCGCGACCGCACTCGTGATGCAGCTATGCAGGTCGAGGGCTACCGCGTAGTTCGTCTCACAGATCGACGCCTCAAGCGAGAACCCGCCATCGTCGCCGACGAGCTCAGACGCCTACTGGCCCAGAAGGGCGGACGTGCCGTCGCTTAGAGGCCACCATAGGTACCTAAGCGACGGCACGTCCGGCGTGGGGCGGGGGTGGGACGAGCGGGGGCAGGGGAGTGTGGAGTGGGTTGGGCTCCTTGCGCTGGTCGCGCTTTTGCTCGTCGCGTTGGTGGCTGCCGGGGTGCGCGTTCCGGGGGCAACGCTGGCGCGCGCCGTGGCCTCGCGGATGCTCTGCGCGGTGGCTATGGCAGATGGGTGTGGGGACGAGCCGACGCTGATTGCCGCCTACGGGACCGAGGTGGGGAAGCTGGTCCGCCAGCACATGCCGACGATTCTTTTCGAGCAGGGTTCGCGCGCCATGCCGGTTGACTTTCGGCGCTGTCGCAGCACCAGTTGCGGCGACGGCTCGGCGCGGGGCCTGGTTCATCGGACCGACGCCGGACTGCCCTTGACCGTCTTCGTCCACGTGGTCGACTGCCGGGACGCTGAGGAAGATGTCCCCGGCTCCGAATGCTCTGGCGAGCGGGCCGGCAATCTATATCTCCAGTACTGGACCTACTACGCCGACTCGGCCACGCTCCGGGGTATCCCGATCGCTGAAGACGACGGATATCACCGCGACGATTGGGAGGGGGTCCAAATCCGGATTAGCTCCGATGGGAATGTCGATGAGCGCGCCTCCTCCCACCACGGCTACAACTACGTCCAGAGTCTCGCCAACGCCGGATCCGACGCTGGTATCGACCCGCTAAATGACCTCGCTGAAGCAGCCGGCGCCCGCCCGCACAATGGCTGGGGACCCGAGACCCGTCTGCTCGTCGTCTCTGGTGGCAGCCACGCCGGTAATGCCAACGACTTCCTCCGCATTGACCGTGTGACCCCGGGTCGCCGCGTGCACCTGGTGCCGCTTGAGCCGATCGCGACCGAGGAAGGCGCCAGCTACCGCTTTGCGATCAGCCCGCCGTGGCGCAAGCACGTCTGGCGCGACCCCGAGGCCGAGGGCACCGACTAGACCAACGCGCGCGCGTTGGCGAGAGGAAATCAGCGCGACGCGGGCGTCACTTCGGCGGCATGCGCAGAGCGCCGTCGAGGCGGATCGTCTCACCGTTCAGCATCGGGTTGGCGACGATCTGCTCGACTAGCTGTGCGTATTCCGCCGGTCTGCCCAGACGCGAGGGGAAAGGGATACCCGCCCCCAAGGCCTGGCGTGCCTCCTCGGGCAGCGCCGCGAGCAGGGGCGTGTCGAAGAGGCCAGGGGCGATCGTGACCACCCGCACCCCACGCGAGGCCATATCGCGGGCCGCAGGCAGGGTCATGCCGACGATTCCCCCCTTTGACGCTGAGTAGGCGATCTGGCCGATCTGGCCGTCGTAGGCGGCGATCGAGGCGGTGTTGACGCAGACACCGCGCTCGCCCTCGGCGTCGGGTTCGTTCTCGCTCATCGCCGCCGCGGCGAAGCGCAGTACGTTGAAGGTCCCGATCAGGTTGACCTTAATTACGTTGGAGAAGAATTCGAGCTTGTGGGGTCCGCCTTTGTGGGCGACGCGCTCGGCCCAGCCGATCCCCGCGCAGCAGACCGAGATCCGCAGTCCGTCCTCAGTCGCGTCAGAGGCCCGCTCGATCGCCGCCGCGACCGCACCCTCGTCGGTTACGTCCGTCTCAACGAAGCTCGCGTTCGCGCCGAGCTCCGCTGCCAGCGCCTCGCCCTTCTCGGCGTTGAGGTCAGCGATAACCACGCTTGCGCCCGCGGCGACCAGCGCCCTCGCGGTCGCCTCGCCGAGCCCGGAAGCGCCGCCGGCGACAAATGCCCCTGTTCCATCGATTTTCACAGCCGCCGTAACTTAACCGCTAGGGTTTTCGCATCGCCACTGAGGTGACGGCACAGCCGCAGTCCAAGGAAGCGATCGCGGACCGGCTCGCGGAGGCGCGCAGGCGCACCTACGAGCTGATCGAGCCGCTCGACGACGCGCAGCTCAACCGCGTCTACTCGCCGATCCTTAGCCCGCTCGCCTGGGACCTCGGCCACATTGCCAACTTCGAGGAGCTCTGGTTAGTGCAGACGATCGGCGAGCGGGAGCCGCTGCACGGCGAGCTCGGCCGCTTCTACGACGCGATCGAGAATCCGCGCAAGAACCGCGGCGAGCTGCCGATCCTGCGCGACGCCGAGCTGCGCTCCTACCTCGCCGAAGTGCGGGAGCGCACCCTCGACGTACTCGACCAAGTCGAGATCGATGCCGACGCCGAGGACCCCCTATTGCGCGAAGGCTTCGTCTACGAGATGTTGATCGCCCACGAGCAGCAACACAACGAGACGATGCTGCAGCTGCTGCAGCTGGTCGATGGCTACGAGCCCCTGCGTCCCGTCGGCACCGAGTCGGTTACGTCCGGCCCGGAGATGATCGCCTTGGACGGCGGTGAGTACGAGATCGGCGCCGCCGCGAGCGGCTTCGCCTACGACAATGAGCGACCCCGCCACCGGGTCGAGCTGGCACCGTTCGAAATCGATCGAACCCCCGTCACCAATGCTGCGTATACCGCCTACATGGAGGCAACCGGGGCCGAGCCGCCCCTTTACTGGGAGGGCAACGCTGAGGCCGGCTGGGTCAGCGTCGCGATGGGTCGCAACGAGCCGGCCGATCCCGCCCAGCCGGTCATCCACCTCTCCTGGCAGGAGGCCGACGCCTTCGCCCGCTGGGCCGGTAAACGGCTGCCCAGCGAGCAAGAGTGGGAGGCCGCCTGCGCTGAGCTTCATGCCGTCGGCCAGGTCTGGGAGTGGACGTCCTCGGACTTTCTCGCCTACCCGGGCTTCGAGCCGTTCCCCTACCGCGAGTACTCCGCGGTCTTCTTCGGCGACGAGTACAAGGTTCTGCGCGGCGGCTCCTGGGCTACCGATCATGCCGTGATGCGACCGAGCTTCCGCAACTGGGACCTGCCTCAGCGCCGCCAGATCTTCTCCGGCTTCCGCTGCGCAAGGGACTCCGCCCGATGACCCCGGGCGCCGCCGCCGAGGCGATCGAGATCGAGGTCCACCTGCGCTCCGACGGCGGCTTGGCGATGGCACGTGACATCCGCCTCGGCCTCACCGCTAAGCCCAAGGAGCTGGCACCCAAGTACTTCTACGACGAGCGCGGCTCGCAGCTTTTCGAGCAGATCACGGAGCTGGCCGAGTACTACCCGACTCGCGCCGAGCGCGAGATTCTTTCCAGGCGCTCGGCCGAGATCATCACCGAGGCGGGCGAGCCCAGCACCCTGGTCGAGCTCGGCTCCGGCTCGGCCACGAAGACGCGCCACTTACTGAGCTCGATGCGCGATGCCGGCTGCCTCGTCACCTACGTGCCGGTCGACATCTCCGAGCAGATAACCCACGAAACCGCGGAGGCGCTGGTCGATGAGTACCCGGGCCTGGCGATCCGCGGCCTCGTCTGCGACTTCGAGCACGACCTGGAGCGAATCCCCAGTGGCGGCGGCCGTCTTGTCGCCTTCCTCGGCGGCACGATTGGCAATCTCTACCCGGACGCCCGTCGCGATTTCCTCACCCGCATCGCGGCGCTGCTCGAACCCGGAGACCGGATCTTGCTTGGCACCGACCTGGTCAAGGAGACGGACCGGCTGGAGGCCGCCTACGACGACGCCCAGGGTGTGACCGCCGAATTCAACAAGAACGTCCTCGCGGTGTTGAATCGGGAGCTGGGCGGAGATTTCGACCTCGACCTCTTCGCGCACGTGGCGCGCTACGACGCGGACGCGGCCCGGATGGACATCCGCCTGCGCTCTCTCGCCGATCAGATCGTGCGGCTCGACGGCCTCGACCTGACCGTGCGCTTTGCGGCTGGCGAGGAGATGCGCACCGAGATCTCCGCCAAGTTCACTCGCGAGCGCCTCGAAAACATCTATCGCGAGGCAGGCTTGCAGCCCGCCGGCTGGTTCACCGACTCGGCTGGGGACTATGCGCTCAGCTTAGCTTCGGTTTAAAGTCTTGGACCTTGAATACCCGGAGGAAGATCAAGGAGGACCAAATTGAGCCTTGACGTCTACCTGTACGGGGAGCGGGTCGGAACCCTGTTCCCCGCAGGTGACAACGACTACAGACTTGCCTACGACCCGGAGCTGGTGGAGAGGGTGGGGCCTGGCAAAGCGCTGCTCAGTAACTCACTGCCGGCCCGGCCTGAGCCTTACAGCGCAGAGGCGACTCGCGCTTACGTTGAGGGATTGCTGCCGGAGGGCGCGCGCCGGGAGCGCCTCGGGCGCGAGCTGGGCCTAGATGCCGCCGATGGCTACCTCATGCTGGCCGAGCTTGGTCGGGACTGCCCGGGCGCCGTCTGTTTCCTGCCCGCCGGGGAGACGCTGCAGTTGCGCGATCGTGGTTCGATCGCCCGCCTCAGCGAGGATGAACTCGCGGAAGTGGTGAAGCCGCCTCCGCCGCGTCTCCTCACTGAGGAGCCCGGACAACGAATGCGCTTCGTTCTGCCCGGTCTGCGCCACAAGCTCAGCCTCGTTCGCGACGAGGAGGGTGCTTGGGCTTGGCCGGAGGCTGGCCTGCCGAGCACGCACGTGATCAAGCCAGAGACCGGCGAATATCCCGAATATGTCGCCAACGAGATGTTCTGCATGACCGTCTGCCGTCAGGTCGGCCTGCCGGTGGCCAAAGCGACCGTGGAAGAGATTGCCGGCAGGCGCTGCTTAGTCTCGCCGCGCTACGACAGGGTTGTCGGCGATCGCAGCCTCGATGTCAAGCGGCTGCACTGCGAGTCCTTCTGGCAGGCGCTCGGCATTCCGCCCGGAACGGACGAGGATTGCGAGGACAGCGAGGCTCCCGGCTGGACCGAGACGCGCGGGCTGCTGAATGCAGTGAGCCGACCCGACGAAATTGTCAACCTACTCACCGCTGCCTTCTGCAACTACATTCTCGGCAACGGCGACGCCCACGGCAAAAACTTCGCCCTGGTCGATCGCGACAGAACGACCGTCGCAGGGCCGCCGAGTAAATGGCGGCTGGCGCCGCTCACCGACCTCACTTCGACCGTCGTCTACGACGACCCGATCCACCACGGCCTGGTCATCTCCGAGGAATACCAGGAAACGTCATATCTGCTCGAACTGGCCGAAGTCTGCGAAGAATGTGAGTTTGATTTCGAAGTCCTGCGCGGGCTGGCTTCGACGACGGCGAACCGGGTCGGTATGGCCGTGGAGACGATCGCCACCCGTTCCAAGAAGGAAGGCTGGCACGCGCCGATCGTCGACAAAATCGTCGAACTCGCCGCGGACCGCTCTTTCGGCTTGGGCGCCGAGGTCGAGTACTAGACCCTAAGCCGCGCAAACCGGCGCATCTCGGGGTCCTCGGTCGCTCCGGTCGGGTCACGCACATAAGTGCGCTCCCCTCCCGTCGCTCCCTGCGTCCCCCGACCTGCTTGGTTTTCGCGGTCTAGGGTGCGAGTGCCTCGATCGTCTCGCCCAGTTGGTCCGGCGTGACGATCGGGGTCAGGATCGGCAGCGTTACGCCGCCGGCGACGAAAGTATCGAGGCGCTCGCGCATCTGCTCGGGCGTGCCAAAGATGAACATGTCCTCGATCAGCTCCCAGGGCGCGACAGCTGCTGCGCCCTGCCGGTCGCCGGCCTCCCAAGCGGCGATCATCGGGTCGATCTGCTCGCCGTAGCCGAGCCAGCGGTAGAAGGCGGCGTAGACGGGGACGGTTATGTAGGAGGAGAACATGAAGCGCGCCAGCGGCTCAACTGCCTCGCGCTCGCCGGGGATGCAGAAGAAGCGGCAGAGCAGCTCGAAGCCCTCCGGCGCGCCCTGGAGCTGCGCGGTCACCTTGGGCAGGCCGCTCAGCGGCAGGAAGTTGGTGAAGGCGCCGTCGGCGCTCTCCATTGCCAGGTCGAGCATCTTGCCGCGCAGCGCCGCGAGCACGATCGGCACCCGCTGCGCGGGCGCGGTCTCGAGCTTGAAGCCGCTCGCCGTGCGCTCGCCTTCGAGCGCCACCCGCAGAAACTCGAGCGTCTCGCGGACTTTGCTCAGCGGGCGCTCGAAGGGGATCCCGTTCCAGCCTTCGACGATCCGGTCCGAGGAGGAGCCGATGCCGAGGACGAAGCGCCCCTTCGAAGCATCCGCCAGCGCTGCGGCCTCCTGCGCCAGCAGCGCTGGGCCACGCTGGAAGACGCCGACGATCCCGGTCCCGAGCCGCGCCCGCTCGGTCCAGGCGGCGCTTAGGGTCAGTGGGGTGAAGCCGTCCGGTCCGTTGGTCTCACCGCTCCAGAGGTCGGTGTAGCCGACGGCCTCAGCGCGCTTCACGTGCTCTTCGTGATCCGCCAACCGAGTGCCGGGCAGCGGCAACGTCAGTCCCCATCGTCCCGTCATGACAGCGACTCTATCTCCAGCGGGACGTGCCGTCGCTTATGTACCCATACTGGCCTCTAAGCGACGGCACGTCCGATAGCCTGCGGCGCGCATGAGCGAGACCTCGCCGCAGAAGCCGGATCGCAACCTCGCGCTCGAGCTCGTGCGCGTGACCGAGGCGGGTGCCCTGGCCGCCGCCCGCTGGGTCGGGCGGGGCGACAAGATCGCCGCCGACCAGGCCGCGGTCGATGCGATGCGCTTCGTCCTCGACTCGGTCTCGATGGACGGCGTCGTCGTCATTGGCGAGGGCGAGAAGGACGAGGCGCCGATGCTCTACAACGGCGAGCAGATTGGCGACGGTAGCCCGCCCGTGGTCGACATTGCCGTCGACCCGCTCGAGGGGACGACGCTTTGCGCGCTCGGTATGCCCAGCGCCCTCTCCGTGATTGCCCTCGCCGAGCGTGGCTCGATGTTCGACCCTGGCCCTTGCGTCTACATGGAGAAGATGGCCGGCGGCGAGGAAATCGCCGACCTGCTTGACCTCGACCGGCCGCTGCCGGAGACGTTGAAGCTGATTGCCGAGCGCAAGGGCGGCAGCGTCGGCGACGTCACCGTGGTCATGCTCGATCGCCCTCGACACAAAGAGGCGATGGTGGAAGTGCGCGAGGCCGGCGGTCGCATCCGGCTGATCACCGACGGCGACGTCTCCGCCGCGCTTCTAGCCGTCAGCGACCGCTCCCCGGTCGACCTGCTCTGGGGGATCGGCGGTACGCCTGAGGGCGTGCTCTCCGCCGCCGCGCTGAAGTCGATGGGCGGGCAACTGCTCGGCCGCCTCTGGCCGCGCAACGACGAGGAGCGCAGCGCCGCGGTCGACGGCGGCTACGACCTTGACCGGGTCCTCACAGCAAACGACCTTTGCTCAGGCGAGGATGTCTTCTTCTCCGCCACCGGCGTCACCGACGGCGACGTCCTCCAGGGCGTCCGCTACCGCGGTCCCGGCGCCAGCACCGAATCGCTGGTGATGCGCTCGCGCTCCGGCACGGTCCGCCGCGTGCACGCTCGCCACGATCGCTCCAAGCTGCGCGCCGTCATCGGCGAGCGTTACGGCTGAGGTGAGTGCCGGCCGACCTTCTGCGTTGGCTAGATTGGCCGCAGTCGAACGAGGTTAAGGAGCGCAGGATGAACGTAGGCGTTGCACTTCCGAATGCTGTGCCCGGCGCCACGGGGGCGCAGATGACCGAGTGGGCGCGGCGCGCCGAGTCGCGTGGCTTCTCCACCCTGGGCACGATCGACCGGGTCGTCTACGACAACTACGAGCCGCTGGTCGCTCTTGCGGCGGCTGCCGCGGTGACCGAGCGGATTGGCCTCTCGACGACCGTCCTGTTGGCGCCGTTGCGCACTAACACGGTCGAGCTGGCCAAGCAGGCGCGCAGCCTCAACGCGCTCTCCGATGGGCGCCTCACCCTCGGCATCGGGCTCGGCGCCCGCGACGACGATTACGAAGCGAGCGGGGTTGAGCTGCGCGGTCGCGGCAAGCGCCTCGACGCGATGCTGGAGGTGATGAAGGAGATCTGGGTTGGGGAGAAGGTCGGACCGACGATCGCGGGCGCGCCCCGCCTGATCGTTGGTGGCCACGCCGACCCCGCCTACGCCCGCGCTGCGCGCCTCGCCGATGGCTGGATCGCGGCCGGCTCGGGCCCCGACCAGGCGCGCGAGGGGGCCGAGAAGGCGAGGGCGGCCTGGCGCGAAGCGGGCCGGGAGGGCGAGCCCCACATCATGGCGCTCGCCTATTTCTCGCTCGGTGAGCGCGCCGAGGAGGACGTGCGCGACGGCCTGATGGACTACTACGCCTGGCTCGGCGAGGACATCGCCAGGATGATCGGCGACAGCGCTGCCAAAGACGCTGAGACGGTCACGCAGTACCTAGCCGCCTACGAAGAGTTCGGCTGTGACGAGCTGGTCTTCTGTCCCAGCTCCAGCGATCCGCAGCAGGTCGACCTACTCGCCGACGCCGCGGGACTTTGAGTGTGCAGTTGACATTCCATATCAATGTCAACTGCACACGCAACCGGGTTCAGTCGAGCAAACCCACCTGGCGCAGGATCGAGACCGAGTCCGAGTAGACATCCTTGCGCTTGACCAGGCCGTCCTCAAAGGGGATCGAGTCGATCCCGTCCCAACTGATCGTCTCCCCGGTCGGGGCGACCTCGATGTCCCCGCGGCGCATCGGGTTGGAGTGCGTCGCCGTCGCGGTCCACTCCTGCACGACGAGCCCCTCTCGCACGTAGAGCCGCCGCGTCTCGAACTTCAGGTCGGGCCAGGTCGCGAAGATCGAGGCGATGTGTGCGCGCACGTCCTCGCCGGTCGCCGACTCGCCGGCGGTGTGGTTGGCGAAGACCATGTCGGGGGCGTGCATTGCCACGATCGCGTCGAGGTCCTGCGCGTTCCAGGCGTCGTTGTAGCGCCCGATCGTCTCGGTGAGGTTGTCGATCGAATCAGCGTCGCTCATAGGGCGCACTCTAACCGGGACAATCCAAGGCAATGCCGGACGAGCTGCCGATCGTGCTGTTCGCTGCGCCCGCCGACCTGGAGGCGTGGCTGGAGCAGGAGTCCGCAGGGTCGGCCGGCATCTGGCTGAAGATCGCTAAGAAGGGCTCCGGCGTGGAAAGCGTCAGCTACGCCGAGGCGCTCGAGGTCGCGCTCTGCTTCGGCTGGATCGACAGCCAGAAGAGAGGCTTTGATGAGAAGCACTTCCTCCAGCGCTTTACGCCGCGACGCCCGCGCGGCCGCTGGTCGCGAATCAACCGCCAGAAAGCCGAAGGGCTGATCGAGTCGGGGAGGATGCGACCCTCCGGGTTGGCGGAGGTTGAAGCCGCGAAGGGCGATGGTCGCTGGGAGGACGCTTACGAGGGCCAGCGCGCGGCGGAGGTCCCACCGGACCTGCAGCGCGAGCTTGACCGCAACGCCGCCGCGCGCGAGTTCTTCGCAACTCTCGACAGCGCCAACCGCTACGCGATCGTTTACCGGCTGGGCGAGGCGAAGAAACAGGAGACGCGCGAGAGGCGGCTGCGAAAGTTCGTCGAGATGCTGGAGAAGGGGGAGAAGGTCCATGGCTGAGCCGTCGCGACTCAGCGCCGACGTTGCCGTCGTCGGCGCCGGCCTCTCTGGCCTGCGCGCGGCACGGGCTCTCGCCGACGCCGGCCGCGAGGTTGTCGTCTTGGAGGCGCGCGACCGGGTCGGCGGGCGGTTGTTTAACACGGCGTTGGGCGATCGGGCGACGGTCGACCTCGGCGGGCAGTGGGTTGGCTCAGATCACGTCCGGGTGCAGCGGCTCGCCGCTGAGCTTGGGATCGAGATCTTTCCTCAGCACGGTGCTGGACGGAATCTGCTCGACGTCGGCGGCAAGCGGAGTCGCTACCGCGGCACGATCCCGCGGCTCGGGCCGCGGGTGCTCTGGGACGTCTTCGTCGCCCGCCGTCGCATCGATCGCATGGCACAGAGTGTGGGTGCTGAGGCGCCCTGGGCTGACGAGCGCGCCGCCGAGTTCGACGGCGAAACGCTGGCCGATTGGTGCCAGCGCAACGTGCGCACCGAGGTCGCCCGCGAGCTGATCGGCCTCGCCGGGCGGACCGTGTGGGGAACCGGTCCGGAGGAGCTCTCGATGCTCCACGTCGCCTTCTACGTCGCCTCCGCTGGCAGCTTCGACAAGCTGATCGACACCGAGGGCGGCGCTCAGCAGGACCGCCTCGACGGGGGCGCGCAGCTGCTGCCGCTCGGCCTCGCCGAATCGCTGGGCGATCGCGTCCGGCTCGGCGCGCCCGTCCGCCGGATCTCGCAAAGCGACGCCGGGGTCCGCATCGCAGCGGATGGCATCGAGGTCGAAGCGGTGCGAGCAATCGTCGCGGTGCCGCCGGCGATCGCGGCCCGAATCGAGATCGACCCCATGCCTCCGGGACGGCCGGAGCTGGCCGAGCGCCTGCGGCCCGGCGCCCTGACCAAGTGCATGGCCCTCTACGAGGAGCCGTTCTGGCGTAGCGACGGGCTCAGCGGCGAGTCGGTCACCGACGCCGGACCGGTCACCCTCACCTTCGACAGCTCGCCCCGCAACGGCTCGGCCGGCGTTCTGCTCGGTTTTGTCGGCGGCCCCGAGGCGCGCGAGCTGGCGGCGTTGCCCATCGCCGAGCGCCGCGCCCTCGTCCTCGCCTGCTTTGAGCGCCTCTTCGGAACGCGTGCCGCGCAGCCGCTCGAGTACGCCGAACAGACCTGGGCCGAGGAGGAGTGGTCGGGCGGCGGTCCGACCTCGAATTTCGGCCCCGGCGGCTGGACCGGGTGCGGCCCCGCCCTGCGCGAGCCGGTTGGTCGCCTCCATTGGGCAGGTACCGAGACCGCCACGGTATGGAGTGGATATATGGAGGGCGCTCTGCAGGCCGGCGAACGGGTCGCAGCCGAGGTACTGGATAGTGGCCGCGCCGTGGGTTAGGGTCGGTCTACCCCGTCTTCCACCAGAACGGAGCCCTCTGCATGGCGTATGAGATGAAGATCCGCGGCACTGAGGATGAGGTGAAGGTCCGCAGTCCCTGGGCCGCCGCCCTGCTGCCGCTGATCACCTTCGGCATCTACCACCTCGTCTGGTGGTATCGGATCAACCGCGAGTTGCGCGACTATGGCAAAGCCAAGGGATACGACCTCGGCCAGAACCCCACCAACTCGGTGCTGGCGCTCTTCCCCGGCGGGATCATCATCGTCCCCGCCCTAATTACCTACTGGCGCGGCGTCAAGCGCGTAATGGGCGCATCGAAACTGGCCGGTAAGGAGCCGCTCAACGGCTGGATCGCGATCATCCTCTACCTGCTGCTCGCCCCGGCGCTTTGGGCCTACGTCCAAGTTTCGCTGAACGACATCTGGAAGCAGGAAGCCGAAGCGCTGCCGGGCCAGGAAGCGCCACCGGACTCTGAACTGAATCCCCAGCCGCTGCCGCCCGAACCGCCGCCGCCGGAGCAGCAGCCGCCCACGGCCTAGACTCGGGGGCGTGGACCGCGCCCTACTGACCCGATCCCTCACCACGGCCGGCGAGCCGTCCTACCGCGCCTCCCAGGTCTGGGAGTGGGTGGCGCGTGGGGCGGGTTCCTATGCCGAGATGACCAACCTGCCCGCGGCGCTGCGGGAGAGGCTGGGCGCTTCGGTGCCGCTCTCGACCCTCCACTTGCAGGCCGAGGCGAAGTCCGACGACGGCACGGTCAAGGCTCTCTTTCACACCGCGGACGGACGGCCGATCGAGGCGGTGCTGATGCGCTACCGCGACGGGCGGCGCTCGGTCTGCGTCTCCTCGCAGTCGGGCTGTCCGCTGACCTGCAGCTTCTGCGCGACGGGCCAGATGAAATTCGGCCGCAACCTGACGGCCGACGAGATCCTCGACCAGGCGCTGCATTTTCGCCGCAGCGAAGCGATCGACCACGTCGTCTTCATGGGGATGGGGGAGCCGACGATGAACCTCGACGCCGTGCTCGGCGCCTGCGAGCGGCTGCCCGACCTCGGCGTCACCCACCGCCGCACGGCGATCTCGACGGTCGGCTGGGTGCCGGGGATCGACCGCCTCGCAGAGTGCGAGATGCCACTCAGCCTGGCGCTCTCATTGCACGCGCCCAACGATGGCCTGCGCTCGCAACTGATGCCGGTCAACGATCGCTACCCGCTGGTCGAGGTTCTTGCTGCCTGCGAGCGCTACCGTGCCCGGCGCCGTCGCAAGATCTTCGTCGAGTACGTGATGCTCGACGGGGTCAACGACCTGCCCGAGCACGCCCGCGAGCTCGCCGCCCTGCTCGACCGCCGGGTCTACAAGGTCAACCTGATCCCCTACAACCCGACCGGCGCCTACGACGGCTCTTCGCCGGAGCGGATCGAGACCTTCCGCGCGATCCTCGCCGAGCACGGCATCGGCGCCACGGTGCGGCTCACCCGCGGTCGAGACATTGACGCCGCCTGCGGCCAGCTCGCCGCCAGTTCGACCTGACACGGTCTCTGGCGACTTTTCGTCCTATATCGGGGGGTAAGTCGCCAGGCCCGGCAAAACTGGCCAGCTAGCCAAGTACTATCCAGGCCATGCCGGTTGAGACCGCCGCCCCCGTCGCCAAGCCGCCGCAGATGTCAGACAACCCGGTGCGGCGGGTGGCCGACGACATCCGCGCCGAGTGGCGGGGGAGGGGCAAGTATCCGCCTGGTCCGAGTGACTTCAGCCTTGCGCGCACCCATCAGATCGCCCACGATCCGCTGCCGCTGTTGCTCTCCAACTACGAAGAGCACGGCCCGATCTTCAGCACGCGCCTGCTCCACACCCGGGTCGTCTTCATGCTGGGACCGGAGGCCAACCACTTCGTCACCGTTGCTCACCCGGAGAACTTCCACTGGCGCGAGTCGAGTTTTGGTGACCTAATCCCGCTGCTTGGCGACGGCCTACTGACGATCGACGACGACTACCACGACCGGGCGCGGGCGATCATGATGCCCGCCTTCCACCGTGAACAGGTGACCGCGATGATTGACTCGATGGCGGCCGAGGCCGAGGGAGCGATCGCCACCCTGCGCCCGAACGAGGTCTTCGATCTCTACGACTGGATGCGCAACCTGGCGATGCGGATCGCGATGCGAGCACTGCTCGGCCTCGACCCCGACGGTGCTGGCAAAGGGGCCGCCGCGGCCGAGCATTTCGAGCGCGCGCTCGGCTTCTACGGGATCGACTACCCGCTGCGGCTCCTGCGCGGACCCGGCTCTCCGTGGCGCAAACTCGTTTCCTCCCGCAAAGTTCTGGACAACATCGTCTTCGGCGAGATCACTCGTCGCAGGGCGGCGCCGGACCCCGACAGTCGCGACATCCTCAGCCTTCTGCTCGGCGCTCGTGGCGAGGCGGGCGAGGCTTTTACCGATCGCGAGGTTCGCGACCAGGTGATGACCCTGATGTTCGCCGGTCATGACACCTCGACCTCGACCCTGACTTTCATGATGCACGAGCTGGCCCGCCACCCCGATGTCGTTTCTCAGCTCTGCGAGGAGCAGGACCGGGTGTTGGATGGCGCTGCGCCGACCGTCGATCAGCTCGAGAAGGAGATGCCCTTCCTCGACATGGTCCTCGATGAGGTGCTGCGGCTGTACCCGCCCGCCTGGATCGGCCCCCGCCGCGCCGTGCGCGACTTCGAGTTTGGCGGCTACACGGTCCCCCGCGATGCTTACGTCAACTACTGCTCCTGGGCCAGCCATCGCATTCCCGAGGTCTTCCCCGAGCCGGAGGCTTTCATCCCCGAGCGCTTCACCCGCGAGCGCAAGGCGGCTCTACCACGTGGCGCCTACGTGCCCTTCGGTGGCGGCCAGCGGATCTGCATCGGCAAGCGCTTCGGTCAGACCGAGGTAAAGCTGGTGGCGACGATGCTGCTGCAGCGGCTGCGCCTCGACGCGCTGCCGGGACGGACGATGACCGTGCGGCAGATGCCGACTCTGTCGCCCAAGGGCGGTCTGCGGATGCGGGTACTCTCCCGCGCTTGAGCGCGGCGCTGGTCATCTCCGACACCCACTTCGGTGCCTGGACGGGGCGCGACCTACTCCGCGAGGAGCCCTTTCTGGAACGGCTGGCGCCGCAGCTGGACGGGATCGACGAGCTGATCTTTCTCGGCGACCTCTTCGACTTCCTCTTCGGTTCGGTCGGCGACGCCGTCGATGCCGCCGACGGCCTGTTGCGACTGATTGCCGAGAAGCTGCCGGGGAAGCGGCTCGTCTTCCTCGCCGGCAACCACGACCACCACCTGGTCCACCGCGACGCCGAGAACCGGCTGGAGGCGCAACTGGCGTCCGGGCTTTCGCCGACGGAGGAGGGGAGCAGGGCCGCCGATGACCCCGACCGGGTTGGCCCCGGCTTCTTCCGCTCCTTCCTTGCCCGGCGGCTGCCCGGAGTCGAGGTCGAGATCGCCTATCCGACTTACAGCTTCGCCGGCGTGCTCTGTACTCACGGTCACTACCTCGATCCGCACGCCCGCCTCGCCGGTTCGCGCGGCGACCGGCTGCTAACCCGGACCCTCTGGGGGATCGCCACCGGCGGTCCGGAGCAGCCAAAGACGATTGAGGACTACGAGTCGGTGATCACCCTGCTCACCGAGTGGCTCTACATCGCCGCCCAGATGCCGCACGGCACCCACGCCCAGCAGAAACGTCTTCCGCGCTGTGCAGCGGGTCGGCCGGCTCGGCTCGGCGCTCGGCCTGCCGTTGCGCGGGGCGAAGCGCCTTGCAGCCGAGCTGCGCGATCGTGGTGTCGGCGACGGGGCCGCCGGCGAGGCGCTGCCCAGCGAGGAGCACTTCGACTCGGTGGTCCGCACTGAGGCCGAGCGCCAGCGCCGTGAGCAGCCAGCGCCGCAAGCCGCCTGGCCGCGCCCCGCCTACCCTGCGGCCAGCGTCGTCTCGCCCAGCGACCCCTCCGAGCACGCGCTTGAGGCCTTTGCCCAGGTCGTCGCAAATCTCGGCTGGAGCGGGGAGAGCGCCAAGATCGTCTTTGCCCACACCCACCAACCGCTGGCCTGCGTCCAGTCCAGCCGCGATTCGCGCACCCGCTACTGGAACACGGGTTCGTGGATCTACGAGCCCGACCTAGGCTCGCGCCAAGCCTACGCTCGCTACCTGCGCTACGCCTGGCCGGGCAGCGCCGTCGTGATCGACGACGAAGAGCCCGAGCCCCGCCTGCTAGAGCTGTTCGCCGACCTCAACCCGATTCGAGGTGGAATCGGGCTCCCAGCGGGTAGCGACGCATAAGTCGAACCCGATCGAAGGAGGCAGGATGCGTATCCCGTCAAACGGCGCACGCCGTCTACCCGCCGTCGCAGTCGCCGCCGTCGTCGCGGTGGTGGGCGTTTCGGCCGTCGCCCTCGCCGCGCCTGGAGCAAGCGACTCGAAGGCGCCGAAAGTCAAGGTCAAGTGCCCGACCAAAGTCCTCAGCGGCAAAAAGGTCACCTGCAGGCTGTTCGGCAGGCTGCCGCGGGGCCCGCAAGGGCCGCAGGGAGCGCGGGGGCCGCAGGGACAGAAAGGCCAGAAGGGCGACAAAGGCGCGAAAGGTGACACCGGCGCCAAAGGCGCCTCCGGGGCAAACGGCGTTTCCGGCTACGAGGTAGTCAATGAGACCTTCAAAGAAGTCTTCATCGAGAACAGCGGCGGCATGCGCGGCCTCAGCGAAGTGAAAACCGTCAGTTGTCCAGCCGGTAAGCGAGTCATCGGTGGAGGCAGCAACCTCGGCACGAACCCGACTCAGAATGGGCAGCAGCGCAGCGTCTCTGTATCGCTGAGTGGCCCCAACGGCACCGGGACGGGCTGGTCGGTACAGCTTTTCAACAACGAAACCACCGGCGGCGGCACCTCGATCGACCTTCAAGTCTTCGCCATCTGCGCCAACACCTAAACCGGCTCAGCGAGAGCAACTCAACTCAAATCACAATCAAGTAGCCGGCGGCGCCCCTCCCGCGGGCCACAGACCCCGCCGCCGGCGCTACTTAATGAAGAGCATCTCCTCGTACTTCGGCAGCGGCCAAAGATCGTCGGCGACGACCTTCTCCAGCTTGTCGGCGGCCTCACGAACCTCGTCCATCGCGGCGATCTGCTTGTCGCGGGCGTGGATCGCCATGTCGAGGCCCTCGAGGCCTGGGTCGGCGTTCGCCTCCTCCAGTTTGGCCAGCGACCTGCCCAACGCTTCCAGGGTCGCCTTGACCTCGCCCGCGACGCCGTCGGCCACGCCGGACTCCTTGATCAGCGCCATGTAGCGCAGCGCCGCCGGCAGGATCATCGTCTTGGCGATCGAGTGCGTGGTCTCCGCCTCAATGTTGGCGCGGATCCAGTACTGCTCGATCCAGACCTCGTAACGCGACTCCAGCTCGCGCTTGGAGAGTACGTCGTAGTTCTCGAAGGCGGCGACCGTCTGATCGCTGAGCACTTCGGGCAGCGCGTCCGGCGTCGTCCGCAGGTTCTTCAGGCCACGCTGTTCGGCCTCGGCGTGCCACTCCTCGGAGTAGTTGTCGCCGCTGAAGCAGACCTGCTTGTTGGCCGCGTAGCTCTCCTTGACGATCTCGATCACGGCCTGTGGCATCTCCTCGCCGCCGGAGATCTTCTCCTCCAGCTTGCCGGCGAGCTCGTCGATCGCCTCGGCGGCGATCGTGTTGAGCACCGTGTTGGGGAAGGCCAGCGACATGCTCGATCCCAGCGCCCGGAACTCGAATTTGTTGCCGGTGAAGGCGAAGGGGGAGGTGCGGTTGCGGTCGCCGCCGTGCATCGGCAGCGTTGGCAGGACGGTCGCCCCCAACTCGAGGAACGAGGCCGGCGTATTCGGATCGCCTTCCCCCGTCGCGATCGCCTCGAATACCTTCTCCAGCTCGCCGCCGAGGAAGATCGAGATGATCGCCGGCGGCGCCTCGTTGGCGCCGAGCCGGTGGTCCTGGCCGATGTTGGCGACCGAGGCACGCAGCAGCCCCTGGTGCTTGTTGACGGCTTGGATCACCGCGGCGCAGAAGAAGAGGAAGTGGATGTTGTCGGCCGGCGTCTTGCCGGGGTCGAGCAGGTTGGTGCCGGTGTCGGTTCCCATCGACCAGTTGTTGTGCTTGCCCGAGCCGTTGACGCCGGCGAAGGGCTTCTCGTGCAGGAGGCAGACCAGCCCGTAGCGGCGGGCGACACTTTCCAGCACTTGCATCATCAGCTGCTGGTGGTCGGAGCCGACGTTCGAGTTCTCGAACACGGGCGCGATCTCGTACTGCGCCGGCGCGACCTCGTTGTGGCGGGTCTTGACCGGGATGCCGAGCTTGCGCATCTCCAGCTCGGCCTCGAGCATGCAGGCGAGCACCCGCTCGGGGATCGAGCCGAAGTAGTGGTCGTCCAGCTCGTGCCCCTTGGGCGGCTTGGCGCCGAACAGGGTGCGGCCGGTGGAGATCAGGTCGGGACGCTCGAAGTAGTACTGCTCGTCGATCAGGAAGTACTCCTGCTCGGCGCCGACGGTGGTGAAGACGCGCTTGCTGTCCTCGTCGCCGAGCAGCCGCAGCGCTTTGATCGCGGAGCGCGAGAGCGCGTCCATCGAGCGCAGCAGCGGGATCTTGCCGTCGAGCGCCTCGCCGGTCCACGAGGCGAAGGCGGTCGGGATGCAGAGCAGAGCGCCGTTCGGGTTCTCGAGGATGAAGGCGGGGGAGGTCGGGTCCCAGGCGGTGTAGCCGCGTGCCTCGAAGGTGGCGCGGACGCCGCCGGTCGGGAACGAGGACGCATCGGGCTCGCCCTGGATCAGCTCCTTACCGGAGAAGCCGGCGAGGGCCGTGCCCTCCTCGCCCGGGTCGAAGAAGGAGTCGTGCTTCTCGGCAGTCGAGCCGGTCAGCGGCTGGAACATGTGGGTGAAGTGGGTGGCGCCGTTCTCCAGCGCCCACTCCTTCATCGCCTCGGCGACGGCGTCAGCGAGGCTCGGGTCGAGCGCCTCGCCCTCGGCTAAGGACGCCTGCAGCTTCTCGAAGACGTCGCCGGGCAGCCTTTCGCGCTGCACGGCGACCGAGAATACGTTGGCGCCAAAGAGGTCATTCTCGGGCAGGGTCAGGTCGAGCGCGCCGAGGGCCTCCCCGTTGGAGCTCCACTGCGCTGCGGTCACGTTCTGCTGGCGGATACGAGTCATCGCTGGTCAATTCCTCACTTGGTCGAAGAGCCCACGCAATGTAATGGGACGGCGCTCAAAATGCCTTTGTACCGCGGTACAACGATCGCCGGGCAGCCTTGTCCATCGGTTGAGCCGACGGGTGGATTCAGCTCAGCGGGCGTCGCAGGGTGGCGATGACCCGCTCGACCGCGTCCTGGTCCGGCTGCACCGGCGTGCCGCGGCGCCTCACCGCGAGCCAGGTCAGCGCCGCGCCGGCAGCGGAGCCACCGATCCCGAGGACGAGGAAGGCGGCCTCGGTGTCGATGCGCCCAACCAACCAGCCGAAGTTCATGCCGAAGAAGCCGGTGAGGAAGGTCAGCGGCAGGAAGATCGTCGCCACTACCGTCAGCCAGTACATCGTCTCGTTCATCCGCAGGTCGATCAGCTTCGCCATCGAGTCAGCGGCGGCGTCGATCCCGTCGACCAGCCGGTTGAGCTGCTCGTAGACGCGCTCGAAGTAGCGCTCGTTGTCGGTCTCGAGCCCGTCGACCTGGCCGATCTCCTCGCCGATCCGCTCGAAGATCCCACGCTGCGGGCCGAGCTGGCGGCGCATCGTCGTCAGCCTCAGGTTGATCGCCCGCAGCGTCCCCATCCGCACCCGCGCGCTGCCGCTGGTGCCCGCCAGAGCCTGGATCCCCTCCAGGGCGAGCTCGGTGTCGCTGAGCGCGTCGAAGGCGGTCATGACCATCGCGTCGAGGACGGCGTAAACGACGTACTGCTCGCTGCGTCCCTCGGCGCTGTAGCCGGGCAGGAGCTCGGGCAGGGAGACGCGCTCGCGATGGACGGTGAGCAGGTAGTCGCCGTGGACGAGCACGTTGACTTCGATTGCCTGCAGCCGGGGCGGATCCTCGCCCTTGCCGGGGGCGGCCTCCAGGTAGCAGTGGAACGGGAAGACGACCTGTTGGCGGTTGGCGTTGAACCTGCGTGACGGCCGCTCTCCTCGTTCGAAATCGAGCAGCGGGCGCAGCGCATCCGGCGGGATGTCGAGCGCCTTGCCGAGCTCCTCTCGGCTCAGGTCGGCAACGCAGAGATCGATCCAGAAGAAGCCCCCGCTCGCGCGCAGCGCCGCGATCCGCTTGCGCTCGCTGCCGCCCAGGCCCTCGACGATCTCGCTCATCGCCAAGCGAGGCTAGAGCCGCCCGCGGACACGCCTGCTGGGCGCTGGGTTGGCTCGATCCAATAGCCTCCGCGAGCCCGTTCCAAGCCAGAATCCGGAGGATCGACCCGAATGTTCGTATCCAAGGCCGCCGTCGTCGGCGGCGGCACCATGGGGGGCGAGATCGCGCAGGCGATCGCCGCTTCTGACATCCCCGTCGTCGTCAAGGACATCGACCAGAAGTTCGTCGATGCCGCGGTGGAGAAGGCCCGCGCCGTCACCGAGGGCCAGCTCGCTCGTCTGGTCAAGAAGGAGAAGCTGACCCAGGAGCAGGCGGACGCTCGCCTCGCCGAGGTGATGGGGCTGATCTCCGGCACGACCAGCTACGGCGACTTCGGCGACGTCGACTTCGTGGTCGAGGCGGTGCCGGAGAAGATGGAGATCAAGCAGGCGGTCTTCCGCGGGCTCGACGCCGCCACCCCCGGCCACGCGATCCTCTCCTCGAACACCTCCTCGCTCTCGATCACCGAGATCGGCGAAGCGACCCTGCGGCCCGACAAGGTCGTCGGCTTCCACTTCTTCTACCCGGCGTCGGTGATGCCGCTGGTCGAGGTGATCGCCAGCGAGGACACCTCGTCGGAGACCGCCACCGCCGCCTACAACTTCGCCCAGGCGATCAAGAAGCAGCCGATCGTCTGCGGTGAGGTCCCCGGCTTCGTCGTCAACCGCATCCTGATGGCGACGATCGGCGAGATCTGGCGCGCCCAGGAGGCGCAGGGACTCTCGCTGAAGGCAATCGACGAGGCGATCGCGGCGGCCAAAGGCGCACCGATGGGCCCCTTCTTCCTCACCGACTTGCTTGGGCTTGACACCGTCCTGCACGTCGCCGAGCACCTCAACAAGTCCTACGGCGAGAGCTTCTACGTCCACAAAGGCCTGCAGGGCCTGGTCGCCGACGGCAAGCTCGGCGCCAAGAGCGGCGGCGAGGGCTTCTTCAAGGACGGCGAGCAGAACATCCCCGGCGACGCCGATCCCGACGCCGAGGAGCTGGTCGCGATGTTCACCGGCCGGGCGCTGATTGAGGCCTGCCAGCTGGTCGAGGAGGGCGTCTGTTCGGTCCGCGACATCGACCTGGGGATGATGGCCGGCGCGGGCCTCGACCCACGCAAAGGCCTCTTCCCGCCCTTCTGGAAAGCCGATCTGGAGGGGCTCGACACGATCCTCGAGCGGATCGAGCAGCTCGAGGAGAAGCACGGCGAGCGTTTCGCCCCGCCGGTAACCCTGAAGCGGCTCGTCGCCCAGGGCCGCCTCGGCCTCAAGTCCGGCCAGGGCTTCTACCCGTACCCGCAGCCCGACGAGGGAGAGCAGGCCGACACCGTCAAGCTGGAGACCCGTGGCGACGTCGCGATCGCCTGGCTCGCCAATCTGCCGATGAACGCGATCTCGCCGGACGTGATCCGCGACCTGGGAGCGGTCTGGGAGAAGGTCAAGGCCTCCAATGAGGTCGGCGCGATGGTCGTCGTCTCCTCGGTCCCGGTCGTCTTCTCGGCCGGCGCGGACATCAAGGCCTTCACCCAGATGGACGACGGCTCCGGCGCCGACCTGCTGCACACCGCCCATGCGTTACTGCGCGAGTTCGGCAGCGATAGCGTCGCCTCGATCGCCGCGGTCAACTCGATCGCCTTCGGCGGCGGCTGCGAGCTGGCAATGGCCTGCGACGTGCGGATCGCCGCCGAGGCGGCGGTCTTCGGCCAGCCGGAGATCAAACTTGGGATCGTTCCGGGCTTCGGCGGGACGCAGCGCCTGCCGCGCCTGGTCGGCCCCAACAAGGCGCTCGAGATGAACCTGGTCGGCGACGCGATCCTCGCCGGCGAGGCGCTCGACTCGGGCCTGGTCAACCGTGTCGTCCCCGATCACGAGCTGTTCGAGACGGCGCTGATGTGGGGCCGCAAGCTGGCGGCTCAGGCGCCGATCGCCCGCGAGCAGATCAAGACCGCCTCGCACAAGGGTGACCTAGACGAGGGCATAGAGGCCGAGAAGCAAGCATTCGCTACCGCCTTCGGCAGCGAGGACGCCAAAGAGGGAATCAGCGCTTTCCTAGGCAAGCGAACCCCAAAGTGGAGCGGCAAGTAGCCGGTACAACCGGCCGACGGGCCGATTCCCCACGCAAGACGGGGGAAATCGGCCCGTCGGCAGAGCTTGCGGAGCTGATCCGCGAGTCGAGTTGCACGGTGGCGCTTACGGGGGCCGGGGTCTCGGTGCCGTCCGGGATCCCCGACTTTCGTACGCCGGAGACTGGGCTCTGGGCGAACGTCGACCCGATGGAGGTCGCCCACATCGACGTCTTCGAACGTGACCCGGCGCGCTTCTGGTCCTACTACCGGCCGCGCTTTAACACGCTTGGCGATAAACGGCCGAACGGCGCCCATGAGGCGTTAGCCGAGCTCGAGCGGCGCGGGCTGCTGGCGGGCGTGATCACGCAGAACATCGACCGCCTCCACCGTGCTGCAGGCTCCGAGAACGTGGTCGAGGTGCACGGCTCGATCGCCAGCTCGACCTGCCGCAGCTGTGCCGTCTCCTACGGGCTGGACGAGGTCGATGCGCTATTCGACGGCGACGGCGTTGCCGTCTGCGCCTCCTGCGGTAGCGCGGTCAAACCGGACGTCGTCCTCTTTGGCGAGATGCTGCCCGAGGCGGCGATGAGGCGGGCGCAGGAACTTGCCGCGCAGGCCGAGCTAATGATCTGCATCGGCACCTCGCTTGTCGTCCACCCAGTCGCCGGGCTCCCCGAGGTGACGAAGGCCTGCGGGGGACAGCTGGCGATCGTCACCATGGGGGCGACGCCCTACGACGGCGACGCCGTGCTGAAGCTGGAGGGCGAGGTCGAGGAGGAGCTGGGCGCGTTGCTCGCGGCGCTGACCTAGGCCTATCCGAGGCCTTCGGCCTTAGCCTTGGCCGCGGCGGCGATTTCCGCTTGCGTCACGTCTATCCCGGCTTCGTCGCACTTCCCGTTGATCGTGCGTGCTCGGGGGTTGTCGTAGTTGGCGCTGCGGGCACAGATTTCCTTTGCATCCTCGCCGCAACCGTTGACCGGTTCGCCGCCGACGCGACCCGCGACCACAGCCGAGACGCAGCCCGCCGCCGGTGCCGGTCGGCTGTCGCTGGCGGTAGCCAGGATCAGGGCAAGGATCACTCCGATCGTGACCAGGGTGCCCGCGAGGACGACGTTGCGCTCGCGCGGGGTGAGCCGGCGAAGCGGCGTGTTGACGCGCTGATAGTGGCCTTCCAACGGCATTTGCGGCACCTTAGCGCCTCCCGTATTTGTCCGATTCTCCATTTGGGAGAAGCATTTCGGCCGATCTTTAGACGCGTGTACGTAGTGGTTGCTTCCCGATCGCGGCAGGGTGGCAGGCAACCGCCGCTGGGCTTTGTGAATGTCAATTGGAGAGTGCTCCGGATGACGCCCGATGGACTTGGCGGCTCCCATCACAAGAAAGGAAACACCGGATCAATGGACTTGTTGGCGACGTTAGATACGGGTAACAACTCGTGGCAGATGACGGCCGCGACGTTGGTCGGCCTGATGAGCATCCCGGGGCTGGTCGTGCTCTACGGGGGCGTGATGCAGAAACGCTGGTCGGTGAACTCGATGATGATGGCCTTCGTCGCCTTCGCGATCGTGCTCATCCTCTGGTGTCTGTTCGCCTTCAAAATGGCGTTCGGCACCCCGACGCACTTCATTTCGGACAGCGGCTTCTTCGGAAACTTCTGGGGCAAGCCGGGCTCGATATTGAGCAGCGCAAGCTTGCTGGGCGAAGCGCACATTCCCGAGTACGCCGAATTGGAATTCAGCTTCCCTGAGTCGACGCTGGCCTACTTCCAGATCGTCTTCGCGGCGATCACGCCGATCCTGATGTTGGGCTCGGTGCTGGGTCGGATCAACTTCAAGGCCTGGATGCCGTTCGTCGCGCTCTGGACGGTGTTTTGCTACACGATCAACGCCTTCTTGATCTGGGGCGGTGGCTTCTTCGCCCAGCACGGAGCGGTTGACTTCTCCGGTGGTTACGTGATCCACCTCGCGGCCGGAGTCTCGGGCTTCGTCGCGGCGGCGGTGATCGGCCCGCGCCTGCAGCGCGATCGAGAGGTTGACGCGCCGAACAACCTGGCGATGGTCGCGGTCGGCGCGGGTCTGCTCTGGATGGGCTGGAATGGCTTCAACGGCGGCGACTGGTACGAAGCCAGCGGAATCGCCTCGGCCGCAATCCTCAACACCAACCTCTGTACCGCAGTCGCCTTCCTGGTCTGGGTCGCCTATGACTACCTGACCGGGCGCAAACCGAGCCTGATCGGCAGCGTAAACGGGATGATCGTCGGACTCGTCGCGATCACCCCCGGAGCCGGCTTCGTCAACGGTTGGGGCGCGATCATCATCGGCGTCATCGCCTCGACGCTCGTCTACTTCGCGCTCAATTACCTGAGCCGGGTGCGACCGTTCCGCAACGTCGACGACACGCTTGGCGTCGTCTATACCCATGGGTTCGCGGGTGTGGCGGGCGGCCTGTTGGTCGGTATCTTCGCCAACAGTTCGATGGCGGAAACGGTCCTCGCCGGGACGATCTCCGGCGGCGGGTTGCATCTGCTCGGCTGGCAGGCGCTGACCGCGCTCTGGGTGATCGTCTTCTCCGCGATCATGACGTTCATCCTGCTGAAAATCGTCAGCATCTTCGTGCCTCTACGGATGACCGAGGAAGACATGGAGACGGGCGACGTCGCCGTCCACGGCCACGAGGTGTACCCCTCCGACGTTCCCTCGCTCGGCTACCCCGACGGGGTGCCGGTGGCTGCCGGAGGAAGCGCGACCTAGGGCAGAGCCGGACGTCCCTCCCTGGTCCGGCTGTCGCGAGCACCAAGAAAACCGCCCCCGTACTCTCCCGGGGGCGGTTTTCGTTTGCCGTCAGGCGCTCAGATTTGGCTCATGCCGGTGCGTCGGCGGCGCCGCGGGAGATCTCTCGGAGGACGTCGAGCATGGTCGCTACGGCGGGAGTGACCGCGGCCGCGCGTGGGGTCGCGGCGAACACCTTTCGCACGGGACTGTGCGGGTCGAGCGAGCGGACCTGGATATCGGAGCGGACCGTGGAGAGCGCCAACTGGGGGATTAGCGCCACACCGACCCCGGCGGCGACCAGCCCCTGCACGGTCTGGTAGTCGTCGCTCTCGAAGGAGACCCGAGGCTCGAAGCCGGCGGCGTGGCAGGAACGGACAACGTGGCGGGCACAGGGGCTGGTGGCGGAGGTCTGAACCCAGGCCTCCTCGCGCAGGTCCTCGAGCCGCAGTTGCTTTCGCCGCGACAGGCGGTGCTCGGCGGGGAGGGCGAGGTGAAGCGGATCGTCAAGTAGCTCGAAGCGTCGCATCCCCGCGCCGAGCTTCTCGCCGACGCCTTCGAACTCGAAGAGGAGGACGATCTCGAAATCGCCCGCTCGCAGGCGCGGCGCGATTTCCTCCGATTCGCCCTCGGCGAGGCTGACCTCAACCCCGGGGTGGGAGGCGCGGAACCTGGCGACCGCCTGGGGTATGAGGGTGGCGCCAGCGGTAGGGAACGACGCGATCCGCAGTCGCCCGCCGCGACCTCCGGCGATCGCCGCCACCTCGGCCTCAGCGTCGTCCATTCGGCCCAGGATTCCCTCGGCGTGGGCCACCAGTGCTGCCCCGGCGGCCGTTGGCCGCACGCCCCCGCGGTCGCGCTCGACCAGCGGCGCTCCCAGTTCTCCCTCCAACGTGGCGATCGCCTGTGAGACGGCTGATTGCGAGTAGGAGAGAGCGTCGGCGGCAGCCGAGAACGAGGAACGCGCGACCACCTCGCGCAGGACGTTGAGCCGGCCTGCATTTAGCATAAGTAAAGCTTATCTACTAAATAGGTAAGAACAGTTGTGCTGATACAAGGAGCCTGCAACCATCGGCGCGAACTTACATTCCGACCCGCGTTCAACTTCAACGACAAAAGGAGGCACCGATGGCCCCGAGGATCATCGTTTCCTACGACGACACCGACAACGACCGCGACGCGCTGGCGCTGGGACGGCTGCTCGCCTTTTCCGGCGCCGAGCTCTCGCTCGCCTACGTCCGCCACGCCCAGGGCGGGGCGCTCGAGCAGAGGGAAGCGGAAGATCTACTGGACCGCGGTGCCGCCGCCGTTGGCGCACCCGATATGGCCCGCCACGTCATCGTCAACCCCGGCACCAGCGTCGGCCTTGCCGAACTGGCTGAGCGCGAGAACGCCGACGTGATCGTCTTCGGCTCCGAGTACCGGACCGCAGTCGGCACCGTCAAGCCGGGGATCTCGGCGCACAAACTGTTGCTGGGCGGCCCGGCGGCGATAGCCGTCGCCCCCGCTGGCCTGCGCGAGCGCCCCTCGGCCGGCGTCAGCACGATCGGCGTGCTCGACGAGGGCGACGATGCAGCACGCGCGACGGCTGGCAGTCTTGCCGCGGCGCTAGGCGCCAGCGTCACCGAGTTCAAAGGCGCACCGGTTGATCTGCTCGTCGTCGGATCGCGACCCGAGTCGCCGCAGGGCAAAGTGACCCTTAGCGCCTCCAGCGACTACGCGGTCGAGGCCGCCACCTACCCCGTGCTCGTCGTCCCGCGCGGCGTCACGGTCGGCTTCGATTCCGTTTCGCCTCAGCCCGAGCCGCCACAGGCCGATCCTTCGGCGCCGCCGGTCAGCGCCTGAGGCTCCCGGCTAGCTCTTTTTAAGCACCAGGATCACGGCCGCGACCTCCGGGTCGCGGCCGTTGAGCTTCTTCTCGACATCGCCCAGCGGGACCGGCTGCGCCTGCTGACCGCTGAGCATCTCCGCCATCGTCGCCTCCGGTACCTCGGCCTCCACCACAAAGGCATCGGGAAGCTTGGGTGGGTCGATGCTCTCCACTACGCGGCGGGTCACGTCCTCCGAGGAGCGCTCTGCGTTCGACCAGCCTTGGCCGAAGGAGAGGTCGGGCATGTCGAGGTGGGGCCCTTCGAGAATCCGCAGCGAGCTCTCGCGTGGATCCCACTCGTGTTCGCCCAGCTCGACATGCCGTCCGGTCAGCCACGGCTCGAGGACCGTCCGCCGCAGCTCCTCCAGGCTCAGATTGAAGGCCCGGGCGTGATTGAGCGCGCCGCTGATCTCAACGTGGAAAGGCACGGTGCGAGCTTATGCTGCCGCACATGGACGCGCCTTCCCCTGCTGCCGTCGTCTTTGACAACGACGGCCTACTGCTCGACACCGAGTCTGTCTGGACGCGGGCCGAGCAGGATCTCTTCGAGCGCCGCGGGCTCGATTTCACCCCCTCCAACAAGCGCGAGCTGGTCGGTACCTCGGCCGAAATCGCCGGCGGCATCCTCGAGCAGCGCCTTGGCGAGCCGGGCCGCGCGACCGATCTGATCGAGGAGCTGAACGAACTGGTGGTAGCTGAGCTTGAGCACGGGGTGGAGGCGATGGTCGGCGCGCGCGAGCTACTGCACTCGCTGCGTCAGCGCGGAACCCCAATCGGGCTTGTCTCCAACTCACCGCTGGCTTTCGTGCGCCGTTCGCTGGAGATCGTCGGCTTCCACGATCGCTTCGACGTCGTCGTCAGCGCCCACGAAGTCGCAGCGCCAAAGCCGGCCCCAGATCCGTACCTTGAGGCCTGCCGGCAGCTCAGTGTCAAGCCGGGGCCGGAGGTAGTCGCCCTGGAGGATTCACCGACAGGGGTCGCCGCAGCAAGGGCCGCTGGCTTGACTGTGATCGGCATCCCCTCGTTGGAGGGCATCGCGCTCGATGAGGCCCATGAGATCGCCGCCTCGTTGCTCGACGATGTCGTCACCCGGCACTTGTTGGGGTGAGGCAGGCCCTACGACTCCCCCATTTCAAACCCCGACAGGGCGATAGCGACCAGCATGCCTTCTTTGCCCGTTTTGGCAAGCCGTGAGAGCGCTTCGTCCTCCAAGTCGGCGAGCTGCTGCTGAGTACGTTCGAGGATTTTTACGGCAGCCATGAACGCCAGATCGTCGTAGGTATGTGGCTCCCAAACCAGATAGCTCTCGTCGTGGGCACTGAACGCGCCACTCTCAATCGAGTGAATCGCGACTTTCATGAGGTCTTGAAGCGCGGCCCCAGCCACGCCATCTTGCACCGATTTCGGTAATGCGGCCCAGCTTGCGCCTCCAAAGATCGCCTGTCGAGTGCCCCGATAAAAGTGCTTGAGACTGCCACGCACCTGCTGGGTATCGACCAGCTCAAGCACGCCGTACTTGACCAAGCGATTGAAGTGGTAAGAGACCTTGCCGAGTCCTTCCCCCGTCTCCCGTGCATATTCGGAGGGGGCGATTTTCCGCCAACTTGCAACCGCCATAATGTTGACCCGCATCTCATGGCCTAGAGCTTTCGACAGGCGCGCATCGAGAAAGTCCGTACCGAGCGGCTTGGCTTTCGCCGTCTGCCTCTTAGCCGCCTGCCTGGGAGCCTTTCGGCTCTGCCCGGTCTTGCTGCGGCTTGACGCCCTAGAGCTATCGGCTTTGCGAGCCATTTCGGACTCCCCCTTTACTCAGATATTTGACAGTACCCAGTTGAGCCTAGTCGGGTACGCGAGTTCTTGCCAACGCGTTAGACCGTACCCACAAAACGCTCGAATTTTCTTAAGCATTGAAGTAGCGTAGTCGCGCGATGCGCCTCGCCTGAGCCGGGAGTCGAAGGACCGGCCTGCGGCTCGGATTGGGGGACCGATTCAGCTGGAGCGCACGAAGGCGCTCGGGCAGGACTCTGGGAGGAGGTGAAGGGAATGAAGGTTATTCACAGCACCAGCACGCTGCCGCTGCTCTCCATCGTTAAGTCGGGCTAGCTTGACGTCGAAGCCACCGGGGCGAAAAGGCAGCATGGGAGGTGACCACCTCCTGCCCCGGTGGCAGTCCTTACCGATCCTCCCGTGGCAGTCCCAATCGATCAAACAGGTCATCGGCCGAATGATCCGTCAGGCAGTAGAAGTGTTCCTTTGTGCCGCGTACCGGCATGACATGCGCTAGACGGACGACACCGGACTCCATCAGCACGTTCACGTGGTAATGCGCGTCAGCAATATTCGTGTGCAGCTCGAAGGCACACTCGGTCGGAGAAAGCGTTCGGTTGCCGTCCAGTGAAAGTATCTGGAGGAGGCCAAAGCGCCGTGGGTGAATTTCCAGCCGCCCCACGTGCTCCCAATCTATGTTCGTCGAGTCGTTGTCGTCCCTGCTCATGGCGCGCGACGCTACGCGAGAGAAAACGAATACTCAAGGATTTTGGGCCGCGTCTCCCGACCGGTTAGCGGACACTGAGTTAGCTGCGGACTATCTGTGAGATGCGCTGGTGGCTCATGTCGAGTATCCGGGCGATGTCGGCCATCGGTAGCCCGTCCTTGTAAGCCTGACGGATCGCTCGATCGCGGTCGCCTCGGAGTCGCTCGGCCAGCCTCTTCAAATCGGAGTCCCGGCGACCGTATTCCTCGGCAAAGGCAGTCAGGCGGGTGCGAGCCTCCGGTGAGTGGCGCTTGGGGCGGGCGATGCATGGATGGTCTGTGGTATTCCCGCAACTCGGTTAGCATGAATGGGAACATTCGGAGTTGCGCCACTCAGAGGCCTGCCGGCAGCTCGGCGTCGACCCGGGCCCGGACGTAGTCGCCCTCGAGGACTCACCCACAGGCGTCGCCGCCGCGCACGCCGCAGGTTTAACCGTGATCGGCATCCCTCCTTGGAGGGGATCGTCCTTGAGGAGGCGCACCACATAGCCGAGTCGCTGCTGGACGACGTTGTCGGGCGACGTCTCGCTCTTTGAGGGGGCTGCCGCGGGGATGCTCCCGCCCTGACAAACGGCGGTCTAATTAGACCGCCGTTTTGAGTATCCGCCAGTTCGGGAGCATCCCCGTGTCAGCCCCTGAGTACACGGCGACGGCGCAGGATTCGCTCGCAGATCACGGTCAGCTCCTCCACGTCGCGCTCGTCGTCAAGCGGAAGCTCGCCGCGCAGCGCGGCGTTTGCCGCATCACCCGCCTGCGAGCGACGTGCCTGCAGCTCGCCCATGTCATTTTCGTGGTCCGGATGGGTGAGTGCCCCGTCCAGCTCCACCAGCATTGCCTCCAGGGTGATTCGTAGCTGCAGTGCCGCCTCGCGACGCCGGCCCGCGTTGAGGTCGGCGCGGGTGCGGAGCAGCAGGGTCTCGCAGGCGTCGAGGCGCTCGCGACCTCCGATGACGGCGGCGAGCCGCTCCTGTGGGCGCAGGTCTTCGTCTTGTCGCTGCCGGCGTGAGCCGCTTGCGGATCGCACGTCGACTTCCTGTGCGGCAGAGAAGCGGCCGGCGGCAACCTCCTTGCCGCTGCCGTGACCGACGCGAACCGCGGTCGCCCGTTCGGCCCGAAGTTCCGAACCGAGCGGATCGGCGCTCGCCACCGCTTGCGCGTGAAGTGCTCTGTTGAGCAGGCCGATCCCCTCGGCGACCGCCGCGTCGGTCGCCTCCTCGGCGGCGATCGTTTGCTCCAACCAGCGCTCGGCCTCGGCGGTCGAGTCAAAGGGCTCCTGTGCGCGCACAGCCGTGACCCGGGTCACGGGCAGGGTCGAAGCCTCGGGGTCCGGCTCGACCTGCTTCGGCCGGCGTCGTCGCCGGCGGGGTGGGGATGGAGCGCCGAGCGTTTCCACGACCAGCACCCGTTGACCGTCATCGCCGCGGGCCAGGTAGCGACCATCCGGGACGCCGAGTGCCCCGGGGAACTCGAACTGCACGAATCCGAAGAACTGGGTCAGAGGACCCGATTCTCCCTGGACTCAGTCGCCGTTGCCGGTGCCGCCTGAGCCGGCTCCGGCCTTGTCCTTGCTTTTGTCCGGCAAGGAGAACTCCGACGGTGCGGTGGGCACGTCCGGATTTTCAATCCGCTCGAGGCGGTGGGTCAGCCGTTGCCATTGCTTCGGTTTGAGCAGGGCATTGAACTCTTCGCCGAAGGCGCCGAGTTCAGGCTGGTAGCCGACGTGGACGTGGTCGTAGTGGTCGGGCAGGGGGAAACTGGTTTCGCCGGGCAGGTCCTCGAGCGAGATCACCTGGTGGGGGTGCATCGTCCCCTGTAGCTGCAGCACCGTGCGGATCAGCTCGTCGGTGAGCGTGCCGGGACCCTGGTGGCCGGTAACCGGCACTCCGTTGATCACTGGGATGTCGACCGCGTCTCCGGTCGAGTGCTCGGAGACATAACCAGAAGAAGTCATGATGCTGTGCCCGCACTTGAGCGCGCTGATCGTCAGCGTAAAGCCTTTGGAGACCAGGTACTCGAGCATCGCCAGCACGCGGCGGTCGATCTGCCCGGTGGCGATGTCGGTGCGTCCGCACTCATAGATTTCGAGGCTCTTATCGGCGAGCACGCGGCGCTCCAGTGCCTCCTTGGAGAGCAGCAGTACGCCGGCGCCGCTGAGGTCCGCGGTAAACGGGTTCTTTCCGTTGGCCCGGTAGATCGCCGTCGCCTCGAGCAGCTTCCAACCATCGAGGATCGGCTTCGGGTCGATTCGCGGCGCGCCCTTGCCGGCGGGGCGAATCGCAAAGTTGATGTGGGAATCGATGCCATCTTCGGCGGCGCCGATGGTGGCGAGCACCGTCCCAGCTATAACCTTCGACCCAACCCTGAGGGTTCCGTCGGCGCCCTTCGCCGTGGCGCTGTCGACGCTCTGGTTGGCTTGCGTTTGCTGATCGCCCTCGCTGCGGCCGGGCAGGGCGTAGAGACGCGGGCGGATGTTCTGGCTGTCGACCGGCACGCGTTTCTCCTTGCCGGTCGGCATCACTACCTTGCGGTGCTTGCGGACGATCGTGCCAAGCTTGGCGTAGATGTAGCGGTTGCCATAGGCGTCGCGCAGGACCACGTAGCGGCCTAGCTTCTTCGAGTTGCCCATCTTGACCAGCACACCGTCGTTGACAGCGACTACGGGCGCGCCCTCGTGAGCGAAGATGTTGATCCCGCGCCGGGTCGGTGAAGAGGAGATCACCTCGGCGGCATTGCCATATTCGTCGCGCTCTTGCGGCGTTGCCTTGCTCAGCGCCGCGCGAGTCGAGATGTCGTCGGCGTAGCGGGCGTCGGCGGCGACCGGGAAGTGGGCGCCCTCGGTCAGGCCGGTGAGTGAGCCGACGAGATCGGTCGGCAGCTTGCCGTAAGCGCGGGCGTAAAGCAGCACCTCCTGCACGTACCAGTCGGCGTGGTTGTAGGAGAGGATCGCGTTGTAGAGATCGCCGGCGCCGCCGCTTGCTTTGAGGTAGTTGGCCGCCGCGCAGATCGCATCGACCGGGTTGTAGGGGTCCTTGCGTCCGTCGCCGTTAGCGTCGACGCCGTAGGTCTCCCAGGTCGAAGGAAGGAACTGCATCCAGCCGAGCGCGCCGGCACTGGAGACATTGAGGTTGGTGCCGAAGGCGGTCTCGATTTTGTTGATCGAGGCGAGCACCTCCCAGGGAATCCCGTACTCGGTTCCGCAGGCCTGGTAGATCGGCAGTAGGAAGGGCGGAATCTCAAAGGAGTCGATGACGAAGTTGGGCACGCCGATCGGCGCCGGTCCGAAGGGGGCGATCGTCGTGCTCGGGTTGGCGCTGGTCGGAGCGCCGCCGGTGGCGAACTGCGAACCGCCGTCGGTTCCTTCGGCGGGGGGTTGGACGCCGGCGGTGGCGCTGGGGGCGACGACCGCGCCGCTGCTGGTCCCGCCGCCGAGACTCTGGTTGCGCTGGACTCCGCCGGGGACTTCGTTGGGGGCTTCGTCAGCGTTAAGGCCGGTGCCACTATGGACCTGGGGGTCGGCCTTGGTCTTTTCGGAGCTAGCCGGCGACTGTTCTTCGCTCGAGGCGGGCGACGCCGGTTCTTCGGCTTCCTCCGTGGTGTCGGAGGGAGAATCGCAATCGGGGTCTTCCAGGTCGACAAGGCCATCGCCGTCGTCGTCGACTTCGTTGGAGCAGGCCGGGGCTTGCGCCGAGGGGAGCGCTGGGGTGGTGGTGAGGCCGTTGGTCGCCTCGCTGTCGCCAAGGCTTGCCGAAGGATCAGCACCGGCCATGCCAACGCCAAGCGCGGTGACAACCGCGAAGCCGGCCAGAGCGATAATCAGTGCGAGCTTTTGTCTCATGCGACGGCGCCTCTGTTCCCTGCGTGCACGGGCGTGTCCCTGCCTGTGTCCACCCTCTCCCCAAGCATGAAGCACGCCCAAGCTACTGACTTGTGCGGAGGCACGCAATACGCTGCGCCGCCCCCCAACATGCCCTTAATCAATGACTGTCCCATGCCTGAAGCCCAGCAGCATTTCAGCCCTCCCGGATGGGCTGGTTAAGAAGTCGTGTCAATCGGCTAGCCGGCGAATCTCTAAGGTGTCTGCGAATGAGCATCGCGGACGACTACCAAGACGATCAGGACGGTCTGCGCGCGCGCAGCGAGCAGGCAATTGGCGAGATTGCCCAGGCGCTGCTCGACAGCCAGGTGCTGGAGAACGCCGTAGCCGCGGCTTTCGGTGCTCGGGAGAAGGCGATGGAGGCCCAGCACGCGGCGATGGCGGCGCTAAACCTGCCGTCTGCTGGCGACGTTGAGCGCCTTGAGCGTCGCCTGCGTTCGGTTTCGCAGCGGCTCGACGAGGTCGAGGACGAGATCGACCGGGTTTCGCGCGAGATCGGTGGTTTGCGGCGCCAGCTAAATGCCGACCGTCGCGCCGACGGCGCCGACACGGCCTCTGAAACCTAAGTCTAACCTTCGACTTTAGGGTTAGACAGAGCCTCAGCGGCGGCGATCCCGCTCCGCACTGCCGCCTGATCCAACTGCTCCTTGCCGAGCGGCTCGGCCGCGGTCGTTTCGGTCACGATCAGCACCGCAGCGGCGGCAATCTCGAGTTGCTGGGCACGGGCGAATACGGCGAGCGTCTGCATATCGGCGGCGGCCACTCCCTCCGCAAGGTCAATATCGGCAGGCATTGCATCGAAACTGGCCACCGTCGCCTCTCGCGCTTCGTCGCCCAGCTCCGAGCGCAGTCGCTCCAGTAGGCCTGGGTCGGGCGACAGCGTCTCCCCGACGGTGATTCCAAACGACGTCGCGCTACCGCTCGCGCCGAGGACCGCGTTCGCCAGTAGCAGTTCCCCGAGCAGTGCTCTGGAGTTGAGGGCGGCGCAGGTCCCGACCCGCACTACTCGCCTCACGTTGAGCTTCGCCAGGTCGGCCATCACCATCGCGGCGCTGGGTCCGCCCATCCCGGTCGCTTGGATCGTCAGTTCGCGGCCAGCGGGGGTTTGACCGCTGTAGCCCCAGAGACCGCGTGCGTGATTGCTCATTTTTGGCTGCTCCAGCAGCTCCTGCGCAAGCAGTAGCGCCCGCCCGGGATCCCCGACGAGGATCGCGTTGGCGGCGAACGGGGTGGTGGGGCGCAGGCGGGTGGGCACGGTTGCGATCCATCCTTCCAAAGGTAGAAGCGTTCATTCGTCATAAGGCATTCGAGGAGGAGGAGGTCCTCACTTCCGGCTAGCCTCGCCTTTCGATGGCCGACGAACGTATTTCCCTGAGCGAGGCCTCGCGCCGCTCTGGTGTGTCGGCGAGCACGCTGAAACGCTGGGCCGAGGAGAAGATCGTGCCGGTGCGCCGCGGCCGCTGGACCGCCGCCGCCGCGGCACAGGCGCGGGTCGTCGCGCGGATGCGCGAACGCGGTCACTCGTTGGAGGAGCTGAAGCGGGCCGGCCGCGAGGGGCGACTTGCCTTCGGCTTCGTCGAGGACCTCTTCCCCGGCGCCGAGGAGCAGGTCTCGGTCGAGGAGGTTGCGCAGGAGACTGGCCTCGAGGCGGAGCTGATCGAGCGCATCCTCGTCATTCTCGGTACGCCGCTGGGGCGCGAGCGGCTGCTCAGCCCGGAGGACGTCCGGGCGCTGCGTCACTGCGCTCGGGTCCTGGCTGCCGGCTTCCCCCTCGTCGCTTTCCTACAGCTGGTCCGGGTCTACGTCCAGTCAATGCGGAAGATCGCTGACGCCGAGGTCCGCCTCTTTCACCTCTACGTGCATGAACCGTTGATCCGCGACGCGCTGCCGGAGCTGGAGATCGCCGAGGAGATGGGCGAGCTGGCGGCCGACATCCTGCCGCTGGCGGGTCCGCTGACCGAATATCTCCACACTCGCTACCTGCGTTACTTCACCGAACAGGACGTGGTGGGCCACATGGAGACGGACTTGGAAGCCGCCGCTTCTCACCTCGGTCAGGTCCCGGTCACCCTCTGCTTCATCGACCTCAGCGGTTTCACCCGCTACACCGAGGAGGAGGGCGACCTGGAGGCGCTCGACGTGGTCGAGAACTTCGTCGAAACGGTCGAGGCCACGTTGCCGCCAGAGGCGACCGTGGTGAAGACGATCGGTGACGAGGTGATGGTCGTCTCGCCGGATCCGGCCTCGCTGACCGAGTGGGCGGTCGGCCTGCTCGACCGCTTCCCTGAGCGACCGCGACCGCGGGTCGGAGTCCACTACGCGAACGCGGTCTACCGCGACGGCGACTACTTCGGCACCCACGTCAACCTCACCCACCGCGTCGTCGAGCGCGCTCAGGCGGGCGAGGTCTTGGTCACCGATGGCGTCACCGGCTCGCTCTCCGAGCGTGGCCTGACCTGTGAGCCGATCGGCGAGGTCAATCTCAAGGGCTTCCCCGTGGCAACCCCGCTCTACGTTGTTCGCTTGGCTTCCGGTTGATGGAGAGCGAGGAGCTACTCGCGGCGGTGCGGGAAGGCGGCATGCTGTCCCCCGGGACGCCGTTGGTGGCGATGCTCTCCGGGGGAAGGGACTCGGTCTGCCTGCTCGACCTCGCCGTGCGCCTGCTCGGTTCCGAGCAGGTGACTGCGCTGCACGTCAACTACGGCTTGCGCGACGACTCCGACGCTGACGAGGCTCACTGCGTGGCGCTCTGCCGGCGGCTCGGGGTCTCGCTCGAGGTAGAGCAGCCGCGCCGCCCCGAGGGCCCCGGCAACCTGCAGGCCTGGGCCCGCGACACCCGCTACGCCGCGGCGGCGCGCCTGGCACTGGATGCAGATGGTCTGATTGCGACCGGTCACACCGCTGACGATCAGGTCGAGACGATTCTCTATCGCCTCGCCTCCTCGCCCGGCCGTCGTGCCCTGCTGGGTATGCGGCCGCGAGACGGCAAGCTTGTACGGCCGTTGCTCGGCGTCACCCGCGCGCAGACCACGGCCTACTGCGAGGAGCGGGATCTCCCCTGGCGCGATGATCCGAGCAACGCCGAACCCGGCTACGCGCGCAACCGGGTGCGCCACGGCCTTGCTGCGGCGCTGGCTGAGATTCATCCTGCCGCGGCGCAGAACGTGCTGCGCACGGCCGAGCTGTTGCGCGATGAGGCGGAGGTGCTGGACGCGCTGGTCGCCACCGAGCTCGAGGGATCCGCCGGCTCGCCGCGCAACACGATCGAGCTCGAGCGACTCGCTGAGCTACCGCCGGCGCTGCGTCGCCTCGTCGTCCAGCAGCTCGCCGATCGCGCCGCCGGTCGTCCTGTGGCCGGCGCCGCCCGCCACGCCGACGAGGTCGCCGCGCTGCGCCGCGCCGGCACCGCGATGCTCGACCTTGGCGGCGGCGTCCGCGCGATCGCCGAACGCGGAGTTTTGCGAGCGGAGCGCTGACGGACGTGCCGTCGCTTATGGGCCATATATGACCTCTTTCCACCGGCACGTCCGTCTGGGGGTCTCGGTACTTAGACTGCCGCAGGTGAGAATTCGATGAGCGAGTCGGCGATCGGCGAGATCCTGATCTCGGGCGAGGAATTGCAGCGACGCGTTGCCGAGTTGGGTAGGCAGATCAGCGAGGACTACGCCGGCCGCGACCTCTTCATGGTCGGCGTGCTGAAGGGCGCCGTGATCTTCCTCGCCGACCTGATGCGCCATCTCGACGTCGCCTGCGAGATCGACTTCATGGCGGTCTCCAGTTACGGCTCGCAGACCGATTCCTCGGGCGTGGTGCGGATCCTCAAGGATCTCGACGCCCCGATCGAAGGCCGTCACGTGCTCATCGTCGAGGACATCATCGACTCGGGCCTGACGCTCAATTACCTGATGCGCAACCTCAACGCCCGCTCTCCGGCTTCGTTGGAGGCCTGTGCGCTACTGGTCAAGCCCGACCGTCTCCGCGAGGGTCTCGAGCCGCCGCGCTACCTCGGTTTCCCCATAGCCGACCGCTTCGCGATCGGCTATGGCCTCGACCACGCACAGCGTTACCGCAACCTTGACTACGTTGCTGCCTTGGACGAGTAGATGATCGGGATTACTTATCCACCCCGCCCAGGCGCGGAAACCGCCCTGGTACGCTGAATTTTCCCTGTGAGGCGTTTCTTCAAAAGCGCGGCCTTTCCGATCCTGCTGGTGGTGATCCTCGCCTTCGTCGCCCAGCGGGTGATCAGCCCTGGCCCGAGCACGGAATCGCCCCACTACAACGAACTGATCGCCTCGAAAGCGCAGGGCGGTCTGATCGCCAACGGCCGCATCGAAGAAGTCGACGTCAACGTCAAGGACAGCACGCTCGACATCAAGGAAAAAGGCGAAAACGGCGACAGCTTCTCGACCGGCTATCCGCCCGACGGCGAAGCAAGCCTGGTCAACCAACTCAAAGACGCGGGGGTCAAAACCGACGTCCACGGCACCGGCGGTTCCAGCCTCCTTTCGCTGCTCACCTACATCCTGCCTTTCATCCTTTTCTTCGGCTTCTGGATCTTCCTGATGAACCAGATGCAGGGCGGCGGTTCGCGGGTGATGAACTTTGGCAAATCGAAAGCGAAGCGGATGTCGGTCGACGCGCCGAAAATCTCCTTCCGCGACGTCGCCGGGGTTGATGAGGCGGTGCAGGAGCTGCAGGAGATCAAGGAATTCCTCGAGAACCCGAAGAAATTTCAGTCGCTTGGTGCCCGCATCCCCAAGGGTGTGCTGCTCTACGGTCCGCCCGGTACCGGCAAGACGCTGCTCGCCCGCGCCGTTGCCGGTGAGGCCGGCGTCCCCTTCTTCTCGATCTCCGGTTCGGATTTCGTCGAGATGTTCGTCGGCGTTGGCGCCAGCCGTGTCCGCGATCTCTTCGAGCAGGCCAAACAGAACTCGCCCTGCATCATCTTCATGGACGAGATCGACGCCGTCGGCCGCCACCGCGGTGCGGGCATGGGCGGCGGTCACGACGAGCGCGAGCAGACGCTGAATCAGCTCCTGGTCGAGATGGACGGCTTCGAGATGAAAGACAACATCATCTTGATCGCCGCCACCAACCGGCCCGACATCCTTGATCCGGCGCTGCTGAGGCCAGGCCGCTTCGACCGTCAGGTCGTCGTCGACCGGCCCGACCGCAAAGGCCGCAAGAAGATCCTCGAGGTCCATACCCGCGGCAAGCCGCTGGGTAAGCAGATCGACCTCGACGCGCTCGCCGGCCAGACCCCTGGCTTCACCGGCGCCGACCTCGCCAACCTGATCAATGAGGCGGCCCTCTTGACCGCCCGCACGGGCAGCCGCGAGATCTCGATGAAGGAGCTCGAGGAGGGGATCATGCGGGTGATCGCCGGCCCGGAGAAGAAGACCCGGGTGATGAGCGAGAAAGAGCGACTGATCACCGCTTACCACGAGCTTGGCCACGCGATCGTTGGCCACCTGTTGCCCAACTGCGACCCGGTCCACAAGGTCTCGATCATTAGCCGCGGCCAGGCGCTCGGCTACACGATCAGCCTGCCGACCGAGGACAAGTTCCTCACCAGCCGCGCCGAGCTGACCGACACGATGGCGATGACCCTGGGTGGGCGCGCCGCCGAGGAGATCGTCTTCGGCGAGATCACTACCGGCGCCTCCAACGACCTTGAAAAGGTGACCGAGACCGCGAAGCAGATGGTGATGCGGTTTGGCATGTCGGAGCGGCTCGGCCCGCGCGTCTTCGGCCACGACCGCGGTCAGCCCTTTCTCGGTCGCGAATTCAGCACCGAACCCGACTACTCCGACGAGATCGCCCGCGAGATCGACGACGAGATCCGCCGCATCGTCGAGTCGGCGCATCAGACCGCGAAGGACATACTGGGCGAAAGGCGCAGCGAGCTCGACACGATCTCGAAGATTCTGCTCGAGCGGGAGACGATCGATGCCGAGCAGTTCGTCGCCCTGATCGACGGCAAGCCCGAGGAGGAGGTCTTCGTCGACGACGAGGAGCCTTCCCAGCCGGTCGAGCCAGCGCCTGAGCCGGAGAAGGCTCAGCGCGAGGGGGCACGGCCGAGCCCTCGTCCGCGGCCTGGGTTCGCCGGCGGCGATGCGAGCTGAGGGACACGGGGTCCCTCTCGCCCGAACAAACGTCGGCCTAATTAGGCCGACGTTTTGAGTATCCGCCCGTTCGAGAGGGGCCCCGTGTCCCTCATGGGCGTCGTCAATGTGACTCCCGATTCGTTCTCGGACGGGGGGCTCTTCCTTGATGCGGAAGCTGCCATTGCTCATGGGCGGGGGTTGGCTGAGCAGGGGGCGGAGATTCTTGACGTAGGCGGCGAATCGACGCGGCCCGGCGCGGCCGCGGTGAGCGAGGGGGAGGAGCGTGAGCGAATCGAGCCGGTCGTTGCCGGCCTGGCGAACACCGTGACCGTCTCGATCGACACCTCGAAGTCCGCGGTCGCGCGAGCCGCACTCGATGCCGGTGCCTCGATCGTCAACGACGTGACTGCGCTGCGGCATGACCCTGAGATCGGGGCGCTGTGCGCGGAGCGCCGCGCCGGGCTGGTCTTGATGCATATGCAGGGCGACCCACGCACGATGCAGGAGAACCCGACCTACGACGACGTCGTCGACGACGTCAAGGCTTTCCTCGCCGAGCGGACGGAAGCAGCTATTGAAGCGGGAGTTGCCGAGGAGTTGATTTGGCTTGATCCTGGGATTGGCTTCGGCAAGAACCTCGATCACAACCTCGAGCTATTGCGGCGGCTAGGCGAGCTGCGAGAGCTCGGGCGGCCGCTGGTCGTTGGCGCCTCGCGCAAGAGCTTCATCGGCAAGATCGACGGCTCCACCGTCGAGGATCGGCTCGGTGGCACGATCGCTTCTTCGCTGCTCGCCGCTGCCGAGGGGGCCGACGTGCTGCGTGTCCACGACGTCGCCGAGGCTGCACAGGCGGCCAAGGTCGCGAACGCGATCCTCGGTTAGGTTTGCACTATGGATGAGCCCAACGGCAATGGGATCGAGTCGCGGGTCGAGGTCGAGCTGCGCGGAATCTCGATCTACACCCACCACGGCGTCAGTGACGCCGAGCAGGAGGTCGGCCAGCGACTCGAGTTCGACATTTCCTTCGACGTGCCCGACTGCGACGCGGTCCTCACCGACCGGATCGAGGACACCGTCGACTACGGCGAGGTCTGCGACATCGTCGTTCTCGCCGCGACCGAGCGCAGCTACCGCACGCTCGAGCGGCTCGCCCAAGTCGTCGGCCAGCGACTGATTGAGCGCTACGGCTGCGAGTCGGTCCGCGTCCGGGCCTCCAAGCCCGAGCCCCCGCTGCCACTCGCAATCCAGGAGGTAGGCGTCGAGGTCACCCAGGAGCGCAGCGAAGAAGAGGACGAGGACAGCGGCAGCGAGGACGCCTGACCGGCGTGCCTCGAGTTGAGTACCCATAGTGGCCTCGAAGTCGAGGCACGTCTAATGCGGACGGGTTATTTGGGGCTGGGTTCCAATGTCGGCGACCGGGTCGCGCATCTTCACGCTGCGATTGAGTTGCTGAGCGAACGTGGGGTGGAGGTCGAGGCGATCTCCTCTGCCTATGAGACCGAGCCCGTGGGCGAGGTGCTCGACCAGCCCGACTTCCTTAACGCGGCGATCCGCATCCGCACCGAGCTCGAGCCGGAAGCGCTGCTCGACCTCTGCAAGGAGATCGAGGTCAAGCGCGGGCGCGCCCTCGATGCCCCCCGCCACAGCCCCCGCCCGCTCGACGTCGACCTGCTCCTCCTCGGCGACCTCGAGCTTTCCACCGACCGCCTGACGCTTCCGCACCCCGAGACCACCAGCCGCCGCTTCGTCCTCGTGCCGCTGCTCGAGCTTGACCCCGACCTGACACTCCCCGACGGCATGCGTCTAGCGGACGTTTTGGCGAAGCTCGGTCCCGGCCAGCGCGCAGAACGCGTTGGCTCGCTCTAAGCGTCGCTCGGGAGCGGAATGCAACAGAGCTGCGCGATGCCGGTCGCGAGCAGGTGGCCGTCCTCGCTCCAAACTCGGCCGCTGACGCCGAGCAGGCCGTGGTCGGCGACCGGGCATTCGTGGTCGACCAGGAGCCACTCGCTGTCGGCGGCCGGGCGATGGAAGTTGACGCAGATATCGAGATTGGGGGCCGTGTAGTCCACCCCTCGATACCGCTCATAGACGGCGGGCCAGCCGAACGTGTCGAGCAGGATGAGGGGACGGGCGGCGTCGATGAAGGGATCATCGAAACAAGGCGTGGGCTCGAAGTGCAGCCAGTCCCTAACGACGGCTGCTGTGGATCCCTCGGCTCCTTCCGGACGACGCCAGGTGACGTTCTTCCAGAAGTTGTAATTAGCAGGATCGACGGGCGCGGATGCGTCCGGCGGCGCCACTGCCGGAGCCTCGGGTTCCTGATGCCCGTAGCCCGGGGCATCCGCTGCAGTCCTCACCAGCGCCTGGAGGATAGGCTTTCCCCGCTGGGTCATGGCCACCGTCAGCGCCTCCGAGCGCCGTCCTCGCTTCAGCACCTCGACCCTCAGCTCGACCTCGTCGAAGGCCGGCGCGCTGAGGAAATGGCAGTAGAAGCTCGCCGGTCGCGGGATCTCGGCACGCCGACCAGCGGCACGGAGCGCGATCGCCGCCAGGTAGCCGCCGCTCGGCCCCCATATCTCCCATGCCTCGTCGAGGCGGATCGAGAAGCTGCGATCCTCGCCCTCGAGCCGGGTCGCCTCGTCTAGCCCGATGGGAAGAGCCTGCGGCACCCGCTAGGCGGCGGCGGACTCACTGCGCAGCGGCTGCAGCCAGGCGGGCGGCAGGATCGGCGGGATGTCACCGGCGATCTCGGGCTGGACGCGCTTGGCGAGGCGCCCGGCCGGTCGAGCCTCGATCAGCGGGCGTAGGTCCTGCATGGTCATCGCTAGTCGGATGCTCGGCGCGATCTGGAAGTCAGCTGCGTTCAGTTCCTCACCGTCGATGGTCCCTGCCGCGATCAGCTCGTCGACCCGGTCCAGTAGCCCGCCGAGCTTGGCGAGGTCGGCGCGTACGTTGTCGTCGGTGGCCTGGTTGAAATGGGCGGAGAGGGCGACGATTGGGGCAGCGGTTCGAACCGCCAGGCCGATCGGGATGCCTAGCTTCGCGCCCTCGGAGAAGCTGCGCAGGGGCGCCTTGTCCTTCTTCAGCGACCACCAGATCAACTGACGAATCGGGTGCTGGAGCTCCTCGTCACCGAAGCGCTCTGCCTCCTCGACCGCGGCGCGCTCTGGAGCCTCGGCCGGGAATAGCGCCGGCTCCGGTCGCAGCCGCTCCAGCTCGCGGGCAATCTCGCGTGACCCCTGCACCTTCTGGCCGTCGATCTTGATTGCCGGCACGGTGTTTCGCGGGAATCCGAGCCCGCGCAGGACAAGCTTGGAGATGACCGGGAAGAGATCGGTGCGCTTGAACCCGATGCCCTTGTATTTGAGCATCAGCTGCGCTGCCACCCCCGGGTGCGAACCCGGGATCGTGTAGAGCCGCACGTTCACGGCGGTCATCATAGACTCGCGACGTGCTGCTCGCGGTCGACGTCGGCAATACCCAGACCCACCTCGGCGCCTTTGACGGTGAGCGCTTAGTGGAGCACTGGCGTTTTCAGACCCGAGCCGGGGCAACCGGCGATGAGTTGGCCGAGCGGATCGCCGGCATGCTCGCGCTCAGCGGGGTCAGCCTCGATGACCTCGGCGCCGTCTGCGTCTCCTCGGTTGTGCCGCCGCTCGGCACCCAGTACGAACAGCTGACCGAGCGCTACACGAGCGCTGCCTGCCTGGCGATCGGACCGGGGGTGAAGACGGGGATGCCAATCCGCATCGACAACCCGCTCGAGGTCGGTGCCGATCGCCTGGTCAACGCGGTCGCCGCTTACGAGCGTTTCAAGGCCGCCTGTGTAGTCGTCGACTTCGGCACCGGGATCAACTTCGACGCCGTCTCGGAGGCCGGTGAATACCTCGGCGGGGCGATTGCACCGGGTCTGGAGATCTCGCTGACCGCGCTGGTCGAACGCGCTGCCCGGATTGGCCGCATCGACCTTGAGGAGCCCGAGACGGCGATCGGTCGCTCCAGCCGGGCGGCGATCCAGTCCGGTGTGATCTTCGGCTTCGCTGGCCTGATCGACGGCGTCGTCCGCCGCATCGAAGACGAACTCGATCAGGTGCAGCTGCTCGCCACCGGTGGCCTCGCTGCGGTCATCGTCCCCTTCACGGAGACGATCGACGAGGTCGACGAGATGCTTACGCTTAAAGGCCTACGGTTGATCTATGAGAGAAATGCATGAGCTGACCGACCCCTTTGAGATCGGGGGGGTGCAGATCGCCAATCGCGTTCTGCTGGCGCCGCTGGCGGGAATCGGCAACTGGTTCGTCCGCTTGCAGGCAAAGCGACACGGTGCGGGCCTGGCCGTCTCGGAGATGATCTCTAGCTTCGGTCTGCATTACCGCAACGAGCGCACCCTGCGCGAGCTGATGCGGATCCACCCCGACGAGCACCCGGTGTCGGTGCAGCTCTTCGGCCACGACCCCGAGGTCATGCGCTCCGGCGCCGCGGTTGCCGCTGAGGCCGGTGCCGACCTGATCGACATCAATATGGGATGTCCGGTGCGCAAGGTGCGCAAGACCGGCGCCGGGGTTGAGCTGCTCGCCGACCCGGACTTGGCACTTGCCCTCTTGCGCGGCGCGATCGAGGGCAGCGGCCTGCCGGTGACGGTGAAGCTGCGTTCCGGTCTACGGCCCGGTGACCGCTCTGGCTTCGACCTCGCCGTCCGCCTCGCCGAGGAGGGTGGGGCGGCGGCGATCGGCTTCCATCCGCGCGCGGCGACGACCAAACACAAGGGCAGTCCCGACTACGTCCTCACCCGCGAGCTGGTCGAACGGATCGAGATTCCGGTGATCGTCTCCGGTGGCCTCGACAACGCCGAGTCGGTGCACAGTGCTTACCGCGAGTCCAGCGCCGACGCGGTGATGTTGGCTCGCGGCTCACTCGGTAACCCGTGGCTATTTGAGGAACTGACTGGGCGCCGCAGTGAGCCCCCGGCGCGCGATGAGGTGGTCGCTGAGTTGCTCTGGACGGTCGACCGCGCCGAGGAGCATCTGGGTACTGAGCGGGCGACTCGTTACCTGCGCAAGTTCTACCCCTGGTACGTCGAGGCGCTGGGGGCGCCGGTCGAGGTTGCCCAGGAGCTACAGCGCAGCGCCGACCTGCCTCGCGCCAGGCAGTTGATCGCTGCCCAAAATCCCTTGAGTGCCGGGCTTGCGCCCTCGCTATAATCCCGCGACTTCGGGCCCAGGTGTGGCGTGCGAAAGCCGTCGCGCCCGGGCATTTTTGGTCTCAAGGGCCGAGCAAACCCACGTCCAGCAAGTAGAAGCGAGGTCAGCGCAAAGTGACTCGTCAAGCCGTAATTACCCCGGAAGGGCTCGAGAAGCTCAAAGAGGAGATCGAGCACCTCTCGACCGCCAAACGGCGGGAGGTTGCGGCGCGGATCAAGGAAGCCCGCGAGTTCGGCGACATCTCCGAGAATGCCGAGTACGACGACGCCAAGAACGAACAGGCGCTGCTCGAGGGCAGGATCGCCCAGCTCGAAGAGCGCCTGCGCCGCGCCACCGTGATCGATGAGAAGGACATCGACACCGATGAGGTCAGCTTTGGCTCGGTCGTCCACGTTAAAGACCAGAAAAGCGGCGACTCGCAGAAATTCCAGATCGTCGGTTCGACTGAGGCCAACCCGGTCGAGCACAAACTCTCGAACGAGTCGCCGATCGGCAAAGCGCTGCTTGGTCACAAACGCGGCGATGTGGTCAGTGTTGATGTGCCGCGTGGGCCGAAGAAGAAATTGAAAATCACCAAAATCGAGTCTGCTTAGAGCCCATCCCGGTAGGGGTTCCGCTTAACTTTTTCGAGCTGCGTCTGCGGCTGCCAGCAATGGCTGGCCGCGAAAAAGTACAAGACGCTCCACCCCTACCGGGATGGGCTCTTGTCGGCGCTATAGGCTCGCCCGAATGAGCGACCGGACCGACTCCGATGAGCCGAAGCTCTCTGATGTCCTTCGTGATCGGAGGGAGAAGCTGGAGGGGTTGCGTGAGGCGGGGATCGAGCCGTTTCCGCACGAGTTTGAGGAACGTGAGGAGATCGCCGAGGTGCGGGCGGCGCATGAGGGGCTAGCGGCGGGGATGGAGACCGAGTCGCGCCACCGCGTCGCCGGGCGGATCGTCGCCCGTCGCGGCCATGGCAAGGCCGCCTTCTTAGACCTGCGCGACGGCACCGGTCAGGTCCAGCTCCACGCGACCGCCGACAAGCTCGGCGAGGAGGCGTTCGAGCTGTTGGTCAACCTCGACCTCGGTGACTTCGTCGGCGTCGAGGGGACTGCGCTGGCGACGCGTCGGGGCGGCGAGCTCTCGCTGGCGATTGATCACTGGCGGCTACTGGCCAAGAGCCTGCGCCCACCACCCGACAAGTTCCACGGCCTCGAGGATGTCGAAACCCGCTACCGCCAGCGCGAGCTCGACCTGCTCGCCAACGAGGAGAGCCGCCGCGCCTTCGCGATCCGCGCCCGCGCGATCGCCGAGGTGCGCCGTTGGCTCGACGAGCACGGCTTCGTCGAGGCTGAGACGCCGGTGTTGCAGCCGCTCTACGGTGGCGCTCTGGCGCGTCCTTTCGTCACCCATCACAACGCGCTCAACCGCGACTTCTACCTGCGGATCGCCACCGAGCTCTACCTCAAGCGACTCGTCGTCGGCGGCATCGACAAGGTCTACGAGTTGGGCAAGGACTTCCGCAACGAGGGCGTCTCCCACAAGCACAATCCCGAGTTCACGATGCTCGAGTGGTACGAGGCCTACGCCGACTACGGCAAGACCGCGCATGATCTCGAGCTGCTCGTCGCCGAGGTCGCCGAGCGGGTGTTGGGGACGACCAAAGTCGAGCGCGACGGGGTCGAGATCGACCTGGCACCACCGTGGCCGCGAATCACGCTGCGCGAGGCGGTGCGCGAGCGCACCGGCATCGATATCGCCGAGCACCCGACCCGGGAGGCTCTGGCCGAGGCGATGGGCGGCGAGCTGGACGCGGCTGAGGGCTGGGGCAAGTTGGTCGACGGCCTGCTCTCCAAGTCGGTTGAGCCACAGCTGATCCAGCCGACCTTCATCGTCGACTACCCGGTGGAGCTTTCGCCCTTCGCCAAGGCGCACCGCTCCGAGCCGGGTCTGGTCGAGCGTTGGGAGGCCTTCATCGGTGGGGTCGAGATCGCCAACTCCTTCAGCGAGCTCAACGATCCAGACGAGCAACGAAGGCGCTTCGAGCAGCAGGGCGCCGAGCTCGAGCGAGGAGACGAAGAGGCGCAGCCCTACGACGAGGCTTTCGTCGAGGCACTCGAGTACGGGATGCCGCCGACCGGGGGTGTCGGCCTGGGCATTGACCGACTTGTCATGATGCTTACCGGAGCCCGCAGCCTGCGTGAGATCGTGCTTTTCCCGGCGATGCGTTCCTGACGGTCCCGAAAAGGGCCAAAAAACCCGCTACTAGCGACAATCAGGGTCCCAAGGCCGGGTGGGCACTCTCGGTATCGTTTAAAGGGCACATGGACGCCTCCCGATACTCGAAGGGCGTCTCCGGTACTTCCGACCGCAAATCGCGTTTGACCTTTAGAAGGTCATAGAGAGGAAGCCTTTGTTCGAGAGATTCACTGAGCGAGCCCGTCAGGTTGTTGTCCTGGCCCAGGAAGAGGCTCGCACGCTGAAACACAATTACATCGGCACCGAGCACATCTTGCTCGGCTTGCTGCGCGAGGAGGAGGGCCTGGCTGCCCGCGTCCTCGAGTCTCTCGACATCACGACTGAGCGCGTCCGCTCCCAGGTCGTGCGGATTGTCGGTTCCGGCGAGGAGGTCACCTCTGGCCAGATCCCGTTCACCCCGCGGGCCAAGAAGGTGCTCGAGCTAGCGCTGCGCGAGGCGCTCTCGCTCGGCCACAACTACATCGGCACCGAGCACATCCTGCTCGGCCTGGTGCGTGAGAACGAGGGTGTAGCTGCTCGCATCCTGCTCGACTTCGACGCCGACTCCGACAAGATCCGCAACGAGGTGATCCGCATGCTGTCGGGTCCCGGCGGCCGCCGTCAGGGCGGCGGCGGAGGTGGCCAGGGCGAGGGCAGCAGCGGCAAAAAGTCGTCGAAACTGCTCGACCAGTTTGGCCGCAACCTGACCAAACTCGCCGAGGAGGGCAAGCTCGATCCGGTGATCGGTCGCGAAACCGAGATCGAGCGGATCATGCAGATCCTCTCCCGCCGCACCAAGAACAACCCAGTGCTGCTGGGCGAGCCCGGCGTCGGCAAGACCGCCGTGGTCGAGGGCCTGGCGGCGCGGATCAACAACGGCGAGGTGCCGGAGCTGCTGCGTAACAAGCAGATCTACACGCTCGACCTGGCCGCGTTGGTCGCCGGCTCCAAGTACCGCGGCGAGTTCGAGGAGCGGCTCAAGAAGGTGATGAAAGAGATCACCCAGCGCGGCGACATCATTCTTTTCATCGACGAGCTTCACAACCTGGTCGGCGCTGGCGCCGCCGAGGGCGCGATCGATGCGGCCTCGATCTTGAAGCCGGCTTTGGCCCGTGGTGAGCTGCAGACGATCGGCGCGACGACGCTCGACGAGTACCGCAAATACCTTGAGCGCGACTCGGCGCTGGAGCGCCGCTTCGCCCAGATCAAGGTCGACCAGCCCTCGGTCGAGGACACGGTCAAGATCCTCGAGGGGCTGCGCGAACGCTACGAGCAGCACCACAAGGTCAACATCACCGATGACGCGCTGAAGGCCGCAGCCGAACTAGCCGACCGCTACATCTCCGACCGCTTCCTACCCGACAAGGCGATCGACCTGATCGATGAGGCCGCCTCGCGGATGCGGATCAAGTCGATGAGTGCGCCGCCGGTCTACCGCGACCTCGAGGAGGAAGTGGAAACCACGCGGCGCGAAAAGGAGTCCGCGATCGAGGCCCAGGAGTTCGAGAAAGCGGCCAACCTGCGCGACACCGAGCGTCAGCTGACGACGCGCAAGCGCCAGCTCGAAGACGAGTGGTCCGAGGGCGACTCGGCCGAGCGCCCCGACGTCGGCGAAGAGGAGATCGCCGACATCGTCTCGATGTGGACCGGGATCCCGGTCTTCAAACTGACCGAGGCCGAGACCAAGAAGCTGATCCGCATGGAGGAGGAGCTGCACAAGCGGGTGATCGGCCAGGAGGTCGCGATCACCGCCGTCTCCAAAGCGATTCGTCGCTCCCGCGCCGGGATCAAGGACCCGAAGCGACCCTCGGGCTCGTTCATCTTCCTCGGCCCCTCCGGGGTCGGCAAGACCGAGCTGGCGCGCACCCTCGCCGAGTTCCTCTTCGGCGACGAGGAGGCGCTGGTGCGGATCGACATGTCCGAGTACATGGAGAAGCACGCGGTCAGCCGCCTGGTCGGCTCGCCCCCGGGCTACATCGGCTACGACGAGGGCGGTCAGCTGACCGAGGCCGTGCGGCGCAAGCCCTACAGCGTGTTGCTGCTTGACGAGATCGAGAAGGCCCACCCGGACGTCTTCAACATCCTGCTGCAGATCCTCGAGGACGGGCGGCTGACCGACGCCCAGGGGCGCACGGTCGACTTCCGCAACGCGATCGTGATTATGACCTCGAACATCGGCGCCTCGGAGATTGCCAAGAACACCTCGATCGGCTTCACCGTCGCCGATGAGACCGGCATGTCCTACGGCGACATGAAGAACCGCATCATGAGCGACCTGAAAAAAGTCTTCCGGCCTGAGTTCCTCAACCGGATCGACGAGGTGATCGTCTTCCACAAGCTCGCCAAGGAAGAGGTCAAGGAGATCGTCGACCTGATGATCAACCGGGTTCGCGTCCAGGTGGCCGAGCACGAGCTGCAGCTGGAGCTGAGCGACGAGTCCAAGGACCTCTTGGTCGACAAAGGCTGGGACCCCTCGATGGGCGCACGCCCGCTGCGCCGCGCGATCCAGCGCTACATCGAGGACCCGCTCGCCGACGAAGTCCTGCGCCAGGGCCCAATGGTCCCCGGCTCGACCGTGGTCGTCGAGCGCGACGCCTCCGGCGATGAGGACGACAAACCACTGAAGCTGACGATCGTCGCGCCGAAGAAGCCGGCGAAGAAAAAGGCTAAGCCCGAGCCCGAGACGGTTGGGGTTGGGGCCAAGAAGGACGAGGGCAGCGAGCCGGCCGACGAGGCGCCTCCCGCCGACGGTAACGAGTAGGCGCGCGGGTCCTGGCGCGCGGGTCCTGTCACGGCGGCCCTCCCCCATGTGCTCGGACGCGCTTCGCGCGCCCTCCGCTATGGGGGACCCCCGCCGCCGTGCCACCCGCGCGAGCTGCCGCTACGGTTAGCGGATATGTGTGAGCCTGGGCGCACGGCGATCGGTACCTGGAGCGGGGGGAGGTTTATCCGCTACGGGGAGAAGATCGAGGAGGAGCGGCTGGAAGCACTGCTGCGGCCGGGCGGCGGGATCGACACCGTTCTCACTGCCGATACCTATGGGCAGGGTGAGGCGGATCGGATTTTGGGTCGGGCGCTGGTGGGCGTTCCGCGCGAGGACTACTCGCTGGTTGGGGCCGTCGGCCATGACTTCTATGAGGGCGAGCGGGATGGGCCTCGGGGGTTTCCGCGCTTCACCGACCCGTGCCTGCGCGGGCCCGACGGCTACGCCTCCTATCTGCGGATGGCTACCGAGCGCAGCCTCGAACGGCTGGGGGTCGATCGGTTCGATCTCCTCCTGCTGCACAACCCCGATCGCATCGGCTACTCGAGCGAGGTGGTCTGGGACGGGATGGCGGCGCTGCGCGAGGCGGGCCTGACCGGGCAGATCGGCGTCGCTCCCGGTCCCGCCAATGGCTTCACGCTTGACCTGATCGCTTGCCTCGAGCGCTTCGGCGAGCGGATCGATTGGGCGATGATCATCCTCAACCCGTTCGAGCCCTGGCCGGGTGAGCTCTGTCTCGATGCGGCGGCCCGCCACGACGTCAAGCTGATCACCCGCGTCGTCGACTACGGCGGCCTCTTCTGGGGCGACCTGCGGCCAGGGATGGAACTGGCGCAAGGGGACCACCGAGCGTTTCGTCCCGACGGCTGGATCGAGGCGGGCTTGGAGAAGCTGGAGCGGGTCCTGCCGATCGCCGAACGGGTCCGGCTGACCCCGATCCAGCTGGCTTGCCAGTGGAATCTCGCTCATCGCGCGGTCGAGTGCGTCGCGCCGACCTTGATTCAGGAGGCCGGCGAGGACGCCTGCCCGATCGAGGCCAAGCGGGTCGAACTGGCGAACATGCCGGCCGAGCAGCGGCTGAGCGACGAGGACGTCGCCGCGATCCGTGCCGTCGGCGACAACGCAGGCTGCATGGCGCTGAAGGGCGCCAGCCCGGCACACGAAGGCGAGGAGCGTCCCGATCGCTGGCAGCTCGATGAGGCGCTGGCAGAAGTCGGCGCCCGCTGGGGCATCGACCCCGCGCGGGACTTGCTCGCAACGCACTGACTGGGGAAGGGGACAGGTGACCCTCTCCCGGAGACCGTCGCGCAGCTGATTCGCGGGCCAGGGTTCAAAGGCATGTCTCGGAGCCTCCGGGAGAGGGTCACCTGTCCCCTTCTCGGCATAGCCTGCACGCATGACGCGCCCTTGGTGGACTCTGGTCGGTGCCTGCTCGGGCCTCTTCATTTTGATGCTTGACTCGACGGTGGTCGCCTTGGCGCTGCCGAGCATCCGTCATGACGTCAACGCGACCGCGGAGGGCCTGCAGTGGGTCATGAACGGATACCTGCTGATCATCACCGCGTTCGTGGTCACCGGTGGCAGGCTGGGCGACATGTTCGGCCGCAAGCGCCTCTTCTTGATTGGCATGGCTCTCTTTGCTCTCGGCTCGGTGGTATCCGCCACCGCCGATGACCAGCTGACGCTGATCTTCGGCCGGCTGCTGCAGGGGCTTGGGGCGGCGCCGATGCTGCCGCTCTCGCTGGCGATCGTTTGTAACGCGTTCCCTGCCGAGAAGCAGGCTCGCGCGCTGGGGATATGGGCGGGTATCTCAGCCGTGGCGCTTGGGATCGGGCCGCTCGCCGGAGGCGCCCTGGTCGACATCGATTGGCGGCTGATCTTCTGGATCAACCTGCCGATCGCGGCGATCGGGATCGCGATCACGGCGATTGCGGCGCCGGAGTCGACCGACCCCAGTTCGGGTCGCCGCATCGATCTGCCGGGTCTGGCAGCACTCGCCATCGGTCTCACCGCTGTTGTCCTCGCGCTGGTCCAGGCACGGGTCTGGGGCGCGGGGGCGACCATTGCACTGGCGCTGCTCGGCGTCGCCTGCCTCTACGGGTTTTGGCGGATCGAGCACCGGGTCAAGGAGCCGATCGTCGACTTCTCGCTCTTCCGCAACGGCCCCTACTTCGGCGCCAGCGCCGCCGCCTTCGCCCTGGTCGGCGCCTACTGGGCGGTGATGTTCTTCCAATCCCAGTACCTGCAGGATGTGCGCGGCCACTCGGCGGTGCTGAGCGGCTTGATGATCCTGCCGATCACGGTGCCAATGATCTTCATCTCGCCCTTCTCGGGGCGGTTGATCACCCGCTTTGGGGCGAGGAGTCTGATGACGCTGGGGATGGTCCTCGGGGTCATCGGTCTACTGGCGCTGACCCAGATTGACGCCGGCAGCTCCTACGCGTTGCTGCTCGCCGGCTACCTGCCCTTCGGGGTCGCGCTGGGTCTCGTCTACGCGCCGATGTCAACCGCGGCGATGGCCGCGATGCCGGCCGAGAAGGTCGGCATCGCCTCCGGCGTGTTGGCGATGGATCGTGTGATGGCGGGTACCATCGCCCTCGCTGTCACCGGCGCCGTCTTCCACGCCCTGCTCGGCGACGACGGCTCCTTTGCCGACTCAGTAGCCGGCTCCACCTGGGTCCTGGTCGTCCTCTGTGTCATCGGTACGGCTCTGACCTGGATATTCGTGCGGGATGCCGAGAGGCCGATGCTCGAACCCCACGCCCATCACCGCCGCTTTCACCTCTAGCAACGTCAGGGCCATCTGGGTAGGGGTGGAGCGTCTTGTACTTTTTCGTCGACGGCTTCGGGCGGCAGCCGGAGGGAATTCACCGAAAAAGTTAAGCGGAACCCCTACCCAGATGGCCCTACGTGACCAATACGCTTGACAATGACCTATCCGACCTGTCCACTAGGGATTAGCCAGACCGCATTCCAGAGCGGAATTTGCCATCCTAGACGAGATGTCTTTGCCGCCTGGGGATGAGCTTCACGAGCTAGCGGAACGACAGGATCCCCGGCTATTGAGGGCCCTGGATGTTGTCGCTCCCGGCGGTGCCCTGCGCGAGGGTATCGACAATATCGTCCATGCTCGCACCGGTGGCCTGATCGTCGTTGGCGATCCCGGCGACATCTCGCACATGCTCTCTGGTGGGATCAAGCTCGATATCGACTACACGCCGGCGATGCTCTACCAGGTGGCGAAGATGGACGGGGCGATCGTGCTCAACGCCGAGGCGACCAAGATTGTCTGGGCCAACGTCCAGCTGATGCCGGATCCGACGATCCTTTCCTCGGAGACGGGCACCCGCCACCGCACCGCCGAGCGCGTCTCCAAACAGACCAACGCGCTTGTCGTCGCAATCTCCCAGCGCCGCGACGTCGTCTCCCTCTACGTCGAGGGAACCAAGTACATCCTGCAGGAAATCCCCGCGGTGCTGGCCAAGGCGAACCAGGGCCTGGCGACGCTGGAGAAGTACCGCGAGCGGCTCGAACAGGTCTCGAGTCGCCTCACTGTGCTCGAGTTTGAGGGCGGCGGTGTCCTCTACGACGCGCTCACCGTGCTGCAACGGGCCGAGCTGACGACGCGGATGGCGGTCGAGGTCGAGCGCTACATCGTCGAGCTCGGCACCGAGGGCCGGCTGATCGAGATGCAGTTGGAGGAGACGATGGTGGGTGTCGCCGCCGACAAGTCGGCGCTGATCCGCGACTACAGCGTCGAAGACTCCGAGGGGAATTTGGCCACGGTCCTGCAGTCGCTGGCCCGCATGCCGCACGAGGACGTACTCGACTTCGGTCGCCTCGGCGAGCTGCTCGGCTATGACCGCAAGCTCAACACGCTCGACTTCCCGGTTGCGCCGCGCGGCTATCGCGTGATGGGTCGCATCCCCCGCATTCCCAAGCTTGTCGTCCAGAAGATCATCCAGGAGCTCGGCGGGCTGGAGGAGGTCCTGGCGGCCTCCGACGCCGACCTGGAAGCGGTCGAGGACGTGGGGCAGACCAGAGCCAAGGACATCCGCGAGGGCCTGCGACGGCTCCAGGAGGTCGATCTGGTCGACCGGTACTTACAGAGTTGACGGCCATGGAGGCCGTCGCAAATCGAAAGGAGCAAGCGATTCCCCAGCTAGAGGAGGCCACCGAGGTAAGCGTCGAGGAAGTCGAGTACGTCTGCGACTTCGAGGAGGGCGACAAGGTCGTCTATCCGCATCACGGCGCCGGCCTGGTGATGAAGAAAGAAACGCGGGAGCTGATGGGCGAGGAGCGTGAATATCTCACGATCAAGATCCTCCACAACGAACTCACCGTGATGGTTCCTTGTGAAAACGCCGGCAGGGCGGGTCTGCGGCGGGTCATCGACGAGGTCGAAATCAAGAAAGTCACAAGCGTCCTCACCGATGACGTGTCGGACATGCCAAAGAACTGGAACCGGCGCTTCAAGTACAACCGCGAGAAGATCAAGACCGGCGACGTGTTCGAGCTCGCCGAGGTCGTCCGCAACCTCGCTCTGCGCGAGATGGAGAAGGGCCTCTCCACCGGCGAGAAGCAGATGTACACGCGGGCGAAGAAGATCCTCGCCTCGGAGTTCATGTACGCGCTCGACAAAGACGAGGAGGGCGCGGAGGAGTACCTCGACGGGCTGTTGGAGGAGCGCTTCGCCGCCACCATCGCCGCCTAGTAGGACCGCAGCATCCGTCACCGCGGTCATCGCGGCTGCCGGCTCCGGGGAGAGGCTCGGGGCCGGCGGTCCGAAGGCCTTCGTGCCATCGGCCGGCCGGCCGATGGTCGAGTGGTCGATCGCCGCTATGCGTGCCGCGCGTAGCGTGCGGTCGATCGTTATCGCCTGTCCGCCGGGCTACGCCCACGATCTCGACGGGGAAGACCTCAGCATGGTCGACGGCGGCGCCACCCGCGCTCAGTCGGTCTCCAACGCATTGGCTTTAGTGGAAACCGAGTTGGTGGCGATCCACGACGCGGCGCGGCCACTGGTGACGCCCGAGCTGGTAGAGGGCGTGGTTGCGACCCTGGTCGCCGATCCCGACGCGGACGGCGCCATAGCCGCGACCCCGGTCACCGACACCGTCAAGCAGACCGAGGGGACGAGAGCTGCATTGACCACGTCATACGGGGCAAATGCAGCTCTCGTGGTCGAGGCGACGGTGGATCGCGGGCGCCTGTGGGCGGCGCAGACGCCGCAGGTGTTCCGGGTCGAGGCTCTGCGCCGCGCGCTCGAGGCCGATCCGGTTCGGATCGATGCCGCTACCGACGAGGCGATGTTGATCGAGGCGACAGGGGGCCAGGTGCTGATTCATCCTTCGCCGCCCGAGAACCTCAAGGTGACTACGCGTGCTGACCTGAGGCTCGCCGGGCTGTTGCTTGACGAGCGCTCAGCTCAGTAAGACCCAGGCCAGCGCCGCGGCGAAGCAAGCTTGGCCAACGCCCAGTGCGATGCCGAGGCTGGCGGCGCCGAGCGCCGCCGCCACGGCCGCCCCGGCGGCAAAGGCGCCCAGCATGATGCCGAGCTGACGGATCATCGCCGCGTCTGCTCCCGTCGCGGGTCGGTCGGCAGGCCGGCGACGGCTCTGCTGTCGTCCGCGCGGTGGCGCTGCCTTCGTTGCTTGAAGAACCTGCGCTCGACAAAGAGGGTTCCGACGCCGGCCAGGACGATCCCGGTCAGGTTGATGGTCAGCTGGGCCATCGCGCCGCGCCAGTCGGCCCAGTTGCCGAGCGCGGCGGCGACACCGATGTTGGCCGCGGCCGGGATCGTCGTCACCGAGATCAGCACGCCGACCAGCGCTCCCGACTTGGCGGAAGTGAGGGAGAGGACGCCGGCGGCTCCGGCAAAGACGGCGACGATGATCGAGAACGCGTCCGGCTCGGCGATGAACTGGGTCAGTGGGTTGTCGATGCTCTTGAAGCTCGAATCGACCAGCCCGGTCGCGACGCAGATCAGGGTGAAGAGGAACGCGGCGGTGATCCCGATCGGGAAGCCGACCGTCAGGGCGATCAGCGAACGCAGGGCGACCCCACGGCGACGCTCGACGATCGCTACGCAAAGGCCCGCGAGCGGACCGAACTCTGGCCCGACGACCATCGCGCCGACGATCAGGATCGGCGAGCCGGTGAAGATCCCGACCGAGCCGATCAGGCAGGCAAGGATCATGAAGACGAGGAAGTTGCCGCCAAGCTCGCTGCTCTCCGACGTGCGGGCCTCGACCTCCTCCCAGACCACCGCGTCCGACGGAACACCCCAGGCGGCCCGCTCGGCCTGCTTGGCGGCATCGGAGATCTGCGAGTCGATCTGCTCCAGCGCTATCGAACCGTCCCGCGCCACGCCGAGCTCCTTCAGGTCCTCGATCACGATGCTCGCGTCCTCGCGCGCCACGTCGCAGAGGACGACGTCTCCCGGCGGCTGGCGAGCAGCGCCGGCCAGATAGACCAGGTTGCAGGCCGACGGCGTCGCTTCGAGCAGGCCGAGCACCTTCTCGGTCCGGTCCTCGGGGACGACGATCCGCAGGTGAACCACCCCTCGACCCTACTGGGACGTGCCGCCGCTTAAGTACCCATAGTGGCCTCTAAACTGCGGCACGTCCTTCGGGGCCGTAACGTGCGGGCTCGTGCTGACCGACTATCACCTCCACCTGCGCCCCGACGAGCCCGACACGCCGCCCGAGCGGTACTTCACTGCCGAGAATGTCGAGCGTTATCGGGACGCGGCGGACGCCGCCGGGGTCGACGAGCTGGGCGTCTCCGAGCACGTCTACCGCTTCACCCAGGCGCTCGACCTTTGGCGCCATCCCTTCTGGCAGGAACAAGCCCGTGACGACCTCGACGCCTACTGCGAGTTCGTGCGCGGCGCGGGGCTCAAGCTCGGGGTCGAGTGTGACTTCGTCCCCGGTGTGGAGGACCGCACCGCAAATCTGTTGGAGGCGCGCGACTTCGACTATGTCGTCGGCTCGGTCCACTTCGTCGGCGAGGCTGCGGTCGACCACGAGGGCTGGGACGTCTGGGAGGGACGGGGCGACGCCGATGAGGTCTGGCGCCGCTACTTCGAGGCGCTCGCCGAGTGCGCCCGTTCGGGCCTCTTCGACATCCTCGCCCATCCTGATCTGGTCAAGGTCTGGGGTCGCGGCAGGCCGCTGCCCGAGCGCGACCCGCGCTACTACTACGAGCCTGCGGTGGAGGCGATCGCCGAGAGCGGGATCGCGGTCGAGCTCTCGACCGCGGGATTGCGCAAGCCAGTCGGCGAGCTTTATCCAGCGCAGGCGTTCGCCGAGATGTGCGTCGAGGCCGGCCTTCCCTTCGCCCTCTCCTCCGATGCCCATCTGCCCGAGCAGGTTGGCTTCGGCTACGAGCGAGCGCTTGAGTTCCTCGACGATCTCGGTGTGGGGGAGATCAGCGTCTTCGAGCGCCGCAGCCGCCGCTTGGAGCCGTTGCCGGCTCGGGTAGGCGAGAATCGCTGAACTTATGAGCGTCGGCATCGGCTACGACAGCCATCGCTTCGCCGAGGGGCGGCCCTTGATCCTGGGCGGGGTTGAGATCGAGCACGAGCGCGGCCTCAGCGGCCACTCCGACGCCGATGTCCTCACCCATGCGGTGATCGACGCCCTGCTCGGCGCCGCCGGACAGGGCGACATCGGCACTCTCTTTCCCGACGACGAGGAGCGCTGGCGGGACGCCGACTCGATCGACTTACTGCGAACCGCGGTCGGCACGATCGGCGGGCGTATCGTCAACATCGATGCGACCCTGATCTGCGAGGCGCCGCGTCTCGCTTCTCACCGTGCCGAGATGGAGCGCATCCTTGCCGAGGCCACCTCGGCTCGGGTCAGCGTCAAGGCGACCACCAACGAGGGCATGGGCTGGATCGGCCGGGGCGAGGGAATTGCCTGCATCGCGGTAGCTTCGGTGGAGAGCGAATAGGCTCCCCGACCCCATGGGCAAGCTCGCAACTATCGCCGCGGCGGTGCAGCAGAAAGCCGCGGACAAAGCGTTCGAGGTCAAGGTGCTGCACGAGGCTGGCATCCTCGCCATGCACCGTCCCGACAAGTCGGCGAAGGTCGTCTCCGCTTTCGTTCGTTGGGGGGCCTCGCCGGCCCTCGGCATCACGACCGCGTCGATCCATCACCCGCACGAGACGGCGCTGATCGACGAACGCGGCTCGCTCAGTTTCGAACAGCTACAGCGCCGCTCAAACGCGCTTGCCCACGCCTTTGAGCGGATGGGAATTGGCCACGGCGACGGGATCGGGATCATGTGCCGCAACCACCGCGGCTTCATTGAGGTGACGCTTGCCGCCGCCAAGATTGGCGCCAGCGCGCTTTACCTCAACACGATGTTCGCCGGGCCGCAGCTGGTCGAGGTGACGCGCCGCGAGGGACCCAAGGCGCTGGTCTACGACGAAGAGTTTGCCGGGCTGCTCGACGGTGTCGACGAGGGCATCCAGCGAGTCGTCGCCTGGGCCGATGGCGAGCCCGAGGGGCCGACGCTCGACTCGCTGATCGCCTCCGCCCCCGATTCGGACCTGAAACCGCCGCCCGACAAGCCCCGCTTCGTCATCCTCACCTCAGGTACGACCGGGACGCCGAAGGGCGCCCAACGTTCCAGTCCAGACGGGCTGCTCGCGATGGCGGCGATCATCGACAGGATCCCCTACCGCAGTCGCGACACGATGATGATCGCGGCGCCGCTCTTCCACTCCTGGGGCTTCTTCCACTTCATCATGAGCCTGCCGACCGCCTCGACGATCGTCTTGCGGCGGCGCTTCGATCCCGAGGGGACGCTGCAAGCCGTGCAGGAGCACCGCGCCAACGTGCTGGCGGTGGTCCCGGTGATGCTCCAGCGCATCCTGCAGCTGCCCGACCAGACGCTCGCCTCCTACGACCTCTCCTCGCTGCGGATCACCTCGCTCTCCGGTTCGGCCCTGCCGGGCGAGCTGGCGCTCGAGTGGATGGACCGCTTCGGCGACAACATCTACAACCTCTACGGCTCGACCGAGGTCGCTTACGCGACCGTCGCCACCCCGGGCGAACTGCGGACTGCGCCCGGAACGGCCGGGCGGCCGCCGAGGGGCACTGTCGTCCGCCTCTACGACGAAGCCGGGCGCGAGGTGCCGCGAGGCGACGTCGGCCGCATCTTCGTCGGCAACGAGATGTCCTTCGAGGGCTACACCGGCGGTGGCGGCAAGGATGAGATCGATGGTCTGCTGAGTAGCGGTGACGTCGGCCACCTCGACGCCGGCGGCCGCCTCTTCATCGACGGCCGCGACGACGAGATGATCGTCTCCGGCGGCGAGAACGTCTTTCCGCGCGAGGTCGAGGACCTTCTCGCCGACCACGACGCCGTGGTCGAGGTGGCCGTGATCGGGGTTGACGACGAGGAGTATGGACAGCGACTGAAAGCGTTCGTCGTCGTGGCCGAGGAGGCCGAGGTCTCCGACGAAGAGCTGAAAGCCCACGTCAAGGCGCACCTGGCCGGCTACAAGGCCCCGCGCGAAATCGAGTTTATGCCAGAGCTGCCGCGCAACGCGACGGGGAAGATCCTGAAGAAGGATCTGCACGCGCGCGAGGCCGAGAAGTCGGCGTAGACATTTCAGTTGGGTCTATCGGGTAAGCGCTAATTGCGGAGATTTGAGACCGCGACCGGTGGCATTGCTTCCGGGTCGAGTAGTAGGTTGCGGTGAATGGCTGAACCCGCCGTCAAGCTGAACGGAATTGCCGAGGCGACCGAGCAGATGCACGGGGTCGCGAAGCACGCCCTGGAGTGGGTGCGGAAAAGCGAGGAGCGAGTTTCTGCGGCCGAGAAGAGCCGCGACGAGATCAAAGTGCGGGCCAAGGCGACGCTGGCAAGGCTGGGAGAGCAGGGTCGCGAGCGAATCGCTGCCGAGCGAGCGAAGCGTCGCGCGGTCGAGTCTCGCGTGGCCCATGCCGAAGAGAGCCGCAACCGCGCCGAGAAGGCGTTCGAGCGGGCGCAAAAGCGTTCCGAGGCCGACCGCGAGTCCTTCGCCACCCAACTGACCGCAAGTAGGGCACAGGCCGACCAGGCCACGGCCCAGGCTGTAAAGCGGACCGAAGAAGAGGCTTCGAAGCGAACTGGTGAGGTGCTCGAAAAGGCGCAGGCGGAGGCAGATCGGCGCGTCGCCGCAGCCGAGCAGCGCGCCGCGGAGGCCGAGCAGCGCGCCGAGGAGTCCCACCAGATTGCTGTTCGGCTTGAGGCTGAGATCGAGGAGCGGGTGATGCAGGGCACCGTGGACGTCCGTCGCGAGGCCGACGAGCGGGTCCGCAAGCTGATCGAGAAGGTCGAAGGCGAGGCCACCGAGAAGGCTCGGGCACGGGCTGAGGAGCAGCTGCAGGCCGAGTCGGAGCGGATCCGGGGCCAGGCCGAGCAGCGCGAGGAGCGATTGCGCCATGCCGCCGAGGACGAGATCAAGGCCAGCGCCAAACGGGCGCGGCGCGAGGTGCTTGCCGCGGCCGACGAGACCGCGCCGACGTGGGCTCGTAACGACGCCTCGCCCTCGGGCGCGGGCTACCGCACCTTCTAGTCCCCTCTAGCATCCGCCTGATGCGAGAGGTGCGGATCAGGGACACGCTGAGCGGCGAGCTGCGCTCGCTCGATGCCGACGACGAGATCGGCATCTACGCCTGCGGTCCCACGGTCTACAGCCGGATCCACATCGGCAACGCACGGCCCTTCGTCACCTTCTCGCTTCTGGCTCGGTTTCTGAAGTCGGAGGGATACAAGACGCGCCTTGTCATCAACGTCACCGATATCAACGACAAGATCTATGTGGCGGCCGGGGCAGCGGGGGAACCCTCTGCCGGGTTCGCCGAGCGGATGACCCAGGCTTATTTCGAGGACACCGATCGCCTTGGCATTGGGCGTCCTGACGCTGAGCCGCTGGCGACGAAGACGATTGAGGGCATTGTCGCTTTGATCGGCGATTTGGTCGAGGCCGACCATGCTTATGAGTCCGGCGGCGACGTCTACTTTCGGGTGCGCAGCTTTGAGGGCTACGGCAAGCTCTCCAACCGTCGTGCCGAGGACATGGACCAGGGCGAGGAGGCGGGCTCGGCCTCGCTCAAGGAGGATGCGCTCGACTTCGCCCTCTGGAAGGCACACAAGGAGGGCGAGGACACGCATTGGGACTCGCCTTGGGGGCCGGGACGTCCTGGCTGGCACATTGAGTGCTCGGCGATGGCCGAGGCCGAGCTGGGCCCGTCCTTTGCCATCCACGGCGGCGGTTCCGATCTCGTCTTCCCCCATCACGAGAACGAGATCGCCCAGTCCGAGGCGGCGGGGCGGCCCTTCGCCCGCCTCTGGATGCACAACGGGATGATCGAGACCGACGCCGAGAAGATGTCGAAGTCGGAGGGCAACATCTTTCAGCTCGCTGAGGCGCTCGATCGCTATGGACGCGAGGCGGTCGTGGCGTACCTGGTCTCGGGGCACTACCGACAGCCGTTGGCTTTTGGGGCCGAGCAGATGGAGCAGGCGGTCGCTCAGGTTGAGCGATTGCGGAATTTCTTTCGCGAGCATCCCGTTGGCGCTGCTGGGGTGGATGGCGACAGGGGGGAGGCGGGGGAGGTCTTGTCGGAGCAACAGCGGGGAGGCTCCGCCAAGACCTCCCCCGCCTCCCGGATCGACGCCTTTCGCGAGGCTCTGGCCGACGACTTCAACACGCCGCGGGCGATGGCTGAGGTGTTTGAGCTGGTGGGAGAGGCGAATCGGAGTGAGGTGCGGGGCGCTCCCGAGGCATTGCTGGAGATGCTGGAGCTTGTTGGGCTTGAGTCGCTGGCGAGCGCTGAGGAGGGGGCTGGCGATGAGGCGGAGGACCTGCTGGGTGAGCGTGAGCAGGCGCGTGCCGCTAAGGACTTTGCTCGTGCTGACGAGATTCGTGACCGGCTGGCTGAACTGGGCTGGGAAGTTCGTGATTCGGCCGATGGAGCGCGATTGGTGCCCAAGTCGTGAGCTCGGCTGTCGACGGTCAGATCATCTATGGGCGCCGGCCGGTCGAGGAGGCGGAGCTGGGGAGGCGGCGTGTGCGTCGCGCCTGGCGGGTGCCGGAGACCTCGCCAGAGGAGCTGGAGCAGCTTTGCGGCTCACCCGACCACCAGGGTGTCGTCGCTGAGGTCGATCCCTACCCATATGCGGACCGGAACGCTCTCTTAAGGCGCGAGGGTGCACTGCTTGTCGCACTCGATCAGGTTCAGGACCCGCGCAACCTCGGGGCCGTCTGCCGCTCGGCCGAGTTCGCCGGTGCGGCCGGCGTCGTCATCCCCGAACGCCGCTCGGCCGAGGTGACCGCGGTCGTCTGCAAGGCATCGGCCGGCGCGATCGAGCACCTCGACATCGCCCGCGTCCGCAATCTCGCTGACTGGCTCGCCGAGGCAAAGCAGGCGGGCTTCTGGATCTGGGGCGCCGACGCCGAGGCTGACCAAGCCCCCTGGAACGTCGACCTGAATGGGCCGACCGTCCTCGTGCTGGGCGGCGAGGGCAAAGGAATCCGCCCTCGCGTCGCTTCAGCTTGTGACGGTCTCGTCGCATTGCCGCGCGCCGGATCAATCGACTCGCTCAACGTCTCCTCAGCTGCCGCCGCACTGCTATTCGAGGCTGTCCGCCAGCGCTCCCCCCGCGACAGGACCCGCGGCTGAGGGTTTCGTGCCGCAGCCCGAATTGCAGAAATCCGCAATTTGGGGTTGACAGAACTCCGCTGGGCAGTAAGACTACGCCGCCAACAAGGGTGAACCTCAGCTTGAGTCTGAGATTCTTCCCGTCAATCAGGGCGCCACAGGGGAGGTACCGGCGCCACGACCCTTCATCTCAAAGGAGAAGGATCTGTGGCTCTATCGTCGCCGACCCAGGAGTTGCGACTCCCCAGCGGGCATTTCAACGGCTCTACCCGGCCGAGCATTAACCCTCAACCTGAGCTTGATGATCATTATCTGGTCGCCCTCGCCAAGGAGGGACGAACCGACGCCTACGACACGATCGTGCGGCGCTACCGCGGATTCGTCCGCCTTAAGGCTTCGTCCTATTTCCTCCTTGGGGGAGAGAGCGACGATCTGATCCAAGAAGGGCTGCTCGGCCTCTACAAGGCGATTCGCGACTATCGCAGCGATCGCGAGTCGAGCTTCCGCAGCTTCGCCGAGCTCTGCATCACCCGCCAGATCATCACCGCGGTGAAGACGGCGACCCGCAACAAGCACACGCCGCTCAACCAGTACGTCTCCTTCAGCCAGACGCCGGCCGCGGCGGGCGATTCGGACACGACCCTCGACGAGATCCTGCCCGGCCCGACCGTCTCGGACCCGGTAAACCAGGTGATCGCCACTGAAGAGCTGGAGAGTCTCGTCTCTTGCCTCTCCGGCACTTCGGGTGTCCTCTCTGACCTAGAGAGCCGCGTCCTCTCCCTTTACCTCGACGGCCACTCCTATGAGGCGACGGCCGAGCGCCTCGAGTGCGACACCAAGACCGTCGACAACGCCCTCCAGCGCGTAAAGCGCAAGGTGGCCGCTCATCTGGACTCACGCGAGGTGCCCGCCTAAGGGTCGCTAGGGCAGCAGCTGGTAGCGGAAGACACTGGTCGAGTGCAGCGTGTCCGCAGGGTTCAGGTTCGAACCACGTGAGTCGAAGGCGACATAGCGACCGTCGCCAGAGATCGCTGGGTTGGCGGAGGGCGCATTTGCGGCGGGGCCGTTATCGGTAGCGCGGGAGGCGAGAAAGACGCGGCCGCTGCTCATGTCGCGGACGAAGACGTCGGGGATCGTGCTGTCGTCCGCCGGGCCGAGGTTGCTCGCGTAGGACTCGAAGGCGACGTAGCGCCCGTCGGTCGAGATCGAGGGACTGGAGGAGTCGCCGCTCCCCGCGGCGCCGTGCTTGCCCTGGCCGCGTGAGACGAGCAGCGTGCGATTCGTCTTCAGGTCGCGAATGAAGACGTCTTCGACGCTGTCCTTGTCGATGTGGCTGAGGTTCTTCGCTTTACTGGCGAAGGCGACGTAGCGGCCGTTGGCCGAGATGACTGGCAGCTTGCAGTCGTCGGCCGCGAGCGAGCCGTGGCGACCGTTAGCCCGTGAGACGTAGGCCGTCCGCTTCCCTTTCATGTCGCGCACCGCGACCTCAAGCGCATTGCTGTGGTGGAGGTGAGCCCCGGTGAGAAAGGCGACCCAGCGCCCGTGGGCGGAGATCGAAGGCGTGAAGCCACCGTTGAACGGACCGCCGGGGTGAAGGCGCAGCGACGCCACCGGCGTGGTGGTATGCCGGCGCAGGTCGCGGACGAAGATGCCCCCGTAGGAGCCATGGAGGAAGTTGGTCGCCTGGGCCTGGAAGGCGACGTAGTGGCCGTCGGCGGAGATCGAGGGAAGGTTGGAGTCCTCGTTGCCACCATCTCCCTTGGCGCCGTTTGCCCGCGAGACGAGGTCAACCCGGCCAGTCGAGCGGTCGAAGACAAAGATGTCACGCACCGGGAAGGTGTCGCCGGCCAGCGTGGTCGACGAGTTGTGGTCTTCGGAGCTGAGGTCCGGGTCCTCCGAGGCGAAGGCGAGATAGCGCCCGCTGGCGGAGATTGACGGGGAGCCAGCGGCGAACTCGATGCCGTGTTCGCTACGTCCGTGCGGGATATCGACGGGGATGACGGGGCCGCCGATGCTGCGTAGGAAGACGCCCGTTCCCGACGCGCCAGGTTCGCTTTCGTCGGGGATGTCGCCGACGAAAGCGATAAAGCTGCCGTCGCTCGAGATCGCCGGGTTGATCTGCTCGGGCGGGAAGTGCGACCCGCCGGCGCCACTGGGCTCGGAGACCAGCAGGGTGGTGCCGGCAGCGCCGAGTGAGGCGGCGGCGAGGACGAGCGCGGCGGTCGCGACTGCCGCGCAGACGAGGGTTGCGAGCTTCCCTCTCATCGGGGACGGGGGCCCCAGTCGGGGGCACCGACCCGATCCCCGAATCCTTCTTCTTCGGTGCCGCCGGTGTCGAACTCCTTCGCGAAGCCGTGCCCGTCGGCTCGCATCACCTCGAGGTCGCTGCTGTAGCGGCCGCTGGCGAGGAAGGCGATGTGCGTGCCGTCCGGCGACCAGGAGGGGTTCGTGTAGCAGGCGCTACCGAAGCAGTCATGGCGGCTGTGGGTCAGCTCGATCGCGTGCTTGCCGCTGATCCGCGCGACGAAGAGGTTTGGCCCGTGGTCGCGGTTGCTGGAGAAGGCGATCTTGCGGCCGTTGGGCGATACGTCGGGGTCGAACTCGTTGCGGGGACCGCCGATCAGGAGCCGGACCTGGCTGCCGTTGGGTCGCATCGAGAAAATGTTGCTGCGATCGGTGCGGCCACTGCCCTGGCGGTTGCTGACGAAGACGATCCGCTTGCCGTTGGGCGTGTAGGTCGGGTCGTAGTCGCTACCGGATTCGTCGGTGATTTGACCTAGGCCACTGCCGTCGGTCGAGACGCTGAAGATGTGCGTGGTCCGGTTTTTGAACCCACCGCGGTCGAAGACCACCAGCTTGCCGCTCGGCGAGAAGGAGGGGTTCGAGTCGTAAAATTCGCCGCTGGTGAGCTGTTTGATCCCGCTCCCGTCGCGGTTCATCAGGTAGATGTGGCTGCCCTGTGGCGCCATGCCCGGATCGCGGTTGCTGGAGAAGACGATCAGCCGCCCGTTCGGCGAGTAGGACGGGCTGCTGTCGTCGATGTCGGTGGTCAGCTGTTTGGCTGCATCCTTCTTACGAGGACCGTGAGCAAAAAGGCCGCCCGTGTCTTCGAATTCGCTGATCGTGAAGTGCGAATAGGCGATCGGCCCGGGCACACCGGGGAAAGCGGCGTGCGCCGGGGCCGCCCCGAGCAGGACCACAAGCCCGCATGCCCATATCGCCAATCTGCCCTTCCGCATGGCGCATAGCCTAGTGCCGGCCTGGACGGCTGTTTGAGGCGCGAGCTCTGCCTAGTCAGTGGCTGAGGTCGGCAGCGACTCAACTTCGAACGAAACGCCGAAGTCGGCGAGGGCAGCGAAGAAGTCGGTCGGATCGAAGGCCTGCGCCGGCGCCAGGGCGCCGCTGCGCTCGTAAGCCGGGTCGGCGCAGAGCAGCGCGCCGTGGGTGAGGCTGACGGCGGTCAGGCCATAGACGTCGCCGCCGCGTACGGTGCCCCGCCGCGCACCGGCCTTCCCCCTCGCCTCGCAGCTGATCGTGAACCGCGCCGCCTTGCGGTCCTTCTCGCTGGGAGCGGCGGGCAGGCGCCGGACCAGCGCCCCAGTAGCGCGGCGCAAGGGAGTGCGCATCGCCATGCCGAGCAGGGGAGAGGCGGCGACCGCAAGCGGCATCAACCGCGGTGGCACGACCATGCCGTTGAGCAACGTCCGCACCCGGGCCGTCTCAACATGCCGCGGCACCGTCACCTGCTCGCCGGCGGGGTAGCGCAGCATCCGCTGCTCCCCGATCGGCTCGGGAAAGCGCCAGCGCCCACCATCGGCGCTACGCGGCGCCGGCCGCCAATCCCCATCGATCCAGACCACATCGCCCCCCTGCATGATCTCCAGCCCCGAGAGGGCAGTGCCATGCGTAGGCGTGAACCCATGCACGCAGTAGGCAAGGACGATCTCCTCCAGCGGCCCCATCCCATCGGCAGTAAGCGCCGCAATCAGATCCCCAGGGGCGTAGTCAAAGCCCATCCCAGAGACCAGCGCAACCCCCTTCTCAGCCGCCGTGTCGCCATAGCGATCAAAGACCATCCGCATAAAAGGCTGCTCCCCAGTCGTATCCAGGTAGTGGGTCCCAGCATCCACAGCAGCAGCCACCACAGGCTCCCCGTGCAAACCAAACGGCCCGGCACAAGCGACCACGACCGAACAAGGCTCAAGCATCTCCCGCAACCCAGCCGGGCTATCGACCGACACAGCCGAGAACGGCACGCCCCCAAGCTCCTCAGAAAGCGCCTCTAACTTCCCTCGGTTCCGCCCGGCGATCAGGAATTCGGCGCCCAGCCGGCCGAGCTCCCGAGCAATCAGCCCGCCGGTGAAGCCAGTGGCTCCATAAACAGCAATTCGTCTGGCCTCGGCCGAACCCTCGAATGAACCGCTCGCTGCTGTCACAGGTGGCACGGTAGCCGCTAGAGCTGGGCAAAGGACCTCTGCCGTCTTTCGCCTCTCGGCGGACTAGGCTGACGCCATGCCGAGCGGAAGGGGCCTAGGAGATAGGCAACTTGATTTGTTGGGGCCGACGCCGCTGTTGGACGACACCGGCCGCGCCAGAGCTCTCGACAGGATCCGGGCAACTGATCTGCTTACCAAGCAAGGCTGGTCAGCCCAGTCCGCGACCCTTGTTGAGGCATTGAGCGCCGGCTGGATTGAGCACAGCACCGAGGTTGCTCTTCACAGTGAGTTCCTATCGAGTCTTTTCGTCAAGCTGCTGGGCTATGCCGGCGCACTCGCCGGTAGCTCACCCTTTACTTTAAGCGCGTCTGTCACGACCGAAGTTGACGCCACCGAGGCTGACGCGACGTTGGGCTGGTTTACCGCGCCCGGGGTTGGTCAGACCCTTGCCGTCATCGAGCTAAAGGATGCGCGGACCAACCTCGACAAGCGTCAGCTCTCGCGACCTGACCGTTTGACCCCGGTTGATCAAGCTTTTCTTTACGCGAACAAGTTCACCGGCTGCCAGTGGGTCGTTGTCTCAAATTTCCTAGAGCTTCGTCTCTACTCAGTTCGTCACGGGCAGACGTTGTATGAGCAATTTTGGTTTCGAGAGCTAGCGGACCCGGAGTACTTGATGGCGTTCATCTCACTGCTCTCGCCAGTTGCGCTGATAGGTGATCGGCCTGATGCCGAGGGGTACCTTCAAGGACTTCTGGTTGATCGACCGGTCGATCAACAGCGACAGATAACCCAAGACTTTTATGCCGGATATTCCGATAGGCGAAACCGTCTCATCCATTACCTCGTCTCGAACTATCCCGATGAGCATCCCGGGGCACTGATTGAGGCTGCTCAAACGCTACTGGACCGGATCCTCTTCGTTGCGTTCGCGGAGGACCGGCCGCTTCTACCCGACCACCTGCTTCGAGATACGGGTCGTAACGCACAAACCACCCGCAGTCGATCGACCACCAAGGTATGGGACGAGTTGCTCCTACTCTTTCGGGACATTGACGTCGGTTCCGATAGCGCGACGTCTACCCTTCCGCCCATTCCCGCGTACAACGGTGGTTTGTTTGCTGAGGATCACCTTCTCGACCATCGTATTAGCCTCCCAGACCAGCTTGTCCTGGACCTTATGGGCCTTGGTGACTATGACTATCGGCGTACTATTGACGTGGAGATTTTGGGGCATGTGTTCGAGCAGTCCATCTCCGACCTCGAAGCAATTCGGGCGGCTCATTCGCTCGACGAGCTTGCTGTCGAAACCGACTCCGACGAGCTCAACGAAGCACGACGTGCGCTTGGTGTGTTCTATACCCCGCGCTGGGTAACCGAGTACATCGTTAATGCGACCGTGGGCGAGATCGCGACCGATTCAGAGAACCCGCTGGATGATTTTTCGGCAATTCAGATACTTGATCCAGCATGCGGAAGTGGAGCCTTTCTCGCCCAAGCGTTTCGATACCTGCTTGAGCTCGCTGCCGCGTCGACCCCGGAAGTCCTTCCGGACGAGCAGGCCGGTCTGCTCGACCAACGCGGCGTAGCCCAGCCGTCTCTCTACCTCTCCGGACTTCACGGTATCGACGTAATGGACGAGGCAGTAGAGATAGCCCACCTATCTCTCTGGCTTGCGAGTGCCAGCCCCCTGGAGAAGCTTCAGCGCCTTGATGGCATTACGGAAGGCAACACGCTTACGACGATCGATGACGAAAACCCATTGCACCACTTATTTCCCAGTGAGATGGAGGCAGGGGGATTCCATGTGGTAGTCGGCAACCCACCCTGGGGTGCCGATATTGATTTCAAGCTCGATCCGGCACTCGAATTGGCCGAGGGACAATTCGACAGCTATGAGCTATTTGTCGAACGCTCACTACGTGACGCAATTCGGAATGGAGGCATGTTTGGGTTTGTGATTCCGGATCGTTTTCTACGTCCAGAGGGGGAGCGTTTGCGCCGCTGGCTCTTCGATCACTACAAGGTCCTGGAGATCATCAAGCTGGGAGAGGGCGTGTTCTCCAATGTGTTTAGGGCCGCTGTCATTCTGATCGTGAAAAAGTCTGACCCATCCGACGACGATGAAATACGAACGCTCAGCGTAACTTCGGAAGACAGATCGACGCTGGAAGAGACGGGTGCGACCTATCTCCACGCACTGCTAGAGGAGCGTGCGGGCACGATCAGCCGAGCGCGCATCAGCAACGAGCCGTCGTACAACGTTCCACTGGGGGCTTCGGACGAGGACTTCCAGATTATGGCGACGATGAGTGGAGACAGCCGACCTTGGTTGGGCGCGGACGGCATTTTCGATCCGTACGGACGCGGGGTCGAGCTTGGAGCAGATGGATTCGTCGTTCGATGTGACGCCTGCTTTTCGTGGCAGGTCGGCCCGCGTCGTCGCTCACAGGCGCGAGGCGGTGGCTACTACGACAAGCAGTGCGAGCATTGCGAGGTTACGATCTCGGACGGTTCTTGGACCGAAGAGGCCAGGATCATTGTTGACGACCCCCCGCCTTCGGGTTCCGCTGCCGATCATGCCTTGCCCGGTAGTGGCTGGCAACGTCTTTATGTCGGTGAGCAGATATCCCGCTACGACCTTTCGCCACCACGCTGGATCCGTCTCGGCGTGCCAAACATCAACTACAAGAGCACGGATCTCTACACCGCACCGAAGCTGCTTATTCGCCAAGCCGGCGTAGGTGTGAATGCCGCGGTCGACGAGACCGATGCGTACTGCCTTCAATCGGCCTATGTATACCGAGTGCGTGAGCAGGTGCCAACCAGCCCTTACTTCTTCCTCGCATGTCTATGCAGTCGAGCAATGCTCTTCTACTTCCATCGCTATACCAATCAAACGGAGTGGCAATCCTTTCCCAAGCTGGTGCATACGACTCTTCAGCAGCTGCCCTTGCCTGATCCTCTGCATGTCGACGATTCGCTTTGCGATGAAATCGCGGAGAAGGCAAGACGGCGGATGGGCCTGGATCATTTGGAAGCCCACGATCTCGACCTTGAAATCGAGAATATGGTGATGAAGGCTTACGGTTTGAGTGGTGAGCAGCGCCAAAGGATCATTCGCACCCTGCGTTCTGTTCAGCGCTTGAGGGTGATTCGGGAGATGTTTCCCCCCGAAGGCGAAGAACCTCGACTCCTCTGATCAAGTTCTTCTTCGGTGCCTTAACGAAGGTCGCTAAGCACGTAGTCGAGTAATTCGCGCCCATGGTCCGATGCCACTGCGATGTCATCGGCGGTTATTCGTGCTCGGTGGAGGGATTGCAACCTGAGCACATCTCCGTCCGTGCGGTTATTGGGGAAGACGCCCGCGTAGGAGACGCCCAGGCGTTCCAGGTGGTCGGCTAGCAGGGCCGTGGCTGGGTTCTCCAGAGGAAGGTCCAGGTAGATCGCGTCGAGGCATTTGCGGTGGAAGAGGTGGTGGCGCTCAGCGGCTACTACCGTCTCCAGGTCTGCTCCTGGTTCGTGGGCGGTGATCAGGGCCAGGTTGTGGTCCTCGTCAATCTCCACGTGGAGGCCGGTCCGCTCTGGCAGAGTCATGCCGGCCGGCGGATCGGCGAGCGTTCCTCGCAGTTCGCACAGCTCCAGGGTTTGGCCGATGATCTTGTGGTGGCGCTCGGGGGCGTAGACCTTGCGCTCGTGGCCGTCGTTCAGCTTGGTGTAGAAGAGCGCGGCCGATTGGCGGCGCGGTCGCTGGTCGGTTGCCGCGTCGTTCGATACCGACGCCGGAATCCAGCCGAGCAGGAATCCGGTCTCGTGGGCACCTAGCTCTAGGTTGGCGCGCTGGCTATAGGGGTGGGCCGCCGTCGCCTCGCTGTACATACCCGCTAGGCCTCGCTCGGTTGCCCAGTCCATCAAGTGTTTCTTGGTCCGCGTGAAGAGATGCTGGCCGCGTGCCGCCGGCATCGTCACCGCCTGGCCCGAGTGGCCGACTGCGTCACCAGCTGCCGCCAGGCTCATTCCCTCGTGGCAGAGCAGATCGCCGTCGCTTGACTCTGCCACCCAGGAGACGTAGGTCCCGGTGGCCAATTTTGCCTCGACTTCGGCGGGGTCATAGACCCAACGCACGTCGTAGGTATCGCCGTAAGCGGCGCGGATTGCGTCGGTCAGGACGCTTCCTTCGCCAGGCTTCAGATACCTGAAAGTGACTGCTTCCGTTCCCACGCCGTCAATCACCCCCTCTATATTCGGTTAGATGCCCGCCTAGCTCAATTGGCAGAGCGCTTCCCTTGTAAGGAAGGGGTTCCCGGTTCAAATCCGGGGGCGGGCTTAGGAAAGCTATCCGCTGGCTCGATCTAGGCCGTGAGTCGGACGGGGAGCGTTTTGAGCTGATTGAGGAAGGCGGACTCGACGAAGGTCGGTTTGCCGTCCAGGGTCATGCCGGGGTAGCGGGCGAGGGTCTCCTCGATGAGGATCTTCAACTCGAGGCGGGCCAGGGCGGTGCCGAGGCAGAAGTGGCGTCCACCGGCGCCGAAGGCCTGGTGGTCTGGATTGCGGTGAATGTCGAAGCGGTCGGGGTCCTCGTAGCGACTGGCGTCGCGATTCGAGGACGCGTACCACATCACAACCTTCTCGCCCTGCTTGATCTCCTGACCGTTCAGAACGATGTCCTTGGTCGCGGTACGGCGGAAGTGAGCGAAGGCGGGGAACATTCGCAGCGACTCCTCGACCACGCCCGGAATCAAGGACGGGTCCTCGACTACGAGCCGGCGTTGGTCGGCGTCTTCCAGCAGCGCCCGCATCCCGCTGCAGTAGGTCGCCTTGGTGCTGTCGTTGCCGGCGGCGACGAGGAGGAAGAAGCCCATCACGATCTCGTGCTCCTCGAGTTTCTCGCCTTCGACCTCGGCGTTGACGAGGACGGTCGTCAGATCGTCGGTCGGGTTCTTGCGTCGCTCGGCGATCATCGCGCTGCAGCGAGCGAAGATTTCGGTGACGGCGTTCTGGATTACCGCTTCGATGCTGTCGGGGCCGTCCGGGCTGTAGTCCGGGTCGCTCGCCGCCAGCGCCTGGTTCATCAACTCCGCCCAGGCCGCGTCGTCCTCCTCCGGGATCCCCATGAAGCTGCCGATCACTCGCGACACCACGGGTTGGGCGACGTCGGTGACCAGGTCGCACGTTTCGCGACCCTCGAGGCGGTCGAGCACCTCGACGGCGATCTTGCGGATCGACTCCTCGTGGGCAGCGATTCGCTTCGGCGTGAAGCCAGCCTGGAAGAGGGCCTTGAGCCGGTCGTGCTTGGGCGGGTCCATGCCGATGAACATCGCCCGCGCCAGCTCTATCGGGAAGACCTCGTCAATCGCGACGACGCCACCCAGTTCGGATGAGTAAGTCTCCCAGTCACGGCTGACCGCGTGGACGTCGTCGGCCGTCGTCACCGACCAGAAGCCCGCGGCCTCCGGGAGCTCAGTGACTTCAGAGGTCCAGTGGACTGGGCAGCGCTCGCGCATCTGCTCGAACAGGGCATGGGGTGGGCCGTCGATCCAGTGCTCTCGCTCGAGCACGAGCTCGTGCTCGAGACTCCGCGCCGCCGCCGCGTTCTCTGGCTGCTCAGCCACGATCCGATACTACTGGCTGGCTGGCCAGTTACCAACTTCAGGAGTCTGTGCCACCCAGGACGCGGGCCTTCTCGGCGGCAAACTCCTCGTCGGTGAGGACTCCCTTGTCACGCAGTTCAGCCAGCTGCGAGAGCCGGCGCAGACGGGCGTCGTCGTCGCTTGGCGCAGGCTCGGCTGGGGCCGGCGTCGGAGCGGACACATTGGCGTCACCGTCGCTTGCTTTGCGCATCTCCGGCAGGCGCAGTTTTGAGGCCCGCTCGCCGATATTGGCGCTCTTCACTGCGTCGACCATGCGGTCCTTCGCGCCGCCGAAGTAGTCGGCCATCTGCGCGTCGGGAAATTCCTCCTCGGATTGGCGACGTAGCTCGTGGATGCCGAAGGCAGCGAAGGCAGCGATCACCAAGGTCGTCAAGAAGGAGCGCAGGTTCTGGACCGAGGCGGAGAGGAAGTAGATGCAGACGACGATCACCAGGCCGGTATAGACGTAAGGGATGTAGTCGCGAAGGACCGGCGCCATGAAGCGGCGACTGGAACGCGCCGATCCGGTCGGTGACCCCAGCCAACCGGCGATCCCCAGGAGGACGCCGAAGACGATCACCGTGGTCGCGATGCTGGTCATCAGTGAGGTGCCGATAGACCAGGTCGCTTCGGCGGCGGGCTTGACGCTTTCGTCGGTGACGAGCTGGTCGACGACGATCCCACCGGCGACCGAGCGGAAGACGATTACCGCGAAGCCGGCCGCCACCAGCCCGATCCCGCAGAAGAGCACGGTCACCCAGCGGCCCTCTTTGGAGAGGTAGATCGCGAGACCGAAAGTGAGCAAAGTCAGCAGAGAGAGGACCAGCGCCAGTCCCTTGATGCCCACGGCGATGTCCTGCGCCGTCTTCAGCTGGTCGGAACGCAGAATCGTCACCTGGCCGGCATCGGGCGGGAGTTTTTCTGCGAGCTTGGCCCCGATCCCGACTTGGCTGGCCAGGTTGGTCACCAGGCTGCCGAGGTTGAGGGTGACGTTCCCTTCCGCGGTCGAGACCGCTTCTTTCTTGTTTTCCAACACGGCCAGGAGCTGTTCGTGGGCGGCACGGTTGGCGTCCTTCCAGAGTTCTTCTGCGGTCGTGCTCTGCAGCACCTGTTCGGCGCCGCCGCCGGCCACCTGGCGCAGTCCGCCGGACACGGGACCGGCCAGCTGCTTGGTTTCGCCGGGCAGGATGTCTTCAAGTTCTTTTTCGACGTTGACGTTTTCGTAGAGCTGGTCGATCAGGTAGCTGCTGACCGCCGCGCGGACCTCTTCGTTCTGGATCAACCGGCCGCTGGTATCGACCCAGTCGTCGGTGTTGAGCGCCTGGCGCTCGGTCCAGATCGCGAAGACGCTGAGGAAGGCCAGCAGAGAGCCGAGCACCACGAGGGCTTTGATGCTGCGTCGCCTTGCGCGGCTCATCACTTAAGGATGCTATACGTGACTGGTGTGAAGCTGGAAGGAATCCACCACATCACTGCGATTACTGCCGACGCGCAGAAGAACGTCGACTTCTACGCCGGGGTGATGGGCCTGCGCCTGGTGAAGAAAACGGTTAACCAGGGCAACCCGACCGTCTACCACCTCTTCTTTGCCGATGAGCAGGGCAGCGCTGGCACCGATCTGACCTTCTTCGAGTTCCCCGGCGTGCCCGACGGGCGGGCCGGAAGCGGCGACGTGCATCGGATTCTTTGGCGGGTCGGCTCGCCGCAGTCGCTCGATTTCTGGGCCGACCGACTCGGTGCCCACGGGGTCGAGACCGAGCGCACCGGGGAGAGCCTGCGCTTCTCCGATCCCGAGGGACTCGATCACGAGCTGCTCGTCACCACGGTTGAGGATGCGCCGCTGATCGCCGACCACCCCGAGGTCCCGGGCGAGCTCGCGCTGCAAGGCTTCCACGCCGTCCGCGCCTACAGCGGCGCCCCCGACGCCAGTGCCCGCCTACTCGAGGCGCTCGAGTTCGAGCGGACCGGCGACGGCTGGGAGGCGCGCGGCGAGAAGCGCGGCGGTCTCTATATCTACGACGATTCGCCGCAGGAGCGCTCGCTGCAGGGTGCCGGCAGCGTCCACCACGTCGCTTGGGCCTCCTCGATCGAGGAGCACGAAGCATGGCGCGAGAAGGCGGTCTCGGCCGGGGCGCAGGTGACGCCGGTAATCGACCGCTTCTACTTCCGCTCGATCTACTTCCGTGAGCCGAGTGGCGTTCTCTTCGAGATCGCGACGCTGGGGCCGGGCTTTACGGTCGACGAGCCGCTCGAGCACCTTGGCGAGAAGCTCTCGCTGCCGCCTGACTACGAGCATCTGCGAGCCGAGGTCGAACCGAACCTGCGCCCGGTCGTCAACCCTCGCGCCGCGAAGGCCGGGTGAACGGAAACTTCGTTTGGCGGGACGCCGGCCGGGTCGTCGTTCTGCGCCACGATGGCGTCACCCAAGCGCCGCAGTTGCTCCACGAGTACGGCTTCGCCGACTTCGAGCTGCTGACGACCCCGCGCGCCCTGCTCGGCGCGCCCGAGCTCGAGGCCGCTGCCCAGGCCGTTCACGCCGTCCCGACCGGCCAGGTGCCGGAGGCCGCGGCGGCACTCCTAGACCGGGTACAGGCGCCGCAACTCGTCGCCTTCGGCGGCGGTCGCACGATCGATTCCGCCAAGGCGGTGGCCGCGGTTACGGGAGCTCGGGTCGCGGCGATCCCGACCACGCTCTCTGGGGCCGAGCTGACCGGGATCCATCGTCTGCCCACCGGCGCCGAGTCTCGCGTGCGCGCGATGGTGCGACCCGAGCTGGCGATCGCCGACCCCGCCGCGATGACCAGCCAACCCGAGGTGGCGCTGCGCGCAAGTGCGATGAACAGCCTCGCCCACGGCGCCGACTCGCTCTACACGCCCTTCGCCAATCCGGTCTCGCAGATGACCGCGCTGCGCGGCGCCGAGCTGATCTCCGGCTCGCTCAGTGAACCACGGGAGGAGCGCAACCGTGCCGCGCTCACCCAGGGCTCTCTGCTCAGCGCCTACGCGATCGACTCCGCCGCCTTCGGCATGCACCACGTGATCTGCCAGACGCTGGTGCGTATCTGCGGCAGCCCCCACGCCGAGACCAACGCCGCGATCCTGCCTCGGGTGATGGCCTTCATGGTCCCGCGCGCCCCCGACCAACTTGCCTCACTGGCCGAGGCACTGGGCACCGACCCTGCCGGGATCGAAGCCCGCATCCTCGACCTGGGCGGCAACCCATCCGGCCTAGCCACACAAGGCGCCGACCACTCGAAGCTCGACCAAGCTCTCGACTCAATGCTCGTGCGCCCCGAGCTCGCATTCACGCCGGAACCACCTTCCCGTGACGACCTCGAGCAGCTGATCGAGTCCGCTTGGTAGGCCTCTCGGGCGGGTGGCGCGGTAGGGGGGACCGCCCCTGAGGACGCTTTAGCGACCGGAAGGGGCGGTGGGTCCCCTGCCGTGACAGGACCCGCCCGCTGATTGCCCTGCGCCGACAGGACCCGCCCGCGGTAACCACTGTCCCTCACCCGTGTAGCGCTGTTTAGTGACCGAAGAACGCCTTCAGCGCTACCACGGCTTCACCCGGCGCCACAGCGTCAACTGGCCCCTCTACCTGCTGGCACGGGTCTTCATGACGCCGTTCTTCCTCGTCTACTTCCGCCTCGGCCGCACCGGGCGCGAGTACGGGCGCGTCAGCGGCGGCCTGATCGTCGCCGCCAACCACCGCAGCTTCCTCGACCCCTTCGCGATAGGCGCCGCGTTGCCCTGGCGACGGCCGATGAACTACGTCGCCAAGATCGAGCTGTTCGAGCGTCGCTGGCAGGGCTGGTTGCTCTCGCGGCTCGGCGCTTTCCCGATCCGTCGTGGCGAATCGGACGAGATGGCGATGGAGACGGCCCGGCTCACGGTCGATCGCGGCGGCACCGTCTGCATCTTCCCCGAGGGGACGCGGATCCGCCGCGGCACCCTGGCGACGCCGAAGCGCGGCGTTGGCAGGCTGGCGCTACAGACCGGCGCCCCGGTCGTCCCTACCGCGGTTTACGGCAGCGAGCACGTGCGCCGCGGCTGGCGCATCCGCCCACGTCAGGTGCGGGTGCGACTGGGTAAGGCGATGACCTTCCCTCGGGTCGAGGAGCCCTCGCCGCCATTGGCCGAGTCGGTGACGGCACGGATCTGGCCCAACGTCCTGCTGCAGTGGGAAGAGATGGGCGGCCTGCCGCCAATGCGCCGTGCCGCCGTGATCGGCGCCGGCAGCTGGGGTACGGCGGTCGCCGTGCTGCTTGCCCGCGGTGGGCTCGAGGTACAGCTCGGCGCCCGCACCGCCGGGCAAGCCACGGAAATGCTGGAGGCAGGCGAAAACCGCCGCTACCTGGAGGGGGTCGAGCTGCCCGATTCGCTACTCGTCCGCCCGGCCTCGGAGATCGAGCTGGCCGGGCTCGACTTGGTCTGCATGGCGATTCCCTCGGGCTCGCTGCCGCAGGCGGTTGGCGCGATCGCCGACCGGGTCAGCGACCGCTCCTCGGTGCTGCTGCTGACCAAGGGATTGATTGCGCCGCTGGGCCAGCTGCCGGCCGAGTACGTCGGCGAAAGGATTCGCGCCCGTGCGGTCGCCTGCCTAGGTGGTCCCGCCCATGCGCGCGAGGCCGTGTCCGGCTCCGCCGCGCTTGTCCTCGGCTCAGGCGACGCCGACCTGCGCGACCAGCTCGGCGAGGTATTTGACCGCGCCGGCCTTGTCTGCGAGCGCTCGCGTGACGTCACCGGGGTGGAGATGGCGGGCGCGGCGAAGAATGCAGCCGCCCTCGCCGCCGCGGCGACTGAGCCTTACGGCCTCAATGCCGCCGGCATAGCTGCCGCTCAGGTTTGGCGCGAGTGCATCGACTACGCGATCTCGCGCGGCGCCGAGCTGGAGACCTTCTCCGGGCTGGCTGGGGTCGGGGACTTGACGGCGACCGTGCTTGCCCCCTCGGGGCGCAACCGCCGCGCCGGCGAGCTGCTTGGCCGGGGTACCCCGGCGACAGAGATCCCGGCCATGATCGGTCAGGCCTCCGAGGGCCTCGACGCCGTGCCGCTGCTGGCTCAGGCGATATCGGACTCGGGTAGTCCGGCGGACGCGCTGAACGGGCTGGCGGCGCTGATTCGCGGCGAGATCGACGCCGAGGCCTGGGTCGCGAGCCTGCGCTTGGTCGAGCGCTCGAAGAAGGCGGCCGCGTGAAGCTCGGAACGCACCATCTAGGCTTCGCCCGTGAGCGGCAGCAAAGAGAACGTCGAGCCAGCCAGCCTCAACCCGGCTGCCAAGGCGGAGCTCGACCGCGCCTTCGAAGAGCTCTACCGCGACCACCTCAAGGACGTCTACTCCTACTCCTACTACCGAGTCGGCAACCAGCACGACGCCGAGGACCTGACCGAGCAGGCTTTCCTGCAGGCCTACCGCCACTTCGACCGGGCGCGGCGCGAGTCCGATGGGCGGCCGCTGCGTCCCTGGCTGATCCGCATCGCCCACAACTTGGCGCTCAATTACTACCGCGACCGCTCGCGGCGGCCGCAAACGCCGTTGGAAAACGCCGACCCGATTCCGGCCCGACACAGCACCGAGGCGATCGCCGAGGGACGCGAGGAGCTTCGCCAGGTGATCGCGAAGCTCGACAACCTGCCCGACGACCGCCGCGACGCGCTGATCATGCGCTTCGCCCTAGGCATGGACAACCGCGAGATCGCCCGTGCGCTGGGACGGACCGACGGCGCCACCAAGGTCTTGATCCATCGCGCGATCAAACAGTTGGAGGAGGAGATGAGCGATGAGTGAGGCGAGCGAGAACCTGAGCGGCAGCACCTGGGACGTCGAGCGGCTGCTCGGCGACGCACTGCGGCCGATTGAGCCGCCCGAGCGGCTCTCGGGGCGCTTCGAGGACACGCTTGCCGCCGTCACCCAGGCCGCTGCCGAGGAGCTCTCCGATTGGGCCGAGGAGCTCTCCGAGAGCGAGTTGCGGGCGTTGCGCGATCCGCGCAACTGGGTGCGGCCGGTGGTCGCCGTCGGGGCCGGCGGGATCGCCACGGGGGCTCTCGTCCTGCTGGAGATGCGCCGCCGCGGTCGTCAGCAGACCAAGAGCGGCGTCCGCGATATCGCTTCCCGCATCCGTCCCTAAGGGGTTCTAAGCGCAAGATGGACTCTTGTAGCCCCCATAAGGGCCACAACAGTCCATTTCACGGCGCTAGACGAAGCCGAACACGGCGATCGCCGTGTAGATGGCGGTCGTCCAGATCGCGTAGCGTCGCGAGGCGAAGCCGGCGACTAGTAGACCGAGGGCGCCGGTGAGCATGTGGAAGACATTGGCCCAGCCGTTGACTGAGAACAGGCCGAGCGCTTCGCGAAGGTCGTCCGGGCGGGCGAACGACGAGTCGTAGAAGAAGCCGACGATGCCATAGATCACCAGCGCCGTACCGACCAGCGTCGCGTACAGCCGTGCGGGGCTCGCCTGCTCCATGCGGCGGCGATTGTAGGCTCCTCGTCCGCAATGACGCAGACTTGCTACCGACATCCAAACCGCGAGACGGCGGTCTCCTGCTCAAACTGTGGGCGGCCGATCTGCCCCGACTGCATGACTCCGACCCCGGTCGGGATGCGCTGTCCGGAGTGCTCGAAGCAGCGGACGCGGGTTGTGCGGGGAGTGGGCGAGGCCTCGCTGTTTGCCCGGGCTCCCGCCACCTTTGTCCTGATCGCGATCAATGTGGCTGTGTTCCTGGCCGAGGTTGCCGGTGGAGGCGGTGGCCTGAGTCCCCGTGGCAGCTCGCTCATCTTTGATTTCGGCTTGTTCGGTCCCTTCGTCGCCGAAGGCGAGTGGTATCGGCTGCTCACCAGCGGCTTCCTCCACGCGAACCTCTTTCATGTCGGCTTCAACATGTTTGCCCTCTTCTTCCTCGGCCGGATACTTGAGCCGGGAATCGGAACGGCCCGTTTCGTCGCGATTTACTTCGTCTCGCTACTTGCTGGCTCGTTAGGCGCGGTTCTGCTTAGCCCCGACTCTCTGACGATCGGTGCGTCTGGGGCGATCTTCGGCATCTTCGGCGCCACCTTCATCATCGCTCGCAGTCGCGGGGTCGATGCGCTTGCCTCCTCGATTGGCATCATCCTGGTGCTCAACCTGGTGTTCACCCTTGGTAGCCCCGAAATCAGCATCGGCGGCCACCTTGGTGGGCTCGTCGGAGGCGTTCTCTGCGCCCTCTTCATCCTCGCCGGCGAGCGCGGCATGCTGGGCGAGCGACACCTGCCGATGGAGCTTCTGGCGATGGTGGCGATCGGCTTCTTCTCCATAGCTTCAGCCGTAGCGGTTTCGTGATGGACCCGCCCGGCAGGGGTGGAACGTCTTGTACTTTTTCGTCGACGGCTTCGGGCGTCAGCCCATCCGCGATACACCGAAAAAGTTAAGTGGAACCCCTGCCGGGCGGGTCCATCGGGTCACAGAGGAGCGCGCACTTCGGCGAAGCCTATGTTGCCCGGCGGGTCGATCAGATCGGGGTGGAGGATGTGGCCGAGCAGCTCGACGCCGTCGACCAGCCTTGGCCCAGGTCGCGAGAAGGTCGATGCGGCGTCGACGGCGACCACGCGGCCGGCGCCGAGCCTGGAAATCCGGTCCCAGTGCTCGACCGCTTGGGCGTGCGATTCGCTCACGTACCAGCCGCACGGCATCGCAATCACTACGTCGGGGCCGAGGCCCGAGAGCGCGCCCCACTGGACTTCGGGCGACTTGAGGCCGGGCGGGCCGGCGACGTCGTCGCCGCCGGCGATCGAGATCATCTCCGGGATCCAGTGGCCGCCAACGAAGGGCGGGTCAAGCCACTCCAGGGCGATCACCCGCGGCAGGTTGGTTCCCGAGACGCCGGCCCGGACCGTTGCCAGCCGACCCTCCAGCTCGCCCCGCACCAGGTGGGCCTCGGACTCCAGGTCGGTGGCCTCGCCGAGGCGGATAACGTCCTCGAGCATCTCGCCCAGCGTGCTCGGATCCTGCTGCAGGACCTTTGGCTGGCTGGGCAGCCGCGCGGCGACCTCGACTACGTCCTCGTAAGAGACGGCGCAGACATCGCAGATCGCCTGGGTGACGATCAGGTCGGGAGCGAGCTCGGCGAGCAGCTCCTCGTCCAGCTCGTACAGCGCCTGGCCTTCGCCGACGGTCGCCTTCACCGCAGTGTCGATCTCGCTGGCGCTGAGACCCTCGCCGAGGACGGTGCGGGTCAGGTGCGGCAGCGCTCGCGCCTGTGCCGGGAAATCGCACTCGTGGGTGACGGCAACCACGCTGTCGCCCAAACCAAGGGCGAACAGCATCTCCGTCGCTGATGGAACCAGGCTGGCGATGCGCATAAGAGCCTCAATATGTCAGTCTCGCCGTTCCGCGGGCGAGAAAGCTATATTCATCAATTGCCGAATGGCCGAAGACGACCTTCCCCGAAGTACCGGGCTACATAGCCTCCGATGAGCGTCCTGCTGCTTGTCCTGCTGCTTTTGCTGGTCGCGATCAACGGCTTCTTCGTCGCGGCCGAGTTCGCGCTGGTGCGGACCAGGCGCGGCAAAATCGAACAGCTGGCTGAGGAAGGAGAGAGCGGCGCCGACACGGTCGTCAGCCAGCTCGACGAGATCGACGAATCGCTCTCCGCGTGTCAGATCGGGATCACGATCGCCTCGATCGGCATCGGCTTCCTCGGCGAGCCATCATTGGCAGCATTGCTTGAGCCCGTCTTCGGCGGCCTCTCGCACGGCGCCGCGGTTGCGCTCTCGGTTGGCATCGCCTTTGCCTTGGTCACCGCGCTCCACATCAGCATTGGCGAGCAGGTGCCGAAGATGCTGGCGATCAACAATGCCGAGCGAACGGCGCGCCGCGTCTCGCGTCCGCTCAATTGGTTCCGTCTTGCCACCGCCCCTTTGACGATGGGGCTGAGCGCGATCTCCAACTCGATCGTCCGCCTCTTCGGCGTCGACCCCACCAACATCGATGAGAAGCACACTGCCGAGGACCTGAAGCAGATCATCGATAGTTCGCGGGTGGGGGGGACGCTCGACCCGGGCGAGGCGGGGATGCTCGGTGGCGTCTTCCACCTGCACGAGCAGCAGGCGCGCGAGGTGATGACGCCGATCCCGGCAGTGGTCACGGTTGACGCTTCGGAGACGGTTGAGACGGCGCTACGGCGCTGCGTCACCTCGGGCCACACGCGACTGGTGGTGATCGAGGACGACAACCCCGATCGGGTCAAGGGGATCGTCCACAACAACAGCCTCGCCCGCCTCTACATGAGCGACGGGCCCGAGGCGAAGATTGAGCCGGTCGTGCGTGAGGCGGTCATCGTCCCTGAGACCCGCCCACTGGACGACCTGCTTCACGATCTGCAGGTGCAGCGCACGTCGCTCTCGGTGGTCGTCGACGAGTACGGCCGCACGGTCGGCATCGTCACCGTCGAGGACATTCTCGAGGAGGTGGTGGGGGAGATCGAGGATGAGACCGATCCGCGCGCCGCGGCGCTGCGCCAACTCGCCGGTGGCGAATGGTTCGTTCGCGGCCATGTCTCGCTTGGCGATCTCGCCGACCGTGGGATCGAGCTTCCGGTCGACACCGACGCCTACAACTCGATCGGCGGCTACGTCTTTGGCGAGCTTGGCCGGCTACCGAAGCGCGGCGACGCGATCACCGCCAAGGGCTACACGATCCGGGTCGAGTCGGTTCGCGAGAATCGGGTCGAGGCGGTGCGCATAAGTGGCTCCGGAGATTCCGTCCGCCCTGCGGCCTAGGTTTCCTGAGCAACCCGCGTATCGCCTAACCCTGGAGGTATCGCATGTGGGTTGTGCGCATGAGCGACAAGCAGCTTGAGGTCCTGAGGGCGTTGCTGCGCTCCGAGGAGCATCTAGGCCCGGCGCTCAAAGGAGCGGTCGAGGCACTCGACCTAGCCCGCTGGGACGACTTGCCGGAAGCCGAGCTCCCCTGGGAGGAAATCGAGGCGACCGCCCGCCGTCAGGGCTGCTCGCCGGCAGACGTAATTTGGGACATTGCTGGCCGATAGCTAGTCGTAGCTATAAAAACCGGCGCCGGACTTGCGGCCCAGTTTGCCTTCGCCGGCCATCTGGACCATCAGACCGGGCGGCTTGTGCGCCGGGTCTGAGGAGTCGGCGTAAAGGGCGTCGCCGATCGCCTCCGAGACGTCGAGGCCGACGAAGTCGAGCAGGGCCAGCGGTCCCATCGGGTGGCCGGCGCCGAGCTTCATGCAGGAGTCGACCTCGCCCGCCTCCATGCCGGTGCGCTCGATCAGCCGCACGGCGTCGAAGAGGTAGGGGAAGAGCAGGCGGTTGACGACGAAGCCGGCTTGGTCGGGAACCTCGACCGCGGTCTTGCCCATTGCCGCGCACCAGGCGAGCGCTCGCTCGCGGGTCTCCTCGCCGCTGTCGGGGAAGCAGACCTCGACCAGCTTCATCCGCGGCACCGGGTTGAAGACGTGCAGGCCAAAGAGGCGGCCGGTGATCTCGGCGGCAGTCGCGATCTCGGCGATGCTCAGCGAAGAGGTCGTCGTGGCCAGGTCGGCGTTGGGGCAGGCTGCGGCGACGGCGCTCAGCACCTCGGCCTTCGGCTCGACCTCCTCAATCACCGCCTCGACGACAATGTCGCAATCGGCGAGATCTTTGGGATCGGTGGTGACCCGCAGCCGCGAAGCCTCGGCCCCCTCGATCTTGGCGCAGGCGGCAACGACCTTCTCCTCGGCTCGCCAGGCAGACGCCTCACTGCGAGCCAGCAAAATCGTGTCGCCGGTGATCGTGGCAACAGCGGCGAGGCCGGTGGCGATGGCCCCGCTGCCGGCGATCCCTGGACTCTCGTATCCCGTCCCGCTCATTGGAGACGGGTTCCTATCATGTTGCGGCGCGCTAAAGTTGATTGACCGGTCAATCAGCGAACGGAGGCTTCGATGTCAGGCAACGGAAATGGCAAGTTCGGCGGCCGCGAGGTCGTAATCGTCGAGGCGGTCCGTACGCCGATCGGACGCGGTCACCCCGAGAAGGGCTACTACAAAGACATCCATCCTTCGAACCTGCTGTCCAAGGTCTACGGTGAGCTCTTCGAGCGCTCCGGCGTCGATCCCGCCGAGACCGGCGACGTCGTCACCGGCTGCGCTCAGCAATTCGGCGAGCAGGGGGTCAACATCGGCCGCAACGCTTGGCTCGAGGCCGGCCTGCCGATCGAGACGCCCGCAACGACGATCGACCGCCAGTGCGGCTCCGCTCAGCAAGCGGTCAATTTCGCCGCGGCGCTGATTGCCACCGGCGTCCACGACGTCGCGATCGGCTCCGGTGTCGAGCACATGGGCCACATCTCCTTCGCCGACGGCTATGAGGTGATGAAAGAGCACGGCAACCCGTTCTCGCCGGAGCTGATGGAGCGCTACAACTTGATCCCCCAGGGCCTCTCGGCCGAGATGATCGCCGACAAATGGGAGATCCCTCGCTCCGAGCTCGATGAGCTAGGCGTCCGTTCCCAGGAGTTCGCCGCCAAGGCGACCGAGGAGGGCCGCTTCGAGCGTGAGATCGTGCCCTTCGCCGTCAACGGCGACACCTACGTCACCGACCAGGGCCTGCGCGAGACGACCCTGGAGGGCCTCGCCAACTTGAAGCCGGCATTCAAGGAGGGCGGCAAGATCACCGCCGGCAACTCCTCCCAGGTATCGGACGGCGCCGCCGCGGTGCTGCTGATGGCGCGCGAGAAGGCCGACGCATTGGGCCTGAAGCCACGAGCACGGATCTATGACCAAACCACCGTCGGGGTCGACCCAGTGATCATGCTGACCGGCCCGATTCCGGCGACCGAAAAGCTGCTCGAGCGCAACGGGATGAAGATGGACGACATCGACCTGGTCGAGATCAACGAGGCCTTCGCCTCGGTCGTCGCCGCCTGGCGCCGCGAGCTCGATCCCGACATGGACCGGGTCAACGTCAACGGTGGCGCGATCGCCCTCGGGCACCCGCTCGGCTCGACCGGCGCCCGCCTGATCACCACCCTGCTGCACGAGATGGAGCGCACCGACAAAGAGATGGGTCTGGTGACGATGTGCTGCGGCGGCGGCCTCGGAACCGGCACTCTCATAGAGAGGATCTAGGCGACTGGCCGCTTAGCCAGTAGTCTCCCCGACCGATGGACCTGAGTCTCTCACCTTCGGAGCTGGAGTTCCGCGACGAGGTTCGGACCTGGCTGGAAGAGAACCACCCGGGCCCGGAGCCTGAGGCTGGGCTCGAGGAGGTCATGGCCTTCCGCACCGAGTGGCAGGGCAAGCTGCACGAAGCGGGATGGGCCGGGATCTCCTGGCCGAAGGAGTACGGCGGCCGCGGCGCGACCCTGATCGAGCAGGCGATCTTCGTCGGCGAGGCGGCGCGCCAGGAAGCGCCGAGCCCGGCAAATGTTCTCGGTTTGGCGATGGGCGGTCCGGTCGTGATCGCCCACGGCACCGACGAGCAGAAGCAGCGCTACCTGGAGCCGATCCTCACCGCCGAGGAGATCTGGTGCCAGGGCTTCTCCGAGCCCGAGTCGGGCTCGGACCTCGCGTCGTTGAAGACGAAGGCGGTAAAGGATGGCGACGAATGGGTCGTCACCGGGCAGAAGGTCTGGACGACCTTCGCCCAGTACGCCAAGTGGTGCATGCTGGTCGCCCGCACCGACCCCGATGCCCCCAAGCACAAGGGCCTCACCTACTTTCTGATGGACATGGATCAGCCCGGCGTCGAAGCAAAACCGCTGGTCCAGATAACTGGCGAGGGCGAGTTCAACGAGGTCTTCATCGAGGAGGCCCGGATCCCCGACGCGAATGTCGTCGGCGGTGTCGGCAACGGCTGGTCGGTGGCGATCACGACGCTGATGAACGAGCGCGCTGGCCTTGCCTTTGGCGCGATCTCGCAGATCTCCAACAGCCTCAAGCGGCTCACCGAGCTGGCGCAGGAGACGCGCGTCAACGGCGGCAGCGCCGCTGACGATGCGCTGCTTCGCGACCGGCTCGCCCAGCTCCACATCGAGGCCGAGACGATGCGGCTGAACGCCTACCGCGGCCTGACCAAGACGATGCAGTCGGGCATTCCTGGCCCCGAGGGCTCGCTCGGTAAGTGGCAGTGGGCCGACATCAACCAGCGCATCGCCGAGCTGGCGCTCGACATCGAGGGCGCCTACGCGCCGCTCGACCGGGGCGCCGAGCACGCCGTCGCCAACGGCGCCTGGCAGTACGGCTTCCTGCGTTCGCGCGCTAACTCGATCGAGGGCGGCACCACCGACATCCTCAAGAACATCATCGCCGAGCGCGTGCTTGGTCTACCGAGGCTGCGATAGGAGCTTTTCCCGATGTACTTCGACCTCACCGACGAGCAGCAGGCGATCAAGTCGACCGCGCGCGATTTCCTCGCCGCCCGCTACAAATCGGAGCGGATCCGCGAGCTGGCCGAGAGCGAGAACGGCTTCGAGCAGTCCGATTGGGACGAGATGGCCGAGCTCGGCTGGCCCGGCCTGGCGCTGCCCGAGGAGTGGGAAGGACAGGGCCTCGGCATCGTCGACCTCGCCGTCCTCTTCGAGGAGATGGGCTACGCGTTGGCTCCCTCGCCGCTGCTCTCGACCACGCTCGTCGGCCTGGCGCTGACCCACTGTGGCTCCGACGACCAGCGCGAGCGATACCTGCGACCACTCGCCGCCGGTGAGAAGCGCGGCGCGCCCGCGCTCTGGGACGCCGGTTCGCCCGGTAACCCCGGTGTCTTCACGATGGAGGCGAAGCCTGCGGGCGACGGGGTGGTCCTCGACGGCGAGAAGGTGTTGGCGCCCGATGCCGCTGCGGCTGATTTCTTCGTTGTCGCCACCTCCGACGGCAAGCGCCACCTCGTCGACAGCGGCGCCGATGGCGTCACCGTCACGGCGGAACCGTCGATCGACCTGACCCGCCGCATCTACTCGGTGCGTTTCGAGGGCGTCCAGGTTGCGGCCGGCGACACGCTGCCAGCAGAGGGCCCCGACTACTACCCGGTCTTCTTCCGCCTCTGTGTCGCCCTTGCGGCTGAGTCCACCGGGATCGCGCAGCGGACGATGGAAATGGCCGTCGAGTACGCCAAAGACCGTCAGCAATTCGGCCGCCAGATTGGCGCGTACCAGGCGGTATCCCACCGCTGCGCCCAGATGCTGCTCGAGACCGAGAACGCTCGCTCCGCTGTCTACGGCGCCGCCTGGGCCGCGGACGCTGAGCCCGACTCGCTGCCGCTAGCCGCCTCGATGGCCAAGGCCTATGCCTCCGACGCCGGCTGGCGCGTTCCCGATGCTTCGATCCAGGTTCACGGCGGGATCGGTTTCACCTGGGAGCACGACCTCCACTTCTTCCTCAAGCGGGGCAAAGCGAACGCAGCGATGTTCGGTACTGCCGGCTGGCACCGCGAGCGGGTCGCCGACCTGATCCTCGCCGAGGCGCCGGTCCCCGCACCGGCCTGATCTTGTCCGCTCTCGACCGCATCTCGGTTGCCGCGATCGGCGTCACGGTCGCCGACCTCGAGGCGGAAGCCAAGCGCGCCGAGGCGGCCGGGGTCGAATGCGTCTGGGCGCCGGAGCTCTTCCGCTCCTCGGTGACGCAGGCGGCCTACCTCGCCGGTCGCACCGAGAAGATCGGCGTCGCCACTGGGATTGCCTGGGCGTTCACCCGCAGCCCCTTCATTGTCGCGATCAGCGCGCTTGACATCGACGAGATGTCGGGCGGGCGCTTCCGCCTTGGCCTCGGCTCCGGCGTTAAACGGCTGAACGAAACCTGGCACAACGCCGAGTACGGCAAACCGGCGCCGCACCTGCGCGAGGCGATCGAGGCGACGCGGCTGATCATGCAGCAGGCGGGCAAGGGCGAGCCGATCCGCTACGAGGGCGAGTACTACGACATCGACATCAAGGGCTGGGTGCGGCCGCACCCAGCGCCGCGTGAGTCGGTGCCGATTTACACCGCCGGCGTGCAGGGCGGCATGTGCCGGATGGCCGGTGACGTCGCCGACGGCCTGATCGGCCATCCGATTCAGAGCCTGCGCTGGATCGACGAGGTCGTCGTCTCCTCCTTTGAAGAGGGCCTGAAGCGTTCCGGCCGCGAGCGCAAGGACTTCGACTACCTGCCGACTGTCTGCTGCGCAATCGACGATGACGAGGCGCAGGCGATCGATATGGCCCGCCGCACGATCTCCTTCTACGCCACGGTCAAGACCTACATGCCGCTCTGGGAGCTGCACGGCTTCGCCGACAACGCGGTCGCCGCGGGGGAGGCCTTCCGGCGCGGTGACCTACCGGGCGTCCCAGCCGCGATCAGCGACGAGATGGTCGAGACCTACTGTGCCGCGGGCCCGCTCGACAAGGTCCGCGCCCGGGTCGAAGCGACGGCCGAACGCGCCGATGGCCTCTTCCTCACCCCACCGACCTACTTCATCTCCCCCGAGGAGCTGAGCGAGTACCAGAACCGCCTGATCGACGCCTTCGGCCCGGGGGCTTGAGCGGCAAAGGCGGAGAGGCTCGCGAGCTCGAAGTGCTCGCTCGTGTAAGCGAGATCCCAGAGGGGTTTGTGCGGACCTACGGCGACGTCTCGCCGGGAGCGCCGCGCTTTGCCGGTGCGGTGCTGTTCGAGTGCGACGATCCGGATTTGCCCTGGTGGCGCGTGGTCCGGGCCGACGGCTCGCTCGCCAAGGGCGCTCGGCAGAAGCAGCGCCTGGTGGCCGAGGGGGTGCCCTTCCGCGGCGACCGCGTCGACATGAAGTCGGCTCGCCTGCCGCCTTAGAGCCGTTTGCGTGCGGGCGAGTCGGGCGCGCTTCCGCAGAACTCCGGAGCTGGCCCAAGCACCAGTTGACGGCGCCAGACCGAGGCCTGGGGCAATGCGGCAATGAACTCGTCGGACGGCTCGCCACGCGCCTTGTCGAACCACTCGACGCCGTCAGGGATCTGTGCCGCCCCACGCTGCAGCGAGTAGATGCCGCCCCAGCCGTCGGCGGCAAGTGCGGCGCCGCGATCGTGGTCGCTGGCCCTGACCGCGTCGACGGCTGCATCGTTCAGCTCGCCAATATCTGCCCAATCCTCGACTAGGTACCAGTCCTCGTAGCCACCGCCGTCGGCAAACGGCAGCTGCGTGATTTTGAACGAGGCAGACGGGACCTCGATCGCCGCGTGGAAAGAGCGCTGTGCATCCTCGTAGGCCGTGGCATCGACGTCCGCTTTGGGGCGATGCCAGAAGAGGTAGGCGAGCATCTCGCGACCATACAATCGACCCGATGATTCTGCGCCCTCTCGAGCCCGGCGATGTAGCCGAGCTGCGGCGCATCCGCGAAATGCCGCAGGTCAGGCAATGGTGGGACGAGGTTGAGGAGGGTTTTCCCCTAACCGACGAGCCGGAGGCGACTCGGCTGACGATCGAAGTCGATGGCGCGATTGCCGGGATGGCCCAGTTCAGCGAGGAGAACGAGCCTAAATATCGTCATGCCTCAGTCGACTTGTTCGTCGACCCTGCGCTGCACAATCGTGGTGTTGGCAGCGAGGTTGTGCGGCGCGTGGTGCGCATCTTGATCGAGGAGCGCGGCCACCACCGGATCACGATCGACCCAGCGACCGAGAACATCGCCGCGGTTCGCGCCTACGAGAAGGCCGGGTTCAAACCGGTCGGTGTAATGCGGCGCTCCGAGCGCGATGTGGAGGGCGACGGCTGGCACGACAGCCTGCTGATGGAGCTGCTCGCCGAGGAGCTTTGAGGCCTCTGAGTGCCGCTACTCGTCGCGCGGGGTGATGCGGAAGACCGAGACGACCTCGGCGTTGTGCGCCTCTGGATGGACGACGTAAGCGCTGGGTCCGCCGCCAAACCAGCCCGACGCTTCGTTGTTGCCGACGAAGATCCCGGGGTGGTGTTTGCCGTCCCCGTCCTCGACCCAGACCTTGTCGCCCTCCTTGAACCCGTGATCCTCGTTCATCGCCGCCAGCATAGACGTGCCGGTGCTGCGATGCCCATATGGACCTCGCAGCACCGGCACGTCTCCGACCCGGCCCCGAGTTGACCTTGGCTTTGGGGCCGGGTCGGCTGCCCGTCCTAGGGGCAGACCACGAGCAGGTGAAAGTCGGCGTCTTCTGGATCGCCTTTTGCGTCGCGGGTGCGAACTTCGATCGCGTTGGCGTTTGCCGGCGAGGTATTGGTTTGGGCGAAACCCGCCCCCGGGGGCGTCGTGCCCGCGTTGTTGCGGCTCGCCACGTTGGCGCAGCCACTGATGTTGATCGGGAATGCGACCGTGACCGCGCCGCCGCCCTCGGTTGCCGAGATTCCTTCATCGCTTGCCCGGGCCAGCGCCGCGTTCCCGGGACTCGACGGATTGTTGACCACTGCCCAGTAGGTGTGGCTCGCCCGCCTCGCCGACGGCACCGTGCCGAGCTTGTTGGTGTTGATCTGGAAGCCGGTAAGCGTCTTCTGCTTCAGCTTGCCGCCGCCGATCGTCTGCTTCTTGATCGCCCCGCCGTTGATGTTTTGCGCGGCGTAGGCGCTACCTGCCAGAGCGACGACCAAGGCGATGATCGCTACCACCATCGATGGGGAAGGGCGCCTCATGCTCCGACCCTACCCCATTTGCGGATGGTTAATCGCCTTTTTAATCGCTGCCGAAGAGGGCCAGCCGGACGAGGTGGACGAGGCGGCCCGCTGCGGCCGTGATGCGGCGGCGCACCCCCAGGAGTCCCTTGCTCGGAGCGAAGAAGAAGGGATGGGCGAGGGTTGGCTGGTTGTTGGCGTCGACCACGCCTACCCAGACGTCGTAGTGCTTGTCGGGGTCGAGCACGATCCGCGTCTGCAGGCTGCCGAGCACGACTTCGGCAAGGGTGAAGTAGAAGGTCTGAGGTGAGACCTTGGCCTCGTCCTCGGAATTGACGGTGGCGATCAGCCGCTTCGGCAGGCCCGGCATCGGTGAGAAATCGAACTCGAGCAAGAGGCGGTTTCGCCGTCGCCGCGCCCATAGGCGCGGCTCGTCGGGTTGCGGCTTCTCACCGACGATTACCGGATCTCTACTCAGAAGTTTGTCCGGTTCGTCCCACTGCTCGTGCCGGCAAGGCGCGTGCGGCCCATCTCCACCGGCTCGCGAACCGCCCCACTGGCCGGGCCACCAAAGCCACGGGTGGGTGCTTTCGCTGACGACTTCCAGGCGCACCTCCTTTTTCGGATGCCGCTTGCCGTCGGTGAGGTCGTAGAAGTCGGTCGGGTGATAGCCGGGCTCGAAGTAGGAGGCGTGTGAGCCTCGACCGAGGTAGACGAGTGGCCTGTCCCGGTCCTCGGGGGTGGGGTTCTCCTTCTCTTCGGCAAGTCGTTTCACCTCGGGCCAGGAGCGCACCTCGCAGAAGGTGTGCTGGGCGTAGACCGCCATCTGAGGCTCGGTCTCGTCGTGATCGAGCTTGAGCTGGATCATCTCCCAGTCGCCTTCATGTAGGCCGCCGGGGGCCAGTCGATAGTCGTTGAAGAAAAAGAAGAACCAGTACTGAAGCCAAGTTCCGTGTGCGTCGCGCACGATTCGGCCGTAGATCACGTTGCGCAGGTCCTGATGCTTGCTTCGTAGCGCCTGGTACTGCTCGCTGAAATCGTCGCCCGCCGCCTCGATTACGTCGGTGCTCCGCACGGCCTCGCCATTGGGGTATTTCTCCGCCAGCAGGAAGTCGAGTGACAGGCCATTCCCAGCTTCGGCGAGCACGGCGCCGTCGGCTCTTCGCAGCCTGTTGCCCGGGTTGACAACCCACTCCTCGGCCGAGTCGGCGAAGTAGGACTCCAGGGAGTCGTAGCGGAGGCAGGGCTGGAATCGCTTCAGCAGCTCCGCGTCCCCGGGCTGAAGGTCGGCGCTCATCCAGTCATTAGACACGATTCCTTACTCATTCGGCAAGCACCTAACTATTTGTTTATATTCGGCGCCACACCGTAGAAGGCGAGGAGATGTCTGGTGCAGGGCCGCAGTGACAGTCGCAAGTCGGAGCCGATCCCCAGCGAGGTGAAGGTCACCGACAGCGCTCGCGAACCGATCACCGATCCGACCCTGGGCAAAGATGTGAAGCCCAGCGGTGGCGGCAAGCCACGCAACCGGCTGGTCGTAATCGGTGACTCGCTTTCCCACGGCTTCCAGAGCGGCGCGATTTTCCACACCGACATCTCCTACCCCGCGATCATCGCCTGGGAGCTGGGCTGCTATGACGAGTTTCGCTTTCCTACCTATCCCGCCTTCGGCGGGATCCCGCTCAACATCGAGTTGATCGTCACCGAACTGGAGCAGCACTTCGGCGCGCAGGTCTCCTGGTGGGAGCTGCCGCAGGCGATCTATCGGGTGCGCCAGCATCTGGCCGAAGCCGAGGCCTGGTGGGACGACGGCCCCGGGGCGAAAGTGCCGCCTTCCCGGGGGATCAACCACAACCTCGGGATATACGGCTGGGATCTGCGCGATGCACTCAGCCGCACCGCCGACACCGCGGCTGCGGCCTGGCGCGTGCCCGACGGTTGGAAGCCGGTGCCGTTGATCCGCAACGCCGACTCGATCGCAGCGATGCGGGTGCTGGATTCTGCTCGGGACAAGTCGGGGGCCGGGCTGACGCCGTTCAAAGCCGCAGCTGCTTTGGGTGAAGAGGGAACCGAGGAAGATGGAAGCGGCGACGGGATCGAGACCCTGATCGTCTTCCTCGGCGCCAACAACGCGCTCGGCAGCGTGATCAGCCTCGCTGTGCACTGGAGCGGCGACGGTTACCAAGACCTCAAAGCAAAGGCGGCCTTCAACGTCTGGCGTCCCAGTCATTTCGAGGCGGAGTTGCAGCTCGTCGCCGACGAGGTGCGGGCGATCCGAGCGCGCCACGTGATCTTCGCGACGGTTCCGCACGTGACGATCGCCCCGCTCGCCCGCGGCGTTGGCGGCAAGGTCAGCCCCGGGTCGCGCTACTTCCGCTACTACACGCGGCCTTGGATCTCCGATCGCGACTTCGATCCCGAAGAGGACCATCCCTACCTCACCGACGAAGACGCTAGGGCCGTGGACAGCGCCATCGATCAGTACAACGAGGCGATCGCCGAGACCGTGGCCCGCGGTCGCGACGAGGGGCGCGACTGGCGCCTGCTCGACGTCTGCGGGATTCTCGACCGGCTGGCATCGCGACGCTACGTCGAAGATCCGCAGATGACGCCGCCCCCGTGGTGGACTCCTTACGACCTGCCCCCTGAGCTGGCTGCGTTGAACCCGCCCCCCGACACCCGGTTCTTCGCTTCAGGCGCCGGTGGGCGCAGCGCCGGCGGCCTGATCGCGCTCGACGGCATTCACCCGACGACGATCTCCTACGGCGTCCTCGCCTCCGAGTTCATCAAGGTGATGGTCGACGCAGGGGTCGTCTTCAACGACGCATCCGGAGCTCCCCGCTCGACCGTGGAGGTCGATTTCAAACGGCTACTGGCGCGCGACGCGCTGATCTCCAAACCGCCGGCATCGCTCAGTCCCGACGTCGCGCTGATCGGCTGGCTCGACCAGCGGATCGACGTGATCAGCCGGCTGTGGACCGGCCTGGGGTAGCGGAGCGACTCAGTTCAGCAGCGCGGCGACGAAGCGCTCGAAGGCGCCGATGTCGGTTACCGCCGGACCGTGACCGGGGAGGATCTGGGTGGGGTTCAGGTCAGCCAGCTTGTGGATCGAGCGGCGGTTCTCGGTCGGGTCCGGAGTCAGGTCCGCCGGCGGCTCGTCGAGCCGGGCGCGGAGGGTGAGATAGGAGATGTTACGGATCACGTCGCCGCAGATCGCAACGCGGTCGGACTCGCGGAAGAAGATCACCTCTCCAGGCGCGTGCCCCGGCGCGTGGATGACACGGAAGCCGGCTATCTCGTCGCCCTCTCGTAGCACCCTGTCGACCTTGCGCGGAGGACCCGCCCATAACCGCGCGTAGAACTTCGCTATCGGATGCGAGGTCGCGGCCACCGGCCTTCTTCCTTCCATCGTGTCGACGTCGTCCTCGTGGCAGGCAAGCGGAATGCCGCGCTCTTCGCAGATCGACTTCGCCGATCCCTGGTGATCGGGATGGACATGGGTCAGCGCCAGCAGGGAGAGGCCGAGGCCGGCGGTCTGCTTGCGGATCCGACCCGCATCCCAGCTGCGGCCGGCATCGATCAGCACGTCCCCTGCGAGGTAGACGTTGATCAGCGGCCTGGGGGCTTCGTCCAGGCGCCAAACACCCGGCGCCATCTGCTTCATTAGTGGCCGATGCCCATCGTTCCGCGGGGGTCGCCGCTGTGCTCGGCCAGATCCTCCAGCTCGGCGATCTTGCGTTCGCCTTCGGCCCGGGCCGGGTGGCCGGCCGGCAGCGGCTCGATCAGGCGGCGGATGCGGTTGCGCACCTGCAGTGCGAAGTGCGGGGTGGAGGCGCCGGCCAGGGCGCGAACGTCCTCGGCCGTTACGGTATGCGCGGCGGTGAGCAGGTCGGGATTCTCCGCCTCGCTCATTCTTCGCCGCCGATCTTGGCCAGCGCCGCCAACTCGTCGATTTCGGCCTGCTCGTTCACGTCGATGGCCTCCTGGTCTCCGATCACCCAAACGTGGTTGTAGAAGGCGCGCGTCGGATCGGTCGTGTAGCCCGGCTTGACGTCGAGCAGATATCCGCGCAGCGCAGCCGGAAGGGTATCGGCACCGTCAGTGAGCAACAGCGGCCCCCAAGTCCCCGAAGCCGAGAGGGGCGCCGCCGCTGCGGCTTCGAGCGGCTGCTCGGAGGTGGCGACGATGAAGCCGTGACCCGGGTCGTTGATGTTCCAGCCAAAGTTGCCGTCGGCGTAACGGGCCAGCGCGATCGCGTTGGAGACCGGGTCCTCGCCGGAGACGCGCCGCACTCGATCGGCGATCTTGCCGATTTCGCGTACCACCCCAGAGGAGATCGCCGAGGATGGGCCGAGCACGTAGACCGGCGTATTCGGGTGCGCTTTCAGTTCGGCGTCGGTCTGCTGGGTGAGCTTGTCGCGTCCGGTGAAGAGCACCGGGTCGCCCGAGCGCGCCGCCCAGGCGGCGGCGGGCATGGCGAAAGCCGGCTCGGCTGCGGAGGCGACGACGATGTGTTTCGGCGGCGAGCCGACCAGCTTTTCGCGCAGCGCCGCGATTGCCGCCGCGCCGCGAGCTCCACCGGCCCGGACTTGCTTTGCCCTTCTGTCGTCGGGGGCGTCGGCCGCGCCGATCGCAAAGATCTGAGCTCCGCCCGTCGCGCGGCTGCCTTGCGGGTCCAGCGCGGAGAGTGCTTCCACGGTCGCGTCGGGCATCCCATCGGCTTCGGAGACGAGGATCGGCGCTTCCACCGGTGCCGCCATCAGCACCGAAGCGGCGATTGCGGTGCGCCAGTCATCTGCGTCGACAAGGGTGACCGCGGCAGGTCGCTGCGCCGGCTCGGCCGAGGGGAAGGCGGCGAGGGCGACGCCGGCGGCGTTGGCGGCCGGATCGCTGCCTCCAACCCGGGTCGTGTTTGCGGTGGCGAAGGCGGGATAGCCGAGCTCCTCGGGCGTCTGGGAGGTGGTTTCAGCTGAAGAGGAGGGGGGTTCGCCGACCGGCGCGGGACTTTCGGAGGCATGCTCGCCGCCGCCACCGCCGACGATCGCAGCGACGATGAAGACGATCGCGAGGATGAACAGCCCGGCGATCGCCCTCAGCGCCCCCGGAATCGGCTTGCGTCGCGGCGTCGGCGCTTGGGGAGCAGCTGGCGCTCCGGGTACATCGGCGTTGATCGGCCGCGTCATTCACGGCACGCTAATGACGAGGACGCGGAGATGCTCAGCGCCAGGCGCGCCCAAGCTGGCTGGTCGGTCAGCTAAACTTTTCGGTTGGTTGACTGACCAGTCAATCAACAACCAAACGAGCGAGCGCTTCGATGAGGGGGACGGATGGATTTCGCACTGAACGAGGAGCAGCAGGACTACAAAGATCGTGCCCGGGCCTTCGCCCGCGATGTGATCCGTCCCGCGGCGCGCAAGCACGACGAAGAGGAGAGCACCCCCTGGGAGGTAATCAAGGAGGCGCGTAAACAGGGCTTTCAAGGTCTCGAGGCGATCCAGCGCTCGGCTTCGGATTCCGACGGCCAGATGCAAGTGATCTCGGCCGAAGAGTTCCACTGGGGTTGCGCCGGCATCGCCTTGGCGATCTCCGGCTCCGGCCTTGCCGCCGCCGGCATTGCCTCCTCCGGCACCCCCGAGCAGATCGCCCGCTGGGTCCCCGAGTGCTTCGGTGCCGGCGACGAGGTCAAGCTCGGCGCTTACGCCGTCACCGAGCCCCAGGCCGGCTCCGACGTCAAGAGCCTGAAGACGACCGCCAAGCGCGACGGTGACGAGTGGATCCTCAACGGCACCAAGGTCTTCATCACCAACGGCGGCATCGCCGACGTCCACGTCGTCGTCGCCACCGTCGACCCGGCCCTGGGTACCCGCGGCCAAGCCTCTTTCGTCATCGGCAAAGACACGCCCGGCCTCAGCCAGGGCAAAAAGGAGTCGAAGCTCGGCATCCGCGCCTCCCACACCGCCGAGATAGTCCTCGAGGACTGCCGTATCCCGGCCGAGAACCTGCTCGGTGGCGAGGAGAAGCTTGAGAAGAAGTTGCAGCGCGGGCGGGAAGGGAGGAAATCGCGCGGCGCTGACGCGCTGGCGACCTTCGAGATCACCCGACCGCTGGTCGGCGCCTCGGCTCTGGGGATCGCCCAGGCCGCCTATGAGTCGACCCTTGAGTACCTCGACGGGCGCTCGGAAGGCGGCGTGCCGCTGCTGCAGACGCAGCGGATCCAGCAGACGCTGGCCGATGTCGCGACCGAGATCGAAGCTGCCCGCCTGCTGGTCCAGCGGGCCGCCTGGATGGGCCGCAATGGCATTCCGATGCGCGGCGGCCAGGGCTCGATGTCGAAGCTCAAGGCTGGCGACGTGACGATGTGGGCGACGACCACCTTGATGGACCTCGTCGGTCCCGACGCTTGGAGCCCGGAGTTGCCGCTGGAGAAGTTCTTCCGCGACGCCAAGATTTACCAGCTGTTCGAGGGCACGGCGGAGATTCAGCGGATGGTCATCTCGCGCATGCAGGCGCGCGAATATGGCGAGCGCCTCGGTTACGCGGCGGAAGTGGTCGAAGAGGCTGAGAAGGCTGCTGCTAAGGAGCCGGTAGCTGCATGAGATTCGGTTGCGAAAGCCCCTGAGCTGCACGGCGCTTTGCAGGGATAAAGCGCCTGGTCGGCCGAATTTCGGCCTTCGCTAGCCTCCCTCGCCATGCTCAAGACTCGCCTTGCCTCGGCGGCCTTGGTCGTCGCCGTGGCGGCGTTCGTCGTGCTGCTGTGCAGCAGCGTCGCCGCGCCCGCCAAAGACCTCGAATCGACGCTCAACTCCAAGGAAGCGAAGCTTTCGAAGGTTCGTGAGCGTAAGGGCGTCCTGACGTCGACGATCGAGCATTACCGCAAGCAGATTCAACAGCTGACCGGCGAGGTCGCAGCGCTCCGCGCGCAGGAGTCCGCAGTGCGCGTCCGGCTCGACGCCAAGCAGTCCGAGTTGAACAGCGCCGTGGCCGAACTGGACGTCGCCAAGAAGCACCTGGCAGTCGTCAAGGCTCACCTCAAACGGGCGCTGGTATCGCTGCGCGCGCGCCTGGTGGCGATGTATGAGACCGGAACCCCGGACATCCTCAGCGTGCTGGTCGAAGCCGGTGGCTACGACGAATTGGTCAATCGCACCGAGTACCTCAACCGCATCCACGGGCTCGACGAAGCCGTCGTCACCCGGGTCCGCGACCTGCGCAACCAGGTGAAGAGCACCGTCTCCCGCCTGCGCTCAGCAAAGGACCGGATCGAAGTGGCGCGGGACGCAATCGCATCCGAAGAGCAGGCTCTGGCCAGCGCACGCTCCGCCGTGCAGCGGCGCCAGGCAAGTCTGGTCGAGGCCCGGCGCAGCCGCGAGGACGCCCTCGCCAGGGTCACCGAAACCGAACAGGACCTCGATGGCGACGTGGCCTCGATCCAGGCCGAACTTGCGGCAACGCTGGCCAGTACCGGCTCGGCGCCGCTGCCGGCGGGCCCGATCCAGGGCGGCAACGGCAGCGGCTTGATCTGGCCGGTTGACGGCCCGGTTGTCTCCGGCTTCGGTTCCCGCTTCGGCGGCAGCGAGTTCCACGAGGGAATCGACATCGCCGTTCCCAGCGGCACGCCGATCCGCGCCGCCGCTTCGGGAACCGTGATCTTCACCGAGTCGGAGGCGAGCAGCGGTGGCTACGGCAACTTCACCTGCATCGACCACGGCGGTGGGCTCTCGACTTGCTACGCGCACCAGGAAACCTTCGCCGTCTCGGCCGGCCAGCAGGTCTCCCAGGGCGACGTGATCGGCTACAGCGACTGCACCGGCCACTGTTTCGGTCCGCACGTCCACTTCGAGGTGCGGATCAACGGCGCACCGACCGACCCGATGGGCTACCTGTAGGCGTCCGCGCGCACGGGCCTACCCAAAATCACTCAAAAATTCAATTAATGGGTATATCTGCGCGGTTCGCTCCTGCGACCCTTGGGTAGCAAGCGGTGGCAAGCGAGACGGAGGCAAGGTGGTCCGCCAAGCCCGCAGTTACATGGCAGGTGCGGTATCCGGCACGGCACTGATCGGCATGGCCGTGGTTGCTTTCGTTCTGCTCGTGTCGCTGCAGTCTTTGCGGGACTGGCCGTTGGCTGGCCTCGGCGGGGGCGATGACTCAAGTAGCGCTAGCGCCGTGGCTCCCGCTCGTCCTGCGGCGGCCGTCGCCGGTAGTGCCGCTGGTGCGAGCGCGGGGGCGGTCAATGGCGCTCCTGGGAGTGTGGGTGGCGCTGGAGCGAACGCCGGCAGCCGTCTCGGCCGAAGCGGCCCGGCCTCGAGCTCGCCCACCTCAGGCGCGCCTGTCTCCAGCGCTCCGAGCGCGTCCGTCCCCGGCTCTCCCGCTGGCGGCGGCGGGGGTGGCGCCAACTCCGCGCCCTCAGGATCGTCGGGTAGCAGCGCGTCCAGTGGCGGCAACCGCTCTGCTGATGGCAGTGGGGGCGCGACCAAATTGCCCGGTTCTGCTTTGGGCGGTGGGGGCGGTAGCAGCACCTCCTCCCCCTCGGAAACCGTGACCAACACGGTCAACAACACCGTCTCCGGCGTAAACGAAGCCACTGGGGGGGCGCTCGGCAATACCGGCGTCACCAAAGTCACCGAAGAAGTCGTCGACAACGTCGCCGGCCCGGAATCGGCCGTCGGCGAAACGGTCGATAAAACCGTCGAAAAAGTCAAAGAAACGGTCGGCGGCTTGCTCGGTGCGGGCCACTAGCCGGAGCTAAGCCCTTAACCGTCACAATGCCGTCCCATGCCCGAGCGCGGACAGGCAGGCGCGGTTACCGACCCGATCGCGGGATCGCCGGTTTATCCGGCGGGCAGTCGCGTGAACGAGCGCGGCCATCTTGAGGTCGCCGGCTGTGACGTAGTCGAGCTCGCCGCCGAGTTCGGCACCCCCGCCTACATCTACGCCGAGGATGAGATGCGGGCGCGGGCGCGGGCCTACCGCGAGGCTTTTGAGCAGCGCGGGGTCGACTTCGAGGTGCTTTTTGCCAGCAAGTCGTTCCCCTGCACCGCCGCTTACCGGCTCTTCGCCGAGGAGGGCCTCTCTGTCGACGTCGCCTCGGGTGGCGAGCTGCACATCGCGCTGCGCGCCGGCTTCGATCCGTCGCGCATTCACATGCACGGCAACAACAAGAGCGATGAGGAGATCCTGCTTGCGGCGCGGGCTGGCGTCGGTCACCTGATCCTCGACTCCTTCGATGAGATCGAGCGCTGCGAGCGGCTGTTCGAGGAACCCCAGGACGTGTTGGTACGGGTGACGCCGGGGATCAAGCCCTCGACCCACGATTACATCCAGACCGGCCAACTCGACTCCAAGTTTGGCTTCGGCCTCGAGGACGGGCTGGCGGCGCGGGCGATTGAGCGTGTGCTGGGCTCCGACGTGCTCAACCTGGTCGGACTGCACGCCCACATCGGCTCGCAGATCTTCGAGCTCGAGTCCTACGCGCTAGCGATCCGGGCGATCGGCGAGTTGGCTGGCGATTGGTGTCGCCTGGTTAACGTCGGCGGTGGGCTTGGGATCGCTTACACCGCCGAGGACGAGCCGCCCTCGATCGACTCTTACGTCGATGTCAAGGTGCGCGGCGTGGCCGAGGTCTTTGGCGAGGGTGTACGGATCCTGGTCGAGCCCGGGCGCTCGCTGGTCGGCAACGCCGGGCTCACCGCCTACCGGGTCGGCACGGTCAAGGAGATTCCCGGTGTTCGCACTTATGTTGCCGTCGACGGTGGCATGTCGGACAACATGCGGCCGATGCTCTACGGGTCCCGCTATGAGGCGTTGATCGCCGATCGTGCTGGCGCAGCCGCCGACATCACCGCGACGATCGCGGGTATGCACTGCGAGTCTGGAGATGTACTCGTCCGCGACGCAGCACTGGTCGCGCCCGCGGTTGGCGATGTCCTCGTCACCCCGGCAACCGGTGCCTACGGCCACGCGATGGCGAGCAACTACAACGGCGTCACCAGGCCGCCGGTGATCTTCTGCCGTGATGGTGAGGCGCGGGTCGTCGTGCGGCGCGAGTCCTACGAGGACCTGACTTCCCGCGATGTCTGAGCCAGTCCGCATCGGGCTGCTTGGGCGCGGCACGGTCGGCGCTGCCTTCGCCGGGCTGCTTGGCGAGCGTGCCGACGCGGTCGAGGCGACGACCGGGCGACGACCGGAGCTGGCGGGCACGCTCAGCCGTAGCGAGGGCGACTTCAGCGAGATCCTCGCGTGCTCCGACGTGATCGTGGAGCTTATTGGCGGGACCGACCCCGCCCGTGGCTACGTGATCGACGCGCTGCGCGCAGGCAAGCCGGTCGTCACCGCCAATAAGCAGCTGCTCGCCCAGCACGGTGACGAGCTCTTTGGCATTGCCCGTGAGGCGGGGGTTCAGCTCCGCTTCGAGGCCGCAGTTGCCGGCGTTATCCCGATCGTGCGCACGATCCAGGAGAGCTTCGGCGTGACCGAGGTCGACAAGGTATTCGGGATCGTCAACGGCACTACTAACTTCATCCTCAGCGAGATGGCTGCCAGCGGTGCGGCCTATGGGGACGTGTTGGCGCGGGCACAGGAACTCGGATACGCCGAGGCCGACCCCAGCGACGACGTCAACGGGGCCGATGCCGCGGCGAAGATGGCGATCCTCGCCCGGCTCGCCTTCCACACCGCGGTCACCCTCGACCAGGTCGCTTACGAGGGGATTGAGGCGATCCAGCCAGATGACCTCGCTTACGCCAAGGAGCTCGACCTCTCGCTAAAGCTTCTCGGGGTCGCCGAGCGCCGCGATGGCGGCATCAGCGTTCGCGTCTTCCCCTGCTTCCTCTACAGCGGTCATCCGCTGGCCCCTATCGGAGGGCCGTTCAACGCGGTAATGGTCGAGGCGCCGACGATCACCGAGGTGACTATGTCGGGTCCGGGTGCTGGCGGCGTCGAGACCGCCTCGGCGGTGCTGGGCGATCTCGTCTCGATTCTCGCCGGTGACGCTCCGATCCACGAGGCGCGTGAGCAGCTGCCATTGGTCACCGATGTCCCTTCCTCCTTCTACCTTCACCTCGAGGTTGCCGACGAGCCCGGAGTTCTGGCGCGGATCGCCCAGGTTCTCGGCGAGAACGAGATCTCGGTAAAGAGCGTCGTCCAGCGCGGTATCGGTGAGGACGCGCGGTTGGTGATGGTCGTCCACGAGTGCCTGGAGTCGCGCTTCGCCGCAGCGGTCGAGGAGATCGGACGGCTCGACGACATCCGCGCTTCACCTCGTTTCATCAGGGTGATCGAGGAGGAGTTCGTTTGAGTCCCGTTCCCCTGATCGAGAGATACAGGGAGCATTTGCCGCTGGAGCCCGGAGATCCCATCGTGAGTCTCAACGAGGGTTCGACGCCGCTGATCGAGGCGCCGCGGCTCTCGGAGCGACTTGAAGTCCGGGCTTATCTCAAGTTCGAGGGGGCCAACCCGACTGGGTCGTTCAAGGACCGGGGGATGACCGTGGCGGTCTCGCGCGCCAAGGGGCGTGGGGCGGAGGCCGTGATCTGTGCCTCCACTGGCAATACGGCGGCCAGTGCGGCGGCCTACGCGGCCCGGGCCGGCATGCGTGGCGCGGTGATCGTGCCCGAGGGCAAGATCGCGATCGGCAAGCTGGCCCAGGCGCTGATGCACGGCGCCCGCGTGGTCGCCCTGCAGGGGAACTTTGACGAGGCGCTGCAGATCGTCCGCGCGCTGGCCCACAAGCATCCGATCGAGCTGGTCAACTCGGTTAACCCCTTCCGCATCGAGGGGCAGAAGACTGCGGCGTTCGAGGTCGTCGAGGAGCTCGGCGAGGCTCCCGGAGCACTGGCGATCCCGGTCGGCAACGCCGGCAACGTGACCGCCTACTGGCGCGGCTTCGAAGAGCTCGGCGTGGCTCCGATCGTCTACGGCTTCCAGGCCGAGGGGGCGGCGCCGCTGGTCGCTGGTGCGCCGGTCGCAGACCCGGAGACGGTCGCCTCGGCGATCCGGATCGGCAACCCCGCCCGTTGGGAGGAGGCGATGGCTGCCTTCACCGGCTCGCGTGGTCGCGTCGCGGCCGTGTCCGACGAGCAGATCCTCGACGCCTACCGCTGGCTCGCCGCCACCGAGGGAGTTTTCTGCGAGCCGGCCTCGGCCGCCTCGGTAGCCGGCTTGCTCGCTCACGGCCTACCGGTAGCCGAGGGCTCCGCGCCGCCCGAGTCCGTCGTCTGCGTCCTCACCGGCCACGGCCTCAAGGACCCCGACACGGCGCTCTCCAAAGCGCCTGCCGTGATCAACTGCGAAAACGATCTCAGCGCCGTGGAGCGCGCGGTGTTCGATTGACCGCTCGCCACCGACTCGTCCGCGTGCCCGCCTCATCGGCCAACCTCGGGCCGGGCTACGACGTGATGGCGGTGGCGCTCGACCTCTTCCTCGAGCTGGAGGTCGAGGAGACGGGAGAGTTCTGCTTCGACCCTGGGGGACTCGACGTGCCAACCGGGCGCGACAACCTCGTCGTGCATGCCTTCGAGACGCTGCACTCAGCCGATGGGATCGCCTTTCGGCTCAAGCAGACCATCCCGCTCGGCCGCGGTCTTGGGTCGAGCGCGGCGGCGATCGTCGCTGGCTTGGTGGCAGCCGACCATCTCTACGAGCTGGCCCTGTCGCAGGAGGAGATGCTTGCCCGGGCCAGCGAGCTCGAGGGCCATCCCGACAACGTCGCCGCCGCGATCTACGGCGGCTTCGTCATCTGCGACCCCGCCGCCGATGGACCGCCCGATGCTTCGTGCTTCCCGCCGCCTGACGGCCTCGAGGGCATCCTCGTCATCCCGCTTGAGGAGGAAGTTCCGACCGAGCTTGCCCGCCAGGCGATCCCGAGCGAGATTCCGCTCAGCGACGCGCTCGGCAACGTCTACGCCGCCGCCCGGCTGACGCTCGGCCTCAACCAGGGCGACCTCAGCCTGATCGCCGCCAGCCTCACCGACAAGATCCACCAGGACCGCCGTCGCGATCTCTATCCCCGCTCGATGGAACTGGTCGACGGCGCCCGCGATCTCGGCGCTCTCGGTGCGACGATCTCCGGCGCTGGCCCCACCGTTCTCGTCTGGACCACCTGGCAGGACGCCGGCAAGGTCTGCGAAGAACTGGAGGGCTGCTGCCAGGGCTGGGCGGAGATCCACCGCATCCCCTTCACCCCGCAGGGCGCCGACGTCCCCGAGCTCTGATTCGAGTGGACTGGATGATCCAGATCGGCCTGATCGAGCTGGCGCTCGGCGGCCTGCTCGGTTGGGCGATGGTGATCCGCGAGGAGAAGCGCGAGTGGCTGAGCCGGATCGGCATCGTCGCCCCGCAGCGGATCCGCCAAGTGCACCTCGACTACGTGATGATGGGCCTGATCCTGATCGGCGTCGGTCTGGCCGTCCCCGACCTGCCGACCGCGATCGGGGTCGCGCTCGTATTCGGCACCTTCGTCAACCCGTTCCTCTTCGTCCCGCTCGCTTTCGACCCGGAGATCGAGAAACGGATCTGGTATCGCTCGCTTGCGGTCGTCTCCTTCCTCGGCGTAAGCGGCGGCCTCGTGGCGGCAGCGGTCGTCGGGCCCTGAGAAGGGGGGCGTGACGACGAAAAGCCTCGCTTCATCGGCTATATTCGGGGCATTCGAGTCCGGGTTGTCATTGCGCTTGACGACCCAGATTTCGTCATCACAATCCATAAACGGAGGAACTGATGCGCGCAGACTTCGACAGCGAGGCGAATGCTCTCTCGATAGACCTGATCGAGTTCGATCTTTACGAACATCAGGACTCTGTCCACGACAGCTACTGCCAGGTCGGGTTCGCAAAGGGGGTTCCGGCCAACGTGGAGCTGCTGAATCCGGCTGACCACCTCGATTCTACTTGATGTAGCGGCCGACCGCTACGAGCTGGATGGTCCGGGGCTACGTGCTGCGGCCCAGGCAGCCCTCGCGGCTCCAGATCGGGTGGTCGAGCTCGAAGTGGCCGCACGGGTGGCTGCCTGACGAGCCACCTGGGGATTTCTCGTTGGTTGACGCCGCCGCGGTCGCAATTAACATCGCGGTGTGCCGGTCAGACCTCGATGGGTTCTCGCATTGGCGTTGTTGGTTGTGTTTGCCGCCGCCCCGGCGGTGGCCCAGGCGACGCTGGTCTTCTCCCGCAGCCCGTTTAACCCGAGCATCTGGTCGGCGGCGGACAACGGATCGGGGGCACGGCGGCTGGCAAGCGGATCCAACCCGCGTATCTCGCCGGACGGCCGGATAGTCGCCTTCCTCCATCAAGGCAAGGGGCGTGCCTCGCAGCCCGGTCTGATGCTGATGCCCGCGGACGGCAGCGCCCCGGTGAGCAGGCTGGCGGTCGGTTGGCGTGAAGTCTTCGACTTTGCCTGGTCGCCCGACTCGGCCTCGGTCGCCGCCGTGCTCGGCCCTGAACTCGGGCCCAAGCGCCTGGTCCTGATCGACGTGATCAGCGGCGCCCAGCAGACGATTGCGCGCGGCTTCTTCTTCGGAGTCAGCTTCGCGCCCGAAAGCGGGCAAGGCGGACAGATCGTGTACGGCAGGGCGGCGAGCGAAAAGTTCCCCCCGCGCAGCGACGTCTACCGGTTTGACATTCCCGGCGGTACGCCGGTCCAGGCGCCGCATCCGGTGGCCACCACCCAGGACCATCGTTCGGCCTATCCCCTCTGGGGTCCGAACGGCAAGATCGTCTTCGTCAAGCTGCTCGGCGCCAAGCAGCGGCAATACGGGCCGAAGAACGAGCTCTACCTGATGAACCCGGCCGGGAAGCAGGTAAAGCGCCTGACCCACACCAAGGTCGATCCGCTCCTGCAAGGCCTGTATCCGACCCAGTGGTCGGCCAACGGCAAACGGCTGCTGACTCAGTTCGAGGGGCAGGACACGACTTACGCGGTCACGGTCAATCCCCGGACCGGCGCCCAGCGCCCGCTAGTCGAAGCGACCGAGCAGGGCGTCATCGGCACCGACCTCTCCGCCGACGGTAAGCTCGTCCTCGGCGCCACCGGCGGCTTTGAACCGGGCCCCGGCCACAACGTGGTGACCATTCCGTATGGCGGTGGCAAGCCAAAAGTGCTGGCCAAGAACGCTTCCGAACCCGGCTGGAGCCGTTGAGCGGCGCAGGAAGGTTCGGGATGGCGGGCTACACGATCAAACATCGCGATGAGTTCGAGGCGATGGAGGGTTCGGGGGACTCGACCTGGAAGCTGGCGCGCAAAGCACTCGACACTTCTGCCTTCGGCTTCAACCTGGTCGAGATTGCCCCGGGCGGGCAGATTCCCGAGCATGACGAGGCCCAGAGCGGCCAGGTCGAGCTCTACATCGTGCTCGAAGGCGAGGCGGTGATGCGCCTCGAGGGCGAGGACCACCCGGCGCCGGCCGGCACCTTCGTCTCGATCGAGCCGCCGGCCAGCCGCACGATCCTCAATCGCTCCGATGCGCCGGTCACCGCACTCCTGATCGGCGTCCAGCCCGGCGGCGGCTACGAGCCGATGGGCTGGGCCTAACCCCCGAGGTCGCATTTACCCGCGCATATGGCGGGAAAATGCAGACTCGACAGTCGATTGACGCGGATTCGGCCTAGGCGCGGCGGCTTTTCGTCCCTATAATCCGACAACTCGTCAACCCGTCGCGCGCCCGCTCGAAGAAGGCGCGGAAACCGGGAGGTCAAAGATGTCGGATACCCAGTCCCGTGAGCTTCACGGCGAGAACGGCCCCGTCCGCTACTCGCCAGAGCGTGCCTATCGGCCCCTCGTCTCGCCCCCTAGCGTCGAGGACAAGGACGCCTGTGCGATCTATGCCTCGGTGCGCAAGGACGCGACGCCGAGCCACGAACCGATCGAACGCGCGATCCCGGCGCTGCAGAAGATGCTCCACCGCGCCGGCAACGTCGACGGTGAGGGTGACGGCTGCGGCCTCCTGGTCGACATTCCGCGCAAGATCTGGGCCGAGGAGGTCCGCACCGGCGGCCACGATCCCTCGCTGACCCTCGACGACGCCTTCGCCGTCGCCCACGTCTTCATCGAACGCTCCCAGGACCTTGAGCGGGTTCAGCACGACGCTCGCGAACTGCTCGGCCAGGGCGGCTTCCGGGTCCTCGCCGAGCGCATCGGCGTGGTTAACTCGCCGGCACTTGGCCCGACGGCGCGCGAGGAGGAGCCGCACTTCTGGCAGGTCGGCGGCCTCGTCGCCGACGCCTCGAACCGCGATCGCGTCCTCTTCGACCTTCTGATCGAGCTCGAGCGCGAGCTCGGCGTCCACGTCCCCTCGATCTCGGCGACGATCTGCGTCTACAAGGTGATGGGGGCGCCGAATATCCTCGGCGAGTACTACCCCGACCTGCGCGACGAGCGCTTCGAGACGATCGGCGCCTTCGGCCACAACCGCTACTCGACCAACACCTGGCCCTCGTTCAAGCGGGTCCAGCCGTTCTCGGTGCTCGGCCACAACGGCGAGATCAACACGGTCGAACAGCTGCGCCAGGAGGCGCGCATGCTCGGCGTCCCGATCCAGCCCGGCTCCTCGGACTCGCAGGACCTCAACCAGACGATCGCCACCCTGGTCAACCGTGACGGGCTCAGCCTCGCCGAGGCGATGGAGATGGTCCTGCCGCCGATCGTCAATGAGATCCGTGCCCTGCCCGAGGATCTGCACCGTTTCTACATGTATCTGCGCCAGGCGATGGGCCCGTTCTCGCAAGGTCCGGTGGCGCTGATCGCGCGTCATAGCGACGAGTGCGTCTTCTCCGCCGATGCGCTCGGCCTGCGGCCGCTCTGGCAGGTCGAGACCGTCGAGGACTTCGTCTTCAGCTCCGAGCCCGGCGTGGTCGCCCTCAACGAGATGGTCGCCGAGCCGAAGCCGCTCGCCCCGGGCGAGAAGGCGATGGTCTCGATCGACCGCGGGGCGCGCTGCTCGACCCTGCGTTCCCACGACGTGATGCTGCGCCTCGTCCGCGACCGCTGGCTTGCTCGTAATGGTGCCGACGAGGTCGCCCCCTACGACCGTGCTCTGGTGACCGGTGGCCCGCTTGAGGGAGCCGACGTGCCCGGTTACTCCGACGCTGGCCCCGAAGAGCCGGTCAAGGTCGCCGATCGCGTCCTCGCCGGCTTTGGCTGGCAGCGCGACGACGTCAAATTGGTCCAGCAGATGGCCTCTAACGGGGCCGAGCCGGTGGGGTCGCTCGGCTACGACGGGCCGCTGGCGGCGCTCTCGCCTGAGCGCCAGAACCTCGCCGACTACTTCAAGGAGACGGTTGCCGTGGTCACCAACCCGGCGATCGACCGCGAGCGCGAGATGGAGCACTTCTCGACCCGCGCGGTCTTCGGCCGCCGCCCCTCGATCAACGCGGCCAGCGAGGACACCGGCACCGTCGAGACCTCTTTCCCGGTGATCCTCGGTGGCCATCACGGCATGGCGCCGCTCTCCGACAAGACCTACCGTCAGATCGCCCGCGAGAACCAGACTTACCTGCTCGAGGATCTCTGGGAGGAGTTCCGCGGTCGCGCCGACGCGGTCGACATCTCGCTGCTCGAGTCGGAGACGACCCGCGGCGCGATCGACCGGATCAAGCAGGAAGCGGTGAAGAAGGTCCGCGACGGCGCCGAGCTCTTGGTGCTGACCGACCGCACCGTCTATGACGCCGAGCGGCGCTACCTCGATCCCCACCTCGCCACCTCGGCGGTCGACCAGGCGCTGAAGCAGTTCCGGGTTGAGACCGGAAAGGAGAACTTGCGGCGGCGCTGCGGCATCGTCCTGCGCTCCGCCGCGGTGCGCAACGTCCACGACGTGATGCTGGCCGTCGGGCTCGGCGCCAACGGCGTCTGCCCCTACACGATGGTCGAGGTCATCTGCGTCGAGGACTACCGCAAGGACATCGGCAATCTCTGCGCCGCTCTCGCCAAGGGCATGGAGAAAGTGATCTCGACGATCGGGATCCACGAGGTGCGCGGTTACGCGCGCCAGTTCTCCTCGATCGGGATCAAGCCGGAGCTGGCCGAGATTTTCCAGACCGAGGCGTTCGCCGCCTCCGAGAAGGCGGGCATCGGGTTCGATGGCCTTGACGAGAGCAGCAACGAGCGGGCGCGCATCCTCTGTAGCGACGAGAACGCCAAACCGGCCAAGACCTTCCGCTTCTACCCCAAGGTCTACAAGGCGGCGATCGCCACCGCCAACGGCTCCGGTTCCTACGCCGAATATTCCGAGAAAGTGCGGGATCTGGAGGCGCAGAGCCCGATCTCGATGCGCCACATCATGGGCCTGAAGGGGGACCGCGACCCGGTCGATCCGACCACGGTCGATGCCGGCATCGGCCACCACGACTACCCCGTGGTGATCTCCTCGATGAGCTTCGGTTCGCAGTCCGAGCCCGCCTTTCGCGCCTACGCCGAGGCGGCGAAATCGATCAACGTCCTCTGCGTCAACGGCGAGGGTGGCGAGATCCGCGACATGTACGGCCACTACCGCAAGTGGCGCGGCCAGCAGGTCGCCTCGGGGCGTTTCGGCGTTTCGGCGGAGATGATCAACTCCTCCTATCTGGCTGAGATCAAGATCGGCCAGGGCGCCAAGCCCGGCGAGGGTGGTCACCTGCCCGGCAAGAAGGTCTCCGAGAAGGTCGCCGCCGCGCGTAACGCGGCGCCCGGCACCGATCTGATCTCGCCCTCCAACAACCACGACCTCTACTCGATCGAGGACCTCGCCGAGCTGATCGACGAGTTGAAGACGGTCAACCCCGACGTGCGCGTTTCGGTCAAGGTGCCCGTCGTGCCGAACATCGGCACGATCGGCCTCGGCATCGCCAAGGCGGGCGCCGACATCATCACCCTCTCCGGTTTCGAGGGGGGCACTGGCGCGGCCCGCCAGCACGCGCTGCGCCACGTCGGTCTGCCCTCCGATATCGGTACCCGCGCCGTGCACCGGGCGCTAATGGAGGCCGGCTTGCGCAACCGGGTTGAGATCTGGGCCGACGGCGGCTACCGCACCGGCCACGACGTCGTCAAGCTGCACTGCCTCGGTGCAAACCGGGTCGGTTTCGGCACCCTGGCGATGGTCAGTCTCGGCTGCACGATCTGCCGCGGCTGCCAGCTCGACACCTGTCACGTCGGCATCGCCACCCAGATCGAGACGGTTGAGCAGGCCCAGGACCACGGCCTGAAGAAGTTCACCCCGCAGGAGGTCGACGTGGCCGCCGAGAGCTGTGCCCGCTTCTTCGGTGCGATGGGCGAGGAGGTCAAGGAGGTCGTCGCCTCGCTCGGCTACGACCGCGCCCAGGACCTGGTCGGTCGCTACGACCTACTCGAACAGATCTCCCATCACGATCAGATCGACCTGGCGCCGCTGATTACGCCGTTGGAGGAGTTCCTCGACCTTGAGCCGATCGATCTGCCGGTGGCGGAGGAGGTCGCCGACGAGCGCGCCGAAGCCGGCCTCGTCGTCGCCCGGCCGATCCGGATGGAGGCCAAGCAGGCCTCGGCGCAGATCGGCGCGCTCGCCGGCGAAATCTGCTCGGGCAGCACGGTGAGCAACCGCTTCCCGCGCGCCACCGACGCCAACGACCGCGTGCTCGGCACCGAGCTGGCCGGCGCGATCGCCCGCTCCCGCATCTTCGACGGCGGCCCGGAGTCGACCGACGACGTGCTCGCCGATCTCGAGTTCAACGGCGGCTCGGTCGCCGGTCAGGGCCTCGGCGCCTTCAACGCCTACGGCGTCTCGATCCGGGTCGAGGGCGGCGCCCAGGACGGTGTCGGCAAGGCGATGTTGGGCGGCACCCTCGCCGTGCTCAAGGGCAAGGGGGCCAAGGGCCAGCGCCTCAATGGCTCGGTGGGCAAGTCGTTTGCCTACGGCGCCCAACGCGGCCGCCTCTTCGTCCAGGGGTCGGCCGACTCGCGCTTCTGCATCCGCCTCTCCGGCGCCGACGTGGTGCTCGGCGGCGAGCCGGAGGAGGAGCTGGACGACAGCCGCGGCTGCGTCGTTGACCGTGCCAACGCCAAGGGCTTCGCCTTCGAGTACATGACCTCGGGCCGCGCGATCGTGCTCGGCGACCTTGGCCCCTGGGCCTGCGCCGGGATGACCGGCGGCCGCGTCTACGTCCGCCACAACGCTTTTGGCATTGACCGCGAGGCGCTCGAGGCGCGGCTCGGCGAGGGCGCCAAAGTTGAGCTCAAAGAGATCGACTCCGAGGGTCAGCTCGACATCGACGACCTGCTCTCTCACTACGCCGACGAGCTGCGTGCGACCGGCCAGGACGAGGAGGCCGAGCGGATGGGCTCGCTAGCCGCCACGGCTGCCGAGAACTTCCTCATGGTCGTGCCGCATAAGGTCCAGGCGGACCCAAGCATCTCGACCGAGTAGGCGTTACAGCCGGCGAGCCGGGTCAGTCGCCGGGCGCTTCGAGCAGGGACGGTTCCGGCGTGATGATGCTGTTCCCAACGGCCTTCAGGGTGGGCGAGCGCTTGGCATCGGAGGAGAGCATGCTCCTCAAGATCTTGGTGTTGGCGAACCAGCACTTCTTGGTCCAAGCAGGTGGCCAGGGCGGAAAGGAAGTCGAACTCCCCACCACTTCGTCACCTCGGTCCACCGCCTGGTCGTACTGCACCAGCTGTTTCACCGTTGGACGATCCCAGTAAAAGCCGAGAGGTTCTGGGGTAGATGGCAGCGACACCAGCGCCCGGCCGACGCTGAGGGGCTGGCCGCCCTCGTCGCTGATCAGCGAGATCGCGATTTCGAAGAGATAAAGCCCCGCCAGGTTCTGCTTTCCCCTTATCGAATAACTCGATTTCGCCGGGTCGGCTCGGACGCCGAGCCCAATCGCAAAGCGACCCGCCTCGTCACCGCCCAACTGCTCGTGGAGTGGCGCTTGGACGACGTGCCCTGGCGCCGCGTTGGCCGGAAGCGTGGCTGCGTAAGTGGTGCTTAACGGCAGATCGCCCTGAGAAAAGCACTGTCGCAATAACGCGACGCGGCGGATTTCGATATTCGCTCGGCTAAGAACTGCCCGCTTATCGCCGATATTGTGGAGGAGGATCTCCAGGCGCGGCGGCGCCTCGGTAGCGTCACCGTTGTGGACGACGAGGTCGACCGGTTCGACCTGGGCCAGCGATGGTGCGGGTGGGGAATCGCTCCCACCTGCGTGTACGAGCGCGAGGATTCCGAGCACGGCCCCGAGCGGCAGCCCGATCACCGTCGCCCACCCCTCCCAGCTCGTGGGCTTCTTCAGCGAGGCGAGCCTCGAACGAACGCGACCCTTCCCCCGCCGTGCCATGCCCGAATCGTCCTAGTGGGATCGAGTCAGAAGGTCGGCGATCGCGCGGACCTCGCGCAGCAGTCCGTCGAGCATTGCCTCGGTGTTGGTGTGAAGACGCCACTCGGCATATTTGCGGTCCTGCTCTACCTGGTCGATGCGGCGCTCCAGCTTGCCCACGCGCTTGTCGATGCGCTTTTCGCTCTTGCCGAGGCGCTTCTTGACGTAGAGCCTGGTGTCCTCGCGCAGGGCGTCGAGCTCGCGGCGTAACTCGGCATCGTCGATACCACCATCCTGTTCGGCCAGCATCTCCTCGACCCCCGTACGCACCCGCTCGATCTCTTCGTGGAGGCGGGCGCGGGCTTGCTCGGCTGCGATGGACGGGTCGTGCGGGGAGTCCACGAACGGCATCCTACGGGCGCCGCAGGCCGGAAATTGCGTACTTAGCCTTTTTCGAGTACGAAGAGGCGGTAGCGGCCGATCCCCAGCTCGTCGTCTGCGGCGATCTTGCCCCACTCGACCAGGTCGCCGTTGAGGAAGACGCCGTTGAGGCTGCGGTCGTCAAGCACCCGCAGCGACTCGCCAGGTTCGGAGACGATCAGGGCGTGGCGGCGTGAGACGCTGGGATCGTCGAGGCGGATGTCGGCGGTGACGCTGCGGCCGATCCGGGTCCAGCCAGGGCTGATGTCGAAGTCGAGCACCTCGCCATCGTCGTCACGGCAGACAAGATGGCGGCTGTCAGGAGCCAGATCCGTTCGCAGTCCGTCTAACCAGCTGGTTGGGGCGGCCTCGACCGGAGCTTCGAATTCGGCTGTGGTCCCGCCGTGCTCCTGCATCGACTCGAAGATCGAGTCGAGCTGGAAGCTGGAGGCACCGCAGCGAGGGCAGGAGGGCAGCTCGTCATCCTCGTGCAGGGCTAGATGAGAGCCGCACTCGAGACAGAAGTAAGTGCCAGGACCGGGGAATGTCCCGGTGGCATAGCTATCGGATGCTGGGGTGAGACTGGTGGAGATGACCTGCTCCTTCCCTCGAGCCTTACAAGCGATCCTAGCGGATTACCAAGTTCTCACATCCGCAATTTTCCACACCGCATTCCCATAGAATTACCCGCCGATGGGCCCGGTTAACGCAGAGATCGAGATCGACGCCCCGCGCGAGCGTATTTTCGCGACGATCGCCGATCTGGCCCTTCGCCCTGCTTTCACCGACCACTTTTTCAGCGGCTTTCATCTGACCAGGATCGAGTCGGAGGGAGTGGGCGCCGGAGCGCGGTTCCGGATTAAGTCGCCACTGCGCTCGGTCTGGATGGATACGGCGATCGACGAGCTTGAGGCCCCGCACAAGCTGATCGAGCACGGCCGCGGCGGCCGCGCCAACCGCATTCCCACGACCACGGTCTGGGAGCTGACTGAAGGCAGTGGTTCCCTGACCAGAGTTAGGGTCTCGCACTGGACCGAGCCGTCGAACCCGCTCGACCGGGCGCTGGAGACCCTCTCCGGCAATACTGGCTCGGTGCAGCGCGGTTGGCGTGAGGCGCTACGGCGGCTCCGCGACCAACTCGAGAGCAGCGAGGCGGCCCCGGCTCCGATCGCGGTGGCGGGCGGCAACCCCCACGCGACCGGGATCCCGTAGAGCGAGCTGCCGGGCGCCTTAATAGACTCTCGCCGCCGATGGTCCTCCGCCGCCGAATCACGTTGTCGCTGCTCACCGCGCTCGCGCTTGCGGTGGCCGCCTTTGCGTTCACTGCCTGCGGCTACTCGAGCGACTCCAAGGAGGTGCCCGAGGGAGAACCGGTGAAGCTAGGTGAGCTCAAGTACAACGTTGTCTTCTCGCGCTTCCTCAACCCCAAGGACAACGAGGATTCCGCCTACCTCGTCGGTCAGCCTGAACCACCCGAGGGTCACAGCTACTTCGGCGTCTTCCTCGAAGTCCAGAACAAGAGCGAAGAGACGCAGACGTTGGCCGATTCGTTCACGATCACTGATTCTGGAGACGAGACCTTCGACGCGATTCCCAGCGAGAGCCTCTACGCGTTTCCCTTCGGCGGCAAGGTCGAATCGCAAGAACAGATTCCGATCCTCGACTCGACGCCCGAGCAGGGACCAATCGAGGGCTCGCTGGTCCTCTTCGAGCTGCCCGCCTCGGCGTCTGAGAACCGCCCGCTGACGCTTTCGATCCCGGGCCCCGAAGGTCCGGCCATCGTCACGCTCGACCTCTAGTAGGTCCATTTCGGCTCGTATGTCTTCTCGATCTCAGCCTGCGCCAGTTTTACGAACTGGTCACAGCACCCGTTGACGATGAATCGGAGGTGTCTTCCATTGCTTCGCACGGTGACGGTTCCCCCGCCATCGTCATGCGTGGGACACCGCAGCGTCGTGACAGCTCGTTGCACCTCGGCGACGCGGTTTCGTCTGGCTAGTTGGCCACGCACGATGCAAGCGGCCAAGAAGGCGACCGATGCAAGACATGCCGCAACAATGGCGGCGTGGATCGAACCGGTGAGCTGGTGAACGATTAAGTAGGTCGCGGTGCTGAGTGCCACCGAAACCAGAAAGGCAAGGACGAAGGAGATTCGCGTCGCAGACATCCCTGTGGCTATCGGCTGACCAACCGTGTGCCTTTAAAGGCCTGCAGAGAAGACTTCGGCGGCTATCGGCGCAGCTACTTCGCCACCCGCCGCTTCGGCTTCAACCAGAAGAACCCCGACCGCCAGCTTCGCCTTTTCGGCGGGGGCAAAGGCGGCGAACCAGGCGTCCTTGATCTGCTCGGGTTCTTCTTCGTCCTCGCTGCCCGGCCGTGGCCCGAGCTCGGCAGTGCCGGTCTTCCCCGCCACTTGCGCCTCGGGGATCGCGGCAGCAAAGCCGGTACCTTCGGTGACCACGCCGATCATCAGTTCGGTCAGTTCGTCGGCGATCTTCCTTGACATCACCCGCACCGAATTTGGTTCGGGTCGCAGTTTGCGGTTGGCGACGACCGAGGTCGGCTCGCGAACGCCGCCGTTGCCGATCGTCTGCGCGACGCTCGCCATCTGTAGCGGCGTAGCCAAGACTTCCCCTTGCCCGATGGCGCTTACGCCGAGGTCGAGTTCGTCGCCAATTTCGGTCGGGATCGTCGACTCGGGCGGTTCGACTGCTGCGACGATTTCTGGCGCGTAGAGAGTGAGCGGGGCGTTGAAGCCGAAGCGTTCGGCGGTGCCGACCAGTTCGTTGTTGCCGATCTTCGGGCCCAGTGGGGCGAAGTCGGCGTTGCAGGACTCGGCGAAGGCTTCGCGGAAGGTGCCGCCGCAGAACTCACCGTTTGCGTTGCTGATGAAGCGGCCGCCGACGTTAACGCCGTCGACGATTTCGAATTCGTCGTCGAGCGACACGACCCCTTTCTCGAGGGCGGCCGTGGTGGTGATCGTCTTGAAGGTCGACCCCGGCGGTTGAGGCGCCGAGAAGGCCTGCCCGGCGAGCGCGCGGACGTCGCCGCTGCGGGCGTCGAGCACGGCGACGCCGCCGGCTCGGCCGGCAAGTCCGGACACCGCCGCTTCCTGCAGGTCGGGGTCGATCGTCGTCTTCACCGCCGCTCCGGCCTGTGGTTCGGCCTGGGAAAGGATCCGCGCCGAGCCGCCTTCGTCGCTAACTGCGAGTAGAGAGCCTCCCGGCTTACCGGCAAGGCGCCGGTTGAACGCCTGCTCGACGCCGCTGATACCAACCGGCGTGCCGGCTGGGAAACCCTGCCGAGCGAGCGTTGGGATGTCTTCTTCTTCGGCAGTGCCGATTTCGCCGGTGACATCGATCGCGGAGCTGCCGAGCGGGTGTTCGCGGGCGTCGGCCGGACCTTCGGCGAGCGCCGTGCCGTCGCGGGCAAGGATTGGCGCCCGCGGTGCGAGATCGATTCTGTTTTCGAGCTGCTCGCCAGGTTCGAGGCCGGGAAAGACGAGGCTCGCGTCCCAGGCGATACCCCCATCGGCGTAGGGGACGTTTAAGTCGGCGGCGACGTTGCCGAAGGCGACCGTCCCGGCTTCGACCGCAACCGGCACGACGGTGGCACTGTTCGCGTTGCTGGGGTCACCTGGAGAATCCAATTCAAGTGAGCGCAGCGTTGCTATCTCAGCCGCTTCCCGATAGGCCTTGACGAATTCGCTTTCGCCCACCAAGTGGCGTGAGGCGTCGTTCAGCTCCTCGTACATCGCGCCGAAGTCCTTGTGTTCCCAGGCTTCACTGAAGCGTGCGGCGGTTTCCTTTTCGGGTGACCCTGGCGCACCCGCCGAAGCGCCGAACGCAAAGGCGATCACCGCAACGACGATGAGGGGAAGAGCGCGGGTGAGGAGACGGCGCCGACGCTCCACCTCGGTGGACAGAGGTTTCACTGTGGGGAAATTTAGTGGGGGGAGAGGTCGGGTACTGCTCCCGGCTCAACTTTTTCGGTGGTTTGCAAGCGGCCGTCCGAGATTGGATTGACGAAAAAGTACAAGCCGCCGGGAGCAGTACCCGACCTCTCCGTCGTTCAGCCCGTGCAGGGACCCGTATCGATAGGGACCGTCGTCTCGCTGAGGAGAGCTTGTTGGACTATCTCGTTTGGTACGGCGAAGCCGCCCGGGGGGCCGGAGGTGGTGGCGGCGAAGACGGTGGCCACCACCTGGCCCTTGTAGTCGACTAATGGGCCGCCGGAGTTGCCGCTGCGGACGCTGCCGCGGAGGAAGGCAAGCGAGCGATCGATCGGCCCGTTGCCATAAGAGTCCTCGCTGATCACCGTGTTGGTGTCGCCTAGCCGGGCGGCGGCGACCGCATAGGGGCCGTTCTCGGGGTAGCCGAGGACAGCGCCCGCGGTCCCGCGCTGCGGATCGGAGGCGATTTTCAGGGCGGGGATCGAGGCGTCGATTCGCAACAGGGCAAGGTCGTTGGCGGGGTCGTAGTGAACCGGGGTGGCATCCAAGGAGGCGCCGTCGATCGTGGCCACCGTGGTGTCGTCCTCACCGGCTACTACGTGTGCGTTGGTGACCACAAGGCCGGGTTGGGCGACCCAGCCGGACCCCTCGACGCCGAGGCCGCAGGCGGTGCCGAGTACGCGCACCACCGATTGGCTTGCGCGGCGCACATCGGGATCGGCACCGATCGTCGGATCCGGTGCCCCCACAGGGGTGATCGGGCCGGTGATCGAGGGCGCCGGATCGACGCGATTGAGTGCGTTGATTACTGGCCCAGAGGGGGGCAAGAGAGCGTTCAGTCGGCGCAGGATCAGTGAGCGCTGAACGTCGCCCCGCAGCTGGGCGGTTCCCGGGGCATGCAGTGCCACGGCGCCAAAGACCCAGATCAACCCGAGTGCCACCGCGGAAATCAGCGCCGCGCCACCGGCACCGTCGGCGAGGTGAAGCACGCGACCGCGGACCAGCCGCTCGCGTAAGCCCAGGGCGAGGCTCTCCAGCGTCACCGCGACCAGGGCACCGACGAGTAGGGCTCCCAGCGCCGCAAACAGCGGTGCGTAAGGGGAGTTGGAGCCATCGTTGAGCAGCAGCGGCCCGATCCGGCTGCCCGCTAGAGCACCAGCACCGAATCCAAGCAGGGTGAGGATTCCGACAATCAAGCCCTGTCGGTAGCCCCACATGGCGAAGGCGATAGTGAAAGCGATGATCGCCCAGTCGAGAACGGTCATAAAGGGAATCCAAGCAGGCGACGCCGCTGGCCCCGTCACTTACGTTCAGTAAGGTGGTCGCAGTGGAGGCACCATCCGCGCAAGAGCAGCCCCTTGGCGTCTGCCCTCATTTCCACGACGCGATCGAGCTGATCGGCAAACGCTGGACCGGGGCGATCGTCTTTGCGCTGACCGAGGGTCCGCTGCGCTTCGGTGAGCTCGCCAAGGCGGTGCCGGGACTCTCCGACCGCCTGCTCTCGCGGCGCCTGCGTGAGCTCGAGCGCGAGGGACTGGTCGAGCGCCAAGTCGAAGAGGGCTCGCCGGTGCGGGTCACCTACTCGCTCACCGAGGCGGGGGCGGAGTTGCGCCCGGCGATTGCCGAGCTCAAGTCGTGGGCTCGCCGCTGGCGTGCCGGGTAGCCTCGGCGCGTGGAAGAGCTACCGGGGCCGTTTCCCGTCGGGCGTTACGCGCGCAAGCTGCAAGAGGAGCTGCGCCGACGCGCACGCGTACGCCTGGTGGGCGAGGTGACCGGCGTCTCGCGCAGCAAGGTCCAAGCTTATTTCGAGCTGCGTGACGCCGAGGGCGCCGTCCCCTGCGCGATCTGGCTCGACGACCTGGAGAAGGCCGGCTTGCCCGCCGGCGGTCTGCGCGACGGTGCCGAAGTCGTGATCGGCGGCGGCCCCGACTACTACCCAGGGGGCGGCCAGGCTTCGCCGAGCTTTGCCTTCCGGGCGACCCAGGTGCGCTTGGCCGGCGAGGGCGATCTGCTCGCCCGTCTGGAGGCTTTGCGCAAGCAGTTGCGCTCCGAGGGCCTGTTCGAGCTGCAGAAGCAGTTGGCGCGGCCGCGACTGCCGAAAACGATCGGCGTGGTGACGGCGGAGAGCGGTGCCGCTCGGCGGGATCTGCTCGCCGGTTTGCAGCGGCGGAGCTGGGCTGGAACCGTCGTCTGGGGCTTTGCGCCCGTGCAGGACCGTCGCGCTGCACCGGCGATCGCCGCGGCGATCCAGGAACTTGCCGCGACCCCGACGGTTGAGGCCATTGTGGTCACCCGCGGCGGGGGCAGCCTTGCCGACCTCTGGGCCTTCTGCGACGAGACTCTCTGTCGCACCGTGGCGATGTTGCGGGTGCCGGTGATCAGCGCCGTCGGCCACGAGCGCGACTCGACTTTGATCGACGACGTTGCCGCGGTCGCCTGCTCGACCCCAACCCATGCCGCCGAGGCCGCCGTGCCACTTGACTGTCGCGCCGCGCGCGGCGACCTCGAGCGCAGTGCTGCAGCGCTGCGGCGAGTGGGGGAGGGAGCCGTCGGCAGTCGCAGTCGCCACTTGGTGGCGCTGGCCCGTGGACCTGCCCGAGCCCTGCGGCGGGAGCGGATCGCGCTTAATCAGAAGACGCGCGAGATTCGCGCCTCTTCTGAGCGGGGCTTGGCCGAGCGTCGCGCTTTTCAGCGCCGTCTTGCCTCCGTTGTTCTCTCGCGCGCCGCCCGCCGTGCCGCCGGGGCTGAAGCGAACAGCCGCCGCGAGGCACTGCGGCGGACCGAGGTGGCGTTCCGAGCCCACGAACCCGAGCGCACCTTGGAGCGTGGCTACGCGCTGGCCGAGGATGCCGCCGGCGAGCCGGTGACCAGCGCCGCGGCCGCGATCGCCGCCGGGCGCGTCAAACTGCGCTTCGCCGACCGAGCCGTTGGCGCCGATATCGACACCGACGGGAGCGATCGATGAGCGAGAAGCCGGAGTCCTATGAGGCCGCGGTCGAGCGGCTGGAGCAGATCATTGACCGGCTCGATTCGGGCCAGGCTGGCCTGCGCGAAACGCTCGATCTATGCCGCGAAGGCCGCGAGCTCGTCACCTATTGCTCAGCTGAGCTGGACGCGGTCAGCGAGGGTCTCGAAGAGCTACGGCTCGACGAGCTTGCTGCCAAGCTCGAGGCCACCCCGACCCCAAGTGAGAACTAGCCGAAGGAGTTGATGTGACTGCGCAGACCCCCCTCATCACCGGCACCGATTTCATCACCGTGGCGACCCAGGACTTCGATCGCTCGATCGAGTTCTACAGCGGCGTCCTCGGGTTGCCGGAGTCAAAGCGCTGGGGCGATATGCCCGGCGTCGAGTTCGAGACCGGCAACCTGACGATCGCGATCATGCAGTCGGACGCTTTCGGCATCGAGTTCCGGGCCAACAACCACCCGATCGAGTTCCGGGTTGACGACGTCGCGGCGGCTAGGGCCGAGCTCGAATCGCGAGGCGTCGCCTTCAGGGCCGACACGCTCGACTCGGGGGTCTGCCACCAGGCGTTCTTTGCCGATCCCGACGGCAACGCCCTGGCGATTCATCACCGCTACGCGCCGTGAGTACCTGCGATCCCCTGGTGAGGCTCAGGCGGTCCTGAGCAGAGCCGGCCTAGCGCCGGGCAGCCGCGGCAGAGTTCCCAGCTTCTCCGCTCTACCGGGGCGACCGGGAACTCACCGGCGCTGATGCGGGCGATCGTGTCCGCGAGCTGTTCGCGCCCCCGGGTCATCGCTTTGCGGTCGAGCAGCTCGATGACCGGCTCCTCGGACCGCTCGAGGAAGACGTAAGCGACCTCGACCTCGGTCGCGTCGCGGGTCTCGGCAACGGCCAGGGCGTAAATCGCCCGCTGCGCGGTGTATTTGGCGGCGCGTTCCGCCGGCGACGAACTGCCGAGGCGATCGGTCTTGTAGTCGACGACCAGCGGCGGGGAGCCGTCGCGCTCGATCAGTAGGTCGATCGAGCCGCGCAGGGTCGCGTTGGAGATGCCGAGCAATAGCGGCACCTCTGCACGGGAGGCCGTGCCGGCGGCGAGGATTCGCTCGCGCAGCAGGTCCGAGTCGAGCCAGGCACGGATTGGGGTCAGCAGTTCGTCCTCGCGACCGCCGGCCGGGTCGAGCCCCGCTGCATCGGCGTGGCGTCGGACGAGGTCGGCGGCAGGCTCGCGCCACTCGTTGGCCTGGCTCCACTCGAGCAATGAGTGCACGGCGGCCCCTCGTGCTGCTCCCGCGCTTCGTGGCGCCCCCTCTCCGTCGGCCCTTGCGGTCGTCGTTTCCGCCGCTATCCGGTCCAAATGACGACCGCGGTCGCTCAGGTCGAGGACGCGCTCCATGTAGAAGCGATAGGCGCACTCGTCATAGGCGGCGATCGCGGTGTAAGAGAGGGGACGGTTGGGGACCGTCGGCGGATGGCGCTCCAGTAGTGGCGCTCGTCCCACGCCCGCCGGCACCTCCTGCTTCGGTTCGCTTCGCGTCCTGGTGAGCTCGGCGGCGCGCTCCCGCGAGGGCCGGTTGACGCGCACGGCGATTTGCGACCCTTCGAAGCTGGCGTTCGAGCCCCTCGCGCGGCTGCGGGGCGGCGATCGCGATCACCGAGTCCTCCTCGCGGTCGATCTCAAAGCCGTCGAGTACCCGCTCGACCACCGCCGTCCCGGGCTGATTGTTCCGCCCTGGTTTCGGCATCGCCACGCCGCTGAAGATCAGTCGTTCGCGGGCCCGGGTCGCGGCGACATGGAAGAGGCGCAGCTCCTCTGCAGCTTCACGCTCTTGCATCTCGGCACCCAGCTGCTCGTGCGCGTAGAGGTTGATCGAGGCGGCGCCGAGGCGTCGTAGCTGTAGTCCGACCCGTGGCTCATCGCTCTCGGGGCCGAGCGTCAGCGGCGGCAGGCGCGAGCCGGCCAGTAGCCGCCGCGAGAGGTTGGGAACGGCGACGACACCGAACTCGAGGCCCTTGGCGCTGTGCACGGTCATGATCCGCACTCCGTCGTGGCCCTCGATCGCGCTCGCCGCTTCCGCGTCGGTGTCGGCTTCGGCGCGGGCAAAGAGGAAGTTGAGCAGGCCGCGTAGATCGCGTCCCTCGCGTGCCTCGAACTCATCGGCGAGCCTCATTAGCTTGCGCACGTTGGCGAAGCGTGCTTCGCCCGATGGCCGCATCAAGACCGCGAGGTCGTAGCCGGTCTGGGTAACGGCGGCGTCGATCAGGCCAGCAAGCGATAGCCGCCCGGCTTTGAGGCGGAGCTCGGCAATCGTCTGCGCAAAGGCACTCAGCAGTACCCGCTCCGGCCCGGGGATCGCTTCCAGGCGATCGGGCTCGTCGAGCTCGCCCTCATCCAGTCCGGCCACCTGCTTCACCGCTGGCCACACGTGCCGCCGCCGTCCCGCCGCGGCGCGCAGCAGCCAAAGCGTGTCGGGCGCGGCGCCGCAAGCAGGGGAAGCCAGGGCGCCAAACAGGGCCTGGTCGTCGAGTGGGTTGGCGATCGTCGCCAGCAAGGCGCAGACGTCGGCCACTTGCTGTTGGGACCAGTAGCCACGCCCGCCGATCGTGTAGGGACGGAGGCCGGCGCGCTCAAGCGAGTCCTCATAAGCGTCAAGGTGGGTGAAGGCGCGCAGTAGCACGACCATCTCGCCGCGCTCGACGCCCTTGTCAGCCAGATCGCGCAACCGCGCCGCGAGGAAGCGCGCCTCGGCCAGGTGGTTCGGCGGCGTGTCGGCGTCGGTCGCCGGTGCCAGGTCGATCTCCTCGGCGTCCCAGCCGTCGCGGGCGGTGAGCAGCAGCTCCACCGCGGGGCCTTCGCCTGGCGGCTGCGATAGCTGTGGTGAAGCGCCGACGCGGAGTGGATGGAAGGCCTCGCCGAGCAGCTTCTCGCCGATTGCGTTGACCGCGCCGATCACCTCCGGGCGTGAGCGGAAGTTGCCGCTCAGCTCCATCGCCTCGGCCTCGGCGCTTGCTTCGACGGCGCGCCGCTGCTCGCGGAAGACGTCGAGGTCGGCGTGACGGAAGCCGTAGATCGATTGCAGCTCATCGCCGACGACCATCAGCTCGGTCCGCGGCCCACGCAGCGACTCGATTAGCCGCAACTGCAGCCGGTTGGTGTCCTGGAACTCGTCGACCAGCAGGTGGCTGAAGCGCGCCCGGTAGGCGTTGCCGATCTCCTCGCGTTCGAGCAGGCGGACGGCGCGCAGCTGCAGGTCCTCGAAGTCGAGTCCTTCGCGGCGCTCCTTGACCGCCTCAAAGCGGCGCGCGAAGAGCTGTAGTAGCTCAGCGATGTGGCGATATGCCTCGCTTCCCTCGCCGGCCTCGGCGGTGCGGGCTACCGCCGCATCGATCGCCTCCCGGTAGGCGGTCATCGATTTCGCCTTGCTGTCGGTCTTGAGCGCGGCAAGCTCGTCGAGGTTGGGGACGCCCCCGTCGGCGCCGAGCACGTCCAGCGCCCGTTCGATCCGTTCGCGATTGGAGTTGGTCGGCTTCAGCTCCTCAAGTGTCTCCGCCGCCACCGAGGCGGCGCGGCGGACAGCCGCCCCCGGATCGGCGGGCGGCGGATCGGGTAGGTGCGGCGCCGCAATCCCGCGGCTGCGCAGCTCGGCGTGGATTCCGCTGACGATCGCCCGCAGGCCGCCGATCTCAAAGGCGGCGACGGTCCGCTCGCGCGCCTCCTCGCCGTTGGCGAGAAATTCCACCAAGGCATCGTCGAAGGCCTCGCGCGCTGCCCGCTCCGTCTCCGGCCCGTCGAGGACGCGGAAGCGTGGATCGACGCCAGCGGCCACCGGGTGACCAGCGAGCAAGCGGTTGCAGAAGCCGTGGATGGTCGTCACCCAGGCGCCGCCAAGCGTTGCCAGCAGCTCGTGCGCGCGCTCGGACCCCTCTGTGGCACGCAGCTCCAGCGCCGCGCGGATTCGTTGTCTCAACTCGGTTGCCGCCTTGTCGGTGAAGGTGAAGGCCAGCACTGCGTCGGGAGAGACCTCTAGATCGCAGACAAGGCGGCAGTAGCGGTCGACCATCACCCCGGTCTTGCCGGTGCCGGCGCCGGCCTCGACCAGGACGTCGTGGCCGCGGGCCTCGATCGCTCGCAGCTGCTCCGGGGTCGGAGTGCGGCGACTCATCGCTCCTCCCATTCGGTCTCCTCATCGGCTGGCGCCCGGTCGCGACGGCAGATCGGGGCGAAGTCGCAAAAGGCAGGGCAAACGTCGTGTCCGCGCAGACCCTGGCGCGGCCCCGGATCGCGGCGGATCTCGCCGCGGCGCATGCGGGCGACGATCTCACCGGCGCGCCGGCGCGCGTCGGCCAGCATTGCTTCGAAGCCCTCGTGGTCGACCACGTCTTTGTCGTAGAGACGGTAGGAGCCGAGCTGGCCGGCGGCGTCCTCGCGGACGGCGCCGCGCGGGCGCCGCGACGAGGTTCCCCGCAGCGGGTGGTAGAGGCCGCCGATCGCTTCTGCGCCCCAATGCTCGGCAACCGCGATCAGGTAGAGCTGCAACTGCAGCTTCGCCTGCTCCTCGAACTTTTCACGCGGAGTAACCACGCGGGAGAGCTTGTAGTCGAGGACGAGCGCACGGCCGCCGGGGTCGCGGTCGACCCGGTCGATCGCCCCGTGCAGTCCCCAGCCGTCAATCTCAAGCACCGGCCGCTCTGCCTCCTCGGCCTCGCCGAAGCGGGCCTCCGTCAGCCAGGGCTCGAAGCCGCCAGTTTCCCGGCCGGCCTCGTCGGTGAGAAAGCGAGCCAGAAGCCCCTCGACACGCCGGGCAATCGCCCGCTCTGCTGGGTGCGCTCCCATCTCGCGTTCGACTGCGACTTCATCGACCAGCTGCCGTGCCCGTTCGACCCAGGCGCCCAGCGAAGCAGCGCGGGGCAGGGGGTCGCCGCCGGGTCGCTCGCTGTAGAGGCGGTCGAGCACGGCGTGCATGAGGCCGCCCTGGACAAGTGGGTCGGGCGTTGGGTCAAGCGGCTGCGGATCGAGCTCGTGCGAGACGAACCAGCGGTAGGAGCAGACGTCGAATCCCTCTAGGGTCGTTCCGCCGTAGGCGGGCACCGCGGCGAGAGCGTCGAGCACCGCCGGATTGGAAAGTGGGCCGGGCGCGCGGCTAGCCCCCTCAGCCAACCGTGCGCTTGCCAGGCGTAGTCCGATGCGTTCGCCTGCGTCGGCTGTCACGCCGGCGGCGGTGAGCAGCGTCTCGGTGTCGGCAGCGGAGCCGCGGGCGGCGATCGAGCGCGCCAGCTCAGTCTCCGACGGCGCCCGGCTAGGCGGGTGGACGACCCGGGCCAGATCGCGGGCGATCGTCAGTTCGGCCTCGACTGAATCGTCCTCCGAGTCCGCGGGGGGTGGCTCGAGCAGGCGGCGGATGTCATCGAGAAAGGGCGAGCGCGGCTCGGCGATCCCGTTCTCGTCGCTGTCACGGTAGGAGAGGAAGAGCTGCCGGCTCGGTAGCGCCAGGCAGGCGTGAAAGAGGTAGCGCTCCTCGGCGTCGGGATCGCGGCGGGGCTCGAGGCCCAGCGCCACTCGCTGCGCCTCGGAGAGGAACGGGTCCTCGCCACGATCGCGGCGAGGGAACTCACCGTCTTGGAGCGAGGCGACGAAGGCGTACTCGAAGCGCGAGGCACGCAGCCGGTAGGGGCTGGCGATCCGCACCCGTCCCTCGACTGGCCCGCTCCAAGCGCGGAAGCGAAGCTCACGGAGAGTCGCCGCCAGATCCTCCGGCGCTGGCGCCAGTTCGGGGAGCGCGGCCAGATCGCCGCAAGCGGTGGAGATGGCCGCAGCGGCGCGCAGCTCGAGGCCGTCGCCACGCTCCGGCGCTGGCCCGTCTTCGTCGCTGCGCAGCGGGCGCGAGGCCATCGTCGCGGCGAGGCGGGCCGCCTCCGCCGCCACCCCGCCGGGCCCGACGCTCGCAGCCTGCCTGAGCCGCTCGATATCTCGGGGCAGTCGCTCATAGCGCTCCACCCAGAGCTCCAGGGCAGCTGCTGCGCTTTGCAAGCGGTGGCGACGGACGGCGCGCTCGAACCAGTCCACCCGCGCCGCGGACAACCCCGAAGGTCCGCGCAGAAAGCGCAGCAGGTCGCTGGCGCGGGCGCTTCCGAACTCGGTCTCCAGCAGCGCGATCAGCGCTCCGCCGACAGAGCTTCCGGCCACTGGCACCTCGGCCTCCAAGGCCACGCCGATGCCGTAGGACTCAAGCACCGCGGCGAGCAACGGCCCGCGCCGCGTCGGGTCACGTACGGCGATCGCGATCGTGGTCGGATCGACGCCGCCGGCGATCAGCTGAGCTGCCTCTGCGCCGATCGCCTCTGCCTCGCCGCGCTCGCCAGCTGAGCGCAAGAGGATCAGTGCCCCGTCTGCCGGGCGCCGCGTGGGCTTGGCGCTGCCGAACTCTCGCTGCAGGTGGACCAACAGGGGATCGATGCCGAAGGGTTCGGGCTCTGCTGGGCCGCGGAGGACCTCGGTCTCAGTCGCGATCTTGGCCAGGTTGCTCAGCAGCGTGCTGCGCGTGGCGAGGGCGGCATTGTCCTCTTCATAGGGCAGGGCAACCGTGACATCGGCGGCTGCGCTGAGTACCTCGATCAGCCGGCTCTGGTTTGGGGTGAGCTCACCCGGCTCATAGATGAAGACCGGCCGGCCACGCCACGCAGCCGGCATCGCCCGCAGCGACTCGATCGCCGCCAAGGCGACGCCGTGCACATCGAGCAGGCCGAGTCGGTCTCTCACCTCGGCGTAAGCGGCGAACAGCGCAGTTAGATCACCGAGGTAGGCCGAGGACTCGAGCGTCTGCGCTCCCGAGCCAAGCGATGCTGGCTCGAGGCCGGCGCTTTGCAGCTCGTCGAGCAGGCGCTCGAAGGGGATCACGAAGCCGAGCCGCGCCGATGAGCGTCGCAGTGGCCCCAGGCTATTCCGCTGCGCGCTGATTCCGGCCGATACAGCTGCAAGCCGTTGGGCTGGAGTCAGCTCGTCGCCCGCGGGCGCGCCAGTGGATTGGGCCACCTCGCGGAAGAGGTCGCCGAAGGTCATCACGGAGCCGCCAAGTGCGGCGCCCGACTTACAGAGGATGCGCTCGAAGCGAAAGACGTCGTCGAGGGTCGGCAGGATGAGGACCGGATTGCGATCGAGCGCCTCGCGGAAGAGGGCCTGGATCCGGTCGGCGCGACCGGAGTTTGGGGGTCCGTGGATCAGTTTCAGCGACATAGGCGGAAGCGACCCAGGATAGGTCCGCGTCCGGCTGCTCTCGAGAGGCCCGTAAGCCGCGCCAGGAAGCCGCAAATGGCGCATTTCCAGCCCCAGCTTTGACGTCTTCCGTCCCCTCTAGATTGAGCGCAGCAAATGTCCCTCTGCTTCGTAGACCCAGCCGACGCAATCCGCGCGATTTCCGACTCAATCGGACGCGAGGCCCGTCGCCAGCTTCTCGGCGAGGCAGTGCGCTCCTGGGTCGATGAGATTCCCGACGACGAGCTCGAGGTTCACTACGCAAAAGCGCTCTCCGAGCTCGACGAGCACGACCTCTCGATGCTCGCCGCCTGGCACGGCTCGCTGGAGATTGGCCAGCCGGTCCCCAATCGGGACTTCCTCATGGGCGCCTTCGGCTCCCTCGGCGAGAACCGCCGCGAGGCGCTGAAGCTGGCAGCCGGCTTCCGCGGTGAGGAGGCCGTCGACGCCGGCGTCACCGAAGACGACGCTCTCGAGCTCGTCCTCGAATTGCTCTCCCAGCCGCGCCTGATGGAGCTGGCCGTAGAGGCCGTAGAGCTTTACATCTGGGACCGCGCCGGCAGCGACAACTAGCCACGGCGCCCATCTCGGGGTCTTCAGTCGTCTTCCTCGGGTCACGCACGTAAGTGCGCTCCCCTCGTCATCCTCCCTGCATCCCCCGACCTGCACGCCCTGGCTAGTTGTCCAAGGTTTGGCGAATCTCGGCGATCGCTTGCTCGTTGTTCTGGAAGTGGACGGCGGTCATGCCGGCACGTTCCGCGCCCTCGCAGTTGATCTTGACGTCGTCGACGAAGAGGCAGGACTCGGCGGGAAGGCTGATCCGATCGAGGGTGATCGCGTAGATCTTCGATTCGGGCTTACGGCAGCCGACGAAGCCGGAGTCGACGACGGTCTCGAAGATCTCATCGACCGGCAGCATCGGTCGCCACAGCGGCTCCCACTCGCGCACATTGTTGGTCAGCATCGCCATCCGGTAGCCGGCCCCCTTCAACTCGCGCATCAGCTCGATCATCGGCGGGTTCGATTCGAGCGCCTCGAAGTAGATCTCTTTGAAGCGGTGCATCTCCGGGCGGTGTCCCAGTAACGGTGCGAGGCTGTCGGTGAGCTTTTCCAGGAAGGCGACCTCGGTGATCTCGCCCCGCTCCATTTCGAACAGCGGGTTGTCGCCGTTAGCCTCGGTGGCCGCCTGCATTCCCTTGCCGAGAACCTCGGTGGTGATCCCGGTCTTATCTTGGAAGGCCATGAACGACTCCACCAGCGGCGTCGTCAGCACGCCGCCGAAGTCGGAGATCACCGCCATGATTTTCTCACCCGACTCAGGCATCTTCACGCACCAGCTCGTAGTGACCGAGGCCTTCGCGCCCCTCGACTGACCAGCGAAAGAAGGCAATGTTGGAGTCGAACCCAGGCCGGCGCACCTTGGCGGCGCTGATCAGCGTCCCACCGCCGCGCAGCGGCTGTCCATCGTCACCATCGGTCCATAGCTCCAGGGTTGCTCGTCGTTGCACACCGTCCGGTCCGTACTCGGTCGAGAGCAGCGCCTCGGAGACCTCCATCGGAGCTCCATCGGGGTCACAGATAACTGCGGTTACTTGCTCGTCGCCGTGCTCACTCGACTCCGGTCCCCGCGCCGCACTCAGCGCCAGCAGGCCACCGTCGGAGAAGACGATCCCGATCGATCGCCGCAGCGCTTGTCCGCTCTTACTGCCCATCTCGCGGCAGCCTATTCTCCTTGGCCAGAATTGAAGCCATTGACAGTCCGCACCGCCGATCCCGACCGTGACGCCTCCGCCTGCGTCTCCATCTACACGCCCTTCGTCGAAACGGGTGCGACTTCGTTTGAGGAAGAACCTCCCAGCTCGGCCGAGTTCGCTGAGCTGATCGGCGCGACGGCAGCAAGGTACCCCTGGCTCGTCGCGGAGTACGAGGGCGAGGTTGTCGGCTACGCCTACGCCTGTCCCCATCGTTCGCGGCCGGCCTACCGCTGGGCGGTGGAGGTCTCGGTGTACGTGGCGACGGGACAGTGGCGTCGCGGCTGTGGACGGGCGCTCTATGGGGAGCTGATTGAGCGGTTGCGGGGACAGCGCTTCCACGTCGCCTGCGCCGGGATAACCCTGCCCAACGAGGCCAGCATTGCCCTACACGAGAGCGTTGGCTTTGTCCCGGTGGGCGTCTACCGGCGGATCGGTTGGAAGGACGGCGCCTGGCGCGACGTTGGCTGGTGGCAGCTCGAGCTGGCGCCGCCAGGCGACGGGCGTCCGGCCGAGCCGCTGCCACCCGAGCCCGCCGCGTAGCCCGGGTACCATTGGCCGATGCCTGAGAACCAGACCGAAGTCCTGACCGAAGACGACGTGATTGAGGCACTCGAGGAGGTGATCGATCCCGAGCTGGGGCTCGACTTCGTCTCGCTCGGCCTCGTCTACGACGTCGAGATCGAGAAAGAGGACGTCTACGTCACCTTCACCCTGACGACCCCGGCCTGTCCGATCGGCCCCCAGGTCTCCGAGCAGATGAAAGAGTTCGTCGGCGATCTACCCGGTGTCAGCGCCGTACACCCAAAGATGGTCTTCGATCCCCCTTGGAGCCCGGAGATGATGACCGAGGACGCCAAGTTCGCACTCGGCTTCTAGGCTGGGATCGCGGGGTCATAGGGGGTCAGTTTTGTCTCCATCCCGTCCCCACGGGTTGGCCTATGACCACGCCCTTCAGACGAGCGGCACCTTTCGGTTGATCTCGTTGAGCAGGTCATTCAAGGTGAAGCGGGTCGGGTCACGCACCTCCGCCGAGTGCCCGCTCGGCGTCTCCACGTCGCGGCGGAACTCCGCGATCACCGGCTCAACCCTTTCAGCGGAGGTCAGAGCAAGCTCGTCCTCGTAATCGGGCATGTGTCGCCATATCCGGTGATACCAGCGCTCTTGTCCCTGTACGGCGACAAGATCCCGTTCCGCGTTGTGCAGTCGGTCGCGCCACAGATGGAGCGTTTGCGTCTTTGTCGCAGACCGGGCGTTGAGGTGCGACCCGTCCTCGATGTGCAAGCCCTGAGTGTTGCTGATTCTCCGTAGCTCCCGCTCCAAATCGCGGTAGGTGTCGGCCACCCAAAGTTCCACGTCTTCGTTTAGCACCCTGACGGCGTAGTCGTGGGCGCGTAGATCGCCAGGAACTGACGCGAGCCGGACGACGAGCCACGTCAGTCCAGTGAGGATCGCGCCGATTGCACCGCCCGCGAGTGCGATGAGCAGAGTTTCGCTGGTGGTTGCCCCAGGGTCGATGGTGAAGGAATTTTGGCTGGCCAGCCGGTCGACTCCGTGATCCTCTGGGGGTTCGGCTCTCTGTTCTTCCCGGGATTCTGCGGTGGCCTCGCCTCGCTCGGCCTCTCCATCTAAATCTCAGGAAGAACAGGGGGAGGATCCAATGAGGTAGGCCGACGTCCCTGACCCACCGGCGATTGAAGCACCGCGAGGGCGAAGGTCAACCCCCTTCGGGGGTCGGGCGCAAGCACCCTTGACATTCGCCCTCGCGGTGCTGTTTTGCGGGTAGGTCAGCCCCGCTGGATGACCTCGGCAGCATGAATGGCGGCGAGTGTCGGTTCGAGGACATTTCCGTTTTCCCGGACCAGGCCGAAGCGCTTGAGCGACCAGAGCGAATCATCAATTGTGTGACCCCTTGAGTCTTCAAGCGCGGTACTCATTGCCAGATGCAACTCGTCGCGGGTCGGATGGGCGGGGTGCAGAGCGATGATCTCCATGAGGATCGCGTGTTCAAGTTGCTCGTCATCGAGTGGCATGCCGCTACCGCCTCTTTGTGGCTGAGGCTTTCTTGCCGTCTTTTGGGCTTCTGGCTGATAGAAAGCTCGCCAGAAAGACCGTCGCCGCCGTTGCGTCGATCGGCTTGCCGCCCCCCTTTGGCAGCCGTTTGCTCACATTGGCCTGTAGCTCCAAGACGGACTCTAGGAAGTCGCGCGCGAGTTGACCAAATTCCTCGACACCCAGCGCGTCGAGGATCAGCGGAGTCCAGCTCAGCTCACCAGGGGGGCTGTCAAAGACCCCTGCCTCAATTGAGGCCGAAGCGTCCTCAAAGAACTCTTGCAGGATGCCTATCGAGATCGTCTTCCGCATGGCGGGAGAGAGGTTGTCCCAGGCATCGGGAGGGATCAGCGTTGGCACTGCCGCGCGGTAGAAGTGCTCGACGGCTCCACGGCGGGGGATTTTGTGGTCCAAGACGATCAGACGACATTCCCGCAGGACGCACACGTGGTAGCTCACCTGGCTCAGCCCTTCGTTTAGCTCCTCCGCTATCTCCTTCGGGCTGGCGATACGCTCGCAAAAGATCGCGAAGATTCGGACGCGCTCTTTCTTCGACAGCGCGAACATCTGCTGGTAGTTGACTAGTTCCCTTGAGGGCAGTTTTGGCCGTTTTTTGGCCGGTTTCTTTCCTTTTGCGACCGCCTTGTCTTTCGCCGCCTTGCTGCTTTTCTTGCCGTCTGGTTTCTTGCGCGCCATTTGGGTTCGCCTTCGTCCTCTCTTTGGTACGGACAATTGAAGGCGCTCGACGTTAAGCGCTCATTCTGGTTAAACGAAGCGGCTTTTTTGGATCGGCCAATATGGTTGAGACGCTCTAAGAAATTTGGGATTCTGACGCCGGACAAGGTGCTCGAGGCCAAGACAGGGCTACCCAGGCCGGTCGCCCGCACGACCCTGATCAGGACCCCTTCCTGATCGAGAAGGCCGTGGTCGCGTGATCGATCTTGGAAATCGGCATTCGTTCCACACCCTTTTCGCTCTAGTTAGCGACCGGGGCCGGGCGACCGCGAACCGACTGGTCGCCCGCGCCCCGCCTCGCTAGGACCCCTTGGTGACCGAGAAGGCCGGGATCGCGTGATCGATCTTGGAAATCAGCATTCGCTCCACCCCCTTTCGTTGCGATTAAACGATCTAATAATTTAGATCGATAGACCGCAGTTTTGGATTCACCAGCGAAAGCCCCGCTAACTGCTCAATATCTCGCCGACAAATCGACTAGGCTGGCGCGGTCAAACTGCGACGCATGGAGGAGTCGTGACCCCGCAGACCCAAAAAACCGAAGCGAGCCTCAACGAGCAGTTCTCTCTTGTGATCTCGCACGAGATCACCGTCAAAACGATGATCCTCATAGCGGATGGCGTGAAGAGTCCGAAAGAGGTTGGCGAGAGGCTAGACATCTCCACGTCCAAGGCCAGCCATCACATCAAGAAGCTAGTGCGGCTGGGCCTTGCCGAACTCGTTGAGGAACGAGAGGTCGGGGGAGCCATTCAGCACTTCTACCGAGCGGTTATCCGGCCGATTGTCGGCGATGAGGACTGGGACAAGCTGAGCATCGAGGAACGGCAGCTTTACTCGATCTGGATCGTTCAGCTGATCCTGGCGGATGCTGCTAAGTCATTCGATGCTGAACTCTTTGATGCATTCTCCAATCGACACCTGAGCAGAGCGCCGCTGCTTGTCGATGGGGAGGGCGTGGGGGAAGTCGCCGCGATCCAAAACAAAGCGTTACAGGACTCTTTCGAGGTGGTAGCAAAGTCCACCGAGCGGAGACTCCAAAGTGGCGAGGAGGGGATTAACCTCCTTTCTGCGATGATGTGTTTCGCGATGCCCGAGTCAGGCGACGGCCCGAAGTTACGCACGAACATGTAGCGCGACTCGGCCGCGTTGGCGACTTGCGACTATGCGTTAACGCGGCTCGAAGTCAGTAGCGCTCTTCACTAAGCGAACCCTGCTTCATCCCCACCGGTATCCCCAAGGTGAGCAAAAATAGTTCCTTGCGGTAGCGCTAAGCCGACTAATAATAGCGCTAATATCCTGACTTAGTAGCGCTATTATGGGACGATTAGCGCCATGCGGAGCTTCGTTGACCTAGATAAGACCTTTGGATCTCAGCCACGCCCGCTCGGGGCGACCCTGGCGCGGATCGACACCGGACGGGGGCAGGAGCGCCTCTTCGAGGATCAGCAGCCAGAGCTCTTGAGGCGCCTTGCCGAGCACGCTCGAATCGCCTCGATCACGGCATCCAACGCGATCGAGGGCGTGGTGGTCGACAGCAAGCGCGCCGAGAAGATTGCGGAGGGATCGCACCGCTACCGCAATCGAAATGAGCGCGAGTTCGCCGGCTATCGGGACGCAATCGACATGCTGACGAGGCTAGAGGTATACGAGGGGCTGAGCGTCCCATCCGTCTTACACCTGCACCGGGTGCTCTTCGAGCACACGGACGGGAATGGTGGGCATCTAAAGAGCGATCAGAACTTGATTGTCTCCTATGAGGGCGGCCGCAAAAAGGTCGTTTTTACGCCCACCCCGCCCGAGGAGACCGAGTTTATGTTGAGCGAGCTCCTTGTCCGTTATGGCGAGGCAAAGGCCGAGGGGCGAACGCATCCCCTGATCCTGATTGGGGCCTTGGTCTTGGATTTCCTTGCCATCCACCCAGTCGCAGACGGAAACGGCCGCCTCGCCCGGCTACTCACCACCTATGAGCTGCTGTCCCAGGGCTATGGGGTGGCCCGCTACGTCAGCCTCGAGCAGCGCATTTTCGAGTCGAAGAACACCTACTACAAAACCCTCTACGACTCACAGCGCAACTGGCACGAGGGCGAGCACGACGTTTGGCCATGGATCACCTACCTGTCGCGCATTCTCGCCTTCTCTTATAGCGACTTCGAGAAAAGAGTTGCCGGTGCGGGGAAGCAGTCCGGCAACAAGCAGGACAGGGTTCGCGAGTATGTCCTGAAAGAGGCGCCAGCCCGCTTTCGCCGCCGCGATATCGAGCAGGCGCTTCCAGGGATCAGCCTCGCGACCATACGGCTCGTCCTGACCGAGCTTCGTGACGCTGGACGGATCAAGCCCGAAGGCTCGGGAGCTGGAGCCCGCTGGACCCGCGTCTGAAGAGTTTTGGCTGCCTGGATGGCGAGGGCGCGCCTCTACCGCGGCAACTGCGGATCGTCCTCGTCGATCTCCTCGGCGGTGCCGTCGAAGTCGTAAGGCCGGCCGGCTGCGTTTGAGCCATAGCGTGGAGGGGCGCCACGGCTGCCACCTACGTCAACCACGACGAAGCGGTGGGCTGCGTAGCCGCGCAGGAGGTGGCGGGCGATGGCGCGGGTCGGGGGTAGGAGCAGCAGCGCGCCGAAGATGTCGGTGACGAAGCCGGGGGTCAGCAGCAGGGTGCCGCCGATCGCGATCATCAGGCCGTCCGCAACCTCACGGCCGGGGAAGCGGCGCTCGGCGAGAGCCTGGTTGAAGCGCCGCCACGCGCCCCGCCCCTGGTGTCGCAGCAGCAGCGAGCCGAGTAACGCATCGGCCAGCAGCAAGGCCAGGGTTGGCCAGATCCCGATCAGGCCGCCGATCTGGATGATCACGTAGAGCTCGATGATCGGGACGACGATGAAGAGAATTACGAGCAGGGCCACGGTCAGGCGGGAGCGGCGGCGGCTGCCGCGGCCTCCTTCAGCTCCTCCAGTGACTCGTCGATGCCGGCGGCAATAGTTTCGACGTCCTCCATCGAGTCGTAGTCCGCGAGCAGGCCAAAGCAGACGCGGCCGTTGTAGCTCATGATCGCCACCGCCAGTGCGTGGTTTTGGGGCAGGAAGGCGACCGGGAAGATCTCCTCCAGCTCGCGCCCGAGTACGTAGAGGGGCATCTGCGGGCCCGGCACATTGGTGACGATTAGATTGAAGAGCCGGGTGGAGAAGTTGATCCGTGCGGCTTGGGCGAGCAGCGTCGGCGGGGCGAAATCGTTGAAGCGCGAGATCACTTCGGCGCCGAGCGCCTGCTTGGAGCGCTTCAGTCCCTCCATCTGCTCGCTGACCACGCGCAGCCTCCGCGCCGGGTCCTCGACGTAGACAGGCAACGGGCCGCGCATCGCCGCCAGTTTGTTACCCAGTTCGCCGCGCTCGTCGGCGCTGCGGATCGAGACCGGCACCAGGGCCCGCATCTCCAGCCCCTCGGTGCGGATGCTGCGCGAGTGCAGCCATTTGCGCAGGGCGCCGGTGACGACGGCAAGGACGACGTCATTGACGGTCCCGCCCAGCGTGTCCTTGATCTGTTTGAAAGTCGCCAGCTCCGAGCGAGCCCAGGTGAAGCGCCGGTGCGGGCCGATCTCACGGTTAAGCGGCACGTCGGGGGCCGGATCGGCGAACGCGCCGGCGACCTCGCTGACGCCCTCCAGCGCCTCGACCACACGTCGCGCCGCTGTCTCCGGATGACGTACGGCCCCGGCGGCGCGCTCTGCCAGCTTCACCGGGGCCGCCGCCAGCTCGGTCGCGCCGCGCGCAATCAGGTCGGTCGTGCTCGGCGCCGCCTGTGGCCGCCAGCCGTCTTTGACCGGCGCCGGCTCGGGGATCGGCTCGAAGTCGAAGAGCACGGTGCCGATGTCGACCCCGGCGATTCCGTCGACCGCGGCGTGGTGGGTCTTGGTCAGCAGGGCGAAGCGGTCGCGCTCCAACCCCTGCACCAGCCACATCTCCCAGAGTGGCTTGGAGCGGTCGAGCTGTTGGGAGAAGACGCGCGCGGCGAGCCGCTTGAGCTGCGCCTCGCCGCCGGGCTCGGGCAGCGCCGTGTGGCGGATGTGGTAGCTGAGATTGAAATTGACGTCGTCGGCCCACAGTGGTCGTCCGGCCTCCAGCGGAGGTACAACAAGGCGCTGGCGGAAGCGGGGGACCTGGTCCAGCTTGCCGCGCACATGCTCGACTAGGTCGACGTAGGGCGGCGGCGGACCCTCGAAGATCAGGATGCCGCCGATGTGCATATGGCTCGACGAGCTCTCGTTGGTGAGGAACGAGGCGTCGGTCGAGCTAAGGCGTTCCAAATGGTCTCCGGCGGTTTGCATCCTGCAAGGCTAGCCCCCCGGTACCCTGAGGGGTATGTCTGCAACCGAAACCGCAGCACCCAAGCGCGTCCTGCTCGCCGCCCCGCGCGGCTACTGCGCTGGCGTCGATCGCGCCGTGCAGACGGTCGAGCGCGCGTTAGAGCACTACGGCGCCCCCGTCTACGTGCGCAAGGAGATAGTCCACAACAAGCATGTGGTCGAGGAACTCTCCAAACGTGGCGCGATCTTTGTTGAGGAGGAGACCGAAGTGCCAGAGGGGGAGATGGTCGTCTTCTCCGCCCACGGCGTCGCTCCAGCGGTGCACGAGAACGCAGCCGCCCGCCAATTGCGCACGATCGACGCTACCTGCCCACTGGTCACCAAGGTTCACGTCGAGGCCCGCCGCTTCGCTGCCGACGGCTACACGATCGTGATGATTGGCCACGAGGGCCATGAGGAGGTCGAAGGCACCACCGGCGAGGCCCCCGACAGCATCACCCTGGTGCAGACCGCGGAGGAGGTCGAGCGGCTCGAGGTCGCCGATCCCGAGCGCGTCGCCTTCATCACTCAGACGACCCTCTCGGTCGATGAGACCGCCGAGATCATCGCCGCTCTGCGGGCCAAGTTCCCGGCGATCGTTAGCTCCAAAACTGATGACATCTGTTACGCGACCACCAATCGACAGATTGCCGTCAAGCAGCTCGCCCGCGAGTGCGAACTCGTGCTGGTGATCGGCTCGACCAACTCCTCAAATTCCAACCGCCTAGTTGAGGTCGCCCGTGAACACGGCGCCGCCTCGCATCTGATCGACAATCACTCCCAAGTGCAGGAGGAGTGGCTTGATGGAGTCGAGACGGTTGGCATTACCTCAGGCGCTAGTGCCCCTGAGGAGCTAGTCGAGAGTCTCGTTGAGTTGTTCCGTGAGCGTGGCGCTGAGGATGTCTCTGAGCTCCGCACGGTCCATGAGGACGTGCGCTTCATGCTCCCTAAGAAGATTCGTGAAGTTGCGGCGTCTGCTCCGTAAGAAGGGCTAATGAGCTCCTTAAGTTATTGATATAGCTAGTTGCTAATCACTGCAGTAAATAGCTCATTATCTTTGAGACTCAAGATAGAGCTTAAGGTGATCGATATAACTAATGCATCAAACCAACGTTAGATATATCGCTCCCGCTGTTGTTAACGCTAAGGCGTGATGTCGGTCAAGAGATCGTTGATCTCTTGTCTCGTATCCCAGCCGTAAAGCTAGGTCTTAACGCACCAGAAACTGCTGCGGTATTTGACGGGAACGCATATCCCATAACTATTGAAGCTATTGAGCGAGATGGACTTCAGCGGTATCTGGGCTCCTCAGACTTCTCTAAAGACTCTCCTTCTCGAGTCCTCGCGGTCAATGCGGTACTCGATAGCGAGACCGCTGCCCGGTTGGAGGATGTGGGCGTTGGATATCTCGACGTCAGCGGCCGACGTTGGTTGCCGGGCTTGCGCAGAACCAAACGAATGCGCGAAGGGCGACCTCCAGCTAAGAGCGCTTTACGCGCGGCGAGCCTACGACTCACCCAGTTTCTTGCCGACCATCCCGAGGTGCACTGGACGGAGAGGCGTTTGGCTGAGCGCGCCGGGACGACTCAGACCACCGCGCACCGCTTGCTCGTGCGACTCGAAGAGGAGCACTTGGTGGAACGGCGCGGCGCGGGTAGGGGGACGCACAGACAGGTGGGAGATGTAGCTGGCTTGCGGCGGTGGCTTTCCCGTGAAGGTCGCCCCGGGCGCGTCATGAGTTTGTCCTGCTTTGTGCGTGACCCAGACAACCTGCCCGACACGGTTGGGACTTACGAGCTTGCCCTGACGGGAGCGGTCGCCGCCGAGCGAATTGGAGTGCCCGTATTGACCAGCGCACAGCGGCCGTTGGTCCGGGTTAGCGCGGGGCCTGATGAGATCGAGTTTGTGCCGGAGGCACTTGGTGGGTTCCGTGTGGAGGAGGGAGCCAACCTGACTTTGCTGGCTGATCCGCAGCGACTCGCATTTGCCGATCGATGGCGAGCAGGGGGCCGGAGAGTCGCTCCGCCGAGCCGAGTGATGCTCGACCTGTATCTCGAGCCGCGCAGTGATGCGGCCGTCAATGTCTTCCTAGATCTCTGGGGCTCGCGAGTGATCGAATGTGAGTGAGGCGAGGCACAAACCGAGCACGTTGGTCCGCGAGGCAGCGAGCCTGTTCCATCTGCTTGGTGGGATGACGCCAAAACATCTGGTCATCGTCGGCGGGCTCGTTCCCCCGCTGCTCGTACCGGGTGCGGACAGTCCGCACGTTGGCAGCGCTGACATCGACCTCTCCCTTTCGGTGGCTATTACTGAGGGCGCCACTAGCGAGTACTACAAGTCGATCGAGAACGTCATAAGTCCTTACTTTGAACTGGTCGAGGGTGGATTTAGATGGAGGAAGAAGAAGGGAGTTGGCGGGGTGCCGATTCGCATCGACTTCCTTGGTCCAGAGGTCGAGGCCACTGGGTTGGCGGATGGCTCCTTGAGGCTGGAGGACGGCAACGCCGCGACGAATACCGGAAGAAGATTGAGGCCCTTCCCGTTGCGTGCCGGTCACTTAGTGGACGCTGATGCGGAGCAGCTGAAGGTTGAGGAGGTCGAGCTCGTCTACCGCGAGGGAGCTCATGCCAACGTTGTGATTCGACACGCGGGACCGGTGGGTTTCCTCGCGTCAAAGGCGGATGCGTTAGACGGCAGGGACGACCCCAAGGACGGTTACGACATTGCTTGGTGGTGCATCAACGCCAGGCCAACCGCCAAGGAAGTCGCTCAGCTTTTGACCGAACGCCCCGCTTTTCGCGACTCTTACTTCCAGGAGAGTGTGGCCAAACTCGACGAAGCTTTTAAGGCTCCAAACTATGTCGGTCCCGACGGCTACGCGCGCGAAAGTAATCCAAGTCTGGACCCTGGAGATGAGGTCTTCGAGCGAGATCGCAACCTGGCCTGGCAGGTTGTCTCGTCCGTTATCGGGCTTCTGCGCGAGAGTCTTTGGCAGGAGTAGCCGCGGCAAAACTGAGCGACCACACGCGCATGCCCGGGCTGAAGTGAAGCGTGAGGCGATGCGCCTCATGTTGGGAGTGTTCGACAAGCGCATAGAGCCCCGGTTCCTTCACCGTGATCGGAGCGGCTGCATCGCCATCGATCGCGATTGCAATCTCTCCCTCTCCCTCAGCCGTCGCGTAGGCGCCGCCCCCCTCGTAGTTGACCTCCAGCTTCTCGCCATTCTCACCTGCTGTCCAAGGCTGCTCCCACGATCCGCCCGGGAAAAGCTCCGGCGTGGGGGGTATGACCTTTACGCCGGTGGCGTCGCTTGGCCGCAGTGGCTCCATTGGCTCGGGGAGTGCACGTAGGGCGTCCTGCTCACGCAGCTCAGCCTGGATCGCTTCCTCGCTCGGCCGATATTCACCCTCGCCGAAGTGGAACCAGGTGAGCGCGCCGCCCAACTTCCAGAGGAAGAGGCTGGGCCAGCCTTCACAGCCGTAGGCGTGCCAGAGGCGGCGGTCGGCGTCGATCGCTACCGGGAACTCGACTCCGAGTCGCTCCATGCCCGCGGCCACCGGATCGCGTTCGGCGCCGAAGGGGAAACGCGGAGCCTGCACACCGAGCGTGGTCAGGCCGAAGTCCTTATAGCGTCGCGTCCACTCGCAGACGTAGGGAAGCGTGCGAACGCTGTTGAGTTGGGCGAGGTCGAAGAAGTGGACGAGCACCGGCCCCCCCGCCGTGGCCATAGGCATCGAGCGGGGCGCCTCGCCGATCCACTCGATCTCCTCGGGTAGGTCAGGCGCGGCGATGTTCTCTCGCTCGGGGCGCATAGCGGCGCCGGAACTTATCTGGCCTTGAGGTCTTGCGCTAGCGTCTGCGAGCGATGATCGAGTTTGCGATTGCGGCGATTCCGCTTCTGCTGCTGCTGGGTGCGCTGCTGCTCGGGCGTTACCCGGGTTGCGAGGCGGCTATGCGGCTCGCCGAGCGGATCGCCTCGCGGACTCAAGCGAAGGTCACACTGGCGCCCAACTGGCGCCGCCCGCGACCACCTGCCGTGCGTGCTCCGCACGGTGGTCTGCTGATCGCCCTCTGCCTCGCCCAGCGTCCCCCTCCGCTCGCCGCCTAACGCAGCGAACTGACCCGCGCCAAACGGTCGTGGGTGAATCCGGCACGGCCTTCAGGCCGTGCCACCAGCGAAGGAGTGAGCGATGAACTCGAATATCGCAAGGGCGGCGCTTGGCGCCGCGGTTGTGATCGTGGCAATCGTGTTGCTGATTGTCCTCAAGGGCGATGACAGCAGCAGCGATACGAGCACGACGAAGGGCGTGACCACGATCGTGGTCAAGAACGGCAAGCCGGTTGGCGGAATCAAGCAGCTGACCTACAACGAGGGGGAACAAGTCCGCTTCAAAGTGGACTCCGACGTCAGCGACGAGGTCCACATGCACGGCTACGACATCATGAAGGACGTCAAAGCGGGCAGTTCGGTCAGCTTTGACTTCCCAGCGACGATCGAAGGCGTCTTCGAGGCGGAGCTGGAGGGCCGCAAGGAGCAGATCCTCGAACTTACGGTTAACCCGTGAGTTGGCTCGGCTCACTGCTGCCGGTTGCGCACGCGCTGGTCGCGCGCAAAGACCTACCGGTCCCGGCCTGGCTGTTTGCCTGGGGGGCGTCGATCGTCCTGATCGTCTCCTTCTTTGCGCTCTCGGTCGGCTGGCGCACGCCCCGCTTCGAGCAGGACCGCTGGCGTCCTCTCGGGGTGCGGCTCTCGCGAGCGTTACTGGCTCTGCCGGCGCAGATCGTTTACGGCCTGGTCGGGGTTTCCCTGCTTAGCGTGGCGATCTACGCTGGCTTGCACGGCACGGAAGCCCCGGACCGGAACTTCGCCCTCACCTTCCTCTACGTCACCGTTTGGCTCGGTTTCCCCCTGTTCAGCGTCTTCCTCGGGGATGTCTTCCGGCCCTTCAACCCGTGGCGGGCGGTGGGGCGTGCCGTGGGTGGGGTGTTCACGGCCCTCGCCGGTCAGCGGCCAGCCCACCTGCGTTATCCGCAATGGCTCGGTCGCTGGCCCGCTGCGATCGGGCTGATTGCTGTGGTCTGGTTGGAGATCATCTACGGCGCCAGCGGCGGGGTCGCAGTTGGGCTTGAACCACACGCCGCCGCGATCGCGGCGGCCTTCTACAGCGCTTACACGCTGACGATGATGGCCCTGTTCGGAGTCGAGCAGTGGTGTCGAACGGGCGAGGTGTTCTCGGTCTACTTCGGCATGTTCGGCCAGCTCGGTTGCTTTGGGACTAAGGACGGTCGGCTCGGCGTGCGCCGTCCCTTCGCGGCGGCCACCAAGTGGGCCACTGTGCCCGGCTCGGCTGCCGTGGTGATCGCCTCGATCGCGACCACCAGTTTTGACGGCGCCCAGGAGGGAGCGTTTAAAGGTGCCCTCGAAAGCACCTTCAACCATCTCGTCGACGCCGGCATTGGTCTCACCTCGGCCTTGCGGCTCACCGACACGATCTTCATCTTGCTTTGCTTCGCTGGCGTCGCTGCCGTCTACTTGATCGGCGTGCGTGGCATGGCGGGGGTCCCCGGTGCGCCCTCGTTCAAGAAATTACGCGACGGCTTTGCCCACACCCTGATCCCGATCGCCTTCGCCTACCTGGTCGCCCACTACTTCAGCCTCTTCGTCTTCCAAGAGCAGGCCCAGTTCACCTACCTGCTCTCCGACCCGTTGGGAACCGGCACGACCGACCTCTTCGGCACGGCTTCCTCAGGGGTCAATTTCCAGCTGCTCAGCGCGAACGCGATCTGGTACGTGCAGGTCGGGGGTCTCGTGATCGGCCACGTGATTGGTCTCACCCTAGCCCACGACCGTGCCACCGCCTACTGGGGTGATTACCGCCAGGCAGCCCGCTCTCAGTATTGGATGCTGGCGGTGATGGTCGCCTTCACCTGCTTCGGCCTCTACTTGCTCTCGGTCGCCAATGCATGACTTCGGAATATCCGGGTAAATGTGAAGATACCGCTGCTGGTTGGGGGTTTTCTACCGATGCCCCCAAAGGCTTGCGGTGGTTGACTGAGTTCGAGGTTGCGGCTCAAGATTTACCCATCTCCCTCCCATAAGTAAAACAGCATCGAGGTTGCCGGAATATCAGCCACTCCGGTGGCCTCGATGTCTTTGTGGCTCGACGGTTGCCTAGAGGATCTCGCCGAGCCGGCGCTCAAGCGCCGCCGAGACCTCTTCGCGCACCGGGCCCTCGGCCAGGCGTTCGACCAGCGACTCGAGGAAGCCCTCGATGATTACCTGCTTGGCGGTTGCCGGGTCAAGCCCGCGCGAGGTGAGATAGAAGAGTTGATCGCGGTCGATCTGGGCGATCGCTGCCGCGTGAGTGCAACGCACGTCGTCGGCTTCGATCTCCAGGCCGGGTATCGCATCGGCATGGGCATCGGTGGAGAGCAGCAGGTTGCGGCTCTCCTGGAAGGCGTCGGTCTGCTGGGCGCCTGGATCGACGCGGATCATGCCGCGCCAGACTGCCGTCGCGCCCGCTGCGAGGACGCCGCGGAAGGCAAGGTCGGAAAACGTGTTCGGCGCCGAATGCTCCTGCCTGGTGTCGTAGTCGAGGTGTTGGCCAGGGCCACCGGCATAGCCACCGGTAACGCGTGCCTCTGAGCCGGGACCGGCGAGGTTGGTCTCCATCCGCACCTTGCCCCGCGCCGAGCCGAAACCGAGCGTGGTCCAGTCGAGACGACCGTCGCGCTCCACCTGGGCACGTTGGCTAGAAAAAATCCAGGCCCGCTCGGAGATGTCCTGGGTGCCGACGTAGCGCAGCGTCGCCGCCTGTCCGACGTGCAGTTCGACCACCGAGTTGAGCAGAGCGTCGGTCTCGTCCTCGGCTGAGCCGCAGTGCTCCCAGACCTCGGCTTCTGCCCCGTCCTCGAGCACGACCAGCGTGCGCCAGGAAACCGCCGCACCGCTTTCGTCGAGCGGCAGCTCGATCTTGATCGGCTCGGCGATCTTGACGCCCGCCGGCACGTGGACGAGGACCCCGTCGCGCCACGCCGCCTCGTTGCGGGCGACAAACGGGTCCTCGATCGGGACCAGCGAGCCGAGCCGCTCGTGCAGCAGCTCGCCGTGGCTCTCCAGCGCGGCGGTTAGCGGCAGCACGGTCGCCCCCTCAGCAGCCTCGATCGCGGCGCTGGGGGAAGCCTCCGCATAGGCGTCAAGGTTGAGCGTTGCGAGGTCGGTGAATTCCCAGCCCTTGGCTTTCTGGTCGGGCAGAGGAAGGCTTTGCGCGAGAGAGGCGCCCCGCTGGCGCCTCTCGTCCAACCAGGTGGGTTCGGTCGCTACCTCAGCCAATGGAACCCTCCATCTGCAACTCGATCAGACGGTTGAGCTCGACCGCGTACTCCATCGGCAGCTCTTTGGTGACCGGCTCGATGAAGCCGTTGACGATCATCTTCGAGGCCTCTTCCTCGTCGAGTCCGTGGCTCTGCAGGTAGAAGATCTGCTCGTCGCCGATTTTCGAGACGGTCGCCTCGTGGCCGACGTCTGCGTCGTTCTCGTCAATCCGGATCGTCGGGTAGGTGTCCGAGCGCGAGTCCTCGTCGAGCAGCAGGGCGTCACAGACGACCTTGGAGCGCGACTCAGTCGCCCCGTCGGCGACCTCGAGCAGGCCGCGGTAGGTCGCCCGTCCGCCGTCCTTGGAGATCGACTTGGAGAAGATCGAGGACGAGGTGCGCGGCGCCGCGTGGATGATCTTGCCACCGGCGTCCTGGTGCTGGCCGTCACCGGCGAAGGCGATCGAGAGGATCTCGCCGTGCGCTTCGGGCCCGAGCAGGTAGATCAACGGGTACTTCATCGTCAGTTTCGAGCCGAGGTTGCAGTCGACCCACTCCATCGTCGCCTTTTCCTCGGCAACGGCGCGCTTGGTGACCAGGTTGAAGACGTTCTGCGACCAGTTCTGCACGGTCGTGTAGCGGACCCGCGAGCTCGGTTTGGCGACGATCTCGACCACGGCCGAGTGCAGCGAGTCGGTCGAGTAGACCGGCGCCGTGCAGCCCTCGATGTAGTGGACGTCGGAGCCCTCCTCGGCGATGATCAGCGTGCGCTCGAACTGGCCCATGTTCTCGGTGTTGATCCGGAAGTAGGCCTGCAGCGGCATCTCCACCTTGACCCCGGCTGGCACATAGACGAAGGAGCCACCCGACCAGACGGCCGAGTTGAGCGCCGCCAGTTTGTTGTCGTTGGCGGGAATGATCGTCGCCCAGTACTCGCGGACGAGGTCCTCGTGCTCACGCAGGGCGGTGTCCATGTCGGTAAAGATCACGCCCTGGGCCTCGAGCTTCTCGTTTACCTGGTGGTAGACGACCTCGGACTCGTACTGGGCGCCGACCCCGGAGAGGAATTTGCGCTCCGCCTCGGGGATGCCAAGCCGGTCGAAGGTGTTTTTGATGTCGTCCGGAACCTCGCTCCAGTCGCGACTGTTCTTTTCGGAGGCGCGGACGAAGTAGTGGATGTCGTCGAAGTCGATCTGACCGAGGTTGCCGCCCCAGGTCGGGGTCGGCCGCGAGTAGAAGTGTTCGAGCGACTTCAGCCGGAAGTCGCGCATCCACTGCGGCTCGTCCTTGTACTCGGAGATCGATTCGACCACCTCACGCGAGAGGCCCTTCGGAGCTTTGTATGCGTAGCCGCTCTCAGGATCGTGGAAGCCGAACTTCTCCTTGTAGTCGGCATTGATCCCGGCAAGCTCCTTTTTCTCTGCTACTGCCTCGGGCGTTGCCATGATCGATCAGACCTCCAGAATGATGTTGTCGTCCACGACGGCCGTCGTGAACGTCTGTACCGGAGCATAGGCGGGGAGGGTCTTCGGCCTGCCGGTAGTCAGGTCGAAAAGCGAGCCGTGCCGCGGGCACTCGACCGTGCAGGCCTCGGCGCTGAACTCGCCCTCGGCAAGCGGCCCGTCGTCGTGCGAGCACCGGTCCTCGATTGCGTAGAGCGTTCCGTCGCAGTTGAAGACGCCGATTTTCGTCTCCCCGTGCTCGACCAGGCGCATCGCTCCAGGCGGCAGCTCGGCAAGCGGGCAAACGGATATTTGAGTTCCAGCGGTATCGGGCATGACGGGGTACTCTGCCTTGTTTAGTGCGGGTTGAAACTTAATCCTACTGATCCAGTCGGATTTTAGAGGAAGGCGATGATGAGCGAGAGATCCAGCTACCTGCCCGGGACCCCGTCATGGGTTGAACTGGGCTCTCCCGACATGGACGCGTCGGTTGAGTTTTACGCCGCCCTGTTCGGCTGGGAGGTCCCCGAGTCGGAGAACGCCGAGCAGACCGGCGGCTATCGCATCGCTTTGAAGGACGGCAAGCCGGCTGCCGGGATGATGCCGCTGATGCAGGAGGGCCAGCCGCCCACCTGGACCACCTATGTGTCGGTCGCCGACGCCGACGCGATCGCCGCGGCCGTGAAAGAGGCGGGGGGCAACGTCATCGCCGAGCCGATGGACGTGATGGACCTTGGCAAGATGGCGATCTTCGCCGACCCGACCGGCGCGGTCTTCGGAATCTGGCAGCCGGGCACCTTCCTCGGCGCTGGCCTGGTCAACGAGCCGGGCGCGATCGCCTGGAACGAGCTCGGCACGCGCGATACCGCCGCGGCAAAGGAGTTCTACGGCACCGTCTTCGGCTGGGGCGCTGTAGACAACGACACGGGGGCGATGGGCATCTACACCCAATGGAAGCTCGGCGAGAGCTCGGTCGGCGGGATGATGGACGTCAGCGGCCGCCTGCCGGACGAGATCCCAGCCCACTGGCTCACCTACTTCGCGGTCGAGGACGCCGACGCGGCGGTCGAGACGGCCAAGGAGAAGGGCGGCAGCGTCTCCTTCGGTCCGATCGATATCCCGGTCGGCCGCTTCGCGATCGTCCAAGACCCCCACGGCGCTGCCTTCGCCGTGATCAAACTCAGCGAAGAAGCGGAATCCGCCGGCTAAGTCACACGTTCGGCGTCCTGCTGGTCGCCCTGCTGCTCGCCGCGCCGGCAGGGGCTGGGGCCGAAGAAGCCCCGCGGCCGGTCCTGTTACTGATCCACGGCGGCGGCTTTTTCCGTGGCGACCCCAGCTTCATGGACTACGCGGCGGCGATCACCGCCGAACAGGGTCAGTTCGAAACCCTGCAACCCAGTTACCCGCTCAACGATCTGCCCGCCGCCTTCACCCAAATGAAAGAACTGGCGCTCGAACTGGGTCGGCAGGATCACCAGGTCTTCGCCTACGGCGATTCGGCCGGCGGCGCGATTGCGGCCTGGCTAGCCTCGCACGGCTACGTTGCCGCGGCTGCGGCGAAGTCGCCGCCGACGGCGCTACGCGCTTGGGGCTCGCCCTACGCCCGCCACTACGCCAGCGCGTTGCCGGGCGATCCACACTCTTGGCACCACCTGAATGTTGGCATCGGCGACCTGCACAATTACTCCTCCGCCGACCGGCCGAGCTTGCGCCCGCTGATGATCTTTCAGAGCTGCGCAGACGTGATCGTGCCCTGTGCGATGAACATCGGCTTCGCCCAGCGCGATCCGCAGGTCTCGCTGGTGCGGGTCTGGGGAGTGCACGGCGATTTCAACGCCAAGGCCTACTCCTTTCGCCGTGGCCTGTTCTGGCTCAGCTCTCAGGCTCGTCCCTGAGCGGCCGACTCAGATCAGGTCGCGCGCCCGTTCTGCCTCCGGGTCGCCCTGCTCACCCTCATCCTCCCAGTCGGCGGGTTGACCAAGGCCGGCGCTCTTGATCACCTTGAGGCCGAGCATCGCGCACTTCATCCGCGTTGCCGAGATGTCGATCCCGAGTAGGTCGAGGACGAACTCCTTCGGCAGGTGCAGAAGGTCTTCTCGGGTTTTGCCGACCAGCTCGTCGGTCAGCAGCGAGGTTGCCGCGGTTGAGATTGCGCAGCCCTGTCCCTCGAAGGCAACCTCGGCGACCTTGCCGTCCTCATCGAGCCGGATCGTCACGTGCTGCTCGTCGCCGCAGAATGGGTTGGTGTCCTCGAACTCGAGGTCGGGACTCTCGATCCGGCCGAAATTATGCGGCCGCTTGTAGTGCTCGAGGATCTGGTCTCGGTAGAGCTCGTCCATGCAGCGAGGCTAGCGCAGCGCTCTGCTAGGGCCGTCTATGCGAGGCTGGCAAAGGGCATCGGAAAGGACTTTGGATGACGAGGCTCGATCCCGAGGAACGCACCTTCTACGGTCGTCTCTACGAGGCGGCGCGGGCCGGTTGCATGAACGGCCTGTGCGGGTCTGGGTGCAGTAGGGAGGAGGCCGAGGACGTCTTTGACAAGGTCCTTGTCCGCGTGATGGAGGAAGTCGACCTGATCGACCGGGACTTCGACCCGCCGCAGATGGTCAACTACCTTAAGAGGTCCTGTCGGAACCAGCTGATCGACGACTGGCGCCGCCAGAGTGGATTGGACGTGACCGATCTGGACAAGGCCGGCCCGGTGAGCGACCCAAGGGCCATGGGCCTCGAAGAGGAGGCGGCACTTCACGAGACGATGGAGGAGGTTCGCCGGGCTCTGCGTTCGCTGCCCGAGCGCGAGCGCGCAGTCTTCTGCCAGCGCAATCTGCTGGGCAGGAGTCCTGACGAGATCAGGAAGATCACCGGAGTGAGCGGGCGGACGTATCGCAAGTTGCTCGAACACGCCAACAAGGCAGTCCGCACTCGTATCGAAGCGAGTGGGGGCGTCTAGTCGGCGAAGACCTTGCGGGCGTCGTCGAGGCCCTCGACCATGCGGTCGATCTCCTCGTGGGTGGTGTAGACGCCGAAGCTGGCGCGGGCGGTAGCGGCGACACCGAGCCGGTCCATCAACGGTTGGGCACAGTGGTGGCCGGCGCGGACGGCGACACCATGGCGATCGAGGATCTCGGAAACATCGTGGGCGTGGACCCCCTCCAGCTCGAAGGAGACCGGCCCGAGGCGCTCGGCGCCGCGCGGCGGACCGAAGACGCGCAGTCCTGGGACGTCAGAAAGTTGAGCGAGCGTGTAATCGGTGATCTGGCGCTCGTGCTCGCGCACGGCCTCCATGCCGAGGCCGTCGAGCCAGCGCAGCGCCGAGGCCATCCCGATCGCCTGGGCGATGGCCGGAGTGCCGGCCTCGAAGCGGGCCGGAATGTCCGCGTAGGTCGTCCCTTCCTTGGTGACCTTGCGGATCATCGAGCCGCCGCCGAGGAAGGGCGGCATTGCGCGCAGCAAGTCGAGCTTGGACCAGAGGGCCCCGATCCCGGTTGGCGCGTAGAGCTTGTGACCGGTCAGCGCGTAGAAGTCGACTCCCAGCTCGGCGACGTCGAGCGGCAGCTTCGGCGCCGCCTGGGCGCCGTCGGCGAGCAGCAGCGCGCCCGCATCGTGGGCGAGGCGAGCAATCTCGGCGATCGGGTTATCCGTGCCGAGCACGTTGGAGACGTGGGTGACGGCGACCAGCTTCGGCCCGCGCTCCAGCAACGCGCGGTAAGCGTCCATATCGAGCAGCCCGTCCTCGTCGACCGGTACCCAATCGATCTCGGCACCGACCCGCTGGGCCAGCTGCTGCCAGGGCACGATGTTCGAGTGATGCTCCATCTCGGTCAGCACGATGCGATCGCCGGCGCCGACGTTGGCGTCGCCCCAGGCCCGCGCCACCAGGTTGATCGCCTCAGTCGCGTTGCGGACGAAGATCACCTCGCGGCGATCGGCGGCGCCAAGATGGTCGGCGACCGTCGCCCGCGCACCCTCGTAGGCAGCCGTCGCCTCAGCTGAAAGCGTGTGCGAACCGCGGTGGACGTTGGAGTGGTGGGCCCGCTCGTAGCGGTCGACCGCCTGGATCGAGGCCAGCACACGCTGCGCGCTGGCGCCGCTGTCGAGGTAGGCGACCGGGCGGCCGTGGACCTCGCGCTCCAGCGCCGGAAATGCGGCGCGGACCTTCTCGATCGGGAAGGCCGACGTCGTAGTCTCGGTCGTCGTCGGCTCCATCTTTCGCGAGGCTAGGCGGAAGCGCCTGCCTCTACCTCCTCGCGGATCCAGCCGTAGCCCTTCTCCTCGAGCACGCCGACCAGCTCCGGCCCGCCCTCCTTGACGATCCGGCCCTCGAACATGACGTGGACCGAGTCAGGCTTGACCATGTGCAGGATGCGCTGGTAGTGGGTGATGATGAGGACGCCCATGTCGGGACCGGCAAAGGTGTTGACCCCGTCGGCGACAACCCGCAGCGCGTCGATGTCGAGGCCGGAATCGGTCTCGTCGAGGACCGCGATCTCGGGGCGCAGCAGCGCCAGCTGCAGCAGCTCCATGCGCTTCTTCTCCCCGCCGGAGAAGCCATCATTGAGGTAACGGCTGGAGAAGTCTTTAGGGATGTTGGCCAGCGCCATTGCCTCCTGGGCGACCTTGGCGAACTCTTTGATCTTGATCTCGCCTTCGCCGCGCGCCTCGCGGCGGGCGTTGAGGATCAGCCGCAGGTACTTGCTGACCGAGACGCCGGGAATGGCGACCGGGTACTGGAAGGCCATGAAGAGGCCGGCGCGCGAGCGCTCGTCGGGGTCGGCCTCGGTCATCTCCTCGCCTTTGAAGACGATCGAGCCCTCGGTCACCTCCAGCGCGGGGTGGCCCATGATCGCGTTGGCCAGGGTCGACTTGCCGGACCCGTTCGGCCCCATCAGCGCGTGGACCTTGCCCTTCTCGACATCGAGGTCGAGTCCGCTGAGGATCTGCTTGTCCTCGACGCTCACGTGCAGGTTGCGTATCTCCAGCTCAGCCAATTTCACTCCATTCGTGTTTACGTGGGTTAAGCAGCGCTGCCGACGGCCGTCTTCTCGGCGGCGGCTTGGGGGCCGCCGGAGAACTCGACCAGCTCGGCCAGCGTGGTGCCGGCGAGTGCCTTGGTGACGCCGCCTTGGACCCTGGTCCAGAGCAGCTTCGTCGCGCAGGCGCGGTCGCCATCACTTTCGTGCGAGCAGAGGACCTTGCCCTCGGGAGTCTCGTGAAAGCACTCCATCGGCGCGATCTGACCTTCCAGCGCCTCGACCACTTCGTCGAGGGTGATCGACTCAGCTGGCTGGGCCAGTCGGTAGCCACCGTGGGCGCCGCGGGTCGAGCTGACCAGCTCGGCGTTGCGCAGCTTGGCGACCAAGTGCTCGAGGTAGGACAGAGGCAAGCGCTCCGCCTCGGCGACGGCGCTGAGCGAAACCGGGGCAGAGCCAGGCTGGCGGCCCAGCTCGACCATTAGGCGCACTCCGTACTCAGCTTTGGTCGAGAACAGCATCGACTTAAATCCTACCGAAGCGGTCGGTTATGCGGACGCGGCCTCGGTTGCCTCATGCTCGGCGGACTCGCCTGCAGCGGCATGGCCGAGTGCGACATGGGCTTTGCTGTCGCTGCTGCGGATCAGGACGAGCGTCAGCACGAAGCCCAGCGCGGCGATTGCGGCGCCGCCGAGGAAGGCAGCCTGGAAGCCGTCGGTCAGCGCGCCAAGTGGGTTCGAGTCGCCCGACGAAATCACGTCCTTAGTGCGCGAGGTGGCGAGGGTGGAGAGCACCGCGAGGCCGAGTGCGCCGCCGATCTGCTGGGAGGTGTTGATCAGCCCGCTGGCCAGACCGGCCTCGTTCTCCTCGACTCCCGAGACGGCGGCGATCGTCGTCGTCACGAAGGCGAAGCCGAGCCCGGCGGCGGCGAACAGCGACGGCCCGAGGATGTCGGTGGTGAAGCCGCCGCCGACCGAGACGCGGCTGAACCAGGTCAGGCCGATGACGATGAAGAGCATGCCCGCGGCGAGCACGGGCTTATGGCCGAGTTTGGTCACGAGCTGGGAGGCGATGGCCGCCGAGGCCATGATCACCAGCGCCAGCGGCAGGTAGGAGAGACCGGCGTGGATCGCGCTGTAGCCGAGCACCTGCTGCATATAGAGAGAGATGAAGAAGAACATCGAGAAGAGCGAGGCGCCAACCAGGAGGCCGACGACGTTGGCACCGGTCAGCGTCCGGATGCGGAAGATCGAGAACGGCACCAGCGGCTTGGTCGCGCGCAGCTCGATCGCGACGAACGCCGCCATCAACGCTGCGGAAAGGGCGATCAAGCCGATCGTCTGGGTCGAGCCCCAGCCGGCGCTGGTGGCGTCGACTACGGCGTAGACGAGGATCGAGAGCGCCGCGGTGACCGTGACGGCGCCGGCGACGTCGAAGGCGCGGGTCTCCTGCTCGGCGCGGCTTTCGGCGATCAGCCGGGGGAGAGGGCGAAAGCGACGAGGCTGACTGGGACGTTGACCCAGAGCACCCATTCCCAACCGAGGCCGTCGGTGAGGATGCCGCCGAGCAACACGCCCGCGGCGCCGCCGGAGCCGGCGACCGCGCCCCAGACGCCCAGCGCCTTGTTGCGCTCGGAGCCGTCGCTGAAGGTGGTGGTGACGATCGAGAGCGCCGCCGGAGAGATGATCGCCGCGCCGAGGCCCTGCGCCGCCCGCGCTGCGATCAGCTGACCCTCGGTCGAAGCGAAGCCCGCCGCGAGCGAGGCGACGGCGACGACAAGCAGGCCTGCCATGAAGACGCGTCGGCGGCCGAGCAGATCGGCGGTGCGGCCGCCGAGCAGGAGGAAGCCGCCGAAGGTGAGGATGTAAGCGTTAACCACCCAGGGCAGGTTCTCCTGGGAGAAGTGGAGCGCGTCGCCGATCGTCGGCAGGGCGACGTTGACGATCGAGGCGTCGAGCACGACGACGAACTGCGCCGAGCAGAGCAGGACGAGCGCCAGCCAGCGTTTCTCTTTGAAGTCCTGGGAGGTCGCCATCGACTGGTTCTTCAGTCAAGCAAATCGGCAGCGTCGGCGAGCCCGGTCACGGCTCGATCAAGCCGCGGCGGATCGCGTAGCGGACCAGCTCGACCCGGTCTCTCATCCCCAGCTTGCGCATTGCGTTGGCGCGATGGTTCTCGACGGTCTTCTCGGAGAGGTGGAGGATCGCCGCGATCTCCTTCGTCGTGTTGGCCTCGGCGACGAGCTTGACGATCTCCTCCTCGCGCGGGGTAAGCGAGCGTTCCAGGTCGGGAGTAAACGGCTCGCCGCGCTCGACCGCGCGGATCGCGGCAAGCAGGTCGGTGTCCGCCTGCGTCTTCAACACGTAGCCAGAGGCGCCGGCCTTGAGCGCCTCGGTGAGGTAGCGCTCGTCGTCGTGCATGGAGAGGATCAGGACCGCGGTCTCGGGCGCCTGGGCCTTGATCTCGCGCGTCGCCTGCAGCCCGGTCAACTTCGGCATCTTGAGGTCGAGGATTGCCAGGTCGGGTCGCTCCCGGACCGCGATGTCGCGTGCCTCGGCGCCGTCGGCGGCCTCGGCGATGACCTCGATATCGGCCTGCCGCTCGAGTAGCAACCGCAACCCGGAGCGGACGATGCCGTGATCGTCTGCGATCAGCACGCGCATTGCTTGCTCAGTGTAGTCACCTGAATGCTAAGATGTCCACATGCACGAGATCGGGGTTCGAGAGCTGAAGGCGAGCTTGAGCAGCATGCTTCGCCGAGTCGAGGAGGGAGAGCAGATCAAGGTGACTGTACGCGGCAAGCACGTTGCAGACCTTGTGCCCGCCGGCTCTCGTCGCTCCAGTGAGCGATTGCGCAGTCTGGTTGCTGAGGGCAGGGTCACTCCGGCCGCCCAGTCGCATCCACGTCGAATCCCGCGTCCGCTTGCTACGGGACGGTCGGCGTCAGCACACGTTCTTGCTGAGCGCGACGACGAGCGCTGATGCTCTATCTCGACGCGAGTGCGCTGGTCAAGCGCTACGTCGAGGAGGACGGCAGCAAGGCGGTGCTGGCAGCGATGGCTGACGCCAGTGCCTGGTCGATATGCCGGATCGGATTTGTGGAGACCGTTCGTGCCGTTGGTCTGGCCGGTGGGCGCAGGGCCGTCAAGAGGATCGAAAGCGATTGGCTTGCCTTCGACGTGGTTGAGGTCGACCGGGAGCTTGCGGAGCATGCCGCACAACTGGCCCTCTCGACTGAGCTGCGCAGCCTCGATGCCTTGCATCTTGCTGCAGCGCTCGTCTTGCCTGCTGAGGGCCTGACGGTCGCCACCTGGGACGTTCGCCTGCATCGCGCTGCTCGCGACCGAGATCTGAATACCCTGCCCGCTGTTCTCGGCTAATCAGGCACCGAGAGCCGCACCGTCGTCCCATGGCCCGGTCGCGACTCGATCGTCAGCTCGGCGCCGATCAATAGCGCCCGCTCGCGCATGCCGGCGATGCCGAGGCCGCGCTCGGACTGCTCGAAGGCGAAGCCGCGGCCGTCGTCGGCGACGGTCAGTTCGACCCCGCGCTCCATCCGGCGCAGGCTCGCCGCGATCCGCTGCGCCTCGCTGTGGCGGGCGGCGTTGGTGATCGCCTCCTGGGCTACCCGGTAGACGACCAGTTGCACGTCGTCGTCGAGGTCGGAGAAGTCTCCCTCTGCGCTCAGCTCGGCGGTGAGGCCGGAGCGGTCAAGCTGCTCGACCTGGCCGCCGATTGCGGCGGCGAGACCGAGGTCGTCGAGCGCCGTCGGTCGCAGTTGGCGGGCGAGGGAGAGCAGCTCTTGCATCGCCTGATTGGCCAGCGAGCGGGTCTCGGCGAGCTCCGGCTCCAGCTCGGGCGGCGCTGCCTCGCGCACCGCCTCCAGGCGCAACAGCAGCCCGGTCAGTGACTGGTTCACCTCGTCATGAAGGTCTCGGGCAACTCGCGCTCGCTCCTCCTCTTGGGCTCGTAGCGCGGCGCTGCCGGCGCGCCGACGCTCCGCTTCCAGGCGCCGGATCATGCGTAGGAAGGCAAGCTCGATCCGCTCGACCTCCTCGCTCTCTCCAACCCCGTCGATCGAATCTGGCAGCAATGGTCCCGGCCGGCTTAGGTCGACCTTCTCCATTTCTTCGATCAGGCTTTCGAGCGGCGCGAAGCGGCGCCGCAAGACGATGAGGTTGACGGCAAGCGCCGTCGCCAGCACGGCGAGCACAACGATGACCGCGGTCGTCATCGGGCGAGAATAGGGGTTGGTCCCTATGGCCAGGCCGGTATTTCGCCGCGATACTTCGGGGCACGGTTAATCCAAATAGGAGCGAATGCGATGAGCACCACCAAGCAGTCCACCTTCGGCGCCACCCTGCGGACGACGATCCTGCTGGCGTCCCTTTCGGGGCTGCTGGTCTTGATCGGCGCTCTCATCGGCGGGCCCAGTACGGCCGCCCTCTTCCTCGGGATCGCCCTGCTAATCAACCTCGGCTCTTACTTCTTCAGCGACAAACTGGCGCTGAAAATGAGTCGCGCGCAGCCGATCGAGGAATCGGAAGCCCCGCGGCTCTACGAGATCATGCGCGAACTGACGACGCGCGCCGGCCTGCCGATGCCGCGCCTCTACATGATCCCGCAGGACCAGCCCAACGCCTTCGCCACCGGCCGCAACCCGAAGCACTCCGCGGTCGCCGTCACCCGCGGGATCACCAAGCTGCTCTCCGAGGACGAGTTGCGCGGCGTCCTCGCCCACGAGCTCACGCACGTCCGCAACCGCGACATCCTGATCCAATCGGTCGCCTCGGCGATCGGCGCCGCGATCACCTATCTCGCCTACATGCTGATGTGGTTCGGAAACGACGACGAGTCGCCGCTCAGCCTCGTCGCCTCGCTAGCACTGGTCCTGCTGGCCCCGATCGCGGCGAGCATCATCCAGCTGGCGATCTCGCGTCAGCGCGAGTACGCGGCCGACGCCGGCGGCGCCGAAATCTGCGGCAACCCCGAGTCGCTGGCCAGCGCTCTGCTGCGCCTTGAGCAGGGGGCGACGGACATGCCGATGCAGGTCAACCAGGCGGCCGAGCCGCTCTACATCGTCAAGCCCTTCTCCAGCAAGGGCATCGCCGGCCTCTTTTCGACCCACCCGCCGATCGAGGAGCGGGTGAAGAGGCTGCGCCAGATGCGTCCCTCACTGGGGTAGAAACTTTTTGTCGTCATAAAGCTATTATTGGCTGGGTGACAACTCAGCCGATAAAACGCCCGCTCTTGGTCTTAGGTAACGAGGCTGAGTGGGCGGCAATCAACGAGGAAAAGGAGCGGCAGGAGGCCGAATTCGCCCAGACTCTCTCAACTACCGAGCGGCTCGAATTTGCTCAGAAGCTCCGCGACCAAGCGTTCAAGCTCTACCGCGCGGTCCGCCCCCACGGCCTTCGGCGAGATTTACTCGGGTCTGATCTGTTAAGCGTCGTCAGCGACGCCAACATCAGCGGGTTGGAGCACGTCGTCATTGGGGACCTTGCCGTGATTGCCCACGGGTACCTCTGTACAGCAAGAGACTCCAGGCTCCTTGTGTCTGATGACTCCGGGACGGATGAGGCCATCCTGCGTTTCCTCGAACGGATTGAGGCAAAGCGTTTAAATGACGGCAGGACGCTAAAAACTCCCGATGACGTGGTTGCCGCGCATCGTCACCTGCGCGTCGACAGTCGCCATGGCGTGATCGACATCATGCGCGGCGGTCTGCCACCTCTCGACTACGAGACGGTCGCCGCACAGGCCGTCGAGGGTTCGTGGGGCGAGAGACCCTTACGGGTGGCCTCGTTGCCAAGTCTCGTCGGCTTCAAGCGTCTTGCAAATCGGCCGGGAGACAAGGTTGACCTCGAAAAGCTCGAACAAGTCAATGGTGAGCTGCCGATCGACCCGATCCCGGGACTTGACGACCAGTGACGCCGCCCCGTTGACCGGGGGGTATTTAAGAACTACCCTGTACGCGTAACGGCATAGGCCGTTCGCGATCATGGCAAGGGCACGCGCCAGCTCCAAATCCGCCGGGCCGCGCCGCCTTCCGCGCGGGCGCCACGCGCTCCCGCCAGACGAGGTTCTGCGCGACCAGCGTGAGCGCCTGATCGCCGCCGTCCCGAGAGTCGTCGCCAAGCATGGCTACGAAGCGATGTCGGTCGCCGACATCGTCAAGGCAGCCGCCGTTTCCCGCAACGCCTTCTACAAGAACTTCAGCGACAAGCAGGACTGCTTCGCCGCCGCCCACGACGCCGGCCACGAGCGCCTCTTCGAGGTGCTCGTGGAACGCTGCGATGACCGCGCGACGATCGAAGAGCGGGTCGAGCGCTCGCTGACGGCGGGCCTCGACACCCTCGCCGCCGAGCCCGATCTGGCGCGCCTGCTCTTTGTCGAGGCCCCCTCGGCGGGTGAGGAGATCGCGCTGCGCTACCACGAGTGGCTGCAGCGCTACGGGACTCTGCTGCGAGTCGCTGCGCCTGACTTGCCACCGCAGTCGATCCCTGCACCTGAGGTTGAGGGTGTGATTGTCGGCGGCATCGCTTCGCGGTTGGCCAGCGAGGTGCTCAACGGCCGGATAAAGAAGCTGCGAGATCTCACCGCGCCCCTTGTCGAGTACGTCCTCGCCTTTTACCGCCTCGGTGATACCCGCCCCAAAGAGGGCAGGCTTGTGCCGTTTGAGCCGGGCCAGCGGACGGCGGAAGAGCCCGCCGAGCTGCAGACCAAACGGGCCAGCGCCTAGCGGCAAAGCCCCGCGCGTACCCGATCCAAACGATCGATTATCTGGGAACTCACTGGGTTTCATAGGTATTTCCTTCGACCTGAATTCCCTGCAAACCGCGCATTGAGCTTAGCAATACCATGTGCGTATCTTGACAACTCCGAACCAGCGTGTTTACATCTGGCCGCGTCTTCAGTTGGGAACTACCTCGGTATAGCCAACGAGGGCGCAGAGCAGGAACAGGGAAAACCGAGCCCGACGGGAGCCGCAAAGGGAAGCGGCCGGCAAGGGGCTCAAGGGACAAGGAGAGAGCTACGTGAGACGCCACGCGAAGGCATCGACCGCGGGATCGACCCAGCGCCAGGCCAAGAGCCTCGGCCGCTTCTTCCGTGGAGCCGACGCCACCCGTGGGCCTTCGCATAGCGCCGCAGGGAGTAGTGCGCCCGCGCTCAAGCGGCTCGCCCTACCACTCGCCGTCCTCGCCGTCCTCGTCTTCGCTGCTTCCGCCGGGGCCACCAAGACCCACGTCTTCAAGGAAACCTTCGGTTCCGCCGCCCAGCCGAGCTTCTCCGGCGCCAGGGGGGTCGCGGTGGACCAATCGAGCGGCGATGTGCTCGTCATGAGCGTCGGCGAAGGCACCCCCTCGATCAAGCGCTATAACCCCGACGGCACGGCAGCCAACTTCTCAGGCCTCGGCACCAACGCGATCGACGGCAAAGGCAATGGCGAATGCGCCACCGTTCCCGCCGACTGCGACCAGACGCCTCAAAACGGTCTCGCTTTCGCTTCGGCAGAGGAATCGCAGATCGCCGTCGACAACTCCGGCACCGCCACCGACGGCGACATCTACGTCACCCAGGACTCGCCCAACCTGATCAACATCTTCTCCGCCGAAGGCAAATACCTGGGTCAGCTGACCGGGGCCGGGGCGACCAACTTCTCCGAAGCCTGCGGAGTCGCCGTCGATCCGTCAGGTGCGGTGTACGTCGGCGACTACTCCAGCGGCATCCACAAGTTCGTCCCTGCGGCCAACCCGCCGCTCAACGCCGACAACACGGCCAATTTCAGCACCGTCACCAACCCCTGCACCCTCGCCGCCGGCGCCGGCTCGAGCGCCGGCTTTCTCTTCGCCGCCCAATACCAAGGCCCGATCTCAAAGATCGACAGCTCGACCGGCGCGCTCCGATACACCGTCTCCCCAGACGCCAACACGACCGTGAGCGTCGATCCAGGCGCCGGCCACGTCTACGCCGCGACCGGCGCCACGGTCAAGGAGTTCGACGCCTCCGGTGCGGCCAGCGCCAGCAGCGTCTCCAGCACGCTCTCAAGCGGCACCGTCCGAGGCGTTGCCGCGCGCGCCAGCAGCGGCGACGTCTACGTCTCGCGCGCGGGCATCGCCAACCTCGAAGTCTTCACCGGCGCCCTGGCGACGATCCCCGATGTAACCACTGACTCGGCTACGGCGATCGCGCCGACCGCCGCGACGCTCAACGGCACGGTCAACCCCGACGGCGCCCTGCTGAGCGAATGCAAGTTCGAATACGGCACCACGACCGCCTACGGGCAAAGCCAGGCCTGCGACCTGACCCCGGCCGAAATCGGCACCGGCACCTCCGCCGTCGCGGTCAAAGCCGACATCAGCGGCCTCGCCCTCGGCGCGACCTACCACTTCCGCCTCGTCGCCAAGAACCCCGAAGAGAGCTCAAGCGGCAAAGATCAGACCTTCAAAACCCTAGGCCCGCCGGTGATCGTCGGGCAGTGGGCAGGCGGGGTCACCTACACCGAGGCTTCGCTGAACGCCCAGATCAACCCCGAAGGCCTCGCCACCACCTACAAATTCGAATGGGGCCCGACCGCCGCCTACGGCAACAGCAGCACCCAAAGCGGCATCGGGTCAGACAGCGCCAACCACACGGTGAGCGCCTTCCTCAGCGCCCTGCAGCCCGCCAGCACCTACCACTACCGCGTCATCGCCACCAACTCGGTCGGCACGATCGAAGGGCCCGACCACCTCTTCACGACCTACGCCCACCTGCAGGCGAACACCGACTGCCCTAACCAAGACTTCCGCACCGGCCCCGCCGCCACCCTGCCCGACTGCCGCGGCTATGAGATGGTCAGCCCGGTCGACAAAAACGGCGGCGAGATTCGCACCGCGCCTAACGTGGCGTACGCTGCCGCCACGGCCTTTACCCAGGCCTCCCGAGACGGCGAGAAGATCACCTACTCCTCGCAATTCTCCTTCGGCGATGAGCCAGCCGGCCATTACTCAAACCAGTACCTCGCCAGCCGCGGGGCCGATGGCTGGATAACCCATGGGATCAACGCCCCGCAGAGCCTGACCATCTTCGACCCCGAATTCAGCCCCTTCATCGAATTCAACCCCTACTTCCAGTACTTCAACGAAGACCTCTCGAGCGGTTGGTTTGAGGACTTCAACAAAGCGCCGCTCACCTCCGAAGCACAAGCCGGATACATGAATTTCTACCGGCGCGACAACACCGACGGCAGCCTGGAAGCGCTCACGGTGAACGCACCGCTCACGCCTACGAACAAAACCTTCGGCTACGGGGTGCTGGAGACCGCCGAAATTCAAGGGGTCTCACGCGACGGCGGCCACGCGGTCTTCACCGCGCGAGCCAAATTCACGCCTGACGCGTCGGCTGAAGTTGGCCCGCGTGGCGTCAGTAGGCAGCTCTATGACTTCAGCGGAGGAGAGCTGCACCTGGTCAGCATCTTGCCGGACGGTACCGCCAGCGCGGCTGATAAAAACATCCTCGGACAGAGACACAGCTCAGGCTACGGAGAAGGACAGTCTGCCACTCGCCACAACACCGTCTCCGCCGATGGCTCGCGGATCTTTTGGAAGGCTGGAGATTCCTTCGACCGAGGGCGGATCTACGTCCGCCTCGACGGCGCAACGACGGTTCCCGTCTCGGCCGGCGATGCCGACTGGTGGAACGCGAGCACCGACGGCTCAAAGGCGCTCTACTCCGAAGGGGACCTCACCATCGGCAAAGCCAGCCTGAAGGAGTTCGACGTCGACAGCGAAACGACGACGACGATCACCGACGAAGCCTACGGGGTGGCGGGCGCCAGCGAAGACCTCTCCTATATCTACTTCGCCTCCCAGGAAGCGCTCGACGCCGGCGCCAGCGCCGGCGCACCCAACCTCTACCTCTACCACGAAGGCGCGGTCAGCTTCATCGCGACGCTCTCGGCTTTGGATGTCAGTCAGTCCAATAATGAAACCAGCATCGTTCATGCCGAACCGGCGAACCATGCCGCCAGGGTGACGCCCGACGGGCGCCACATCGCCTTCGAGTCGACCCGCAGCCTGAGCGGCTATGACAACACCGACGCGCTCAGCGGCAAAGCCGACATGGAGGCCTATATCTACGGCGCCGACAGCGAACAGCTGAGCTGCCCCTCGTGCAACCCGAGCGGCGCGCGGCCGGTCGGGCAACCGCTGCGGAGAGCTTTCACTGTGGTCGATCAGCTCGAGCACGAACACGAACAACAACCCAGCAGAGGGGCGGCCGCCTGGCTGACCACCGAAGAAGAGGGTTCTTACTCCTCCCACGTCCTCTCCGACGATGGCAACCGACTCTTCTTCAACGCCTTTGACGCGTTGGTGCCCGAGGACACCAACGGCCGCCAAGACGTCTATGAGTGGGAGGCGCAGGGCTCAGGTGATTGCCAAAAGCCCGGCGGCTGCCTCAGCCTGATCTCGACCGGGCAAAGCCCGAAGAGCTCTGCCTTCAAGGACGCCGATCCAGACGGCTCTGACGTCTTCTTTGAAACCGCCGCCAGCATCGATCCCCGAGACCCCGGCGGCATCGACATCTATGACGCCCGCATCGGCGGTGGCTTCCCCACCGAAAGCCAGCCGACCCCCTGTATCGGCGACGCTTGTCAGAGCCCGCCGGCGGCGCCTAATGACCCGACCCCGGCAAGCGCGGGCTTCAAAGGCGCCGGGGACCTCAAGCCAAGGCACGATTGCGCAAGTGCGGCCAAGCGCGCCGCCAAGCTCTCCCGCGCGGCAAGGCAGCTGCGAAGCGACGCAGGGCAAAGCGCCTCTGGCGCCCAGGCAAAGCGCCTGCGCCGCAGCGCAGCCCGCCTCGAGCAAAAGGCAAAGGGCCTTGGCAAGAGCGCTGCGCGCTGTAGGCGCTCTAACCGGGGGGCGGGGCGATGAGGCACGCCGCCAAGCAATCGAGCGCCGCCTCGCCCGCCAACAAGGAGACCGAGAAGATGAATAAAAGCGCCAACCATCCTCGCCGCAGTGGCCTGCTCGCCAGCATGGTTGCGGCGGCGGCCCTGCTGATCTGCGCGATCGCCGCCCCGGCGGCATCTGCCGCCTTTGGCCTCAACAACTTCGACCTCACCGCCACCAACCAAGACGGGACCCCCGATACCCAGGCGGGCTCCCACCCCTTCGCGTTGACGACCTCCTTCGGCCTCAACTACACCGAACCGGCCTTCTTTGAATGGCTCCCCGGCGGCGAGCTAAAGGACGCGATCTTCACCCAGATGGCGGGGCTGACCGGCGACGTCGGCGCGATCCCCTACTGCTCGGTCACCGACTTCGCCACGCTTCAATACGGCGGCGACTCGCTCTGCCCCGACAAAACGGCGGTCGGCCTGGTCTCAAACCAGCTCCAGGCCCCCTTCCTTTGGGTGCAGAACTCCGTCTATAACTTAAAGCCCCCACCCGGGGTGGTGGTGAGGATCGGCTTTAAGGTCTTGCTCGTGCCGGTGGTCGTCGACATCGGCGTTAAGCAGGGCGGTGAGAACAACGTCGAAGCCACCCTCGGCAACACCCCCCAGGTGGCGACCGTCTTTGGCTCGGTGTTGCAGCTCTGGGGCAACCCGGCAGATCCCGGGCACGACGAAGTGCGGGGGGCTTGCGGGGAGGGGAACGAACGCGAAACCGAAGAATTCCCCGGCTTCTTTCCCAGCCCACCCGGCCCCCCCGGAACGACCTGCCCGGTCCAAACCGAAGAAAAGCCCTTCCTGACCCTGCCGCGCAACTGCGACGGCCCAACCGCCACCAGCTATCGGGCCGACTCCTGGGAAGAACCGGGCATCTGGGATGAAGGCAGCTCCCTCACCCACGACAACTCAGAACCGCCGATCCCCCAGGGCTTCACCGGCTGCGGCAAACTGGGCTTCGCGCCAAAGGTCGATTCGAAGCTCTCAACCGATCAAGCCGAGACCGGCAGCGGGCTTGACTTCAACCTCGACTTCTCTGATGAAGGGCTAAAGAGCAAAGACGGCCTGGCCAACTCAGAAACCAAAAAAGCCGTTGTCACCTTGCCTGAAGGGGTGACGATCAACCCCTCGATCGGCGAAGGACTCGGCGTCTGCACGCCAGCAGACCTCAAACGGGAGACCTTGAACTCCAAACCTGGAGAAGGCTGTCCCAACTCCTCAAAGGTCGGCACCTTGCACGTCGACTTGCCGATCGTCCCAGAAGGCCTCGAGGGCTCGATCTTCTTGGCTACCCAAGATGATCCGGCGACCACCCAACCGGGAGCCGAGAATCCCTTCGACTCTCTGATTGCCTCCTACTTCGTGCTGAAGAACCCCAACCTGGGGGCGATCGCGAAGCTGCCGGCCCTAATCGAACCCGATCCCAAAACCGGCAGGCTCGTCGTCACCATTGACGACATCCCCCAGTACCCGCTCGGGCACTTCAACGCCCATCTGCGCGAGGGACAAAGGGCGCCGCTGGTAAGCCCCGCCACCTGTGGCACCTACACCACCGAGGCAAAGCTCTACCCCCGCTCAGACCCCACCAACCCGCGTACGGTGACCTCTGAGCTTCAGATCACCCAGGGCAAGGGCGGCGGTGCCTGCCCACCGGGGGGCATCCCGCCCTTCAATCCGCGCTTCCAAGCCGGAGCGATCAACAACAACGCCGGCTCCTTTAGTCCCTTTGATATGCGGCTGATCAGAGAAGACGGCGAACAGGACATGACCAAGTTCTCCTCGATCTTGCCCCCCGGGGAGCTCGGATCGCTGGCGGGGGTCTCCAAATGCCCTGATGCAGCGATAGCGCTCGCCAGGACCAAGACCGGCCGCCAAGAGCAGGCAAGCCCCTCTTGTCCGCAAAACAGCCTGATCGGCCACACCCTGGCTGGAGCGGGAGTCGGCGGGGCGCTCACCTACGTCGGCGGCCAGATCTACCTGGGAGGCCCCTTTCACGGCGATCCCCTGAGCGTGATCTCGGTGACCCCAGCGGTGGCCGGTCCCTTTGACGCGGGAACGGTTGTCGTCCAGCTGGCGCTGAACCTCAACTCAAAAACCGCAGAAGTGGAAGTAGACGGAGCCAACTCTGAACCGATCCCCCACATCCTCAAGGGCATCGTTTTGAAGTTGAGGGATCTGCGCGTCTATGTGGATCGACCCAACTTCACCTTAAACCCGACCTCATGCGATGAATCAAGCGCCAAAGCAAGGCTCTTTGGCTCCTACCTTGACGTCTTTAATCCAGCAGATGACAAGCCAGTAGATCTCTCAACCCGCTACCAGGCTGCAAACTGCCTGAACTTGGGCTTTAAGCCAAAGCTTGCCTTGAACCTCAAAGGCGGCACGAAAAGAGGAGGCCACCCAGGACTTGAGGCCCTCTACACGCCTAAAGCGGGCGATGCCAACATCAAAGGCCTCGTAGTTCGCCTACCGCGTTCTGCATTCCTCGACCAGGCCCACATCAAAACGATCTGCACCCGAGTGCAGTTCGCAGCCAAGCAATGCCCAGAGAGATCCCAATACGGCTACATCAAGGCCTGGACGCCCTTGCTCGATACGCCGCTGGAAGGACCGGTCTATCTGCGCTCCTCTAACCACAAGCTGCCCGATCTCCTCTTTGACCTGCACGGCCTGGTCGACATCGAGGTCTCGGTCAGAATCGACTCAGCCCACGGCGGGATCAGGGCGACGCTTGAAAACTCACCTGATGCACCGCTCTCCAAAGTCCTCTTGCGCATGCAGGGCGCCAAAAAGGGCCTGATCATCAACAGTCGCAACCTCTGTGGCTCGACCAATAAGGCCAACGTGGTCTTCGAAGGACAAAACGGCAAGCGGTTCAATGCTAACCCGGTGATGCGGCCTGAATGCGGTGGCGGGCGGGGCACCCATTAACTCATAGATACCACGTGCGTATCTTGACAAACACATACTGACGTGTTTGTATTGAGCGGTGTCTTCTGCTGAGAACGGCACTGGTATTGAGATCGCGAGTCGCGAGCCGCGCGGCTCGCGCCGCCGGCCGGGGGTCAGAGCGCCGAAAGTAGAACGGATCCCACCACGCTCTGGCCTCTCTCGCGCCGAGGTGATCGCCAATCAGCGCCGCCGCATCTTCGAGGGCATGGCCACGGCGCTTGCCTACCACGGCTATGAGGACACAAAGATCACCGATATCGTCGAACTTGCCGGTCTGTCGCGGGCGACGTTCTACGAGCATTTCAAGGGCAAGGAGATCTGCTTCGCGGCGGCTTATGAGGATGGGGTGAAGCGGCTCGCGGCGGCGGTCGAGGCGGCGGCTGAAGAGGAGGCCGGCTGGGAAGAGCGCCTCGCGGCGGGTCTGCTCGCGGGCCTCGAGTTTTTCGCTGCCGAACCGGCGCTGGCCCACCTGCTTCTTGTCGAGTCGCTCGCCGCTGCCCGTCCAGCTCGGTTGGAGCATGAGCGCTCGCTGGTGCGGCTTGCGGAAGCTATGCGTCCGCCGGCCGATGCGCCGGGTGGCGGGGTGATTCCCGAAGAGACCATCCGACTGCTCGCTGGCGGATTGGCGTCCCATGTCTCGGGCCGTGCGCTGGCGGGCGAAGCCGAGCGCCTTCCCCAAGACCACGAGCTGCTGTTCGAGTATCTCCTGGCGCCCTCGCGAGCGGCCGATGCCCGGGTCGCCACCGGGTGAGGGGGAGCCGGAGCGTTTCGAGCCGAATGTGCTCGCCGCCCTGCCTCCCGAGCTCGCGCTCTCGCGGTTGCCGGTGGGCCGGCACGGCCTGCCCCGCTCTTTCGTCACTCGCAATCAGCGCCTTCGTCTGATCGCGGCGATGCTGCAGGTACTGCCGCGGCACGGTTACCCCGCAACCACGATCGCTCATCTGACGGAGGAGGCAGCAGTCTCGCGCGCTTCTTTCTACAAGCAGTTCGAGAGCAAGGAGGACTGTTTTCTGGCGACGTATGACCTCGCGACCGCCTGGCTGTGCGAGCGAGTCGAGCGCTCGGTCGCGGATTGCGGTGAGTGGTCGGCGCGTGTCCGTGTCGGGGTTTCGGAGGCGCTTCGGCTTCTGGGCGCGAACCCGGAGATCGCTCACCTGATCGCCGTCGAGGCGCTGCAGGCAGGTCCCGCCGCCCGGCGGCGGCACCAGGGCTGCCTCGCTCGGCTGGCCGGGACGCTGCGCAGCGGTCGCCCAAGCCGCACGGAGCTACCGACGGAGCTCGACAAGATGCTCCTCGGCGGCGCCCTCTCACATATCGCCCTATATGTCGATACCGGGCGTGCCGAGCGTTTACCCGAGATGACCGTCGAACTGATCCAGTACTTGCTCATTCCCTACCTCGAGCCAGGTGAGAGCAGGCGGATCGCCGATCAGGCGGCCTGACGTCCGCCAATGTCGATCGAGCCCAATAGAGCCCGCTATACTTTTTGAAGTAAAGCCGGATCGGAATTCAGGTATTTAGGAGATTCATGGCTCCCACGGAGATCAAGCAGCAGGTTGAGGAGATCGAGCCCTTCGAGGCGGCGCAGGAGATCGAGGGCGGCGACGTCGTCCTGATCGACACCCGCGAGCCGCACGAGTACCAAGAGGCTCACCTTGAGAACGGCAAGCTCGTGCCGCCGGGGCTGCTCGGCGACGAGATCGCCGCCGCCGCGCCCGACAAGTCGGCGCGCACGATCCTCTACTGCCGCAGCGGCAACCGCTCCTATAAGGCGGCCGAGCAGCTGCAGGCGCTTGGCTACGAGGACGTCGTCTCGATGGCGGGTGGGATCCTCGCCTGGCAGGAGCAGGGGCTACCGGTCGTCTCTGCCAGCGGCATGACCGCCGAGCAGCGCGACCGCTACTCGCGCCACACGCTGCTGCCCGAGGTCGGCGTCGACGGCCAGCTGAAGATGCTGAACGCCAAGGTGTTGCTGGTCGGCGCCGGTGGACTCGGCGCGCCGACTGCGCTCTACCTCGCCGCCGCGGGGATCGGCACGATCGGACTCGTCGACGACGACGTCGTCGACGCCTCCAACCTGCAGCGCCAGGTGATCCACAACACCGCACGCATCGGCACCCCGAAGACCGAGTCGGCGCGGCTGACGATCGAAGCGCTCAACCCCGACGTGAACGTCGTCGAGCATAACTTCCGCCTCGACTCCGGCAACATTCTCGAGCTGCTCGCCGACTACGACGTGATCGTCGACGGCGCCGACAACTTCCCCACTCGCTACCTGCTCAACGATGCCTCGGTACGGTTGCGCAAGCCGGTCGTCTCCGCCTCGATCCTCAGCTTCGACGGGCAGATCTCGACCTTCGTCCCCTTCGAGGGGCCCTGCTACCGCTGCCTCTACCCGACGCCGCCGCCGGCGGAGTTGGCGCCGAGCTGCTCGGCCAACGGGGTGCTCGGCGTGATGGCCGGGACGATGGGCCTGCTGCAGGCCAACGAGGTGCTGAAGCTGGTGCTGGGGATCGGCGAGCCGCTGATCGGCCGCCTACTGCTCTTCGAGGCGCTCAGCACCCGTTTCACCGAGCTCAAGGTACGTCGCGATCCGAGCTGCCCGATCTGTGGCCCCGACGCCCCCGAGATCGCCGACGAGGATCTGGGCAAATTCCCCGACTACGATCTCTTCTGCGCCGGCTAAGCGCCGCGGCACGCTGCCTCCACTAGGATCGCGTCCGCAATGGCCACCGTGAGAATCCCCCCAGTGCTGCGTCCCCAAACCGGGGGGCAGACCGAGGTCGACGCGAGCGGCGCAAATGTCGGCGAGGTGCTGCGAGCGTTGACCGCCGAGCACCCCGCCACCGAAGAGCAGCTCTTCGGCCCCGAGGGTGACCTCAACCGCTATGTCAACGTCTACCTCAACGACGAGGACGTGCGGGTGCTGCAGGGGCTCGAGACCACGGTGTCGGACAGCGACACCGTGGTGATCCTGCCCGCTATGGCCGGCGGCTGATCTAGGAAGGTTTTGTCTTCAGCTTGCTGTCCGTCCGTAGGGCTACGCTTCCCTTTGTAGTGGTGAGTGTCGAACGAGGACCGATGCGTGAAGAGCATCCGGTGTGGCTACGATGATGGCTTGGATAGGAGGCTGCATTGGACGTAAAAACGGAAGCATCTGAGAAAGCGCAAGAGGTGCTGGACCGGTTTTGGGGCGACACAATTCCGGTCGACCCGGCCCGGATTGCCCGCAAGATGGGGATCCAGGTCGCCAACGCCTACCTTGACCCGGATGTAGCCGGGGCGATCGAGAAGCGAGATGGCCAGCCCGCCGCCATCTACCTGAGTGAGGGCGATCATCCGAATCGGAAGCGCTTCACTTGTGCCCACGAGATCGGGCACTTCGTTCGACATGGCGAGGAGGACTTTGAGTACGTCGACTATCGCGATGGCACGGCCTCGATGGGGGTCGATGAGGAAGAGCGCTTCGCCAATGCGTTTGCCGCGGCGCTACTGATGCCGGAGAAAGACGTAAGGCGCCTCCATGGCATCGGGATGCACCAGAAGGACATGGCTGGAGCGTTTGGCGTGTCTGAGGCGGCGATGGTCAACCGCCTCAAGAATCTGAATCTCTACCGGTAGCGCGAGCTGCATGCCGGACGAAGTCTTTCCACGAGATGCTGCGCCCGAAGAGGAGAACAGGGCGTTTTGGGTGACGGACATCGGGCTGACCGACCCAACTCCCGTGAAGACGCTTCCGCCTTCCCGCAAGGAGAGGCTCGAGGGCGACGACCTGGAGCAGTCGATCAAGCTCAAGAGGTTCTATGGGCTGGGCATCTTGTTCCTGATGGGTCTTCAACTTATTGTCGTCAATGCCGTCTTTGTGATCTATGCCGACGATGGCTATCACTGGCATCCGCCAGAGGGAGTCGTTCAAGTCTGGCTCACGGCGACCTTTGTTCAAATTGTGAGCGTCGTTGTTGTGATCACCCGGTCGCTTTTCCCCGGCGAAAAGCCGGAGAGCTGAGTGCCCTGTGCTCAGCGAAGCAGCGCTATACTTTTTGAAGTAACGGGAGACCGAGATGCCGCGCGACGAGCTACTCAACCGACCCTGCGGGGGACGCTTCGGCGACATAGTCGAGTCGATCGGCAATACGCCCTTGGTCGAGTTGCCGCGTTTTTCGCCCAAGCCCGACGTCCGCATCTACGCCAAGCTTGAGGGTCGAAACCCGACCGGCTCGGTCAAGGACCGGGTCGCCAAATCGATGATCGAGGCGGCCGAGGCCGAGGGCGCGATCGAACCCGGCCAGACGATCCTCGAGCCGACCTCCGGCAACACCGGCATCTCCCTGGCGATGATCTGTCGCCGCAAGGGCTACAAGCTGAAGGTGGTGATGCCTGACAACGTCACCGCTGAGCGCACCCAGCTGCTCGAGATGTACGGGGCGGAGATCGCCTACTCGGAAGGCGCCAAGGGCTCCAACGGAGCGGTCGAGGTGGCGCTGGAGATGGCCAAGGATACGCGCTACTACATGCCCTATCAGTACGGCAACGAGGCCAATCCGCTCGCTCACTACAACGGCACCGCGGTGGAGATCCTCGAAGAGCTCGACGAGGTCGCGGCCTTCGTCGGCGGCCTCGGCACCGGCGGCACGCTGATGGGCAACGGGCGGCGGTTGAAGGAGCACGATCCGGAGACGCTGATCGTCGCCGCCGAGCCGATGCAGGGCGAGATGGTGCACGGCCTGCGCTCGCTCGACGACGGCTTCATCCCGCCGATCATCAACATCACCTTGCTCGACCGCAAGATCATGGTCTCCAACCGCGACGCGATCGTCTGGACGCGCAAACTGCTCGACGAGGAGGGCGTCTTCGCCGGCGTCTCCTCCGGCGCGATCGCCCGTATCGCCGTCCGTATCGGTGAAGAGCTCGACGGCGGCAACGTCGTCTTCCTAATCCCCGACGACGGCTGGAAGTACCTCTCCTCCGGCGTCTACACCCGCCCGATCGACGAGATAGAGAACCTCGACTCGACCGTCTGGTGGTAGCTGAGAACGTGCGTGGCGCTGCGCATATCGGCGTCCTCGGTCGCTCGCGTGCTAGAAGCACGCCACGCTCCCTGCGTCCTTGATCTGCTTGGCCACGCCCGCTCTCAGGAGGAAATTTGAGAATTTCTCAACAGCTAGTCAATGAGTTGGTCGCACACGCGAAGGCGGAACTGCCAAACGAGTGTTGTGGTCTGATCGAGGGCAAGAACGGCAGGGCCGTAAAGGTTCGACCGGTGAGAAATGCCGCGGCGAGTCCATTGCGCTTCGAAATGGAGAGCCAGGAGAGATACAACGCATGGAAGGCAATTGAAACGGCTGGCAACGACTTCCTCGCCATCTACCACTCGCACACGAAGACTCACGCATATCCCTCTCAAACCGACGTCAATGAAGCGGTGAACTGGCCCGAACAGATCTACGTGATCATTTCGCTCGAAAACCGAAACGCGCCTGTCGTGAGGGCCTACTGGCTCAAGGACAAGAAGATCGCCGAAGCCGAGCTTGTCGTCGAGTAAGGGCAAGCTGACGAAGGTCGCTTACGCCCAGCAACAGGCGGAGGCGGAAATGATCCAGGGGCTGCTGTCAGAGCACGGCATCCCGAGCATGCTGCGGCGAGCGGCCGGCTTTGACGTGCCCGACTTTCTCGCCGCCGGGCCGCGGGAAATCCTCGTTGCCGAAGAGCTGGTTGAGCAGGCCCACGAAGTGCTCGAGGGGACGCCCGGCACCGACTAGATCAGGGCTGCCAGCGGGTCACGCCCGCCCCAGTTGCCTTGCGAGGCATACGGGCGGAAGCGGATGAAGGCCGCTTCGCGATGAAAGGGCTTGGCCCGGTCCGCCCTGACAGCTGCCTGGTGAGCGCCCTCTCCGCTGTGGGCGTACTCGCGCATAGCCGCGGCGCTACGCCATAGCGAGAAGGTCGAGACGAAGCGCGGCGGCCGGGCGAAGGCGGTCGAGGCGAGCACGGCCGGGTCGCCGACCGCCGCGCGCTCCGCCGGTGCTGAGCTGCGCAGGAAGGGGACGGCGCGATGCAGTTTCGTGTGGCCGAGCGTCAGCACCGCGACCGGCTCTGAATCGTCGACCGGCTTTTCCCGTGCTGGCAGTCCGGGCATCCTCGACCACGAGCCGTAGACCCGCAGCGGCTCGAGCCGGACGTGCCACCCAGCGGCGAAACGCGCGGCGAGGGGATGGCTGTCGAGGAATCGGTCGAGTGCCTCGTCCTGCTCCCAGGCGGCGATCAGACCGACTCGGCCCGGTCCCGGTCGGGGCAGCGGACCGTCGCGGAGCGGCGTGCTGAGGACCGGTTCGGCGTAGGTGAGGCCAGGAACGTCACTCAGGCGGGGCTGTCCCCGCAGCATTCCCGGCGCTCGGCGCCAACCGACTTCGGCGAGATGAACGGAGACGATCACGATGGCGCTCCCTTCTGCCCGGAGGCTAACCTAGCGTTGATTAGGGATTCTCTGTACCGTACCTAGGGGTGACTAAGTTGTCAATCGGGAGCGAGAAAGCCGAGCAGCCACGGAGGCGGATGACGGCCGCCGCGCGTCGCGAGGTCATCGCCAATGCGGCGGCGGTGCTTTTCTCCGAGCGCGGCTATCGCGGCGCCTCGATTGAGGAGATCGCTCGCGGCTCGGGGGTGACGCCGCCGGTCGTCTACGAACACTTCGACTCCAAGCGCGAGCTGTACCGCGAGCTGTTGGAGCGCCATTTCGCCGAGCTGCGTGAGATCTGGCGCGAGCACTTTGTCGGCAACGGGCCCTTGGGTGAGCGTGTCGCTCGCTCCTTCGACGCTTGGTTCGCTTACGTCGAAGTGCACCCCTTTGCCGGGCGGGTCCTGTTCCGCTACAGCACCGATCCCGAGATCGAGGCGGTTCACGCCGAGGTCGCCGCCCACAGTCGCGAGGCCATCCTGCCGCTCTTCGCCGCCGAGCCGGGGGCCGAGAACGTCGCCGGATCGATCGCCGGCGAGGGGATCGAAATGGTCTGGGTAGTCCTCCGCGGCGTCCTTCAAGGCTTGGCAGTCTGGTGGTCGGAGCATCCCGAGGTTCCCCGCGAACGCATAGTCGCGACCGCGATGAACTCCCTCTGGATTGGATTCGAGCGAGCTCAGGCAGGAGCGATGTGGGAGGGGCGCGAGTGAGTCGCTGGGAGACCGTGAGCAGGTTGGATGCCGACGTCTCGGCTACGGCAATCTGGGAGAGGGCCTACGTGGACGCGTCCGCGTGGCCGAAGTGGAATGCGGAAATTAAACGCGCCAGCCTCGACCAGCCGCTTGGGCTCGGCGCGACCGCCCGGATCGTCTTTCGGACCGGCCTTCGTCTTCGTTTCCATGTGGTTGAGTACGAGCAGGGCCGCCTGTTCACCGATGAGTCGCGCCTTCCGGGCGCCCGCATGGGCCATCGCCATCTGGTCGAGGCACTAGAGCAAGGCGGCTCCCGCCTCACCAACACGATCTATATCGAGGGGCCGATGGCGTGGCTGTGGCGGCGCATCCTCGGCCCGGCTGCCGCCCGCACCCTGCCCGATGCGCAGCGGGCAGTTGTGGAGTTGGCAGAAGCCAGCTAGGAAGGGTTCGGTCGGGCGATCGCGCGCAGGTAGTCGCGCCAGGCATCCTCTATTTCGCCGATCCGAGCTTCAAAGGCAGTTTCAAGAGTCGGGGTCGAGCCGCCGGGGAGGATGTTGAGGGCGAGCTGCTCGCATGACTCCGGCCCACGTTCGGTCTCGAGCAGGTCGAAAAGGGTGCCGCCGAGGAGCACGGCGTCGCGTCGGGACGGGGGGAACGATGGCCTCGAGCTCTCGCGCAGTCGTCTGATTACTGCCGGGCGGTAGAGACTGACCTGGCGGGCGAAGTATTGGGCGGCGCCCTCGACCAGCCAGGCCCAGCCGAGGTAGCGGGCGAAGCGGCGCGGCGTCCAGGAGGGGGGGAGGTCGGGGTTGTTAGCGGCGATCACAAGCTGGGCGTAGAGGCGCTCGGCGGTGCCGCGCAGCGCCTCGCGCGAGTCGTCCCCGGCTGCGCGACGTTCCATATGCGGGTCATTAAGCACGTGTAGCTCGGTAGCCATCGCCCAGCCGGCCAGGTAGCGCCGCCCCGCTGGCGCGGCCGACCAGCGCGCCGCTGGCAGGAATGGGTGAGCCAAGGCGAGCAGCGCCGGATTGGTGTGGACGACGACGGTGACGTCGCCCGGAACGGCCTCGAAGCGGTCCTCAAGCCGCAGCCGCAGTTCCTCCATGCGGTCCAGCGTGCGCTCCGCGAACGCCGCATCACCGCTGTCGTGGCGCGCGGTGAAACTCAAGGAATGCGTCTCGACCCAAGGAATGGGGCGAGCCTACTAAGGCCGTCTTAAACCAGGACTGGTTCTGAGGCGGTGCAGACAGAGTGGATCTCGCTGCGGGCCCGGTCGAACTCCTCGTCGGCCATCACCGGGGTGCCCTCGAAAGGCAGTTCGCGGTCGATTTCGACCCAGGAGCGGCAGCCGTGGTACTCGTCGCGGACTCGAACCGTGACTGGCCGGGGGATGCGGTGGACCCGCAGTAGCAGGATGTGCAGCGGGTGGCGCCGCTTCCAGGCGAGCCGCTTCTCGGCGTAGTCGGGGGTCCAGACGTAATAGGGCGAAAGATCGTCGACGATGCGCGGGTTGGTGACCGTCAGGTGGTCGGTCACCTCGGCCCAGCAACGCAGCCGGACGCGATCGGGCTGGGGGATACCGCCGTCCTGGATCAGCGCTGCGGGGGGCGGCTCCTCGTCGGGCCAGACGCCCTCCTCGAGTGCGCGACGCAGCTCGGGATGATGGGACTCGCGGACGAGGTTATTCCGCTGGTGATCGAAGGTCGGATAGAGGAAGAAGCGCTCGTGCTCGAGCTCGAAGTGCTTGTTGTCCTCGCGGATACCGCCCTTGCGCAGGGTTAGGAGCTGCTCGCCCTCGGCGAGCGCGCGCACCGTTACAGCCCATTCCTTTAAAGCGATTGGCATATAAGTCGTACCTGAGAGTCGTACCTGAGAAGGTCTGTAAGTCTTTAACTGGGTGGTGGCGCCTTTGGACCCCTGTCCAGGCGAGAGCCCCGCCCAAGGCCGCGCATTCTAGACGAGCCTGGCCGAATCGCCAAATTAATGCTGTGTGTGATCCAACACTCGGCCGTTGCCGCCTCCGCCGGGCGTTTCGATCCGCAATATGTCGCCGGGTTGCAGGTCACCTTCGCTCTTGCTTGGCAACCGCTCGTCGTTGACGAAGTCGGCGCCCGTCTCTCCGTCTTGGCCTCCGTCGCGGCCATGTGGCCGATGGCGTCGGCGCTCGCCGAGCAGCGTGTAGCGCATCGGCGCCAGGGCCTCGATCTCGCGCACGATTCCGTCGCCTCCGTGATGTGAGCCCCGGCCGCCGCTGCCGCGGCGAATGGCCAGCTCGCGTACACGTAGCGGGAACTCGGTCTCCAGCGCCTCGACCGGGGTGTTGAGCGTGTTTGACATGGCGACGTGGATCGCGCTTGGACCGTCGGCATCCGGGCAAGCACCTTGGCCACCGCCGAGGGTCTCGTAGTAGGTGAAGTCCTTGCCGGAGAGGGTCAGGTTGTTCATCGTCCCCTGGCCCTGGGCTGGTACAGGGCGGGCGCCCGCCAGCGCAGCGATCGTCAGGTCGGCGACACGGCTCGACGTCTCGACGTTGCCGGCGGCGACCGCGGCAGGAAAGCGGGCGTTGAGCAGGCAGCCCTCGGGGGCGATCACCTCGATCGGCCGGTAAGCCCCAGCGCAGGGTGGGGCGTCTGGGTCGGTTAGCACCCGTACGGCGAAGAACGCCGCCGACTTAGTCACCGAGAGCGGGCAGTTGAGGTTGCCGTCGACCTGGGCGTCGGTACCGCTGAAGTCGAGGACGAGGCGGTCGCCGCGGATGCTTGCCTCGAGTCGCAGGGTGACGTCGCGGGGTTCGCCGTTCGCGTCGTCCTCGAGCAGGTCCTCGGCGGTGTAGATGCCGTCGGGTAGATCAGCGAGGGCGACTCGGGTACGCCGCTCGGCGTAGGCGAGGATCTCCTCCATGCCGGCGCGCATTTGCTCGAGGCCGTGGCGCTCGCCCAGCTCGCCCAGTCGCCGATTGCCGATCCGGTTGGCCGCGGCTTGAGCGCGCAGATCAGCCAGGCGTTGGCGCGGCGAGCGCAACTGCGCGGCGAGTCGCTCTAGCCCGCCCTCTTCAATGCGAGTGGGCGGGATCACCACGCCCTCTTCCTCAAGCACGCGCGAGCGTGCTGGCATCCCCGCCGGGCTGGGGCCGCCGATGTCGGCGTGGTGGGCGCGGCAGGCGGTAAAGCCAAGCAATCCGTCGGCGGCGAAGACTGGCGAGATCAGGGTCACGTCGGGCAGGTGGGTGCCACCGCGATAGGGGTCGTTGAGAATCCAGGCGTCTCCGGAACGGTGTTCCTCGTCTAGTACGGCGGCGACGGCGTCTGGCATCGAACCGAGATGGACGGGGATGTGCTCGGCCTGCATCACCAATTCGCCGCGGGCATCGAAGAGCGCCGTCGAGCAATCGTGGCGCTCCTTGATATTTGCCGAGTAAGCGGAGCGGATCAGCGTCGCGCCCATCTCGCCACAGGCAGCCCGTAGGCCGCCGATCATCACCTGCAGGCTGACCGGATCCAACGTCATCCCCCCCTCCCTGGGGACGTGCCGTCGCTTATGTACCCATAGTGGCCTCCCAGCGACGGCACGTCGGCGATGATCGTGCCGGCGTTGTCGACCTTGGTGCGCCAGCCCGGGGGGACGACGAAGGTCGCCTCGGGTAGTTCGAAGACGAGGGGGCCCTCGGCGGCGTGCCCGGCCGGTGGCTCGCCGCGCAGGATTGGCGTCTCCACCCACCTGCCGGCGAAACGCACCTCGCGGCTGCTCTCGGCCGGGATCGACTTCGGCGCGGCGCTCAGCTGTGGCTGTGGGCTCGGCGCCACCATTGCCAGGCGGATGTGGACAAGTGCCACGTCGCCGTCAGGGTCGCGATGCCCGTAACGCTCCTCGTGCAACTGCTCGAATCTGGCGACGAGATCCACGGGGTCCGGCTGCGCGGTGCCCGCGACCCCCAACTCGAAGGCCTGGCCGGCGTAGCGCATCTCGTAGATCACTTCGAGTCTGCAGTTACCCGCCTCATAGGCGGGAAAATGCAGACTCGACGCCAGCTCGTCGACCTCTGCGGCGATCCGCTCCGCGTCCAGGTCCTCGCCGCTCAGCATCACCGTGCGGGTGGTGTCGCGGCGTCGGTCGGAAGCGCAGAGGCCGAGCGCCGAGAGGACGCCGCCGGAGCGCGGGCAGAGGATGCGCTCGATGTCCAGCTCGGCGGCAATCGCCGCGGCGTGCATAGGGCCCGCACCGCCGAAGGGGAGTAGGGCGAAGCGACGCGGGTCGACCCCTCGCTCGACGGTCACCACGCGCAGTGCTCGCACCATCTCCTGGTTGGCCACCCGCACGATTCCCTCGGCGGTCTCAACTTGATCGAGACCTATCGACTTGGCCAGCGTCGCGATCGCCGCGTTGGCGGCGTCGATGTCCAGCGTGACGTCGCCGGCCAGGGTCGAGTCCGCGGCGAGATTTCCCAGCACCAGATTGGCGTCGGTGACGGTCGGCTCGGTCCCACCTCGTGCGTAGCAGGCGGGGCCCGGCTCGGCGCCCGCTGAACGTGGTCCGACTCGCAGCGCGCCACCCGGATCGCGCCAGCCGATCGAGCCGCCTCCGGCCCCGACCGTGTGCACATCGACCATCGGCAGCTGGATCGTGCGACCGCCGATCTGGCGCGAGTCGGTCCGTCTCACCTTGCCGTCCTCGACTACGCAGACGTCGCAGGAGGTGCCGCCCATGTCGAAGCCGAGCACGTTGCCGTCGCCGCTAATTTGGGCGAGAAGGCCAGCGCCGACCGCACCCCCGGCCGGGCCGGAGAGGACGCTCCAAGCGCCCGCTCGCGCTGCCTCCTCGGCGGCGACGACGCCGCCGGAGGACTGCATCACCAGCGGGCGCGGAAGGCCGGCGCTCAAAGCTGCGTCGCCGAGCCACCCCAGATAGCGGCCGAGCAGCGGCGAGAGGTAGGCGTCGATCGTCGTCGTCGAGCAGCGCTCGTACTCGCGGAAGCGAGGTAGGACTTCGTGTGAGGTCGAGACGTGGATATCGGGCAGTGCCTGGCGTAAGTGCTCGGCGATCGCACGCTCGTGCGCCGCGTCGAGGTAGGAGAAGAGCAGGCAGATCGCGACTGACTCGGCGCCGCTCGCGCGGACCAGCTCCGCCAGGCGCTGCGTCTCGCCCTCGGCGAGGGGTTCGACCTCACCCTCCGGGCCGGTCCGCTCGGCTGCCTCGAAGCGCAGCTCCGCGTCAACCAGTGGCGTCGGCTTGGGACTGCAGAGCCGGTAGAGATCGGGGCGATCTTGACGGCCGATCTCGAGCAGGTCGGCGAAGCCCGCGGTTGCGATCAGCGCGGTGCGGGCACCTCTTTCCTCGAGTAGCGCGTTGGTACCGACCGTCATCCCATGGGCGAAGGACTCAACCGCCGCGGGCTCGGCTCCCGCACGCCGCAAAACCTCCTCAACCACATCAATTACGGCGACCGACTGGTCCCGCGGGGTAGTCGGCAGCTTCGCGGTGTGGACCGTCTCGCCGTCAAAGAGGACGGCGTCGGTGAAGGTCCCGCCTACGTCGACTCCGAGCAGCACAGCTTGAAGCTAACGCCTCAGTGCCACTCCTCGTGGCGAGTCTCGCCGTCCGGGCCGAGGACGATGTGAATGCCGTCGAGCTCTGGGTCGATGCTGGGGAAGTCGGCGCGCAGGTGGCCGCCGCGAGACTCCGCTCGCTCCAGAGCGCAGGTTGCGATCGCAGCGGCGAGAGGGTAGGGGTCGCGGCGAAGGTCGCGCAGCTGGTCAGCCCGGCGCATCGGTCCGGCGAGCTTCCAGACGGCATCGCGAGTTGACTCGGTTGGAGGTTGGAAGCGCCATTCGGGAGGCGACGGTCGGCTGCTCGCCGGCTCCTCCTCCAGCGCGGCCCGAGCGGCGCGGCCGCCAAAGACGAAGCACTCGCTGAGCGAGTTCGAGGCGAGTCGATTGGCACCGTGAAGGCCGGTGCAGGAGCACTCGCCGACTGCGAAGAGGCCGGCCAGTGAAGAGCGGCCGTCGAGGTCCACTGCGACGCCACCCATCGTGTAATGGGCTGCCGGAGCAACCGGGACCGGCTCGGAGTGGGGGTCGAGTCCCGCGTCCTGCAGCGATTGGAAGATGTTGGGGAAGCGGGCGGGGTCGAGCTCGCGCAGGTCGAGGCGCACACTGCCGCCGCCGTCGGTTGCCATCCGTTCGAGGATCGCCGCGGTAACCGCGTCGCGGGGCGCCAGCTCATCGGTAAAACGGTGGCCTGAGGCATCGAGCAGGGGCGCGCCCTCGCCGCGCACCGCCTCGGTTATCAACTGGCCGTCGAAGCGGCTCCCGGGTAGCGCCAACGCCGTCGGGTGGAACTGGCAGAACTCGAGGTCGGCCAGCTCAGCGCCCGCGGCGTGGGCCATGACTGCGCCGGCGCCGATCGCCCCGCGCGGATTGCTCGTGCGGCGCCAAAGGGCTGCAGCGCCGCCCGTCGCAACCACGGTTGCCGCCGCGGCGATCGGCGCGGCGTCGGCCAGTAGTCCATGGCAGCGCTCGCCGTCACTCCACAGAGCCAGAGCCGAAGTTCGCTCACGGACAGCTATTCGCGGCTCGGCGGCGACCATTGCGGCAAGCTTTGCGGTCAGCTCGTGGCCGGTCTGGCTGCCGCCGGCGTGGACGATGCGACGGTGCGCGTGGCCGCCCTCAAGCCCAAGCGCTAGCTTGCCGTCGCCGTCGAGGTCGAACGCAAGCCCACGCTCGCGCAGGTCGCGAACCGCATCCGGGGCCTCCTCAACCAGCGTCTGCACTGCCGAGGGACGGCAGAGGCCGCGGCCGGCGGCGATCGTGTCGGCGGCGTGCTGAGCCGGCGAGTCGCCGGGTTCGAGGGCAGCAGCGAGGCCGCCCTGGGCCCAGAAGCTGGCGCTTTGGGATAGCGGCGTACGGGAGACCACGCAGACGGTTGCGCCCTGCTCCGCTGCGCGCAGCGCCGTCCAGAGTCCAGCAGCCCCGCCGCCAACGATGGCGACGTCGCACTCGGCTCCTTCCGTTATCGGCCTGCCGCCTCTCGCCTGATCGCCTCGACCTGGCCGCGTAGCCACGCGGCGGCGGCTTCGCGAGCACGGGTCTCGGCGTCGGCACTGGTACCGCTGACGGTGGGGGCTTGGCGCTGCGCCTCATCAACCCGGCGCTCTGCCGCTTCGGCCTGCGCCTCGATCTCGGCCAGGCGGCTCTCGGCGGCTGCGATAGCCCGCTCTTTGGACTGACGCTCGCGCGTCAGCTCATCGGCGTGCTGACGGCGCAGCCGCTCAAGTGCTTCCGCCTGCTCCTGTCGCTCTTTCTCCAGGTCGGCTTCAAGCGCCTGGATCTCAGCTGTCGCCCGCTCTTCGGCAGCAGCAGCAGCCTCTGCCGCCTCTCGAAGACGGCGTTCGGCCGCTTCGACCTGCACGCCAAGGTCCTTGCTGTCGGGCTCGCGTCGTTCCTCGCTCATCCCGAACCAATCTATTACGTGGAGGGTTGATCTTGGTCGAGCACGTCGTGGTAGGCGGCAATCGTTCGTTCCGCCATCCGAGTTGCCGATAGCGAGGCCGCCCGTGCGGCTCCGTCGATCCGCGGATCGGGAGCGGCCAGGTGGGGACACAAGGCCTCACACCAGGTCGCCAGATCGAACGGGGCGCAGACCGTGCCGGTTATCCCTGCGAGCGCAAATGGGGCGACTCCGACCGGGGTGGAGAGCACGGGAACCTCGCAGGCGAGCGCCTCGACGCAGGCCAGGCCAAAACCCTCGTAGTCAGAGGTGACGAGGACGGCGTTGGCTGCGTTGACCCAGAGGGGCATCTGGTCGGGCTCGATCGAGCCGCCGGTGAGCAACTCGGCCCCGCTTGCGGCAGCCACTTCGGCCGCGCGGTCAGCTCGCTTCTCGGGGCGGTCAGGATTGGCCGGGAAGAAGAGGTAGCGCCCATCTGGGTTGAGCCCTAGCTCTCGACGAGCCTCGGCCCGGGGTAGCGGCCGAAAGCGGCTGAGATCGGGACCACACGGCAGGACGGCCGAGCCCGGTACGGGGGGGAGGCCGGGCCGGTCGTCTTCGGGGCCAAAGAGCGCTAGCGAGACGGCAGCGACGAGGTCGGCGCGCCAAGCAAGGCGTCGTGAGAGTGGGCCGACGACTGGGTGGCGGACGTCGGTGCCGTGGAAGCTAACCACCAGCGGTCGGGCGCCAGCGAGCAGCGCGGACCAAGCCGTCAATCCGTAGTGGACGTGAACGAGGTCGAAGGATTCGTGCCGCAGTAACCGCCTCAGCCGTAGAGCGGCGGGGATGTAGTGGCTGGAGCCACGGGGGAAGCTGAACACGTCCACGTCGACGCCGAGACGACGGATCTCCTCGACTTGATCGCGCACCCAGCGACCCCGCTGGGGCGCCGTGGCGTCCGGGACGAAGTTAGTGACGACGAGCACCCGCATCGGCCGCTGAGCGTAACCGCAGCCGGGGCGGCGGCCACTTGTTCGCGACTTTTGACATTTCGGCCGCAGAGTTGGCCCATTTACGTCTAGATCCGTTACTCGAAGCCTTGCAGCATCGGGGCAAATCCAAAGAGGAGGCTTCGATGGCTTACATGTTGATGGGTTTCGCGCAGGCGGCGATCGAGCGGCGGGTGCGGATGATTCGGGCACTTGCCGGGAGCGAGCGTGGACAGGGCACGGTCGAGTACGTCGGCCTGATCCTGCTGGTCTCGTTGCTGATGGTTGGCATGGTCGCTGCGATGAAGGGCTATTCCGGCAAGCAGGGCATGGAGTTGGCTGACGTGATCGTCAACAAGATCAAGGAGGCGGTCGACAAGGTGGCGTTCAAGTGAGGCTGGGGGAGGGGCGGCTCGCGACGCGGGCCGCCCCGCTCGCGCCGCCCGTCGCTCTGCCACTGGATCCCCGGACGCTTGTCGATGCGAAGACGACCGGCTCACAGCTTATGCTGTATTCCAGCATGAAGCATCGAACCCAGCTATATCTCGACGAGGGCCAGTACCGCTGGCTGCAGCAGCGGGCAGGCAAGTCCGGCAGCATCGCCGCCGCGGTGCGCGAGCTGATCGATGCCGAGCGCACTCGGCGGTCGGGTTCCAGCGTCGATCCGCTGCTTCGCTTCCTCGTCGACGAGCCCCCCGCTCAGGGCCGCGAGGGAACCAGCGTGACCACGCTCGACCGCGATCTCTACGGATCATGAGGTCGGTCTTTATCGACACCAGCGCTTTCGTCGCGCTGCGCAACGAGTCCGAGGCCGAGCACGAGCGAGCACGGGCGACGCTGTCGAGTCTGCTCAAGGATGGTGCGATGCTCTTCACCTCCAACTATGTAGTCGCCGAGACCTACACCGCGTTGCTGGTCAGGGTCGGTCGGGACGAGGCAATTGAGTGGGGGCGGCGCTTCCGGGCCGGCGAGGCGATCGAGCTGGTGCGCCTGGAGTCGGACGTGGAGGACGAGGCCTGGGAGATCCTTGAGCGCCATGGCGACAAGCGCTGGAGCTACGTCGACGCAACCTCCTTTGCCCTGATCGAGCGCGACGGAGGTGGCGAGGCGTTCGCCTTCGAACGCCCACTTCTCTCAGTGCGGCCTGCGCGTCCTCCCGGAGCCGTGACAGACTCGCGGACATATGCCAGCTTCGCGTAGCTACGACAGGGCGCCGGCCGACATCCGGCCGGTCGAAATCGACCCTGGTTTCGTCGCGTCAGCCGACGGATCGGCGCTGATCTCGATCGGCAAAACGCGGGTGATCTGCACCGCGTCGGTCAACGAGTCGGTGCCAAAGTGGATGGGAGGACGCGGCAAAGGCTGGGTCACCGCCGAGTACTCGATGCTGCCCGCCTCGACCGGTGATCGCAAGGCGCGTGACATATCGCGTGGAAAGCAGGACGGCCGCGGGGTCGAGATCCAACGCTTGATCGGGCGTTCGCTGCGAGTGGTGGTCGACTTCAGGGCGCTGGGTGAACGCAGCGTTTATGTCGACTGCGACGTGCTCGAAGCCGATGGTGGTACCCGCTGCGCGGCGATTACGGGTGGCTATGTGGCGCTGCGATTGGCCCTGCAGAAGCTAGTCGACGCGAACAAGATCGAGACGATGCCGTTGACTGGGTCGATTGCGGCAGTCAGCGTCGGCATGGTCTCCGGCCGGGCGCTCTGCGATCTCGACTACGGCGAGGATTCCAACGCCGAAGTCGACGCCAACGTGGTGATGACCGGCGACGGCGGCCTGGTCGAGGTGCAGGCGACGGCGGAGCGGACGCCGCTCTCCCGTGCCTCGCTCGACGAGTTGCTCGGTCTCGCCGAGATGGGCATCTCCCGGTTGCGCCAGGTACAGGAGCGGGCAACCGGCACTTGATCCCTTGATCTTCGCCACGGGCAATAAGCACAAGCTGCGCGAGATGCGCGAACTGCTGCCCGGGGTCGAGTTAGAGGGCCTGCCGAAGGGGGTCGAGTTACCGCCGGAGGATGGCGAGAGCTTTGCTGCGATCGCGCTCGACAAGGCCCGCGCCGCGCACGAAGCGACCGGCGAGGCGACGATCGCCGATGACTCCGGGGTCGGTGCCGTGGCCCTCGGCGGCCGCCCCGGCATCTACTCGGCGCGATACGGCGGCGAGGGCGCGAGCGACGAGGAGAACCTGGAGAAGCTGCTGGTCGAGGTGGCAGCAGCCGGCGACGAGCGCGGCGCTTACTACGTCTGCGCGCTGGCGCTGATCGAAACCGACGGCGCCGAGCATGTCTTTGAGGCGCGTTGCGAGGGCCACCTGATCGAGCGGCCGCGCGGCGCGGGCGGGTTTGGCTACGACCCGGCCTTCGTCCCTGACGCCACCGGACCCGAGGACAATCGCACCTATTCGGAGATCAGCCAGGCGGAGAAGAACGAGATCAGCCATCGCGGCCGCGCCGCGCGGCTGCTGGCCCAGCACCTGAGCGCCGGGCAGGCGGCGGCGTCGGGCGGATGATCCGCACCAAAAGCGGGGCGGCCGGGCTCTCGATCGCCTCCAACGCGGTCCTGATCGCGATCAAGCTCGCCGCCGGAGCGATCACCGGCTCGATCGCAATCGTCACCGAGGCGGTCCACTCATTGATCGACCTGGTCGCATCGGTCATTGCCTTCGTCTCGGTGCGCAAGGCCGACGAGCCGGCTGACGCCGATCACCCCTACGGGCACGAGAAGGTCGAGAGCCTGGCAGCGGCGATCGAGGGGATGCTGATCCTGGTCGGCGCCGGAATCATCGTCTACGAGGCGACCCACCGGCTGGTGGTCGGATCCCAAGTCGAAACGCTCGGTGTAGGCATCGCCGTGATGGGCTTCTCGGTCATCGCCAACCTGTTCGTCTCCGGCGTTCTTTCCCGGCGAGCCCGGGAGGACGATTCGCCGGCGCTGGAGGCCGACGCCGCGCACCTGCGCACCGACGCGCTCACCTCGGCCGGTGTTCTCGCCGGACTCGCGCTGGTCCAAGTCACCGGCATCGTCGCCTTCGACTCGATCACGGCGCTGATGGTTGCCGCGGCGATTGTCACCGCGGGCCTGAGGATCCTTCGGCGCTCGTCCGGTGTGCTGGTCGACGAGGCGTTGCCGGGTGAGGAGATGGACCGGATCGAGGCGGCGATTGCCGCGGCCCGCACTCCCGAGGTCGCCGGCTACCACAAGCTGCGCGCCCGTCGAGCTGGCAGCCGCCGCTACATCGACCTCCACGTCCAGTACCGCGCTGGCACGAGTCTCGAGCGAGCCCACGAGCTGGCTCATCAGATGCGCGCTGAGATCGAGGCCGACATCCGCAACGCCGAGGTCCTGATCCACGTCGAGCCGGAGACCTCGCTTCGAGATGTGAACCGCGAGCGCACCGGCCCCTTCCGCGCCGGCTGAGCCTTACGGGCTCGGCAGCAGATTGACCGCCGCGGCGAGCCCGACGGCGATCACGGTGACCGCGTAGCCGGTGTAGCCGCTGATCGCAAAGAGGATCGCGGCGATCGCACAGATGGCGACGACGGTGATCCAGGAAGCGCGGGCCAGGGACACGGGACGGTATTTTCACCTAGATGACGGACTTTGTGGCCACGGGTGCCTGGGGGCGTGCGTGGCCAAGCAGATCAAGGACGCAGGACGCAGCCTTTGGTGGTTCCAAAGGCAAGTCCGAGGACGCCGAGATGCGCAGTGCCACGCGCGTCATTCAGGTGCGCGTGGTCGCGGAGTCCGTCATCTAATGCCAGACGCGCAAGCGAGTGGAGCTGTTTCCGGCAATGCCGCCGAGGGCGCGCTCGCCTACCTGACAGAGATGTCGATCGACTTGCGGGGCGCCGCGATCCTCGACGTCGACGGCTCTGTTCTGGCCGCAAGCGGAGCTTCAGGCCGCTGGGCTGAGGATGTTGCGGCGCTCTTCGAGGTAGCCGACAAGGCCGACGAGGAGCCGGTCGAGCAGGTCCACATCGGCACCGAGCAGGGCGAGGTCTTCGCCCTGCGCCATGCCGGCTTATCCGCGGTGGCGGTAACCGAGCGCTTCGCGCTCGCTTCACTGACCTTCTTCGATCTGCGCTCGCTACTGCGCGATCTGGCTGCCGGCGGAGATGGGCGAGCCGGGGAGGCAAGGCCGGATGCCCCCTAAGCCACACCGCGTTTTGCTCGACCGCGTCTCCGGCTACGCCGACGAGGCGGCCGCCTACATGCGCCGCCGCCGCGTCTCGCGCCGGCCCTTTGCCCGCCTCTACTACAGCGGTGGGCGCGCTGGGGACCACGCCACCGATTCGGCTGTGGGGGGCGAGCTTTTCGTCGCCGCCGGCAGGTTGATCGAGGTTGCCGGGAAGCGACCGAAGTCGTGAGCGGGGGGAAAGGGTTGCTCGACCCCGCTGTCGCCGAGCGCGTCATCGCTCGCGCTCTCGCCAACGGCGGCGAGTTCGCCGAGGTATTCGCGGAAAGGCGCAGCGGCCTGACCTTGGCGATCGACGAGTCGCGGATCGAGTCGGTCCAGTCTGGTGCCGAAGAGGGGGCCGGAGTGCGAGTGCTGAGCGGCGGCACTACCTACTTCGCCCACGTCGACGGTCTCGACCCCGCCGATCTCGAACGCGCCGCGAGCGAGGCGGCGTCTGCGCTGCGCGGCGATCGCGCCGAGCCGCGGCCGCTGAGCGCCGAGGTCGTCCAGCCGCAGCCGATCGAGCGCCCGCCCGGCGACGTTCCCACCGCGCGTAAGGCGGAGCTCTTGCGCGAGCTCGATCAGCGGGCACGATCGAGCGGCACCGAGATCGCCCAGGCGATGGCCTCATACGGCGAGGTCAGGCGCGAGGTGGCCGTTGCAAACTCCGAGGGCTTGCTCAGTGGTGACGATCGCACCCGGGTGCGGATCGGCGCCCAGGCTGTGGCCAGGCGCGGCGGCCAGGTCGAGACTGGCGCCGAGACGCTCGGCGGGCACCGTGGTTTCGAGCTCTTTGATGACGATCCGGCGGCGATCGCCGCGAGTGCTGCTGGCAAGGCGCTGACCCTGCTCGACGCGGGGCCCGCGCCGACCGGCTCGATGCCCGTCGTGGTTGGCGGCGGCTTCGGTGGCGTCCTCTTCCATGAGATGACCGGGCACGGGCTCGAGGCCGATCACATACATAAGGGGGCCAGCGTCTACATCGGCAAGCTCGGCGAGACGGTTGCCCAGCCGCACCTCACCGCCTACGACGACGGTCGTATGCCGGGCGAGTGGGGGAGCGACGCGATCGACGACGAGGGGGCGCCGACCCAGAAAACGCGGGTGATCGAGGAAGGCCGCCTGGTCGGCCTTCTGTATGACCGGCAGCATGCCGAGCGCGATCGTGTCGCTTCGACCGGCAACGGTCGCCGCGAGAGCTTTCGCTACCTGCCGATCCCGCGCATGACCAACACCTACATCGCTCCCGGCGAGGCTGAGCCAGAGGCGATCATCGGTGAGGTTGAGAAGGGCTTCTACGCGGTCTCTTTTGCCGGTGGCCAGGTCGATCCGGCGACCGGCGATTTCGTCTTCGGCGTCAACGAGGGCTACCTGATCGAGGCTGGCAAGGTGACCCGGCCCTGCCGCGGGGCGACCCTGGTCGGCAACTGCCTACAGGCCCTATCCGCGATCGACGCCGTCGGCAACGACTTCTGGATGAAGACCGGAATCTGCGGCAAGGGTGGCCAGAAAGTGCCGGTAGGAACCGGTCAGGGCCACGTCCGCATCGCCTCAATGACCGTCGGGGGGACCGAAGCATGAGCGAGCTCACCGAGCTGGCCGAGCGCGCTGTTGTGCGGGCGCTTGCGGCCGGTGCTGGTGACGCTGAGGCTTACGCCAGCGAAGCGGAGAACCGCGAGGTACGCGTTCATGGCGGCGAAGTCGAGAGCTTGACCGCGGCGACCCAGCGCGGCCTTGGCCTGCGTATCTGGATTGGCGGCAGCGTTGGCTATGGCTTTGGCACCGACCTCTCACCATCAGGGATCGAGGCGATCGCGGCGCGCGCGGTTGAGGCCGCCAGCGTTGCTGACGAGGACGAGTTCGCCGGCCCCGCCGAGGCCGGTGGGGAGGCGCCGGCTCTGGCGGGTCTAAGCGACCCCTCGCATGGGCAGTGGTCGCCTGCTCAAATTGCCGACTTGGCGCTCACCGTCGAGAGGACCGCGCTCGAGGCCGACCCGCGGATTGCCGCGGTCGAGCAGGCGGTCTACTTCGACAGTGGTGAGCGGGTCGCGATCGCCGCCTCTGCTGCGGCTGGGGGTGAGTATGAGACGACCAGTTGCTACGCCTATCTGCAGGCGCTGGCCGAGAGTGACGACGGTCGCGAGACCGGACTGGGCTTCGATCTCGCCCGCGGCCCCGCTGGCCTTGATCCGGTTGCGATTGGCCGCGAGGGCGCCGAGCGCGCCAGTGAGATGATCGGCTCTTCGAAGCCAGCCTCGCGCAGCTGCCCGGTCGTGCTCGACCAGACGGTGGCGGCCAGTTTCGTTGGCTTGCTCGGCAATGCCGCCGGCGCTGACGCGGTGCAGCGCGGCCGTTCGCCACTTGCCGAGCGACTCGGCGAGGAGGTCGCAGCCGAGGCCTTCGTACTGCACGACGACGGCCTTGATCCAAAGGGCTTCGCCACCGCGCCGATCGATGCCGAGGGCACGCCGCGCCGGCGCACGGCGCTGATCGAGGCCGGTCGGCTCCAGACCTTCCTCTACGACTCCTATACCGCCCGCCGTGGCGGCGCTGCCTCGACCGGCAACGCGGGGCGCTCTGGCTACCGCACGCTACCGGGCGTCTCGGCCTCGAATCTGGTCGTCGCTCCCGGCGCGTCAAGCCTCGAAGATCTGCTGCGTCAGGCGGGCGACGGCGTCTACATCAACGACGTCGCCGGGCTGCATTCAGGCGTTAATCCCGTTACCGGCATTTTTTCGGTGGGCGCCTCGGGGCGGGCGATCAAGGACGGTGAGAAAGCCGAGCCGTTGCGCGAGTTCACGATCGCCAGCGATTTGGTCTCGATGCTGCGGGCGGTGAAGGCGGCTGGTTCGGAGTCGCGCTGGGTACCATTTGGCGGCTCGGTCAGCGTGCCACCACTGCTGATCGGCGAGATGACTGTTAGCGGCTCCTGAGTCATCCCAAGGCCCACAAACACGCAATAACGCCGAGCCCGCTGTTAGATTGCCGCCCGACTTCAACGACCGACGACGGAGGAGCTTCGACGTGACCAAGGCTGAGTTTTTGGACCAACTGGCAGCTGACGAGCGTGTGGGCAGCAAGAAGGGCGCCGGCGATGCGCTCGACGCGGTGCTCGACACCATCTCCGAGACCCTGAGCGGCGGGGGCGAGGTCAGCTTCACCGGCTTCGGCAAATTCCACGTCGCCGAGCGCGGCCCACGTCAAGGCGTCAATCCGCGTACCGGCGAGCGGATCACGATTCCCGGCGGCAAGGTTCCCCGCTTCTCGGCCGGCTCAGCGCTGAAGGCCAAGGTCAAGGGCTGAGCTCCAGAGCACCCGCCAGATTTTTCGCCGCCGCCGCCGTCCTCTGCGGCTTTGTCGTCGTGATCGTTTTGATCGCGACGACGCTTGGTGGTGGCGATAGCGGCGACAGCAGCTCCGGCGGTGACTCCACCCCCGCGGGGCACGCGAAGTCGGCTCATGACACCGCCCACGTCCCCAAGGCCTACGTGGTCGAGAACGGCGACACGCTCACTTCGATCGCTCACGAGACGGGCGTACCGGTTGCGGTCATTCTCAAACTGAATCCCGGGGTCGATCCACAGATCCTGATCTCGGGCGAAAAGCTGAAGCTGCGGTGATCAGGCGGCTTCTTGCCGCGGTCCTGGTTGGCCTGGCGATCGTGGCCGTTTCAGCCGCGGATCCTGTCGCGGCAGAGGTGCCGCCACAACTCGCGGCACGCGCCTGGGCGCTGATCGACGCTCGCAACGGAGATGTGTTGGCGTCTCATGCGACTGGGAGGCGGCTGCCGATTGCCAGCACGACCAAGCTGATGACCGCTTACGTGGCTTTGCACGAGCTGCCGCTGGATCGGATCGTTCGCGCCGCTCCATATGAAGCTGAATATGGAGAGTCGCTGCTCGAACTGCGTCCCGGGCAGCGGATCAGCGTTCGCGACCTGCTCTACGGGCTGATTTTGCGCAGCGGTAACGACGCTGCCTACGATCTCGCTGCTGCTGCGGCTGGCTCGGAGCATCGCTTCGTCGGCCAGATGAATCGCTACGCAGCGGCGCTTGGCCTCGCCGACACCCATTACGCCAACCCGATCGGCCTCGATCAGCGCGGCAACTTCTCCAGCGCCGGCGATCTCGTCGCCCTGACCAGGCGCCTTCTGCGCGAACCCGCTTTCGCCGCGATTGCGGCCTCGCGCAGCGCGCTGCTGCGCAGCGTGCGGCCGCCGCGGCGGATCGAGACGATCAACGAGCTGCTCGAGATGGCGCCCTGGGTGAATGGGGTCAAGACCGGCCACACCTTCGGCGCCAAGTATGTGCTGGTCGGCTCTGGCCGTCGCAAGGGGGTCGAGCTGATTGCTGCTGTGGTTGGGACCGAGACCGACGAAGAGCGCTTTGCCGACACCCTGCAACTGCTCGAATACGGCTTCTCCAAGTACCGCAAGCGGATGCCGATCCACGCCGGCCAGGTACTCGCAGAACCCTCGATCCGCTACAGCAGCGACGAGCTGGCGCTGCGCGCTGCGCGCAACGTCGTGGTCGGCCTGCGGCGTGGCCAGCGGTTGACGGTCAAAGTGCAGGCGCCGGGGGAGGTCGAGGGGCCGATCCACCGTGGGGCCAGGCTGGGCCAAGCGATTGTCCTCGTCGACGGGTTGCGAGCGGCTTCGGTACCGCTTCGCGCTGGCCAGGCGGTGTCAAAGGCGAGCAAGCTCGATCGCGTGCGGAGTTTCCTCGTCGACAACGCACTCTGGATCGTCTTGGCGCTGTCAGCGATACTGATCGCAGCAGTTCTTTGGAGACGCCACAGGCGATGATTCTCACCGTAACCCTCAATGCCGCGATCGACCGTACGGTCGCGGTTCCGAATTTCCGTCTCGGCCATCGCCATCGGGCAGTCGAGAGCCGCACGGTCGCCGGTGGCAAGGGGATCAACGTCGCCCGCGCTTTGCGCCTGCTCGGGCGCCCGGTGATCGCTGCCGGCTTCGCCGGTGGGCCAACCGGCAACCGCATGCTCGAGCAGCTGCGCAACGAGGCGATCCTCACCGACTTCACCTGGATCGCGGGCGAGACGCGGATCAACATGGCTGTCGTCGATCCGACCTCCGGCGAGCAGACCGAGATCAACGAGCGCGGGCCGGCGGTCAGTCCGGAGGAGGTCGAGCGCCTGGTCGAGCGGCTGCGCTATCTCGCCGACGGGGCGACGATCTGTGTACTGGCCGGCTCCCTGCCACCCGGCGCCGGAGCGGAGCTCTACGCGCGCCTGGTCGAGGATCTGCGCGAGCGCGGCGTTAAGTCGATCCTCGACGCCGAGGGCGAGTCGATGCTGGCCGGACTGCGCGCTGGCGCCTCGGTAGTCACTCCAAACGAGCGCGAGGCCGAGGAGTTGGTCGGGCAGGAGTTCGCCGACCGCGACGACTTTGTCCAGGGCCTCTCCGAGCTAGTCCGCCTGGGCGCCGGCGAAGCCGCGATCACCCGACCTGACGGTTGCGTCGCCGTCGTCGGCGAGGGCTCCGAGCGGCGCGTGCTCGAAGTCCGCACCAAACCACTTGACCCGGTCTCAACGGTCGGCTCGGGCGATGCCTTTCTGGCCGGCTACGTGGCCGGTCTCTACGACGGCCGGGAGCCCGAGCAGTGCCTCGCCTATGGCGTTGCCTGCGGTGCCGAGTCGACCCAACACTTCGGCGCCGGCACTATCGATCGCCGTCGGGTCGAGCGGCTGCTCGACGAGGTCGAGGTGCGCGACATGGTGCCGAGCCAGACGACGTAACGTCGCCTGGCTCGGCACTTGGAGGTCCACGCGGAAGTGTAGGCTGGCTGTTCAACGCCACCCACTTCCTTGGAGGATCGATTTGGAGATCGACATCGGTCGAGGCAAGAAGGGGAGGCGCGCTTACGGATTCGATGACATCGCGATCGTTCCGTCGCGCCGCACCCGCGATCCCGACGACATAGACATCAGCTGGGACCTCGGTCCTTATCGCTTTGAGCTGCCGCTCGTAGCCTCGGCAATGGACGGCGTGGTCAGTCCCGACACGGCTGTTTTGGTCAATCAGCTCGGCGGTCTCGGCGTGCTCAACCTGGAGGGGGTCTGGACCCGCTTTGAGGACGCCGAGGAGCAGCTGGAGAAGGTCGCTGCCGCGCCCAAGCACGAAGCGACCCGGATCATGCAGGAGATCTACGCCCAGCCGGTGCAACCCGAGCTGATCGGCAAGCGGGTCGCCGAGATCAAGGAGCGGGGCGCGGTCGCCTGCGGCTCTCTGACTCCGCAGAAGGTGCGCGACCACTACGAGATCGCGGTTGAGGCTGGGATTGACATCCTCGTCATCCAGGGCACGGTGATCTCAGCCGAACACGTCTCGACCACGGTCGAGCCGCTCAACTTAAAGGAGTTCATCTCCGAGGTGCCGGTACCGACCGTGGTCGGTGGTTGTGCCTCCTACTCGACCGGGCTGCACCTGATGCGGACCGGCGCCGTCGGCGTCCTTGTTGGTGTCGGTCCCGGCGCCGCTTGCACGACGCGCGGCGTGCTCGGGATTGGAGTCCCGCAGGCCACGGCGATCGCAGACGTCGCGGCGGCCCGTGCTCAGCACATGCTCGAGACCGGTGAGTACGTCAACGTGATTGCTGACGGCGGTATGCGCACCGGCGGCGACGTTTCCAAGGCGATCGCGGTCGGCGCTGACGCGGTGATGGTCGGCTCGCCCCTTGCTCGCGCCAAGGAGGCGCCGGGTCGCGGCTTCCACTGGGGCATGGCGACCTTCCATCCCTCGCTGCCGCGCGGTACCCGCGTCTCGACCAAGCAGGACGGGACGATGGAGGAGATCCTGCTCGGCCCCGCCCAGGAGAACGACGGCACCTTCAACCTGATGGGGGCGTTAAAAACCTCAATGGCCACCACCGGCTATGAGGACATTCGCTCCTTCCAGCGGGCCGAGGTGATGGTTGCGCCGGCGCTGATGAGCGAGGGTAAGAAGTTGCAAAATGAGCAGTCGGTTGGCATGGGCTCGAACGGGCGAGCTGCCGTATCCGCTGGGGTGGCTGTTTCGGATGATTAGGGACGCTCACGTGGTTGGGCCGGCGGGTCCTGTCGCCGATCTGGTTCCACCACCCGCTGCGGGGGCGGCTGCGCCGCCTCCTCGGGGTGGTCCCCCAGATCGACGCCACCCCCCGGCAGGGGCGTGAGCGAAGCACTGACCAGGTCCGAGACTGTCGGGCCGTCCGAGAAGGCGCCCGTTGAGGCGCATGCTGTCGAGGAGGTTCTTGTCCTTGATTTCGGTGGCCAGTATTCGCAGCTGATCGCCAGGCGGATTCGGGAATGTGGGGTTTTTGCTGAGTTGCTGCCGGCGGCTGCCTCTGCTGGGTCGATTCGGGAGCGGGCGCCTAAGGCTTTGGTTCTCTCCGGAGGCCCAGCTTCGGTGTACGAGCCTGGCGCGCCGGCATTTCCCACCGAGCTGCTCGATCTGGGGATTCCGATGCTGGGCATCTGTTACGGGATGCAGGCGATGGTTCAGGCTTTGGGCGGCCAGGTCGAAGGGGCGGAGTCGGGGGAGTTCGGTCGCGCCGAGCTGACCTTGCGCAACAGCGGCGGCCGCTTGCTGGGTGGCTTGCCCGAGGAGCAGAGCTGCTGGATGAGTCACCGCGATGCGGTCTTTGAGCCGCCGCCCGGTTTCACGGCTCTCGCTTCGACGCCGGCATCGCCGGTCGCTGCCTGTGAGGCACCAGATAAGGGTCTCTACGGAATCCAGTTCCACCCCGAGGTCGTCCACACCCCATATGGGACCGAGGTACTGACCCGCTTCCTGCGCGACATCGCCGGCTGTGTTGAGAAATGGTCCCCACAGTCGGTGATCGCCGAGCAGGTGGCGGCGATCCGCGCCCAGGTCGGCGATGGCCGCGTCATCTGTGGTCTTTCCGGTGGGGTCGACTCCTCCGTCGCGGCGCTGCTCGTCCACCGCGCGATCGGCGAGCAACTGACCTGCGTCTTTGTCGACCACGGGCTGATGCGGCTAAACGAGGCCGAGCAGGTGGTGGAGGCCTTCGGCCAGTTCGGTATCCCACTGGTCCACGTTGACGCCGAGGAGCGCTTTCTTTCCCGCCTCGCCGGTGTCGATGAGCCGGAGCGCAAGCGCAAGATCATTGGCGCCGAGTTCATCCGTGTCTTCGAGGAGGAGGCGGCAAAGCTCGAGGACGCTGCCTACCTGGTCCAGGGCACGCTCTACTCGGACGTGATCGAGTCCGGCGGCAGCGACGCCGCCGACACGATCAAGTCCCACCACAACGTGGGTGGACTGCCTGACGACCTCGAGTTCGAGCTGGTCGAGCCGTTGCGGATGCTGTTCAAGGACGAGGTTCGCGCGGTCGGCGCCGAGCTTGGGCTGCCTGAGCGGATGGTCTGGCGCCAGCCTTTCCCGGGGCCCGGTCTTGGGATTCGCATCGTGGGCGGCGAGGTGACCAAGGAGCGGCTCGACATCCTGCGTGCCGCCGACGCGATCCTGCAGGAAGAGATCCGCGCCGCCGAGCTCTACCGCCAGCTCTGGCAGTCCTTCTGCGTGCTGCCTGTGGTCCGCTCGGTCGGCGTTCAGGGGGACGGCCGCACCTACGCCTACCCGATCGTGATTCGCGCTGTCACCTCTGACGACGCGATGACCGCCGACTGGGCCCGCCTGCCCTATGACCTGCTTGAGCGCGTCTCCAACCGGATCATCAACGAGATCGAAGACGTGAACCGCGTGGCGTTAGATATCTCGTCGAAGCCGCCGGCGACTATCGAGTGGGAGTAGCCGGAGGCTAGGGTCGGGACGGCGATGCCGTCCTTTGCCGTCTCGATAGCGATCCTCAGTCTCGTTCAGGCAGCGCTCGTAGCGCTGCCTCGGGCGCGGCGGTTTGCCTGGCTCGATGCCTTTCGCAGTCCCTGGTGGGCACTGGTGCCTGCGCTTTCGATCGCCGTCATGATCGCGATCGTCGGCTGGGAAGGGGAATCGGCGACGGTGCTCTCCTGGCTGGCGCTGATTGCGGTGCCGCCCTTTGCCGCGCTGGCATTGGGCTGGCTGGTACGCGGCTCCCGGCCGGAGTGGGGGGCGGCGGTCGCGCCATTGTTTGTTCTCGCCTGGGCCGCGCCGGGCTCGCTCATTGGCGAGGCCGGGGCGACCGCGCTGACCGCGCTCGGCTGCATCGGCCTCGGCTGGCTGCTGGTCTCCGTGGCGCCAGCTCGTTGGCTGAAGCTGGGGATCTACGCGATGGCCGCGGTCGACACCTGGTTCGTCGCCACCGACCTGCTCCAAGGGCCCAACGCGACCCTCACCGCCGCAGCGCCCAGCGGGCTGCCGCGTCTGCAGGTCGCTCACTTCGGGGATGCGCTGATGGGCTTCGGGGACTTCTTCGTCGCCGCCACGCTCGGTTGTTTGTTAGCTCTCTCGGCCCGTCGGCAGCAGCTTTGGGGAGCTGCGCTCGTGGCTGCCCTGGGACTCGGGTTCGACCTGCTCTTCTTTGCCGTCGACACCCTGCCGGCCACGGTTCCGGTCGCCGTCGCGCTCGCCCTGATCGAGCTGCTGGACCGTCGCGTCTCTAGGAGGATGGCCGGGTGACCCTCCCAAAACACTCAAGCGAGGCTCCCGCCGAGCGTTTTGGGAGGGTCACCCGGCCATCCCACAGCGCTACCCGGCGAACTCGCGGATCGCCTCGGCCACCGCGTCTGGCCGGTCCTCCGGGGTGAAGCTAAACGAGTCGTCGATGCTGACGAGCTCGCCGCGCTTCAGCGCCTTCGCGTAACGCCCGGCGTGGGCAAGCGGGAAGACCTCGTCCTCACTTGACCAGATCAGTTGCACGGGTAGCTCGGACGAGGCGATGAGATGTTCGCCGGCGGCGCGGACCGGGGCGGTCGAGGTCGATGCCATCGCCTTGGCGACGTCGTGTAGGACGCCCTTGTCGCGGCTGGCTGGCAGCGCGTAGGAGTCGGAGACCTCGGCCTCGATCGGGCGCTTGAGCAGGAGGCCATAGGCGGGTGGCGAGGAGCGGATCGCCGGATCCTCGAGCGCTCCGAGCAGTTGGCCGAGGACCTCGGCGTCGGCCGCTGCCGCCGGGAGACCGTCGAACGGCGGCGGTGGCCACTCGTCGTACGGCGTCTCGCAGGAGGTGAGGACGAGCCTCGAGATTCGGCCGCCGATTCGCTCACCATGCTCAACCAGCGCGATCTGCAAGTAAGCGCCACCGGAGTCGTTGCCGACCAGCGTCACCTCGGTCAGGTCGAGCCGCTCCACGATGTCGGCGACCAGCGCCCCTACTCCGCTCGGGCTGAGGTCGGCATTTGCGTCCATCGGCGTGCGATGCGAGCCGAGCGGCAAGTCAAGGGTGAGGCAGCGAAAATCGTCAGAGAGCCGGTCGACGACCTTGCGCCATAAGTTCGCGTTCGCCAGCCAGCCGTGGCAAAAGACAAGCGCTGGACCCTCGCCACGCTCGAAGCACTCGATCGCGCCGGCGGTCACCTCGACCGTACGGCGGGTGCCCAGCAGGCCCGAGCGCCAGCGATGCCCGCCGCTCATCGTGTTTTTGGCGCGGTTGATCCCGTGAATGCGGCTTCGGCAAAGGGGACGAGTCGGGCGGCGAAGCCCTGCGGATCGCTCACTGCGGGGGCGTGGCCGGTGTCGAATACGGTGAGCTCGGCACCGGGGATCTCCTCAGCCAGCCACCTGCCGACCTTGAGTGGGATAACGGGATCGTGCTTGCCCCAGAGGATCAGGGTGGGGGCTGAGATCGAGGGGGCCTCGGCGCGCAGGTCGTGTTCGGGCGAGGCGAAGCTGCGCCATAGTTCGCTGACTGCACGCAGGCCGGGGTCCTCGCGAGTGGTCGCGATGCCGAGATCGCGGACGCGGCGATCCTCGTCGCTACCTGGACGCATGTAGCGGTTGGCGAACCAGGGGTAGATCGCACGCAGAAAGCGCGGCCGGGCCATCATGGCGCAGAAGGCGCGCACTTGGAGCGGGCGGCCGATGAACCCGCCGCTGTCGACGAGGACCAGGCCACGCACCAGCTCGGGGCGGCGGATGGCAAGCCGGGCGGCGGCGAAGCCGCCAACCGAGTTGCCGACGACGATTGCTCCGCCCGGGGCGAGGCGCTCAACCAGTTCCTCGTTCAGGTCGGCGAAGCGCATTGCCGTGGCTGGGCCCTTGCCCAGCGGGGACTCGCCATGGCCGGGCCAGTCCGGGGCGATTGAGCGGAAGCGCGCCGGGAGGAGGCGGCGAAGGCCGTCCCAGTCGTGGCGGTCGTGGGCGCCGCTGCTCAGTAGGACGATCGGGTCGCCCTCACCCAGATCGTCATAGGCGATCGGCCCCGTGGCGGTCTCGAGCAGCGGCATGGGCGCGACCTTAGCACGCGACTGACCGGTCGGTCATATTAAGTGACCAATCGGTCAGGTAGCTTGTGTCCGTGTCCACCAAAGTCGCTACCACCGCCGGCAGCCGTACTCGCGAGGCGCTTCTGGACGCCGGCGTCACCGTCGCCGAGGGCCACGGCCTGAGCGGCCTCAGCGTCAACCGGGTTGTCGCCGAGGCCGGGGTCGCGAAGGGCACCTTCTACGTCCACTTCGCCGATCGCGCCGCCTTCATTGACGCGCTCCACCAGCGGTTTCATACCCGCGTTCAAGACGCCGTGGCCCTGGCCACCGAGGGGACCTCGCCAGGCGCGGACCGGATCGTTAGCGGGGTGGAGGCCTACCTCGACACCTGCCTTGACGATCGTGCCGTGAAGGCGCTGGCCTTGGAGGCGCGCTCCGACCCCGCCCTCAATGCGGTGATGTCCGCCCGACACGAGCGCTTCGCGGCCAGCGCCGTGCCCAGCTTCAAGACGATGGGCTGGCCCGACGCCACTGCCGCCTCGCATCTATTGGCGGCGATGACCGCCGAGATCGCGATCCGCGAGCTCGATGCCGGTCGCCGTCTGCCAGCGGCGCGCCGCTCGCTGCGCCGCTTCCTCGCTAGTCCCTCCTAGATTCCCGCGATTCGCGTGATCCCGAAGATCAGCGCGAAGCCGGAGGCGGTCAGGCCGACTTTGCGCCAAGAGGCGTGGGCGTGGGCCTCGGGCAGCAGGTCGGTCGCGCCCATGTAGATGAAGAAGCCGCTGTAGATGCAGAGGATGTAGCCGAGCGTTTGGTCGGGAACGCTGGCAAGCGAGCCGACGATCGCGCCAAGCAGCGGGGCGATCGCATCGATTCGCAGCCATTTCGCCGCCTGCTTGCGATCGCCCGATTGACTCAGCACGAAGCTGACCGTGTTGAGGCCGTCGGCGAAGTCGTGGCTTATGACGGCGATGAAGACGAGGAAGCCGGTCGCCGAGTCAAGGCCGAAGGCGAGGCCGATCCCGAGCCCGTCGATGAAGCTGTGGACAGAGAGGCCAAGGGCTCCGAGCACCCCGACGTGGTGGTGTGCCCGGGCCTGGTCTGGGCTGTCCCGGTGGTGGAGCACCAGGGCGCGCTCGGCGAAGAAGAAGGCGAGGAAGCCGACGGCCACCAGCGCCGTGGCCTTCTGCGTGTCGCCGACCTGGTCGATCCCCTCTGGCAGAACATCAAAGAGAGCGACGGCGACGACGACCCCGCCGGTCAACGCGATCACCGTTGGCAGCGTGTGCGAGAGGCGAAGTGCTATCCGCCCGCCAATCAGCGTCGCCAACACGGTGAGCCCAGCAAGGGGGATGGCTACAGCGGGCACGTCGTCTCTCCTAGGCCGCTGTCTTGCAGTCCGGGCAGCGGCCGCGCAGGACGACGTCGTGGGCAGCGACTTCGAAGTCCGCCGCCCGGCTTACCGCCTCGATCGCCTGCTCCAGCGAACGATCGGCAAAGGGGGAGAGGCGCCCACACTCCTCGCAGACCAGGTGATGGTGGTGCAGCTCGGGGTCGACCCGCTCGTAGCCGGCCGCATCGCCGCCGATCTCGACCCGCTGCACCAAGTGGAGACGGTCGAGTTGATCCAGCGTCCGGTAGACGCTCGCCCGGCCGACCGAGTCGAGCCGCCGGTCGATCTCGAGTGCGGTCAGGGCGCAGGGCTCTCCCGCAAGTAGCTCGATCACCTCGCGCCGTGCTGCGCCGCTGCGGTAACCGGCCTCGTCGAGGCGCTGCATTGCTGTCTCGGCCCAGATCACGGCCGGAAACGTATCAGATAATGAGACCCGTTCTCAGAAACAGCGCACTATGAGTATTCGTCCCACTGCTTCAAGTAGGGCAGCGGATCGATTGGGCTGCCGCCTTCGTACCAGCCAGGCGCGGTCCAGATCTCGAAGTGAAGGTGGCAGGCGGTGGCGTCGCCGGTCTGCCCGACGACCCCGATCGGTTCGCCGGTGCGGACCGTCGCTCCCTCCGGCAGCGGCGATGGTTCGAGCAGATGCATGTAGCCCATGTCGAAGCCGGTGCCTTTGCCGTCAATGATTATGTAGTTGCCGGCGGCCCCTTGGTAGCCGGAGTATTGGACACGACCGCCGCGGGCGGCGACCAGCGGCGTCCCGCAGTCGGCCATCACGTCCTGACCCTCATGAGTGTGACCGGAGCGGCCGGCACCGAAGCGTCCGGCGGCGCCGCCGAAGTCATGTGCGCCGAGGATCGGGAAGGCGTAGCCGTAGAGGTCGAAGCTGAGGCTGAGAGGTTCCGCGGAGGCCGACGAAGTGGCGCGACGCGCAGCCCCGCCACCCGACTGCGGCACGATCCTGAACGAGTAATGGCCGTTCTTGGCGGGCCGGCCGTCACCCACGGTCCCGTCCCAGCGGACACTGTCAGGCGTTTCCGGGGCGACGTCGTTGCGGTAGAAGCTCCTCATCACTTCGCCGTTTTCGTCGACGATGTCGACGCGCAGGTCGTTGCTGGGTTGGTCGCTGCCAATTTCATAGCGCAGCCGAGGCGTGCGGGCGCCGTAGTAAAAGGACTTTCGTGGCCAGGTCTTGGCCGAGATCAGGCTTAGGGTTCCTGCGCTTGGAGCAGGATCCGGAGAGCCGCTGTGGCTGGGAGGGGGCGGGGCACTGCCGCCTGGCGTCGGGGCGCCACCCGTTACCGCCGATGCAGACGTGGCGAAGCAGGCGAAGAGGGCCGCCGCCACGATTATCGATATTGATCCACCAAGCCAAGGCCCGGCGCCAGCTCTGCTGCGTGCCACGTGCCCTCTCTCTCGTTCGCCTACGGAGTTAGCTGTCGGGCTCGCGCTGAAAGAGATGCGCTACGGATCGATTTCGTCCGATTCGCCCCTGGGACCTGCAAGAGTCCCTGCGGTTCCTCCGCTCCCGCCCGCTGTGCGGGCTGGATTCGGCTATTGCTGGCGCGGCAGTATAGACCTCGTTCCGGCCACAGGGCGGCCCATGCGCGCGGAGTCGAGTTGACGGCTATCATCCCGGAGCCGCTGGGGCCTCCCCGCGGCTTTTCTCTGATGAAGACCTACGTCGCCAAACCCACCGACCGCCAGCGTGACTGGCTTATCGTTGATGCCGAGGGTCAAACCCTGGGCCGTTTGGCGACGCGGATCGCCGACGCGTTGCGCGGTAAGCGCAAGCCTGAGTACACGCCGCACGTCGACACTGGCGACTTCGTCGTCGTCATCAACGCCGAGAAAATCCGGGTGACCGGGAAAAAGATGGAGCAGAAGCGCTACTGGCGCCACAGCGGCTATCCCGGCGGGATCAAGTCCCGCACGCTGGCCGAGATGCTCGACCGTCGCCCCGAGGAGGTGATCCGCAAGGCGGTGAAGGGAATGCTTCCCCGCAACCGTCTGGCTCGCAAGCAGCTGACCAAGCTCAAGGTCTATGCCGGCCCGGATCATCCGCACGCGGCGCAGAAACCACAGCCGATGGAGACGAAATGACGGACGACGAGCGCAAAAACTTAGACGCGCAGGACGAGGAGCAGCAGGAGACTCCGGCTCAGGACGAGGGCGATCAGGACGCGGGTCCTGTCGACGCAGGGGACCCACCTCCCCCTGTGGTAGCTGAAGCTTCCTCGGGGGAGGCCCCCCCTACGTCGTCACCCGCGTCAGATGCGTCTGAGGCGGACGCCGAGGATCAGGCGTCCGAGGAGGAGTCAGCTGAGTCTCCCGTTGCTGAGCAGGAGAAGGCTGAGCCCGAGGCAGCCGAGGAGCCCGAGGCTGTCGAAGAGGCCGAGGAGCTCGAGGAGGTTCCGGCTGAGAAGAAAAAAGATGTCATTCCCGGTGCTGACCTGGAGCCGATCGCGGTTGAGACCGACGAGCGGCCGCTTAGCGCTGAGGAGTTGGCACGGCGCGAAGCGGAGGAAGAGGAGCAGCGGGCCCGTGAGGCGGCTCTTGTCGGCGATGCCGATGAGGAGGAGCAGGCAGCAAGCCGCGCTCCCGCCAAAATGGCCGGCGACGCGCGCTACCTGGCGACCGGCAAACGCAAGAACGCGATTGCCCGCGTCACCCTCTTGCCCGGCAGCGGCAAGATCGAGATCAACGGCCGGCCCCTCGAGGAGTTCTTTCCCCGTCCCCTGCATCAGACGACGGCATCGCAGCCGCTCACGATCACCGGCTACGAGAGCAGTGTCGACGTCCGCGCCAGGGTTCACGGCGGTGGCGTCAGCGGCCAGGCCGGTGCGGTGCGTCACGGCATCTCCCGGGCGCTGATCGAGGTCGACCCCGAGCTGCGTGGCGAGCTCAAGCGGCGAGGTTTCCTCACCCGCGACGCGCGCGCCAAGGAGCGGCGCAAGGCGGGGTTGAAGAAGGCCCGCAAGCGGCCGCAGTTCAGCAAGCGCTGAGCAGGCCACTGTGAGCACGGAGCGCAAGCTCTTCGGAACCGACGGGGTCCGAGGGGAGGCTGGGACGTTCCTCAGCGCCGAGCTGGCGCTCTCCCTGGGACGGGCCGCGACCGCATCGTTGGAGGCCGCACGGCCGCAGGTGCTGATCGTCCGCGACACGCGCGAGTCGGGGCCGATGCTAGAAACCGCGCTGGCTGCCGGAGTCGCCGAGGCCGGTGGCGACGCGCTGCTCGGCGGTGTGCTGCCCACGCCCGCTGCCGCGATCCTCGTAAGACGCCTGGGACTCGACCTCGCCGTGGTCGTCTCCGCCTCCCATAACCTCTACAAAGACAACGGCATCAAGTTTTTCAGCGGCAATGGGACGAAGCTCGGCGATGGGGCCGAGGCCGAGATCGAGGCCCTGCTCGAGGCCGGGCCCAAGCCGGCCGATGCGGGCCGTGTCCGCGAGTTAAACGGGGGCGAAGAGGACTATCTGCGCGCCCTCGAGGCCGCGTTCCCACTCGATCTTTCCGGCATCAAGGTCGCGCTTGACTGTGCCAACGGCGCCACTCACCGTGTCGCTCCGGTGATTTTCGAACGGCTCGGCGCCGAGGTCGAGGCGATCGCCATCGAGCCCGATGGGCGCAATATCAACGACGGCTGTGGCTCGACTCACCTCGGCAATCTGGCCGCGCATGTCTCCGGCTCAGAGGCGACCGTCGGCTTTGCCTTCGACGGCGACGGCGATCGGGTCTTGGCCGTTGATGGCAGCGGCCGCACTCACGACGGCGACGAGCTGATCGCCCTGCTCGCGCGCGGCCAAGCCAAGCGTGGCGATCTGGGCGGCGGCGTCGCCGTCACGGTGATGAGCAACTTTGGCTTCCACAGCGCGATGGAGGACGACGGGATCGAGGTCGCGGTGACCAAGGTCGGCGATCGCTACGTCCTCGACGAGCTGCGCGAGCGCGGTTGGGCGTTGGGCGGCGAGCAGTCAGGCCACATCATCGATATGCGCTTTGCCGCCACCGGCGACGGCATCGCCGCGGCGCTGATGACGATGCGCGAGCTCGGCGAACGCGACCTGGCCTCGGTCGAGGCAATGGAGAAGCTGCCGCAGAAGCTGGTTAACGTCGAGGTCGCCGACCGCGAGGCGATCGCCGGCGCCGCCACGGTCTGGGAGGCGGTCGAACGCGAGGCCGCCGAGCTGGAGGGCCGCGGCCGCGTCCTCCTGCGCCCCTCCGGCACCGAGCCGCTGGTCCGCGTCATGGTCGAGGCGCCGAGCACTGAGGAGGCCGACGCAGTTTGCAAGCGCCTTGCCGACCTGGTCCGCCAAGAGCTGGGCTGAATCCAACCACCGTCTACCCTTGACGGCCTTCTATGTGCGGAATCGTTGGATATGTCGGTGGACGCCCCTGCCGCGACCTCTTGGTCGCCGGTCTGGAGAAGCTCGAATACCGGGGGTATGACTCCGCCGGCGTCTCGGTGATCGAGGACGGGCACGTCGACAGTGTGCGCGCGGTCGGCAACCTGGCAAACCTGCGGGCGGCGATGGACGAGCAAGGGCAGGGCGGAGGCGTCGCCGTCGCCGCCGAGCCGGCGACGACCGGCGTCGCTCATACGCGCTGGGCTACCCATGGCCGGGTCACCGAGGAGAACGCTCATCCGCACAGCGACACCTCAGATCGGGTCCACATAGTTCTTAATGGCATCGTCGAGAACCACGCCAAGTTGCGCGCCCGGCTCGAGTCCGAAGGGCAGGAGTTCAGCTCCGAAACCGACGCCGAGGTTGTCGCCCACCTAATCGCCCAGCACTACGACGGCGATCTGGCGGCTGCCGTCCGTGCCGCCTTCGGCGACCTTCGCGGCCACTATGCCTTCGTCGCTATGCACGCCGATCGCCCCGACCAGCTCGTCGGCGCGCGCAAAGAGTGCCCGCTCGTCGCGGGGGTTGGCAAGGGCGAGAGCTTTCTCGCCTCTGCGATCCCCGCATTCCTCGCCGAGACGCGCCAGGCAGTGGCGATCGAGAATGACGAGATCGTCACGATCGACGCCTCCGGGGTGACGATTACCGACGCCGATGGCAATCCGGTAGAGCGGGCCGCCGAAGAGATCGATTGGGACGAGGCCGCCGCCGAGAAGGACGGCTATGAGACCTTCATGCTGAAGGAGATCCACGAACAGGCGGACGCCGTCGCCGAAACGATCGCCGACCGCCTGTCTGGCGACGACGGGGTCGACTTCTCCGAGGTTGAGCTCGACGACGATTTCCTGCGTGGCCTGAAGCGGATCGTGATCGTCGCCTGCGGCACCTCCTACCACGCTGGCCTGGTCGGCCGCTACGCGATCGAGGAATGGGCGCGCGTGCCGGTCGAAATGGACATCGCTTCCGAGTACCGCTACCGCAACCCGGTGGTGGGGGAGGGCGACCTGGTAATCGGCATTACCCAGTCCGGCGAGACGGCGGACACTTTGGCGGCGATGCGCCTCGCCCGCGAGCGGGGCGCCACTGTCCTGGCGATTACCAACATCTTGGGCAGCCAGGCAACTCGCGACGCCGACGCCATCCTCTACACCCGCAGCGGGATGGAGATCAGCGTCGCTGCGACCAAGACCTTCGTCGCCCAGGTGGCGGCGATGTACCTGCTGGGGCTGCGGTTGGCTGAGCTGCGCGGGACGCTGCCCCCCGAGCGCCTCACTGAGCTGATCGCCGAGATGAAGTCGCTGCCCTCGAAGGTGGAGACGACGCTTGCCGGCTGCGAGGAGCGTGTGCGCGAGGTCTCCGCGGCGTACTCCGACCAGCAGTTCTTCCTTTACCTCGGTCGCCATATTGGCCTGCCCGTCTGCCTCGAGGGGGCGCTGAAGCTGAAGGAGATCTCCTACATCCCGACCGACGCTTACGCCGCCGGCGAGATGAAGCACGGTCCGATTGCCCTGCTCGACGAGTCGACGCCGGTCGTTTGCGTGGCGACCGAGAGCCCGATTCTGAGCAAGGTGCTGTCGAATGTAGAAGAGGTACGGGCGCGCGGCGCCGAGACGATCGCGATCGTCACCACCGGCGATGAGCGGGCCGGCGCGGTCGCCGACCAAACAATCGAAGTCGCCGCCACCGACTGGATTCTGCAACCAATCCTGGCGATCCTGCCGCTGCAGTTACTCGCCTATGACATCGCTCGCGCCCGTGGCCTCAATGTCGACCAGCCGCGAAATTTGGCCAAGACTGTCACCGTCGAGTGACGGCACCGCTAGGATGCCGGGCCGCATGAAGTCTCGTCTCCTCTTCGCCGCGCTCGCTGCGGCTGCCCTGATTGCCGTCGCCCCCGGTTGTGGCGGCTCCTCCTCGGGCAGCGCCGACGTCGCCGAGCTGGCTCCCCCCGGGACCCCTGTCTTCGTCGAAGGCACGGTGCGGCCCTCGGGCGAACTGAAGTCAAACACCGACGCGATCGCCATGCAGGTGGCCGGCATCGACAACCTTGGCGAATACATCGTCGAAAAACTCGAAAGCTCGGCGCGGGACGAAGGCGAACCGATCGATTTCGCGAAGGAAATCGAACCCTGGCTGGGCGAGCGCGCCGGCGTCTTCTTCGAGAAGCTTGAAGAAGGCAACGACTTCAGCGGGGCCGGCGCGATCGTCGAATCGACCGATGCGGAAGCGACCCAGGAATTCATCGACACCCAGGTCAAGATCGGCGAAGACCCCTACAAAGCCGCCTCCTACGAAGGGATCGATTTTGAGGTCGAGGGGGGCTCGGAGGAAAACGCGATCGGCGTGGTTGACGATTTCCTCGTGATCGCCGAAGGCGAGAAGGTCTTCAAAGAAGCGGTCGACGCCTCCCAAGGCGACTCGCTCGCCGCCGAAGACACCTTCGCCAACGCGATTGCGGCCGCTTCGGACGGCAGCCTTGCCGACGTCTACGTGGATGTCGGCGACCTGATCGACCAGTCGGGTGGGCAGATCGACCCGACCGCGCGTCAGATTCTGCAGAATGCCGGCATCGACCCCAGTGAAGCGACGGCGGTCGCCAGCGTTATCCCGGGCTCCGAACAAGTCGCGATCGAATTCAGCAGCGATCTGGCCGGCAAGGAAGCGCCGACCGGCGACGCTTCGTCGCTGCTCGGCTCGCTGCCGGGGGACGCCTTCGCCGGCTTCGCCGTCTCCGGTTTCGGTGGTCAGGTGAAAGAAGCGCTCGACAACCTCGATAAAGAAGGGATTCCCGACACGGTCCCGCCGAACCAGCTGAAGAAGGGCCTGAAGGAACTCGGCATCGACCTGGAAGGCGTTGCCGGCTCGCTGCAGGATGCGGCGATCTTCGCCACGGGCAACAGCGAAAGCAGCCTCGGCGGGGCGCTGGTGCTGACCACGAAGGGAACGCAGGCGACCGAAACGATCGCCAATATCGGCAAACTGCTGCGCAGCGTCCACGTCGCCGGCGTCACCGCCTTGAGCGGCAAGTACAGCGGCTTCTCGGTCCACAGCGACGAACTCGGCAACAAGCCGATTGTCGTGGTCGCCAAAGAAGGACGAGTCGCGATCGGCTACGGCCTCGCGCCCGCGCTCGACGGTTTGCTTAGCGAAGCAGGCAAGGGCAAGACGCTCTCCGAAGACCCTGCCTACAGCGACGCCGTCTCCTCTCTGGATGGCACGGCTATCAGCGGCTTCGCCGACGGTCCAGCGGCTCTGAGCCTCGCTGACGCACTGATCCCCAGTTCCGACGAAGGCTTCGAAGAAGCGAAGAAGTACCTGAAGAGCATCCGCTTCCTCGCCCTCGGTACGGCCACCCAGGGCGACCTGGCGACGGCCAAGCTGATCGTCGGCCTGAAGTAGGGGTAGGGCTCAGGTCAGGCTGAGCTGGCGTCGTTCGTGGACGATCCGGAATGGATCGTCCACCTCTCGCGGGGGGCGCGGAACGAATCTCTTCGCGTAGTCCTCTGGCGTCGCTGCCGGCAAGGTAGTAGCGGGCGCGTCGTTGCGTCCGAGGAACGGAAGTGCAGGCTCTTGAGCAGGCCTTCATCGACCTCGAGCGTGTCGTCGCCTGCTATCTGCAGGACGTAGGTCATCGCGTCTCGGTAGCCGGCCAGGGCAAGCTGGGTCTCCTCGCTTGCATCAAGGGTTGGCTCGCCCTCAACCGCGGCGACGACGTCATCGAGAGAGGGCAAATGACGTTTTGTAAATGTCATAACATCACGACGGTCGCGCGATTTACATTGCTCTCGCCCGCGACATCCTCACCGGTTCGATGGAGGCTAGGGTAAATCCCATGGAGCCCTGGCTGAATCCTCTCTACGACGCTGATGGGATGCGGGCTGTCGATGCCTGGGCGATTGAGGAAATGGGGATTCCCTCGCTTGAGCTGATGGAGGCCGCCGGGCGAGCGGTTGCCGAGGCGGTCGGCGAGTTGGCGCCGGAGGGACCGGTGCGGATCCTCTGCGGCAAGGGAAACAACGCCGGCGACGGGCTCGTTGCAGCGCGGTACCTGGCTGAGGCGGGCTTCGAGGTCGAGGCGCTGCTGCTCTGGCCGGCAGGGGAGCTGAGCGGGGATGCAGCGGCCAACTTGGATCGCTTCACCGCTGAGCACGTCAGCGGTGACATCGGCCCGCGCTTGGCCGGCTCGGGGGCGATCGTCGACGCGATCTTCGGCACTGGGTTCTCCGGTGAGCCTCGGGAGCCGGCTCGGGCGGCGATCAAGGCGATCGCCGCTTGCGGTGCCCCGGTCGTCGCCTGCGACATCGCCTCCGGCGTGGATGCCTCCAGCGGCGAGGTCGCCGGTACCGCGGTCGATGCGGACGTCACCGTCAGCTTCCATGCCGCCAAGCTCGGCCATCGGGTCGCCCCGGGGAAGTGGCACACGGGGCGGCTGCGGGTGGCGCCGATCGGGATTCCGGCCGGCGCACCCGAGGAGCCGTTTGCCGGCGCCATCGACGTCGGGGTGTTGGAGCTGCCGCCGCGCCGCGGACCAGGTTCGACCAAGTTCAGCTCGGGACAGGTGACCGTCGCGGGTGCCTCACGGGGTCTTACCGGCGCCGTGCAGATGTCCTCGCGGGCCGCGATCCGGGCTGGCGCTGGCTACGCGACCGTGGCGGTACCCGCCGACCTCGAGACGATCTTCGAGCAGGGCCAGCCGGAGGTGATGTCGGTCGGCTGCCCGGGCGGCGACGGCTGCCTGGCACCGGCTTCGGCCAAGCTTCTACTGCGAGCCTTCGAGCGCGCCGCCGCCGGAGTTCTCGGCCCCGGCATGGGCCGCGATCCCGGCTCGGTCGAGCTCGCCCGCGAGACTCTCGGCGCGATCGATGCCCCGCTGGTACTCGACGCCGACGGCCTCAACGCCTTCGCCGGGGAGCTGGGGCAGATCGCCGTTCGGGAGGCCGCGACGGTACTCACCCCGCACGTGGGCGAGCTGGGACGCCTGCTCGGCCGCAGCGCCGAGGAGGTCTCCGAGCATCGGCTCGCGAGCGCGCGCGAAGCTGCACGGGCGGCGAATGCGGTGGTGGTATTAAAGGGCGACGACACGATCGTCACCGACGGCGAGCGCGTCGCCGTCAACTCTCTCGCCGCACCGGCGCTCGCCACCGCCGGCACCGGCGACGTCCTTTCCGGCATCCTCGCGGCGATGCTCGCTCGTGGTCTCGAGCCCTTTCCCGCGGCCTGCGCTGCGGTCTTCGTCCACGCTCGCGCCGGCCGAGACGCCGCGACTCGGATCGGCGCCGCCGAGTCGGTGATCGCCACCGATGTGATCGACTCGATCGCGGTGGGAATGTCTCCTGGCCGCCGGGTCGAATAATCTCGCAAGAACAATGGGGCTTCGCATCGGCTCCAGTCACGAAGAATCAGATATGCACGTTCCCTACGCCGACACTCGCCTATGAAAACTGCAGCCGAGATCATGGACAGTTCCGTTCCGAGCATTTCGCCCGATGCCGACGCCCGCAGTGCGATCGAGCTGTTGGCGAAGACCGAGAAGGGCGCGATTCCCGTCGTCAACGACGAACGCAAGGTGATTGGGATCGTCAGCGAGTCCGACTTGATCCTCAGCGACGAGGAGTCCGACCTACACCTTCCTCACTACCTCAACATCATGGGCGGGATCGTCTTCGTCGGCTCGATGAAGGGTTTCGAGAAGCGACTCGACAAGGCGTTTGCGACCGAAGTCTCAGAGCTGATGAGCGCCGATCCGGTCGTCGTCAACGACTATTCCAGCGCTGAGACGGTTGCCCGCAGGATCGCCGACGAGCACCACAATCACCTTCCCGTGGTCGATGACGAGGGTCGCTTCCTCGGAATGGTCACGCGGGCGGACGCGCTGGCCGCGCTCGTCGAGAGCTGAGCATGGAGCGGGCGGTCGCCCGGATCGACCTCGGCGCCGTGCGCGAGAACTGCGCGCGGCTGAAGGCCGAGCTCGGCGCGGCGGAGCTCTGCGCTGTGGTCAAGGCCGACGGCTATGGCCACGGCGATGCCGCCTGCGCTGAGGCAGCGCTGGCCGGCGGCGCGACCCGGCTGGCTGTGGCGACCGCGACCGAGGCGGAGCGGATCGGCCGGCGCTTCGCCCACGTTCCCCTGTTGACGATGGGCGCTCTGGCTCTTGAGGAGCTCGACACCGCACTCGAGGCCGGTTCCGAGGTGGCGGTATGGCGGCGTGGCTTCCTCGACCTTGTCGCCGAGCGGGCCCGTGCCCACGGTCGCCCAGCACGGGTCCACGTCAAGTACGACAGCGGCATGGGCAGGCTTGGCACTCGCGACCCCGCCGAGGTGCTCGACCTCCTGCGCGCCTGCGCCGATAGCGCCAACCTGGAGCCGGTTGGCGTTTGGACTCACTTCGCCACCGCCGACGAACCGGAGTCCCCCTTCTTCGCGGAGCAGCTCGACCGCTTCACCGCAATAGCCGAGAAGGCCAAGGGCGAGTTCCCTGCGATCACCGTCCACGCCGCCAACAGCGCCGCGGTCTTCCGCGAGCGCCGTTCGCACTTCGAGATGGCGCGCTGTGGAGTCGCCGTCTACGGGCTTGACCCCTTCCAGGGCGACCCGGTCGTGCGGGGTCTGCGCCCGGCGCTCTCGCTGCGCTCATACGTAGCTGATGTGAAGGCCTTCGCGGCTGGTGACAGCGCCGGCTATGGGCAGAGCTGGCGGGCCGAGCGAGATACCTGCGTCGGTGTGCTGCCGCTGGGCTACGGCGACGGAGTCCGGCGCGGCCTCTCCAACAATGCCGAGGTGTTGATCGGCGGTCGCCGTTACCCGCTCATCGGCACGGTCTCGATGGACAACGTGACGGTCGACCTGGGCCCCGACAGCGAGGTCGAGTCCGGCGCCGAGGCGGTGCTGATCGGCGCGCAGGGCGAGGAGACGATTCTCGCCGAGGACCCGGCCAGGCGGTTGGGCACGATCAACTACGAGATCACCTGCGGAATTTCGGCCCGCGTCCCCAGGGTGCCGGGGTGAGTCTCACCGACCGCTTCGATGCTTCGTCTCTCGTCGGCTTGGCCCGCCGGGCTTTGCAGGACGAGGATGATGTCTGGATCGCGGGAGGGGCCGTACGCGACGCGGCTCTTGGCCGCGAGGTGACTGATCTCGATCTCGCCGTTGATGGCGATCCGGCGCGGGTGGCAAAGGAGATCGCGCGCGCCGGCGACGGACACGCCTTTGAGCTCTCGGCTGAGTTCGCCACTTGGCGCGCGGTCGCCCGCGACCACAGCTGGCAGGTCGATGCCACTGCGCTGCGCGGCGAGACGATTGAGGCCGATCTGGCCGCGCGTGACTTCACCCTCGGTGCAGTTGCGGTGCCGCTTAAGGGAGGCGAGGCGATTGATCCTCACGGCGGCCTCGGCGACCTCCAGCAGCGCCGGCTGCGGGTCGTGAGCGAGGAGAGCTTCCGTGCCGACCCGTTGCGCTTGCTGCGTGCGGTTCGGCTGGCGACCGACCTCGGATTAGAAATCGATCCCAGCACCGCCGCCTTGGCGAGATCGGAGGCGTCGCTCGCCGAGCGGCCGGCCGGCGAGCGGCAGCTGGCCGAGCTCCGCCGGCTGATCGGCGGCTCCGATCCGCTGCGCGGCGTGGGACTCCTCGACGAGCTCGGTCTTACCGATGTCGTCATTCCCGAGCTGGCGGGATTGCGTGGGGTTGAACAGGGCCCCAATCATCACCTCGATGTCCACGGTCACACCTTGGCGGTGCTTGAGCAGACGCTCCGGGTTGAGTCCGACCTCGAGCGGTTCGCTGGCGAGCGGGCAGCGGAGACGCAGGCATTGCTGGAAGAGCCGCTGGCCGACGAGATGAGCCGTGGCACCGCCCTGCGCTTTGGCGCCCTACTGCACGACATCGGTAAGCCGGCCACCCGCGGCGAGCGCGATGGCTACGTGACCTTCATCGGCCACGACAGCGTTGGGGCGGAGATCGTCGCCGGGATCTGCGGGCGCCTGCGCGCCAGCGGGCGGCTGAGCGGGCACCTGCAGGCGTTGACCAGGCATCACCTGCGGCTCGGCTTCCTTGTCCATGAGATGCCGTTGCCGCCGCGACGCGTACATGAGTATCTGCGCGCGACCCAGCCCGTGGCGGCCGACGTCACCTTGCTCACCGTCGCCGACCGGCTCTCGGCCCGGGGCAGCGGGCCATTTGCCACCGAGGAGGCGATCGAGGCTCATCTCGTTTTGGCCAGGCAGATGCTCGCGGCGGCGCTCGACTGGCACCGCGACGGCCCTCCCGAGCCGCTCCTGCGCGGCGACGAGCTTGCCGCCGAGCTGGGAATCGACCCTGGTCCCGAACTGGGAGACGTGCTCGTCGAGCTCGAGGCCGCCCAGTATGCGGGCGAGGTCAGCACGCCTGCAGAGGCGATCGAGCGGGCACGACGGTTGCGCGGCTGATTCGACCGTCAGATACGCTGCCCGCCACATGGGTAAAGAGGAGAAGATCGAGATGGAGGGCGAGATCACCGAGGCCCTCCCCAACACGATGTTCCGGGTCAAACTCGACAACGACCACGAGGTCCTCGGTCATATCTCGGGCAAGATGCGCCGCCACTACATCCGCATCCTCCCCGGCGACCGGGTAAAGATCGAGCTCTCGCCTTACGATTTGGACAGAGGTCGCATCACCTATCGCTACAAATAGGCGCCTCTAGCTCTGCGATTAGAGCTGACCAGGCAAAATCCTTTGCCCCAAGTCCCCTTCCAGTCCCCGGGTTGTAGTACTCGCGTAGCCCTTCTCGCTCTACCGAATGGATTAGGCCATCGGCCATGCGCTGTGCCTCCTGCTCGTAGCCGAGGCGGCGCAGGCCGAGCCAGAGCAGCCAGGCAGCGTTGATCCAGGTCGGGCCGCGCCAGTAGCGGCGGATTGGGCCACGGCCATCTCCCAGTTCGTAGCTCGGCTCGTTGAGTGCGACCGACGGTGGCGCGACGGAGGTCAGGAACTCTGCCGGATTGAGCAGGTGCTCCTCGACCAGCCGGCGGCCGATCTCCTCGGGCAGGTCAGGTAGGGCGAGCGGGGCGAGCGCCGCCCAGGTGAGGATGGCTGGCCGCTCGCCACCTGGTTGCATCTCGTCGAGGAAGAGCCCGCGGCGCTCGTCCCAGAGGCGCTCGACCAGCGCTGGGGTCGCCGAGGGGCACCCCAGCGCCTGCAGCGAGAGCGACCAGAGGGTGTTGACCAAGGTCTCGCAGAGCACTGGCCCGCCTCGGTCGCGGATTCGGCGGGCGTCGAAGTCGAGTCGCCGGTTGTGGCGCACTAGGAGGGGAAAGCCGATCTGTCCCGTTGCACGACGACCCCAGACTGGGTCGAACTTGGGTGAGGCGTCAAGGCCCGACTCGTCTGGCTGGACGATCCAGAGCAGGCCGTCACCGTCAAGATCACGGTTGTGCAGTAGCCAGTCGGCCTGCGCAGTGATCCCGGGCTCGACGGCCGGGTCACCGACAGCTATCTGCCAAGCCCAGGCGAGCAGCGGCGGCTGGATCGTCTCCGTCTGGAACGAGTGCCGCGAAGTGACGTTGTAAAAGGGGTAGCGGCCGAGCGAGACGGGTCGGTCCCAGAAGATCGTGTGGCCAATGAAGCCGTCGTCGCGTTGCGCGGCGAGCAGGCTCTGCAACTCGGTTCGCGCCCGCTCGGAATCGAAGCGCCGCCAGACGATCGCGGCAAAGCACGAGTCCCAGTACCACTGCCACGGATAGCGACCGGGGCTGGGCTGGGTGTAGGCGAAGTGGGTCCCGTCACGATCGCCCTCCAGCCAGTTCTGGCGCAGGACGCCCGCGGCGATGTCTGTCGCGCTCACGCCGCGGTGCGGCGCATCTCGCGCAGCGCCAGGGTGCCGAGGACAGCGAGCAGTCCCGCTAAGGCGAGCAGGCCAGGCCAGGTTTCGGCCCAGGTCACTTCGCCGACGAAGCCCTGTCGCGCCGCTTCGATCACCTGCGTAACCGGATTTATGCGGGCGATGTCGGCAAGCCAGCCCTGCAGCAGGGCAAGCGGTGCGTAAGCGGTCGTGGTTAGGATCAGCGCCATCATCCCGGCCTGCATCAACGGTGCCGCCGACTGACTCTTGAAGTGCAGCGCCAGCATCGATCCCCAGCAGGCCGCCACCGCAGCCATCGCGGCGACCATGCCATAGGTGACGAGTAGCCCGTCGATGCCGGGCCAGCCGGCGCCGAGAAACAGCGCAATCGTCAGCACAAAAGTGGCGGGAATCAGTGCTCGGGCGCTCGCTGCGAGCACCGTGCCGGCGAGCAGGACCCAACGCGGCGCGGGGGAGACGAGCAGCCGGTCGAGCCAGCCCTGCTCGATATCGCGGGCGAGGTTGACGCCGGCAGCCGCACCGGTGAAACCGGCGCCCTGCAGCATGCTGACCGGGACGATGAAGCTCTCGTAGGCGCCAGTTTCGAAGCCTTTCAGTTGGGTCAGGGCGCCAAAGACGCCGTTGAGGCCGAGGAAGAAGATCGTCGGTGCGAGCACACCAGGGATCGCCGCGCCGGGTACCCGCAGCAGCTCGTTCTTCGCCCGCGCCATCAGCGCGGCGATCGTCGCCAGATTGGCGCGCCAGGCAGGGATCGGCGCGGTCGCTTCCATCAACCCACCCGCAAACGGTGCCGCAGGGCCCGCGCGCTTAGCACCAGGCCGAGCACGACGATGCCGGTGATTGCCAGCAGGGCCTCGCCCGTGTCGGTGGCGTCAATGCCCGAGATGATCGGCTCGCGCACCCCTTCGACAACGAAGCTGAGTGGGTTGTATTCGGCAATCGTCTGCGCCGGCTCGATCATCAGGTCGACCGGGAAGAAGGCCGAGGAGAGGAAGAGAACAACGAGGACCAACGGGAAGAGCCCCTGGACGACGCTGGCGCTGCCGGTGCGCAGGGCAATTGCCGCGCCGATCCCGCCGACCGCCATCGCCGTCGTCGTGACCAGGGCGATCGCCAGCAACGCCCCCAGGACGCCGCCCTCGATGTGAGCGCCGAAGATGAGGCCGATGGAGAGGAACCAGAGCGCTGAGAAGAGGCCCAGCGCGGCGGTGCCGGCGAGGCGGCCGAGGACGACCGTGTAGCGCGAGATCGGCGCCGCGAACAGCCGATCGGTGAAGCCCATCTCGATGTCGACCGCGAGGGCGATCCCGCCGCTGTTGCCAGCAAGCATTAAGGACTGCATCATCGCCCCGGCGAGCATGAACTGGAGGAAGCTCTGCACGGGAGGGAAGCCAGGCAGGTTCACCGCGGCACCGGCGCCGCCGGTTTGGATTGCCAGCAAGATGGTCGGGAAGACGACGATCGGCGCCATTAGCTGTGGCCGGCGGAAGGTTTGCCGGATCGAACGCATGCCGAGCGCTCTGACGACCCGCAGGTTCATTGCCAGGCCGCTCATGCTTTGATGGCCTCCTCCTCGCCGCTCTCCTCCTCGTGCTCGAGGTGGTAGCCGGTTTTGGCGACGAAGACGTCATCGAGGCTGGGGCGGACGAGCTCCAGCGAGCCGACCTCGATGCCAGCGTCGTCCAGGGCCCTCACGACCCGCGGGATGTCGCCGGCGCCGTGCTCGACCTCGACCAGAACCGTTTTGCCATCGACTGGCGGCAGCAGTGGGCCGATCCGAGCGCAGATCTCCTCGGCCTCGGCGATCGAGCCCTCCTCGATCTGGAGGCGGATGTGGGGGTGGCCGATTTCTGTTTTGAGCGATGCCGGCGTCCCCTCGGCGACGATCTTGCCGTTGTCGATGATCCCGACGTTGTCGGCGAGTTGGTCGGCCTCCTCCAGGTACTGGGTGGTGAGGAAGACGGTGGTGCCCTCGTCGTTGAGACTGCGCACCTCCTCCCAGATCGTTTTGCGGCTGACCGGATCCAAACCCGTGGTCGGCTCGTCGAGGAAGAGCACGCGCGGCTCGTGGACCAGCGCCGCGGCGAGGTCGAGGCGTCGCTGCATCCCACCCGAGTAGGTGCCGACACGGCGGTCGGCGGCGGCAGCGAGGTCGACTCGCTCGAGCAGGTCGTCGGCGCGTCGCCTTCCTTCGGCCCCCGGCAGTCCCTGCAGCGTGGCCTGCAGGCGGATTAGCTCGCGACCGGTCATCAGCGGGTCGAGGGCCGCTTCCTGCAAAGCAACGCCGATCGAGGCCCGCACCTGCCGCGCTGCGCCGACGACGTCGTGGCCGGCAACCGTCGCCCGCCCGCCGGTGGGCAGCAGCAGGGTGGTCAGCATTCGCACAGTCGTCGTCTTGCCCGCTCCATTCGGGCCGAGGAAGCCATAGATCTCGCCCTCGCCGACTTCGAGATCGATGCCTTGGACAGCAAGCACTTCGTCGAAGGCGCGCTCCAGCCCCTCGACCACGATCGCCCCGGCCATCAGGTTTAAGCCTCCGTTGGAGAAGTCTCTGCCAGCGGCGGCAGAGACTCGACCCAGCGACGCCCGTTGGCTCGCTCGAGCGCCTCGGCGGCGTCGAGCAGCAGCTCGTCCGCGCCCCAGGCGGCCTGCAGCTGTAGGGCGATCGGCAGTTCCTCGTCGCTCAGCCCAACCGGCATGCTGATCGAAGGGATCCCGGTCAAGTTGGCGAGGGCCGCGCCACGGACGTTTGCCTGGTCGGCCGTGGTGATTCCGGAGGGCAACTCGACCATCGGTGCGTCAAGCGGTGGCGCTGGGGCTGGAATCGTCGGCCAGGCGATCACGTCGACCTCGGCGAAAAGGGCTGCGAGGCGTCGCCGCATCAGCGTTCGCACCCGGGTGGCCTGGGTGGTCGCGGCGGCGGGCAGCAGCATCCGGTACTTGAGCGAGCCGCGCGCGATCGGGCTCAGCTCGGGGTTGAGTTTGTTGAGGCGCTCGGGCGTGGTGCCGCCCATGCTCTCGGAGTTGATGATCAGGATTGCCGCGAGGGTCGCCGTGTCGAGGCCGGGCAGCTCGACCTCGCGCACTTCGCCACCGGTCTCGGCGCGCAGCGCCTCGACCGCGGCATCGCAGGCCTCGGCCACCTCGGGGGTGACGTCTTCGGAGACGGTGTCGCGGACGACGCCGATCCGCAGTCCGGTGGCGTCGCCTGTGGCGAGCTTCTCGCCGTAGAGCACTGAGCCCAAGAGGCGACAGTCGCCGGCGTCGGCACAGAGCGGCCCGGAGACGATCAGGGTCGTGACCGGCGCCATGTGGTGACCGTCCATCGCCGAGCGGCCGAAGGTCGGCTTGAGTCCGGTCAGGCCGCAGTAGGCGGCGGGGAAGCGGACGGAGCCCAGTCCGTCGGCACCGACTGCCCCGGCAACTAGTCGGCCTGCAACCGAGGCGGCTGGTCCGCTGGACGAGCCACCCGGGCAGCGCTCGGTGTTCCAAGGATTGCGGGCCGGTCCGTAGACGGAGGTGTTGCCAGTGCTGCCGGCGCCGAGCTCGTGCATGTTGCCGACGCCGACGACCACGGCTCCGGCGTCGCGTAGGGCCCGGTATGGCCCCGACTCGCCCGGCGCGGTCGGCGTCATCAGTTCGGCCGCACCGAAGCGCTGAGCGCGCCAGGGCAGCGGCCACTCGTCCTTGATCACGATTGGCACGCCGTAAAGCGGGCCGTCGGGGGCGGCGGCGAGCATCTCGCGCGAACGCTCGGGGAAGGTCTCGATCACTGCGTTGAGGGCGGGGTTGCGCTCCTCGACTCGGGCGAGGGTGGCCTCAAGCAGCTCGCCGGGGTCGACGTCGCCAGCGGCGATCGCAGCGGCTTGTGCGCGCAGGCCCAGGTCGAGGCCGTTGTTCATTGCGGCGCCTTCGAGAGATCAGGACAGCGCTCGGTCTCGAGGCCCTCGGTATCGAGGGCAAGCAACTCGAGCAGGGGCGGCCAGAGCAGCTGGTGGAATGCGGCCATCACGGCCAGGTCGATCTCGTCTGCCTCGATCCCAAGCGACGCCAGCCCGGCCGGGATGAAATCGTCTGCTGGACTCGCGCTCTCCATCTCGGCAGGCAACCCTACCGGGGACGGATCGTGCAGCCGCGCCGGAGGACCCCGCCAAACGGCGGCGAACGACAGAATCCTGTGCCGCAACCCTGGCTGTAGGCAGGGGTTGTCGCTGGAGAAACTTGATGAGAGCAGCAGAAAACCGATCCCACCCAGTGCGCGCACTGACCGCGCTGGGCTTCGCCTGCGCCCTAGCGCTGCTCGTGGCTGCCACTTGGCCGGGCGCCGCCGACTCGGCACCTGCCCGCGTCGTCGTGCTTGGTAAGACCGATTCGACGCCCCCGCCCTCGTGTCCGGGCAAGATCGTCAACAACGTCGAGGTCATCCCTTGCCGAGTCGAGGGTCATGTGACCGGCTTTCAGGCCATCGCCGGCGGCGTACCGCGACCCTACGAGGCGCCCTTCGAGGGCAAGGTCGTCGCCTGGTCGATCACTCTCTCGCGCCCATCACGCACCGACAGCGACAAGATGACCAATGAGGTCGGCTTCTTTGACGAATTTCTCGGCAAGCCCTCGCAGGCTCGAATCGGCGTCCTACGTCCGGTGGAAGGCTCGAATCCGCCCCAGTTCAAACTGATTCGCCAAAGCCCGCTGCAGATCCTCAATCCCTACTTCGGCAGCACCCCAGTCTTTGCCCTCGACCATCCGCTTTCGGTTCTTCAAGGCGACGTCATCGCCTTGACGATCCCAACCTGGGCACCGATGTTCGCCTTCAACGTCACTGAAGACAACACCTGGCGCGGCAGCCGCCTACCCAAACACTGTTCTTCGAAGGAAGACATCCAGGGCGGTCACCCACAGCAAGGCATCGGCAAGACCAAGACCTACGGCTGCTACTACAGCAACGCCAGGTTGCTCTACACGGCGACGCTAGTCAAAAAACCCTAGACGCGCTCTGACCGGCGCATTTCGGCGTCCTCGGTCGGTCGTGTGCAGAGCACACTTCCCTCCCTGCGTCCTTGAACTGCTTGCTCAGAGCGCGTCTAGCTCAGAGCGCGGTCTGACGCAAGTTGCAGTAGGGGCAATCGCTGACGTCGAGGCCGATCAGCTGGTCGCAGCGGCGGCAGGCGCGCAGGTTCTCCGGCGTGCGCGGCAGGGCCGATGCGGAGGGAGCTAGGGGCAGGACCATTGCCACCGGCACCATCTCCTCGTCGGTCTCGCGATCGACGTAGACCGAGCCCGGCTCGGCATGGGCCAGGGCCTCTCGCCCCGAGGCCGGTGCCCGCATCCGGTAGAGCTGCTTCGCGTTCACGGCGGAGAAGACTAATAGGTTGCCCGGCAGCGATGCGCGTTCTCCTCTTCCACGGCTACATGTTGCGCGGTACCGGCAGCAACATCTACACGCTCAATCTGGCCCGTGCCCTGGCCCGGCTCGGCCACGAGGTCCATCTCCTCTGCCAGGACCGTCAGGTCGAGATCGAGGGCGTCGAGATCCACAACCCCGACATCGGCGGGCTGCTGCCCGTCTACGTCAAGGATCCCTACGAGGGCTTCGAGGTCAAGACCTTCCCGGAGCTGACCGACGACGAGCTGGACCGCTACATCGAAGCCAACGTAAGCGCTGTCCGCGAGGTCGCCGCGAGCGTAGGCGGTTTTGACGCGGCCCTGGCCGGTCACCTCGTCATGGGCCCAGTGATCCTCGCTCGCGCCGGCATTGGCTCCTTTGCAGCCAAGATCCACGGCTCGGCGCTCGAGTACACGGTCAAACCGCACCCGCGCTTCCTTCCCTATGCGGAAGAGGGGATGCGGGCGGCCAACTGCGTCCTGGTTGGCTCGCACCACACGGCCGAGTCGCTGTGGGCGGCGTTGCCGGAGGTGCCCGGATTGAAGGAAAAGACTCGCCTTGGCCCGCCGGGAGTCGATACGGAGGGCTTTCGGCCGCGGGTCCTGTCGCGGCAGGAGGGGGGGTTAGCGGACTCACCCGTCCGAACCCCCCCTCCCACCGCGCCACCCACGGGTGAGAGGCCTAAGGTCGTGTTCGTCGGGAAGCTGATCGTCTCTAAGGGAGTGGATCTGCTGTTGGCTGCGTGGCCTCTGGTGAAGGACTCTCACCCGGAAGCGGTACTGCAGATCGCGGGCTACGGCGAGTACGAGAATGGATTGCGTCGTTTGCTGGCGGCTCTTGACAGCGGGGACCTCGACGATGCGCGCGAGGTCGCGAGGCTGGGAAGGGGGCTGGAGGGCGGTTCCGCAAAACCTTTGCCAATCCTGAGCTCATTTCTGGCGGATCCACCTAACGGGTACGTGGATGCAGCGAAGGGCATCGCCGATTCGGTCGAGTTCATCGGCCGTCTGGAGCACGATGAGGTGGCGGAGTTGCTGCCCGGGGCCGAGGCGTTGGTCATGCCGAGCACCTTTCCCGAGGCGTTTGGGATGGTCGCCGCCGAGGCTGCTGCCTGTGGGGTGCTGCCGGTTTCCGCAGGGCACTCCGGGATGTTGGAGGTTTCGCGGGAGCTTGCGCAGGCGCTGCCGGCTGAGGCTGCTGAGCTGGTTTCGTTCCCGGTCGAAGAGGGGGCCGTTGAGGCAATTGCCGCTCGCTTGAACGGCTGGCTGGGTCTTCCGGAGGCCGAGAGAGCTGCGGCTCGGGATGCCCTCGTAGCTACCTCGCGACGGCTCTGGAGCTGGGAGGGAGTGGCGCGAGGCGTGCTGGCTGCCTCGGTTGGCCCGGGAGCGGAAAACCTCCCGCCGCCGCTTCAATAGAATGCCCGCCGCCTCATGTACGGCCGCCTGCCGATAGCGAAGATGCTCGCCGCAACCGTCGCCCTCACGGCGGCGATGTCTGCGGTGATGGTGTCGATCAACTGGGATGGCCAGGCCGCCTCGACGGCCGCACCCAAGATCGACGATCTACTCAACGTGATGATCGTCCTCTCGTCTTTCGTCTTCTCGCTGGTGATGGTGATGCTTTTCTACGCGTTGTGGAAATTCAAAGCCAAGCCCGGCGACGAATCTGACGGCGAGCCGATCCACGGCAACACGCGGCTCGAGGTCGCCTGGACGCTGATCCCGACGATCATCGTCCTCTTCGGCGCTGGCTACAGCTGGTCGGTGCTCAACGACATCGAAGAGGTCCACGGCAATCCGCTCACGGTCGACGTCTTCTCGCAGCAGTACGCCTGGAGCTTCGGCTACCCCGGCAAAGGGAATGCTTATTCGCAGGGCGAGTTGCACGTCCCGCTCGACCGCCAGGTCCAGTTCAAAATGCACTCGCTCGACGTGATCCATTCCTTCTGGGTGCCCGAGTGGCGGATCAAGAAAGACAACGTGCCGGGGATAACGACGACCGCGACCGTTACCCCGGACAAGGCGGGCACTTACCAGTTGATCTGCACCGAGCTCTGCGGTTTCGGCCACGCGTCGATGCGGGCCAAAGTCGTGGTCGAACCGGCGGCGGATTTCCGCAAATGGGTGGCTGGATTGAAAGAAAAGGTGCCCGCTCCCTATCTGGAAACTGTCCGCCAGGACACCGAAACCGACCCGGTGCAGCCCCTCGGGGCAGGCGGGGCATAATGGAGGCGCAGACCGACTGATGGTGGCCGCGATCAAGCAACCGGGATGGATTCGAGGCGTGCTCGGCGCGCTGCTGGCTGCCGCTTTCGGCGTCGGCTTGGTCGTCGTTTTGCGCGACATCTCCGGCCTGCCCATCTGGCAGACCGAGCAGACCGGCTATCCGCACGTGATCGTGCCGCTAGTCACCGGCCCGCTCGGCTTCCTCGCCGGTTTCGGCTGCTTCGACTACTGGCTGCGTTGGGCCGCTGGGATGCCGACCATTCCCGACGATCACTCCCAGCACGGCGCCAAGAGTTGGAAGGACTACTTCCACTTCAACACCGATCACAAGGTGATCGGCATTCAGTACATCTGCACGACCTTCTTCTTCTTCTTCGTGGGCGGCTTGATGGCGATGCTGATCCGGGCCGAGCTGGCGCAGCCCGGCACCCAGATCGTCGACGCGGCCACCTACAACAGCCTCTTCTCCACCCACGCGGTGCTGATGATCTTCGTCTTCGTCATCCCGGTCTTCGCCGGGATCGCCAACTACGTGCTGCCGTTGATGATCGGTGCGCCGGACATGGCCTTCCCGCGGCTCAACGCGCTCAGCTTCTGGATGCTGCCGCTTGCCGGGCTGCTCTTCATCGGCAGCTTCCTCGCCCCGGGCGGCGCCTTCGACGCCGGCTGGACCGGATACGCGCCGCTCTCCACCGGGGCACCGTTGGGTCAGTCGTTCTTCAACCTCGGCGTCCAGTTCGCCGGCGCCTCGTCGATCGCGACCGCGCTTAACTTCTTAGTCACGATCATCACCATGCGTGCGCCCGGAATGACCTTCTGGCGGATGCCGTTGCTGGTCTGGGCCAACCTCTCGACCTCGCTGCTGGTCGTCGCCGCGACGCCGTTCATCGCCGGCGCCCAGTTCATGGTCCTCTTCGACCGCGTTCTCGGCACCCAGTTCTTCCAGTTCGCCGGCGGCGGCGACGTGATCAGCTACCAGCACATCTTCTGGTTCTATTCGCACCCGGCCGTCTACATCATGATGTTGCCCGGCTTCGGAATTATCTCCGAGGTCATCTCGACCCACGCCCGTAAACCGATCTTCGGCTACCGGCTGATGGCACTGGCGTTGATCGGGATCGTCGTCCTCAGCTACTCGGTCTGGGCCCACCACATGTTCGTCGCCGGCATGTTCAGCTGGCTGCGGGTGCCGATGATGATCACCACGCTGTTGATCGCGGTGCCGACCGGGATCAAGATCTTCTCTTGGCTGGGGACGCTCTATTTCGGCAAGATCCACACCTACTCGACGGCGATGCTTTTCTCGCTTGCCTTCATCGTCACCTTCACGATCGGTGGCATCAGCGGCGTCATGTTGGGCATGGTGCCGATCGACATTCACGTCTCCGACACCTACTTCATCGTCGCCCACATCCACTTCGTCCTCTTCGGCGGTTCGGTCTTCACGATCTTCGCCGGCATTTACCACTGGTTCCCGAAGATGACCGGGCGTATGTACGACGAGAAACTCGGCCGAGTCCACTTCTGGGGAACCGTGATCGGAACTTGGGGAACCTTCATCCCGATGCACTGGATCGGCATGGATGGGATGCCACGGCGCGTTGCCGACTACGCGACCCAGTTCGGTAACTGGAACCTGCTAATCAGTTGCTTCGCCTTCATGCTCGGCGCCGTCCAGCTCGTCTTCCTCTACAACATGGTCGTCAGCTGGCGCTTCGGACCGCGCGCCGGCGGCAACCCCTGGCGGGCGAACTCGATCGAGTGGCAGGTTTCGTCGCCGCCGCCGATCTTCAACTTCGACGAGATCCCGCGAGTGGTCGGCGGGCCGTACGAGTACGGCGTCCCCGGCGCCCGCCACGCGATCATGGCCGGCGAAGGTGTCGAGGTCGCCAAACCAGAGCCGACCGTGGTGGGACAAGCGTGAGTGGCGAGGCAGCCGAGCCGCAGCCACTGCTGGTCTTCCTCAACGAGGTCGCCGGTGGCCGCAAGCTGCTGCAAGCCGTTCGCGAGCGCGCCGAGAAGGTGCCTTTCGTCGCCGTCGCGGCGCCGCAGAATCAGCCGGCGGTCGGCCAGTTGATCGATAGCGGCGAACTGCGCGATGCGGCTCGAGCCCGGGTCGAGGTGACGATGTCGATCCTCTCCGAGTACGGGATCGAGTCGGTCGGCGAGGTCATGGACCGCGATCCGGCTCTCGCCATGGACGATGCGGTGCGCGCTCACGAACCCGGCGAGCTCCTTCTTTCCTGCCGCTCTGAGACGCGCTTCGGTATCACCCGCAAGGACCTCGTCGAGTGGGCAAAAAGCCGCTTCGAGCCCGAGGTGGCGGTAGTGCACATCCCGGTGCGTGTCCAGGACGACTCGATCAGCTGGGAGAAAAGCCACACGCTGGTCGTCGCCACCCAGACGGTTGCCGCCCCGGACCTGATCGCCAGGTTGAAGGAGCGTGCCGCCGGGCACCCGCACCGTTTCACGATCATCTGCCCGCGCGCGGATGGGGTCTCGGAGGCGGAAATCGTTCGCGACCTCGCCTCGACCCTGGCCGAGCTCTACCGGTCCGACATCGATGCCACCGGGCAGCCGATGAGCCCCGATCCCTTCCATGCCGTACAGAACGCGATCGAGCACTATCGAGTCGACGAGGTGCTGATCTCGACCTTCGCCGGCGAGGACTCGCGCTGGCTCGACGAGGATCTACTTGGCCGCACGCGCGAGATCACCGACAAGCCGGTCGAGCACCTTGAGGTCGGCCGCCCCGCCGAGGCGGTTGCTGCCTCAGTGGCAGATGGGGGGGAATCCTGATGGAGAGCGCTACCGTCGCCCTCGGCCACTCCCACGAGGAGGAGCACCACGGGCCGCCCGAGGCAAACCAGAGCTCGCGGATAGACCGTCAAACGTTGGGCATCCTGCTCTTCATCGTCTCCGAGGTGATGCTCTTCGGCGCCTTCTTCGCCTCCTACTTCTTCCTCCGGGTGGTCGTCCACCCGCCGACTTGGCCACCACATCCCTATGAGCTGCCGGTCGCCGTAGCCGGCATCAACACGGCGATTCTCGTCTCTTCGAGCTTCACGATCCACTACGCACTCGAGTCGATCCGCCGCGGCAATAAGAAAGGCCTCAAACTAGGCCTCGTGCTCACCTGGATGTTGGGGGCGACCTTCCTCTTCATCCAGATCAACGAGTACGTCCACATCGGCTTCAGCGCTCGCGATCTGGCATTCGGCTCGATCTTCTACGGCCTCACCGGCCTGCACGGCGCCCATGTCTTCGTCGGCTTGATGTTGCTCAGCTTCGCCACGATCCGCGCCTTCCGTGGCCACTTCGGCCCCAAGGCAGAGGACCATCTCGGTGTCGAGGTGCCCGGTATCTACTGGCACTTCGTAGACGTTATGTGGCTGATCGTCTACACCGCGGTTTACATCCTCTAGTGACGAGGTAAAACTGGGGTATGCACAATCCCCTTAGATCCGAGGCTGACGCGTTTCGGTGGGTGGTTGTGATCGGGGTCGGGGCGTTGGCGGTGATCGCGCTGACGCTGCTGACTAGGCCGGTGTTCGGCGTGGTTTTGGCCGCCGCGCTGATCGGTTTCGGGGCGGGTGTCGCCTACCGCGGCTCGCGCGGCTCACTCCGGGACAGCGTCGAGCTGACCCGCGGCGGAGACGGCAAGCACCGGCTACTCGTCGTCGCCAACGAGACGGTTGAGGGCGAGGCTCTACTGGAGGAGATTCGGGAGCGCTGTCGCGGCCGCAGCTGCGAGATCCTTGTGGTCACGCCGGCTCTGGCCGGGAGCCGCGCCTCCCACTGGGCCTCTGACATCGACGAAGCGATCGAGCTGGCTCGTCAGAGGATGGAGCTCTCGCTGATCGCCATCGACCAGCTGGGCCTGAAGGCGAGGGGTGAGATCGGCGATTCCGATCCGAACGTGGCGATCGAGGACGCGCTGCGGGTGTTCCCCGCAGACGAAATCGTCATCTCGACCCATCCGCCGGAGCGCTCGCGCTGGCTCGAGCACGGGGTTGTCGAGCGCGCCCGCAATGAGATCGACCTGCCGATAACCCACGTGGTCGTCGATCTCGCGGTCGGGCAGATCGCCAAGAGTTGACTGGGACCGAAGTGTTTCGTCTGCATTGCGATGTACTCTTGAGCTATGAGATGCATACGAATAGATATTCACCGCAATGTCGTCGACCCCAGGGTCGACGAACTCGATCAGCTGACGAGAGATGAATTTCGACGGTTGCGCGAGCAGATACGTTCATTGCAACTAGACATTCAGGCCATGCGTCTAGATCGGACGCGCTCAGGTGCTTACTAGCGCTGAAGCGGCCTGATCGCGGCGTTGCTGAGCGGAGGCTGCGGGCTGAACCCTGTGCGGCTCGAGCCTCCCGGCCGTGGAAACAGTCCAGAGCATCGCCAGCCAGGTCAGGGTTGCTAGGGCCACGTGGACCCAGACGAGCTCTCCTGGGAGCTTCAGCCACCACTGGAGCCCGCCTACGACGCCTTGTAGGGCTAGCAGGCCGATTACGGCGGTCAGAGGCCGCAGGGCGCGCCTGTCGCCGCCAGGACGCCGCAGGAGGAGCCAGACGGCAATCGCTGCAATTCCGAATACCGTCGCCATCGCTGCGTGGCGCTCCACGACCCATTCCAGCGTTCCCGCTCCCTCGAAGGTAAAGCGGTGGACCAGCTGTCCTGCGTGGGCGCCAGCGTGGGGGCCCGAGGCGGTGGCGATCGTGCCGGCGAGGATCGTCAGCTGGCCGAGCGGGATCAGCGCCCGCACCGACCAGACGCCCAGTCTGTCGTTTGAGCGACGGCGCTGCCATGGTTCGTAGCGCGAGCACCAGGCAAGGGCGAAAGAGGCATCGAGCAGCAGCATCGAGAGGATGAAGTGGCTCATCACCAGCCCTGGGGCGAGGTGGTACTTGACTACGAGGGCACCGAGGATCGCCTGTCCTATGACCCCAAGCGGCAGCAGGGCTCCGAAGAGGGCAAGGTGCCAGCGGTAGGGGCGGCGGAACCAAGCGAGCACGCTGGCGGCGATCACCGCGATGCCGACGAAGCCGGTGAGGACGCGGTTGCCGTACTCGATTACCGCGTGGGTGTCGAGTGGCGGGACCGTGCCGCCGTAGCACTTGGGCCAATCCGGGCAACCGAGCCCCGAGCCGGTGATTCGTACGCCGGCACCGGTCAGCACGATCAGCGCCAGCGCCGCCAAGGCTACGGCGGTGACCTGTGCGTAGCGCTTTGGGGAGATCTCGAGGCGGTCTTTGAGGCTGGTCCGCATCGTGCTCAAATGATGTCAGCGGCCCGACTTGGCCGCGAGCGACTCAGCCGCCCTGGCCCTTGGCGCCGCCGGCCGACTTCGTTTCTTTCAGCAGGTACTGGACGAGGTCTTCGATTTCTTTTGAGCTCAGCGTCTGGCCGAAGTTGGCCGGCATTACGTTGGCCGGGTAGCCCTTGACGATCTCGGCATTCGGGTCGACGATCGATTCTTCGACCATCTTCGCGTTCTGACCGGGCAGCGCTTCATCTAGGTTCGGACCGGTGACACCACCCGATCCGGCGGCGGCGAGCGTGTGGCAGCCCCCGCAGCCGTTGCTGGCGAAAACCTGAGCGCCGGGTCCGCCCGGGACTTTCGGCGGTGCCGCGCCGGGCACACCGGCGTACATGCCGACGTAGGCGGCGACGTCCTCGAGGTCTTGGCCGCTGACGACGTCGGCCGGCATCGACGCAGCCGGGTTGGCGTTGCTCGGACGCGGGAACTCGACCTGCGCTTCGACGATGCCTTCGATCGTTTCGCCGCCCTCTCCGGCTGATCGGGCGGCGGCAAACGCGTCGTCGAGGTTTGGCCCAATCTGGGCAGTCGTGCCAGCCTCGGCCATCGTGTGGCAGACGCCGCATTTCTGCACGAAGAGGACGCGGCCGCGCTGCACATCCGCCGTGCTCGTGCCGCAGCCGGAGGCAGTGAGGAGAACCGCCGCCAGGGCGGCGAGGGCGAAAAGGACGCGGATTGGGTTCGGTGGCTTGAGCATCGTTATGCGGCGCGAAGCGCGCCGGAGTCTATAGGGCGAGGCCGCTCCAAACGTGCCTTGCCATGCCTGGGCGGTCGGGTAGGCTTGAGGCGATTCTCACTAACCCGCGAACCGCGAAGGAGAGGGACGAGAATGCAGGTACGGGACGGGATGTCGGAGGTCGTATTGACCGTCGGCCCATCGCACACGCTGCGCGAGGCGGCGGCGATGATGGTCGAGAAGGGCATTGGCGCAGCACTGGTCAACGACGACGAGCTGCCGGTGCCGTGCATAGTCACCGAGCGCGACATCCTCAACTCGCTGGGCCTGGGGGAGGACCCGGATGTCGAGCGGGTCTCAGAGCACATGAGCGAGGGAGTCGTCGCCGCTTCGCCCGACTGGAGTCTCGAGCACGCCGCCTCTGAGATGTCGAACCGCGGCATCCGCCACTTGGTCGTATTCGACGAAGGGGACTTGGTTGGAGTGCTCTCGATCCGCGACATCGTCAGGGTGTGGACGTCGGCTGGTGCGACGTCGGGAATGTCGCCCGACTGATTTAGCCCTTGGGAGGGCTGATCGTTTCAACGGGGAGCACGGCTCCCCGGGTGTGCTGCTTGCGCGGTAGGCGGAAGTAGTCCCGCGTTGCACTCTTGATCATGCTGCGCAGGGCGAAGAGCAGAACGACGACGCCGATGATCGAGTAGATCCAGCCGCGGACCATGAAGCCCTCGGCGAAGACTCCGCAGACGGCCAGGGCGGCGGCAAAGGCAAAGAAAACGGGCGCCCAAGAGGGGCGGGGCGGGTAGACCAGCTCGCCGGGCTCGGGGATTGCACGATGCTCGCTCATCAGGATGCGATGTAGAGAGTCGCAGCGACGAAGCAGAGGGCGAAGATCGCCGCTGCGATTCCCCCGGCCATAAGGCCGGCGGCCATGTCTCGTCTTGAGGTCTCGCGGTCCACGGGCGGATTTCTATCAGGAGATGGCGGCGGCCATCTACAGCCTGGCGTCGATCGGCATCGTCAGGAAGAGCAGGGCTAGGTAGGCGAGGGAGAAGAGGTAGGTGCGCAACGCCCAGCGGCGGTCGGCGCTACGCAGCAGCCGCACGGCGAAGTAGATGAAGCCGGCGCCGAGGGTCATCGAGCCGACCAGGTAGGCGACGCCGAAGCCGCCGGCGCAGAAGGGCAGCTGGGTCACCGCGTAGAGCAGGATCGTGTAGAGCAGGATCTGACGCCGCGTCTCGGTCTCGCCACGGACGACCGGCATCATCGGCACCCCCGCCTTTGCGTACTCGTCCTTCATCAGCAGCGAGAGCGCCCAGAAGTGGGGTGGGGTCCAGAAGAAGACGATCGCGAAGAGGTAGAACGCGGTGCCGCTGAGGCTGCCGGTGACCGCTGCCCAGGCGACCAGTGGCGGTACAGCGCCCGCGGCGCCGCCGATGACGATGTTCTGCGGCGTCGTGCGCTTCAGCCAGAGCGTGTAGACGAAGACGTAGCCGAAGAAGCCAGAGAGTGAGAGCGCCGCCGCCAGGGGATTGACCGTCAGCGCTAGCAGGGCGAACGACGATGACGCCAGCAGGACGCCGAAGCCGATTGCCACCGCTGGCGAGATGCGCCCGCTGGCGACTGGCCGATCAGCGGTGCGGGCCATGGTGCGGTCGATGTCGCGGTCAATCGCGTGATTTATCGCCCCGGCACCGCCGGCAGAGAGGGCGCCCCCCAGACAGGTGAGGAAGACGAGGCCGAGCGACGGATCCCCCGCCACATACATCGTCGTCACCGTGATGAAGAGCAGCAGCGACTGCACCTTCGGCTTGGTCAGCGTGGCGAAGTCGCGCAGCAGCGAAGGCGCGACGGGGCGCTGCGCGATTGCAGCGGTTTGGGCGCCGGACATGGCTGGCTAGGCTACCGGCTGCGATTCGCGGGCCGGCCGCTCGGAGCGGGCGCTGCGGTGGGCGATCGCCTCACGGATGTCGCGCAGCGGACGAGCGCTGCGCACGTCGGGCAGCAGGTCGAAGTTGTGTGGCTCCGGCGGCGAGAGTGCGAACCACTCGAGCGAGTCGCCTCCCCAGGCGTCGTGGCCGGCGGGAGTGCCACCCTCGCGACTGAGAATCGCGTTGACCAGGGTCATCAGGATCCCCGCGGCGAGGATGAAGGAGCCGATCGTCGCGATCAGGTTGTAGGCGCTGACGCCGGTCCCGTCGAAGAACTTGTAGGCGTCGACCACCTGGCCCTCTTCGGCACCGGCGAGGAAGAGCGGCACGAAGGCGACCAGGATGCCCAGCACCATCGTCCAGAAGGAGAAGCGGGCGAGCGTCTCGCCCATCGTGCGACCGGTCATCTTCGGGAACCACCAGTGAAGAGCGGCGAAGCCGCCGAAGACGGCACCCCCGATCAGGGCGAAGTGGGTCGCCGCGGTGCTGTCGGTCGTGTGCTGCAGACGCCAGCCAAGCGCGACCATCGAGTGCGATACCTCGGACGCGAGGCCGAGCGAGATCATTGCGATCGCCCCGGCGGCGAAGAGCAGCGGCGCGCGCATCTTCACCGTGCCGCCGGCCAGGGTTGCGATCAGGTTGAAGAAGACCAGGCCGAAGGGGACGATCAGCGCCAGCGACATCGCCATGGCGAAGTACATCCAGCCGATCCCGATCGGCGCGGTGAACATGTTCTGCATCCAGGCGAGAGTGCCGAGGACGGCGATCGCGACCAGTGAGCCAATCACGGCGCCGCGGTTGAAGAGCGGCTTGCGGGACAGCGCCGGAACGATTTCGCTGATCGCCCCGAGGGCGAAGATCAAGACCAGCATGTAGGTGCCGGTGTAGAAGATCCAGCTCAGGTGCTGCCAGAGCAGGGGAGCACCGCCCGCGTCGCCGGCGAAGAAGATCCCTTCGAAATTGCGATCGATCAGCAGCATCGTGATTGCGGCGAGCATCACTGGGCCGATCACGAGCAGCAGCCAGGAGCAGATCGCTGCGGACCAGGAGAAGACGGGAAGGCGCCGCCAGGCCATTCCCGGGGCGCGCAGGCGGCGCAGCGTGGCGATCAGGTCGATCGCGATCAAGACAAAGCCGAGCGTTGCCAGGCCGGTTGCCGCGGCCCAAGCGTCGACGCCGTTGTTGGCCAGGAAGGCGATGCCGGAGAGAGGCGGCAGCGGGTTGACTCCAGCCTCGGTTGGGGTGAAGAGGAAGCAGGTGTAGAGGACGGTCCCGCCGGCGATAAAGAGCCAGGTGCCGAGTTGGCCGACTCGCGGCAGCGCCGTGCCGCGGGCGCCGATCTGCAGCGGCGTTACGTAATAGAAAAGGCCGAGGGCCAGCGGCAGGGCGAAGAGGAATATCGCGGTTGCTCCGTAGAGCGAGAGCATCCGGTTGAAAGCGACGGGGGTGAGGAAGCTGTTCTCTGGGACCGCCAGTTGAAGCCGCATCAGCAGCAGCTCGACTAGGGCGATGAAGAGGAAGCCGAAGGCGCCGGTGATCAGGACCCGCCCGAGATCCTTGTGATCGGCGCTGGTCGCGATCTCCACCCAGCGAGCGCGGCGTGGGGGGAAGCCATCGACGACAAGCTCGGGGTTCCTGGTGGTGGCGCTCATGGGACTTCTCCGTTTTCAATCAGGCCGACGACGCGATCCTGCGCGGCCTGGATGTCACCCTTTTGGGTTTTTATGAAGGCTTCGTACTTTTCCGGCGAGACGACTTCGACTTCGGTTCGCATAGCCGCATAAGCCTGGCCGGAAAGAGTTGCTGCCTGGCCGAGGTAAGAGCCTTCTTCGTCGGCGCGGAAGACGACATGGTTGGTCTTGCCGGGTACCGCGTCGCGCTTTCCGGCCAGATCGGGGACGTCCCAGGTGTGGACGACGTCGGTCGAAACCAAGTCGAGTTCTACTGCGGTGTCGACCGGGACGACGAGCTTGTAATACGAGAACGCATCGTTCGGGTATTCGTAGCGCCAGAGCCACTGCTGCCCAGTGGTTGAGATCTTCAGCGGTTCGGAGTGGGAGACCTGGAGGCCAGCGGCGCCGGTCGCGGGCGTTTCGCGCGCCTTGTCGGTGTAAATGATGCTCAGCACCAGGATCGCAGCGGCGAAGACGCCTAGCGCCGCGCCAATCCGTACCTGGATGCGGCGGCCGCCCGTAATCTGGCGCGGCTCGGCGCCGCGCTCGTCGCGATAGCGGCGCAGCGCATAGAGCAGCCCGCCGACGACCGCGACCACGAGAATCGTCGCGGCGGCGAAGCCAATCCACAGCAAAGTGTCGATCTGGTCGGTGCCAGGAGAGTGGGGCGCCAAAGCGCGGCCATTCTAATCACGCACGGCGGCTACCGGCGGCGCGCACGTTGGATTGACGCTGTGCGGCGTGCTCCTATACTCGCCGACCTCATGCGGACCCGCTCGAGGCCATCCCCGGCACTGCGCAAGTTGGTGCGTGCCGGAGCGGCGGCGACTATCGGCGCTGCGATCGCGGTGCCACTGCTGCGCCGCCGGGCACGCATCCCCGCTCCGGTGACGATCGCGGCCTGCGCCGCTGGCCCGCTAGGGCTCGCCGTTTTGTATCCGCGCTCGCGTAAGCGCGACGTCGCCATGTACGCCCTGCAGATGTGGGCGTTCACGATGGTTCACGAGTTGCCCTTCGACGATCCCGAGGGCCTGCGCGCCCGGCTCAAGATCCGCTACCCGATCGTTGCCGACCGGGCGATCGGTTTTGGCCAGCTGCCAAATGTGCGGCTGCAGCGCGGTCTTGCTCGACTGTCGCGGGTGGGGACGCTTAATCGGTTTCTCACCTGGGCGCACTGGCTCTGGTTCTTGGAGCCATATGTGGCGCTCTCGTTCATCCTCATCCGCCATCCGGAGCGCTTCCCGCGCGCCGCGCGCCGTCTCGCCGCCGTCTTCGACAGCGGCTGCGCCGTCTATTTCGCCGCGCCAACGGCGCCGCCGTGGTGGGCCTCGGAGGAGGGCTACACCGGCGACGAAGAGGTGCGCCGGATCATGGTCGAGGTCGGCGAGGAAACTTGGAAATCGGCCTGGCCGGCAATGTATGGGGCGCTGGGCGGCAATCCCTGGGCCGCGATGCCCTCGCTGCACTTCGCGACTTCGGCCACCGCGGCAATCTCGCTGGCCGAGACCGGTCCGATAGCGGGCGCCGCCGGCTGGGCTTACGCGCTGACGCTCGGCTTTGCGCTGGTCTATCTGGGCGAGCACTACGTCACCGACCTCGCTGCAGGTGCGGGCCTGGTTGTCGCCGTGCGCAGCGGCGAGCATTTCGTCGAACCAGCCGTTCTCGGGGTCAACCGGGGCTTGCTTCGCTTGGAGCGCCTGGCGAACGGGTAGCGTCTCAAGGGTGTCTCCTGAGCAGCCGGCGAATGAAAGCGGCGGCTATGAATTGCCTCTGTTCACGCGGCGGCGAGTAGCGCAAACGCTGCTTGTAGTCCTCATCTTGCTGGTCTGCATCTACTTCCTCTTCCCGAGGCTGGTCGGGTTGGGCGATGCACTGAGCAAGCTCAGCGACGCCGACCCGGCTTGGGTCGCGATCGCAATTGGCTTCAACATCATCGCGATAGGCACTTACATCGCCCTTTTCAAGGCGGTGGTCGGCGGCGACGCGCTGCGCCTGCGCTGGTCGGAGACCTACGAGATCAACATGGCCGGTGTAGCTGCGACGGTGCTCTTCTCGGCCGGCGGGGCGGGCGGGATCGCGCTCACCTACTGGGCGCTGCGCAAAGCCGGGATGCCACGGCGCGACGTCGGCCGGCGCATGGTCGCCTTCCTCTCGCTGCACTACGTCTTCTATCCGGTGGCGCTGATCGTCTTCGGCATCCTCTTGCGGACCGGCGTCCTGGAGGGCAAGCACTCGGTTGAGCTGACCGTCGTGCCGGCGGCGGTGGCAGGAGTTCTGCTCGTCCTCGGTCTGTTGTTGGCGCTGATCCCGGCCGACCTCGGGCGGCGCGTGGCCGCTCATGCCCATGGCGAGCGAGCGCAGGCGATTGCCGCCAACATCGCCAAAGTGCCGGCGATCGCCGCCGAAGGCTTCCGCTTTGCGATTAGCCTTTTTGCCCACCCCTCGCGCGGTGGCCTCGCGGTGATCGGTGCCGCCGGCTTCTGGGCGGCGAACATCGGCATTCTCTGGGCTTCGTTTAAGGCGTTCGGCGTGGAAGTCCCGTTGGCCGTCGTCGTCCAAGGCTTCTTCCTCGGCATGGTTGCCAACCTCTTTCCGCTCGCCCCGGCTGGGGTGGGAGCGGTCGATGCCGGGATGATCGGCGCCTTCGTCCTCTTTGGCATCCCCGAGGAGACCGTCTTTCCCGCGATCCTGGTCTACCGGCTGGTCGCTTTCTGGCTACCGATACCGCCTGGAATCATTGCCTTTTTCCAGCTGCGCAAACGGGTCGTGCGCTGGGAAGCGGAGGGGCTTCCAATTGACCGCGGAAGCGATACTATACAAAGTGAAGTATTGGAGAGCACTGCGGTTGACGGGCCGATTCCCAGCGACATGGATCGGCTCTAGATTGATCGGCCTGACTAGACTGGCGGTTGAAGATGGCAGACGCAAAAAAAGTTGAGAACGTGATCGTCGTCGGCGGTGGGCCGGCCGGCTACACCGCCGCGCTCTACACCGCGCGCGCCAACCTCGAGCCCCTCGTCTTTGAGGGCTTCCAGTGGGGTGGCCAGTTGCAGAACACGACCGATGTTGAGAACTACCCGGGATACCCCGAGGGGATCATGGGGCCGGAGATGATGAACCAGTTTCGCGCCCAGGCGGAGCGCTTCGGCACCCGTTTCGTCACCGACGACGTCGACCGGGTCGAGCTCAGCGAGGACGGCGGCGTGCACAGAGTTTTCCTCGGCGACGAGGAGCACCTCGCCAAGACCGTGATCCTGGCTATGGGGGCCGAGCCGCGCCGGCTTGGCATTCCCGGCGAGATGGAGCTGAGCGGCTGTGGCGTCTCCACCTGCGGTGTCTGCGACGGCGCCTTCTTCAAAGGCAAAAAGGTGATCGTGATCGGCGGTGGCGACTCGGCGATGGAGGACGCGATCTTCGTCTCCAAGTTTGCCAGCGAGCTGACCATCGTTAACCGCCGCGACGAGTTCCGCGCTTCGAGCATCATGCGCGATCGCGCCGCCGAGCGGCCCAACATCGAGTTCAAGACCCCCTTCGTCCCCGAGGAGTTCGTCGGCGGCGACGCCGGCAACCTTGATCACGTGCGGTTGCGCAACGCGGAGACGGGGGAGACCGAGGACTTTGGCACCGAAGGCGCCTTCGTCGCGATCGGCCACATCCCCAAATCGGAGGTCGTCGCCGATCAGGTCGACACCGACGAGGACGGCTACATTCGCACCGAGCCCGGTTCGACCAAAACCAACCTGCCCGGCGTTTTCGCGGTCGGCGACGTCGTCGACCACACCTACCGCCAAGCGGTCACTGCCGCCGGCACCGGTTGCATGGGCGCCCTCGATGCCGAGTGGTACCTGCGCGACACGCCACCGAGCCCCGAGGCCCATTGGGCGCCTGGCGGCGAGCCGACCGAGATCGCCCCTAAGGTCACCTGACCGGCGCAGCTCGGCGTCCTCGGTCGGCCGCCTTCGGGTCACGCACCTGAGTGCGCTCCCCTTGTCGGCCTCCCTGCGTCCTTGATCTGCTTGGTCAGGCGACCTTAGGTCAGTCGAGCAGCTTCTGGACTACGAAGGTCTTGCTGCCACGTGGCGTTTCGACCTTGATCGGCTTGCCGGGCTCGGCGTTCATCAGTGCCTGACCGATCGGCGACTCGGCTGATAGGCGGCCGGCTGAGAGGTCGGCTTCGGTCGAGCCGACCAGGGTCCAGGCGTTGACGGCGCCTTTCTCTTCGTCGAGGACTTCGGCGGTGCGGCCGAAGCTGAAGCAGCCAGCCTTCTCGTCTACCTCGACCACGACGGCCGTGCGCAGGCGCTCGCGCAGGCGCTTGATTTTGGTCTCGAGGTGGGCCTGATCGTCCTTGGCGATGTGGTACTCGGCGTTCTCCTTGAGGTCGCCTTCCTCGCGCGCAACCTTGATCCGGGCCGCCATTTTGGTCCGGCCAGGGCCTTCCAGCTGCTCGATTTCCTCGCGCAGGGCAACGATCCCCTCCTCGGTGATCGGCTCCCCGCCTCCATTGGTGCCGCTCATCCCGGGGACCATTGCAGATGGGTGCCGCAATTGAGTCTGTGGACTGGACCCGCGCATGCTCTAAGGTCGGTGCACGGCTCCTACCTGCACCCATATCGACACGGTTCAGCACTTCGACTTGCCGGGTGAGGTAGAGGGCTGCGAGGAGTGCTTGAAGCTGGGGATGCAATGGGTGCACCTGCGGATGTGTCAGAGCTGTGGCCACATCGGCTGCTGCGACAACTCCGAAGGCAAACACGCGACGGCGCACTTCCAGGAGACCCAGCACCCGATTATCCGCTCGGCCCAGCCGGGCGAGGACTGGAGTTGGTGTTACGTGGACGAGGCAAGCTTCCGCCTCAGCCACGGCTGAGCCTTACGCGCGCGGGGTGACGATCGGGAAGCCCGGGTCCGGTTCGTCGAGCAGCCCCAGCAGTTCGCCGATCTTCTCGCCGTCGCCCTCGACCCGTAGGCGACCGCTCGTGGCAAGCTCGACGATGTCGGCAGTTTTGAGCAGCAGCTGGTCGAGCGCTTCGCGGTCGAGGAGGAGGGTGGCGTCGGCTGTCGGCTCGTGGTGGCCGGGGCGGTGGTGCAGCACGCCGTTGCGTAAGGTCAGCGCGTGCTCCTCGTCGGGCTCGGCGATCACCCAGTCGATCCGCAGATGTGAGTCCCAGGCACGGGGGCCGTCGAGTCGGATTGCCATTGCGTCGAGCAGCTGGGCAACGGAGAGGTTGGCGACGATGTCGGGCGGGGCGGGGGAGGTCGGCGTGCCGGCGATGCCCTCGCGCAGCTCCTTGGCGCCCATCAGGAAGAAGTTGCGCCAGGTCGCGTTCTCGGCGCCGTAGCCGAGTTGTTCGAGCGCTTCGGCCTGCAGCTGCCGGGCCGGCTCGTTTTCGGGCTCGGCGAAGACGACGTGGTTGACGACCTCGGCGACCCAGCGGTAGTCGCCCTGCTCCAAGGATCGCCGCGCTTTCTCCAGTACCGCCTCGGCACCGCCCATGAACTCGATGTAGCGGCGGGCTTGCTCCTGTGGCGGGTGCTCCCATAGATGCGCTGGGTTGCCGTCGAACCAGCCCATGTAACGCTGGTAGATCGCCTTGGTGTTGTGGCTAACGGAGCCGTAGAACTCGCGGCAGTGCCACTCTTCGGCAAGGCTGGGCGGAAGCTCGATCAGCTCGGCGATCTCGGGCCCGGTGTAGCCCTTATTGAGCAGGCGCAGAGTCTGGTCGTGCAAGTAGGTGTAGAGGTCGCGCTGCTTTTCGAGCAGGTCGACGATCTGCTCTCCGCCCCAGCAGGCCCAGTGGTGGCCGCTGAAGAGGACCTCGGAGTCGGCGCCGAACAGCTCGATCGCCTCGTCGAGGTAGCGGGCCCAGATGCGCGGATCGCGGACCAGGGCGCCGCGCGGGGTGAGGATGTTGTGCATCGAGCGGGCGACGTTGTCGGCAACGCAGAGCGCTTGCGCTTGCGGGAAGTGGATGTTCATCTCGGCCGGGGCCTCAGTGCCGGGGGTGAGCTGGAAGGTCATCTCCACGCCGTCGACAACCTCCGTCTGTCCCGTGGCCGCGATCTCGACCGTCGGCGGGATCAGCGTGATCGTCCCCAGCGAGGTCGTCTGACCGAGCCCCGAGCCGACCTGACCGGCGGGTCCGCGCTTGAGCAGCGCCCCGTACATGTAGCCGGCGCGGCGGCCCATTGCCGTGCCGGCGAAAACGTTCTCGCTGACCGCGTGGTGGAGGAAGCCGGACGGCGCGAGGACGGGGACGCGACCAGCCTCGACGTCCTCCGCCGAGATGACTCCCTTGGCGCCACCGAAGTGGTCGACGTGGCTATGGGTGTAGATCAGGCCGGTGACGGGGCGATCGCCACGGTGCTCGCGGTAGAGGGCCAGCGCCGCCGCGGCGGTCTCGGCTGAGACCAGCGGGTCGATTACGACGATTCCACGCTCGCCCTCGACCACGTGCATGTTGGAGAGATCGAAACCGCGCAACTGGTAGAAGCCCGGCGCCAGCTCGAAGAGGCCGGCGATCTTGGTCAGCTGGCTCTGCCGCCAGAGGTTGGGGTTGGCGGTCTCGGGGGGCTCGCCGTCGAGGAACTCATAAGAGCGCAGGTCCCAGACCGTGCGGCCGTTCTCGTCCTCGACCATGGGCGGGTCGAACGGCGCGACCAGGCCACGGCGCGCCTCCTCGAAGTCCCCCTCGCTCATCCGTTGTTTCCCGAGCTCCCGGTCAAGCGCGGCGCGGGGCGGTAGGCGTCACCGTGCCACCTCTGCAGCTCCTCCAGCAGCCGTGCGGCGCGATCGGCGCCGATCAGCTCGGTCAGCTCGAGTGGGCCGCGGGGCCAGTTGAAGCCGAGCCGCATCGCCGTGTCCATGTCGGACGGGGAGCCGATCTCGTCTTCGAGCGCAAACGCGGCCTCGTTGGCGATCTGGGTCAGGAGGCGGGGGAGGATCGTCGGCGCGGCGGGGTCGATCTTCTCCAGCTCTGCGTGGTCGAGGGTCGGCGCTTCGATGCCGAGGTCTGGATCGGCTGCACGGTGAGGGCCGCCGCCGTACTCGTAGAAGCCCTTTCCGCTCTTGCGCCCCAAGTGGCCTTCGCTGACCATTCGTTCCTGGACCGGGCTCGGCCGCCACCGCTCCGGTTCGCCGCCTTGGTGGTAGAAGGAGCGGGCGACGCTGAGGTTGACGTCGAGGCCGATCAGGTCGATCAGCTCGAAGGGGCCCATGCGGAAGCCGCCGCCGAGGCGGACCACGCGGTCGATCGTCTCGGCGTCGGCGATCCCCTCGGCGAGCATCCGCAGCGACTCGAGGCTGAACGGACGGGCGAGGCGGTTGGCGATGAAGCCAGGGCTATCCCTGGCCTGGATCGGCGTCCGTCCCATGCGGCGACCGACCTCGGTGGCGGCATCCAGGGCCACGCTGCCCGAGCTCGCAGTGGCGACGACCTCGACCAGCTTCATCAAGGCGGGCGGGTTGAAGAAGTGCATGCCGACGATGCGCTCGGGGCCGGCGATGCCATCGCCGATCGCGGCCACCGACAGTGATGAGGTGTTGGTCGCGAGAACCGCGTCCGACCCGCAGGTCTCGGCGAGGGCGGCGAAGAGGCCGCGCTTCAGCTCGAGATTCTCCGGCGCCGCCTCGACGACCATGTCGCATTCGCCAAGCTCCTCGAAGCTCATCGCGGCTCCAGCGCGGGCGCTCGCTTCTTCGGCCTCCGGCTCGCTCCAGAGGCCCTTGGCAGCCCCCTTTATCAGGGCCATGCGCATCCGCTCGATCCCGGTTTCGAGCGCAGCCGGAATCGGATCGTGCAGGCGCGTCTCGTATCCGCCCAGGGCCGCGATCTGGGCGATTCCCGCCCCCATGGTGCCGGCACCGACCACGCCGACTCGTTCGACTGTGGTCATCTGCCCTCGAATTTCGGCTCTCGCTTTTCGAGGAATGCCTGCATGCCCTCGACCCGGTCCTCGGTTGCCATCGCAATCTCATACAGGCGGCGCTCGTTCTCGAGCCCGGCGGAGAGCGCCGTCTCCTCTGCCGCGAGTACTGCCTGCTTGCCCAGGCGGACGGCGATCGGCGGGCGTTCGGCGACCGTGCGGGCCAGCTGCATCGCCTCCTCCAGCCAGCTGTTCTTCTTCGCGACTTTGTTGACCAGGCCCATCTCGAGCGCCATGGCGGCGTCGAATTGGCGGCCGGTGAGCACGTACTCCATCGCTTGCTGTTTGCCCAGCACGCGCGCCAGGCGTTGCGTGCCGCCACCGCCGGGAATGATCCCGAGGTTGATCTCCGGCTGACCGAAGCGGGCCGTGTCGGAGGCGACGATCATGTCGCAGGCCAGCGCCAACTCACAGCCGCCACCGAGGGCGAAGCCGGAGACGGCGGCGACGAGCGGGGTCTTGATCGCGGCGACCCGTCGCCAGAAGGAGGCGGAGGGGTGGCTCAGAGCCTCGGCGAAGCTGCGTTCGCTCAGCACCTTGATGTCGGCGCCGGCGGCGAAGACCTTCTCCGAGCCGGCGATGACGATGCAGCGCACCTCAGGATCCGGATCGAGCCGCTCCAGCTCGGCGGCGAGCGTCTCCATCACCTCCGGCGAGAGGGCGTTGCGGGCCTCGGGCCGGTTGAGGCGCAGCAGGGCGACATGGCCGTCGCGCGAGCTCTCGACTAGCTCGGCCATCAGCCGGACCTACTCCGCCTCGAGCGGCGTCATCGCGTTGATCCCGGTAGCGGCGCGGCCGATGATCAGTTTCTGGATCTGCGAGGTGCCCTCGTAGAGCGTCGTCACCCGTGCGTCGCGCAAGTAGCGCTCGACCGGGTAGTCGTCGACGTAGCCGGCGCCGCCGTGCACCTGGATCGCCAGGTTGGCGCATTCGACTGCCGCCTCGGTCGCGTGGAGCTTTGCCACCGAGGTCTCCATCGTGTTTGGCTTACCTTCGTCCTTGAGCGCGCCGGCGCGGTAGACCAGCATCCGCGAGGCGTCGCGCTTGACGATCATGTCGGCAATCATCTCCTGCACCAGCTGGAAGCGGGCGAGGGGGACGCCAAACTGCTTGCGCTCCTTGGAGTAGGCGACGGAGGCATCGACACAGCCATCGCAGATGCCGACGCAGCCGGCGGCGACGCTGTAGCGGCCGTTGTCGAGGGCGCTCATCGCGACCTTGAAGCCGTCGCCGATCTCACCCAGCATCGCGTCCTCGCCGATCTCGACGGAGTCGAGTGAGAGCTCGGCGGTGTCGGAGGAGCGCAACCCGAGCTTGCCGTGGATCTCCTGCGAGGTGAAGCCCTCGCTAGCGGTTGGGACGAGGAAGCAGGCGAGGCCGCGGTGCTTCTTCTCCGGGTCGGTCTGGGCGAAGATCAACGCCACCTCTGAGAAGTTGCCGAGCGAGATCCACATCTTCTGGCCGCTGATCGACCAGCCGGAGTCGGTCTTGGTCGCGCGAGTGCGCAGGTTGGCGGCGTCGGAGCCGGTGTCGGGCTCGGTCAGCCCGAAGCAGCCGAGCGCCTCGCCCGAGCAGAGTCGCGGCAGCCATTTCTGCTTCTGCTCCTCAGTTCCCCACTTCTCGATTGAGCCGGCGACCAGCGAGGTCTGCACCGAGACGACGGTGCGGGCGGACGAGTCGGCGCGACCAACCTGCTCGACGATCAGGCCGTAACCCATGTAGTCAAGACCGCGACCGCCGTACTGCTCGGCTACCGGCGCGCCCAGATAGCCGACCTCGCCCAGCTTGCTCGCCAGCTCGCGGTCGAAGCGGGCGGCGCGGTCGTTCTCTTTGACCCGCGGGACGATCTCCTTGTCGGCGAATTCTCGTGCCGCTTCGGAGATCAGTCGCTGCTCATCGCTCAGCTGGAAGTCCATCTCACCTTCGCTTTCTCACTCGTCGTTCAAAGCTCTTGTTTCAAAGTCGCCGCGAAGGCCTCCTGGGCCTCGCGCGTACGGGGGCCCGGCGCGTCGGCCAGGGGGCTACCGTCGATCGCGGAGACGGCTTGGATCTCACGCGTGGTCGAGGCGAGGAAGGCCTCTCGTGCGGCGCGCAGGTCGGCGACCGGCCAGTTGCCCTCTTCGACGTTCAGTGCCTTGACGAGGCGGTCGCGGGTGATCGACTCGAGTACGCCGACGTCGAGCGAAGGGGTGCGCAGACCGCCCTGCGGCGAGACCCAGAAGATCGCCGAGGTTGGCGGCTCCAGCACGGTCCCCTCGGGCGTCACCAGCACCGCCTCATCGGCGCCTTGTGCCTTGGCCAGTCGCGTCGCCTGCATATTGGCGGCGTAGGAGAGCGACTTGACCCCGGTGAGGATCACGCTCGGGTTGTAGGTGACAGTGGCGAGGCTCAGCGTCTCGGCATGGTCCGGGATCGGCTCGACCGCGGCGATGCGGCGGCCGCCCCGGGTGACGATCAGTCGCAGTTGGCCGTCGGGCTTGTCGGCCTCGGTCAGCAGGGCGTCGATCTCTCGCTCCAGCACGCCGCGGTCGAACGTGAGCTCGATCGCGGCGGAGGATCGCTCCAGGCGGTCGAGATGGTCGGCGAGGGCGAAGGGCCGGCCCTCGTAGAGGCGGATCACCTCGAAGGCCCCATCGCCGCGGTAGAGCCCGTCGTCCTTCATCGGCACCATCGCCTCCGCCGTCGGCGTCACCTGTCCGTCCACGCTTGCGAGCTCGTTCACCATTGGTCGGCGAGGCTACCTGAGGAGATTCGCGGTATGCGATCCGCCGCGTGTCGCCCCCTAAGCACTTCTCCCCCGCCAGAATGGACGTTTCTATCCCCTATAGGGGATAGAAAGTTCCATCCTGCCGTTGCTCAGATTGCCTCGAAGACCGTTGCTAGGCCCTGGCCTACACCCACGCACATGGTCGCGACGCCGTAGCGGCCGTTGCGGCGGCGCAGCTCGCGGATCAGGGTCCCGGCAAGGCGGGCGCCGGAGCAGCCGAGCGGGTGGCCGAGGGCGATCGCGCCGCCGTTGACGTTGAGCCGGTCTTCGTCGATGCCGAGCTCGCGGGCGCAGGCGAGGACCTGCGAGGCGAAGGCCTCGTTGAGCTCGATCAGCTCGATCTGGTCGAGGCTGAGGCCAGCGGCGGCCAGAGCGCGCGGCACGGCGACCGCTGGACCGATCCCCATGTAGGCGGGGTCGACACCGGCGACTCCCGAGGCGACCACGCGCGCGAGCGGCTCGGCGGCGAGCTTCTCGACGCCCGCCTCGGAGGCGACCAGCAGGCAGGCGGCACCGTCGTTGAGGGTCGAGGCGTTGCCGGCGGTGACCGTGCCGCCCTCGCGGAAAGCCGGGCGCAGGGTGGCCATCTTTTCCAGCGATGCATCGGGACGCGGCCCCTCATCGACATCGACGAGGATCGTTTCGCGGCGTCCCTTTGGCGCCTCGATCGGGACGATCTCCTCGGCAAAGTGGCCGGCCTCAGCGGCGGCGACAGCGCGCTGGTGACTGCGCAAAGCGAAGGCATCTTGGTCCTCGCGGCTGATGTCGTAGCGCGCGGCGACGTTCTCGCCGGTCTCGCCCATCGATTCGGTCGAGACGCCCAGCTCGGCCATGCGGGGGTTGACGAAGCGCCAGCCGAGGGTGGTGTCGTGCATCGTCTGCTCGCCGCGGGGCAGGCCGCGCTCGGGCTTGCCGACCACCCACGGGGCGCGGCTCATCGACTCGACCCCGCCGGCAAGATAGAAGTCGCCCTCGCCGAGCTTGACTGCGCGGGCGGCGCAGTTGATCGCCTCCAGGCCGGAGGCGCAGAGGCGGTTGACGGTGGCTCCGGGAACGCTGTCGGGGAGGCCGGCGAGCAATGCAGCCATCCGTGCCACGTCGCGGTTGTCCTCGCCCGATTGGTTGGCTGCGCCGAAGTAGACGTCGGTGATCTCGGCCGGGTTTACGCCGCTGCGCTCGACCGTTGCGCGGACGACGTGGGCGGCGAGGTCGTCGGGGCGGATAGCGGAGAGCGCACCGCGGTAGGCGCCCATCGGGGTACGAACTGCGTCGACTAGATATGCCTCAGGCATAGGCGAGCATTAAAGGTGACCCGGCGCGGCGGCGTATCCTGGCCGGCATGGGTTTCGTCCTGCTCACCTGCGGCATGCTGGCTCTGATCATCGGCGTCCTCTTCTTGATCGGCCACTTCTACCAGGGCAGTACCGCCGACCTGGTTGACTGGAAGCCGACGCGCAGCCCCGAAGTCGAGGCGCAGAACGAGATCGACGATGTGCGGCAGATGCTCGAGGCGCAGAACGAGATGCGCCGTCGCCGCGGCGCCGCCGAGGTCGATGAGAGAAAGCTCCGCACTGAGGTCGAAGAAGAGGAGCTGGAGCGATTGCGGCGGGGCGACCCGTTCGAGGCCTGAGGCCCGGCGAGGGTGGCTCGGGCACTGATCGTCGGTTGTGGTTGTCGTGGCCGCCTTCTGGGGAAAAGGTTGCTTGCCAAAGGCTGGCAAGTACGCGGCACGAGCCGCCGCGTGGAGCGCTTGGCGGCGATCGAGGCGGCAGGGATTGAGCCAGCGCTCGCCGACCCTGCCGACCCCGGCTCCGTGCTCGATCTGATCGAGGACGTCACCATCGTTAACTGGCTGCTCGGTTCGGCGGAGGGAGAGCCGGAAGAGCTGTCGGCGATCCACGGCCCGCGGCTGGATCGATTGCTGGAGCGGCTGGTCGAAACGCCGGTGCGAGGGTTCGTCTACGAGATGGGGGGGAGCGTCGACCCGATCCTTCTTGCCCGTGGCAAGGAGGCGATCGAGGCTGCCTCCGAGCGATGGGAGATTCCTGTCGGGTTCGTCTTCGTCGACCCCAGCGATCTCATCGGCTGGACCGAAGCGATGGAAGGGGCGACGATGGACTGGACGATCTGAGCTCGGATAGGCATACCTCTAAACTCGGATAGGAATTCAGGCCAACTGAGAATCAAGGTAGATGCCCGAAAGCGAATAACCGAAAGGACCGGATCCGATGGCTCTGCAGCTTGGTGACGTAGCACCCAATTTCGAGGCCGACACGACCGAGGGCCGGATCAATTTCCACGACTGGATCGGTGACTCATGGGCGGTGCTGTTCTCGCACCCAAAGGACTTCACCCCGGTCTGCACGACCGAGCTCGGCTACATGGCCAGCATCGAGCCCGAGTTCGCCAAGCGTGGCGTGAAGATCATCGGGCTCTCGATCGACCCGCTCGATAGACACGAAGAGTGGGCCAAGGACATCGAGGAGACCCAGGGCACCGCACCCAACTATCCGATCATCAGCGACGCCGACTTCAACGTCGCCAGGCTCTACGGAATGTTGCCGGCCGACGTCTCGGGGAACGCCGCTGACCGCACTCCGGTCGACAACCAGACCGTGCGCAACGTCTTCGTCATCGGTCCTGACAAGAAAATCAAACTCATCCTCGTCTACCCGATGACGACCGGGCGCAACTTCGACGAGGTCCTGCGGGTGGTCGATTCGCTCCAGCTCACCGCCAATCACAAAGTCGCGACCCCGGCCCAGTGGCAGCAGGGCGACGACGTGATCATCGCCGGCTCGGTCTCCAACGATCAGGCGAAGGAGATCTACCCGGATGGCTGGGAGGAGCCTCGCCCATACATCCGCATTGTCCCGCAACCGTCTGAGACGTCGTAACCGGCGCCTGGCGGTGTCCTCGGTCGGCTGCCTGCGGGTCACGCACAAATGTGCGCTCCCCTTGTCAGCCTCTCTGCGTCCTAGCCAGGCTTGGTTACGACGCCTCAGACCTGCTTTAGGAAGTCGCCCAAAATTCGCGCGGTAGCACCCCAGATCAGATGACCTTCGACCTCGTAGGTAGGAGTGTGGATGGGGATTCCGCGGCGGATCAGGCGGCGCATCTCGTAGCCCTCGCGGAGTACGTCCAGCGAGAAGGTGAGCACGGTCTCGACCTCGGCCGGGTTGGGTTCCAGGCCCAGCTCGCCGGGGTGGGGGATGCGACCGACGAATGGGTGGATCCGGTAGCCGGTGACGAAGGTGCCAGTGGTCGGCAGCTCCTCGCCGAGCTCGACTTGCGCGGGATCGAGCCCGATCTCCTCATGGGCCTCGCGCAGCGCCGTGGTGGCGAGATCGGCGTCGTCCTCGTCCTTGCGGCCGCCTGGAAACGAGATCTCCCCTGCGTGTCGTCGCATGTCCGCCCGCCGCTCGGTGAAGATCAGCCCCGGCTCATCCGGCCAGCCGTAGAGCGGAAGGAGGACCGCTGCATCAGCTATGGATTTCATCTCGACTGAGGACACCGCCAGGCGCCGGTTTGCAGCCGTCTCAGATGATCACCTGGACGGTGCCGCCGTCCACCGACCAGGCGGCGCCGGCGACGTAGGAGGCGCGCTCGGAGCAGAGGAAGACGATCGCGGCGGCGATCTCACCGACCTCGGCGAGACGGCCGATTGGGCGCTTGGCGCCGGCTTCGGCCAGCGCTTCCTCGCGGCTCTCGGCGCCGGACATCTGGTGCGACTGGTCGAGCAGGCCACCCGAGTCCATCCAAAGCTCGGATTCGACCGGCCCTGGGCAGATCGCGTTGACGAGCACGCCCTGCTTGGCGTAGCGGTCGGCGAAGAGGCGTGAGAGCGACAACTCTGCAGCCTTCGCCACCGAGTACTCGGGCATCGCTGCCGAGGGGCGCTTGCCGGCGGTCGAGCAGACGTTGACGATTCGTCCCCAGCCGCGCTCGGCCATCGCCGGGGCGGCCGCACGCATCGCCCGTAGCGGCGCCATCACGTTGAGCTCGTACTGGGCGTACCAGTCCTCGTCCGGGACGTCGTCGAGGTGACGCCACTGGGCGGCGCCGGCGTTGTTGACGAGGACGTCGAGCGCGCCGAAGTACTCGGTCGCCGCTGCCAGCATCCGCACGCCGGCGTTGGCGTCGGTCACGTCCAGGGTCACTCTCTGCGCCTCCCCGCCGGTCGCGCCCCCAGCGGCGACCGCCTCTCCTTGCGCTTCAACTAGCCGCTCCTCGTTGCGACCGACCAGCAGTACCTTTGCCCCCTCGGCGCAGAGCAGGCGCGCCGTCTCCCGCCCGATACCGCTGCTGGCGCCGGTGACAACGCAGATTCGTCCCTTCAGCCCTAGGTCCATTCTGCCTACGACCCGTCTTCGCGCAAGAGCGGCTTGCCGGCGATCAAGTCGGCGCCCCGCTCGGCGATGGCGATCGTCGGCGCATTGGTGTTGCCGCTGGGGATAGTTGGGAACACCGAAGCGTCGACGACTCGCAGCCCGTCGACCCCGCGCACACGCAGATCCGGATCGACCACCGCAAGGTCATCCGAACCCATCTTGCAGGTACCGACGGGGTGGTAGAGCAGCTCGACACGCTGGCGCAGGTCGTCGATGAGATCCTCGTCGCTGCTGACGTCGGCGCCTGGGAACAGCTCGCGGCCCAGCACCGAAACAAAGGGTTCGGCGGCGGCGATCTCGCGCGTGAGCCGGGTTCCAGCGATCAGGGCGGCGACGTCTTCGGGCTCGGCAAGCGTGTTAGTCAGGATGCGCGGCTTGTCGGTCGGGTCGACGGAGCGCAGCCGCACCCAGCCACGGCCGCGCGGCCCCACCAGCGCTGGCCCCATCGTTATCGCATGGCCGTCGTATTCCTGGAAGCCGTTGTCGACGAAGTAGGCGGGGCCGAAGTGGAACTGGAGATCAGGCTGGGCAAGGCCTGGTCTGCTGCGCACGAAGGCAAGTGCCTCGGCGACCGAGGAGGTGAGTGGGCCGCTGCGACGCAGCAAGAACTCGAGCATCGCCTTGGGGCTCTCGGCGTCGGCGAGCGAGCCCCCGCCCGGCACATCCCAGACCGAGGTCAGGTAGGGGTGATCCTGGAGGTTCTCGCCAACTCCGGGCAGGTCGGCGGCAACGGGGATTTCCAGCGCACGTAATTGCTCGGCCGGACCGATCCCGGACAGCATCAGCAGCTGCGGAGAGGCGAGGGCGCCAGCGGAGAGGATTACCTCGCGCTCGGCGCGGACACGTTGCTCGCGGCCGCGCCGCCGGTAGCGGACTCCGCTGGCGCGTTCCCCCTGCAGCTCGACGCCGAGCACCTGGGCGCCGGAGACCACGCTGAGGTTCGCGCGGCCTTGCGCTGGCCGTAGGTAGCCGTCGGCGGTGCTCCAACGCCGTCCGTTGCGCTGGGTCACCTGGGCAAGCGAAGCCCCGTCCTGCTCGTGCCCGTTGTAGTCGGCTATGCGCGGGATACCGACTGCGGCACAGGATTCGAGGAACTGGCCGGTCAGCCGCCGCGGCGAGCGCTCGTCCTCGACCCGCAGCGGGCCGCCGACGGAATGGTGCTCGGACTCGCCGCGAGAGTTGTCCTCGGCCCGCATGAAGTAAGGCTTGATCCCATCCCAGTCCCAGCCGGTGGCGCCGCCTGCGGCCCACTTCTCGTAGTCGAGTGGGTGGCCGCGGACGTAGAGCATCGCGTTCATCGAGCTGGAGCCGCCCAGGCCTTTGCCGCGCGGCATATAGATGGAACGGCCGTCGCAGTGGGGCTCGGGCTCGGTGCCGAAATCCCAGTCGCGCTTGGTTTTGAACTGCTTGGCGAAGGCGGCCGGGATCTTCACGTCGGGATGGCGATCGCCGCCACCTGCCTCTACCAAGAGCACCTCAACGCTGGGGTCTTCGCTGAGCCGGTTGGCGAGCACGCACCCCGCCGAACCGGCGCCGACGATCACATAGTCAGGCATTGGGCAGGGCTTCGATCCGGTCGGCGATGACGACCTCGGTTTCGCCGGCCAGCAGCTTGTGGACCGGGCACTTGGCCGCGATCGCGAGCAGTCGCTCTCGCTGTTCCTCGCTCAACCCAGGCGGCAATCGCAGGGTCACCGCGAAGGAGAGCGGTGCGAAGTCTTGGTACTCGACATCGACGTCCACCTCAACCGCGCCGATATCCCAGCCTTTGCGGGCCGCGTACATCTCGATCGTCACGGCGGTGCAGCCGGCGAGGCCGGCGGCGACCAGGCGGGTGGGGGAGGGACCGGCGTCGGTTCCACCTTCGACGAAGGCCGGCTCGTCGACGACGAGCGTGTGGCCGCCTTCAATCTCGACGTCGTGGACGTAGCCGCCAATTCGGTTCGCTCCGCTCACCTTCCGCCGGGCGACGACCTTCATCGCCGTTAGGCCTTGCGCCGGCCCTCGAACAGGGCCGGGTCGTCGACGTCGGCAAAGCGGGCCATCGCGTAGGCGAGGTCAGAAGCGCGGTTGACGAAGTGGATCACGGTCTCGCCGGCCAGTTCGCCCTTTTCGTTGAGTTCGCTGATCCGTCGCTCGGCCCGTCGGATCGTAGTGCGGGCGACGTCGAGTTGGGCGGAGAGCTGGTTGCCGCCGGGGATGACGAACTGCGGTGGCAGCTCGACCCGTTCCATGTAGCGGTCGATCGCCTGCTCCAGCTCGGCGACCATCTCCTCGGTGGTGCGGCTGACGCCATCTTCCAGTCGCTCGGCCGCCTCCGGCGAGGTCGCCAGCTCAGCGCCGGCGACGAAGATGTCGTCTTGCAAGCGGAGCAGGTCGGCGGCCAGCTCGGCCTCGGCCGGGCTGCAGAGCGCTCGCGCTACGCCCAGCTGGGAACAGGCTTCGTCGAGAGCGCCGTAGGCCTCGGTGCGCCCGTGGTGCTTGGGTACGCGCCCGCCGTACCAGAGCGAGGTGGTGCCGTCGTCGCCCTTCTTCGTGTAGATCTTCGTCAAACCGGATTGAACACTAGCCCGGTCAAAACCTTTGGGAAAAAATAGGTGGACTTCGGGGGCATGTTCTCGTCGCTCTCGCAGATCGCGCGAACCTGGTCGACGGGGATCGGGCGGAGGATGAAGGCGACGTCGTAGGTCCCGGCCTCGAGCAGCGCCAGCGAGTCTTCGACGCTCTTTGAGTAGCCGAGCCCGCGCTTGGCGAGGATGTCGTCTTCGCTCAGTCCTGCGACCCCCTTCAGCACCAGCGTCTCGAGGATCGCCGCGTCGAGGCGGCGGTAGGCCTCGGGCTTGCCGGCGAGCTGCTCGTCGAGCGCGGCGATCGCGCTGTCCTTGAGCCGCAGGCGGAAGCCGCGCTTGTGGAAGGAGTCGTAAAGGCCGAAGACGCCGACGCCCTCCTCGCCGAGCGGGTCGAGCTGCTCGAGCGGCACCTCGGTTGCCTCGAAGAGCTCGCGCAGGCCCTCGCCGAGGCGCCGCTGGCGCTCGGGATCGTCGCCCAGGCCGGAGAGCAGGCGGTGAGTGGGGAAGACGGTGAGGCCGGGGTCGTCGAGCCCGGTCAGCGCCATCAGGGTGAAGTTGTGATCGCCCTCACCGCCGACCTCGTCGCGATAGGCGATCGCCGTCTCGTAACGATGGTGGCCGTCGGCGATCAGCAGCTGTGCGCCACCGAGCAGCTCGGTGACCTGGGCATGGATCGCTGGATCGCCGACCCGCCAGACCTTGGTCACCGTGCCGCTTTCGTCGGTCGCTTCGCCCCAGGGCGCCTCCGACTCGATCGCCGGCGTGACCAGCGGCCAGGCGTCCTTGGTGCTGAGCGAGAAGATCGGCGAGAGGTTGTGCCGGGTGGCATGGGTCAGATCGAGGCGATCCTTCTTCGGTCCCGGCAGAGTGCGCTCGTGGGGGAGGACCTGGCCGGCGGAGAAATCCTCGACGCGGACTCGGGCGAGGATGCCGTGGCGGGTGCGGGCGCTGCCGTCGGGTCCGGTGTAGTCCTGGGTCATCGCCCAGATCGCCGGCTCGGAGTCGGCGACGAGTACACCGGCCGCTCGCCACTCCTCCATCGTCTGTGCCGCCCGCTCGTAGGGGTCGTCGTCGGTCTGCTGTGGACCAGTCTCGCCGTAGGGTTTAGGTAGATCGATGGCGACGGCGTTGTAGGGCGAGCGCCCGAGCAGGTCCGCTCGCATGCCGGCGTCGATCACGTCATAAGGAGGCGCGGCCACATCCTGCAGCGACCCGGCAACACCGAGGTCGTAGTGGGTCGCGTAGATCGGGCGCACGTCGGCCATCGGCTGCGAAAGCTAACGGTTTCGCGCCACACGTCCGCCGAGGCCGCAGTTACCCGCGTATATAGCGGGAAACTGCGACTTCGCTCGATCGCCGTTCTCGGTCTACACTGGCCGTAGCGGGGCGTGGCGCAGCCTGGTAGCGCGCGGCCTTTGGGTGGCCGAGGTCCTCGGTTCGAATCCGGGCGCCCCGATATTCGATTCGCAAAACCGGGATCCCAGAATCAATAGAGGGATCTCGGCACCCATCCGCCTCCGCGGCGATACGGTCGGGCGAATGTTCGACCAAGTGACCATCCGAGTTGCTGAGTACGAAGCTTCAGAGCGCTTTTACCGTACGGTCCTTGGGGCACTTGGGATCGAGCCGAACCGAAGTGGCGCTGACAGGATCGAGTGGGATGATTTTGTCGTTGCCCCGGCGGATGTCGCAGATCCGGCGACGCGCAACCTGCATGTGGCGTTCGTGGCGCCCTCGAGGGATTACGTGGACGAATTCTGGCGTGCCGGTATTGCCTCGGGCTACGAGGACGATGGTTCACCGGGAGAGCGTCCCGAATATACGCCTGGCTATTACGGCGCCTTCCTTCGCGACCCCGACGGCAACAGCGCCGAGGCGGTCCACCATCTCGACGTGCGCCGTGGCGGCCACATCGATCATCTCTGGATCGGAGTGCACGATCTCGTTGCGGCGGTCGCCTTCTACACAACGATCATGCGCTGTGCCGGACTGCGAGAGGGTCGACAGTGGAAGGCAGGCCGTCAGTTCCGTGGTGCTTGGGCGACTCTTTCCCTAGTCGCTGACGGCAGGCCGGTCACCGAGCATCTCCATCTCGCTTTCCCAGCCCCCGACCGACAGGCCGTCGAGGACTTCCATTTAACGGCTACGAAGGCTGGCTACCGCGACAACGGCTCCCCGGGCGAAGGACCGTCGCTTCCCTCTGCCTACACTGCTTCCGTTCTCGATCCGGACGGAACTAAGATCAAGTTGGTCTTTCGGGAATTCGTGAGGCACCAGTGATGCACGGATGCGCTCAACTCCCCGCTCTGAAGCGGAATCAATCCGGGCGCCCCGATATCTGCAATCCAGTGGACGGAAAGGTCGGAGCACCTCCCAACCTGTGGCGCCCTCACCAGCGACGATAGCGACGGAATACCGTCAACTCGCTGCCGAATGCGAGTAGCGCCAAAGCAGTCAGGCCGGCCAGGATCACGAATGCCATGGTTTCAGGATTCGAATGAATCGGACCGACACTGGGGACGCCGGAGGGTTCGTCGTCCTTCGAGGCATCCGCTTCGCCGAGGACGCCGAAGTGGGCCCCGATCGTCGGCTGGAATTCCGAGATCGCGGCCAGGGGCCCGACGATGAGACGAGGCGCGGTCAGCGATTCGAGACCGAAGGCGTCTAAGACCCTTCCGACCAGTGCCGTTCCGATGCGGCCAAGGCTGACGGCCGGCCAGACATAAATGAACCAGCGGCGAAGAGCTATCGCAGAGCTGACGCCCGGGTCCACGGAGCCCCGGAAGCGGGCCCCGACCCTGCGAGACCCATCCACGGCAGGCAGGCTTGCGCCGACTTCGCGGTCAGAGCCAGCCGCCGCTCCAGCCGGGAACCCACTCGAGTTCTCCGCGGAGGATGAGCGGGGGCCTGACCCAGAGCCGTGCATAGCCTGAGTCGCTGCGCTTTCTACGGTTCTGGCCGAGCCGCCCGAAGGGGGTGGCGAGGGTAGGGGAACTTTCACAGTCGACGGCTGCTTGGGAGGAGAAGAGATTGCTTCCGGGGCAGGGGGAACGGGGACCCGTGGCGTCTGCAGGGGAGGCTGTGGCGCGCTCACCGGAGGGGGTGGCAAAGGGGGGACTGCCGAGCTCGTAACGGTGACGGCGGGCGCAGCCGCGGTTTTCACGACTTCTTCCACCGCGGCCTTTGGGCTTGCCGCCACTTCTCCCAACGGATCCGCCGAGGCTCCGATCGGTGTCAGGGTCGCCGCCAACGCGGCGCAGATTCCCACTGCGGTTCGGAGCATGGCTTTAGCTTTTCTCGCCATTCTGGACGGTTGTTACCCCGTTTCCGGACGGATATTCATAATTCCATCAAGCGTAAAGTTCGGGGGGGCAAAGGCGGCTTCCTCAGCGGGCGTAGCGAGGCCTGATTCACGAGATCCCTGGCGATGTCGATAGGGCACCTGTATGGAGGGACAACCTGGAAGTCCGCGACGCCGTGAGCGGGTCGTGTTCGAAACCGACCGGCACATGGTTGTCGGCGACGTGACCCTGCCGCCCGAGGGCTACCAGAGCCGCTTCTCCGATGCGGTCAATCGCGCCGATGTCGCCTTCATTCCGCTGGTCGACGCTGAGATTTCACCGCTTGGCGGTGGTGAGGCGCAACGGCACCCTTTCATCGTCCTCGCTAAGGAGCACATCCGACTCGCCTACCCGCTGGACGAGACCCCCGAGCAGGGCAGCGGCTAAGCGGTCTCGCGTCGCCGCCGGCCGCCGCCGGCAAAGGCGCCGATGTCGATCAGGAAGGCGAGGACGACGATGAACCACTCAAAGCCCGTGACCCCGTTCGTCGAGGAAGCCCACATCGCCGCATAGGCGAGGGTCGTCCAGGGCAGCAGGAAGAAGCCGAGCAGCGGGAGGACCCAGCTGTCGAAGGCGCGGCTGAGTAGGTCGCTGAAAAGGAACAGCACGAACAGCGCCAGTCGCGGCGAGATCAGAGCGAAGAGAAGTACGAAGCAGCCGATGTAAGGACGCTACCGTGTAGTGGCGATGCTGTGGAACCGCCAAAAGGATCAGGTGCCCTCAGCAGGGGATGCACTGCCGGGGCGCAGCGAGCCGGCCTTCGAGGTGCCCGAGCGCCACGCCGTGCTCGATACGCCGCTGAAGCCCCCCTTTCCCGATGGTGTCGAGGCCGCCTACTTCGCCCTCGGCTGCTTCTGGGGTGCCGAGCGCCTCTTCTGGGACCTCGATGGCGTTTACACCACGGCTGTGGGTTATATGAACGGGACGACGCCGAACCCGACCTACGAGGAGGTATGTACCGGTAAGACCGGGCATGCAGAGGCGGTTCTGGTCGCCTTCGATCCGCAGGCGACCTCTTACGCCGACCTGCTCAAGGTCTTTTTCGAGGAGCACGACCCGACCCAGGGAATGCGCCAGGGCAACGACGTCGGCACTCAGTACCGCTCCGGCATCTATTTCGCCAACGACTCCCAGAAAGCGACGGCGGAGATGGCGTTACAGGCCTACGACGAAGCACTGCAGAGCGCTGGTCATGAACCGATCACGACCGAGGTCGCGCCGGCCGGACCCTTCTACTACGCCGAGGACTACCACCAGCAGTACTTGCACAAGGTGCCGAACGGCTACTGCGGCCTCGCCGGCACTGGCGTCTCCTGCCGCATCCCCGCTGCCGCCTCCTAGGAGGGACTTGCTTCGCGCGCCCGGCGCGCCGAATAGCATCCCGCGCCGGTGACCCCCTCCCTCGGTTCCTACATCGGTGGCTGCCTGGCGACGATCGGCATCGTCTCGGCGCTCGGCCTCGGCGGCTACTGGCTGCGGCGCTGGATCGTGCCGGAATTCTCCGGCGCCCTCGCCCGCCTCGGCGATGCGACGCTCGCCGTCGCCCTGCTGCTGGTCTCGCTCGAGCTACTCGGCACGCTCAGCATCCTCCGCCTTGGCTGGGTCGTCGTCGTCTGCATCGGCATCGGGCTCGGCGCCGCCTGGCTCGGCCGGCGGATGGCGCCGCGCGATATCGCCGAAGTCGCCGCGCCTCGGGTGCAGACGATCGCCTTCCTGGCGGCCTTGGCCGTCGCCTCGTTCACCGTCGCCGAGTGGACCTTCCCCTCCCAGCTCAGCCTCGACGCCGGCATGTTCGGCGGCGACACGACCTGGTACCACATGCCCTTGGCGGCGCGGATCGCGCAGGAAGCGTCGACGGTCCACCTGCATTACACCGACCCGCTGCGGCTGGCGGCCTGGTTCTACCCGCAGAGCTCGGAACTGATCCACGCCGCCGGGATCGTCGTCTTCAAGACTGACTGGCTCTCGCCGCTGATCAACCTGGTCTGGCTGGCAATCGCGCTGCTCGCCGCCTGGTGCGTCGGCCGCCCCTACAAGGTCGGGCCGGCGACGCTGGTCGCGGGGGCGATCGTGCTCGACGCCGGGGTGATGATCGAGACCCAGCCCGGCGAGGGGCGCAACGACATCATGGGGCTCGCTTTCCTAATTGCCTTCGCCGCCTTTCTGATCAACGGGCACCAGCGTCGCGCGCCCAAGGAGGGTGCTGTCCAGGACACGCCAGAAAGCGACGCCCCGCTGCTCGACAAGGGCCCACTGGTCCTCGCTGGCATCGCCGCCGGGCTCGCCGCCTCGGTCAAGCTCACCTTCCTCGTCCCGGTTGTGGCGATCTGGCTCGGAGTCGTTGTCTTCAGCGGCAAGGGGAGGCGGTTCACCACCGCCTGGGTGTTGGGTCTCTCGACCTTTGTCGTCGGTGGTTACTGGTACGTGCGAGCGGCGATCAAGACCGGTGGAAACCCGATCCCTCAAATCGGCTTCGGCCCGCTGAAACTGCCGCGGCCTGATCAGATGCCACTCGACCCGCGCCCGCGCTTTGCCGTCTCTCACTACCTGACCGAGCCGACGATCTACCGGCGCTGGTTCTTCCCTCGGCTCGACGATGCCTTCGGCCCGCTATGGCCGCTGATTCTGATCGTCGCGGTCGCCGCTGCGGTCTTTATCGCGGTGCGCTCGCGCAACCGGATCCTGCAAGTGATCGCCGCCGCGGCGCTGCTGACCGCGTTCGTCTATGTCTTTACCCCGCTCACCGCGGCCGGTCAGGAGGGTTCGCCGACGGGCTTCTTCACCAACACGCGTTACCTGGTGCCTGGACTGGTGCTGGCGATGGCCCTGCTGCCGATTGCCCGGCCGCTGCGCGCGCCCGACTCGCGCGCTCGACAGACGCTGATCTTCTTATTAATTGTCTACGCGATAACGGTGTTGACCACGCCGCGCTGGTACCCGCCCTACATCTTTGGCACGATCTTCCTCACCCTGGCGCTGGTTTGGACCCCGGCGGCGCTCAGCCTGCTGCGCGGGCGGCGGCTGGTCAGCCGCACCTACGTCGCCATTGGCGCGGCCTGCGTGCTTCTCCTTGCTGTCGTTCTCGGTCGTGCCCAAGAGGTCCAGTACTACAACCAGCACTACGTGCGCACGTCACCCTTCCTCCAGGACGGCGGCCCGCGCGAGGCCTACACCTTCGCCCGCAACCAGCACGACAAGCGGATTGGGATAGCCGGCTCGGGTGAGATTTTCTTCGGCCAGTACGGCTTCTACGGCGCCAACCTCGATAACTACGTTCAGTACATCGGCGAAAGCGGGCCGGACGGGACCTATCGGCTGGCGACCACCTGTCCACAGTTCCGGCGCCTGATCAACGAAGGCGACTACGACTACCTGATCATCAGCAAATTCACGCAGGACTCGTCCGAGGCCGAATATTGGTACCCGATCTACGCCTGGTTGAAGAACGCCGAGGCGCTGAAGCTGGTGGTCGAAGAGCCCGACATCACCCCCGAGCCCGACTACGTCTTCAAGGTCAACGGCAAGCTCGACACCAGCTGCGCCGACATCGGCGCAGAACCGGAAGAAGGCTAGACCGGAGCCAGAGCGTGCTCGCGGACGAGCGCGGCGGAGCGCTCGGGCTGCTCCCACCAGAACATGTGGCCGATGCCCTCGAGTAGCTGCGGCTCGACCGAGAGCAGAGAGGCGATCTGAATTCCATTGTTGACTCCCAGCAGCCGGTCGGCGGTGCCGTGGATAACCTGGGTCGGGACCGTGACTGCGCTGAGCCGGGTGCTGGTGTCGTGGCTGGCGCAGGCCTGCATCTGTTGGAGGATCACGTCTTTGGGCGCTTTCAGCGCGACCGCCATCTCGTGGAACGTCGTGTAGTTGCTCTCGTTCGCGCGGAAGTCCGGCGAGAGGTTGATCACCCACATCGCCCGCAGCACTTGCTCGCGATCGCCGGAGGCCATCGCCACGCCGAGCATCTGCAAGTCCTCATCCGACATCAGAGTGCCCTCCGGCCCGCCGCAGTAGGTCGCGCCGATGGTCAGGCTGCGGATGCGCTTGGGGTGGGCGAGCGCAAGCTCCTGGGCGATCATCCCGCCCATCGAGATGCCGACGATGTGGGCGCGCTCGATCTCCAGCGCGTCGAGCAGGGCGACGACGTCACCGGCCATGTCGGCGGTCGTGAACGGCATCTGCGCTGGCCCCGACATCCCCATGCCTCGGTTGTCGAAAACGACGCAGTCGAAGCTCTGCTCCAGCGGGGTTAGGAAGGGCCGTCCCCAGGCCATGTGAGTAGCGCTCATCCCCTGGATCAGCAGCATTGGCTCGCCGCTCCCAGCGCGCACGTAGTGAAGCTGGGTACCTCCCGCATCGACCGTTGGCATCGACGATGATCCTAGGGGAGGTGTCAGGATGACCTCGACTCCGGCGTCGGCATCGATCGCGCCGATGCCCACCGTCTGTACCTGAACGCGGGCCTGGTCATCGCTGCGCATCACTTCGCGCGCTACGCCAAGTAGGGCGCTGCGCACCGTCACCCTCGCCGGCGAGCGGTTGAGAGTGCCGATGTGCTCACCTACAACGCCGACGGCCGGCTGATTGCGTTCGACACGCTTGCCGGTGCGACCAACGCAAACAGGGTGTCCCGAAGTAGACGCCCCGGGCAGGATTCGAACCTGCGACATCTGACTTAGAAGGTCAGCGCTCTATCCAGCTGAGCTACCGGGGCAGGATCAATCGAGGTTATCCCGCAACCGAGGTTCTTGCCAGACGAGTCGGATGCCTGACATCTCGACTGAGCCCGCCGTCAGAACCGCCGGCCTCGCAGTGCCGCTGGCGAGGCGCCGTTATGGCGTGCTGCGGGCGGTCGTGATGCGGATTGCCGGCTTCGTATTGAGCCGCTTGATCACCTTCGGCGACCGCATCCGGCAGCCGTCTTGTTGGGTAGAACGAACATGCGGTGCCGGGTAGCCTGGTCTATCGGCTCAAGGGTCCTAATAGCCGGAGCGACGGGTTTCGTCGGCGTTCGGTTGGCTGCCTCGATGCGCGACTCGGGGACACAGGTTCGGTGCTTGGTCCGGGATCGCACCAGAGCCGTGCGGCTCGAGACCGAAGGTTTTGAAGCCCATCACGGTGACGTGGCCGAGGCGAAAAGCCTGGCCGGTGCCGGGCTGGGGGTTACGACCGCCTACTACCTGGTCCACGCAATGGCCGGCGGCGGCGACTTCGCTACGCGCGAGCATCTGGGGGCGTCGAACTTCGCCCGCATGGCGGCGCGCGAGGGCGTCGAGCGGGTTGTCTACTTGGGCGGGCTCGGCGACGAGAGCGTCTCCGAGCATCTGCGCAGCCGCCACGAGACGGCCCGTGTGCTGACCGCCGAGGGGCCGTCGCTCACCTACTTCCGGGCGGCGATGGTGGTCGGCGCCGGTAGCGAGTCCTACAAGACCCTGCGCTACCTGGTCGGGCGTTTGCCGGTGATGATCGCGCCGTCCTGGCTGCAGACCGACACGCAGCCGATCGGGATTGACGCGGCGGTTGAGTACCTGCGGCGCGCCCCCGAGGTGTCCGAGTCCGAGGGCCGGGAGGTCCAGATCGGCGGCCCCGATGTCCTCACCTACGCGGCGATGCTCGACCGGATGGCGGTGGCGATGGGCAAGCGGCACCGGCCGAAGATCCCGGTCCCGTTCGTCACCCCGTGGCTCTCGGCACTCTGGCTCGGCTTGGTCACGCCGGTCGACACGAGGGTGGCGCGGCCGCTGGTCGAGGGACTGACCACGGCGACCGTGGTCACCGACCCATCCGGCGCGGCGCCGTTCGGAATCTCACCGGAGTCCTTTGACCAGACGCTGCGGCAGGCACTCGAGGACGAGTCCCGAGCGTGAGCCCGACCGGTGGGGATCACTACCGCGTCTTCACCCCCTGCTGGCGTGCCTGGTCTGAGCAGCCCCCGTGCGCTGCGCACCCGGCGCCGCAGAAGCTGATGCTGCCACCGCGGATTCGGGACGGCCGGATCCCTGGCCGCCCGCCCCGAATGGCGAGTACGTGCGCCGCTACGTGCCTGAGCTGGCTGCAGTGCCTGGGCGGGCGGTGCACGAACCGTGGCTACTCGATGGCGCCCAGCGGCGCGCCCTCGACTATCCGGCGCCAGTCGTCGACCACGAGGAAGCCGCTGTCCAATTCAGGCGTTTCCGGGAATCGGGGGCTGGGTAACTAGGCGCCATGACTCCAAGCTCAATAGTTGTAATCCTCGTTGGGATCGTGCTCGCGCTGCTCGTCAGCTACATCCTCGGGATCATCGTGATCCTGATCGGACTGGCGATGCTGCTACTACCGATGTTCGGTGGCACCAGGCGTCGCGTTTAGACCGCCTTAGCCACAATCGGGGCAATGGCCCCTTGGAAGCTGCCCTTGATCGCGGCCGCGATCGTGGTCCCGATAGTTGTCGGGTTCGCGATCGCGGGCCCCGGTCTTGGGGTCGCAGTCGCGTCGTTGGTTGCATTCGCGATCGTCTGGATTGCAGCGCGGCAGCGTCCACTTGGCCCGATCGGCTCGGCGCCGGAAGCCGACGGTCAGCGCCGGGTCCTACTCGTCATCACCTGCGCAGTGGAGGAGCCGGCTGCCGTGCAGCAGATTGCCGTGGCCGCGGGACTGGATGGAGGCGGAGAGGACGCCTCGGTCCTGGTTCTCTCGCCTGCCCGTATCGGCTTTCTCGACCGCTGGACCTCTGACGTCGAGTCGGCCCGGCAAAACGCGCAGAAGAACCTGGTGGCGACGGTTGCGGCACTCGCCAAGGCCGATATTGCGGCCGAGGCCCGGGTTGGCGACGAGGACGTGGTGCAGGCGGTCGAGGACCAGTTGCAGAGCTTTCCGGCGAGCGAGGTGGTGCTGGTCGGCAGCGGCGAGCCGAGCGATGCCGACCGAGCAGCCGCCTCCGAACTTGACTCTCGCCTTCAGGCCAAGTTCCGGCGCGTCTCGCTCGTCGGCGGTTAGATGCTCAGCAGCTGTGGGCGTGGGCGGCACTGCGCACGATCTGGAAGGCGCTGCCGGGGATCCGCTTCAGCTGGTTCAGGTTCTCGTCGTCCCAGCGCCGGTCGCTGCTGCCACTGAAGTACCAGTTGGAGCCGTTGTCGGCGACGATCATCCCGTAGTGCTTGAAGGCTTCGGCGATCGTCTTGGCAGCGCCGCTGAAGGGCCCGAGGCCGTAGCCCGCCTTCAGTCGCAGCCGCGTTCCCATCGACGGTGCGTTCGGGTTGTCGGTGTCGCCGGCGCAGTGCGAGGCTGGGTGGACCCAGGCGTCGCGGGTGCTGTCGAAAGTGACCCGAATCGCGTGGTCAATGTGGCCGGATACCGCCTCGTCGTAGCGGACGAGGCCGGGGAAGATCGGCAGGCCAGCGGCGTCGGCCGAGGTCCACGAGTCGGGACGGAGCGCGGTTGAGCGCAGGTCCCACTTGGTCCCAGAGTCGGCGTTCCAGCGATGCCCGCCGCCCTGGTAGAAGGCGCGATACAGCTCGAAGAGGGTGCAGCTGGAGCGGTCGACGACGAGTACATGGCGATCGCCGTCGCTGTTGCGGCCGCCCTCGACCGGAGCACCGCTCGGGATCGGGAACGGTCCCCGGTCGCTCTCGTCGCCGTAGGCGGTGTAGTGGATCGGCAGCTCGCGCTGGCCCGTGCCGACGACCGTATAGGGGAAGCCGTAGGCGCGGGGCGAGCCGAAGTCGGGATGGAGGAGGTTGCCGCCATGGGAGTTGATGTAGGCGATGGTCGCGGCGGAGTTGGGAGCTACGGGCGCCTTGGAGATGTCCTGGTTCCAGGCGGCCTCGTTTGGCAGCGAGGGGGCGCTGGGGGAGAGAGAGGCCGGCGTATCGGGGAAGACCGAGCAACCGCCGAGGTCTGGGTAGGGGCCGACGGCCTGTGCCTGCGCCGGGGCAAGAGTTATGCCCAGAGCGAGGAGCCCGGCCGCAGCCGCCAGACGTGCCGGTGCTGGGGTGCCCATATGGGCCGTTATCCACCGGCACGTCCTTCGCATCACGGGGAGCTGTCGGGCACGTTGAGCCGCTCGACCTCAAGCTCGCCGATCTTCAGCTTGCCGATCGCCGCGCGACCGATCGAGAGACGGCCGACGCTCAGCCGCCCGATCGCGAAGCCTCCGATCGCCGCCGCGCCGACTGCCAGGGCGCCAATGGCGGCCGCGCCACGCATCTGAGTTCCGGTAGCAGTCGCCGGCCGAACCTCCGGTCGGAAGAATGCGATCCCGCGTCGTTGAGCCACCGGGCAACGGTAGCGTGCGCGGATGAGCCCTGAGCGCCACCGGAAGGCACGGTGGCCTTGGCCTCCTCCGCGCAAACGGAGCTACAGGCGTTTCGCTAGGCCTTTCAAGCATTCGCCGACATGGTTGCGGACAACCATTTCCCCTGACCGACCCCCCAATGGCGGGCGGCTGCAATGGCTTTGACGCTAAAAGGCGACCAGAGGGAATCGAACCCTCATTGTCGCGACCACAACGCGAAGTTCTACCGTTGAACTATGGCCGCCATGTGCGCGCCGCAGCATAGCGGTGACCCAGCCGCGGGCAGCTCGACCCGCGCGCGGTTCGTCGCGGTCAATCGTTCATCTCAGTAGTCGCGCCGTCGAAGTCGCCGGCGTCGTAGGCGCCTTTCTTCTTGCGTACCGCGCACCCGGCGTCCTCAAGCCGTTGGACAAGCTCATCGCGCTTGTCCTCGCTGTTGTCGAGCCTGACGGCCGCACGGGCCTCGATGTCGGAAGGAACCCTCACCTTGCCGACCTCGACCAGGATCGTCCGCTCGGGCTTGAGTGCCAGCGCCATGCCCATCTCGACATAGACGTTCGGGCGCGGTTGGCGTCCACTGTCAGGTTGGGTCCGTAGCTCCGCCAGACTTGGATGCAGCGCGACATCCTCGTCGGGGGTCAGCAGGACGACGATCGCCTGGGGCACTTGAATCAGCTGCAAAAGCGTGCTGGCGTTTGGCGGCGAGCCTTCTCCGGTCCAGGAGATCGCCTGTCGGAAGTCGATCGGGATCAGGTCCAGGGCGTCCAGGAAGCTGAACATCGCTTCGCGGGCGGCATCGTTTGCTCCGTGGATGACGGCAACCTGGCGACGATTGCCATCCTCTCCCTCTCGCGGCGGGTCGATCCGGCTGTCCGGGCTGGTCTTGGGCTCCTCTCCCCTGAGCAGCGAGGCGATTTCGGGGACCGCGGAGCTGGACATCGTGGTGGTGAAATCGTTGCGACCGACGAATAGATCGGCGCCGAGATCGCGAGCCGCTTTCTTCAGCTCCTGCATCCTCGCCGTCTGCATCTGGGTAAAGCCGACGATCACCCGCGCGCCGGCCTTGCTTGCCGCCTCGATCACGTCGTGACCGAGGGGATTCTGGTCCTCCAATCCGGCGTCGGGACGATCGGGCGAGGGGAAGAGGATGTCGGTAAGCACCAGCTCGAAGGTCCCGGGCGGTTCGTCCTCCAGCAGGCGGATCGCCTCTGCGGCCTCTGTGCGGGTATCGAACCTGAAGCGGCAGTCGAGCTTGGCCAGGCGTTCCGTCATCAGCTCCTCGACTATTTCGGCGAATGCGGCCTGATCGTCGACGATCAGGCCTCGCTTCACCGCCTCTTCGGGCCGTTCGCTCACGCGATCTGGTCCCGGCCCCACAACGGCAGGGCCATTGTGCCGCGGTAGGTCCAGTCGTCGTCACGCTTTTCGCCGCTCAGCTCGCCGCCGTAGCGCCGTACCGCGGCCCGGTTGACGCCTAGGCCGCGGGCCGCGCCCGCTTGCGGTTTATCGGCGTCGGTTTTGTCGTTGAGCATTCGCATCGTGAATCGTCGGCCGTCCTCTGTTAGTTCGACCCGGATGTTGACGGGATCGTCGCGGTCGTGGTCTTGAGCGTGCTTGCGTTGGGTCGCGTTGGCGATCAGGTGTCGCGTGGCCCGTCGCACCACGTCGGAGTGGCAAAAGACGTTCGAGGAGGATGCTCCCTCGACAACCACCGTCCCCAGCGGCCTCTCCGTCGCCTGGGGATCTCCCATTGCCCGGTTAAGCTCCTCGCGCACCACCTCTCCGGCTTCACAGGGACACTCTTCACAGAGCTTCATCAAGCCTTCTTTGGCGCAGAAGAAGAAGTGGTACCACCAGGACCAGCGCTGCAGCAGCTCCTCCCTTTTGCTCAGCGCAAGCCGGGGATCGCCGACGAAGCTGGTGAAGAGGTCGTCGATCTGGGCGAGGTCGGCCAGCGCCTGAGGTCCGCATGCTCGCCGCGCCTGGGCGATCTGATCGATCATGGCAGCGGCGGAGAGCCCCTCGACGACGATGTCCTCGACGACGGTCAGAACCGGCAGTGCCCTCCTCACCAGGAGGCTGCGCATCGCTTGCCAGCTGTGCATCGTTGTCTGCCAGCGTTTCGAGCTGCGCACCTGTTCGATTTGCATCGCGCCTCTGACGACTTCGATCGGCAGTTCGACGACATGGGCCAGGATCGGTTCGGCGAAGTTGTTGCGCAGATCGCGCCAGGCTGCCTGGGGGCCCAGGCGCCGGCTGCTTTCGACCCCCCGGTGGTACTCGAGATCGGCTTGTAGGGCTGAGACGGTGGCACCGACGACCGCGAGTCGCGGCTGCTCCAAGGAGTCGGGCGCCAGTGCCTCCTGTGACCGCTCCAGCGCGTCCTGTAGGGCGCCGCGATCGCGATCGCTGCGCTGGTAGGGGCGCCGCACGAGCGTGAAAGCGCCGAACAGCAGCTCGTTCGCGGGCTCGGGATCGTCGAGATCCCGGACGGCACTATGCAGCAGCCCCGGCAGGTCCTCCAGATAGGCGTCCTTGGAGACCGCGCGCAGGACGATGAAGTGCTGGCGGCGGAGGCTGGCGGCCAGCGTCGCGAAGTCCTCGTCTTCCATGCGCCGGCGCAGCGCCCCGACGAGCGCCTCGCGCACGCTCTTGAAGCGCAGCGGCGGCAACTTCAACCATCTGGGCTCGAGGGCCAGGGTACGGACGATCGGGTCGAGCTCCTTGGGGCCGGCACTTTCGATCCGTTCGCGCAGCCGCAGGCGTTCGGCGGTGGAGGAGCGGGCACGCTCGAACCGCTGGCGGGTGTCGAGGACCTCGACCGCATCGCCGTGAGGCAGGGGGGAGCCCAGCGCATCGAAGGCGCCGAGCTCCCGGGCAGAGCTCAGACTGCGGGGCTCGAGAGCCTTGGCCATCGCCCCCGCGTGACCGCGCAGGAGCTGCGTCGGAGCGTCGTCCGCGAACCTCCTGTAGTCGCCGGCGAGGCGGCAGGGCGCGCAGTCACCCACGCTGGAGAAGCCCATGTGGAAGCTGGAGAGGAAGCGGATGCTGGTCGCGGTGGTCGTCGTGGTCGCCTCGAGTTCCCCCCGGAACAATCGTGGCTGGGGGTCGGACTTTTCGGCGGATCGCCCGCGGATCGCTCGCAGGGTCGTCGCTCCGGCCTCCTCGTCATCGTCGAGTTGGCTGGTGAGGACGACCGCCAGGATCCTGCTCGCCCCCTTGTCGCCGGCGATCCGCAGCATCTCGTGCAGGGTGTGAAGGGTCACCGCACCCCAGTCGACGATCACAGCCCCGGTGCCGGCCTCGAAGTCGGTGTTCGGCGCAAGGAGCACGTTGCGCCCGTCGGAGACGGCCCGTGGGAAGCCGAGCGGAAGGTCCATCGGCAGGCGGTCGGGGTTCGCCGTCCAGGTACTGTGCACAAGGGCCGCGAGACTGCCGCCTCCGTCCGTAGGCCAGCCGGGGTGGAGTAGGGCCAGCTGTCGCGGCGCCTCCTCACCTGCCATGGGCTCACCCTCCGCGGACAACCAATCCTCGATCTCCATCACTATCGCGTCGGCAATCTGTCCGGCGGCCGGTCCGGCGAGCAGTCGCTTGATATCGAGGAAGGTCGCGAAGTGCCGTCTGCCGAGGCGGGCGATGTGGCCCGTGAGCAGGGCGTCGTCGCTCTTGGCGCACCAGTCGAGGACAGTCTTGGTCGGGATCTTCGGCTGCGGCGGAGCGGGCGGCTGCTGGAAGCCGACCGGCGGTCGGAAGGGCTCGATCGGCCGCGGCCGCGCGTCTGGCCGATCGAGGACAAGCGGCAGCTCAAGGAGCGAGGTCACCGGCAACGGGTGGCCCAGCGCGTGCAGCTCGGTGCGTTTGTCGCGCGCGTCGAGCACGCAGGCCACGGCACGCGGGTGGGCGCCGGCTCGAACCAGATCATGGATCGCGTGGCGCACGTGGTTGGCGGTCAGAATCACGTCGGTCAGGCAGACGAAGTCGGTGTCAGCGTGGACGAACGGCGCCCCGGGATCGTCTTGCATCCCGCTCTCGCCGGCCAGGACGATCTCCCTTCCCGTCGCCCCCACTGCCGCCTTGAAAGCCGAGACGAGGGCTTCGGGCAAGGAGCCGACGCAGACCACAGAAAGCTCGGCGTCGCCGTCTTCCCGATGGGCCTGGGACGAGGCCTGCAAGCCGAGGAGGTGTCCGACGAGACTGGGCCCACCGAGGGCCTCGATTAGTTTCTCCGGGCTCAGCCAGCGTTCGACGGTGGCCAGCGTAGGGGTGACGATGACCTCGCCCTCGGCCGCCGTCTCGATCGTCGCGTCGGCAGCCGACCCGATGCTCTCGCGCAGCCCGGCACTACTCGCGGCGGCGACCGCGAGCGGGGTCACAGCCACCCAGATGTCGTCTCCATCGGTCCCGATCCAGCGACGGAGCGGCTCCAGTATCTCGCTCAGCTCCGCCGGGGAGCAATGCCGCTGCTCGAGAATCTCCCCTCTCCGTGCGCGCATAGTCGGTCCGCGGGTGATCGTGTCGAGCACAGCGGCCTGCTCGCTGGTCACGCCCATCCACTCCGCTTGCCCGCGCTCGTCGATCACCATCACCGGGCTCTCCGCCCGGTCGCCTCGCTGTGCGCGGACGTCGTCGAACGCGCGCAGTAATGGCACCAGCTCGGTCCGCGACTGGCGAGGAGCGATGACCGCCAGCCCCGCTCGGTCGGCGAGGTCGTCGGCGACCTGCAGCAGCGTCAGGTAGGTCTCGTAATGGGCGTCGACGTCGGTCGGGAGGTCTCCGGCGACGAGTGCGATCTGCCCCTCGACGGTGCTGACCTTCTCGGCGAAGGCCCGTCGCAGCTCGTCGCTGCGCTCCGGTGGGGGCAATGCCGTCACGCCGATCGCCGAGACCCGCGAGTCATCCTCCGCGAGGTCGACTTCCGTTGCCCGCGGGACGGCTTTCGGGGCAAGAGTCAGGTCGACCAGCGTGCCCGGAGACCAAGCCAGCGGAGCTTCGCCGACCGGCTCACGCACGCGTGGCGGGTAGACGTAGCCGGCGAGCGCGTCGCCAGAGCGGAGCAGTAGGGCACCGTTGGCCTCGCCGACTGCGCGGCGAACGCTGGCGAGACCGCGGACGTAGCGTGACCTGGTCTCGTGTTTTTCCCGGCGGCTCGACCAAGGGGTCATCGAGTAGAAGAGCGTCGACTCGTTCTTGGACCACTCCCGCGCTTTGCCGCTCGAGGGCTGTGAGGGTTTGAACTCCGGTTCAAATGGCAGCGTGTTGCAGATCCCCAGCCCGGAATCACCGACGACCATCCGCAGGACCGCCGCCCCGCTGCGCTCGACCCAGCGCCCGTAGGCCTCGGTGCTGCGGTGGGCCCCGACTGCCACCGCGCCGGCGAAGAAGTTGCGCAGCACCACGCCGCCGACCAGCGCGGCCGGGGCGCACGAGACCTCCTTTCCCTCGGCCGCGTGATCGCGGACGTTGTCCAGCAACTCGCGGAAGACAACGGTCGCGATCGCTTCCGCCTCGCTGGGGGAGAGCGAGACGCCTCGCAGGGTGAGGAGACGAATCGCGTTGTGCTCCCAGGCCTCGCGTTCGACCGCGCCAAGTTCCGGCAGCCACTCGAGCGGCAGGATGTTGGTGGGGGCGCGGCCATAGGGCTCTGACCCCGTTATCTCGCCGCCGCCGTGCTCCGCCTCGTCCTCGTCCTCTGCCTTGTCCTCCTGGCCCGGGTCGTAGTCGTACTCGACCCGGCACAACTCGCGAGCGTCGGGCACGTGATCCGGCACGAGGCAGCGGGCGAAGCCGCAGTTGTCCATGAAGCGCAGGGCTCCCTGGCGGTACCTCACCTGTGCTCGGATCGAAGCTTCGGCGCTGAGATGATGGCGCCCGTCGCCGGAGGTCGAGGCGATCCAGGCAAGCTCGCCGCGGCGCGGGCGTCCGAGGGGGAGGGCGACCTGGACCGGGGCGCGATGGCGCAGGGCGCCCTCGACAAGCAGGAGGATCTGGGCCAGCGCCCCAAAGTCCGCGTACTGAACCCGCGAGAGGTCGAGTCGCAGCCCGGCATCGCGGACGTCCTCGCTCCAGCCGGCCTCTTTTAGGTAGGGCCGCAGGCCGCGAAGCTTCCCCTCCACCTCCTGGGGCGTCAGGACGGGTCGGAACTTGAGCAGGGTCATGTCGGTCGAGCCCCTCGCCAGGGCTGGCTCAGCTCACACCGCCCGGATAGCCTCGTCGAGGCGCCGCGCCTCGACGTGTGCGGCCGCGGCGAAGTCGGCTCCGTCGGAGGCAAAGATGATCGAGCGCGAGGCGTTGATCAGAAAGGACGAGCTGCCGACCTCGCGCTGAGCCTTGACGACCGCGTCGAGGTCGCCTCCCTGGGCGCCGATACCAGGGATCAGGATCGGCATCCCAGGCGGGACGTCACCTCTGATCTGTGCCATCTCCTCTGGATAGGTGGCGCCGACGACGAGGCCGCAGTTGCCGGCGCCGTTCCACGATGTCGCGACGGCCTTGGCGACCCGGCGGTAGAGGGGAAGGCCGTCGACGAGCAGGTCCTGAAACTCGCCGGCACCGGGGTTCGAGGTGCGCGCGAGTACGAAGACGAGTTTGTCCTCCGCGTCCAGGAACGGCTGCAGCGCCTCGCGGCCCAGGTAGGGGTGGACGGTGATTGCGTCGGCGCCGAGATCCTCGAAGGCCGACCGCACGTAGCCGGCGTTGGTGTTGCCGATGTCGGCCCGCTTGGCGTCGAGGATGACGGGAACCCCGGGGGCAAGCCGCTTGGCGGAGGCGATCGTGTCGGCTAGAGCCTCGATCCCCGCCCGGCCCAGCGCCTCGTAGAAGGCCGAGTTGGGCTTGAAGGCGCAGGCCACCTCGGCCGTCGCCTCGATCACCGCTTCGTTAAAGGCGACGACGCGTTGCGCCGGTGCCGCATCTGGTTGCAGCGCGGCGGGCAGGCGGCGGATGTCGGTATCGAGGCCGACGCAGACGTGTCTACCGGCTCCGAAATGCTCGGCGAGCCTCTCGCTGCAGGTCGCCATCTTGCTCATTGCGCGCATCCTATCCCCCTAGGCCTTCGCTCTAGAACGTTTATCTAAACCTAACTCGGCAGCCAACTGCTGAGCGCGACCCCAGAAAGAGGTGTCCGGCGGCAGCTGGTGACGGAGGAACCATTCGACTGCCATTTCGAAGTCGATGTCCTCAGCCACGCGCCTTTTCTGCGGAGGTCTCACGCCTCGCCGGCCGCGCGACGTAGGGCCGCCACGACCTCGAGCACCCAGGTGTCAGGCTTGCCGAGTCGGGGGAGCACCGAGGCGAGAATCGTCAGATTGTCGGCGGTGCTCTTCAACATCCAGTCCTCCGGTTCCGTCTCGACCATCGCGCTCAGCGCTCTGCGGCCGAGCTCCTCCTCGCCTTGGGCGGCGGCCAGCTCGAGGATGGTGGCGGTCGTCCAGTAGTCGCGTGAGCTGAGTCCGCCCACCCGCGTCACCGCGAAGGCGACGACTGGCGTCAGTTCGACGACCTTGGCGAGGTCTTCGTCGCGGCCGCGACGGACGAGCAGGGTGATCAGGTTGATGCCGGGGTAGAAGTCGCGTGGGTCGACATTGAAGCCCCGCTCGTAGGCGGCGATCGCCTCGTCCAGGGCATCGGCCGCCCCTGGATCTCCGGTGGCCAGCCTCTCGCTCCAGCGGTCCTTGTGACAGCGGCCGAGGACCCCGAGCGTCTCCGGCGAGGGCCCGGCGCTGTCCAGGATCCCCTCGAGGATCGCGATCGCGCGATGCCGGTCGCCGGGGTCGTTGCGCCGATTCAGCGCCAGCGCGAGCTGCTCGCGCAAGGTAACCACCGCGTTGAGCGGTCCCGGCATCGACTCGGCGACACGGACCATCTCATCCCAGGCTTCGATCGAACGGTAGGCGAGCATCACCGTGACCAGCAATTGCTCCTCTGGCTCTGGCAGGTGTCGAATCTGCTCCTCGATCTCCGCCAGGCGGGTTTTGGCCTCGCCGTCGTCGGCGCCCAGGCGGGCGGCCTCGACCGCCTGTAGCGTCAGTTCGGAGACCCAGAGGGCACGCGCCCTGAAGGCCTCGGTCGCCTCGCGTGGGAGCCTGACCCCGGGGTAGCCCTCGAGCAGCTGGAAGAGCGGCGAGTCCGCCGCTTCGTCGGATTTCGCAAGCTCCAAGCGCTCGCCGAGGGCGGCGCGCAGCGCGTCCGCGTCGACCAAGGCGCCGCTCTCGTCGAGCTCGTAGGGGATCGCCCGGATCAGGCCGACATCGAACGGCAGCGGCGCGATCTTGGCGTAGACGAGAATGGTCGATCGCGGTCGGGCGGCGTGCCGCACGCCGAGCTCGTAGAACACATTCGGATTGGCGAAGGTGAGGTTGGCGATGACGATCTCGGCCAGCAACAGCCGCTCGTACATCGGCTTGTGGATGATCCCGCCGAGCGTCTCCTCATCGGCGCGGATCACTTCTACGTCAGCGGTCTGGGCGGCGGACTTAATGCAGCTCTCGTAGAGCGCGTCGAAGTCGACAGTCTGGGTGCCCCCGGGGCTTGATCGTTCACCGAAGGGCATCGCGACGAAGAGCAGCGGCTTCGACGGATCCGGCTCGATCACCAGCGATCCTATGCTGAGGACCGTGAGGAAGGCTTCTTGTGGATTGGACCGAACGGCGCTGACCGAGTATGACTTTCAGATGCCCTTTGCCACTGGCCGCGAAGACGATCTCCCATGTCGGGTGCCGTGACTGAGCAAGCGGAGACGAAAGCGGTGCGCGTCGTCGTGCGCGGGGATGTGCAGGGCGTCGGCTATCGCGACGCGACGTTGCGGCTGGCGTGCGAGCTTGGGGTGATGGGCTGGGTGCGCAACGAAGGGGATGGCAGTACGCGCGTCCACGCCGAGGGGCCTGAGCGGGTGGTCGAGGAGTTGATCTCGTTCTTGGAAGATGGTCCGCCGGCTGCACGCGTTAGCGAGGTGGCGGTCGAGCATGTGAAAATCGAGGGACACGAGCAGTTCGCGATCCGCGGTGTTAGCGCCGGCGTCTTCGTCATCCAGGAGCACGCTGCCACTGCCCATCACTTCGACTTGCGCTTAGAGGTGGACGGAGTGATGCGGTCGTGGGCGGTGCCGAAGGGCCCCTCAATGGACCCGGCTGTCAAACGTCTCGCTCTGGAGGTCGCTGACCACGAGATCGCGCATAACGACTTTGAGGGTCCGATTGACGACGGTCACGTCATCGTTTGGGACCGTGGGAGCTACGAGCAGGGCGGCCGGGTGGCCTGGCCGCAAGCGCTCGAGCGTGGCCATGCCGTGTTTGTCGTCCATGGCGAGAAGCTGCGCGGCGGCTTCGCCCTGCAGCGCACCCGTCCTGGCCAGAAGCCCCAGTGGTTGCTGATCAAGCGGCGCGATGAGGATGCACGCCCGGGCTCGGACGTGATCGCCGAACGACCGCAGTCAGTCGCCAGCGGCAGCACGCTCGACGAGCTCGCGCAAGGACGCCGTTAAGGCAATGGTCGGTGCATTGTCCAGGGGCAGTTGCGCTAACCGACATCCAAACGTTACGCTTTGACCCTGGTGTATTCACACGAAGGTCGCCTACCAAACAGCACACTCGCTCAGTTTCTCGAGGCTCTGCTTCGAAATCCGAAGGGGTTGACGCGGCAAGCGCTAGCAAGCGAAGTCGGCTTGCCGCCGAGCACCGTGACTGCCTTGCTTCGCGGTGAGCACGGGCGCGAACTGAGTGGGCTCGTCGCCGAGGTGAAAGCTGACCGCGCGGCTCCGGGAGGTGGGCCCAAGCCGAAGATTCTCCGTCTGCGCAAAGGCATCTGTATCGCTGGGGTTGAGATCGGCCACGGGCACGTACGGATCGGGGTCGCCGGACTCGATGGCCGGCTGCTCCCGGCTCCCGACGATAAGGACGGCCTTTACTACTCACAGTCGGCTCGGCCGGTCTTTCGTGAACGCGTCAAAACGCTCAACTGGATTGCCGGCGAGCCAGGCGGCGAACCTGGGGCCCTACCGCAGCGCCTCCAAGCCGTGTTCCACGATTGGGATCCGGAGTCAGAGGATGCACTGGCAAAGCCGCTCGTGCTTGCTGTTGGGGTTTCGGTTGCGGGTTCTGTCGATCCCACGAACGGCCGTCTGCTTTGCGCCCGGTCGATCGCGCCCAGATCGCCAGAGGAGGCGAATATTGCCTGTGGTGACTGGGATGGCGAGAGCGCTGGAACCGGCTTGCGGGATCGCCTGCAGCGCGGCGACCAGTCGGATCTCCTCGGCTGGACTGCTTCGCGCTTTCGCAGCATAGGTGCGGCGAACCTCTGTGCTCAAGCAGAGCTCCACGATGGGGAGCTGAAGGAGATCGACGATGCCATTTTCGTCAAGTGGACCGGCGAGGTTAGTGCGGCCGTCGTGATCCGCGGCTCGGTTTACACCGGCTCGCGCGGGCTTGCGGGGGGCTTGCCCCCGCGACCGCATCGCGAAGAGGCAGCCGACCTCGAATTGGGTCGTACGCAGGGGGAGCCACTCAGCGTGGCGGCCGGCATCCGCCGGCTTACGACGACGATTCGAGATGAGCTCCAACTCCGCCCGCTCCGTGACGGCGAGCTCCTACGCGACTACTTCCGCTCCGAAATCCTTCCCCTAGCGCATGGCGAAAAAGGCAGCAAGGATGAAATCGCCACGGCCAAGGGTGAGCTTGAACGGGCCGCCAAACTCCTCGGCGAGGCCCTCGCCCCGACCATCGACATGCTGAATCCGGCTCGTGTTGTGATCGGAGGCGGTGCGTTTGAGCCGCGCGACTGGCCGATCGTCGCCGAGCACCTGCTGGAGGGAATCCGCGCCAACATCGTCGCTCCCGGCGAGACTCCACGGGTGGAGTTGGCGTTCCACACCGACCACCCGGCCCTACACGGCGCGGTCATTTCGCGCCTTGATACCGAGAAGCTCGTCCTCGGCTTGCTCAAGGCCTCTGAGGCACTCGCCCCGGTTCCGTAGAGACACCTACTGCTCTAGCTCAGGAAAGCCCGGACGAGGAGGGTGCACTGCGCATGCCACTCGGTCGTCGCTCAACCCAGTTTCGTGGCAAAAGGCACGTTCCTTGTGTATCTAGCGTAACTCCGGTGTTTATTCTTGACAAACTCTTGAAAGGGTTACTACCCTAGTTAGGCTTACTGCAGACAACCAGGGAGGGGCCATGACTAGCCGTGGAATCAGCACTTTCGCCTGTAAGTTCGTTGCCCGCGATTCCACCACGGGAGCGCAGGGTTCAGATCGGGGTGCGCGATGAGCACCGTCTTGAGTCTGGCTGTAGGCATCTGCTTCGCCTGGTCGGTGATCCTCTTCTTCTCCGCGGTGTTCATGCGCGAACGCGAGCAGGAGGGTGGCTTCGGCTGGGCCCTGGCCGGAGCCGGGTTGTTCCTGATCGTCTTCGCGGACCGTTTGCCGGGACAGCCGATGGAGTTACGGGAAGTGCTCACCGTCCTGCCGTGGGTGTCGGACGGGAGCCAGCTCTTCGCGTCATCGCTATTCGCCCTGCTGGTTCTCTTCGCGGTTTACGTCTTTCGACTCGCGGTCTTCTATCAGCTCTTTCTGCGCGATCCCGAGGGAGTTGCCGAGGACAGCAACGAGGATCGTGCCAACGATCGCGTCGCGCCGCCGTTGAGCTACTTCTGTTTTGCGATCTGCGTGGTCAGCCTTCTCCAGCCGCTGTACGGGTTGGAACCCATCGCCACGACTCTGGTCTGCCTCGGTCTGGTTGCCGGTTACTACTGGGGAATCCTGCCCAGGCTGCTTCGCTCCCTCTGGGACCTGGGGAGGATCTTGAAGGCGGTGGCTGTACCGGTGCGCCGCGCGATCAGGAGGCTGGTCTTGCGAGGTGTGGTCCTGATCTCCCTGGCCGAGGAGTACCGCCGTGGAGAAGCGGCGAGCGGGCTGGGGAACTGGGTCAAGGAATTTGAAAAGAAGCTGCGGGAGCAGGAGGCGCGGGTTCGCGCCGCCGACGACGACCTGATCGCCAAGGCGGCGCACGGGAAATGACGGCACCATCGAATGGCTCGAAAGGACGTGTGCAAGTGAGCAACGAAATCATCTGCGCGGAGTGCCCCGCCGTATACAGGGCGGACCAGATCAAGGCCTTTGTGGGCGAGGAGGAGGTCACTACCCTCGCCGGCATTCAGCCCAATGGCGCTGCTGTGAAGCCGTCGCGATCGGGGAGGTTCTTGCGGGCGGCGCTCGGCGGTGGACCGAAGGCGCCAGCCAAATCCCAGCCCAATTTGGAAGGCCTTGGTCGTTTCCGCAACTTCGTCTTCTTTTGTCCTGAAGGGCATGAGGTGGATGGGAACGCCGGGACGCAATTTGGCATCGCCGTCCTCGGGGCAAGCGGGGCATCGAAGAGCCACTGGTTGCCGGCGATAGTGCGCGAGATGCTCGATATGAGCGCGCTTCGCAAGGCCGGCGTCACCTTGAAAGATGCCCTGTACCAGAACCCGCAGCTGACCCGCAACGTACGCGAGGTCTTCCGCAAGGGTCGACGCCTTCCCCCAACGCCTTCGGGGAGGATGCTCGGTCCGTACGGATACAAACTGACGGCACGCTCCCTCGACGACAGCTCCACCGAGGAGCAGTACTCGATGTTGCTGTACGACATCGCCGGGGAGGATCTAAGCGGGATCACTCGGATCGTCGAACAGGCTCGCTTCATCATCCTCAGCAAAGCCCTGGTGGTCCTGATCGACCCGGTGGATTTCTTGCCCACCCAGTTCGACGTCGGGCCGGACAACGCCCGGACGAGGCTGGACGCTGCCCGCGACGTGCGTGGCGGCATCCAGGTGATTGCCGACACGCTCGCGGGGGTCTGGGAAGTTCCGTCCTCCAGGGATTTGAATATCCCGATCTGCTTTGCGCTGGCGAAGGCCGATGCGATCGAGTGGACTGGTGGGTTCGACTGGACGGGGCAGACCCAGGCGGTGGTCTCGGCCGCCGCTGGCGGCGGCAGCTTGCACGAGGCGCTCATGACTTCCTCCAGCGAAACGCGCGAGGCGTTCATCGACCTGGGCGGTGAGCTGGTGGTCGACGAGATCGAGGACTGCTTTCGCGCCGACACGGTTCGCTACGTGGCGGCGTCGGCAACCTCGACGATGCCGATCGAGCACCCGGAGCCCGGCGAGCGAGAGTGGATGGAGGACCCAGAGCCCAACGGTGTGGCGCTCAGCGTCCTTCAGGTCCTCGACGGCGCCGGCGTGCTGGCGGAACCAGTCGCCGTTAGCGCGTAATGCGCGGCCCTGTCATCGCTCCTGGGCACGTGGAGCAGGCCATCTACACCTGGTCCAAGCACAATCTCACCAATGGCAAAGGCCAGGGCATCACCGAGGTGAGCCCTGGCCTTCGCAACGCGATTTCCTGGCTTGGCTCGCTGGATCTGCATCGCTTCCGGGCATTTCCCGAGGGAACGATGAGCGAATCGGACGGATATGAAGGCTGGAAAGATCTGGTGACGGTCGGCGCCTTGCCGGTGGGCGATCTTACGGTCGTCTACCGAAAGATCTCCAGCGCGGGCAAGGACGGGGTGGGGCGCAACCGATTCGTCACCCACATGCTGGTCGCCAACGCGAATGAGGTGGACTTGTCGAGCATCGCCGCGGATGATCCTCGCTGGCTCACCGCCGAGGAATGCCCGCTCGACAAGCCGCCAAAGCTGGACACCTTGAAGATCGACGAGTTGACCCCACGGCGGGCCGCGCATGCCTGCCCCAACTTCGATAGCGGTGCTCGTGAGCTGTTCGAGCGGGTGACCGCGAGTCCGGGGGAGCTGCGTCAGGCCGGCAAGGCCAAGCCGTTGGAATTGACCTCGGCCCTGCTGGCGGCTATCCCCACCGCGCTGTGGCCTCGCATCGATCTCACTTGGTGGGTGGGGGACGAGGGGCCTGTGTACCGGTTCGTCCTGGTGGAGGAGGGAGCGCGGTTGGATTTCGACACCGCTGACAGGGTCAGGCGAGCCGGGCTGTTGGGCTGCACCCTCCATTCCTTCGTAGACGAAATCTGGGCAGGTCTTGGGCCGGGCGATCGCACCTGGGAGGGATTCGCGGCTGCCTTTGTGGCCCCTCGCGGGTCGGTGAGCAAGCCAACCGATGCCACTCGGGTAACCGATCGTGCAGTGCCCTCGGCGGACGGCTTCTCACCCCGGCGCCAGCTCGCGGCGGCGATCGCCGCCGCGATAGGCGCGCAGAGCTGGGACGAAGTGCGCCTCTTGACCGATCGTCAGGTTTCACCCGCGTTGGGCGCGATCGAATCTCTTCCCCAGCCGCACCGTGGATGGCTCGCCACGCTAACTCCCGGTGAGCTGCGCGCAATCTTCGCCGGCATCGAAAACAGGTCGGGGTTCGGACGCGCCCTGCGCTTCTTGGCGGCCACCGGCGAGACTGACGAAGCACTCGCTCAAGCATGGAACGAGACTGGGGTCGCGGCGTTCGGTTTGGCCCTTCTGAACACCGATCAGCCGGGAAACTGGGCTGTGCCGAGGGAAGTTGACGCCGCTCAGCTCGAGAAGCTGGTCATGTACCTGCTCGGAAGCGACCGTGGTCTGGATCAGATTGGCCTGCTTCTCCGCGAGGGCTTTGCGGCAACCCAAGAGGCGCGTCGCAGCATCATCGAAGCCCTAGTTGCCGCCAAGGCAACTCCCAGATCCATATTCACCAACGTGTTACCGCGCGCCGAGCTCCCGCCCGCTGATCTATTCGAGTTTGTCCGCGAGTACCCCGAGATGTTCGGCGAAGGTTTCAAGATCCTGCCCGAGTTCGTTGACGCGATCAGTCAGGGACTCCCGTCGCGACGCCGTTTCAGTTGGTGGATTCCGTTCCTCAAAGGCGTTGATGGCGGAGGCGACCAGCCGGTCTCTGTCTGACCTCACAAAACCGTCCTCGCGGTCGTTTAGAAGATCAGGTGCAATGAGCAAACTCGACCGAGCCACCGAATGGACCGTCTACGAGAGCCCGCTGGGTCCGTTGACGATCAGCGGCGGCCCGGATGGGATCAGCAGCGTCTACTTCCCCGGCCGCGCGCCTCGGGTCGACGGGGCGGCCCGGCGGCCGATGACGGAGGCGATCGGTCAGCTGGAGGAGTACTTCGCGGGAGAGCGGCAAGCCTTCGACCTGGCCCTCTGCCTCAGCGGCTCTCCTCTTCAGAAGCTCGTCTGGGCTCGCCTCCGGCAGATTCCCTACGGCTCCACGATCAGCTACGGCGAGCTGGCGGGACAGATCGAAGAGGCCGTGTTTCCCGTGGGGCTCGAGCCCTACCAGCGCATTCGCGCCGCTGCCGCTGCGGTCGGTCAGACCCCGACGCCGATCCTGGTCCCGTGCCACAGGGTGATCGGCGCTGACGGTTCACTTACCGGCTACGGCGGCGGCCTGCCGCGGAAGCGAGCGCTGCTGAAACTCGAGGGCTGGAGCGGGCGACCGCAAGCCGCTCAGCTGCAGATGGCGGTTACCGTTGGCGAGTGAATCCGACGCTCGATGAGCTGACGGTTGCCGACTCGCCTGACGTCTGGTCAGCGCTCGGGTTCGAGGTCGACGGCGACACTTGCGTCGTCGGTGACGTGCGGATACGACTGGCCGGGCCCAACGCGGGCAAGGGGTTATCCGGCTGGTCGCTGCGAGACATCGAGAGCACCGAGCTCGACGGGCTCTCGTCGACGCGATCCGATCGGCAGGCTCCGGACGAGGAACCGGTTCACCCCAACGGCGTCACCGCCCTCGACCACGTTGTCGCGATCACGCCGGCACTCGACCGGACGGTCGCGGTGCTGCAGGGCGCCGGTCTCGACCTGCGCCGCATCCGCGAGGAGCCGACGCCCGCCGGCGCTCCGCGACAGGCTTTCTTCCGCCTCGGGGAGACCATTCTCGAGGTCGTACAGGAGCCCCCCGAGGCGGTCGAGCGCGGCGGAGGCGACCGGCCCGCGTTCTTCTGGGGCCTCGCCCTCGTCGCCCCCGATCTGGAGGCGACCGTCGCCGGCCTAGGCGACCGAGTCAGCGAGGTCAGAGCGGCGGTCCAGCCGGGTCGCCACATCGCCACTCTTCGGCGCACCGCCGGCCTCTCGGTCCCGGTTGCGTTGATTACGCCGCCCCAGGCTCGCTCATAGCGAGGGGCTTTCCGACCTAGGTCAGGCGATTGCGCCGATCAACTCGCGATCGATCTCGAGCAGGTAGGGCGCGACCATGCCCTCGTAGGCGGCCTTGCGCTCGGCGGGCAGATCCTTCCAGCCGGTCACCGAGCCGCGACATATATCTGCGCCGCAAAGACAGCCGCCGGGAAAGTGCTCGATCGAGTAATTGCGCATCGCGTAGTCGAAAGTGATCTCTTCGCCCTTGGAAATCGACTCCCGAGCGACGAAGTCACACGCTCCGGTGTCGTTCAGCTCGACCCCGCAGTTTGGACTGCACGAGTGGTTGACCTTGGGGCCGAGGCCGCCGTGCCGCGCCCATTTGGTGCGGCTCACCTGGGTGGCGTGCGAGTCGTTGCGGGCCACCTCGCCTTCGAGCACTCCGATCATCACCGTCTCACCGACTTTGAAGCCACGGGTTGCGCGAACGCCACCGCCCTTGCCACCTGCGGGATTGCAAAGCTCATAGCCGACAGGATCCAAGGGACCGCCTCTCAGTTGTTTGGACGCAGCGAAACTGCGCCCGACGACACTAGACCATCGCCGTCAGTACCCCGTGCCGGTCTTGACCTGCTTGCGCTCGGCGGGGTGGGCGCCACCCTTTTTCTCCAGCGTCGCGCAGGCGGTGGCGATGTCGGCCGAGAGGCGGTCGACCTGCTCACGGCTCAGCGTCTCCTTGACCAGCGCCCGCAGGACCTTCTCGTTTTCGGCGTTGGGGGGGAGGGTGTAGGCGGGGAGCATCCAGCCGCGCTCGGCGGAGAGCTGCCAGGAGAGGTCGAACTCGTCGTAGTTCTTCCCCTCCACGAGCTTGAAGGCGACCAGTGGCAGCTGCTCTTTGTCGGCGCCGATCAGCTCGAAGTCGCCGCAGGACTCGAGGTACTCGGCCAGCGCCCGGGCATTCTTCTCCATCGCTTCCATGATGTAGGTGTAGCCATGGCGCCCGAGGCGGACGAAGTTGTAGTACTGGGCGAGGACCATCGAGGCGCCGGTGGAGAAGTTGAGGGTGAAGGTCGCGTCTTTTTTGCCGAGGTAGTTCTCGTAAAAGACGAGGTCCTCGGCCAAGTCGCTCTTCTCGCGGAAGACGAGCCAGCCGATGCCGGGGTAGACGAGCCCGAACTTGTGCCCGGAGACGTTGATCGAGCGCACCTGCTCGAGCCGGAAGTCCCACTCGGAGTCGGGGTAGAGGAAAGGCCAGACGAAGCCGCCGCTGGCCGCGTCGACGTGCAGCGGCACGTCGAGTTCCTTCTCCTTCTTGAGGTCGACCAAAAGCTTGTTGATGCCGACGATGTCGTCGGCATGGCCGGTGAAGGTAGTGCCGAGTACGGCCGCGACCCCGATCGTGTTCTCGTCGATCAGCGACTCCACGTCCTCGGGGCCGATCGTGTACTTGCCTTCCTGTAACGGCACGATTCGCGGTTCGACGTCGAAGTAGCGGCAGAACTTCTCCCAGACGACGTGGACGTCGCCGCCGAAGATCAGGTTCGGCTTGTCGATCGGCAGCGAAGCGGCTTCGCGGCGCTCCTTCCATTTCCACTTGAGCGAGAGGGCGCCGAGCATGATCGCCTCTGAGGAGCCCTGGGTGCGGGCGCCGGTCGTCTCGCCGGGAGCGTGGTAGAGGTCGGCGAGCATGCGGATACAGCGCTGCTCGATCTCGGCCGAGATCGGATACTCAGCGTGGTCGATGAAGTTGCGGTAGAGGTTCTCGGCGATCAGACGCTGCGCCTCGGGCTCCATCCAGGTGGTGACGAAGGTCGCCAGGTTGCGGTTCGGGTCGCCCTCCAGGGCGAGTTCCTCATCGACCAGACGCATCGCGTCCAGGGCCGACATCCCACCGGTGGGAAAGTCGCCCGATGGGGCATCCTCGGTGAGGAAGCGATTTCCATAGAGCATGGCGGCGTCGTCAGGGCTGGGAGGCTTCATGTGTCCACTCGATCCGGTTGGGGGATGGAGCTGGAGATACTAAGGTGGTCCAGCCGATGGCGAACGTTCTCTGTGTCCTCTATGACGATCCGGTTGACGGTTACCCGCCGGCTTACGCGCGCGACGAAGTCCCCAAGATCGGGTGCTACCACGACGGGCAGAGCACGCCGACGCCTGAGGCGATCGGCTTCACGCCCGGCGAGCTGCTCGGCAGCGTCTCCGGGGAGTTGGGCTTGCGGGAGTTCCTCGAGGGGGCCGGGCATCGGCTCGTCGTCACCTCCGACAAGGACGGTCCGGACTCGGTCTTCGAGCGCGAGCTGCCCGAGGCCGAGGTCGTCATCTCGCAGCCGTTCTGGCCCGCGTACCTGACGGCTGAGCGGATCGCCAAGGCGCCCAAGCTGAAACTCGCGCTGACCGCCGGCATCGGCTCAGACCACGTCGACCTGCAGGCGGCGATCGAGCACGGCCTGACCGTTGCCGAGGTGACCTACTCCAACAGCATCAGCGTCGCCGAGCACGTGGTGATGATGATCCTTTCGCTGGTGCGTAACTACATTCCGTCGTACCAGTGGGTGGTCGACGGCGGCTGGAACATCGCCGATTGTGCGTCGCGCTCCTACGACCTGGAGGGCATGCAGGTCGGCACGGTCGCCGCCGGGCGTATCGGCTCGGCGGTGCTGCGGCGGCTGAAGCCATTCGAGGTCGGCCTGCACTACACCGATCGCCATCGCCTTCCGGCTGAGGTCGAGGAGGAGCTGGGCGTTACCTTCCATCCCGACGTGGAGTCGCTGGTGGAAGTGTGCGATGTGGTGACCATCAACGCACCGTTGCACCCCGAGACCGAGAATCTGTTCGACGCGGATCTACTCGCCAAGATGAAGCGGGGTTCGTATCTGATCAACACCGCGCGCGGCAAGATCTGCGACCGCGATGCCGTCGCCCAGGCGTGTGAGAGCGGCCTGCTTGCCGGTTACGCAGGCGATGTGTGGTTCCCGCAGCCCGCGCCCAAGGACCACCCCTGGCGCTCGATGCCCAACCACGGTATGACCCCTCACACTTCTGGCACGAGTCTCTCCGCGCAGGCTCGTTATGCGGCCGGTGCCCGCGAGATCCTCGAGTGTTGGTTCGACCAGCGCCCGATCCGCGAGGAATACCTGATCGTCGACGGCGGGACGCTCGCCGGCGCCGGCGCCCACTCCTACAGCGAGGGAAACGCCACCGGCGGCTCGGAGGAGGCCGCCCGCTTCAAGAGCGGCTGAGCCGAGCGAAGACTCAGACAGCTACCGGAAGCTGCGCTAGCGAATCCACGGTGCGAGCGCATGCCTGCGCTGCCTCGGCGCCCTTGACTTTGAAGTGCTCGGAGAAGAAGTCGAGATGAGCCTCGTGCTCATGGAAGTGGTGGGGGGTGAGAACTGCGGAGATGATCGGCACCCCGGTATCGAGTTGCACCCGCATCAAGCCGCTGATTACGGCATCGGCGACGAACTCGTGGCGATAGATCCCTCCGTCGACGACGAGTCCGGCAGCGACGATCGCGCTGTAGCAGCCGCTGCTGGCGAGCTTTTCGGCGTGCAGGGGTATCTCGAAAGCTCCCGGGACCTCGAAGAAGTCGATCTGCGATTCGCGGACTCCGATTTGCTCGATCTCCGAGACGAATGCCGATCGAGCCTCGTCGACGATCTCCTTGTGCCAGCAGGATTGGACGAATGCGATTCGCTCGGGCCTTACCTTGGCATCGGAATTGCTGCTGTTCACGTTCGGTGCTCCTCTCGGCTCTTGTGGCAGGGCATCGGCCTCCGCCTCATCCTAGAAGAACCCTGAGGGTGGAATGGCGGGTCTCGAATTGACTTCGCTAGTTGGCGGAGCCAGGCGCCGGCTCCTTCAGCAAACCCGCTTTCGGCGTCCCGAAGGCGCGAGCCAGGACGATGCTGAGCTCGTAGAGCGCGATCAGCGGCGCCGTCTCTAGCAGCATCGAGACCGGGTCGACACCCGGCAGGGCGGCGGCCAGCAGTGCACAGGCGAGGTAGGCGTAGCGCCGGTTCTGTTTCAACTGGCTGACTTTGACGATGCCGAGACGAGTCACAGCGAGGATGCCGACCGGAATCTGGAAGACGATCCCACAGGCAAGCAGGGTCTGAGCAAAGAACCCGTAGTAGTCCTTGGCTCGGACCTGGATGTTGAACTGTGCGTCGTTGAAGTTGAGCAGGAACTTGGTTGCTGCTGGTAGGACGACGAAGTAGCCGAAAGCGATGCCGGCGATGAAGAGGACCGGGATCAGCAGCAGCAGGGGAAGGATCGCGCGCTGTTGCTGCTTGCCGAAGGCGGGCAGAAGGTAGGCATAGGCCTGGTAGAGGATGATCGGCAGCGATAGGATGATCGCGCCGTAGGCCGAGACGGTCACAGTCGTCGTGAAGGGCTCGCTGACCCCGAACGTGATCAGCTTGTCGTGCGCGGCGGGAAGGGGAGCGCTGGCCAGTTCGAGCAGCAGGTCGTTCTGCCAGAAGCAGAGGGCGAGCGCGACGCCGAAGACGGAAAGTGAGACGACGACGCGCGCACGCAGCTCGTCGAGGTGCTCGACGAGGCTCAGCTCATCCTCATGTGCGATCGGTTTGACGCGGCGCATCGCGAGTGCCTCAGACCTCTGACTTCTGCTGCGCCGCTGGCTTCTCCACCGTCGCGGGCTCGCCGCTGATCGTGCCGCGGAACTCCTTGATCCCCTTGCCGAGCGACTTGCCTAGCTCCGGCAGACGTTTGGGCCCGAAGACGACGAGCGCGATTATCAGGACGATGACTATCTCCATTGGTCCGATGTTGGGCATAAGTGACCTCCGATATAGATCTGACTGCGTGGGTGGGCTTGCTGATATTCCCGGAGAAGCCGATCTGGGAGGTGACCGGGCCTCGTGGGCGGTTTCGCCGATCGCGCCGTCGAGGTCGACCTGCTCGAGGGCAAATCTGGGTCCATTGTGGAGTCCTTTGGATATGGGTTTCCCCTCACTTCGGAATCCAGGGCAAAGCAGATCATTCGAACTCGGTTCGGATCGTCGCTGACTGGGCTATCCGGTGATCAGAGCGACGGCGAAGGACGCTCTAAACTAGCCCGATCATTTCGCGTAGTGATACCAAAAAGGGCTATGCATGGCGATCAGTCTCTGCTAAGGGAAATCAGCCGAGCTCCAGCCGATTGTCGACTAGGGCCCGGCCTATACGCGGGATCTCGGAATTATCCGAGCTTATTGACAGAAATGACGGGCAGGGCCGCCTGGCAAGCTGCGAGCTTCATTTCCTCACCTCCCTTTTTGGAAATTGCTCAAGAAAATTAGACTAACTCTACTGAGTAGAGCATTTGGGGCCCGCCAACGGTTTCATCTGGATAACCAGTTAAGCTCCACTCAGTAAAAGAGGAAGCAGTCGAGAGGAGTCGCGTGGCAGCAAAACTCGCTATTGGCATCAACTCAAGGGCGCATCTACGGCGACTCTCAGTTGTTTTTGCCGTGGAGCTTCGACTGAATATCGTGACTGAGCTCTACAAGCGTGAGATGAGTCCCAAGCAGTTCTTCGAGGAGTTCGGCGGCGGCTCTATCTCCCGAGTCACCCAGAACTTCGAGAGGCTCGTCGAAACCGGCTGGCTCCGATACATCCGAAGCGAGGGACCAGGGGGAAAGCGGCGCGGTGGGGTCGAGCATTTTTATCGATCAACGGAACTGGCTTTCTTCGACGCTCAGACCTGGGCCTTGGTGCCGTACTCGGTACGCGTTACCGCCAGTTGGAGCCTCTTCAACCAGATCGCTCCGAGGCTGCGCCAGGCGCTGGAGTCGTCGAACCTCGCAGGAAGTCGGAGGCGCGACCTGAGTTGCACGAGGATATTGCTCGACGAAGTTGGCTGGGAACGCGCGATTGAGGCCGTCGATGCTCGGTTCCTGTGCCTTTTTGAGGAGCAAAAAGATGCGCGCCTTCGTGTCGCCTCCTCAGGCGAAGAACTGATCCGGGCGGATGTCCTTTTGATGGCATTCGAGTCGCCGGTACGGGGCGGGCAAAAGGAGCCACCCTTGGTTGAGTGCAAAAAAGAGCCGCTGATCCCGTTCCCGGAGCGCCTCTCGCCGATCCTGGCAGACGATGTGTGTATGCAGATCGTCTCGGAGCTGAACCGCCGAGAGATGAGCGTGACGCAGTTCCATCGCGAGTTCGGCGGGGCAACCCTCGGTGGTATTCGCCGCCGTTTCAAAAGGCTCGAAACTTCCGCCTGGCTGAAAAAAGTCAGGGAGGAGAGTGGTGGCAAGCGTCGTGGAGCTACCGAGCACTTTTATCGGGCGACCAGACCCGCGATCATCGACGGCAATGCTTGGGCCGACCCCTCGGATGTACTTCGAGGGACTCGGAACTGGAAGACCTTCGAGCGCTTTTCCGAGAAAGTCAAGGAGGCAATGCGGGCGGGAACGTTCGACGCGCGCGTGGAGCGTTACGTCACCTTGTCTTTCCTCGATCTCGATCGACAGGGCTGGGCGAACGTCGTTGCCGAAATTGAAACGCTCTCCGCGTTCCTCTGCGAGGAGCAAGAGCGTGCCAAGGTCCGCATGAAGAAAGCCGGTGAAAAGCCGGTGGTCATGACGGTCGGACTGGGCGCGTTTGAAGCATCGAAGGACTCGGCGATCAAAGCACCCTAGGAAGCGCTGATTTCGGCGCTCTAGGCTCGTCAGCCAGTCTGCTCGGTCGGTCGAATCAGGATCTCGTTGAGGGAGACGTGCCAGGGGCGGGTCACCGCGTAGGTGATCGCGTCGGCTATGTCGGTCGCCTCGAGAATGTGGGTGTCGGAGAAGCGTTCTCGCACCTGCTCCCTCACCCCGTCGCGCAGGTGGTCGGTCAGCTCCGTCTCCACGGCGCCGGGCTCGATCAGGGTCGATCTGACCTTGCGCTTGGCGAACTCTTGGCGGAAGGACTCGCTGAAGGCGCCTACCCCGTGCTTGGTCAGGTTGTAGACACCGGAGCCGGCGCGGGCGACGCGGCCTGCGACCGAGCTGATATTGACGATGTCGGCACAGCCCCGCGCTGAGTCTTCGGCTGCCCCGAGCAGGTGTGGCAGGGCGGCGTGGGTGGTGTGAATCAGCCCCTTGAGGTTGAGGTCGATCATCCGGTTCCATTCCTCGGTGGGCGCGTCCTCGATCGGGCCCAGCAGCATCACGCCGGCGTTGTTGACGACGATGTCGAGGCGACCCAGCTCGTCGACGGTGCGGTCGACGGCGGCGATCGCCTGCGCTTGGTCGGTGATGTCGGACTCGATCGCGAGGGCGGTGTGACCTTGGCCGCCGATCTCGGCGGCGAGTCGCTCTAGTCGCTCCAGACGACGGGCCGCCACCGCGACTTTGGCTCCCTGGGCCGCCAGCGATCGCGCGGTCGCCTCACCGATGCCGCTGCTGGCGCCGGTGATCAACGCGACAGTTCCATCAAGTGAGGTCGTCATCGCCTTCCCTTCGTCGTTTTCGCACTCCTGCTACCGCTTGCCAACTTACTCCCCCGATTTCGCCGACATATGCAGCGCGTCCGTGTCCGCGGGGCGGACTACGCTGCCGCGACGTGACCATCCAATTCCCCCGCTCGGCACCGAAGGCGTTCGTTACGTTGGTCGCACTCACGGCGCTGGCACTGCCGGCGAGCGCGTTCGCTGCGCCGCCATCTCAGCACACCGTTCAGAAAGTGGTGGCCCACGGAACGCTGACCCAGCTGCCGAAAGCGCGCGGTTGCCTGGTCGATCACTCGACTCCCTCCGCTGGCTGTGGGACCGCGCGTGCACTTAAGGGCGCCGGTCCGTTCATGGGCTCGCGCGCGATCGTGCTCAGCCCTGACGGCAAGAACGTCTACGTCGCCTCATCGGGCAGCGACGCGATCGCGATTTTCAGGCGCAACCGACGCAGCGGAACGCTGACGCAGCCGCGGGCGTCACAGGGATGCATTGCCGCCAAAGGCGCCGACGGTTGTGCTGCGGGCGCCGGGCTCAACGGCCCGAACTCGGTCGCGGTCAGCCCTGACGGGCGCAACATCTACGCGACCTCACGCGGCAGCAACGCGATCAGTATCTTCCGCCGCGACCGCTCGACCGGCACCCTCACCCAGCTTCCCGCCAGCACTGGCTGCATCTCCGGCTTGCCGGTCCCGGTCTGCGCCAGCGGTCGCGCGCTGGTCGCGCCGGACGTGGTCGTTGTCAGCCCCGACGGCAAGAACGTCTACGTCGGCTCGTTCTTTGGCAACGCGGTGGCGGTTTTCAACCGCGATCCGAAAAGCGGCGCCCTTACCCAGCCGACGGAGAGCACCGGTTGCATCGCGGAGGCGACGAGCGGCTGCGCTCTCGGACTCGCGCTGGAAGCGCCGGAGGGGATGGTGGTCAGTGGCGATGGCGACAGCGTCTACGTCGCGACGGCCCTGTCCAACGCCGTCGTCGTGCTCAGCCGCGATCCATCCAGCGGCGCCCTCACTCAGCTGACCGGCGGCAGCGGTTGCATCGTCAACACCGCGCTGACCGGCTGCACCACGGGCGTTGAGCTGAGTGGTGCGAACGCGGTCGCGGTCAGCCCCGACGACCAGGACGCGTACGTGACCTCACTCTTCAGCAACAGCGTCACTTCATTCACGCGCTCGACTTCATCCGGCGGCCTCGCGCAGAAGGCCGGTACCTCCGGCTGTCTGGTCTGGCTGCGGGCGGTCGGCTGCTCGTTCGGCCGGTCCCTCAGCTCACCCGAGGGGCTTGCGGTCTCGCCCGATGGGGCCAATGTCTATGCCGCCGCGTTTGCCACTGGCGCAATCGCTGTTCTCGATCGTGGCAGGAAATCCGGCGCGGTGGCTCAGAAGCCGGGCCGGGCGGGCTGCCTCGCCCCGCCCACTGTTCCGGGCTGCACGCGTGCCCGCGCACTGGCTGGCGTCAGCTCGATCGCGCTCAGTCCCGACGGCCGTTATCTCTACTCGACCTCGTTCGGCAGCAACGCCGTCGACATCTTCCGGAGGAACAAATGAGTCGAAGCGACAGGCGTGAGGGCGGGCTTACCCGCAAGGAGCTGATCGGGTCGGGAGCGACCGCGGCTGCGGCGGCTCTGCTGTCTCAGAGTGCTGGGGTCGAGCGGGCGCTTGGCGCGGCAACTGGGAAGCGGCGCGGGGTCGCCGGGATGAACATCGTCCTCTTCCTTACCGACCAGGAACGGGCGATTCAGCACTTCCCGCAGAACTGGCTGCGCCAGAACATGCCGGGGATGCGACGGCTGCGACGCCACGGCCTCAGCTTCGAACGCGCCTTCACCAACGCCTGCATGTGCTCACCGGCGCGCTCGACCTTGATGAGCGGTTACTTCCCTGCCCAGCATGGGGTTAAGTACACGCTCGAGGAAGAAATGGAACCGCCGACGAACCCGCAGGTGGAGCTGCCGGTTGAACTGAAGAACCTCGCCACGGTGATGAAGGCGGCCGGCTACAACGTCGTCTACAAGGGCAAGTGGCACTGCTCGAAACCGGCCGAAAAGGGAAATGCTGTTCCGGCCGACCTTGAAAAGTACGGCTTCTCGCGCTGGAACCCGCCCGACGCGGGCGCTAACCAGACCGTCCCCGAGGCCGGTGGCGGCTTCATCGACAACGACGGCCGTTTCATCAACTCGACTGGCGAAGGAGAGGCGGAAGGCGCGCTGCAGTACCTCAGCTCGACCGCGGCCCAGGACCAGCCCTTCTTCATGGTGATCTCACTGGTCAACCCCCACGATGTCCTCTTCTACCCGAGCAAATCTTTCGAAGAAGCTGGTTACGACGACTCCTGGCTGGAGGGCAATATCCGCGAGCCGGCCACCTGGGACGAAGACCTCTCGACCAAGCCCTCGGTCCAGGCCGAATTCCTGCGCATCTTCAACCTCACCGGCAAGCCGAAAAACACCGAGCAGCGGCGCAACTACTTGAACTTCTACGGCAACCTGATGCGCTCGTCCGATAGCTACCTGGTCAACGTCCTCGACAAGCTCGAAGAGACCGGCCTCTTCGACAACACCCTGGTGGTCCGCACTGCCGACCACGGTGAGATGGGGCTGACCCACGGCGGCCTGCGGCAGAAGAACTTCAACTTCTATGAGGAGGCGACGCGGGTTCCGCTGATCTACTCGAACCCGAAACTGTTCCCGGCGCCGGCCAAGACCAACGCACTCGTCTCCCATGTCGACTTCCTGCCGACGCTGGCGAGCTTGGCGGAGACGCCGAAAAGCGCCCGCGCGAACTGGCAGGGGGTCGACTACTCAAAGCTGGTCCTGCATCCGAACTCCAACCGCTCGACTCAGGACTACGTCGTCTTCACTTATGACGACTTCCAGTCGGGGCAGGTGCACGGCCCCTACCCGAAAGCACCAAACCACATCGTCAGCATCCGCGAAGGGCGCTGGAAGCTGGCCAAGTACTACGACGTCAATCACCGCAAACGGCCGCAGTGGGAGATGTACGACCTGAAGACCGATCCGCTGGAGAAACACAACATCGCCTACAGCGGCTACAAACGTACGCCTACCGAGGACGCTGAATTGAAGCGCCTCAAACGTAAGCTCGCCCGGGTCGAGAAGACCCGCCTGCAGCCGCTCTAGCGGAGCGCCAGTGCCGGCCCGGCGATGGCCGTAGATTGAGCAGATGCTTGAGCATCTGAAGAGCGGACTGGCTGCTGCTTTAGCGGTCGTCGGGATGCTCGCCGCCGGCTGCGGCACGGTCGCTCCTTCGCACTGCCCTTCAGGTCTGCCCAGCTGCCGCACGACGGAGGGGCGGATCGTCTACCTCGAGCGGGTCGACCCTGACGGCGACGGCGACGCCCATTTTGTCGTCGCCGATCCGCAGGGCATCACCCTGCGCGGCCTGACCGCGATCGACGTCCGCAAGGGTCTGCGCCCTCACCCGCTTCCCGGTATTGGTGATCTGATCAGCGCCGCCGGTCCGGTCCAAACCGGGTCCTATGGCCAAAGTCAGATCCACGCGCTCGAACTGCATGTCGCTGGGCGATGAGCGACTCCTCGGAACGATCGGCTTTCAGCGGGCGAACCGCCTGGGCTCGCAGCCTGCAGGAACCGCTGCGCGATTTCCTCACCACCGAGACCGGCAGCGCCAGCGTGCTTCTGGTCGCGGCGCTTGTGGCCATCGCGTGGGCCAACATCGATCTCTCTTCTTACGAGAGCGTCTGGCACACGCACCTCTCGATCCAGGTCGGTAGTTCGGGCATCTCCCAGACCCTTCGCGACTGGGTCAACAGCGGGCTGATGACCCTTTTCTTCTTCGTCATCGGACTCGAGGTCCGGCGCGAGTTCGACCTAGGCGAGCTGCGCGAGCGCCGCCGCCTGATGCTGCCCTTGCTTGCCGGCCTGGGCGGGATGGCGGTGCCGGTCGCGATCTACCTTGCGATTAACGGCGGCCACAGCTCGGCGCAGGGGTGGGGGGTGGCGATGTCAACCGACACCGCCTTTGCCCTCGGCATGCTGGCCTTGGTCGGACCCCGGTTCCCCGACCGGTTGCGCGGCTTCATGCTGACGATCATCGTCGTCGATGACGTGCTCGCGCTGCTAGTCATCGCCATCGCCTACAGCGGCGACGTCAGCCTCGAACCCCTACTGATCGCCGTCGCGGTTTTCGGCCTGATCCTCGCCATCCGTGCGGCAGGTGTCCGCCTCGGCCTCGTCTACGTCCTGCTCGCCGCGGTCGCCTGGGTGGCGCTGTTTGAATCGGGCGTCGATCCGATCGTGCTCGGCCTGGCGGTCGGCCTGATCACTTGGGCCTATCCGGCCGGCCGAGGTGAGCTGGAGCGGGCGACGGACCTGTTCCGCAGCTTCCGCGAGCAACCAACGCCGGAGCTTGCCCGCACCGCCCGCGCCGGGTTGGAGGCGGCTGTCTCGCCGAACGCCAGGCTGCTGCAGCTCTACCACCCGTGGACCAGCTACGCGATCGTGCCGCTGTTTGCGCTGGCCAACGTCGGCATCGCGCTCAATGGCGACTTCCTCGCGCGCGCCTACTCGTCACCGATCACGCTTGGAATCATCTTCGGCTACGTGCTCGGCAAGCCCGTAGGCGTTGCTGGCACCTCCTGGCTGGTGACCAAGCTGAGCCGCGGCCGGTTGCGGCCGCCGGTGGGTTGGGCGGCGACTGCTGGAGGGGGCGCGATCGCCGGAATCGGCTTTACCGTCTCCCTGCTAATCGCGGCGCTCGCCTTCCACGGGGCCGAGCTGCGCGAGGCGAAGCTCGGCGTGCTCAGCGCCGCGCTCGGCGCTTCCGCCTTGACCTGGCTTGTCTTCCGCGCCACCGCGATGCTCCCCCGCCGGGCGCGGATCCGTGCCCTGCTGGGCAGCTCGGAGGCGCTCACCGACCTCGGCGTGCCGGTCGATCCCGAGCGCGATCATGTGCGCGGCCCCGCCGAGGCTCCGGTAACGGTGGTCGAGTACGGCGACTTCGAGTGCCCGTACTGCGGCAGGGCCGAGCCGGTCATGCGCGAGCTGCTGGGCGACTTCGGCGATGTCCGCTACGTCTGGCGCCACCTGCCGCTCTCCGACGTCCATCCGAATGCCGAGCTCGCCGCTGAGGCGGCGGAGGCGGCGGCCGCCCAGGGCGCCTTCTGGGAGATGCACGACCTGCTGCTCGACCACCAGGGCGATCTGCGCCCACTCGACCTCCACGCTTACGCCGAGCAGCTGGATCTCGACCTCGACCGCTACCGCGAGGACCTACGCCACCATGCCCACGCACCCCGGGTAGAGGAAGACGTCGACTCGGCCGACATCAGCGGCGTCACCGGCACGCCGACCTTCTTCGTCAACGAGCGCCGCCACGAGGGCGCCTACGACATCGACACCCTCTCAGCCGCGGTTCGGGCAGCCCGCGCCCGCTCGGCCATTGCCGGCCCTGCGTAACTCCTGTGACCCGCCGTAGTCGTCTGACTACTGATTAGGGACGCTGCGCGCCTGCTCCTCGACCGTCAGCTCGGCGGTCGGGTTGGCCTCGAGGCGCTCGTCGGGGATCTGCGCACCGCTCTGGGTCGATTGCCCGTAGGTGCCTGCATCCAGGCGGGCCTCGGCTCGCTCGACGGAAGCCAGCCGGGCTTTCAGGTCCTGACTGCGGCCAGCGTCGAGCTCGTCTTGGTAGAGGTTCTCCGAGTTGAGGTCGCCGGGCTCTACTCGACCGTCTCCCTCCTCGGGGCCTTCGCGCTCGATCCTCGCGATCTCCTGCTCGATCTGCTCCCGCTCGCGGGCAAGCAGCTCTTTGGCGCGCTCCGGATCCACGCGGACACCGTAGCGCAGTGCTCCGACTCCTATGACCGCGCGAAGAGGGCCTCTACGGCCGCCCGAAATGAGACTGGATCGATCGCGGGGAAGCGGTACAGCTCGGGCTCGATCGCTTCGAACTGTATGAGGGCGTCGGCGGGGTTGACCAGGTGCGCGGCGATCATCTCCCGAACGTCGCGAATGTCCTGCTCATGCCCGCGCTCCGCCTTCGATAGCGCCTGGGCAACAGGATCGAAGTGGTGGAACGAGAGCCTGCCCTCCCGGCGGATCAGGGGGCTTCGATCCTCCCATCCTCGAGGCAACGGGATGAAATCCGACGGGGCTGCCAGCTCGACGTTGAGGTTCAGTTTCTCCTTGAGTCGAGGTATCTCGCGCAAGATCTCGTCGCGATCTGGAATGAGCTTGATGTCGATGTCGATCGTCGTATCTCGCCAGCCATGAAGAACCGCGGTTGCCCCGCCGGTGAGATAGACGTGACCGTCCACATCGACGGCTCGCCCCAATTCACGCATGAACCGCTCGATGCGGGAGGAGTCGACTAGCTCGCGCATGCTGCCGCCCGCTCGAAGCTGACGAGCCGGCGGATGAGGGCGTTATATGCAGAGTGCGCACCGTTGCCCTTCTCGGATGCGAGAAGCAGATAGAGCTTGTGCTCGGCGTACGGGATTGGAGAAGACAGCTCGACGCCCACCGATCGCAGACGGGACGCCCCGATCGAGACGAGCAAGGCCTCGGCGGATTCGCGGCCTGCTTTCAGATCGGTGACCCCGTCTTGCACCAGACGAGCGCCCGGGAGCGATTGCAACTCAGCCGACGTACTCATCGTCGTCAGGGTACCGACCCGGGTTTTCTAATTCGGCGGCTGCACGGAGGCGGATGGATCGGATCCGTCCGCACCGTTGCTCTTTCTCGGCCGCGTGACGATGTGGTCGACGACCCGTTCGCCGTCGACGCTGAGGATGCGCACGTACGCGGTGTAAGGGCCCTTGGGGCCGCTGAAATGGCACTGGAACCGGGTGCCGACCTCGGCTGGGACACCCGCCGGGCATCGCATGTCGGTGGGGCGGTAGCCGGTGTGCTTGACGACGAAGGTCGTGACGGTGCGCTCCGTCGCGTGCGGCCTGACCGTGCTGCTTTCGCTGCAGCCCGCGAGCAGGATGGCGAGGCACGCGATGACTGGGGCGATCCGCCGCACGCCGCCAGTATGAGCAGCGCTTCGGGCGCCAACCGAGTTGACCTGACGCATCGCCGCGCTATCCTGTTGGAAGACTAACTACAGAAACTGGACTGGATATGGCATACCTTCTGATTCCCCTCGACGATGCGATCGTCTTCCCAGGTGTCACCGCCACCCTTCCGATCGATACCGGTGAGGAGGAGCGGATCTTCCTGCTTCCCCGCCGCGATGATGAGTTTGGCCGCGTTGGCGTTGTCGCCGAGGTAATCGAGCGCGGTCGTTCGCGCGGCGGCACTCCAGTAGCAACCGTCCTTGGTCTACACCGCGGGCTGGCTGGCGCGGCGCTTGCCGGCGAGGACAGCGAGGGCGACTCGCTTCATGTCGAGGTCCAAGAGGCCCACGATGGGCATCCCGACGACGAGCACACCCACGAGCTGGAGCGCGAGTACCGCGCCGTGGTCGAGGAGATCCTCGAGCTGCGTGGTGACGACGGGCGCATTGCCGCCTTCCTGCGTTCGGTCGAGGAGCCGGGAGCGCTCGCTGATACCTCTGGGCTCAGTCCCGACCTCACGATCGAGCAGAAGCTGGGCTTGTTGGAGACTCTGGACGTCACCGCCCGCCTCGAGCTGGCGGTCGAACTGCAGCGCGAGCGTCTCGCCGAGCTGCAGGTGCGCAGCCGCATTCGCGAGGACGTTGAGTCCGGCGCGCAGAAGCAGCAACGCGACTACTTCCTGCGCAAACAGATGGACTCGATCCGCAAGGAGCTGGGCGAGGACGAGGGCAGTTTGATCGAGGAGTACGAGCGCAAGATCGCCGAGGCCGAGATGCCGGAGGCGGTCGCCGAGCAGGCCGAGAAAGAGCTGCGCCGGCTCGAGCGCCAGGGTGAGCAGTCGCCCGAGTCCTCGATGATCCGCAGCTATCTCGACTGGCTGATCGCGGTGCCGTGGTCGAAGCGCTCCGAGGAGCGACTCGACCCCGTCTACACGCGCGAGGTGCTCGACGCCGACCATGCCGGGCTCGACGACGTCAAGCGACGGATCACCGAGTTCATCGCCGTGCGCAAGCTGCGCGAGGAACGCGGCAAGGGCGATGAGGACAGCCGCGCCAACGGCGCGATCCTGACCCTGGTCGGGCCGCCCGGCACCGGCAAGACCTCGATCGGCGAGTCGGTCGCCCGCGCTCTGGGACGCGAGTTCGTCCGCATCAGCCTCGGCGGCTTGCACGACGAGGCTGAGATCCGCGGCCATCGCCGCACCTACATCGGCGCCCTGCCGGGGCGGATCGTCCGTGCCCTGCGCGACGCCGGCACGATGAACCCGGTGATCCTGCTCGACGAGGTCGACAAGGTCGGCTCCGACTGGCGCGGCGACCCCTCGGCGGCGCTGCTGGAGGTGCTCGACCCGGCGCAGAACCACTCCTTCCGCGACCACTACCTCGACGTCGAGGTCGACCTTTCCGAGGTCGTCTTCCTAGCGACGGCGAACCTGACCGACACCATTCCCGCTCCCCTGCTGGACCGCATGGAGACGATCGCCTTCGACGGCTACACGACCGAGGAGAAGCTGGCGATCGCCAAGGGCTACCTGCTGCCGCGCCAGCTGAAGCGCAACGGGCTGGCGCCGGACGAGGTCGAGGTCGGCGACGAGATCCTCCGCGCGGTGATCGCCGAGTACACCCGCGAGGCCGGCGTGCGCCAGCTCGAGCGTGAGTTGGGCAAGCTGCTGCGCGGCGCCGCGACCCGGATCGCCTCGGGCGAGGCCGACGGCCCGATCGTGCTCGACGACGCGGCCCTGCGCGATGCCCTCGGGCGCCAGCGCTTCTTTCAGGAGTCGGTCGAGCGCACCGCGATTCCCGGCGTCTCGACTGGGCTCGCGGTCACCGGAACCGGCGGCGACGTCCTCTTCATCGAGGCGACGGCGATGGACGGCGACAAGGGTCTCGTCCTGACCGGGCAGCTCGGCGACGTGATGAAGGAGTCGGCGCGGATCGCGCTCTCCTACGCCCGCTCGCACGCCGAGGAGCTCGGTATCGACCCCGAGCGCTTCCAGCGCGAGTTCCACCTGCACGTTCCGGCGGGGGCGATCCCCAAGGACGGCCCCAGCGCCGGCACGGCGATGACCACCGCGCTGGTCTCACTGCTCTCGGGGCGGCCGGTGAAGCACACCGTCGGCATGACCGGCGAGGTGACGCTGCAGGGCCGGGTGCTGCCGATCGGCGGCCTCAAGCAGAAGGTGCTCGCCGCGCACGCTGCTGGGTTGACCGAGGTGATCCTGCCCGAGCGCAACCGCGGTGACCTCGATGAGGTTCCCGAGGAGGTGCGCGAGCAGATGACCTTCCACCCGGTAATGAGCGTCGACGAGGTCCTCGCGCAGGCGCTTGAGCCGGCCGAGAGCGGGGCAGATGTCACCGCGATGTCGTAGCTGCGCACCGGTGCCGCCCGAGCTGCGGGCGGCCGCCGGCTTGCTCGAGCGTCGCTGGACGCTGGCGACGATCTACGCCTGCTCCAGCGGCGCTAGTCGCTTCAACGAGTTCCGCCAGTCGCTACCCGGGGTCTCGCCGACGACTCTGTCCGAGCGCCTTGAGCAGCTCGAGGCCGAGCAGATCGTCGAGCGGCGCCTGGTGCCGGGTCGCCCGCCGCACACCGAGTACGTACTGACCTCGCGTGGCGAGCGCCTCGCCGCGCTAGTCGCGGGCCTGCTCGACGCCGGTCAGCGCTGATTATGGAACTTTGTGTCCCCTACGAGGGACACAAAGTTCCACTGAGTTGGGTCGGGCACGGCTGACCTGCAGCTACTCGATGCCCTCCTGTTTGCCCGCGGGCATCAGGATGCGCGCTGCCACGTAGCCGATGCCGAGCATCGCGGCTCCGACGTAGAAGGCGATCTCCATCGCGGCGGCGAAGTTCCCGGGGCCCGCGGCGCCGGTCAGATCCGTAGCGCCGGCGACGATGCTGCCCATGATCGCCATGCCGACCGCCGAGCCGAAGTTGCGGAAGGTCTGAACGATGCCGGAGCCCTGGCCGCGCATCGAGTCGGGGAGCCGGTTGAGCGCGTCGGTGTTGAGCGGCGAGAAGGTGAGGCCGAAGCCGGCGCCGGTCAGCAGCATCCCGATCAGGGTTTCGGAGTGGCTCAGTTCCGAGAGCTCGCCCGCCCAGACGATCATCCCAATCGTGCCCAAGAGAAAGCCGATCGAGGCCGGTTTCTTGGCGCCGTACTTGTCCATCCAGCCGCCGCCGATACGCGCGGCGACGAAGAACGAGTAGAACATCGTCAGGATCGAGAAGCCCGCCTGGGTCGGTTCTTGACCGACCGCGATCTGGAAGTACATGCTGCCGAAGAAGAAGACCGCCAGCCAGGGGCCGAAGACGAGGAAGGTAAGGAGATTGTCTACCGCGAACGGCCGGTTGGCGATCATCGCGTTGATGTCGATCAGCGGGTCTTCGGTCTTGCGCTCGACCGAGACGAAGAGGGCGAGGACCGCCAGTCCGGCGACGATCGAGCCAAGCGTGGCCGGGCTATCCCAGCCCCATTCGGTGGATTGCTGGATCCCAAGCACGGTAAGGCCCATCCCGACGACGATCAGAACCGCGCCGCGCACGTCCAGCCGGGCCGGGTTTTTGACGTCGTTGAGCTTGGCGAATTTGAACTCGATCAGCGAGAGCAGCGCAACCGGCACGTTGATCCAGAAGATCGCCCGCCAGGTCCAGAACTCGGTCAGGTAGGAGCCGGCAACCGGCCCGATAGCGGTGAACAGCCCGCTGACGATGAAGAAAATCGCCAGACCCTTGCCGCGCTCGTTCCCGGGAAGGCGTCGAGCACCAGGACCGTCGCCGAGGGAATCAGCAGCCCCCCGCCGACACCCTGCAGGACCCGGAAGAAGATCAACCATGGGACCGAGAGCTCGGCGCTGTCCGGCACCAGGCCGCACATCAGCGAGCTGCCGGCGAAGAGGACGATCCCGGTGATGACGATTCGGCGATGGCCGAAAATGTCGCCGAGCCTGCCGCCGAGCGCGACGAAGGCGGCGGTGGAGAGCGCGTAGGCGGTGACCAGCCACTGCACCGCGGTCTCGGAGAGGTGCAGGTCGCTCTGGATCGTCGTCGCCGAGATGCTGACAATCGTGAAGTCGATCATCACCATCGCCATCGCTGGGACGAGTGGCCAAAGGACGCGGTAGCGCTGGAATTCGTTGGGCATTTCGGCGGCTCCTTTCGGAGGGGAAGAGAGGCTGGAGGGATAGGATCCTGCCAGTGAAGGCGGCGGCGATATACGAGAACGGTCCTCCCGATGTGCTGCGCTATGAGGACGTCCCCGATCCGACCTGCCCCGACGGCTACGTGCTGCTCGATGTCGAGGCGATCAGCATCGAGGGCGGCGATCTCCTCGCCCGCGCCGGCTCGCCGCCATCGTCGACGCCGTACATCGTCGGCTATCTCTGTGCGGGCACGGTGATCGAGGTCGGCGCTGGGGTCGAGACTCCCGCTGTCGGCGAGAAGGTGGTCGCTCTCAACGCGAATGGCTCACATGCCGAGAAGCGGTCCGTGCCGGCGGCCATGACTTGGCCCGTCCCCGAGGGGCTCGACCCTGCGGTGGCCGCCTGTGTCCCGGTCGCTTACGGCACCGCGCAGGAGTGCCTCTTCACTGCTGCGAACCTCGAGCAGGGGCAGACCGTGCTCATACAAGCCGGCGCCGGCGGTGTTGGGATGGCGGCCATTCAGATGGCCAAGCAGGCGGGCGCGACGGTGATTTCGACCGCTTCGGGCGACGAGAAACTCGAGCGCTTGAAGTCGTTTGGGCTCGACCACGGCATCAACTATGCGAACGAAAGCTTTGTCGACCGGGTCCGCGAGCTGACCGACGGTCGCGGCGTCGACGTCATCCTCGACTCGATCGGCGGCAAGAACCTAGTGGACGGGATAGAGGCGTTGGCCTATCGCGGGACGCTGGTCAGCGTTGGCGTCGCCGCCCGGTCCGGCTCCGACGTCGAGGCCAAATTGCTCTGGGGCAAGAACAACACCCTGCGCGGCGTCTATCTGGGCGGGGCGATGCTGGCCGAGTACGCCAGAGTCCACCCGATGATCTCCGACTTGATCGGGCGTGTGGCCAGTGGAGACCTTCACGTCGAGATCGACAGGTCGTTCCCGCTCGCCGAAGCGGCCGCGGCCCACGAGTACCTGGAGGGCCGCAATGCCTTTGGCCGAGTAGTGATGGCGCCCTGACGGAAGGGTTTCGGCAGCGACGACGAAGAGAGAAGCTCATGGCCAACGCTTCGTTGCACCGACCAGAGGAGACCAGTTGAGCAAGGGACTAGCCCTGACCGCCGTCGCTGTGGCGATTATCGCGATCGTCGCCGGTTGCGGCAGTAGCAGCGACGCGAGCACCTCGTCAGTGACCAAGGCCGAATTCATCGCCCAGGCCGATGCGATCTGCAAGAAGGGCAACGACGAAATCGAAGCCGATTTCGAAGCCTTCGCCAAGAAGAACGGCCTCGAGGAAAACGAAGAACCCTCCAATGCGCAGGGTGTCGAAATCTCCGAAACGATCCTCGTGCCGAACATCGAGAACCAGTCCGAAGAACTGCGCGATCTCGGAGCACCGAGTGGGGACGAAGCTGAAATCTCGGCAATGCTCGACTCGCTCGACCAAGGCATCGAAGAAGCCGAAGAAGATCCGGAAGCGCTGTTCACCGCCAAGTCGGATCCGTTCGGCCCGGCAAACAAGAAGGCAAGGGAATACGGCCTCAAGGTCTGCGGTCAGGAATAGGCCTGGCTGACCTCGACCAGGCAGATTTGACGAGCGCCGTCGCCTCGGCGCGGCGCTGCGCGCCGGCCGCTAGCCGGCTGAGGACGTGTTCAGTGCCACAGCGGCGTGAATGAGCGCCTTCAACGCCCCTTCATCGATTTTGTCGCCCTCATGGAAATCGATCGCACGCCTGGTGTTGCCCTCGAGGCTGGAATTGAAGAGCCCTGAAGGGTCCTCCAAGGAGGCGCCCTTGGCGAAGGTCATCTTCACGGCATTCTTGTACGTCTCACCGGTGCAGATCATGCCGGCGTGGTACCACACCGGAACGCCTCTCCATTTCCACTCCTCGACGACTTCAGGATCGGCCTGCTTGACGAGAGTTCGGATCCGAGCGAGCGTCTCGCCTCGCCAATCGTTCAGCTCCTCGATTCTCGCGTCTATCAGCTGAGAGGGAGAATCTCCTCCTTTTCCTTCCTTCGAGCCGCTCTTCTTCATGGTTGCTCGCTTCCTTCAAGGTTGTTTCTCGCTCGCCCGTCAGTTGAGTATCCCCGCCGACCGTCGCAAGCGAATGGACGGAGACTAACGCGATGCGTTACGATATATCGCGTTAGTCTTAATAGAACTTCACCGAAAGGCATTCCGATGCACTACAGATGCAATCCACGACACGGCGTTCAAAGGCGCGAGGAGTTCGCCCGCAGCCGAGGCTTTCGGCAGGGCCGGGGCAGAGGCGGTCCCCGAGCGAGGCGGGGCGATGTTCGCGCTGCCGCTTTGGGCCTGCTCGCCGAGCGGCCGATGCACGGCTACGAGATGATCAAGGAGATCGAGGAGCGCACCGAGGGCGCCTGGACTCCGAGCGCCGGTTCGATCTATCCCACCTTGCAGATGCTCGAGGACGAGGGCTTGATCAGCGGTCAGGAGATCGACGGCAAGCGCCGCTTCACGCTCACCGAGAGCGGCAAGACGGAGCAGCAGTCGCGCGCCGGCGAGGAGACTCCCTGGGACGCCGTCCGTGCCGGAGCCGACCCGGAGCAGATCCACCTGGGCGACTCAGTGCGCAAGCTGCACCACTCGATCGGCCAGGTCTTCCACGCCGCTGATGAGAGCCAGCAGCGCCGGGTCCGCGAACTGCTCGACGAAACGCGCCGCAGGATCTACGCGATCCTCGCCGAGGAGGGCTGAGGGCGGCGCAAGCGCCGCCTCGGCCGCTCAGGGTTCGGCCCTGGGGGATGAAGCGCGCGGCCGGGCGGCCTGGCGATCTGGACGACATCGCTACTCTCACCGAGGTCGAGCGGCAGCAGCGAGACAGCAGCTAAGGCCCGCGAACTTAGACTGCAGGCGTGTCCTTGCTCGAACGCATTGGTCTGGAGACGCCCGTCGTCCAAGCCGGAATGGGCGGCGGGATGAGTCGTCATGAGCTTGCGGCGGCTGTCTCGGAGGCCGGGGGACTGGGGACCATCGCTGTCAACGGCGCCGGGTCGATCCGGCGCGAGCTGGCGGCGGCGCGGGCGCTGACCGGACGGCCGCTGGCGGTCAACATACTGCTGCCCTTCGTCCGCCGCGACTGGTTTTCCGTGGCGGGTGAGGCCGACGTGGTCGTCACCTTCTGGGGTAAGCCACGGAGACGCACCCTTGGCACCTGGATGCACCAATGCGGTTCGGTGGCCGAGGCACGCTTGGCTCATGCGGCGGGCGCCGATGCCGTGATCGTCCAGGGCGTCGAGGCGGGCGGTCACGTGCGCGGGCGCACGCCGGCGCTCGAGCTGCTGGGCCAAATCAAGGGCGCCCTGCCGGCTAGCTATCCGCTGCTGCTTGCCGGCGGCATCGCCGAGCGAAACGATGTGGAAGAAGCGCTAGAGGCCGGGGCGAGTGCCGCGGTGGCCGGCACCCGCTTCCTGCTCTCCGAGGAGAGCAGCGCGCACCCCGGCTACCGCCAGCGCCTGCTCGAGACGCAGGACACGATCCTCACCGAGCTCTTCGGCGCGGGCTGGCCGGCGCCCCATCGCGTCGTCGCCAACGCTGCGACGGAGCGTTGGTTGGCAGGTGACCGGCGCGGCCCGACGCTGAACCGGCTGATCAATCGTCTGCTCGCGCCCGGCGCGCGTTACACGCCGACGTCGCTGCAGCTGCGGATGATGCGCGCCCAGCGCCCCGGCAGCCGAGTGCTGTCGCCGGCGGGGCCCACCGACGACGGTCCCGAGACGCTGCTAGATGCCGGAGCCCTCTACGCAGGGGAGACGGTGGCGCGAATCGCCGACGTCAGGCCGGCCGCCGATCTGGTCCGCGCCTTGACGCCGTAGCGCGGGCTAGCCGGGGTCCGCGACCGGCAGCGCCGCCTCGATGCCGGCCTCCGGGGTGATCAGAATCGCCCCCTCGCCCGTCACGTAGGCCTCCTCGCCGTGCTGGACGACGTCCATGCCGATCGCCTCCTGATGTTCGGTCGCCCGCAGGGGCATCACCGCTCCGATTAGCTTCAAGAGGACAAAGGTGACCGTGAAGGCGTAGACCGGGGCCGCCAAGGCCGCCAGCGCCTGGTCCCCGAGTTGAGCTGCGTTGCCGTAGAAGAGGCCGTCGGAGACCCCGTTCCAGGCGAACTCGGCGAAGAAGCCGATGAAGAGGATGCCGAAGAACCCCGCCATGCCATGGGCGGCGAGGACGTCGAGGGTCTCGTCGACCCGCGTCCGCGCGCGCCAGACGATGATCGCGTAGCTGGGCAGCGCCGCGAGGGCACCGAGCGCCATCGCCCAGCCCGGGCTGATGAAACCGCCGGCCGGGGTGATCGCGACGCAGCCGACGACGATCGCCGTCGCCGCCCCGATCGCCGTCACTTTGCGCCCGCGGATCAGGTCGAGGGCGAACCAGACGACGAGCGTGCAGGCGGGACAGAGCAGGGTGTTGGTGAAGGCGAGCACACTGGCGTCGCCGGTTGAGAAGCCGCTGCCGCCGTTGAAGCCGAACCAGCCGAACCAGAGCAGGCCGGCGCCAAGCAGCACGTAGACGGCGTTGTGGGGGAGCAGGGCCTGGCGCCCGTAGTCCTTGCGGGCGCCGACGACCAGCGCCGCCGCCAGGGCCGAGAAGCCGGAGCCCATCTCGACCGGGACGCCGCCGGCGAAGTCGAGCGTGCCGCCGGCCTGCAGCCAGCCGCCGCCGAACGCCCAGTGGGCGAGCACGGCGTAGACCAGCACCGACCAGAGGGCGGCGAAGACGAGGAAGGCGCTGAAGCGCATGCGCTCGACCACCGCGCCCGAGACGAGGGCGACGGTGATGATGCAGAAGGTCGCCTGGAAGGCCATGAAGACCAGCTCGGGGATCGTCGTCCCTTCGCGAGGGAGAAAGTCGACCCCGTTGAGGAAGGCGTTGCCGAAGCCGCCGATGATGCTGCCGTCGCCGTCGAAGGCGAGTGAGTAACCGACCGCCGCCCAGGTGACGGTGGCGACGGCGATCGCCGCGGCGCACATCATGAAGGTGTTGAGCGTGTTCTTCGAGCGCACCAGGCCGGCGTAGAAGAGGCCCAGGGCGGGGGTCATCATCAGCACCAGCGCGGTTGCGACCAGCATCCAGGCGGTGTCGCCGGTGTCGACCTGCGTGGCCGCAGCCATGATCGGGGCCGTCATCGCTTGTCCACCGGGGTGACGGCGCCCATGTCGGTGTCGCCGGTGCGGATGCGCACCGCCCGGTCGAGCGGCATGACGAAGATCTTGCCGTCGCCGACTTCGCCGGTGCGGGCGCCCTCGCAGAGGGCATCGATCGTGGGTTGGACGAACTCGTCCGAGACGGCGATCTCCAGCCGGACCTTCTCGGAGAGGCCCATCTGGACAGTCGTGCCACGGTAGGTCTCGACCCGCTCCAGCTCACCCCCGTGACCCTGTACGCGACTCATCGAGACGCCGCGCACGTCGGCGCGAAACAGCGCCTCCAAGACGTCGTTGGTTTTCTCCGGACGGACGATGCCGATTACCAGCTTCACGTTCTCCCCTTCCCATCTGCCGGGCAGTGCGGTGCTGAGCCTATTGGTCAGATGTGATGAACGAGTTCGAGATACTTTGCTGCGATGAGGATGCGTGCTGCAGTTCTGGAGGAGTTTGGGAAATCGCTCGGAGTCCAGGAGGTCGAGTTGGCCGAGCCGCGCGCCGGCGAGGCGCTTGTCCGCCTCGTCGCCTGCGGCGTCTGCCACACCGATCTCTACACCGCCTCGGGGGCCGACCCGTCCGGATATGCGCCGGCCGTGCTTGGCCACGAGGGGGCCGGCGTTGTCGAGCGTGTTGGTCCGGACGTGACCTCGCTCTCGCCGGGCGACCACGTCGTCACGCTCTTCTCGCCCCAGTGCGGCGAGTGCGTCCACTGCATCGATCCGCGAACCAACCTCTGTATGGCGATCCGCGAGCAGCAGAACAAAGGCTTCCTTCCCGATGGAACTACGCGCCTTCAGCGCGACGGCGACGAGATCCGCCATTTCATGGGCTGCTCGACCTTCGCCGAGTACACGGTGATGCCGGAGATCGCCCTGGCCAAGATCGACCCCGAGGCCAAGTTCGAGCATGCCTGCCTTTTCGCCTGCGGCCTCTCGACTGGTCTCGGCGCGGCGATCAACACCGCCGCCGTGACCCCTGGCAGCATCTGCGTCGTCTTTGGCGCGGGCATGGTTGGCCTGGGCGCGGTCGCTGGCTGTCGCCTGCAGGGCGCCGAGCGCATCGTCTGCGTCGACCTCTCGGCGGACAGGCTCGAGCTGGCTCGCGGCCAGGGGGCGACGGACACAATCGAAGGGGGCGACGGCGCCGTCGAGGAGATCCTTGAGATGACCGGTGGCTTTGGCGCCAACTACACCTTCGAGGCGACCGGCAACGTCGCCGTGATGCGCCAGGCGGTCGAAGCCGCGCGCATGGCCTGGGGCCTTTGCACCGTAGCCGGAGTGGCCGGCAAGGGGGAGACCCTCGACGTGATCCCCCGCCTGTTGATCACCGGCCGTCGCGTAGCTGGCTCTTCGTTTGGCGGCGTCAAGGGTCGCGACCAAGTCCCCGTCTTGATCGACCGCGCTATGGCTGGAGAGATCGACGTCGAGCCCTTCATCTCCCATCGCCTCAGCCTCGACGAAGTCAATCGCGGCTTCGAGTTGATGGAGGCCCAGGACGGGATCCGCAGCGTGATCGAGTTCTGATCCAGCCGCGCTAGCGGCTGGTGGTCGCCGTCGCGCTGGTGTAGACCGTGCCTTCGGAGGTTGCGACCGTGATCGTGTCGGTGAAGGCGCCGCTCGACTTCGAGGTGTAGGTGAACTGCGTGGCGGTTTCGGCGATGCCGGTGCTGGGGATTGCGAGCGGGGTACCGACGATCGTGCTGCCGGTGGTCGCGGTGATTTTCACCGCGTGGCCGGTGCCGAGCGCCGAAATCGGGTTACCGACGCTGTCGGTGACGGCAACATTGGCTTTGACCGTGCCGCTGTTGCCCAAGCTGGTGATCGTACAGGTGAAAAAGCAGCCGGCGCCGATGCTGCCGGCGCTGACCGTCACGTGGGTAAGGTTAAGCTTCGCGGCGGCGCCAATGCTGACGGTGATGGCTAGGCCGGACGAGGTCGAGATCGAGCCATCGGTGGCCGTGACGCTGGCGGTCTCGACCTTGTTGAGTTTCATCACGCCGTTTTTCGAGGAGGCAACCGCGGCAACGCCGGCGGTGAAGTTGAGCGCGGTCGCAGTACCGAAGGAGACCGCCGTGCCGGCGCTGTTGACCACGGTGGGGGCGGCCCCACTGGGGCTTGCATTTGCCCCCGAGAAGGTGATGTTGTGGGCGCCCGTGTAAGCGGTCGCGGTGTTGCCGTACGTGTCGAGGGCGGTGATGGTGAGGTTGTCGGCCGCCCCCGCGGTCGGCGTAGTCGAGGCGGCGCTCAGCGAGAGCTTCATAGCGGTCGCACCAGCCACGGTCACGGTGACCACCGCGCTGGTGAACGTGCCATCGCTGACTTTGAGGCTGGTCGAGCCGCTCTTGTAGAGCTTCATCACGCCGTTGCTCGAGCCCGAGACGCTTGCCACGCCAGCGGTGAAATCGATCGCGGTCGCGCTGCCGAAGGCGATCGCGGCGCCGGAGCTGTCGGTGACCGTTGGGATTTCGCCGCTGGGGCTCGCCGAGGCCGTCGAAAAGGTGAGGCTGCGCGATCCGGTGTAGGTGGTTGCGACGTTGCCATAGGCGTCGAGCGCAGTGGTCGTCAGGTTGTCGGTCGCGCCCGCGGTCGGCGTAGTCGAGGCGGCGCTCAAGCTGATTTTCGATGCCGCCCCCGGCGCGACTGTCACAGCGAGATCCGGTTCGCTATCGATCAATCCCTCGCTGACCGAGATGCTCGCCGCACCTGCCTTATAGAGCTTCATCACGCCGTTTTTGGTCGAGGAGATGACGCTGGCGACGCCGGCGGTGAAGCTGATCGCGGTCGCGCTGCCGAAGGCCACGGCGGTGCCGCTGCTGTTGGCGACGGTCGGGTTGCTGCCGCTGGGGCTGGCGGAAGCGCCGGAGAAGGTGAGGCTGTGGGAGCCGGTGTAGGTCGTCACCGTGCTGTCTTTTTCGTCGAGCGCGGTGATCGTCAGGTTGTCGGCGACGCTGACCCCCGGTGTAGTGGACGCGGCAGCGATCGTGAAGTGAGTCACCGTCCCAACGGTGATTTTCGCCTGCGTGGAACCGCTCGTCGAGTTCCAGGTGCGCCACTTCGCGGTCACGGTGTAGATGTGCGCGCCGACGGTGAGCCCGCTGTCGGTGCAGGTGACACCGGTTCCCCGCGAGGAGACGGTGGGGCAGTTGCCCGCCGGTTCGCCGCCGTCGCGGATCACGGCGTAGGTGACCGTGCCGGACCCGGGCGGGATGACCGCAGTCCAGGTCAGGGCCACGGTGCCGCCGACCGCGGGTAGCGCCGAGGAGATCGTCGGTGCGGAGAATGTCGCCACGCTCGCGGTTGCGTCGCCGGCGCCGGTGGTCGAGAAGTAGGCGAAGGCGCTACCGCAGAGAGCCACGATCAAAGCGGCGGTCGCGAGCGCTCCCGCGATTCGGGTGGCCAGCGGCCGTCTCATCCGCGGGCGCTCCCCCTGAACTCAAGCGGGAAACGAGCGTCCTTGCAAGCGTCTTGGTTGACCGGCAGGTCACGCAGTTGGATCGTCGGCGGCAGGACGCCCTGCGCGGGCAGGCGGACAGATCCCCCGGCGGGCACCTTGAGCGGCAACGAACGCGAGGTGTTCGACTGGCCTAAGGCGAGGTTGTCGGCGCTGGCGCACCCCGGTGGATCCGCTACGACCGAGACCAGCAATTCGGTGACGCGTATCGGTGCCGAGTTGGGGTTCTGCACGGTCAGCGGCAGCGTTACCGGCGGCGCGCCGGGGTAGAGCATGTTCAGGCCGGAGAGCTCCGGGACGATCGAGAACTCCTTCGATTCCAGGACCGTCCAGCGGAACCTCTTGGCGGGGCCGTGCCGCCGCTGACGGTCCAGCGCGCGAACCGAGAACCTGTGTCGGCCAACGGTTAGCCCAGCGAAGAAGACGGGCGGTTTGCAGGTTTGCCACCGCATTCGATCGAGGCGGCACTGGAAACGCGCCCCCTGCGTGCGGATGGTGAAATCGAAGCGCGCGCTCGTCGACGGCGATTTGGCTTCCGGGTGATCGACGATCACCGGTTTCGGCGCTCGCCCGGTTTGCGCCTTGCCTTCCGGGCCCGCCACGGGGGCGTGCCGGCTTGCAGCCAAGGCGGCAGCGGCGAAGAAGGCGCCGATCGCGACCAGCCCGATCAGCGCCTCGAGACCGTTACGGCCGCTCTGCACCATGCCGCGCCCCCGCCCGCCCGGCCGCTTAGTTGTTGGTCAGGTGCAGCGTGATCGTCGCGCCCTGGCAGGCGTCCTGATTGACGCCGGTTTCTTTCATCGTCAGGGTCCCGGTGGGGGTTACGCTCTGGCCGTTGCCGGTTGCGAAGGTCTGGTTGACGGTCACCGCGGGCATCGCAAAGTCGGGATTGCCGCCGGTGATCGTCGTGCTGCAGGTCGAGTGACCGGCATCGACGCTGATGCTGCTCAGGGTGATCGTGCCGACCCGCTGCGAGCCCGGCGACGGGTTGTCAACCGTGAAGCTGACCGGCGAGGACGTGCCTGGATACAGGTTGGAGGACACGGTCGCGTGCAGCGTCACCGCCGAGCTGGAGCCGACCGTGGCGTTGCCGGTTCCCGAGCCAGACGAGGTGAAATAAGCCAGCGCGACGCCGGCGATCGCAAGCGCGCAGGTGCAGCCGAGCGCTATCAGCGCGCGCCTCTTGGTGGTCCAGGACATTGCCTCTCCTCTCGCAAGTTGTCGGAGCGAATGCTCCGCGGAGTCGAGACATCGGCACGGCCCTGGCCAGGCTTGAGCATGCAATGGCAATCAGTTTCCCCCGTCTTGTACATGTCGTACAAAGACTGCAAAAAGCGGCCGAAGCTGCCACAGTTGACGCTTTCCAGGTTGGGTACTACCGTGTGTACGGGAGGTTGAGGAAGGATGACGACAGGGGAGTTTCCGTCGTGCTGTTCTGAGTTTTGTCTGCGCTCGCTGCCGTGGTGCGGTGCTTGGTGAGTCGCTTGGCGCATGGCCATGCCAAGTCGCTGCCGACGATCCGCTCCGAGCTGGTCATCCGCCTGCGGGAGCGTTTGACCGAGATCGAAGACGCGATCTTCGCCCGCGCTCGCACCCTCTCGGAGTCAGTGGGGGAAGAAGACCCCGAGTACGTGGCGGGCTTGCGAGCGACGGTCAGCGAATCTCTGGACTTTGCTCTCGCCCATATCGAGAAAGGCGAAGAGTGGATGGGCCCGATTCCCTCCACCGCGGCAGAGCAGGCGCGGCGCTCGGCGCGCGCCGGGGTGAGGCTGGACACGGTTCTGCGCCGTTATGCGGCCGGTGACAGGCTGCTCGGCGACTTCATCATGGACGAAGCCGACCGTTTCCCGAGCCAGGATCTGCGCAAGGTTCTACGCACACACGGGCCCCAGGTGGACCGGCTGATGGCCGCTGTGGCGACCGAGTACATGGACGAGGTCGCGCGGATGAGGCGCTCGCCGACCCAGCGCCTGGCCGAACGGGTGCAGCGCCTGGTGGCAGGCGAGAGTCCCGCCGACATCGGCGGCCTCGAATACACCTTTGACGCCTGGCACCTCGGCATGATCGTCAAGGGCGTCAAGGCCGAGGCCTGCGCGCGCTCCCTGGCGGCGGGGCTCGACAGTCAGGTCCTGATCGTGCCCCGCGGCAGCGGCATCGTCTGGGTTTGGCTCGGCGCCCGCAGACCCCTGGCGGCTCCCGATGTCGAGCGGATGCTCTCCGACGGCGTCGCCGGAGATGCGTCGCTGGCGGTCGGCGAGCCGCGCAGCGGACTCGATGGTTGGCGACTAACCCATCGTGAGGCGCAGGCAGCTCAGGAGGTAATGCTGCGCAAACCACAGCGACTGACCCGCGCCCGTGACGTGATCCTGCTCGCCGCTGTGCTGCGCGACGACGCCCTCACCAGGTCGCTGATTGAGACCTACTTGGCACCGCTCGAGGGCCACGGCGATTCCGGCGCTGTCCTGCGCGAAACCCTACGCGCCTACTTCTCAGCCGGGCTCAATGCAGCTACGGCTGCGGCGGCGCTGACGGTGGATCGCCACACGGTCCAGCGTCGCCTGCGCAAAGTCGAGGAGGCGCTCGGCCGCTTGCTTCCGGACTGCCATGCCGAGTTGATGGTGGCGCTGAGTTTGGAGGAACTAGAAATCGATGCCGATCCGGTCCTCAGCCGCTCCACCGCAGAGGCCTGAGAAGCCGCCGAGAGGCCCGGCGCGACAAGATGGCCAAGCCGGGGTTGACGCACGCGCCACATTGGGGTACTGGCGATGGAACCCTCGGTGATACATATGGGAGCCCCTTCGGGGACGACGCATATAAGTGCCCTCCTGGGCGACGCGTCTAGCAGCCAAACACCCTCAATCCGTTGGACTCGAGATGCCTATGACTGGGTTGCCCAATGTCGTCCAAACTCTCTCGCCCCGGCTCTCCACCGGGGAGCGAGTGGGGCGCTCGCCGATGCGAAAGGGAGCGAAGCCGAGCCGTTCCTCCGGCAGCGCGCTTTCGAAAATCGCTTGGGTCCCGCAGCGAGACCTAGGTCACTCCGACTGGTTGGCGGCAGGGCGCCGACTGGGGGCAATCGGTCGTTGCAGCCAGTGGTGGATTGGCGATTGGGTTCGCTATGGAACTACCAGGTGGGGGGAGAAATACGCCGAGGCCGCCCGGGTCACCGGCTACGACGTGGCCAGTCTGAGGAACATGGCCTGGGTCGCGTCGCGATTTGATTTGTCACTACGTAATGACAAATTGACCTGGAGTCACCATGTGCTTTTGGCGCCGCTCGAGAGCAGCGAGCAGCGCCAGTGGCTGCAGCGAGCGGGCGAGGAGAGACTCTCCGTCGCTGACTTGCGCATCGAGTTGCGCTCCTTGCGCGACAACGATGACAAGTCGCCTGGGGATGCCGTAGCGACGGCGCAGGACAGCGGTGAGGCTGCAGTTTGCCCGCATTGTGGGCACTCGCTGCAAGCACCTTGAAGTTTGCGTTTAACCGAAACGACGGAGCCCAGGGGTGGGCAGGGGTGGGGGAGATGTGAGCAGCGCAGCGGGGATCGTGGGGACCTCGAAAGCCGAGCCGACGGAGGGGGCATGCACCCCGCTGGAGCGGCTCGAGCTGCTCTGCGATCCCGGTTCATTGGAAACGATCCGCTCTGCGGTCACCTCAACACGGATCGGAACGCTCGCCCAGCCTGGTGACGGTGTGATCGCCGGGATCGGTCGTATCGGTGGCCGGTCGATCGCCTGCTACGCCCAGGACGCGAAGTTTCTCGGCGGCTCGCTCGGTGAGGCCCATGCCGAGACGATCGATCGGCTGCTGCAGCTTGCCGGGCGCTCACGACTGCCGGTGGTGAGCATCATCGAGTCGGGCGGTGCCCGCATGCAAGAGGGGACGGCAGCGCTCTACGGCTACGGACGGATTTTCCGCCAGAACGTGCTGCTCTCGGGCCGAGTGCCGCAGATCTCCGTGATCGCGGGCCTGGCGGCCGGTGGCGGTTGCTACTCGCCGGCGCTGACCGACTTCGTCGTGATGACCGAGGGCGCGGCGATGTTCCTCACCGGACCCGCGGTCGTCCGCGATGTCGCCGGCGAGGAGGTCGGCATGCAGGAGTTGGGGGGGCGCTGGGTGCACGAGCGCAACGGCGTCTGCGACTTCGTCGTGCCGAGCGAGAGCTCTGCCGTGGAAATGGCGCGCAAGCTGCTGGACTACCTGCCACAGCACGCCGGCGGGGAGCTGCCACAGGCAGCGGCCGCCGCCCCGCAGCTGAGTGACCCCGGCGAGTGCGTGCCTCACTCGCCCCGCCGTGTCTACGACGTTCGCGCGGTAAGCGATGGAATCGTCGACGCCGGCTCGCTGCTGGAGGTTGCGCCGCGCTGGGCGCGTAACGTCGTCACTGCCTTCGCCCGAATCGACGGTCGGCCGGTGGGCTTGATCGCGAGTCAGCCGCGCTACCTCGGCGGCGTGCTCGACACCGAGTCTTCGCAGAAGGCGGCGCGCTTCGTCTCCAGCTGCGACGCCTTCGGCCTGCCCTTGCTGGTGCTAGTCGATACACCTGGCTTCATGCCCGGCGTGCAGCAAGAGCGGGCCGGCGTAATCCGTTTCGGCGCCTCGCTTGTGCGCGCCTTTGCCGCGGCGACCGTGCCGCGGGTGACGGTCGTGCTGCGCAAGGCATTCGGCGGCGCCTTCATCGCGATGAACTCGCGCGGGCTTGGCGCCGACATGGTTTTCGCCTGGCCGCAGGCGGAGATCGGCGTGATGGGGGCCCACCCGGCGACGGGGATCATCCACCGGCGCGAGCTCGCCGCGGCCGCCGATCCCGATGCCAGACAGGACGCGCTCTCAACCGCTTACGCGGAGGAGCACCTCGGAGCCGATGTAGCGGCGGCGGGTGGCTTCGTCGACGAGGTGATCGAGCCACACGAAACGCGCGCCCGGGTAGCCGGGGCGCTGGCCGCGCTGGCGGGTCGCGACCGATGAGATTCGCGTCCAAGCCTTGACCAGCCGAATGCTATTCGCGGTCAGCGACCTGCACGTTGACCATGCCGAGAACCGCGACGTCGTCGACGGGCTGCGGCCACGCTCGGACGGCGACTGGCTGATCGTCTGCGGTGACGTCGCCGATTCGCCCGACGAGGTCGAGTGGGCGTTGGGGATCTTGCGCGAACGCTTCGAGCGGGTGATCTGGACGCCTGGTAACCACGAGCTGCTGGCGAACCGCGACGACCCGCCGCAGCTGCGCGGCGAGCAGCGCTACCTGCATTTGGTTGAGCGCTGCGCGCGGATCGGCGTCACCACGCCCGAGGACCCCTTCCCGATCTGGGACGGCGACGGCGGACCCGCCCAGATCGCGCCGCTCTTCCTCCTCTACGACTACAGCTTTGGGCGCAACGTCGGCGCGACCCGGGAGGAGTCGCTGCAGCGGGCCTATGACGCCGGTGTCGTCTGCGTCGACGAGTTCCTGCTCCACCCCGATCCGTACCCGAGCCGGCAGGCCTGGTGTCGGGCCCGGGTGAAGGAGGCGGAGCGCCGCTTGGCGACCAGTGACCCGAGCCTGCCGATGGTTTTGATCAACCACTTCCCCCTGCTCGACGAGCCGACCCGTGTTCTGCGCCACCCGGAGTTCGCCCAGTGGTGCGGGACGGTTCGCACTGCCGACTGGCATCAGCGCTTTCGCGCCGCCGCTGTGGTCTACGGGCACCTACACATTCCGCGCACGACATGGCACGACGGGGTGCGTTTCGAGGAGGTCTCACTGGGATATCCGCGCGAGCGTCGTCACCGCAAGCGGCAGTACGCCCCGCGCCGGATACTGCCCGAGCCTTCCCATGCTTGAGCGGATCCTGCCGGCCAGCGCCAGCGTAAAGGCGACCCGCGAGGATCTGGACACAGACCTGTTTCCCGAGGAGGAGGCGGTGGTCGGTCAGGCGGTCGAGAAGCGACAGCGCGAGTTCACCACCGCCCGCGCCTGCGCCCGCGAGGCGCTAGCCCGGCTGGGCCAGCCGCCGCGGCCGATCCTGTCTGGGCCTAAAGGCGAGCCCCTCTGGCCTCCGGGGATCGTCGGCAGCATCACCCATTGCGACGGCTACCGGGCCTGTGCGGTTGCTCCCGCCAGCGAGTTGATGACGATCGGCGTCGACGCCGAGCCCGACCTGCCGCTGCCCGACGGGCTGCTCGCCGACATCGCCCTGCCCGAAGAGCGCGCGCTGCTGCGCGATCTCGCTCAGCGGGCGCCGGGGACGCACTGGGACCGGCTGTTGTTCAGCATCAAGGAGTCGATCTACAAGGCCTGGTTCCCTTTGGCCGAACGCTGGCTTGGCTTCGAAGACGCGGTCGTCGCGATCGACTGGGAGCGGCAGAGCTTTGCCGCCCGGGTGCTGGTTCCGGGCCCGGTCATCGATGGGCGCGAGCTGCGCAGTTTCCACGGCAGCTGGTTGGCTGCCAACGGTTTGGTTATGGCGGCGATTGCGTTACCGGCCGACCGGGCCACGTAGTTCGGTCCCGACCCGCGTAGTCCCTGCCGCGTGGTTCCTTTGTCACAAATTGCTTGACAAAGGAACCACGTAAATCGTCATGGGGCCGTCCACCTTGGCCTGCGTTTTTTGCCTTTTGTGCACGGGGGTGTTTATCTCTTTCTCTGTTCCTTAGTTCCAGGGAAATTCGGGGAGAAATTTGACCGTAGTAGGGGATCCTCGGGTAGCGGTGGTTGGCGTCGCCTGTCGCCTGCCCCGTGCACCCGATCCGGAGTCTTTTTGGCGGCTATTAGCCGCCGGGCAGCATGCGATCGACGAAGCTCCAGTCGAGCGCTTGGTCGCAGCTGGGCGGCGCCCGGGAGAGGTGCTGCCGGAGGATGAGTCAGGGGTTCGGTTCGGTGCCTTCCTCGACCGGGTCGATCGCTTCGATCCCGCCTTCTTCGGTATCTCGCCTCGCGAGGCGGTGGCGATGGATCCCCAACAGCGCCTGGTTCTAGAGCTTGCCTGGGAGGCGCTCGAGGACGCGCGGATCCTGCCCCGCAAGATCCGCGGCGAGGAGGCCGGCGTCTTCCTTGGTTCAATTTCTAACGACTATTCAATTTTGACCCATCGAAGTGGGCCGGATGCGATCGGTCGCCACACCGTGACCGGCCTGCACCGCAGCATCATCGCCAACCGGGTTTCTTACACACTCGGCTTGACCGGGCCGAGCCTGACCGTCGACGCGGCCCAGTCCTCCTCGCTGGTAGCCGTGCATCTGGCCTGCGAGGCGCTGCGCAAGGGGGAGGCGACGCTTGCGCTCGCCGGTGGCGTTCATCTCAACCTCGACCCGCAGGTGGCCCTTGGCGCTGCCCGGTTCGGTGGCCTTTCTGCCGACGGACGCTGCTTCACCTTCGACTCGCGGGCCAACGGCTATGTCAGGGGGGAGGGCGGTGGCGTCGTCGCCCTGAAGCCGCTGGCGGCGGCAGAGGCAGACGGCGACCGCATCTACGGCGTCGTCCGCGGCGGCGCCGTGAACAACGATGGCCCGAGCGAGGGTCTGACCGTGCCCAGCCAGGCGGCGCAGGAGAACGTCATGCGCAGCGCCTACGAGCGCGCCGGTCTGGAGCGCTCGGAGGTGCAGTACGTCGAGCTGCACGGCACTGGGACCGCGGTCGGCGATCCGATCGAGGCCGCCGCGTTGGGTGGGGCTTTGGGAGAGGTGAGGCCGGATGATGACCCGCTGCCGGTCGGTTCGGCGAAGACCAACGTCGGTCATTTGGAGGGTGCGGCCGGGATCGTCGGCCTGCTCAAGGCACTGCTCGCGATTGAGCGACGGCAGATTCCGGCCAGCCTCAACTTCAAGCAGGCGAATCCCGAGATCCCGCTTGAGCAGCTCGGCATCCGCGTCCAGGACAGCCACGGCGCCTGGCCGCACGAGGATCGTCCCCTGGTCGCCGGGGTCAGCTCCTTCGGCATGGGCGGGACGAATTGCCACCTGGTGCTTGAGCAGGCGCCTGCGGTCGAGCCCGCTGTCGGGGAGCCGCCCGCGACCAAACCCCCCCCATCCCCAATCCCCCTACCCCTCTCAGCCAAAGCAGAGCCCGCCTTGGCGCAAGCGGCGCAGCGCCTCACAACCCACCTAAAGGCCAACCCAGACCTAGACCCAACCGACCTCGCCTACTCGCTCGCCACAACCCGCTCTGCCTTTGAGCACAGAGCAGTTGTGCTGGGAGCAGACCGCGATCAGCTGCTCGCCTCCCTAAGCGCCCTGGCCAAAGACGAAGACGCCCCCACCCTAGCCCGCGGCCATGCCCGCACAGAGCAAAAGCCGCTCTTCCTCTTCCCCGGACAAGGAGCCCAAGCCCAGGGCATGGCCTTGGGCCTACTTGAGTCCTCACCAGCCTTCGCCGAGCAGATGGCAGCCTGTGAGCAGGCACTGGCCCCACACGTGCAGTGGTCCCTGACCGAGGTCCTAAGGGACCCCGAGGCAAACTGGCTGGATCGCCTCGACATAGTCCAACCGGCGCTCTTCTCGGTGATGGTCTCCCTAGCGAGGCTTTGGCAAAAAGCAGGGGTGAAGCCAACAGCACTAGTCGGCCACTCTCAAGGGGAGATCGCCGCCGCCCATATCGCTGGTGCGCTCTCTTTGGAGGACGCCGCCCTGATCATCGCCAAGCGCGGCCAGGCGATGGCAAAGATCGCCGGCAAGGGAGGAATGCTCTCGGTCTCCCTAACCCCAAAGCAGCTCCCCCCCTATACCGAGCCCTACGGAGAGCGCGTCTCCCTGGCGGCAATCAACGGCCCCTCATCGCTGGTCCTCTCCGGGGACCCACAAGCCTTAAAAGAGATCCAAAGCTCTTGTGAGGCAGAGGGCATAAGAGCCCAAGCGATAGCCGTCGATTACGCCGCCCACTCGGCCCAGATCGAGGAGCTAGAGACAGAGCTCCTAGAGGCCTTCTCACCGATCTCCCCCCAGGCCACCCAGATTCCCCTTCACTCCACGGTCACCGGAGAGCCGATCGATGGCACCGAGCTCGGTCCCTCCTACTGGTATCGCAACCTCAGACAGACGGTGCTCTTGGAGCCGGTACTGCGCTCCCTGCTTAGCGCAGGGAGCCGTGCCTTGATCGAGATCGGCCCCCATCCCGTCCTTGCCTTCGGCGTCCAAGAAACGATCGAGGACGTCCTCGACGATCCAAGCGAGGCGATCTTGCTCGCCACCTTGCACCGTGAGGAGGACGAAGGCGCCCGCTTTGGCCTCTCATTGGCCGAAGCCCATGCCAAGGGCATTGAGCTTGACTGGGAGACCTTCTTCAAAGGCACCGGGGCCAAGCGGGTGCCGCTACCCACCTATCCGTTTCAGCGCGAGCGGTATTGGTTGGAGGAGCTTTCGCAGGCAGGTCACGATCGGGTGGAGGAAAATCCGGCGCAGACGGGATTCTGGGACGCGGTCGACCGCGGCGATCTCGATGAGTTGGCGGGGATGTTGTCGGTCGATGAGGGGACCGATTCGTTGGGAGCCGTTGTGCCCGCGCTGGCAGCGTGGCGTCAGCGCAGGCGAGAGCTATCAGGGCTTGACGGTCTGCGCTACCGCGAGTCCTGGACCGCGATCGCCGCTGCGCCCGGTACTGCCCCGGGTTGCACGTGGCTCGTCGTTAGCTCGCCGGGGCAGCGCGAGGATGCTGACGTCGCTGCCATCCTCGCGGCGTTCGGGGAGAGCGCCACCCGCATCGAGCTGGACCCGAACGAGGAGGACGCCGAGGTGCAAGTGGCTCCTCTGCGCGCCGCGATCACGACATTTGGAACGGGAGAGGTGGGGGGTGTCCTCTCCCTTTTTGCCCTTGCTGAGCGCTCTCCCCAGGCCAGTACGGATTGGGATGCCCTATCCGCCACGACGGCGCTTCTGCGGGGTCTTGAGCTGGCCGGGGTGGATGCGCCTGTCTGGTTGGCGACTGCCGGCGCGGTCTCGACCGCTGCAGACGACCCGCTACGGCATCCTTCGCAAGCGCAACTGTGGGGGCTAGGCCGCTGCTTTGCCCTTGAGCAGACTGGCCGTTGGGGCGGCCTCGTCGACTTGCCGATGGAGCTGGACGAAGCGACCCTCGAGCGCTTGTGCGGGGTCCTCGGTGGTGCCGCTGAGGGCGATCAGATCGCCTTGCGCGATGCCGGTATTTTCGGCCGTAGGTTGGTGCCAGCGCCAATCGCGGTAGCCGCCGTCGGCAAACCCTGGAGCCCCAGCGGCACGATCCTGCTCAGCGGCGCCGGCCGGCGTATTCGCGAGGTCGCCTGCTGGCTCGCCAGCTGTGGAGCGCGAAGCCTGCTGATCCTCGTTCCACAGGAGCTAGAGGTGGCGGACATGGCGGAGCTGGAGGTCGAGCTGTCCGAGGCTGGCTGCCTGGCCTCTGTTGCCGCCTGCCATCCGGCGGATCGGCAGCAGCTCGTGGAGCTGGTTGCGTCGCTGCCCGACGAGCAGCCGCTGAGGGCCGTGTTTCATGCGGTCGACACGGGCGAAGAGGTTAGGACGAGCGCCGAGGGAGCGCGGAACCTGCACGAGCTTACTGCGGACCTTGATCTTTCTGCCTTCGTCCTCCTCTCTTCAAACGCGGCGAGCTCGGGTGCTGTCGACCGCGGCGATGCTGCAGCCGCAGGCGCCTTCCTCGATGCTCTCGCCAAGCACCGGCGGGCATTGGGTCTCCCGGCCACATCGATCGCCTGGGACGTATCTAAGTTGGCACCCGAGGCGGCGACGGCCGCGCTTCAACACGCGCTCGACCACGACGAGACCGGGTTGACGATTGCCGACCTCGACCGGGTCCGCCCTGCTTTACTGGACTCATCGGTCCCGCCGCGGTCGGCGATTGACGAGGTTCCGGAGGGAGAGCGCCCTGCGTACCTTCTCGACCTCGTCCGGGTCGAGGTTGCGAAGGTACTGGGACACGACTCGGCGCAGGTGGTCGAGCCGGACCGGGCGTTCAAAGAGCTCGGCTTCGATTCGCTCGCCGCGGTGGAGCTGCGCGACCGCCTGCAAACCGTTAGCGGCCTGAGCTTGCCGGCGACCGTGGTCTTCAACCACCCGACCTCACAGCGACTTGCCGAGCGGCTGTTGGCTGAGGCGACCGCGCGCCCCGAGGCGGGGCGGGCCGAAATTCGGGTCAGCGCCAGCGAGGAGCCGATCGCGATCGTCGGCATGGCCTGCCGCTATCCCGGGGCGATGTCGCCCGAGGAGCTTTGGGAGCTGGTCGCCACAGGAGGTGATGCGATCTCGGACTTTCCCAGCGACCGCGGCTGGGACCTGGAGCGCCTCTACGATCTTGATCCGGACCGCGCCGATACCTCGTACGCCCGCGAGGGGGGCTTCCTCGCCGGTGCTGCTGAATTCGACGCCGAATTCTTCAGCATCGGCCCGCGTGAGGCGCTGGCGATGGACCCCCAACAGCGGCTCTTGCTGGAGTCCTGCTGGGAGGCGCTCGAGCGCGCCGGCCTGGACCCCTCGGCGCTAGGGGCCAGCCCCACCGGGGTCTACGTCGGCGTTAGCTCACAGGACTACACCGCCGGCATGCGGGGGCCGGAGGGCGAGTTGGAGGGCTACCGACTCACCGGCAGCTCGAGCAGCGTCCTCTCCGGTCGCGTCGCCTACGCACTCGGCTTGGAGGGACCGGCGATTACCGTTGATACCGCTTGCTCCTCTTCGCTGGTTGCGATGCACCTGGCTGCGCAGGCGTTGCGCGGCGGCGAGTGCACGCTGGCCCTTGCTGGCGGCGCGACTGTGCTCGCCAGCCCGGGAATGTTCACCGAGTTCAGTCGCCAACGTGGCCTTGCCCCCGACGGACGTTGCAAGTCCTTCGCCGATGCGGCCGATGGGGTCGGCTGGGCCGAGGGGGTCGGGGTGGTTGCCTTGGAGCGCCTCTCCGAGGCGCAGTGCAACGGCCATCCGGTGCTTGCCTTGCTGCGCGGCTCCGCCGTTAACCAAGACGGCTCCTCCAATGGCCTTACCGCGCCAAACGGGCCCTCACAGGAGCGGGTGATCCGTCAGGCCCTCGCCAATGCTGGTCTCGAGCCCAAGGACGTCGACGCGGTCGAGGCCCACGGCACCGGTACCCCTCTGGGAGATCCGATCGAGGCCGAGGCTCTGCTTGCTACCTACGGTCAAGAACGCGACAAGCCGGTCAGGCTGGGCTCGATCAAGTCGAACATCGGCCATACCCAGGCGGCCGCTGGGGTGGCGGGCGTGATCAAGATGACCGAGGCGATGCGGCGGGGGACTCTGCCGAAGAGTTTGCATCTCGACGCACCGTCTTCCAAGGTCGACTGGGAAGCAGGGGAGCTCGAGCTGCTGAGTAAGCCGCTGCAGTGGGAGTCAGAGGGCCACCCACGCCGCGCCGGCGTCTCTTCGTTCGGCATCAGCGGAACCAACGCTCACGTGATCTTGGAGGAGGCGCCCGAGCCGGTCCCGGTGGGGGCCGGGCAGACAGGGAAGGGCTCGGGTGCTTCCTCCAGGCAGGGGTCGGAGACTGCGGTCCCACTTCTGCTCTCGGCCCAGACGGAGCCGGCGCTGGCTGAGGCCGCCGAACGCTTAGCAGGCCACCTCGAAGAGAACCGAGAGCTTGACCTAATAGACGTCGCCTGTTCCCTGGCCACCACTCGGGCGGCACTTGGGCGCAGAGCGACGATCTTCGGATCGGACCGCGAGGAGCTCCTGGAGGCGCTTCAGGCGCTGGCCGGCGGGAGCCCTTCCCCGAATGTTCTTACGGCCGCCGCCAGTGATGGCAAGCTCGCTTACCTCTTCACCGGTCAGGGTTCGCAGCGCCTCGGCATGGGCCGGGATCTCTATGAGGCGAACGGGAGTTTCCGCGCTGCCTTTGGTCAGATCTGCGAAGAGCTCGCGCCCCACCTTGCGACTCCCCTCGAGGAGGTCCTTTTCGCTACGGACAAAAAGGCGGCGAAGCTGCTCGACCACACCACCTACGCTCAGCCCGCACTCTTCGCGATCGAGGTCGCTCTCTACGGAGCACTTGCTGAGCGTGGCCTCAGCCCCGATCTCTTGGCCGGCCACTCGATTGGCGAGATCGCCGCCGCCCACGTCGCCGGCGTGTTCGAGCTGTCGGACGCGGCTAAGCTCGTCGCCGCCAGGGGCCACCTGATGGGCGCCCTGCCCACTGGTGGCGCGATGGTGGCGATCGAGGCCAGCGAGATCGAGGCGGCCGAATCGATCGCGGGCAGAGAGGGCGAGCTGGCGATCGCCGCGATCAACGGCCCGACCGCGGTTGTCATTTCCGGCAGCAAGGACGCCGTCAAGGCGATCCGCGCGCAGTGGAAAGTGCGGGGGCGGAAGACCAAACCCCTAGCCGTCTCACATGCATTCCACTCGCCCCTGGTGGACCCGATGCTGGCCGAGTTCGCGACGGTCGCCGAGAGCGTCACTTATAGCGAGCCCAGGCTCCCGATCGTCTCCAATGTCACCGGCGAGCTGCTCACATCAGAGCAAGCGACCGACCCCGCCTACTGGGTCACCCACGTGCGCCAGCCCGTGCGCTTCGCCGACGCGATCTCGACCTTGCGGGATCAAGGTGCTAGCGCCTACCTGGAGCTCGGACCCGATCCGGTGCTCTGCGCGATGGCACGGGAGTGCCTGGGGGATGACGAGGCGCGGGTCACCTTTATCCCAACGCTGCGCGAGGGGCGACCCGAGCCCGACGTGATCTCAACTGCGATTGCCCACGCCAGCGTTGCCGGAGCGAAGGTCGATTGGGGGGCGTTCTTCAAGGGCAGCGGCGCCCGGCGCGTGTCGCTGCCGACGTATCCCTTTCAGCGCAAGCGCTACTGGCTCGCCTCAACTAGCGGTGGAGACGCCAGCGCGATCGGCCAGCGCGATGCCGATCACCCCCTGTTGGGAGCAGTAGTCGACGACTCGCGCGGCGATGGGCTGACCCTTACCGGCCGTCTCTCGTTGCAGACACATACCTGGCTTGCAGAGCACGTTGTTGCCGGCGTGGTCTTGCTTCCCGACACTGCTTTCCTCGAGCTCGCCCTGAGGGCCGCCGAGCAAGTGGGTGCCGAGACGATTGCGGAGCTGACGATGGAAGAACCCCTCGTCCTCCCCGAGACCGGGGCGGTGGCGATCCAGCTCACGGTCCTCGACCCCGACGAGCGCGGCTGTCGTGAGATCGTGATCGACTCCCGTCCCGAGGGCGAGGAGGGAGCATGGGTCCAGCACGCAAGCGGGATCCTTTCGGGTGCGGTTCCGACGGCGGAGTCGATCGACGTGTGGCCGCCCGAGGGGGCTGAACAGATCGAGGTCGAGTACCTCTATGACCTTCTCGCCGAGCACGGGCTCGAGTACGGCCCGACTTTTCAGGGTCTGACGGCCGCCTGGCGCCACGGTGAGCAGGTCTACGCCGAGGTGTCTCTGCCGGAGGAGCAGGGTCGTGCGGCCGAGCGCTTTGGCCTTCACCCGGCGCTGCTGAGCTCCGCACTGCAGGCCGTCGCCTTTGCTCGGGAGGGAGCTGCCGAGGAGATCGAAATTCCCTCTACCTGGCGAGGCGTCTCGCTTAGCGCGCCGGGGGCGCGGGAGCTGCGGGTCAGGATCGGTCCTGCGGGCGATGGCGTAGCGCTCCTGCTCGCAGATGTCACCGGCGCGCCCGTGGCCACAGTCGAAGAGCTGACCACCCGCCGGCTTGATCCCGTCCAGCTTCAGGAGGCGAGGTCAAATCCGCAAGGTCTGCTGACGCTCGAGTGGGTAGAGGTTCCCCTTGCTGATGGGGATGAGGCGGCGGCCGGGATTGAACTCCGCCATTGCGAAGTTGAGGCAGATGCGCCGAGCGCCGCAGCGGCGCGTGGCGCGGTCCAAAGCACGCTGAAGGCGATCCAGCAATGGCTTGCCGACGAGGCCAAGGCCGAGTTGCGCTTGGCGCTGGTCACCCGGGGTGCGATCGCAGTGCGGGAGGGCGAGTCGCCCGACCCAGCCGCTGCGGCAATCTGGGGCCTGGTTCGCTCCGCCCAATCGGAGCACCCCGGCCGCTTTGCCCTGATCGACAGCGATGGCAGCGAGGCGTCCGACGCGAGGTTTGCGGCGGCGCTTTGGCGTGCGGCCGAGGAGCCCCAGCTTGCCCTGCGCGAGGGTGTAGCGCTGGCGCCGCGCCTGGCTCGCGCCAGCGCAGGAGGGGCAGACGAGGGGACGGCAGCCCTCGACCCAGAGCGCACAGTTCTCATCACCGGTGCGACCGGCGACCTCGGTGCCCTTGTCGCACGTCACCTCGTCGAGCGCCACGGCAGCCGCCACCTGCTCCTGGTCAGCAGAAGTGGCGCCGAAGCGGAAGGCGCCGGGGCGCTGCGGGCAGAGCTCGAAGCCTCGGGCGCAGAAGTCGAGCTCGCTGCCTGCGACGTTGCGGATCGGGAGGCCCTCGCCGCGCTCCTTGGCTCGGTCCCGACCGGACATCCGCTTGGTGCGGTGATCCACTGCGCCGGGACGATCGCCAACGCTACGGTCGAAACCCTGGCGGCGGAGCAGGTCGATTCGGTCTTTGTTCCCAAGGTCGATGGCGCCTGGAACTTGCACGAGTTGACGCGAGAGCTCGATCTCTCCGCCTTTCTCCTCTTTTCCTCGATGGCGGGCACCTTGGGCGGTCCGGGCCAAGCCAGCTACGCCGCCGCCAACGTCTTCCTCGACGCGCTCGCCCAGCGGCGCCGGACGGAAGGCCTTGCCGCCAGTTCGATCGCCTGGGGGCTTTGGAAGCGGGCGGGGGGGATGGCCGCGGGCTTGGCAGAGGCCGATCTGGCCCGCCTGCGTCGCGCCGGCATCGGAGCGCTCTCCGTCGAGCAGGGCCTGCGGCTCTTCGAGGCCGGGCTCAGCGCTGAGCCGGCGCAGGTGGTGGCGCTGCCGCTCGACACCGTCGTCCTCAGGAGCCTGGCCTCAGCCGGAACCTTGCCGCCGATCTTCAGCAGCCTTGTCCGTATGCCCAGGCGGCGCAGTGCTGCCTCCGGCGTGCTCGCAGCAAGGCTGGCCGGTGTGCCGGCGGTCGAGGCACAAAGTCTCGTGCTCGACCTGGTCCGGACCGAGGCGGCCGCGGTCTTGGGCCACGGCATGGGCAGGGAGATCGATCCCGACCGGGCGTTCAAGCAGGCTGGGTTCGATTCGCTCGCGGCGGTCGAGTTGCGCACTCGGCTCGGTGTCGTCGCCGGACTTGCGCTGGCGACGACGACCGTGTTCGATCACCCGACCCCGCGCAAGCTTGCCGAGTATCTGCTGGCGGAGGTGAGCGCTGGCGGCGCGACCAGGAACGTCGTGGTCAGGGCGCAAGCGAGCGAGGAGCCGATCGCGATCGTTGGTATGGCCTGCCGCTATCCCGGTGGGATCTCTTCGCCGGCGGAGCTCTGGCAGGTGGTCTCAACGGGCGCCGACGTAATCTCAGATTTTCCCACCGATCGCGGCTGGGACTTGGAGCAGCTCTACGACCCCGACCCGGAGCACGCGGGCACGAGCTATGTGCGGAAGGGCGGCTTTCTAGCGGACGCGGCTGAATTCGACGCCGAGTTCTTCGACATCTCGCCGCGCGAGGCGCTCGCTATGGACCCCCAGCAACGCCTGCTGCTGGAGTCCTGCTGGGAGGCGCTGGAGGACGCCGGGATTGACCCTGATTCGCTGCGCGGAGCGCCCGCCGGTGTCTTCGCCGGCGCCGGCTACCACGGCTATGCCGCCGCTCCCGGAATCGACACCGACGAGCTCGAGGGCTACCTCAGCACTGGCGCGGCCGGCAGCGTCGCCTCCGGTCGCGTCGCATATGCGCTTGGCCTGGAGGGACCGGCGATTACCGTCGATACCGCCTGCTCCTCATCGTTGGTTGCGGTGCACCTGGCATCTCAGGCACTGCGTGGGGGCGAGTGCACGCTGGCTCTTGCTGGCGGTGTAACGACCCTCGCCACCCCCAGGGTTTTTGTCGAGTTCTCTCGCCAGAGGGGCCTTGCCCCGGACGGGCGCAGCAAGTCCTTCGCCGAGGCAGCCGATGGTGTCGCTTGGGCCGAGGGCGTCGGCGTCCTCGTCTTGGAGCGACTCTCCGACGCGCAGCGCAACGGCCATTCGGTCCTCGCCACGATCAAAGGCTCGGCCGTAAACCAGGACGGCGCTTCCAACGGACTGACGGCTCCCAACGGGCCCTCACAGGAGCGGGTGATTCGCCAGGCCCTCGCCAACGCTTGCCTCAAACCCCAAGACGTCGACGCGGTCGAGGCCCACGGCACTGGCACGACCCTCGGTGACCCGATTGAGGCTGGGGCCCTGCTTGCCACTTACGGTCAAGAGCGAGAGGAGCCGCTGCGCCTCGGCTCGATCAAGTCAAACATCGGCCACACCCAGGCGGCCGCAGGGGTCGCCGGCGTGATCAAGATGACCGAGGCAATGCGCCGGGGTGTCTTGCCGAAGACCCTGCACGTCGACGCGCCCTCTTCCAAGGTCGACTGGGAGGCGGGGGAGATCGAGCTCTTGAGTGAGCCGGCCGATTGGGATCCGAACGGAAGGCCACGCCGCGCCGGCATCTCCTCCTTCGGTATCAGCGGCACTAACGCTCACGTGATCTTGGAGGAGGCGCCCGCGCTCGTCCCGGTGGGGGACCGGGAGACAGGGGAGGGCTCGGGCGCTTCTTCCAAGCAGGGATTCCCGCCTCCGGTCTCGTTGCCGGTAACCGCCAAGTCTGAACCCGCCTTGGCGCAGGCCGCTGAGCGCCTTGCCGCTCACCTCATGGCGAACCCACACCTCGAGCCAGCTGACGTTGCCTACTCGCTCGCCACCACCCGCTCGGCTTTCGAGTACCGCGCCGCTGTCCTCGGAGGAGACCGCGAGGAGCTGCTTGCTTCGCTCGCTGCCCTCGCCAACGGCGATCCCAGCCCCAACGTCCTCAGCGCCAAAGCCAAGGACGGCAAGCTCGCCTACCTCTTCACCGGCCAGGGCTCCCAGCGCCTCGGCATGGGCAAGGAGCTCTATGAGGCCGATGCGAACTTCCGCAATGCCTTTGACCAAGCCTGTGAGCAGCTCGACCAGCATCTAGAGAAGCCGCTCAAAGAGGTCGTCTTCGCCAAGGGCAAAAAAGCAGCTGCGCTGCTAGAGGACACCACCTACGCCCAGCCCGCACTGTTCGCGATCGAGGTCGCTCTCTATAGAGCGCTCGCCGAGCGCGGCCTCAGCCCCAATGTCCTAACCGGCCACTCGATTGGTGAGATCGCCGCCGCCCACATCAGTGGCGTCTTCGACCTAGGTGACGCAGCAAGGCTCGTTGCCGCAAGAGGCCGCTTAATGGGAGCCCTTCCGGCAGGCGGGGTGATGGCGGCAATCGAGGCAACCGAGGCCGAGGTCGCCGAGTCACTCGCCGGCAAAGAAGACGAGCTCTCGATCGCCGCGATCAACGGCCCCAGCTCCACGGTCATCTCCGGCACTGAGGACGCAGTCGAAGCGATCCGCACCGAGTGGGAGGAGCAAGACAGAAAGACCAAACGCCTCGCCGTCTCCCACGCCTTCCACTCGCCGCTGATCGAGCCGATGCTCGACGAATTCGCCGAGGTTGCTCAGTCCCTCACCTACAACGAGCCCAAGCTCCCGATCGTCTCCAACCTCACGGGTGAGCTGCTCAGCCCCGAGCAAGCAACCGACCCCGCCTACTGGGTCAGCCACGTACGCCAGCCGGTGCGCTTTGCCGACGCGATCGCCACCCTCAAGGCACAAGGCACCAGCACCTACCTAGAGCTCGGTCCCGATCCGGTCCTCTGCGCGATGGCCCGCGAGTGCCTCGGCACCGAGCAAGACAACGCCGCCTTTGTCCCCACCCTGCGAGAGGGACGCACCGAGGCCGAGGCGATCTCAACCGCGATCGCCGCTGCGCACGTCGCCGGCGCAAAGCTCGACTGGGGAGTTTTCTTCAAGGGCACTGGCGCCAAGCGGGTGCCGCTGCCGACCTATCCCTTCCAGCGCAAGCGTTACTGGCTTGACACATCTGACTCTGTGGGGGATGCCAGCGCGATCGGGCTCACTGCTGCTGACCATCCGCTGCTGGGCGCTTCGGTGGACCTTGCTGGCGGAGCGGATGGAGGACTGCTTCTCACCGGGCGTCTCTCTCTCGACACCCATCCTTGGCTTGCTGACCACGTGGTCGGGGACATGGTCCTCTTCCCCGGCGCCGCCTTCCTTGAGCTCGCCTTGCGGGCGGCGGAGGAAGTCGGCGCTGGGACTGTTGAGGAGCTGACACTGCAAGCACCACTGGCCCTTTCAGAAGCAGGGGCGGTGACGATCCAAGTCAGCGTCGAGAGCCCGGATGAGAATGGCCGCCGCGAGATCTCGATCCACTCGCGCCCCGACGGAGGTAGTGACTGGCTGTCCGAGGCTCGCGACTGGACCTGCCACGGCTTGGGCGCGCTCTCAACGGCCGCGATGGCGATGGGCGAGCCGATTGATGTCTGGCCCCCCGCGGACGCTGAATCGATCGACGTCAACTACCTCTATGACCGCCTCGCCGAGCACGGTCTCCAGTACGGCCCCGTCTTCCAAGGAGTGAGCGCAGCATGGAGACACGGCGAGCAGATCTACGTCGAAGTCGGCCTGCCCGAGGAGCAGGCACAGACGGCGGAGCGCTTCGGCGTCCATCCAGCGCTGCTCGACGGGGTCCTGCACGGGATCGCGCTAGGCAAGGATGACCTTGCTCAGGTCGAACTGCCTTTCTCCTGGAGCGGCGTCTCGTTGCAGGTGGCGGGAGCGCGAGCGCTGCGGGCGTGCCTTGCTCCCGTGGAGAATGGGGTCAGCCTGCAGTTGAGCGACGGCGCCGGCGCGCCGGTGGCGACCGTCGAGGCCCTTGCCCTGCGGCCGCTCGATCCCACGCAGCTGCGGATTCCAAAGCCCGGCGAGCGGGACCTGCTGGAGCTTGACTGGGAGGAGATCGCGCTAGAGAAGCAGGACGCAGCGCCAAGCGGGGTCGAGCTCTTGCGCTGCGAGACTGAAAGCGATATTTCCGTCCCTGCGGCTGCTCGCAACGCCGCCAGGAACGCGCTCGCGGCGGTCAAGCAGTGGCTCGCCGACGAGTCCAAGTCTGAGTCGCGCTTGGCGCTGCTCACCGAAGGCGCGGTGGCCCTTGGCGAGGAGGTCCCAGACCTTGCAGCGGCGGTGATCTGGGGTCTTATCCGCTCGGCTCAGTCCGAGCATCCTGGTCGCCTTGCTTTGATCGACAGCGACGGGACGAAGGCATCTCAAGCCGCCTTCTCAGCTGCCTTGGCCGTCGGCGGAAAGGAGCCCCAGCTCGCCCTGCGCGATGGGGTAGCGCGGGTACCGCGCCTCGCCCGGATTGGTTTTGTTGAGGGCGAGAGCGGGGTTGCTGTCGACCCCGAGCGCACGGTGCTGATTACCGGCGCTACCGGCGGTCTCGGTGCCCTGGTTGCCCGGCATCTCGTTGAGCATCACGGCGCCCGTCACTTGCTGCTGGTGAGTAGGAGCGGTGCGCAAGCTCCCGGAGCGGCGGAGCTGCAACAAGCCCTCGAAGACAATGGCGCGGAGGCGACGTTCGCAGCCTGCGACGTCTCCGACCGCGAGGCGCTCAAACAGCTCATCGTCTCGGTCCCCGCACAGCACCAGCTGGGCGCTGTCATCCACTGCGCTGGGGTGCTCGCCGACGGCACGGTCGCAGCGATGGATGACGGCCAGGTCGATTACGTTTTCGCCCCTAAGGCGGACGCCGCGTGGTACCTGCATGAGCTGACCGAGGGTCTCGATCTCTACGCCTTCGTTCTCTTCTCTTCGGTGGCGGGCACCCTCGGCGGCCCCGGCCAGGCCAACTATGCCGCCGCCAACGTCTTCCTCGACGCCCTCGCTCAGAAGCGCCGGGTGAGCGGCTTGGCGGCTTGTTCAATCGGCTGGGGCCTCTGGGAGCGCCAGGGCGGTATGGCCACCAGCCTCGGCCAGGCCGATCTGGTGCGAATGCGCCGCTCTGGCGTGGAAGCGCTCTCCGATGAGCGCGGCCTTGCTCTGTTCGACGTAGCCCTGGCGGTCGATCGCCCGCAGGCGCTGGCCGTCCCGCTCGATATCTCGGCCCTCGAGAACGCGGCCACTGTCGGATCTCTGTCGCCAGTCTTCACCGGTCTCATCCGCGCCCCAAGGCGCCGCAGTGCCGCCTCTGGCTCACTGGCGACAAAGCTCGCGTCCCTGCCCGAGGCAGAGCACCAGGGCTTGGTCCTCAACCTGGTACGAGCAGAGGTAGCGACAGTTCTCGGTTACTCCTCATCGGCGGAGATCGAACCCGAGCGGGCCTTCCAAGAGCTCGGCTTTGATTCGCTCGCCGCGGTCGAGCTGCGCAACCGCCTCAACGCGATCGCCGGTTTGCGCCTCACTGCAACCGTCGTCTTTGACTACCCGAGCGCGATGGCTCTTGCAGAGCATCTGCTGGACGAGGCAACCGCGGCCGGTGGGGCTCGGCAGGTCGCCGTCCGTGCCCAGGCAAGCGAGGAGCCGATCGCGATCGTCGGCATGGCCTGCCGCTACCCAGGCGGGGTCAGCTCTCCCGAGGAGCTTTGGCAACTGGTCGCCGAAGGACGCGACGGCATCTCCGAGTTCCCCACCGACCGCGGCTGGGACATCGAGCGCCTCTATGACCCCGACCCCGAACACGAGGGGACCAGCTACGCGCGAGAGGGCGGCTTCCTCGCCGGCGCAGACAGGTTTGACCCCGAGTTCTTTGGCATCTCCCCACGCGAGGCGCTCGTTACCGATCCCCAGCAGCGGCTGCTGCTCGAATCCTGTTGGGAGGCGCTTGAAGACGCCGGTATCGACCCAGCCGGGCTGAAGAAGACGATGACCGGCGTCTTTGCTGGGGTCATGTACCAGGACTACGGGGCGACTCCGGGTATGAGCTCGAGCATCGTCTCAGGCCGCATCGCCTACACGCTCGGACTAGAGGGCCCGGCAATCACCATCGACACCGCCTGCTCCTCCTCGCTGGTCGCCATGCACCTGGCTTCGCAAGCTCTGAGAGGCGGCGAGTGCACCCTGGCCCTCGCCGGCGGTGTCACCACCCTTGCCACTCCAAGCGTCTTCACAGAGTTCAGCCGCCAAAGGGGCCTAGCCCCCGATGGGCGCTCAAAGTCCTTCGCCGAGGCAGCCGACGGAGTCGCCTGGGCAGAGGGAGTCGGAGTGCTCGTCTTGGAGCGGCTCTCAGAGGCCAAGCGAAACGGCCACCCAATCCTCGCCACGATCAAGGGCTCTGCCGTAAACCAAGACGGTGCCTCCAACGGACTCACCGCACCCAACGGACCATCACAAGAGCGCGTCATCCGCCAGGCCTTGGCCAACGCCCGCCTGACGCCGCAGGACGTAGACGCAGTCGAGGGCCACGGCACCGGCACCACCCTCGGTGACCCGATCGAGGCCGGAGCCCTGCTTGCCACCTACGGCCAAGATCGCGATCAGCCACTGCGCCTCGGTTCGATCAAGTCAAACATCGGCCACACCCAGGCGGCCGCAGGGGTCGCCGGCGTGATCAAGATGACCGAGGCGATGCGGCGGGGCCTCTTGCCCAAGACCCTGCACGTTGACGCGCCTTCCTCCAAAGTCGATTGGGGAGCGGGGGAGATCGAGCTGCTCAGCGAGTCGATCGAGTGGGAGGCAAAGGGAGGACCCCGCAGAGCCGGCGTCTCCTCCTTTGGCATCAGCGGCACCAATGCGCACGTGATCTTGGAGCAGGCGCCTGCGGCTGAGCCGAGCGCAAACGAGCTGAGTAAAGACGGGCACGGGGGAGGGGCATCCGCAACCCGGCCTCTCCCCGGCCCGATTCCCGTTGCCCTTTCAGCCAAAGTAGAGCCCGCCCTAGCCCAAGCCGCAAAGCGCCTGGAGGCCCACCTAAAGGCCAACCCAGACCTAGACCCAACCGACCTCGCCTACTCGCTCACCACAACCCGCTCGGCCTTCGAGCACAGAGCAGTGGCTCTCGGCTCTGGCCGCGAGGAGCTGCTTGCCTCCCTCACCGCCCTCGCCAACGGCGATCCCACCCCCAACCTCCTAACCGCCAAAGCAAAGGAAGGCAAGCTCGCCTACCTCTTCACCGGCCAGGGCTCCCAACGCCTCGGCATGGGCAAGGAGCTCTACGGGGCTGACACCAACTTCCGCGCTGCCTTCGATAGGGCTTGTGAGCAACTCGACCAGCACCTAGAGAAGCCGCTCAAAGAGATCGTCTTTGCCAAGGGCAAAAAGGCAGCGGCGCTTCTAGAGGACACCACCTACGCCCAGCCGGCCCTGTTTGCGATCGAGGTTGCTCTCTATAGAGCGCTCGCAGAGCGCGGTCTGGGTCCTAACTTCCTAACCGGCCACTCGATCGGCGAGATTGCCGCAGCCCACATCAGTGGCGTCTTTGACCTCGCTGAGGCAGCAAAGCTGGTCGCGGCGAGGGGACGCCTGATGGGCGCCCTTCCCGAGGGCGGGGCAATGGCGGCGATCGAGGCAACAGAGCAAGAGATCGCCGAGTCGATCGCCGGCAAAGAGGCAGAGCTCTCAATCGCCGCGATCAACGGCCCCAGCTCGATTGTCATCTCAGGAGCAGAGGACGCGGTCGAAGCGATCCGCACCCAGTGGGAGCAGCAAGGCAAAAAGACCAAACGCCTCGCCGTCTCCCACGCCTTCCACTCGCCACTGATGGAGCCGATGCTCGAGGAGTTCTCCGAGGTCGCCAACTCCCTCGCCTTCAACGAGCCCGAAATTGCCCTGATCTCCAACCTAAGCGGAGAGCTGCTCACAGCAGAGCAAGCCACCGACCCCGCCTACTGGGTCAACCACGTGCGTGAGCCGGTGCGCTTTGCCGATGCGATCGCGACGCTAAAGGCACAAGGCACCAGCACCTACCTAGAGCTCGGTCCCGACCCAGTGCTCTGCGCGATGGCCCGCGAGTGCCTGGGCACCGAGCAAGACAACGCCGCCTTCCTCCCCACCCTGCGAGAGGGACGCACCGAGGCCGAGGCGATCCCAACCGCAATCGCCGCCGCCCATGTCGCCGGAGCAAAGCTCGACTGGGAGGCCTTCTTTAAGGGCACTGGCGCCAAGCGGGTGCCGCTGCCGACCTATCCCTTCCAGCGGGAGCGTTACTGGCTCGCCTCGGCGGTCGGCGGGGGCGACGCCGGCTCGATCGGTCAGAGTGATGCCCGGCATCCACTTTTGGCGGCGGCGATTGAGGATCCGAGCAGCGGAGGACTGATTCTCACCGGCCGCCTCTCCCTCCAGACCCATCCTTGGCTCGCCGACCACGTCCTCGGCGGCGCGATTCTCCTACCCGGCACCGCCTTCTTGGAGCTGGCCTTGCGAGCCGCAGAGCAGGTCGGTGCTGAGACCGTCGAGGAGCTGACCTTGCAGGCGCCGCTGGTCCTTGCCGAGGTTGGAGGGGCGGCGATTCAGGTTTCGGTATCTGCCCTAGGCGAACACGGCCGCCACGAGATCACGATCCATTCCCGCGTCGAGGGCGCAGACGGGGAGTGGGCGCTTAACGCCACCGGCACCCTCTCTTCTGATCCGCCCCTGGCCCCAGAGCCCCTCGACACCTGGCCCCCACAAGGAGCCGAGCCCCTGCAGAGCACCTACCTCTATGACGTCCTCGCCGAGCACGGCCTCCAATACGGCCCGGCCTTCCAAGGACTCACCGCAGCCTGGAAAGACGCCGAGCAGATCTATGCCGAGGTCTCTTTGCCTGAGGCCAACTCCCAAGAAGCAGAGCGCTTTGGATTGCACCCGGCCCTGCTTGACTGCGCCCTGCACGCGATCGCCCTTGCAACTGAGGACTCAGGCGAGCTAAAGCTCCCCTTCGCCTGGAGCGGGGTCAGCTTGCAAGCAGAGGGTGCCAAGGAGCTGCGGGTGCGCCTCACGCTCCAGGGAGACTCAATCGCCCTGCAGATCGCCGATGGCTCCGGCGCCCCAGTGGCAAGCGTCGAGGCTCTGGCGATGCGGGCCATCGATCCCTCTCAGCTGCGCAGCGCAAAGTCACGCGGCAATGGCCTGCTGGGTATCGAGTGGACCGAGGCCCAGCTCCCAGAGCACACCGACGCCCCAGCCGAGGTCGAGACCCTGCATTGCGAGATCGACAGCGAACTGGGCAGTGCCGAGGCTGCAGGCAAAGCAACCGAAGAGACCCTTAAGGCAATCCAACAATGGCTAGCCGATGAGTCAAAGGCAGACCTTCGCCTGGCGCTGATCACCGAAGGCGCGATGGCAGCAAGTGAAGGCGAGTCACCTGACCCCGCCTCCTCTGCCGTTTGGGGTCTCCTGCGCTCAGCCCAATCAGAGCACCCCACTCGCTTTGCCCTGATTGACACAGACGGCAGTGAGGCATCCCAAGCGGCGCTTGCCTCAGCACTTGCCCTGGGAGAAGAGGAGCCCCAACTTGCCCTGCGCGAGGGGATAGCCCTGACCCCTAGGGCAACGGTGGCCAAAGACACAGAGGACTCGCTGATCCCACCAACAGCTCCGTGGCACCTAGACGCACTGAAGCGCGGCACCCTGGAGAGCCTCGCCCTCACCCCAAGCACCCAAGAGCCCCTGGGCCCAACCGAGGTAAGGGTCCAGATGCAGGCCGCAGGCCTCAACTTCCGCGATGTCCTCGTGGCCCTCGGCCTCTACCCAGGCAAGGCCTCGATCGGCGGCGAGGGAGCAGGAGTGATCATCGAGGTCGGGAGCAAGGTCAAAGACCTGACCCCAGGAGAGCGGGTGATGGGCCTGATCGGAGATGCCTTTGGTCCGCTTGGCACCACAGAGCGCGACTACCTCACCCCTATTCCCGATAGCTGGAGCGCTGCGCAAGCCGCAGCGATGCCGATCGTCTACGCCACCGCCCACTACGGCCTGATCGACCTGGCAGGGCTAAAGGCAGGCGAGAAGGTCCTGATCCACGCCGGCGCAGGCGGAGTCGGCATGGCGGCAATCCAGATCGCCCAGCACACAGGCGCCGAGGTCTTCGCCACCGCCAGCCCCTCCAAGTGGGATGTCCTAAAAGAGGCAGGCCTCGACGAAGACCACATCGCTTCCTCCAGGGACCTGGAGTTCAAAGACAAGTTCCTCAAGACCACAGAAGGCAAAGGCCTAGACGTAGTCCTAAACGCCCTCGCCGGTGAGTTCATCGACGCCTCCCTTGCCCTCTTGCCAAACGGCGGCCGCTTCTTGGAGATGGGCAAGACCGACGTCCGCGATGCCAAAGAGGTAGCCGAAGAGCACCAGGACGCCAGCTACCTGCTCTTTGACGTCACCGAAGCCGCCCCCAAGCGGATCGGGGAGATCCTCAGCGAGGTCGCAGGACTGTTTGAGGATGGCGTCTTTAACCACCCCCCGATCACCGCCTGGGATATGCGCAATGCCCCACAAGCCTTCCGCCACCTCAGGGAGGGCCAAAACATCGGCAAGGTCGTGCTCACGCTCCCCAAGGGCATTGATCCCGAGCGCACCACCTTGATCACCGGTGCAACTGGAGGCCTTGGCGCACTCACTGCCCGCCACCTGGTCAAAGAGCACAAGGCAGCGCACCTGCTCTTGGTCAGCCGCAGCGGTCTAGAGGCCAAAGGCGCAAAAGAGCTCCAAGGAGAGCTGGAGGAGCTGGGAGCCAAGACGACGATCGCCGCCTGCGATGTCTCTGACCGCAAAGCCCTAAAGAAGCTCCTCACCGGGGTCCCCAAAGCCCACCCACTCGGCGCCGTCATCCACTGCGCCGGAGTCCTCTCTGATGCAACCGTCGAGACCCTCAGCGCCGAGCAGCTAGAGCAGGTCTTCGCTCCCAAGGTCAACGCCGCCCAAAACCTCCATGAGCTGACCAAAGACCAAGACCTCACCGCCTTTGTCCTCTTCTCCTCAGCAGCGGGAACCCTCGGCGGCCCCGGCCAAGCCAACTACGCCGCCGCCAACCTCTACCTCGATGCCTTGGCCCAAAAGCGCCAAGCAGAAGGCCTGGCGGCTACTTCAATCGCCTGGGGCCTGTGGCAGCGCGAGGGCATGGGCTCGGGCTTGGGAGAGGCAGACATCGCGCGGATGCGCCGCAGCGCCATGCAGCCGATCGCCGATCAGCAAGGCCTTGATCTCTTCGATGCCGCGATAGGCGCCGATCGCCCCCAAGCGCTTGCGCTGCCCCTCGATACAGCCGGCCTGCGCTCAGCTGCCTCATCCGGTTCTCTGCCACTGCTGCTCAGCGGCCTCATACGCACCCCGAAGCGGCGCAGTGCAGCTTCGGGATCACTTGCCACCAAGCTCTCCTCACTACCGGAGGCTGAGCAGGAGGCCTATGTCCTTGACCTGGTCAGGGGAGAAGTGGCCGCGGTCCTCGGTCACACCTCCGCCCAAGAGGTCGAGCCCGGCAAAGCCTTCAAGGAGATGGGCTTTGACTCTTTGGCCGCAGTCGAACTGCGCAACCGCCTCAACAGCGCGACTGGGCTTGGCCTGGGGGCGACGACGGTCTTCGATTACCCCAACTCGGTTGCCCTGGCCGGACGCCTGCTCGGCGAGGCGACGGCAAGCGGCGCCGCCAAGCAGGTCGCCCTCAGAGCCCAAGCAAGTGATGAGCCGATCGCGATCCTCGGCATGGCCTGCCGCTACCCAGGCGCAGTCAGCTCTCCTGAGGACCTCTGGCAACTGGTCGCCGAAGGACGCGATGTGATCTCGGAGTTCCCCACCGATCGTGGCTGGGACATAGAGCGCCTCTATGACCCAGACCCCGACAACCCCGGCACCTCCTACACGCGAGAGGGTGGCTTCCTCACCGAGGCAGCCGACTTCGACGCCGAGTTCTTCGGCATCTCCCCACGCGAGGCGCTGGCGATGGATCCCCAACAGCGTCTGTTGCTGGAGTCCTGCTGGGAGGCACTAGAGCACGCCGGCATCGATCCCACTTCATTGCGCGGTGAGCCCGCAGGAGTCTTTGCCGGCCTGATCCACCAGGGCTACGCAGCCAATGTGGGAGCCAATAAGGAGATCGAGGGCTATCAGGCAACTGGACACACCTCCAGCGTCGCTTCAGGCCGCATCGCCTACACGCTCGGACTAGAGGGCCCGGCAATCACCATCGACACCGCCTGCTCCTCCTCGCTGGTCGCCATGCACCTGGCTTCGCAAGCTCTGAGAGGCGGCGAGTGCACCCTGGCCCTCGCCGGCGGTGTCACCACCCTTGCCACTCCAAGCGTCTTCACAGAGTTCAGCCGCCAAAGGGGCCTAGCCCCCGATGGGCGCTCAAAGTCCTTCGCCGAGGCAGCCGACGGAGTCGCCTGGGCAGAGGGAGTCGGAGTGCTCGTCTTGGAGCGGCTCTCAGAGGCCAAGCGAAACGGCCACCCAATCCTCGCCACGATCAAGGGCTCTGCCGTAAACCAAGACGGTGCCTCCAACGGACTCACCGCACCCAACGGACCATCACAAGAGCGCGTCATCCGCCAGGCCTTGGCCAACGCCCGCCTGACGCCGCAGGACGTAGACGCAGTCGAGGGCCACGGCACCGGCACCACCCTCGGTGACCCGATCGAGGCCGGAGCCCTGCTTGCCACCTACGGCCAAGATCGCGATCAGCCACTGCGCCTCGGTTCGATCAAGTCAAACATCGGCCACACCCAGGCGGCCGCAGGGGTCGCCGGCGTGATCAAGATGACCGAGGCGATGCGGCGGGGCGTCTTGCCCAAGACCCTGCACGTTGACGCGCCTTCCTCCAAAGTCGATTGGGGAGCGGGGGAGATCGAGCTGCTCAGCGAGTCGATCGAGTGGGAGGCAAACGGAGGACCCCGCAGAGCCGGCGTCTCTTCCTTCGGTATCAGCGGCACTAACGCCCACGTGATCTTGGAGCAGGCGCCTGCGGCTGGCGCAGAGTCAGCGGCGACCGAGCCCCTCGACGGTCCGATCCCACTGGCGCTCTCGGCCAAAGTAGAGCCCGCCCTAGCCCAAGCCGCAAAGCGCCTGGAGGCCCACCTAAAGGCCAACCCAGACCTAGACCCAACCGACCTCGCCTACTCGCTCACCACAACCCGCTCGGCCTTCGAGCACAGAGCAGTTGTGCTGGGAGCAGACCGAGAGCAGCTACTCACATCTCTAAGCGCCCTGGCCAAAGGCAAGGACGCCCCCACCCTAACCCGGGGCTATGCCCGCACAGAGCAAAAGCCGCTCTTCCTCTTCCCCGGACAAGGAGCCCAAGCCCAGGGCATGGCCCTGGGCCTACTTGAGTCCTCACCAGCCTTCGCCGAGCACATGGCAGCCTGTGAAGAGGCACTGGCCCCCCACGTGCAGTGGTCCCTAACCGAGGTCCTAAGGGACCCCGAGGCCAACTGGCTGGGTCGCCTCGACATAATCCAACCAGCCCTCTTTGCGGTGATGGTCTCCCTAGCGAGGCTCTGGCTAAAAGCAGGGGTCAAGCCAACAGCACTAGTTGGCCACTCCCAAGGGGAGATCGCCGCCGCCCATATAGCCGGTGCACTCTCTTTGGAGGACGCCGCCCTGATCATCGCCAAGCGCGGCCAGGCGATGACAAAGATCGCCGGCAAAGGAGGAATGCTCTCTGTCTCCCTAACTCCAAAGCAGCTCCCCCCCTATACCGAGCCCTACGGAGAGCGCGTCTCCCTGGCGGCAATCAACGGCCCCTCATCGCTGGTCCTCTCCGGGGACCCACAAGCCTTAAAAGAGATCCAAAGCTCTTGTGAGGCAGAGGGCATAAGAGCCCAAGCGATAGCCGTCGATTACGCCGCCCACTCGGCCCAGATCGAGGAGCTAGAGACAGAGCTCCTAGAGGCCTTCTCACCGATCTCCCCCCAGGCCACCCAGATCCCCCTTCACTCCACGGTCACCGGCGAGCTGATCGAGGGAAGCGAGCTTGGTCCCTCCTACTGGTATCGCAACCTCAGACAGACAGTGCTCTTAGAGCCGGTCCTGCGCTCAGTGCTCGAGGGAGGACAGCGCGCCCTAATCGAGATCGGCCCCCATCCCGTCCTTGCCTTCGGTGTCCAAGAGACGATCGAGGATGTCTTGGCCCAGCCAGATGAGGCGACCTTGCTTTTCACCTTGCGCCGTGAAGAGGACGAAGGCGCCCGCTTTGGCCTCTCTTTGGCCGAAGCCCATGCCAAGGGCATTGAGCTTGACTGGGAGGCCTTCTTTAAAGGGACCGGGGCCAAGCGGGTGTCGCTGCCTACCTATCCCTTTCAGCGTTCTCGTTATTGGCTGGACTCCGCCGCCGGCACCGGCGATGCCAGCGCGATCGGGCTGATCGCCGCCGACCATCCTTTGCTGGCAGCGACGATCGAAGCTCCAAGCAGCGAGGGCTTGACCCTCACCGGCCGCCTCTCCCTCCAGACCCATCCTTGGCTCGCCGACCACGTCCTCGGCGGCGCGATTCTCCTACCCGGCACCGCCTTCTTGGAGCTGGCCTTGCGAGCCGCAGAGCAGGTCGGTGCTGAGACCGTCGAGGAGCTGACCTTGCAGGCGCCGCTGGTCCTTGCCGAGGTTGGAGGGGCGGCGATTCAGGTTTCGGTATCTGCCCTAGGCGAACACGGCCGCCACGAGATCACGATCCATTCCCGCGTCGAGGGCGCAGACGGGGAGTGGGCGCTTAACGCCACCGGCACCCTCTCTTCTGATCCGCCCCTGGCCCCAGAGCCCCTCGACACCTGGCCCCCACAAGGAGCCGAGCCCCTGCAGAGCACCTACCTCTATGACGTCCTCGCCGAGCACGGCCTCCAATACGGCCCGGCCTTCCAAGGACTCACCGCAGCCTGGAAAGACGCCGAGCAGATCTATGCCGAGGTCTCTTTGCCTGAGGCCAACTCCCAAGAAGCAGAGCGCTTTGGATTGCACCCGGCCCTGCTTGACTGCGCCCTGCACGCGATCGCCCTTGCAACTGAGGACTCAGGCGAGCTAAAGCTCCCCTTCGCCTGGAGCGGGGTCAGCTTGCAAGCAGAGGGTGCCAAGGAGCTGCGGGTGCGCCTCACGCTCCAGGGAGACTCAATCGCCCTGCAGATCGCCGATGGCTCCGGCGCCCCAGTGGCAAGCGTCGAGGCTCTGGCGATGCGGGCCATCGATCCCTCTCAGCTGCGCAGCGCAAAGTCACGCGGCAATGGCCTGCTGGGTATCGAGTGGACCGAGGCCCAGCTCCCAGAGCACACCGACGCCCCAGCTGAGGTCGAGACCCTGCATTGCGAGATCGACAGCGAACTGGGCAGTGCCGAGGCTGCAGGCAAAGCAACCGAAGAGGCCCTTAAGGCAATCCAACAATGGCTAGCCGATGAGTCAAAGGCAGACCTTCGCCTGGCGCTGATCACCGAAGGCGCGATGGCAGCAAGTGAAGGCGAGTCACCTGACCCCGCCTCCTCTGCCGTTTGGGGTCTCCTGCGCTCAGCCCAATCAGAGCACCCCGGTCGCTTTGCCCTGATTGACACCGACGGCAGTGAGGCATCCCAAGCGGCGCTTGCCTCAGCACTTGCCCTGGGAGAAGAGGAGCCCCAACTTGCCCTGCGCGAGGGGATAGCCCTGACCCCTAGGGCAACGGTGGCCAAAGACACAGAGGACTCGCTGATCCCACCAACAGCTCCGTGGCACCTAGACGCACTGAAGCGCGGCACCCTGGAGAGCCTCGCCCTCACCCCAAGCACCCAAGAGCCCCTGGGCCCAACCGAGGTAAGGGTCCAGATGCAGGCCGCAGGCCTCAACTTCCGCGATGTCCTCGTGGCCCTCGGCCTCTACCCAGGCAAGGCCTCGATCGGCGGCGAGGGAGCAGGAGTGATCATCGAGGTCGGGAGCAAGGTCAAAGACCTGACCCCAGGAGAGCGGGTGATGGGCCTGATCGGAGATGCCTTTGGTCCGCTTGGCACCACAGAGCGCGACTACCTCACCCCTATTCCCGATAGCTGGAGCGCTGCGCAAGCCGCAGCGATGCCGATCGTCTACGCCACCGCCCACTACGGCCTGATCGACCTGGCAGGGCTAAAGGCAGGCGAGAAGGTCCTGATCCACGCCGGCGCAGGCGGAGTCGGCATGGCGGCAATCCAGATCGCCCAGCACACAGGCGCCGAGGTCTTCGCCACCGCCAGCCCCTCCAAGTGGGATGTCCTAAAAGAGGCAGGCCTCGACGAAGACCACATCGCTTCCTCCAGGGACCTGGAGTTCAAAGACAAGTTCCTCAAGACCACAGAAGGCAAAGGCCTAGACGTAGTCCTAAACGCCCTCGCCGGTGAGTTCATCGACGCCTCCCTTGCCCTCTTGCCAAACGGCGGCCGCTTCTTGGAGATGGGCAAGACCGACGTCCGCGATGCCAAAGAGGTAGCCGAAGAGCACCAGGACGCCAGCTACCTGCTCTTTGACGTCACCGAAGCCGCCCCCAAGCGGATCGGGGAGATCCTCAGCGAGGTCGCAGGACTGTTTGAGGATGGCGTCTTTAACCACCCCCCGATCACCGCCTGGGATATGCGCAATGCCCCACAAGCCTTCCGCCACCTCAGGGAGGGCCAAAACATCGGCAAGGTCGTGCTCACGCTCCCCAAGGGCATTGATCCCGAGCGCACCACCTTGATCACCGGTGCAACTGGAGGCCTTGGCGCACTCACTGCCCGCCACCTGGTCAAAGAGCACAAGGCAGCGCACCTGCTCTTGGTCAGCCGCAGCGGTCTAGAGGCCAAAGGCGCAAAAGAGCTCCAAGGAGAGCTGGAGGAGCTGGGAGCCAAGACGACGATCGCCGCCTGCGATGTCTCTGACCGCAAAGCCCTAAAGAAGCTCCTCACCGGGGTCCCCAAAGCCCACCCACTCGGCGCCGTCATCCACTGCGCCGGAGTCCTCTCTGATGCAACCGTCGAGACCCTCAGCGCCGAGCAGCTAGAGCAGGTCTTCGCTCCCAAGGTCAACGCCGCCCAAAACCTCCATGAGCTGACCAAAGACCAAGACCTCACCGCCTTTGTCCTCTTCTCCTCAGCAGCGGGAACCCTCGGCGGCCCCGGCCAAGCCAACTACGCCGCCGCCAACCTCTACCTCGATGCCTTGGCCCAAAAGCGCCAAGCAGAAGGCCTGGCGGCTACTTCAATCGCCTGGGGCCTGTGGCAGCGCGAGGGCATGGGCTCGGGCTTGGGAGAGGCAGACATCGCGCGGATGCGCCGCAGCGCCATGCAGCCGATCGCCGATCAGCAAGGCCTTGATCTCTTCGATGCCGCGATAGGCGCCGATCGCCCCCAAGCGCTTGCGCTGCCCCTCGATACAGCCGGCCTGCGCTCAGCTGCCTCATCCGGTTCTCTGCCACTGCTGCTCAGCGGCCTCATACGCACCCCGAAGCGGCGCAGTGCAGCTTCGGGATCACTTGCCACCAAGCTCTCCTCACTACCGGAGGCTGAGCAGGAGGCCTATGTCCTTGACCTGGTCAGGGGAGAAGTGGCCGCGGTCCTCGGTCACACCTCCGCCCAAGAGGTCGAGCCCGGCAAAGCCTTCAAGGAGATGGGCTTTGACTCTTTGGCCGCAGTCGAACTGCGCAACCGCCTCAACAGCGCGACTGGGCTTGGCCTGGGGGCGACGACGGTCTTCGATTACCCCAACTCGGTTGCCCTGGCCGGACGCCTGCTCGGCGAGGCGACGGCAAGCGGCGCCGCCAAGCAGGTCGCCCTCAGAGCCCAAGCAAGTGATGAGCCGATCGCGATCCTCGGCATGGCCTGCCGCTACCCAGGCGCAGTCAGCTCTCCTGAGGACCTCTGGCAACTGGTCGCCGAAGGACGCGATGTGATCTCGGAGTTCCCCACCGATCGTGGCTGGGACATAGAGCGCCTCTATGACCCAGACCCCGACAACCCCGGCACCTCCTACACGCGAGAGGGTGGCTTCCTCACCGAGGCAGCCGACTTCGACGCCGAGTTCTTCGGCATCTCCCCACGCGAGGCGCTGGCGATGGATCCCCAACAGCGTCTGTTGCTGGAGTCCTGCTGGGAGGCACTAGAGCACGCCGGCATCGATCCCACTTCATTGCGCGGTGAGCCCGCAGGAGTCTTTGCCGGCCTGATCCACCAGGGCTACGCAGCCAATGTGGGAGCCAATAAGGAGATCGAGGGCTATCAGGCAACTGGACACACCTCCAGCGTCGCTTCAGGCCGCATCGCCTACACGCTCGGACTAGAGGGCCCGGCAATCACCATCGACACCGCCTGCTCCTCCTCGCTGGTCGCCATGCACCTGGCTTCGCAAGCTCTGAGAGGCGGCGAGTGCACCCTGGCCCTCGCCGGCGGTGTCACCACCCTTGCCACTCCAAGCGTCTTCACAGAGTTCAGCCGCCAAAGGGGCCTAGCCCCCGATGGGCGCTCAAAGTCCTTCGCCGAGGCAGCCGACGGAGTCGCCTGGGCAGAGGGAGTCGGAGTGCTCGTCTTGGAGCGGCTCTCAGAGGCCAAGCGAAACGGCCACCCAATCCTCGCCACGATCAAGGGCTCTGCCGTAAACCAAGACGGTGCCTCCAACGGACTCACCGCACCCAACGGACCATCACAAGAGCGCGTCATCCGCCAGGCCTTGGCCAACGCCCGCCTGACGCCGCAGGACGTAGACGCAGTCGAGGGCCACGGCACCGGCACCACCCTCGGTGACCCGATCGAGGCCGGAGCCCTGCTTGCCACCTACGGCCAAGATCGCGATCAGCCACTGCGCCTCGGTTCGATCAAGTCAAACATCGGCCACACCCAGGCGGCCGCAGGGGTCGCCGGCGTGATCAAGATGACCGAGGCGATGCGGCGGGGCCTCTTGCCCAAGACCCTGCACGTTGACGCGCCTTCCTCCAAAGTCGATTGGGGAGCGGGGGAGATCGAGCTGCTCAGCGAGTCGATCGAGTGGGAGGCAAACGGAGGACCCCGCAGAGCCGGCGTCTCCTCCTTTGGCATCAGCGGCACCAATGCGCACGTGATCTTGGAGCAGGCGCCTGCGGCTGAGCCGAGCGCAAACGAGCTGAGTAAAGACGGGCACGGGGGAGGGGCATCCGCAACCCGGCCTCTCCCCGGCCCGATTCCCGTTGCCCTTTCAGCCAAAGTAGAGCCCGCCCTAGCCCAAGCCGCAAAGCGCCTGGAGGCCCACCTAAAGGCCAACCCAGACCTAGACCCAACCGACCTCGCCTACTCGCTCACCACAACCCGCTCGGCCTTCGAGCACAGAGCAGTGGCTCTCGGCTCTGGCCGCGAGGAGCTGCTTGCCTCCCTCACCGCCCTCGCCAACGGCGATCCCACCCCCAACCTCCTAACCGCCAAAGCAAAGGAAGGCAAGCTCGCCTACCTCTTCACCGGCCAGGGCTCCCAACGCCTCGGCATGGGCAAGGAGCTCTACGGGGCTGACACCAACTTCCGCGCTGCCTTCGATAGGGCTTGTGAGCAACTCGACCAGCACCTAGAGAAGCCGCTCAAAGAGATCGTCTTTGCCAAGGGCAAAAAGGCAGCGGCGCTTCTAGAGGACACCACCTACGCCCAGCCGGCCCTGTTTGCGATCGAGGTTGCTCTCTATAGAGCGCTCGCAGAGCGCGGTCTGGGTCCTAACTTCCTAACCGGCCACTCGATCGGCGAGATTGCCGCAGCCCACATCAGTGGCGTCTTTGACCTCGCTGAGGCAGCAAAGCTGGTCGCGGCGAGGGGACGCCTGATGGGCGCCCTTCCCGAGGGCGGGGCAATGGCGGCGATCGAGGCAACAGAGCAAGAGATCGCCGAGTCGATCGCCGGCAAAGAGGCAGAGCTCTCAATCGCCGCGATCAACGGCCCCAGCTCGATTGTCATCTCAGGAGCAGAGGACGCGGTCGAAGCGATCCGCACCCAGTGGGAGCAGCAAGGCAAAAAGACCAAACGCCTCGCCGTCTCCCACGCCTTCCACTCGCCACTGATGGAGCCGATGCTCGAGGAGTTCTCCGAGGTCGCCAACTCCCTCGCCTTCAACGAGCCCGAAATTGCCCTGATCTCCAACCTAAGCGGAGAGCTGCTCACAGCAGAGCAAGCCACCGACCCCGCCTACTGGGTCAACCACGTGCGTGAGCCGGTGCGCTTTGCCGATGCGATCGCGACGCTAAAGGCACAAGGCACCAGCACCTACCTAGAGCTCGGTCCCGACCCAGTGCTCTGCGCGATGGCCCGCGAGTGCCTGGGCACCGAGCAAGACAACGCCGCCTTCCTCCCCACCCTGCGAGAGGGACGCACCGAGGCCGAGGCGATCCCAACCGCAATCGCCGCCGCCCATGTCGCCGGAGCAAAGCTCGACTGGGAGGCCTTCTTTAAGGGCACTGGCGCCAAGCGGGTGCCGCTGCCGACCTATCCCTTCCAGCGGGAGCGTTACTGGCTCGCCTCGGCGGTCGGCGGGGGCGACGCCGGCTCGATCGGTCAGAGTGATGCCCGGCATCCACTTTTGGCGGCGGCGATTGAGGATCCGAGCAGCGGAGGACTGATTCTCACCGGCCGCCTCTCCCTCCAGACCCATCCTTGGCTCGCCGACCACGTCCTCGGCGGCGCGATTCTCCTACCCGGCACCGCCTTCTTGGAGCTGGCCTTGCGAGCCGCAGAGCAGGTCGGTGCTGAGACCGTCGAGGAGCTGACCTTGCAGGCGCCGCTGGTCCTTGCCGAGGTTGGAGGGGCGGCGATTCAGGTTTCGGTATCTGCCCTAGGCGAACACGGCCGCCACGAGATCACGATCCATTCCCGCGTCGAGGGCGCAGACGGGGAGTGGGCGCTTAACGCCACCGGCACCCTCTCTTCTGATCCGCCCCTGGCCCCAGAGCCCCTCGACACCTGGCCCCCACAAGGAGCCGAGCCCCTGCAGAGCACCTACCTCTATGACGTCCTCGCCGAGCACGGCCTCCAATACGGCCCGGCCTTCCAAGGACTCACCGCAGCCTGGAAAGACGCCGAGCAGATCTATGCCGAGGTCTCTTTGCCTGAGGCCAACTCCCAAGAAGCAGAGCGCTTTGGATTGCACCCGGCCCTGCTTGACTGCGCCCTGCACGCGATCGCCCTTGCAACTGAGGACTCAGGCGAGCTAAAGCTCCCCTTCGCCTGGAGCGGGGTCAGCTTGCAAGCAGAGGGTGCCAAGGAGCTGCGGGTGCGCCTCACGCTCCAGGGAGACTCAATCGCCCTGCAGATCGCCGATGGCTCCGGCGCCCCAGTGGCAAGCGTCGAGGCTCTGGCGATGCGGGCCATCGATCCCTCTCAGCTGCGCAGCGCAAAGTCACGCGGCAATGGCCTGCTGGGTATCGAGTGGACCGAGGCCCAGCTCCCAGAGCACACCGACGCCCCAGCCGAGGTCGAGACCCTGCATTGCGAGATCGACAGCGAACTGGGCAGTGCCGAGGCTGCAGGCAAAGCAACCGAAGAGACCCTTAAGGCAATCCAACAATGGCTAGCCGATGAGTCAAAGGCAGACCTTCGCCTGGCGCTGATCACCGAAGGCGCGATGGCAGCAAGTGAAGGCGAGTCACCTGACCCCGCCTCCTCTGCCGTTTGGGGTCTCCTGCGCTCAGCCCAATCAGAGCACCCCACTCGCTTTGCCCTGATTGACACAGACGGCAGTGAGGCATCCCAAGCGGCGCTTGCCTCAGCACTTGCCCTGGGAGAAGAGGAGCCCCAACTTGCCCTGCGCGAGGGAGTGCCCTCTGCGCCTCGCCTCACCCGCGCCAAGGCAAGCGATGGCGATGGCACGGTGGCAATAGACCCCGAGCGCACCGTTCTGATCAGCGGCGGGACCGGTGGCCTCGGTGCCCTCACTGCCAGCCACCTAGTTAAAGAGCACAAGGCAGCGCACCTGCTCTTGGTCAGCAGAAGTGGTCCCGATGCTGAGGGTGCCTCGGAGCTGCAAGGGGAGCTGGAGCACCTCGGAGCCGAGGTCCAGATCGCCGCCTGCGATGTCTCTGACCGCAAAGCCCTAAAGAAGCTCCTCACCGGGGTCCCCAAAGCCCACCCACTCGGCGCCGTCATCCACTGCGCCGGAGTCCTCTCTGATGCCACCGTCGAGACCCTCAGCGCCGAGCAGGTAGAGCAGGTCTTCGCTCCCAAGGTCAACGCCGCCCAAAACCTCCATGAGCTGACCAAAGAGGCAGACCTCACCGCCTTTGTCCTCTTCTCTTCAGCGGCAGGCACCCTCGGTGGTCCCGGTCAAGCCAACTACGCCGCCGCCAACGTCTACCTCGATGCCTTGGCCCAAAAGCGCCAAGCAGAAGGCCTGGCGGCTACTTCGATCGCCTGGGGCCTGTGGCAGCGCGAGGGAGCGATGACATCGGGTCTCAACGAGGCCGACATCGCACGGATGCGCCGGGCGGGCTTTGAAGCGCTCACTGATGAGGGGGGACTGGCTCACTTAGACGCGGCGATCGCCAGCGATAGGGCAATAGCCCTAGCGCTGGCGCTGAACACCGCCGGCCTCAGGTCCCTGGCCTCAACCGGCGCCCTACCGCCGATCTTCAGCAGCCTCATCCGCGCCCCAAGGCGCCGCAGTGCCGCCTCTGGCTCACTGGCGACAAAGCTCGCGTCCCTGCCCGAGGCAGAGCACCAGGGCTTGGTCCTCAACCTGGTACGAGCAGAGGTAGCGACAGTTCTCGGTTACTCCTCATCGGCGGAGATCGAACCCGAGCGGGCCTTCCAAGAGCTCGGCTTTGATTCGCTCGCCGCGGTCGAGCTGCGCAACCGCCTCAACGCGATCGCCGGTTTGCGCCTCACTGCAACCGTCGTCTTTGACTACCCGAGCGCGATGGCTCTTGCAGAGCATCTGCTGGACGAGGCAACCGCGGCCGGTGGGGCTCGGCAGGTCGCCGTCCGTGCCCAGGCAAGCGAGGAGCCGATCGCGATCGTCGGCATGGCCTGCCGCTACCCAGGCGGGGTCAGCTCTCCCGAGGAGCTTTGGCAACTGGTCGCCGAAGGACGCGACGGCATCTCCGAGTTCCCCACCGACCGCGGCTGGGACATCGAGCGCCTCTATGACCCCGACCCCGAACACGAGGGGACCAGCTACGCGCGAGAGGGCGGCTTCCTCGCCGGCGCAGACAGGTTTGACCCCGAGTTCTTTGGCATCTCCCCACGCGAGGCGCTCGTTACCGATCCCCAGCAGCGGCTGCTGCTCGAATCCTGTTGGGAGGCGCTTGAAGACGCCGGTATCGACCCAGCCGGGCTGAAGAAGACGATGACCGGCGTCTTTGCTGGGGTCATGTACCAGGACTACGGGGCGACTCCGGGTATGAGCTCGAGCATCGTCTCAGGCCGCATCGCCTACACGCTCGGACTAGAGGGCCCGGCAATCACCATCGACACCGCCTGCTCCTCCTCGCTGGTCGCCATGCACCTGGCTTCGCAAGCTCTGAGAGGCGGCGAGTGCACCCTGGCCCTCGCCGGCGGTGTCACCACCCTTGCCACTCCAAGCGTCTTCACAGAGTTCAGCCGCCAAAGGGGCCTAGCCCCCGATGGGCGCTCAAAGTCCTTCGCCGAGGCAGCCGACGGAGTCGCCTGGGCAGAGGGAGTCGGAGTGCTCGTCTTGGAGCGGCTCTCAGAGGCCAAGCGAAACGGCCACCCAATCCTCGCCACGATCAAGGGCTCTGCCGTAAACCAAGACGGTGCCTCCAACGGACTCACCGCACCCAACGGACCATCACAAGAGCGCGTCATCCGCCAGGCCTTGGCCAACGCCCGCCTGACGCCGCAGGACGTAGACGCAGTCGAGGGCCACGGCACCGGCACCACCCTCGGTGACCCGATCGAGGCCGGAGCCCTGCTTGCCACCTACGGCCAAGATCGCGATCAGCCACTGCGCCTCGGTTCGATCAAGTCAAACATCGGCCACACCCAGGCGGCCGCAGGGGTCGCCGGCGTGATCAAGATGACCGAGGCGATGCGGCGGGGCCTCTTGCCAAAGACGCTGCACGTCGATTCGCCCTCCTCCAAGGTTGACTGGGAGGCGGGGGAGATCGAGCTCTTGAGCGAGCAGGTGCCCTGGGAGGCAAACGGAGGACCCCGCAGAGCCGGCGTCTCTTCCTTCGGTATCAGCGGCACTAACGCCCACGTGATCTTGGAGCAGGCGCCTGCGGCTGAGCCGCGCGCAAGCGAGTTGAGTAAAGGCGGGCACGGGGGAGGGGCATCCGCAACCCGGCCTCTCCCCGGCCCGGTTCCCGTTGCCCTTTCGGCAAAAGCCGAGCTCGCTCTAGCTGAGGCCGCTGAGCGCCTTGTCGCTCACCTGACTGCGAACCCCGAGCTCGACACCACCGACCTGGCTTACTCCCTAACCACAACCCGCTCGGCCTTTGAGCACAGAGCAGTTGTGCTGGGAGCAGACCGCGATCAGCTGCTCGCCTCCCTCACCGCCCTTGCCAACGGCGATCCCACCCCCAACCTCCTCAGCGCTAAAGCAAAAGACGGCAAGCTCGCCTACCTCTTCACCGGCCAGGGCTCCCAGCGCCTCGGCATGGGCAAGGAGCTCTATGAGGCAGACGCCAACTTCCGCACTGCCTTCGATGCCGTCTGCGAGCAACTCGACCAACACCTGGAGACACCGCTCAAAGAGATCGTCTTCGCCAAGGGCAAAAAGGCAGCGGCGCTTTTAGAGGACACCACCTACGCCCAGCCGGCCCTGTTTGCGATCGAGGTTGCTCTCTATAGAGCGCTCGCAGAGTTTGGTCTGAGCCCCGACGTCCTAACCGGCCACTCGATCGGCGAGATCGCCGCCGCTCACATCAGTGGCGTATTCGACCTGGTTGACGCAGCAAAGCTGGTAGCGGCAAGGGGTCGCCTGATGGGCGCCCTTCCCGCCGGCGGGGCGATGGCGGCGATCGAGGCCACCGAGCAAGAGGTCGCCGAGTCGATCGCCGGCAAAGAGGACGAGGTATCGATCGCCGCGATCAACGGCCCCAGCTCGACTGTCATCTCAGGAGCAGAGGAAGCGGTTGAAGCGATCCGCACCGAGTGGGAGGAGCAGGGACGAAAGACCAAACGCCTCGCCGTCTCCCACGCCTTCCACTCACCCTTGATGGAGCCGATGCTGGCCGAGTTCTCCGAGGTAGCCAACTCCCTCACCTACAACGAGCCCGAAATTGCCCTGATCTCCAACCTAAGCGGCGAGCCGCTCAGCGCCGAGCAAGCAACCGACCCCGCCTACTGGGTCGACCACGTGCGAGCGCCGGTGCGCTTTGCCGATGCGATCGCCACCCTCAAGGCACAGGGCACCAGCACCTACCTAGAGCTAGGTCCTGACCCGGTCCTCTGCGCGATGGCCCGCGAGTGCCTCGGTGAGGAACAAGGCAACGCCGCCTTTGTCTCAACCCTGCGCGAGGGCCGCGTCGAGGCTGAGGCGATCTCAACTGCGATCGCCGGCGCTCACGTCGCCGGAGCAAGGCTCGACTGGGAGGCCTTCTTCAAGGGGACCGGGGCCAAGCGAGTGTCGCTGCCGACCTATCCGTTTCAGCGCGAGCGGTATTGGTTGGACTCCGCCGCCGGCAGCGGCGATGCCAGCGCGATCGGGCTGATCGCCGCCGACCATCCTCTCTTGGGAGCGACGATCGAAGCTCCGAGCGGCGACGGCCTGACCCTCACCGGCCGCCTTTCGCTTTCCACCCATCCATGGCTCGCCGACCACGTCGTCGCCGAGGCGATTCTCCTGCCCGGCACCGCTTTCCTTGAGCTGGCGCTGCGTGCCGCCGAGCAGGTCGGTGCTGAGACCGTCGAGGAGCTGACCCTGCAGGCGCCGTTGGTATTGCCCGAGCCAGGAGCGGTAGCGATCCAGGTATCGGTCTCCGGCCCGACAGAGCACGGCAGCCGCGAGATCGCGATCCACTCCCGCCCCGAGGGTGAGGACGGGGAGTGGGCGCTGAACGCAAGCGGCACTCTCTCCAAGCAAGCGCCGACTCCCGCCGACCCCCTTGACACCTGGCCCCCACAAGGAGCAGAGCCCCTGCAGGTCGAGTACCTCTATGACGTCCTCGCCGAGCACGGCCTCCAATACGGCCCTGCCTTCCAAGGGCTCACCGCAGCCTGGAAGGACGCCGAGCAGATCTACGCCGAGGTCTCTTTGCCCGAGCAGCAAGCCCAAGAAGCAGAGCGCTTTGGATTGCACCCGGCCCTGCTTGACAGCGCCCTGCACGCGATCGCCCTTGCAACTGAGGACTCAGGCGAGCTAAAGCTGCCCTTCGCCTGGAGCGGGGTCAGCTTGCAAGCAGAGGGTGCCAAGGAGCTGCGGGTATGCCTCACGCTCCAGGGAGACTCAATCGCCCTGCAGATAGCCAATGGCTCCGGCGCCCCGCTGGCAAGCGTCGAGGCCTTGGCAATGCGAGCGCTCGATCCCTCTCAGCTGCGCAGCACAAAGTCACGCGGCAGCGGCCTGCTGGGCATCGAGTGGACCGAGGCCCAGCTCCCAGAGCACACCGACGCCCCAGCTGAGGTCGAGACCCTGCATTGCGAGATCGACAGCGAACTGGGCAGTGCCGAGGCTGCAGGCAAAGCAACCGAAGAGGCCCTTAAGGCAATCCAACAATGGCTAGCCGATGAGTCAAAGGCAGACCTTCGCCTGGCGCTGATCACCGAAGGCGCGATGGCAGCAAGTGAAGGCGAGTCACCTGACCCCGCCTCCTCTGCCGTTTGGGGTCTCCTCCGCTCGGCCCAATCAGAGCACCCCGGTCGCTTTGCCCTGATTGACACCGACGGCAGTGAGGCATCCCAAGCGGCGCTTGCCTCGGCACTAGCCCTTGGAGCCGAAGAGCCCCAACTTGCTCTGCGCGAGGGAGTTGCCCTTCTGCCAAGGGCAACAGTGGCAAAAGACACAGAGGATTCACTGATCCCACCAGCGGCTCCATGGCACCTAGACGCCCTAAAGCGCGGGACCCTGGAGAGCCTCACCCTCACCCCAAGCCCACTAGAGCCCCTGGGCCCAACCGAGGTAAGGGTCCAGATGCAGGCTGCAGGCCTCAACTTCCGCGATGTCCTCGTGGCACTGGGCCTCTACCCAGGCAAGGCCTCGATCGGCGGCGAGGGAGCAGGCGTAGTCATCGAGACCGGCCCCGACGTAGAGGACCTGACCCCAGGCGAGCGCGTCATGGGCCTGATTCCCGACGCCTTCGGCCCGCTGGCCACAACCGAGTGCGACTACCTCACCCCTATCCCCGAGAGCTGGTCCTTCGAGCAGGCGGCCGCGATGCCGATCGTCTTCGCCACTGCCTATTACGGCCTGATCGACCTGGCAGGGCTAAAGGCAGGCGAGAGGGTCCTGATCCACGCCGGCGCAGGCGGGGTCGGCATGGCCGCAATCCAGATCGCCCAACACACTGGCGCCGAGGTCTTCGCCACCGCCAGCCCCTCCAAGTGGGATGTCCTAAAAGAGGCGGGCCTCGATGAAGACCACATCGCTTCCTCCAGGGACCTGGAGTTCAAAGACAAGTTCCTCAAGACCACAGAAGGCAAAGGCCTAGACGTAGTCCTAAACGCCCTCGCCGGTGAGTTCATCGACGCCTCCCTTGCCCTCTTGCCAAACGGCGGCCGCTTCTTGGAGATGGGCAAGACCGATATGCGCGATGCCGGACAGGTAAGTGCCGACCACCCCGGCACCAGCTACCTGCTCTTCGACATGACCGAAGCTGGTCCGGCCCGAACCGGGGAGATCCTCACCGAGGTCGCAGGACTGTTTGAGGATGGCGTCTTTAACCACTCCCCGATCACCGCTTGGGACATGCGCAATGCCCCACAAGCCTTCCGCCACCTCAGGGAGGGCCAAAACATCGGCAAGGTCATACTGACGCTGCCCAAGGGCATCGACCCCGAGCGCACCACCTTGATCACCGGTGCAACTGGAGGTCTTGGAGCACTCACTGCCCGCCACCTAGTTAAAGAGCACAAGGCAGCGCACCTGCTCTTGGTCAGCAGAAGCGGTCTAGAGGCCAAAGGCGCAAAAGAGCTCCAAGGAGAGCTGGAGGAGCTCGGAGCCCAGACGACGATCGCCGCTTGTGATGTCGCCGATCGCAAAGCACTGAAGAAGCTGCTCACCCAGGTCCCAAAAGAGCACCCATTGGGAGCCGTCATCCACTGCGCCGGAGTCCTCTCCGATGGCACCGTCGAGACCCTCAGCGCCGCGCAGCTCCAAGGAGTCTTTGCCCCCAAGGTCAATGCCGCCCAAAACCTCCATGAGCTGACCAAAGACCAAGACCTCACCGCCTTTGTCCTCTTCTCCTCAGCAGCGGGAACCCTCGGCGGCCCCGGCCAAGCCAACTACGCCGCCGCCAACGTCTACCTCGATGCCTTGGCCCAAAAGCGCCAGGCAGAAGGCCTGGCGGCTACTTCAATCGCCTGGGGCCTGTGGCAGCGCGAGGGAGCGATGACATCGGGCTTAAGCGAAGCCGACATCGCGCGGATGCGCCGCAGCGGCATGCAGCCGATCGCCGATCAGCAAGGCCTTGATCTCTTTGACGCCGCGATCGGCGCCGATCGCCCCCAAGCGCTTGCACTCCCCCTCGATACCGCCGGCCTGCGCTCAGCTGCCTCAGCCGGTTCCCTGCCACCGCTTCTCAGCAGCCTCATCCGCACGCCCAAACGCCGCAGCGCTGCTTCGGGATCACTTGCCACAAAGCTCGCCTCGCTGCCGGAGGCCGAGCAGGAGGCCTATGTCCTTGACCTGGTCAGGAGCGAAGTGGCGATGATTCTCGGTCATACCTCCGCGCCGGAGATTGAGCCGAGCAAGGCCTTCAAGGAACTCGGCTTTGACTCGCTTGCATCGGTTGAGTTGCGCAACCGGCTGAATACGGTGAGCGGATTGCGCTTGGCGGCAACGGCCGTCTTTGACTATCCGAGCACCACGGCCCTTGCAGAGCACCTGCTAAACGCGGCAACCGCGAGCGGCGGGGCCAAGCAGCTGACCGTCAGATCCCAGGCAAGCGAGGAGCCAATCGCGATCCTCGGCATGGCCTGCCGCTACCCGGGCGGAGTCAGTTCTCCCGAGGAGCTCTGGCAACTGGTCGCCGAGGGCCGCGACGCGATCTCCGGGTTCCCCCTCGACCGTGGTTGGGACCCGGAGCGCCTCTATGACCCCGACCCCGAGCACCCCGGCACCAGCTACGCTCGAGAGGGCGGCTTCGTTGCCGACGCAGCCGACTTCGACGCCGAGTTCTTCGGCATCTCCCCACGCGAGGCGCTGGCGATGGATCCCCAGCAGCGCCTCTTGCTGGAGTCCTGCTGGGAGGCGCTGGAGCACGCCGGGATCGATCCCACCTCGCTCAGAGGCGAGCCCGCCGGGGTCTTCGCCGGCCTGATCCACCAGGGCTACGCAGCCAATGTGGGAGCCAACAGGGAGATCGAGGGCTATCAGGCAACTGGGGACACCTCCAGCGTTGCTTCAGGGCGCGTCGCCTACACCCTCGGACTAGAGGGACCGGCAATCACAATCGACACCGCTTGCTCCTCCTCGCTGGTCGCCATGCACCTGGCCTGCCAAGCTCTGAGGGGAGGGGAGTGCACCATGGCCCTCGCCGGCGGCGTCACCACCCTCGCCACCCCAGGCGTCTTTGTCGAGTTCAGCCGCCAAAGGGGACTAGCCCCCGATGGGCGCTCGAAGTCCTTCGCCGAGGCCGCTAACGGCGTCGCCTGGTCAGAGGGGGTCGGAGTGCTCGTCTTGGAGCGGCTCTCAGAGGCCAAGCGAAACGGCCACCCGATCCTGGCCTTGCTCAAAGGCTCGGCGGTAAACCAAGACGGTGCCTCTAATGGCCTGACTGCACCGAACGGACCCTCTCAAGAGCGCGTCATCCGCCAGGCCCTGGCAAACGCCCGCCTTGAGCCCAAAGACATAGACGCAGTCGAGGGCCACGGCACCGGCACCACCCTCGGTGACCCGATCGAGGCGGGGGCACTGCTCGCCACCTACGGCCAAGACCGAGAGGAGCCACTGAAGCTCGGCTCGATCAAGTCCAACATCGGCCACACCCAGGCGGCAGCGGGAGTAGCCGGCGTGATCAAGATGACCGAGGCGATGCGGCGGGGCCTCTTGCCAAAGACGCTGCACGTAGATGCGCCCTCCTCCAAGGTTGACTGGGAGGTGGGGGAGATCGAGCTCTTGAGCGAGCAGATGTCCTGGGAGCCCGACGGCCACCCCCGCAGAGCCGGCGTCTCCTCCTTTGGCATCAGCGGTACTAACGCACATGTGATCTTGGAGGAAGCGCCTGCGGCCCAGGCGGTTCCTGCGACCGAGGCTCTCGATGGACCGATCCCGATCGTCCTCTCAGCCAAAGCAGAGCCCGCCTTGGCGCAAGCGGCGCAGCGCCTCACAACCCACCTAAAGGCCAACCCAGACCTAGACCCAACCGACCTCGCCTACTCGCTCGCCACAACCCGCTCTGCCTTTGAGCACAGAGCAGTTGTGCTGGGAGCAGACCGCGATCAGCTGCTCGCCTCCCTAAGCGCCCTGGCCAAAGACGAAGACGCCCCCACCCTAGCCCGCGGCCATGCCCGCACAGAGCAAAAGCCGCTCTTCCTCTTCCCCGGACAAGGAGCCCAAGCCCAGGGCATGGCCTTGGGCCTACTTGAGTCCTCACCAGCCTTCGCCGAGCAGATGGCAGCCTGTGAGCAGGCACTGGCCCCACACGTGCAGTGGTCCCTGACCGAGGTCCTAAGGGACCCCGAGGCAAACTGGCTGGATCGCCTCGACATAGTCCAACCGGCGCTCTTCTCGGTGATGGTCTCCCTAGCGAGGCTTTGGCAAAAAGCAGGGGTGAAGCCAACAGCACTAGTCGGCCACTCTCAAGGGGAGATCGCCGCCGCCCATATCGCTGGTGCGCTCTCTTTGGAGGACGCCGCCCTGATCATCGCCAAGCGCGGCCAGGCGATGGCAAAGATCGCCGGCAAGGGAGGAATGCTCTCGGTCTCCCTAACCCCAAAGCAGCTCCCCCCCTATACCGAGCCCTACGGAGAGCGCGTCTCCCTGGCGGCAATCAACGGCCCCTCATCGCTGGTCCTCTCCGGGGACCCACAAGCCTTAAAAGAGATCCAAAGCTCTTGTGAGGCAGAGGGCATAAGAGCCCAAGCGATAGCCGTCGATTACGCCGCCCACTCGGCCCAGATCGAGGAGCTAGAGACAGAGCTCCTAGAGGCCTTCTCACCGATCTCCCCCCAGGCCACCCAGATTCCCCTTCACTCCACGGTCACCGGAGAGCCGATCGATGGCACCGAGCTCGGTCCCTCCTACTGGTATCGCAACCTCAGACAGACGGTGCTCTTGGAGCCGGTACTGCGCTCCCTGCTTAGCGCAGGGAGCCGTGCCTTGATCGAGATCGGCCCCCATCCCGTCCTTGCCTTCGGCGTCCAAGAAACGATCGAGGACGTCCTCGACGATCCAAGCGAGGCGATCTTGCTCGCCACCTTGCACCGTGAGGAGGACGAAGGCGCCCGCTTTGGCCTCTCATTGGCCGAAGCCCATGCCAAGGGCATTGAGCTTGACTGGGAGACCTTCTTCAAAGGCACCGGGGCCAAGCGGGTGCCGCTACCCACCTATCCGTTTCAGCGTTCTCGTTATTGGCTGGATTCCAGTGGGGGCGCGGGAGATCTCGGTGCCGCCGGCCTGGGCAATCTGGAGCACCCGTTGGTTGTGGCGGCGATCGAGGATCCGAGCGACGGCGGCCTCACGCTCACCGGGCGCCTCTCCTTGCAGACCCATCCATGGCTCGCCGACCACGTCGTCGCCGAGGCGATTCTCCTGCCCGGCACCGCTTTCCTTGAGCTGGCGCTGCGTGCCGCCGAGCAGGTCGGTGCTGAGACCGTCGAGGAGCTGACCCTGCAGGCGCCGTTGGTATTGCCCGAGCCAGGAGCGGTAGCGATCCAGGTATCGGTCTCCGGCCCGACAGAGCACGGCAGCCGCGAGATCGCGATCCACTCCCGCCCCGAGGGTGAGGACGGGGAGTGGGCGCTGAACGCAAGCGGCACTCTCTCCAAGCAAGCGCCGACTCCCGCCGACCCCCTTGACACCTGGCCCCCACAAGGAGCAGAGCCCCTGCAGGTCGAGTACCTCTATGACGTCCTCGCCGAGCACGGCCTCCAATACGGCCCTGCCTTCCAAGGGCTCACCGCAGCCTGGAAGGACGCCGAGCAGATCTACGCCGAGGTCTCTTTGCCCGAGCAGCAAGCCCAAGAAGCAGAGCGCTTTGGATTGCACCCGGCCCTGCTTGACAGCGCCCTGCACGCGATCGCCCTTGCAACTGAGGACTCAGGCGAGCTAAAGCTGCCCTTCGCCTGGAGCGGGGTCAGCTTGCAAGCAGAGGGTGCCAAGGAGCTGCGGGTATGCCTCACGCTCCAGGGAGACTCAATCGCCCTGCAGATAGCCAATGGCTCCGGCGCCCCGCTGGCAAGCGTCGAGGCCTTGGCAATGCGAGCGCTCGATCCCTCTCAGCTGCGCAGCACAAAGTCACGCGGCAGCGGCCTGCTGGGCATCGAGTGGACCGAGGCCCAGCTCCCAGAGCACACCGACGCCCCAGCTGAGGTCGAGACCCTGCATTGCGAGATCGACAGCGAACTGGGCAGTGCCGAGGCTGCAGGCAAAGCAACCGAAGAGGCCCTTAAGGCAATCCAACAATGGCTAGCCGATGAGTCAAAGGCAGACCTTCGCCTGGCGCTGATCACCGAAGGCGCGATGGCAGCAAGTGAAGGCGAGTCACCTGACCCCGCCTCCTCTGCCGTTTGGGGTCTCCTCCGCTCGGCCCAATCAGAGCACCCCGGTCGCTTTGCCCTGATTGACACCGACGGCAGTGAGGCATCCCAAGCGGCGCTTGCCTCGGCACTAGCCCTTGGAGCCGAAGAGCCCCAACTTGCTCTGCGCGAGGGAGTGGCGTTTGCGCCCCGCCTCGCCCGTGTCAAGGCAAGCGATGGCGATGGCGAGGTGGCAATAGACCCCGAGCGCACCACCTTGATCACCGGTGCAACTGGAGGCCTTGGAGCACTCACTGCCCGCCACCTAGTTAAAGAGCACAAGGCAGCGCACCTGCTCTTGGTCAGCAGAAGCGGTCTAGAGGCCAAAGGCGCAAAAGAGCTCCAAGGAGAGCTTGAGGAGCTCGGAGCCCAGGTCCAGATCGCCGCTTGTGACGTCGCCGATCGCAAAGCGCTGAAGAAGCTGCTCACCCAGGTCCCAAAAGAGCACCCATTGGGAGCCGTCATCCACTGCGCCGGGGTTCTCTCCGATGGCACCGTCGAGACCCTCAGCGCCGCGCAGGTAGAGCAGGTCTTTGCCCCCAAGGTCAACGCCGCCCAAAACCTGCATGAGCTGACCAAAGACCAAGACCTCACCGCCTTTGTCCTCTTCTCCTCAGCAGCGGGAACCCTCGGTGGTCCCGGCCAAGCCAACTACGCCGCCGCCAACGTCTTCCTCGACGCCCTCGCTCAGAAGCGCCAAGCAGAAGGCCTGGCGGCCACATCGATCGCCTGGGGCCTGTGGCAGCGCGAGGGCATGGGCTCGGGCTTAAGCGAAGCCGACATCGCGCGGATGCGCCGCAGCGCCATGCAGCCGATTGCCGATCAGCAGGGCCTCGATCTCTTTGACGCCGCAATAGGCGCCGATCGCCCCCAAGCCCTAGCGCTCCCCCTCGACACCGCTGGCCTCAGGTCCCTTGCATCAACCGGTGCCCTACCGCCGATCTTCAGCAGCCTCATCCGCACCCCCAGGCGCCGCAGCGCCGCCTCTGGCTCGCTGGCGACAAAGCTCTCCTCGCTACCCGAGTCAGAGCACCAAGAGCATGTTCGCGATCTGGTCAGAGCCGAGGTGGCAGCGGTCCTCGGTTACTCCTCATCGGCGCAGATCGAACCAGAGCGGGCCTTCCAGGAGCTCGGCTTTGACTCGCTCGCCGCAGTCGAGCTACGCAACCGCCTCAGCGCGATCGCCGGCTTGCGCCTCACTGCAACCGTCGTCTTTGACTACCCGAGCGCGATGGCCCTTGCAGAGCATCTGCTGGAGGAGGCAACCGCAGCCGGCGGGGCTCGGCAGGTAGCCGTCAGAGCCCAGGCAAGCGAGGAGCCGATCGCGATCGTCGGTATGGCTTGCCGCTACCCGGGCGGGGTCTCATCCCCCGAGGAGCTTTGGCAACTGGTCGCCGAGGGCCGCGATGCGATCTCCGGCTTCCCCACCGACCGTGGTTGGGACATAGGGCGCCTCTATGACCCCGACCCCGAGCACGAGGGGACCTCCTACACGCGCGAGGGCGGCTTCCTCGCCGGCGCAGCCGACTTCGACCCCGAGTTCTTCGGCATCTCCCCACGCGAGGCGCTGGCGACCGATCCCCAACAAAGGCTTTTGCTCGAATCCTGTTGGGAGGCGCTTGAAGACGCCGGTATCGACCCAGCCGCGCTGAAGAAGACGATGACCGGCGTCTTTGCCGGGGTCATGTATCAGGACTACGGGCCGGCGGCAGGGACGACCCAGAGCATCGTCTCGGGCCGCGTCGCCTACACCCTCGGACTAGAGGGACCGGCAATCACAATCGACACCGCTTGCTCCTCCTCGCTGGTCGCCATGCACCTGGCCTGCCAAGCTCTGAGGGGAGGGGAGTGCACCATGGCCCTCGCCGGCGGCGTCACCACCCTCGCCACCCCAGGCGTCTTTGTCGAGTTCAGCCGCCAAAGGGGACTAGCCCCCGATGGGCGCTCGAAGTCCTTCGCCGAGGCCGCTAACGGCGTCGCCTGGTCAGAGGGGGTCGGAGTGCTCGTCTTGGAGCGGCTCTCAGAGGCCAAGCGAAACGGCCACCCGATCCTGGCCTTGCTCAAAGGCTCGGCGGTAAACCAAGACGGTGCCTCTAATGGCCTGACTGCACCGAACGGACCCTCTCAAGAGCGCGTCATCCGCCAGGCCCTGGCAAACGCCCGCCTTGAGCCCAAAGACATAGACGCAGTCGAGGGCCACGGCACCGGCACCACCCTCGGTGACCCGATCGAGGCGGGGGCACTGCTCGCCACCTACGGCCAAGACCGAGAGGAGCCACTGAAGCTCGGCTCGATCAAGTCCAACATCGGCCACACCCAGGCGGCAGCGGGAGTAGCCGGCGTGATCAAGATGACCGAGGCGATGCGGCGGGGCCTCTTGCCAAAGACGCTGCACGTAGATGCGCCCTCCTCCAAGGTTGACTGGGAGGTGGGGGAGATCGAGCTCTTGAGCGAGCCGCTCGAGTGGGAGCCCGACGGCCACCCCCGCAGAGCCGGCGTCTCCTCCTTTGGCATCAGCGGTACTAACGCACATGTGATCTTGGAGGAAGCGCCTGCGGCCCAGGCGGTTCCTGCGACCGAGGCTCTCGATGGACCGATCCCGATCGTCCTCTCAGCCAAAGCAGAGTCCGCCCTAGCGCAAGCCGCCGAGCGCCTCACAACCCACCTAAAGGCCAACCCAGGCCTAGACCCAACCGACCTCGCCTACTCGCTTGCGACAACGCGTTCGGCCTTTGAGCACAGAGCAGTTGTGCTGGGAGCAGACCGCGATCAGCTGCTCGCCTCCCTAAGCGCCCTGGCCAAAGACGAAGACGCCCCCACCCTAGCCCGCGGCCATGCCCGCACAGAGCAAAAGCCGCTCTTCCTCTTCCCCGGACAAGGAGCCCAAGCCCAGGGCATGGCCTTGGGCCTACTTGAGTCCTCACCAGCCTTCGCCGAGCAGATGGCAGCCTGTGAGCAGGCACTGGCCCCACACGTGCAGTGGTCCCTGACCGAGGTCCTAAGGGACCCCGAGGCAAACTGGCTGGATCGCCTCGACATAGTCCAACCGGCGCTCTTCTCGGTGATGGTCTCCCTAGCGAGGCTTTGGCAAAAAGCAGGGGTGAAGCCAACAGCACTAGTCGGCCACTCTCAAGGGGAGATCGCCGCCGCCCATATCGCTGGTGCGCTCTCTTTGGAGGACGCCGCCCTGATCATCGCCAAGCGCGGCCAGGCGATGGCAAAGATCGCCGGCAAGGGAGGAATGCTCTCGGTCTCCCTAACCCCAAAGCAGCTCCCCCCCTATACCGAGCCCTACGGAGAGCGCGTCTCCCTGGCGGCAATCAACGGCCCCTCATCGCTGGTCCTCTCCGGGGACCCCCAAGCCTTAAAAGAGATTCAAAGCTCTTGTGAGGCAGAGGGCATAAGAGCCCAAGCGATAGCCGTCGATTACGCCGCCCACTCGGCCCAGATCGAGGAGCTAGAGACAGAGCTCCTAGAGGCCTTCTCACCGATCTCCCCCCAGGCCACCCAGATCCCCCTTCACTCCACGGTCACCGGAGAGCCGATCGATGGCACCGAGCTCGGTCCCTCCTACTGGTATCGCAACCTCAGACAGACGGTGCTCTTGGAGCCGGTGCTGCGCTCCCTGCTTAGCGCAGGGAGCCGTGCCTTGATCGAGATCGGCCCCCATCCCGTCCTTGCCTTCGGCGTCCAAGAAACGATCGAGGACGTCCTCGACGATCCAAGCGAGGCGATCTTGCTCGCCACCTTGCACCGTGAGGAGGACGAAGGCGCCCGCTTTGGCCTCTCATTGGCCGAAGCCCATGCCAAGGGCATTGAGCTTGACTGGGAGACCTTCTTCAAAGGCACCGGGGCCAAGCGGGTGCCGCTACCCACCTATCCGTTTCAGCGTTCTCGTTATTGGCTGGATTCCAGTGGGGGCGCGGGAGATCTCGGTGCCGCCGGCCTGGGCAATCTGGAGCACCCGTTGGTTGTGGCGGCGATCGAGGATCCGAGCGACGGCGGCCTCACGCTCACCGGGCGCCTCTCCTTGCAGACCCATCCATGGCTCGCCGACCACGTCGTCGCCGAGGCGATTCTCCTGCCCGGCACCGCTTTCCTTGAGCTGGCGCTGCGTGCCGCCGAGCAGGTCGGTGCTGAGACCGTCGAGGAGCTGACCCTGCAGGCGCCGTTGGTATTGCCCGAGCCAGGAGCGGTAGCGATCCAGGTATCGGTCTCCGGCCCGACAGAGCACGGCAGCCGCGAGATCGCGATCCACTCCCGCCCCGAGGGTGAGGACGGGGAGTGGGCGCTGAACGCAAGCGGCACTCTCTCCAAGCAAGCGCCGACTCCCGCCGACCCCCTTGACACCTGGCCCCCACAAGGAGCAGAGCCCCTGCAGGTCGAGTACCTCTATGACGTCCTCGCCGAGCACGGCCTCCAATACGGCCCTGCCTTCCAAGGGCTCACCGCAGCCTGGAAGGACGCCGAGCAGATCTACGCCGAGGTCTCTTTGCCCGAGCAGCAAGCCCAAGAAGCAGAGCGCTTTGGATTGCACCCGGCCCTGCTTGACAGCGCCCTGCACGCGATCGCCCTTGCAACTGAGGACTCAGGCGAGCTAAAGCTGCCCTTCGCCTGGAGCGGGGTCAGCTTGCAAGCAGAGGGTGCCAAGGAGCTGCGGGTATGCCTCACGCTCCAGGGAGACTCAATCGCCCTGCAGATAGCCAATGGCTCCGGCGCCCCGCTGGCAAGCGTCGAGGCCTTGGCAATGCGAGCGCTCGATCCCTCTCAGCTGCGCAGCACACGCTCACCCGCCAGCGGCCTGCTGGGCATCGAGTGGACCGAGGCCCAGCTCCCAGAGCACACCGACGCCCCAGCTGAGGTCGAGACCCTGCATTGCGAGATCGACAGCGAACTGGGCAGTGCCGAGGCTGCAGGCAAAGCAACCGAAGAGGCCCTTAAGGCAATCCAACAATGGCTAGCCGATGAGTCAAAGGCAGACCTTCGCCTGGCGCTGATCACCGAAGGCGCGATGGCAGCAAGTGAAGGCGAGTCACCTGACCCCGCCTCCTCTGCCGTTTGGGGTCTCCTCCGCTCGGCCCAATCAGAGCACCCCGGTCGCTTTGCCCTGATTGACACCGACGGCAGTGAGGCATCCCAAGCGGCGCTTGCCTCGGCACTAGCCCTTGGAGCCGAAGAGCCCCAACTTGCTCTGCGCGAGGGAGTTGCCCTTCTGCCAAGGGCAACAGTGGCAAAAGACACAGAGGATTCACTGATCCCACCAGCGGCTCCATGGCACCTAGACGCCCTAAAGCGCGGGACCCTGGAGAGCCTCACCCTCACCCCAAGCCCACTAGAGCCCCTGGGCCCAACCGAGGTAAGGGTCCAGATGCAGGCTGCAGGCCTCAACTTCCGCGATGTCCTCGTGGCACTGGGCCTCTACCCAGGCAAGGCCTCGATCGGCGGCGAGGGAGCAGGCGTAGTCATCGAGACCGGCCCCGACGTAGAGGACCTGACCCCAGGCGAGCGCGTCATGGGCCTGATTCCCGACGCCTTCGGCCCGCTGGCCACAACCGAGTGCGACTACCTCACCCCTATCCCCGAGAGCTGGTCCTTCGAGCAGGCGGCCGCGATGCCGATCGTCTTCGCCACTGCCTATTACGGCCTGATCGACCTGGCAGGGCTAAAGGCAGGCGAGAGGGTCCTGATCCACGCCGGCGCAGGCGGGGTCGGCATGGCCGCAATCCAGATCGCCCAACACACTGGCGCCGAGGTCTTCGCCACCGCCAGCCCCTCCAAGTGGGATGTCCTAAAAGAGGCGGGCCTCGATGAAGACCACATCGCTTCCTCCAGGGACCTGGAGTTCAAAGACAAGTTCCTCAAGACCACAGAAGGCAAAGGCCTAGACGTAGTCCTAAACGCCCTCGCCGGTGAGTTCATCGACGCCTCCCTTGCCCTCTTGCCAAACGGCGGCCGCTTCTTGGAGATGGGCAAGACCGATATGCGCGATGCCGGACAGGTAAGTGCCGACCACCCCGGCACCAGCTACCTGCTCTTCGACATGACCGAAGCTGGTCCGGCCCGAACCGGGGAGATCCTCACCGAGGTCGCAGGACTGTTTGAGGATGGCGTCTTTAACCACTCCCCGATCACCGCTTGGGACATGCGCAATGCCCCACAAGCCTTCCGCCACCTCAGGGAGGGCCAAAACATCGGCAAGGTCATACTGACGCTGCCCAAGGGCATCGACCCCGAGCGCACCACCTTGATCACCGGTGCAACTGGAGGTCTTGGAGCACTCACTGCCCGCCACCTAGTTAAAGAGCACAAGGCAGCGCACCTGCTCTTGGTCAGCAGAAGCGGTCTAGAGGCCAAAGGCGCAAAAGAGCTCCAAGGAGAGCTGGAGGAGCTCGGAGCCCAGACGACGATCGCCGCTTGTGATGTCGCCGATCGCAAAGCACTGAAGAAGCTGCTCACCCAGGTCCCAAAAGAGCACCCATTGGGAGCCGTCATCCACTGCGCCGGAGTCCTCTCCGATGGCACCGTCGAGACCCTCAGCGCCGCGCAGCTCCAAGGAGTCTTTGCCCCCAAGGTCAATGCCGCCCAAAACCTCCATGAGCTGACCAAAGACCAAGACCTCACCGCCTTTGTCCTCTTCTCCTCAGCAGCGGGAACCCTCGGCGGCCCCGGCCAAGCCAACTACGCCGCCGCCAACGTCTACCTCGATGCCTTGGCCCAAAAGCGCCAGGCAGAAGGCCTGGCGGCTACTTCAATCGCCTGGGGCCTGTGGCAGCGCGAGGGAGCGATGACATCGGGCTTAAGCGAAGCCGACATCGCGCGGATGCGCCGCAGCGGCATGCAGCCGATCGCCGATCAGCAAGGCCTTGATCTCTTTGACGCCGCGATCGGCGCCGATCGCCCCCAAGCGCTTGCACTCCCCCTCGATACCGCCGGCCTGCGCTCAGCTGCCTCAGCCGGTTCCCTGCCACCGCTTCTCAGCAGCCTCATCCGCACGCCCAAACGCCGCAGCGCTGCTTCGGGATCACTTGCCACAAAGCTCGCCTCGCTGCCGGAGGCCGAGCAGGAGGCCTATGTCCTTGACCTGGTCAGGAGCGAAGTGGCTGCAGTCCTCGGCCATACCTCTGCCCAAAGGGTCGAGCCCAGCAAAGCCTTTAAAGAGATGGGCTTCGATTCGCTTGCCGCAGTCGAGCTGCGCAACCGCCTCAACAGCGCGACTGGGCTTGGGCTTAGGGCAACGGCCGTCTTCGATTATCCGTCGGCCTTGAGGCTAGGGCGCCACCTCCTGACCGAATCGGGCGTGGCGGGTTCGGAAACCGATGATCCGGCGGAAGCCGCATTCAAGGATGCGCTCGCGCGGGTTTCACTCGACCGCCTGCGTGATGCCGGTCTGATGGGTCCCCTCAGGGAGCTGCTCCAACTCGAGGATGACGACGAGGAGCCGCCGGAGAGCGTGCCGATTGAGGAGATCGACTCGATGGACATCGACGACTTGGTCGAGCAGACGCTCGAAGGGCGGGCGGCCGCGGATGGGGATGGCGATCTCGAGTGACGGCGTCTGACGCAAAGCTCGCCGAGGCGCTGCGCATCTCTCTGAAAGAGACGGAGCGGCTGCGGCGGGGCAACCGGCGGCTCCGCCAGGCCTCGAGCGAGCCGATCGCGATCCTCGGCATGGCCTGTCGCTACCCGGGCGGGGTCTCATCCCCCGAGGAGCTCTGGCGACTGGTCGCCGAGGGCCGCGACGCGATCTCCGGGTTCCCCCCTGACCGTGGTTGGGACGTAGAGCGTCTCTATGACCCCGACCCCGAGCACCCCGGCACCAGCTACGCACGAGAGGGCGGCTTCCTCGCTGACGCAGACAGGTTCGACGCCGAGTTCTTCGACATCTCCCCACGCGAGGCGCTGGCGATGGATCCCCAGCAGCGCCTGTTGCTGGAGTCCTGCTGGGAGGCGCTGGAGCACGCCGGGATCGATCCCACCTCGCTCAGAGGCGAGCCCGCCGGGGTCTTCGCCGGCCTGATCCACCAGGGCTACGCAGCCAATGTGGGAGCCAACAGGGAGATCGAGGGCTACCAGGTGACTGGGGAGACCTCCAGCGTCGCTTCGGGCCGCGTCGCCTACGCGCTCGGACTAGAGGGACCGGCGATCACGATTGACACTGCCTGCTCCTCCTCGCTGGTCGCCATGCACCTGGCCTGCCAAGCCCTGAGGGGAGGCGAGTGCACCATGGCTCTTGCCGGCGGCGTCACCACCCTTGCCACCCCAGGCGTCTTCATCGAGTTCAGCCGCCAAAGGGGACTGGCCCCCGATGGGCGTTCGAAGTCCTTCGCGGAGGGGGCAAACGGCAGTGGATTCTCAGAGGGAGTCGGAGTGCTCGTCTTGGAGCGGCTCTCAGAGGCCAAGCGAAACGGCCACCCGGTCCTGGCCACGATCAAAGGCTCGGCGGTAAACCAAGACGGCGCCTCCAACGGCCTCACCGCCCCCAACGGTCCCTCCCAAGAGCGCGTCATCCGCCAGGCCCTGGCAAACGCCCGCCTGGAGCCCAAAGACGTAGACGCAGTCGAGGGCCACGGCACCGGCACCACCCTCGGTGACCCGATCGAGGCCGGGGCCTTGCTCGCCACCTACGGCCAAGACCGAGACGAGCCGCTGAAGCTCGGCTCGATCAAGTCCAACATCGGCCACACCCAGGCAGCGGCGGGTGTCGCCGGTGTGATCAAGATGACCGAGGCGATGCGGCGGGGCCTTTTGCCCAAGACCCTGCACGTAGACGCGCCCTCTTCCAAGGTCGACTGGGAGGCGGGGGAGATCGAGCTCTTGAGCGAGCAGATGTCCTGGGAGCCCGACGGCCACCCCCGCAGAGCCGGCGTCTCCTCCTTTGGCATCAGCGGCACCAACGCGCACGTGATCTTGGAGCAGGCGCCTGCGGTCGAGCCGGCACCGGAGACCGTGCCCCTCGACGGCCCGATTCCCCTGCCCCTCTCAGCCAAAGCAGAGCCCGCCCTGGCCCAAGCGGCAGAGCGCCTCACAACCCACCTGAAGGCCAACCCAGACCTAGACACCACCGACCTCGCCTACTCGCTCGCGACCACCCGCTCGGCCTTCGAGCACCGGGCAGTGGCGTTGGGATCCGATCGCGAGGAGCTGCTCGCCTCCCTCACTGCCCTCGCCAACGGCGATCCCAGCCCCAACGTCCTCAGCGCCAAAGCAAAGGACGGCAAGCTCGCCTACCTCTTCACCGGCCAGGGCTCCCAGCGCCTCGGCATGGGCAAGGAGCTCTACGCGGCAGACGCCAACTTCCGCGCTGCCTTCGATGCCGTCTGCGAGCAGCTTGACCAACACCTGAAGGCACCGCTCAAAGAGATCGTCTTCGCCAAGGGCAAAAAGGCAGCGGCGCTTTTAGAGGACACCACCTACGCCCAGCCCGCTCTGTTTGCGATCGAGGTCGCTCTCCATAGAGCGCTCGCCGAGCGCGGCCTCAGCCCTAACTTCCTCACCGGCCACTCGATCGGCGAGATCGCCGCAGCCCACATCAGCGGCGTCTTTGACCTCGCCGACGCGGCAAAGCTGGTCGCGGCAAGGGGACGCCTGATGGGAGCCCTTCCCGAGGGCGGGGCGATGGCGGCAATCGAGGCAACCGAGCAAGAGGTAAGCGATTCGATTGCCGGCAAGGAGGATGAGCTCTCGATCGCCGCGATCAACGCTCCCAGCTCGGTCGTCATCTCAGGAGCAGAGGAGGCAGTCGAAGCGGTAAGGACCCACTGGGAGGAGCAAGGCAGGAAGACCAAGCGCCTCGCCGTCTCCCACGCCTTCCACTCGCCCTTGATCGAGCCGATGCTCGATGAGTTCGCAGAGGTTGCCAGCTCGCTCGCCTTCAACGAGCCCGAACTCCAGATCGTCTCCAACGTCTCGGGCGAGCTGCTCAGCGCAGAGCAGGCAACCGACCCCGCCTACTGGGTCGGCCACGCACGAGCGCCGGTGCGCTTCGCCGATGCGATCGAGACCCTAAGGGCACAGGGCACCGGCACCTACCTGGAGCTCGGTCCCGACCCCGTCCTCTGCGCGATGGCGCGAGAGTCCCTCGGCACCGAGCAGGAGGCCGCAGCCTTCGTCCCCACCCTGCGCGAGGGGCGCACCGAGGCCGATGCCCTCTCAACCGCGATCGCCGCTGCCCACGTAGCCGGCGCAAAGCTCGACTGGGGGGCCTTCTTCAAAGGCACCGGGGCCAAGCGGGTGCCGCTACCGACCTATCCGTTTCAGCGCGAGCGGTATTGGCTCGCCTCGGCGGTTGGCGAGGGCGACGCCGGCTCGATCGGTCAGAGCGACGCCAAGCATCCACTTTTGGCCGCAGCGATCGAGGACCCAAATGACGGCGGCCTCACGCTCACCGGGCGCCTCTCCTTGCAGACCCATCCATGGCTCGCCGACCACGTCGTCGGCGGCACTGTCCTGCTGCCCGGCACCGCTTTCTTGGAGCTGGCGCTGCGTGCAGCCGAGCAGGTCGGTGCTGAGGGTGTGCAAGAGCTGGCCCTGCAGGCTCCATTGATCCTGCCCGAGCCAGGAGCGGTTGCCCTCCAGGTCTCTGTTTCGGGCCCGGGGGAGGACGGCACTCGTGAGATCGCGATCCACTCCCGCGTGGAGGGCAGCGCGGACGAAGAGCTCGCCGCTGCATCTGAGTGGACATGCCATGCCGTCGGCACCCTCTCGCGCGATCCGCTCCCAAGCGCAAGCCCCCTTGACACCTGGCCCCCACAAGGAGCAGAGCCCCTGCAGGTCGAGTACCTCTATGACGTCCTCGCCGAGCACGGCCTCCAATACGGCCCTGCCTTCCAAGGGCTCACCGCAGCCTGGAAGGACGCCGAGCAGATCTACGCCGAGGTCTCTTTGCCCGAGCAGCAAGCCCAAGAAGCAGAGCGCTTTGGATTGCACCCGGCCCTGCTTGACAGCGCCCTGCACGCGATCGCCCTTGCAACTGAGGACTCAGGCGAGCTAAAGCTGCCCTTCGCCTGGAGCGGGGTCAGCTTGCAAGCAGAGGGTGCCAAGGAGCTGCGGGTATGCCTCACGCTCCAGGGAGACTCAATCGCCCTGCAGATAGCCAATGGCTCCGGCGCCCCGCTGGCAAGCGTCGAGGCCTTGGCAATGCGAGCGCTCGATCCCTCTCAGCTGCGCAGCACAAAGTCACGCGGCAGCGGCCTGCTGGGCATCGAGTGGACCGAGGCCCAGCTCCCAGAGCACACCGACGCCCCAGCTGAGGTCGAGACCCTGCATTGCGAGATCGACAGCGAACTGGGCAGTGCCGAGGCTGCAGGCAAAGCAACCGAAGAGGCCCTTAAGGCAATCCAACAATGGCTAGCCGATGAGTCAAAGGCAGACCTTCGCCTGGCGCTGATCACCGAAGGCGCGATGGCAGCAAGTGAAGGCGAGTCACCTGACCCCGCCTCCTCTGCCGTTTGGGGTCTCCTCCGCTCGGCCCAATCAGAGCACCCCGGTCGCTTTGCCCTGATTGACACCGACGGCAGTGAGGCATCCCAAGCGGCGCTTGCCTCGGCACTAGCCCTTGGAGCCGAAGAGCCCCAACTTGCTCTGCGCGAGGGAGTGGCGTTTGCGCCCCGCCTCGCCCGTGTCAAGGCAAGCGATGGCGATGGCGAGGTGGCAATAGACCCCGAGCGCACCACCTTGATCACCGGTGCAACTGGAGGCCTTGGAGCACTCACTGCCCGCCACCTAGTTAAAGAGCACAAGGCAGCGCACCTGCTCTTGGTCAGCAGAAGCGGTCTAGAGGCCAAAGGCGCAAAAGAGCTCCAAGGAGAGCTTGAGGAGCTCGGAGCCCAGGTCCAGATCGCCGCTTGTGACGTCGCCGATCGCAAAGCGCTGAAGAAGCTGCTCACCCAGGTCCCAAAAGAGCACCCATTGGGAGCCGTCATCCACTGCGCCGGGGTTCTCTCCGATGGCACCGTCGAGACCCTCAGCGCCGCGCAGGTAGAGCAGGTCTTTGCCCCCAAGGTCAACGCCGCCCAAAACCTGCATGAGCTGACCAAAGACCAAGACCTCACCGCCTTTGTCCTCTTCTCCTCAGCAGCGGGAACCCTCGGTGGTCCCGGCCAAGCCAACTACGCCGCCGCCAACGTCTTCCTCGACGCCCTCGCTCAGAAGCGCCAAGCAGAAGGCCTGGCGGCCACATCGATCGCCTGGGGCCTGTGGCAGCGCGAGGGCATGGGCTCGGGCTTAAGCGAAGCCGACATCGCGCGGATGCGCCGCAGCGCCATGCAGCCGATTGCCGATCAGCAGGGCCTCGATCTCTTTGACGCCGCAATAGGCGCCGATCGCCCCCAAGCCCTAGCGCTCCCCCTCGACACCGCTGGCCTCAGGTCCCTTGCATCAACCGGTGCCCTACCGCCGATCTTCAGCAGCCTCATCCGCACCCCCAGGCGCCGCAGCGCCGCCTCTGGCTCGCTGGCGACAAAGCTCTCCTCGCTACCCGAGTCAGAGCACCAAGAGCATGTTCGCGATCTGGTCAGAGCCGAGGTGGCAGCGGTCCTCGGTTACTCCTCATCGGCGCAGATCGAACCAGAGCGGGCCTTCCAGGAGCTCGGCTTTGACTCGCTCGCCGCAGTCGAGCTACGCAACCGCCTCAGCGCGATCGCCGGCTTGCGCCTCACTGCAACCGTCGTCTTTGACTACCCGAGCGCGATGGCCCTTGCAGAGCATCTGCTGGAGGAGGCAACCGCAGCCGGCGGGGCTCGGCAGGTAGCCGTCAGAGCCCAGGCAAGCGAGGAGCCGATCGCGATCGTCGGTATGGCTTGCCGCTACCCGGGCGGGGTCTCATCCCCCGAGGAGCTTTGGCAACTGGTCGCCGAGGGCCGCGATGCGATCTCCGGCTTCCCCACCGACCGTGGTTGGGACATAGGGCGCCTCTATGACCCCGACCCCGAGCACGAGGGGACCTCCTACACGCGCGAGGGCGGCTTCCTCGCCGGCGCAGCCGACTTCGACCCCGAGTTCTTCGGCATCTCCCCACGCGAGGCGCTGGCGACCGATCCCCAACAAAGGCTTTTGCTCGAATCCTGTTGGGAGGCGCTTGAAGACGCCGGTATCGACCCAGCCGCGCTGAAGAAGACGATGACCGGCGTCTTTGCCGGGGTCATGTATCAGGACTACGGGCCGGCGGCAGGGACGACCCAGAGCATCGTCTCGGGCCGCGTCGCCTACACCCTCGGACTAGAGGGACCGGCAATCACAATCGACACCGCTTGCTCCTCCTCGCTGGTCGCCATGCACCTGGCCTGCCAAGCTCTGAGGGGAGGGGAGTGCACCATGGCCCTCGCCGGCGGCGTCACCACCCTCGCCACCCCAGGCGTCTTTGTCGAGTTCAGCCGCCAAAGGGGACTAGCCCCCGATGGGCGCTCGAAGTCCTTCGCCGAGGCCGCTAACGGCGTCGCCTGGTCAGAGGGGGTCGGAGTGCTCGTCTTGGAGCGGCTCTCAGAGGCCAAGCGAAACGGCCACCCGATCCTGGCCTTGCTCAAAGGCTCGGCGGTAAACCAAGACGGTGCCTCTAATGGCCTGACTGCACCGAACGGACCCTCTCAAGAGCGCGTCATCCGCCAGGCCCTGGCAAACGCCCGCCTTGAGCCCAAAGACATAGACGCAGTCGAGGGCCACGGCACCGGCACCACCCTCGGTGACCCGATCGAGGCGGGGGCACTGCTCGCCACCTACGGCCAAGACCGAGAGGAGCCACTGAAGCTCGGCTCGATCAAGTCCAACATCGGCCACACCCAGGCGGCAGCGGGAGTAGCCGGCGTGATCAAGATGACCGAGGCGATGCGGCGGGGCCTCTTGCCAAAGACGCTGCACGTAGATGCGCCCTCCTCCAAGGTTGACTGGGAGGTGGGGGAGATCGAGCTCTTGAGCGAGCAGATGTCCTGGGAGCCCGACGGCCACCCCCGCAGAGCCGGCGTCTCCTCCTTTGGCATCAGCGGTACTAACGCGCACGTGATCTTGGAGCAGGCGCCTGCGGCCCAGGCGGTTCCTGCGACCGAGGCTCTCGATGGACCGATCCCGATCGTCCTCTCAGCCAAAGCAGAGTCCGCCCTAGCGCAAGCCGCCGAGCGCCTCACAACCCACCTAAAGGCCAACCCAGACCTAGACCCAACCGACCTCGCCTACTCGCTCGCCACAACCCGCTCTGCCTTTGAGCACAGAGCAGTTGTGCTGGGAGCAGACCGCGATCAGCTGCTCGCCTCCCTAAGCGCCCTGGCCAAAGACGAAGACGCCCCCACCCTAGCCCGCGGCCATGCCCGCACAGAGCAAAAGCCGCTCTTCCTCTTCCCCGGACAAGGAGCCCAAGCCCAGGGCATGGCCTTGGGCCTACTTGAGTCCTCACCAGCCTTCGCCGAGCAGATGGCAGCCTGTGAGCAGGCACTGGCCCCACACGTGCAGTGGTCCCTGACCGAGGTCCTAAGGGACCCCGAGGCAAACTGGCTGGATCGCCTCGACATAGTCCAACCGGCGCTCTTCTCGGTGATGGTCTCCCTAGCGAGGCTTTGGCAAAAAGCAGGGGTGAAGCCAACAGCACTAGTCGGCCACTCTCAAGGGGAGATCGCCGCCGCCCATATCGCTGGTGCGCTCTCTTTGGAGGACGCCGCCCTGATCATCGCCAAGCGCGGCCAGGCGATGGCAAAGATCGCCGGCAAGGGAGGAATGCTCTCGGTCTCCCTAACCCCAAAGCAGCTCCCCCCCTATACCGAGCCCTACGGAGAGCGCGTCTCCCTGGCGGCAATCAACGGCCCCTCATCGCTGGTCCTCTCCGGGGACCCACAAGCCTTAAAAGAGATCCAAAGCTCTTGTGAGGCAGAGGGCATAAGAGCCCAAGCGATAGCCGTCGATTACGCCGCCCACTCGGCCCAGATCGAGGAGCTAGAGACAGAGCTCCTAGAGGCCTTCTCACCGATCTCCCCCCAGGCCACCCAGATCCCCCTTCACTCCACGGTCACCGGAGAGCCGATCGATGGCACCGAGCTCGGTCCCTCCTACTGGTATCGCAACCTCAGACAGACGGTGCTCTTGGAGCCGGTACTGCGCTCCCTGCTTAGCGCAGGGAGCCGTGCCTTGATCGAGATCGGCCCCCATCCCGTCCTTGCCTTCGGCGTCCAAGAAACGATCGAGGACGTCCTCGACGATCCAAGCGAGGCGACCCTGCTCTCCACCTTGCGCCGTGAGGAGGACGAGGCCACGCGCTTTGCACTCTCCCTGGCCGAAGCCCATGCCAACGGCATTGAGCTTGACTGGGAGGCCTTCTTCAAAGGCACCGGGGCCAAGCGGGTGCCGCTACCCACCTATCCGTTTCAGCGCGAGCGGTATTGGCTCGCCTCGGCGGTTGGCGAGGGCGACGCCGGCTCGATCGGGCTCACCGCGGCCGACCATCCCTTGTTTGGGGCGGCGATCGAGGGTCCGACCGGCGAGGGCCTCACCCTCTCCGGCCGCATTTCCCTTCAGACCCAGCCCTGGCTCGCCGACCACGCCGTCGCCGGCGTTGTTCTCTTCCCCGGCACGGGATTCTTGGAGTTGGCGCTGCAGGCGGCCGAGCAAATCGGCGCCGAGACCGTCGAGGAACTGACACTGCAGGCGCCCTTGATCCTCCCGGAGAGCGGTGCGGTCGCCCTGCGGGTAACCCTCGCTTCATCTGATGAGGAGGGCAGGCGAGAGATCGCGATTCACTCGCGCCCCGATGATGAGGAGGGGGAGTGGGCGCTGAACGCCGGCGGTGTCCTCTCGGCGCGGTCGACGGCTGCCTCGGAGCCGTTCGACGCGTGGCCCCCCGAGGGCGCCGAAGTGCTCGATCTCAGCAACTTCTACGACACTCTCGCCGACACGGGGCTCGAATACGGCCCCCTCTTCCAGGGTCTGAGCGCAGCCTGGCGCAAGGGCGAGCAGATCTACGCCGAGGTCTCTTTGCCCGAGGAGTCAGCGCAAACAGCCAAGCGCTTTGCGCTCCATCCGGCTTTACTGGACGCGGCCCTACACGGCATATCGCTGGTCGCTGCTGAGGGGGCCGGCGAGCTGAAGCTGCCTTTTTCTTGGGTCGGGGTTTCGCTGCAGGCCGAGGGAGCCACAGAGCTGCGGGTCCGGATCTCCCCCAACGGCGAGGAGGTGGGGCTGCTGATAGCCGACGGCTCCGGCGTTCCGGTGGCGAGCGTCGACTCCCTTGTTTTGCGTGGACTGGATCCTTCCCGATTGCAGGGCGCGGAGGGGAAGGGCGAAGGTCTCCTGCAGCTCGACTGGGCGAAGGTCGCGCTCGACGAGCGAGACGACCTACCTGTTGGGGTAGAGCTTTTGCGCTGCGCAATAGGCGGCGACGTCCCCTGCAGCGAGGCCGCCGGGAGAGCGACGCGGGACACCTTGGAAGCGATCCAGCGCTGGCTCGCCGACGAGTCCAAAACAGACTTCCGCCTGGCGCTGATCACCAAGGGTGCGATGGCGGTTGACGAAGGCGAGATCCCAGACCTGGCCGCCGCCGCGATCTGGGGCTTGATCCGCTCGGCCCAATCAGAGCACCCGGGTCGCTTCGCCCTGGTCGACAGCGATGGCGAAGAGGGATCGGACGCTGTGCTTGCCGCCGCGCTTGCCCTGGGGGCAGAGGAGCCCCAGCTCGCTCTGCGCGGTGGGGTTGCGCTGGCGCCTCGGCTTGCCCGGGTTCCGAGTGGCCCGGAGGAACGCGATACCCCACCGTTTGACCCTGAGCGCACCGTTTTGATCACCGGCGCAACCGGCGGCCTCGGTGCTCTTACTACGCGTCATCTGGTCGAGCACCATGGGGCCCGGCAGCTGCTTCTCGTCAGCCGCAGTGGCTCTGAAGCAGAGGGGGCAAAGGAGCTCCAGCAAGAGCTGGAGCAACTGGGGGCTCGGGTCCAGATCGCAGCCTGCGACGTCTCCGATCGAGAGGCGCTGGCGAAGCTGCTCGCCTCGATCTCCGCTCGGCACCCATTGGGTGCGGTCATCCACTGCGCCGGGGCAATTGCCGACACAACTGTTGAGTCCCTGACGGCCGAGCAGGTAGATCAGGTCTTTGCTCCCAAGGTCGACGCGGCCTGGAGCCTGCACGAACTGACCGCGGAGCTTGACCTCTCGGCCTTTGTCCTCTTCTCCTCCGCCGCCGGCACCCTGGGCGGGCCCGGCCAGGCCAACTACGCCGCCGCCAACGTCTACCTCGATGCCTTGGCCCAAAAGCGCCAAGCAGAAGGCCTGCCGGCTACTTCAATCGCCTGGGGCCTGTGGCAGCGCAAGGGAGCGATGACATCCGGCCTCACCGAGACCGACTTGGCACGGATGCGGCGTAGTGGAATTGAAGTGCTGACGGACGAGCAGGGCCTGACCCAATTCGACGCCGCGATCGCGACCGGTCGCGCAACGACCCTTGCGCTCTCGCTCAACAAGGCCGGCCTCAGGAGCTCGGCCTCGGCCGGCGCGCTGCCGCCGATCCTCAGTGGCCTGGTGCGGATCCCCAGGCGCCGCAGCGCCGCATCGGGCTTACTGGGGACGAAGCTGGCGTCGATGTCAGAGGCAGAGCAGGAGACCTACGTCCTCGATCTGGTTCGCAACGAGGTGGCAGCGGTGCTCGGCCACGCCTCCGGCACAGAGATCGATCCCGGCAAGGCCTTCAAGGAGCTTGGCTTCGACTCGCTGGCAGCGGTCGATCTGCGCAATCGCCTGAGCGCTGGCTCCAGTGTTCGGTTGGCGGCGACCGTGGTCTTCGACTATCCGAACTCGACCGCTCTGGCGGAGCATCTGCTCGCCGAGGTCACTGCCGGCGGGGGTGCGACGCAGGCCACCGTACGTGTGCGGGCAAGCGATGAGCCGATCGCGATCGTCGGTATGGCCTGTCGTTATCCGGGTGGGGTCGGCTCGCCCGAGGGCCTCTGGCAACTCGTAGCGGAAGGCCGCGATGGTATCTCCGACTTCCCCACCGACCGTGGCTGGGACCTCGAGCGCCTCTATGACCCCGATCCCGAGCACGAGGGAACGAGCTACGCGCGCTTGGGAGGATTTCTTCCCGACACGGCAGAGTTCGATGCCGAGTTCTTCGGTATCTCCCCACGTGAAGCCCTGTTCATCGATCCCCAGCAGAGGCTGCTGCTGGAGTCCTGCTGGGAGGCGCTCGAGGATGCCGGCATCTACCCCGCCTCTTTGAAGCAGACCCAGACCGGGGTCTTTGCCGGGGTGATGTCGAACGACTACGGCCCAGCCGCCGGAACGACGTCGGGCATCGTCTCCGGCCGCGTCGCTTACGCGCTCGGCCTCGAGGGCCCGGCGATCACGATCGACACCGCCTGCTCCTCCTCGCTGGTGGCGATACATCTTGCTAGCCAAGCCCTGAGGGGCGGGGAGTGCACCCTTGCTCTCGCCGGCGGGGTGACTGTGCTGTCGACCCCGACCGTCTTCATCGAGTTCAGCCGCCAGCGCGGCCTCGCCCCCGACGGGCACAGCAAGTCCTTTGCCGAGGGGGCCAACGGCACTGGATTCTCGGAGGGCGTAGGAGTCCTTGCGCTCGAGCGCCTCTCCGACGCGCAGCGAAACGGCCATCCAGTCCTCGCCCTGCTCAAAGGCTCGGCCGTCAACCAAGACGGCGCCTCCAACGGTCTCACCGCGCCGAACGGTCCCTCGCAGGAGCGGGTGATTCGCCAGGCACTAGCCAATGCCCGTCTCAAACCACAAGAGGTAGATGCTGTCGAGGGCCACGGAACTGGCACCACTCTCGGTGACCCGATCGAGGCGGGTGCCCTGCTTGCCACCTATGGCCAAGAAAGGGACAAGCCCCTAAGGCTCGGCTCGATCAAGTCCAATATCGGCCATACCCAGGCGGCAGCCGGAGTCGCTGGCGTGATCAAGATGACCGAGGCAATGCGGCGGGGCATCTTGCCCAAGACGCTGCACGTCGATGCACCCTCGTCCCATGTCGAGTGGGAGGACGGGGAGATCGAGCTGCTGAGCGAGCCGCTGAAGTGGCAGCCTGATGGCCACCCGCGCAGAGCCGGCGTCTCCTCCTTCGGCATCAGCGGCACCAACGCGCACGTGATCTTGGAGGAGGCGCCTGCGGACGAGCCGGCGACGGCGACGGAGCCGATCGAGGGTCCGCTGCCACTCGTCCTCTCGGCCAAAACAAAGCCCGCACTGGCGCAGGCTGCAGATCGCCTCAGCGCTTACCTCGGCGAGAACCCAGCCCTAGACACCACCGACATCGCTTACTCGCTTGCGACCACGCGTTCGGCGTTCGAGCACCGGGCTGTGGCGCTGGGATCAGACCGCGAGGAGCTACTCGCTTCGCTCAATGCCCTCACAAGTGGCGAGTCCACGCCCGACGTCCTCAGCGCCAAAGCAAAGGACGGCAAGCTCGCCTACCTCTTCACCGGCCAGGGCTCCCAACGCCTCGGCATGGGCAGGGAGCTCTACGAGGCTGACGCCAACTTCCGCGACGCCTTTGACCAGGCGTGCGAGCAGCTCGACCAGCATCTGCAGGCACCACTCAAAAAGATCGTCTTCGCCAAGGGCAAAAAAGCAGCAGCGCTGCTTGAGGACACCACCTACGCCCAGCCCGCTCTCTTGGCGATCGAGGTCGCTCTATATAAAGCACTTGCCGAGCGTGGCCTCAGTCCCGAGGTCCTAACCGGCCACTCGATTGGCGAGATCGCCGCAGCGCATGTCGCCGGTGTTCTCGATCTAGCCGACGCGGCGAAGTTGGTTGCGGCCCGGGGTCGCCTGATGGGCGCCCTTCCCGCCGGCGGAGCGATGGCGGCGATCGAGGCCACAGAGGCAGAGGTAAACGAGTCGATCGCCGGCAAAGAGGGCGAGGTATCGATCGCCGCGATCAACAGCCCAAGCTCGACTGTTATCTCAGGAGCAGAGGACGCGGTCGAGGCGATCCGCACCCAGTGGGAGGAGAAGGGACGAAAGACCAAACGCCTCGCCGTCTCCCACGCCTTCCACTCACCACTGATGGAGCCGATGCTCGAGGAGTTCGCCGAGGTAGCCGAGTCGCTCACCTTCAACGAGCCCAAGCTCCCGATCGTCTCCAACGTCAGCGGCGAGCTGCTCAGCACTGAGCAGGCAACCGACCCCGCCTACTGGGTCACCCACGTACGCCAACCGGTGCGCTTCGCCGATGCGATCGAGACCCTCAAAGCACAGGGCACCAGCACCTACCTGGAGCTGGGGCCTGACCCAGTCCTCTGTGCGATGGCCCGCGAGTGCCTGGGTGAGGAGCAAGACAACGCCGCCTTTGTCCCCACCCTGCGCGAAGGGCGCACCGAGGCCGAGGCCGTCTCAACTGCGCTCGCCGCTGCCCACGTCGCCGGCGCAAAGCTCGACTGGGAGGCCTTCTTCAAGGGGACCGGCGCCAAGCGGGTACCGCTGCCTACCTATCCCTTCCAGCACACGCGTTACTGGCTTGACTCCGCGCAGAGCGGAGCGGGGGATCTGACCGCCGCCGGGCAAACCGCGGCGGATCATCCTCTGCTTGGAGCGACCGTTGAGCTTGCGGGCCTGGAGGGCGAAGGCCTGCTGCTCACCGGTCGTCTCTCTTTGGCGACCCACCCCTGGTTGGCGGACCATCGGGTTGGCGACTCCGTGCTCCTGCCCGGCACGGCCTTCCTCGAGCTGGCTCTGCGGGCAGGGGAGGAGGTCGATGCAGAGACAGTCGAGGAGCTGACCCTCGAGACGCCGCTTATCCTTCCCGAGGCGGGCGCGGTGGCGATACAGGTCGCGGTCTTGGCTCCAAGCGAAGATGGCCGCCGCGAGATCGCGGTCCACTCTCGCCTCGACCGCGGCGACGGCGAGTGGACCCAGAACGCAAGCGGGGCTCTCTCGTCCAAACCCTGTCCGGCCGCCGATTCACTCGGCGCTTGGCCGCCCGAGGGCGCCGATTCGCTCGACGTCGACTACGTCTACGACCTGCTCGACGAGCACGGGCTCCACTACGGTCCGGCCTTTCAGGGATTGACCGCGGCATGGAAAGACGGCGAGCAGATCTTCGCCGAGGTCGCGCTGCCCGAGGAGCAGGCCCAGGGGGCGGGCCGCTTCGGCATCCATCCCGCCCTCTTCGATTCGGCCCTGCACGCGATCGCGCTGGCCGCGGCTGAGCGGCCAGGCGAGCTGGGCCTGCCCTTCTCCTGGAGCGGGGTTTCCCTGCTGGCCGAGGGCGCTTCAGAGCTGCGGGTGAGGATTGTCCGCGAGGCTAAAGGCGAGGTCTCACTGACCCTTGCAGACGGCGCCGGCGAGCCGGTGGCCACGGTCGGGGCCTTGGCCACGCGGACCCTTGACCCGTCCAATCAGCGTGGTGAGAGATCCCGGGCCGAGGGGCTCCTAGAGCTTCAGTGGGAGCGAGTTGAGCTTGCGGGAGAGGACACCAGCTCCGAGGTCGAGCTCCTCCACTGCAAGGTTGAGGATGACGCTCCAATGGCCGCTGCGGCGAGGATGGCGGTCCAAGAAGTCCTCGACTCGATCCAGCAATGGCTTGCCGACGAGGACAAGGCCGATGCCCGACTGGCGCTGACCACGGCGGGCGCGATTGCCGTCGAGGGCGAAGAGTCGCCGGATCCGGCCACGGCGGCGATCTGGGGTCTCGTCCGTTCGGCCCAGTCCGAGCACCCAGGCCGCTTCTGTCTGATCGACAGCGACGGCACAGATGCGTCCGCCGTCGCTCTGCAGGCGGCCCTCGCCCTTGGGGCGGAGGAGCCCCAGTTGGCGCTGCGCGAGGGTGCGGCGTTTGCGCCGCGCCTCGTCCGGAAGAGTGCAGGCGATGGCGGGGCTGACGCCGTCGCGGCTATCGACCCCGAGCGCACTGTTCTGATCAGCGGCGCCACCGGCGGTCTTGGTTCGCTGGTGGCGCGCCACCTGGCCGAGCATCATGGCGCCCGCCGTCTGCTCCTCGCCAGTCGAAGTGGCTCCGATGCCGCGGGGGCAAAGGAGCTCGAAGCGGAACTCGCAGAGCTCGACACCGAGGCGACGCTCGTCGCCTGCGATGTCGCCGACCGCAAGGCCTTGGAGAAGCTCCTCGCCTCGATTTCCGACGAGCATCCATTGGGAGCGGTGATCCACTGCGCCGGGGCGCTGGCCGACGGCACGGTTGAGACCCTGAGCGCCGAGCAGGTGGATCAGGTCTTTGCTCCCAAGGTCGACGCGGCCTGGAACCTGCACGAGCTGACCGCGGGCGCGGAGCTCACCGCCTTCGTCCTCTTCTCTTCGGCAACTGGAACCCTCGGCGGTCCCGGTCAGGCCAACTACGCCGCCGCCAACGTCTTCCTCGACACACTGGCGCAAAAGCGCCAAGCGGAAAACCTGCCCGCGACCTCGATTGCCTGGGGTCTTTGGCAGCGTGAGGGCGGAATGGCCTCTGGCCTTACCGAGGCCGATCTTGCGCGGATGCGGCGCGCCGGGGTGGAAGTGCTCTCGGACGAGCGCGGCCTCCGGCTCTTCGACTCGGCCGTCGCCACCGATCGCGCCGCGATCGTGGCGCTGCCGCTCGATACGGCCGGGCTCCGCGCTCTGGCTGCGGCCGGACCGCTGCCGCCGATCTTCCGTCGGCTGGTGCGCGTCTCCAGGCGCCGCAGCGCCGCGTCGGGGTCGCTGGCAACGAAGCTCGCATCTCTGCCCGAGGCCGAGCAAGAGGGGTATGTCCTCGACCTGGTTCGCAACGAGGTGGCCGCGGTACTAGGCCATGCCTCCGGCCATGAGATCGCCCCCGATAAGGCCTTCCAGGAGCTCGGCTTTGACTCGCTTGCCGCAGTCGAGCTGCGCAACCGGCTCAGCGCGATTGGCGCTCTGCGCCTCACCGCGACCGTCGTCTTCGACTACCCGAACTCGGCTGCGCTGGCGGACTACCTCTTGGCCGAGGCAACGGCGAGCGGAGGCGCGATCCAGGTGGCGGTCCGCGCCCAAGCCAGCGAGGAGCCAATCGCGATCGTCGGCATGGCCTGTCGCTATCCCGGAGGCGTTGAGTCCCCCGAGGGCCTATGGCAGCTAGTCGCCGAAGGACGCGACGGCATCTCTCAGTTCCCCACCGACCGCGGTTGGGACATAGGGCGCATCTATAACCCCGACCCCCAAAGCGAAGGGACCAGCTACTCGCGCGAGGGCGGCTTCCTCGCCAAAGCGGGGGACTTTGATGCTGAGTTCTTTGGCATCTCCCCACGCGAGGCATTGGTGATGGACCCCCAGCAGCGCCTACTCCTGGAGTCCTGCTGGGAAGCCCTGGAGGACGCCGGCATTGAACCCGCCTCTTTGAAGCGGACCCAGACCGGCGTCTTTGCCGGAGTGATGTACCAGGACTACGGGCCGGCGGCAGGGACGACGCAGAGCATCGTCTCGGGCCGCGTCGCTTACTCGCTCGGACTAGAGGGCCCGGCAATCACCGTCGACACCGCCTGCTCCTCCTCGCTTGTGGCGATGCATTTGGCCTCCCAAGCTTTGAGAGGCGGAGAGTGCACCCTCGCCCTCGCCGGAGGCGTCACCACACTCGCCACTCCAGGCGTCTTCATCGAGTTCAGTCGCCAACGGGGCCTCGCGCCAGACGGGCGCAGCAAGTCATTTGCCGAGGCAGCCGACGGAGTCGCCTGGGCAGAGGGGGTCGGAGTGCTCGTCTTGGAGCGCCTCTCCGACGCGCAGCGAAACGGCCATCCGGTTCTGGCCCTGCTCAAAGGCTCGGCCGTCAACCAAGACGGCGCCTCCAACGGTCTCACCGCGCCGAACGGTCCCTCGCAGGAGCGGGTGATTCGCCAGGCACTAGCCAATGCCCGTCTCAAACCACAAGAGGTAGATGCTGTCGAGGGCCACGGAACTGGCACCACTCTCGGTGACCCGATCGAGGCGGGTGCCCTGCTTGCCACCTATGGCCAAGAAAGGGACAAGCCCCTAAGGCTCGGCTCGATCAAGTCCAATATCGGCCATACCCAGGCGGCAGCCGGAGTCGCTGGCGTGATCAAGATGACCGAGGCAATGCGGCGGGGCATCTTGCCCAAGACGCTGCACGTCGATGCACCCTCGTCCCATGTCGAGTGGGAGGACGGGGAGATCGAGCTGCTGAGCGAGCCGCTGAAGTGGCAGCCTGATGGCCACCCGCGCAGAGCCGGCGTCTCCTCCTTCGGCATCAGCGGCACCAACGCGCACGTGATCTTGGAGGAGGCGCCTGCGGACGAGCCGGCGACGGCGACGGAGCCGATCGAGGGTCCGCTGCCACTCGTCCTCTCGGCCAAAACAAAGCCCGCACTGGCGCAGGCTGCAGATCGCCTCAGCGCTTACCTCGGCGAGAACCCAGCCCTAGACACCACCGACATCGCTTACTCGCTTGCGACCACGCGTTCGGCGTTCGAGCACCGGGCTGTGGCGCTGGGATCAGACCGCGAGGAGCTACTCGCTTCGCTCAATGCCCTCACAAGTGGCGAGTCCACGCCCGACGTCCTCAGCGCCAAAGCAAAGGACGGCAAGCTCGCCTACCTCTTCACCGGCCAGGGCTCCCAACGCCTCGGCATGGGCAGGGAGCTCTACGAGGCTGACGCCAACTTCCGCGACGCCTTTGACCAGGCGTGCGAGCAGCTCGACCAGCATCTGCAGGCACCACTCAAAAAGATCGTCTTCGCCAAGGGCAAAAAAGCAGCAGCGCTGCTTGAGGACACCACCTACGCCCAGCCCGCTCTCTTGGCGATCGAGGTCGCTCTATATAAAGCACTTGCCGAGCGTGGCCTCAGTCCCGAGGTCCTAACCGGCCACTCGATTGGCGAGATCGCCGCAGCGCATGTCGCCGGTGTTCTCGATCTAGCCGACGCGGCGAAGTTGGTTGCGGCCCGGGGTCGCCTGATGGGCGCCCTTCCCGCCGGCGGAGCGATGGCGGCGATCGAGGCCACAGAGGCAGAGGTAAACGAGTCGATCGCCGGCAAAGAGGGCGAGGTATCGATCGCCGCGATCAACAGCCCAAGCTCGACTGTTATCTCAGGAGCAGAGGACGCGGTCGAGGCGATCCGCACCCAGTGGGAGGAGAAGGGACGAAAGACCAAACGCCTCGCCGTCTCCCACGCCTTCCACTCACCACTGATGGAGCCGATGCTCGAGGAGTTCGCCGAGGTAGCCGAGTCGCTCACCTTCAACGAGCCCAAGCTCCCGATCGTCTCCAACGTCAGCGGCGAGCTGCTCAGCACTGAGCAGGCAACCGACCCCGCCTACTGGGTCACCCACGTACGCCAACCGGTGCGCTTCGCCGATGCGATCGAGACCCTCAAAGCACAGGGCACCAGCACCTACCTGGAGCTGGGGCCTGACCCAGTCCTCTGTGCGATGGCCCGCGAGTGCCTGGGTGAGGAGCAAGACAACGCCGCCTTTGTCCCCACCCTGCGCGAAGGGCGCACCGAGGCCGAGGCCGTCTCAACTGCGCTCGCCGCTGCCCACGTCGCCGGCGCAAAGCTCGACTGGGAGGCCTTCTTCAAGGGGACCGGCGCCAAGCGGGTACCGCTGCCTACCTATCCCTTCCAGCACACGCGTTACTGGCTTGCTTCTGCCGTGGGCGGCGCCGACGCAAGCGCGGTCGGGCTCACCGCGACTGATCACCCGCTGCTCGGCGCTGCGATCGAGGATCCCGATGGGGCCGAGTTGATCCTCTCCGGGCGCCTTTCACTCGCCACCCACCCGTGGCTCGGCGACCACGTCGTCGGCGGCAGTGTGCTTCTCCCCGGCACCGCCTTCCTCGAGCTGGCCTTGCGCGCAGCCGAGCAGGTCGGTCTGAAGATGGTCGAGGAGCTCACCCTGCGGGCGCCGCTGATCCTGCCCGAGACAGGGGCGGTGGCGATCCGGGTCTCGGTCTCTGACGCCGACGAAGACGGTCGCCGCGAGGTCGCGGTCCACTCTCGCCCCGAGCTGAGCGGTGAGGAGCCCTCGGAGGCTCCAAGCTGGACCCGCCATGCCGAGGGCCTCCTCTCCTCTGAGCTCGGGGCGGTCACCGAACCGCTTGATACTTGGCCCCCCGAGGGAGCGGAGCCGATCGAGGTTGGTTATCTCTACGACGTCCTCGCCGAGCACGGCCTCGAGTACGGCCCCGCCTTCCAGGGACTCGGCGCTGCTTGGAGAGACGGCGAGCAGATCTACACTGAGGTCTCCCTGCCGGAGGAGGCCGCCCAAGAGGTCGAGCGTTTCGGCGTCCACCCGGCGCTTCTGGATTCGGCTCTGCATGGCATCGCCTTGGCGGCGACAGAGGGCGCAGGCGAGCTCAAGCTGCCCTTCTCCTGGAGCGGCGTCTCCCTGGACGCCGGGGGAGCACGGGAGCTGCGCGTAGCTCTCAGGCCCACTGGAGAGTTGGTCGCCCTGCAGATAGCCGACGGCACCGGCGCGCCCGTCGCCAGTGTCCGCGCTCTGGCGATGCGCGCCATCGACCCCTCTCAGCTGCAGGGCAGCGGGCAAACCCGTGATGGCCTGCTGGGCATCGAGTGGCCAGAGGTAGATTTGGATGAGGGCGCTGATGCCCCAGCCGAGGTCGAGACCCTGCGCTGCGAGATTGACGCCGATCTGGGCAGCGCCGAGGCGGCCCGCAAGGCGACCCAGAAGGCCCTGGCGGCGATCCAGCAGTGGCTCGCCGATGAGTCCAAAGCAGATATTCGCTTGGCGCTGATCACCCAGGGCGCGATGGCGGCAGGGGAAGGCGAGACCCCCGACCCGGCCGCGGCGGCGATCTGGGGCCTTGTCCGCTCCGCCCAGTCCGAGCACCCCGGTCGCCTCGCTCTGATCGACAGCGACGGCACAGAGACATCGGAGGACGCCCTCCCCGCTGCGCTTGCGCGGGGCGCCGAGGAGCCTCAGCTCGCGCTGCGCGAGGGAACGGCGCTGGCGCCGCGGGCGATGCCGATCAAGGACAGCGAGGACACGCTGATCCCGCCGCCGGAGCCGTGGCGCCTGGACGCTCGTGAGCGGGGCACGCTCGAGAGCCTGGCGCTTATCCCGAACCCGCAGGAGCCCCTGGGGCCGACCGCGGTGCGGGTCCAGATGCGGGCTGCCGGGCTCAACTTCCGCGACGTCCTCGTCGCCCTCGGTGTCTACCCAGGGGAAATGTCAATCGGCGGCGAGGGCGCCGGCGTAGTCGTCGAGATCGGCTCTGAAGTCAAGGACCTGGCTCCCGGCGACCGGGTGATGGGTTTGATCCTCGATGCCTTCTCTCCGCTGGCGACCACAGAGCGGGACCTGCTCGCACGGGTTCCTGCGAGCTGGTCCTTCGAGCAGGCGGCGGCGATGCCGATCGTCTACGCCACCGCCCACTACGGCCTCAGGGATCTCGCCAAGCTGGAGCAGGGCGAGAGGGTCCTGATCCACGCCGGTGCCGGCGGCGTAGGTACGGCAGCGATCCAGATCGCCCAGCACATCGGCGCCGAGGTCTTTGCCACTGCTAGCCCCTCCAAGTGGGACGCCCTGCGTGCGGCCGGCCTGGGGGAGGACCACATCGCCTCCTCGCGCGATCTGGAGTTTAAAGACAAGTTCCTCACTACTACCGATGGCGAAGGCGTCGACGTCGTCCTCAACGCCCTCGCCGGCGAGTTCGTCGACGCCTCGCTTGCCCTTTTGCCCAGCGGCGGCCGATTTCTCGAGATGGGCAAGACCGACATCCGCGACGCCGAGCAGCTCACAAGTGAGCACAAGAACGTCATCTACTCGCCCTTTGACTTGGCCGAAGCCGGCCCGGTGCGCACCGGGGAGATGCTGGCCGAGATCGCCGCGTCGATCGAGGCCGGCGCCCTTGATCACTCGCCGATCGAGACCTGGGACATGCGCGAGGCGCCGCAGGCTTTCCGCCATCTGCGCGAGGGCAAGAACATCGGCAAGCTCGTGCTCACCCTGCCACGGGTGTTCGACCCCGAGCGCACGACCTTGATCACCGGTGCGACCGGCGGTCTCGGCGCTCTCACGGCCCGCCATTTGGCCGAGCAACACGGGGTTCGCCGTCTACTCCTTGTCAGTCGCAGCGGTGCCGACGCGGACGGTGCGGGGGAGCTACAGGCGGAGCTTGAAAGGCTCGGTGCCAAGGCAACGATCGCCGCCTGCGACGTCTCCGACCGCAAGGAGTTGGAGAAGCTCCTCGGCTCGATCCCGGCCGAGCACCCGTTGGGTGCGGTCGTCCACTGCGCCGGGGTGCTCGCCGATGCGACCGTCGAGACCCTCAGCGCCGAGCAGGTAGACCGGGTTTTCGCCCCCAAGGTCGACGCTGCCTGGAACCTGCACGAGCTGACCGCCGATGCGGAGCTGACCGCCTTCGTCCTTTTCTCCTCGGCAGCGGGCGCCCTCGGCGGACCCGGTCAGGGCAACTACGCCGCCGCCAACGTCTTCCTCGACACGCTGGCTCAGCGGCGTAAGGCCGACGGCCTGGCGGCGACCTCGATCGCCTGGGGACCGTGGCAGCGCGACGGCGGGATGGTCGCCGGCTTGAGTGAGGCAGACCTCGCCCGGATCCGGCGCGGCGGCATCGAGACGCTCTCGGATGAGCGCGGCCTTGCTCTCCTCGACGCAGCTTTGGGCGCCGATCGCCCACAGGCGTTGGCGATTCCAATCGACTCCGCCGGTCTTCGCGCCCTGGCCTCAGTCGGCGCCCTGCCGCCGATTCTCAGCGGCCTTGTCCGCACCCCCAAACGGCGCAGCGCCAGCTCGGGCTCGCTGGCGACGAAGTTGGCGTTGCTGCCCGAAGGGGACCATCGCGAGCACGTGCTCACCTTGGTCCGCAGCGAGGTGGCCGCCGTCCTCGGCCATTCCTCCGCCCGGGAGATCGAGCCCGACAAGGCCTTCCAGGATCTCGGCTTCGACTCGCTGGCCTCGGTCGAGTTGCGTAACCGGCTGAACGGCGTCGCCGGGCTGCGCCTGCCGCCGACCGTCGTCTTCGACTACCCAACCGCTGCCGCCCTAGGCGAGCACCTACTGAGTGAGGCCACCGCCGGCGGTGTCGCCGAGAAGGTCGCCGTCCGTGCCCAGGCAAGTGAGGAGCCGATCGCGATCGTCGGCATGGCCTGCCGCTACCCCGGCGGGGTCGCTTCTCCTGCCGACCTCTGGCAACTGGTCGCCGCGGGCCGCGACGGCATCACCGAGTTCCCCGCCGACCGCGGCTGGGACCTTGAGCGGCTGTACCACCCCGACCCCGACAACTCCGGCACCAGCTATGCGCGCGAGGGCGGCTTCGTCACCGACGCCGCCGATTTCGACGCTGAGTTCTTCGGCATCTCGCCGCGCGAGGCCCTCGCCATGGACCCGCAGCAGCGGATGCTGCTGGAAGCCTGCTGGGAGGCACTAGAGGACGCCGGCATCGATCCTGCCTCGCTGCGCGGCGAGCCGGCCGGGGTCTTTGCCGGGATCAGCTCGCAGGACTACATGTCCGGCTCACCGGCCTTGGCCGGTGAGCTCGAGGGCTACCTCAGCACCGGCAGCCTTACCAGCCTCGTCTCGGGCCGCGCCGCTTATGTCCTCGGTTTGGAGGGACCGGCGATGACAGTCGATACCGCTTGCTCGTCCTCGTTGGTGACGCTGCACCTGGCTTCGCAGGCGCTGCGCCAGGGCGAATGCACGCTGGCGCTGGCCGGGGGCGTGACGATTCTCTCCACCCCGGCAGGCTTCACCGAGTTCAGCCGCCAACGCGGCCTCGCTCCCGACGGCCGCTGTAAGGCGTTCGCCGAGGCAGCCGACGGAACGGGGTTCTCCGAGGGCGTCGGCATGGTCGTTCTGGAGCGGCTCTCGGAGGCGCAGCGCAACGGCCACCCGGTTCTGGCCTTGCTCAAGGGCTCTGCCGTTAACCAGGACGGCGCCTCCAACGGGCTCACCGCGCCGAACGGTCCCTCGCAGGAGCGGGTGATTCGCCAGGCCTTGGCGAACGCTCGGCTGGAGCCAAAGGACGTCGACGCGGTCGAGGCCCACGGCACCGGCACCATGCTCGGCGACCCGATCGAGGCCGGCGCCCTATTAGCGACTTACGGTCAGGAAAGAGGGCGGCCGTTGCGCCTCGGTTCGATCAAGTCCAACATCGGCCACACCCAGGCAGCAGCGGGTGTCGCCGGCGTAATCAAGATGACCGAGGCGATGCGCGCCGGCGTCTTGCCGCGGACGCTGCACGTCGATGCACCCTCGTCTCACGTCGACTGGGAGGCGGGAGAGATCGAGCTACTCAGCGAGGCGGTCGAGTGGGAGCCGAATGGAGGACCGCGCCGCGCCGGCGTCTCCTCCTTCGGCATCAGCGGCACCAACGCGCACGTGATCTTGGAGGAGGCGCCTGCGGACGAGCCGGCGACGGCGACGGAGCCGATCGAGGGTCCGCTGCCACTCGTCCTCTCGGCGAAGACAGAGCCGGCCCTGGCCGAAGCTGCCGAGCGTCTCGCCACGCAACTCGAGGAGAGCCCGGACCTCGACTCGACCGACCTCGCCTACTCGCTCGCCATTACCCGTTCGACCTTTACACACAGAGCAGTGGCTCTCGGCTCTGACCGCGAGGAGCTGCTCGCATCGCTCAGCGCCCTCGCCAACGGCGATCCCAGCCCCAACGTCCTCAGCGCCAAAGCAAAGGAAGGCAAGCTCGCCTACCTCTTCACCGGCCAGGGCTCCCAGCGCCTCGGCATGGGCAAAGAGCTCTATGAGGCAGATGTGAACTTCCAGGCCGCCTTTGACCAAGCCTGCGAACAGCTCGACCAACACCTAGAGAAGCCGTTGAAAGAGATCGTCTTTGGCAAGGGCAAAAAAGCAGCAGCCCTACTCGAGGACACCACCTATGCCCAGCCGGCCCTGTTTGCGATCGAGATCGCTCTCTATAAAGCGCTTGCCGAGCGAGGTCTCAGCCCCGACGTCCTCACCGGCCACTCGATCGGGGAGATCGCCGGAGCGCATGTCGCCGGTGTTCTCGATCTAGCCGACGCCGCAAAGCTTGTAGCAACCCGTGGCCGCCTGATGGGGACCCTGCCCAAGGGTGGAGCGATGGCGGCGATCGAGGCAACCGAGCAAGAGGTCGCCGACTCGATCGCCGGCAAGGAGACCGAGCTCTCGATCGCTGCGATCAACGGCCCCAGCTCGACTGTCATCTCCGGCACAGAGGACGCAGTCGAAGCGATCCGCACCCAGTGGGAGGAGCAAGGCAAAAAGACCAAACGCCTTGCCGTCTCCCACGCTTTCCACTCGCCCTTGATCGAGCCGATGCTCGGGGAGTTCGCCGAGGTAGCCAAGTCGCTCACCTTCAACGAGCCCGAACTCGCCCTGGTCTCCAACGTGACCGGAGAGCTGCTCACACCAGAGCATGCAACCGACCCCGCCTACTGGGTCACCCACGTACGCCAGCCTGTGCGCTTCGCCGATGCGATCGCGACGCTTCAGGCGCAAGGCGCCAGCACCTACCTTGAGCTGGGACCAGACCCCGTCCTCTGCACGATGGCACGTGAGTGTCTGGGCGAGGAGCAAGACAACGCTGCTTTCGTCCCAACCCTGCGCGAGGGACGCACTGAGGCTGAGGCGATCTCAACCGCACTCGCAGGCGCCCATGTCGCCGGCGCAAAGCTCGACTGGGAGGCCTTCTTCAAGGGGACCGGCGCCAAGCGCGTTCCGCTGCCTACCTATCCCTTCCAGCGCACGCGCTACTGGCTCAACCCCGGCGCCGGCGATCTGACCGCGGCGGGACAGGCAGCTGCCAAGCACCCGCTGTTGGGAGCGGCGGTTGAGCTCGCCGGAGGCGAGGGCGACGGCCTGCTCCTCACCGGTCGCCTCTCAATCGGGACCCATGCCTGGCTGGCCGATCATGTCGTCGGCGGGACGATTCTCTTCCCCGGCACCGCCTTCCTCGAGCTGGCATTGCGGGCGGCGGCGGAGGTAGAGGCACAAAGCGTCGAGGAGCTCGTCCTGCAGGCGCCGCTGGTACTCGCCGAGACCGGGGCGGTCGTCATTCAGGTATCGGTATCTGGCTCCGATGAGGACGGCCGGCGCGAGATCGCGATCCACTCTCGCCGCGAGAGAGGCCGGGACGAGGAGCTCTCCGAGGCTTCCGATTGGGTCTGCCACGCTTTGGGCGCCCTCTCGTCGGAGTCGATCGAGGCGGGGGGCTCCTTCGACGCCTGGCCTCCGCAAGGAGCCGAGCCGCTGGAGGTCGACTACCTCTACGACGTCCTCGCCGAGCACGGCTTGCAGTACGGCCCCACGTTTCAGGGAATGAGGGCTGCCTGGAAGGAAGGCGAGCAGATCTACGCCGAGGTCTCCTTGCCGGAAGAGCCCGCTCGAGAGGCGGGACGCTTCGCCGTCCACCCGGCGCTGCTCGATGCCGCCCTGCACGGCATTGCTCTCGCCGGTGTCGAAAGCTCGGAGGCGCCGAAGCTGCCGTTCTCCTGGAGCGGAGTCTCCCTGCAGGCTGAAGGAGCAAGTGAGCTGCGCGTCCGCCTTGCCGCCGAAGGAGAGGGGGTCTCCCTGCAGATTGCTGACGGCGCCGGAGCTTCAGTGGCCACTGTCGAGTCCCTTGCCTTGCGCCCGCTCGATCTTTCCCGAGCCCAAGCCTCGAGCCATGTCCCCAGGGGACTGCTCGGCCTCGATTGGCCGCAGGCCCAGCTCCCAGAGCAGACCGAGGCTTCGGAGGAGGTCGAGTCCCTGAGCTGCGAAATCGACCGCGACCTCGCCGCTGCCGAGGGCGCTCGCAAGGCAGCCAAGGATGTCTTAGAGGCGATCCAGGGCTGGCTCGCCGATGAGTCAAAGGCCGACCTGCGCCTGGCGCTGATTACCGAAGGTGCGATGGCGACTAGTGAGGAAGAGTCCCCCGACCCGGCCGCCGCGGCGATTTGGGGCCTCGTCCGCTCGGCTCAATCGGAGCACCCCGGTCGCTTCGCTCTGATCGACAGCGACGGCAGCGAGGCCTCTGAAGCCGTGTTGGCGGGAGCGCTTTCCCTGGCAGCCGAGGCGCCCCAGCTCGCCTTGCGCGAGGGAGTGGCGCTGACCCCCCGCCTAGTTCGCACGAAGGCGAAGGAAGAAGGGGAGGCCAGCGCGACGATCGACCCCGAGCGCACCGTGCTCCTCACCGGCGCAACCGGCGGTCTCGGCGCCCTCTTCTCCCGCCACCTCGTCGAGCGTCACGGCGCCCGCCACCTGCTCCTGGTCAGCCGCAGCGGCCCTGAGGCAGAGGGGGCAGAGGAGCTCCAAGCAGAGCTGGAAGAGCTCGGCGCCCAGGCGACGATCGCCGCTTGCGACGTCTCCGATCGGGAGGCGCTGAAGAAGCTTCTCGCTCAGGTCTCCGATGAGCACCCCCTCGGTGGGGTAGTCCACTGCGCCGGTGTCCTTGCTGACGCTACGGTCGAGACCCTCAGCACAGAGCAGGTAGAGCAGGTCTTTGCGCCCAAGGTCGACGCTGCCTGGAATCTGCACGAGCTGACCCTCGCGTCTGACCTCTCGGCCTTTGTCCTCTTCTCCTCAGTCGCCGGCACTCTGGGTGGCCCCGGCCAGGCCAACTACGCGGCTGCCAACGTTTTCCTCGACGCCCTTGCGCAGAAGCGCAGCGCAGAAGATCTGCCCGCGACTGCAATCGCCTGGGGCCTATGGGAGCGCGAGGGCGGCATGGGCTCCGGCCTTTCCGAGGCTGACCTGGCGCGGATGCGCCGCAGTGGAATCGAAACGCTCACAGACGAGCGTGGTCTAGCCCTCTTCGACCTCGCTCTGGGCGGCGGCCGACCGCTATCCGTTGGCCTGCCGGTCGAAACGGCCGGCCTCAGGACCCTGGCCTCAGCCGGCGTTCTGCCACCGATCCTCAGCAGCTTGGTACCCGCTTCCAAGCGACGCGCGGCAGCCTCTGGCTCGCTTGCGACGAAGCTCGCTTCCTTGCCTGAGGTTGACCACGAGGCCTATGTCCTCGGCCTGGTCCGCAACGAGGTCGCCGTGGTTCTCGGCCACGCATCCACCCAGGAGGTGGAGGCGGGCAAGGCCTTCCAGGATCTCGGCTTCGACTCGTTGGCCGCCGTGGAACTGCGCAACCGCCTGAGCGCGAATTCCGGCTTGCGGCTCGCGGCAACCGTCGTCTTCGACTACCCGAACTCCACCGCACTGGCCGGGCATTTGCTCGCCGAGGCAAGCGCGAGCGGCGTCGTCAGGAAGGTCGCGGTCCGTGCCCAGGCAAGCGAGGAGCCGATCGCGATCGTCGGTATGGCCTGCCGCTATCCCGGTGGGGTCGCCTCACCCGCCGATCTCTGGCAGTTGGTTGCGGAGGGCCGCGACGGCATCTCCGAGTTCCCCGCCGACCGCGGCTGGGATTTGGAGCGGATCTACGACCCCGACCCGGAAAGCGTCGGCACCAGCTACACCCGCGAGGGCGGCTTCGTTGCCGACGCGGCTGAGTTCGACGCTGAGTTCTTCGGCATCTCACCGCGGGAGGCGCTGGTGATAGATCCACAGCAGCGGTTGCTGCTGGAATCCTGCTGGGAGGCGCTCGAGGACGCCGGCATCGATCCCGGTGCGCTGCGCAAAACCCAGACCGGGGTCTACGCCGGGGTCATGTATCAGGACTACGGGCCGGCGGCCGGCATGACTCAGAGCATCGTCTCGGGCCGGGTTGCCTACACGCTCGGTCTCGAGGGGCCGGCGGTCACCGTCGACACCGCTTGCTCCTCTTCGCTGGTCGCGATGCATCTGGCCTCGCAGGCGCTGCGCGGGGGCGAGTGCACGCTCGCCCTCGCCGGCGGTGTGACCACTCTCGCCACTCCTACTGTGTTTGTCGAGTTCAGCAGCCAGCGCGGCCTCGCCCCGGACGGCCGCAGCAAGTCATTTGCCGAGGCCGCCGACGGAGTGGCCTGGTCGGAGGGGGCCGGCGTGCTCGTGCTCGAGCGCCTCTCCGATGCCCAGCGAAACGGCCACCCGGTGCTCGCCCTGCTCAAGGGCTCGGCCGTCAACCAAGACGGTGCCTCCAACGGCCTCACCGCGCCGAACGGGCCCTCCCAAGAACGGGTGATACGTCAGGCCCTTGCCAACGCCCGCCTCGAGCCAAGGGACGTCGATGTGGTCGAGGGCCACGGCACCGGCACCACCCTCGGCGACCCGATTGAGGCTGGCGCCCTGCTCGCCACCTACGGTCAGGAACGCGACGAGCCGCTGAAGCTCGGCTCGATCAAGTCGAACATCGGCCACACCCAGGCAGCGGCAGGAGTTGCCGGCGTGATCAAGATGACCGAGGCGATGCGCCGAGGCGTTTTGCCGAAGACCCTGCACCTCGACGCGCCCTCCTTAAAAGTCGACTGGGACGCAGGGGAGATCGAGCTGCTGAGCGAGTCTCAACAGTGGGAGTCAAGTGGACGCCCGCGCCGCGCTGGCGTCTCCTCCTTCGGCATCAGCGGCACCAACGCGCACCTGATCTTGGAGGAGGCGCCCGCGGAAGAAAAAACTGCCTCCGAGACCGAGCCGCTCGCTGGCTCAATCCCATTGGTGCTCTCGGCGAAAGCCGAGCCCGCCCTGGCGCAGCTCGCCGAGCGGCTCACTCGGTACCTGACCGAGACCCCAGCCCTACACACCACCGATCTCGCCTATTCGCTGGCCACGACCCGCTCGGCCTTCGAGCACCGGGCGGTGGCGTTGGGCTCCGACAGGAAAGAGCTACTCGCCTCCCTAACCGCTCTCGCCAACGGCGATCCCACTCCCGACGTCCTAACCGCCAAAGCAAGAGACGGAAAGCTCGCCTACCTCTTCACCGGCCAGGGCTCCCAACGCCTCGGCATGGGCAAGGAGCTCTACGCGGCAGATGCCAACTTCCGCAATGCCTTTGACCAAGCCTGCGAACAACTCGACCAGCACCTAGAGAAGCCGCTCAAAGAGATCGTCTTCGCCAGAGGCAAAAAAGCAGCAGCGCTGCTCGAGGACACCACCTATGCCCAGCCGGCCCTGTTTGCGATCGAGGTCGCTCTCTATAAAGCGCTTGCCGAGCGCGGCCTCAGCCCCAATGTCCTAACCGGTCACTCGATCGGCGAGATCGCCGCCGCCCACATCAGTGGCGTCTTCGATCTCGCCGACGCAGCAAAGCTCGTAACTGCAAGGGGACGCCTGATGGGAGCCCTTCCTGAGGGCGGGGCAATGGCGGCGATCGAGGCAACCGAGGCCGAGGTCAGCGAGTCAATCGCCGGCAAAGAAGACGAGCTCTCGATCGCCGCGATCAACGGCCCCAGCTCGACTGTTATCTCAGGAGCAGAGGATGCGGTCGAAGCGATCCGCACCCAGTGGGAGGAGCAAGGCAAAAAGACCAAACGCCTCGCCGTCTCCCACGCCTTCCACTCACCGCTGATGGAGCCGATGCTTGAGGAGTTCGCCGAGGTTGCCAACTCGCTCACCTTCAACGAGCCCGAACTTGCCCTGATCTCCAATGTGAGCGGAGAGCTGCTCGCGCCCGAGCAGGCAACAGATCCCGCCTACTGGGTCACCCATGTGCGTAAGCCAGTGCGCTTAGCTGATGCGATTGCGACCCTGCAAGCACAGGGCACGAGCACCTACCTGGAGCTCGGTCCCGACCCAGTCCTTTGCGCGATGGCCCGCGAGTGCCTGGGCACCGAGCAAGACAACGCCGCATTTGTTCCGACCCTGCGCGAGGGACGCACCGAGGCCGAGGCCGTCTCAACTGCGATCGCCGCTGCCCACGTCGCCGGAGCAAAGCTCGACTGGGCAGCCTTCTTTAAGGGCACCGAGGCTAAGCGGGTGCCGCTGCCGACCTATCCCTTCCAGCGCAAGCGCTACTGGCTTGACTCGGCACTGGGCGGAGCTGAGGGCCAGGCGATCAGAGGCCCGGCGGCGGCCGGCCACCCCGTGCTGGGGACCTCGGTCGAGCTTGCCGGCGGAGGTCTTCTATTTAGCGGCCGCCTCTCGCCGGCAGCCCACCCCTGGTTGATGGAGAACCCGATCGGCGACCTGGTGCTTCTGCCCGGTGCCGCGCTGCTCGAGTACGCGTTGAGAGCGGCTGAGGAGGTCGGGGCGCAGAGCGTCGCCGAGCTCGAGCTCGGCGCGCCGCTGATCGTCTCCGAGAGCGGATCTGTGGCGATCCAGGTTGCGGTCTCGGGCCTCGACGACGAGGGCCGCCGCAAGATCGCTATCCATTCCCGACCCGAAGGCGAGGAGGCGGAGTGGGTGCAGCACGCGAGCGGTGCCCTTTCCGAGCAGATGGCGTCGGTCCCCGAGCCCCTCGACACCTGGCCGCCAGAAAGTGCTGGGCAAATGGAGGTCCGCCACGCCGAGGTCTCCCTGTCCGAGGAGCAGGTGCACGAGGCCGGGCGCTTCGCGATCCACCCGGCGCTACTCGACGCGGCCCTACAGGCCACCGGGCTTGTCGCGCTAGACGGCGATATCGAACAGCCCTCCACCTGGCAGGCGGCTGCGGCGCACGGCAGTGGCGCCTCGGTTCTGCGGCTTTGCGTCAGCTCTGAGGACGGGGAGAGAAGCATCGTCGCCTACGATCAGGCGGGCGTGCCCGTCTTTAGCGCGGGCTCGGTTGAGACTCGCCGGCTCGAGCTGACCGAGCTGAGCTCCGCCCAGCGCCGCCGCTCCTTGTACGGAGTCCAGTGGCAGCCGGTCGCCAAGTCCGGGGCGGAGGCGCCCGAGCAGGAGATCGCAGAGATCCTTACCGTCGAGGGCGATGTTCCTGCGGCAGGCCGAGCAGCCGCGGAGAACGCTCTTTCGCTGCTACAGGGGTGGATCGCCGACGAGAGCAAGGCTGGGGCGCGCCTGACCATCCTCACCCATAACGCTATCTCCACCGCCGAGGTCGATGACCTGGACCTCGCCGCTGCAGCGGTCTGGGGCCTGGTGCGCTCGGCGATCTCAGAGCACCCCGGTCGCTTCGCCCTGATCGACACAGACGACTCAGAGGCCTCGAAGGCTGCCCTGCCCGCGGTCCTCGCATTGGGAGCAGAAGAGCCTCAGCTCGCCCTGCGCGAGGGCGAGACCTTCGCCCCGCGCCTGGCCAAGTTCAAGGCAAGCGAGGACGCAGCGGCCAAGCCGATCGACCCCGAGCGCACCGTCTTGATTACCGGCGGCCTCGGCGGCCTCGGCGCCCTGGTCGCCCGCCACCTCGCAGCCGACTACGGCGCCCGCCACCTCCTCCTTGTCAGCAGGAGGGGCGCCGACGCTCCCGGGGCTGACAAGCTGCGGGCGGAGCTCGAAGAGCTGGGCGCCGAAGTGACGATCGCCGCCTGTGACATCACCGATCGCGTGGCGCTGAGCAAGCTCCTGGCCGCAATCCCCTCTGAGCGCTCGCTTGGGGCGGTGATTCACTCCGCCGGCACGGTCGCTGACGGAACGATCGAGAACCTGGGCGCAGGGGAGATCGCGACGGTCTTCGCCCCCAAGGCGGATGCCGCTTGGCATCTGCACGAGCTAACGCGAGATGCAGGGCTCTCGGCCTTCGTCCTCTTCTCCTCCGCGGCGGGAGCCCTCGGTGCTCCGGGCCAGGGCAACTACGCGGCGGCCAACGTCTTCCTCGACACGCTGGCCCAGCGCCGCCAGTCCGAGGGCCTGGCGGCGACCTCGATCGCCTGGGGACTTTGGCAACGCGAGGACGGCATGGGTTCGGGCCTCAGGGAGATAGACCTGGCCCGAATGCGACGCGGGGGCATCGAAACGCTCTCCGATCGGCACGGTCTCGACCTCTTCGACGCTGCTGTCAGCGCCGGTCTTTCGCAGGCCCTGGCGGTCCCGTTCCACGCGGCGGGTCTCAGGGCCGCAGCGTCGGTCGGTGCTCTGCCGCCGATCTTCAACGGCATCGTCCGCGTGCCTAAGGGGCCCAGTGTCGCCACTGGCTCGCTTGCCGCCAAGCTCGCCGATCTGCCCGAGGCAGAGCACGAGAGCTACGTCCTCGACTTGGTTAGAGGGATGGTTGCTGCTGTCCTCGGACACGCCTCTGCGGGTGAGATCGAGGCCGACAAAGCGTTCCAGGAACTCGGCTTCGACTCGCTGGCGGCGGTCGAGTTGCGCAATGGCCTCAACCTCGTCACCGGCCTCAGCCTCGAGGCGACCGCGATCTTCGACTACCCCAATCCCGCCACTCTTGCCGAGCACCTGCTGAGCAAGGCCGGCGCGGACAACTCGGTGGATGCCTTGCGCGAAGGCGAAGTCAGGGAGCTGCTGGCAAAGCTCGAAACGACGCTTACCTCGCTTGCTCCCGAGGATGACGTCCGCGAGCGAGCCGGAACTCGGCTGCGTTCGATGCTGGTGAGCTTGTCCGGCTCGGACTCGTCCGCGGGCGAGGAGGAGGACAGCGATGACCTTGCCGCGATGTCCGACGAGGAGATGTTCGAGCTGATCGACGAGGAATTCGGGAAGGAGTCGGCGGATGGCTGACGAGGCAAAACTTCGCCGCTACCTGGAGAAGGTCACGGTCGACCTGCGCAAAGCGCACGCGCAGGTGCAGGACCTCGAGGACCGAGCCCACGAGCCGATCGCGATCGTCGGCATGGCCTGCCGCTATCCCGGTGGAATCGCCTCGCCCGCCGACCTCTGGCGGTTGGTGGTCGAGCAGCGCGACGCCATCTCCGAGTTCCCCGCCGATCGCGGTTGGGATTTGGAGCGCATCTACCACCCCGATCCCGACAACCCCGGCACCAGCTACACCCGCGAGGGCGGCTTCCTCACCGAAGCGGGCGAGTTCGACCCCGGCTTCTTTGCGATCAGCCCGCGCGAGGCGCAAGCGATGGACCCGCAGGAGCGGCTGTTGCTGGAATCCTGCTGGGAGGCGCTGGAGGACGCCGGCATCGATCCGATCGGGCTGAAGAGGACGGCGACCGGGGTCTTCGCCGGGGTCGGCGACCGTAGCTACGGGCCGCTGCCGGGGATGACGTCCAGCATCGTCTCCGGCCGGATTTCCTATGTCCTCGGCCTCGAGGGCCCCGCCCTCAGCATCGACACCGCCTGCTCGTCCTCGCTTGTGGCAATGCATCTCGCCTCTCAGGCCCTGCGCCAGGGCGAGTGCAGCCTGGCTCTGGCCGGTGGTGTGGCTGTGCTCTCCACGCCGACGCCTTTCCTCGCCTTCAGCGCGCAGCGCGGCCTTGCCCCCGACGGGCGCAGCAAGTCCTTCGCCGATGCGGCCGACGGGGTCGCCTGGGCCGAGGGCGTGGGCGTCTTGGTCTTGGAGCGCCTCGATGACGCGCAGCGCAACGGCCACCCCGTCCTCGCCTTGCTCAAAGGCTCGGCGGTTAACCAGGACGGTGCCTCCAACGGCCTTACCGCACCGAACGGTCCCTCGCAGGAGCGGGTCATTCGCCAGGCCTTGGCAAACGCTCGGCTGGAGGCAAAGGACGTAGATGTCGTCGAGGCCCATGGCACCGGCACCACCCTCGGCGATCCAATCGAGGCCGGTGCCTTGCTTGCCACTTACGGTCAGGAACGCGACGAGCCGCTGAAGCTCGGCTCGATCAAGTCGAACATTGGCCACGCCCAGGCTGCGGCGGGCATGGCCGGCGTGATCAAGATGGCTGAAGCGATGCGGGCGGGGGTGCTGCCAAAGACCCTGCACGTCGACGCGCCCTCCTCCAAGGTCGATTGGGAGGCGGGGGAGATTGAGCTGCTGAGCGAGGAGGTCGAGTGGAAGCCCAACGGTGGACCACGCCGCGCTGGCGTCTCCTCTTTTGGCATCAGCGGCACCAACGCCCACGTGGTCTTGGAGGAAGCACCGGAGGCTGCGCCCGCGCCCGCGACCGAGGCTCTCGATGGACCGATCTCGATCGTCCTTTCCGCCAAAGCCGAGCCCGCCTTGGCCGAGGCCGCGAAGCGCATGGTCGCTCACCTCGACGCGAACCCGGACCTTGACACCACTGACGTCGCCTACTCGCTTGCCACTACGCGTTCGGCTCTCGAGCACCGAGCGGTGGCGCTTGGATCGGACCGCGACGAGTTGCGGGAGAGCTTGTCGGCGCTGGCTGCTGGCAATCCCACGGCCGGTGTCTTCACAGCCAGGGCCGGCAAAGGCAAGCTCGCCTACCTCTTCACCGGCCAGGGCTCCCAACGCCTCGGCATGGGCAAGGAGCTCTACGGGGCAGATGCCAACTTCCGCAATGCCTTTGACCAAGCCTGCGAACAACTCGACCAACACCTAGAGAAGCCGCTCAAAGAGATCGTCTTTGGCAAGGGCAAAAAAGCAGCAGCCCAACTCGAGGACACCACCTATGCCCAGCCGGCCCTGTTTGCGATCGAGGTCGCTCTCTATAAAGCGCTTGCCGAGCGCGGCCTCAGCCCCAATGTCCTAACCGGTCACTCGATCGGCGAGATCGCCGCCGCCCACATCAGTGGCGTCTTCGATCTCGCCGACGCAGCAAAGCTCGTAACTGCAAGGGGACGCCTGATGGGAGCCCTTCCTGAGGGCGGGGCAATGGCGGCGATCGAGGCAACCGAGGCCGAGGTCAGCGAGTCAATCGCCGGCAAAGAAGACGAGCTCTCGATCGCCGCGATCAACGGCCCCAGCTCGACTGTTATCTCAGGTACGGAGGGAGCAGTCGAAGCGATCCGCACCCAGTGGGAGGAGCAAGGCAAAAAGACCAAACGCCTCGCCGTCTCCCACGCCTTCCACTCACCGCTGATCGAGCCGATGCTTGAGGAGTTCGCCGAGGTTGCCAACTCGCTTACCTTCAACGAGCCCGAACTTGCCCTGATCTCCAATGTGAGCGGAGAGCTGCTCGCGCCCGAGCAGGCAACAGATCCCGCCTACTGGGTCACCCATGTGCGTGAGCCGGTGCGCTTCGCCGATGCGATCGCCACCCTGCAAGCACAGGGCACGAGCACCTACCTGGAGCTAGGTCCAGACCCAGTCCTTTGCGCGATGGCCCGCGAGTGCCTTGGCACCGAGCAAGACAACGCCGCATTTGTTCCGACCCTGCGCGAGGGACGCACCGAGGCCGAGGCCGTCTCAACTGCGATCGCCGCTGCCCACGTCGCCGGAGCAAAGCTCGACTGGGGAGCCTTCTTTAAGGGCACCGAGGCTAAGCGCGTGCCGCTGCCTACTTATCCCTTCCAGCGCAAGCGCTACTGGCTTGATTCGACGCAGAGCGGAGCTGGCGACCTCGGATCCGTCGGGCTGGACGAGGCAGACCATCCGCTGCTTGGCGCCGCGGTGGAGCTGGCGGATGGCAGGGACGGGGGACTCCTGCTCACCGGCCGTCTTTCTCTCGCCACCCATCCTTGGCTCAGCGACCAGATCGTTGACGACGCGGTGCTCCTGCCCGGCTCCGCCCTCCTCGAGCTGGCCCTGCATGCCGCTGAGCAGGTCGGCGCCGAAGCCGTCGAAGAGCTGACCCTGCAGGTGCCGCTGGTCCTCGCCGAGGAGGGAGCGGTGGCGATTCAGGTCTCGGTCTCCGGCCTGGACGGGGGTGGCCGCCGCGAGATCGCGATCCACTCCCGAGCCGATGGCGACGACAAAGAGTGGGCCCTTAACGCAAGCGGCACGCTGTCTGAGCAACCACTTCCGACCCCTGAGCCGCTCGACTCCTGGCCCCCGCAGGGAGACCAGCGCCATGTCGAGGTGTCGCTCCCCGAGCATCAGGCCGATGAGGCCCACCGCTTCGGCATTCACCCCGGCCTGCTCGACCTCGCCCTGCGGGAAGTCGGGCTCATCAGGCAAGACGGCGCCGAGGTCGAGCTGCTCGCTTCTTGCCAGGGGGTCGCCCTGCACCGTGCTGGCGCCTCGGTTTTGCGCCTATGCCTCTCCGTGGGCGAGGCACCCGGCCTCGTTGCCTACGACCAAGCAGGTGCGCCAGTCCTCAGCGCCACCGCGGTGCAGACCCGCCTGTTGCAGCAAGGAGAGCTGGGTTCCGTTCAGCGCCGTCGCTCTCTATACGAGGTCGAGTGGAAGCAGGTGCCCGCCCCAAGCGCCCCGGAGACATCCGACCGAGCGGTCGTCGAGATCTCACCGGGGGAGGGCGAGGTCTCAGTGGTGGCTCGACGGAGCGTCGAGCAGGCGCTCGTCCAGCTACAGGAGTGGATCGGCGACGAGAGCAAAGAGGGCGCGCGTCTGACCTTCCTCACCCACAACGCCATCCCCGCCGGGGAGGAAGAGGCACCGAACCTCGCCGCTGCGGCGGTCTGGGGTCTGGTGCGCTCGGCGATCTCAGAGCACCCCGGTCGCTTCGCCCTGATCGACACAGACGACTCAGAGGCCTCGAAAGCCGCGATGTCGGCCGCCCTGGCCCTCGGGACTGAGGAGTCCCAACTTGCCTTGCGCGACGGCAGGGCGCTAGTACCCCGCCTGGCCAAAGTCAAAGTGGATCCGGAGGCAAGGGTCGAGCTGTTCGATCCCGAGCGCACGGTCCTGGTCAGCGGTGCCGGCGACGGCCTCGGTGCGCTTGTCGCCCGCCATCTAGCCGAGGAGCACGGGGTCCGCAACCTGCTCGTGGTCGACGACGTCTCCGACCGCGAGGCGGTCGAGGCACTCCTCGCTTCGATCCCCGCCGAGAACCCGCTTGGCGCGGTCGTCCACTGTGCCGGGGCGAGCGACGACGGCGCGGTTGAGGTGCTCAGCGCCGAGCGGCTGGCAGAGGTCTTCGTGCCCAAGGTAGACGGTGCCTGGAATCTGCACGAGCTGACCAAGGATGCAGGGCCCTCGGCCTTCGTCCTCTTCTCGGCAACTGCTGCCACCCTCGGTACTCCCGGCCAGGCCGGTTACGCCGCCGCCAACGCCTTCCTCGATGGCCTCGCGCAAGAGCGGCGGGCGCAGGGCTTGGCAGCCACCGCGATCGCTTGGGAGGAGCAGGGCGGCTTGGAGCTGCTCGACGCAGCTCTCGCCACCGATCGCACCGCCACCCTTGCCATGCCGCTGAACCCGGCCGGCCTCAAGGCGATGGCCACGGCCGGCGCCCTCGCCCCGATATTTAGCGGGCTCGTCAGCGTTCCGCGGCGTCGTCGCGGCACCACTGGATCGCTCGGCGCCAAGCTCGCCACGCTGCCGGAGTCCGAGCGGGAGAGCTACGTCTTCGATCTGGTCCGCGGCGAGGTCGCAGCCGTTTTGGGCCACTCGTCCCCAGCCGAGGTCGAGGCCAGGCGGGCCTTCAAAGAGCTCGGCTTCGACTCGCTGGCGGCGGTCGAACTGCGCAACCGCCTGAGCGAGGTTTCGGGGCTGGATCTAAGCGCCAGCGTGGTCTTCGACTACCCCAACCCAGCCACGCTCGCCGAGCACGTTTTGGCCGAGGCGACGGCCGCCGGCGCCGCCAAGCAGATCGCCGTCAAAGCTCGGGCAAGCGAGGAGCCGATCGCGATCGTCGGCATGGCCTGTCGCTTCCCGGGGGGCATCGATTCCCCCGAGAGCATGTGGGAGCTGGTCGCCGAGGGCCGCGACGGCATCTCCGAGTTTCCCGCCGACCGCGGGTGGGACCTGGAGCGCATCTACGACCCCGATCCCGAAAACCCCGGCACCAGCTGCACGCGTGAGGGCGGCTTCCTCGCCGATGCCGGCGATTTTGACGCCGAGTTCTTCGGCATCGCGCCCCGCGATGCGCTGGGCATGGACCCGCAGGAACGGCTGCTGCTCGAATCCTGCTGGGAGTCGCTGGAGGACGCGGGCATCGACCCGGCCTCTCTGCACCGCAGTCAGACGGGCGTCTTTGCCGGCGTCGCCTTCCAGGACTACGGTTCGTTCGTCGGCGCTATTTCAAGCATCGTCTCCGGTCGCGTCTCCTACACGCTCGGTCTAGAGGGGCCGGCGATCACGATCAACACCGCCTGCTCCTCCTCGCTGGTGGCGATGCACCTGGCCGCGCAGGCGCTGCGCAGCGGCGAGTGCGCGCTGGCGCTGGCGGGTGGCGTGACGGTGCTTTCGACTCCGAGCTCCTTCATCGCCTTCAGCGCCCAGGGCGGCCTTGCCCCGGACGGGCGCAGCAAGTCCTTTGCCGAGGCCGCAGACGGGGCCGGTTGGGCAGAGGGGGTCGGCGTCGTCGTCCTCGAGCGCCTCTCCGAGGCGCGGCGCAACGGCCACCGGGTCCTCTCCGTGTTGCGTGGCTCAGCCGTCAACCAGGACGGTGCCTCCAACGGCCTCACCGCACCGAACGGCCCCTCGCAGGAGCGGGTGATTCGCCAAGCGCTGGCCAACGCCAACCTGAGCCCAGGGGAGGTCGACGCGGTCGAGGCCCACGGCACCGGCACCGTGCTGGGCGATCCGATCGAGGCCGGCGCTCTGCTCGCCACTTATGGCCAGGACCGCGAGCAACCATTGAAGCTCGGCTCGATCAAGTCGAACATCGGCCACGCGCAGGCGGCGGCCGGAATCGCCGGCGTGATCAAGATGACCGAGGCGATGCGCGCCGGGGTGTTGCCGAAGACGCTGCACCTTGACGCACCCTCCTCCAAGGTCGACTGGGAGGCGGGGGAGATCGAGCTGCTGCGCGAGCCGGTCGAGTGGGAGCCGAACGGCCGGCCGCGCCGCGCTGGCATCTCCTCCTTCGGCATCAGCGGCACCAACGCCCACGTCGTCTTGGAGGAAGCGCCCGCGGCTGAGCTGGCGATGCCGACCGAGCCGCTCGAAGGCCGGATTCCCTTGGCCCTTTCCGCCAAAGCAGAGCCCACTCTGCCCGAGGCAGCCGAGCGGCTCGCGGCCCATCTGATCGCAAACCCCGACCTCGACCCGACTGACGTCGCCTATTCCTTGGCCACGACCCGCTCGGCCTTCGAGCACCGGGCGGTGGCGTTGGGCTCTGACAGGAAAGAGCTACTCGCATCCCTCGCTGCCCTCGCCAACGGCGATCCCACTCCCGACGTCCTAACCGCCAAAGCAAAGGAAGGCAAGCTCGCCTACCTCCTCACCGGCCAGGGCTCCCAACGCCTCGGCATGGGTAAGGAGCTCTACGGGGCAGATGCCAACTTCCGCAATGCCTTTGACCAAGCCTGCGAACAACTCGACCAGCACCTAGAGAAGCCGCTCAAAGAGATCGTCTTCGCCAGAGGCAAAAAAGCAGCAGCGCTGCTCGAGGACACCACCTACGCCCAACCGGCTCTCTTTGCGATCGAGGTTGCTCTCTATAAAGCGCTTGCCGAGCGCGGCCTCAGCCCCAATGTCCTAACCGGCCACTCGATCGGCGAGATCGCCGCCGCGCATGTCGCCGGTGTGTTCGACCTTGCTGACGCAGCGAAGCTCGTCGCGGCAAGGGGCCGCCTGATGGGCGCACTTCCCGCCGGTGGGGCGATGGCAGCGATCGAGGCAACCGAGGCCGAGGTCGCCAATTCGATCGCTGGCAGGGAGGACGAACTCTCGATCGCGGCGATCAACGGCCCAAGCTCGATCGTCATCTCAGGAGCAGAGGAAGCAGTCGAAGCAATCCGCACCGAGTGGGAGGAGCAAGGACGAAAGACCAAACGCCTCGCCGTCTCCCACGCCTTCCACTCGCCGCTGATGGAGCCGATGCTTGAGGAGTTCAACGAAGTCGCGGCGTCTCTCATTTACAACGAGCCCAAGCTCCCGATCGTCTCTAACGTCACGGGCGAGCTGCTCAGCGCAGAGCAAGCAACCGACCCCGCCTACTGGGTCACTCACGTACGCGAGCCGGTCCGCTTTGCCGACGCGATCGCGACCCTGCAGGCGCAAGGCACCAGCACCTACCTGGAGCTCGGTCCCGATCCGGTCCTCTGCGCGATGGCGCGCGAGTGCCTCGGCGGGGAGCAAGACAACGCCGCCTTTGTCCCGACCCTGCGTGAGGGTCGTACCGAGGCCGAGGCGATCTCAACTGCGATTGCCGGCGCCCATGTCTCCGGGGCAAAGCTCGACTGGGGAGTCTTCTTCAAGGGCACCGGCGCCAAGCGGGTGCCCTTGCCGACCTACCCGTTCCAGCGCAAGCGCTACTGGCTCGACTCAGTCCAGAGCGGAGCGGGGGACCTGACCGCGGCCGGCCAGGCTGCGGCTGACCATCCCCTACTGGGGGCGGCCGTCGACCTTGCCGATGGCGAAGGCGGAGGCCTGCTGCTCACAGGCCGCCTTTCCTTGCGGACGCATCCATGGCTGGCCGACCATGCGCTGGGCGGCACTGTGCTCGTGCCCGGCTCTGCCTTCATCGAGCTGGCGTTGAGGGCGGTGGAGCAGGTTGAAGCGTCAGGTATCGAGGAGCTCAGCCTGGGGAGCCCACTGGTTCTTCCCCAGAGTGGCGCGGTCGCGATTCAGGTCACGGTCTCCGGGTCGGAGGCGGGACGACGGGAGATCTCGGTCCACTCCCGCCCCGAGGTGGAGGAGGGCGAGTGGACTCCCAACGCGAGCGGCTGGCTGACCGAGGGGGACCTAGCGCCGGCCGAGCCGATCGGCACTTGGCCCCCCGAGGGCGCTGAGCCGATCGAGGTCGCCGACCTCCACGACCGCCTCGCCGAGGCGGGCCTTGAATACGGACCGACGTTCCAGGGTCTGAGCGCGGCGTGGCGTCTGGGCGAGCGGGTCTACGCCGAGGTTTCGCTACCGGAGGAGAGTGCCGAGCAGGCCTACAGCTTCGGCATCCACCCGGCCCTCTTGGATTCGGCGCAGCAGGGGATCGAGCTCGTCAAGCGCGGCGCGGGTGAGGTCGAGCTGGCCTCTTCATGGCGCGGCGTAGCCCTTCAGGCCGTGGGAGCTGGAGAGCTGCGTTTGAGCATCACCCCTGCCGGCGAGGCTTTCTCCCTGCTGATTGAGGACTCGAGCGGCGCCCCCGTTGCCTCGATCGAGCAGCTCGGCATTAGCCCGCTGGACCTAAGCCAGCTTGAGCAGAAGGGGCCGCGGCGGAAGGGGCTCTTGAACGTCGAGTGGGTGGAGGCGGCGCCCGCCGGGCAGGACGCGGACCCATCGCAGGCTGAGGTTCTCCCCCGTCGAATCGACGGCGACGCGCCGCCGGCCGCGGCAGCTCACAAGGCGGCGCAGGAGACCCTGGCGGAGATCCAACGATGGCTTGCCGATGACTCCAGCGCCGGCTCGCGCCTGACCCTGGTCACCGAAGGGGCGATGGCCGTCGAGCAGGGCGAGTCGCCCGATCCCGCTGCGGCGGCGATTTGGGGACTGATTCGCTCCGCCCAGTCCGAGCACCCCGGCCGCTTTGCCCTGATCGACAGCGATGGCAGCGAGGCTTCCCGGAAAGCGTTGGACGCGGCGCTGGTGATTGGGGAGGAGGAGCCCCAGCTCGTTCTGCGCGCGGGAAGGGCGCTCGCGCCGCGCCTCGTCCGCATGAAGGCGGACGAGGTAGAGGAGCCCGACGAGCCGTTCGACCCCGAGCGCACGATCTTGATCGCGGGTGCGACCGGCGCCCTCGGCGCCCTTGTCGCCCGTCACCTCAGCGAGCACCACGGCGCTCGTCATTTGCTCCTCGTCAGCAGGCGCGGCGCCGAGGCCGAGGGTGCGGCCGAGCTCAAGCAGGAGCTTGAAGCACTCGGAGCGGAGACGACGATCGCTGCCTGTGACGTATCCGACCGGGCTGCGACGGAGCGCCTCCTTGCCTCGATTCCAGACGAGCATCCGCTCGGCGCGGTGGTCCACTGCGCCGGCGTGATCGCCGACGGCACGATCGAGACCCTCAGCCCCGAGCAGGTCGAGCGGGTCTTCGTCCCCAAGGTGGACGCGGCCTGGAACCTGCACGAGCTGACGCAGGACGCCGACCTCTCGGCCTTCGTCCTCTTCTCTTCGGTGGCGGGCGCACTGGGCGGGCCGGGGCAGGCGAATTACGCGGCGGCCAACGTCTTCCTCGACGCCCTCGCCCAGCGGCGCCAAGCGCAGGGTCTTGCGGCCACCGCGATCGCCTGGGGCCTCTGGGAGCGCGAGGGAGGGATGATTTCCGGCCTCGGCGAGGGTGACCTGGCGCGGATGCGGCGTGGGGGAGTGGGGACGCTCTCCGACGAGCGCGGGCTAGAGCTCTTCGACGCTGCCCTCGCTGCCGGCCGCCCCCAGGCAGTGGCGGTCCCGATCGAAGTCGCCGGCCTCAGGGCGCTGGCGTCGGTTGGTGTGCTGCCGCCGATCTTCAGGGGCTTGGTGCGGATTCCGAGGCGTCGCAGCGGTGCCGCGAGCTCGCTCGGCACGACGCTTGCGACCATGCCTAAGGAGGAGCACGAGGGCTTTGTCCTCGAGCTGGTCAGGGGGACGGTCGCCGCTGTTCTCGGCCACGGCTCCGCGCAGGAGATCGAGCCCGGCAAAGCCTTCCAGGAGCTCGGCTTCGACTCGCTGGCGGCGGTCGAGCTGCGCAACGTCCTCGACGCGATCGCCGGTTTACGCCTCGCGGCAACCGTCGTCTTCGACTACCCGAACTCCGCCGCCCTGGCCGAGTACCTGCTAGCCGAGGTGAGCGCCGGCGGGGCGGCCAAGCAGGTCGCCGTTAGGGCCCAGGCCAGCGAGGAGCCGATCGCGATCGTCGGCATGGCCTGCCGTTACCCGGGCGGTGTGAACTCTCCCGCCGAGCTCTGGGAAATGGTTTCCGAGGGTCGCGACGGCATCGCCGAGTTCCCCGCCGACCGCGGTTGGGACCTGGAGCGCATCTACGACCCCGACCCCGAAAACCCCGGTACCAGCTACACCCGCGAGGGCGGCTTCCTCGCCGACGCCGGGGAGTTCGATCCTGACTTCTTCTCGATCAGCCCGCGTGAGGCGTTGGGTATGGACCCGCAGGAACGGCTGCTGCTCGAATCGTGCTGGGAGGCGCTGGAGGACGCGGGCATCGACCCTGCCTCGTTGCGCCGCAGCCAGACAGGGGTCTTCGCCGGGGTCGCCTTCCAGGACTACGGCTCGTTTGTCGGCATGGCTTCGAGCATCGTCTCCGGCCGCGTTTCCTACACCCTCGGCCTAGAGGGGCCGGCGATCACCGTCAATACCGCCTGCTCCTCCTCGCTGGTTGCGATCCACCTTGCCTCTCAGGCATTGCGCGGCGGTGAGTGCACGCTGGCGCTGGCGGGTGGCGTGACCGTGCTCGCGACGCCCGGTTCCTTCATCGCCTTCAGCGCCCAGCGCGGCCTTGCTGCCGATGGGCGCTGTAAGGCGTTCGCCGATGCAGCCGACGGCACCGGTTGGGCCGAGGGCATCGGGGTCCTCGCCCTCGAGCGCCTCTCCGACGCCGAACGCAACGGCCACCCGGTGTTCGCCTTGCTCAAGGGCTCCGCCGTCAACCAAGACGGCGCCTCCAACGGTCTCACCGCACCTAACGGCCCCTCGCAAGAGCGGGTTATCCGCCAGGCACTCGCCAATGCCCGCCTGGAGCCAAAGGACGTCGATGCGGTCGAGGCCCATGGCACCGGCACCACCCTCGGCGACCCGATCGAGGCGGGAGCGCTGCTTGCCACCTATGGCCAGGAAAGGGACAAGCCACTGAAGCTCGGCTCGCTCAAGTCAAACATTGGCCACACGCAAGCCGCAGCCGGAGTCGGCGGCGTGATCAAGATGGCGATGGCGATGCGCGAAGGCGTCTTGCCCAAGACCCTGCACGTCGATGCGCCCTCCTCCAAAGTCGATTGGGAGGCGGGGGAGATCGAGCTGCTGAGCGAGCGGACGGCCTGGAAGGTCGATGGCCGTCCTCGTCGGGCCGGCGTCTCGTCCTTTGGGATGAGCGGCACCAACGCTCATGTGATCTTGGAGCAGGCGCCCGCTGTCGAGCCTGTCGTAGAGCCGCCCGCGACCGACCCCTTCCCAACCCCAATCCTCCTACCGCTCTCAGCCAAAGCCGAGCCCGCCCTGGTCCAAGCAGCCGAGCGCCTAGCAACCCACCTGAAAGCCAACCCAGACCTAGACCCAACCGACGTCGCCTACTCCTTGGCCACCACCCGCTCTGCTTTTGAGCACCGAGCAGTTGTGCTGGGAGCAGACAGGGACGAGCTGCTCACGTCCCTAGGCGCCCTCGCCAAAGGCGAGGACGCCCAAGGCATAGCCAAGGGCAATGCCCGCACCACCGAGCGCCCTGTCTTCCTCTTCCCCGGCCAAGGAGCCCAGGCCCAGGGCATGGCCCTGGGCCTACTTGAGTCCTCGCCAACCTTCGCCAAACACATGGAAGCCTGTGAAGAGGCACTGGCCCCACACGTGGACTGGTCCCTGACTGAGGTATTAAAAGAAGAGGACGCCAAGTGGCTGGAGCGCCTCGACATAGTCCAACCAGCGCTCTTCTCGGTGATGGTCTCCTTGGCAAGGCTCTGGCTTAAAGCAGGAGTAGAGCCCACAGCAGTCGTTGGCCACTCCCAAGGGGAGATCGCCGCCGCCCATATCGCCGGAGCCCTGTCCTTGGAGGACGCAGCTCTGATCATCGCCAAGCGCGGTCAGGCGATGGCAAAGATCGCCGGTAAGGGAGGAATGCTCTCGGTCTCCCTAACCCCAAAGCAGCTCCCCCCCTATACCGAGCCCTACGGAGAGCGCGTCTCCCTGGCGGCAATCAACGGCCCCTCATCGCTGGTCCTCTCCGGAGACACACAAGCCTTAAAAGAGATTCAAAACTCTTTTGAGGCAGAGGGCATAAGAGCTCAGGCAATAGCCGTCGATTACGCCGCTCACTCCGCCCAGATTGAGGAGCTAGAGACAGAGCTCCTAGAGGCCTTCTCACCGATCTCCCCCAAGGCCACCCAGATCCCCCTGCACTCCACGGTCACAGGGGAGCTGATCGAAGGTAGCGAGCTAGGCCCTGAGTACTGGTATCGCAACCTGCGCCAGACCGTGCTCTTAGAGCCGGTCTTGCGCTCAATGCTTAGCGCAGGACGCCGCGCCTACATCGAGATCGGCCCCCATCCCGTTCTCGCCTTCGGTGTCCAAGAGACGATCGAGGATGTCTTAGAGGAGCCAAGTGAAGCGACCCTGCTCTTCACCTTGCGCCGTGAAGAGGATGAGGCAGAGCGCTTTGGCCTCTCCTTGGCCGAAGCCCATGCCAACGGTGTTGAGCTTGACTGGGAGGCCTTCTTCAAGGGGACTGGGGCCAAGCGGGTGTCGCTGCCTACCTATCCGTTTCAGCGGGAGCGGTATTGGCTGGAGTCGAGCTTCGGTGCAGGAGTCCCCGGGGGGGCTGGACGTGCCAATCACCCTTTGCTGGAGTCCGTGGTGGCGCTCGCCGGCGGGCAGGGCGAAGGGCTCCTGCTCGGCGGCAGCATCTCGCTGGCGACCCACCCTTGGCTTGCCGAGCACAGTGTCGCCGGCAAGGTCCTCTTGCCCGGCACTGCCTTCCTCGAGTTGGCGCTCAGGGCCGCCGCCGAGTCTGGCGCCCGGATGGTCGAGGAGCTGACCCTGGAGGCGCCGCTGATCGTGCCCGAACAGGGCGTCCTTTCCCTGCAGGTCAGCCTCGCCGACCCCGACCAGGACGGTAGCCGTGAGATCGCGATCCACTCGCGCCCTGAAGATTCCGAGGAGGAGTGGACGCGCCACGCTGCCGGCGCCCTCTCCGAACGATCCGCGCCCGCCCCCGAGCCCCTTGATGCTTGGCCACCAGAGGGCGCCGCGCCGCTCGAGGTCGACCGCCTCTATGACCTACTCGATGCCTCCGGGCTCGAGTATGGCCCCCTCTTCCAGGGTTTGACCGCAGCCTGGAAAGAGGGGGAGCAGGTCTACGCCGAGGTCTCGCTGCCGGAGGAGTCCGCCGAGGAGGCCCGGCGTTTTACCCTCCACCCGGCGCTCTTGGACGCCGCCCTGCACGGGATCGTGCTCGCCGGCGGCGAGGAGAGTCTCGCAGGGGTAAGACTGCCCTTCTCTTGGAGCGGCGTCTCGGTCTTGGCTGGAGGAGCCAGCGCGCTGCGGGTGCGGATCGCGCGCGAAGGGGAAACGGCTGCGCTGCAGGTCGCCGACGCCCAGGGCGCCCCGCTAGCGTCGATCGGCTCCCTTGCCCTGCGTCCGATCGATTCGGTCCAGTTGCAGGGCGCGGAGTCTGGTTCGGAGGGACTGTTGGAACCAGGCTGGGCCGAAGTCCCGCTGGTCGCCCAGGACTCGATCCCCCCCGAGGTCGAGCCGCTGCATTGCCGGGTCGAGAGCGATACCGCAATGGCGGATGCTGCCCGCCGGGCGGTCGAGGACACCTTGGCCGCGATCCAGACGTGGCTTGCCGACGAGTCGAAAGTCGATTCTCGCCTCGCCGTGATCACGCAAGGAGCAATGGGCACAGCCGAAGAGGAGGTGCCCGACCCGGCCGCCGCGGCGGTCTGGGGTCTCGTCCGCTCGGCCCAGTCCGAGCACCCCGGCTCGTTCGCGCTGATTGACAGCGACGGTAGCGAGGCCTCGCTCGAAGCCCTACCCGCGGCGCTGGCGATTGGCGCCGAAGAGACCCAGCTCGCCCTGCGCGAGGGCAAAGCGCTGGCCCCCCGCCTGGCCCGGGTCACGGCGGAGGGGAGCGACGGTGAAGCCGCGCCGGCGATCGACCCCGAGCGGACCGTGCTGATCACCGGCGCCACCGGCGTCCTTGGTGCCCTCACCGCGCGACACCTCGCCGAGCATCATGGCGTCCGCCACCTGCTCCTGGTCAGTCGCAGCGGCGCCAAGGCGGATGGGGCGGAGGAGCTCCAAGCAGAGCTCGAGGAGCTGGGCGCGGCGGTGCGGATCACCGCCCGCGACGTCTCCGACCGTGAGGCGCTGGCGGATCTGCTCGCCTCGATCTCCGCGGAGCACCCACTTGGCGCGGTGTTCCACTGCGCCGGCGCCCTTGCCGACGGCACGGTGGAGACGCTCAACGCTGAGCAGGTCGAGCGTGTCTTCGTCCCCAAGGTCGACGCCGCCTGGTACCTGCACGAGCTGACCGCCGAGGCCGAGCTGTCCGCCTTCGTCCTCTTCTCCTCGGCGGCGGGAATCCTCGGTGGCCTCGGCCAGGCCAACTATGCCGCCGCGAACGTCTTCCTCGACGCGCTTGCGCAGAAGCGCCGGGGGCAGGGCTTGGCAGCCAGCTCGATCGCTTGGGGCCTCTGGGAGCAGGCAAGCGCGATGACCTCGCACCTGGAGGAGAGCGACGTCGCACGGATGCGGCGCTCTGGCGCTGGCGTGCTCAGCGACGCTCGCGGCCTTGAGCTGCTCGACGACGCCCTCGCAGCCAACCCCGTCCAGGCCCTAGCGATGCCGCTCGATACCGCTGGACTCAGGGCTCTTGCTTCGGCCGGTGCGTTGCCGCCGATCTTCAGCAGCCTCGTGCGCGTTCCGCGGCGCCGCAGCGCCGCCAGCGGCTCGCTCGCCGAAACGCTCTCCACCCTGTCCGAAGCGAAGGCGCAGAGCTTCGTCTTGGACCTGGTTAGAAATGAGGTCGCGGGAGTCCTGGGCCACGCCACCGCAGCGGACATCGAGCCGAGGCGGGCCTTCCGCGACCTCGGCTTCGACTCGCTCGCCGCGGTCGAGCTGCGCAATCGCCTCAGCGCGGTCGCCGGGTTGCGCCTGCCGGCGACCGTCGTCTTCGATTACCCCAACGCGACCGCCCTCGCCGAGCACCTGCTGGCGAAAGCGAGCGCGAGCGGAGTCGCCAAGCGGGTCGCGGTCCGGGCCCAGGCCAGCGAGGAGCCGATCGCGATCGTCGGCATGGCCTGCCGCTACCCGGGTGGGGTCGAGTCTCCCGAGGGGCTGTGGCAGTTGGTCGCCGAGGGACGCGACGGCATCTCCGAGTTCCCGGCAGACCGCGGCTGGGACCTTGATCGCCTCTACGACCCGGATCCCGGCAGCCTTGGCACCAGCTACGCGCGCGAGGGCGGCTTCCTTGCCGCGCCCACCGACTTCGATGCCGGCTTCTTCGCGATCAGCCCGCGTGAGGCGCTGGTCATCGATCCCCAGGAGCGGTTGCTGCTGGAATCGTCCTGGGAGGCGCTGGAAGACGCCGGCATCGATCCATTCTCATTGCGCGAGTCGCAGACCGGGGTCTTCGCCGGGGTGATGACCCACGACTACGGGCCCGCCGCCGGGAGCACGTCGAGCATCGTCTCCGGTCGGGTCGCCTACACCCTTGGCCTCGAGGGTCCGGCAATCACCATCGACACCGCCTGCTCCTCCTCGCTGGTTGCCCTCCACCTCGCTTCCCAAGCGCTGCGCCAGGGGGAGTGCACCTTGGCCTTGGCCGGCGGGGTCACGGTGCTCTCTACGCCGACGGTCTTCCTCGCCTTCAGCGCTCAGCGCGGTCTCGCCCCCAACGGGCGCTGCAAGGCCTTCTCAGAGGCGGCCGACGGCGCGGGCTTCTCGGAGGGCGTCGGCATGCTCACCCTCGAGCGCCTCTCCGACGCCCGTCGCAACGGCCATACGGTTCTGGCCCTGCTCAAAGGCTCGGCCGTCAACCAGGACGGCGCCTCCAACGGGCTGACGGCGCCCAACGGTCCTTCGCAGGAGCGGGTGATTCGCCAGGCGCTGGCCAACGCCCGCCTTAAACCCAAGGACATCGACCTGGTCGAGGGCCACGGCACCGGCACCACCCTCGGCGATCCGATTGAGGCAGGGGCGCTGCTCGCGACCTACGGCCAGGAAAGGGAGCAGCCGCTGAGGCTCGGCTCGATTAAGTCGAACATCGGCCACACCCAGGCTGCGGCGGGCGTCGCCGGTGTGATCAAGGCGACCGAAGCAATGCGCCGGGGTGTCATGCCCAAGACCCTGCACGTTGACGCGCCATCCTCCAAAGTCGATTGGGGGGCGGGAGAGATCGAGCTGCTCGTTGAGCAACTCCCCTGGGAGGGGAACGGGGCCCCGCGCAGAGCAGGAATCTCCTCCTTCGGCGTGAGCGGTACCAACGCCCATGTGATCCTGGAGGAGGCACCCGAGGAAGGCGCGGAGGTCCCCGCCGACCCGCGCCTCACCGGCCCGCCTCCCCTCGCCCTTGCAGCCAAAGCCGAGCCCGCCCTGGCTGAGGTCGCCGAGCGCCTTACCGTGTACTTGCGAGAGAACCCCGAACTCGACCCGATCGACGTCGCCTACTCGCTGGCCACGACCCGCGCGGCCTTCGAGCACAGGGCCGTCGCGTTGGGTGGGGACCGCGACGAGCTCCTCGCCTCTCTCACTGCCCTCGCCAACGGCGATCCCAGCCCCAACGTCCTCAGCGCCAAAGCAAAGGACGGCAAGCTCGCCTACCTCTTCACTGGCCAGGGCTCACAACGCCTCGGCATGGGCAAGGAGCTCTACGCGGCAGACGCCAACTTCCGCGCTGCCTTCGATAGGGCTTGCGAGCAACTCGACCAGCACCTAGAGAAGCCGCTCAAAGAGATCGTCTTCGCCAAGGGCAAAAAGGCAGCGGCCCTGCTCGAGGACACCACCTACGCCCAGCCGGCCCTGTTTGCGATCGAGGTCGCTCTCTATAGCGCGCTCGCCGAGCGCGGTCTCAAGCCCGATGTCCTAGCCGGTCACTCGATCGGTGAGATCGCCGCCGCACATGTCGCCGGGGTCTTTGACCTAAGCGCCGCGGCAAAGCTGGTTGCCGCAAGAGGCCGCCTGATGGGAGCCCTGCCCACCGGCGGAGCAATGGCGGCAATCGAGGCAACCGAGCAAGAGGTAAGCGAGTCGATCGCAGGCAAGGAAGACGAGCTCTCGATCGCCGCAATCAACGGCCCCAGCTCGACTGTCATCTCCGGCACAGAGGACGCAGTCGAAGCGATCCGCACCCAGTGGGAGGAGCAAGGCAAAAAGACCAAACGCCTCGCCGTCTCCCACGCCTTCCACTCGCCCTTGATGGAGCCGATGCTCGAGGAGTTCAGCGAGGTGGCTGAATCACTCGCCTTCAACGAGCCCGAGCTCCCGATCGTCTCCAACGTCAGCGGCGAGCTGCTCAGCACTGAGCAAGCAACCGACCCCGCCTACTGGGTCACCCACGTACGCCAACCGGTGCGCTTCGCCGATGCGATCGCGACGCTGGATAAGCAGGGGGTCAGCGTTTATGTCGAGCTTGGCCCCCAGCCGGTCCTCTGCGCGATGGGCCACGAATGTCTGGACGGCGCTGATGTCACCGACTTCGTCCCCACGCTCCGCGAGGGACATCCCGAGGCAGATGCGACCTCGACGGCGGTGGCCGGCGCCCATGTCGCCGGAGCAAAGCTCGACTGGGAGGCCTTCTTCAAGGGGACCGGCGCCAAGCGCGTGCCGCTACCTACCTACCCCTTCCAGCGCAAGCGCTACTGGCTCGATTCCACACAGAGCGGAGCGGGGGACCTAACCGCTGCCGGCCAGGTCGCGGCCGGGCATCCCCTGCTGGGAGCGGCGGTGAAACTTGCCGGCAATCAAGGCGACGGCGAGAGTTTGCTGCTTACCGGCCGCCTCTCTCTGTCCACCCATCCTTGGCTATCGGACCACGTCATCGGCGGAGCCGTGCCGCTGCCCGCCACCGCTTTACTCGAGCTGGCGCTACGGGCAGCGCTTGAGGTTGGGGCGGAAACTGTCGAGGAGTTAACCCTGCGGGCCCCGCTGATCCTGCCTGAGCCTGGAGCGGTGGCGGTTCAAGTCTCGGTATTCGGCCCCGACGAGGCTGGCCGGCGTGAGATCGCGATCAACTCGCGCGTCGAGGGCGAGGAGTCAGAGTGGGCACTGAACGCAAGTGGGGCCCTGTCCGAGCAGCGCCCCCCGACCCCCGCGCCGCTCGACTCCTGGCCCCCCGCGGGCGCAGAGCCGATAGATATCGACTACCTCTACGACCTTCTTGCCGAGGTGGGCCTGCAGTACGGGCCGGCTTTCCAAGGTCTCACGGCGGCCTGGAAGGACGGCGAGCAGATCTACGCCGAGGTCTCGCTGCCCGAGGAGCGCTCGCAGGAGGCCGAGGGCTTCGGCATCCATCCAGCCCTGCTCGACGCCGCTTTGCACGCGATAGCGCTAGGCGCCGTCGGGGTCGAGCCGAAGCTTCCCTTCTCCTGGAGGGGTGTCTCGTTGCAGGCGGGTGGAGCAAGTGAGCTGCGGGTGCGCCTTGCCTTCGCGGAGGAGGCGGTTGCCATGCAGGTTGCCGATGGCATGGGGGCTCCTGTGTTGGCGGTCGAGGCTCTGGTGCTGCGGCCCGTGGCGGCAGCGCAGCTGCAGGCGTCCAGTCGGGCCTCCAAGAGCCTGTTTAGTCTCCGCTGGCCGCAGGTCCAACTTCCGGAGCAGGCCGAGACCTCGGCGGAGGTCGAGCTGCTGCGCTGCGAGGTCGACGCCGAACTGACGGTCGCCGAGGCGGCCTGCAAAGCGACCGAAGAGGCCCTGGCGGCAATTCAGGCTTGGCTCGCCGACGAGCCCAAGGCGGGGATGCGCCTGGCGCTGCTCACCCAGGGCGCGATGGCGACCGCAGCCGACGAGTCCCCAGATCCGGCCGGGGCGGCGGTCTGGGGCATCGTCCGCTCGGCCCAATCCGAGCACCCCGGCCGTTTTGCGCTCCTCGACACCGATGGGACCGATGCTTCCGAGGCAGCCCTGTCCGCAGCGCTTGTCCTGGGAGAGGAGGAGCCCCAGCTTGCGCTGCGCGAGGGGGCGGCGCTCGTCCCCCGCCTCGCCCGCGTGAGGTCGGATGAGGAGGCAGGAGGCGACGCTCTCGTCGCGATCGATTCCGAGCGCACGGTCCTTGTAACTGGTGCCACCGGAGGTCTTGGCGCCCTTGCCGCCCGCCATCTTGTCGAGCGCCACGGCGCCAGTCACCTGCTCTTGGTCAGCAGGAGCGGCCCCGAAGCCGAGGGAGCGCAGGAGCTTCAGGCAGAGCTCGAAATGCTCGGCGCCGAAGCGCGGATCGTCGCATGTGATGTCTCCGAGCGCGAAGCGCTGGAGACGCTTCTTGCCTCGATCGCCGACGAGCACCCATTGGGTGCGGTGGTCCACTGCGCCGGAGTCCTCGCCGACGCCACGGTCGAGACGCTTTCGGCTGAGCAGGTCGCGGCGGTCTTCGCCCCCAAGGTCGACGCCGCCCTGCATCTACACGAGTTGACCAGAGACGCAGACCTCTCGGCCTTCGTCCTCTACTCATCGGTTGCCGGCACCCTCGGCGCCCCCGGCCAGGCCAACTACGCCGCCGCCAACGTCTTCCTCGATGCCCTGGCGCAAAAGCGCCAGGCCGAAGGTCTGCCCGCGACCTCGATCGCCTGGGGTCTTTGGCAGCGCGAGCGCGGCATGGTCTCCGGCATCGACGGAGCCGGCCTGGCGCGGATGCGTCGCGGCGGGATTGAGGCGCTCACGGACGAGCGCGGGCTCGCTCTTTTCGACGCCGCCCTGGGTGGTGGCAGACCACAAGTCCTGGCGTTGCCGCTCGATATCGCCAGCCCCCCGCCGATCTTCCGCGGTCTCGTCCGAGCCCCAAGGCGCCGCAGCGTTGCCGCCGGATCGCTCGCCGCCACGCTCGCATCGCAGTCCGAGGTAGAGCGCGAGGCCTACGTCCTCGACCTGGTCAGGGGAGCGGTGGCTGCTGTCCTCGGCCACTCCTCCAGCGAGGAGATAGAGCCCGATAAGGCGTTCCAAGATCTTGGCTTCGACTCGCTGGCCGCGGTCGAACTGCGCAACGCCCTCGACGCAGTTTCCGGTTTGCGCCTGGCGGCTACCATCGTTTTCGACTACCCGAGCGCCGCCGCCCTCGCCGAGCACCTGCTGGCGGAGGCATCCGCGAGCGACGGCGCGGCGCAGGTTGCGGTCAGGGCCCAGGCCAGCGAGGAGCCGATCGCGATCGTCGGCATGGCCTGCCGTTATCCCGGCGGAGTCAGCTCTCCTGAGGGTCTTTGGCAACTGGTCGCCGAGGGACGCGACGGCATCTCCGAGTTCCCGGCGGACCGCGGCTGGGACTTGGAGGGGATCTACGACCCCGATCCGGAGAATCCCGGCACCAGCTACACCCGCGAGGGTGGCTTCCTCGCCGCGGCCGGAGAGTTCGACGCCGAGTTCTTCGGCATCTCGCCGCGCGAGGCGCTGGTCACGGACCCCCAGCAGCGGCTCTTGCTGGAGTCCTGCTGGGAGGCTTTGGAGGACGCCGGCATCGACCCCGCCTCGCTGAAGAAGACCCAGACGGGAGTCTTCGCCGGGGCCATGTACCAGGACTACGGGCCGGCGGCCGGGATGACGCAAAGCATCGTCTCGGGCCGCATCGCTTACACCCTCGGCCTCGAGGGTCCGGCGATGACCGTCGACACCGCCTGTTCGTCCTCGCTGGTGGCGATGCACCTCGCCTCGCAGGCGCTGCGCGGCGGCGAGTGCAGTCTCGCTCTGGCCGGCGGCGTCACGGTGCTCTCGACCCCGGCAGCCTTCATCGCCTTCAGCGCCCAGCGTGGCCTTGCGCCGGACGGGCGCAGCAAGTCATTTGCCGAGGCGGCAGACGGGGTCGCTTGGGCGGAGGGAGTCGGCGTGCTCGTGCTGGAGCGCCTCTCGGATGCACGCCGCAACGGCCACCCGGTACTCGCTCTGCTCAAGGGCTCGGCCGTGAACCAGGATGGCGCATCCAACGGCCTCACCGCCCCGAACGGACCTTCGCAGGAGCGCGTTATCCGTCAGGCGCTGGCCAATGCCCGCCTCAAGCCCCAAGACGTCGACGTTGTCGAGGGCCACGGCACGGGCACCACGCTTGGCGACCCGATCGAGGCCAGCGCCTTGCTTGCCACTTACGGCCAAGACAGGGACGAGCCACTGAAGCTCGGCTCGATCAAGTCCAATATCGGCCACACCCAGGCAGCGGCCGGGGTCGCCGGTGTGATCAAGATGACCGAGGCGATGCGCCGGGGTGCGCTGCCAAAGACACTCCACCTCGACGCGCCTTCCTCCAAGGTCGACTGGGAGGCGGGAGCGATCGAGCTGCTCAGCGAGTCGGTCGATTGGGCGCCGAACGGTCGCCCACGCCGCGCCGCCGTCTCCTCATTCGGCATCAGCGGCACCAACGCCCACGTGATCTTGGAGGAGGCGCCGGCGGGCGAGCCGGTACCGGCGACCGAGCCCCTCGACGGCCCGGTCCCGATCGTGCTTTCCGCCAAAGCAGAGCCCGCGCTGGCCGAAGCTGCCAAGCGCATCGCCGCTCACCTGACCGCGAACCCAGACCTCGACACCACCGACCTCGCCTACTCGTTGGCCACCACCCGCTCGGCCCTGGAGCGGCGGGCGGTCGTGCTGGAGGGAGATCGCGACGAGCTACTCACCTCGCTCGCTGCCCTCGCCGAGGGCACTCCCTCGGCGAACGTTCTCACCGCCAGCGCTAAAGCCGGCAAGCTCGCCTACCTCTTCACCGGCCAGGGCTCCCAGCGCCTCGGCATGGGCAAGGAGCTCTATGAGGTCGACACCAACTTCCGCGACGCCTTCGATGCTGTCTGCGAGCAGCTTGACCAACACCTGCAAAAGCCGCTCAAAGAGATCGTCTTCGCCAAGGGCAAAAAGGCAGCGGCCCTGCTCGAGGACACCACCTACGCCCAGCCGGCCCTGTTTGCGATCGAGGTCGCTCTCTATAAGGCGCTCGCCGAGCGCGGTCTCAAGCCCGATGTCCTAGCCGGTCACTCGATCGGTGAGATCGCCGCCGCACATGTCGCCGGGGTCTTTGACCTAAGCGCCGCGGCAAAGCTGGTTGCCGCAAGAGGCCGCCTGATGGGAGCCCTGCCCACCGGCGGAGCAATGGCGGCAATCGAGGCAACCGAGCAAGAGGTAAGCGAGTCGATCGCAGGCAAAGAAGAAGAGCTCTCGATCGCGGCGATCAACGGCCCGAGCTCCACGGTCATCTCAGGCACAGAGGAAGCAGTCGAGGCGATCCGCACCTCTTGGGAGGAGAAGGGCAGAAAGACCAAACGCCTCGCCGTCTCCCACGCCTTCCACTCGCCCTTGATCGAGCCGATGCTTGAGGAGTTCAGCGAGGTAGCCGAGTCCCTCGCCTACAGCAACCCCAAGCTCCCGATCGTCTCCAATGTCAGCGGTGAGCTGCTCACACCAGAGCAGGCAACAGACCCCGCCTACTGGGTCGACCACGTACGAGCGCCGGTGCGCTTTGCCGATGCGATCGCGACGCTACAGGCGCAGGGCACGAGCACCTACCTGGAGCTCGGCCCCGACCCAGTCCTCTGCGCGATGGCGCGCGAGTGCCTCGGCGAGAAACAGGACAACGCCACCTTCGTCCCCACCCTGCGGGAAGGACGTACCGAGGCCGAGGCCGTCTCAACCGCGATCGCCGGTGCCCACGTCGCCGGTGCCAAGCTCGACTGGGAGACCTTCTTCAAGGGGACTGGCGCCAAGCGGGTACCGCTGCCGACCTATCCGTTCCAGCACACTCACTACTGGCTCGGCGGAGAGGAGTCGCCCGCCGGTCCGACTCTGCATCGGGTGCAGTGGCAATCAGTGGCCAAGGCCACCGCACCTGCGCCCGAGCAAGAGATCGTCGAGATCTCCCCAGCCGAGGGCGAGATCCCCACGGCAGCCCAAGCAACCGCTGAGTACGCCCTGGCCCTCCTCCAAGAGTGGGTCACAGATAAGGCCAAAGAGGGCTCACGCCTGACCCTGCTCACCCACAACGCGATCGCCACCAACGAAGGGGAGGCACCAGACCTAAGAAGCGCAGCGGTATGGGGACTAGTGCGCTCGGCTGTCTCTGAGCACCCCGGTCGCTTCGCCCTGATCGACGCAGATGGAAGTGAGGCTTCTAAGGCAGCAATACCCGCGGTACTTGCCCTGGGAGCCGAAGAGCCCCAACTGGCCCTGCGCGAGGGCGAGGCACTAGCCCCACGCCTGGCCAGGGTCAAGGTAAGCGAGGAAGAGACCAAGACCGTCCCGCTTGACCCCGAGCACACCGTCCTGATCACCGGTGGTCTCAGTGGCCTCGGTGCCCTGGTTGCCCGCCACCTCATAACCAACCAAGAAGCCAAACACCTGCTCTTGGTCAGCAGAAGGGGTCCCGAGGCAACGGGAGCCAAGGAGCTAAAGGCAGAGCTCCAAGAGCTAGGCGCAGCAAAGGTAACGATCGCCGCTTGTGACGTCACCGATCGCAACGCCCTGGAACAGCTCTTTGCCCAGGTCCCCAAGGAGCACCCACTGGGAGCGATCATCCACTCCGCCGGAGCGATCGATGACGGCGTGCTCGAGTCGATGGACCCGAAGCGCCTCAAGCGCACGATGGATCCCAAGGCAACCGCTGCTTGGCACCTGCACGAGCTGAGCAAAGAGCTAGAGCTCTCCCGATTCCAGATGTTCTCCTCGGCCGCCGGCCTACTCGGCGGTGCTGCGCAAGCCAACTACGCCGCGGCTAACAGCTTCCTCGATGCGCTTGCCGCTTTGCGCCACTCCGAGGGTCTGCCGGCAACCGCGCTTGCTTGGGGCCTTTGGGACCAACAGAGCAGCCTCGCCGGCGAGCTGCCCGACGAGCTCAGGGGGAACGAGGAGCTGGTCGCGCGAGTCGCTAACCAGATCCGCCAGCGCCTCGGCTTTGCCCCGATGAGTCCGGCGCAGGGCCTCAAGCTGCTCGACGCCGCGGCCGAGCTTTCCGAGCCTCTGCTGGCCCCGGTTCACTTTGACCCCACCGCGCTGCGGGCCCGCGCCGAGGCGGGGACACTGACGCCGATCCTGCGCGGACTGACCCGTCTCTCGGCTCGCCGCGAGAGCACGCGCGGCTCGCTGGCGCAACGCCTCGACGAGGCGCCTGCGGGCGGGCGCGAGGCGCTGGTGCTGGACCTTGTTCGGGCCGAGGTCGCGGTTGTGCTCGGCCATGCTTCCGCCGCCGAGATCGAGCCCGAACGCGCTTTCCAGGAGATGGGCTTCGACTCGCTGGCGGCGGTCGAGTTGCGCAACCGGCTCAACGCGGTCACCGGCATCGACCTCGGCGCCACCGTGGTCTTCGATTACCCCAACCCGGCCGCCCTGGCCGAGCACCTGTTCAGCGAAGCGACCGCGGGCGGCGCCGCCAGGCAGGTTGCGGTTAGAGCCCAGGCCAGCGAGGAGCCGATCGCGATCGTCGGCATGGCCTGCCGCTATCCCGGCGGCATCGCCTCGCCCGCGGATCTATGGCAGCTGGTCGCCGAGGGTCGCGATGCGATCACCGAGTTCCCGACCGATCGAGGCTGGGACGTCAAGCGCATCTACAACCCCGACCCCGAGAACCCCGGCACCACCTATGTTCGCGAGGGCGGCTTCCTTCCCGACGCCGGTGAGTTCGACCCCGACTTCTTTGCGATCAGCCCGCGCGAGGCCGGGATCATCGATCCCCAGGAGCGACTGCTGCTGGAATCGTGCTGGGAGGCACTGGAGAACGCCGGCATCGACCCGGCCTCTTTGAAGAGGACCCAGACCGGAGTCTTTGCCGGGGTCGGGGACAGGAGCTATGGGCCGGCCGCTGGTATGACCCAGAGCGTCGTCTCGGGCCGCGTCTCCTACGCCTTTGGCCTCGAGGGGCCGGCAATAAGCATCGATACCGCTTGCTCATCGTCGTTGGTCGCGATGCACCTCGCCTCGCAGGCGTTGCGCCAAGGGGAGTGCCCGCTGGCATTGGCCAGTGGCGTGACCGTGCTCTCGACCCCCGGGCCCTTTCTCGCCTTCAGCGCCCAGCGCGGTCTCGCCCCCGACGGACGCAGCAAGTCATTTGCCGACGCCGCTGACGGGGTCGCCTGGTCGGAGGGTGTCGGCGTGCTCGTCCTCGAGCGCCTTTCCGATGCAAGGCGCAACGGCCGCTCCGTCTTCGCCTTGCTCAAGGGCTCGGCCGTGAACCAGGACGGCGCCTCGAATGGACTGACCGCACCGAACGGTCCCTCGCAGGAGCGCGTGATCCGCCAGGCCTTGGCCAACGCCCGACTTGAGGCAGGGGACGTCGACGTGGTCGAGGGCCACGGCACCGGCACCACCCTCGGCGACCCGATTGAGGCCGGTGCCCTGCTCGCGACTTACGGTCAGGACAGGGAGCAGCCGCTGCGGCTCGGCTCGATCAAGTCGAACATCGGCCACACCCAGGCCGCCTCAGGTATCGCTGGCGTGATCAAGATGACCGAGGCGATGCAGCGGGGGGTCTTGCCCCAGACTTTGCATGTCGACGCTCCCTCCTCCAAAGTCGATTGGGAGGCGGGGGAGATCGAGCTCTTGAGAGAGCAGCTTCCCTGGGAGGTAGACGGCCGGCCGCGCCGCGCCGGTGTCTCTTCCTTCGGCATCAGCGGCACCAACGCCCACGTGATCTTGGAGCAGGCGCCTGCGCTCGAGTCGAATGAAGCTGGGACAGGCGAGGACGAGGATGCGCCTGCCGCCGAGCCTCTCTACGGCCAAATCCTTCTGGCGCTCTCGGTCAAAGCCGAGCCGGCTCTGGCGCAGGCGGCGCAGCGTCTGACAAATCACCTCAGCGATAACCCCGAACTCGATCTTGGCGACGTTGCCTACTCGCTCTTCGCCAGCCGCGGCGCTCTTGCGCACAGAGCGGTGGCGCTCGGATCGAACCGCGATGAGCTGTTGGCGGCGCTCACCGCCCTCGCCGAAGGCACTCCGTCAGCCAACGTTCTCACCGCCAGCGCTAAAGCCGGCAAGCTCGCCTACCTCTTCACCGGCCAGGGCTCCCAGCGCCTCGGCATGGGCAAGGAGCTCTACGGGGCAGATGCCAACTTCCGCACTGCCTTCGATGCCGTCTGCGAGCAGCTTGACCAACACCTGCAAAAGCCGCTCAAAGAGATCGTCTTCGCCAAGGGCAAAAAGGCGGCGAAGTTGCTGGAGGACACCACCTACGCCCAGCCCGCGCTCTTCGCGATCGAGGTCGCTCTCTACAAAGCGTTTGCTGAGCGAGGTCTGAAGCCCGACGTCCTAGCCGGCCACTCGATCGGCGAGATCGCAGCCGCGCATGTGGCCGGAGTTCTTGACCTCGAGGACGCGGCAAAGCTGGTCGCGGCGAGAGGCAAGCTGATGGGAGCGCTTTCCGCAGGCGGAGCAATGGCGGCGATCGAGGCAACCGAGATAGAGGTCGGCAATTCGATCACTAGCCGGGAGCGTGAGCTCTCGATCGGCGCGATCAACGGCCCGATCTCAACCGTCATCTCCGGCACTGAGGAAGCAGTCGAGGAGGTCCGTAGCCAATGGGACGAGCGGGGACGCAAGACCAAACGCCTCGCCGTCTCCCACGCCTTCCACTCGCCGCTGATGGATCCGATGCTTGCGGAGTTCACTGAGGTAGCCAAGTCCCTCAGCTTCAACGAGCCCAAGCTCCCGATCGTCTCCAACGTCTCTGGCGAGCTGCTCACTCCAGAGCAGGCCACCGACCCCGCCTACTGGGTTAGCCACGTACGCCAACCGGTGCGCTTCGCTGATGCGATAGCCACTCTGCAAGGCCAGGGCGCCAGCACCTACCTGGAGCTGGGACCCGACCCAGTCCTCTGCGCGATGGCACGCGAGTGCCTGGGTAAGGAGCAAGAGAAGGCCGCCTTCGTCCCAACCCTGCGCGAGGGACGCACCGAGGCAGAGGCGATCTCAATCGCGATTGCAGGCGCCTACGTCGCCGGCGCCAAGCTCAACTGGGAGGCCTTCTTTAAGGGCACGGGCGCCAAGCGCGTGCCGTTGCCGACCTATCCGTTCCAGCGTGAGCGCTACTGGCTCGACTCCGCGCTGAGCGGAACAAGGGATCTGACGGCGGTCGGCCTGAGCGATCCAGGGCATCCGCTCCTGGCGGCGGCGATCGAGGATCCGGCCGACGGGGGCTTCACCCTCACCGGTCGTCTCTCGCTGCAAAGCCACGCCTGGTTGGCAGACCATTTGATCGGCGACGCAATCCTGCTGCCCGGCAGCGCCTTCCTGGAGTTGGCCTTGCGTGCAGCGGGGCAAGCAAGCGCCGCCCAGATTGAAGAGCTCACCCTGCAGGTCCCACTGATTCTGCCCGAGACCACAGCGGTCGCGATCCAGGTCGCGGTCTCGGGGCCCGATGAGGCGGGCCGGCGCGAGCTCGCGATCCACTCCCGCCCCGAGGGTGAGGACGAGGAATGGGCCCTGAACGCAAGCGGAGCTCTCTCTGAGCAGCCACTTGAGACTCTCGATCCCCTCGACACCTGGCCGCCCGAAAGCGCCGGCCGAGTCGAGGTGCGCCACGCTGAGATTTCCCTGGCGGGGGAGCGGGCCAACGAAGCCGAGCGCTTTGCCCTCCATCCAGCCCTCCTGGACGCGGCGCTGCAAAGCGTCGGCCTCGGCGAGCAGGATTCCGGCGAGATCCAGCTGCCCGCTGCCTGGGAGGGCGTCGCCCTGCACGGCGCCGGCGCCTCGACCCTGCGCCTGCTGCTCAGCAGCGAGGACGGCGTGCAGGGCCTTAGCGCCTATGACCAAGCAGGCACACCACTCTTCAGCGCCGCCTCGGTTGAAACTCGCCGCCTCGACTCAAAGGAGCTGGGCTCCGCCCAGCTCCGCCGTTCCCTACACAAGGTCCACTGGCAACCGATCCCCACCACCGACGCCGAAGCCCCCAACGAGGAGATCGTCGAGATCTCCCCAGCCGAGGGCGAGATCCCCACGGCAGCCCAAGCAACCGCTGAGTACGCCCTGGCCCTCCTCCAAGAGTGGGTCACAGATAAGGCCAAAGAGGGCTCACGCCTGACCCTGCTCACCCACAACGCGATCGCCACCAACGAAGGGGAGGCACCAGACCTAAGAAGCGCAGCGGTATGGGGACTAGTGCGCTCGGCTGTCTCTGAGCACCCCGGTCGCTTCGCCCTGATCGACGCAGATGGAAGTGAGGCTTCTAAGGCAGCAATACCCGCGGTACTTGCCCTGGGAGCCGAAGAGCCCCAACTGGCCCTGCGCGAGGGCGAGGCACTAGCCCCACGCCTGGCCAGGGTCAAGGTAAGCGAGGAAGAGACCAAGACCGTCCCGCTTGACCCCGAGCACACCGTCCTGATCACCGGTGGTCTCAGTGGCCTCGGTGCCCTGGTTGCCCGCCACCTCATAACCAACCAAGAAGCCAAACACCTGCTCTTGGTCAGCAGAAGGGGTCCCGAGGCAACGGGAGCCAAGGAGCTAAAGGCAGAGCTCCAAGAGCTAGGCGCAGCAAAGGTAACGATCGCCGCTTGTGACGTCACTGATCGCAACGCCCTGGAACAGCTCTTTGCCCAGGTCCCCAAGGAGCACCCACTGGGAGCGATCATCCACTCCGCCGGAGCGATCGATGACGGCGTGCTCGAGTCGATGGACCCGAAGCGCCTCAAGCGCACGATGGATCCCAAGGCAACCGCTGCTTGGCACCTGCACGAGCTGAGCAAAGAGCTAGAGCTCTCCCAGTTCCTCCTCTTCTCTTCTGCCGCAGGCCTACTCGGCGGTGCCGCTCAGACCAACTACGCCGCGGCCAACAACTTCCTTGATGCGCTTGCCGCCCTGCGCCACTCCGAAGGGTTGCCGGGGACCGCGCTTGCTTGGGGAATGTGGGACCAGCGCAGCAGCCTGGCGGGCGAGCAGGCCGGCGAGCTCTTGGCCAACGATGAAGTGATGGAGCGCCTTGCCAACCAGGTTCGCAATCGCCTCGGCTTCGCCCGCATGGCCCCCGAGCAGGGCTTGGAGCTCTTCGACGCTGCCCGCGAGTTGCCCGAGGCTGTACTGGCGCCGGTGCGCTTCGACCCCGCTGCATTGCGTGCCCGTGCCGAAGGGGGAACGCTGGCGCCGATCCTCTCCGGCCTCACCCGCGCCTCCGTCCGCCACGAGGAAAAGCGCGGCACCCTCGGCACGCTGCTCGCCGAGACCCCCGAGGCAGAGCGCTCCGGTGTGGTCTTGGATCTCGTCCGCTCCAACGCCGCCGCGGTCCTCGGCCATTCTTCGCCGGCGGAGGTAGGACCGCAGCGAGCCTTCCAGGAGATGGGGCTCGACTCCCTTGGTGCGCTTGAGCTGCGCAACCGACTGAACGCTGCCACCGACCTCGATATCGGCGCGACCGTCGTCTTCGACTACCCGAGCTCCACGGCGCTGGCCGAGTATTTGCTGGCGGAGGCAATCGCAGGAGGCATCAGCAAACAGGTTGTCCTCAGAGCCCAGGCCAGCGAGGAGCCGATCGCGATCGTCGGCATGGCCTGCCGCTACCCGGGTGGGGTCGAGTCCCCCGCCGATCTATGGCAGCTGGTCGCCGAGGGCCGCGATGCGATCACCGAGTTCCCCGCCGATCGCGGCTGGGACGTCGAGCGCCTCTATAGCCCCGATCTCGATAGTCACGGGACCAGCTATACGCGCGAGGGCGGCTTCCTCACAGGGGCCGGTTCCTTCGACGCCGACTTCTTCTCGATCAGCCCGCGCGAGGCGCTGATCATGGACCCGCAGGAGCGGCTGCTGCTCGAATCCTCTTGGGAAGCATTGGAGGAAGCCGGCATCGACCCCGCCTCCTTGCACAAGACCCAGACCGGGGTCTTCGCCGGGGTGGGGGACCGCAACTACGGTCCCGCCGCGGGGCTGACCTCCAGCATCGTCTCGGGTCGCGTCTCCTACGCGCTCGGCCTCGAGGGTCCGGCGATCAGCATCGACACCGCCTGCTCCTCCTCGCTTGTGGCGATGCACCTCGCCTCGCAAGCATTACGGCAGGGCGAGTGCACCCTCGCCCTGGCCGGTGGGGTGACGGTGGTTTCCAGCCCCGGTGTATTCGTCGCCTTCAGCGCTCAGCGCGGGCTTGCCGCCGACGGGCGCTGCAAGTCCTTCGCCGATGCAGCCGATGGCACCGGCTGGGCGGAGGGCGTTGGCGTGCTCGTCCTCGAGCGCCTCTCCGACGCCGAGCGCAACGGCCACCAAGTTCTTGCCCTGCTCAAGGGCTCAGCCGTCAACCAGGACGGTGCCTCCAACGGACTCACGGCACCCAACGGTCCCTCGCAAGAGCGGGTTATCCGCCAGGCGCTGGCAAATGCCCGGCTTGAGGCCAAGGACATCGACGCGGTCGAGGCCCACGGCACCGGCACGACCCTCGGCGACCCGATCGAGGCCGGGGCGTTGCTCGCCACTTACGGCCAAGACAGGGAGCGGCCGCTGAAGCTGGGCTCGCTCAAGTCGAACATCGGCCACGCCCAGGCTGCCTCAGGCGTTGCCGGCGTGATCAAGATGACCGAGGCGATGCGTGCAGGCGTCTTGCCCCAGACCCTGCATGTCGACGCACCCTCTTCCAAAGTCGACTGGGAGGCGGGGGAGATCGAGCTCTTGAGCGAGCAGGTCGAGTGGGAGGCGAACGGAGGCCCCCGCCGAGCCGGCGTCTCTTCCTTCGGCATCAGCGGCACCAACGCGCATGTGATCTTGGAGGAAGCGCCCGCGCTCGACGGAGAGACGCCTGTAACCGAGCCACTCGATGGACAGATCCCGTTGGCGCTCTCGGCCAAAGCCGAGTCCGCCCTTGCCGATGCCGCAGGGCGCCTTGCCGCCCACCTCGATGCGAACCCGGAGCTCGACCCGACCGATCTCGCCTACTCGCTTGTCACCACGCGCTCGCCCCTCGAGCATCGTGCGGTGGTGCTGGGGGTCGACCGCGATGAACTGCTGGCAGCTCTGGCATCTCTCACCAACGGAGAGGCCAGCCCCAACCTCCTCAGCGCCAAAGCAAAGGACGGCAAGCTCGCCTACCTCTTCACCGGCCAGGGCTCCCAACGCCTCGGCATGGGCAAGGAGCTCTATGCGGCTGATGCGAACTTCCGCGACGCCTTTGACCAAGCCTGCGAGCAACTCGACCAACACCTAGAGACACCGCTCAAAGAGATCGTCTTCGCCAAGGGCAAAAAGGCGGCGAAGCTGCTGGAGGACACGACCTACGCCCAACCGGCCCTCTTTGCGATCGAGGTAGCTCTCTATAGAGCGCTTACCGAGCGCGGTCTAAGCCCCGACGTTCTAACCGGCCACTCGATCGGCGAGATCGCTGCTGCGCACGTGGCCGGGGTCTTTGACCTTGCCGACGCGGCAAAGCTCGTCGCGGCAAGAGGCCGCCTGATGGGCGCCCTTCCCAAGGGCGGGGTGATGGCAGCGATCGAGGCAACCGAGCAAGAGGTCGCCGAGTCGATCGCAGGCAAAGAGAAAGAGCTCTCAATTGCCGCGATCAACGGCCCGAGCTCGATTGTCATCTCAGGAGCAGATGACGCGGTCGAAGCGATCCGCACCCAGTGGGAGGAGAAAGGCAAAAAGACCAAACGCCTCGCCGTCTCCCATGCCTTCCACTCGCCCTTGATGGAGTCGATGCTTAAGGAGTTCGCCGAGGTAGCCAACTCGCTCACCTTCAACGAGCCCAAGCTCCCGATCGTCTCCAACGTCAGCGGCGAGCTGCTCAGTCCAGAGCAAGCAACCGACCCCGCCTACTGGGTCAGCCACGTACGCCAGCCGGTGCGCTTCGCCGATGCGATCGAGACCCTCAAGGCACAAGGCACCAGCACCTACCTGGAGCTAGGTCCCGACCCAGTGCTCTGCGCGATGGCGCGCGAGTGCCTGGGTGAGGAGCAAGACAACGCCGCCTTCGTCCCCACCCTGCGCGAGGGACGCACCGAGGCCGAGGCGATCTCAACCGCGATCGCCGCCGCCCACGTCGCCGGAGCAAAGCTCGACTGGGAGGCCTTCTTCAAGGGCACCTGCGCCAAGCGGGTGCCGCTGCCTACCTATCCCTTCCAGCGTGAGCGCTACTGGCTCGCCTCGGTCGCCAGTGTCGATGGCGGCGGTGCGCAGGGGGCGGATCACCCGTTGCTCGGCGCCAGGGTGGAGCTCGCCGGTGGCGATGGTGGCGGACTCCTCTTCTCCAGCCGCCTTGCCCTTGCGACCCATCCCTGGCTGGCCGACCACGCTGTCGGTGGCACGGTACTTCTGCCCGCCGCCGCCTTGCTCGAGCTCGCGCTGCAGGCGGGCAGGGAGGCGGGCGCCGAGACGATCGAGGAGCTCTCCCAGCACTCGCCGCTGATCCTCCCCGAAGGGGGAGCGAGCGCCCTGCAGGTATCGGTCTCAAACCGCGACGAGGGTGGCCGGCGCGAGTTCACGCTCCACGCGCGCCCCGAGGGCGAGGATGGGGATTGGGTGCTGCACGCCAGCGGCACGCTCTCCGAGCAAGCCTCCGCCCTGCCAGAGCCACTCGATGCCTGGCCTTCGCAGAGCGCCGAGCAAGCCGATGTCCGCCATGTCGAGGTCTCCCTGCCCGAGGAGCAGGCCCACGAAGCCGAGCGCTTCGGCATTCACCCAGCGCTGCTCGATTCGGCCCTGCAGGGCATCGGGTTCGGTGAGCAAGACTCTGGGGAGATCGAGCTGCCGGTGTCTTGGCAGCGGGTCTCATTGGGCAAAGGCGGCGCCTTGACGCTGCGCCTCGTGCTCACGTCCGAGAACGGCACGCGGAGTCTTTCGGCCTTCGACGAGGAAGGAGCACCTCTCCTCAGCGCCGCCTCAGTTACCACCCGCCCGCTGGACTTCAAGGAGCTGGGCTCTGCTCGGGTCCGCCACCTTCTGCACCGGGTCCAGTGGCAACCGGTGGCAAAGACGGACGTCGGGGAGGGAGCGGCCGGCGCGGAAGTTGAGACCGTTGTTGTCGAGCCGGCCGAAGGCGGCGTCCCGGAGGCAGCCCAGGCGACCGCCGAGCAGGTCCTCGCCCTACTGCAGGGATGGGCCGCCGACGATGAGCGCGCGGGCACTCGCTTCGCCCTGCTCACCCACAACGCCATTGCCGCCGCCGCTGGTGAGGCGCCGGATCTCGCCAGCGCGCCGGTCTGGGGCCTGGTGCGCTCGGCCGTCTCCGAGCATCCCGGTCGCTTCGCCGTAATCGACAGCGACGGCAGCGAGGCCTCAAAAGCCGCCCTGCCGGCTGCGCTTGCCATCGGCGCCGAGGAGCCCCAGCTCGCCCTGCGCGAGGGCCAGATCCTCGCCCCGCGCCTGACCCGAGTCAAGGCAGATGAGCAGGCGACAGTCGAGCCGATCGACCCCGAGCGCACCGTCCTCCTCACCGGCGGCCTCAGCGGCCTCGGTGCCCTCGCCGCTCGTCACCTGGCCGAGCACCATGGTGCCCGCCACCTGCTCCTGGTCAGTCGCCGCGGCAGCGAGGCCGGGGGAGCGGAGGAGCTCAGGGCAGAGCTCGAGGCCCTGGGGGCACAGGTAACGATCGCCGCCTGCGACGTGACCGATCGCGATGCCCTCGCGGGACTCTTCGCCTCGATCGACCCAGAGCATCCCCTCGGGGCGATCGTTCACTCCGCCGGCGCGCTTGACGACGGCGTGATCGAGTCGATGGACGCCGAGCGGCTGGCCCGCACGATGGCGCCCAAGGCAAACGCCGCCTGGAACCTGCACGAGCTGAGCAAGGGGCTCGACCTCAACCAGTTTGTGATGTTCTCCTCCGCCGCCGGCGTCTTGGGGGGCGCTGCCCAGACCAACTACGCCGCGGCCAACAACTTCCTTGATGCGCTTGCCGCATTGCGCCACTCCGAGGGTCTGCCGGCGACGGCCTTGGCTTGGGGCATGTGGGATCAGCAGAGCAACCTGGCTGGCGAGGTCGGCGCTGAGTTTTCTGGCAACGAGGCGCTGAGGGAGCGACTCACCAACCAGATCCGCCAGCGGCTCGGTTTCGCGCGGATGGCGCCCGAGCTGGGGTTGCAACTCTTCGATGCGGCCGGCGAGCTCGGCGAGCCGCTGGTGGTCCCGGTGCGGTTCGACCTCGCGGCACTGCGCGCCCAGGCCCAGGGAGGGACTCTGGCGCCGATCCTGCGCGGCCTCGTCCGTGTCCCCGCTCGCCAGGCCGAGCAGCGCGGCTCACTCGGCCGCATGCTGGCCGAGACGCCACCGGGGGAGCGCCCCGGCATCGTCCTCGAACTGGTCCGCACCCACGCCGCAGCGGCCCTCGGACATGCTTCTCCGAACGAGGTCGAACCTGGCCGGGCTTTCCAAGAGTTGGGCCTGGACTCACTCGGCGCGATCGAGCTGCGCAACCGACTCAACGCCGCAACTGGACTCGACCTGGGGGCGACCGCGATCTTCGACTACCCGAGCTCGGGTGCGCTTGCTGAGCACTTGCTCAGCGAAGCGACCGCGAGCGGTGGCAAGGGGCGGGTCGCCGTCCGTTCCCAGGCCAGCGACGAGCCGATCGCGATCGTCGGCATGGCCTGCCGCTACCCGGGCGGGGTCGCCTCCCCTCGCGAGCTTTGGCAGTTGGTCGCCGAAGGCCGCGACGGCATCTCCGAGTTCCCAAGCGATCGCGGCTGGGATGTAGAGCGGCTATACAACCCCGACCCGGAAAACCTGGGCACCAGCTATACCCGCGAGGGCGGCTTCATGGCCGACGCCGGCGAGTTCGACCCCGAGTTCTTCTCGATCAGCCCGCGCGAGGCGCTGCTGATGGACCCCCAGGAGCGGCTCTTGCTCGAATCGAGTTGGGAGGCGCTGGAGGACGCCGGTATCGACCCGGTCTCGCTGCGCGGCGAGCCGGCGGGGGTCTTCGCCGGGGTCGCCTTCCAGGATTACGAGGCACCAGTGGTCGGGGCGTCCAGCGTTGTCTCGGGCCGCGTTTCCTATGCCCTCGGCCTCGAGGGCCCGGCGATCAGCATCAACACCGCCTGCTCCTCCTCACTGGTGGCGATGCACCTGGCCTCCGGGGCGTTGCGCCAGGGCGAGTGCGATCTTGCCCTGGCCGGTGGGGTTACGGTGATCGCCAGCCCGGGCGCATTCGTCGCCTTCAGCGCCCAGCGCGGCCTTGCCCCCGACGGTCGCTGCAAGTCCTTCGCCGAGGCGGCAGACGGCACCGCCTGGGCTGAGGGGGTTGGCATGGTCGTCCTTGAGCGCCTCTCCGATGCCGAGCGCAACGGCCACCAAGTTCTTGCTCTGCTCAAGGGCTCAGCTGTCAACCAGGACGGCGCCTCTAACGGGCTCACCGCCCCCAACGGTCCCTCGCAGGAGCGGGTGATCCGCCAGGCGCTGGCAAACGCGCAGCTTGAGCCGAAGGATGTTGATGTGGTCGAGGCCCACGGCACTGGCACGACCCTCGGCGATCCGATCGAGGCCGGTGCCCTGCTCGCGACTTACGGTCAAGACAGGGAGCGGCCGCTGAAGCTCGGCTCGCTCAAGTCCAACATCGGCCACACGCAAGCTGCGGCGGGTGTCGGCGGCGTGATCAAGATGACGCAGGCGATGCGCGAAGGCGTCTTGCCCAAGACCCTGCACGTCGACGCTCCCTCTTCCAAAGTCGACTGGGAGGCGGGGGAGATCGAGCTCTTGAGCGAGCAGGTCGAGTGGGAGGCAAACGGTGGACCGCGCCGAGCCGGCGTCTCCTCCTTTGGCATCAGCGGCACCAACGCGCATGTGATCTTGGAGGAAGTGCCCACAGTCGGTGGAGAGGCGCCGGCGACAGAGCCACTCGATGGACAGATCCCACTGGCGCTCTCGGCCAAAGCCGAGCCTGCCCTCGCCGATGCCGCCGGGCGCCTCGCCGCCCACATCTATGCGAACTCCGAGCTCGACACCACCGACCTCGCCTACTCGCTCGCCACCACGCGCTCGCCCCTCGAGCATCGGGCAGTGGCGTTTGGAGGCGACCGTGACGAGCTGCTGGCGGCATTGGCATCCGTGGCTTCCGGCGATCCCAGCCCCAATGTCCTCAGCGCCAAGGCAAAGGACGGCAAGCTCGCCTACCTCTTCACCGGCCAGGGCTCCCAACGCCTCGGCATGGGCAAGGAGCTCTATGCGGCTGATGCGAACTTCCGCGCCGCCTTCGATCAAGCCTGCGAGCAACTCGACCAACACCTAGAGACACCACTCAAAGAGATCGTCTTCGCCAAGGGCAAAAAGGCAGCGGCCCTGCTTGAGGACACCACCTATGCCCAGCCGGCCCTCTTCGCGATCGAGGTCGCTCTCTATAAAGCGCTCGCCGAGCGCGGCCTGGGCCCGGACGTCCTAACCGGCCACTCGATCGGCGAGATCGCCGCTGCGCATGTTGCCGGTGTCCTCGACTTAAGCGACGCAGCGAAGCTCGTCGCCGCAAGAGGCCGCTTAATGGGCGCCCTACCCCCCGGCGGGGCGATGGCGGCGATCGAGGCAACCGAGCAAGAGGTCGCCGAATCGATCGCGGGTAGGGAGGACGAGCTCTCGATTGCCGCGATCAACGGCCCCAGCTCGACTGTTATCTCAGGAGCAGAGGATGCGGTCGAAGCGGTCCGCACCCAGTGGGAGGAGAAAGGCAGAAAGACCAAACGCCTCGCCGTCTCCCACGCCTTCCACTCGCCCTTGATCGAGCCGATGCTTAAGGAGTTCGCCGAGGTAGCAAACTCGCTTACCTTCAACGAGCCCAAGCTCCCGATCGTCTCCAACGTCAGCGGTGAGCTGCTCAGCCCAGAGCAAGCAACCGATCCCGCCTACTGGGTCGACCACGTGCGAGCGCCGGTGCGCTTTGCCGATGCGATCGCCACGCTCAAAGCACAGGGCGCCAGCACCTACTTGGAGCTAGGCCCAGACCCTGTCCTTTGCGCGATGGCGCGCGAGTGCCTGGGTACCGAGCAAGACACCGCTGCCTTTGTCCCGACCCTGCGTGAAGGGCGTACCGAGGCTGAGGCGATCTCAACCGCGATCGCCGCCGCCCACGTCGCCGGCGCAAAGCTCGACTGGGGGACCTTCTTCAAGGGCACCGGCGCCAAGCGCGTCCCGCTGCCGACCTATCCCTTCCAGCGCAAGCGCTACTGGTTGGCTTCGACCCCAAGCGGCCTCGCCGACGCAGGGGCGATCGGGCAAGGCAACCCCGAGCACCCAATGCTCGCCGCGACGATCGAAGACCCCGGTGACGGCGGACTCACCCTCACCGGGCGCATCTCGCTCGCCACCCAAGCGTGGATAGCCGACGACCTCCTCCCCGGCACAGCCCTTCTGCCCACAAGCGCCTACCTGGAGCTGGCGCTGAGGGCGGCCCAGGAGGCCGGTGCGCAGAGCATCGCGGAGGTGACCCTGCACTCGCCGCTGGTCTTGCCCGAGGGCGGTTCGGTCGCGATCCAGGTCACGGTTTCAGGCTCCGACGAAGAGGGCCGGCGCGAGCTCGCGATCCACTCCCGCCTCGAGGGCGAGGAGGCCGAATGGGTGCGCCACGCAAGTGGCACGCTTTCTGCGCAGCAGCTGCCAACGCCCGAGCCCCTCGACACCTGGCCGCCACAAAGCGCTGGCAAGGCCGACGTCCGCCACGCCGAGGTCTCCCTCCCCGAGGAGCAGGCCCACGAAGCCGAGAGCTTTGCGCTCCACCCGGCACTGCTCGACTCTGCCCTACAAGCGGTTGGGCTGACGAGGCAAGACGGCGATCGGATCGAGCTGCCATCTGCCTGGGAGAACTTCGCCCTGCACAGCACCGGCGCCTCAACCCTGCGCCTACTGCTCAGCACAGAGGACGGCGTGCAGAGCCTCAGCGCCTATGACCAAGCAGGCACACCACTCTTTAGCGCCGCCTCGGTCAAGACCCGCCCGCTTGACCTAAAGGAGCTGGGCTCTGCCCAGCGCCGCCGCTCCCTACACAAGGTCAACTGGCAACCAATCCCCACCACAGAGGCCCAAGCCTCCGAGGGCGAGGTAGCCGAGATCACCCCAGCCGAGGGCGAGATCCCCCAGGCAGCCCAAGCAACCGCCGAAGGCGCCCTAGCTCTCCTCCAAGAGTGGGTCACAGATGAGGCCAACGAGAACTCACGCCTGACCCTGCTCACCCACAACGCGATCGCCACAAGCGAAGAGGAGGCACCAGACCTAAGAAGCGCAGCGGTATGGGGACTAGTGCGCTCCGCTGTCTCTGAGCACCCCGGTCGCTTCGCCCTGATCGACACAGATGACAGCGAGGCCTCTAAGGCAGCAATACCCGCAGTACTTGCCCTGGGAGCCGATGAGCCCCAACTGGCCCTACGCGAGGGTGAAGCGCTTGCCCCACGTCTAACCAGGGTCAAAGCAGACCAAAAGCCAAGCGCAAAGCCACTTGATCCCGAACACACCGTGCTAATCACCGGCGGTCTCAGCGGCCTCGGCGCCCTGGTTGCCCGCCACCTCGTAACCAACCAAGAGGCCAAGCACCTGCTCTTGGTCAGTAGGCGTGGGCCCGAGGCGACTGGAGCCGAGGAGCTAAAGGCAGAGCTCCAAGAGCTGGGAGCAGCAGAGGTGACGATCTCCGCCTGCGACGTAACCGACAGGAGCGCACTCGAAGAGCTCTTTGCCCAGGTCCCCAAAGAGCACCCACTGGGAGCGATCATCCACTCCGCCGGGACGATCGATGACGGCGTGCTTGAGTCGATGGACCCAGAGCGCCTCAAGCGCACGATGGCCCCCAAGGCAACCGCTGCCTGGCACCTGCACGAGCTGAGTAAAGAGCTGGAGCTCTCCCAGTTCTTGCTCTTCTCCTCAGCCGCGGGCCTACTCGGTGGCGCCGCCCAGACCAACTACGCCGCCGCCAACAACTTCCTCGATGCGCTTGCCGCATTGCGGCGCTCTGAAGGGCTGGCGGGGACGGCGCTTGCTTGGGGGCTTTGGAACCAGCGCAGCAGCCTCGCCGGCGAGCTCTCGGCTGGGTTGCAAGACAACGAGGAGCTGATGGAGCGGATCACCAACCAGATCCGCCAGCGCCTTGGCTTTGCCTCGATGGACCCCGAGCAGGGCCTCGAACTCTTTGACTCCGCCCGCGAGCTCGGTGAGCCCTTGCTGGCACCGGTCAACTTCGACGCCGCCGCACTGCGCTCTCGGGCTGAGGCTGGGACCTTGGCACCGATCCTGCGCGGCCTCACCCGCGTCCCTGTCCGTCAGACAGAGCAGCGCGGTTCGCTCGGCCGGCTGCTCGCCGATACGCCAACCGCAGAGCACTCCAGCCTCGTCCTCGATCTCGTCCGCGCCAACATGGCCGCGGTGCTCGGCCATGCCTCTGCGGCGGAGGTGGAGACCGGACGCGCCTTCCAGGAGCTGGGATTCGACTCCCTGGCGGCGATCGAGCTGCGCAATCGGCTCAATGCAGCCACCGGGCTGGATATCGGTGCGACCGTTGTCTTCGACTACCCGAGTGCGGAGGCGCTCGCCGAGCACCTGTTGGGCGAGGCGACGGCCAGCGGTGATATTGAGAGGGTTGCAGCTCGTTCCCAGGCCAGCGAGGAGCCGATTGCGATCGTCGGCATGGCCTGCCGCTACCCCGGAGGCATCGCTTCTGCGGAGGATCTCTGGCAACTGGTCGCCGAGGGTCGCGATGCGATCAGCGAGTTCCCGACCGATCGCGGTTGGGACATCGAGCGCCTCTACAACCCCGACCGGGAGAACCCGGGCACGAGCTACACCCGCGAGGGCGGCTTCCTTGCGGAGGCTGGTTCCTTCGACCCCGACTTCTTTGCGATCAGCCCGCGCGAGGCGCTGCTGATGGACCCCCAGGAGCGGCTCTTGCTCGAATCGAGCTGGGAGGCGCTTGAGGATGCCGGTATCGACCCCGCCTCTTTGCGCAAGACCCAGACCGGGGTATTCGCCGGAGTGGGGGACCGCAATTACGGTCCCGCTGCGGGGCTGACCTCCAGCATCGTCTCCGGTCGCGTCTCCTACGCGCTCGGCCTCGAGGGTCCGGCGATCAGCATCGACACCGCCTGCTCTTCCTCGTTGGTTGCCATGCACCTCGCTTCAGGGGCGCTGCGTCAGGGCGAGTGCACCCTGGCATTGGCCAGCGGTGTGACAGTCCTCTCCGACCCCAGCCCATTCGTCGCTTTCAGCGCCCAGCGCGGTCTTGCCCCCGACGGTCGCTGCAAGTCCTTCGCCGAGGCGGCGGATGGTGTCGCCTGGTCGGAGGGCGTCGGTGTGCTCGTGCTGGAGCGCCTCTCCGACGCCGAGCGCAACGGCCACCCCGTCCTCGCCCTGCTCAAGGGCTCAGCTGTCAACCAGGACGGTGCCTCCAACGGGCTCACGGCACCCAACGGTCCCTCGCAGGAGCGGGTGATCCGCCAGGCGCTGGCAAACGCGCAGCTTGAGCCGAAGGACGTGGATGTGGTCGAGGCCCACGGCACCGGCACGACCCTCGGCGATCCGATCGAGGCCGGGGCGCTGCTCGCGACCTACGGCCAAGAGCGCGAGAAGCCGCTGAAGCTGGGCTCGATCAAGTCCAACATCGGCCACGCGCAAGCCGCAGCCGGAGTCGGCGGCGTGATCAAGATGGCGATGGCGATGCGCGAAGGCGTCTTGCCCAAGACGCTGCACGTCGACGCACCCTCCTCCAAAGTCGACTGGGAGGCGGGGCAGATCGAGCTCTTAAGCGAGCAGGTCAAGTGGGAGCCGAACGGAGGACCCCGCCGCGCCGGCGTCTCCTCTTTCGGCATCAGCGGAACGAATGCCCACGTGATCTTGGAACAGGCGCCCAGCGTCGAGCCTGTTTCTGGGGAGCTGCCCGCGCGCGAGCCTCTGGATGGACAGATCCCCCTCTCCCTCTCGGCCAAAGCCGAGTCTGCCCTCGCCGATGCCGCCAAGCGCCTTGCCGCCCACCTCGATGCGAACCCCGAGCTCGAAAACACCGATCTCGCCTACTCGCTCGCCACCACGCGCTCACCCCTCCAATACCGCGCGATGGTGTTGGGGTCAGACCGCGAGGAGTTGCTTGCTTCGCTTGCTGCGCTCGCCAACGGCGATCCCAACCCCAACGTCCTCAGCGCCAAGGCAAAGGACGGCAAGCTCGCCTACCTCTTCACTGGCCAGGGCTCCCAACGCCTCGGCATGGGCAAGGAGCTCTATGCGGCTGATGCGAACTTCCGCAATGCCTTTGACCAAGCCTGCGAGCAACTCGACCAACACCTAGAGACACCACTCAAAGAGATCGTCTTCGCCAAGGGCAAAAAAGCAGCCGCGCTGCTTGAGGACACCACCTACGCCCAGCCGGCTCTCTTCGCGATCGAGGTCGCTCTCTATAAAGCGCTCGCCGAGCGCGGCCTCAGCCCCGACGTCCTAACAGGCCACTCGATCGGCGAGATCGCCGCTGCCCATGTGGCTGGGGTCTTTGACCTAAGCGACGCAGCAAAGCTCGTCGCGGCAAGGGGCCGCCTGATGGGCGCCCTTCCCAAGGGCGGTGCGATGGCGGCGATCGAGGCAACCGAGGCCGAGGTGGCCGATTCGATCGCCGGCAAAGAAGCAGAGCTCTCGGTCGCCGCGATCAACGGCCCAAGCTCGATTGTCATCTCAGGAGCAGAGGAAGCGGTCGAAGCGATCCGCACCCAGTGGGAGGACAAAGGCAAAAAGACCAAACGCCTCGCCGTCTCCCACGCCTTCCACTCGCCCTTGATCGAGCCGATGCTGGCCGAGTTCGCCGGGGTAGCCGAGGCACTCACCTTCAACGAGCCCAAGCTCCCGATCGTCTCCAACGTCTCTGGCGAGCTGCTCAGCGCTGAGCAAGCCACCGACCCCGCCTACTGGGTCACACATGTGCGTGAGCCGGTGCGCTTTGCCGATGCGGTCGCAACCCTCAAGGCACAAGGCACCAGCACCTACCTGGAGCTCGGTCCCGATCCAGTCCTCTGCGCGATGGCACGCGAGTGCCTGGGTGAGGAGCAAGACAGCGCCGCCTTCGTCCCAACCCTGCGCGAGGGGCGCACCGAGGCCGAGGCGATCTCAACCGCGATCGCCGCCGCCCACGTCGCCGGAGCAAAGCTCGACTGGGGGACCTTCTTCAAAGGCACCGGCGCCAAGCGCGTGCCGCTGCCTACCTATCCGTTCCAGCGCAAGCGCTACTGGCTGTCCTCCGAGCCGAGCGGGCCTGCCGACTCGAGAGCGACTGGCCTGAAGGATCCGGGACACCCGCTTCTGGCTGCGGCGATCGAGGGTCCGGGCAAGGGCCTGCTGATGACTGGTCGCATATCGGCGCAGACCGACGGCTGGGTGGCCGACTACGCCGTCGGCGAAGCCATCCTCCTGCCGACTACCGCCGTCCTCGAGCTGTCCCTCAAGGCAGCGGAGCAGGTCGGTGCCCAAGGCATCCAAGAGCTCACCCTGCAGGCTCCCCTGATCGTGCCGGAGACCGTGGCTGTCGCGATTCGGGTTTCGGTCTCTGGTCCCGAAGAGGGGGGTCAGCGCGAGATCTCCATCCACTCTCGCCCGGAGGGCGACGAGGAGGACTGGACTCTGAATGCGATCGGGACCCTCTCGGAGCAGCAGCTCGCGACCCTCGAGCCACCCGGCGCCTGGCCCCCGGGCGACGGCACCTACACCGAGATCTCCCTGCCGGAGGAGAAGGCCCACGAGGGGGAGCTCTTCGGCATCCATCCGGCTCTCTTGGATGCCGCTCTGCAGGGCATCGGTCTGGGTACACGAGACTCGGGAGAGGTCGAGCTGCCCGTACTTTGGAGAGACGTTTCGGTGGGTAGAGCGGGTGCGTCGACGTTGCGCCTGCTCCTCATCTCCGAGGAGGAGAACCGAGCCTTGGCCGCCTTCGACCAGGACGGAACGCCGGTCTTCAGCGCCGGCTCGTTCGAAACCCGCACGTTCAAGCGGGGCGAACTGGGCTCTGCCCGCCGCCGCCCCCTGCACAAGGTCCAGTGGCAATCCATACCGACCGTCGCCGGCGAGGCAACTGAGCAGGAGATAGCCGAGATCTCTCCAGCCACGGGCGACGTCCCCGGGGCGGCCCGGGCGACTGTCGCCCAAACCCTTGCCCAGCTACAGGCGTGGATCGCCGACGAGGGTAAAGAGGACTCGCGCCTGACCCTCCTCACACACAACGCCGTCGCCGCCCGCGAGGGAGAGACCCCGGACCTCGTCTCCGCAGCCGTCTGGGGTCTGGTCCGCTCGGCGATCTCCGAGCACCCCGGTCGCTTCGCCCTGATCGACACGGACGGCAGCGAAGCCTCGGAAGCCGCGTTATTGGCGGCACTAGCGACCGGCGGGGAGGAGCCCCAGCTGGCTCTGCGCGAGGGCGAGGCGCTCGTCCCGCGCCTTGCCCGGGTCCAGGCAGGCGAGGAGGAAGACACCGCGATCGACTCCGAGCGCACAGTCCTCATCACCGGCGGTCTCAGCGGCCTCGGCGCGCTGGTCGCCCGTCATCTGGCGGAGCACCACGCTGCTCGCCATCTGCTCCTGGTCGGTAGGCGGGGGGAGGAGACGACGGGAGCCGAGGAGCTGAGGGCCGAGCTCGAAGGTCTGGGAGCAGATGTCTCGATCGCCGCCTGCGACGTCTCGGACCGTAAGTCTCTGGACGAGCTGCTCGGAACGATCCCCGGCGAGCACTCGCTCGGGGCGGTGATCCACTGCGCAGGCATGGTCGCCGACGGCACGATCGAGACCTTGGGCGCCGATGAGATCGCAGAAGTCTTCGCGCCCAAGGCCGACGCGGCCTGGCACCTGCACGAGCTGACCCAGGATGCCGGGCTCTCGGCCTTCGTCCTCTTCTCCTCGGTGGCGGGAATCCTGGGCGCCGCGGGCCAGGGCAACTACGCCGCCGCCAACGTCTTCCTCGACGTGCTGGCGCAGCGGCGCCGAGCGGCGGGTCTACCAGCGAGCTCGATCGCCTGGGGCCTCTGGGAGCGGGCAGATGGCATGGCCGCGGGGCTCAAAGCGACCGACCTGGCCCGGATGCGGCGCGGCGGCATCGAAGTGCTCTCCGACGAATCCGGGCTCGATCTTTTTGATGCCGCGCTAGGCGCCGGTCTCAGTCAGACCGTGGCGCTGCCGTTCGACGCGGCGGGCCTCAACGCGGCGGCTGCGGTCGGTGCGCTGCCACCGATCTTCAGCGGCATCGTGCGCGTTTCCCGGCGGGGGAGCGCCGCGACCGGGGCGCTGGCGACCAAGCTCGCCGAACTACCTGAGGCAGAGCAGCGCGGCTATGTCCTCGACCTCGTCAGGGGGGCGGTCGCCGCGGTTCTCGGACATGGCTCCCCAGAGGATGTCGGGCCCGACCGGGCCTTCCAGGATCTCGGCTTCGACTCCCTGGCGGCGGTCGAACTGCGCAACGGCCTCAGCGCAATCGCTGGTCTGCATCTGCCGGCCACCGTCGTTTTCGACTACCCGAGCTCCATGGCCCTCGCCGAATACCTGCTTGCCGAGGCAACCACTGACGGTGTGATCGGGCAGGTCGCGATTCGTGCTCGAGTGAGCGAGGAGCCGATCGCGATCGTCGGCATGGCCTGTCGTTATCCCGGTGGGGTCGCTTCCCCTCGGGACCTGTGGCGCCTCGTCGACGAGGGTCGCGACGGGATCGGCGAGTTCCCGACCGATCGCGGCTGGGACGTCGACCGGCTCTATGACCCTGATCCCGAGCACCCCGGCACGAGCTATACGCGCAAAGGCGGCTTCCTCTCGGAGGCGGGTGAGTTCGATGCGGACTTCTTCTCGATCAGCCCCCGCGAGGCGCTCGGCATGGACCCTCAGGAACGGCTGCTGCTCGAATCTTCCTGGGAGGCCCTGGAGGACGCCGGCATCGACCCCGCCTCGTTGAGAAAAACCCAGACGGGTGTCTTTGCCGGGGTCGCTTTCCAGGACTACGGGGCGCTTACCGGGATGGCGTCGAGCGTGGTCTCCGGTCGCGTCTCCTACGCCCTTGGTCTTGAGGGGCCGGCGATCACCGTCAACACAGCCTGCTCTTCCTCGCTGGTGGCGATGCACCTTGCCGGCCAGGCACTGCAGAGCGGCGACTGCTCCCTGGCGCTGGCCGGTGGGGTGACTGTGCTCTCGACCCCGGGCTCCTTCATCGCCTTCAGCGCCCAGCGCGCACTTTCACCCGACGGGCGCTGCAAGTCCTTCGCCGAGGCCGCTGACGGCACAGGCTGGGCGGAGGGTGTCGGCGTCCTCGTCCTCGAGCGCCTCTCCGACGCCGAACGCAACGGACACCCGGTGTTCGCCCTGCTCAAAGGCTCCGCCGTCAACCAGGACGGCGCCTCCAACGGCCTCACCGCACCCAACGGCCCTTCGCAGGAGCGGGTTATTCGTCAGGCGCTGGCAAACGCCCAGCTCGAGCCAAAGGATGTCGACGTCGTCGAGGCCCACGGCACCGGCACGACCTTGGGCGACCCGATTGAGGCCGGCGCCCTGCTCGCCACCTACGGCCAAGAGCGCGAGAAGCCACTGAAGCTCGGTTCGCTCAAGTCAAACATCGGCCACACCCAGGCCGCCGCAGGAGTGGGCGGTGTGATCAAGATGGCGATGGCGATGCGCGAAGGCGTCTTGCCGAAGACCCTGCACGTCGATGCGCCCTCTTCCAAAGTCGACTGGGAGGCAGGGCAGATAGAGCTGCTGAGCGAGCAGACCGAGTGGGAGTCGAACGGCGGACCCCGCCGAGCAGGCGTCTCCTCCTTCGGCATCAGCGGCACCAATGCCCATGTGATCTTGGAGCAGGCGCCCGATCCTGTCTGGGCTGAGCCGAGCGGCAGCAGCGAGGGTGAAGAGGCAGCCGCGACCCAGCCCCTCCCGGGCTTGATCCCACTCGCCCTCTCGGCCAAATCCGAGCCTGCTCTGGCCCAGGTCGCGGATCGTCTTGCAGCTCACCTGCAGGCCGACCCCGACCTTGAGCCCGCGGATGTCGCCTACTCCGTCCTCACCACCCGCGGCTCCTTTGAGCGTCGCGCGGTGCTCCTGGGGCGGGGCCGAGAGCAGCTACTCACATCTCTAAGCGCCCTTGCCAACGGCGAAGAAGCCCAAGGCATAGCCCGGGGCAATGCCCGCGCAGAGCAAAAGCCCGTCTTCCTCTTCCCCGGACAAGGAGCCCAAGCCCAGGGCATGGCCCTGGGCTTGCTCGAGTCCTCACCAGCCTTCGCCGCCCAGATGGCCGCCTGCGAAGAGGCACTGGCCCCCCACGTGGAGTGGTCCCTAACCGAGGTCCTCCAGGACCCCGAGGCTGGGTGGCTTGATCGCCTCGACATAGTCCAGCCGGCCCTCTTTTCGGTCATGGTCTCCCTGGCAAGGCTCTGGCGCGAATGCGGGGTCACCCCCGCGGCGCTCGTCGGCCACTCCCAAGGGGAGATAGCCGCCGCCCACATAGCCGGTGCACTCTCTTTGGAGGACGCCGCCCTGATCATCGCCAAGCGCGGCAAGGCGATGGCAAAGATCGCCGGCAAAGGAGGGATGCTCTCTGTCTCCCTCACCCCCGAGCGCCTGGCCCCCTACATCGAGCCGAGCGGCGGGCGCGTATCGCTGGCGGCGATCAACGGCCCCGCCTCCCTCGTCCTCTCCGGCGACCCCGAGGCGCTGAGCGCGGTCCAGGCCGCCTGCGAGGCGGATGACATCAGGGCTCAGGCGATAGCGGTCGACTACGCCGCTCACTCCTCCCAGATCGAGGCCCTGGAGGCCGAGCTGCTGGAGGCATTTGCCCCGATCTCCCCCCAGGCCACCGATATCCCCCTGCACTCCACGGTCACCGGCGAGCTGATCGAGGGAAGCGAGCTTGGTCCCAATTACTGGTATCGCAACCTCAGGCAGACAGTGCTCTTGGAGCCGGTCCTGCGCTCAGTGCTCGAGGGAGGACACCGTGCCCTAATCGAGATCGGCCCTCACCCCGTCCTTGCCTTCGCTGCCCAGGAGACGATCGAGGACGTCCTCGATGACCCAAGTGAGGCGATCTTGCTCTCCACCTTGCGCCGCGAGGAGGACGAGGCCACGCGCTTTGCACTCTCCCTGGCCGAAGCACATGCCAATGGCGTGACGATCGAGTGGGAGGCCTTCTTCAAGGGGACCGGGGCTAAGCGGGTGTCGCTGCCCACTTATCCGTTTCAGCGCGAGCGGTATTGGCTGGCGCCCGCCGCGAGCACGGCAGACGCTGGCGCGATCGGCCTCACCCCGACCGAGCACCCGCTCTTGGCAGCGGCGATCGAAGACCCAAGTGGGGAGGGGCTGACCCTGACCGGGCGCATCTCATTGGGGACGCATCCCTGGCTGGCCGATCACGCCGTCGCCGGCTCTGTCCTTTTCCCTGGCACGGGATTCTTGGAGCTGGCCCTGCAGGCAGCCGAGCGAGTCGGCGCCGAGACCGTCGAGGAGCTCACCTTGCAGGCGCCGCTGGTCCTGCCCGAGCCCGGCGCGGTGGCGATCCAGGTCACGGTCTCCGCTCCAGGCGAAGAGGGCAGGCGGGACATCGTGGTCCACTCGCGCTTCGAGGCTGGCGGGGATGACGAGCCCGCGGAGTGGACCTGCCACGCCACCGGCATCCTCTCCACCGAGGCCGCGGCTAACTTCGAGCCCTTTCACGCCTGGCCCCCCGAGGGGGTCGAGACGCTCGAGGCCGGCTACCTCTACGACGTCCTCGCCGAGCACGGATTTGAATACGGCCCGCTCTTCCAGGGCTTGGAGGCGGCTTGGAAGGACGGCGAGCAGATCTATGCCGAGGTCTCTCTGCCAGAGGAGTCCGCGCACGAGGCCGGGCGCTTTGCGATCCACCCGGCGCTCTTGGATTCCGCCCTGCACGGCATCGCCCTGAGCTCGAACGCCGCGACGGAGGAGGCGAAGCTGCCCTTCTCCTGGGGCGCGGTCTCCCTCCAGGCCGAGGGCGCCACTGAGCTGCGGGTCCGGCTCACCGTGAAGGGGGAGAGGGTGGCCCTGCAGATCGCCGACGGCAGCGGCGCCCCGGTGGCCAGTATTGGCTCCCTCGTCCTGCGAGCGCCGGACGCCTCTCAGCTGCGCAGAGCGGCGGCGACCGGCGAGGGTCTCCTGCGGCTCGCTTGGACCGAGGTCGCTCTCGAGGAGGGAGTCGACGCCCCTGCTGAGGTCGAGACCCTGCACTGCGAGATCGATCGCGATGCAGCGACCGATGGGGCGGCGCGCAAGGCCGCCCAGGTTGCGCTGCGCTCGGTCCAGAGCTGGCTCGCCGATGAGTCGAAGGCCGACCTGCGCCTCGCCCTGCTCACCGAGAACGCCGTGGCGGCGACACCGGAGGAGTCCCCCGACCCGGCAGCCGCGGTGATCTGGGGCCTCGTCCGCTCGGCCCAGTCCGAGCATCCTGGCCGCTTCTGTTTGATCGACACTGATGGCAGCGAGGCCTCGCGGGCGGCGCTGCCCGCTGCGCTCTCCCTCGGTGCGGTCGAGCCCCAGCTCGCCCTGCGCGAGGGGACTGCGCTGACGGCGCGCCTAGTCCGCGTCGGGGTGACGGCGGAGGCAGGCGCCTCGGTCACGATCGATCCCGAGCGCACCGTCTTGGTCACCGGCGGACTGGGTGTCCTCGGCACTCTCACCGCGCGCCACCTGGTCGAGCGCCATGGCGCTCGACATCTGCTCCTCGTCAGTCGCAGCGGTCCCGAGGCGGAGGGTGCCGATGCGCTGCGGTCTGAGCTCGAAGAGCTGGGCGCCACGGTGACGATCGCCGCCTGCGACGTCGCCGATCGCCGGGATCTGGAGCGCTTGCTCGCCGCGATTCCCGCCGAGCGCCCGCTGGGCGCGCTGATCCACTGCGCTGGCGCGCTTGCCGATGGCACCGTCGAGACCCTCGACTCCGAGCAGGTCGATCGTGTCTTCGCCCCCAAGGTCGATGCCGCCTGGCACCTGCACGAGCTGACCGCCGACGCCGATCTCTCGGCCTTCGTTCTCTTCTCCTCGGTGGCTGGCTCGCTGGGGGGGCCGGGGCAGGCCAACTACGCGGCGGCCAATGTCTTCCTCGATGCGCTTGCGCAGCGGCGGCGTTCGGCGGGTCTTGCTGCCAGCTCGATCGCCTGGGGGCTCTGGCAGCGTGAGAGCGCGATGACCTCTCACCTACAAGATGCCGACCTGGCGCGGATGCGGCGCTCGGGTGTCGAAGCGCTCAGCGACGAGCAGGGGCTCGCCATGCTCGATGGGACCCTGGAGGCCGGCTGCGCGACAGCGCTCGCGATCCCGCTGAACACGGCCGCGCTCAGGGGCATGGCTTCTGCCGGCGTGCTGCCGCCGGTCTTCAGCGGGCTGGTCCGCGCCCCGCGGAAGCGCAGCGCCCCGGGTGGGTCGCTTGCCACGAAGCTGGCGACGCTGACGGAGGCGGAGGCAGAGGCCTTTGCCCTCGACCTGGTCAGGAGCGAGGTCGCAGCGGTCCTCGGGTATCCCTCTCCACAAGAAGTCGAGCCGAGGCGCGCCTTCCGCGATCTGGGCTTCGACTCGTTGGCGGCGATCGATCTGCGCAATCGGCTCAGCGTGCTTGCCGGTCTGCGCCTGCCGGCGACCGTCGTCTTCGACTACCCGAGTGCCGCTGCTCTTGCCAAGCACCTGCTGGAGCAGGCGACCACAAGCGGTGGCGCCAGGCAGGTGGCCGTCCGCGCTCGGGCGAGCGAGGAGCCGATCGCGATCGTCGGCATGGCCTGCCGCTACCCGGGAGGGGTCAGTTCGCCCGCCGGTCTCTGGCAGCTCGTCGCCGAGGGTCGCGACGGCATCGGTGCGTTCCCGGCTGATCGTGGTTGGGACCTGGAGCGCCTTTACCACCCCGATCCCGGGCATCTCGGCACTGCCTATGCGCGCGAGGGCGGCTTCCTCGAAGACGCCGCCGAGTTCGATGCAGGCTTCTTCGCGATCAGCCCGCGCGAGGCGCAGGTAATCGACCCACAGGAGCGGCTGCTGCTCGAATCCTGCTGGGAGGCACTGGAGGACGCGGGCATCGACCCGCTCTCCCTGCGCGAGACCCAGACCGGCGTCTTCGCCGGGGTGATGTCCCACGACTACGGGCCTGTCGCCGGGGGGAGTTCGAGCATTGTCTCGGGCCGCGTCGCCTACACGCTCGGACTTGAGGGCCCGGCGATCAGCGTCGACACGGCCTGCTCCTCCTCACTGGTGGCGATGCATCTCGCCTCCCAGGCACTAGGGGCGGGGGAGTGCGACCTTGCCCTTGCCGGCGGCGTGACCGTGCTCTCCACCCCCGGGGTCTTCCTCGTCTTCAGCGCACAGCGCGGCCTTGCCCCTGACGGGCGCAGCAAGTCTTTCGCCGACGCGGCCGATGGCGCCGGGTTCTCAGAGGGGGTGGGCATGCTGGCGCTTGAGCGCCTCTCCGACGCACAGCGCAACGGCCACCCGGTTCTCGCCTTGCTCAAGGGCTCGGCCGTTAACCAAGACGGCGCCTCCAACGGCCTCACAGCGCCCAACGGTCCCTCGCAGGAGCGGGTCATCCGCCAAGCGCTAGCCAACGCCGACCTTACGCCGCAAGAGATCGACGTCGTCGAGGCCCATGGCACCGGCACCACCCTCGGCGACCCGATCGAGGCCGGCGCCTTGCTCGCGACTTACGGTCAGGACAGAGAGCGGCCACTGAAGCTCGGCTCGATCAAGTCGAATATTGGCCACACCCAGGCAGCGGCTGGCGTGGCGGGCGTGATCAAGATGACGCAGGCGATGCGCGAAGGCGTCTTGCCGAAGACCCTGCACGTCGACGCGCCCTCTTCCAAGGTGGACTGGGAGGCGGGGGAGATCGAGCTGCTGAGCGAGCAGACCGAGTGGGAGGCGAATGGCGGGCCCCGCCGCGCCGGCGTCTCCTCCTTTGGCATCAGCGGCACCAACGCGCATGTGATCTTGGAACAGGCGCCCGCGCTCAACGGAGCGACGCCCACGACCGAGCCGCTAGACGGGCAGGTCCCACTGGCGCTCTCGGCCAAAACAGAGTCCGCTCTGGCGCAGGCTGCGGATCGCCTCAACGTCTACCTCGGCGAAAACCCGGACCTCGACCCGACCGACCTCGCCTACTCGCTGGCGACAACCCGGGCGACCTTCGAGCACCGGGCGGTCGCTCTCGGCAAGGACCGCGAGGAGCTGTTGGCATCGCTCGCTGCGCTCGCCAACGGCGATCCCAGCCCCAATGTCCTCAGCGCCAAAGCAAAGGACGGCAAGCTCGCCTACCTCTTCACCGGCCAGGGCTCCCAACGTCTTGGCATGGGCAAGGAGCTCTATGAGGCTGACGCGAACTTCCGCAATGCCTTTGACCAAGCCTGTGAGCAACTCGATCAGCACCTAGGGAAACCGCTCAAAGAGATCGTCTTCGCCAAGGGCAATAAAGCAGCCGCCCAACTTGAGGACACCACCTACGCCCAGCCGGCCCTCTTTGCGATCGAGGTCGCTCTCCATAGAGCGCTTGCCGAGCGCGGCCTCAGCCCCGACCTCCTAACCGGTCACTCGATCGGGGAGATCGCCGCCGCACATGTCGCCGGGGTCCTTGACCTAGATGACGCAGCGAAGCTCGTCACCGCACGTGGTCGCCTGATGGGCGCCCTGCCCACCGGCGGGGCAATGGCGGCGATCGAGGCAACCGAGGCCGAGGTCGCCAAGTCGATCGCCGGCAAAGAAGACGAGCTCTCGATCGCCGCGATCAACGCTCCGAGCTCGATCGTCATCTCAGGAGCAGAGGAAGCAGTCGAAGCGATCCGCACCGAGTGGGAGGAGAAAGGCAAAAAGACCAAACGCCTTGCGGTCTCCCACGCCTTCCACTCGCCGCTGATGGAGCCGATGCTTAAGGAGTTCGCCGAGGTAGCAAACTCGCTCACCTTCAACGAGCCCAAGCTCCCGATCGTCTCCAACGTCAGCGGTGAGCTGCTCAGCCCAGAACAAGCAACCGACCCCGCCTACTGGGTCACCCACGTACGAGCGCCGGTGCGCTTTGCCGATGCGATCGCCACGCTCAAAGCACAGGGCACCAGCACCTACCTGGAGCTAGGCCCAGACCCGGTCCTTTGCGCGATGGCACGCGAGTGCCTGGGCACCGAGCAAGACAACGCCGCCTTCCTCCCCACCTTGCGCGAGGGGCGCACCGAGGGCGGGGCCGTCTCAATCGCGATCGCCGGTGCCCACGTCGCCGGCGCAAAGCTCGACTGGGGCGCCTTCTTCAAGGGCACCGGCGCCAAGCGGGTCTCGCTGCCGACCTATCCCTTCCAGCGTGAGCGCTACTGGCTCGATTCCGCTTTGAGCGGAAGTGGGGACCTGACCGCAGCCGGACAGGCCGCCGCTGATCACCCCTTGCTGGGAGCGGCTGTGGGACTGGCAGGGGATCGCGGCGAAGGGCTGCTGCTGACCGGTCGGATATCGCTTGCGACTCACTCCTGGTTGGCCGACCACGTCGTCGCCGGCAGGGTGCTCCTGCCTGGCTCTGCCTTGGTCGAGCTGGCGCTGCGGGCGGCCGAGCAGGCCGGCGCTGAGACGGTCGATGAGCTCGAGATGCAGGCACCCCTCGTCCTCCCCGACGCGGGCGCGGTGGCGATCCAGGTATCGGTCTCTGGTCCCGCCGCCGACGGCAGCCGAGAGATCGCGATCCACTCCCGTCTCGATAGCGAGGGGGCGGATTGGATTCGCAATGCAAGTGGCGCTCTCCGCGACGCCCCCGCTCCGGAAGCCGCCGAGGTCTTCGCCTCGTGGCCGCCAGAGAACGCCGAGCCGATGGATGTCGACGACATCTATGACCGCCTTGCAGACGCGGGTCTCGAATATGGCCCCGCCTTTCAGGGTCTCACCGGGGCCTGGCGGGTCGGCACAGAGACGTACGCCGAGGTGTCATTGCCGGAGGAGAGCGCGCAGGACCAAGAGCGGTTCGCCATCCACCCCACCCTTCTCGACTCGGCCATGCACGGAGCTCTCCTGGCTGCGATCGAGGATCAGGGTGAGGGCTTTGCGATGGCGTCGTCTTGGAGCGGCATCTCGTTACTCGCGACGGGGGCCAGGGAGCTGCGGGTGAAAATCGTTCAGGGGGCCGAAATCGGCGAAGTGTCGATGCAGGTCACCGATCCGACCGGCGCCGCAGTGGCATCGGTTGCAAAGGCAATCTGCCGCCCGCTCGACCCCGAGCAGCTGCCGGGTGGGAGCCGAGGCCAGGACGAGCTGCTGACGCTCGAGTGGCCCCAGGTGACGCTCTCCAGAGGGGTCGACATAACTGATGCGGAGACCTTGATATGCGGCGTCGAGCATGGCGAGCTCGGGCCGGTGGCGGCCCGTGAGGCCGTCCGGAGAGCCCTGGAGGCGATCCAGATGCGGATCTCGTCGGAGCAGCCGACCGACTCGCGCCTGACGCTGATTACCGAGAACGCGCTTGCGGTGGCGGCCGGCGAGACACCCGCGCCGGCCGCCGCGGCGATCTGGGGGCTGGTGCGCACCGCCCAGTCCGAGCACCCCGGTCGTTTTGCCTTGATCGACAGCGACGGCACGGAGGCTTCACAGCGTGCGTTGGCCGCCGCGCTGGCGAGTGGAGGCGAGGAGCCACAGCTCGCGCTGCGCGAGGGCGTGGCGCTGGCGCCGCGCCTGGGGCGCAGGCGCGCGGTACCGGCGGAGGTCGACTCCGACATAGCGATCAACCCCGAACGTACGGTGCTCGTAACCGGCGCCACCGGTGGTCTCGGCAGCCTGGTCGCTGGCCATCTGGTGGAGCGCTATGGCGCCCGTCATCTGCTCTTGATCAGCAGAAGCGGACCGGCAGCCGAGGGCGCGGATGCGCTCCGGTCCGAGCTCGAAGAGCTGGGCGCCACGGTGACGATCACCGCCTGCGACGTCGCCGATCGCGAGGCGCTTGGGAGGCTCCTCGGCTCGCTTTCCCCCGAGCATCCCCTGGGTGCGGTCGTCCACTGCGCCGGGGTCCTCGCCGACGCCACGGTCGAGACCCTCGGCGCCGAGCAGATTGAGTCGGTCTTCGCTCCCAAGGTGGACGCGGCCTGGAACCTGCACGAGCTGACCGAGAACACTGACCTCTCGGCTTTCGTCTTGTTCTCGTCCGCCGCCGGCACCCTGGGTGGTCCCGGCCAGGCCAATTACGCCGCCGCCAATGTCTATCTCGACGCCCTCGCTCAGCTGCGCCAGGCGCAGGGCCTGGCCGCGACCTCGATCGTCTGGGGTCCTTGGGAGCGGGAGAGCGGCATGGCTGCAGCGCTGGACGAGGGCACCCAGGCGCGGATTCGCCGCGGTGGCGTCGAACCGATCTCCGATCGGCGGGGCCTGGACTTGTTCGACGCGGCTCTCGGTGCCGAGGGCGCGATGGCCCTGGCGGTGCCGTTCGACACCGCGGCGCTCAGAGCCCTTTCCTCTGTTGGCGTCCTGCCGCCGATCTTCAGTGGCCTGGTGCGCACCTCGCGACGTCGCCGTGCCGCCTCGGAGTCGCTTGCGAGCAAGCTCTCCACCCTTCCCGAGGCAGAGCACGAGGGCTACGTGCTCGGCTTGGTACGGGCCCAGGTCGCGGCGATGCTCGGCTACGCCTCCACCGAGGAGGTCGAGCCGGAGAAGGCCTTCCTGGAGCTGGGCTTCGACTCACTGGCGGCGGTTGAACTGCGCAATCAGCTTGACGCCATGACCGGGTTGCGACTGCCGGCGACGGTTGTCTTCGACCACCCGAGCGCGGCCGCCCTCGGCGGCTATCTGCTCGCCGAGGTCATCGCTGGCGATGGTGGCGCCCCGGCGTCGGAGTCGAAGGAGGCGGAGATCCGGGAGGCGCTTGCATCGATCTCGCTCACCCGCCTGCGACGTGCCGGCCTGATCGATCCCCTGCTCAGACTCGCTCAGGATGACGATGGGGCCGAGGTCATCGCCGATGAGGGCGATCTGATCGATTCGATGGACGTCGACGATCTAATTCGCAAGAGCGTCGAAGGCTTGTCGACCGATTCGCATGGGGAGGGTCCGCGATGAGCCCAAACAACAGCGAGGTCGTCGAGGCCCTGCGCACGACGCTCAAGGAGCGCGACCGGCTGCAGCGAGAGAACCTGCGCCTGCGGGCTGGCGCCAGCGAGCCAATCGCGATCGTCGGCATGGCCTGCCGCTACCCGGGGGGCATCGCCTCTCCGCGAGACCTCTGGCAAATGGTGGCGGAGGGTCGCGACGGCATCGGCGAGTTCCCGGTGGACCGCGGTTGGGACCTGGAGCGCCTCTACCACCCCGACCCTGATCACCCCGGAACTACCTATGCACGAGAGGGCGGATTCCTGGCGGAAGCTGGGGAGTTCGACGCCGAGTTCTTCTCGATCAGCCCCCGTGAGGCGCTGGTCATGGACCCCCAGGAGCGGCTGCTGCTCGAAGCCTGCTGGGAGGCGCTGGAGGACGCGGGCATCGACCCCGGCTCGCTGAAGAAAAGCCAGACCGGAGTCTTCGCGGGGGTCGGCGAACGCGGCTACGGGCCCTCCGCGGGGACGACCTCAAGCATCATCTCCGGTCGCGTCTCCTACGCCCTCGGCCTTGAGGGGCCATCGATAAGCATCGATACGGCCTGTTCCTCCTCGCTCGTCGCCCTGCACCTGTCCTCGCAGGCATTGCGCCAGGGTGAGTGCACCCTCGCGCTGGCTGGGGGAGTGACGGTGCTCTCGACCCCCGGCGCCTTCGTGGCCTTCAGCGCACAGCGCGGTCTTGCCCCCGACGGTCGCTGTAAGCCCTTCGCCGATGCGGCTGACGGGACCGGGTGGGCAGAGGGGGTGGGCATGCTGGCGCTCGAGCGCCTCTCCGACGCACAGCGCAACGGCCACCCGGTTCTCGCCCTGCTCAAGGGCTCGGCCGTTAACCAAGACGGCGCCTCCAACGGTCTCACCGCCCCCAACGGCCCCTCCCAGGAGCGGGTGATCCGCCAGGCGCTCGCCAGCGCCAACCTCACACCCCAAGACGTCGACGCGGTCGAGGCACACGGCACCGGCACTACCTTGGGCGACCCGATCGAGGCTGGCGCCCTGCTCGCGACTTACGGTCAGGACAGAGAGCGGCCGCTGAAGCTCGGCTCGATCAAGTCGAATATTGGCCACACCCAGGCAGCGGCTGGCGTGGCGGGGGTGATCAAGATGACGCAGGCGATGCGCGAAGGCGCGCTGCCCAAGACCCTGCACGTCGACGCTCCCTCCTCCCATGTCGAGTGGGAGGCAGGGGAGATCGAGCTCTTGAGCGAGCCGGTCGAGTGGGAGGCAAACGGCCGACCCCGCCGCGCCGGCGTCTCCTCCTTCGGCATCAGCGGCACCAACGCGCATGTGATCTTGGAACAGGCGCCCGCGGTTGAGCCGGACGCTGAAGAGGCGGCAACGGCCCGATTCCTGCTCGGTCAAATCCCCCTCTCCCTCTCGGCCAAAGTAGGGCCCGCACTGGCCGAGTCAGCGCAGCGGCTCGCGGTTCGCCTGCAAGCCAACCCGGACCTCGACCCGACCGACCTCGCCTACTCGCTGGCGACAACCCGGGCGACCTTCGAGCACCGGGCGGTCGCTCTCGGCAAGGACCGCGAGGAGCTGTTGGCATCGCTCGCTGCGCTCGCCAACGGCGATCCCAGCCCCAATGTCCTCAGCGCCAAAGCAAAGGACGGCAAGCTCGCCTACCTCTTCACCGGCCAGGGCTCCCAACGTCTTGGCATGGGCAAGGAGCTCTATGAGGCTGATGCGAACTTCCGCAATGCCTTTGACCAAGCCTGTGAGCAACTCGATCAGCACCTAGGGAAACCGCTCAAAGAGATCGTCTTCGCCAAGGGCAAAAAAGCAGCCGCGCTGCTTGAGGACACCACCTACGCCCAGCCGGCCCTCTTTGCGATCGAGGTCGCTCTCCATAGAGCGCTTGCCGAGCGCGGCCTCAGCCCCGACCTCCTAACCGGTCACTCGATCGGGGAGATCGCCGCCGCACATGTCGCCGGGGTCCTTGACCTAGATGACGCAGCAAAGCTCGTCACCGCACGTGGTCGCCTGATGGGCGCCCTGCCCACCGGCGGGGCAATGGCGGCGATCGAGGCAACCGAGGCCGAGGTCGCCAAGTCGATCGCCGGCAAAGAAGACGAGCTCTCGATCGCCGCGATCAACGCTCCGAGCTCGATCGTCATCTCAGGAGCAGAGGAAGCGGTCGAAGCGATCCGCACCGAGTGGGAGGAGAAAGGCAAAAAGACCAAACGCCTTGCGGTCTCCCACGCCTTCCACTCGCCGCTGATGGAGCCGATGCTTAAGGAGTTCGCCGAGGTAGCAAACTCACTCACCTTCAACGAGCCCAAGCTCCCGATCGTCTCCAACGTCAGCGGTGAGCTGCTCAGCCCAGAACAAGCAACCGACCCCGCCTACTGGGTCAGCCACGTACGAGCGCCGGTGCGCTTTGCCGATGCGATCGCCACGCTCAAAGCACAGGGCACCAGCACCTACCTGGAGCTAGGCCCAGACCCGGTCCTTTGCGCGATGGCACGCGAGTGCCTGGGCACCGAGCAAGACAACGCCGCCTTCCTCCCCACCTTGCGCGAGGGGCGCACCGAGGGCGGGGCCGTCTCAATCGCGATCGCCGGTGCCCACGTCGCCGGCGCAAAGCTCGACTGGGGCGCCTTCTTCAAGGGCACCGGCGCCAAGCGCGTGCCGCTGCCTACCTATCCTTTCCAACGCAAGCGGTATTGGCTGGCTTTGACCCCAAGCGGAGGGGGAGACCTGAGGGCTGCCGGCCTCGCCGACCCAGGCCATCCCCTCCTCGCCGCGACGGTCGAAGACCCCGGCACTGGTGGACTGACCCTCACCGGTCGCCTCTCGCTCGCCACCCAAGCGTGGATAACCGACGACCTCCTCCCCGGCACGGCGCTTCTGCCCACCAGCACCTACATCGAGCTGGCGCTAAAGGCGGCCCATGAGGCCGGCGGGCAGGGCATCGCCGAGCTCGGCCTGCACTCGTCGCTGATCTTGCCCGAGAGCGGTTCGGTCGCGATCCAGGTCACGGTTTCAGGGCCCGATGAGGAGGGTCTGCGCGAGCTCGCGATCCACTCCCGCCCCGAGGGCGAGGAGGCCGAATGGGTGCGCCACGCAAGTGGCACGCTTTCTGCGCAGCAGCTGCCAACGCCCGAGCCCCTCGACACCTGGCCGCCACAAAGCGCTGGCAAGGCCGACGTCCGCCACGCCGAGGTCTCCCTCCCCGAGGAGCAGGCCCACGAAGCCGAGAGCTTTGCGCTCCACCCGGCACTGCTCGACTCTGCCCTACAAGCGGTTGGGCTGACGAGGCAAGACGGCGATCGGATCGAGCTGCCATCTGCCTGGGAGAACTTCGCCCTGCACAGCACCGGCGCCTCAACCCTGCGCCTACTGCTCAGCACAGAGGACGGCGTGCAGAGCCTCAGCGCCTATGACCAAGCAGGCACACCACTCTTTAGCGCCGCCTCGGTCAAGACCCGCCCGCTTGACCTAAAGGAGCTGGGCTCTGCCCAGCGCCGCCGCTCCCTACACAAGGTCAACTGGCAACCAATCCCCACCACAGAGGCCCAAGCCTCCGAGGGCGAGGTAGCCGAGATCACCCCAGCCGAGGGCGAGATCCCCCAGGCAGCCCAAGCAACCGCCGAAGGCGCCCTAGCTCTCCTCCAAGAGTGGGTCACAGATGAGGCCAACGAGAACTCACGCCTGACCCTGCTCACCCACAACGCGATCGCCACAAGCGAAGAGGAGGCACCAGACCTAAGAAGCGCAGCGGTATGGGGACTAGTGCGCTCCGCTGTCTCTGAGCACCCCGGTCGCTTCGCCCTGATCGACACAGATGACAGCGAGGCCTCTAAGGCAGCAATACCCGCAGTACTTGCCCTGGGAGCCGATGAGCCCCAACTGGCCCTACGCGAGGGTGAAGCGCTTGCCCCACGTCTAACCAGGGTCAAAGCAGACCAAAAGCCAAGCGCAAAGCCACTTGATCCCGAACACACCGTGCTAATCACCGGCGGTCTCAGCGGCCTCGGCGCCCTGGTTGCCCGCCACCTCGTAACCAACCAAGAGGCCAAGCACCTGCTCTTGGTCAGTAGGCGTGGGCCCGAGGCGACTGGAGCCGAGGAGCTAAAGGCAGAGCTCCAAGAGCTGGGAGCAGCAGAGGTGACGATCTCCGCCTGCGACGTAACCGACAGGAGCGCACTCGAAGAGCTCTTTGCCCAGGTCCCCAAAGAGCACCCACTGGGAGCGATCATCCACTCCGCCGGGACGATCGATGACGGCGTGCTTGAGTCGATGGACCCAGAGCGCCTCAAGCGCACGATGGCCCCCAAGGCAACCGCTGCCTGGCACCTGCACGAGCTGAGTAAAGAGCTGGAGCTCTCCCAGTTCTTGCTCTTCTCCTCAGCCGCGGGCCTACTCGGTGGCGCCGCCCAGACCAACTACGCCGCCGCCAACAACTTCCTCGATGCGCTTGCCGCATTGCGGCGCTCTGAAGGGCTGGCGGGGACGGCGCTTGCTTGGGGGCTTTGGAACCAGCGCAGCAGCCTCGCCGGCGAGCTCTCGGCTGGGTTGCAAGACAACGAGGAAGTGATGGAGCGCCTTGCCAACCAGATCCGCCAGCGCCTCGGCTTTGCCCGGATGACCCCCGAGCAGGGGCTGGAGCTCTTCGATGCCGCCCGTGAGCTGTCCGATGCGGTGCTGGCCCCGGTGCGCTTTGACCCCGCCGCCTTGCGCGCCCGTGCCGAAGGGGGAACGCTGGCGCCGATCCTCTCCACTCTTACCCGCGCCTCCGCCCGCCAAGAGGAGAAGCGCGGCACCCTCGGCGCCCTGCTCGCCGAGATCCCCGAGGCAGAGCGCTCTGCGGTCGTCTTGGATCTCGTCCGCTCCAACGCCGCCGCGGTCCTCGGCCATTCCTCCCCGGAGGAGGTAGGGCCGCGGCGAGCCTTCCAGGAGATGGGGCTCGACTCCCTCGGTGCACTCGAGCTGCGCAACCGACTGAACGCTGCCACCGGGCTGGATATCGGTGCGACCGTCGTCTTTGACTACCCGAGCTCTGCGGCACTGTCCGAGTACTTGCTGGCGGAGGCAATCGCCGGAGGCATCAGCAAACAGGTTGTCCTCAGGACTCAGGCCAGCGAGGAGCCGATCGCGATCGTCGGCATGGCCTGCCGCTACCCGGGGGGCATCGCTTCTCCGGAGGATCTTTGGCAACTGGTCGCCGAGGGCCGCGACGCGATCAGCGAGTTCCCGACCGATCGCGGTTGGGACATCGAGCGCCTCTACAACCCCGACAGGGAGAACCCGGGGACGAGCTACACCCGCGAGGCCGGCTTCCTCGCCGACGCCGGCTCCTTCGACCCCGACTTCTTTGCGATCAGCCCGCGCGAGGCGCTGTTCATGGATCCCCAGGAGCGGCTCTTGCTGGAATTGAGCTGGGAGGCGCTGGAACGCACCGGGGTCGAGCCCGTGTCGCTGCGCGGGACCCAGACAGGGGTCTTCGCGGGCGTCGCGTACCAGGACTACGGCTTGCTGACCATGTCGTCGAGCCTGATCTCCGGACGGGTTTCCTACACCCTCGGCCTCGAGGGGCCGGCGATCAGCATCGACACCGCCTGCTCCTCCTCGCTCGTCGCCATGCACCTCGCTTCCCAGGCCCTGCGGCAAGGTGAATGCACCCTTGCCCTGACAGGTGGAGTCACGACCGTTGCGACCCCGGACGTCTTCGTCGAGTTCAGTCGCCAACGCGCCTTATCACCCGACGGACGCTGCAAGTCGTTTGCCGAGTCCGCCGACGGCACGGGCTGGGGGGAGGGTGTCGGCGTCCTCGTCCTCGAGCGCCTCTCCGACGCCCGCCGCAACGGCCACCAAGCCTTGGCCCTGCTCAAAGGCTCAGCCATAAACCAGGACGGCGCCTCAAACGGCCTTACCGCGCCCAACGGCCCCTCCCAGGAGCGGGTGATCCGCCAGGCACTGGCAAACGCCCAGCTCGAGGCAAAGGACGTCGACGTCGTCGAGGCCCACGGCACCGGCACCACCCTCGGGGACCCGATCGAGGCCGGGGCGCTGCTCGCCACCTATGGACAGGAGCGCGAGAAGCCACTGAAGCTCGGTTCGCTCAAGTCGAATATCGGCCACACCCAGGCCGCCGCGGGGGTCGGCGGCGTGATCAAGATGGCGATGGCGATGCGCGAAGGCGTCTTGCCGAAGACCCTGCACGTCGACGCGCCCTCCTCCAAAGTCGACTGGGAGGCGGGTGAGATCGAGCTGCTCAGCGAGCCAGCCGAGTGGGGGGCGAACGGCAGGCCGCGCCGCGCCGGCGTCTCCTCCTTCGGCATCAGCGGCACCAACGCCCACGTGATCTTGGAGCAGGCACCCGAGCCCGTAGTCGAGGAGCGCACAAAGGCAAAGTCCCTCCCGACCCCGATCCCACTGACCCTCTCGGCCAAAACCGGGCCCGCCCTGACCGAGGCCGCAGAGCGCCTTGCCACCCACCTGACCGCGAACCCGGACCTCGACCCGACCGACGTCGCCTTCTCGCTGGCCACGACCCGCACCGCCTTCAAGCACAGAGCCCTAGTCATGGGATCGGACCGAGAGCAGCTGCTCGGCTCCCTTGGCGCACTCTCCCGCGAAGAAGAGTCCCCGGGCATCACCCGGGGCCTTGCCTCCACCGAGGGGCCCCCGGTCTTCATCTATCCCGGCCAGGGCTCCCAGTGGGAGGGGATGGCGCTCGACCTGCTCGAGACCTCGGAGCCCTTCGCGACCAAGTTCAGTGAGTGCGAAGAGGCGCTGTTGCCCCATATCGATTGGTCGCTCAAAGACGTCTTGTCCAGCGCTGAGGGCGCCCCCTCGATCAAGCAGATAGAGGTCGTCCAGCCGGCCCTATTTGCGGTGATGGCCTCCCTGAGTGAGCTCTGGCGCTCAGCCGGCATACGCCCTGCAGCTGTAGCCGGCCACTCCCAAGGGGAGATCGTCGCCGCCCACGTCGCCGGCGCTCTCAGCATCGAGGACGCGGCGATGCTCGCCGCGCTGCGCAGCAAGATCATCTCCCGCCTCGCCGGCAAGGGCGGCATGGTCTCGATTGCCCTGCCGACCGAAGAGCTTGACTCCCACCTCGAGCCCTGGGGGGAGCGGATCGAGGTGGCAGCCCACAACGGCCCATCCTCGACGATCCTCTCCGGCGATCGCCAGGCACTCGATCAGCTGCTCGAACACTGCACAGAGCAAGACATCCGAGCCCGCGAGATTCCCGCCGCGATCGCTTCCCACTCCGCCTATGTAGAGGAGTTGCGCGAGGAGGTCCTGGAGACTCTCGCCCCGATCTCCCCCCAAAGCGCCGAGATCCCCTTCCACTCCACCGTCACCGGCGGCCGTCTCGACACCACCGAGCTTGACGCCGCCTACTGGTATCGCAACCTGCGTGAGACGGTCCAATTCGAGCAGGTAACCCGTGGCCTGCTCCAAGACGGCCACCGCGTCTTCATCGAGGTCAGCCCCCACCCGGTCTTCGCTTTGGCCGTGGGGGAGACGATCGAGGCCACCCTGCCCGATCCCGACCAGGCAACAGCGCTGGGCACCCTGCGCCGTGATGAGGATGGCTCGGGCTGCTTTGCCGCCTCCCTCGCCAGGGCCTATTGCGCCGGCGCGGAGGTCGACTGGGAAGCCTTCTTTGCGGGGACGCAGGCCAGGGCTGTCGGGCTGCCGACCTATCCGTTTCAGCGGGAGCGATACTGGTTGGAGCACCCAAAGGGCAGCGGCGATGTGAGCGCGGTGGGGCTCAGTGCCACCGGCCATCCGCTGCTCGGGGCCGCGCTGGAGCTGGCCGGCGCCGAGGGCCTTCTGCTCACCGGTCGTCTCTCGCTGGACGCTCATCCATGGCTGGCGGATCACGCCGTCTCCGGCACGGTTCTCCTGCCGGCCACCGCCTTCCTCGAGCTGGCGCTCCGGGCGGCCGAGCAGGTTGGCGCGGAGACCGTCGAGGAGCTCACCATGCAGGCCCCCTTAGTCCTGACCGAGGGCGGCGCGGCCGCCCTACAAGTCTCCGTTTCGCCCGCCGCCGAGGACGGCCGGCGTGAGGTCACCATCCATGCCCGCCCCGAGGGTGAGGACGGCGAGTGGATCGCCCACGCGACAGGCATGCTTTCCGAGCGGCTTGTTGCCGCCGCCGAGCCCCTCGACGTCTGGCCCCCCGAGGGAGCGATGCCGCTCGAGGTCGACTACATCTATGACCGCCTGGCGGAGCTCGGCGTCGAGTATGGCCCTGCCTTTCAGGGACTGACCGCAGCCTGGCGCGACGGCGAGAAAATCTACGCTGAGGTCTCTCTCCCGGAGCAGGTCGCCCACGAGGCGGAGAGCTTCGCCATCCACCCGGCGCTGCTCGATTCTGCGCTGCAGAGCGCGATGCTGGCAAGGCTCGACGATCGGGCGGCGTCCGACTTCGGTTTCCCCTTCACCTGGCGAGAGGTCGGGCTGATGGCTGTCGGCGCCAGGCAGGGGCGCGTCCGCCTGACGCTAGGAGACGGGGCGCTTGGCCTCGAAATGGCCGATGGCGAGGGGGTGCCCCTGGCGGCGGTCGGCTCCTTGGACTTCCGTCCTTTGGACTCTCCGCAGGCGCAGGCTGGGGGTGGTGGGGATCTGCTCGCGGTCGAGTGGGTGGAGGCAGCGCTCGACACGGAAGTCGCGGAGCCGCCGGAGGTCGAGCTGGTGCGCTGTGAGATCGAGGCGGACGTCGCGACGGTCGAGGCGGCGCGCTCGGCGCTCCAGAGCACCCGCGCAGACGTGCAGAGATGGTTGGCCACCGAGGCGGAGACAGAGTCCCGACTGGCGCTGGTCACGCGCGGGGCGATCGCCGCCGGCGAAGGCGAGGTCCCTGACCCTGCCGCCGCCGCGGTCTGGGCCCTGATCCGCTCGGCGCAGGCCGAGCATCCGGGCCGCTTCCTGCTCATCGACAGCGACGCCAGCGAGGCGTCCCAGGCTGCTCTGTCCGCTGCGCTGGTCAAGGGCGCGGAGGAGCCCGAGCTCGCCCTTCGGGACGGCACGGCGCTGGCACCGCGCCTCACCCGGCTGGTCGCCAACGAGTCAGGTGCCGTCCCAATCGCGATCGACCCCGAGCGAACCGTGTTAATCACGGGAGCCGGCTCTGGCTCGGGAGCCTTGGCGGCCCGCCACTTGGTGCAGCGCCATGGCGCCCGCCATTTACTGTTGGTCGCCGGAGACCGGGCAGAGGAGCCGGGAGCGGAGGCGCTGAAGGAGGAGCTCGGTGGTCTGGGCGCAGAGGTTGAGGTCGCGGTCTGCGACGCAGCCGATCGCGAGTCTCTGCAGGCAGCCTTCGCTTCGATCTCCACGCAGCACCCGCTCGGAGCGGTCGTTCATTGCGCCGCTGTGCTTGCCGATGGCATGATCGAGTCCTTAGATCGCGAGCAACTCAACCTCGTCTTTGCCGCAAAAGCGCAGTCGGCATGGAATCTGCACGAGTTGAGCGCGGGGTCGGACCTCTCTGCTTTCGTCCTTTTCTCCTCGGTGACGGGAGCCATCGGGTTGGCCGGCCAGGCGAGCTACGCGGCGGCAAACGCCTTCCTCGATGCTCTCGCTCAGCAGCGCCGCGCTGCAGGCCAGCCGGCGGTCTCGATCGGCTGGGGCCTCTGGGAGCATCAGAGTGGCCGGTCCTCCGGCTTGGGCGAAGCTGACCTGGCGCGGCTCGGGCGGCAGGGCATCGAGGCGCTTTCAGACGAGGGTGGCTTGGCCCTATTCGACCGGGCACTCGACGCCGACCGGGCCACCGCCCTGGCTCTGCGTCTCGGTCTCAGCGGGCTCAGAGTGATGGCCTCCAGCGGCGAGCTGCCACCGATCTTCGCTGGCCTGGTTCGCGCTCCGAAGCGACGCAGTGCGGTCTCGGGCTCCTTGGGAGCAAAGCTCGCGACCCTGCCCGAGGCCGAGGCGCAGGGCCTTGCCCTCGACCTGGTCCGCAGCGAGGTCGCCGCGGTCCTCGGACATGCCTCGGGACAGCAGGTCGAGCCTGGCAGGGCCTTCAAGGATCTCGGCTTCGACTCGCTGACCGCGGTGGAGCTGCGCAACAGGCTCAGTGCCGTCGCCGGGCTGCGCCTGCCGGCGACGGTCGTCTTCGACTATCCCAGCCCGGCTGTACTCGCCGAGCATCTGGTGGCTGCGGCGGGCGCGAGCGGTGCTGCCGGACAGGTCGCCGTGCGCGCCCGGGCAAGCGAGGAGCCGATTGCGATCGTCGGCATGGCCTGCCGCTATCCGGGTGGCGTCAGCTCGCCGCGGGAGCTCTGGCAGCTGGTCGCCGAGGGCCGCGACGCGATAACCGAGTTTCCAGAAGACCGCGGCTGGGACATCGAGCGCCTCTACAACCCTGACCCGGAGAACCAAGGAACGAGCTATGCGCGCGAGGGCGGCTTCCTGGCCGATGCCGGCGAGTTCGACCCGGGGTTCTTCTCGATCGGGCCGCGCGAGGCGCTGTCGATGGACCCACAGGAACGACTCCTGCTGGAATCGAGCTGGGAGGCCCTGGAGGACGCCGGCCTCGATCCCAGCTCGCTGCGCAAGACCCAAACCGGTGTCTTCGCGGGGGTTGCCTACCAGGACTACGGGCCTTTTCCGGTGATGTCATCGAGCGTCGTCTCCGGCCGCGTCTCCTATGCGCTCGGCCTCGAGGGGCCGGCGATCTCCGTCAACACCGCCTGCTCCTCCTCGCTGGTGGCGATGCACCTCGCTGCCCAGGCGCTGCGTCAGGGCGAGTGCGACCTGGCCCTGGCCGGTGGAGTGACCGTGATCTCCAGCCCTGGCGTCTTCCTCGATTTCAGCCGCCAGCGCGGCCTCGCTCCCGACGGGCGCTGCAAGTCCTTTGCCGAGGCCGCCGACGGCGCCGGTTTCTCAGATGGAGTGGGCGTCCTCGTCCTCGAGCGCCTCTCCGAGGCCCGCCAAAACGGCCATCCGGTTCTCGCCCTGCTCAAAGGTTCAGCCGTAAACCAAGACGGCGCCTCCAACGGTCTCACCGCTCCCAACGGGCCCTCCCAGGAGCGGGTGATCCGCCAGGCCCTGGCAAACGCGGGTCTCTCCCATAGGGATGTAGATGCAGTAGAGGCCCACGGCACCGGCACCACCCTCGGTGACCCGATCGAGGCAGGGGCCCTGCTCGCCACCTACGGTCAGGAGCGAGAGAAGCCACTGAAGCTCGGCTCGCTCAAGTCAAACATCGGCCACACCCAAGCCGCCGCGGGAGTCGGCGGCGTGATCAAGATGACCGAAGCGATGCGCAGAGGGGTCTTGCCCAAGACCCTGCACGTCGACGCACCCTCCTCCAAAATCGAGTGGGAGACGGGGCAGATAGAGCTCTTGACAGAGCAGGCGCCATGGGAGCCAAACGGGCACCCGCGCAGAGCCGGCGTCTCCTCCTTCGGCGTCAGCGGCACCAACGCGCACGTGATCTTGGAGCAGGCGCCCGAGCTCCCGGTAGGTGACCGGCACGAAGGGGAGAGCTCTGGCGCTTCCCCCAGAGAGCTTCCAACACCCACCCTCCTGACCCTCTCGGCCAAAACCGAGCCTGCCCTCTTCCAGGCAGCTGCCCGCCTTGGCGCCCACCTCAAAGACAACCCAGAGCTCGACCCCAAAGACGTCGCCTACTCACTCCCCATGACCCGCAGCTCCTTCGAGCACAGAGCAGTTGTTTTGGGCACAGAGTCCAAAGAGCTGATTGCCTCCCTCGACGCGCTTGCCCAAGGCACGGACTCCCCGACCACAGCGAAAGGCAGCGCCCGTCAAGAGCAAAAGCCGCTCTTCCTCTTCCCCGGACAGGGGGCCCAGTCACAGGGCATGGCCCTGGGACTGCTCGAGTCCTCGCCGCCCTTCGCCGCCCAGATGGCCGCCTGCGAAGAGGCACTGGCCCCACACGTCGAGTGGTCGCTGACCGAGGTCCTAAGAGAAGAGGACGGCAAGTGGCTGGATCGTCTCGACATGGTCCAGCCGGCCCTCTTCTCGGTCATGGTCTCCCTGGCAAGGCTGTGGCGCGAATGCGGGGTCACCCCCCAAGCGCTCGTCGGCCACTCCCAAGGGGAGATCGCCGCCGCCCACATTGCCGGGGCACTCTCCCTCGAGGATGCCGCCCTGATCATCGCCAAGCGTGGCCAGGCGATGGCAAAGATCGCGGGTAAAGGGGGAATGCTCTCTGTCTCCCTCACCCCACAACAACTCCCCCCCTACGCAGAGCCCTTTGGGGAGCGTCTGTCGCTGGCGGCGATCAACGGACCAGCCTCCTTGGTTCTCTCCGGGGACCCCGTGGCATTGAAAGAGATCCAAGCCGCCTTTGAGGCGGAGGGCATAAGGGCCCAGGCAATAGCGGTCGATTACGCCGCTCACTCGACTCAGATCGAGGCCCTAGAGGAAGAGCTCTTGGAGGCATTTGCCCCGATCTCCCCCCAGGCCACCGAGATTCCCCTGCACTCCACGGTCACCGGTGGGCTGATCGAGGGAGGCGAGCTCGGCCCCGATTACTGGTATCGCAACCTGCGCCAGACCGTGCTCCTGGAGCCGGTCCTGCGTTCAGCACTCGAGGGAGGACAGCGTGCCCTGATCGAGATCGGCCCCCATCCGGTACTTGCCTTCGGCGTCCAAGAGACGATCGAGGAGGTCTTGGACGACCCAAGCGAGGCGATCTTGCTCTCCACCCTGCGCCGCGAGGAGAGCGAGCCAGAGCGCTTTGCCCTCTCCCTCGCCGAAGCTCACGCCAAGGGCGTGGAGCTCAACTGGGAGGCGCTCTTTGCGGGGACCGGGGCCAAGCGGGTCCCCCTGCCGACCTATCCGTTTCAGCGCGAGCGGTACTGGTTGCCGCCCGCGCTTGGCTCGGAGATGGATCCCAACGCGGCCACTCAGGCCATCAACCAGGCCCTCGTCGGGCCGGCGGTGGCACTTGCCGGCGGACGGGGTGAAGGACTCCTCTTCAGCGGTCGCGTCTCCCTGCAGTCTCATCTCTGGCTCGCCGATCATGCCGTCGACGGCATGGCCTTGATGCCCGCCGCCGTCTTGCTCGAGCTGGCGTTGCGAGCGGGCGCCGCGAGCGGCGCGAGAACCGTTGAGGCGCTCACCTTGCAGGCGCCGCTGGTCATTTCCGAGAGCGAAGCGGCGGTGCTGCAGGTGACCATTGCCGATCCCGACGAGGAGGGCCGGCGTGAGGTCACGATCCACTCCCATCCCGAGCGGGACGCCGGGGCTTGGACCTGCCACGCCAGCGGCACTCTCGCAATGCAGTCCACGACTCCCCGCGCATCACTCGACAGCTGGCCGCCGCAGGGAGCCGCGCCGCTGGAGGGCGACGACCTCTCCGCTTTCTTGGCCGGCGTCGCCGCCGAATATGGACCGCTCTTCCCAGGGCCGGATGTGGCCTGGAAGGACGGTGAGCAGATCTACACCGAGGTCAGCCTCTACGGCGCCGGCACATCCACTTTGCGCCTCGGCTTCGGCCCCGAGGGAAACGCCCTCAGGCTCGACGCATACGAGGCCGAGGGTGGGCTGGTGCTCCCCCTCGCCTCGGTGGTGGTGCCCCCGCTTGCCGTGGACGAGCTTCGCCTCGCTGGGCAGCGCCGCTCGCTCTACGAGTTGGGCGAGGGCGAGCCACTCGCCTCACAACTGACACGCATTCCCGCCGATTGGGTGAAGAGGGCCGCCGGCTCGGCCTGGGACCCGGATGCCACGGTTCTGGTCGGCGGCGATCTCGATGGCCACGACGGACCGATCGCCCGCCATCTCGAAGAGGCGCACGGTGTCGGTCATCTGCTGCTGGCCGGGGCTTCCGAGCTCGCCGATCGCGCCGCACTCGAGGCACTGCTTGGCTCGATCCCCTCCGAGCATCCACTGGGCGCGGTGGTCCAGGTGGAGTGCGCCCCCGCCGGCGACCCCGCCACGCCGCCCGCTGGTGATGCGCTGGAGATGGTGCTGCGCCCGATGCTGGAAGGCGCTCGGAATCTCTACGAGCTGACCGCTGGGCTCCGGCCTGTCCGGCTTGCGGCCTTCTCGTCGACGGTTGGCGTGGAGCTGCTCGAAGTCACTCAGGACGCAGCTCGGCCACTGCTGGTTCTGCCACCGGCCCTGCGAGGCTTCCTCGACGAGCCCATCGAGGAGGTCTCCGAGCCGCTCGTCGAGCGCCTTCGCGGCCTCTCGTCAGATGGCCGCGAAGCGGCGGTGCTGGACTTCGTTCGCGCCCAGATTGCCGAGCTCCTCGGCTACAACGATGCTGCCGCGGTCGACACCGGTAGGCCGTTCATCGAGCTCGGCGTCGACTCGGTTGCGGCGATGGAGCTCCGCAACCGGCTCGACGCAGCGATCGGCGTCCAGATACCGGTGTCGGTTCTCGCCAACCAGCCGACCCTGCGCGAGCTTGCCGCCTTCATCGCACGGCACCTGGGCTCAGGTGCCGTCGCCGAGATGGTCGACGGTTCGAAGGAAACCTTCGTCTCGCTGCTCGGCCGGGCCCGGGAGCAAGGGCAGGTGGATGAGTTCATGGGATTGCTCAGGACCGCGTCGCATTTCCGTCCGAGCTTCGATGACCCGCTGGGCGCTGGTGGATCGCCGCCTGCCGTTCGCCTCGCCGAAGGCCCGGATTTGCCCAGTTTGGTCCTGATGCCTTCGCTTGTAGCGATGTCAGGTGCGCAGGAATACATCAGGTTCGCGAAAGGCTTCCGGGGGAAGAGGCCGACTTCGGTGATGCCTCTGGTCGGATTCGCCGAGGCCGAGCCTTTGCCCGCCAGCTTGGACGCCTTCGTGCGCTCGACGGCCGCGGCAATCCAGGATTCCGGCCTCGATGCAAGCTTTGTCCTCGCCGGCTACTCGTCCGGCGGTTGGGTAGCCCACGCCGTTGCGGCCCAGCTGGAAGCACAGGGTGTGCCTCCCATGGCTGTCATTCTGCTCGACACGCCGTCGACGTCGGTCGATACGGCGGCGCTGCTAGAACTCATACCCGCCCTCGACGCAGGCCTGAGCGAGCAGCTCTTCGTCCGACCGGACGACGCGCGACTTACCGCGATGGCCAAGTACTTCCAGCTGTTCGGCGAGTGGGCACCGGTGAAGCTGGGCGCCCCGGTGTTGATGGTTCGCGCGAGCGAGCCCCTCTCGGCAACCGCTGAGCAGATCGACCGCCTCGAAGCGGCGGTCGAGCCGGTCGAAACAGTCGAAGTTCCCGGCAACCACTTCACGATGATGTGGGATCGGGCAGAGACGACCGCTGAGGCAGTGCAAAACCTGATTGTCAATCTGGCGAAATCACCTGAGGAAAGGTCAGTCAATGCAGAATGAGGTAACAGCCGAGAAGGAGAGCGCTGCCGAGGCGGGACAGGCCGGATACACCCGTAAATTCCTGCCTTTTTACGATCTGTTCGTATTCGGCTACACGATGCCGGTGTTGTGGCGTTGCTCTAAAAAGCGCCTTCGCCGGCTGTACGACGAGAACGCAGATGTACGTCATCTCGACATCGGGGTGGCCAGTGGGTATCTGATCAACAAGTGTCGTTTTCCGACCGATGCGCCGGAAATAACACTGATGGATATGAACCCCAACTCACTCGAGTTTGCAGCACGCCGCCTCCGCCGCTACTCACCCGCCACTTATCGGGCCAACGTTCTCGAGCCCTGGGACCTTTCCGAGCAGGCCTTCGATTCAATTGCGATGTCCAACCTGCTGCACTGCGTTCCGGGCACGCTGCGTGACAAGGCAGTTGTTTTCGACCATGCCCAGCGGATGTTGGCACCGGGTGGAACTGTATTCGGGGCGACGGTGCTTGGTACGGAGGACGTTCACACAAAGCGCTCGATGAAGATGACAAAGCGCTTGAACGAGAAGGGCGACTTCTCCAACCTCGGCGATCGGCGCGAGGATCTGGAAACGGCGCTGGCGGAGCGTTTCGTCAGCTACGAGGTCGAAGTCGAGGGCGCCGTTGCCCTGTTCACGGCGAGTAACGGTGATTAGACAAATGAACCGAGAGGATTGTCGATGAAACTGAACACGCACCGGTGGGGCCCGATCGACGAGAGCTCGATCATTTGCATCCACGGAGTGGCCCAGCATGGCCGGGTCTTCAATGGGCTGGGAGAGCGCTTGGCAAAAAGTGGCCACTCGGTGGTCGCCGTCGACCTGCGTGGTCACGGCGAGTCCGGAAATCAACCACCGTGGAGTCTGGGCACCCATGTAAACGACGTCGAGGAGACCGTGCGTGAGCTTGGCATCGAGCGAGTTACCTGGCTCGGGCACAGCTTCGGCGGCTTGGTGGCGGCCGCGCTGGCGGCAAGGTCCGCTGAGCGCACTCAGGGTGTGGTTCTGCTCGATCCGGGCCTTTCAGTGTCGCCCGAGCGGGCGCTGCGCAGCGCCGAGATCGAACGTCTCAACTGGAGCTTCGCCACCGTTGACGGTGCCCTTAACGCCCTGCTCTCCAACGACACGATCGTCGCCTCACCGCGTGAGGTTGTCGCCGCGTTTGTAAAAGACGACGTGCGCAAAGGTCCCGACGGCCGCTTTCGCTTCAGCTTCTGCCCCAGCACGGTGGTGGTCGCTTGGAGCGATATGACCCTGGCGCCACCGCCAATCGCGCCCGTGCCCACGCTCTACGTCGCTGCCAAAAAACCTTTGTTCGACAGCACGCGCCAACAGCGCCGCTACGAAGAGGAGCTGGGCGAGCTACTGACGAGAGTCGACGTCCCAAACGGTCACAACGTCCTCTGGGAGTCTCCGACAGAGACGCTGGATGCGGTCGAGCAGTTTCTCGAGCTTGACGACGAGCCGGCATCTAGCGGGGTTACTCACTCGAACAGTTCGTAGAAGCGCAAGGCGGCGCGACTGGGGAGGACGACATCGCCGCTGCGGTTGGCTAAGCCCGCCGCGGTGAGTTGGCGCACCGCACGTTTGACTGCGTCGATCTGCGCGAAGTCCGTTGATTCGCCGACTATCTCCCTGATCAGCTCGGCGAGTGTGAGCTGGATCGGATGCAGCGCCAATAGTTGCCGCAATACCGCACCCTCGATCGTCGCGTCTTCTGCGCTGGCCATTTGGATTTCCTTCCCGTCGTCCATCGTTCTAGCTACTAAGGGTGCGGATGCCCAAACTCTCCCCCCTCAGAAAGCATTTTCCGGGCCCATTGAGCCTGTGGAGACCAGCGATAGAGGGCCGGCGCCGGCTGTCCCCGCGACGCTGCCTTCAGCGCTTGGCGCCGGAGCAACACGCGCAGGTGGTAGAGGATCTTGTCGCGCGCCTCGTTTAGCTCGCTGGCAATCTGGCCGGCATCGGCCTCCCGACCGTCCAACATCAGGCGCAGGATCTGGCGCCGCAGGGGATGCCATAGCGCCGCCTGGCGGTAATGGTTCGCTTTGTCGTGGCGTTTCTTGCCATCCCCTGACCCTGCCATTCGCAGGGAAATATAGGAGAAAGCGAATTGTTTTGTCTGAAAGCCCTTCGTCTGAGCACGAAATTGTGCGACTCAGACGCCCTCGCGGACACCGCCCATCTCGCTGAAGACCGCGGTCGGGCCGCCGTCCTCGCGTTGCTCGTCGGCAATCACGTGGGAGACGGCGTTGATCAAGGCCAGGTGAGTGAACGCCTGCGGGAAGTTGCCGAGATGGCGGCCGCTTTGCGCCTCAAGCTCCTCGGCGTAGAGGTCGAGCCACCCGGCCGCCTCGAGTAGTCGCTCACAGAGCGCTCGTGCTCGCTGCGGCTCGCCGATCTCCGAGAGCGCCGAGACCAACCAGAAAGAGCAGATCAGGAAGGTTCCCTCCTCGCCGCTCAACCCGTCGTCGGTCTCTTCAACTTTGTAGCGGAGGACGAGGCCGTGCTGGGTCAGGTCCTTGGCGATCGCGTTGACGGTGGCACACACCCGCGGGTCGTCGGGGGGGAGGAAGCGCAGCAGCGGTATCAAGAGGGTCGAGGCGTCGAGCGCGTCGGTGTCGTAGTGCTGGCGGAAGACCCCGTCGCGGACGCCGCGCTCGAGGATCTCCTCGCGGATCTCGCTCGCGGTCCGCTCCCATTCGTCGGCGAGCTCGTCGAAGCCAGCCCAGCGGGCCAGGCGCATGCCACGGTCGACCGCGACCCAGATCATCAGCTTCGAGGAGACGTAGTGCTGGGGCTCGCCGCGCGACTCCCAGATACCTTGATCGGGGTTGTGCCAGGCGTCGATCGCCGCTTCGACCTGCTGGCGGATCAGCTGCCGGTCCGACGGCGTGCCCGAGCCGCGCAGGGCTTTTTCGTGCAGGTAGATCGAGTCGAGCAGCGCCCCCCAGACGTCGTTCTGGCGCTGGTCGAAGGCGCCGTTGCCGATCCGCACCGGTCGCGCCCCGCCGTAGCCGTCGAGGTGGTCGAGCGTGCTCTCGGTCAGTTCCTTCTCGCCGCCGATCCCGTACATGATCTGCAGCTTGGGGTCCTTGCGGCAGATGCCGATGATGAAGCGCATGAAGTCGCGCGCCTCCTGGTCGAAACCAAGCGTGTGCAGGGCCCAGAGGCTGAAGGTCGAGTCGCGGATCCAGCTGAAGCGGTAGTCCCAGTTGCGTTCACCGCCCGGGGTCTCCGGCAACGAGGTGGTCGGTGCGGCGAGGATTGCCCCGGTCGGCGCGTAGGTCAGCCCCTTCAGCACGAGCGCCGAGCGTTGCAGGTGAATGCGCCAGGGGTGGTCGGGGAAATCGCCATCGCGCAGCCACTTGCGCCAGAAGTCTTCGGTCGAGTCGAGCCGCTCCAGCGCCTCCGGCGCGCTGCGCGGACCACCCACGTCGTTTTCACCCCAGGTCACTGCGCAAAACGCCGTCTCGTCCTCGCGCAGCCTCACCGTGCCGCGGGCAGCGCCATCCTCGATCGAGAGCTCCATGTCACTGGTTAGGCAGAGCTCGACCCCGTCGCCGCCTTGGGCGGTCGCTTCGCCGAGCTCGCCGCCACTCCAGCTGGCCCCCTCGGCGCCATAGGCGAAGCGCGGTAGGCACTCCATCTCGATCTCGACCTCGCCGTCGATGCAGGTCATCGTCCGCAGCAGCGAGTGGTCGGACTCGTGTTCGGTGACCGGGCGCGAGCCCGGTCCCGCCTGCTCGACCCAGTCGCCGATCGTCAGCGCGTCGTGGATTACGACCCAGCCCGTATCGGTTACCCAGGTCGTCTCGATCACCAGCGTGCCGGGTTGGTAGCGACGGCTGATCGGCACGACGACGCCACGCGGCGCCAGCTTGAAATGGCCTGCATCACGGTCGAGCAGCGCAGCGAAGGCGCTGGGGGAGTCGAAGCGCGGCAAGCAGAGCCACTCGATCGAGCCGTCGTAGGAGACGAGGGCGCTGGTGTGGCAGTCGGAGAGGAAGCCGTAGCTGCCGATCGGGGGGAAGCGTTGCTCGTTGGCACTCAAGGCCGGGCCAAGCTAACGGATTCGAGCGACCTGGGCTTGGCCTGTCTGGCTCAAGATTCTGGCTCCGCTGCTCGATAGGAAAGCGTGGCTCTGCTCACTCTCTGGATATTCATGTCGCCGTTTGTCGTCGTCGGGTGCTTAAAAGGTCGTTACGCTCTAAGCATTGTCGGTGTGTTCGTACTACTTGGAATCCCGACCATCCTCGCGGCGACGCGTCTCGCCCGGCCCGACTCTTGGTGGGCCAGCCGGTTCTATGACGAACGCAAGCTGATTCAAACCGGCCACCGCTACCCAGGAAAGAGCCGCATTAGCGATGCATTAACGCTTTAGCGACGCTGGAGTCACGCTGATCGTTGGTGCTCGCTGGTAGCGGGTTGAGGGACTGAGTTTCGCCTCGCTACGCTGGGTTTCGTGAGCATCCCCTTTGCCCATGTGGTCGGCGCCTTCGTGCCGATCGAGGTGATTCCGATTACCGCTTCGGCTGTCCTCTACTGGCATCGGGTGATGGTGCTCTCCTGGGACGGTCGCCGCACGCCGCTCTGGCGCCAGCTCTGCTTCGGCGCCGGGCTGCTGACGATCTCGATCGCCCTCTTCAGCCCGATCGGCCACATCTCCGAGGAGCTAGTGCTCGCCCACATGGGCGAGCACCTATTGATCGGCGACATCGCCTCGCTGCTGATCGTCCTCGGTCTGACCCGCTCGCTACTGCAGCCGATCCTGGCCATCCGCGTCTTCAACCGCCTCCAGATCCTCACTCACCCGGCTATCGCCTTTCCGCTTTGGGCGCTCAACCTCTTCTTCTGGCACATCCCCGCGATCTACCAGGACGCTTACGGCGCGGCGCCGATTCACGCGCTTGAGCACACCACGTTCCTCTTCTTCGGTTGCCTGATGTGGATGCCGATCTTCGGTCCGCTGCCCAAGCCACAGTGGTTCAGCGCTGGCTGGAAGGTCGCCTACGTGATCGGCGTTCGCTTCACCGGTGCGATTCTCGGCAACGTGCTGATGTGGTCGGGCTCGGTGCTCTACCCGATTTACGCACCGGGCGAGCGCTACTGGGGGATCTCGGCGATCGCCGACCAGAGCACCGCCGGCGTGATCATGATGGTCGAGGGGACTTTCCTCGCGCTCGGTGTCCTCGCCTGGGTCTTCTTCGAGGTCGCCCGAGAAGGGACCGAAAAGCAGGATCTGCTCGACCTCGCGCGGGAACGTGGGGTCGAACTCGACGAGCGCCGCGCCCAGCGTGCTGTCGCCGCTGGGCACGGGGCGCTGTTGGGGGAGCGGCTGGGCGCCGCGCGCGATGACTAGAGCCAAGGCTTGGCTCGTCACCGGTCCGCTCGGACGCGGGCTCGCCTTCGCAATCGACTTCGCCGTGGCGGTGCGGCGAGGGCTGCTGCGTCGCGCGCGATAGGGTCCCGCGCTCGATGCAGCCAACGGTCTCAGAGCTTCCCGGGTCGCGCGTCAACGTCGAGGTCGAGGTTCCGGCCGCCGATGTCGACAAGGCGGTCAACCGTGCCGCCCGTTCGCTGGCGCGCGAGATGCGGATGCCGGGCTTTCGCAAGGGCAAGGCGCCCCCCTCGCTTGTCCTCCAGCGGGTCGGCTTTGCCGCCGTGCTTGAGGAGGCGATCCGCGAGGCGCTGCCCGAGTGGTACGAACGCGCCCTGCTCGGCTCTGGTATCGCCTCGGTCGGCGATCCCAGTGTCGAGGTCGTCTCGACCCCCGAGGCCGAGGGCGAGCCGCTCTCCTTCAAGTTCGAGATCGCCGTTCGGCCCAAGGCCGAGCTGGGTGAGTACAAAGGTCTCGAGGTTGGCAAGTCGGAGCCCGAGCCGCCGGCCGAAATGGTCGAGCGTGAGATCGAGCGGATCCGCGAAGGCTTCGCCAAACTGGAGCCGGTCGACCGCGCCGCGGCCGATGGCGATGTCCTCCTGGTTGATTTCGAGGGCCTGCTTGATGGCAAAGCCTTCGAGGGCGGCAAGGCGAGCGACTATCTGCTCGAGCTCGGCGGCGGCCAGCTGATCGCGGGCTTTGAGGAGCAGCTCGCCGGCGTCAACGGTGGCGAGACGCGCAAGGTCGAGGTCACCTTCCCGGAGGACTACCAGGCCGAGGATCTGGCGGGCGAAGACGCGGTCTTTACGGTCGAGGTCAAAGAGGTGCGGGAGAAGGTGCTGCCCGAGCTCGGCGACGATTTCGCCTCTGAGGCCTCAGAGTTCGACACGCTGGAGGAACTGCGCGAGGACATCTCCAAACGCCTCGCCGAGGCCTTGGGCCAGCGGGCCGAGCAGGACTTCCGCGTTGCTGCCGTCGATGCTGCGGCAGCCGAGGCCGAGCTTGACCTGCCGGAGGAGCTCGCCAACGCCCGCGCCGCCGAGCGTTGGGAGCGGGTCGAACGCCAGCTTGCCCAGCGCGGCATGCAGCCCGACGCCTACTTGCAGATGCAGGGCAAAACCCGTGAGGACATAATCGAGGAGTCCCGCCCGGAGGCCGAAGCAGAGCTGAAGCGTGAGGCGGTCTTGGCGGCGATTGCCGACGCCGAGGAGATCGAGGTTTCCGAGGAGGAGATGGTCGAGGCTCTCGCCCATTCCGCCGAGCACGAGCGGACGACACCCGAGAAGCTCTTGAAGCGCCTGCGCGAGAGCGGCCGCGACGCGATGATCCGCGACGACATCCGCTTCCGCAAGGCGATCGACCTGGTCGCCGAGTCGGCGCAGCCAATCCCGCTTGAGCAAGCCGAGGCACGCGAGCAAATCTGGACTCCTGAGAAGGAGCGCAAAGAGGCTGGCTCGCTCTGGACCCCGGGTGACGACGACTCCTGAGCCTCTCCTGGCTCGGATAATCGCTTGCATTGCTTGTGGCGGGCGTCTGCTAGCCGATATTGGGTAGCGCCATGAAATTGCTGACAGAGCGTCGCCTTGCCAGCATCGCCGCCGCGACCGTCCTCTTTGCTGCGATCTTCGTCGCTCGGGCGACGGTCGGCACCCTCGGCGACGCGATCAGCTTCCTCTATGTGATCCCGGTGGTGCTGATCGCAATCTCGGCTGGCGCTCGCGCTGGCGTCCTGGCCGGTGCCGTCGCCTTCGTGCTGTCCTCGATCGGCACCCTGATGCTGGACCAGCCGGTTACGGCGCTGGGGTACGTCAATCGCGCCGTCGTTTACGTCTTCATCGGGGCCTTGATCGGGCGTTTCGCGACGACGCTGCGCGAGGCCGAGGCCGAGAGCACGCGTCACTTCGACCTCTCGCTCGACATGATCTCCACGGTCGGCTTCGACGGCCGCTTCAAGCGGGTCAACCCGGCGTTTGAGCGGACCCTTGGCTACCGGCCGGCCGAGATCGAGGGGCGCCCCTTCCTCGACTTCGTCCACCCCGATGATCGCGAGAAAACCGAACGCGAGGCGGCCTCGCTTTCTGACGGAGCCAAGACGGTCCAGTTCCAGAATCGCTATTTCGCCAAAGACGGTGGCGTGCACTGGCTGGAGTGGACCTCGATTCCGCTGCAGGACGAAGGGCTTATCTACGGCGTTGCTCGAGACATAACCGACCGCAAAGCGCTCGAGTTCGAGCTGGAGGGACTCTCCCAGCGCGACCCGCTCACGGGTCTCTTCAACCGACGCCGCTTCGAGGAGGAGCTGAGCCGCCAGCTCGTCTACACGCGGCGCTACGGCAAGGGTGGGGCGCTGCTGATGATCGACCTTGATCGCTTCAAGCAGGTCAACGACGAGTTGGGCCACGAGGCCGGTGATAAGGCGCTCTGCGAGGTGGCTCGAGTGCTCGACGAAAACCTGCGCGCCACCGACACGCTGGCTCGTGGCGGTGATCTGAACGGCAGTGGCAGTGCCGTCGTCGCCAGGTTCGGCGGCGACGAGTTCGTTGTCCTGCTGCCGGAGGCAGATGCGGCCGGCGCCAAGGCTGCGGCTGAGCGCCTGGTCGAGGCCGTCCGGACGGCTCCTCTGAAGATCGATGGCCGCGTCTTGGAGCTACGGATCAGCATCGGCGCGGCGACCTTTGACGAGCACGGGCTGCCCGGCGAGCGCGAGTTGCTGGCGGCTGCGGATCGGGCGATGTACCTGGCCAAGGCGAGCGGCGGCAGTGGGGCAAAGCTTGCAGCTTCGTCCCGCTGATCGCCGCTTCAAGAAGTCCGCCAGCGCCCTTCTATAGAGTGCCGGCCATGAGCCCACTTGTACCGATGGTTGTCGAGCAGACCTCGCGCGGCGAGCGCTCCTTCGACATCTACTCACGCCTGCTGAACGAGCGGATCATCTTCCTCGGCACGCAGGTCAATCAGGAAATCGCCAACCTGATTGTTGCCCAGCTTCTGCACCTCGAGTCCGAGGATCCGGATAAGGACATCAGCATCTACGTCAACTCGCCCGGCGGCGACGTCTACGCCGGTTTGGCGATCTACGACACGATGCAGTTCATCAAGCCCGACGTGCAGACGATCTGCGTCGGCATCGCGATGAGCATGGGCGCTCTGCTGCTGGCTGGCGGCGCGGCGGGCAAGCGGATGGCGCTGCCCAACTCGAAGATCCTCATCCATCAGGTCTCGGCCGGCTTCCAGGGCCAGGCGGCGGATATTGAGATTCACGCCAAGGAGATCATCGACACCCGCCGCCGGCTCGATGAGATCATCGCCAAACACACCGGCCAGCCGTTCGACAAAGTCACGAACGACACCGATCGCGACTACTTCATGACCGCGGAGGAGGCGAAGGAGTACAGCATCGTCGACCGCGTCATCGAACACCACTGAGTCCCTGCAAGTCGATCGCGGCAGGGGTTTCGCTTAACTTTTTCGGTGGGTCGCCTACTGGTCGTCCGCCGGCCCGACGGCGAAAAAGTACAAGACGCTTCACCCCTGCCGCGATCGGCTTGCTGCTGGTTGCGGTTGCGGCGGTTTCCCCGGTCTCCTCAGCGCAAGGTGGTTTGGGACGAGACGGCGGGACCGAGTTCTACGCCCACGCCTTCCCTGTCCAAGGCCCGCACTGGACGCGCGGCGCCGTCGGCGAATTCGGCGCTCCGCGTAGCGGCGGCCGCACCCACGAGGGCTTTGACATCGTCGCCGCCTGCCGCACGCCCCTGGTCGCCGCGGCCACCGGCCGGGTGCTGCGCGCCGGCTACGACCCGGTCCTCTACGGCAACTACCTGCTGATCCACGGCGAGGGCGAGCGGCGCAGCTACTTCTACGCTCATCTGGTCCGCCCCGCCGCCGTCAATGGGGGCGAGCGCGTCTGGGCGGGGGAGAGGGTCGGCGCGGTCGGAAAGACGGGCAATGCCCGCACGGTCGGCTGTCATCTCCACTTCGAGATCCACGTCCACGGCCGCCCGGTCGACCCCGAGCCGGCCCTGCAGCGTTGGGATCGCTACACCTAAGGCGATGGTTCAGCCGTCGTCGAGCGGTCAACGCCAGTGCCGAGCTTGCTGGGGGGATAGGGTCGTCTGAACTCGACTAAGGAGGAACCGATGAGCGTCCTCATCCGCTTTTCCCCGGCGTCCTTGACGGCGGCGCAGTACGACGAGAGCATCCGCATGCTCGAGGAGGCGGGTGACTTCCCACCCGACGGACTCGACTACCACGTCTGCTTCGGTACCAATGGCAACCTTCGTGTCAGCGAGATCTGGGATTCCCAGGAGCAGCTCGACGCATTTGGCGAGCGCTTGATGCCGGTGCTCTCGGAGGTCGGAATCGAGCCCGGCGAGCCAGAGGTGATGGAGATTCACAACATCGTCAAGCGCTAGACCCGCGCTCCGCCCGGTCCGATCTGTAAAAACCCGCTTGACAGCAGGCCGAACCCGGCCGTGCGCCCACTACTGAGGAGACAGGATGGCAATTACGACCAAGGATGAACTGGCGAAGCAGGTCGCCGCACGAACCGGGCTCGATAACGGCCAGGCCAAGGCCGCGCTCGACGCGACGATCGAGGAGATCACGGCTCAGCTCAAGGCCGGCAACGACGTCAAATTCACCGGCTTCGGCAAATTCTCGACGGTCGATCGGCCCGCTCGCGAAGGTCGCAACCCCCAGACCGGCGAGTCGATGCAGATCGCAGCCAAAACCGCGGCCAAGTTCAGCCCGGGTGCCGAGCTGAAAAAGGCCGTCAACGGCTAGGGCCCAGCCAAGCGGTTTTCCGGTGCGCTTTTGCACGCCCCAGCGACATAAAGCGCACCGGAAGACCGCGGACTATCTATAGACGCAGCTCGTACCCGACCCACTCGCTGCGCTCGGCGCCGGTCGAGTCGTAGAGGTGCCGGGCGGTCGTGTTATCGGGCTGGGTGGTCCACTCGAGGTGATGGGCGCCGCGTTGGCGAGCCACCCCGGCGCTGGCCTCGATCAATGCTCGGCCAATGCCTTCGTCGCGGTGCACCTCGTCGACGTAGAGGTCGTTCAGCAGCACCGTTTCGGCCGGGATGAGCGAGGTGAAGTGCCAGTAAAGGCAGGCATAGCCGGCCAGCTGCTCGCCGCGCCAGGCACCTAACAGCATGCCGTCGTCGCTTGGTGCAAGGAAGCGGGAGAAGAAGGAGCGATTGCGCTCTTCGTCGATCTCCTCGACCTCGTAGAAGCGCTGGTAAGCGGCGATCATCGGAAGCAGGATCGTCAGTTGTCGCTCGGTGATTGGCTCGACGCGAACCTCAATCGACATCGTCGTCACCGTATCGCGCCGCACGCAAGGCTTTGCCCGCAAGAAGGGACCGCCGCCGCTCCGCAGTAAACGACGGCAGCGAGATGGCCGGGTTGCGGTCCCCATTAAGCTTTTGGGGCGCGATGCCGGTAGGCAACTACCGCCCCCGCAAGGAGGGATTTCCGCTTTGGCACGTCCCACAGACTCGAACGAGCAGCTCCTCTGCAGCTTCTGCGGCAAGTCGCAGCGCCAGGTCAAAAAGCTGATCGCCGGTCCCGGCGTCTACATCTGCGACGAGTGCATCGACCTCTGCAACGAGATCATCGATGAGGAGCTGACTCCGCCCAGCGAGGGCGTCGAGCTCGAGAACCTGCCCAAACCGCTCGAGATCCACGAGGTCCTGCAGGAGTACGTGGTCGGCCAGGAGGTCGCCAAGCGCGCCCTCTCGGTCGCCGTCTATAACCATTACAAGCGGGTCCAGATGGCCTCCCAGGGAGACGACCCCGAGGTCGAGCTGCAGAAGTCGAACATCCTCCTGCTCGGCCCTACCGGTTGCGGTAAGACGCTGCTCGCTCAGACCCTCGCTCGCATCCTCAACGTCCCCTTCGCGATTGCCGACGCGACCGCGCTGACCGAGGCCGGCTACGTCGGCGAGGACGTCGAGAACATTCTCTTGAAGCTGATCCAGGCCGCCGACTACGACGTCAAAAAAGCCGAGACGGGGATCATCTACATCGACGAGATCGACAAGATCGCGCGCAAAGCCGACAACCCGTCGATCACCCGCGACGTCTCCGGCGAAGGCGTGCAGCAAGCGCTCTTGAAGATCCTCGAGGGGACGACGGCATCGGTGCCGCCGCAGGGCGGGCGCAAGCATCCCCACCAGGAGTTCCTGACGATCGACACGACGAACATCCTCTTCGTCTGCGGCGGCTCCTTTGCCGAGCTCGACAAGGTGATCGAGCGGCGGGTGGGCGATCGGGGCGTCGGCTTCGGTGCCGAAATCTCCTCGCGCGAGAAGAAGGACAAGGGCGAGTGGTTCGAGCAGGTGCTGCCCGAGGACCTGATCGAGTACGGCCTGATCCCGGAGTTCATCGGCCGCCTGCCGGTCGTGGCCGCGATCCACCAGCTCTCTCGTGACGATCTGATTACGATCTTGACCGAACCGAAGCACGCTCTCACCCGCCAGTTCCAACGCTTCTTCGAGTTCGACGACATCGAGCTGGTCTTTTCCGAGGACAGCCTCGATGCGATCGCCGACAAAGCGCTGGAGCGCGAGACCGGCGCCCGCGGCCTGCGCTCGATCCTCGAGGAGACGCTGCTCGACGTCCAGTTCGAGCTGCCCTCGCGTCGCGACGTGACCAAGTGTGTGGTGACCAAGGAGACGATCGTCCAAGGCCGCCGACCGACTCTGGTCACCGAGGCGGCTCACCAGGACATTGGTGCGGCCGACGAGGGGTTGGATGAGGAAACTGCGTAGAAGGGGAGGGACCGGATGCCCCTGCTCATGAGGCCGTCGCGCAGCTGAGTCGTATGTCGGGCTTCGGTGCGCAGTTCCGGGAGCCTCCTGAGCAGGGGCATCCGGTCCCTCCTCCCTCGCGAGGTATCTAGACTCGCCGCGTGGACGACGTGCGGCGAAAGAAGCTTGAGGAGACGACCCGGTACGAACCTGCCGAGGTTGAGCGGCGGATCTTTGCTGAGTGGATGGAAGCTGGGTATTTCCATCCCAAAGCCGAGGGTTCTCCCGAGGAGAACTTTTCTGTTGCGATTCCGCCCCCCAATGTGACCGGGGTGCTGCATATGGGGCACGCGCTGAACGGGTCGATGCAGGATGCGCTGGTTCGGATGAACCGGATGCGCGGGCGCAACACGCTCTGGACGCTGGGTACCGACCATGCAGGCATTGCCACCCAGGCGGTGGTCGAGAAGATGCTGGCGGAGGAGGGCACCTCGCGCCAAGAGATCGGCCGCGAGGCCTTCGTCGAGCGGGTCTGGGCCTGGAAAGAGGAGTACGGCTCGCGCATCGTCGAGCAGTACAAGCGCCTCGGCGCCTCCCTCGACTACGAGAACGAGCGCTTCACCCTCGACGAGGGCTACGTCAAGGCCGTCTATCGGGTCTTCAAGCAGCTCTACGACAAGGGCTACATCTACCGCGACAACTACATGGTCAACTGGGACCCCGGCTCGCACTCGGCGATCTCTGACCTAGAGGTCGTCAATCGCGAGGTCGAGGACACGCTCTACTCGATCGACTACCCGGTCGAGGGCTCCGACCGTCTCCTCACCGTGGCCACGGTGCGCCCGGAGACGATGCTGGCCGACACCGCGGTTGCCGTCCACCCGAATGACGAGCGCTACGCCGACTTAGTCGGGCAGCACTGCCTGTTGCCGCTGGTAGGGCGGCGGTTGCCGATCGTCGCCGACGAGCACGTCGACCCCGAGTTCGGCACCGGGGCGCTGAAGATCACCCCCGGACACGATCCCAACGACTTCGAGATCGGTCGCAAGCACGGACTGGAGGAGATCGGCGTGATCGGCCCCGACGGGCGGATGAACGAGGAGGCCGGAGAGCGCTTTGCCGGTCTCAGCGCCGCCGAGGCTCAGGAGGCGGTGGTGGCGGCGCTGCGCGAGGAGGGGCGGTTGCGCGCCGAGGAGCCCTACGTCCACTCGGTCCCCTTCTCGGAGCGCTCCGGGGCACGGATCGAGCCGTTGATCTCACTGCAGTGGTTCTGCCGTATGGACGAGCTCGCCGCGCCCGCGATCGAGGTGGTCGAACGCGACGAGGTGCGAATCACGCCGCCGCAATGGAAGCGCGTCTACCTCGACTGGATGCGTGAGATCAGGCCCTGGTGCGTGTCGCGCCAGCTCTGGTGGGGTCACCGGATCCCGGTCTGGTACTGCGACCCGTGCGAGGAGACCTATGTCGCCGAGCGGGCGCCCGAGCGTTGCGGCGCCTGCGGCGGCGAACTGCGCCAGGAGGAGGACGTGCTCGACACCTGGTTCAGCTCGGCGCTGTGGCCCTTCGCCACGCTTGGCTGGCCCGAGGACACGCCCGAGCTACGCGCCTTCTACCCGACCAGCTTTCTGACCACCGCGCGCGAGATCCTCTTCCTCTGGGTGGCGCGGATGATCATGACCGGGATCGAGTTCGCCGGCGACGTCCCTTTCCGCGACGTCTACGTGCACTCGGTGATCCAGGCACGCGACGGGCGGCGGATGTCGAAGAGCCTCGGCACCGGCATCGATCCGCTGGAGGAAATCGACGAGCACGGTGCCGACGCGCTGCGCTTCGGCCTGCTCGCGATGTCCTCGACTCAGGACGTGCGCTTCTCCGACGCCAAGGTCCAGCAGGGCGCCGACCTCGCCAACAAGCTCTGGAATGCGAGCCGCCTGATCCTGCTCAACGTCGCCGCGGTCGAGGCGGCGCCGCGGCCGCAGAGCGTCGAGGACCGCTGGCTGCTCTCGCGATTGGAGGCGACGATCGCCTCGGTCACGGCGAAGCTTGAGGAATACGACTTTGCCCACGCCGCCGCTGATGCCTACTCCTTCTTCTGGTCGGAGCTCTGCGACTGGTACCTGGAGATCGTCAAGCCACGCCTCTACGAGGGCGAGGTGGAGGTTTCGGCGACGCTGCTCTGGACGCTGGAGCGCATCCTGGCGCTGCTGCACCCGATCATGCCCTTCGTCAGCGAGGAGATTTGGTCCTACCACCCCTCCCAGCAGGGGCATCTCGCCGTCCATGCCTTCCCCGAGGCCGACGAGTCGCTGCGCGATCCCGAGGCCGAGGCCGAGGTGCGCGCCGGGATCGAGCTGACGCGGCGGTTGCGCGCCTGGCGCGATCTGATTGAGGCGCCGGCAGCAACCGTGCTGCCTGCTCGCGCTGAGGGGATCAAGCCGCAGGAGTTCGTCGGTCGCCTCTCGCGTTGTGAGTTCACGGAGGATGGGGGGGACCCAGTCGCCGCGGTTGGCCCGATCAAGATCCTCGCTTCGGCCGAGATCGACACCGAGGCTGTTGCCGCCCGGCTCGAGGCGCGCCGCGAGGAGCTGCGCTCCGAGGTCAAGCGGGCCGAGGGCAAACTCGGCAATGAGAAGTTTGTCGACCGAGCGCCGGTCGAGGTGGTCGAGGAGGAGCGAGAGAAGCTCGAGCGCTACCGCGCCGAGCTGGAGGAGCTGTCGGAATAGAGCCGCTGGACCCGGAGGTCTACCTCGACTCGCTCGAGCCGATCGGCTGGAAGCTGGGCCTGGAGCGGATGCGCGCGCTGAGCACCCTGCTCGGCCTGCCGCAGCACCGCTTCGCCTCGATCCACGTCGTCGGCACCAACGGCAAGTCCTCGGTGACGCGGATGATCGCGGCGCTGTTGGAGGCACACGGAGTATCCGCCGGCGCCTGCGTCTCGCCGCACGCGGCGCGCTGGTCCGAACGGGTGCTGGTCCACGGCCGCGAGATCGGGGCCGCCGAGTTTGCGCTGGCGGTGGAGCGCGCGGCGCAAGCCGCGGAGGCCGTCAATCGCGGTCTCGAGGAGGGCGAGGCGGTGACTCAGTTCGAGCTGGCGACCGCCGCTGCCTTCGTCGCTCTCGCAAATGCTCGTGTGAAGGCGGCCGTGATCGAGGCCGGGCTGGGGGGACGTCTCGACGCGACCAACACGATCCCCTCCAAAGTCACTGTCTTGACCTCGGTCGGGCTCGACCACACCGAGTGGCTGGGGGAGAGCGAGGAGCAGATCGCGGCGGAGAAGCTGGCGGTGTTGCGCGATCACTCGACCCTTGTGCTGGGCCGCGTGAGTCCGACCGTTGAGGAGCTCGCCCGGAAGAGCGCTGCCGAAAAGGGCGCGGAGCTGATCGTTGCGCCCGAGGACCTCGACCCCGAGATTCAGCTACATGCCCTAGGCGGCTTTCAGCGGCGCAACTTCGCCCTTGCCTGCACCGCCACTGAGGCCTTTTTGGGCGACTTCGACCGCGAGCGAGCGAGTGTCGTCGCCGCCGAGCTGGAAATTCCCGGTCGGCTGGAGCGCATTTCCGGCGAACCGCCGGCTTTTCTGGATGCGGCCCATAATCCCGACGGCGCCCGAGCGCTGGCCGAAACCCTGCCTGGCATTGCCGAAGGCCGCCCGGTGATCGCTTGTCTGGCGGTCCTCGCCGACAAGGACGCAGGGGCGATGGTCGAGGCATTGGCCCCGGTCCTAGACCAGGTCATTTGCACCGAACTCCCCGACCAGCCCGTCGACGGGCCGAAAAGAGGAGTCGGGCTCCTCTTTTCGGCCCGTCGACGGGGGTTTGGGGCCGCTGAGCTTGCTCGTATATGCGAAGACGTCGGGTTGAATGCGGAGGTCGAGGCTGACTTCGATGCCGCCGTTGCTCTCGGGCGGGGGCGTGCCCTGGATGCTGGTGGTGTCTTCCTCGTCACCGGCTCCCACTACACGCTGGCTCCGGCGAGGGCGGCGTTAGGATTAACGCCCTGATGGCTACTAAAAGCGCCGGAACCGAACTGCTCTCGATGATGGCCCTGGTGGCCGCGGTCGTCGCTGCGGTGATCTTGGTCTTCTTTGGGCTCGGCTACCTCTTCGGCAGCCTCTTTCTCTAGATCTAGTGCTGCGACAGGGTTAGCGAGGCAGGCGGCGAAGTAGACTCACCGCCGCTCCTCCCGCAGACGAGCGCACAAATCCATGGCTATAGCGACCTTCGGCATCAGCAACAACGGCCTCAACTTGGTCGTCAACCTGCTCATCCTGATGCTGGTTGTCGTCTGGTTGGCGTTGATCGTCTTCACCTATCTCGATGCCAGGCGCCGGATCAAGGACCCATTCCTGATCGGCTGCGCCACGTTGGCCTCTTTCATCCCCTACCTGGGCACGGCGATTTACGCGATCGTGCGGCCGCCGGAGTTCCTCGAGGACGCGCACGAACGCGAGCTGGAGATCAAAGCCGCCGAGCTGCGCGTACGCGAGCTGACAGAGCACTCCTGTCCGGGCTGTGGCTTCCCGGTCGAGCACGACTTCCTGCGCTGCCCTGAGTGCCAGCGCCGCCTCAAGCAGCCCTGCCCTAGCTGCCACAAGCCAGTGGATCCCAGCTGGGCGCTTTGCCCGTACTGTGAAACGGCGCTGGCTGAACGCGAGCGGCCGCGCCGCAAAGCGCGCCCCGAGGGACGCAAAGCGCCCCGCGAGGAGCGCAAAGCGCCTCGGCCGAAAACAGAGCGTGCCGCGCCAGTCGAACCTGCAGCCGGCAAAGAGCCGCGACGCGAGGGACCAAAAGAGACTTCAAAACCCAAACGACAGCAAAGGAGCCCCAGCCGTGAGCCGGACCCTGATCCTCGTCAAGCCTGACGCTTTTGAACGCGCCTTGAGCGGCGAGGTGATTGCCCGGTTCGAGCGCAAGGGCCTGCGAATCGCAGCGTTGAAGACGCTGGTGGCCTCCGAGGAGATCGCCAACGCTCACTACGCCGAGCACAGCGAGAAGCCCTTCTTCGGTGAGCTGGTCGAGTTCATCACCGGCGGCACTCTGGTGGCGATGGTGTTCGAGGGGACCGAAGCGGTCGTCGCGGCGCGCCAACTCATTGGGGCGACCAATCCGGTTGAGGCGGCTCCTGGCTCGATCCGCGGCGACTACGCGCTCGAGGTCACCTTCAACATGGTCCACGGCTCCGACTCCGACGAGTCGGCAGAGAGGGAGATCTCGATCTGGTTTCCCGAGCTGGCTTAGTCGGCGGGCTATGGGCAGGGGGTTTCGCTTAACTTTTTCGGTGGAACGCCCGATTGCTGTCGCCCGAAGGCTGCTGACGAAAAAGTACAAGACGCTTCACCCCCTGCCCACATCCCGCCGATGACTCCGAGGGTGGTGCTCGCATCGGGGTCTCCTCAACGACGCGAGCTTCTCCAGAAGCTTGGTGTTGAGTTCGACATCGTCGTCCCCGGCGTGGAGGAGCTGACTGGGGGTGATCCTGAGTTTGAGGTCCTCGAGAACGCTCGTCTCAAGGCAAACGCCGCTCGCGCGGGTGGCGCGGCAGGGGGGACCACCCCCGAGGAAGCTTTAGCTACCGCAGGGGGTGGTGGGTCCCCTGCCGTGACAGGACCCGCGCGCCTGGTGCTCGCATGTGACACGGATGTTGTTCTGGATGGAAAAGCACTTGGCAAGCCCGCTGACGAGGTTGAGGCGCGCGAGTACCTGGAGCGCATGTCGGGGCGTGCGCACACGGTGATGAGCGGGCTCGTCGTGCTTGTGGACGGGGAGGAGCGATCAGGGTTGGACCGGACCTCGGTGGTGTTCAAGCAGCTGAGTGAGACTGAGGTTGAGCGCTATGTGAGGTTCGGGGAGTGGCGCGGCAGATCGGGCGGCTACGCGATCCAGACGCTGGGGTCGACCCTGGTCGAGCGGATTGAGGGCAGTGTGTCGAACGTGGTCGGGCTGCCGGTCGGTCTGTTGCTGGAGCTGGCGCCTGAGTTGGCCGGTTTCGGACATCTGGGATGATTGCGCCGTCATTTCTCCCAAATTGCACATATGGGCCTGTTCAGCTACCTGACCGGGCTCGGCGGCCGCGACATGGCGGTCGACCTCGGCACTGCGAACACCCTGGTCTACGTGCGTGGTCGCGGCATCGTGCTCTCGGAGCCCTCGGTGGTGGCGATCGACTCGCGCAGCGGCCAGGTTCATGCGGTCGGGGTTGAAGCGAAGCGGATGCTGGGGCGGACCCCCGGCACGATCACCGCGATCCGGCCACTCAAGGACGGGGTAATCGCCGACTTCGATGTGACCGAACAGATGCTGCGTCACTTCATCAAACAGGTGCACTCGAACCGCTTTGCTCACCCACGGGTTGTCGTTTGCGTTCCCTCCGGTGTCACCGGGGTCGAGAAGCGCGCGGTCGAGGAGGCCTGCCTCTCCGCCGGCGCCCGTAAGGCCTACTTGATCGAGGAGCCGATGGCGGCGGCAATCGGCGCCGGCTTGCCGGTGGCCGAGCCGACTGGGTCGCTGATCGTTGACGTCGGCGGTGGGACCACCGAGGTGGCGGTGATCTCACTCGGCGGAATCGTCGTCTCGCAGTCGATCAGGGTCGGCGGCGATGAGCTCGACGAGGCGATCGTCCACCACTGCAAACAGCACTACAAACTTGCAATCGGCACCCAGACGGCGGAGGAGGTCAAGCTCGAGGCCGGGTCGGCCTCGCCGCTGTCCGAGGAGGTCGAGGTTGAGATTCGCGGCCGCGATCTTGTCTCGGGGCTGCCGAAGACGATCACCCTCGGTTCGGCCGAGGTGCGAGAGGCCCTCGACGAAACGATCAGCCACATTGTCGACGCGGTAAAGGACACGCTCGACCGCACCCCGCCCGAGCTCGCGGGGGACATCATGGACCGGGGTATTACTCTTGCTGGTGGAGGTGCGCTTCTGCAAGGACTCGAACAGCGCCTCCGCGACGAGTGTCAAATGCCCTGTCAACTGGCAGAGTCGCCGTTAACGTGTGTGGCCGTCGGCTCCGGCATCTCGCTGGAGGAGTTCGAGACGATCCACCGCGCCAGCAAGATGAACTCAGGAACGGCACGCGTTGCTTAGCCGCCGTTCATATAAAGCGCCAAACTTAGGTTTCAGCCGTGTATCGCAAGCAAGTACGCCGCCGTAGGGCGGTACTAACCTTCCTCATCATCGGCTCCTTCCTGTTGCTGACGATCACCTATGGGCAGAGCTCGGGTGGTGTGCAGCGGGGCGTCAGCACGATCTTCAGTCCGTTGCAGGCGGTCGCCGACCGGGCGCTGAAGCCCGCCCGCGACACGGTCGGCTGGTTTGACAAGACCTTCGACGCGCGCGGCGAAAACAGCCGCCTTAAGGCAGAGCTGGCGACTGTGCGCCGGCAAGCCGTTGCTGGCCAGGAGGCGCTACAGGAGAACGCGCAGCTGCGTAAGTTGGTCGCGCTCGACCGTGGCCCGGCGCTGGCCGAATCTGCCTATGAACCGGTGACCGGGCGTGTGATCGCCCGCTCACCGACCGTGTGGACTTCGACCGTGACTGTCGATGTCGGCTCCGGCGATGGGGTCAAGGTCGACGATCCGGTGGTCAGCGGAGATGGCCTGGTCGGTGTAGTCGCCTCGACCCAGGGCGGCTCGGCTCAGGTGACGCTGATCACCGACCACGCCAGCGCGGTCTCGGCGAAGGTTGTTCCCGGAGGTGTGCAGGGCGTGATCCGCCCCGATGTCGGCGATCCCGAAGACCTGATCCTCGACTTCATCGACTCGACCAAGAACGTCCATGGCGGGCAGGATGTCGTTACCTCGGGCTGGCGCGCCGAGGGCCTGGCATCGCTTTTTCCGCCGGGTCTGCCGGTGGGCGAAGTGACCAGCGCCCCGATCGTCGAGCAGGAGGCGAGCCAACAGGTTCACCTGCGACCCTACGCCGACATCGCCAATCTCGACCTTGTCCAGGTGCTGACCGGCGGTTCGCGAGGATGATCGTCACGCCGAAGATCTTCGCCCGGCTCGCTGCGATCGCGATCCTCGCTGTGCTGCTGCAGCTCTCCTTCTTCTCGCGGGTCGAGTTCCTCCACACCAGCGCCGACATCCTGCCCGTCGTCGTCGTCTCGCTTGGCTTGCTCGGCGGTAGCTTGACCGGCGCCGTGGCCGGTTTCTCGCTTGGCTTCCTGGTCGATTGCCTGCTGGTCGCACCGCTCGGTGGCTCCTCGCTCGTCCTGCTTGGTGCCGGCTATCTGGCTGGGCTTTTCCGCGAGCGCTTCGACATCCACAGTGCCCTGGTCCCACCGTTGATCTGCATGGCGCTGACGTTGTTTACTGAGCTCGGCTTTGCTGTTGTGCAGGTGATACTCGGCATCGATGCCCCGGTCAGCATCCTGATCGTCCGCGACATGGCGCTGAAAAGCATTTACGCCTTCTTTCTCGCCTGGCCGATCTACTTCGGCCTGCGGCGGGTGCTGCGCCCGGCCTTGGTCGAGGAGCCCAAGGTCATGCGCCGTCGTCAGCCGACTGTGCTGGGGAGGACCTGATGTACCGGCGCTCCGGCGAATCGGGCCCACAGATGAACAACAGGCTGGCGCTGCGCATCGCGATCTTTGGCGGCGTAGCTCTGGCGCTTTTCGGGGTGCTCTTCTTCCGCCTCTGGTTCCTGCAGATCCTGAACGGCGAAAAGTACCTCGCCGAAGCGAACAACAACCGCACCCGCGAGTACAGGGTCAGCGCGCCGCGCGGAGAGATCCTCGACCGCAGCGGCAAGCCGCTTGTCACTAACCGGACCAGTCTCGCCCTTCAGGTCAATTCCAACAAGCTGCCCGAAGACCCGCGCCAACGCCACGCTGAGTTGGCCAAGCTGGCCGACCTTACTCATAGCTCATTGCCGCGCCTGCGCAAGACGATGCACGAACAGCTCAAACTGGCCGCAAGCGCGCCGGTGACCTTGCGCCGCGACGTCGGCAGCTACCTCGTCTTCTACTTACAGGAGAACCAGGTCCGGTTCCCGGGCGTAAGCGTCCAGCGGGTCTTCGTGCGCCGCTACCCGCATGGGACGCTCGCCGCGCACATCCTCGGCAACGTCGGCGAGGTCTCCGAAGAACAGTTGAAAGAAAGTCGTTTTCACGGCCTCCAGCCGGGCGATGAGATCGGCCAGGATGGGGTCGAGGACACCTACGACAAATTCCTGCGCGGCACCCCTGGCATTGAGCGGATCCAGGTCGATGCCTTTGGTCAGCCGACCAAAAACGGGCAGCTCGTCTCCGAACCGCCGGTGCCCGGGGACAACCTGAAGCTCTCGATCGACTCGGCCGTGCAGGAAGCGGGGGAAGCGGCGATGGCGTCGTTTGGCCTGCGCGGCGGCTTCATCACGATGGACGTTCATACCGGTGAAATCCTCGCGCTCGGCTCTTACCCGACCTATGAACCGTCCGTCTTCACGCGGCCGATGACTCAGGCCCAGGTAAACGAACTTTACCGCGATGAAATTCTGGCGCCGCTGACTGACCGGGTAATCGCGGGTCTCTATCCGACTGGCTCTACCTTCAAGCCGATAACCGCGATCGCGGCTCTAGAAAGCGGCAACCTGACGCCGGATGAGGTCATCTACGACCCCGGTCAGCTGGTCGTCGGCGGTCAGGTCTTTACCAATGCCGGGGAAGCCGCCAACGGGTCCGTCAGTCTGGTCAGCGCGCTGGAAGTGTCCTCGGACGTCTTCTTCTACACCCTGGGGTTGCGGATGTGGGATAGCGGCGACCTGCAGCATTGGGCGCATGCCCTCGGTATCGGTAGGCCGACCGGTATCGACCTACCGGGCGCCACCGAAGGCTTGCTGCCCTCCCAGCACTGGCGCAACCAGCTCTACGCCGAAGGCGAAACGGAACGGCCGTGGTCCGCCGGCGACAACGTGCAGCTCGCCACGGGGCAGGGCGACCTACAGACCAACCCGCTGCAGATGGCTACCGCCTACGCGGCGATCGCCAACGGTGGCACGATCGTCACCCCTCACGTCGGTATGCAGGTGGATGATGCTGCCGGGCGCGTCATCAGGGAATTTGACCCCGCTCCGCGCCGCCACGTTCGGATCGATCCCGGGTACCGGGAAGCGATCCTCGAAGGCCTGCACGACGCCGCGCAGAACGGAGGCGGGACCTCGTTTGACGTTTTCGGCAGCTTTCCGATCCCGGTTGCAGGCAAGACCGGAACCGCCCAGCGACCCCCGTACGCGGACCAATCTTGGTACGGAGTGCTCGCTCCATATCCCGATCCGCGTATCGTCACCTTCGTGACGATGGAGGAAGGCGGCTTCGGCGCCGAAGCGGCGGCGCCCGCAGCAAAGACGATCCTCGAAGCCTATTTCGCCGGCAAGCTCTCGGAAGGCTCCGGGTCCAAGGAAGGCAAAGGCTGATGTACGCGACCCGCACCCGCCGAGCTCGTCCCGAGCCCTTCGCCTTGCGACCGGGAATCGCCGAGCGCCTCGGCTTGCCCTATATGGATGTCGGGCTCGGCCTTGCCGCGATTGGCTTGGTCGCCTTCAGCGTCTTCACTCTCGGTCAGGCGACCAAGCACGACATCCCCGGCGATCCCGGCTACTACGTCGACCGACAGCTGATCTACGCTGCCCTCGGCTTGATCGGCATGTACCTGCTGGCGCGGATCGACTACTCGCGCTTCCGCGAGCTGCGGGTCGGCATCTACACCTTCCTCTGCGTCAGCGTCTCGCTCGTCTTTGTCTTCGGCTTCGCCGCGCGCGGTTCACGGCGTGCCTTTGAACTTCCCTTCTTTAGCTTCCAGCCATCGGAGCTGGGCAAGGTCTTGCTTGTTTTGGCCCTTGCCGGCTTTGTTATCGATGGCGCTCGGCGGGGCTCGGCACGGCAGCGCACGGTGCGCTACCTCTGCCTTGGCTTCGCCCCGGCTGCGCTTGTATTCCTGCAGCCGGACCTCGGCACCTCCCTGGTGTACGGGGCAATCACCCTCGCCGTGATGTACGTGGGGGGCGTCCGTTGGACGCACTTCGCGGTGATCGGCGCGGCTCTCGTCGCACTCATAGCACTGGTCCTCGTGGTCGCTCCGGCAATCGGAACGCCCGTGTTGAAGGAATATCAGCAACAGAGGCTGACCTCCTTCGCGAATCCAAGCGGGGACCCCAGCGACGCGGGCTATCAGCAGAACCAAGCCAAGATCGCCATCGGCTCCGGTCAGAAGACCGGTCGGGGCGACCTGGCTACCCAAACGCGGCTCGACTTTGTCCCTGAGCGGCACACCGATTTCATCTTTGCGGTGATCGGTGAGCGCTATGGATTTATTGGGGCCGCATTCGTCCTATCCCTATACGCCCTGCTGATCTGGCGGGCGCTGCGGATCGTGACGCTCTCGAAGAACTCGTACGGGACCCTTGTGGCCGGCGGCATTGCCGCCATGCTGCTCTTTCAGGTCTTCGTCAACGTGGGGATGAACCTGGGGATCATGCCGATCACCGGGATCCCCCTACCGCTGCTCAGTTACGGGGGTTCCTCCGTGCTGGCGACGTTACTCGCGGTGGGAGTGCTTCAGAGCATTCACATGCAAGCGCGCCTCAGCCAGAAAGGCAGGTTCGCCTGGTGACCCCTTGAAAGGGTCTGGGCCATGCGTACCTATCTGAACTGAGCTGAATCAACAATGAAAAAAACCATCCTGGTGTCCGCCGATCGCGGCGAGACCCGTGTCGCCGTCCTCGAGGCAAAAACCAAAGGCGGCAAACGCAATGTGGCGGAGCTCTACATAGAGCGCCGCGGCCGGCGATCGATCGTCGGCAACATCTACAAGGGGAAGGTCGACAACGTCCTTCCCGGCATGGAGGCCGCCTTCGTCGACATCGGCCTCGAGCGCAACGGCTTTCTGCACGTCGACGAGATCGTCCTGCCCAACGGCGAACAGGCGCCGAAGCGCGGCCGCGGTAGCGGCCGCAAGATCAGCGAGCTGATCAAATCGGGGCAGGAGATACTCGTCCAGGTCGTCAAGGACCCGCTCAAGTCAAAGGGCGCACGTCTCTCGATGAACCTCTCGATCGCCGGCCGCTACCTCGTCTACACGCCGCAAGGCAGCGGCGTCGGCGTCAGCCGGCGACTCTCCGATTCCGAGCGCGACCGGCTACGCAAGATGGTCGACCGCACTTACAAAGGGCCGGGTGGACTGATCGTTCGCACTGCCGCCCACGGCGCCAAAAAATCGGACTTCGTGCGAGAGGTTGGCTACCTGCACAAGCTCTACGACGTGCTGGAGCGCCGGGCTGAAAAAACCAAAGGGCTGGGCCTGGTCTTCCAGGAGGCCGACCTGCCGGTGCGCGTCCTGCGCGACGTCTTCCTCTCCGACTTCGAAAAAGCGGTGATCGATTCGCCCAAGCAGCTCGCCCGGGTGACCGGCTTCTTCCAGCGCACCGCGCCGGAGCTGGTCGACAAAGTCGAGCTCTACGAGGGCACGAAGCCGCTGCTGGAGAAATGGGGCATCGACAAGGAGATCGAATCGACCCTTGTGCGCCGGGTGGATCTGCCTTCAGGCGGCTACCTGATCATCGACTACACCGAGGCGCTGACCGTGATTGACGTCAATAGCGGCAGCTTCACCGGCCGCGGCAAAGGTGGCCTCGAGGAGACGATCACCAAAGTCAACACCGAGGCTGCCGACGAGGCGGTACGGCAGCTGCGGCTGCGCGACATCGGCGGCATCATCGTGATCGACTTCATCGACATGGCGCGGGCCAAAAACCGCGACAAAGTGCTGAAAACGCTGCGCAAAGCGCTCGACGCCGACAAGTCGAAGAGCTATGTGGTCGAGGTCTCGCCGCTCGGCCTGGTCGAGATGACGCGTCAGAACATCACCGACGGCGTGCGCGAGATTCTCACCGCGCCGTGTCCGACTTGCCATGGCGAGGGTGTCGTCCTCTCCGCCGAGACGGTGGCCCTGGAGGGACTGCGTCAGATGCGCGAGATGGCGGCGGAAAACGCCGACGCCGAGGCGTTCCTGCTGCGGGTCAACCCGAAGGTCGCAGCCGAGCTAATCGAGCCCGACAGCGGTCTGGCCGAGCTGGAGGAGGAAACCGGCAAGCAGTTCCACTTCGAGGGCGGCGACGCGCTCTCAATCGACACCTTCACCCTGGTTGAAGCCGGTTCTCGCGCTGAGATCGAGGAGCGGGCGCTGCCGTTCAAGGTCGGCGAGGAGGTCATGGTCACAATCGCCGAGCCGCACATGTACAACGTCGACGACGCGGTCGCCAGGATCGACTCCTACATCGTCAGCGTCAGCGGCGGCGGCGGCTTCGTTGGCAAGCGCAAGCTGGTCCGGATCGAGCGGGTCGAGCGCGCGGCGGCGGTCGCGTCGCTGCTCGGCGACCCGGCGAGCAACGGCGCCGAGGCAGACACTCTAGAATCCGCCGCCGCCAGATGAGCACCTACGCAGTCATAGAGAGCGGTGGCAAGCAGTACAAGGTCGAGAAGGGCACTTCGTTGCTCGTTGACCGGCTGTCCGCAAAGGAGGGCGACAAGGTCGCCCTTCGTCCCGTGCTCTTCCGCGACAAAGAGGTCGTCGCGGAGCCGAAAGAGCTGGAGAAGGTCAAAGTCGAGGCGACCGTCTCCGAGCACCTGCGTGGGCCGAAGATCAAAGTCTTCAAATACAAGCCGAAGAAGGGCTATCGGCGCAAGGCCGGACATCGCTCGGAGCTGACCCGGCTTGAGGTCACCGAGCTAAAAATGGGCGCGCGTAAAGCGGCGGCGAAAGCCGAGCCGAAAGCTGAGCCCAAAGAGACGAAAGCGGCCAAACCCAAAGCGGCTGCTAAAAAGGACGACGATGGCTCATAAGAAAGGTCTTGGCTCCAGCCGCAACGGGCGCGAATCCAACCCCAACATGCTTGGGGTCAAGGTCTTCGCCGGCCAGAAGGTCACCGGCGGCGAGATCATCGTGCGTCAGCGCGGCACCCGCTTTTGGCCGGGCGACGGCGTCGGCCTCGGCCGCGACCACACGATCTTTGCGACTCAGGCTGGGACGGTGGAGTTCAAGCCTTCGCGCAAGGGCCGCACGATCAGCGTTCTGCGGGATTCCTAATCGGCCGATTCAGGGTCGGTACGGAAGCTTCTTGCGCAGCTCGTCTTTGCGGTTCCGCGCGCGCTTGACCGCGTGAGCCATCTCCTCCCAGTCCTCGAAGAGCGTGGGCGCTGCTCTGTCATCGCGAATGCGGCTGACAAACCAGTCCAACCGGTCCCAGAACTGCAGGGCAAACTTGCCGAGGTATTCGTTGATCACCTGGCGATCGACCGCGCCCCGGCGGTAGATGCCGCCCAGCTCCTCGAAGAAGTTGAAGATGAACAGGATGTCCTTCACTTTGGTCCGGTCTTGTTCTTCCCAGCCCTGAAATTCTTCCCAGCGCCGCTTTGCCGCTGTCTCGGTGCTCGGGCAATCGAACGAGAAGGCCTTTGCCACCGCGTACGGTTCCTCCAACGAGTAGCCGCTGAAGCGCTCGAAGTACTGGTAGGCAAGGGTCTGCTTCGCGATCGCTCGGGTCAGCCGCACCTGGTAGCCGGCGTAGAGAACGGCCACTGCCGCGGCGATGCCGGCGAGCTTGCCGCCCCAGTCGCTCGAGCTGAACAGGACAAAGCCGACCGCGACCGCAGCCAGGAGGAGAAGCGATGCCGCCGCCACGCAGGCCAAGCGCCAGGCGCTGCTCAGCCTTTCCCAGGCGGTGAGGATCCTTTCGCTGGCTGGAGCGCTGTAAACTCGGCGCAGCAGCGCGGAAACCGGTTGAAGGTCTTCCATATCGGCCAAAGATGGTCGCATTCGCTCAGGCGGAATCTGCGCCTAGCCCGGCACGCCGTTCGATACACTTCCTGTATGGGCGATCCTGCACTCCCATAGCCGATTGATCTAGGGGTCGATGTGCCGACCCCCTGTTTTGCTGCCGTTTCCCGGTCCGCTGGTAACGAGCTGCGGACGGCGTCGCGGTTGCGCCGACGTGTGGCTGTGGCCACTAGCCTCTCGTCAGCCGATGTATGACAAGGCCAAAATCTGGGTTGAAGGCGGGGCTGGTGGCAATGGGTGCGTGAGCTTTCGCAGAGAGGCCCATGTCCCCAGAGGCGGTCCCGATGGAGGAGATGGGGGACACGGTGGAGATGTCGCGCTGGTTTGCGACGCTTCGCGGCGCGATCTGGGGGCTCTGCGTGGGAGCAAGCACTTTCGGGCCGGGCGGGGACGGGGGGGCGAAGGCTCCAACCGGCATGGGGCTCGGGGGGAGGAGCTTTTGATCGCCGTGCCTGCTGGAACGCAGGCTGAAGCTGTCGACGGGAGCCAGATCGATCTGGTTGTCGCCGGGCAGCGCGCCGTGGTGGCGCATGGCGGGCGTGGGGGGCATGGGAACAAGCGCTTCTCGACTTCGGTCCGGCAGGCGCCGCGGTTTGCCGAGCAGGGGACCTCGGGCGAGGAGGGGTGGATCGAGATTCGGTTGAAGCTGCTGGCCGACGTCGGCTTGGTGGGCTTGCCGAATGCCGGCAAGTCGTCGCTGCTGGGCCGGTTGACCCGGGCTGAGCCGAAGGTCGGCGACTATCCGTTCACGACGCTTTCTCCCGTTCTGGGGACGATCGAAGGGGAGGATCGGCAGGCCGTAGTTGCCGATATTCCCGGCCTGATCGAAGGGGCGGCCGAGGGGGCCGGGCTGGGCCACGAGTTCCTCGCCCACGTCGAGCGTTGCTCGATGCTTGTTCACCTGGTGGACCTGGCGCCGGTCGAAGGCGAGCCAGAGTCGAACTTCGAGGCAGTGCGCGAGGAGCTGGTCGCATATGGCGCGGGGTTGGAGCGATTGAGCGAGCTCGTCGTGCTGTCGAAGTGCGATCTGCTGCCGGCCGAGCTAGTGGAGGAGGCGCTTACCGAGTGGCGCCAGCGCCTCGGCGAACAGGTCAAGGGTGTACTCGCCGTTTCCGCGGCGACGGGCGAGGGCTTGGATGAGCTGCGCAACACGATCCTCGTCGACCTACCTGACACCGTGACCGCTGCTCGACCCGAGCGCCGGGATCTCGGCCCGGCCGAATTCGAGGCCGAGCACCGCGTTTACCGGCCGGTCGGCGAGGGCGGCTACTCGGTCGAGCGCGAAGGCGACGGCTGCTACCGCGTTTTCGGCCGCGGCGTCGAGCTGCTCTTCGAGCGCCACGACCTCAAAAACGAAGAGGCCCTTGCCTATTTGGAGCAGCGGCTGAAGGAGATCGGTGTCATCGCCGCCCTCCGTGCCGCCGGCTTCGAGGCCGGCGACGACGTCCGGGTCGGCGAGCACGAGTTCGAGCTACACCCTTAGGCCTGAGGCGGCAAAGATCAGGGTGGTGCCCTGATGCGAAGTGGGCGTCGCGGCGGGACGATCGCTGCATGAAAGGTCTAAACGGAACCTCCCCACGTAGGTCGCACCGTCGCCGCATCGGCGAGCAGGCGGTGCAGTCACTCGCGATCACCTCGCAGATGGCACTGCTCTACCCGCCGGGTATCGACGAATGGATGCGGCGCGAGCTCGGTTGTCAGGTCGGCGCCGACCCCAGACGGATGAACGGCGCCAGTTGAGCGCCGCCGCTCTGATCAAAGACGAGCTCGCCGCATTCGGCGGCGAGCTCCGCCCGTTCGACGTCCACTCGCACACCGGCGCCGACGTCGACGGCAGCACGCGTACGGCGGAGGAGCACGTTCGCGACATCGAGCCACTCGACGGTCGCTCGGTGATATTTCCCTTTTGCGTGACCGGCGGGTATGAGGCTGAGAATCGCCGAGTCGTCGAGGAGGGCAGGCGCCATCACGACCGGCTCGTCCCGTTCGCGCGCCTCGATCCGAAGGTGAGCGGCGCGGCTGACGCGTCGTCGGCGCTCGACGCCGGGGCCACGGGGTTCAAGCTTCACCCCCGCTCGGAGGCTTTTCCGCTCGACCACCCCAACGTCAACGCGATCTTCGGCATCGCCGGTGATGCCGGGGTCCCGATCTTGATCCACGCCGGGGTCGGCGTCGGTTCCTTCGGCGCCACGATCGTCGACCTCGCCAAGCGCCACCGCGGCTGCCCGATCGTCCTCGCCCACGCCGGCATCTCCGACCTCGCCTGGCTTTGGCGCGAGGTTCCCGACCACCCGAACCTGTTCTTCGACACCGCCTGGCTGGTGCCCGCTGACCTGCTCGCCCTGTTTGCGCTCGTGCCGCCAGGTCGGATCCTCTACGGCAGCGACGCCCCGTTCATGGACATCGAGCTGCTGCTGGCGGTCACGCTTCGCTGCGCCCGCTTCACCGGCCTCCCCGATGACGCGATCGGCCTCGTTGTTGACGGCCAGCTCGAGAACCTCCTCGCCGGCGAGGATGCTGCGGACGCCGGCCCGGCTCCCGGTGCGCCCGGGATCGCCCTCTCCCCGGCGGAGAGCAGGATGGTTTCGCTGCTTTCGGCGGCGGGTGGTTGCGTGCTTGGCGGTGGCGATCCCACCCAGTCGTTGGAGCTGGCGCTGCTCGCCGCCGCTGATGGTCCGACTGGCGCGAGCTCAGAAACAAGGCTTGTCGAGCTGATCGAGGAGGCTCGCTCGGAATCCGAGCAAGCGGTTTCGGCGCTCGTCCTCGCCCTGACCCTGGCGATGACGCCGGGGGCGGACAGGGCAGCCGCCATCGCTTGAGCCACCCGTGCCGAGCGTAGGATTGGCGGGGGCCGATGGGCGCACCGAGCAAACTGCTTGAGAGGGAGGACGAGCTGGCGACGATCGGCGCCATGCTGGATGCCGCCGTCGCCGGCGAGGGCGGCCTGCTGACGATCGAGGGCGAAGCCGGGGCCGGCAAGACCTCGCTCCTCGGTGCCGCGATGGAGATGGCGGCGCGGCGAGAGATGCTGGTCCTGCGTGCGCGCGGCGGTGAGTATGAGCGCGACTTTCCCTACGGCGTCGTGCGGCAGCTGTTTGAGCCGGTGCTGCGCGATCGAGGCCGGAGGGCTGAGCTGCTGAGTGGAAGCGCGGCCCTCGCCGGCCCCGTCTTCGAACCGGGCGCCGTGCCGGCCGAAGGCGGGGCGATCGAGCACGGCCTCTACTGGCTCGCGGCCGATCTGGCCGCGACGGCACCTGTGCTGCTCGTCGTCGACGACGCCCAGTGGGCCGATCTCGCCTCCCTCCAGGCGCTGGCCTACATCGCCCGGCGCCTCGACGGCTCGCCCGCGGCGATGGCCGTGGGAGTGAGGAGCGGCGAGCCGGGCTTCCACGAGCAACTGCTGGACGAGCTGCGCCGCGAGGCGCCCGAGCGCATGGTCGAGCCCTCGCCGCTCTCGACCCGTGCCGCCGCGGCCTTGGTCGCGGGAGAGACCGGAGCCGACTCGACCGAGAGCTTCGCCCGGGCCTGCTGCGACGCCACGGCCGGCAACCCCTTCCTCCTGGCCGAGCTCGCCCGGGCATTGCGTGGGGCGGAGCTCGAGCCGAGCGAGGAGAGCGTCGAGTGCCTCACCCAGGCGGCCGCGGCCGGCGTCTCGCACTCGATCCGGACCCGGCTGGCACGGCTCGGGGAGCAATCGATCGAGGTCGCCAGGGCCGTAGCGGTGCTGGAGCCCAACGGCGCTCCGCGCCTGGTCGCGGCGCTGGCGGGGATCTCGCTCGCCGAAGTCACCGAGGCTGGAGAAAGGCTGATCGCCGCGCGCCTGCTCGGCGACACCTCGTCGCTGGCGTTCGTCCACCCGCTGGTCAGGGATGCGGTCTTGACCGAGATTTCCGAGCCACGCCGGGCTGCCATGCATGCCCAGGCCGCCCGCCTGTTGCACGAGGACGGCCTCGAGGTGGACACGGTCGCCGCTCATCTGCTGCTCGCTGAGCCTGCCGCCGACGAGTGGGCGGTGGCGCAGCTGCGCTCCGCCGGCGCCTCGGCGCTCGGTCGAGGTGCGGCGGACGCGGCGGTTCGCTATCTGCGGCGGGCGCTGCGCGAGCCCCCGGTACGGGCCGAGCGGCTAATGGTCAGTCGTGAGCTGGGGGTCGCCCTGTTGCAGGCAAACGACCCGGAGGGGATCGAAGTTCTGCGCACCGTCCGTGCCGCAACGGGTGAGGTTGAGCTGCGCGCGGCGATCACGAACGAGTTGGCAGGCTCGCTCGGCCTGCGCAACGGCAACGAGGAGGCCACCGGCCTGATCGAAGAATCGTTGTCAGAGCTGCGCGATCCGGACAGCGCGCTCGGCCTAATGCTGCGCGGCTGGCTTTTGGTCCAGGTGGTTTGGGGTCTGGAGCGGGTCCCGGAGGCGGCGATACCGCCACAAAGCCCGAGCGCCGAGACGTTGCCGGGTCGCACGGTGCTGCAGGGCGTCGCGCCTCTCTACGCGCTCGGGTTTGGGACCCTGGAGCAGGCACGCCGAGCCGCGGCGACGGCGATCGCGAATCCTGAGACGCTACTTGCCGACGCGATGGCGGGATTGCCACCGCAGGGTGCCCTCGTCGCGATGGCACTGGCCGACCGCGGTGGAGAGGTTGCCGGGTTCTTCGACTTTGCGATCGAGGGTTCTCGGCGGCGAGGCGTCCTACCGGGCGTCGGGGGCGGCCACGGGGTACGGGCCGTCGCTCATCTCATCGACGGCGATCTGCGCGAGGCGCAGGCCGACTCGGAGATCGCGGTCGACGTGCTGCGGCGCTTTGGGCTCGTCTCGCCGCTCGCGTTTTGGTCGGCGGTTGCGATGCGGGTGCTGCTGCGCCGAGGCGAGCGGATCGCGGCCGAGCGCCTGCTCAACGAGCTATGGGCCGGACGGGAGCGCGTCGCAGGCTGCCCCGGGGCCGTTCTGCTCAGCACCCGCGGCGAACTGAGGGCAGCCGTCGGGCGCCACGCGGAGGCGAGGAACGACTTTCTCGCCGCGGCTGAGAGGATTCCCTGGTTGCCGTTCGCCAACCCCGAGGTCTTCCCCTGGCGGGTCGGGCTGGCCCGCTGCGAAGCGGCGCTGGGAAACGACGACGAGGCGCAGCGGATTGCCGCCGATGCGGTCGGGCTGGCGCGCGAGGCGGCTGGCGTGCGGGGCATCGGGATATCGCTTCGGGAACAGGGTGTCGTGACCGGGGGAACGGAGGGCATCGAGTTGTTGAGAGAGGCCGCGGAGATCCTGGGGGGCACCCGGGCGCGCTATCAGCACGCCGAAGCGCTGCTCGAGCACGGCGCCGCGCTGCGCCGGGGCAATTTCCGCAAGGAAGCGCGCGAGCCGCTGCGCGAGGCGCTGGAGCTCGCCCATCGCTGTGGCGCCGCGCCGCTCGAAGAGCGAGCCCGCACCGAGCTGGCGGCGACCGGTGCGCGACCCCGCAAGGCGGTCTTCAGCGGCGTCGAGTCGTTGACGCCGAGCGAGTTGCGCGTCGCACGCATGGCCAACGATGGGATGACCAACCGCGAGATCGCCCAGGCGCTGACCGTCACCGCGAAGACCGTCGAGACCCACATGCGCCACGTCTTCCAGAAGCTCGACGTGGCGAAACGCACCGAGCTGACCGGGGTGCTGAAGTAGCGTCCTGGTGTGAGTCGACCGAAGGAGACGGTGAGTTGAGCGCGACGCAAAAGGAGAAGGCCGAGAGCTTCAGGGCCCTGCACGAGAGCGGGACCTTCGTCATCCCCAACCCATGGGATGCGGGTTCCGCGAGGGTGATGGAGGCGCTTGGGTTCAAGGCCCTGGCGACGACCAGCGCGGGTTTCGCCTTCACGCTGGGGCGCAACGACGGGGCAGTGACGCTCGATGAGCTTGCCGCGCACGTGGACGCTCTCGTCCGCGCCACGAGCCTGCCGGTGTCGGTGGACCTCGAGAACGGCTTCGGTCCGGACCCGGAAGAAAGCGCCACGGCGATCTCGCGGGCAGCCGAGGCGGGTGCGGTCGGCGGCTCGATCGAGGATTACGATCCCGGGGACGGGATCTACGCGTTCGACCACGCGGTCGAGAGGGTTGCCGCCGCGGTCGAGGCAGTTCGGCGCCTGGACTTTCCCTTCACGTTCACGGCGCGTGCCGAGAACCACATCCGCGGCAACCCCGACCTCGACGACACGATCACCCGCCTTCAGGCCTACGAGGAGGCGGGTGCCGACGTCCTTTACGCGCCGGGTCTGGCCAGCGCGGACGAGATCCGCTCCGTCTGCGAGGCGACGACGAAGCCCGTCAACGTGCTTGGCCTGCCGCACCTCTCAGTCGGCGAGATCGCCGCCGCCGGTGGGCGCCGGATCAGCGTCGGCAGCCTCCTTACCTGGGTCGCCGTCGACGCGATGGCGGATGCGGCGGAGAAGGTCCAGCAAGACGGCGATCTCTCGGCGCTGGAGGTCTCCGGTCGGGTCGGGGAGTGGCTTTCGGAATGACCCTCGTAGTGAAGCTCGGTTCCTCGATCGTCGCCGCTGATGATGGCGAGCTGCGGGTCGACGTGCTCGATTCGGTCTGCGCGCAGGTGGCCGAGTTGGAGCAGGGAGGTGAGCGGGTGGCGATGGTTACCTCGGGGGCGATCGCGCGGGGAATGCGACTGATGGACTTGCCGGTGCGCCCGCGGGCGATGGACGAGCTGCAGGCTGCCTCCGCCGTCGGCCAGGGCGACCTCTTCAGGGCGTACCAGTCGCGGCTTGCCAGGGGCGGGACGCGCTCGGCCCAGGTGTTGCTGACCGCCGCCGACATCGCCGCCCGCACTAACTACCTCAACGCGCGCCAGACGCTGCGACGGCTGATCGAGTGGGGCGTGGTGCCGGTCGTAAACGAGAACGACACGACCGCGACCGACGAGATCACCTTCGGCGACAACGACTTCCTCGCCGCTCAGGTTGCGATCCTGCTCGACGCGCGGCTGCTGGTCCTGCTCTCCGACGTGGACGGCTTGCATCGTGCGGACCCACGCGTCGACCCCGAGGCCGAGCTGATCGCAACGGTCGACGACTTCGGCGAGCTGGCCGGGATGGAAATCGGTGACCGCACCTCGGCCTTTGGCTCGGGCGGCATGCGCAGCAAGGTCGCCGCCGCCGAGATGGCGGCGGAGTCGAGCATCCCTGCGTCGATCTGCAACGGCACGAAGGCGGGGACGCTGCTGGCGGCGGCCGCCGGAGGGCCCGCCGGCACCCGTTTCGCTGCTCGGGCCACGAAGGCGTCGAGCTTCAAGCTCTGGCTGAAATACGCCAAGCCGACCAGGGGGCGCCTCACCGTCGACGACGGCGCGGCGCGTGTCCTGCGCGAGAGTGGATCCAGCCTCTTGCCGGTAGGGATCGTCGAGGTGGCCGGAGGCTTCGAGGTGGGCGACGCGGTCGAGGTCGCGTCCGACGGCTCGGTCATCGGCAAGGGCATAGTCGACTACTCCGCCAAGGAGCTCGCCGAGGTGAGGGGACTAAAGAGCGCCGAGGTTCGCGAACGCCTCCCCCACGCGGCTGACGAGGTCATCCACCGTGACCGCTTCGTACTCATCTAGATAGCTATAACGGTGCGCTTTTTACGGCCCATGCGCAAAGATGTCGCGCATGGGCGGCGTCGCGATCGTGGTTTTCAGCGACCTGGTCGACTCGACCGCGTTGCTCGCGACGCTCGGTGACGATCGGATGGAGGGTCTCCGCCGCACCCATATGGCGGATGTGGCGGGTGCGGTCGAGTCTGCCGGTGGACGCGTGGTGAAGACCCTCGGCGACGGGGCGATGGCGAGCTTCGAGAGCGCCCTCGGCGCTCTGCGGGCAGCGGCGGCGATTCAGGCTTCGGTCGAGCGCCTGGACGCCGCCCATGACGAGATCGGCGTCGCGGCCCGGGTCGGAGTCGCCGCGGGCGAGCCGATCCCCGACGGCGACGACCTGCACGGAATGACCGTGGTGATAGCGAGCCGGCTGTCGGCGGCCGCCGGAACCGGCGAGGTGCTCGTTCAGGACCTGGTGCAGGCGCTGGTGGCGTCGCGCGACGGGGTGCCCCTTTCTGACCCCCGCGACTATGAGCTGAAGGGAGTGCCGGTGTCGGTGCGTGCCTCGGCGTTGATGTGGCGGGAGCTGGCGGTGACGGTCGAGGAGCCGGCGGGGGCCACGGCTGCGGCAGGTGCTTCCGGCGCGTTGCCGGTCGAGCAGATCGACACGCTGGCTCCGCCCGAAGCCCGATTGCCGTCGGTGCTCGCCGCCTATATGGAGGAGCCGCTGATCGGTCGCGATCGCGAGATCGCCGCCCTGCGCGAGGCGACTCTGTCACGCCCAGGAAGACGGGCGGTGGTGATCCTGGGAGAACCGGGTATCGGCAAGACCCGCCATGCCGCCGCCGCGGCGGCTGAGGCCCATGCACAGGGGGCGAGGGTGGTCCTGGCGCGCTGCCCGCCGGAGACGGTCGTTCCCTTCGAGCCCTGGGTGCGGGCGATCGGCGAGCTAGCGCGAGCTGGGGGAGAGGAGTGGCGAGAGACCCTTGCCAAGCAGGCGGGCCCGGAGCTGGCGTCGCTGGTGCCGGAGCTGGGTGGATACTCGGGCTGGGCAGAGCAGGCCGGGGCCAACCGGGTCGTGGCCGCGGAGGGCGCCCGCTACCGCCTGCTGCGCGGTATCGGCGCGGTGCTTGAATGCGCCGCCGACGGGGCGCCGCTGCACGTTGTGCTCGACGACGCCCACTGGTGCGACCCGGCATCGGCACAGGCCCTCGCGCACCTGCTTGAGAGCACGGCGCCGCTCGTCCTGGTGGTGACGGCGCGCGACCGTGAGATGGGACGACGTCACCCGGTCTCACGCGTCCTCTCCGAGCTGCGGCGCACCGACGATCTCGAGGAGCTGCGCCTCGCTGGGCTCGATGCCTCGGGCGTCGCGGCCCTGATCGACGCAAAGGTGGGACGGGCGATCACGCCGGGGCTGGCGGCTCGGCTTCTGAATCGCACCGCCGGCAACCCGTTTTTCGCCGCCGAGCTGGCTCGCGATCTCGACGGACGAGGGGCTTTGGCCGAAAGCGCGGAGCTGGACAGCGCGCCGGTGCCCGACGCGGTCGCCGATCTGGTCGAGGAGCGTCTTGCCCGTCTGGAGCCCGACACCGAGCGATTCCTCGCCGCGGTTGCCGCGATCGGTCCTGCGGCGCCTGTCGCGCTCGCCGCGGAGGCGGCGGGACTCGACCAGGAGCAAGCGGATCGGGCGGTGCGGGAGGCTCTGTCGGAGCGGTTGGTCGATGATGTCGTCGCGGCTCAGCCGGAGGTCACCTTCCCGCACGCGTTGGTTCGCGAGGCGCTGATCGTCGGCAGCGGCGAGGCCGATCGTGCTCGCCTGCACTTGGCGATCGCCAGGGCGCTCGAAGGTGATCCCGATGCAGAGCCGGCCGAGCTCGCGCGTCACTTCGGCCTCGCGGTTGAGCTTGCCGGGACCGAGCCGGCGATTGATGCCTACCGCGCTGCGGTCGAAGGGGCGGCCGAGGGGCACGATCACGAGCAGGCCGCCGCACACCTGCGCAGCGTGCTCTCCCTGCTGCCGGAGAGCGACCTGGCCGCCCGAGCGACCTCCCTGCTCGAACTCGGCGAGCAGGAACTGCTCAGCGCCGACCTCGTACGTGCCCGCGGCTCGTTCCTGGCGGCGATCGAGACGGCGCGAGAGATCGGCGATACGGGCACGCTTGCCCAGGCCGCTCTCGGCTTTGCCGGTGGCGACGTCGGCTTTGGCTGGGAGGTCGGCGGCGAGGATGCGGCGATCGAGTTGCTTCGTGAGGGTCTGGAGGCGCTCGGAGACAGCGAGCCTCGCCTGGCGCTGCGGATGATCTTCCGGCTTTCCTACCTGTTGGTGTTCACTGAAGATCCGCAGGTCGTGGCAGATCTGGGCCGGCGTGCAAGCGTCCTGGCGGAGCGTCTCGGCGATGTCGAAGCGCGGCTCCTGGGCAGGTTCACCGAGCTCGTCGTCCGTTTTGTCCGCGGAGACGAGGTGCCGCCGAACATCCGGGGTTACTTCGACGACATCGAGGCCCTGCTTGTACGGGTCGGCGAGTGCGATCGCGAGGACCTGCGGTTCCGCGTGGCCCAGTGGGCGGTGGCGACCAACTTCCTGATGGCGCGCATTCCCGAGTGCGAAGAGGCGATCGAGCATGCCGCCGCGATCGCTGAGCGCCTCGGCACCCCCCGCTTCACCTGGGAGGTCGACATGAACCGGTGCATGCGAGCGGGTGACCGCGGCGACCGCAAAGGGTCGGAAATGCTTCGCCGGCGCGCCAGCTCGGTCGTCAGGCGGTTGCGCCCCGACCTGCACGTGCTGATCGAGCTGATCGGGACGACGCTAATGGATTTCCACTACGACGGGAACACGGAGCTGAGCCGCATCGTCTATGAAGCGGCGGACAGGGTGACGCCGCGTGGCTTCAGCACCGCTGCGGCGGCGTTTGCGATCGCCTTCGACGGCGACCTCGAAGAGGCGCGGCGCCGCATCTGGAAAGTGCTTGGAGAGGGGGACGATATCGAGGGGTTGCGCCGCCCCGACGCACACATGCCGGCGACGATCTGCGTGCTCGCCTTCACGGCCAGTACGGTCGGCGATCGCGAGGCTGCCGAACGCCTGCGGCCGCTGCTTGAGCCATTGCGCTCTTACCTGCTCCACGCCTCGCCCTCGGTTGGCTTTGGCTTCCTGCCCGAGTGGTGCATCGGGCGCATCGAATTGCTCGCCGGTCGGTATGACGCCGCCGTGGAGGAGCTGCGTCCCAGCGTGACCAGGGCGGACGAGCTGGGCATGGCTTGGGCCACCGCTTGGACCCGGGTGGATCTCGCCAGGGCGCTGCACCGCCGCGGTGACCCCGGGGATCTTGCCGAGGCGGAGTCGTCGCTCGCCGAGGCCATAGCGCTCGCGGAGCGCTATGGCCTTCGCTGGGCCAGCAGGTGCGCAGCTGAGGCGCGGGCCGAGATGGAAGGTCGCGCCCTTCCCGCAGTCGGCCGAGACGGGGCACGCACCCGCCCGATTCGGGCGCTCGCAACGCGGGGCGGCCAACGTGCGTTGGCCGCCCTGGTGGGGAGCCTCGACGACGCCGAGCTGGAGCGGCGCTACGCCCAGCCACGGCGCCAGCGCACGCTGCTCAAAGGAACGACGCGGTTGTTTCAGCCCGCCCAAGCAGGTGGCTTCGTCGGCGTGATCGCCTACGAGATCGAACCCTTTGCGATTGACCCGCCGACCGATGCTCCGTGGCGCTGGGCGATCGAGGTCGACTCACGCGCCGGCAAGGCGCGGCTGATCGAGCCGGCGCCGCTGAATGCCGCGGTGACGATCCACATCGGGTTAGCCGACTGGGTGCGGGTGCTCGCCGACCTTGAGGACCCGCTGGAGGCGATGATCGCCGGGCGCTGCAGGGTCGAGGGCGACGTCTCCGTCGGGGCTCGCCTTCGCGCGATGTTTGGCGCAGCATGAGACTCGCCCCCAGCTACCCTTTGCGGTCGATGGCAGTCACGACCACCACCACCGCCGAGGCCTGCGCCAGCGCCCGCCGCGCGGCGCGTGACTTGGGCAGCGCTCCGACCGATGCCAAGGACGCAGCGCTGGAGGCGATCGCGCGACTGCTGGGCGACCGGGTCGGGAACGTGCTCGAGGCGAATGCGGCCGATCTGGTCGACGAGCGGGCCGCGGGGCTCACCGCGGCCCTGCGCGATCGGTTGGCGCTGAGTGAGGATCGGATCCTGGCGATGGCCGACGGGGTCCGTGCGGTGGCTGCCCTGGACGATCCGGTCGGCGAGGAGCTTGAACGCAAGACATTGGACAGCGGGCTCGACCTGAGGAAGGTCCGCGTGCCACTCGGCGTCGTCGCGGTCGTCTACGAGGCGCGGCCGAACGTGACGATCGATTGCGCGGCGCTGACGATCAAGAGCGGCAACGCGATCGTCCTGCGCGGCTCCCACTACGCCGAACGGACCAACGGGGCGCTGGCGGCGCTCGTCCGCGAGGCGCTCGCCGAGGCGGGATTGCCCGAGGACGCGGTTCTGCTATTGGCGGGCGGTGGTCACGAGAACCTGGCCGAGCTCGCAACCCAGGACGACACCGTCGACCTGCTGATCCCGCGCGGCGGCGAAGGCTTGAAGAAGGCGTTGAAGGACGTCGCCACGGTGCCGGTTATCTTCGCTGCCGCCGGCAACTGCCACGTCTACGTCCACGCCGACGCCGACCTCGAGATGGCCCAGCGGATCGCCGTCAACGCGAAGACGCAGCGGCCGGGCGTCTGCAACGCGGCCGAGACGCTGCTGGTCGACGCCGCGGTCACCGAGGAGTTCCTGCCCGGCGCTCTCGCCGAGCTGCGCGACGCCGGCGTGGAGCTTGTGGGTGACGAGCGCGCCCGGGCAAGCACCGGTGGCATCGAGATCGGCGAGGCCGAGGAGAGCGATTGGAACAGCGAGTACCTCGACCTGAAGCTCGCCGTCGCCGTCGTCGACTCGCTCGCGGACGCGATCGACCACGTCAACCGCTATGGAACCCGTCACTCAGAGGCGATCGTCACCCGCTCCGAGGACGTCGCCGCCGAGTTCACCGCCGGCGTCGATGCGGCCGTCGTCTACACCAATGCCTCGACCCGTTTTACCGACGGCTTTGAGTTCGGCCTGGGAGCGGAGATCGGCAACTCGACCCAGAAGCTGCACGCACGCGGCCCGATCGGCCTGCGTGAGCTGACCACCTATAAGTACGTCGTCCGCGGCGACGGCCAAGTGCGTGAGTAGCGTTCCCGGCGCGGAGCGCCCCGGGGCCGCGATCGGCGTCCTCGGCTCGGCCTTCAACCCGCCCCACTTGGGCCATCTGGCACTCGCCCAGGAGGCGCTCTGGCAACTTGACCTCGACGAGGTCGTTTTGGTGCCGACGGGAGAGGCGCCGCACAAGCGCATCCACGACGACCCCGGGCGGGAGCTGCGCTTGGCGATGACGCGACTCGCCGCCGCCGACGATTCGCGTTTCACCGTCTCCACCCTCGAGGTCGAACGCGAAGGGCCGTCCTATACGTATGAGACCTTGGAGCTACTTGCGCGCGAAAAAGGAGAACCGGATTTGGTGTTCGTGATGGGGGCGGACGCCGCCGTCGGGTTCGAGAGCTGGCGCGAGCCGCTGCGGGTGGTCGAGTTAGCGCGGCTGGCGGTTGCACGACGGTCGGGTATTTCGGACGCCGATGTCGCCTCGGTGATGCGCAGCGTCGGTGCCGATGCCGAGGGGCGGGCGACGATGCTCGAGATGCCGCAGTTCGGCGTCTCTTCCTCGGCAGTGCGGGAGCGCGCCGCCGCCCGCAGACCGCTGCGCTACCTCGTGCCGGAGGCAGTTGCGCGCTTCATCGAGGAGAAGGGGATCTACGCGTGAGCGGGCTCGAGTCCGAGGCGCTGGCACTACGGATAGCTGAGCTGGCCGACTCGAAAGGGGCGACCGAGATCGTCTTACTCGACATGCGCGGCCTCGCTTCCTACACCGACTTTCTGGCGGTTTGCACGGCGCGCAACGAGCGCCAGGCCCGGGCGATTGTCGACGAGGTGAAGCTGCGCCTCAAGCAAGAGCACGGGCTGCTGCCCGGCGGGGTCGACGGGGAGGGGGCGGCTGGCTGGATTGTGCTCGATTACCTTGATGCGGTCTTGCACGTCTTTACGGCTGAGGAACGAGAGCGCTACCAGCTTGAGGACCTCTGGCGGGAGGCGCCACGGCTTGAGTTGCAACTGGCGCAGGATGGCGTCCGAGGGCACCTCTACGGTGCCGCGCATGGGTAGCTTCAAGAGGGCGCTTTTCGGCTATCGCCGTGAGGAAGTCGATGCTGCGATGTCGGCGCGCGACGCGGCGATAGAGGCCGTGGAGCACCATGCGTCGGCCGCGGATGCTGAACTGGCTTCGCTTTCGGGGATGGTGATTGAGCGCGAGCGCGAGATCCGCGGCCTGAGCGAGCGCCTTAGCGAGGCAAACGAGCGTCACGAGCGCAGCATCGTCTCCTTGCACGCGGTCTCGGAGCGGCTGGAGGAGATCCAAGAGCAGGCGCGCGGACAGGCGACCCGGATCCGAATGAAGGCGCTGCGCGAGGCGGTCGAGGTGAGTCGTCGTACGCAGGACTTGGCCGCGGTCCACGATGGCGCGATGAACGGCGCCGCGGAGCCCAGCTCGAATGGCGCTGAGGCGGCGCTGGGGCAGCTTTTCGAGGGTTTGATCAAACTCGAGATCGGTCCCCTGGGTGATTTCTCGCAGCTGGTCGGTTTCGAGGATGCGGTCGGTCGGCTGGGCGCCTCTGAGATCTCGGTCGAACGTTTCTCCGAGGGTCGCGCGACGCTCTCGATGCGCCTCGACGAGCCAGTCGAGCTACTGCGCGAGCTTGAAGAGAGCGCCCCTTTTGACTTCAACATCCGTCGCACCGCCGACGAGCGCCTGATTCTCGATGTAGACGAGGATCAAGACCCCGAGCAGCGCGCCGCCTAAGTCAACCGACGACAGCGCCGGAGCGTTTAAACTCAGGACTCGCGGGGCTGTAGCTCAGCTGGAAGAGCGACGCGCTGGCAGCGCGTAGGTCACGGGTTCGAGTCCCGTCAGCTCCATTTCAATCTGGGTCGGGCTCTGGAGGCTGCTGGGTGGTCGCTCTTCAGGATGATCTTCGTCATGCTGCGCGGCTAGCAACCGCCCGGCCAGACGACTGGCGATACGCGATTTAGTTGAGCGCGAGTGCGCGCGCCAGGAATGCACGAAGCCGGCGTTCGTAGAGGCGAGGGCCGACGTTCCAGGCCTCGACGTGGCCGGCGTGTGGAGCGCGGTAGTAGGTCACCCAGCGTGGAAGCTCGGCGGCGAAGTCGTCGCTGGTTGAAATTGGCACGACCTTGTCGTCCTCACCATGGAACAACAGGATCGGTAGGTGAAAGTCTTCTGGGTGTTGGAGAGCGTCGAGGCTGTCCCAGTCGGCGTCGATCCGAGCGCTGATCGCCCACTCGACCGGAAGGGCGGTGAAGCCAGGCAGTCCCATCTCGGTTGCGTTGAATTCGAGCACCCGTTTCCAGTTGAGCGCGGGCGCATCGAGGACCAGCCCCGCGACGCGCGACGCCAGCGGTGAGCGCTGCATGAACTGGGCCACGATCGCGCCGCCCATCGAGTAGCCGACCAGGATGAGGCGGCGCGCCCCGTGGGCTACGGCATAGTGGGCGGCGGCCTGCAGGTCGCGCCACTCAGTCAGCCCCATGTGGTGGAAGCCGTCGGGGCTGGGCGGAGCGCCGAGATCCTCGCGGTAGGTGATCAACAGGGTGGGCAGGCCGGCGCGGTGCAGGGCGGGCACAGCTCGCAGGCCGACCTGGGGAGTGCCGTTGATCCCGTGGACGGCGATCGCCCAGGTGTCGCTGTGCCCCGGTACCGACCAGGCCGGCATCGGGCCGAGTTCGCCGGGAACGTCGACTTCGGCGAAGGGGAGCCCGAATGCCTGGCCAGGGTCGCCCGTGTAGACGTTGGCGTCGACGGCGACCTTCATCCCCGCCGCCAGGTATCCCCATTTCGAGCGCAGCCTCCGGGTCACCGAGTCGGCGTCGCTCGCAGCGATGGCGCCGACGATCGCATGACCTTCCGGCCAGTCGAGCCCGTAGACGCCCGGCCGTTCGGTGTCTTCGTCGCGAGAGAGGACGATCCGGTCGGGCGCCAGGCGCTCCACGGTGACATCCTCGGGCCAGTACCCCTGGTCGGGGACGAGCACAGCGGAGGAGAAGTGCCAGCTCACAGCCACACCGATCGCGATCGCGACGACAAGCGCGACTCCAGCCCCGATCAGCCACCTCCGCCTCGACCGCATGGCCGCAGCCTACTTCGCTCAATCGCCCCGGCCCGCCTGCCGATGATTGAGCGATGAACGGGGCCAACGAGCACGTGTTCTCGCATGGGATGCGGGATACCCGCGAGACCTTCGAGATATGGAACGGTCGCCCCTGGGCAGTCCTCCGTGGCTGGCTCGCCCTTGGTCTGGCGATCGCCCTAACCCTGCTGGGCGCCGTATGGGTCGTCGCCGGCCTGCTGACCCCGGACATCACCCCAATTCACCTACCGGGCTTGACCGAACCGCAAGACCCCGGCGACCTGCTGCCGATCCTCTGGCGCAACTCGCTGGTCCTCGCCCTGCACGCGACCGCTTGCGTCGCCGGCTTCATCGCCGGCGCCTCGATGCCCATCGCCGCCGCCCAGCGCAGTGGCCTCTCCCGTTGGGTCCACGTCAAGGCGGGACAGTTCGCGATCCTCTTCGTCGCCGCTGTGACGATTTTCTCCCTCTGCACCCAGGCTCTCTACCTGGGCTTCCAGGGCTCGACCATAGCCTCCCAACTCCAGATCTCTCACGCCGCTCTAATCCTCAGCGTGCTGCCGCACGCGATCCCCGAGCTGACCGCCCTCTTCCTACCACTTGCGGCGTGGCTGATCGCCAGCCGGCGTGGTGAGTGGAATCAGCTACTGGCCGCCACCTTCCTCACCGTCGCGCTTGCGATCCCGACCCTGGTGGTGGCAGCCACGATCGAGGTCTACGTCTGGCCCCGCGTACTCGAGGCCATCTCGCCCGTGTTCTGAGTCGAACTTGGGACGCAGTACGCTCGGCCCGTGGACCAGCTCGTGCAGATCGTCGGCGCCCTGCTGATCCTGGTTGCCTTTGCCGCCTCGCAGTTCGGCGCGATGGACCCTCACTCGCGGCTCTATCTGGTTCTCAACTTCCTCGGCTCGCTCATCCTCTCCGTCCTGGCCTGGCGCGAACATCAGTGGGGCTTTCTCCTTCTTGAGTCGGTCTGGGCGGTGGTCTCCCTCTGGGGCCTCCGATCCTTTCGCCCCACCTGAGCGCAGTCCGGGCTGCGCCGCTCATAAGATCGCCCCCTGATGAGCGGTTACGACCCGAAGGCGATCGAGGCAAAGTGGCAGCAGGTATGGGCTGAGGAGAAGACCTGGGAGGTCCCCAACCCCGGACAGCCCGGCTACGAGGAGGAGAAGCCGAAGTCCTACGTGCTGGAGATGCTGCCCTATCCCTCGGGGGAGCCTCACGTGGGGCACCTCAAGTGCTACGCGGTCGGCGATGCGATCGCCCACTTCCGTCGCCGCCACGGTTTTGAGGTGATCCACCCGATGGGCTACGACGCCTTCGGCCTGCCAGCCGAGAACAACGCGATCAAGACCGGCGAACCGCCGCGCGAGGCGACCGAGCGCTCGGTCGAGTCCTTCCGCCGTCAGTTTCGCGAGTGGGGAATCTCAATCGATTGGTCGCGTGAGCTCGGCACCCATACGCCCGAGTACTACCGCTGGACCCAGTGGATTTTCCTGCGTTTCCTCGAGAGCGGCCTCGCCTATCGCGACGAGGCTCCGGTGCAGTGGTGCCCTAAGGACGCCACCGTGCTCGCTAACGAGCAGGTCGTCGACGGCCGCTGCGAGCGCTGTGGCACGCCGGTCGAACAACGCCGGCTCGAGCAGTGGTTCTTCAAGATCACCGACTACGCCGAGCGCCTGCTCGCCGACTTCGACCTGCTCGATTCTTGGCCCGAGCACGTGGTCACCATGCAGCGCAACTGGATCGGCCGCTCCGAGGGAGCCGAAGTGACCTTCCGCTGCAAGGAGCTTGAGCTCGACTTCCCCGTCTTCACCACCCGCCCCGACACGCTCTTCGGGGCGACCTTCTTTGTCCTCGCCCCGGAGCATCCCGAGCTCGAGCGCCTGATCGCCGGTATGCCGGCCGAGGAAGCGGTGCACGAGTACGTCAACCAGGTTGCCCGCGAGTCGGTCGAGGATCGCGGCGACGAGGACCGCCCCAAGACCGGCGTGCCGCTCGGCCGCAGCGTCGTCAATCCGGTCAACGGCGAGGAGATTCCAATGTTCGTCGCCGACTACGTGCTGATGGAGTACGGCACCGGCGCGATCATGGCGGTGCCCGCCCACGATGCCCGCGACTACGAGTTCGCCAAGGCCTTTGGCCTGCCGGTCAAGCGCGTTATCGAGGGCTCCGATCCAGAGAGCGCCCGCGACGACGAGGGTCTTCCCTATCCGGGCGACGGGGCGATGACGGCTTCCGGGCGCTTCGACGGCAAGAACAACCGCGCGGCTTACGAGGAGATCGTCGCCTGGTTGAGAGAGGAAGGGCGGGGCGAAACCGCGGTCAACTACCGCCTCCGCGACTGGCTGGTCTCACGTCAGCGTTACTGGGGCGCACCGATTCCGATCGTCTACTGCGAGGCGTGCGGCATTGTCCCCGTGCCCGACGATCAGTTGCCGGTCGAGCTACCCGAGGTCGACGATTACGCGCCGCAAGGCCGCAGCCCGCTGGCTGCCGCCGAGGACTGGGTTGCCACCGAGTGTCCGCGCTGCGGCGCGGCGGCGCGGCGCGAGACCGACACGATGGACACTTTCGTCGACTCCTCCTGGTACTTCATCCGTTATCTCGATCCACGCAACACCGACGCTCCTTGGGACCGCGCCGCTGCCGATCACTGGCTGCCGGTCGACCAGTACATCGGCGGCGTCGAGCACGCGATCCTGCACCTGATGTACGCGCGCTTCTTCACCAAGGCGCTCGCCGATCTCGACCAGCTCTCGGTTCAGGAGCCGTTCGCCAATCTCTTCACCCAGGGAATGATCACCCGCGACGGCGCCAAGATGTCGAAGTCGAAGGGCAACACGGTCAGCCCGGCGGAGTACGTCGAGCGCTACGGCGCCGACACTGCTCGCACCTACGTCTGTTTCATGGGGCCGCCGGAGCGCGGCGGCGATTGGTCCGATGAGGGGGTCGAGGGGGTCAACCGCTTCCTTTCGCGCCTCTGGCGATTGTGCGATGAGGTCGAGACGATGGACGGCGTCGGTCGCCAGGAGGTGGATATGGCGGCGGTCCAGCAGCTCGAGCACAAGCTCCATTGGGCTATCGACAAGGTCACGCACGACTTCGAGCGCGGCTTCCAGTTCAACACCGTGATCGCCGCTGTTATGGAGCTCGTCAATGCGATCTACCAAACCAAGGACCGGGTCTACGGCAGTTCGGCCGGTCACGAGCTCGTGCGGTCAGCCACTGCCACAGCCGCCTCGCTGATCTTCCCCTTCGCCCCTCACCTGGGGGCAGAGATATGGGAGCGGTTGGAGGGAGGCCGCGTATGGGAGGACCCGTGGCCGGTCGCCGACCCCGAGCTGCTGATCAGCGACACCGTCACCCTCGTGGTCCAGGTAAACGGCAAGCTGCGCGACCGAATCGAGGCCGCGACGGACGCGCCTGAATCTGAGCTGCTTGCCCTCGCCCGTGAGAGCGAAAAGGTACGTCGCCACCTTGATGGCAAAGAGGTCGTCAAGGAGATAGTCGTGCCAGGCAAGCTCGTAAACTTCGTAGTTCGCTGAGTTTTCGCGATCAAGGGCTGCTTTTCTGGTACAAAGCCGGCCGTGCTCGTCAGACGGCTGTCAGAAGCTCCCGCCGAGGAGTGGCACCGGCTTCGCTACCACGCTCTTATGGACGCGGGTCAGCTCGGCTCGCGCAATATGTCGGTTACCTGGCTGGAGATCCCCGCCGGGGCCGAGCAGACGTTGCGCTCCGATGAGGGCGGCGAGCAGGTCTATGTCGTTGTGCGTGGTGCCGGCACGATGTCCGTGGCCGGCGACACCCAGGGGGTTGGCGAGGGCGACCTGATCCTCGTTCCGCCCGCGACCGACCATGCGATCGCCAATGACGGGGAGGAGGCCCTGGCTTGCGTCTCAGTGCAGTCGCCGCCCGTCGCAGCGACCGAGCTGTATTCCGATCAGCTCGCCGAGGTCAGTGGCTATGACGATGACGAAGTTTGAGCTCTTTGGTGATCGGACCTACCCGGCGGCTTTCGCCTTGGTCGTTTCCGGCGGCAACCCAGAAGCGATAGGAGTGGCCGCGCCGCAGGCCGCCGATCGTTGCCGTGTACGTCCGTCGCTCGCCTTCGGCTGCGCTCGCAACGCGCAGCAGCGGCTTTGCATGGCGACCGTAGACCGTGAACCAGTTCGGTAGCGGACCGCCCCCGGCCTGCCAGGTCAGCCGCACGCTTCTGCCCTTCAGCGCACCGCGCAACCGGTGGGGTTTTGCCGGTTTACCCGTCGGCCCGCTGACAACGGAGATCGGCGTGGTCGCGAGGCTGGCCTGTCCCGATGCCGTTCTCACGCGTAAGATCGCCGTTCCGCTGAACGGATCGGCGTAGGTGAATGAAGCGACTGGATCGGCGGTCGTCAGATCGAAGATGCCGTCTCCGGTGAAGTCCCAATCGTAGGCGGTGATCGGCTCGCCCACGCCGTGGCTCAGCGAGGCGTTGAAATTGACGCTGTGACCCGCCAGCGCCGAGGAGGGCGCCCCAATCGATGCGACCGGCGCGGTCGCACTGCGACGAACCTGCGACACGATCGCCGGAACGAGGCCCGAAAGATCGGATTCCGGCAGCTGCAGGTGTTCCCCGCCGGTCGCGTCGGCAACGGCGGAGAACGAAGTCGCCGTTTCGGTGCTTTCGCCAGACTGAATCGAATCGATCGTCGCCGGATCGATTGCAAGGGCCTTTGACTGCACGTCGTGAAGCGTGAAGCCGGTAACCGGCTCAGGGTCCTTTGCGGGCGCGTCGCCCAGTGCGATGACCACCTTCTTGGCGCCCGCTCGCCAGTCGAGATTCAGCGCGGTCATCAACCCCGAGTAGACACTCTCGGGTTCGTCGCCACCGCCTTCGGCGACCAGCGAATGCAACTGCGTGTCGAAGCCCGCGAAGTCAGTGGTAAACGGCAGATCGAGTCTCGACTGATAGGCGCTTTCCTGATCCGCGGTGTCCTTGTAGTCGACGAGGGCGACCCTGAAATCCGAATTGATGCCCGCGATCTGTGCGACCAGCGCCGAGACGTTTTCCTTTACCTCTTCGATCTCTTCCGCCATGGAACCGGTCGAATCGATGACGAAAACGATGTCGAGCGGACCGCTGTACGTGGTCGTTGGGAACTGACTGCCAAGCACCGCGGCGATATTCAGGGCTGCCAGATTGGCGTCCCCGCGGCCGCGGTGTTCCAACGATTGGTAGGCAGGCGTCCCGTGGGCGCTGGGCGAAGCGTCGGCAGGCTCGCGCACAAAGACGTCGGCGTGTCCGAAGACGCTGTGCTTGCTGCTGATGTTGCAGATCCAATCGTGGAAATGACAGTAGGAGAAGATCGCGCCGTGGAGATCCTCCGGCCACTCATCTCGCGGCCCGAAGAGGCCATACAGGCTGGGGTCGAAGTCGCCACGCGCCGACCAAGACTCGGGGTCGAAGTACGGGTCGCCGAAGAATCCGGCTGCTGCCACCAGGTGTCGATCCCGGTCGGGCATTCTTTGCAGGGCATCACCCACTGCCTGTGCCCCCTGTGAGTAGCCGGCGAGAATGAAGTGAGTCTTGGGGCAGTCCTTGTGTTGGCTGCTGATCCTTTTTTCCGTGTCATGTTGCCCATCCCGCACGGAACCGGTGTACTTACCGAGAACGCCGATATGCAGGAGCGCGCCGGCACCACTTAGCGACTTCACGTCGACTGCCGGGTAATCGACGCCGTAGCCCGAAATGACTCCCGGACCCCCGATCGCCAGCTGAAGTTCCTTGAAGAGATCGAAAACCTCTGGCCCCATTTCGTGCGTGTCCTTGAGCAGCTTGGCGTCGTTCTGTCCCGAGCCGCGTGCGCCGATCAATTCGTAGGGCTTGCAGTCGGCGGCGAATCCGCGTTCGGCAAAAGCACCACTGAAGATCACCATCGCGAAAAGCACTACGCACGCCGCGATCATCAATCGCGGCAAGCCAATTTGCCCGCAGTTCTCCCTCACCCTCGTCTCCCAGTGTCAGTACGTAATACTCAAGGCGTGCGACTTTAACGTATTCATTTAAAGCGCACAGCTAACTCCAGGAGAATTGGAGATATTGGCAGGCGGGTGAGTTAAGTCCTTTCTTAGAATCGGCACAAAGAATTTGCCGAAATATGTGTTTCTGCGCACCACCCGCGCGCTTGGGCTTTGCATGCTTGGGTCATGCCTAAACCGAGCGGATCGCAGGTCATCGTCTATGGCGCCGTCGCGGTCGCCCTACTACTGGTCGGGGCGAGGGCAATACGTGCCGAGGGTGACGGTGGAGCAGCTTCCGCCGCCGCGCGGTCGATCCCGAATGACTCGGCCAACTTCAGTCTGAAATCCGACGGTGGTCCGGATGTAGTTGTTGACGTCGCCGGCGCCGTGCGTCGCCCGGGCGTATATCGACTGCCGGTCGGCGCACGGGTCGTTGACGCAATCGAACGCGCCGGCGGTCCAGCGGGAGGTGCCTTGTTGGAAGGGATCAACCGGGCCGCCCGGTTGGCAGACGGGCAGCAAGTGATGGTGCCCGAACGCGGCCCCGACGGGACGACCGCGCTTGCGGGAGCTACTGCGGAAGACGGCCCGATCAGCCTGGGCAGCGCCAGCGTCGAGCAGCTCGAAACGATCGACGGCATCGGTCCGGTGACAGCGGCCAAGATCGTCGAGTACCGCGATCAGCATGGCGGCCTTTCCTCGGTCGACCAGCTCGACCAGGTGAGCGGCATCGGCCCGGCGACGATGGAATCTTTGCGCGACCGGCTGCAGCCGTAGCGCTATGCGCCCTGCTGTCCCGCGTCTGCCGCCGCTCCTCGTCGCCGGCGCCGTGGTGTTGGCGCTGTCACATGGCGACGAGATTCGCAGCCGGGCGGAGGTCGCATTGGACAGGGGGATGCCGATACGGGAGGCAGCGCTGGCGCGTGGCTTTGTCCTTGGCGAGGACGAAGCGGTCGATTCCACGACGACAGAAGACTTCCGTCGCTCGGGGTTGAGTCACCTGCTTGCCGTTTCGGGTCAGAACGTGGCCTTGCTTGCCCTGCTCGCCATGCCTTTGCTGGCTGCACTGGGGATGCCGCTGCGTACCCGTCTCGTCTGGATCCTTGGCCTGATTGCCGCCTATGTGCCGCTGGCCGGCGCCGGCCCATCGATCCAGCGAGCGGGAATCATGGGGGCGCTGAGCGTGCTGGCGACACTGGCCGGAAGGCGCGCCTCGCGCCTCTATGCCCTCGCGGTTGCCGCTGTCGTCCTGCTCGTGCTCGAGCCCGGGATCGCCGCCGACGTTGGCTGGCAGCTCAGCTTTGCTGCCGTGCTCGGGATCCTCTTGCTTGCAGTGCCGTTGCGCGCTGCGATCACAGCCTTGATTGGTGCCGGCGGCTGGCGCCGCCCACTGGCCGACGGTGCGGCGATGACGATCGCCGCCAGCCTCGCCACCGCGCCACTGATCGCCTTCCACTTCGAATCGATCTCGACCATGACCTTGATCGCCAACTTGCTGGCGCTGCCGGCGGTGCCGCCGGCGATGTGGCTGGGCATGCTGAGCGCCGTGGTTGGCCAGGTGCCGGGTGCTCCGGTAGAGGCGCTAAACGCGCTCGACGCTCTCGTGCTCGCCTACATCGCACAGGTGGCTGCTTGGTGCGGTCGCCCGAGCTGGGCCTATCTACACATGCGACTGGGAGTAGGTGGCCTGCTCGCCTCCTATCTGGGAATAGCGGCGACGGCGATTCTCGCTCTGCGTTTTACCCGACTGCGCCGGCTTGAGGGCTTGCGTGACCCCAAGCCCGCCGACGGGCCGAAAACAGGAGCCGGGATCCTCTTTTCGGCCCGTCGGCGGGCTGTCTGGCTTGTATTGGGGCTGGGCGTCGCGGCGCTTGCGCTCGCCGGCTCGTTGCTCGCACCGGGAGGCGATGCTGCGGCTGGGATGCCGGCTGGGCTGCGCGTCTCGGTCCTCGACATCGGCCAGGGCAACGCGATCTTGCTGCAGCCACGCCACGCGCCAGCGGTGCTGGTCGACGGCGGTCCGCCGGGCAACGGACTTGTCGCCAAGCTGCACGCAGCCGGCGTGGACCGGCTCGGGGCGGCGATCGTCACCCACGACCAGTCGGATCATGCGGGTGGAATCCAGGAACTGCTGGAAGCGATGCCGGTCGGACAGCTGCTCTACGGAGTGCTCGGTCGGCAGATGCTTTCCGAGGCCTCTGCTGCAAGGGTTCCTGCCCACCGCGTCGCCGAGGGCAGCGAGCTTCGTTCCGCCGGGATGCGTCTCGACGTTCTCTGGCCCCCGGCCGAGCTGCTGGCCGGCTCCCATCGCGGCGAGGATCCCAACCATCTCGCCGTCGTCCTGGTCGCCCACTGGCGCCGCTTCTCGATGCTGTTGACGGCCGACGCCGAGGCGGAAACAACCCCGCTGGACCCAGGTCCCGTCGATGTGCTCAAGGTTGCTCATCACGGCAGCGATGACGCTGGTCTCGGCGGGTTGCTGGACCGCACTCGGCCACAGTTGGCGGTTATTTCCGTCGGCGCCGATAACCCCTTCGGCCATCCCACTCCGGCGACGCTGGCGACTCTCGATGCTCATGGAGTACCTGTCCTGCGGACTGACCGCGACGGCACGATCTCGATCGACGTCAGCCCGGATTCGATCGACGTTGACAACGATGGTTGAGGCCCGTGTGGTCGCCAGCGTGCCTAGGCACGAACTCAACGAATCTACGAATCGAAATTGGGGCTATGTCGCCACCGGGCTTGTCGCCTGGCCCGCTGTGACCGATGGGCGTAGTGGTGCACTACAAGCGTGGAAAGCCGTGGCTGTTATCGGGTGCAAGGAAGAGTCTCCTTGGCGATGGCATCTTGGATCGGGCCCGCGCAACGTCGTTGGCGCTGCTTGGAGTGACCGCCGCGCTCGGCCTCGCGATGGTCGCCTTGGCGCTTAACCAGAACTGGCCGTTGGTCCCCGGCGCGCCGATTCCAGGTTTTGGAGACCAGCAGGAGGCGATCGGCGACGCTGCCATAGCGGCGGCAGCGAAATCCGCGAGCGACCGTGGTGGGGCGCTCCAAGGTGCAGTCGGGGGACAAGGACCCAAGACTTCGATCCGTCCAGCGAGGAAAGGGGCGGCGGAGCCGCACACGCACGTCGGCTCGCAGCCACCGATCTCGGAAAGCGTCCTCGTCTCCGACTCCACCCCCGCGGCCTCGCCTGTCGATAGCCCTGGTGGCGATGCGTCGCCGGTCCCGGCCCCGGCCGCCCAGCAGCCGACCGCAACGCCGGCCCCGGTTGCCCCGCCTACTCCCGCTCCCGAAGTTTCGTCTTCGTCCCAACCACCGGCGGATTCGGTAAGCGCTCCGCCCGTTCAGACTCCCGTACCCGCGGCCGGGACCCCGCCGGCGGAATCGCCTGAAGAAGTTGACGACGACCAGCCAGAAGAAGAAGAGGACTGGGGTGGCGACGACGACTCCGACGGTTGGCATCACGGTCACGGTCACGGCTACGGACACGGCCACTGGTAGTGGCCGCTGTCCGCGCATCTAGCTGTCCCGCCCAAAGACGTCGTGAACAGCTGAAGTAGCGCCGCCCCCGGTTCCGCGGAACCGGGGGCGGGCTGAAAGAGCATCCGGGCCCAACCCGAGGCTTGGGGTCTTGCGAGATCTCAAGTCAAAGGAGAACCCGGATGAACATTCACCCTAGGGCCAAGCTCGGACCGGCGGCCCGCTATGAGCTCTGCCAGGCCATCGCGGCGGGGGCCTCGATGCGCAGCGCCGCCAGGGCCTTTTCCGTCGCCCCAGCGACAGCCCACAAGTGGTGGCACAGGTTTCGTGCTGGAGAGGGCTTGGCAGATCGCTCCAGCCGCCCGCACCGCAGCCCTCACATGCTCCCCGCGGCTCAGCAGGAGCGGATCTGCGAGGTCCGCCGCCACACCGGCTGGGGTCCGAGGCTGATCGCCGGCATCACTGGCCATCCCCACTCGACCGTCCACCGCACCCTCTTGCGTCACGGGATCTCCCGGTCGCCCAGGCCGACCCGCGAGCGAGTGGTCCGCTACGAGTGGCCTTGCCCCGGAGACCTCCTACACGTCGACACCAAACGCTACGCGCGCTTTGAGCGGCCCGGCCACCGGGTGACCGGAGTCCGCGACAAGACCAGCGCCGAGCTGCGGGCCGGCTGGGGCTATGAGTTCGCTCACTCAATCGTCGACGATCACTCGCGCCTGGCCTACGCCGAGCTTCATCCCGACGAGCGAGCCGAGACCGTTGTTGCCTTCATGCGTCGCGCCCTCTCTTTCTTCGAGGGCCACGGAATCGCTACCAGGCGCCTAATGAGCGACAACGCCTGGTGCTACACCCACTCCCGCCGCTTGGCCGAGCTGCTGGAAGAACGAGACATCGCCCACCTGACGATCAGGCCACGCCGCCCCCAGACCAACGGGAAGGTGGAGCGCTTCCAGCAGACGATGGCACGCGAGTGGGCCTATGGACCCACCTACCGCACCTCAGACGATCGCGCAAAGGCCCTGCCACACTGGCTCGACTACTACAACGAAGCAAGACCCCACAGCTCAATCGGAGACCGGCCGCCGATCAGCCGCGTTCACGACGTGTCGGGTTAGGACATCTAGACTCGGTCAATGGCCGAGGAGATGCACTCGCTCTACCTGATTGCCGGAACCGACGGCGCGAAGATCGATGCAACTCGCTTGCGTCTGCGAGCTCGGGCGGAGCGCGACGGAGGAACTGCCTCGTTGCAGATTTTTGAAGCCGGCGAGGGGCGTGGCGCGCCCGATCACGAAGCGCTGCTGCTGGCGATCCCGGCGATGTCACTTACCGAGTCACGCCGTTACCTACTGGCGGACGGGGTCGAGCGTTGGCGCGACCGGCAGCTCGAAGCGGTGGCCGCGGCGCTCGGCGAGCTTCCGCCCGACCTCAGCGTCGTCTTGATCGCCCGCGCCAAGGCGCCGGCGAAGCTGGTCAAAGCGGTCAAAGCGGCAAAGGGAGAGATCTACGAATTTGAGGCACCGAAAGCCAGGGATATGCCACGAGCCTTGGTAGCCGACGCTAAGCGCCTCAATTTCCGCCTCGATCCGGCGGCCGCACGCATGCTGGTCGACCGCATGGGCGCAAACCCGCAGCGGCTCCGCAACGAGCTCGAGCGTCTCGCGCTCTGGGCCGGGGAGGGGGGAGAGGTGGGCGCTGCCGACCTCGACGCGATGATCGCCGATACCTCTGAAGCGGTCGTATGGGCTCTCTCCGACGCCCTGCTCGAACATGACGCCGCCGGCGCCTTGCGGATTTCCGAGCGCCTGATCTCCCAGGGCGAGAACGTCACCGGCTTGATCTACGGTCTTGCATCACGTCTACGCAAAGCTTGTGCTGCCGCGGCCATGTTGGAAGAGGGGAAGCCGCCAAACCAGGTCGAGTCAAGTCTCGGTATGCACCCATACGCTGCTAAGCAGTTGGTCCGCAGACTGCAGGACGCCGACTTGGGCGGGCTGCAGGAGGCGATGATCGCCCTTGCGGATCTAGAGGTCTGGTGCCGCGGGGGGGCCGACTACGGCGACGAGCTGGCGCTGACCCTGGCTCTGCGTGCCGCGGCCGGCACGCCGGCCTGACTATTTCGCAGCGCCGAGGGCGATACGCGCGGCTTTTGACTTCTTCCGCGCAGCGGTATTGCGATGCATTGCGCCTTTTTGCGCGGCCTTGCCGATCTTCGAGACAAGAGCGCGGTGCTCGGCCTCGATCGCGCTTGCGTCGCCACCCTCCACAGCGCTTTCCAGTCGCCGGAAATAGGTCTTGACCGTGCTCGTAAGGAGCCGGTTCTCGATCCGCTCGCGCTCGCTGCGTAGGATCCGCTTCTTCTGTGAGGCTATGTTGGCCATTAGTCATGTGCCTGAAGCGGCGTCGAGCCAGCTCCGGGCGGCCGCCGACTATAGCGACTGAGACCGAGCTTGGAGACCCCCGAGGCACCTGACAGAGACGAGCGCGCGGAGGCCGAGGTCGCCGAAGACGCCGCCGTGCGTTCCGCGGAGGCGTTTGAGCCCGGCGAGGAAACCAGCGGCGATCCCGCCCCGGGACGGCAGGCTGGTCGCATTGGCCGCTCGACCGCGTTCTTCTCGTTGGCTACGGCGGCCTCTCGGATCGCCGGCCTAGTGCGCGAGATCGTCGCCGCCGGCTACTACGGCGTCAGCGGCCCGATGTCGGCCTTCACGATCGCCTTTCAGGTCCCCAACCTGATCCGTGCGCTCTTTGCCGATGCGGCGCTGCAGCCGGCGTTCGTCCCGATCTTCACCGAGCAACTGGAGAAGAAGAACTACCGCGAGGCGTTCCGAATGGCCTCGACCCTGCTGCTCCTGGTCACCCTCGTCCTCGGTGCGATCACGGCGCTCTTCGTCCTCCTCGCGCCTGTCGTCATGCCGCTCTTCGCGCCCGGCTTCGAAGGGGAGATCCTCGACCTTACGGTCACCCTCTCCCAGGTTCTCTTCCCGATCCTCGTCCTGCTCGGGCTGAGCGGGGTCGTGGTTGGGATCCTCAATAGCTACGACCGCTTCGGCGCTTTTGCGATCTCGCCGCTGTTCTGGAACCTGACGATCATCGCCGTCCTGGTCTTCCTGATTCCGCATTTTCACGGGCAGAACCGGATCTACGCTTACGCGATCGGGATCCTCGCCGGCACGCTCGTGCAGCTGTTGATCCCCGTTTGGGATCTGCGCCACACGCCCTTCAAGTTCCGCTGGAGCTTCGATTGGCGCAATCGCGACGTGCACCGCGTCCTGCTGCTGATGCTGCCGGTGACGATCAGCCTCGGGCTGATCAACTTCAACCTGCTGATCAACAGTCTCTTCGGCAGCCTCGTCAGCGACCAGGCTCCAGCGGCGATCGACAAGGCGTTCCGGATCTACCAGCTGCCTCAGGGGATCTTCTCGGTGGCGATCGCCACCGTGCTCTTTCCGACCCTGGCTCGCTTCGCCGCCCGTGGCGAGCACGACAACCTGCGGGCGACGATGGCCAATGGAATGCGGCAGATCCTCTTCGTCCTGCTACCAGCCGCCGCCGCTGTTCTTGTCCTCTCCGAGCCGATGATCCGGCTTGTTTACCAGCGCGGTGAGTTCACCCCCGAGCAGACGACCCTGGTCGCCACTGCTCTTTTTTGGTTCGCCTTCTCGTTGCCGACTAACGGCCTCTACCTGCTCCAGACCCGCACCTTCTTCAGCCTCCAGCGTCCCTGGATGGCGACCGGGCTGGCCGCTCTGGACCTCGTCGTCTCGGCGCTGGGGGCCCTGCTTCTCTACAAGCCCTTCGGCACCGGCGGCATCGTCGCCGGCACGGGTATCGGCACGACCGCGGCGGTTCTCGCCCAGGCGGTGGTTTTGCGCCGTGAGCTGGGTGGCCTCGAGTTGGGCAGGCTGTGGTCCACCGGCGTGCGGATCGCCTTGGCGGCAGCTGCTCTTGCCGCGGTCAGCTTCGGAGTCTGGGACATCCTCGACGACGCTCTCGGACGCGACCTGCTCGGCCAGATTGTCTCGCTCGGCACGGCGCTGGCCCTGGGGGGACTGGTCTACGTGGGTGCAGCCAAGCTTCTCCGCATCGCCGAGCTAGAACAGATCACCCGCCTCGTCCGCCGCCGCTAGATGCTCGACCTGTCGCGCTATCTACTGGGCGTAGTCGAGGTTGCACTGCTTGCCGGCTTTGCCACGCTCGGCGCCGGCACGCTTCGTTGGCGGTTGCTTCCCGATTTCACGGGTGTTTCAGCTCATCTGGCAACCGGGGTGCTCGCAGCAGCGCTCTTGATCTGGATTGCGGAGTTCCTTGGCAGCTTCGGACTGTTCGAGCCGGTGCCGTATCTCGTCGGTACTGCGATTGTGGGTTTGGGACTTTGGCTGCTGGTTGGGGGAGGGCGGGGGTACTCCTCCCGCTTGCTGGGTTTTTCGCCAGGCGATTCTGAGGCTGGCCGAGAGCGCCGGTGGGGCGAAAAACAGGACGCCGCTGCGCCGGAGGAGTACCCCCACCCTCCCTCTCGGAGCGCGACATTGATCGCACTTGCGATAGCTGCGGTTGCGGTCATCAAGTTCGGTGTAGAGGTCAAGGCAAAGCTGGGGACCGGGATGACTGGGTTCGATTCCACCTGGTACCACGGGCCTTTCGCTGCCGAGTTCTTTCAGGACGGCGACACGTGGGATTTGCACTTCATCGCACCGCAGTTCCTGGCCTGGTTCTACCCGGCGAACGCCGAAATCTTCCACGGGGCTGGGATGTTGGCCTTCGGGCGGGACCTGCTTTCGCCGCTGCTGAACCTTGGCTGGTTCGTCGGCTGCCTGGCGGCCTGCTGGTGCATCGGAAAGCCGAACCGGGTTGCGCCGTGGTCGCTTGCATTGGGAGCTGTCGCACTGAGCCTCCCCGTGCTCTCCGATCAAGCTGGGGAAGCGCGCAACGACATCGTCGGGATCTTCTTCCTACTTGCTGCTGTTGCAGTTGCGCTGAATGCCTGGGCGGTGCGCGAGGAGGGCGGGCGAGGTTTGCCGTTGGGCGCTCTGATCGTTGTCGGACTGGCAGGAGGTCTCGCTGCGGGTACCAAGCTCAACTTCCTCCTACCTGCTGCTGTTCTCGTCCTGGGACTGGCGCTGGTCGCACCCGCGGGCGGTCGCTGGCGTGCACTAGTCGCAACTGGCCTGGCAGCTCTTGCCGGTGGCGGCTACTGGTATCTGCGCAATCTGGTCCACGCCGGCAACCCGTTGCCCTGGTTCGACCACCTAGGGCCGATCTCGCTGCCGGCGCCCGACCAGGCGCTCGGCGGGCGCGAAGGTCACAGCGTGCTCGGCTACCTGACCGACGGCTCGGTCTGGTCGGACTGGTTCTTGCCGGGGGCGCACGGAGGGCTAACTGTGCTCTGGCCGCTATTGGGAGCACTCGCCCTGGTCGGGCTGCTTCTCGGCCTCGGTCGCAACGCAAGCTCTGTGCTGCGGGTCGTTGCAGCTGCCGGTCTCGCTGCTGCCTTCGCCTGGCTGATCGCTCCGACCTCCGCCTCCGGGCCCGATGGCGTGCCTCGCGGATTCGAATCCGGCCTCCGCTACCTAGCACCGGCTCTCGTGCTCGGATTGGCGCTGGTCCCGGCCGTGCTGCCTGCGTGGCTCCGAAAGGCCGGCGTGGGGCACCTCCCGAGCGGGCGGATACTCAAAGTGCCGCCCTCATTAGGGCGGCACTTGTCCGAGCGGGAGGTGCCCCACGCCGGCCTAGTTGCTGCTCTGGCTCTCCTGGCGGCGGTCGCGATCGGCTACCCGGTCCAGCGCCACTACTTGCAGAACCGCTACGCCAATCCGACCTTTGCCACTCCCGGCCTCAACGCAGCCTTCAAGTGGGCCAACGGAATCAGCGGCGCCCGTATAGCCACCACCAGCACGCGCCAGTACCCCCTGTACGGCACCGACCTTTCCAATCGCGTCCAGTACATAGGCGAAGAGCAGCCCCACGGCGGTTTCATAGCCCCATCGACCTGCAAGCAGTGGCGTCACCTGCTCAATGCCGGCCACTTTGACTACGCGGTAACCAGTCGCGACCGCATAGAACCAGGCAAGCCCCCCTACCCGGACACGACCCGCTGGACCGAAGGCCTGGGAGCAACGCCAATCTTGCGCACGCCCCCGACGGTCGTGTTCAAGCTAAAGGGGCCCCTGGATCCGTTGGCGTGTAGGGAATAGCGCCTTTCTGGCGGGTGGCGCGGTGGCGGGGGTCCCCCATAGCGGAGGGCGCCGCGCAGCGGCGTCCGAGCACATGGGGGAGGGCCACCGCGACAGGACCCGCCGGCCACATGCCCAATCGCCATACTTGCCACGCCCATGGACCACATCCGCAACTTCAGCATCATCGCCCACATCGACCACGGCAAGTCGACCTTGGCCGACCGCATCCTTGAGGTCACCGGCGCCGTCGACCCGAAGAAAATGCAGGCCCAGATGCTCGACTCGATGGACCTCGAGCGCGAGCGTGGGATCACGATCAAGGCCCAGGCCGTGCGGGTCGAGTACAAGGCTTCCAACGGGCAGACATACCACCTGCACCTGATCGACACGCCGGGCCACGTCGACTTCTCCTATGAGGTTTCACGCAGCCTCGCGGCTTGCGAGGGCGCCCTGTTGGTTGTCGACGCTGCGCAGGGCGTCGAGGCGCAGACGGTTGCCAACACCTACCTGGCGATCGAGAACGGGCTGGAGCTGATCCCGGTGATCAACAAGGTCGACCTACCGGGCGCCGAGCCAGAGCGGGTGGCGGGGGAGATCGCCGACCTGCTCGGCGGCGACCCCGAGGAAGCGCTCTGGATCTCCGCCAAGACGGGGGAGGGCGTGGTCGAGGTGCTGGAGGCAATCGTCGCCCGGATACCGGCGCCGAAGGGTGAGCCCGAGGCGCCGACCAGAGCGCTGATCTTCGATTCCGAGTTCGACCAGTACCGCGGCGTGATCGCTTACGTGCGGATGGTCGACGGCTCCTTCCGCAAGCACGAGCGGATCCTGGCGATGCAGAACGGCACCGAGGCCGACATCGATGACATCGGCTTCTTCCGGCCGGCGATGACGGGCGTGCAGGGGCTGGACGCCGGCGATGTCGGCTACCTGATCACCGGCATCAAGGACGTCGCCAAGCTGCGGGTCGGCGACACGCTTACTGCACAGGAGCGGCCCGCCGAAGAACCTCTGGAGGGCTACCGCGAGGTCCGCCCGATGGTCTTCTGCGGGCTCTTCCCGATCGACACCGACCGCTTTGAAGACCTGCGCGACGCGCTCGAGAAGCTGGCCCTCAACGACGCCGCGCTCTCCTGGGAGCCGGAGACCTCTGAGGCGCTCGGTTTCGGCTTCCGCTGTGGCTTCCTCGGTCTGCTCCACATGGAGATCGTGCGCGAGCGGCTGGAGCGCGAGTACGACCTCGATCTGCTCTCCACGACCCCGAACGTGCGCTACGAGGTCCACCTGACCAACGGCGAGTCGAGGGAGGTCCGCAGCCCCACCGACCTGCCCGACCCGGGCACGATCGAGGCGATCGAAGAGCCTTATATCCGCGCGACGATCATCGCTCCGTCTGAACAGGTGGGCGCGGTGATGGAGCTCTGCCAGGAGCGCCGCGGCACCCACGTCGACATGCACTACCTCAGCCCGCAACGAGTGCAGATCCGTTACGACATGCCGTTGGCCGAGATCGTGCTCGACTTCTTCGACCTGCTCAAGTCCTCGACCCGCGGCTACGCCTCGCTCGACTACGAGCCGATCGGCAACCAGGCTTCGGACCTGGTCAAGGTCGACATCCTGCTGGCCGGCGACAAGGTCGACGCGCTCTCAATCATCGTCCACCGCGACTTCTCTTACGAGCAGGGAAAACGCCTGGTTGGGCGGCTGCGCAAGACGATCCCGCGGCAGCTCTTCGACGTGCCTGTGCAGGCCGCGATCGGCTCCAACATCCTTGCCCGCGAGACCGTCAAGGCGCTGCGCAAGGACGTCACCGCGAAGCTCTACGGCGGCGACGTAACCCGCAAGAACAAGCTGCTGAAGAAGCAGAAAGCGGGCAAGAAGCGGATGAAGCAGGTCGGCCGCGTCGAGGTCCCCCAGGAGGCGTTCCTGGCCGTGCTCCAGATCGACGAGTAGGCCTCAGCCGCGGGTCCTGGCGCGGGGTAGGGGTGGGTTAGCGGACTCACCCGTCCGAACCCACCCCTACCCCGCGCCACCCGCGGGAGGGGCGCTCAATAAGATTCCGCGCCATGACGCTTAAAACTGAAGCTGTTGGCAAGGAGTGGCCCGCTACGACGTATGAGGTGGGTAAAGAGAAGATCGGCGAGTACGCGCGGGTGGTCGGGCTCGATAACCCGGTCCACTTCGATCGCGAGGCCGCCAAGGTAGCGGGCTATCGCGATGTGGTGGCGCCACCGATGTTCTGCGTCGTCTACAGCTCGCCGGCGCTCGCACCGGCGATGTTCGACCCCGAGGTGGCGATGAACTTCGCGACGATGGTGCACGGCGGGCAGCAGTTTGAGTGGAGCGAGCCGGCCTGCTCGGGCGACGAGATCACGACCACGGCCAAATGCCTGGAGATCTTCGAAAAAGAGGGCCGCGACGGCAAGCCCAACAACGGCTTCTACGTCTTCGAGACCGTCTCGATTAACCAGGACGGGCAAGAGGTTGTGCGCGGCACCTGGACCAACATCGTCAGGGGAGTGTGAAATGGCAGAGCTGAACGCCGGAGATCAGATCGCCGGGCTGCAGGTGACGCCCGACAAGTACACGCCGCATCGCTACGCCGGCGCCTCGGGTGACTTCAACCCGATTCATATCGACCCCGAGTTCGCAAAGGCCGTGGGATTGCCGAACACGATCCTGCACGGCCTCTACATGATGGGCCTCGTCGCTCGCTCCGCCACCGAGGCGGCCGGCGGCGACCCGCGTTCGCTGAAGCGTCTCTCGGTCGAGTTCCGTGGCATGGGCGCGCCGGAGACCGAGATTGCCGTCAGCGGCAGCGTCAAGTCGGTTGAGGATGGCGTGGCGACGATCGACGTTGTCGCGGCGCAGGGCGAGAGCGTCACGATCAAGAATGCTGAGGCTGAAGTAGCGCTTTAGGAGTGCGGGGTGACCCCTCCCAAAACGCTCGGCGGGAGCCTCGCTTGAGCGTTTTGGGAGGGGTCACCCCGCACTCTCTTAGACTTCGAAGCGTGCTTTCCGAGCGACAGGAGTTGATTCTCAAGCTGGTTGTCGACGCTTACCTCGTGTCGGGCAAGCCGGTGCCGTCTAAAGAGATAGCTGAGAGGGACGAGGTCACATGGGGACCGTCGACTGTGCGTGCTGAGCTGGCGGCGCTGGAGGCAGCTGGCTATCTGAGCCATCCGCATACCTCGGCAGGCCGGGTTCCGACCGAGGTTGGCTACCGCTATTACGTCGACCGGTTGATCGAGTCGGGTGCGCCGCAGGCCGCTGGCGTTGAGCTGGAGCTCTCGCGGCTGCGCCGTGAGATCGACGAGGCGATGCGCGAGACCACTGCTGCGCTTGCTCAGGTGACCGACTTGATGGCCCTCGCTACCGCGCCTGCACCGGCGACGGCGACGATCCACCGGGTCGAGGTGCTGCGCCTGGCGCCGACCAAGGTGATGGCGATCGCGATCGCTTCGACTGGCGCTGTTGCCAAGCGCGTCTTCGACTTCGACCGGCCGGTCGATCCGGGGCTGGTCGAGTGGGCCTCCAGCTACCTCAACGAGTCGTTGACTGGGATGGCCGTGGGGGCGCGGATGATCGCCAATCGCCTTGCCGATCCCGGGCTCGGTCCGGCCGAGTCGCGTTTCGTCGCCACTCTCGGCCCAGCCTTCACCGAGCTCGAGCAGGAGACCGGCGAGAGCCTCTACATGGATGGCGCCTCGCGACTGCTCTCCGACGACCACCGCGGCGACCTACCCCGCGCCGACCGGTTGATGACGGCGTTGGAGCGCCGCGCCGGCATGCTGGGGATGTTGCGCTCCGCCCTCGACGAGCGCTCCGTCTTCCTCTGGATCGGCGGCGAGAACCCGCAGCCGGAGCTGCGCTCTGTCAGCGTCGTCGGCGCCAACTATGGGCTTGCTCACCGCAACCTCGGCTCGGTCGGCGTGGTCGGGCCGCTGCGGATGGACTACGTGACGGCGATCGCCTCGGTGCGTGGTGCGGCGCATGAGCTGTCGCGCTACTGCGAGACGGTCTACGGCTGATGCCGGGCGACTACTACGAGATCCTCGGCGTTCAGCGGGACGCCAACAAAGCCGAGGTGAAGACGGCGTTTCGTCGCCTCGCCCGCGAGCTGCACCCGGACGTCAACAACCACGATCCTCAGGCGGAGGAGAAATTCAAGGCGGCAGCGGAAGCCTACGAGGTGCTCTCCGACCCCGAGCGGCGGCGCGCCTACGACACCTATGGCCACGAAGGCCTGCGCGGCGCTGGCGCCGCGCCCGGCGGTTTTGGCTCGGTCGAGGACATCTTCCAGGCCTTCTTCGGTGGCAACTTCAGCTTCGAGGTGCGGCGCGGGCCGATGCGCGGCCAGGATCTCATCCACCAGGTCGAGATCTCCGCGGTGGAGGCGATGCTGGGCGCCAAGATCAAGATCCCCAGCCACGAGGGCGAGCGCGAGATCGAGCTGCCCGCTGGCATCCAGCCCGGCAGCCAGTTTGCCCTGCACGGGCACGGCATGCCCGGCGCCAACGGCGGCCCGCCAGGGGACATGGTGGTCGCGGTCCAGGTGATCGTTCCGGAGGAGCTCTCCGAGGAGCAGCGCGAGCTGGCCGAGAAGCTAGGCGAGACGATCGAGCCTCGCAACCTGCGCTCGCGGCACGGCGACGAAGGAAGCTTCTTTTCGCGCGTACGGCGCGCCTTCGGTTGATCCGCCTCGCAGTCCGCTGCGTCCCCGAACTGGCCGAGCAGGTGTTGGCAGAGCTGATCGTGCTGGCGCCGAACGGGGTCGAGGAGGAGCGCGGAGCGGACTACGTCGAGTACGCGATCTACGGCGGAGAGGGAGAGTTGCCGGAGCTGGGCGAGATCGAGGTCGCGGCGGGGGATGGCCTGGTCGAGGTGGTGGCGACCACGGTGCCCGACGACTGGGCCGACCGCTGGCAGGACTTCCACAAACCGCTACTGGTTGGCGAGCGCCTCTGGCTGCGGCCCTCTTGGGAGGAGCCGCGCGAGGGCACGATCGACCTCGTCGTCGACCCGGGCCGCGCCTTCGGCACCGGCGCCCACCCCACCACGCGGCTTTGCCTGGAATTCCTACTCGAGCTCGAGCAAGCCGGCGAGGCCCACGGCCCACTCACCGATCTTGGCACCGGCTCCGGCGTCCTCGGGATAGCTGCCGCCAAGCTCGGTTGGTCGCCTGTCTGGGCCTATGACTATGAGGCGGCTTCGATCGAGGCAGTAGCCACGAACGCTGAGACAAACGGTGTTGGGGTGCAGCTCGAGCAGCAGAACCTTCGCGACGGCCTCCCCGATCTTGCTCCAACTGTTGTGGCCAACCTGACTGCGCCCGTCCTCAAGGCCGTCGCCGGTCAGCTATGCGAAGTCAGTGGCGGGAGTGGGGGGAGGGCTCGCCGGAGCCTCCACGCTGTTGCTCCAGCGAGCCCTCCCCCCGATCTCGCCACCATCGTCTGCTCTGGTCTTCTTCCTTTGGAGTTGGACGAGATCGTTACCGCCTTTGCCCCAAGCGGTTTCGTCGAGGCTGAGCGCCGCCACGATGGCGACTGGTCCGCGCTCTTGCTCCGTCACCGCTAGCGGATATGTTTCCCCCGATGCTGGCAACGATCGTCGATCCCGGCTACAAGATCGCCCTCTTCCTGCACGTGCTTGCGGTCGTGCTCGCCTTCGGCCCGACCTTTGGCTACGCGCTCTTCTTCTCTGTCGCCCCGCAGTACCCGCGCGCGACTCCCGCGATCCTCGCAGGGGTACAGAAGTGCGACAAGTATCTGGTCGGCCCGGGCATGCTCCTGATCATCATCGCCGCCTTCTACATGCAGATCGACGGCGACTGGGATGCCAGCGAGGCGTTCATCAGCGTTGGCTTCCTCGCGTGGGCGCTCCTGCTCGCATTGCAGCACGCCTTCTTCACGCCCCGGGTGCGCAAGGCCAAAGAGCTCGCCGAGCGCGATCTGAAGGCCGGCGACACGCTCAGCGACGAGTTCACCGCGCTCAGCGAACGGATCGGCAAAGTCGGCACGCTGGCAGGGCTGGTCGTCGTCGTGACCATCTTCTTCATGACGTACAAGCCGTTCCTATAGACACTGCGTCTCCGATCGCGATGTTCGATTCGGGGGTCGGGGGGCTCACCGTGCTCCACGAGTGCCTGGTCTCACTCCCCGAGGAGGATTTCGTCTATCTCGGTGACACGGCCATGTTTCCCTACGGGACCCGCGATCCGTTGCTCTTGCGGGAGCGGATCCGGGAGATCGCGACGTTGCTGTTGCGCGATGGCGGCGCCAAGTTATTGGTGATCGCCTGCAATACGGCGACCTCGATCGGCACGGACGTGGCACGCGAGGTCGCGGCGGAGCACGGGGTGGAAGTGGTTCCGGTGGTCGAGCCACAGGCCGAGATCGCCGCTGCGATCACCGAGAGCGGTCGAGTCGGCGTGCTGGCGACCCCGAACACGGTCGCAAGCGGCGCCTACAAGCGCGCCCTGGAGACTCAGGGGCGAGCGCTGACGGTCACCGAGGTCGAGGCGCCGGACCTGGCGCCGTTCATCCAGGACGGTTCGCCGTTCGATCGGGGGGTTCTAGAGATGGCCCGTGCCTACTGCGCGCCGCTCAAGCGCGCCGAGATCGACACGCTGATTCTCGGCTGCACCCACTACCCGTTGGTTGCGCCGATGCTGCAACGCATCCTCGGTCGCGACGTGCGCCTGGTCAGCGGCGGACACGCCGTAGCCGCGGCGGCGCAGCGCACGCTCGAGGGCGCCGGTCTGGCCCGCCCTGCCGACGGCGAGGGCGAGTACCGCTTCCTCTGTAGCGGCGATGTCGATTCGTTCCGCGATCTGGGCACGCGCTTCCTCCAAATGCCCCTCGGAGAAGTCCAGCGTGTTGACATCTCCGGGCATCGCTGAGCTTTCTCCTCCGAGAATCTTCAGAGACGGCACTTTCTCCACCCACGCGTGCGCTCACGCCTGGGAGTGTTCCTCCCATGACGACAACAATTACATCCGGCAATACCGTATATACTCATCCCGTGGCCAAGGTGATGATCTCGATGCCCGACGACCTGCTCGACCGCCTCGATGCCCAGGCGCGTGCCAACCGCGAGACGCGCAGCGGTTTCCTGCGCCGGCTCGCCGAGCGCGAGCTGGAGCCCGACGAGGCTAGGCGTCGCAAAGAGATCGAAGATCTGCTCGGCCCTCCCCTCAGCATGGGCGGAGAATCGGCCAGGCTGATCCGCGAAGACCGCGAATCGCACTGATCGTGCTCCTGCTCGACGCGGGCGTCTGGGTGGCGGCCAAAGATGCAGACGACCGTTATTTCGAGGCTGCTCGGCAGCTGGTCGTCGGTACCAACCGGCCGGTCGCCGCGCTGGACCTCACTCTCTATGAGACCGCAAATGTGGTTGGCACCCGCTGGGGGGAGCCCGAGGAGGCCCGAAGGCTTTGCCGTTCGATCGTCGCGCGCTGTGGCGATCGCCTGGTGAATGTCGATGTGGACCTGATTGCTTCGGCCGTCGGAGTGGCCGCTGAGCATGGCCTCACCGCCTACGACGCCGCTTACGTCGCCGCGGCCCGCCGCCAGGGCTGGACCCTGGTCAGCGCCGACATCGTCGATCTGGTTTCCAAGGAGCTAGCGGTGGCGCCCGACGCCGCCGTCTACCCTTAGGGCGAATGAACGTTCTCGAGCAGGTACAGGCCGACGTCCGCACCGCGATGAAAGCGGGCGAGCGCGAGCGCGCCGCGGCGCTGCGGATGATCGTCGATTCGCTGCAGCAGGACGCCAAGCTGGGCAAGGGCGACGAGGTCGCTGTGCTGCAGCGCGAGCGCAAGAAGCGGCTCGAGGCCGAGGATGCCTACCGCGAGGCGGATCGGACCGAGCAGGCGAGTGCCGAGCGCTTCGAGGCCGAGCTGATCGAGGCCTACTTGCCGGCGCAGCTGTCCGACGAGGAGCTGGCTGAGCTCGTCGATGCGGCGATCGCCGAGACCGGCGCCACCGAGCAAAAGCAGATGGGACAGGTGATGTCAGCGCTGATGTCAAAGGTTGGCGGAAGGGCCGATGGCAAGCGGATCAGCACGGCGGTGCGAGAGAAACTTGGCTCGTAGGCAGCTGACCCTCGACAACACCGTGGCCGCCGAGTTGGCTGGCTCTGAGGATGCGGTCCTGAGGGCGCTGCGTGGCCATCTCGATTGCGACTTCCACCTGCGCGGCAACGTCCTCACTCTGGACGGTGACTCGTCCGACGTGCAGACTGCCGCGACAGTGGTCGACGAGCTGGTCGACCTGATCGAGCAGGGGCACGAGGTGGCCCCGGGGACGATCGAAGCGGTCACGGGAGCGCTCGACGCACACGAGAGTCCGGCCGAAATCCTCGAGGACGTCGTCTGGCGGCACCGCAACACCAAGGTGGCGCCGAAGACGCTCAACCAGAAACGCTACGTCGACTCGATCCGCAATCAGACGATCACCTTCGGCATCGGTCCTGCCGGCACCGGCAAGACCTTTCTCGCGGTCGCGATGGCGGCGCACGCCCTGGCCGAGCGCGAAGTGCAGCGGATCATCCTCACCCGTCCCGCGGTCGAGGCAGGCGAGCGGCTCGGCTTCCTGCCGGGAGACATCCAGGCCAAGGTCGACCCATACCTGCGGCCGCTCTTCAACGCGCTCTTCGACATGCTCGATCCCGACCGCGTCAACGGCTACTTCGAGCGCGGGGTAATCGAGGTGGCACCGCTCGCCTTTATGCGTGGGCGTACGCTTAATGACTCCTTCGTAATCCTCGACGAGGCGCAGAACACCAGCCCTGAGCAGATGAAGATGTTCCTCACCCGCCTCGGCTTCAACTCGCGCATGGTCGTCACCGGCGACGTCACCCAGATCGATCTGCCAACCGATCAGCGCTCCGGCCTGGTCGTCGTCCGCGACATCCTCAGCGAGGTCCAGGACATCTCCTTTGTCCGCTTCGGCAACGAGGACGTCGTTCGTCACAAGCTGGTGCAGCGGATCGTCGCGGCCTATGGCGAGCATGCCGAGCGTCAGCAGGGCGAGCAGCCGCCGGCGCCAGATGGGAGTTGACCTCTCTGACGTGCCGCTCGACTTGCGCGACGCGGTCGCCGCAGCGCTGGTGGCTGGCGGCGTTGCCGACGGCCACCTGGCCGTGGAGCTGGTCGACGCGGAGCGGATTCGTGGGCTCAATCGCGAGCACCGCGGCAAGGACAAGCCGACCGATGTGCTCTCGTTCCCGCTCGACGGCGCCGGGCCGATCGCCGGTCCGCGCGAGCTCGGGGACGTTGCGATCTGTCCTGAATACTGCTCCGACGTCGTCGAGGCCGCGGTTCACGGCACGCTCCACCTCTGCGGCATGGATCATGAGGTCGACGAGGGCGAGATGCTTGCCGTCCAGGACCGCGTGATGGCGGGACTGCGATGACCCGGTCCGGCTTCGTCGGTCTCGCCGGTCGACCGAATGTCGGCAAGTCGACCCTGGTCAACGCGATCGTCGGCAGTCGTGTGGCGATCGTCTCGATGCGCCCGCAGACTACGCGCCGCGCGATCCGCGGAATCGCCACCGACACCGAAGCCGGCCACCAGCTCGTCCTCATCGACCTGCCCGGAGTGCAGAAGCCACGTGATGTGTTGACCGAGCGCATGCAGAAGCGGGTCGAGCGCGAGCTCGCCGACTCCGACCTGGCCCTGCTGGTCGTCAACGGCGAGCAGGGGATCGGAGCCGGTGATCGCTTCATCGCCCGCGCCCTGCTCGGCGCCAACCGTGCGCTGCCGACGATCTGCGCGGTCAACAAGGTCGACACAGTCGGTCCGAACGAGCTTGTTCCGGTTCTTTCCGAGGCGGCCGAGCTGGAGGGCGTCGACGAGGTCTTCCCGATTAGCGCCCGTAGCGGCGAGGGATTGGATCAGCTGGTCGAGCGGCTCAACGAGCTCGTCCCCGAGGGTCCCTATCTCTACCCACCGGAGGATCACAGCGACCAGCCGGGAGAGACGATGTTGGCCGAGTTGATCCGCGAGCAGGTGCTGAATCGAACCCGGGACGAGATTCCACACTCGGTTGAGGTGCAGGTCACCGAGCTCGATCAGCGCGAGGACGGCCTGATCACTGTTCAGGCCGAGGTTTGGGCCGAGACTGAGTCACAGAAGGGCATCCTGATCGGCAAGGGCGGCGCCAAGATCGGCGAGGTCGGCTTCGCCGCGCGCCGCTCGCTCGAAGGTGAGCTGGGGGCAAAGGTCCACCTCGACCTTCAGGTCCGCGTCCGCCGTCGCTGGCGCCGCGACGAGGGACTCTTGGATCGCCTCGGCATCGAGTAACTACGATGCGCTGATGTTTCCCGAGGTGAAATTCGACGAGCGCGGCTTGGTGCCTTGCGTGGCACAGGACTTCGCCAGCGGCGAGGTGCTGACGCTCGCCTATGCGAACGAGGAGTCGTTGAGGCTCACGGTCGAGACAGGGGAGATGCACTTTTATAGCCGCTCGCGTGAGCAGATCTGGAGGAAAGGCGAAGAGTCCGGCCATGTATTACGGCTGAAGCAATTGCGCTACGACTGCGATGGGGATGCGATCGTTGCCCTGGTCGAGCCGACTGGCCCTGCTTGCCACACCGGGGAGCGTTCCTGCTTTTACCGAGAGCTCGGCGGCGAGGCGCCGGCGCCGGTTCCGCATGAGGCTCTCGCCGTCCTACAGCGCACCCTGCGCAGTCGGGCGGCGGAGCGGCCGGCGGGCAGCTACACCGTGCAGCTTCTCGACAATCCGCAGCTGATCGGCGAGAAGGTTGAAGAGGAGGCCGAGGAGGTGGTACGCGCTGCGCGTGAAGAGTCCGACGAGCGCGTCGCCGAAGAGGCCGCCGATTTGCTCTACCACCTCAGCGTCTTACTGGCCTCGCGCGAGGTGCCCCAGGCGGCCGTGATGGAGATCCTCAATGGCCGTCGCGGCTAACACGTCTGAACTGCGGGTCGAACCTAGCCTCGATGGCGCGCGCGAGCTCGCCGCTGAGGGCAACGTCGTTCCTGTGCGCACACGCTTTGTCGACGATTGCGAGACGCCCGTCTCCGCCTTCCTCAAGCTGCGCGCCGGCGAGCCCGAGGGGGCGCCCTGCTTTCTGCTCGAGTCGGCTGAGCAGGGTCAGGTCGGGCGCTATTCCTTTGTCGGTATCCGCCCCCGCTCGATCCTGCGCTGGAGCGACGGGGTGCTGAGCGACACGGGAGGGGAGGAGTGCGAGGCGTCCGATCCCTACGCCGCGGTCGCCCAGAGCCTCAGCCGTTTCCAGCTCGCCCCGGTCGAGGACCTGCCGCCGTTTGCCGGCGGCGCGGTCGGTTTCTTTGGCTATGACCTGGTGCGCACGGTGGAGCCGCTCGGCGAACCCAATCCCGACCCGCTCGGTCTCCCCGATATGGCGCTGATGATCACCGACGTGCTGCTCGTATTCGACCACCTGCGCCACGAGCTGACGATTATGTCCTGCGCCTTTGCCGACGACGAGGGCGGGATTGACACTGCCTATGAGCGCGCAGTGGCGACGATCGCCGAGGTGCGCGAACGCCTGCGCGGCGCGGTGCCGGCGCCAGAGCATCCGGTGGTCGCTGAGCCACCGCACTTCGAATCCGGCATGGAGCGCGAGGAGTTTGAAGCGGCGGTCGAGCGGATCGTCGAGTACGTCCACGCAGGTGACGCCTTCCAGGTCGTCCCCTCGCAGCGCTTCTCCGCACCCGCACCGGTCGAGGCGTTTTCGGTTTATCGCGGCCTGCGTGCGGTCAATCCTTCTCCCTACATGTACTTCCTCGAGTTCGGCGACTTCCAGATTGCCGGCGCCTCGCCCGAGCCGCTGGTCAAGGTGCAGGGACGACGGGTGGAGACGCGGCCGATCGCCGGCACCTACCCGCGTGGCAGCGACGAGGAGGACGACCGCCGCCTTGCCGAGCGCCTCGTCAACGACCCCAAGGAGCGGGCCGAGCACGTGATGCTGGTCGACCTTGGCCGCAACGACCTCGGCCGCGTCTGCGAGTACGGCTCGATCAGCGTCGACGAGCTAATGGTGGTTGAGACCTACTCGCACGTCCTCCACATCGTCAGCCAGGTCTCGGGGAGGCTGCGCGAGGGAGTGGGGGCGATGGACGTGCTGCGCTCGGCGCTACCCGCCGGCACCCTCTCCGGTGCGCCCAAGGTACGGGCGATGCAGATCATCGACGAGCTCGAGCCGGTCAAGCGTTGCTCCTACGGCGGTGCGATCGGCTACCTCTCTTGGAATGGCGACCTCGACACGGCGATCCACATCCGCACCGTCGTCGTCAAGGACGGTCAGGTCCACGTCCAGGCGGGAGGCGGCACCGTCGCCGACGCCAAGCCGGCCTACGAGTACAACGAGTCGGTCAACAAGGCCAAGGCGGTCTTCCGCGCGGTCGAGCTGGCCTGCGAGCAGCCGGACTGGCCTTGAGGAGAGCGATGCGGATTCTCGTCATCGATAACTACGACAGCTTCACCTACAACCTCGTCCAGTACCTGGGTGAGCTGGGCGGGGAGATCGAGGTGGTGCGCAATGACCGCGCCGAGGTCGGCGAGCTGCTCGAGCGCGGTGCCGAGCGCCTCGTCGTTTCACCGGGGCCTTGCACGCCCGCCGAGGCCGGCATCTCGGTCGAGGCGATTCGCTCCTTCGCCGAGGCGGGAACACCGGTACTTGGCGTCTGCCTGGGTCACCAGTCGCTGGTCGAGGCGTTTGGCGGACGCACCGTGCAGGGGGAGCCGATCCACGGCAAGGAGGCCGAGGTTAGCCACGACGGGCGGGCGATCTACACCGGCGTGCCCAGCCCTTTGGTGGCCGGCCGCTACCACTCACTGGTCGCCGACCCGGACCTGCCTGACGAGTTGGAGCAGAGCGCCAGCTTCGGCGATGTCGTGATGGGCGTCCGCCACCGCGAGCTGCCGGCAGAGGGCGTCCAGTTCCACCCAGAGTCGGTGCTGACCCCGCAGGGCAAACACCTGCTGAAGAACTTCCTCGAGGACTGACGGATGCCCAACGACATCGTCACCAGGGCGATCGATGCAGTCTGCAGCGGCGACCACCTGACGTCCGACCACGCGGCGGCGGTACTCGCCGAGATCATGGAGGGGCGTACTGAGGAGGTGCAGACGGGCGCCTTCCTGATCGCGCTGCGGGCGAAGGGCGAGACGGTGCCCGAGCTCGTCGGCTTGGCGCGGACGATGCGCTCGCTGGCCGCCGCGGTCGAGACCTCGCGCGAGGACCTCGTCGACACTGCTGGTACCGGTGGCGGCCCCTCGACCTTCAACGTTTCGACCACGGCGGCGCTTGTCGCCGCCGGCGCTGGCTGCGCGGTCGCCAAGCACGGCAATCGCTCCAGCACCAGCCGCTGCGGCTCGGCCGATTTGCTGGAGGCGCTCGGGGTCAATATCGAGCTCGATCCAGCCCAAGTCGGCCAGTGCATCGACGAGGTCGGCTTCGGCTTCATGTTCGCCCCTCGCCATCACGCCGCAATGGCCCATGTCGTGCCAGTGCGCAAGGCGCTCGGCGTGCGCACGATCTTCAACTTCCTGGGGCCACTGACCAACCCTGCCGGGGCTGAGCGTCAGCTGCTCGGCGTCTCCGATCGTCACTACCAAGAGACGATTGCCGAGGCGCTGGTCGGTTTGGGCAGTGTGCGGGCGATGGTCGTCGCCGCCGAGGACGGGGTCGATGAGCTCTCGATCTCGGCTCGCACTCGGGTAATCGAGGTCGCCGAGGATCGCACCGCGGAGTGGTTCGTCGAACCGGGCGAGTTCGGCCTATCCGCGGCGGACCTCGAGCAGGTCGCCGGCGGAAGCCCCGAGGAGAACGCCGCTGCCTCGCGCGCGGTGTTGGTGGGGGAGCGCGGTCCCCGCCGCGATCTGGTCCTGCTCAACGCCGGCGCGGCGATCTACGTCGGTGGGCTTGCCGTCAGCCTCGGTGACGGGGTCGAGAAGGCCGCGGCGGCAATTGACAGCGGCGCTGCAAGTGAGTTGCTCGACCGTCTGATTGCAACGACCGCCCGGTTGGCCGGCTAGTTGGGCCGTCTCGTCTAGGCTTCCTCTCTAAGTGGGAATGATTGAGCAGCTGATTGCCGCGGCGCGCGCAGGGGTGGAGGAACGACGCGCCCAGACGCCGCAGGCGGATCTCGAGTCGCGGTTGCATGCACGCGGCGACGACCGACCGTTCAGCGAGGCCTTGGTCCGGCCCGGCCTCTCGGTCATCGCCGAGTTCAAGCGGCGCTCGCCGAGTGCGGGTGAGATCTCCGATTCGGCGATCGTCGCCGATCAGGTTGGCGCCTATGAGCGTGGTGGAGCGGCGGCGCTCTCGGTGCTCACCGACGAACTTCATTTCGGTGGCACGCTCGAGGATCTGCGCGGTGCTCGTGCTGCGTGCAGTCTGCCGATTCTGCGCAAGGACTTCATCGTTGACCCCTACCAGCTGCTCGAGGCCGCGGTAAATGGCGCCGACGCGGTATTGCTGATTGCCAGGGCGCTCGACGACGTCGAGCTTGGCGAGATGTACGAGGCGGCGCGAGGTTTGGACCTCGACTGCCTGGTCGAGGTCCACGACGGCGGGGAGCTGGAGCGGGCATTACAGCTCGATGCCGAGGTGATTGGGATCAACAACCGCAACCTCGATCAGGGCAACGTCGATGTATCCACTACCTACGAGCTGATGCCGGATGTGCCGGCAGGTAAGACGGTTGTCGCCGAGAGCGGTATCTCCACCAGGGCCGAGCTTGAGGAGCTTGAGCGGGTGGGGGTCGACGCGGTCTTGATCGGCTCGGCGTTGATGAGCGCCGCCGATCCAGAGGCGCTGACCCGGGAGTTGACCGGGGTCGACGAAGGCACCCGCGAGCACCACCTTCCCTAGGCCGTTCGGCCGCTCCGCTCATTTTTAGAAGAACTTTGAAGAGCCCCTCCATCATCGTTTGTCGATGAAGCGAATCGTCAAGTCCCCTTTCGGCTCGGCCTTACTCGGCGGCGTAGTTGTCGCCGCGTTTGGCTGGGTTGCGATTGCTGCCGGTTGGATTCAGTCCGACGGGGATGGCTCAACGGTCACCGTCTCCGAACCACTTGCCGCCCCCGTCGACGCGGAAGAAGAAGGCGACACCAACCTCGTCAATCAGATCTATCGCCGTGACGGGCAGGGAGTCGCCTTTATCTCGTCAGATCTGAAGAGCCAGGAATCGTCCGAACTGAGCCCCTTCGGCCAGCCGGAAGGGGGAGGGGTTGCGACCGGCTCCGGCTTCCTGATTGACACCGAAGGGCACATCGTCACCAACAACCATGTGGTTGAAGATGCCGAACGAGTTGAGGTCAAACTCGGTTCCTCGGACAAGACTTATACGGCCGAAGTGGTCGGCACCGACCCGGCGACCGATGTGGCCTTGCTCAAGGTCGACGCGCCGGCCGACAGCCTTCACCCTCTTTCCCTGGGCGACTCCGCAAACATCCAGGTCGGCGATCCGGTTGTCGCCATCGGCAACCCGTTCGGCCTCGATCGCACCGTGACCAGCGGCATCGTCTCCGCCATCCAGCGCCAGATCCAGGCGCCCAACGGCTTTTCGATCTCGCATGTGATCCAGACCGACGCAGCAATCAATCCCGGCAACTCCGGCGGCCCGCTGATCGACAGCGAAGGCAGAGTGATCGGGATCAACTCCCAGATCCAGACCGGCGGGGGCGGCAACGGCAACGTCGGCATCGGCTTTGCGGTGCCGATCAACACGGCGCGCGAAGTCGTGCAACAGATCGAGCAGCACGGCGAAGTGGAGCACGCCTACCTCGGGATCAGCGGCGGCAGTATCACCCCCGACCTGGCTAAAGCTTTGAAGCTGCCGGAGAAGGAAGGCGTGCTGGTGAATGAAGTCGTTAAGGGCGGCCCGGCCGATGAAGCCGGGATCAAGGGTGGCGACACCTCGGCGACGATCGAAGGTGCCAGCTTCAGGCTCGGCGGTGACGTGATTACAGAGGTCAATGGCCAGAAGATCAACGGGATGGAAGAAGTGATCAACGCGGTCAACGCCGCATCGCCGGGCGACAAGATGGAGCTGACGGTCGATCGGGATGGTAAGCCGAAGACGATTGCTGTAACGCTTGGTGTGCGGCCGGCTTCGGCCGAAGAAGTGCCTTCGCGGTAAGCGTGCCAGAGAGAGGAGGCGGACCCCCTCCTCTCTCAACTTTTTCGGTGTGGTCGTCCCGGCGACCGCCCCGGCCTGATGGCGAAAAAGTACAAGCCGTTCGGAGGGGGTCCGCCTCCTCTCTCCCGTACGCTTGTGGTCATGCGGGTAAAGATCTGTGGTGTTACCAATTTGGACGATGCGGCTGAGGCTGTGCTGCTTGGGGCTTGGGCTATCGGCCTGATTCATTTTTCGGAGAGCCCGCGCTCGGTTGAGCCGGATGAAGCTGTGCGGATTTCTGCTGCTTTCCGGCGCAAGTGCGAGGTTGTGGGGGTGTTCGTCAATCCTGAGTTGGATGACGTCGCCAAGGCGGTTGAGGACGCTGGGTTGACGATGGTGCAGCTGAATGGGGAAGAGGGGCCCTCGTTCTGCGGGGAGGTGGCGCGCAAAACCGGGGTCAAGGTGATCAAGGCGGTCCACGTTTCCAGCGCCGCCGACATTCATGCGGCGGAGACCTTTCGTACTGACTTCCACCTCTTCGACAAAGGCGCGAAGGGCCTCTGGGGTGGTACCGGGGAGAGCTTTGACTGGGGTCTACTGCATGAGCGCCGCTCTGAGATTCCGGCGATCCTCGCCGGCGGGCTGCGCCCGGACAACGTCGCCGAGGCGATCGCCGTCACGCATCCCTATGCGGTCGACGTCGCGAGTGGGGTCGAGGCCGAGCCGGGCCGCAAGGACCACGCCGCGATGACCGCCTTCTTCGAGGCGGCGCAGCCGGCTAGCGTTAGCTCGCAATGAGCCCTGCCATAGAGGAGAGATTCGGCCCTTACGGCGGCCGTTACGTTCCCGAGACGTTGATCCCGGCGCTCGACGAGCTGACGGCGGCCTGGGAGCTGGCGAGTGGGGATGAGGACTTCCGCGTGAGGCTCGCGTCACTTCGCCGCGACTTCATCGGCCGGCCGACGCCGCTGTACCTGGCCGAGCGGCTCTCCGAGCGGGCTGGGCGCCGGGTCTATTTGAAGCGCGAGGACCTCGCCCACACCGGCGCCCATAAGATCAACAACGCGGTCGGGCAGGCGCTTTTGGCGCAGCGTATGGGCAAGCCGCGGATCATCGCCGAGACCGGCGCTGGTCAGCATGGCGTAGCGACCGCGACCGCCTGCGCTCTGCTCGGCCTCAAGTGTGTCGTCTACATGGGCACCGAGGACATTCGCCGCCAGGCGCCCAACGTGGAGCGGATGAAGCTGTTGGGGGCGGAGGTTGCGCCGGTCGAAGCCGGCGCCCGGACGCTAAAGGAGGCGGTCAGCGCAGCAATCCGCGACTGGGTCACCAACGTCGAGACGACCCACTACGTAATCGGCTCTGCAGTTGGCCCAGCCCCCTTTCCGGCACTTGTCCGTGACCTGCAGCGGGTGATCGGCGACGAGGCGCGTGAGCAGGCGCTTGCCGCGGAGGACGCCCTGCCGGCGCGCGTGATCGCCTGCGTCGGTGGTGGCTCCAACTCGATCGGCATCTTCACGCCGTTCATCGGCGATGCCGGGGTTGAGTTGATCGGCGTCGAGGCCGCCGGAGAGGGCCTCGATAGCGGCCGTCACGGTGCCTCGCTGGGAGCGGGGAGCACCGGCGTCCTGCACGGTTCGCTCTCCGCCGTGATCGCTGACGAAGAGGGCCAGATCCTCGAGGCCCACTCGGTCTCGGCAGGCCTCGACTATCCAGGGGTCGGACCCGAGCACGCGCAGCTGCGCGACAGCGGCCGCGCTACCTATACGGCGGTGACCGATACGGCGGCCCTGGCGGCTTTTGGCGAGTTAGCGCGGTTGGAGGGGATCATTCCGGCGCTTGAGTCCTCGCATGCGATTGCGTGGATACTCGAGAACGGCGGGGGGGACGGCTACGACGTTCTGTGTCTCTCGGGGCGTGGCGACAAGGACTTGGCGGAGGTTGTGGCGTTGACTGGTGGAGAGGGAGAAGGGGGGTGACTCGACGGAGCGACCCGCTGGATGGGGATAGGGGGATGACTCGGCGGAGCAACAGCATGGAGGCTCCGGCGAGCCATCCCCCTATCCCCACTGCGCATAAGCTGGCTGGGGTGGAGCGGATCGCGGCGGCCTTTGGAGCTGCGAGGGATGAGGGGCGGGCGGCGTTGATGCCCTACATGATGGGTGGCTTTCCCGATCAGGAGTCCTCGCTTGCGATTGCGAACGCTTATGTCGAGTCCGGGGGCGATCTGATCGAGCTTGGAGTGCCCTTTTCCGATCCGCTTGCCGATGGGCCGACCATCCATGCGGCTGCCACCGATGCCTTGGCCGCCGGTGCGACCCTGGAGAGCACGCTTGCGATCTGCGCGTCCGTGTCGGAGCGGATTCCGGTCGTGCTGATGGTCTACTCGAACATGGTGCTTGCGCACGGGGGCGCTGCTGAGTTTGCTCGCCGCGCCGCCGCCGCAGGGGCAGCCGGGGCGATCGTTCCCGACCTGCCGCTCGACGAGGCTGACGAGGTGCGCGAGGCGCTCTCGGGTGCCGGGTTGGCGCTTGTGCCGCTGCTGGCCCCGACCACTCCAGCCGAGCGCCGTTCGCGCATCTGCGCCGCCGCCCAGGGTTTTGTTTACGTCGTTTCCTCGATGGGGACGACGGGCGAGCGACAGCAGCTTCCGGACGGTCTCGCCGAGCTTGTTGCGGCAACCAAGGCTGAGTCCGAAGTCCCGGTTGCGGTCGGCTTCGGTATTGGCACGCCCGCGCAGGCTGCCGAAGTCGGCGAGATCGCCGACGGCGTGATCGTCGGCAGCCGGCTGGTTCGCGCGGCAGGCGAGGCAGGTTCGGCCGCGGCCGCGGCAGAGGCAGTAAGCGCCTTCTTGCACGAGGCGCGCGCCGCGCTCGCCGCGTAGACCGCGGCTTCTACTAGGATTCCGGCCGCATGGGACTTGTGGTCACCCTCTTCATGGCGCTCGCCGCAACCACCGTCGGCTACGCCTGGCTCGGCCAGGGCGGCGGCGTCGCCGGTTTGATCTTCTTCGGCGTCCTGCTGATCGGTGCAACGATCAGGGTCGTCAAGCCAAGTAGTTCCTGACGACCCGCTCGCTTCAGGCCCGGGTGGCGATCATCTCCAGGTACTCGGCCTCGAGCACGAGTGCCCGGTCTCCGGCCGTGTTTGCCTGCTCTAGGTAGGCGCGCAGGTCGCTCTCCAATGCCTCTTCGCCCTCGCTGCCGACTCGTTCGAAGGCGACTTTGACCGGGCCGAAGTAGGTGCGGAAGAAGTCGAGGTAGTGGTCGGCCGAACGGAACGGCTGACGCGAGATGCGGCGCTCGACCCGCAGGTCGGAGACCTGGTCGCCGAACAGCTCACGAAGTCGGTCCTCGGTGCCCCAGAGCAATGGCGGGTTGAGGCCCGGGGGCGGTGGCGCGTGTTTGGCGACGGTCATGAACATGCCTCCGACGTCGCCATCCGGCGTCCAGTTCCCCATGCCGATCCGGCCGCCCGGCTTGCAGACACGCAGCAGCTCGGCCGCCGTCTTCTCCTGGTCGGGCGCGAACATCGCCCCAAAGACAGACGTGACGACATCGAACTCGGCCTCGGCGAAGGGCAGGTCCGCGGCATCGCCCTCGACGAACTCGACGTCGAGCCGCTCGGCGGCTGCCCGCTCGCGACCCCGCTCGAGCAGGGCGGGGACGAAATCGACTCCGACGACATCGCCCCAGGACCGGCGCGCAGCTGCAAGTGCGGCATTGCCGCTTCCACAGGCGACGTCAAGCACGCGCTCGCTGGGAATTAGCTTCAAGGACTCCGCCAGCTGTTCGGAGGGCATCATCACGAGGTTGGCCACCATTGCGAAATCACCCTCGGACCAGGTTTTCTGCTGCGCTTTCCTGACTGCGTCCAGATCGACAGTGTCGCTCATCTCGCTCCCTTCGGGTTTTGTTCAACTTAGCGTGCCGCTCCCTTACAAGCCAGCTTTTCTAAGCTGGGTCGATGCGGATCGGCGTGCTTACCGGCGGGGGTGACTGTCCTGGACTGAATGCCGTGATCCGGGCGATCGTGCGCAAAGGGGTTGAACACCTCGGTCACGAGTTCGTCGGTTACCGCGATGGCTGGCATGGTCCGCTGAACGGCGCGAGTGGCCCGCTCGGGGTTCCGGAGGTGCGCGGCATCCTGCCCCGCGGCGGGACGATCCTCGGCTCCTCGCGGACCAACCCCTTCAAAGAGGACGGTGGCGTCGAGAAGATCGTCGAGAATCTGGCAAGCGATCGGGTCGACGGCCTGATCGCGATTGGCGGCGAGGACACGCTCGGCGTTGCCGCCCGGCTCCACGAGGAGCACGGCGTGCGGGTCGTCGGCGTGCCGAAGACGATCGACAACGACCTCAGTGCCACCGACTACACCTTCGGCTTCGACACCGCGGTCAACATCGCGATGGAGGCGATCGACCGTCTCCACACCACGGCGGACAGCCATCATCGCGTGCTGATCGTCGAGGTCATGGGCCGCCATGCCGGCTGGATCGCCTTCCACGCTGGCCTCGCCGGGGGCGCCAACGTGATCCTCATTCCCGAGCAGCCCTTTGACCTCGATCACGTCTGCGATCTGGTTGGTCGGCGACTGGAGGCGCGCTTCGCGCCGATCGTTGTTGTCTCCGAGGGAGCTCAGCCGAAAGGCGGAATGCCGGCGAGCCAGGACAAAGGCCTCGACTCCTTCGGCCACGTCCGCCTGGGTGGCATCGCACACTGGCTCGAGCATGAGATCGAGCAGCGGACGGGCAAGGAGACGCGGGCGACCGTGTTGGGCCATGTGCAGCGCGGCGGCACGCCGACCGGCTTCGACCGCGTCCTCGCGACCCGCTTTGGCCTGCACGCGATCGACGCCGCCGATGCTGGCGAGTGGGGCAAGATGACGGCGCTGCGCGGCACTGACATCCAGCTGGTGCAGATCGGCGAGGCAACCGCGGAGCTGAAGACTGTGCCCAAGGAGCTGTACGAAGAGGCCGAGGTCTTTTTTGGCTGAGTGGAGGGGGAGAGCGGGGTGACCCCTCCCCGAAGACCGTTGCGCAGCTGGATCGTTTGCCTGGGTTCGAGGCGTGGTTCCTTGAGCCTCCGGGGAGGGGTCACCCCGCTCTCCTGTCGACACCCCCTGAAGGGCCTAGCCGCGCTGCTCCTTCTAGGTGTCGTAGCTGGATGTGGAGAAAGCGACGGCGTGGCTTCGGGCGCGAGCGTGCGCGTTTATGTGGCCGGCTCCCTCTGCGCCGAAGCGAAGGCGGAACTTGCGCGGAGTGGGAGCGAAGCGGGGGATGTGCACATTCGTGTCACCTGCCTGCCGAGCGCTGAAAGCAACAGAAAGCTCGACCTCGCGACAATCGGTGCCAACGCTCGTCGCGCTACCGAGGACTCCAGCTCAATCGGCTACATAGGCGAACCGACCCGGGCTGCGTCTCGCTTCTCGGAGCCGATCCTGGAAGAAGCCGGAATAGCCCAGCTCCCGCAAATCTCGGGGACCGCAGCGATGAGGCAGCTCCTGCAAGCTGTGGACGAAGCTGGCAACTCAGGCTCCTTGCGGCAATCGGTCCACGATGCCCTGGAATAGCCGTTGAGCGGAAGGGCCGGGGTGACCCCTCCACGAAGGCTCAAGGAACCACGCTCGAACCCTCAAAGGCGACCCAGCTGCGCAACGGCCTTCGGGGAGGGGTCACCCCGGCCCTTCCGACCTACAGCAAATTCTTCAACGCCCCGTCGATCTCCGGATACCGGAACTCGTAGCCAAGATCGAGCGCCCGCCGCGGCATCACCCTTTGCCCTCCTCGCAAGACCCTCCCGAACTCACCACCGAATTTGAGGTCCAGCACAAACCCCGGGACCGGAACCGACGCGGGCCGGCCCAGCGCACGCCCGATCGCCTTCGAGAGCTCGCGGTTGCTGACCGGATTGGGCGCGGTCGAGTTGATCGTGCCACTCACCTTCTCGTTGTCGAGCGCCCAGAGCAGGATCCCGACCTCGTCGTCGATGTGAATCCAGGACATGTACTGGCGTCCACCGGCGATCGGCCCGCCTACGCCCAGCTTGAACGGCGTCAGCAGCTCGCCCAGTAGGCCGCCGCTCGAATCGAGCACGTGGCCGGTGCGGACGATGACGAGGCGAATGCCAACGCCCTCCGCCTCGTGCGCCGCCGCCTCCCACTCACGCACGACCTCGGCGTCATAACCTTCGCCCGAATCCGCCGACTCATCGACGATCGCATCGCCGCGATCGCCATAGAAACCGATCGCCGACTGGTTGACCAGGACGCCGGGCTTGCTCTTGAGCCCGGCGATTGCGGCGATCAGGTTGTGGGTGCCGGTGCGGCGGCTCTCCATGATTCGGCGCTTGGCCTCGTCGCTCCAGCGCTGGTTGATCTTCTCGCCCTCGAGGTTGACCACCCCGTCGACGCTCTCCAAGGCGGCGGCCGGCGGTCGTTCTAGGGTCGGCTCCCAGGCGTGCCAGACGACGTTTGGGTTTGTGTTGCGGGCCCGCTGGGGGTCGCGCGAGAGCCCGATAACGGTGTCACCGCGAGCGAGCAGCGCGTCGCACAGCGCCGAGCCGATGAAGCCGCTCGCTCCAGTGACCAAGACCTTCACCTAATTAACCGACCTCCACGGTAGAGAAGGTGCCGGTCTCCTCGCTGAAACGGGCAAGACCCTCGCGCTTGGCCTCTTCGACCACTGCTTTTGCCACCATCGGCGCTACCTCGCGGTTAAAGACGCTGGGGATGATGTAGTCCTCGGAGAGGTCGTCCTCGGCGACCACTTCGGCGATGCCCCTGGCTGCCGCCAGCTTCATCTCCTCGGTGATGTTGGGCGAGCCAGCGTCGAGCGCCCCGCGGAAGATTCCCGGGAAGCAGAGCACGTTGTTGATCTGGTTTGGGTAGTCGGAACGACCGGTGGCCATGATCCGTACGTAGGGAGCCGCGTCCTCGGGCATCACCTCGGGCGTCGGGTTGGCCATCGCGAAAACGATCGCGTCGTCATTCATCTTGCCCAGGGCCTCCGCCGAGATGATGCCGGGGCCAGAGAGGCCGACGAAAAGATCCATACCCTCAAGCACGTCAGCGGGCTGCCCGCTGAGCTTCTCCGGGTTCGAGTTCTCCGCGTACCAGCGCTTGATCCCGCTCATCTCGCCCGACTGATAGTCCGCGCGCTCTGTCGAGAGGGCACCCTGCCGGTCGCAGCCGACCACGTGGGTTACGCCAGAAGCGAGCATCATCTTGGTCACCGCTACCCCGGCGGCGCCGAGGCCAACCACCAGCACGCGCAGCTGCTCGATTGGCTTACCGACGATCTTCAGCGCGTTGAACAGCGCCGCCATCGTCACCACCGCGGTGCCGTGCTGGTCGTCGTGGAAGACCGGGATGTCGAGCGTCTCCTTGAGGCGCTCCTCGATCTCGAAGCAGCGCGGAGCGGAGATGTCCTCGAGGTTTATCCCGCCGAAGGTGGGGGCGATCAGTTCGACCGCCTTGATGATCTCCTCGGCGTCCTGGGTGTCGAGGCAGATCGGGAAAGCGTCGACCTGGGCGAACTCCTTGAACAGCATCGCCTTGCCCTCCATCACCGGCATCGCCGCCTCGGGGCCGATGTTGCCGAGCCCGAGCACGGCACTGCCATCGGAGACGACGGCGACGGTGTTCTTCTTGATCGTGTACTCGAAGGCCTTGGCGCGATCTGCGTGAATGTCTTGGCAAACCCGGGCGACACCCGGCGTGTAGGCCATCGAGAGGTCGTCGCGGGTCTTCAGCGGGTACTTGTTCTCGACCGAGATCTTGCCGCCGCGGTGCATCTGCATCGTGCGGTCGACGTAGTCGAGCACTTTGGCCCCGCGGGTGGAACCGATCGCCCGCAGGATCCTCTCCCAGTGCTCGCGATCTTGGGCGTCGATCGTGAACTCGCGCACCCGTTTGCCCTCGCCCCCGGCGCCGGGAACGAGGTCGACACCTTGCAGCTGGCCGCCGGCCTCCGCGATCGCCGCGGTCAGTTTGCCCAGGGGCTCCTGCCGAGCATCGAGCTCGACCCGGATCGTGACGCTGTATTGAGCGCTAACGGCCATCGGTGGCTATCGAATCAGATTCCGCCCCCGAGCCAGTGCGCCAGTGTTCGGGTACGCTCGGAGTGTGGGGAGATCGAAATCGATCGGTTGGGGGAGATTTGAGGTCTCCCGAGCGGTCGCGGCGGTACTGTGCGTGGCAATCGTCGGCTCCTGGACGGGTCCGGGGACGGCGCCGGCAAGCTCAAGCTCTGCTTCGTATCCCGAGCCTTTCGAACTGCAGGCGAGTAACGGGTACTCGCTGTTGGCGTGGGGAACTCCGGCGTCGAACGGTCGATCTGCGCTGTTGCTGGTGATGGTCAGGCGCCCGGGTGCCTCGGTCGCATACACGGTTCCCGCGGAGGTTGCGGCTGGATCGATGCAAGCGGACCTCGGCGAGCTCGGGGTAATCGATGTCCGCTTTCGATCGTCGGGCCGGACGAAAACGGAGAAGCCACCTTGTGGGAGACGGCCGATCGAATTCGAACCCGACGTCTTCGAAGGAAGGATCGATTTCCGTGGCGAGGACGGATACACCGAAGTGCACGCAACGAGTGCAGAAGGCGATGTCCGGTTCTTCAGCGAAGTGCTCTGTCCGGCTATCGCAGGTCCGAGTGGCAGCGGTCCTCATCTCCCGGGTGCCGGCATCAGGGTTGGTCCGAATCGGCTACGGCCGGGTGGATTTCAGTTCGAAGCACACAAGAACCGTCCGCTCACTCACTCGTTCTTCTTCGCGTCGATCGCAGAACGACATGGCGCGCTCCGGATCGAACGCTCCGTCAGTGTCGTCGGGCACTCTGCGGCCTTTGAGTACGAGCCGACCCTGCGACTTGCCTCTGTCGAACCACCCGCGCCATTTGCAGGAAGCGCTGCATTTCATCGCGGCGCACTTCCGCCTAGGCGGTGGAGCGGATCTCTCTCGGTTGACTTTCCCGGTCACCGGGCGGTGCGCCTCACCGGCGACGTCCAACGCGTCAGCCTCGTCCACGGCGAGTGGGACAACTCTTCGCACTGAGTCGATGTAGCGCCTTCCGCTCGGTCGTTGCGGACATTTCAGGTCTCGCTGGGGGAGAGACGAGCCCTCCTGGCGACCGAGGCTCGGGCGATGGCGGCGGTTCTCGCTTGCCGCCAGGCGGGTCGCGTGAATGTGGGCTTCGCTCCTGAGAGCGTGGAAAACCTGGGCGTGACAATGAGCATCCTCGAATACTGGGGCGCAGCGCTGAGTCACCGCCCGGCCGCTGCTCTGTGGGAGTTGTTGCCTCCAAGGACGGCCCGGTGGAAGTATCGATTTGCGGCTATGGCGGCAGGGCAAGGCGTGCCGGCATCCGCTTACATCGCTCTCGGTTGCTCCGGCCTGCATCTGTGACGTTGTGTAGCGGTATCCCCGCCACGACCCCGGCGCGGACGATTTCGGACCTTCGCCGTGTTTCGTCTGGCGGGTCACCGTTGATCTCACCGAAAGAGCTCCGCCGCGCAATTCGCCAGGCCAATTTCCTTGGTCTGCCGGTCGGCGAGGAAGAGCGTCGTGACCGAAACCGCAGTGACCTCGAGGAAGACTTCCAGGAGCTGTGTCGGAAATACGGCCTGCCCGAGCCGGAGGTCAACGTGCGCGTCGGCCCTCACCTCGTCGACTTTCTCTGGCGGGACCGGAACCTGGTCGTGGAAACGGACGGCTACAGCTCTCACCGCGGCCGCGCAGCCTTCGAGGATGACCGGGCGCGCGACCTCGACCTGCGGGCGCGAGGCTTCGAAGTGATCCGCCTTGCCGAAAAGCAGGTGAACGAGGAACCGCAGCGGGTCGCGGAGGTCGTCGGCGCTGCCCTTAGAGTTCGCGCCGATGCCGTCTGACGCGCCCAATGCCCCCGAGCTCTTCCTGATCGACGGCAACTCGCTTGCCTACCGGGCGTTCTTCGCCCTGCCGGAGTCGATCGGGACGAGCGACGGCCGCCCGACCAACGCGATCTACGGGCTGGCCTCGATGCTGGTCAAAGTCATCGACGAGCATCACCCCGCCGGTGTGGTCGTCGCCTGGGACGCTGGCATGTCGGGGCGCGAGGTCACCTACGACCTCTACAAGGCCCAGCGCAAACCGCGTCCCGACCTGCTGCGCGAGCAGTGGCCGCACCTGATGCCGTTGGTCGAGGCCTTCGGCTACACCAACGTCAAGGTCGACGGCTTCGAGGCCGACGATGTGATCGCCTCGTTGAGCCGGCAGGCGCGCGAAGAGGGGATCGCGGTGATGGTGGTGACCGGGGACCGCGACGCCTATCAGCTGGTTGGGCCCGGCATCCGGGTGATGAGCACCTCACGCGGCATTACCGAGACCAAGATCTATGACACAGACGCCGTGGTCGAGCGCTACGGGGTGCCGCCGGAATTGATCACCGACCTGATGGGGTTGCGCGGCGATACCTCCGACAACATCCCAGGTGTTCCCGGGATCGGGGAGAAAACGGCGACCCAGCTGCTGCAGCAGTTCGGCTCGCTGGAGCGGGTGCTGGGCAGCGTCGAGGAGATCTCCGGGGCGAAACGCAAGCAGAACTTGGTCGAGCATGCCGAGGACGCGCGCATGTCGAAGCAACTGGCGACGTTGCAGTACGAGATTGAGACCGGCGTCGACTTGGCGGCGGCGATGGCATCCGAGCCGGACCGCGGCGCGCTGCGCGACTTCATGCGCGAGTTCGAGCTGCGGGCGGTGCTGGAGCGGCTCGAAGAAGCGCTGCCCGAGGGCGAGGCGGTGCCCGGCCGCAGCGTCGACAAAGAGCTGGCGGTTGAGGTCGAGGAAGGGGCCCCGGCCGACCTTGGCGAGGGGCCGGCGGCTGTGGCGATTGACGGCAACCGCTGGGCCGCCGCCCAGGACGAGCGGATCCTCGCCGGCTCCTCGACGCTCGACGAGCTGGCGGTTGCGCTGGCCGGGCACTCGATCGCCGCCCACGACACCAAGTCGCTCGGCGGCGGTCGCCACGGGCTGCTTGCCGCCGCTGCCCGCGAGGGGATTGAGCTGGAGATCGACCACGACACGCTGTTGGCCGCCTACTTGCTCGAGCCGCAGCGCCGCACCTACGAGTTGACCGAGCTGGCAGCTGACGCGGGTATCGGTCTTGCCGAGGGGGCGGCTGCAGAGAGCAATGATGACGACGGGCAGCTGGCGCTCGGCGAGGAGGTCGAGGCCGGTCTCGATCCCGCCGAGGAAGCGCGTTTGGTTGCCGCGCTTGCGGACGCGCAGCGCCCGCGGCTCGAGCAGTTCGAGCTGGGGTCGCTCCTGCACGAGGTCGAGCTGCCGCTTGTCCACGTCCTCGCCGCGATGGAGCGCGAGGGCCTGAAGCTCGACGCTAAGCGGCTCGGCGAGGTCGGCGCCGGTTTCGGCGAGCGGATCGCGACGCTGGAGAAGGAGATCTTCGAGCTGGCCGAGGAGGAGTTCACGATTGGCTCGCCCCAGCAGGTAGGCCGCGTGCTCTTCGAGAAGCTCGAACTGACCCGCAAGCGGCGGGGAAAAACCGGCTTCTCGACCGACGCCCGCGTCCTCGCCCAGATTCGCGACGAGCACCCGATCGTCGAGAAGATTGAGAGCTGGCGCGAGCTGACCAAGCTGAAGAACACCTACCTCGACTCGCTGCCCGACCTGATCGACCCCGATACCGACCGCGTCCACACCACCTTTAACCAGGCAGCGACGACCACCGGGCGCCTCTCCAGCACCAACCCGAACCTGCAGAACATCCCGATCCGCACCGAGATCGGCCGCCCGGTTCGCGCCTGCTTTGTCGCCGAACGCGGCGCTCGCCTGCTCTCTGCCGACTACAGCCAGGTCGAGCTGCGCGTGCTTGCCCACGTCGCCGAGGAGGAGGTGCTGAAGGAGATCTTCCGCGCCGGCGAAGACGTCCACGCCGCGACCGCTGCCGAGGTCTTCGACATTTCGCGCGACGACGTCGACGTCGGCCAGCGCTCGAAGGCGAAGATGGTCAACTTCGGCATCGTCTACGGGCTGACCGGCTTCGGTCTCGCCGATCGGCTCAACATCCCCCGCAAAGAGGGCGAGGAGTTCGTCGCCCGCTACCTCGAGCGCTTCCCCGCGGTGAGGGCCTTCAGGGAGCAGGTCGTCGAGCAGGCCCAGGAGGAGGGTTACGTGCGCACGTTGATGGGGCGCCGCCGTTCGATCCCCGAGCTGCGCTCCGGCAACCCCAACACGCGAAAACTGGGGGAGAGGCTCGCTGTCAACACGGTGATCCAGGGCACTGCCGCCGACATCATCAAGATGGCGATGGTCCGCTGTCAGAACGCGCTCAGCAAGTCTGGTGCAGCGACTCGGCTGGTGCTGCAGATCCACGACGAGCTGCTCTTCGAGGGTCCGCCCGAGGAGATGGAGAGCGCGACCGAGCTGGTGCGACGCGAGATGTGCGCCGCTTACCAGCTCGATCCACCGCTCGAGGTCGACATCGGCGTCGGCAAAGACTGGCTCGACGCCAAGTAATTACTCGGCCAGCTCGACCTCGTCCCAGTTGGCGCCGCCGTGCTCGATCTCCAGCTCGGCATCCGTCACGACCGCGCCGACGATCAGGTCCGACGTGGTGCAGTTGGCGCCGGTGCCGTTGTAATCGTGACTGCTCGGTCCGCCGCCGACTGAGTTCGAGTTGCCGGGGCCGGAGTTGTCGCCGCCGCCGTGATCGTCGCCCGGCTCTTCCTCTCCACGTCTGCCGTGATTGTCACTCGGCTCTTCCTCGCCGTGGCGGAGATGCCGGCGCGACGCGGTCACGTCGGGCGCATGCTCGTCCTCGCACTTGATCCTGGTCCGATCCGTGACCAGCCCACTCACGGTTTCTTCATCGAGCAGCGCGATCGTCAGTTTGCCGGTTTCGGGATCGAAGGACTGGATCGTCCCGCTCGGCTGGTGATGGTGATGCCGGTGATGGTGACCGTGGCGCTTCTCCACGCGTTGGCCGCCGTCCTTGGCCACGGCAATGCCGGCCAGCGCTCCGACCGCCGCGAGTAGTCCCATCGCGATTGCCAGAGTCAGGGCCCCGGCGGCGCGATAGCGGTTTCCACGTGGGCGTTTCATAGTTCCTCCTTGGTTGACGTGCTTCCGTTCAACCCCCTAACCCGAGCGGGAGATGAAGATCACTCAAGCGCTTCGGCCAAGGTGCTGCTGCCCTTACCGCCACTGCCGGAGGAGCCGGAGCCGGAGTCCGAGCCGGAGCTGTCATCGGAACTTGAGTTTGAGCCGCTGGAGTTGTCTTCGAAGGTCGGTTCTCCGCTCGGTCCGGGTCCGCCGCTGTGCGAGTCAGCGCTCGGGCCAGAAGAATCGTCGTGGTCGGATCCGGACGATCCGGAGCCTGATCCGGAAAGCTGTTCGGACCCCGAACCGTCGTGACCTGAGCCGGAGCCCGAGCTTCCGCCATGGCCCGAGCCACTCGAACCGGAGCCACCGCCGTGACCTAAGGAGCCGCTTCGATCATCCCCTCCCGAACCAAGGCCCCCGCCATGTCGCCCCGACGACCCGTCGTGCCCGCTCCGGTTATCACCAGGCTCGGTCTCGCCGCTACCTCCACGACCGTGGTGGTCGTCGACGAGCTCGGATTCGCCGCCGTGATCGTCGCCCGGCCCCGTCTCTCCCGAGCCGCGACCGTGGTGGCCTCCGGCGCCCTCGCTCTCTTCCTCTCCCCGGCTGAAGCTCGTGTCCTGCTCGGTCGCCGTCTGCCCGGCGGCGACCTGGTTCGCATCGCTTGGCGAGATCCGCACCTGCGCCGCTCTGGCATTGCCACCGGGCGGGTTGTCTTTGATCGCGACGCCGGCACCTACGGCGCCGGCCACCAGCACGGTCGCGGCGGTCGCCTTCAGTGCTATGCCAGCGCCGGCGGCTCCGCCGACGCCCGCCGCGCTCACACCTGCAGCACCCGCGGCCGTTTCGGCCACGCCCGAGCCGCCGCCGGCAAGTAAGGCCTGTAGCAGCGGCAGTGGGATGAGCATCCCGGCGCCGTCGCGGAGAGTCTGGCGCGCTCGGTAGATCGCCTGCCGGGCGCCGCCGCCGGTCAGCCCCAATGCTGCCGCGATCTCCTCGTGTCCGAGGCCCTCGAGCTCACGCATCACGATCGCGGTCCGCTGTGGCTCGGGCAGCGCCTGCAGTCGCACCATCAAATCGGCCAATTCCTCGCGACACTCCAGCTCCTCTGCCGGGTTACGCCCGCCGGCGATCGCCTCGGCCAGGATCTCGGCTGAGGGCGGACTGTCGCGCAGGTCGTTGAGCGCGGTGTTGCGGACGATTCTGAACAGCCACGGCCGCAGATCGATCTCGGCGTCGTCGCGACACAGCGCCGGCAGCGCCTTGGCAAAGGCGTCCTGGAGAACGTCCTCCGAGCGCCCGCCGACGATCGACGCCGCGTAGCGCCCCAGCGGCCGCCCGTAGCGGCGGACGATCTCCTCGAAGGCGGCCTCGTAGCCCGCGCGCACGAGCGCCACCAAGCGGCGGTCCGGCTGCGTGCGCAGGGCCGGGCCCAGGAAAAGGCGGGAGGCGAATCCCTCTGCTGGCGGTGGCATATGCGGCTCGATAGTCCCTTCGACTTACTGATATGACAGCAGGGAGGTTCATTGTCCCTGGACCTACATCTGATGCAACACGCGCGCCAAGTGAAAATCACGCCCCTGCGAGATCGCCCCGATGGATAAGGGTCTGGCGGTGCTGCTCACCGCCCTTGCCGGCGGTCTGATCGCCTTGCAGGCGCCGATCAACGCCGGCCTCGGCAAGTCGACCGGCAGCTTGCCGGCTGCCCTGGTCTCCTTCGGCGTCGGCACGATTGCCCTCGCCGTGATCGTCGTCCTCAGCGGTAAGGCTGGTGGACTTGATTCGACCTTTGATGTCAGCTGGTACTACCTGCTCGGAGGCCTGCTCGGCGCCGTCTACGTCACCAACGCGCTGATCGCCGTCTCCGTTGTCGGTGCCGGCGGAGTCGCCGCGGCGACGATCGCGGGGCAGCTGACCGCGTCGGTCGCGATCGACCGACTAGGCCTGTTCGGCCTCGACCAGGTCCCGCTCAGTCCCGAGCGGGTGGTCGGCATCGTCCTGTTGATGGCGGGCACCGTTCTTGTTGTCCGCTGAGGGCAGCGGCGGCGGCGCGATCTGCAGGTAGTGATTAAAGGACCAGTCGACGAAGCGTCTCGAGCCGAGGATGCGGATCATCGGCGCCAGCAGGCGCGGAGGAATCCGCGGGACGAGTCGCTGCACGCGCAGCATCCAGCGGAACTTCCACTCATGCGAGTCGTGGAACTCCGCGTAGCGAGCAGCCGCCCGCTCGCGATCCTGGCTCCCGTCGTAGACGCCGCGCAACTCGCGCCCTAGATTGAGGCCAAAGTAGAGCGCGGTCCTGATTCCCTCCGCGGTTAATGGCAGGCAGTGCCCAGCCGAGTCGCCGACGAAGAAGACGCCACCCTCGGTGGCGTGGCGCAGCTTGTGAGGGATCCAGTTGCCCTGATAGCGGACGCGCTCGCTGCCCAGGTCTTCGGCCAGCAGTTCGGTCGTCTCGCGCACATGGAAGCGCGGGTCAAAGGAGCCCACTCCAATCCGCAGCTCGTCGCGGGCAGGGAATGACCAGCCGTAGCCGGCGGGCACGTAACGGCGATCGATCCAGACCGCAAGGTCCTCACTGCTGCCGCCGGGATGCACCTCGAGTCCGCGCGAGAGCGGCGCGTCGGGGGGCTGGAAGCCGTCCCCAGAAGCAAGCATGCGACGCCAGCCAAGCGCGTCAACTACAAGCGGAGCGGAGAGAACGCCACGATCAGTCTCGACCGCGATCACACCGTCGCCGTTAGTCGGTGTAACGCGACCGTTCACCTTCGCCGTCTCGAAGCGGGCATCGCACTGGCTCCAGAGCAGTTTGCAAAGCTCGCGGTAGTCGAAGGTGGAGAAGGTCCAGGGAAGCTTGTAGCGCTTGCTCCCGTGGGGAGTGTGAATCAGCAGCGAACTGAAGCGCTGACGCTCGGCGCCCAGTAGCCCGGTCGCCTGCAGCCACTCGGTAGGAATGCCGCAGGCCGAGGTCTGCCGCTCACCGATCTCATAGCGATCGACGATCAGCACGTCGGCGCCGGAGCCGGCCAGTTCGCGGGCGACAGCTAGGCCGGCGAAGCTGGCGCCGCAGATCAGCACGTCATGGCTGCCGGAAAGGGGACCGCGTTCGTCCCCGCGTTTCGTCGCACGAGTCGGCACGACGTGGAGCGTACTTACTTTGCAATGATGCCCCGGCTGTGTCCTTGACCGATACGACCTTGACTCCTGACGCTCCGACCGGTTCCCCGGTCGCGGGCTCCAATGGCTTGCTCGTCGAAATCGACGGCAAGATCGTGCCTAACTACGCGGCGACGATGGTCTCCTTCGACGAGGGCGACGTCGTCAAAGGCAACGTCGTGCGGATCGACAAGGACGAGGTCCTGGTCGACATCGGCTACAAGTCGGAGGGGGTCATCCCCTCGACCGAGCTCTCAATCCGTAAGTCCGTAGACCCGGCAGATGAGGTCGAGTTGGGCGAGGAGATCGACGCCCTGGTCCTGACTAAAGAAGACGCCGAGGGCCGTCTTGTTCTCTCCAAGAAGCGCGCCCGTTTCGAGAAGGCGTGGCGCCGCATCGAGGCTGCCGCCGAGTCCGGCGAACCGGTCGAAGGCAACGTGATCGAGGTCGTCAAGGGTGGTCTTATCCTCGACCTGGGCGTGCGCGGTTTCCTACCTGCTTCGCTCGTCGACATCCGCCGCGTCCACAACCTCGACGAGTTCCTCGGCCAGAAACTCGAGTGCAAAGTGATCGAGCTCAACCGCAGCCGCAACAACGTGGTGCTCTCGCGGCGCGCCGTGCTCGAGGAAGAGCGCAAGGAGGTCCGCGAGCAGATCCTCGGACGGCTCGAGCCGGGCCAGGTGGTCGAGGGCAAGATCTCCAACATCGTCGACTTCGGCGCCTTCGTCGATCTCGATGGGATCGACGGCCTGATCCACATCTCAGAGCTTTCCTGGAGTCACGTCAACCATCCTTCCGAGGTCGTCTCGATTGGCGACACGGTGCGGATCAAAGTGCTCGACATCGACCGTGACCGCCAGCGCATCTCGCTTGGCCTCAAGCAGACCCAGGAGGACCCGTGGCAGCGGGTGATCAGCACCCATCGCTCCGGCGACGTCCTGGAGGGAACGGTCACCAAGGTCGTCGCCTTCGGCGCCTTTGTTGAGATTCTGCCCGGGGTCGAGGGTCTGGTCCACATTTCAGAGCTTGCCGATCACCACGTAGAGAGCCCGACCGAGGTGGTCGAGCCCAACTCGACACTGAACGTGAAGATTCTCGAGATCGACGAGGAGCGGCGGCGCTTGTCGCTCAGTATCAAGCGGGTTGAGGGGCAGAACATGCCGATGGGCGACCTTGGCGAACAGTTGGAAGCAGCGGGTTCGGACGCCGAGGAGGCGTCGGATGAGGAGCCCCAGGCCGCGGGTCCTGTCGACGTAGGGGACCCCGAGGAGCCTCAGCCAGCGGGTCCTGTCGCGGCAGAGGACTCCTCGTCCTCGCAGGCTGCGGGCGAGGAGCCCACCGCCACGCCACCCGCTGGAGAGGCCACTGCGGAGGAGCTTGCTGAACCTGCTGCGCCGGTAGAGGAGCCTGCTGCCGAGGTCGCCTCTGAGCAGCCTGAGGTTGAGGAGGCCGTGGCTGAGGAGGCGACTGCCCCGGCGGATGAGGTGGCTGAGCAGCCTGATGGTGAGTCTCCAGAGGCCGATGCGCCTGAGGGTGAGGCTCCAGAGGCTGAGCCTGAGGCCGCCGAGTCGCCTGAGGCTCCGCCCGAGTCCTGAGCTTGGGCTGTGGCCCGGCCGCTTACGATCGGGCTTACTGGGGGGATCGCGGCTGGGAAGTCGGAGGCCCTTGCTGCCTTTGAGCGGCTGGGGGCGGCGACGATCTCCAGCGATGCAGTGGTCCACGAGCTGCTCGAGACCGAGCCGCTGCTGCCGCGCCTGGTCGAGCGCTGGGGGCGAAAGGTCGCCCCAGGCGGCCGCGTGGACCGTGACCAGATCGGCTCGATCGTCTTCGCTGCTCCCGATGAGCTGAAGTGGCTGGAGAGCCAGATCCACCCTCTCGTCGGGGAGCGGATCGGGACTTGGCTGACAAGCCTGGGCGAGGAGGCAGATGTGGCTGTGGTCGAGGTGCCGCTGCTTTTCGAGTCCGGCATGGAGCAGGTCTTCGACACGACCGTCACCGTGATCGCCACCGACGAGGTTCGCCGCGAGCGGGCCGCGGGCCGCGGCCACGCCCTGGTCGATGAGCGCGAGGCCCGCCAGCTGGCTCAGGATGAGAAGGCGGCCCGCGCCGAGCACGTGGTCGAGAACGATGGCAGCGTCGCTGATCTCGAGCAAGCGCTGTCCGCCCTTGTCGAGAAGCTGCGTGCATGAGGAAGCGGACGAGGCGGCGGCGGCGCCTGCTCGCCGCGGGCGCCGCGGTCGTTGCCGGCCTCGCAGTGGGCCTGGCGCTCGGGGTCTTCGGCAAGTTCGACGACGTAATCCAGGAGCTGACGCTGCCGCTGCGCCACGAGGACATCATCCGCCAGCAGGCCGCCGACAAGCACGTCGAAGCCTCGCTGATCGCGGCCGTGATCTACGCCGAGTCGCGTTTCGAAGATCAGACTTCCAAGGCCGGCGCGCGCGGTCTGATGCAGATAACGCCGGCAACCGCCAAAGAGATCGAGCGGCTCAGTGGCGGCACCACCTTCAACCTCACCGACCTAGGTGATCCGGAAATCAACATTCGGTATGGCACCTTCTACCTACGTGAACTGCTCAACCGCTACGGCAACAACAAGGTCGCCGCGCTGGCTGCCTACAACGCCGGGCCGACTCAGGCCGATGAATGGGGTGGGTCGGACTTGACCCTTGACCAGATTCCACTCGAAGAGACCCGCGCCTACGTAGCTGACGTGCTCGACAAGCAGCGCGCTTACCGCGAGAAGTACGCCAAGGAGCTGGGATATTGAGCGCGCCGCGCCCTCGCCTTGCAGCCTTGGCGATCGCCGTCGGCCTGGTCCTTGCCGACTCGTCGATCGTCGTCCTAGCGCTGCCGGAGATCTATCGCGATCTCGACACCAGCGTCGCCGGCGTCACCTGGGTGCTCATCTCCTTCAACTTAGTGATGGCGCTCGCCGCCGTTCCGGCCGCCCATCTCGCCCGCCGTATTGGCCCGGGTCGCGCCGCGGCAATCGGCCTCGCTGTCTTCGCTGGGGCCGGGCTCGCCTGCGGGCTGGCCGCTGAGCTGAGCACGCTGATCGCGGCCCGTTGTGTGCAGGCGGTGGGTGGCGCCATAGCGGTGACCGCGGTCCTGGAGCTGCTGCCAGCGACGGTCGGATCGGAGCGCCGAGCGGTTGCCATCTGGGCGACCGCCGGGGCAACCGGAGCTGCCCTGGGCCCGGCGGTGGGCGGTCTGCTGACCGAGCTTGTCTCCTGGCAGTCGATCTTCCTGATCCAGGCGCCAATCGCGATCGTCGCCGGCGTGCCGATCCTCGCCGTCGCTCGGCACGAGGCTGCGACCGGCATCGTCTCCACGGAGCTGCGCCGCACCGGCCGCCCGCACCTGCTTGCCAACCTGGCACTGGCGATGGTCTCGGCGGCGATTGCCGCCGCCCTCTTCCTGCTCGTTCTGCTGCTGATCGAAGGCTGGCGCCTTAGCCCAATCGGTGCGGCGATCGTCGTCTCCGCGATGCCCCTGGCTGCTCTGCTCGGCGCCAGGCTGGGCCCTAGCGCGGGGAACGAGCGCGCCCGTGCCGCGGCGGGAGCGATCCTCGTCGCCGGCGGTCTTGGCGGCCTAGCCCTGCTGCCTAAGGCGGAGGTAGCGCTGACCGTTCCCCCGCAGCTCCTGGTCGGTTTCGGCCTCGCGCTGGTTCTCTCGGCGCTGACCGAGACTGCGCTTGCCGGCCGGGCGCCGCAGGCGATTCACGGCGGCTGGACGATCTCTGCCCGGCACGCGGGCGTCGCCATTGGCCTGATCGCTTTGACCCCGCTCTTCACCTCTGACATTGCGCAACAGCGGCACGACGCGATCGACGCCAGTACCGCGATCGTGCTCGACTCACAGGTCGAACCGCTGCTGAAGTTGCAGCTGGCGCAGCGAATCGAGGATCGCCTGGAAGGGGAGCGGGGGAAAGTACCGACGCTCGGCCCCGCCTTTGAGCCGCTGCCGGAAGACCCGGGCGATCGTGCCGACGTCATCCGACTGCGTGAAGAACTCCAGGACCAGCTCGACCGGGGCGCCACTCATGCGTTCAGCCCATCCTTCGGCCTCGGTGCCCTGATCGGCCTGCTCGCCCTGATCCCGATCGGCCTGGCGCGGAGGGTCGATCTATGAGCGCGGGCGCGGACAACAGGGGCCGTTTCCTGATCGCCGCCGCAATCGTCGCTTCGCTGGCGCTCGTTTTCACCTACCTGGCGGCCGGCGGGTCCTCCTATGAGCCAGCAAAGACCCAGGATCCTTGTAAGCCGCGGCCCTGGCGCGACCCGGAAGGCCTGCAGCAGATCGCGGAGCAGTTCTCACTCTCGGCCCTCGACGGCGCTGCCTGTCAGCTGGGAGTCAGTCGCGAGACGCTGGCTCGCGCCCTCGCTACGCCGGAGTCGCGCGAACGCTTCACGCAGCGCTACGGAATCGACGACGCGGAGCTGGCGCGAGCGATTCGCGCCGGCTTACTGAGGGCAATCGACGACGCCGAACGCGCCGGTGCCCTCAATCCGCTTCTAGGCGCCCCTCTTAGGGCGACGGTGCGGCAGATCCCAATCGACCAAGCAATAGAACTGATCAAGGACGCCCGCTCTCTCCTGGACAATCTCGAAAGCTTCCTGGGTCCCGCCGGCGGCCTCATCGAACAATTCCTTCCTTAGGACAGGCCTGCCTGGCTACTTCTTGAACTGGAACTTCTGCGATTTCACGCTCCAGGAGATGCCGGTGCAGAGTTCTTCCGGCGTCACCTCGAGGGCACTGGAGAGCTTGATGATCGTGCCCAGTCGTGGCTCGCGGCCGCCGCGCTCTAAGAGTGAGATCTCGGTGCGGTGCAGGTCGCAGCGGAAACCGAGCTCCTCTTGGGAGATTTCGGCTTTCTGCCGGGCTTTACGCAGGCTGATGGAGAAGCGGTCGCGTGGTTTCATGGACGAGATTCTCTGTGCTTGCTGACAGAAGCTCTACAGACAGCGCGCTTCCAAACGGAACTCGCGCGTTTATCCTACTGGTGTCTGGCGAGTAGCGCGCCAAACCCAGAGCATCGCTAATGGCTGCAATGGCAGTCGCGCCCAAAGCGCCCATCGCGGCACGCGATCCAAGTCGAGGCCACGCACCTGGTCGGGATTAACAGCCATGTGCACGTTCGCGGGAAAGACCGCGACCAGCAAAGCGAGCAGCCACCAGCGGGCGAAGCGGCGGCTGCTCGGTGCGATGACGGCCGCAGCGCCGGCGATCTCGGCCACGCCGCTGACGATCACTGCCTCGCGATGGCGCGGTAACGACGGCGGCATCATCGCTTCGTAGCTGCGCGGGATGACGAAGTGCATCGTTCCGGCGAAGGCAAAGAAGGCTGAGAGTGCTTTCTGCGAACGGGTCATCGGCCGCGCAGACTAGCCGCTTGGCGACTTAGCCCCCGTATAAGGACGGAAAGTCGCCACGCTATGGTCACCCGGTGCCCGAGTTCAAGCTCAACCCCGCGTACACGCCGACCGCCGATCAGCCGCAGGCGATCGCCGGGCTGGCTGAGGGACTGGGCCAGGGCGAGCGCTTCCAGACTCTGCTCGGCGCCACCGGCACCGGCAAGACCTTCACCATGGCCGCGACGATCGCTGCCGTCCAGCGCCCCAGCCTGGTCATCGCCCACAACAAGACGCTGGCGGCGCAGCTCTGCAACGAGTTCCGCGAGTTCTTCCCCGAGAACGCGGTCGAGTACTTCGTCTCCTACTACGACTACTACCAGCCGGAGGCATATGTCCCGGCCCAGGACCTCTACATCGAGAAGGACTCCTCGATCAACGACGAGATCGACCGCCTGCGCCACGCGGCCACCGCGGCGCTATTCGCCCGCCGCGACGTGATCATCGTCGCTTCGGTCTCCTGCATCTACGGAATCGGCTCGCCCCAGGTCTACAACGAAAAAATGCAGCTGTTCAAAGTCGGCGAGCAGCTCGACCGCGACGAGGTGCTGCGCAAGCTGATCAAGATGCAGTACCAGCGCAATGACTCGGTGCTCGGCCGCGGGGCCTTCCGGGTGCGGGGGGAGGTGCTGGAGATCATGCCCTCCTACGCCGAGTCGGCTTACCGGATCTCGCTCTTCGGTGAGGAGATCGAGTCGGTCCAGCACTTCGACCCGCTGACCGGCGAGATCCTCGACACGATCGACCACGTCTCCGTTTGGCCCGCCTCCCACTACGTCACCCGCGACGAGACCCTGGAGCGCGCGGTGGAGGATATTCGCCACGAACTCAACTCGCGTACGGCCGAACTTGAGGAGGAAGGCAAGCAGCTCGAGGCGCACCGGCTGCGGCAGCGGACCGCTTACGACATCGAGATGCTGAAGGAGCTCGGCTTCACCTCGGGGATCGAGAACTACTCGCGCATCCTCGACGGCCGCCCGCCGGGCAGCCCCCCGCACACGCTGATCGACTACTTCCCCGACGACTTCGTCGTCTTCGTCGACGAGTCCCACCAGACGATTCCGCAGATTGGCGGCATGTACGAGGGGGACCGCTCGCGAAAGACGACGCTGATCGACTACGGCTTCCGTCTGCCTTCAGCGATCGACAACCGGCCGCTGAAGTTCGACGAGTTCCTCGAGCGGGTCGACCGGCTGGTGATGGTCTCGGCGACGCCAGGGCCCTTCGAGCGGACCGAATCGACCCGGATAGTCGAGCAGATCGTCCGCCCGACGGGAATCATCGACCCCGAGATCGAGGTGCGCGAGACGAAGAACCAGATCGACGACCTGATGAATGAGATCAGGGCTCGGGCAGACGCGGGCGACCGGGTCTTGGTCACGACGCTGACCAAGAAGATGGCCGAGGATTTGACCAACTACCTGCTCGAGTACGGGATCAAGGTTCGTTACCTGCACTCGGAGATCGACACCCTGGAACGGATCCAGATCATCCGTGAGCTGCGGCTGGGCGAGTACGACGTGCTTGTCGGGGTCAATCTGTTGCGCGAGGGACTCGACTTGCCGGAGGTCTCGCTGGTGGCGATTCTCGACGCCGATAAGGAGGGCTTCCTGCGCGGCGAGACCAGCCTCGTGCAGACGATCGGCCGTGCCGCCCGCAACGTCAATGGGCGGGTGCTGATGTACGCGGACAAGGAGACCGACGCGATGCGCGCGGCGATGAGCGAGACGGATAGGCGCCGGGCGATCCAGCTTGCTTACAACAAGGAGCACGGGATTACGCCGGAGACCGTCCGCAAGGGCATCTCCGAGATGGCCGAGTTCCTGGCGATGGAGGACCGGGCGCCGAAACGCCGCCGCCGCAAGGCCAGTGGCGACTTCGCCGATGCGGCTGAGCTCGAGCGCACGATTGTCTCGCTCGAGGAGGAGATGCTTGCCGCCGCCGACGATCTCCGCTTCGAGGAGGCAGGCCGAATCCGCGATGAGCTGAAGGAGCTGCGCCGCGACCTGGACGGCATGACCGCCGGCGCCTGACCGGCGCCCTGACCGGCGCATATCGGCGTCCTCCCTCGGTCATGTGCGGAGCACACTCCCTCGGTCGTCCTTGATCTGCTTGGCCAGGCCACCGCTCAGGCGCCGGCAAGGGCGTATTGCTCAGCTGAGCAGCTTCGCCGCCTTGGCGCTGTCGCCGAAGAACTCGCCCCGCACGACCTTGCCGTCGCCGTCGAACTTCATCAGGTGCGCGAAGGGCGCCTCAAAGCTGCCCTTGTCGTTGCCGCCGCGCTGCGTCCCACGCACGACCACATAGTCGCCGGCGTCGATGAACTCCTCGGGCTCGACGCTGAACGAGGTCCAGTAGTTCGGGATTTGAGCGAAGTTCCCCATGATCGCATCGCGGCCCTGGACTGCACCGCCGAGCGGTAGCTCGTCCGAGGTAACCCAGACCGCGTCCTCGGCGAAATCCTCTTGTAGCGCGGCGAGGTCGCCTCGGCCAAAGGCCTCGTACGCGGACCGGGCGCTGTCAACGTTCGACATATCTACTCCTTCGGTTGACTTCTCCCCGCCCAAGGAGACCGTACGCCCAAAGAATCGTTTTCGCAAGCCGGAGCCTCCGCCATCTAATCTCCCTCGCGTATGTCGATCGATGTGACCGAGGCGACCTTCGGCCAGGAGGTGATCGAGCGCTCCGGGCAGGTGCCGGTCGTGGTCGATTTCTGGGCGGAGTGGTGTGGTCCCTGTCGGACCCTGACTCCGGCGCTGGAGGCCGCCGAGCAGGCCCGCGGGGGAAAGGTGATGTTGGCCAAGATCGACGTCGATTCGAACCAGACGCTTGCGGCGCGTTACCGCGTGCAGGGGATTCCGGCCGTGAGGGCCTTTCGCGACGGCAAAGTCGTGAATGAGTTCGTCGGCGCAGTGCCAAAGGTGAAAGTCGAGGAGCTTTTCGACTCGCTGCTGCCCTCGCGGGCCGACGAGTTGCTGGCCAAAGGCGACGAGTTATCGTTGCGCGAGGCGGCCGAACTTGAACCGCGTCGAGCCGACATCGCCGTTGCCTTAGCTCGCGCGCGACTCGAGCGTGGGGCGGAGGAGGAGGCGCTGGAAGCGGTTGAGCCGCACGAGGGCGATTTTGCCGCCGAGGGGATTGCCGCACGTGTGCGACTCGCCAAGCAGGGCGCCGGGGGCGAGGCCTTCGTCAGTCTCGATCGCGGTCAGCGGGAGGCGGCGCTCGACGCCTTGCTGGACGAGATCGACGACGCCGACGAGGACACGCGCGAGGATCTGCGCCGCACCGTCATCGGCATTCTCAGCGAAGCCGATCCAACCGACCCCAGGGCGCGCGAGTACCGCAAACGCTTGGCTGCCGCTCTCTACTGAGGCTCGGCGCTACAGGAAGCAGCCGCAGCGAGCGCGAATATGAGCGGATGAGCGCTCCGCCGCCCCGCAAGTCCCGCCCGCCGCTGCCCGCTGGTCCATTCCTGGTTGTGGGGCTAGCCCGCTCGGGTGGCGCGGCGGCGCGCCTGCTGGCGAGGCGCGGCGAGGATGTGCGAGGGACCGATTCTGGGCATCCGGACGGAGCGGCAGGGCTTGCGGGGGATGGCGTCGAAGTCTTCCTGGATACGGATGGAATGGCTCAACTCGATGGCACGCGGACCCTCGTCAAGAGCCCGGGCGTGCCTCGGGAGGCGCCGGTGATCGCTGCCGCGCTGGAGCGCGGCCTTGACGTGGTTGGTGAGCTCGAGCTGGCTTGGCGGGCCACTCCCAACCGCTTTGCCGCGGTGACCGGCACTAACGGCAAGACGACTACGGTCGAGCTTCTCGGTCACATCTACCGCACGGCCGGGGAACCGGTCGCTGTTGCCGGCAACGTCGGCACGCCGCTCGCCTCGCTCGTCGGAGATCTCGACCCGTCCGCCACCGTGATCTGCGAGGCCTCCAGCTTCCAGCTCGAAGACACCACGGCTTTTGCCCCGGAGTGCGCCGTCTTCCTCAACCTGGCGCCAGACCACCTTGACCGCCACCATGACCTCGATTCCTACTTGGCCGCCAAGCTGCGCATCTTTGCCAATCAGGGCAACGATGACGTCGCCGTCTACAACGCCGACGATCCGGTCTTGGCTGGTACCGATCTAGGTGGTTGCGCTCGCCGGATCGCTTTCTGTCGCGGCGCCGCTCCCGAGTGTGAGGTGGCCTTGGCCGAGGGGACGCTGTTCTATGACGGGGAGCCGCTGCTTTCCACTGACGAGCTCGGCATCGTCGGTGAGCACAACGTCGCCAACGCAATGGCCGCCGCCACTGCTGCGCTCTCGATGGGCGTCGATCGCGATGCCGTTCGCGAGGGCTTGCGCAGCTTCGCCGGGGTGCCGCATCGCCTCGAGCAGGTTGCCGAGATCGGTGGAGTGCGTTTCGTCAACGACTCAAAGGCGACCAATGTCGCTTCGGCGGTCGTCGGAATCGGTGCCTTCCAGCGGGGTGTTCACGCGATCCTTGGTGGCAGCGAGAAGGGCGAGCCCTTCGAGCCGCTGATCGAGCCCGTGCGTGAGCACTGCGTCGCCTGCTATTTAGTCGGCGCCACCGCTGATCGCTTGGCAACCGAGCTTTCCCCGGTGATCGCAGCGGGGGTCGAGCTACACCGCTGCGCCGATCTCGAGGACGCCGTGCGCCGGGCAGCCTACGCGGCCCGACCTGGCGAGGTTGTCCTGTTCTCCCCGGCCTGCGCCAGCTTCGACGCCTTCGAGAACTTCGAGCGCCGCGGCGACCGCTTCCATGAGATCGTGGGGGAGTTGGCGTGAGCTCCCGGGCGCTGTCCCTGCCCTGGTCGGGGGCGAAGGGGAAGACGAATAAGGCGAAAGCGAAGAAGAAGCGCGCCGCCAAGCTGCCCGCCGAGTACAACCTGCTGCTGACGGCGACGCTCTGCCTACTCGCCTTTGGCGCGGTGATGGTCTTCTCCGCCAGCTCGACCACCCGCATCCTCAATGATGGCGGTCTCTCCGACAGCGCTTTCTACCTGAAGCGCACGCTGCTCTTCGGCGCGGTCGGTCTGGCGATCATGCATCTGACCGCGCGAAACGGGCTCCAGCTCGTCCGCCGTCTCACCCCGGTGATCCTCGGCGTCTCGTTCTTCCTGCTGCTCGTCGTGCTCGTGGCCGGCACGAACGTCAACGGCTCCAGTCGCTGGATCGGGTCGGGCTTCCTGCAGATCCAACCGTCCGAGCTGGCCAAGGTGGCGCTGATTCTTTACGCCGCCGATCTGCTGGCGCGCAAACCGAAGCGGGTGAAATCGATCGAGGGTCTGATGCCGTTCCTCCTGGTTGTCGGTGCAGCCGCGTTGCTGATCGTCGCCGAGCCCGATCTGGGGACGACGATGGTCGTTACCTTCGCCGTCGCCACGACCCTGATTGCGGCCGGGGTGCGGATGCGGGATCTGCTCGTGATCGGAGCCGTACTTGCCTTCTTTGCCCTCTTGATGACCGTGATCGAGCCCTACCGGATGGCTCGCCTGACCGGCTTTCTGAACCCTGGCGCCGATGCCGGCGGCGCCGGTTTCCAGGCAGCCCAGGCGAAGATCGCCCTCGGCTCAGGTGGCCTATTCGGCGTTGGGATCGGCAACGGCGTGCAGAAGGCCTTTTACCTACCCGAGGCCCACACCGACATGATCTCTGCGGTGATCGGCGAGGAGCTGGGTCTGGTCGGGATTCTCGGCGTCGTCGGCCTTTTCTCCCTCTTCGGCTATGCGGGGCTGCAGGTCGCCAAAAAAGCCAAGGACAACTACGGCAAGCTGCTTGTTGCCGGGCTGACGTCGCTGATACTTGTGCAAGCGACGATCAACCTCTTTGCCGTGATGGGACTGGCTCCGCTGACCGGCGTGCCGCTTCCTTTTGTCTCTTACGGCAACAGCAGCCTGATGGCGGCCCTGTTCGCGGTGGGGCTGATCCTCAACGTTGCCCGCGGAGGGACCGCCCGCGCTGGCAAACTGCGCGTCGTCGAGGGTGGGCGCAAGCCCACGAGCGGAAGGAGTCGATCGAGCAGTGCCAGGAGTCGCAAGAGTGGTAGTGGCAGCCGGGGGAACGGCCGGACACGTCGTGCCGGCCATAGCGGTCGCCGACGAGCTTCGGGCTAGCGGTGCCGAGGTTTCTTTTCTCGGCACGCGCGAGCGGATTGAGGCCGAACTGGTTCCCGACGGCGGCTATGAGATCGATTTTCTCAAGGTGCGCGGTATCGACCGCGGCAATCTTCTGCGCGCAGCCGTGGCCGGGTTTGAGGCAATCGGCGCGGTCGGCTCGGCCCTGCGAGTGCTCTGGCGCCGCCGCCCCGACGTGGTCGTGGGCGGCGGCGGCTATGTCGCTGGTCCAGCTGGGCTTGCGGCGGTGCTAGGCCGTATCCCACTCGTTCTTACCGAGGCCGACAGCCACCTCGGTCTGGCTAATCGGCTGCTTGCCCGCAGAGCACGTCGCGTCTGCCTCGCTTTCCCGATCGCCGGCCGCGAGGGCGAGCATTATCCGGTCACCGGACGGCCGGTGCCGGCGGCGGTGCTCGCGGCCGATCGTGGCACGGCTCGCGAGCGCTTCGGGATTGCGCCTGGGGCACGCTGCCTATTGGTGATGGGAGGTAGCCAAGGAGCGCGTTCGATCAACGAGTGCGCCCTCGCGGCGTTGGCTGAGCGCGGCGGCCGCAGCTTCCACGTCATCCACCTCGCCGGCCAGCGCGACTTCCCGCAGCTCGAGCAGCGTCTTGCAGTTGCGCCCCACGGCGATCGCTACACCCTGCTTGCCTACGAGCCCGACCTCGGCGACTGCCTCGCCGCCTGCGACCTGGTGTTGGGCCGGGCCGGCGGGTCGATCTTCGAGCTGACCGCGGCCGGCCGGCCGGCGGTGCTCGTCCCCTACCCGTTCGCCGCCGGCGGCCATCAGGAGAGCAACGCCGCCTGGATGGCGGAGGCTGGCGCCGCGACCGTGATCCGCGACGAGGAGCTCGACGCTGGGCGACTTGCAGCTGAGCTTGGCGGCCTCCTTTGGGACGAGCAACGGCTTGCAGCGATGGCGAGGGCCGCGGCCGGTCTGGCGATGCCCGACGCCGCTCGCCGGATCGCCGATGAGGTGCTGGAGGCGGCACGATGAGCGGTTGGTGCGTCGAGACCGCAAAAACCCGTCCTGCACAAGGGTTTTTGCGGTCTCGCGGGGGATCTGTCGGATGAGCGGGTGGGCAGGTCGCCGGCTGCACTTCATTGGCATCGGCGGTGCCGGGATGAGCGGTCTGGCGCTGGTCTGCCGGGAGCTTGGCGCCAGCGTGAGCGGTAGCGACCGCGCCGACTCCTCCTATATGGAGCGGCTGCGCGACGCGGGCCTCGACCCGACCGTCGGTCACGATGCCGCCAACTTGCCCGATGGCGCCGAGGTGATCGTCTCGACTGCGATTGGCGACGACAATCCCGAGCTCGCGCTGGCGCGCGAACGCGGCCTCCCCGTCCATCACCGTGGCGAACTGCTCGCCGAGCTCTGCGCGGAGAAGCGACTGATCGCAATCGCCGGCACGCACGGTAAGACGACGACGACCGCGATGCTCGTCTGGGCGTTGCGCGGAATCGGCGCTGATCCCGCCTTCTTCGTCGGCGGCGAGGTTCCGGGCCTGGGACCGGACGGCACGGTTGCCAACGCCGGATGGGGCACGGGGGAATGGGTCATCGCCGAGGCCGACGAGAGCAACGCCAGCTTCCTCGACCTGCAGCCGGAGATCGCCGTCGTCACCAACATCGAGATGGACCATCACTCGCGCTGGGGGTCGATGGCCGAGCTGCGGAGCGCATTCACCCAATTCGCGACCCGAGCCGATGGAGTTGTGCTGTCGGCAGTCGATGAGGTCTACGTTTTGCCCCTCCCAGGGGCAAAACGTACCTTTGGTCCCTCCAGCCCCGGTCCCGAGCAGCTTTCGCTGGCCGTTCCCGGCGTGCACAACGTCCTCAATGCTCGCGCTGTGCTTGCCGCGGCGGACCTCGCCGGCTTCGATCTCGGTGCGGTGGCCGCGGCGCTCGCTGACTTCCCCGGCGTTCACCGCCGGCTGGAGCTCAAGGGCGAGCGCGCCGGTGCACGCATATATGACGACTACGCGCATCACCCGACCGAGGTGCGAGCGGCGCTGAGTGCATTGCGAGAGATGGCGCCGTCGCGGCTTACCGCTGTTTTTCAGCCTCACCTCTACTCGCGCACGAAGGCATTTGCCGAGCAGTTCGGCGCCGCACTGGCGCTGGCCGACGAGGTCGTGGTTCTCGACGTCTACCCGGCCCGCGAGGAACCGGTTGGCGATCTGGCCGGAGTCAGCGGTCTTGATGTCGCCCGCGCCGCCGCGGATCGGATGGGGGGTAGGCGGGTTGCCTGGACTCCGACGCTGGCGCAAGCCCAGATCGCGCTTGAGTCGCGCCTAGAGCCAGGGTCTGTAGTGGTCACGATTGGTGCCGGCGACGTCTTCAGGCTGGGCGAGGCGTTGGTGGAAGGCGGCGGAGAGGGATGAGCACCAAGCCCCATGGCCTTGAGCGGGACTACCCGCTTGCGCGCCTCACCACGGTGCGCACCGGTGGTGCTGCCGATTGGTTTGCTCGCCCTCGCGAGTCCGCGGGACTGGGTGAGCTTCTCGCCTGGGCCGCGGAGGAGGGGTTGGCGATCGGCGTCGTCGGCTCGGGTTCGAATCTGCTCATTTCCGACCAGGGTTTCCACGGCATGGTCCTCAAGCTCGACGGTGACTTGGCCGGCGTCGCCCATGACGATGAGCAGTTGCTATGTGGTGGCGGGGCCCGGCTTCCTTCTGCTGCCACCAAAGCTGCGGGCTGGGGGCTCTCCGGAGTCGAGTTCGGCGTCAACATCCCCGGCACGGTGGGCGGCGCCGTGAAGATGAATGCCAACGCCTACGGCGGCCAGCTTGCCAAGGTGCTGGAGTGGGTGGACGTTTGCACCGCTGCCGGGATCGAGCGCCGCGGTGCTGCGCAGCTCGGCTTTGCCTATCGCAGCTCCAATCTGAGCTCCGACGAGGTCGTCGCCGCGGCCTCTTTCCGGCTGGAGCGAGGGGATCCGGCAGCGATCAAGGCGACGATGGCCGCAATGCGGGAGCGGCGCCATGAGGCGCAGCCTTCCGGAGTTAAGACCTTCGGCTCGACCTTCAAGAACCCCGAGGACGAGCGCGCCGAGGACCGCACCGCGGGGCAGCTGCTCGAGGCTGCCGATTGTCGCGGCCTGCAGGTCGGGGGCGCGCGCTTCTCTCCGAAGCACGCCAACTTCGTCGAGAACACCGGCGAGGCGACCACGGCCGATGTCTTGGAGCTGATGGCTGTTGGGCGGCGCCGCGTCCACGAGCGCTTCGGCGTCGAGCTGGAGCCGGAGGTGCAGCTGCTGGGCGAGGTTCGCTGGCCCGAGGGGTGGGAGTTGTGAGGCGTGGGCTGCTCGTGCTTGGCTTACTGCTCGTCTTGGTCGTGGGTGGCTATTGGTTCGGGCTTCGCGAAAAGACGGTTGAAGCGCATCTACAGGTACCGCGAGCCACGGCGATAATTGGCAGTGGCTCCGAGGCGGTGGCCGTTGGCGCCAACGGAGAGATCCTCCCCTGGCTGCCGTTGTCCGAAGACCTGCAGCTGCCCAGCCTGCCGCTTTCGGCGCCGCCGAAAAACGGCAAGCTCGCTGGCCCCGTCCTCCAGCAGGCCCGGGTTCTCGGCGCCGCCCCAGCGACCCTGCGCCCGTATATAGAAAGCAGCTATTACGGCGAAAGCGGAGTGGACGTGAAGCTTCGCTCTGGGATCGAACTGCGTTTTGGCGATGCCTCGCAAGCCTCGACCAAGTGGAAGGCGGCCGCTGCGGTCCTTGCCGACCCTTCGATCGCCGCGCTCGATTATGTAGACCTGCACGCACCGGGTCGTCCCGCCGTAGGCGGCTCTGGGCATACGCTTCCACCCGTTGAATGAACCCTCGACCACAGGGTTAGACTCAACTAACTCTCAAGTAAGCATCGAGAGTTGGCACTTGCAGGATGTCTCCCGAGCGTTTGACAGAGGCCCGAGAATGCCCTACGTTGAGCGCAATTTCCGTGGTTCAGGAGTAGGCTTGAACCCTTAAGCCTCACTGAAGCGTCGGACGGAATAAAGGCTCAACTCAAATCCAGTCCTGGTAGGACTGGGCGATACCGGCCCCTTAGGGGCCGGGCTTGGAGAAATCGGGAGATGGAATCCACTTACCTGGCCGTGATCAAGGTCGTCGGAGCAGGCGGCGGCGGTACCAATGCCGTCAGCCGGATGGTCGACGCTGGAATTCGCGGCGTCGAGTTCGTCGCGGTCAACACCGACGCACAGGCGCTGCAGGCATGCGACGCTGACATCAAGCTTTCAATCGGCCAAGAGTTGACGCGCGGACTCGGCGCCGGCGGCAACCCCGAGGTCGGGGCGGGCGCGGCGGCGGAGAGTCGCGACGAGATCAAGGAGGCGCTGAAGGGCGCCGACATGGTCTTCGTCACCGCGGGTGAGGGTGGCGGCACCGGCACCGGCTCGGCGCCGGTTATCGCCGAGATCGCCAAGGAAGAGATTGGCGCGCTTACGGTCGGCGCGGTGACCAAGCCTTTCGAGTTTGAGGGCAAACGACGGATGCAGCAGGCGCTCGAGGGAATCGAGAAACTGCGCAACAACGTCGACACCTTGATCATCGTCCCCAATGAGAAGCTGTTGCAGGCAGTCGAGCGGCGCACTAGCGTGCTCGAGGCCTTCCGCCAGGCGGACGACATCCTGCGCCAGGGCGTGCAGGGCATCACCGACCTGATCACGATCCCGGGCCTGATCAACCTCGACTTCGCCGACGTGCGCACGATCATGCGCGACGCCGGCTCGGCGCTGATGGGCGTCGGTTCCGCCTCGGGCGAGTCCCGCGCGATCGACGCCGCCAAGGCGGCCGTCACCTCGCCCTTGATCGAGGAGTCGATCAAGGGCGCGACCGGCATGCTGCTCAACATCACCGGCCCTGAGGACCTCGGCCTGTTCGAGGTCAACGAGGCGGCCCAGCTGGTCCAGGCCGAAGCCGACGACAACGCCAACATCATCTTTGGCTCGGTTGTTGACCAGTCAATGCGCGACGAGGTCCGCGTCACCGTGATCGCCACCGGCTTCGAGGGCTTCGAGCTCCTGGCCCGCTCGCCACAGCGTGTCCGTCGCCGCTATGAGAGCCGCGGCCCGCGGATCTCGGCGGAGGACACCGACATTCGCAAACTGCGAGTGAGCGACGACGACATCGACGTGCCTGGGTTCTTGAAGGAATAGGGCTCTGGACGGAGGGGTTCGGCGTCGGGTGCCCTCTCCATGAGGCCGTTGCGCAGCTGGATCGCCCCCTTGCTTCGGGCGCTTGTCCGGGAGCCTCCTGGAGAGGGCACCCGACGCCGATAGCTCAGGATGGCCTGACGCAATAGCCTTGCGCGCCGTGAGCTTGCGGCGGACGCCTCTATTCGAAAAGCACGTTGAGCTGGGGGCCAAGCTGGTGGACTTCGCCGGCTGGGAGATGCCCGTCCAGTACGAGGGGGTGCGGGAGGAGCATGTGGCTGTGCGTACGCACGCGGGGATGTTCGACGTCTCGCATATGGGCGAGGTCGAGGTCGAGGGGCCGGGGGCGCTTGCCTTTCTACAGCGCGTCCTTTCCAACGATGTCGCGGCGATTGGGCTCGGCGGCGCCCAGTACTCCTGCCTCTGCAGCGAGGACGGTGGCGTGCTTGATGACCTTTTCACCTACAGGCTCGGCGGCGATCGCTATTTGATCGTCACCAACTCGGCCAATCACGCGACCGATCTGTCCTGGATGGGGCGGTGGGGACGCGGCGCTGACGTCAGCGTGCGCGATGTCGCTGACCGCTACGCGATGCTCGCCGTGCAGGGCCCGCACGCGCGTACGATTCTCAGTAGCACCTTGGAGCTCGAGCTGCCCCCGCGTATGCGGGTCAGCACGGCGCGAATCGGCAAGCGGCCGGCGCTTGTCTGTGGCACCGGCTATACGGGTGAGGATGGGGTCGAGTTGCTGATCGATCCCGAGATCGCGCCGGCAATCTGGGCCGAGCTGCTCGACGCCGGCGTCGTTCCCTGCGGACTCGCCGCTCGCGACACGCTGCGCCTCGAGGCTTGCTTTCACCTGCACGGCAACGACCTCAGTCCCGAGCGCAATCCGATCGAGGCTGGGCTCGGCTGGTGCTGTAAGGAGGCGACGGGGTTCGTCGGCGCCGAAGCCGTGGCGCGCGCTCGCGCCGACGGCCCGGTCGAGCGATTGGCGCCGTTCAAAATCGAGGGAGCTGGCATCCCCCGTCAGGGCAACCCGGTCCTGGCTGGCGACGAAGATGTGGGCGTCGTCACCAGCGGCACCTTCTCTCCCTCGTTGGAGATCGGCATCGGCATGGCCTACCTGCGCAGCGACCTGGCCGCGCCCGGCACCGCCGTCGAGATCGACGTGCGCGGCAAGCACCGGTCGGCGCGTATAGCTTCCAAGCCCCTGTACGCGAGCCCGTCCCGGAAGGAGAAGTGAGCTGTGGCCGACGCCAACTACCCCGATGAGCTGCTTTACCACGACCAGCACGACTGGGCCCGCCTTGAGGGGGACGATCACGCCGTCTTGGGGATCACCTGGTATGCGCAAGACAGCCTCGGAGAGGTCGTCTTCTACGACCCGCCGGAGGTTGGCACGACGATCGACAAAGATGCCTCCTACGCCGAGGTCGAGTCGGTCAAGGCGGTTTCCGACGTGATCGCGCCGATGTCCGGCGAGATCGTCGAGGTCAACGATGTCTTGGAGGATGCGCCGGAGAAGATCAACGACGATCCCTACGGTGAGGGCTGGTTGGTCAAGATCAAGTTGACCGCCCCTGCGGAGCGCGAGGCGCTGCTCGGTGCCGAGGAATACCGCAAGCTGGTGGAAAACGGTTAGTGCTGCCCCGCCCCTCGTTTCCGTAGCCTTGATGGCGTGAGCCGCTACACGTCAGCCACGCCCGAGGACCGGGCCGAGATGCTTGCAGCGATCGGCGTCGAGGAGACCGGCGAGCTGTTCGCGCAGGTTCCCGAGCCGCTGCGCCTTAACCGTCCCTTGAGCCTGCCGGCGGGGATGAGCGAGGCTGAGGTCTACGAGCGACTGGCAGAGCTCGCCGCCCGCAACGCCGACTGCGAAGAGCAGGTCTGCTTCCTCGGCGCGGGGATGTACGACCACTACGTGCCGGCGATCGTCGATGCGATCACCCAGCGCAGCGAGTTCCTCACCCCCTACACCCCCTACCAGCCGGAGATCTCCCAGGGCGGCCTGCAGGCGATGTTTGAGTTCCAGACGTCGATGTCGGAACTGACTGCGCTGCCGGTCTCCAACGCCGGCCTTTACGAGGGGCCCTCATCGGTTGCTTCGGCTGCCTACCTGGCGATCGGCGCTACTAAGGGCCGCCGTCGCTTCGTCGTCTCGCGCGGCGTCCATCCGCACAGCCGCGAGACGCTTGCGACCTATTCCGAGGGCTACGGCGCGATGATCGAAGAGGTTGGGCTGGAGGACGGCTTGACCGACGCTGTGGCGCTGGCTGCGGCGGTCGACGGCGAGACCGCCGCCGTTTTCTTGCAGAGCCCCAACTTTCTCGGCGCGGTCGAGGACGTCGAGGCGCTCGCCGCTGTCGCCAAGCAACACGGCGCCCTCGTAGTCGTCGCCGTCGACCCCATGACCCTCGGCGTGCTTAAGCCACCGGGCGAGTGCGGCGCCGACATTGCCCTTGGCGAGGGTCAGCCACTCGGCAACCGGCTCGACTTCGGCGGCCCCTCCTTTGGCTTCTTCTGCGGCAGTGAGGAGCTGATTCGCAAGATGCCGGGGCGGATCGCCGGCGAAACCGACGATGTCGAAGGTCGGCGCGGCTTTGTCCTCGCGCTGCAGACCCGCGAGCAGCACATTCGCCGCGAGAAGGCGACCCACAACATCTGCACGGCGCAAGCGCTGAACGCGCTGGCGGCGACGGTCCACCTAGCTTGGCTCGGCCGCCAGGGATTCCGCGAGTTGGGCGAGTTGCTGGTGCGCCGTACGGCCTACGCGCGCCAGCGGCTCGCGCAGGTCCCGGGGGTGGAGCTACTGCACGAAGCGCCGGTCGCCCGCGAGTTCGCCCTGCGCCTCGAGGCGCCTGTCGACCGTGTCCTCGACCGTTGCGCCGAGCGAGGTATCGCCGCCGGCTACCCGCTCGGCCGCGAGTACCCGGAGTACGAGGACGGCCTCCTGGTGGCGATTACCGAGCGCCGTACCCGGGCGCAGATCGATGACCTGGCCGATGCGCTGGGCGCAGCGATAGCCGCCGAGGCGGTGACGGTATGAACCAACAGGACGAAGCGGTGCTGACGATCTTCGAGCGCTCTAAGCCGGGCCGGCGGGCCGCTGTCCTGCCCGACGCTGAAGTGCCCGAGCCGCCGCTGGAGGAGCTGATCCCGGCCAACCTGCTGCGCGAGGAGTCGCCACGCCTGCCCGAGGTCGCCGAGCCGGAGATCGTCCGCCACTACAACCGTCTTTCGCGGCGCAACTTCGACCTCGACAGCGGCTTCTACCCGCTTGGTTCATGCACGATGAAGCACAACCCGCGGCTCAACGAGCGGGTGGCGGCCTTGCCCGGGCACGCCCGCCTACACCCGGCGCAGGAGCCCAAGCGGGCCCAGGGCGCGCTGGAGCTGATGTGGCTGCTGCAGGAGTCGTTGGCGGAGATCTGCGGCCTGCCGCACGTCAGCCTGCAGCCCTCGGCTGGGTCGCACGGCGAGCTCGCCGGCCTACTGCTGACCAGGGCATTCCATGCCGATCGCGGCGAAGCGCGGACCAAGGTCCTGGCTCCGGATACCTCGCACGGCACTAACCCGGCCTCGGTGACGATGGCCGGCTACGAGATCGTCAAAGTCGCGACCGATGAACGCGGCGGCGTCGAGATGGACGACCTGAGGGCCAAGGTCGACGACGAAGTCGCCTGCCTGATGCTGACCAACCCCAACACGCTCGGCCTCTTCGACGAGAACATCGCCGAGATGGCGGCGATGATCCACGGGGTAGGAGGGACGCTCTACTACGACGGCGCCAACCTCAACGCGGTGATGGGCCAATCGCGGCCCGGGGATATGGGCTTCGACATCGTCCACGTCAACCTGCACAAGTCCTTCAGCCAGCCGCACGGCGGCGGCGGCCCGGGGGCCGGGCCGATCGCCGTCTCCGACCGGATCGAGCCCTTCTTGCCGCGACCACAGGTGGTGCGGCGCGAGAGCGGCAACGGCAGCGGCCCGACATATGACCTCGACCACGATCGGCCCAAGTCAATCGGTCGGCTGCGCGGCTTTCAGGGCAACTTCGGCGTCTTCGTTCGCTCCTACGCATACATCCTCAGCCTCGGTGCCGACGGCCTCGCCGAGGCTTCGGAGACGGCGGTGCTGAATGCCAACTACCTCAAAGCCCGGCTGGCGGAAGGTCGGGCGGGTAAATACACGCCGATCGCCTTCGACCGTCACTGCATGCACGAGTTCGTCCTCTCGGGCAAGCCGATGAAGCGGGAACTGGGCATCGCCACGCTTGACCTAGCCAAGCGCTTGCTCAACTTCGGCTTCCACCCACCGACCGTCTACTTCCCGCTCCTGGTTGAGGAGGCGCTGATGGTCGAGCCAACCGAGACCGAGACCAAGGAGAGCCTCGACGCCTTTGCTGAGGCGATCGAGCAAATCCTCACCGAGGCCGAGGCCGACCCCGAGAAGGCCAAGCAGGCCCCCTACACAACTCCGGTCCGCCGCCTCGATGAGGTCAAAGCCACTCGCAAGCCAGTAGTCCGCCAGTCGCTGGGCTGATGGCGGCCGACGCCTACCGGCCTGCAGCTGTCGACGCCCGCGTCGCAACGGCGGCGGACTTGCCGGCGGTGGCCAAGACGATGGCCGCGGCGTTCTACGACGACCCGATCTGGGGTTGGGCGTTTCCGGACTCCGAGCGGCGGCTCGAACAGCAGCGGGCTCTCTGGCGACTCGCACTCGAATCGGCCCTCGGCTACGGCTGGGTCTGGCTCGCCGACGGCGGGGCGTCGGCCGCGCTGTGGATCCCGCCGGGCAAGCCCGAGCTGCGCCCAGAGGATGAGGAGCGGCTGGGGCCGCTGTTGGCCGAGCTCCTCGGCGACGGGGCGGCGAGGGTGCTTGACACCTTCGAGCGGTTCGATGCGGCCCATCCTCAGGAGCCCCACTACTACCTGAGCCTCCTCGCGACTCACCCCGACCATCGCGGTCGTGGGGTGGGCATGGGGCTGCTGGCGGACAACCTGGCGCGAATCGACGCCGAGGGCGTACCCGCATTTCTCGAGTCCTCGAATCCCGTCAACGATTACCGCTACGAACGGCTCAGCTTCGTTCGCTGCGGCGAGTTCGAGCTGGGCGAAGACGGGCCAAGTGTCACTCAGATGTGGCGCGACCCGCGCTAGAGCTCCGGCAGCTCCTGTTCGAGCTCCAGCACCGGGGCGAAGAGGTCGCCATGCTGCTCGATCCGCTCCAAGGCCTGGCCGGCTTCGAAGACGAGCGAGGAGCCGTCGCCACTGTCGGCGACGGCCTCTACCTCCTCCCAGGTAACCGGGGTTGAGGCGGTCGGGCGTTCGCGGGCGCGCAGCGAGTAGACCGCGATCGTCGTCTTGCGCTGGTGATTCTGGGACCAGTCGACGAAGACCTTGCCCTCGCGTTCGACCTTTTTCATTTTTGAGACGACTTTGTCCGGCGTCTGCTTCTCGAGCAGCTGGGCGATCGCTTTAGCAAACGGTTTGGTCTGGTCGTAGGAGGCTTTTTGGTTGAGTGGTACGTAGATCTGCAGGCCCTTCGAGCCCGAGGTCTTGGCAAAGGACTCGACGTCGAAGTGGCCGAACAGGTCGCGCAGGCGCAGCCCTACCCGACAGCAGTCGACGATGTCGGCGGGCGGCCCGGGATCCAAGTCGAAGGCCAGCACCGTCGGCCGCTTCGGTGCCCGCGAGAGCGAGAGCGAGGGATGTAGCTCGATCGCCGCCAGCTGCGCCATCCAGATCAGCGTCGGCAGGCTGTCGCAGACGCAGAAGTCGATTTTTCCGGTGCTGGCAGACACCGGCGTCGTCTTCACCCAGTCTGGCCGGTGCTTGGGGCAACGCTTCTCGAAGAAGGCCGCATCAAGATCGTCGACGCCTTCGGGGAAGCGGCGTAGCGTCACCGCCCGCCCGGTCAGATGGGGGACGATCGCCGGCGCCACCTTGGCGTAGTAGTCGACCACCTCGCCCTTGGTGAAGCCGGCCTCCGGGTAGAGCACCTTGTCGAGGTTGGTGAGCTTTAGCTCACGGCCGTCGACCTCGACCTGGCGGCTGCTGGCCACAAGCTATTTCGAGGCTTTGGCTTTTTTGCCGGAGGAAGAGCGTTTTTTCGGCGCCTTTGCTTTGGCGGCTTTCGCTTTGCCTTTGCCCCGCTCTTTGACCGCGGCGATGCTTTCCTCGAGTGCGCTCATCAGGTCGGGGGCGGCGGTCGGCTTCGGCGCCTCGGTCGCCGGCGCGGTGAGCACGTCCTTGCCCTCGGCCTTGCGTTCGATCAGCGAGAGCAGCTCCTCGCGGTACTCGTCCCGGTAGGCGCTCGGGTCGAATTCCGTGGTCAGCGAATCAATCAGCTGTTCGGCCATCTCGACCTCCTTCTTCGCCACTTTCCGCTCGCTCTGTGGCAGCACGTCCTCCAGTTCGGACGGCGCAACCACCTCGTCGGCAAAGCGCATCGTGGTCAAGGTCAGCACGCCGTCGCCCGGACGCAGCGCCGCCAGGTGCTCCTTGTTGCGGAAGACGAAACGGGCGATCGCCACCTTGCCCGATTCCTGCATCGCTTTGGCGAGCAGCGAATACGCCTTCTCGGCGCCCTCCGCCGGACCGAGGTAGTAGGGGCTGTCGAAGTAGATCGGGTCGATCTGGTCGAGGTAGACGAAGTCCTGCACCTCGATCGCCCGCGTCTTCTCCGGCGCCATCGCGGCCATCTCGTCTTTGCTCAGCGGCACGTAGCGATCGGGCGTGACTTCGAAGGCCTTGACGATCTCGCCGTAGGGGACCTCCTCGTCGGTGCCCTCGGCGACCCGCCGGTGTTTGATCCGGGCGCCGTCGGACTCGCGGATCTCGCGCAGCGAGATGCCCCGGCGCGCGACCGCGCTGTAGAGCTTGACGGGCACGTTGAGTAGCCCGAAGCTGATCGTTCCGCTCCAGATGGCTCTTGGCATTAGCGAATCACCTACCCGGATTCTGGCAGCCGCGCACCGACTGCCGCTGTGGCCGGGGGGCGGCGGGATGCTTCTTGCGTCGGGTGCGGGATCATGCGCCGGTGCTGTTCGAGCTTCGCGACGTCAGCCTCACCCGCGGTGACCGCCTCGTCCTCGATTCGGTCAGCGCCGAGATTCACCCTGGCGCGACCGCGATCGTCGGCCCCTCGGGCAGCGGCAAGTCGACCCTGTTGCGCCTGCTCAACCGGCTCGCTGATCCCGATACAGGCACGATCTCCTACAAGGGCAAGCCATTGCCGCAGTACGACCCGCTGCAACTGCGGCGCGAGGTCTCGCTGGTGCCGCAGTTACCGTCGCTGCGCGAAGGCACGGTCGAGTCGAACCTCGTTTACGCGGCCGGTCTCGCCGGCAAGGAGCTCGACCCGGCACGCTGCCTTGGTCACGCCGGACTCGACACCGGGTTTGCCGAGCGCGACGTGAGCAAGCTCTCGGTCGGTGAGCAGCAGCGGGCGATGTTGGCGCGGGCATTGGCTCAAGAACCGGCGGTTCTGCTCCTCGACGAGCCGACCTCGGCGCTCGACCACGACACGCGGGATGCAATCGAGGCGACGCTGGCCCGGCTGCGGACCGAGATTGACATCTCGCTGATCGTCGTCAGTCACGATCCCGAGCAGGCACGCCGGCTCGCCGACCGGGCAGTTCGACTCAAGGCGGGTCGTGTCATGGCCTGCGGCTCACTCGAGCAGGCGCTGGCGTGAGCACCTCGATCGACGTCTCGCTCGGCCAGGTTGTCGCTGCCCTGGCGCTTGTCGCCCTGGCGGCCGGGATCTCCTTCTGGCGCCGCACCGACCTGGAGCGCGACATCATCGTCGCCACCGTCCGCTCCTTCGTCCAGCTGACCGCGATCGGCTACGCGATCAAGCTGATCTTCGAAGCCGACACGATCTGGCTGGTGGTGGCGCTGCTTTCGGTGATGGTGCTCTTCGGCGCGCTGACCGCCCGCAGCCGAGCGAAGAAGGTCCCGGGCGCCTTTTGGCCGCTGCTGATCGGGTTGGCGATCGCGGCGGCCTCGACCCTGGGGCTGGTCGTCGCCCTGGGCATCTTCGAAGCAACGCCGCGCTACCTCGTCCCGGTGGGCGGGATGATGATCGGCAACGCGATGACCGCTTCGGCGGTCGCACTCAACCGGCTTGGCGATGAGGTGACCGACTCGCGAGCCGCGATCGAGGCGACCCTCGCGCTTGGGGCAACCGCGCGCGAGGCGTCAGCACCGTTCGTTCGCCGCGCCCTGCGCTCGGGCACGATCGCGCTGATCGACTCGACCAAGACCACCGGCCTGATCTTCTTCCCCGGCACGATGGTCGGGATGCTGCTCGCCGGCGCCGAACCGACCGATGCAGTCCGCCTCCAGCTGATCCTCCTCTACGCCTTGCTTGGCAGCACGGCGATTGCCGCCCTCGTCGCCACCGGGCTCGCCTACCGCAACTTTTTCACCCCGGCGCAGCAACTGCGCGAGTTGGCTGAGTGACCCCGTACGTACACTGAGCTCAGTGTCCCGCCAACAGCGATTGACGCTGGTAGCGACGATCCTCGGCTCGACGGTCGTCTTCCTCGACTCGACCGTGGTCAACGTGGCGTTGCCGGCGATCGCCGACGGACTCGACGCCGGGTTGGCCGGTCAGCAGTGGGTGGTCGAGGCATACATGCTGACCTTGGTCTCGCTGCTCTTGGTCGGCGGCTCGCTCGGCGACCAGTTCGGTCGACGGCGGATGTTCGTCTTCGGTCTGATCGCCTTTGGTGCGACCTCGATCCTCTGCGCGGTCTCGCCTTCGGTTGAGTTCCTGATTGGCGCCCGTGCTCTCCAGGGGATCGCCGGGGCGCTGCTCGTTCCCGGCTCACTGGCAATCGTCGCCGCGACCTTCGAGGGCGCGGCGCGCGGGAAGGCGGTCGGCACTTGGACCGCGTGGACCGGGATCGCGACGGTGCTCGGTCCGGCTGGTGGCGGCGCCTTGGTCGAGGCGATTTCCTGGCGGGCGATCTTCTGGGTCAATATCCCACTGATCGCGGCCACCGCGGCGATGACCATGCATTCGGTGCGCGAGAGCCGCGACATGGAGGCCTTCCGCGGCATCGATTGGCTCGGCATCGCCCTTTCCGCCGCCGGACTGGCCGGGCCGGTCTTCGCCCTGATCGAGCAGCCGACGCGTGGCTGGGGAGATCCGGTGGTTTGGGTCTCGATGCTCGTCGGGGTCGTCTGCTTCGCGCTTTTCGTCCTACGCGAGGCTCGCGCTCGCCACCCGATGCTCGAACTCTCGCTCTTCCGGATCCGCAACTTCCGCGTCGCCAACCTGACCACGCTCGCCGCTTACGCGGGACTGATCGGGGGCCTCTTTTTCGTCGGCCTCTTCCTCCAGCAGGTCGCCGGTTACACGCCAATTGAGGCCGGGCTGGCGACGACGCCGGTCTCACTGATCCTCTTCTTCCTCTCGCCCCGTTGGGGCAAGCTCGCCTCGGGAACCGGGCCGCGCTTGCCGATGAGCCTCGGGCCGATAGTCGGCGGGATCGGCCTGATCATGCTGATGCGCGTCGGCTCCGATCCCAGTTACGTCGCCGACGTCTTGCCGGCGATCCTCGTCTTCGGCCTCGGCCTCTCCGCGACCGTGGCACCGCTGACCGCGACCGTGCTCGACTCGGTCGAGGAACGCCACGTCGGCATCGCTTCGGGTGTCAACAACGGTGTCGCCCGAGTGGCGGGCCTGCTGGCGATCGCCGTACTGGGGGCGGTGATTTCGGCCGGCTTTGGCTCGACCCTCGACTCGAACCTCGGCCAGGCCCCGCTGGGGCCGCGGGCTCAGCACGCCGTCGACGAGGCGAAGAAGCAGCCCCTTGCCGTTCCCTCGACGAGGAGATTGCCACCGGCACAGGCGCAGCGCGTCGAGACCGCGTCGGCGGACGCCTCCACCTCAGCCTTCCACCTCGGTGTCCTGATTGCCGGCCTGCTGATGATCGCCGGCGGCATCCTCGCCGGGGTCGGGATCGAGAACCCGAAACGCAAAGTCGAAGCCGTAGCCAGCCGCGGCTCAGCCCAAGCCGGCGAGTGTGGCCACGGCGCCGACGCCGACTGCCACGATCAAAAACAGCTCCCCCAAACCGGTGAGGCCCCGGAGCCAGAGCCGGCTTGAGTGGGACGTCCACCCAAGTCGCTTGAGCATCCGGGGCGGGTGCCCACGCGAGCTTCTTCAGGAGTATTGGAAGATCGCGGCAGCTCGCAGGGCGGCGTATGTCGGTTCCACCACCTCACCGTTTAACCGAACCAGGCCTGAGCGCCTGAGCGCTTGAAGGGCGTCAAGGATCGCAGTGCGGTCTGTTCCGCTCGGACCGTGCTCCATCCTCAGGACCAGCTCCTCGGATGTCAGGTGGTCTGGGTGCAAAACAACGATCTCCAAGAGAAGCGAATGCTCGACCCATAGATCCTGCTCTTTTAGCGATTTGCTACTCGACCGGCACATCGCTCGACCCCAGTAACCCGAAGCCTTTTTTGGACTTCCAGTCGATTCCTCTGAACAGCTCGTCGAGTACCTGCGAGATCCCTATACGTGCGCGGCAGGCACGAAGCCTCTGACTGAATTGGACGACGAGCGGGCTTCTGGCTACAGATTTCATTTCATATGCCTGTTTCATGCGCACCTCAAGCGCCTTCGCTTGAATTTCGATCCACCAGTCGGTGAGGAACATCGAAGAGGTCATTTCGTGAGGTAGCGCTCTCTGCGTTCACCGGAGAAGGCTCTGTCACGTTGAGCGCATCAAGGACACGTAGATGGCGCGCGGCCTCCCACATGCTGAGGAAGCCGTCGAGGACATCAACCAACGCAACTGCCGAAAGAGGCTCGCCAATCCACCAAAGCGCTTCGATGATCGGCACGCGAAGGGGATGTAGGGCCTTCGCCGGAAGAGTTGACCAGAACTCCCTGTAGTCGTTGCTCATCGCGCCTCCGCCCGTCTGCTCATGTGCCCGTTCCCCCGCTGGGCCCTGGGCGGCGACCAGTCGATCCGCCACCCAGGGCTTCGGCTTAGTGCCCCCTGCGTCCTGAACCATGAAGCGGAAACTAAGTGCCTGGATGCGACACGATCAATTCACGTGGCGATATTCAAAAAGAAATGATTTTGGCGGCCGGTGTTGGCAAAAGAAAAGGGCCGAGCCCCCGGCGATCCTGCCCGGTGCCCGGCCCAAGCCCGCTGGATTCGGCGCAATTAGCCAACCTTGCTTACCGAAACCGCAGGTAGTGCTGGCATGCAGGCTGCAATCTTCACGTCCCTATTCCCCTTTCAATTAGCGCAAAATAATCTGAGTAAATTACGCCAGACAGAGCCTTTGGGGACGTCAATGGTTTCGTCTTGATATGCAGCTAGACTCGCGCGCTCAGCCAGGGACGAGCACTAGGAGGGACTCGTATGGCGGCGAGACTTGCGATTGGAACCGATGCTCGGGAGCGGCTGCGGAGGCTCGCGGTGGTCTTCGCCGTCGAGCTTCGGATGAAGATCGTCGTGGAGTTGTACATGCGCGAGATGAGCGCGGCGCAATTCTTCGAGGAGTTTGGGGGTGGTTCGGCCACGCGAATCAGTCAGAATTTCATTGCCCTGGCAAAGAAATCCTGGCTCAGATTGGTCCACAGCGAGGGTCCCGGGGGCGACCGGCGTGGCGGGGTTGAGAATTTCTATCGATCAACCGAACTGCCGTTCATGGACGCCGAAAGCTGGGCTCTTCTCCCCTATTCGGTGAGGGTCGCTTCTAGTTGGAACATATTCAGGCATATCGCTCCACGGCTTCGCGAAAATCTCGAAGTGTCGAAGAAGAAGGCACGCTACAGGCGCGACTTGAGTTGCGCCTCGTTCCTGTTAGACGAGGAGGGCTGGAAGCGAGCCATCGCTGCCGTTGATGCACAGTTTGTGGGCCTTTACGAGGAGCAGGAGGACGCACGCCGCCGCTCTCGTCTCAACGGCGAGGCATTGATCCGGGCGGATGTCTACCTCATAGCTTTCCAATCTCCTGACAGCGGGCGGCTGCTAGCGGCAGATGATCTTCTCCTCGAGTGTCCAAGGGAGCCGCTGGTCCGCTTTTCAGAACGACTCGCACCGATTCTTGAAGACGACGTGTCTTTGAGAATTGTCTCGGAGCTAAACGAGCGAGAAATAAGCGTGACGCAATTCCATCGCGAACTCGGAGGGGCGAGCAAGCCCGTAATTAGTCGCCGGTTCAAGAGCCTTGAGAACGCAGGCTGGGCGGCAAAGGGGAAGAGGAAGACCGGGGGCGCGAGACGCGGTGCGGGGGAGCAGTTCTACCGCGCCACCAAACCAGCGATTCACGGCTATGACCCCTGTGCGGACGCTTCGAGCGCGCTCAGGGGAACCGAGAGCTGGAATACGTTCGAACGGCTGTGCGCGTCAATCAGAGAAGGGCTGATCTCAGGGACCCTCGACGCACGCGCGGATCGCTACTTCACGTGGTCGCTGATTCGTCTGGATAGACAAGGCTGGGAGAGGGTTATTGCGGGAATTGAATCCTTATCCGAATTCATTTCTGAAGAGCAGGAGCAGGCCGTGCTACGTATGGCCAAATCAGGCGAGAAGCCAAACACGATAACGGTCAGCCTAGGCGCTCTTGAAGCTTTGAAGGACTCAATCAAAGCCCCGTAGATGTTCGCTCGCTCTATCGCTGGGCGCTTTTTCGCGAAAAGGGCTTGGGCCGGGGCGCTCACTCGAAAGCCCCCCGAAGCCACGGGCGGGGTGCCTCTCGAACGGGCGGATACTCAAAGTGCCGCCCCCTTCGGGCGGCACTTGTCCGGGCGAGAGGCACCCCGCCCGTGGCCCCTAATACGCTCCGACCCGTGAGCGCCCCCGTCATCTTCTCCGGTATCCAGCCCACCGGCCGTAAGCACCTCGGCAACTACATCGGCGCGATCCGCCAGTACGTCGAGGGACAGGAGCGGGGCGAGCCGGCGATCTTCTGCATCGTCGATCTACACGCACTCTCGGTCGCCTTCGACCCGGCCGAGCTGCGCGAGCGGGTCTACGACACGACCGCGATCCTGCTCGCCGCCGGGCTCGACCCCGAGCGCTGCATCTTCTTCCGCCAGTCCGACGTGCGCGAGCACACCGAGCTCACCTGGCTGCTCTCTTCGGTCACCGCGCACGGCGACCTCAACCGCATGCACCAGTTCAAGGAGAAGTCGGGCAAGCAGCGCGAGCTGGCCGCGGCGGCGCTCTTCTTTTACCCGGTGCTGATGGCCGCCGACGTACTCGCCTACAGGGCGACCGAGGTGCCTGTCGGCGATGACCAGCGCCAGCATGTCGAGCTGATGCGCGAGATCGCCCGCCGCTTCAATGAGCGCTTCGGCGAGACGCTGGTCGTGCCCGAGCACCGCATCCCAGCAGTTGGCGCGCGGATCATGGACCTGCAAGAGCCGGAGCGCAAGATGTCGACGACCGCCGGCACCGAGGTCGGCAGGGTCTACGTGCTCGACGAGCCCGACGCGATCCGCAAGAAGTTCGGTAGCGCCGTCACTGACTCGGGGCGAGAGGTCATTCGCAGCGAGGACAAGCCGGGCGTGACCAACCTAATTGATGTCCTCGCCGTCGCCCGCGACGTTGATCCCGCAGAGATCGAGCGCGAGTTCGAGGGCGCCGGCTACGGAGACTTCAAGAAGGCGGTTGCCGAGGGGGTAGTCGAAATGCTCGCCCCCATTCGCGAGCGCTACACCGAGTTGCGCTCCGACCAGGCGGCGCTGGAGGCGGCGCTGTCCGCCGGCGCCGAGAAGGCGCGGGAGATCGCCGCGCCGACGCTGGCCGAGGTCCGGGACCGCATGGGCATCGGCGCGCCAACCTACTCTTAAGCAATGGCCGTCGCAGACCTCGATCTTGAACTCGACGTCTTTGCGGGTCCGTTCGATCTCCTGATCGCGGTTTTGTTACGCGAGGAGGTCGACCTGCTCGAGGTCGAACTGGCTGAGGTCGTCGTCGCTTACATCGAGCACCTCGAGGCGGAGGGAGAGCTTGAGCTCGAGGTGGCGACCGAGTTCCTCGTCCTGATCGCGTCGCTACTGGAGCTGAAGTCACGGCTGCTGCTGCCGGGAGCCGACCCTGAGCTGGAGGAGCTGGGGCCGGAGGAGGCGGTCGAGGAGCTGTTGGCGCGGTTGCTTGAGTACCGCCGCTATCGCGCTGCCGCGGTCAAGTTGAGCGAGCGCTTCGAGGCCGAACGCGGCTATCTCTATCGGGCGGCGCCGTTGCCGTCGAGCCTGCGACGAGTCGCGGTCGATGCTGCCGTTGCCGCTTACGATCCGGACCGACTCGGCAGCGCGCTCGGTGACCTGCTCCTGATTCCGCCACCGGTCGACATCAGTCACATCCGACCGACCGTCTCGCTGGAGCGGCGACTGCGCGCTCTGCGCGACGCTCTCGCCGGGCGCTCCAGCATCGACTTCGACGAGCAGTTCGGCGGCGAGGATCGGCTTACCCAGGCTGTGACGCTGTTTGCCCTGCTGGAGCTCTACCGTAAAGGCGAGGTGACCTGGAAGCAGAGTGAGCCGCTCGGCCCGATCGAGATCCGCCGCCAGGAGGCGGGGACGTGAGCGATCTCAGCCGCACGATCGAGTCTCTGCTCTTTCTTTCGCCGCAACCCGTCGCGTTACCCGATCTGGTCGAGGCGACCGAGGCGACCGAGGGCCAAGTCGCCGAGGCGATCGACCTGCTGCGAGAGGATCTAGCGGCGGGCCGCCGCGGAGTCGTCCTGCGCGAGGTCTCGGAGGGCTTCTCACTGGCCAGCGACCCAGGCAGTGAGGAGGCCGCGCGGCGGCTGCTGGCCAAACCGCGAACGCCGCCGCTGACCCAAGCGCAGGCGGAGACGTTGGCGATCGTCGCCTACCTGCAGCCGGTTTCGCGGCCAGAGGTGGCGCGGATCCGCGGTGTCTCTTCGGAGTCGGCGGTGCAGACCTTGGCTGAGCGCGGCCTAATCGAGGAGTCGGGGCGGTCGCAGTTCGGCGCCGCCCTGTTCAAGACGACCGAGCTGTTTGAACGCCTCTTCGGCCTCTCCGGCCTCGACCAACTGCCCGATCCCTCGCAGTTCGACCCGACCCCGGAGGACGAGCGCGAGCTGCGCGAGCGACTCTTGAAGGCCGGCGAACAGCGCGCCGAGTAGCGGCAGCTGAGATGCGTCTCGTCAAATTCCTCGCCCATGGCGGCGTCGCTTCGCGGCGGAAAGCTGAGGTGATCATTGCGGCGGGACGGATCACCGTCGGCGGCGAGGTGGTCCGCGATCCGGCCCGGGACGTGGGGGAGGGCGACGAGGTCCGCGTCGACGGCAGTCTGGTCGGCGCCGAGCCACGCGAGGTCTGGGCGGTCAATAAGCCCGCCGGTGTCGTCTCGACCGCGCGCGAGCCGGGCAAGCGGCAGGCGGTGGTTGAGCTGGTCGATTCAAAGGCGCGGCTCTACCCGGTTGGTCGCCTCGACGCCGACTCGACCGGCCTCCTGCTGCTGACCAACGACGGTGCGCTGGCGAACAGGCTCACTCACCCGCGCTACGAAGTGCCCAAGACATACAGGGCGCAGCTGCGCCGACCGCCTGCCGATGGCGATCTGCGCCGGTTGGCCAATGGGGTGAAGCTGGAGGACGGCCCGACCGCCCCGGCCGAAGTGCAGCGCGTCGCCGAGCGTGAAATCGAGATCGTTCTGCGCGAGGGCCGCAACCACCAGGTTCGCCGTATGGCCGAAGCCATCGGCAACGAGGTCGTCGCGCTGCGCCGCGTGCGCTTCGGCCCGATCGAGCTGGGCGATCTTCCGCTGGGCAAGGCACGCCGCCTGTCCGCTGCCGAGCTGGTGGCTATTTCCGGCGCTGACGCTGGCTGAGTTCGAGTCGGCAGTCGTGGTGAGGCCGCCAACCGTTCACGCCGCCCCAGTTCGATTCCAGTGAAGCATGCGCCCCCGGCTTTGGGAAGATGCAGTCATGAGCGCAAACTCAGGGGAACAGCAGCGGCTCTTCGCCGTGCGGGGCGCCGTTCAGGCAGATGCCAATGAGGCCGAGTCGATCGTTGGCGCGACCACCGACTTAGTGCGGGAGCTGCTCGATCGAAACGAGCTGGAGCCCGAGGCGATGGTCAGCTGCCTGTTCACGACCACCGACGATCTCGACGCCGAGTTCCCGGCTGTGGCTGCGCGCAACCTCGGGCTGGAGGCGGTGCCGCTGCTCTGCTGCCGCGAGATCCCGGTGCCAGGCTCGATGCCGCGGGTTATTCGGGCGATGGTGCACTACTACGCGCCGGCTACACACACAACAGCTCATGCCTACCTGGGGGCGACCCAGGAACTGCGCTCGGACCTGCACGCGGCCCAGTAGACCCCGACCAGGGGCGTCGTTGCCACAATGGGCGCATGACCGTCACCTTCGCCGAGAAGCTGGCTCGCATCCCTGGCTATCAAGCTGGCGTGCCCACCGGGCAGGCGCCCGAGGCGATCGTCGCCGGCGGGATCGCCCAGCTCGCTTCGAACGAGTCGCCGTTCGGGCCGCACGAGAAGGTGGTCGAGGCGATCCGCGGGGCTGCGGGGGCGATGAATCGCTATCCGGACCCCGACGCGACGCTGCTGCGTCGCCGCATCGCCGAGCGCTATGAGGTCGAGCCGGGCCGGGTTGCGGTCGGCAATGGCTCCTGCGAGATCCTGCTCGCCGCCGCGGAGGCGCTCTGCGAGCCAGGAGCCGAGATCCTCTACGCCTGGCCCTCTTTCTCGATCTACCCGCACCTGGCGGCGCTGACCGAGGCGCGTGAGATCCGCGTGCCGCTGGCCGAGGGTGAGGTCCACGACCTCGAGGCGATGGCGGCCGAGGTGACGGCGGCGACCCAGCTGGTGATCGTCTGCAACCCGAACAATCCGACTGGCACCCACTTGCCAGCGGCGCAGATCGCTGCCTTCTGCGAGCGCATTCCGCGCCACGTCACGATCGTCCTCGACGAGGCCTACATCGAGTTTCAGACCACCGACGATCCCGACACCACCGTCGACCTGCTCGCCGACTTCCCCAACCTGGTCGTCATGCGGACCTTCAGCAAGGTCTACGGCCTGGCCGGGCTGCGGGTCGGCTTCGCCCTCGGCTCGGCAAAGTTCCGCGCCGCGGTCGATGCTGTGCGCCAGCCGTTCAGCGTCAACGCCCTCGCCCAGGCGGCGGCGGCCGAGGCGGTTTTGCACCAGGACGATGTCGAGCAGCGAATCGAGCGGACGCTGGTTGAGCGGATCCGCGTGGAGGAGGGGCTGCGCGAGCTGGGACTGAGCACGGCCGAGACCCAGACCAACTTCTCCTGGATCGATCTCGGCGATGCCGAGGAGAAGGTCGTCGTCGCTTCCCTTGCCGAGCAGGCAATCGCCGTGCGTCCCGGAACCCCTCTTGGCGACCCGGGCCACATTCGGGTCAGCTATGGCACTCCGGCCGAGAACGACCGCTTTCTTGCCGCTCTCGGCGAGATCCTCGACTAATCGCGCCTCGCCTGCTACAAACTCAAGCGAAGTGAAGCGAACAGGTGACACTGCGAGCAGCATGTGCGCAAGGCGCGCTGCGGTTGCCCCTGTCCGCTACGTCTATTTCTGGCGATTTAGCTAGGCGTCTGGCCTGGCGGCGTCGTGCCGCTTCCATAGAGCGTTTGGCCGGGCGCCGCTAACGAATTGGTTCGCGTGTTTCGCGATGCCCACGCTCGCATGGCGAAACCCGCACGGAAAGTAGAGTCTCGAACGTGGAGAAAGGCGACGGCAAGATGATCATCGGAATGCGACAGGAGGCGCGGGATCGGGTTCGCGACCAGCGGATCGAACGAGTCGTGGAGCTGGTGCCACCGGAAGCCCTGCTTGAGGATTTGCCGCTCGGCGAGGAGCGCGAGCGGGCGGTGGTGAGCGGGCGCAAGGACGTCGAGAATGTGCTCGAGCGGGTCGACGACCGGTTGCTGGTTGTGGTTGGGCCCTGCAGCGTGCACGACGTCGAGGCGGCGCTCGAGTACGGCGGCCGGCTCGCCAATCTCGCGGGTGAGCTAGGCGACGACCTGCTTGTCGCGATGCGCGTTTACTTCGAGAAGCCGCGGACCACGACCGGCTGGAAGGGGCTGATCAACGATCCCTATCTCGACGGCTCCTGCGACGTCAACGCTGGTCTGCGCACAGCTCGCACCTTGCTCCTGCAGGTGCTTGACCTCGGCCTGCCGGTCGGCTGCGAGTTCCTCGACCCGATCACGCCGCAGTACATCTCCGACACCGTTGCTTGGGGGGCGATCGGCGCCCGCACGACCGAGAGCCAGACCCACCGCCAGCTCGGCTCCGGCCTCTCGATGCCGATCGGCTTCAAGAACCGCACCGACGGCAACGTCCAGGTTGCCGTCGATGCTGTGCACGCCGCGGCGGCCTCGCATGCCTTCGCCGGCATCGACGACGCCGGCCGCCCGGCGATCCTCCACACCGCCGGAAATCCCGACGGCCACGTCATCCTGCGCGGCGGCCGTGGTGGTCCCAACTGCGACCCTGAGGGCGTTGCGGCGGCCATGGAGATGCTCTCCGGTGCCGGTCTCGCCGAACGCGTCGTGATCGACGCTTCCCACGACAACAGCGCCAAGGACCCTGAGAAGCAGATGCTGGCCACGACCACGATCGGCGATCAGGTCGCCGCGGGGAACAAGGCGATCGTCGGCGTCATGCTCGAGTCCTTCTTGGTCGAGGGTCGCCAGGATCTCGGCAACGGCGAGTCGCTCACCTACGGCCAGTCGATCACTGACCCCTGCATCGATTGGGACCACACCGTGACGGCGCTGGAGGGCCTGGCGGCGGCGGTCAGGACACGGCGCGAGAAATGAAGGTCGCCGTGCTCGGGGTGGGCCTGATCGGTGGCTCGATCGGGCTTGCCGCGAGGCAACGCCTGCAGTGCGAGGTGGTCGGTTGGGGGCGGACTCAGGCGACCCTGGACCGGGCGCTTGGGCTTGGCGCCGTCGATCGCATTGCCTCTTCAGTCAGCGAGGCGTGCACCGATGCCGACGTCGTCTTCTGCGCCGCGCCAGTCGCGACGCTGCCCGAGCTGGCCCGAACTGCACTCGAGGCAAGCGGTCCTGACACCGTGGTCACCGATGCCGGCTCGACCAAGCGCGGGATCGTCGCCGCCCTGGGAGACGACGAGCGCTTCGTCGGCGGTCACCCGCTGGCCGGCGCTGAGACCGCCGGCGTCGACAACGCCCGCCCCGATCTCTTCGAGGGCGCCCGCTGGTACCTGACGCCGACCGAGCGCACCGGCGGCATCCTCTACGACCGCCTGCAGCGAACGATCGCCGACCTCGGCGCCCGCCCGCAGGCGATCGACGCCGCGGCCCACGATCGCTTGATGGCCACGGTCAGTCATCTGCCGCACGTCCTCGCCAACGTTCTCGCCGGGCAGGCGGCGGCGGAGCTGACCGGCGACTCCGAGCGCATGCCCGAGGTGGGCCCGAGCTTTCGCGATTTGACCCGGGTGGCCGGCTCGAACCCGTCGATCTGGGGCGACATCTTCGCCGCCAACCGGGATGCAGTTGTCGCTGCCATCGACGACGTCGTCGATCGTCTGAGCGAGGCCCGGACCTTGATCCTCTCGGGCGATACAGCTGACGTCGCGGCCTGGCACGCCGCCGCCGGCGCCGATCGCCGGCGGTTGCTTGAGACCGAGCTTTCTGCAGGTCCTCTGCGCGAGCTGCGCGTCGTCGTCGCCAACCGGCCGGGCACTGTTGCCGAGCTTGCGCTGGCCCTCGGTCAGGCTGGGGTCAACATCGAGGACATGGCCCTGCACCCGGCGGCAGACATGGAGACGGGCGCGATCTCGCTTTGGGTTGGGGGCGAGGAGCAGGCAGAGCGCGCGGCTGTGCTGGTCCGCGAGTTGGGCCACAGCGCGACCGTGCTGGCCGAGGACTAGCCCCGTGGCCACTCGCTTCGATCGCTCGCGCCCGCTGCGCGGCACGCTCAGACCGCCGTCGGACAAGTCCGTCTCCCACCGGGCAGCGCTGATCGCCGCGATGGGGGAGGGGGAGACGACGATCGAGGGCTACCTCGACGCCGCCGACACGCGCTCGACCCTGGCTGCGGTCCAAGCGCTGGGCGCCGCGGTGGAGGGAGTAAGCGCGGCCACGGTCGAGCCGACGCTGCGCTTGCGTGGCGTCGGCCTGCGCGGCGCCGAAGCAGCCGCGATCGACGTCGGCAACGCTGGCACCCTGCTGCGCCTGTTGCCGGGCTGGCTGGCCGGGCAAGAGACGGGGTCGTGGACGCTTGACGGCGATGACTCGATACGCCGCCGCCCGGTCGACCGGATCGCGACACCCCTAGGACTGATGGGCGCGCGGGTCGATTGTCGCGACGATCGCCTGCCACCGTTACGAATTGAGGCGGCGCCTTTGCACGGCATTGAGTACGAGCTGCCGGTTGCCAGTGCCCAGATCAAGTCCTGTCTGCTCTTTGCCGGCTTGCTGGCGGAGGGGGAGACCCGGATCGTCGAGCCGTTGCCGAGCCGCGACCACAGCGAGCGAATGCTGGCCGCAGCCGGCGCCGAGATTGAGCGCAGCGATGGCGCCGTCGCGGTCCGCCCGGCGGCGCTGTTGGAGCCGGGCGAGATCGTCGTGCCGGCCGACTTCTCCTCGGCCGCGTTTTTCGTTCTCGCGGCGCTGCTCGTCCCCGGCAGCGACGTCAGCCTAGTCGGGGTCGGTCTCAACCCGACCCGCACCGGTCTGCTCTCGATCCTCGGTCGCATGGGCGCCGAGATCGAGGTCGAGCCGCAGGGCGAGCGAGGTGGTGAGCCGAGCGGACGGCTCCATATCCGCCCGACCCAGTTGCAAGGCACCGAGGTCGGCGGCGCCGAGATCCCGCTGGCTATCGACGAGCTGCCGTTGGTGGCGCTCGCCGCCTGCTTTGCCGAAGGGGAGACGACGATCCGCGATGCGGCCGAGCTGCGCCGTAAGGAGAGCGACCGGATAGCGACCGTAAGCGCTGCGCTGACTGCGCTCGGCGCGAGCGTGGAGACGAGCGAGGACGGGATGCGGATCGAAGGAAGAGGTGGCCTGCGCGGAGGCTCGATCGACTCCCACGGCGACCACCGCATCGCGATGCTCGGTGCGATCGCCGGCCTCGCCTCCCGCGACGGCGTCGTGGTTGAGGGCATGGACGCCGCCGCCGTCAGCTACCCAGGCTTCGAGGCCGATCTGACCTCGCTCCGCGGCAGTTGAGCTACGGCCGTACGCTGCCGCCCCATGGTCATCGCAATCGACGGTCCCGCCGGGGCTGGCAAGTCAACCGTTGCCCGCGCCGTTGCCGACGCACTGGGCTTCACCTACCTCGACTCGGGGGCGATGTATCGCTGCGTGGCGCTGGCCGGGATTGAGAGGGGCAGCGAACTCGATGACCCCGAGGCGATGGGCGAGGTTGCCCGTGCCGCGCGGATCGATCTTCAGGGTGAGCGAGTTGAGCTTGATGGCAATGACGTCAGCTCGGCGATTCGTGAGCCGCGCGTAACCGAGGCCTCCTCTCACATCTCTGTCCACTCGCCCGTGCGCGAGGCGATGGTGGCGCTGCAGCGACAGATGATCGGCGCCGGTCGCTACGTCGCCGAGGGCCGCGACATCGGCACCGTGGTCAGCCCCGAGGCGCCGCTGAAGATCTTCCTGACTGCCTCTGCCGAGGAGCGTGCCCGCCGCCGCGCCGCTCAGACGGGCGAGGACGAAGCAGCGGTTCTGGTTGCACAGCGAGAGCGCGACGAGCGTGACGAGACCCGCGGGCACAGTGCCCTGCGCGTGGCACCCGATGCGGTTGAGCTCGACACCACTGGGCTCGATCAAGACGAGGTCGTCGCTCGGGTCGTCGAGCTGGCCCGCCAGCAAGGCCTCACGTGAGCAGGCCCACGGTTGCAATCGTCGGCTTCCCCAACGTCGGCAAGAGCACCCTGGTCAACCGGCTCGCCGGTGGCCGCGAGGCCGTCACCCATGCCGAGCCGGGCGTCACCCGCGATCGCAAGCGGGTCCCTTGCGAGTGGAACGGCTTCGCTTTTGAGCTGCTTGACACCGGCGGCATTGACCTCGCCGACGAGAGTGCGCTGGCTGAGGATGTGCAGCGCCAAGCGCGGATCGGGATCGCCGAGGCCGACGCCATCCTGCTCGTCGTCGACGCTCGCGCCGGGGTCCGCGCCGGAGACGCGGAGTTGGCGAGGACTCTGCGCGGCGGAGATGTTCCGGTCCTTGTCGTCGTCAACAAAGTCGACCGCCCTGGCGATGAGCACCTGAGCGCCGAGTTCCACAAGCTCGGCCTGGGCGAGCCGATCGTCGTCTCAGCTACGCACGGTCTCGGCACCGGCGATCTGCTTGATCACGTCGTCGGCCTGCTGGGTGAGCTTCCGCCGACGGCGGGCCGCGAGGATCTCGTCCACGTCGCCGTCGTCGGCCGCCCCAACGCCGGCAAGTCCTCGCTGGTCAACGCCTTCCTCGGCAGCGAGCGGGTGATCGTCTCCGAACGCGCCGGCACCACCCGTGATGCGATCGATACCGAGCTGGAAGTCGACGGTCGGGCAGTGCTGCTGGTCGACACGGCTGGCTTGCGACGTCGCTCCAAGGTCGCCGGCTCGGTCGACTACTACGCGCAGTTGCGCTCCGAGCTGGCGGTCGAGCGGGCCGACGTGGCGATCGTCGTCTGCGACGCTGCCGACGGCGTTACCGCGGAGGACCTGCGTATCTCCGAGCTGGCGATGCGGGCCGGGTGTGCCACCCTCCTCGTCCTCAACAAGTGGGACATCGGCATGACCGACGTCGACGACGCCCGCGCCAGGGTCGAGCGCAAGCTGCGCCTACGGCCGGAGGTCGTCACCAGCTCGGCCCTCTACGGCCGCAACGTCGCCAAGCTGCTGCCCAAGGCGCTGCAGCTCGCCGACCGGGCGGCGAAGCGGATCCCGACGCCGGAGCTCAACCGCTTCGTCGGTGACGTTGTCGCGACGACGCCGCCGCCTTCGCGGCGTGGCCGGCGCCTGCGTCTCTATTACTCGGCGCAGATCGGCGAGAGTCCACCGCGCTTCGCGATCCAAGTAAACGACCGCCGCCTGATCGTCCGCGACTGGGCCTACCACCTGGAGAACCGGATGCGGGAGACCTACGGGCTAGAAGGGATTCCTCTGATCATCGATTTCGTCCCGCACACCGGCCGCCGACGCTGAGTTTCGTTCACTAATCTTGCTGCATGCCAGATATCGAGCCGCTCGCCGCGGGCGAGTACCTATTCACGTCCGAGTCCGTCACTGAGGGTCATCCCGACAAGGTCTGCGACCAGATCTCCGATGCGATCCTCGATGCCGTAATGGCGGGCGATCCCGAGGGGCGCGTTGCCTGCGAGACCCTTGTCAACACCGGGATGGCGGTGGTCTCTGGCGAGATTTCCACCGACGTCCACCTCGACGTGCCCGAGCTGGTCCGCGAGACGATCCGCGGGATCGGCTACGACCACGGCGACTACGGCTACAACTGCGACCACATCTCCGTCCTCGTCTCGCTCGACAAGCAGTCGCCCGATATCGCCCAGGGAGTCGACGCTTCGCACGAGACCCGCACCGGCTCCGCCGCCGATGACGAACTGCTGCTGGCCGGGGCCGGCGACCAGGGGATGATGTTCGGCTACGCCACCGACGAGACCGAGGCGCTGATGCCGATGCCGGTCCACCTCGCCCACCGGCTCGCCGAGCGGCTCGCCGCGGTGCGCAAGGACGGCACCCTCGAGTATCTCGGGCCTGACGGCAAGACCCAGGTCACGGTCCGCTATGCCGCGGGCCGTCCCGTTCGGGTCGAGAAGCTACTGATCTCGACCCAGCACGCCGAGGGCGTCGACTCGGAGTCGACGATCAAGCCCGACCTCTGGCAGCACGTCGTCATCCCGGTCCTAGAGGCCGAGGCGGCGGGCCTTTATGACGAGGCGACGCTGCGCGACGGCTTCCTCGTCAACCCGACCGGCAAGTTCGTAATCGGTGGTCCGGTCGGCGACGCCGGTCTAACCGGCCGCAAGATCATCGTCGACACCTACGGTGGTATGGCTCGCCACGGTGGTGGCGCCTTCTCTGGCAAGGATCCCTCCAAGGTCGACCGCTCGGCTGCCTACGCCGCCCGTTACGTCGCCAAGAACGTCGTCGCAGCCGGATTGGCGCAGCGTTGCGAGGTACAGGTCGCCTACGCAATCGGTGTCGCCCGCCCGGTCTCGCTGATGGTTGAGACCTTTGGCACCGGCATGCTGCCCGACATGGAGATCTCACGTCTGGTCGAAGCCGAGTTCGACCTGCGCCCGGGCGCCTTCCGGCGTTACCTCGACCTGCACCGCCCGATTTACCAGAAGACCGCGGCCTACGGCCACTTCGGCCGCGAGGACCCGGACTTCACCTGGGAGGCCACTGACCGGGCCGCCTCACTTCGCGAGGCGGCCGGAGTGGCCGCGGCCGTCTGACGCTGCGCATATCGGCGTCCTCGGTCGCTCGCGTGCAGAGCACGCCACGCTCCCTGCGTCCTTGATCTGCTTGGTCAGACGACCGCGTGGCTAGGGACTGGGGTGCGTGATGCCGGTCGCCTGGTCCACCTGATGCACGACGTCCCCCGGGTCGGCGACCCCGGCGAAGATGAAGTTGTAGTCGTCGGTTGCGGCGGTATCGAAGTCGACGTCGCCGATCTGCATGATCCGCTGGTAGACCGACTGGCGGTAGTTGACGTTTTGGACTCGCTCCAAGCGGGTCTCCTGGACCTCGCGCGAGACGATCCCGCGCTTGATGTTGAGGCGGCGGTCGGTGATCGTGTACGTCGTTGCCACGCGCTTGACGAAGCCGATCAGGACGGTGAGGCCGATGACGACCAAGACGATCAGGAACACCGTGCTGCTGCTGGCGCCGAACAGCTTGGCGATCACGCCGATGATCGCCGCCACCAGGACACCTTTGAGATAGAAGCCGAGGATCGCCCGCCAGGAGGGGTGTCCTTGGAAGATCAACTGCTCTCCGGGGCTGAGGTTGAGTGCCATCGCTACGGCGTGAGCATAGAGCTTGTTTCGGTTTCCTCACGCCGTCCGCCACCCTCCATACCGTGACCGAGTGATCGCCAAGGTCGAGCCGCTGACCACCGCCCGCGCCCTACGCGGTCCCTTCGACTACCGCCTGCCAGCGGAGATGGCCGATCTCGAGGTGGGCAGCGTCGTGCGGGTGCCTTTCGGCAGGCAGCGACGGACGCTGGGCGTTGTCGTCGCCCTGGCCGAGACCTCCGAGCTCCCGCCCGAGCGCCTCGCCGAGCCGCTCGAAGCGCTGGAGGCCGGGGTGCCGGCGGAGCTTGTCCGCCTCGGCCTCTGGGTTGCCTGCGAGTACTGCTCGACCCCCTCACGCGGATTGCAACTGGTGCTGCCGCCTGGCACCGGCGCTGGCGGACAGCGGGTCCGTTCGCGCACCGAGCTGCGCGCCGAGATCACTGTGGCGGGCGAGGCGGCGCTTGCCGACGGAGGCCGCTTGGGGGCCAAGCAGCGAGCGGCATTGGAGGCGCTTGGCGGGGGGGAGATGTCGGCTGGGGAGCTGGCCGGCGCGGTCGGTGTCGACCGCCAGGTTCTGCGGCGACTCGAGCAGCGTGGCCTGATCTCCACCCGCAGCTCGCAGGTGCGGCGCAAACCCGGCTGCGCCGAGCTCGGCGCCGCGGCAGCTCGTCCGCAACTGCTCGAGGAGCAGGAGCGTGCCGTTGTTGAGCTCGTCGCCGCCCTTGACGGAGAGGCCGGGACGGCGCGCAAGCTGCTTCTCCACGGCGTCACTGGCTCGGGCAAGACCGAGGTCTACTTGGCCGCGGTCGAGGCCGCTCTTGCCAGGGGCCAGGGGGCGATTGTTCTCGTTCCGGAGATCGGCCTGGCACCGCAGGCGGTGGCGCGCTTCCGGGCGCGGCTCGGCGATCGTTTTGCCGTTCTCCACTCGGCCCTTTCGCCGGGAGAGCGCTATGACGAGTGGCGGCGCCTGCGCAGCGGCGAGGCCAGCGTTTGCATCGGTCCCCGCTCCGCAGTCTTCGCGCCCATCCGTGACCTCGGCCTGATCGTGATCGACGAGGAGCACGATCCCTCCTACAAGCAGGAGGGGGACCCCTGCTACGACGCTCGTACGGTGGCCCGCCGCCGGGCTGAGGAATGCGGCGCGGTGCTGGTTGCCGGTACCGCGACCCCGCGGCCAGAGGCGTGGCTGGAGCTGCCGCGACTGGAGCTGGCACGCCGTGTCGACGGGCGCCACATGCCGCCGGTCGAGGTGCTCGACATGCGCGAGGCCGACCCCCGCTCGGGCCCGTTGCACCCGGCGACGTGGGAGGCGCTGGCGGGCGTCAGGGACGCCGGCGCAAAGGCGATCCTGATGGTCAACCGGCGCGGTTTCGCGCCCTGGCTCACCTGCCGCTCGTGTGGGCGGCACTGGGGCTGTCCCAACTGCGACGTCTCGTTGATCGTCCACCGCCACGCAGGGCGGATCGTCTGCCACCACTGTGCCCACTCCGAGCCCTTGCCGCGCGCTTGTCCGGACTGCGGCTCGACGACCCTTTCGCGGGCCGGCGCCGGGACCGAGCAGATCGAGGCGCTGCTGGCCGAGCAGCTCGACCCAATGCCGATTTTCCGCCTCGACTCCGACACCGCCGCCGGCCGCGGTGCCCACGCCCGCATCCTCGCTGGCTTCGGCGAGGCCGAGAGTGCAGTGCTGATTGGAACGCAGATGGTCGCCAAGGGCCATGATTTCCCCGAGGTGACGCTGAGTGCGATCGTCGACGCCGACGCGACCCTGCGTTTCCCCGACTTCCGTGCTGGCGAGCGCACCTTCGCCATGGTCGCTCAGCTGGCCGGGCGCAGTGGTCGCGGCGAGGCCGGGGGAGCGGTGATCGTGCAGACGTTGGCCCCGGAAGCGCCGAGCATCGTCCATGCCGCCAGCCACGACTCCAGCGGCTTTCTCGCCGAGGAGGTCGAGCGCCGCCGTGCGCTCCGGTACCCGCCTTTCTCGCACCTTGTCCGGGTCGTGCTCAAGTCGGAGTCCGAGCCGCGAGTAGAAACAGCGGCCACAAAGCTGGCGGCGGCCCTGGTCGAGTCTCTCCCCCCCGACACCGACCTACTCGGCCCGGCGCCGATGTTTCGCGTCCGCAACAAATATCGCCGCCGCCTGCTGACCAAGGCTCAGGACAGAGAGGGAACCGTCGCCGTAATTCGTACTGCGGTGGAGCGCCTCGCCTCTGACCGCTCGCTCAAGGACGTCGCGCTCGGCGTCGATGTCGACCCCCAGTAGCCGCAAGCCGATCCATACAATCGATCCTGTGAGCGACGACGGGGCCGTCACCGACGAAACGGAGCGTGAGCAGCTGGAAGTGGAGCTGCAGGAGCGGCGCGAAGCTGCGCTTGCCAAGATCGTCCAGTTCGGTGATCCCGTGCTAAAGAGCAAAGCCTCACCGGTGACTGCGTTTGGCCCCGAGCTAAGGGCCGAGGTCGATCGGATGATCGCGATCATGCGCGACGGGATGGGGGTTGGGCTGGCCGCCACCCAGGTGGGAGTGCTGCGGCGCGTACTGGTTTTCCAGGCGGGGTCGGACAGCGAGCCAACCGGGTTGATTAACCCGACGATTGAGTGGCTCTCCGCAGAGGCTGTAGTCGCCGAAGAGGGCTGTCTTAGCTTGCCTCGAGTTGCAATGGACGTCGAGCGTCCATTGCATACCCGTGTCAGTGGCGTCGATATCGAGGGCGAGCCGGTGAGGGTCGAGGCCTCGGGTCTTGAGGCACGTGTCCTCCAGCACGAGATCGACCACCTCGACGGCGTGTTGATCCTCGATCGGGCGCCTCGCGCTCAACGCAAGGCTGCGCTGCGCGCTCTGCGCGAGGGTGGCAGTTACACCCCCGCCACCGAGGAGAGCGCCGCCCGCGACGCCGAAGAGCACCGCGAGCCCAAACACACAGCGTGAGCACGTCAATCGCCACGGACTCGAATATCCGGTTGCCACCGCGTCGATTGACGCACTCACAGTGCGACGTGTGAGGACCGTCTACCTCGGCACCTCGGAGTTCGCCGCGGCGGTGCTGCGCCGTCTGGCGGAGTCGCGCCATCGGCCGCTGCTGGTCGTTTCCCCGCCCGATCGGCCGAAGGGGCGTGGACGCCGCAGCGGTTCGCCGCCAACTGCCGTGCTCGCCGCCGAGCTTGGAATCGAGCTGTTGCAGGCCGAGAACGTGAACGCGGAGGCGGCGCTTGAGCGGATTCGCGCTGTGCGGCCTGAGGCGCTGGCCGTCTGTGCCTTTGGTCAGATCATCCGCGAGCCGTTGCTCTCTGAGTGGCCGCTGCTCAATATCCATCCCTCGCTGCTGCCCCGCTGGCGCGGCGCCGCGCCAATCGAGCGGGCGATTATGGCGGGCGATGCGCGTACCGGGGTCAGCGTGATGCAGCTCACCGCCGGGTTGGACGCCGGGCCGGTCGCCCTGCGCGAGGAGTTGCCGATTGGCTCCGAGGATGACTTCGAGAGCCTCTCAGGCAAGCTCTCGACCCTCGGTGGCGAGATGCTGGTGGAAGCGTTTGATCTGCAGGAGCGCGGTGAGCTCCGCTTCGAGGCACAAGACGATGGGGAGACAACCTACGCCGAGAAGATCGATGCCGCCGAACGGCGCCTCGACCCCGGCAGGCCGGCAACCGAGCTGGCGCGTACCGTCCGCGCGCTTACCCCGCACGTCGGTGCCTACCTCGAGGCCGGCGAGGGAAACCGGCTTGGGGTGAGGCGGGCGCGAGCGGTCGACGTCAGCGTCAGGCAGGGCGAATTGAAGGCCGAGTGGGGGGCATTGCTGCTCGGCTGTGGCCGCGGCGCACTGCGGCTTGAGGTCGTGCAGCCAGCGGGGGGCAAGCCGATGGCGGCCGATGCCTATCTGCGCGGCCACCCCGTGCCCGTACTTTGATCACTCCGGCCCGCACCCTCGCCTTCGAGACGATCCGGGCGACTTTCGAGCAGGACGCCCACACCGAGCGTACCTTCCGCGAAGCCGCCGATCGCAGCGAGCTGCCGAGCCGTGAGCGAGCCCAAGCGCAGCGGCTCGCTTTCGGTGCGGTGCAACGCCGTGGCACCACCGACGCGGTGGTCGAGCAGCTCGCCGAACGTTCGATCCGTCTGCTCGACCCGCCGGTGATCGCAGCCCTTCGCCTCGGCCTCTATGAGCTGCTCTTCGCCGACGCCACGCCGGACCACGCCGCCGTCGATCAGGCGGTCGAGTTGGTCAAGGGATCCGGTGCGGCTCACGCCTCCGGGCTCGTCAATGCCGTCCTGCGCCGCGCTGGGCGCGAACGCGACCGCCTCGTCGCTTCGTTGCTCGAGGACGATTCAACAGCGGAGAGCGCCGCGATTGCGCATTCCGCGCCGCTCTGGCTGGCGCAGATGTGGTGGGGGGAGTTGGGTGCCGAGGAGACTCGTGCGCTGCTCGCCGCCTGCAACCGGCCGGCCGAGCTGGCGCTGCGGGTAAACACGCTACGCGGCGACCGCGAGACGGTGCTGGCCTCCATGCGCGGCGCCGGGGTCGAGGCCCGCGCCGCGGAGGGGCGATGGCCACTGGCGCCGCCGGAGTCAGTTGTGGTCGAAGGGCGAATCGGGGATACGGTCCCCGGCCTGATCGCTGCCGGCGAGCTGACGCCGCAGAGTCGAGGTTCGGCTGCCGTGGTCGAGGTGCTCGACCCTCAGCCTGACGAGCACGTACTCGACCTCTGCGCCGGCCCCGGGATCAAGACCGCCCAGATCGCCACCCGCATGGGTGACCGTGGCGAGGTGATCTCGGTCGAGCAGGACTCCGAGCGGGCGGCGGAAGTCGCTGCGCAGGCGCGTCGCCTTGGTCTGCGCAGCGTCACCGTTGCTGAGGTCGATGCGGCGGCGCCGGGAATGGCGCCGGGCTTTGACCGAGTGCTGGTCGATCCGCCTTGTTCAGATCTCGGCGCGCTGGCATCGCGGCCCGATGCCCGCTGGCGTAAATCGCCGAAGGCGATTGCACGCCTCGCCGAGCTCCAGGCGGGGATCTTGCTGCGAGGCCTGGAAGCACTGCGTCCCGGCGGCACGCTCGTCTACTCGACTTGCACGATTTCCCGCCGCGAGGGCGAGGATCAGGTCACCGCGCTGGAGAGGCGGGCGTCGCTGGGCGAGGCGCCATCGTTTTCTGTTGACGAGCTTGGTGATCTGGCACCGGACTTCGCTTCCCAGCACGATTCGCGCTTTCTCCAGCTCCGCCCGGACCGCGATCGCACCACCGGTTTCTTCGTCTGCCGCTTGAGAAAGGATGAGTGAGTGCTCAAGCGCGCCAAATGCCCGAGTTGCAGCGAGCCGTGGCTGCGTCCGACCCAGCTGCCCGGACGCTTTCGCTGCGTGTACTGTCTGCACCGCTTCGAGCTGGTCTCGCAGTGTCCAAACTGCGGCGAGCACCAGACCATCGCCCGGATGAGCACCACCGAGGACATGACCTGCCAGACCTGTGGCGACTCAATGCTGAGACCCATATGACCCGAAGACTGCACCATGTCTGAGCGGATGGCGGAGCTCCTGGGGGAGCGTCGAGTCGCGCCCTCGATCCTCTCGGCCGACTTCTCGAAGCTCGGTTCGCAGGTCGACGAGGTGATCGCTGCCGGGGCGCGGGTGATCCATGTCGACGTGATGGACGGGCATTTCGTCCCGCCGATCACGATCGGCCCACTCGTCGCGGCTTCGATCGCCGATCGAGTTCACGCCGCTGGTGGCGCGATCGACGTCCACCTGATGATCGAGGCGCCCGAGCGTCACATCGAGGCCTTTGTCGCAGCCGGCGCCGACTCGATCACCTTTCACGCCGAGGCGACCCCGCACGCCAATCGCACTCTGGCCGCGATCCGCGAGCTTGGCTGCCTGGCTGGGATCGCGATCAATCCCGGCACGCCGGTTGAGGCACTCGCCGAACTGCGCGGCCACGCCGATATCGCCCTCTGCATGACCGTCAACCCCGGCTGGGGCGGTCAATCATTCATTGACGGCTCCAACGACAAGGTTTCGCGCCTTGCCGCCGTGATCGGTGACGCGAAGATCGAGGTCGACGGCGGAATCGACGCCGGCACCGCCGGCCCGATCGCGGAGGCCGGAGCCTCGTTGTTCGTGGCTGGATCAGCGGTGTTCGGAGCAGACGATCCCGCTGCCGCCTACACCGAGATCGTTTCTTCTGCAAATGCAGTTTGAAGCCCGAGATGCGCTGGTATCAGCCCCTCGCTATGAGTGCACCAATGGCCTCCTGCCACCAGGCTCTCTCTGAAGGATCGTCGCCGCAGCGCCCCGCGCGGCGCTCGCACCAACGGGCCAGGGCCTGGCGGCCGCCAAGCGCGACTACCGTCTCGGTCGTAACTGCATAGCGACCGTCGGCGAGCGCCGTCAGGGCGCTGCCCCGGTCACGGCGGCTACGCAAGATCGCGATCACGGCTACGCCGTCGACCTCCCGCGGTGCCGAGGGATCCTCGATATCACCACCCGGGCGCACGGTGAAGACCTGTGAGGCGCCACGGGGAGCCAGGGTCGGCGGCGGCGGTGTACCGACCGGCCCTTTGTGCCATTGCCGGGTCAGCTCCTCGACTTCCTCGCGCCGCTCGCTGCGGACGAGGATGTGCAACTCGTCGCCCTCGCGAACTTCGGTTGAGCCACGCGGGGGGAGCGCCCTGCCGTCGCGGACAATCACGTTGAGCAGGGCATCGCGCGGCAGGCCGAGTTCGCGCACGAGGTGCCCGGCCGCCGCGGCGCCAGGGCGCAGTCGGTAGGAGACGACATCCCCTCCCATGCGGCGGATGCGCCCGGACTCGAGCAGGCGCCGCGGTAGGGCCGGCTCGTCCGTGGTCAGGCCGAGTCGTTTGGCTAGTGGCTCGAAGCTCGCGCCTTGGACCAGGGTCGAGGTGACGACGACGAAGAAGACGATCGAGAACAGCTCCTGTCCGGCGCCGACGCCGGCTACGACCGGAAAGGTGGCGAGCCAGATCGGGGTGGCGCCGCGCAAACCCGCCCAGCCGAGCATCGCTCGCTCGCGCAGATTGAGTGGCGAGAACAGCGTCGCGACGTAGGCGGCGAGTGGGCGGGCAACCAGGATCAGTGCCGCGGACAGCGCCAGGCCTTCGAAGGCGACGTCGCCGAGCGTGCTGGGGAAGACCAGTAGGCCGAGCAGGATGAAGAGGCCGATCTGGGCGACCCAGCCGACCCCCTCGTGGAAGGCGACCACCGTGCGCCGCGCCGGGATGCTGCTTGAGCCGAGGGCGAGCGCGGTCAAGTAGGTGGCAAGCAGGCCGGAGCCATGGGCAACCTCGGCCAGGCCGTAGGCAAGGCCGGCGATCGCGATCGTTGCCACCGGGTAGATCCCGTCGGTCGGCAGACGAACCCGGTTGAGTGCCGAGACAGAGAGGCGTCCGATCGCCAGGCCGATCGCTGCGCCCAGCGCCAGTTTGAGCGCCAGCAGGCCGGCCATGTCGGTGAACCCGTAGCCGGGCTTCTGAATCCATTCGATGAAGCCGATCACCAGCAACAGCGCCACCGGGTCGTTCATCCCGGACTCGCCCTCCAGCGAGCGGGCCAGGCGCTTCTCCAGTTTTGAGCGGCGCAGGACGGCGAAGATTGCGGCTGAGTCGGTGGCTGCTACAGCCGCGCCGACGAGCATCCCTTCGAGGGTGCTGAGGCCGAAGATCCACTTCGCGGCGACGCCTGCAAGGCCGGCGGTGACAGCCGTCCCGATCGTCGCCAGCGATGCCGCCGTTCCCAACACCGGCCGGATCTCCGACCAGCCCGCGGTCAGCCCACCCTCGAAGAGGATCAGCACCAGCGCGATCGTCCCCAGCGTGCGGGCCAGCTCGGTGTCGTTGAACTCGATCCCGCCGATCCCCTCCGAGCCCGCCAGCATCCCGAGCCCGAGAAACAACAGCAAGCCCGGTATGCGTACCCGGTCGGCCAGCAGCGCCCCGAGGATCCCCGCCGCGAGCAGGGCGCCGGCGATCAGGATCAGCTCGGCGTCGTGTCCACCCATCGACGGACCCTAAACAACCATCAGACAGGCTCGTCGATCGCCGCTAGTCGGGCCTCCAGCTCCTCTGGCGAGCCCGGCGCCGGCACGTCCTCCGCCCGCTCGTGCGGGCGGCTGTAGACGTAGTAGAGGAGCGAGAAGAGGAGCCCCGCCGCGAGCACGAAGCCGATCTCGACCCGGCGGAACTCGTTGCTGACGATGGGGACGAAGTTCCAGCCGATGAAAAGCGCAGCGCAGCTGATCCAGCGGGCGGCGGCGCGGCGCACCTGGCCCTGGGCGATACAGGCCTGGTTGACCGTCACGGAGCAGAGGTAGAGGCCCATGCCGATCGTGACCAGCAGCAGCCCCGCGCGGTCGTAGGTGAACTTGTTGCTGAAGGCGATCTGCATCGCCTTGGGGCCAACGAGCGCCATGAAGATAAAGGCCAGCGCGGTGAAGGCCGCGAGCCCGAGCAGGACAATGCGCACGGTGCGGTGGAATTCACGCCCGCTCTCCTCGGTGTTGCTTGCGTGCAGGGTGGTGAGGTGGGGGAGGATGCTCGTCGAGACTGACTGGAAGAGCTGCAGCGGCGCCCGGGCGATCATCAGCACGTTGAAAATGAAGCCCGCCGCCGCGGCGCCTTGCAACCCGCGGACGATCAGCGGGCCGGCGTTGAGGAATGCCTGTTCGCTGAACATGATTACCAGCACTCCTGCGGCAAAGCCGCCGCCATGAGCGAAGGAGAACTCCTCTTCTTTTGACGTCTCTTTCGCTGCTCGTTCGGATGGGGCGGCTTTTTTGGCGCGCCGGGCGAATGCGAACGGCACGACCATCAACGAGAGCGCGGGCGCGGCGGTGATGCCGATCGCCACCGCCGATTGGCCGCTAAGCACGCCGATCGCGACCATCACGGCGAAGATCGTGCGGAAGCAAGATTCCGAGAGGATCAGCGCGACAAAGAGGCCAAAGCGTTGACTGCCAGCGAGGAAGCCGCGGGCGAAGTAGCTCGCCGCGTAAAACAGGACGGCGGAGAAGAAGACCCAGTAGAGCGCTTCGTTGCCCTCCAGCAGATCGTTCTGGATCGGCCCTCGCAGGGCCAGCGCGGCAACGGCGAAGAAGAGCGAGAGGCCGAGCTGGATCGTCGAGGCGACCCGCATTGGCTCGCTGATCGCCTCCCCCTTCGTGCGGCGTTCAGAGATGTGGCGGGAGAGCAGCTGTTCGACAGGCCTGTAGAGGGTCGAGATGGTGATGAACACCGCCGACCAGAGCACCGTGATCTGGCCGTAGTCGGGCTTGGAGAGGACGTGCGAGGCGATCAGGAAGTAGGCGTAGGTGATCAGGCCGGTAAGGCCGACGCCGATTGCGAGAAAGCTCGCAAGGCGGCCGTAGTCGGCGGTGGCGGAGCCGCCCGCGGGTGCAGCCCCGGCTTTGGCGCCGGGGAGTTTCTCGCGCAAGCCCATTAGCGCTTCGGCGCGCCGCGCTCGTAGTGGGACGGCTCAACCCCGAGCGAGAGCTCGACCCGCCGTACTCGCTCGAAGACCCGCTGGGTCATCACTCGCTGGCCGGCGAGCAGGTCGCCGATCACGCCCAGCGCCAGTAGCTGTAAGGAGGCGATGAAGAGCACCGCGCCGAGGATCAGCGACTGGATGTGGCCGCTCGAGTCGCCGTTGAAGATCCAGTCGATCAGGAAGGGCATCCAGGCTGCGAGGGCGAGGATGCCGACCACCACGCTGGCGCTGGCAAAGACGCGCAGCGGCTCGTAGCGGGCGTAGATACGCAGGATCGAGAGCCCGTTGCGGCGTACGTAGGCACCGGTCGAGTCGAAGAGGCGCGACTCGCGCGTCTGCGGGTTGGTCGCGACCGCGACCCCCTCGACCGCGACCAGCATCTTGCCCGCCTGGATCAGGCTCTCCAGCGTGTAGGTGAAGTTGTCGGTGACGAGCAGTCCCAGCGCGGCCTCGCGGTTGTAGGCGCGGAAACCGGAGGTCGTATCGGCGATTGCGGTGTCCGAGAGCCGGCGCACGACCCAGCTGCCGACCCGCTGCAGCGTCTTCTTCGGCCCGGAGAAGTGCTCGATCGTGGTGACGCGACGGTCGCCGACGACCATGTCGGCATCGCCGGCGAGGATCGGCGCCAGAAGCTTCGGCACATCGGCGCCGCTGTATTGGTTGTCGGCGTCCGTATTGACGATTACGTCGGCGCCGAGCTTGAGGCAGGCGTCGAGGCCGGCCTGGAATGCGGCGGCGAGACCGCGATTGTTGGTCAGGCGGACGATGTGCTCGACCCCGCACTCGCGAGCGACCTCGACCGTGCGATCGGTCGAGCCGTCGTCGACAACCAGCAGCTCAACCTCGTCGATGCCCTCGATCGAGCGCGGCAGGGCCGCGATCGTCTCCGGCAGCGTCGCTTCCTCGTTGAGGCAGGGGATTTGGATGATCAGCTTCATCGTTTGGCCGGTCAGGGTATCCGTGAGGGCGGCGAAGGTGGTTGAGGGGGAGGATGGGGTGTCCCTTCGTTTGCTGGGTTTTTCGCCCGCGACTCACTCAGCCGTCCGAGATTGCGGGCGGGGCGAAAAACGGGACGCCGCGCACTTCGGGACACCCCATCCTCCCTTCATGGCACATACAAGGAGTATCATTGACTGACCAGTCAATCAGTCCCATGAACACCCAGCTCACAGGCACGGATCGAGCGCACCTGAGGCGAGCTTTGGAGCTGGCCGGCGCTGGACGAGGCAGAGTGAGCCCCAATCCTCTGGTCGGAGCGGTCGTCGTGCGTGACGGGGAAGTGATTGGCGAAGGGTTTCATGCTGAATTGGGCGAGCTGCATGCTGAGCGGGCGGCCTTGGCGGATTGTCTGCAGCGAGGGAAGGATCCGGCTGGGGCGACGATGTACGTGACGCTGGAGCCTTGCGCGCATCAGGGGCGGCAGCCGCCCTGTGTGGATGCGATTTTGGAGGCCGGGATCGAGCGGGTCGTGATCGCTTCTGACGATCCCAGCGAGAAGGCGTCTGGACGCGGTCCGGGAATGCTTCGCGATGGCGAAGTAAAAGTTGATTTCGCTGCCGGTGAGGAGGCGACTGCGGCGCGGCTGCTTAATCAACCCTTCCGCAAGCACGCCCGCACGGGACTGCCGCTGGTCACCCTTAAGCTGGCGATGTCGCTGGACGGGCGGACTGAGACCGCTCCGGGGGACTCGCCCTGGATCAGCAGCACGAAGAGCCAAGAGCTGGTTCATCGCTGGCGGGCCGAATCCGATGCGATCGCCGTCGGCATCGGCACGGTTCTAGCCGACGACCCCCTGCTGACCGCTCGCGTCCCTAATGCCCGCCAGCCGATCCGCGTCGTCTTCGACCGCCAGGCGCGTCTACCGCTCGACTCTCAGCTCTTCCAAACGCTCGGCGAGTCTCCGATCCTTGTGGTCGCGTCGTCGGACGCAGACCCTGACCGGCGCGCCGCTCTACGGGACGCGGGCGCTGAGATCGTCGTTGCCGACGACATCCCCGCTGCGCTCTCAGAGCTGGGCCGCCGCAGCATCACCAGCCTCTTCCTCGAGGGCGGCCGCACCCTTGCGTCAGCTTTTCTCGCAACGGACGCGATCGACGAATCACGTACCTTCGTAGCCCCCGTCCTCCTGGGCATCCCTCGCGCGGGTGGCGGCGTAGGGGGGACCTCCCCTGAGGAAGCTTTAGCTACCGGAAGGGGAGGTGGGTCCTCTGCGCCGACAGGACCCGCGCGCCACAACGCCTTGTCCCATGACATCGAGCAAGTAGGCGACGATGTGCTGATCACGGCTCACCTCAAGGAGTGGTGAGATGTTCACCGGACTGATCCAGGACGTGGGCACGGTCGAGGCGCTCGATGCCGGTGCCGAGGGTGCTCGTCTGCGAATCGCTACCTCGCTGGCAGGCGAGATCGAACCGGGTGATTCGATCGCCGTCAACGGCGTCTGCCTGACCGCGACGAGCGCCGACGGCGAGGGCTTCGAGACTGAGGCGATGAACCAGACGCTCGATGTAACCGCTCTCGGTGGCGTGGAGACGGGAGTCAAGCTGAACCTCGAGCTGGCGATGCGCCCTTCCGATCGGCTCGGCGGCCACATCGTCCAAGGGCATGTCGACGGTGTGGGCGAGGTGACCTCGGTCGGCGAGGACGGCTTCGCCAAGCGCCTGCGTGTCGCGCTCGATCGCGACCTGATGCGCTACGTAATCGACAAGGGCTCGATTACCCTCGACGGCGTCAGCCTCACGGCGGCTGCCGTCGGCGATGATTGGCTCGAGGTCTCGCTGATTCCGGAGACGCTGGAGCGCACGACCTTGGGCGAAGCTGCGCCTGGGCGCAAGTTGAATGTCGAGTGTGACGTGATCGCAAAGCACGTGGAGCGGTTGATGGCACCATTCGCTGGAAAGGAGCGAACGTGAGCCCGGAGACGCAAAGACAAGAGGGGTCAGAGAGAGCGGTGGGCGAGAGCTCGTTCTCGACGATTGAGGAAGCGATCGAGGAGATCCGCCGCGGCCGCATGGTCGTCGTCTGCGACGGCGAGGACCGCGAGAACGAGGGCGACCTGGTGATGGCGGCGCAGTTCGCCACCCCCGAGGCGGTCAACTTCATGGCCAAGGAGGCGCGTGGGCTGATCTGCCTGGCGTTGACTGCGGAACGCTGCGAACGGCTCGGCCTCAACCTGATGGCGGCGAAGAACGAGGCGCCGCTGCAGACCGCTTTCACCGTGACGATCGAGGCCGCGGGCGGCGTCAGCACCGGCATCTCCGCTCACGACCGCGCCCACACGATCCAGGTCGCGATCGACTCCAACTCGGGACCGCGCGACATCGTCGTCCCCGGCCACATGTTCCCGCTGCGCGCCAAAGAGGGTGGAGTGCTGGAGCGCACCGGCCACACTGAGGCCAGCGTCGACCTGGCCCGCCTCGCCGGTCTCACTCCTGCCGGGGTGATCTGCGAGGTGATGAACGACGACGGCACGATGGCCCGCGTCCCAGACTTGATCCCGTACTGCGCTAAGCACGGCTTGAAGATGATCACGGTCGCCGAGCTGATCAGTTACCGACGCCGGACCGAGAAGCTGGTCGAGCGGGTTGTTGACACCGGCCTGCCGACGGCCTTTGGTGACTTCACCGCGGTCGGCTACCGCTCACTGGTCGACGACAAACACCACGTGGCGATGGTCAAGGGCGAGGTTGATGGGGCTGAGGACGTGCTGGTCCGTGTCCACAGCGAGTGTCTAACCGGCGACGTCTTCCACAGCATGCGCTGCGACTGCGGCGAACAGCTGGCGTCAGCTTTGGCGATGATCGAGGAGGAGGGCCAGGGCGTGCTCCTCTATCTCTCCCAGGAGGGTCGCGGGATTGGCCTGCTCAACAAGCTGCGTGCCTACAAACTCCAGGAGGAGGGCGCCGACACGGTCGAGGCCAACCTCAAGCTGGGTCTGCCGGCCGACCTGCGCGACTACGGCATCGGCGCCCAGATCCTCGGTGACCTCGGCCTGACCAGCATCCGCATTCTCACCAACAACCCCAAAAAGATCGTCGGCCTCGAGGGCTACGGCCTCTCGGTCAGCGAGCAGGTGCCGATCGAATCGGCTCCCAACACCCACAACGAGGACTACCTGCGGGCCAAGCGCGACAAGATGGGCCACACGCTGCATCACCAGGGCCTCGCCCTCGACGAGGAGATGATCCACGACGAGGAGGAGCGCGACGCCGGGAGTGCCGGTGGCTGAGCCCGGGGCGTTCCTGGAGACGTTCGACGAGGGCGAGCGTTCGATCCTCTCCTCGCTCAGCTTCGCCGTTTGTGTTGGCCGCTTCTACGAGGATCTGGCGGTCCGCATGCTCAGCGGCGCCCGCGAAGGCTTCGAGCTGGCCGGCGTACCTGCTTCGGCAGTGATCGAGGTCTCGGTCCCTGGCGCCTACGAGTTGCCTTTTGCCGCCAAGTTGCACGCGACGACTGATCGCTATGCGGGGGTGGCCTGCCTCGGTGTCGTCATCCGCGGCGAGACCGACCACTACGACTTTGTCTGCGCCGAGGCCGCCCGCGGCATCCAGGGCGTGCAACTGGAGACCGGCGTGCCCTGCGCCTTCGGCGTGATCACCTGCGACACGATGGAGCAAGCGATCGCCCGTGCCAACGGCGACAAGCGCGACCAGGGTCGCAACGCCGCGCTGACCGTCGCCCGCATGGCCCTGCACAAACGGGCGATCAACCCCTACCGCTGGCAGGGCCGCGACGGCTGACGGCTACCTGTACCATCCACGACCCGATGGCCAAGGTATGCCACAGCTGCGGCAAGGGACCGGCGTTCGGCCAGTCCCGAAGCCACTCGATGGTCGCCACCAAGCGGCGCTTCGATCCGAACCTGCAGAAGGTTCGGATCCAGGAGAACGGCCGCAAGCTGCGCACCTATGTATGCACCCGCTGCCTCAAGGCCAACAAGGTCACCAAGGCCGCCTGACACGGCGCGAGGACGCGCCGTCGGCTCCGCGCCGTGCGGAGCACTGTCGCTCCGCCGCCGACGCGCCCTCGCTTGGTCAGTCGGCCTTGGCTTGTCGCACGCGCTAGCGCGGATCGGCACCGTAGGCAATGGAGCGGTGACGAATGGCGGCAACACGGATGGTCTGCTCGCCATCGGTTAGCTGGTAGAGGATCCGATAGGCGCCGACCCGCAGCGAGTACAAACCGCGCAATTTGCCTCGAAGCGCGTGACCGGCTTGCGGTTCGCGCTCCAGCAACCCCAGTGCGTCCTCGATCGCGTCGATCAGCAGCCAGTTAAGTTCGAGCAGCTCCCGCCGTGCGCGACGGGCAAGAACGAGCCGTGCCAACGATCAGCCGGCGGCAGCCCGACGCTCGGCAAGCTCGCTGCGAAGCTCCGTGAGGGTGACCGTTTCGCCACGCTCTATCTCGGCGAGACCGGTCTCCAGAGCGGCGAGAGCGTCGGGGTCGGAGAGAATCTCGGCGGTCTCCTCTAGAGCCTCATACTCATCAATCGGAACCAAAGCTGCGGCTGGAGCGCCGTTACGGGTCACCAGGACGTGATCGCGCCGATCGCTGACATCATCGAGCAGGCTGCTGAGGTTGCTACGTAGCTCACGCACAGGGACAGTCTTCGCCATTAACTTAGTGTACATGATCGTGTACACAACTTGGGAGAAAGGCCCTAGCGTCCCTCGTCCCTCAGGCGCTCTCAACGACGGGATGCTCGCCCGTCGGACTTGGATCGCCCTCGGCGGGCTCTACATGTAGGCGGGGCAGGATCCGGTCGAGCCAGGCCGGCAGCCACCAGGCGCGTTTGCCGATTAGCTGCATTACCGCTGGCACCAAGACCGAGCGGATGATCACGGCGTCGATGAAGACTGCGGAGGCGAGGCCAAGGCCGAAGAGTTTGATGATGCGGTCTTCGCCGATCATGAAGGAGGCGAAGACGGTGACCATGATCGCTGCCGCGGCCGTGATCACGCGTCCGGTCAGGGCCAGGCCCCTAGTGACGGAAAGGGTCGCGTCATGACTGTGCTCCCACTCCTCGTGGATCCGTGACATCAGGAAGACCTCGTAGTCCATCGAGAGGCCGAAGACGATCGCGAAGAGGAAGACGGGGAAGAAGGAGATGATCGGACCGGTCCCGTCGACGCCGATGATGCTCGCGCCCCAGCCCCACTGGAAGACGGCGACGATCAGGCCGAAGGCGGCGCCGATGCTGAGTAGGTTCATCACCATTGCCTTCAGCGGCACCAGCAGCGAGCGGAAGACGATCATCAGCAGCAGTGCCGAGAGCAGTACGACGACCCCGATGAAGAGCGGCAGCTTTTCGGAGATCGCGTCGCCGAAGTCCTCGAAGATCGCGGTGATGCCGCCGACGTGGAGCCGAGCGCCGGTTTTCTGCTCGATCGGTGGCAGGACGTCGCCGCGAATGTGGTCGAGCAGCGCGGTCGTGTCGGCGCTCTGCGGCGAGGTCGTCGGGTAGAGCTGGAAGACGCCGGTGTTCATTGCCGGATTGAGCGTGATCGAGGTGACTTTCGCCACCCCTTCTTCGTTTTCAAGCTTCTTGTGCAGAATGCGCAGCGCCGCGTCTTCGCCCTTGGCCGGCAGTGCGGCGACCATCGCAAAAGGCCCGTTGAAGCCTGGTCCGAAGCCTTCGGCCAGCAGGTCGTACGCTTCGCGCGTGGATGAGCCGGCGGGGTCCGTGCCGGCGTCGTTGGAGCCGAGCCGCAGTGAGAGGGTCGGGATGCAGAGGGCAATCAGCAGCGCACCCGAGAGGAACGCCGAAAGAACGGGCCGTCGCTGGATCTCACGGCTCCAGCGGAACCAGCGCGTGTCTTCGGCCGTGGACGGCTCCCGTCTGCCCAGCCCGGGAATGCGCAGCCGGTCGACGCGACGGCCGGCGATCGTCAGCAGCGCCGGCAGCAGGGTCAGGGCGGCGATCATCGTGAACAGGACCGCTATGGCGGCTGCCATAGCCACGCCATAGAGGAAGCTGATGCCGAGCAGCAGCATCCCCATCAGCGAGATGATCACGGTGACGCCGGCGAAGAGCACCGCCCGACCAGCGGTGTCAACTGCAGCGATGGCCGCTGCGCGCGGCTCCAGCCCCTCGTCGAGCCCGTTACGGAAGCGGGTGAGAATAAAGAGTGCGTAATCGATGCCGACGCCGAGGCCGATCATCGCCGCAAGTTGCGGCGCGAACTCGGCCGTATCGAAGACGTGGGTGCCGAGCGTGACCACGCTGAGGCCGACGCCGAGGGCGAACAGCGCCGTGAGCAGCGGCAGGCCCATTGCCACAACAGAGCCGAAGGTCAGCAGCAGGATCACGACGGCGGCGAGCAGCCCGATCGCGAACGAGGAATCGCCTTCTTCTTCGGAGCGGACTTCCTCGATCGGCGCTCCGCCCACCTCCACCTGGAGGCCATCGCTGTCCGCGTCGCGGCCGATCGCGACGAGCTTCTTGATGTCGTCCTTTTCGAGTTTGTCGGTCGTGACGTCGTACTGGACCGTCGCGTAGGCGATTTCGCCGTCCTTGCTGATCGCGGCGGCGCCGCCGGAGACGTAGGGGCTGGCCACTTCGCTGACATGTGGCAGCTTTTCCGCTTCGGCGAAAACGCCCTCCATCTTCTTCCTCACAGTCGCGGAGTCGGCTCCGGCCGGTGCCTTGTAGACGATTTCCGCGGTGACTCCTGACTGCTGCGGGAAACGCTGTTCCAGCAGGTCGAAGGCTTCTTGGGAATCAGAAGACGGCAGCTTGAATTCTTCGGTGAAGTCCGAGCCGACCGAGCCGGAAACCATCCCGACCACCACTAGGGCGGCGATCCAGCCGAGGATGACCGTCTTGCGGTGCCCGGTGGTCCAAGTGGCGAAGCGTCTCATCGAGCGTCGCACCGTAGCGAACACCGTCGGTCGGCTCCATGGGGGGCGCATCCGGCGGTGGCAGCTAGATTTCGAGCGATGCCCGATCCCTCGATCGCGCGCTTCCGGCGCGTAGTCACGTCTGCATATGCCCATCTGGAGGAGCGCCGCCAGGAGGTCAACGACCTCAACGTTTTTCCGGTTGCCGATGGCGATACCGGCGACAACATGGCGATGACGATGCGGGCGGTGATGGAGGAGCTCGACCGGCTCGACGGACTCGAGGTCGACGAGGTCGGCCGCACCGAGCTGGTGCAGGCGTTGGCCCGGGCGGCGCTGATGGGGGCGCGCGGCAACTCGGGCGTGATTCTCAGCCAGATCGTCCGCGGCGCCGCCGAGGAGCTGGCGAGCCGGCCGGGCGAGCTGGTCGACCCAGTCCTCGTCGCCTCAGCCTTTGCCAGTGCTGCCGACGCTGCTTATGCCTCGGTGCGCGACCCCGCCGAGGGGACGATGCTGACCGTCTTCCGCGAGATGGCCCACTCGATCGCCCGCCAGCTCGCCCACCTGGAGGCAGACAAGCAGCGCCTCGGCAAAGGGGTCAGCGACGAGCAGCAGGACGCCGTCCTCGCCGAGGTCCTCGAGCAGGCGATCGCCGACGGCCAACGGGCGGTCGAGCGCACTCCGGAGCAGCTCGAGGTGTTGCGCGAATCGGGGGTAGTCGACGCCGGGGGGTATGGGCTCGTTCTGATCCTTGCGGGCGTGGTTGCCGGTCTGCGTGGGGACGCCGCCCCGGCGCCGGAGGTCGCCCATCACGATGCGCCGCCGCTTAGCCGCCCTCACCATGAGGACAGCCGCTACCGCTACTGCACCAACTTCATCGTCTCCGGCAGCGGCCTCACCGCGCGCGACTTCCTGCCGCGCCTCGAGGGCCTCGGCGATTCGGTCCTCGTGGTCGGCGACGAGGTCACGCTCAAGGTCCACGTCCACACCGATGAGCCCGAAGGCGCGGTTGCGCTGTTCGAGGGCGCCGGCCGGGTTACCAACCTCGATGTCGCTGACATGCGCGAGCAGATCGCCGAGCGGAGGGCACGGCTCCAAGGCGAGCGCACGGGGGTCCTGGCCGTTGCGGCAGGCGACGGCCTGGAGCGGCTCTTCGCTGAGCTTGGTGCACACGTGGTGCCCGGCGGCGAGACGCTCAACCCGTCTACCTACGAGCTGCTGGCCGGAATCCACGCGGTGCCGGCCGAGGAAGTTCTCGTCCTGCCTAGTTCCTCGAACGTGATCATGGCCGCCGAGCGCGCCTGCGACCTCTCTGAGAAGCCGGCGCGGGTCATCCGCGCGACCTCGCAGCAGGCTGGCCTCCTGGCTTTGATCGAACTCGATCCAAGGGCGTCCGGCGAGGAGAATGCTGGCCGACTGGGGGAAGCTCTGGGTGGAATCGTCTCTGGAGGAGTCGCCCCGGCTGCCCGAGACGACGCCCAAGGCCGCTTCCGCAAAGGCGACGCGGTCGGTTTCGTTGGCGAGGAGATCGTCGCCTGGGGCGGCGCCGGCTCGACCCTGGCGACAACGATCGAGCGGCTTGCAACCGAGGCCGAGATCGTCACCGTGCTCGCCGGTCAGGACGCACCCATATCCCTCGACGAGATCGATACCCACGTGCCCGACGGCGTGGAGATCGAGACGCACGAGGGAGGTCAGCCGAGCTGGTGGTGGCTGCTAGCGGCCCAGTAGCCCGCGCGTTCGCCGGCACCGAGGAGCTGACGCGGGAGCAGCTACTGGAGGCGCCTGTTCACTGGCCGCGACCCAGTGCCCTCGACGTCTCGCTGGAGATCTTGGGAGGCGTTGGTCCCAAGCTTGCGGAGGCCGCGGCCGATGCCGGCATCGCGACCGTCGGCGACCTGCTCTTGCGCTTCCCCCACAGTCACCGCGACCGCACCATCGTCCCTGTTGCAACACTCGAGCCCGGCAAGCAAGCCTCGATCCTGGTCGGTGTGCTTGGTGATCGCCCGAGTACCTTCCGCCGGCAGAAGCTCTCGATCACCTCGGTCAAAGTGGGCGACGACTCGGGCGCTGTTCGCGCCTCCTGGTTCAACCAGCCTTGGGTTGCGGGCAAGCTTGAGCGGGGCACCCGAATGCTCCTCACGGGGTCTCGAGACAAACGCGGGTTTAGGGTCTCGGAATACGAGGTGCTTTCGGCCGCGGGTCCTGTCGGCGCAGGGGACCCACCACCCCCTGCGGTAGCTAAAGCTTCCTCGGGGGTGGTACCCCCTACGCCGCCACCCGCGGGTGGAAGCCTTGTTCCGGTGCATCCGGCAACCGAGGCCTTGAAAGCCCAGCGAATCCGGCAATGGATGGAGCAGGCGATCCAATGGGTTGGCAATGTGCTCGAGCCGTTGCCGACGGAGTTGCGGGTGCGGCGGGAGCTTGCCGGGGCCGCCGACGCGGTCAAGGCCGTCCACTTCCCTGAGGAGGAGGGGGAAGTCGAGGTGGCGCGCCAACGGCTGGCGTTTGAAGAGCTGTTCCTGTACCAGGCGCTGCTTACCACGCGGAAGCAATCGCATCGCACCGCGCGGCCGGCGCCGAAGCTCGGCAAGCCGGGCGAGCTGGTGGGTCGCTGGATCGAGTCGTTGCCGTTCGAGCCCACCCGAGATCAGCTGAAGGCGTTCGACGAGATCGACGCCGATCTCGATTCAGGGCAGCCGATGCAGAGATTGCTGATGGGTGAGGTGGGGTCGGGGAAGACGGTTGTGGCGTTGTACTCGATGCTGCGCGCGCTAGAAGCTGGGTTCCAGGCGGTGCTGATGGCGCCGACCGAGACGCTGGCCGAGCAGCATGCGGTCACCCTGGGGAAGCTGTTGGCGGAAGACGCGACGCCGTATGCGCTGCTTACCGGGGCGACTCCCGCTGCACGCAGGCGGGAAGCTCTGGAGCGCCTCGCTACCGGCGAGCTGGGGCTTGCCGTCGGCACCCATGCCCTGATCGACCCTGCCGTCCGCTTTGCCCGCCTCGGCGTGTGCGTCGTTGACGAGCAGCATCGCTTCGGTGTCGAGCAGCGACGGGCCCTGGACGAGAAGAGGGTGGAGGGGATGGTGCCCCACGTCCTGCATATGACGGCGACGCCGATCCCGCGCACGCTTTCGCTGACCGCTTACGGCGACCTCGACACGACCACCCTGTACGAGCTGCCGGCGGGAAGAAAGCCGGTCGAGACCCGCCTTGTCGAGGAGGACGATCGCGCGGGCGCCTACGAGTTCGTTCGCGGCCAGCTGCGCGAGGGTCGGCAGGCCTTCGTCGTTTGCCCTTTGGTCGAGGAGTCGGAGAAAATCCAGGGCCGTGCGGCCGAGGTCGAGGCGGGCCGGCTTGCCGCTGAGGAGTTGCGAGGCTTCTCGATCGGGGTCATCCACGGCCAGATGCCCTCGACGCGCAAGGCGGAGGCGATGGAGGCCTTCGTCTCGGGCTCCACCGACGTGCTGGTGGCGACGACCGTGATCGAGGTCGGCATCGACGTGCCCAACGCCACGGTGATGATCATCGAGGGCGCGGAGCGCTTCGGCATCTCTCAGTTGCACCAGCTGCGCGGCCGGGTCGGACGCGGTGCTCACAGCTCCCACTGCCTGCTCTTCCCCGAAGATGCCGGCGGGATGGCAAGGCGCCGGCTGAAAGCGGTCGAGCGCGAGCGCGACGGCTTCAAGCTCGCCGAGGTGGACCTCACCCTGCGCGGCGAGGGCGAGGTGCTCGGGACGAAGCAGAGCGGCCTGCCCCGCTTCGCGGTTGCCGAACTGCCTGAGGAAACGCCGACCCTGATCGCCGCGCGTGACGAGGTGCTGACCCTGTTACGAGATCATGGCTCGCTCGACGTGCCGGAGCTCGGCCCGATGCTCGACGCCGCCCACCGCCGTTTCGGCGCCGGCGCCTCCGACCCGATCCCGCTTTGAGCGGTTGCGTGTGAGGTTTGGATCCCATGGCAGCCCTAACCTCACACGCAACTGACAGATTGACGGGATGAGGGTCATTGCCGGAGAGCTGAAGGGGCAGCGCCTGGTCGCGCCGCGTGGCTGGAAGGTGCGACCGACCTCCGACCGCGTCCGCGAGGCAGTCTTCTCGGCGCTCGGCGATGTCGCGGGCGCCCGTGTCCTCGACCTCTACTGCGGCACCGGCGCGCTTGCCATCGAGGCACTCTCCCGCGGTGCCGCCGCTGCCGTCCTGGTCGATCGCGACACGCGCCCGGCGTTGGGCAACGTCGAGCGGTTGGGACTCGGCGAGCTGGTCGAGCTGGTGCGCGCCGATGCCGGGCGCTGGCTTGCAAGCGCTGGGCCGGCGCGCTTCGACCTCGTCTTCGTCGACGCCCCCTATAGAATCGCCGATCGCGTGGGGCAGGAACTGAATACACATCTTCCGCGGCTGCTCGCCGCCGACGGACGGGCTGTCGTCGAGAGCGGGGCACGGCGTCCGTTGCGAATCGATTCGCTCGAAGCGCTGCGCCAGCGCCGCTACGGCGCCGCCAACATCTCCTTCTACGGGGAGCCGAGTTGATGGCCGAGCGCGACGGAACCGTCGTTTGCCCGGGCAGCTACGACCCGGTCACCAACGGGCACCTCGACATCATCAAGCGCACCTCGCAGGTTTTTGAGCGGGTCGTCGTCGGTGTTGTCAATAACCCGATTCGCAAGGACAAGACGCTGTTCACGGCCGAGGAGCGTCAGAGCCTGATCGGCGAGGCGACCGCCGACCTAGCCAACGTCGAGGTGCAGATCTTCTCCAACCTATTGGTCGAGTTCGCTCGCGAACTCGGGGCGAAAGCGATCGTCAAGGGATTGCGGGCGATCTCCGACTTCGAGTACGAGTTCGAGATGGCGCAGCTCAACCGCAAGCTCGATCCGGGAATCGAGAGCATTTACATGATCTCCTCGCCCCACTACAGCTTCCTTTCCTCAACTGGCGTGAAGGAAATGGCGACCTTTGGCGGCGACGTATCCGACCTCGTTCCAGGTCCGGTGGCAGCCGCCATGGCGGGCCGCCTGGGCGAGAGGTAGGCTTTGCGAGGCGTTGCCCGCGTGGGCGAGAGTTTGCAAAAAGCCGAGGAAATCACGGCTTCTTCACCGAAAGTGCTTCTGACACGTAGGCTTACGCCCTGCTGATGGACGTTCTTGTTCTCATAGACAAGCTGGACGATGTCGTCCACAACGCCCGACCCGTGCCCCTCACGGATCAGGTTCGCGTGGACCGCGAGGAGATCTACGACCTCCTCGATCAGATGCGCGCCACGATCCCCGAGGAGATCAAGCAGGCGCGCTGGATCGTCAAGGAGCGTCAAGAGATGCTCGCCGAGGCTAAACGTGAGGCCGAGCGAATTGTGCGCGAGGCGCGTGAGCAACAAGCGCGCCTGATCTCCGACGAGGAGGTCACCAAGCAGGCCGAGCGTGCCGCCGACGAGATCGTCGAGGACGCCCGCACGCGTGAGCGGGAGATCCGACTCGGCGCCGAGGACTACGCCGACGAGATCCTCAACACGCTTGAGGTCAACCTTCAGAAGTTCCTCGCGGCCGTGCAACGCGGCCGTGACCGGCTCGCCGGCCGCGATGAAGAGCAGCCGGTCGCCGAGCTGGACGAGCAGCAGTAGCGTCGACGCTAGTCCAGCTTTAGGTCATTGAGCTTGGCCCAACGGGGGTCGGTGCCGGAGTCGTGCTTGTGGTCCTCTAGGTCGGCGTCGTTGAGGGACTCGCCGCAGGTTGGACAGAGCCCGGCGCAGTCTGGGCGGCAGAGGATGCGTGTCGGTATCGCCAGGACGGCGGCATCGTGGGCCCAGCGGCCGAGATCGAGCTCGTCGTCCTCGACGTAAGGACTGCGCAGCTCCTCGTCGTCGGTGTCGGACTGGTCGACCTCGCGGGCGTCGACCTCGGTCTCTACGACGGCGTGCTCGAGGCAGCTCATACAGGCCCCCTCGATGCGGAGCGGGAAGCGCAGCCGGAAGGCGTAGCCGTTACTGGGCCGCGAGATGTCGATCCTCGCCTTCAGCGCGTCCCCTTGCGGGATGTAGGTTTGGCCGCCCAGCTCCAACGGTTCGAGCCGAATCGGCAGGTCGAGACGCGCCCCCTCGCCGTGAGCGAGTGAGAGACGAGCAAGGTCGATGATCGTGGTCTGCGTTCTGGCCATTGCGAGCTCCTCCGCCCCGCCGCTTACGATGGCACCCTCTCAACGAGATTACGAAATGGGTCAATTCGACTGGACACCGGACGAGTATCTGGAGCGGATCCGCTCCAAGATCCCGCGCTACGACGAACTGCAGGACCAGGCCGTCGCCGCGATCCCGTTCCCGCCCGAGCGGGTCTTGGAGCTGGGAATGGGCACCGGCGAAACGACCCGGCGTCTGATCGAGGCCTATCCCGACAGCTGGGTCGTCGGCCTCGATTCCAGCCCGGACATGGTCTTCCGCGCCCGGCAGAGCTACGACGACGTCCAGTTGGCGCGGATGGAGGATCCGCTCCCCGACGGCCCTTGGGACTTGGTCATCTCGGTCCTTTCGGTCAACGACCTCACCGATGAGCAAAAGCAAGCCCTGTTCCGCCGCGTCAAGGACCACTCGCGCTCGCTGGTCATCGGCGACGTCTTCGGGCAGGACCAGCTGGACAAGCTCGTTGAGTGGTGCGGGGGAGAAGTCGCCTGGCAGGCCGACGACTTGGCCGTAGTGCGCGCGACCTACTGAGGCCCGCGGCCCATCGGCCCAGCGCGAGCCTCCGCCCGCTACCATGCCCGACTCATGGCTGTCCCGAAGAAGAGAACGTCCCGGCAGCGGCGAGACAAGCGCCGTGCCAACCACAAAGCTGGCAAGGCGCGGCTCAACAACTGCCCGCGCTGCCACAGCCCGCGGTTGCCGCATCGGGTTTGCCCGACTTGCGGCACCTACGCCGGGCGCGAGGTGATCAAACACTCGATCGCCGACCCAACCGCGCCCGCTCCCGACAACGAGTAGACGATGGCCGACGGCGTGACCGTCGCCCTCGATGGCTTTGGCGCTGAGCAGGGCTTTGATGTGCTCGCTGCGGGAGTACGCCTTGCTGCCGCAGACGGGATTCGCCTACGTGTCTTTGGCCCCCCGGACGAGCTTGGGCTGGAGAAGGTTGGTGGCGTAGAGGTCGTGCCGACCTCCGAGTGGATCGGCAACGATGAGGATCCGGTGCCCGCGGTGCGGGCGAAGAGGGAGGCCTCGATCGTTCGGGCGGCCCGCGACGTCGCCGAGGGCAACGCCGCGGCTTTGGTCAGCCACGGCTCGACCGGGGCGACGATGGCGGCGGCGACTTTCGGCTTACGCCGCCTGCGCGGAGTCCAGCGGCCGGCGCTCGCCGCGATATTGCCGGTCCCCGGCAAGTCGGTGCTCTTCCTCGACGTCGGTGCCAACGTTGAAGTGCGCGCCCAGCACCTGGTCCAGTTCGCCTTCCTCGGTGCCGCCTTCAGCGAGGCGGTGCTCGGCGTCGAGCGGCCGCGGGTCGGTCTGCTCTCGGTCGGCGAGGAGGAGGGCAAGGGCAGGGAGGAGGTGAGCACTGCGAACGCGCTGCTCGCCGAGTCTCCGGGCGTAGATTTCGTCGGCAACGTCGAGGGCCGCGACCTTCCCGGTGGTCGGGCCGATGTCGTCGTCACCGATGGCTTCACCGGCAACGTCTCGCTAAAGTTGATGGAGGGGACGGCACGAACGGTGACCGGCGCGATCCGCGAGGCCGCCCGCTCCAATCCGATCGCAGCACTTGGCGGCCTGCTGATGCGCCCGGTGCTGGGCGGGCTGCGTCGCGAGCTGCACCCCGACACGACCGGTGGCGCGATTCTGCTTGGGCTGCGCGGTATCGCCGTCGTCGGCCACGGCAGCGCCGGTGCGGACGGGATCGCCAACGCCGTGCGGCTGGCGGCCCGCTGTGTCGAGGTTGACGCGGTCAGCCGCACTGCAGGGCTGCTCGCCGAGGGTGGCGCAACCCGCGGTGCCCTCGCGGAAGACGCGAGCTCGTGATAGGACACCGGGCATGAAACGGGAAGAGGTTTTCGATCTGGTCCGCGACCATCTGGCCGAGGAGCTTGAGGTCGATCCAGCGAAGATTGCCGACGAGACCCGCTTCAAGCAGGATCTTGATGCCGACTCTCTTGATCTCTATGAGCTGGTGATGGAGCTGGAGGACCGCTACGGCATTTCGGTCTCAGAGGAGCAGGCGGCGCGAATCGAGACCGTCGGCGATGCTGTTGGCTTTGTGATGGAGCACGCCCCGGCGTGAGCACGGAGGCACTCGCCGAGCTTGTCGGGGCGCTTCCCGACGACCTGAGGCGCCGCGCCCTCACCCATTCTTCTTGGACAGTCGAGTCGCCGCGATCCTATGAGCGCCTTGCCTACCTTGGCGACAGCGTTCTCGCCCTCACCGTCGCGGCCAGCATCTATGAGCGTTTCCCGGAGGTGGACGCCGGCGGCCTGACCAAGATCCACAACCAGACCGTCAGCGGTGTCGCCTGCGCCGAGGTCGGCCGTGAGCTCGGGGTGCCGGCGATGCTCGAGGCGGCTGAGCCAGAGGCCGAGGACGCGATTCCGGCAAAGGTGCTGCTGGCCGGTTCGCGGCCCCTGCCCGAGGTAACCGAGGCGCTGATCGGCGCCTGTTTTCTTGCCTTTGGTTTTGACCGCGTGGCCCAAGCCGTCGGCGCTGCCTTCGAGTCGCAGGTTGAATCCGCCGTAGAAGCGCCGGTAGATGCGAAGTCGGCGTTGCAGGAGTTGCTGGCCCGTCGGCGGGCGCGCGTAACCTACGTCGTGATCGGCGAATCGGGTCCCGCGCATCGGCGCACCTTCGAGGTCGAGGCGACCGTCGAGGGAAAGACGGTCGGAGCCGGAGCCGGACGGAGCAAGAAGGCGGCGGAGCAGGCGGCCGCCGAGCAGGCATTGAAACGCCTGGAGGGATAGTTGTGAGGTCGCGTCCGACTCGGACGGCAGCCTTCCAGACCGAGGACGAAATTTGTATCTGAGATCGATCGAGATGAAGGGGTTCAAGTCGTTCCCCGCGCGCACCAAGCTGGAGTTCTCTCCAGGCGTCAGCGTGATCGTCGGGCCAAACGGCTCGGGCAAGTCGAATATCACCGACGCGGTCCTCTGGGCGCTCGGTGAGCAGAGCCCTGGCGCGATTCGCGGTGCCTCGATGCAGGATGTGATCTCCGCTGGAGGCCAGGGCGTGGGACAGCGCCGCGCCGCTGAGGTCGAGGTGGTGATCGACAACTCGGAGGGACGCGCCGCGACTGAGCTCTCCGAAATCGCCGTTCAGCGCAGCCTAGACCGCTCCGGCGATGGCTCCTACCGGCTTAACGGTGCCCGCTGTCGGCTTGTCGACGTGGTCGAGGTGCTTTCCGACACCAACTTAGGTCGTGAGATGCACTCCGTGATTAGCCAGGGCCGGGTCGAGTCGATCATCCACTCCAAACCGCGCGAGCGGCGCCTGCTGGTGGAGGAGGCGGCGGGCCTGGGAAAGCACCGCAAGCGCCGCCGCCGCGCCGAGCTGAAGTTGCGCGCAGCGCGGGACAACCTCGATCGTGCCCTCGACCTCGAGCGCGAGGCGCGGGCGCGCCTGCGGCCTTTGAAGCGTCAGGCGCAGGCGGCCGAGCTCGGCGCCCGTATCGAGCGCGAGGAGCTGGAACTGCGCGGCCGACTAGTCGGCGAGGATCTGCGCTTCGGCAAGGACCGAGCAAAAGCTGCAGAGGCGGCGGCCGAGAAGGCACGAGCCAAACGAGCCGCGGTTGAGAAGCGCCTCAGCGAAGTGAGCGAGCGCCGCCGCGCCGCCGAGGAGCGCTTCGCCGATCGTGACCGCGAGCGAACCCAGGCCTGGGGCTTGTTGACCAAGCTGCGCGGGGAGCAGCAGCGGATCGCGGTCCGCGCCGCTGGTTTCGGCGACCGCGAGGCCAGGCTGGTCGATGCCCTGGAGGGACTGCGGGCCGAGTTCGGTCCCCTGACCCTTGATCTCGGCTCGGCCGAAGGGGCACCCGCCGAGCGCGCCCGCAAGCTCGAGGAGGAGCTGGGCGAGATCAACGCTGGCTTGACCGTCGCCGCTGAAGGCTTGGCGCAAGCCCGTTCCGCCGATGTCGCCGAGTCCAAGCGTGAGGCGGCGCTAGGCGAGGTCCAAGCCGGTGCCGAGCGCGCGGTACGCCATGCCCGCCGCGCCGAGGGATTGGTCGGCGAGCGCCACCGCGAGGCGCTGCGCGAGCGGGTCGCCGCTGGTGAGGAACTGCTCGATGACATTCGCTCGGCGGCCGCTGCCGTCGGCGGCGCAGAGACTGCGATCCGTGCCCGGATAGAGCGGATCGAAGCGAAGGTTGTCGGCGAGGAGGGCGACGGCGACGCGATTGCCGAGGAGATGCGTGCCTGCTCGCGGCAGGAGTCTGAGCTGCAGGTGGAGATGAAGGCGGCCTCCGACGAGCTAACCGAGGCGCAGGTCGAGGCCGCCCACCTCGGCGATCGCCACGCCGAGGCGGCCAAGGAGATGGCCTCGATCGCCGAGCGCCTGGGCGAGGAGGTCGATCCGGCAGAGGAAGCGCTGAGCGACGACGAGCGTGCCGACATCGATCGCCGGCTGCTGCGGCTGGAGCGCCGCCGTGCCCAGATCGGCCCGGTCAACCCCCTTGCCGAGCAGGAGTACGAGGAGGCCCGCGAGCATGTCGAGTCGCTGCAAACCCAGCGCGAGGACACCGAGCGCGGCATGCACGAGCTGGAGGCGTTGATCCGTGACATCGACCGTGAGATCGAGCGCGCCTTCGAGCAGACCTTCGCGGCGACCGCGAAGAATTTCGAGGAGATGGTCGAGCACCTTTTCCCCGGTGGCCGCGGGCGGCTGCGGCGGGTCAGCCTGCGCCCGGTGCGCGATGCCGAGGAATCCAGCGGGGACGCGGAGGACGCTGGGGAGGACGAGGAGTCCGAGCAGGCCGAGGAAGAGGAGCGCGAGGTGCTCGGGGTCGAGATCGAAGTGACCCCGGCCGGCAAGTCAACGCGCAAGCTATCGCTGCTTTCCGGCGGCGAGAAGTCGCTGGTCGCTCTCGCCTTCGTCTTTGCCGTCTTCCTGGCAAGGCCATGCCCCTTCTACATCCTCGACGAGGTCGAGGCCGCGCTCGACGACGCCAACATCGATCGCTTCCTGCAGTTGATCCGCCGCTTCTCTGACCGTGCCCAGTTCGTCATTGTCACCCACCAGAAAAGAACGATGGACGCCGCCGACGTGCTCTACGGCGTCACTATGGGTGGCGACGGGGTGACCAAAGTCGTCTCCCGCAAGCTGCCGCGCGAAGTTGAGAACGAGGCGGACGACGGCGCACCCGGCCAGCCGCCGGCCCTCGAAGCGGCTTAGCCCAGGTCCATAGGATCACCAGATGCCAACCACCTGGCAGGAGATCTTCGATCTCGGCGCGCGCGGTGCAGTCTCATCCGAGGCCGAGCCCGAAAGCGAGGAACGTCGCCGCGGCGTCTTCCGTCGCCTACGCGAGAGCCTCTCCAAAAGCCGCCAAGCGCTGAGCGAGGAGATCTCGGCCAGCCTCTTCGATCGCATCGACGAGGAGACCTGGGAACAGCTCGAGGAGGCGCTGATCATGGCCGATGCCGGCGCTCCAACCACGGCCGAGGTGGTCGAGCGCCTTGAGCAGGAGGTCGAGAGCGGCGCCGTCTCCGCCGACGGTGAGGCGGTTCGGGGAAGGCTGATTGAGATCCTCGCCGAGGTCGCCTCCGGCGGCCGCGCCCCGATCGACCTCAGCGGCGAGCCCGCGGTGCTGCTGATGGTCGGCGTCAACGGCACCGGCAAGACGACGACGATCGGCAAGATTGCCTGGCATCTGAGTAAGGAATTCGGCCTCTCGGTCGTCCTTGCCGCTGGCGACACCTACCGCGCCGCGGCGGCCGAGCAGCTGGCCGAGTGGGCGCAGCGGGCAGGCGCCGAACTGATCCGCTCGGCGCCAGGGGGCGACCCCGGCGCGGTTGCCTTTGACGCGATCGCCGCCGCCCGCGCCCGCGGAGCCGACGTGGTCATCGTCGACACCGCCGGCCGCCTCCACACTGAGAGCAACCTGATGGAGGAGCTGGCCAAGGTGCGGCGGGTGATCGCCAAGCAGATGCCCGATGCACCACATGAGACGCTGATCTCGATCGACGCGACTACCGGCCAAAACGGCTTGCGCCAGGCGAAGATCTTCTCCGAGGCGGCCGAGGTTGACGGCGTCGTCCTGACCAAGCTCGACGGCACCGCTAAGGGCGGGATCGTCCTGGCGATCGCCAACGAGCTCGGCATCCCGGTGAAACTGATCGGCACGGGGGAGACGCTGGAAGATCTGCGTCCCTTCGACCCGACCGACTTCGCCCGCGCCCTGCTCGCCGAGTAGCCTGGAGGCTCGTGTTTGACCAGCTTTCAGATCGCCTTCAGGCGACGCTCTCGGACGTCCGCTCGCGCGGCAAGCTGGGCGAGGGCGACGTCGACGCGGCTATGCGCGAGATCCGCCTCGCCCTGCTTGAGGCGGACGTCAACTTCAAGGTCGTCAAAAGCTTCACCAAGACGCTGAAGGAGCGCTGCCTGGGCGCCGAGGTGCTGGAGAGTCTCGACCCCGGCCAACAGGTGGTGAAGATCGTCAACGAGGAGCTGACTGGGCTGATGGGTGGCACCGGGCGCGACCTGGCTTTTGCCTCGAACGGTCCTACGGTGATCCTGATGGCCGGCCTGCAGGGCTCGGGCAAGACCACCGCCTGCGCCAAGCTCGCCCGCCAGATCGGCGAGTCGGGCAGGAACGTTGCCCTCGCTGCTTGTGACGTCTACCGGCCGGCGGCGGTCGATCAGCTGGTCACGGTCGGCGAGCGCGCCGGGGCCCACGTCTACCAGCAGGGAACCGACGCGGATCCAGTCGAGATTGCGGCTTGGGCGCTTGATCGGGCTCGTGAGGAGGAGCGCGACGTACTGATTGTCGACACCGCTGGCCGTCTCCATATCGATGAAGCCCTGATGGACGAGCTGGCAAAGATCCGCAAGCGGACCAAGCCGCACAACGTGCTGCTGGTGGTCGACGCGATGACCGGCCAGGACGCCGTCGGCGTCGCCGAATCATTCGCCGAGGCCACTGAGTTCGACGGGGTGGTGATGACCAAGCTCGACGGCGACGCCCGTGGTGGCGCCGCGCTCTCGGTCAAAGCGGTGACCGGCAAGCCGATTCTCTTCGCCTCGACCGGCGAGAAATTGGAGGCATTCGAGCGCTTCCACCCCGACCGGATGGCCTCGCGGATCCTCGGTATGGGCGACATGCTCAGCCTGATCGAGAAGGCCGAGCAGCAGGTCGACGAGCGCCAGGCCGAGGACCTGCAGAAGAAACTCGAAGGCGATCGCTTCACCCTGGAGGACTTCCTACAGCAGATGCGGCAGGTGCGCAAAATGGGCCCACTCAGCGGCCTGATCGGGATGCTGCCGGGGATGGGGGCGATGAAACAATTGAAGAACGCCGACGTCGACGAGGGCGAGCTCGACCGGGTCGAGGCGATCATCCTCTCGATGACGCCGCTGGAGCGCGCCAACCCGGCGATCATCAAGGGTTCGCGGCGCAAACGGATCGCTGATGGCTCTGGAACTAAGGTCCAGCATGTCAATCAGCTGGTCAAGCAGTTCGACCAGATGCGCAAGATGATGCGCCAGATGATGTCCGGCAAAGCGCCCGATCCGCAGCAGTTGGCCCAGATGGCAGGCGGCGCCACGGCGCGTCCAAAGTACCGCAGACGTTAGCGTCAGCCGGCACGTCCTCCCAGGGAGCGCAGCGACCGGTGAGCCGGGCGTTTGCCCGGCTTCGTCCGGGCGTGCCGGGCTAGTCATGTAACCTCTCGCGCCCAATGGCCGTGCGAATCAGACTCAGAAGGGTGGGTTCGAAGAAGAACCCCGTGTGGCGGATCGTCGTCGCCGACAAACGCTCACCGCGTGATGGTCGGACGATCGAGACGATTGGCCGCTACAACCCGCAGACCGAGCCCTCGACGATCGAGTTCGACGAGGAGCGCGCGCGCCACTGGCTCGAGCACGGAGCGCAGCCCTCGGAGACCGTAGCCACGCTGCTGCGGACCAAGGGCATCGCCGCCTCCGGAAGTTAACTCCCGCCGTGACCGAGCTACTGGAGTTCCTGGTCAAGGCGTTGGTCGAGGACCCCGATGCGGTCGAGGTCGAGGAGCTTGAAGAGGACGGCGATCTGATCTATGAGATCAGCGTTGCCGAGGGCGACCTCGGACGGGTAATCGGCAAAGGCGGGCGGGTTGCCAATGCGATCCGCACGGTCGCCAAGGCCGCAGCTGTGCGGCTGGACCGACGCGTCATCGTCGACATCCTCGATTGAAGCTCGACGTCTTCACCCTCTTTCCGGAAGCGTTCGACTGGTTCCAGTCGCAGCGCTCGGTGCAGAACGCCCTTGGCAAGGGGAATGAGCTGCGCTTCTTCAACTATCGCGACACCACTCCGCTTGGCGCCGGCCAGGTCGATGATGCGCCGTATGGGGGTGGGGCGGGAATGGTGCTGCGGGTCGACGTCGTTGACGCCGCGCTGCAATCCGCTTACGCCAACGGCGAGAACCCGCGGATCGTTCTGCTCTCCCCAACCGGCCGCCTGCTCAATGACAAGCTGGCCGACGAGCTGACCCAGGAGCACCACGTGGCGCTTCTCTGCGGGCGCTACGAGGGCTTCGACGAGCGGGTGCACGAGCATCTCGCCCATGACGAGGTCTCGATCGGCCGCTACGTGCTGGCCGGCGGCGAGCTGCCGGCGATGGTCGTCGCCGATGTCCTGATGCGCAAGCTTCCCGGCGCCCTCGGGCACGAGCAGAGTGCTGTTGAGGAGTCGTTCAGCCGGGTGCTGGAGGGGGCGCCGGAGTACCCGCACTACACCCGCCCGCCGGCATATCGAGGCTGGGGTGTACCCGATGTGCTCGTCTCCGGCGACCACGAGCGGGTGCGTGAGTGGCGGGCGCAGCAGAGCAGGGCACGGGCCGAGCAGTTCGAAAAAGATCCCGAGTAGGTACGATTCGGCCACCGCGCGGCGCCAGCATCCTGGGCCGGCGGTTTTTTCTCGCCCAGCGAGCGAACGAGATCGCCGGTAATGACTAGCGTGAGTGAGCAAATGACATGAGCTCCGTAATCGACAGCATTGAGCGCGCCCAGAAGAGGCAGGGACTCCCGTCCTTTGCCCCTGGCGATCGCGTGCGCGTTCACTTCAACGTGATCGAGGGCTCGCGGGAAAGAATCCAGGTGTTCGAGGGAATCGTCCTCAAGCGGCAGGGTTCTGGCGTTCGCGAGACGTTCACCGTCCGCAAGCAGTCATTCGGCGTCGGTGTGGAGCGCACGTTCCCCTTGCACTCGCCGAAGATCGAGAAACTTGAGATAGCGGCCCGCGGCGACGTGCGGAGGGCCAAGCTCTACTACCTGCGGGGCCGGATTGGCAAGGCGGCGCGGGTGGCCGAGCGGCGTTGGGGAATTGACGACGAGCTGATCTCGACGCCGGTGCCCGCGGTGGATGCTGATGGTGTCAGTCAGGGAGATGACGAGGAGCTACAGGCCGCGGGTCCTGTCGTGGAGGAGGACTCCTCGTCCTCGCAGGCTGCGGGCGAGGAGTCCTCCTCCACGCCACCCACGGCAGATGAGCCTGCGGATCAGCCGCAGGACGTCGCATCCGAGGCGGAGGCGCCGGCGGATGCTGGGGAAGCTGAAGATGTTGAGGCAGGCACGGACGCTGAGGCGCCCGAGGCAGGGGAGACCGAGGACACCGCCGCGGCGCAGGATGCCGAGGATGAGTCGACGAAAGAGGATTCCGGCGACTCCGGCGAGGACTCGGCCTGAGTCCGAGCCTCCCCAAGCCGAAGAGTCGCGCCGGCGGGCTGATCGAGCTGGTCGTGATCGTGGCGCTGGCGCTGGGCTTGGCGCTGGCGATTCAGGCTTGGCTGATCAAGCCGTACCAAATCCCTTCTGGGTCGATGGAGCCAACGCTTGACATCGGCCAGCGGGTGCTCGTTAACCGCTTCCTCTACCACTTCACCGACCCATCGATTGGGGACATCGTCGTCTTCCATCCGCCCAAAGGTGCGGACAAGGGCACCGAATGTGGGGTTCCGCATTCGCCACGTCAGCCCTGTCCGATTCCGACCCCTGCTGAGTCGACTCAAAACTTCATCAAGCGGATCGTCGCTGGTCCCGGGGACACGCTCAGTGTCCGTGAAGGCCACCCGGTTGTAAACGGCGTGGAGAAGACGGAAGAGCCCTACACCAATCCCTGCGGCATCGCCGGAGCTTGCAATTTGCCCAAACCGATCACGATTCCACCCGACCATTACTTCATGATGGGTGACAACCGTGGGGCGAGTGACGACAGCCGTTTCTGGGGACCCGTCCCCCGCAACTGGATCATCGGCAAGGCCTTTGCCACCTACTGGCCGCCAGACCGCGCCGGGATCCTCTAAGGCGCACAAGCGTCGTTTGGCGCGCTCGCGACGCCTCTTCGACTTCGATCGCGGGCTTGGCTCTCGGCAGGTAGCCGGTGCCGACGAGGCGGGCCGGGGCTGTCTGGCGGGACCGCTTGTGGCCGCCGCCGTACTGATCGACTACGAGACAATCTCGCGTTCAGATCGTCGCGCTCTGGCCGGCCTGCACGACTCTAAGCAGATGAAGCCCGAGCGCCGTGAGGAGCTCTATCCGGCGGTCATGCGTGCCGCCAGCAGGGTTAGCGTCGTCGTCCGCTGCGCCCGTGGGATCGACGACCGTGGACTGCACGTGACCAACATCGAAGCGCTGTCTTGTGCCTTGGAACGTCTGTCCCCCGGCAAGGAGGCCACCTGCCTGGTCGACGGCTTCGCGCTGCGCGAGTGCACGGTTCCGCACCGCGCAGTGATCGAAGGCGACGGGACAAGCGCCGCGATCGCCGCCGCTTCGGTGATCGCCAAGGTCACCCGCGATCGCTACATGCATGGCGTCGCCGGTAAACATCCTGGCTGGGGCTTTGAGGAGCACGTCGGCTACTCGACCCCCAAGCACCGCGCCGCGATCGAGCGAATCGGCATCTCGCCCCTGCACCGCCGCTCGTTCCAGTCGGTGGCTTACTCGCAGCTTGAGCTCGCCGGTTAGAACGCGCCCCTGAGGTGCTCGTAGTCGAGCACTCGGCCCGAGCGGTCATAGGTGACGCCGACCGCGTCGAAGCGGATCTGGTCGTAGCGCGGTAGATCGCGGCGCTCGCTCATCCATGCGGTGGCGAGGCGGCGGATGCGGGCTTGCTTGCGGAAATCGATTGAGAGGATCGGGCGCTCGGGACCGTAGGTGGATCCGACGCGGCCGGCCTTGACCTCGACGAAGACCAAGGTGTGGCCGTCGAGGGCGATGATGTCGAGCTCGCCGTAGCGAGAGCGTGCGTTGCGCTCGATGATCTTCCAGCCGGCTTCTGCGAGTCCGTTTGCGACGAGCTCCTCTGCCGCTTTGCCGAGCCGCTGGCGCGTTTGCGTCATCAACCGAAACTAGGACAACTGCGGACCCCATGCCTTTTGTCACACAGTTGGTTCGCAAGATTTTGCTTCCGCGCACCACTCGCGCGTCCTGACCCGCCAGCGTGGCCGCAATGCTCGCCACGGCGCAGACATTCACGCTCGATGGGATCGCGGCCCGCTCCGTGCAGGTGGAGGTCGATGTGCATCGTGGCCTGCCTGCCTTCTCGGTTGTTGGTCTCCCCGATGCCGCAGTGAGAGAGGCGCGCGAGCGGGTCCGCGCGGCGCTTGCCAACTGTGGCTTCGAGTTTCCTTTACGGCGGATTGTCGCCAACCTCGCGCCGGCAAGCCTGCGCAAGGCGGGCCCCGGTCTCGACCTGCCGATCGCGGTCGCCTTGCTGGTGGCCTCGGGTCAGCTGGAGTGGAAGCGGCTGCCACGACTGGCAATGGCCGGCGAACTGGCGCTAGACGGCTCGGTGCGTTCAATCCCCGGGGTGCTGGCGATTGCCGAGGCTGCACGAGAGCAGGGTGCCGAGGCGGTGGTTGTGCCCGCTGACAACGGCTCCGAGGCAGCCCTGGTCGAGGGGATCGAGGTGTTGGCGTTAGACACCCTTACGCAGGTGGTCGGCCTTGCTGAGGGGACATGGGCTCCCGACGTCCCCGAGCCTCTGTCACTTCCGACGACGCCGCGTGCCGCCGCAGCCGATCTAGCCGACCTGCGCGGCCAGCCGCATCTCCGCTACGCGCTTGAGGTGGCTGCGGCGGGCGGTCACAGCCTGCTGATGATCGGCCCGCCGGGAGCCGGCAAGTCGCTCGCTGCCGCACGGCTGCCCTCGATCCTGTCGCCCCTGGTGCCGGAGGAGGCTTTGGAGGTTGCGCGTATCGCGAGTGCCTGCGGCCGGCTCAGCCCTGGGTTTGGCGGCGGCCGTCCGTTTCGCGCTCCCCATCACACCGTGAGTCCCGCCGGTCTCGTCGGCGGCGGTAACCCGCCGGGTCCTGGAGAGGCGACGCTAGCGCACCGGGGCGTACTCTTTCTGGACGAGCTGTGTGAGTTTCGCCGCGACAGTTTGGAGGCTTTGCGAGCGCCGCTTGAGACCGGCTGGGTCGCAATTTCGCGCGCCGGCGCCAATCGGCGCCTGCCCTGTCGCTTTATGTTGGTGGCGGCGTCCAATCCCTGCCCATGTGGGCGCGGCGAGGCCGACCCAGAGTGCAGTTGCGCGCCGCTGGCCGTGCGCCGCTACCAAGGACGCCTTAGCGGTGCCCTTGCCGACCGTCTCGATCTCCTCGTCGCGATTCGCCAGCCGAGCGCAGCCGAGATCGGTGGTCCGCCCGGCGAGTCCTCATCGGCCGTGCGAGTTCGGGTGGCAGAGGCGCGTGAGCGTCAGGAATGGCGTCTTGGCGCTGGCCGTTGCAATGCCGAAATGAGCCCCGCGGAGGCCCGCGACAGTGTTCTCGATGAAGACGCTGCGGCGCTGCTCGCCGAGACCTACGCGCGTCGGCGGCTCAGTGGCCGCGCCCACGACCGGGTGCTGCGGCTGGCGCGGACGGTCGCCGATCTAGCTGGCGCGGAGTCGATTGGCCGCGATCAGATCGCCCAGGCATTGCAACTGAGGAGGAGGGACCGTGATTAGCCAAGTCAACCCGCAAGCCTGTCCCGAGTGCCTACGGCGCTCGCGATTGCTCGCCGATCTCGCCCCGTACATCGAGAAGATCGCCGCTGGCGCGCCGGGAAAGCGCTCGCCTGAACTGCTGCGGCTGGGTAACGAGGATCTGGCGGCCGTCGCTGCGCCGAAGGTCGCGACCCAAATGCTGGCGCGGATAGCGGCGCTGCCCGAGCGCCGTCTGCAGAACGAGTTGGTGGCGGCAGGGTGCTGGGCTTGCTGCCGGCACGATCCGCTCTTTCCGCTCGGGTTGGCGGATGCACCCGACGCGCCTTGGGCGCTGTTCGGCCGGGGCGACCCGGGCTCGTTGTTGCGACTAAGCCCAAACGAAGCTGTAACGGTTGTCGGAGCGCGAAGGGCAAGCACCTATGGACGCGAGGTGGCGCGAGAGCTCGGCCGCGAGCTGGCCTCGGCCGGACTGGTGGTTGTCAGCGGGCTCGCCTTCGGCATCGACGCTTGTGCTCACCGCGGCGCGATCGCCGCAGGCTTAACGGTCGCCGTGCTCGGCTGTGGTGCCGATATCGCCTACCCGGCGGCGCATCGTTCGCTTTGGCGGCAGATCGGCGAAAGCGGGCTCGTCCTCTCCGAGCTGCCGCCCGGCAGCAGCCCTTGGCGCTGGAGCTTTCCAGCTCGCAATCGCGTCATGGCGGCGCTTTCGGGGATGACGATTGTGGTTGAGGCGGCTGAGCGTTCGGGTTCGTTGATCACAGCCGATCTCGCCGCCGATCTGGGCCGCGACCTGGGGGCCGTGCCCGGACCGGTCGGCTCACGTCTTTCGGTCGCCCCAAACAACCTCCTGGCCGGCGGTGCCTGTCTGGTTCGCAGCGCACAAGACGTGCTCGATGCGATGCTCGGCCCGGGGGCTAGGCGCATCGAACGCGCTGGTCCCCGTCTCGACCCAGCCCAGCAGACGATCCTAGAGGCCCTTGAGCTTGGTGCCGAGACCTGCGACGCGATCGCCACTGACCTCGGGCTTCCCGCAGGCGAGACGGCGACAGCGCTCGCCGCCCTCGAGGCACTCGGCTACGTCAACTGCTCCCTGGTAGGCGTCTATACCCGCACGTCCCTGCAGCCTGCAGCCGTATGACGTCGGGAGTCATATGTCCATGTCCAATGTCCATAGTAAGATCGGAGGATGAAAATCGTTCCAGCTGGAGAGTTCAAGCAGACCTGCCTCCGTCTGCTCGACGAGGTCAATGCCTCGGGCGAGCCGATCGTGATCACCAAGCGCGGCAAGCCGGTGGCACAGCTTGCTCCGGTAAAGCCGGAGCGCTCCGAGGACTGGCTCGGGGCGTTGCGCGAGCGGGGGGAGATAACGGGGGATCTCGTCGCCCCGGCGGTCGAGCCCGACGAGTGGGACGTCCTGCGCGAATGAAGCTGCTGCTGGACACGCACACCTGGCTCTGGCGCCTGCTCGACCCGGATCGGGTCTCCCACGCCGCCGAGGAGGCAATCGCCGACCGCGAGAGCGAGTTGTTCCTCTCGCCGATCTCGATCTGGGAGACCCTGATTCTTACCCGCAAGGGTCGCCTCTCGCTGAGGCCGTCTCCCGGCGAGTGGATCCTGGACGCGCTGCGACGGTCCGCGCCGAGCGCTGTGCCTCTCAACCATGGCATCGCGATGCGCAGCGAGGCGCTCGACGGCTTTGCCTCCAACGATCCCGCCGATCGCTTCCTCGTCGCCACCGCCCTGGAGTACGACCTCACCTTGGTGACCGCCGACAGAGCCATGCACGACTTCTCACCCCTGACGGTGCTGTGGTGAGGGTCCCAGCCGTCCTCTCGATCGCCGGCTCGGATTCCGGCGGCGGCGCCGGAATCCAGGCCGACTTGAAGGCCTTTGCTCGTTGCGGGGTGCACGGCATGACCGCGATCACCGCGATCACCGCGCAGAACACTCGTGCAGTCGAGTGGGTTGAGACGGTTTCACCACAAGCAGTCTTCAATCAGATCCTGGCGATAGCCGAGGACATGGGGGCAGACTCGGTGAAGATCGGCATGCTCGGTTCGCCGGCGACGATCGACGCGGTTGCTGTCGGGTTGACCTACGCCGGAGTTGCGCTCGCGCCTGTGGTCATCGACCCGGTGATGGTTGCTGAGAGCGGAGCGGCGCTGATAGACGACGAGACCAGGGCGGCGCTTGTCGACGTGCTGCTGCCGCGTTGCTCGGTCGCCACCCCCAATATCTCCGAGGCGCGTGAGCTGACCGGCCTGGGGAAGGGAGCCACCCAGGAGGAGCTGGCGCGCGGCGTCTTGGAGCTTGGGCCGAAGGCGGTCGTCGTCACGGGCGGCCACAGCGACGAGCTGATCGACGTCTTCTTCGACGGCGAGCGTGTCGTCGAGATCCATGGCGATTGCCATCCCGCCGGCGCCGCCCATGGTTCCGGTTGCACCCATTCCGCAGCCCTGGCCGCTTTCCTAGCCCGCGGGGCGCCGCCGTTGGAGGCCGCCAGGCGGGCGCGCAAGGTTGCCTCGGAGGCGGTCGCGAATGGCTTGCGCGACCTCGGTTCCGGACAGGGCCCGGTCGACGTCTTCGACCTGACAAGTAGATTTCAGCCATGAGCACGAACGGCGTTTCGACCAAGCTGCCCCGTCCCCGCTCCAGCGTCGTCTTCGACGGCCCCGAGCGCGCCCATGCGCGCGCCTACATGAAGGGGATCGGTTTCGATGACGATGCGCTTAGCCGGCCGACGATCGGCATCGCCAACACCTGGACCGAGGCGATGCCGTGCAACTTCCACCTGCGCGGGCTCGCCGAGCACGTCAAGCAAGGTGTCCGGGCCGCGGGGGGCACGCCGATGGAGTTCAACACCGTAGCCGTGTCCGACGGGGTGACGATGGGCACCCAGGGAATGAAGGCCTCGCTGATCAGTCGCGAGGTGATCGCGGACTCAATTGAGCTGATGGCTCGCGGATACCAGTTCGACGCGATCGTCGCCCTCTGCGCTTGCGACAAGACGATCCCCGGCTGTGCGATGGCACTGGCCAGGCTTGACGTGCCTTCGGTTCTGCTCTACGGCGGCTCGATCGCCCCGGGTCGCTGGCACGGCCGCGATGTGACGATCCTCGACATCTTCGAGGCGGTTGGCGCCCACGCCGCCGGCGATATGACCGACGAGGAACTGAACGAGCTCGAGGGTGTTGCCAGCCCTGGCGCCGGTGCCTGCGGCGGCCAGTTCACGGCCAACACGATGGCTTGCGCCTTCGAGGCCCTGGGGATCAGCCCCGGCGGCTCGGCGATGGTGCCGGCCGAAGACGACGAGAAGGGCACGGTCGCCGAGAAGATCGGCGAGCTGGTGATACGCGTCCTCTCCGAGGACCTGAAGCCGAGTCGGGTGATCACCCGCGACTCGCTGGAGAACGCGATCGCCTGCGCCTGTGCCACGGGCGGCTCTACCAACGTCGTCCTACACCTGATCGCCCTCGCGCACGAGGCCGGGATCGAGCTGGACATGGACGACTTCGAGCGAATCTCTCGCCAGACGCCGCTGCTGGCCGATCTCAAGCCCGGCGGCCGCTTTGTCGCCACCGACCTCTACCGGGCGGGCGGCGTGCCTCTGGTCCTGCAACGGCTCTCCCAGGCGGGGCTCCTCCACGGCGACGCGATCACCGTCAGCGGTCGTACGATCGGCGAGGAGGCCGCGGTGGCGATGGAGGAGGAGGGTCAGGAGGTGGTTCGACCGCTCTCCAACCCGCTCAAGCCCGAAGGGGGCCTGGCGATTCTGCGCGGCAACCTCGCCCCCGAGGGCGCGGTGGTAAAGCTGGCCGGTACCGAGCGCAAGAAGCAGGTCGGCCCGGCCCGCGTTTTCGAGTCCGAAGAGGAGTGCTTCCGCGCTGTCAAGGATCAGGGAATTCGGCCGGGCGACATCGTCGTGATCCGCAACGAGGGCCCCGTCGGGGGGCCTGGCATGCGCGAGATGCTGCAGGTGACGGCGGCGATAGTCGGCGAGGGTCTGGGCGAGGAGGTCGCGCTGCTCACCGACGGGCGCTTTTCGGGCGCGACCCGTGGCCTGATGGCTGGCCACGTTGCCCCCGAGGCGGCCAAAGGTGGCCCGATTGCCGCGATTCGCGAGGGGGACGAGATCAGCCTCGATGTCGAGGCACGTCGTATCGACGTAGCGCTCTCCGATGAGGAGATCGCCAAGCGGGTGGCTGAATACGAGCCGCCGCCGCCGCTCTACGAGCGCGGCGTGATGGCCAAGTACGCGGCGACGGTGAGCTCAGCCGCTCAGGGTGCGATTACGAGCTGATTCGCTGCTAGGTGGATAGAAAGTCGTCCAGCAATTGGTTGAAGCGCGATGGTCGCTCCAGCTGCGGCAGGTGACCGGTGCGCTCGAACAGCTCCATCCGCGAGTCCTCGATCAGACGGTGATAGCCGATCGCTGCCTCGACCGGGACGATCCAGTCGTTCAGGCCCCAGACGATCAAGGTCGGGATCTCGATCTCGGCGAGGCGGTGACGGGTGTCGTAGCCGTTAATCGCGGCGAGCGCGTCGATGAAGCCGGCGCTGTTGAGTCCCGGCATCACCTGCTCCTGCAATAGCTCGGGCCGCAGCCTGTTCGGGTTGCGAACGATGCTGCCGAAGGCGACCTTGCGAACGCGGGGGCGGGTAAGCCAGGTGTGATGGGGCTGGGCCAGGAACGGCATCACGCCCTCGAAGGCGGTTCGCAGCAGCGCTTCCCCCGGGCGCTGTCCCACCTCGGCGAAGCTGATCCCGGCCGCCGAGACGAGAACCAGCTTGTCGAATCGCGATGGCCGCTCGATCTCCGCCTCGGTGGCGACGAAGCCGCCCATCGAGTTGCCGACCAGCGCCGCGACCCGGTCGATGCCGAGCTTCTCGCAGAAGTCGTGGATCAGGCGCCCGTAGGCGGGCATGTCGATCGGCCAGGAGGGCATCGGGCTCCCGCCGAAGCCAGGTAAGTCGAGGGCGATTGCGCGGTGGGTGCGGCCGAAGTGGGGAAGGTTCTCCAGCCAGTTGCGCCAGCAGCCAGCGAGCCCGTGGAGGAAGAGGATCGGCTCGCCTTCGCCGATCTCGACGTAGTTGACCTCTGCCCCTGGCAGCTCGACCCGGTGCAGGTGCTTGCGCCAGTCGATTTTGAGCCACTCCGGATCGGCATTGCCGTAGTCCGAAGCGGGGAAGACCACCGAGCCACTGGCGATCGTCGGGGGGTCAGGCATATCCCATTCGTTCCAGAATCGGTATCTCGCGGATCTGGGGAGGCTGCAGGTGGTCCCAGAGGATGCCGCGGGGGCGCTCGTATTGGCGCTCGACCTCGATCACGGCGCGCGGCGTGGCGATCAGGTCGACCGGAAGGTCATGCGAGATCACCGGCAGGTGGCGGCGCAGGATCTGGATCGGGTGCACGGTGGTGGCGATCGTCGTGTGGTCGTCGATCTTGCCGGCGTCAATCAGAATCCCGTACTCGAGGTCGTTGTAGCCGCCGCCCTTGCCGATTCGCGCTCCGCTGAGGTTCACCGCTACCGAGCCGGTAAGGACGAAGTCGATCTCGGGTAGGTCATCGACGGCGACGACGCGGCCGTGCTTGAGCGCACCCTTGATCGTCGCCGCCTCTTTGATCGCTGCTTTTGAGAGCCGCTTCGGCTCCAGCACCCGAAAAGGGTGCGGATCGCGCAGCCGCGGCACGGCCATGATCAGTGTCTTGCCCTCTTCCAGGGCCATGCGGCGGGCGTGCGTCTGGGGCGAGTCGGGGTTCGCCTTGATCGTCCGTGCTCGCTTCCAGAGTCGGTTAGCGGCGAGCTTCTCGGCTGCCAGCCGGGCTCCGGCGAAGTTGGGGATGCGCCCCTCGGCGCCGGGGAATCGGGACACCCCCTCCCGATCCATCGCCTTCCAGACTTCCTTGCGAACCTCATCCTTGGCGACCACAGAAGAAACATATCCTTCGGAACGACCGATTCGTGTGCCTACACTTCGAACGAATGGGCCGCAAGACGACAATTGCGATCGTCATCGGCGTGGTGGTCCTCGTCCTCGGGGCGGTTGCCGCCTATGCCTACGACAGCTCCCAGGCCGGCAAGATCGCCGACGGGGTGACGATCGGCGGCGTCGATGTTGGTGGAATGGACGAAGCGGAAGCGAAGCAGGCAGTGCAGAGAGAATTGCTCGCTCCACTGCGGCACTCGCTCAAGGTTGGTTATGACGGAGAGCGTTGGACTCTCGACGGCGAGAGCCTGAAGGTGCACGCCGACCTCGACGGAGCGGCCGAAGAAGCCGTGGCACTGAGCCACGACGCCTTCCTGCCGGCAAGGGTCGTCCGTTACGTGACCGGTGGCAGCGTCGACGAAAACGTCCCCGCCAGAATCGTCTACTCGCGGCCGGCGGTCAACCGCTTCGTCCGTCACGTCGCCTCCGAAGTGGACCGCGAAGCCCAGAACGCCGGCGTCGAGCCGAGCGGGGAATCGCTGGAAGTAACGCCGGCGAAGTACGGGCGCAAGCTGCGCGACAACCTGCTCACTCGCCAGCTCAACGCCGCAGTGCTCAACGCGAGCGCCGATCACACGATCGCCGCACGCACCCACTCGGTCAAGCCCGAAGTGACCGGCAGCGAGGTTGCGGCCGAGTATCCGTCCTACCTGACGCTCGACCGGGCGACCTTCACGCTGCGGCTCTGGGAACACCTGAAGCTGGCCAAGACCTACACCGTCGCCGTCGGCCAGGAAGGGCTTGAAACTCCCGAAGGCCTCTACGACATCCAGGAAAAGCAGGAAAACCCGTCGTGGCACGTGCCCGATTCCGCTTGGGCCGGAGATCTGGCCGGCCAGGTGATTCCTCCCGGTCCTGATGACCCGATCAAGGCGCGCTGGATGGCGATCTTCGAAGGCGCCGGTATCCACGGCACCGAAGAGACCGAATCGCTGGGCTCCGCCGCCTCGCACGGCTGCGTGCGAATGTCGATCCCAGACGTGGAAGAGCTGTACGACCGCGTCGAAGTGGGCACGCCGATCTACATCGGGTAGCGCAGGCTCGGCGAGCTGCGTGGCGAATCCCTGTGGATGGACTGGGATGACGCCCTGATTGCGTTTGACAGAGACCTCAGGGCAAGGAGTCTTGCCGAGCGCACTCGCAAGGCTTACGCGGTCGATCTGGGTCAGTTCGTCGAATGGAGCAAGGAGCGCGGGCTCGAGCCCGCAAAGGTGCGCCATCGCGACGTGCGGCGCTACGGCGCCGGGCTTTCCTCGGGCGGCGCGGCGGCGGCGACGGTGGCGCGCAAGCTCGCCGCGATCCGCAGCCTCTTCGACTTCCTCGTCCGCACCGAGCGGGTTGGGCAGAACCCTGCTGATCTGGTTTCAAGTCCAAAAAGGGAGGAGAAGTTGCCGCGGGTGCTGACCGGCGAGCAGGTGCGATCGCTGCTAGAGCGAATCCCCGCGCGCACGCCACTGGAGTTGCGTGACCGGGCGATGCTCGAGTTGGCCTATTCCTGTGGGCTGCGCTGTGAGGAGATCGTCAACCTCGACAGCGGCTCCTTCGACTTTGAGACCGAGCAGTTACGCGTGCTCGGCAAGGGCTCCAAGGAGCGGCTGCTGCCGGTCGGCGAGCCCGCGCAGCGGGCGTTGGAGCGCTACCTGGCGCGAGGCCGACACGCGCTCGCGACCGATCCTGGTCAAAAAGCGCTGTTCCTCTCCAAGAGCGGTCGCCGGCTCTCCTCCTCTGACATCACCCGCCGTCTCGGACTCTGGGTACGCGAGGCTGCGCTGGCTGCCGGCGTCTCACCGCATGCCTTGCGCCACAGTTTTGCCACCCACTTGTTGGAAGGGGGAGCGGACCTGCGCACGATCCAAGAGTTGCTCGGTCACGCCTCGATATCGACGACTCAGGTCTACACTCGGGTGGATGCTGCTCGCCTGCGGGAGGCCTACGCCGCAACCCATCCGCGTGCCTGACACACACGTGAAGCCTCGGCGGCCATAGAATCGAGCGAATTCCATGGAAACCGGCGTAAAAGAGGTTGAGCTCCGCGATCTGTGGCGCCGCTATAAGGACGACGGCGACAAAAAGGCGCGCGAGCGACTGGTTGTTGCTTACTCGCCACTAGTCAAATTCGTCGCCGGGCGCCTTGGCGCTGGGTTGCCTTCTCATGTCGAGGACGCCGACCTAATCTCTTACGGCCTGATGGGTCTGATCGGCGCGATCGAGCGCTTCGAGCCCGAGCGCGGAATCAAGTTCGAGACCTTCGCGATGACGCGCATCCGCGGTGCGATCATCGACGAGCTGCGCTCGCTTGACTGGGTGCCGCGCTCGGTGCGCTCGCGGGCGCGCGAAATCGAGGCGGCGCAGGCGAAACTGGAGCACACGCTGCAGCGAGCGCCGACCGAGGCAGAGCTCGCCGCAAAGGTTGGGCTGACTGAGGAGGAACTGCAGACTTCGCTGCTCGAGATCGCCAACTCATCGATCTACGCGCTCGATGAGCTCTGGACGATTTCCGACTCCTCCGGCGACTCGGTCTCGCTGCTCGACACGATTTCCGACCCCCGGGCCGAAGACCCGCAGGAATCGCTTGCCAGCAGCGAGATCAAGGATCGCCTCACCGAGTCGATCGCTGGGCTGCCCGAGCGTGAGCAACTGGTCGTCGCCCTGTACTACTACGAGAACCTCACTCTACGTGAGATCGGCGAGGTCCTCGGGGTCACCGAGTCGCGCGTCTCCCAGCTGCACACCAAGGCGGTTATGCGCTTGAAAGGCTCTTTGCAAGAGGTCGACTAGCGGGCTAATCTCGTTGCGTGCCGCTGGATGGCTCAGACCGGATTCGCAATGTCGCCCTAATCGGGCACCGGGGCTGCGGTAAGACGAGCTTGCACGAGGCGATGCTGTTCGAGGCCGGGGCGACGCGCCGCCTCGGCTCGGTCGCCGCCGGGAACACCGTTTCCGATAGCGAGCCCGACGAGCAGGAGCGTGAGATGTCGATCGGCGCCGCGGTTGCCGGCTTCGAGTACGACGGGCGCGAGATCAACCTGATCGACACGCCAGGGGAGCCAAGCTTCGTCGCCGACGTGGCGGCGACGTTACGGGTAGCCGACGCAGCGGTTGTCGTCGTCAACGGGGTTGCCGGGGTCGAGGTGCAGACCGAGCGGCTTTGGCGCCGTGCCGATGCCGAAGGTCTGGCGCGGCTCGTCTTCGTCAACATGCTCGATCGCGAGCGAGCCGACTTCTTTGCCGCGCTGGACTCGCTTAAGCGCGCCTTTGGCCCGCACGTGGTTGCCACCGAGATCCCGATCGGTAGCGAGCAGGAGGTCCAGGGTGTGATCGATCTGATCGACCTCGAGGCGTTCGTCTACGAGGGATCTGGTCAGGAGAACTCAACCCAGGTCGAGGTTCCGGCGGAACTGCGCAGCCAGGCCGAGGAGTACCGCGAGAAGCTGATGGACGAGGTAGCGGAGAACTCCGACGAGCTGATGGTGCGCTATCTCGACGGCGAGGAGATCGACCACGGCGAGATCGTCGGAGTCTTGAAGCAGGGCGTCACTGCTGGCCACATCTTCCCGGTCACCTGTGGCGTCGCGACTCGCAATCTGGGTACCAACCGCCTGCTCGATGCCCTGGTCGAGGATCTGCCCTCACCGGCGATGCGCAGTGCCACTGAGGTGCGCGGGGAGGACGGCGGGACGATCGAGATCGCGGCGGAGGAGGACGGGCCGCTGGTCGCGTATGTCTTCAAGACGCTCGCCGATCCGTATGCCGGCCGGATCAACTTGTTGCGGGTCTACCGCGGCACGCTGCACTCGGACTCGCAGGTCGTCAACGTGAGCCGCCAGGAGAAGGAGCGGATCGGCCAGCTAGGCCGGCCACTCGGCAGCGAGCTGAGGGCGGTGACCGAGCTAGGGGCGGGGGAGATCGGCGCGGTGGCGAAGCTGAAGCAGACCCAGGCGGGCGATGTCCTATGCGAGCGGGCCGATGAGGTCGCCTTTGCGCCGCTTGACCTGCCGGCGCCGGTGATGGCGTTTGCCTATGAGCCAAAATCGAAGGGCGACGAGGAGAAAGCGGCGGCTGCGGTGCGAAGGCTGCGCGAGGAGGACCCGACCCTCGACGTGCACCGCGATCCGCAAACTGGAGAGCAGATCATCGCTGGGCTAACCCAGGTTCACGTTGAAGTAGTTGTCGAGCGGATGAAGCGTCGCTTCGGTGCCGAGATCGAACTTCGTCCGCCGCGTGTCCCCTACCAGGAGACGATTCGGCAATCCGCCGAGGCGCATGCCCGCTACAAGAAGCAGTCGGGTGGCCGCGGTCAGTTCGCCGATTGCAAGCTCGAGATCGAGCCGGGGGAGGATGGTGCTGGGCTTGAGTTCATCAACCAGATCAAGGGCGCCGCGATCCCTGGCAGCTTCATCCCGGCAGTCGAGAAGGGCGTCTTCGAGGCGATGCAACACGGCACGGTCGCCGGCTACCCGGTCCGAGACGTGAAGGTGCGCCTCGTCGACGGCAAGCACCACGACGTCGACTCTTCCGAGATGGCTTTCAAATTGGCCGCCTCGATGGCGTTCCGCGAGGCGATGGAGGCTGCCGATCCGGTTCTGCTGGAGCCGATCGTGCGGCTCACGGTCAGCTGCCCGGAGGAGGTCGTCGGCGAGGTGATCGGCGATCTCAATTCACGCCGCGGCCATCCGCTTGGGATGGAGCCGAGAGGGGGAGCGACCGAGGTCAAGGCCGAGGTGCCGATGGCCGAGGTGCTCGAATACGCGCCTGACTTGCGCTCGATAAGCCATGGGCGGGCCGAGTTCACGGTTGAGTTTGAACGCTACGAGCCGGTTCCCGCGCACCTCGCCGAGCGGGTCGCCGCCACTGCTAGCGTTGCGGCGTGAGCCCTGACGAAACCTGCGCGGTCTGCGGCCGCACGATTCTGGCCGGAGAGCGCACCCGCAGCTACATGAGCCCGAAGGATGGGCCTCGGCTGGTCTGCGAGCTTTGCCGCGGCCGTGCCGAGCGTCTCGGCTGGGTCGATCCCGCAGCGCCTGGGGCCAACGTCGGCCGCCGTCCCGAACCGGAGGTCTCCGAGTCCCCTCGCGGACGCCTGGAGCGAGCCGTGGCGCGCTTTAACGCGAGCGAAGCCGCCCGAACAGTTGCCGGACTCACACGGACCTTGGGCGAGCCAATGGTCTCGATCGGCTCCGCCGCCGGCTCGCCCAGCGAGGTGCGGATAACCGTCGCCTGGGAGCTCAGCTGGTACCAGTGGGGCGTCGATCTGGGCGATGAGATGCGCGCCGTGTTTCAGTTGGGCAAGGGGGATGTGATCGACCAGCTCGATGGCTCGGCCCGTCAGTGGAACGCAAGGGTGGGGGAGGGCGGCCGGTTGGCTCTCGGTGTTCCGCGCCCGAAGCAACCCCGCGACGGCGAGCCGGTCGGCTAAAACGATGAAGCTGGTCGTAAACGTCGATGGCGGTGCTCGCGGCAACCCTGGTCCGGCGGCGATCGGCGCGGTCGTTCAGTCTGAGGGCGAGGTGCTCGAGGAGCGCGGCGAACGGATCGGCAAGGCGACCAACAACGTCGCCGAGTACCGGGCGCTGCTGCTCGGGATCGAGCGAGCCACGGAGCTGGGGGCAAGCGAGTTGGAGCTGGTCGGGGATTCGGAGTTGATCGTGCGCCAGGTCAAGGGCGAATACAAGGTCAAGGACGCGACCCTGCGCGAGCTACATGCCGAGGTAAAGCGGGCCTTGCGTCCCTTCGACGGTCGTTGGTCGATTCGCCACGTCCGCCGCGAGCACAACGCCGAGGCGGATCGGCTCGTCAATGCGGCCTTGGACGGCTAGATGCCCATGCCCGATTCGATCGATCCTCGTGTCGATATCGGCCACGTCCATCTGAAAGTGGCCGATATCAACCGAGCGTTGGATTTCTACTGTGGCGTACTCGGTTTCGATCTGCAGCAGCGGATCGGCGACGATGCCGCCTTCGTCTCGGCCGGCGGCTATCACCACCACATCGGCCTCAACACCTGGCACTCGAAAGGCGGCTCGCCGCCCCCGCCAGGCACCACGGGCCTTTTCCACTTTGCGATTCGCTACCCGACCCGACGCTCCCTCGCCGACGCCTTGCGTCGACTCAGCGAGGCCGGGGTCCCGTTGGAGGGTGCCTCCGATCACGGTGTCAGCGAGGCCCTCTACTTGAGCGACCCCGACGGCAATGGCATCGAGCTCTACTGGGATAGGCCGCGTGAGCAGTGGCCGCGCGCCAAGGGTGGCGAGGAGATCGCGATGGGTACCGCGCCGCTAGACGTTCGCGATCTCCTCGCCGAACTGGATACCTAAGCGCCGAGAATCGCTTCGATCAGGTTTGGCTTGAACGGCTCGGTGCCGGGCACTAGTTGCATTGCGCCGAAGCCGCTGTGGGTGTGCAGGTAAGCAAGCTCCTTGCCCAGGTCGCCGACGCCGTTAGTGCCGACGAGCGGCGCGATCTGCAGCGTGCTTAGGACCCCGATCGCTTCGCCGCTGCCGTTGAGGGAACCGCTGCCCGAGTCGCCCGGGATGCCCGGCGTCACGGTGCTGACGATGTGACTCCAGCCGTTGCCTTCGTTCTGCACGACGATTCCTTGCTTGGGGCTGAGCTTGGTCATGCTGCCGCGCAGTTCGGAGTTGCCGTATGAGTAGACGGTTGAGCCGAGCCCGCCGACGGTGCCAACTCCAGTCGGACCGCCGAAGCCCGGTACCGAAGGATTGACGTTGCCGACGTCAGCCGGGTCGATCCTGATCAGGGCCAGATCGTTATAGGCACAGGTGTTGGGATCTGCCTCGCCATTTGCCTGCATCGTCAGCCAGGAGTTGTAGACGAGCGTTCCGGGCTTGCTGGCGCCTTTCACTTCGACCGGCGTGCCGACCGGCAGTGAGTCGCTGCTGCAGCCGTCGGTTTCGGTCTGGCCACCAGTGCCCGAACAGTGCGCAGCTTGGCCGAGGTAGACGCTTGACCCTTCCTGGAAGACGAAGTTCGAGGTGCACTGGGCGCCTGCGGTGAAGACCTGGACACCGGGATGGATTGGCGGCGATTTTGCCGGGGCCCAGGCAGAAGAGCCGGCAGGCACGACCAAGGCGATTGCGAGCGCCAGCATGGCGGCGAGGACGATGATCTTGCTTCGGTTCACGGAAGCCTCCTTGGTCTGGGGGAGCCGGTACGACCGGCCGGGGCGCAGCAACGAAGACTTACCCAATAATTAGTAGCTGAAACGAGGCCGCTGGCCGGCCCTCGCCTTGCCAACCACAGCCAGCCGAGGCAGCAGGCACCCACGCGCCTATAATCCGCGACCGATGCGGCTGTAGCTCAGCTGGCTAGAGCGTCTGCTTGCCATGCAGAAGGTCGAGGGTTCGAATCCCTTCAGCCGCTTTTTCACGAATCCCCTGCACATGGGCGGGTTGGGATCGGCGCAGGTCGCCGAAACAAGATCAAACCATCCCCACATATCCCCTCCATTTGAGGCACTAGTGCCTCAAATGCCGCCGATGCGCGGCGATTAGCGGCGATTTCGGCCGATTCCGCCTCGCTTTCGGTCAGCGCCAGAGCTACGGTCGGCCGGCCGACATAAGCAAGTGCCCCGGCGGCGCGACTAACGCCCCGGGGCCGGCACCGAAGTACTCACCTTCGATGCAAGCGAAACGCTACTCGCCGAAGTCCTTTGACGGCGGCATCCTGGTGGCTCTTCGGTGCCCTGACCAAAAGGAGGGGGCACCATGCCCCGCACCACCGCCACGATCAGCGGCAAGCAGCGCGAGGCGATCTATGGGTTCCTCGTCGAACGCCTGGGCCTTCTCATCGATCTGCCCCTTGTTATCAAGCAGGAGGACTTCGACACCGCCGAACGCCTCGCTCGGGAATTCAGCGAGGACTTCCGACTGCTGGAGGATCTCGGCTGGGGTGCAGATGACCGACGGGAGGTGGCACTGACCATGTCGCCCGAGAAGCTCGCCAAGACGTTGCGGCGCCTTCATGCAGACGCCGATGGCGCCCTCTCGGGGTCTCCGGATGAACGGGAGGCCCGCGAAGCCGAGGAAGCCATCCGGCGCCGAAACCAACTTGTCCTAGACACCGCATCGGGGTTGCTGGTCGAGCTCATGGTCGGCGGAGAGGAGGCGGTATGAAGACCAAGGCAAAGCGCCTTCGCCCCGGCGAGCTGGACAAGCTCGTGCTCGCCTACCTCAAGAAGCACGAGGCAGATGGCCCGCTGACCGCCAGCGCGATCGCCAAGGAGATCGAGCGCTCCTCGGGCGCCGTCGCCAACTGCCTCGGCCGCCTGGCGAAAGCGAAGAAGGTTCGTCAGGCCAAACGCAAGCCGCGTAGCTACGTCCTCAAGGAGGCGAAGTAGCGATGCGAAGGCGAGCTGTTGGCCAAAAGCCCGGGGACCAGGCGCCCTTCCCGGAGTCGATCCCGCCCGGCCTCAACCACGCGGTCGTTACGGGAACGCTGATCGCTGACCCGGTAGAGGACAAGGGGCTGGGGGGCGAGGCGCTCACCCTCCTAGAAATCAAATTCCCGGTGGCTCATCCCGAAGACCCACGGTTGCTGTGGACCTACGCGTTCTATGACGTCGAAGTACCGGGCAAAGTCGGCGGGCGGGACATCGAGGAGCTGCGCAAAGGCGCCCCGGTGCTCGTGGCGGGCCAGCTCAGCGAGCGCCCCGACCGCATGGGCAAACACGGGTCGATAGTTGCCATTCTCATCAAGCCGGGGCCGCGTCCAGAGCCGTCTGACCGATCCCTCTAGCGATGTTCAAGCAAGAGGTTGCCGATCGCTTCGCCGAGAACCTGCGGCGCTGCCGCCGGCGCTCTGGGCTATCCCAGGAAAAGCTCGGATATCGGGCCTCGCTCCACCGTACGGAGATCGGCCTGCTGGAGCGGGGCGCACGCGTACCCCAGCTAGACACGATCCTCAAGCTAGCCGGGGGCCTCTCTGTCTCCCCGTGCGAGTTGATCGAAGGCATGACTTGGCGTCCCGGCGACTTCTCACCGGGAGGGTTTGATCTGACCGAGCGCTCAGATCGGGTGACCGCTGAGAACGACGAGCATCCACCGGATTCTGCATGAGGTCCGGTGTTGCGGTCGGAGATCGCCGAACTCTCGCTTTCACCCGAAGGGGACCCTCAGATGCAAACGTTGGTACATGGTCAGAGCAAGGTCGGCTCCAACTGCTGATCTCCTGGGTGCGATCCAGGCTCGCGGATCGGCCGGAAATGCTGCGTTTGCAGGCAGTAGAGGCCCATCTGCAAGGTGAGCTCAGTGGTGGATAGCCGTGGATTACGGCCGATTACATTCACCCCTGCGGGGTCGGGCGCGAGCGCCCTTGACTCCCAGTCATACGGTGCTGGTGTTGCAGGTTGGTCAGCCCCGCTGAATGACCTCGGCGGCATGAAGGGCAGCGAGTGTCGGTTCGAGGACCTTTTCGTTTTCCCGGACCAGGCCAAAGCGCCTCAGCGCAAAGAGCGAATCCTCAACCGTATGCCTCCCTAGCTCTACCCTGGAGCAGCCCAGCGCCAGATGTAGCTCATCGAGGGTCGGATTAGTGGGGTGCAGTTCGATGATCTGCATGAGCACTGCATGCTCAAGTTGCTCATTGTCCAGCGAGCAAATATCAGCGGTCATCGCAATCTCCCTTCCTGGTGGAGTTTGTTGTGGTCATGCTCTTTCCTTTGAGGCAACAGTGGGTCTCGTCGCCCCCTTTGCGTCCCTGCCTCCGTCTCCCTCAGTGACTACCGCTAGCGGCGGTCTTCAATTGATAAGACACGTCGAAGTCGCTCTTCCGTTTGCTCGACGGGTCAGTTGATGTGGACCCCACTATGCCGAGTGCCTGCAGGGCTTCCAGGTGATCTGCGGCTTCCCACATGGTCAGGTAGCCGTCGAGCACATCGACCATGCGGATTGCCGAAAGTGGCTCGGCAATCCACCTAAGCGCTTCGATGATCGGCACTTGGATTGGATCGAGGACACGGTCCCCCAGCACATTCCAGAAATCGTTGTCTTCTTGCCCGTCGTCCTCTGGGGTCATCGGCGGGCAAGCTAGAACCGCCGAACCGGCCAGTCACCTTCGGAGGGCCAGATCATTCGATTCGGAGAGCGGGTTTCCGTTGGCAGGGGCGCGGAATGGGCCGTTTCTGCCGGGATCGTTTCGTTCCTCCGTAACGATTCGTGGTCGTGCGCGACCCGGGTAGTCCGCGCGCCGAGGACGCACCCTGCATGGGCGGCGAGCCGGGACCTTCCAGTCTCGCGGCATCCGGCCCGCCGCAATCCACGCTGAATCAGCCGACCTTGACGATGGACACCATCGGCGCCGTTGGGCGCGTAGCTGCGATCTTCACTCTCATCACCTCCTCCCATAATTGCTAAGGATTTCCCGATCAAATCTAACTGAGTAAATGATCTGGGACAGAGGGATTTGCTTTAGGTATGCCCGTAGACTCCGCGCCGTTCGTCCAATCGAAAACGGATCAGGGAAAACGCATGGGCAGAGTCTGGATAGGCGTCAGGGAGCGGGTGGAGCATCTGCGGCGGTTGGCCGTGGTCTTCGCCGTGCCCATTCGGCTGAAGATCGTCACCGAGCTCTACCAACGGGACATGAGCCCGACCCAGTTCTACGAGGAGTTCGGTGGCGGCTCAGTCGCCCGTGTGGCCCGACACTTTGAACGGCTCAGGGAAACCGGCTGGATAAGGCACTATCGGGACGAGGGGCCAGGCGGCGTGCGCCGGGGTGCAACCGAAACCATCTACCGCGCGACCGAACTGGCTTTTTGCGATCGAGAGACCTACGAAGTGCTGCCTCACTCGCTTCGAGTAGCGGTCAGTTGGAACGGATTCAGGGAGATCGCCGAACTGTGTCGCCAAGCGATGGAGGAGTTGACCTTCCAGGCCCGCCCCGACCGTCGCCTCACTGGCACACGACTTTTGCTGGATCACGAGGGCTGGATGCGGGTGGCCGACGCAATGGCCCAGGAGTTCGCGGAGCAGTACGAGGAGCAGGAGGACGCCAGGCGGCGAACGGACCGCACGGGCGGGCAGTTGTTCCGCGTCGGCTCTCTGCTGCTGGCATTCGAGTTGCCGATCAAGGACGGCATTCACGTTGGACCCGTGTTAGTGGAGGGCGAGGAGCTGATGATCCCGTTCCCGGTTCGGGTTTCCAAAATCTTCGAGGACGAGGTTTGTTTGCAGATCATGGACGAGGCAAACCGGGGCGAGATAAGCGTTCCCGACGTTCTACGCGAAGTACGGAAAGCGCTTCGGCCTGAGCAAGAACATGATCCGAAGCCGCTTCGTAAAACTGGTGCAGTACGGCTGGCTGAAGGTTGTCGGCTATAGGTCCGGGGGAAAGCGCAGAGGCGGGACCGAGAAGTTCTATGGCGCGACGGGTCCTGCCCTCTACGACGAAGACAAGCGAGGTCCGTGGGCCAATGTGCCCGACGACCTCGCCGGGAGCGACGACTGGAAGATTTTCGCGCTGCTTGGGGAGTGGGTCAAAGCCGCGACGGTGGCGGGCACTCTCACCCGCCACGATGAGACCTGCCTGGCTTGGTCGATTCTTCATCTCGACCAGAAGGGTTGGGAAAGGGTGGTGGCGGGCCTGGAAAGGCTGCACGCCTTTGTCGTCAGGGAGCAGGAACTGGCCGAAGCACGCTTGAGGAAGTCCGGCGGCGACCACGCGATTGCGGTGGTGGTCGCGCTCGGCGCGTTTGAAACGCCGGAGCCGACCAAAGAATTCTGACGGCCGGGATCGCTGGGGATTCCCGAAAACGCAGAAGCCCTCGACTAGCAGGAGCTTCTGCCGCTGGAGCTAGAAAGTCGTGGAACAGGCATCGCTGAAATCAATCGCCGCACTCTAGAGCCACCAGTCAAAGTGCCGGGAGGCGCCGCGGTTCTCAACCCCAACACGAGGCCTTCGGGCCTCGTGTTGGTTGCTGGCCAATCATTCGGCCGGCCGAATGATTTCGGACTCGGTACGCCGTACAACTCCTTGGGTGACGAGCTAGAGCCTAAGCCTCGTTTGCTGGCTGGCTTCGAGGTGACGGAGCAGATGCGGCGCCGGTCGGCGGTGTCGGCTCCCACTCGGCTAAGTGAGGACCACCCCAGTCGTAGGTCCGGCCGGCCCGCTGGCTTCTCTCGCGAAGGTCGAACCAACCGCCCGAACTGACGCAGCCCGATTGGCGATACCGCGGGATTACGTGGGGTCATGCGGAAGGGGTGCTAGTACTCATCCCGCGCTCAGCGAGCGCGGGAAGACCGCCCCGACACTCATAGCGTGACTTAAACGCTCCGAGAATTGGGTAAATCCTCCGAGTAGTCGGAGCCGAGCGCTCGAAACTGGCTCCCTGAGTTGCGCGGAGGTCGGATGAAGGGTTCAACGGTAAGGAAAGGGGGGTCCACTTTTCCGGCTCGATGCTCTGTAGGAGTAGTGGATCTTTCTGCTTCCAGCACGACCGCCTCCTCTGAGGCCGAGAAACTACTCCGCCCCTACGTGGGTGGAGAGCGGGGCGGCAAGCTGCGCTCGCAGCTCGCACGACTTCATCGGGACGCCCCGATGGAGAAGATCGAGGAGGCGATCCAGACCGCCTGCGATCTCTTCGTAGACAAGGGCGAGGGGATCTCGGCCCCAGGCCAGGTCTACGCCTGGGTCCGCACCACTGCCCACCGCCGGCTGACTCGCGAAGAAGACCAGCGCATTCGCGAACCGTCGGTCGATCCCACTCACGAGAGTCTGCAGGAGGTCGCAGCTGAGGAACCCGGACCAGCAGAAGAGGCGATCGCTCACGAGGACGAAGCCGAGCTGGTGGCGCTGGTCCGCGAGGTCTCAGATTCGCTGCCGGAGCGAAAGCGCGAAATCCTCGCCCTCTACGGTGCCGGCTACAAGCGGCCGGAGATCGCCTCCCGCCTCGGCCTCACCGAGCGGGCGGTCAAGCGCGACCTCTTGGAGATCATGGACGAGGCCCGCGTCGCGATCGCGCGCAAGGCTGGCGGCGGATGCCTGCGCGGGGAACCCCGCGTCCTGCGCTTCGCCTACGGGCTCGCAAGCGCGGCCGAGGCTGAGCAGGCGCGCCTCCACATGAAGGGCTGCCATCGCTGCGAGATGCTCTGGGAGAGGCTCGACGCTTGGCGGGAAAAGGTGGTCGTCGTCCTCCCGGCGCCTGCGATCGAACAGGCCAGCCCTGGGCTGATTGGACGCCTGGCCCATCGCACCGCTGACGGCCTCGCCTCGGTCAAGCAGCAGGTTTTGGGAGGCGCGACCCATGTCAAGCAGCAGGTACTTGCTGGTGCCTCGCAGGCTAAACAGCAGGCCAGTACGACCTACTACAGGGCAGTCGATCCAACGCCGCTGGCCGGAGCGCGGCCGGGCACCGTCGCAGCGGTCCTGGTTAGTTGCGTGACGATCGGCGGCAGCGCCGCGACCTACTGTGCCCAGAACAGCGTCGATCCGATCGGCGCCGCTGCCGGCCTAATCGCCGGCGAAGAAGAAGACTCGAAGACCTCTGCTGAATCGCCGCCGGCAGAAACGCCGGAATCGACTGCAGTCGTTCCACCCGCGCCGACGCCTGAAGCAGAACAGCCGGTTGTCGAAAGCGAACCCACTTCTCAGTCAGAAGAAGAACCCCAGCCGACTCCCGAACCGCCACCGCCAGAACAAAGCTTTGAACCTGCCTCGCCTGATTACCCGGCCGTCGAAGCCGAAGCCGAACATCGGGCTCCCGAAACCTCGTCCACCGAAAGCGCGCGCCCAGCTCCGGTCTCGGGCGGCGGCTCTCCACAGTTCGGAGGTCCCTAAATGACCGTAGGGCAGAAAACCCTCAGCCGGTGGCTGCCGGCCGCCGTCGCCGGAATCCTCGTCGTTGCCCCCCTGGCGAGCCCGCCGCGAGCCACGGCTGGCGAATTCACGATCGACGCCTGCCAGGCAGACGCCGGAAACTTCGCCAGCACCGCATTCGAAAACTTCGCCACGCGGGGGATGCGCTGGCGGCGGGCCTGCAACCCATTGGGTCCGGGCCTGCGCGGCCTTGTCACCGCCAACGTGGTCAGCACCGGCAAGGTGGCTCATGGCGCGCAGTCGGCGTTCGTGCTCGAAGCCCCTCCAGGGACTGCGTTCTCCCGATTGCGCTGGTCGGGTCATGCTCAGCGCCGCGACTGCCGCTACGCCCTGCAGATGTATGCGGTGCGCCCGGACGGATCGGACGCGACGATCAAGAACGTACGGGCCAACCGCCACTGTCCGGGTCCGGGCGCCGCGCAGGCATCGAGCTGGCCGCGGCCGCGGGCGTTCGACCTGGGAGGCGCGACCAAGATCGTCCAGCGAGTCGTCTGCGTAGGCGCGCCCTCGGCTCAGTTCTGCTCGGGGCGCGGGCTGAACTACATGCAGACGTTCACGGCGGAAGCGACCGTGGTCGACACCTCGGGTCCATCGGTGTCGATGGTGCCCGACACGCCGCTCGCTCGCGGGGAATGGGTCAGTGGCGTGCAGGCACTCGACTACGAAGCTTCGGACAACGTCGGGGTCAGGAGTGCGTTTGCGAGCCTGGCCGGGGTAGGCAAGGGTCAAGACACGCACGGCTGTGACTATTCCCAACGGATTCCTTGCCCGAATGGCGGAGGTCATGTTCAGGTCGAAACGGAACGCACTCAAGAAGGCAGCGTGCCGATGTTTGTTACGGCCCAGGATGCCGCCGGCAACAGCGCCGACTCAGCGACCGTAACGGCCCACATCGACAACACTCCGCCGGGGGTCACTTCGGTGGGCGTTGAAGGTGGAGAAGCCTGGCGCAACCGCAACGCCTTCGACCTTGCCTGGCAGAACGCGCCCGAACCGGATCGGGCACCGATCGTCGCTGCCCACTACCGCGTCTGCCGTGCTGGCTCCGATGAATGCGTGAGCGACAACCGCTCCGGCTCCTCGATCGCGCGACTCGAAGGCGAGACCGTTCCATCGCCCGGGGAATGGGAACTGCGGCTCTGGCGCGAAGACGCCGCCGGCAATCAGCAGCCGGAAAACGCCTCGCTCCCGGTCAAGCTCCGCTTTGACCCCGAACCCCCGAAGCTCGGCTTCGAAGCCTTCTCGGCTTCCGATCCGACCCGGGTCTCCGTCCAGGTGACCGACCCGATCTCCGGCCTCGGAGGAGGGGAAATCGAAATTAGCCGCGCCGGATCGGGCACCTGGGAGGTGTTGTCGACCTCCCAGGAAGGCAGCAATCTTGTTGCCAGGGTTGACGACGCGACGCTTCCCCCCGGTGAATACGAAATGCGGGCTACCGCTCACGATCAGGCGGGCAACCTGGCGAGCACCACCCAGCGGCTCGACGGTCAGCCGATGAAGGTGAAGCTGCCCCTGCGAGTCGCGTCTTCGGTGCGCGCCGGGGCGCTCGGGAAAAAGCGCGTGCGGCGGACGGTCCACCACGGCGGCAAAGCCCACAAAGTGACCCGCACGATCACGGTGCTCAAGCCGCGCATCGAAGTCGGCTTCGGCCAACGCGTTCGCCTCGCCGGCGTGCTTGTCGATCGTGCAGGTAATCCCATCTCCGGAGCCGCCGTGCAGGTCTACTCGCACATCAGCGAAGTGGAGGAAGCGCTCGTAGGCACGCTTACCACTGGCGCAAACGGCCACTTCGCCTACGCAATCGACGCTCACGCCTCCCAGGCACTTCGCTTCGTATTCCCCGGGTCCGCCGTCCGGCTGCCGGCCGAAGACATGGTCGCGCTGCTCGTCTCTGCGCATTCCAGCTTCGAGGTGAGTCGGTCACACGTTCTGAACGGCCAATCGATCATCTTCAGCGGTCGGGTGCAGGGAAGGCCGCTGCCGGCGCGAGGAAAGCTCATCGAACTACAGGTGTGGCTCTCCGACGAATGGTCGACCTTCCGTACGGTCCACAGCAAAGCGGACGGGAGCTGGCGCATCCCGTACCCCTTTCGACGGACCTGCGACGTCCAGAACTTCAAGTTCCGAGCGCGCCTGCCCGCCGAGGGCAGCTATCCCCTGGAGACCGGCCTCAGCCGGGTCCTTGCAGTCCGTGTGAAGGGGCAGCCATGCTTTACGGGATAGCCACTGCCACCGAGCCCGAGGAGGAATCGGCATGTTGAGAGTTCCGCGCCCCCGTCTCACCTACGCCAACGTGGTCGCCACGCTTGCGCTGTTTGTCGCGCTGGGCGGCAGCTCCTACGCGGCGCTGAAGATTTCCGGCCGGGAGATCAAGGCGCACACGATCACCGGCAAGAACATCAAGCGGAACTCCCTCGGGCGCCGGCAGATCAAGGAGTCGAGCCTGAGCGCTGTGCCGCGGGCCTTGAACGCGGCACGCCTCGACGGGATGACTGCCGAACGCTTCCTGGTCCGCTGTCCGCAGGGGACGATTCCGGTTGCGGGCGTCTGCGTCGAAACGCAGGCACACCCACCTGTCGCATATGGCGACGCGGTCTACGAATGCGGCCGGATCGACACCCAAGCGGCGGCAGGCCGCAGATTGCCGACCCATAACGAGCTGATGGAGGCATTGACCCATGAAGAGATCCAGCTTGCGTCCGGCGGTGAGCTGACGAGCGAAGTCTCCGCCTCCAGTACCGAACCGGGCCGAGTCGACGACCTCTATGTGACTAGCAAGGGTGGAGCCGTTGGCCTCACCCCCGACACCTTCGCGGGAGCGAAGTCCTACCGCTGTGTTGCGCCCCCGCTCAATTGAGACCCCAGGATTGACAAGCGAGGAGGCACCGATGCCCTGGTTCCATGAGTTTCTGACGTCCATATCCCGCGCCCGCGCCCGCCCGCGCCCACGGCTCGGGATCAGGGTCTTGGCTGCTTCCCTGAGTGTCGTCCTGATATTCGGCAGCATTGTGCCGGGAGTGGCGCTTGCTGGCGAAGCTGACAGCGAACAGGAAGGCTTGGCGCCGCCTGGTGCCTTGCCTGGTCTCGAAGAAGGCCCCGGACTCGAATCGGGGGAAGAAGAAACCGCCCTCGAAGAACTCCCCGGGATCGTAGGCGCCGGAGAAGAAGCCGAAGAAGGCCCGCCTCTAGAAACCGAACCCGCACAGGAAGCCGAAGCACCGCCGGATCCGCCAGCAGAACCCACGACTCAAGCTGAACCTCCGGTAGCGAGCGAAGAACCCGCGAGCGCTCCCTCGCCGGGGCCGGAGTACGAAACGGCCACGGAACCGCCGCCCGCCGCGCCGGTCGAAAACGAGGTGCTGACGGCTCCCGAAAGCTCGCCGGCTGCCCAGCAGACCCAGGCTGCGCCGGAAACCGCCCAGCCTTCACCTGAAACGCCTCCGCCTGCGAGTCCACCCAAAGAAGCACCGCCGCCCGAAGAAGGGCAACCGCGCGCTGTGCCGCTCCAGCGCGACTCCTCGCCGGGCAGCCTCGCCGGACACCGCGTCCACGTTGTCCGGGCCGGGGAGTGCCTGTGGTCGATCGCAGAAGCCCTGCTTCCGGCCGGCGCCAACACCGCCGAAATCGCGGCCGAGGTGCAGCGGCTCTGGCGCCTCAACGCCTCCCGCGTAGGCACCGGCAACCCGAGTTTGGTGTACGCGGGAACTGAGCTCAGGCTCCACTAGAGCCCGTCGAGACCCCATCCGGCGCCATATGAGTGGGTTTTACCTCCGGCCCCGTTTTCGGGGCCGGAGCGTATACGGCTGCCTGTTGCTCGGGGCAAGTTAAAAAAAAAGGGGGGTCCACTTTTCCGCTTCGATGCTCTGTAGGACAGAGACCTTTTATGAGCGAGTGTGTAACCCAAGACGTGAGTAAGGAAGAGACGGGAGAAGACACCGACGAACCTCGCCCTCCGCTCTCCGAGGAGACCGTCGAGGCGGTCGCTTCGATATTCAGAGTCCTCGCCGATCCGATCAGAATTCGCTTGGTCGAAGCGCTGAATGACCGAGGCAGAGCCACCGGCAGCGCCTTGGCCGCCAGCCTTCCCGTCACGCAGCAGAACGTCTCAAAGCATCTGCGGGTCCTCTACCACGCCGGCATCGTCCGCCGCCATCGTGAAGGGGTCTGGACCCACTATGAGCTTGCCGACTTCGTCGGTGTATGGCTGATCGAACAGGTCGGCGCTGCTCTTAGCCCCAACTGAGCCTGACCCTTACCTTCGCGTAGTCACTCAGCCGCGCAACCTCGCAGTAACACCTTTTCGCAGCTGCCCGTCAGGTCCCGACGTACAACCGTGTGGTTGTGCGGTTGTGACCACTTTGCCACCTCGCGTCTCCGTAGGAGTGAGCCAGTCAACAGGGCTGGCCACCGAAACGACACGGAGGTGGTCTGGAAGTGGCAATTGGAGTCGGTACTCGGATTGGAAGGAGTGGCGGTGAGGACCGTACGGTACGCGCGGCGCTCCGAACGGCAGGCCGGGCGGCGCTATGGGCGCTTGTCGGGCTCCTGCTTCTCCGCGGCACCGCGTCCGTCCTCGCTGATCCACAGGCAGGCGATCGCGAGACGGCCTCCCCGAGTGGGGTTGTCGATCCGAGTACCGGCTCCTTCGCGGTGCGATTCGCCCGCGCTTACCTCGCCGGCGCCTCGCCGAGCGAGCTGGCGCCGCTCCTGGCCCCGGGTGTCCATACCCCTACGGCGGGCACGAGCGCCACCGGGGTCAACGTCCAGCAGGCGGAGGTCGCCGGCAGCGAAGACCTCGGCCACGGAGAGGCACTGGTCACGGTGGCCTGCGAGCTGGCGGACGCCCGCACCGTCTACTTGGCCGTCCCGATCGTCCGCGAAGGCGTGGGCGGGGTGGCGGCAGCGGGGGCGCCCGCTGTGGTCGCCGGGCCGGCCGGCGTCGGGGAAGACATCCCATCTCCCCGACCTATCGCCGGCCCGGACGCCACCGCCATCGGAGAGCTGGTGCGGCGCTTCCTGCCGGCCTATTTCTCGGCTTCGAGTCCCGCCGATCTCTCCTACCTGCTTGCACCTGGCGCGGTGGTCGTGCCGCCGGGCAACGGACTTCAGCTTCTCGGTGTTTCCGCCGTTACGCAGATCGGAGACAGTGAAGGTCGGCGGCGCACGGTGCTCGCCACGGCCCGGGTACGCGACCCGCTGAGTGGCGCGAGCTTCGGGCTCGGCTACCGGCTTGACGTAGCCCGTCACGGCCGCTGGTACGTCGACCGCGTCGAGGGGGCGCTGTCGTGAGGGGCCGCGTCGGGGTCGCACTGCTTCTCCTCGCCGTCGCTGCGAGCGTGCTTCTGCTCGCCCCCGCGGCTGCCCTCGCCGCCGCCGGCAACGACGTCGGCCACAACATCGGCTCGACGCTTCGCCACTACGCGGGGGAGATCTACGGCGGGATTCTCGCGATCGTCGGCCTGGTCTTTCTGCTGAACCGGAAGTTCACCGACCTGGCGGTCTTCTTCGTCGCCGCCGTCTTGGTCGGCTGGCTCGTCTTCAGCCCCGACTCGGTCGCCGACATGGCTCGCGCAATCGGACAGCGGATCTTGCCGTGAGCGAGAGCTTCGAGCCGATCCGCTCCTACCAGCGCATCTTCCGCCCGGAGCGGCGCATCTACCAGATCGACGGGCGCTCACTGCCGATCCCCGGCGGGGTGCCGCTGCGCTGGCTCGCCTACGCGACCGGCACGCTGCTCGCCGTAATCATCCTCAGTGCGGGCTCGGCGACGGTTGCCTTCGGGGTCGCTGTGCTCGCCGGCATCGTCGGCCTCGGGGTCGGTGGCCGAGAGAGCGCCGCCATCGCCGCGATCGGCGGCCTGGCGGCGGCGTGGCTCGGCGGGCTCGCCCTGGGCTTCATCGACTGGCCGCTCCGGCTGGTCGTGATCCCGGCCGCGGTCGCGACGCTGGGAACCCAGGCAACGCCGGACGGGCGCCGCGCCGACCGCTTCGCCCTCTCCTGGCTGGCCGTGCGGCTCGCGCCGGCGCGTCGCTCGCTGGATCGCGCACTGCCGCTCGTGGGCCTCGCGCAACGCCTCGACGGCCGGCTCTGGGTAGAACCCGACGAACGCACTCCGCTCCTGCGCCGCGCCCGCTTGCATGGCCCGGCGGTCGTCTTCTTCTCGGCGCCGATCGCAGTTCGTCGGGCGGGCAAGCGGCGGCAACTGGCCCAGCCGCCGGGTCGACGGCGCGGGCGGGGAATAAGCACCACCCGGCGAGTCGTGCTGGGCGAAGGGGACGCGCTGGAGCTGCGCCCATGAGCCGCTTCCCGCTGCGCTACGTGCGCCGCAACATCCTGGTCGGTCCGGCCGGGGAGGCGGCGGCTCTTTACCGCGCCGACACGGTCGCCTATCCGTTTCTGCCCACCTCGCAGAAGTGGGCGCTGCTTCACCGGCTGGAGCGCTTCGCGCACCTCGCGGGAGCCGACTTCACCCTTTGGCGAGTTCAGCGCTCGTTCCCGGCCGAGCGCTACCCGGCCGAGCTTGCCGATCTTCTCGACGCCGACCACGGCAACCCGGAGGGCTGGCGGCGCTACCTCGAAGGTCACGAGACGCGGCTGGCCGATCTCGGCTCCCACGTACCCGAGGTGTATGTCGCGGTCTCGCTGACTCAGGACGGCGACGAACCCAAGGCGCTGCGCTCCTTCGGCCGGGTCAGGCGGCGCGTGGAGGAGCTGGCCGGGGTCGGTGGCCCCCGACCGATCTCCGGCGCCGAGCTGGAGGCGCTGGCGCAGGTTGAGCAGCGCACCTTTGACCGCCTGAGCGGCGCGATCGCGTTGCAGCGCGCTTCGACCCGGGAGTTGCATTGGCTGCTCTGCCGCGCGGCCTGCCGCGGTGTCGCCGAGCCGGCACTCGACCGCCATTGGGAGCCCGATGCGCTGGTGGTTGTCGCGCCGGACGGATCGGCGGCATACGAGCCGCTCGAACACGATCTTTGGCGCTGCGCCAACGCACCGGCCACCGAGGAGATCGGCCAGCCGCCCTCGCTCGTGGTCGAGGCTGAGGAGGGAACCTCCTACCAGTCCTTCTGCTGCGCGGGCGCCCTGGCCGAGGAAGCCGAGTTTCCCGGCGCGGCGGAGCTGCTCTTCGAGCCGCTCGAAGGTGCGGGGTTTCCCGTCGACGCCGTCATCTACGTGCGCTGGATCGGCAACCGCGAGGCGCTCGGCCAGGTGCGAAAGCGCATCCTCGACGTCGAGCACGCCTACCGCGAGCAGCTCGATGGCGCCAGCGGGCCGGGTGTGCTGGCCGAGGAGGACCGCGAGCTTGCCCGCGAGTACGAGGCGATCCTGCAGTCCTCGGGGCACCCGCCCATGCTGCGGGCCTCGCTATCGCTCGCGGTCGGCGCGCCTGACCGCGAGGAGCTGGAGCGCCGGGTCGGCGCCCTGCGCGAGCGCTTCGGTGAGGTGGCCCTGCATCGGCCCCGGGGCCTGCAGCACGCGCTCTTCGCCGACCACCTTCCACAGCCGGGCGCCGGCTCGGTGCCGGACTACCTGCAGCAGATGACCGTCGAGCAGTTCGGCGCGATGGTCGCCACTGCCAGCGCGGAGGTCGGCTCGCCGGACGGCATCTACATCGGCCACAGCCCGCAGGGCCGCCCGGTCCGCTACGACCCGACCGAGGCCCCGAGGACCGCTCGGCCCTCGGGCGTCTTGCTCGCCGGCACGCTCGGCTCCGGCAAGACCCTCGCCGCCCAGACGATCGCCTACGCCACCCAGCGGCGCGGCAGCTTGGTGGTCGACTTCGACCCCAAGCCCGACCACGGCCTCGACCGGGTGCCCGAGCTTGCGGGCGAGGTCGAAGTGCTGGAGCTCTCCGGCGATCCCGAGCACCGCGGCAAGCTAGACCCGCTTGCGATCGGCCTGCCCGAGCTGCGCGAGGAGCTGGCCTCGAGTTATCTGATCGAGCTTCTCCGCGATCCGCCTCCGACTTGGGAGAACGCGATCGACCGCGCAGTGCGCGACGCGGTCCGCGCCGGTGAGCGGAGCCTTGGCCGTGTAGTTGAACGGCTGCGCGGCAGTGAAACCGACGCGGGCCGCGAAGCAGCCGAGGCGCTCGAGGTCCTCTCGGACTTCGGTCTCGCGCGCCTCGGCTTCTCGGCGGGTGGCAAAGGAGCGACGGGTGAGGATGGACCCTCGGCGCCGGTCATCACGATCCGCACGCCGGGGCTATCGCTGCCCGACCCCGGCGCCTCCCGCGAGACCTACTCTCGCCGGGAGCGAATTTCCGTTGCGACCCTCTCCCTGGTCGCGGCCCAAGCTCTGCGCCTCGTCAGCGGCAACCGCCAACGACACAAGATCGTGCTGCTGGACGAGGCGTGGTTCTTTCTCAGCTCGGTGCAGGGCCGCGCCCTGCTGAACCGGGTAATCAGGCTCGGCCGCGCCTTCAACGCGACCGTCCTGGTGGCAACGCAGCGCCTGGCCGACCTCGGGGATCTCTCCGAGCTGTTCGGGGTCTACTTCCTCTTCGGCCAGGAGACCGAGAGCGAGGCGCGGGCCGGACTCGCTCAGATCGGCCTCGACGCCGAAGCGCCGCTCGGCTACCGCCTGACCGAATACCGCCAGGGCCTTTGCCTTATGCGGGACCTAGATGGCCGCGTGGGCGAGGCGCAGTTCGACCTCGTCTTCCCCGAGCTGCTGGCCGCGCTCGACAACACGCCGAAGGCGGTCACGGCATGAGGGCGGGGCTGTGCAGATGGCGGCGGCCGGTCTTGGTCGGCCTCGGCCTCGCCGTGTTGATCGTCGTGGCCGCGCACCCGCTGGCGGGTGCGTCGACTGACGTATGGGGGAATGTCGGCCCGGCGCCGCAGCTCGGCGCGAACGGGATCTTCGGCCGCTACCCGCTCAGCCACTACCTGCTCGACATTCATTTCGAAGCCGTCGAGGCCTCACTAACTGGCGGCGTTCAGGTCCACGGCGTGCCGCCGATGATCGCCTACGTCCTCGCCTCGATCCTCTGGCTGTTCACGAGCTTCCTGGCGAACCTGCTGATAACGCTCTTCGGCTTCGCCTTCAGTCTCGACCTCGTAAACGGGTCGGCGGCGACCGGCGGCACCGGGGCGCTCGGGCCGGTCGCTCAGGCGATCCACTCGATCTACGCAAACGTCTTCGGCGCTCCCTGGCTCGTCCTCGCGATAACGGTGACTGGGCTGTGGGCGATGTGGAAGTCGCTGCTGCAGCGCCGCCACTCCGAGACGGTTGGCGCGCTGGCCCTCTCCTTGGTCTATGTCGTCGTCGCGCTCTTCTTCGTGGCACAGCCGGGGCCGACGATCGGCGCCGCCTCGAAGTTGACCAACCAGATGTCGGAGGCGTTCCTTGCGATCTCCGACCACGGCGACCCCGCGGGTGGCAGCCAGGCCGGGGACGACGCCGCTAACCAGCTCTTCGACCTCCTCGTCTTCAAGCCCTGGGTCGTTCTCAACTTCGGCGGGCTCGAACACTGCGCCGTCACCGTCACCGGCTCAGACGACTCCGATCCCGAATCGGCCCCGGTGCGGCCGCTCTCTTCTAACCCGGCCCGGGACGCCACGCTCGCGCGCCGCCTGGCGAGCGGGGAGCAGGTGAGCGCGGACGGCAAGGTCTGCATCAACAACGCCGACAAGTACGCATCGCACTTCCTGCGCTTCGCGCTCACCGACGACGCACGCGGCGAGGAGTACAACGCGCTGGACGACGGCGACTCCTCCGAGCTGCCCGACGCCGACCCGGCCAAGGCTGGCTACCGGCTCGGGGTCGCCGACAAGCCCGCCACCGACGCGATGGAGGAGGGCGGCCAGTTCCAACGGCTCGGCCTCGCCCTGGTGCTGTTCGTCGGCGAGCTGGGCGCCGTCCTGCTCCTGGGCTCGCTCGCGGTCGGGATCATCCTCGCCCAGGTTCTACTTCTCCTGCTGCTGGCCTTCGCGCCGGTCGCGCTCGTCGCCGCGGCGATCCCCGGCCGCGGCCATGCCTTCTTCAAAGGCTGGCTGGAGAAGCTCGCCGGCTACCTGCTGCGCAAGGCTGCTTACTCGCTGATCTTGGCGACGCTCCTGGCGGTCAGCGGGGCGCTTGAGAGCGCGACCACTCAGCTCGGCTGGCTTATGTCCTTCGGCCTGCAGAGCCTTTTCTTCTGGGCCGTCTTCATCCAGCGCAAGGCGCTCGCCGAGAGCCTGATCGGCATCGTGACCGGCCCGGGGGCGCCGGGGCGCGATGCGACCGTCCGGCTGCTCGCCATCTACGCGGGTGCTCGCGTCGGCGGTCGGGTCTCGCGGCCAATCCGCCGCGGGGCGCGCTCGGCGATGCGGACGCCGGGACGCCTTCTCGGTGGTGTCTTTGGCTCCCGCGATGGCGGCGACCCGAGCAGCCCGAAGCTCCGGCCGGCGCCTCGGTTCGGCACCAGCTACAGCGCCCCGGTCGGCGGTGGCGCCCCCAGCCTCGACGCTCCCGGTCCGAGCGAGCGAGCACGCGCGGAGGAGGGGAAGACCGAGGCGCCCCAGAAACCGGGACAGCGCCCGACTGAGGCGAGCGCCCCAAGCTCCGCTACCGCCGCGCCCGGATCGGCCAAAGGAGCCGGCAGGCGCTCGGCGCGCACTCGGCCTGAGTCCGACCGCGGGTCGAAGGGCAAAGCGAGCGCGGAGAAGCCGGGCGGGGAGCGCCCAGGCGAGCGAAAGGCGAAACAGCCGCCGCAGCGCGGGTCTGAGCCGGTGCGAAAGGGAGCGCCGCAGGGCGCTGGGGAGAGCTTCGGCGAGGAGCTGCGCGAAGAGCGCGAGCGGCTGGGAAGGAAAACGCCTGACGAGCGGGCCGAGACCCCGCGTCCCGATCGGGCTGAGAAAGCCCAGCCATCCCGCCGGCCCCGGCGGCGGAAAGGCGGCGGCAAATGAGCGGACGTCACTCGCGCCTCTCGCTTCTGGCTGCGTGCGCCTGCGGTGTTGCCGCGCTCGTCGTCGTCGCGCTCGCTGGCACGGTGATGGCGATCCTCGGCAGCGACCTCGCCTGCCTGGGGGGCGGCGGAGGCGTCGTCGCGACGGCCCCAGCGACCCGCGCCGCGGTCGAAGAGATCCCGCCCAAGCGCCTGCGCATCTATCAGGAAGCCGGCCGGCGAATTGACATCGACTGGACGTTCCTGGCCTCGATCGGCACCCAGGAGTGCGGGCAGGGCGCCTGTCACGAAGTCAACTCCTCCGGCTGCGCCGGGCCGATGCAGATCGCCTACGTGCGCGGGTCGGCCTGCAGCCCGGGCTCAGGACCGACGATCTGGGAACGCTTCAAGGTCGACGGCGACAGCGACCGGAAGACCAGTATCTTCGACCCCGCCGACGCGATCTTCACCGCCGCCCGCATCATGCGCGCCGTCATGCACGCACCGCCGGCCGGCGGTTCCTACGCGGACTATCGACAAGCCGCCTGCAACTACTACGGCGCCTGCGGCGACGGGGTAGCCGCCTACGCCGACGAAGTGATGACGAGAGCGACCTCCTACGGCTTCCGCGGCGACGGTAGCCCGACCCCCTCCGATCCGGGCGGCGCGGAACCGCCCATCGCCGAAGGAAGCAGCTGCGCGGGTGGCTCGACCCTGCTCTCCGGCGGCGGCCCGATGGGACCGGTGCAGAAGGTCTTGGCGCCCCGGCACCTCGCACCCCTTCCTGTCGATGTGAGCGCCGCGCCGGGGATCGAATGCGACGCGCGGATCGTCCCCGACGTCGTCTACCTCGCCCGTCGTTTCGGGGTAATGGTCACCGCCTGCTTCGCGGCCTCCGGTCACGAGGCAACCGGCGAGCACCCACTAGGGGCGGCGATAGACGCCCGTCCCCGTGATGGCGATTGGAGTCGAACCATGCGCCTGGCGCTAGCCGTCGGTTGGCATCCTGCCTGTGCGGCCTCCGGGGTGGCGCCCGCTTGCGCCCGCCCGCCCTTCCGCTTTATCGGCTACAACGGCTACCCCAACCACGGCGACCCGGCTCACTGTGTCCCCTGTATCGGCGGGCCACACATCCATCTTTCGTGGAATACGTCGGCCTCGCCGGGCGAGCCCGAGAACCTGGCGCGCTCGGCTTATGAACCGGCGAGCTGGATCGAAGTCTTCGAGGTGCCCGAGAGCTCACCTTTCGACATCGGGGCAGGCCGGAATGGCTGAGAGAAGGCTGCGCGTCGTTCCGATGACCCTGCGCGAGGCCAATGCCTTCGTGCGGCGTTTCCACCGTCACTCCCGACCCACCCAGGGTCACAAGTTCAGCATCGGGGCAGCATTTGGCGCTGAGCTCGTCGGCGTGGCGATAGCGGGCCGGCCGATCGCTCGTCACCGTGATGATGGGGAGACCCTGGAGGTGTTGCGCGTCTGCGTCCTTGACGACGCGCCGCGGAACGCCTGCTCACTTCTCTATGGAGCCTGCTGGCGGGCGGCTCAAGCTATGGGCTACTCCCGGGTAATCACCTACACGCTCAGGTCTGAGACTGGCGCCAGTCTCCGGGCGAGCGGATTCCGAGTCATAGGTGAGGTGAGTGGCGAGACCTGGGATCGCCCGTCCCGGTCGCGGACCCAGGCAACGCCCCCTTGTGAGCGCCTGTGCTGGGAAAAGGCAGCGCCCGGCGCCTATCGAGAGCCGCCAAAGCGGCGGCGGTGGCCTCGGCGGTTGCGCGACGAGGAGGATCGGCGTGGCTGAGCGGACCCCGCGATTGCGCGTTGGTCAAGAGCCTCCGCCGGCGAGGGAGCTGTCGAGCCAGCGGGTGATTTGCGGTGATGCCTTGGACACCCTGGCAAAGCTGCCGACCGCGTCCGCGCAGACGTGCATTACCAGCCCGCCCTACTGGGGCCTTCGCGACTACGGAGTCGCGCCACGGGTTTGGGGTGGTGAACCCGGTTGCCGGCACCATTGGGGCGGGGAGGAGCGTGGACGTCGCTCGGACCCCTTGCCCTCCAAAGCAAGCCGTTCGAGCGGAAGGCTCGACGGCGACGCGCGTCAGGGTCGGGCCGGGCTTCAGGGAGGGTGCTTCTGTCGGCGCTGCGGCGCCTGGAAGGGTTGCCTTGGTCTAGAGCCCGACCCAGACCTCTACGTCTCCCACATCGTCGCGGTTCTGGGCGAGGTGCGCCGGGTGCTTCGTGATGGCGGCACTCTCTGGTTGGTACTTGGAGATAGCTTCGCCGAGGGGGTCGTCAGGGTCAGCAAGCGACTGGCCGAGCAAGGGCTCGACTACTCACAGATGAAGGCGCTCACGCCTCCAGGGCTGAAGCCGAAGGATCTCGTCGGTATCCCCTGGCGAGTCGCCTTCGCCCTGCAGGCAGACGGTTGGTGGCTGCGCTCGGACATCGTCTGGGCCAAGCCGAACGTGATGCCGGAGTCAGTCCTCGATCGGCCGACCCGCACCCACGAGATCGTTTTCCTGCTCGCCAAGTCTCGGCGCTACTTCTATGACGCCGAGGCGGTCCGTGAACCCGACCAGGGAGGGCGCGCGAGAAACGGATACAAGCGACCCGAGCGCCTCAGCTGCGGGGGAGGCGAGGCGGCGCGCGGCCAGGACTTCGAGTGGGTCGGTAATGCCGGGCGAAATCGACGCAGCGTCTGGACCGTCCCGACCCAGCGCTTCAAAGGCGCTCATTTCGCGACCTTCCCCGAGGCCTTGGTGGAGCCATGCCTGCTCGCCGGCTCCTCGCCGGCAGCGTGTCGCTCTTGCGGAGCGCCGTGGCGGCGGATCGTGGAATCGCGGCGCTTACTTGACGGCAAGCGAGAGATCAAGGGCGGTTGGACTAAGGCCGACAAGCTGTATTCCGGTCGGGCTCCGCAGGCAACCGGGGTCGGCAGTCGACGTGTCGAAGTCAGGCGGCGGACGGTCGGCTGGGAGCCGACCTGCGAGCACGACGCTCCCGGCGCCCGCTGCACGGTCCTCGACCCCTTCGCCGGCGTCGCTACCACCGGCATCGTTGCTGCGCGACACGGCCGCGACTTCCTGGGGATCGAGCGGAGCGGCGCTTACGCTCGCATGGCGCGGCGCCGGCTCCGCGAGGCGAATTGCGGCCCAACGGGGGCCCGATGATGAGGGCGCAAGGCCCAGGACCTCTTCTCCTGCGGGGCTTCCGGTGGCCCTTCCGCCGCCGCTTCCGCCGGCCCTTCCCAACCAAGCCGGAAGGAAGAGGCGAGGTTCGGCATGGCTTCGCCGATCGCGGCGGCTCGATTTTGCCGACATCTCCGCGTCCGATCGAGGGGTGGTCGTGATCTCGAACTCGAACCGCTCCGACCCACGACCGATGCTCGCGATCTTCGCCGCTGCGGTGCTGTTCGCACTCTGGCGGCTCATATCGAGCATCCGGGTTGATCGCATCGCGCCGCTGGCCCTCGCGATCGCGCCCCTTGCTCTCGCCGCCATCGCTATCGCCGCCGCGCTGGCTACGCATCGCTCCTTCGCAACTCGCCGCACGCTGCGATCGCGCCGTGCCGTCGCGATCGTGCCCGCGGACGAGTTCGACGCGGAGCCCGATGCCGTGCTCCGCTTCGCCGCCCAGCTCGCCGCCAGCGAGCGCAGGGTCGCAGGCTGGGTAGACCGCCGCGCCAGCGCAATCCGAATACGGCTCGCCAGGGACCCCGAGCGGCGCCTGGTCTACGTGCTGGAGGTTCCCGAGCGGGCCGGCGAGGCGTTGCGCACGGCGCTACGCAGCTTCGAGGGCATCGAAGAGCGCCCTGCCGCCGAGGTGCTCAGCGCTGAGCCGACCGGCGAGGGCGCGGTGCTGCGCACCGAGTTGGTGCTGGCCCGCGCGAGTGTCGAGCCGCTGGCGCGGCTCTCGCCGAAGCCAGATCCGCTGCAGCCCTTTGCCGCGGCGATTGGGCGGCTGCATTCGGACGACGAGGACGCGAGCGTCTGTGTCGACCTGCTTCCGACGAGCGGCTTCCGCGCGGCTCGCCTGCGGCGGCGGCTGCGACGGGAGGCCCGGCGCATCCACGGTGAGCGCCGCGATTGGGCGGCGCTGCTGAATGGAGAGGAGCGCCGCCGCGGCAGGCCGGACCCCCAGGAGCAGGTCGAGCGCCGCGGGGCGGTGCAGGCGGTGGACGCGAAGCTGCGCGACTCCGGCGAGCGGTTCGAAGCACAGATCCTCTTGCGCAGCGGAGCGCCGACCCGGGGAGGGGCCGAAGCCGCGATGTCGGGCCTGCTGGCAGCCTTCCGGCCGCTCGCCGAACGCAACTATCTGCGGGCCTCTGGGCTGCCGATCCCCGGGCTCGCTTTCCTCGGCTCCGACATTCCGATACGGCGCGGCAGCTTTGACCGCCGCTTCGCCACCGGCCTTTTCCGGCCGGCCCGCAAGACGATCCTGACGGCGCGTGAGCTGGCCGGGTTCCTGAAGCCGCCGACCGTCCACTGCGGCGAGCGGAACGTCTTGCGCTCGGGGGCACTTCTCTCGCCGCCGCCCGAGCTGCCCACTTTCAAAGAGGACCGGGGGGACTTGATCCCCATCGGCCAGGTCACCACCGAGTCGGGCAAGCAGCTCGTCGGGGTCCAGACCGCAGACACCTTCTTCGTCTATGTCTGTGGCCGCTCGCGCTACGGCAAGACCGAGTCCGCGATCGCGCAGTTCGCCCATGTCGTCAGGTGCGGTCACGGTGGCCTCTTCCTCGATCCGCACGGCGATGGCCTGGAGAGGATCGCGCCCTATCTCACGGACGTCGAAGCCGAGCGAATCGTGCGGATCGACCTCGGCCCCGGCAGCTCCTCAGAGCTGCCCGGCTGGAACCTCTTTGAGCTGGGCGGGGGCGCCGCCGAGAGCGAGAGTCGGGTCGAGGCGATAGTCGATGCCTTCGCTTCAGCGCTCGAATGGGGCGAGCGCTCGACCCGCGCGATCAACCTGACCACCCAGGCCGCAGCCGCGCTCGCGGCAATCGCCGGGCGGCTCGACGCTGAGCTGGCGCCGACGATCTTCCAGATCCCGACGCTGCTGAGCGACACCGAGTGGCGGCGGGCAGCGCTGCCGTTCCTGCCTCGCGCCAACCAGCGCTTCTGGACTGACCGCTTCCCGCTGCTGGCCGCCGAGGCGATCACCCCGGTCACCAACATGGTCGATCGCCTGCGCCGCTCCAGCCGCATCGCCGCACTCCTCGGCCAGAGCCGCAGCACCTACCGCGTGCGCGAGGCGATGGACACCGGCAAGATCGTCCTCGCCTGCCCGGGGGCGGGCGGCACCCGCGATCGGCTCATCGCCAATCTGCTGCTCTTCGACCTGCTGCACGCTGCGCGCGGTCGGGCCAGCCTTCCACCCGAGCGGCGAAAGCCGTTCTGGGTCTTCCTCGACGAGGTGCAGAGCTATGACGGGGCCGCCTCGGGCAACCTCGCCGCACTCTTGGAGCAGAGCGCCAAGTTCGGCCTGCGGGCGGTGCTCCTCAACCAGAACCCCGAGCGGCTCAGCGCCGCGACCTTGAACGCGCTGACGACCAATCGCTCGCACCTGCTTGCCTCGACGCTCAACTCTCACGCCGCCGCACTCATAACTAAGGAGTGGGGCGGGCGCGTCAGCCCCGAGGCGCTGACCAAGCTGGAGCGGTTCCACTTCATCGCCCAGGTCACTCACAAGGGCAGCCTCAGCGCGCCCTTCGCCCTGGGCGGCGTCCGGGTCGAGGACGTTCTAGGCGAGGCGCCGGTCGCCCGGCGCGACTGCGAGGGCCGGCGCCACGCTGCCACGCCGCAGCGATCGGCGGCCGAGGTCGCCGCGCATCTCGACAGCCTGGACGATCGCATCCTCGCCGCGCTGCGCGACCGTTCGGGCAAGGTCTCGCACGGGCACGATGATGGGCGAAAGCGACAGGGCCGCTCGGGGCCGGTGCGCATCGCGAGGAGGCCCGAGTGAGTCCGGCACAGTCCTCCGTGCCGCTGGCGGCAACTGAGCTCCTCGCCTCTTTGGCCCAGCACCGGGTCCTCTCAACGCCGCAGATCCACGCGATCCACTTTCCCGATCGCAGCCCGCGTTGGGCTCGCATGGCGATGGCGCCCCTCGCCGACGCTGGCCTCGCTGCCTTCGTTCCGAACCGCGGAGCGGCTGGGGCGCCGCGCCGGCTTTGGTACGTCACCGAGCGCGGCGCCCGCGCAGCGCTCGACGCCGGCCTGCTGGAGGAGATGCCGAGGCTGATAGATGCCGAGGGGGCGGCCGGGCCGCTGCAGCGGCACACGCTCGCGGTCAACGATGCCGCGATCTGTTTCCTGCGCGCCGCTCGTGAGCGCGGTGACGAATGTGGTCCGCTGGCCTGGCGTCACGAGGTCGTCCACCGGCTCGGATACGGACGGCGCTCGCGCTCGCTTTTCGCCGATGCGGTGCTCACCTATGTGCGGCTGACGTCCTCCGAGGTCGTGGTCGAGCAGCGCTTCATCGAGCTGGACCGGGCGACCCTCTCGGTCGACCGCCTGGCGGCGGAGCTGGCTCGCTACGGGCGCCTCCTTCGCGCCGAGGGCAAACAGGGCGAGCCGTTGTGGCGCTCTCAGTACTCGTTCTTCCCGCCGGTCATTTGCGTGCTCGCGGGTGCAGAGGAGGCGGCGCTACGGCGGCGGCGCGATACCGCCGTGGCGATGCTGGGTGATGACCCGGATTTCTCCGGCTCGCCGAATCTCTCGGTTCGGCTCTGCCTGGCAGAGGACCTGGCCGAGCGCGGTCCATTCGTGCCGATCTTCACCGACGCCCGCGACCCCGAGGAGCCGGTCGACTGGCTCCGGTCCGAAGGCGAGGGGCTCTGATGGCGAGGTCAAAGCCGAAGGGCGGGCGCTCTCGCGGGGCTTGCATCGGCAGGGGGTCGGAGGATCGGCCCGAGATCCAACTGCTCGAAGGCGACTGCTTTGAGGTGTTGGCCGAGCTGGAGCCCGAAAGCGTCGATGCGATCGTCACCGACCCGCCCTACGGGATCGACTTCGAAAACCAGCGCTGGGACTCAGCGGCGATCCGCGAGGCCGCAGCTCAGGCGGGGCACGAGCGGCTGAGCCCGAACGAGGCGTTCGAAGTCTGGAGTCATATGTGGGCGAGCGAGTGCCGGCGGGTGATGAAGCCGGGGGCGTTCCTCGCCGCCTTCGGCTCGCCTCGGACCTATCACCGGCTCGCCTGCGGCGTCGAGGACGCCGGCCTTGAGATCCGCGACACGCTGATGTGGCTCTACGCCACCGGCATGTCGAAGTCCCGCCAATACCCCGGCGGGCGGGCGACGACCTTGAAGCCGGCGTTCGAGCCGATCGTGCTGGCCCGCCGCGCCCTTGACAGCACGACCGAGGAGACGATCGCCCGCCACGGAACCGGCGCCCTCAACACCGATGCGTGCCGGGTCGAGGGCCGCCACCCGGCGAACGTGCTTCTGGGCCACGACCCGAACTGCGAGGAGGGCAACTGTGTGCCGGGCTGCGCCGTCGCCGCCGCGGACGCCTGTGCCGGCGAAGGTCGTTCACGACGACTCGAGCCAAGCCGCTTCCTCTACTGCGCGAAGGCCAGCCGGGCGGAGAGGGACGCCGGCTGCGAGCAGCTACCGCCGCGCTCGCTGAGCTTCTTCGAACACGGCAACAAAGGCGCCAAGCACTCGACCCGGGCGCGAAACCCGCACCCGACCGTGAAGCCGCTCGCGCTGATGCGGTGGCTGGTGCGACTGCTCTGCCCGCCCGGTGGCCTCGTGCTCGACCCCACGGTGGGGTCGGGGACGACTGGGGCGGCGGCGGTGCTGGAGGGGCGCCGCTTCGTCGGGATCGAGCTTGAGTCCGCCTACATGGAGGTCGCGGCGGCGCGCATCGCTCACCACTCCCAGAAATGCTCCAGGAAGCCGAAGGTGTGCCGCGGCCCTTTAGGGAGACGGCGGTGAGCGAGGGGGCTCATGGCGGTGCGCTTCGCCTCGATCCCGAATCGATCGAGGCGCTGGCGCGTCGGCTCGCCGAGCTGCTGACGCCGCGGGAGGAGCCGCGAACCCGCGCCCAGCTCATCACCGCCGAGGAGGTCGCGCGGTGGTGGGGCATCGGGCGTCGCTGGGTCTATGACCACGCCGACGAGCTGGGCGCGCGCCGCCTCGGCGGCGGCCGCCAACCGCGCCTTCGCTTCGATCCCGACGAGGTGGCCGAACGCCTTGGCGAGCCCGGTGCGCAGGACGGGGGCGGGGCCGATGAGCGGCGATCGGCGTCGATGCGCGGCGATTGCGCTTCTGACTCGCTTTCCGCGCGGAGCAGAGCTATCGTCGGTCGGCAAGCAAGAAAACGGCCGGGGCGGCGCGCTAACGCCCCCCGACCCGGCGCCGACAGTGGCGGCGCAATGGAGAGGCTACTTCCCAAGAGTCCTCACGTTGCACCTACCTGCCCGGCTGCCGGCAGGCCAGGAGGCGACGATGAGCGGTAAGGCACGAGGGCATGTAGCGGTACGGCAGCGCAGGGGCGACACCCGCTACGCGCTGCGGTTCGCCTTCGACGGCAAGCGTCACTACCTGGCGCTTGGCAGTGAGCGCGATGGCTGGAACCCCAGCTTGGCCGAGCGGGCTCTCCTCGCACTCGGGGCAGGGTTTGTTGCCGGCCCCAGCCCTGCCGGCCGTGGCCCTCGCCGAAATGGGTCGGGAGGCTGACGGTGGCCGCGCGGAAGCAAGGCGAAGTCAAGGTCCGCAAGTGGAAGCGCGGTCGCGCCTATTCCTTGCGCTTCCATGCCTACGGCGAGCGGCACTACCTGACGCTTGGCTATGAGGACGAAGGCTGGAGCTGGGACAAAGCCGACGAAGAGCTGCAGAACATCCTCGCCGATGTTCGCCGCGGGCTGTGGGTGCCGCCTGCGAAGAAGAAGCCGCGCGGGGCCAGCGACAAAGGCCAGCCCGATCAGGTGCCGGCCTTCGGCCCGTTCGCCACCGGCCTGACCAAAGCGCGCGAGGGGCAGGTCTCCGAGAAAACGACCAAGCACGAAAAATGGGCGCTGGGGCACCTCGTGCCGTTCTTCGGCGATTGGGTGCTCAACGAGATCGACATCGAGGGTGTTGACGATTACCGGGCCTTCAAGGTGAAGGAGTCAGAGGCCCGCGCCAGGGCGATCGAGCGGGGCAAGCCGAAGCGAAACGCCCACGGCCAAATCCTGCGGCCGCTCTCGGCAAGGTCGATCAACAGGACGATCGACCACCTGCAATGGGTGCTCTCGATCGCGATCGAATACAAGCGCTTCGGGATCGCCGAGAACGCCGCCGAAGGCAAGCGGCGGCGTTTGCGCGAGAGCCGCCCAGCGCCGGTCTACATCGACAGCGCCGCGCAGATCGAGGCGCTGCTTGAGGCGGCGGCCGAGCTGGATCGCGATCCCCACTACGAACTCGCCGAACGCGAGGTCATGGTCGCCACCTTCCTCTTCGCCGGCCCCCGCGCGCACGAGCTTGGCAACTTGCTTTGGCGCGACGTCGACCTCGCTGGCGCCCGCATCTTCATCGGCCGCTCAAAGACGGAGGCCGGGCTGCGCGAGATCAAGATCCTGCCGATCCTGCGCGACATCCTCGCCGCCTACAAGGCGGTCGCCTATCGCGGCGACCCCGACGGCCTCGTCTTCCCGACCCTGACCGGCGCTCGCCGCGACTCCGACAACCTGCGCGCCCGCGTCCTCGGGCCGACTTTCGAGCGCGCCGACGAGCTGCTGGAGAGTCGCGGCCATGTGCCGCTGCCTCGCGGCATCACCACCCACAAGCTGCGCCATGCCTTCGCCTCGATCTTGGTCGCGCTCGGGGAAGACCCGATCTCGGTGATGACCCAGATCGGTCACACCGACCCCAAATTCACCTTGCGCGTCTATACCCACATGATGAGCCTCGACTCCGATGATCGCGGACGGTTGAAGGCCCTGGTGCGCGGCGAGCAGGTGATCGCGCGCCCGGCGCCGCTGCCCAGGCCGGTCGACCTCGCCGAGTACGAGGCCCCGATCGTGGCGGCGCTTGCCGAGCGCGGCGGGCGTGCCCCGCGGCGGGAGATCCTCGCCGCCGTAGCCGAGGCGATGGCCCACCGCCACGGCGCGGTCGATCTTGAGGAGTTGCCGAGCGGGGGACCCCGGTGGCAGCCACGCTTGAGCAAAGCCCGCGCCCGACTGGTTGAGCGCGGTTGGCTGGAGGCAACGGCCTGGCGGGGGAATTGGGAGCTGACCGAGCGCGGCTGGGCGAAGGCACGCCGCGAGCGGGTGCGCGGCGATCAGCCCCGGGTGGAGGCCACCGAGCCCGAGCTGGCGGTCGCGGCATGACCCTTCTCGCTGTAGGCACCGTGGCCCTCGGCCTCCTTTTCGCTTGGTTCCTTGGCGGCGTGCTGCTACGCCTCGGCGGCCTCGTCCTCGCCCTGGCTGCCCTAGTAGTGCTCGCGCTGACGGGTAATGCGAACGCGATCGTCGTCTTTGCGATCGGCGCCGCGCTCTGGCTCGCGGGCCACTGGCACTACGCCCTGCGCCAGGGCGATTACAAGAGCCCGATGGCCGCCTTTCTCTTCTGCCGGTGTGCGCCGGCTTGGCTTGACCCGACCCGAGACAGGAGGACGATATGACCACCGCATCACTCAACTCTGGCGAAGTTCGCGACCTTCTAGTTCGGGCGCTGAGCCACGACGCCGTCGAGGACGCCGTGACCAAGCTGCTCTTCGAACACGTGGTCGGCGGCCGCCATGAGCGCTCCACGGTCGCCGCCCTTCTGCGGCTGAGGATTCAAGACGCCTTTCACGCGGCGACCGGCGAGGACTGGGAGGCGATCGCCAAGGCATATGCCGCCAACGATGGCGACCTCGATCCCGCCGAGATCGGGGCAAGCGGCGCCGGGCGCGTGCACGAGTTCGACGGCGCTCGCTTCGATGTCGGCCTCGTGCGCGATTTCCTCGCAACGGTCCTAGTTGACCCGGTGAGCGCTGATCGGATTGCTGAGGCGACCGCTTCGGCGGGAGGCTCCCAAGCGCCTCCAGCGACGATCGCCAAGGGGCTGCGTTCCGCGGCGTTTGGCGTCCTCCGCGCCGTCAGCGAGGAGGACTGGAGCGCGGTCACCGACCAGTTGATCGCTCAGGCCCGGGAAATCGACGCAGAGGGGAGACTCGGCTTCTACGACCTGCAGCGCCAGCGCTATGCGGAGGCGAACCCGGTCCGCGAGGCCGGCGAGTTCCAGATCGGCGACTACGGCGGCGAAGGTGGCTCGCTCGGCCAGGGCGGCGAATTCAAGGTCACGTTGATCGAGCTGGGGAACGGCGGGCGCTGGGGGCTCTACCCGCACCTAGAGGTCTTCGGCGACGGCAAGGCCGCGTTGCGCGATGCGATCGACGCCGGCATCCTCGACGTCCTCGGTCCGGTGGCCAGCAGCGAGGAGTTCGCGCGCCGGTTGATCGCGATCGGCATCGTCGACCGCTCCGACGCGCCGCTGCACGTCGGCGGTGAGGCGGCGGTACCAGGGGCGCGCTGATGGGAGGTGAGGTTGTCGTCTACGTCCCCGCCGCCGCCATCGGGCCACCGCCAGCATCGCTCGCGGATCCGCGATCATCGGCCGTCCCGACGCGAGGCAGGAGGGACCCGCCGCTGCTTTCAGAGGAGGAGTCCTGCTCGCTCTGAGCTGCGGCGCTGCCTGAGTTCAACCTATTCGGAGAGCGAAGGTGGCTTACCGCCACGATGCTGCCGATCTTGAGGAGTTGCCGAGCGGGGGACCCCGGTGGCAGCCACGCCTCAACAAAAGGCCCGCGTGCGGCTGGTCAAGCGTGGCTGGCTCGAGGCCTCCGCTTGGCGGGGTGAGTGGGAGCTGACCGAGCGGGGTTGGGTCTGGAGTTCTTCCGGTGACTAATGCGGCGACTTCGCGAACCTTTGGCCGGACCTGCCTGCTTTCGGCCCAGTGTGAAGGGGCTCAGATTGCGGAGGGCGGCTTCGCGCGCGCCGCGGGAACGACCGTACCGATCAGGCCCCGCACGGTCGCGGCGAGGATGTTCAGAGGGTCGTAGTACTCGCGCCACACCACGATCTGCCCATCGTGAACATCAAAGCGCCCACAAATCCAGAACTGGATTCGTAGGCGGCCCCACCGGAGCACGTCGGTGCGCTCGGTCAAAACGGTTGGTCCGTCGGCCGAAATCGCGTGTACGTGCATCTCGACATGAGTGCCGATCCTGATAAGTGCTTGAAACAGCCTGCGCACACGCTCGCGGCCGCGCACAGTCGGCAGCCAGCTATTTTCGTAGACCACGTCCACTGCAAGAAGCCCCACTGCGGCATCGTTGTCCGTGACCGTTCGAAGGTGGTCCAAGAACCGCTCTACGACCGCCGTGGGCGCTGAGTCGGCCATCACGGCCCCTCAGCCGTGCCGAGCTGGCGCCGCGCCGCATCGGCGGCGAGCTCGGAGCGGTTTCGCACCCCGAGCTTCGCGTAGATGTGGGAGAGGTGCACCTTGACGGTGCCCCGGGTTATGAACATCTGCTCTCCGATCTGGGGGTTGGTCAGGCCAGTTGCGGCGTGCCGTACGACCTCGAGCTCGGTTGGAGTCAGGCTCTCCCAGCCGCCCGGCGGGCGCTTGCGCTCGCCGCGGGCGCGACGCGCCCAGGCGAGCGCCTCGGCGGCATCGAGGGCGCGCCCTTCAGCCAACGCCTTCTCCAGACTGTCGCTGTCAAAGCGCTCCCCCAGGCTCTGCTCCAGCGCCGCGACCCTGTTGCCCTGTGCCTGCGAGCGCACCAGCTCGTGGCAACCGCGGGCCTCCTCGGCGGCGCCGAGCAGCCGCGCCGCCTCCTCATCGCTGTGCAGGCCTCCGGCGACCTCGGCGAGCAACTCGAGCGCGTCGGGGATCAAGGCGACCAGGCCGCGGGCCTCGATCGCCTCCAGGGCGCGATGCACATGGCCGTCGGCCTCGCTCCATTGCTCCATGTCGAGCGAGACTGATGCCAGGCACATGCAGGCCTGCGCGAGGATCCAGGATGCCCCCGTCCGCTCGGCTGGCTCTACGGCTTGGCGGGCGGTGCTCGCCGCCAGACCCCGATCGCCCAAGGCGTAGTGGACGTCCGCCTGGATCTGCAGCGCGTAGGCGAGCATGTAGCCACCGTCGAGCCCCGTCGCGATCTCCGGCTCCAGACGCCGCAGCGCCTCGGCGCCGCGACCGTTTGCCGCTTCCGCCCGGGCAAGCGTACATCCGAGCAGGCTGTCCACCATGCCGGCGCCTGCTCTGACTGCGCGCTCGGTTGCCGTCTCCAACCGCTCCAGCGCCTGCTCGGGACGCCCGCGCAGCAGATCGGCGCGGGCCAGATACCACTGAGCCGCGCCCTCGGTGACCGGCTCTCCGATTTCGCGCGCCGCCGCGATCGCCCGCCGGCAGTTCTCCGCGCACGCTGCCCAGTTGGCGCACTCGCAGTCTCCCGCTGCGGCTACGCACCAGTGCCAGGCCAGCAGCTCGCGGTAGCCCATCCGCTCGATAAAGGGAAAGACCTCCTCTGCCAGCGCGAGAGCCTCCTCGTGTCGGCTCTCCCATACGTAGGTCCAGGCCAGGATCTGGGTGGCGTCGGCCACACACCACTCATCGCCGCTCTCGCGCGCGAGAGCCAGCGATCGCTCCTGTCCCGGTCGGGTGCCCTTGGGGTCGACAAGGAGCGTGACCGTGCCCAGCGCGTCCAGCGCCCGCGCCATGGTCGAGCGGTCGCCGGCTGCCTCTGCTAGCTCGAGGGCCTCTTCGCCATACTCGACCGCCTGCTCATAGCCGCCGCCGTAGGCCACCAGGTAGGCGCGGCCCCACAGCGCCCGCGCGCGCAGGAGTGCGTCCGCGGGCGCGGCGTCGAGCGCCTGCGCATAGCCGCTCTCGGCGGCCGCGAAGCGTCCCCCCAGCTTCCAGTAAAAGGTCAGGGCGACCGCCAGTCGCAGCGCCTTGTCGGGATCGGTCTGCGCTGCGTGCTCCAAGGCGCTCGTCAAGTTCGAGTCCTCGGCCGCGAGCGTCCGCAGCCAGAGGTGCTGATCGGCCCTTCCCAGATGCGGCTCGACCTCCTCGGCGAGGGCGAGCAGCGCGTCGCGGTGGCGCTCGCGCATCGGCTGCTCGTCGGGAGACTGGCTGAGGTGGTCGAGCGCGTACTGTCGCACCGTCTCCAGCAGGCGGTAGCGCGTGCTCGACTCGCCGTCCTCGACGAGAACGAGCGAGTTGTCGACCAGCGAGCCGAGCAGGTCGAGCACCGCGAGGCGCTCGAGGTTCTCACCGGCAGTCACCTCCTCCGCCAGATCGAGCGTCCAGCCGCCGGTGAACACGGCCAGGCGGCGCAGCAAGCGGCGCTCGTCCTCGTCCAGCAGCTCATAGCTCCAGTCGACCGACGCTCGCAGCGTCTGCTGGCGCGGCAGCGCGCCTCGTGCCCCGCCGGTCAGCAGGCGGAAGCGATCTGCCAGCGCCGTGGCGATCTCCTCGACTGCCATCAGCCGCACCCGCGCGGCGGCGAGCTCGATCGCCAGGGGTATGCCGTCCAGCGCATGGCAGATGCCGGCCACGGCAGCCGCGTTGTCGTTGCTGATCGAGAAGTTAGGGCGGACCTTCAGCGCGCGCTCGATGAAGAGCCGGACAGCATCGGACTGCGCCAGCCCCTCGATCGGCTCGGGCATGCGCTCGGCGGGCAGCGACAGCGACGGCACCCGCCAGCTCGTCTCTCCGGCGACGCCCAGCGGGGCGCGGCTGGTGGCGAGGACCGCCACCCCGGGGGCGCCGCGGAGCAAGGCTTCCCCTGCGGCGGCGCTCGCCTCCAGCAGGTGCTCGCAATTGTCGAGGACGATCAGCGCCCGCTGTTCGGCGAGGTGGGAGACGGCTGCATCCAGCGCGGTCTGGCCTGACAGCGGGCGAACGCTCAGAGCCGTGGCCAGCGCCGATCCGAGCTGCTCCGGATCGAGGACCGGGGCCAGCTCCACCCACCAGCTGCCGTCGGGAAAGCGATCCACCGTGTCGGCAGCCGTCTGCAGCGCCAGCCGGGTCTTCCCGCATCCTCCGGCCCCGGTCAGCGTCAACAGCCGCGTGCCTTCCAGCGTCGTCTGGATCTCACGCAGCTCGGTGACTCGCCCGACGAAGCTGGTGAGCTGGCCGGGAAGGTTGTTCGGAAGCGCATCGAGCGATCGCAACGCCGGAAACTCCCGCGGAGCATCCTCGTCGATGAGCTCGTGCACGTGCTCGGGCCGGCCGAGATCGCGCAGGCGGTGCACTCCCCGGTCGGCCAGCTGAGCCCCGGCCGGCAGGCGGTCGACCACGAGGTCGTGGGTGGCCCCCGAGAGCAGAACCTGTCCGCCGTGCGCGAGCTCGCGCAGCCGCGCGCAGCGGCTCAGCGCTAGCCCGAAGTAGTTGCCCTCGTCTCGTAGCTGCGCCTCCGCCGTGTGCAGAGCGACGCGCACCCGCAGCGCCGGTCCCTCGGGCCAGGCGTGTGCGCGCATGCGACGCTGGATCTCCAGCGCCGCCGCGACTGCATCCGAGCCGCGCGAGAAGGCGGCGACGATGCTGTCGCCCTCGCCCTGCTCGACCGGCCGCACGCCTCCGTTTAGCGCCACGGCCTCCTCCAGCAGCGCGTAGTGCTCGGGCACGGCATCCGCCATCGCCTCCGGCTCGTCCTGCCACAGCCGAGTCGAGCCCTCGATGTCGCTCAGCAGGAAGGTGACCGTGCCAGCCGGTAGCGCAAACGTTGCTGTCTGGCTTCCTTCCACATCTCCCCAGATGAGCGGACGACCGAGCGCCCAGCCCGCCGCGGATGATCTCACAGGACTGGCACCTGGACTGCCCGCGGCTACGGAGCCCGTACCAGGCACTTGCCGGTCTCGATCGGTCTCAGGCATCGGACCGCACCGGGACGAATTCGGGACGGCGCCTCAGCAGTGCAACGCCGATTGCGGCCATCCACACCGCGAACATCGGTGCTCCCAGGAGCGCGATGCCGTCAGGCGAGAATGCCCCCGTGCGAGCGAACCCGACCCCGGCCAAAACGTGCACGGCGGCCACGGCGAGGGCCAGGTTGGCGGTGTAGGAGGGCAGCACGCGGCTGCGCCGGATCGCGATCGCCATCGCGAGTGCGCAGGGCACCGTCGGCCAGGCCGAAGCACTCGTTCCCAGCGCCAGGCCGTAGTCGAGCACGCGGGCGAGGTCCGGGCTGAGATCCGGGGCGGCATACGCGGCGATGGCGCCGAACAGCAGCGCCACACCGATCATGGCGGCCTCCACCAGAGCCGCGGCAAGCGCGATGCTCGCAGCCAGCGATCCCTCCCCAGCGATGCGCGCTCGCAGACCGACGAAGACGAGCGGCATCAGCGCGCACCAGGCGATGCCGTTGAGGACAACAGCCGCGAGCATCCCGTCGCGATGGTCGACGAAGAAGGACAACGTCTCCGTCGCCGGGACGTTGGTGCCCGGCAAGCTCATAAGCGAGCCAACCGGCACGCTCAGGGCATACAGGACCGCAACCCCCAGCGCCGCAGCAGCAGCCAGGCGGCAAACGACGATGGACCGACTGGCATCGAGTTTGCCACTGGACCCGCCCACCTCGGTATCCACGACACGAGAGACAGTAGAAGACATGGCCACCTCCATAAAGGCCAGCCCCAGCGGCCGGCATCAAGGCGAAGCTATGACCTGCAAGTGGCCACTACATCTGCCAGATGGCATAAATCATCAGAAGTAGCCGGGTACGAAAGGCTCCTGCATAGCCCTCCAGACGACGCGGACCAAGTGTCGCTTTGCTCCTGCTTGATGGTCCTAGTTCCGCATTGCGTAGGTGATAACGCGATCCCCGACGCGATCGTGGAGCCGCGCCTCGTAGAGGGTTTGGCGAGCGACCGCGGGGAGGTGCCGAGGGCGGCCCCGATCTCCGCGAAGTCGAAGCCCGCCAGCTCGCGCATGACCAGGGTCCCTCGCTGGCGCTCGGGCAGCTCGTCGAGATCGGAGATCAATCGCCGCAGCCGTTCTCGCGAGACGTCGACGTCGGCGAGGCCGGACCCCGGCGCCGCCAGCTCGGGGTCGAGCCGGCGCGTGTCGCGACGGCGTCGCAGCAGCTCGATCGACTCGTTGTGGGCGATCCGGTAGAGCCACGGCTTCAGCTCGATCTTCCGCTCCTCCCCCGGCAGCGCCCGCAGCACCTTGACCATCGTGTTCTGCAGGGCGTCCTGAGCATCTTGGGAATCGCCGACGATCGCCAGGCAGTAGCGGTACAGGCTCTGGTGATAGCGCCGGTAGATGGCGGCGAAGGCGCGCCGGTCGCCCTTCGTCGCGCGCAGCGCCAGGCGATCGTCGGAGAGGAGCCCAGACATAGCGGGACCAGAAGCAGGCGCGGTTGGCGTGCTCGCCTCGGTCATACCTGGGTTCCGCTCGCATCGGGAGACAGCCGTTCAAGGGTAGGGGGCAATGGTCTAGTCCTTCAACGGCTAATTGACCTGAATGTCAGCCAGGGAAGGTCGGGCACTTCGCCCGATCAACGACGCGTGGGAAAGTTCGCTGTGCTTTTGCCGGTGTGGCCAAGAGGCGGCGGAGCGGCTTCCTAGACCGAAACCACTGCCGATGATCGGTTGCTGCACACTCGGTCTGCGCCACAGCGCTTGGCCTCATATAGCGCCGCGTCGGCACGGCAAAAGACCGCGTCGTAGTCGAAGGATTCGCTGCGGCACGAGGCACCGACCCCGAAGCTCATAGTCACGCGAAGCCCGCCTCCTACCGTCTCGGAGGCGATGGCCTCGCGAAGCTGATCGGCCAGGGTCACAGCGGATTCGAGATCCGAGCCGGGCACCAGCACGAGGAACTCATCGCCGCCCAGTCGATAGGCGAGGTCGAAGGCTTGCAGGCGCTTGCGCATCAGGTAGGCCACGTCCTTCAGCACGGCGTCCCCCACCGCATGCCCGTCTGAGTCGTTGACCGCCTTGAAGTCATCGAAGTCGCCGAGGATCACCGCGACCGGCTCTCCGGTGATCGCCGACTGCTGCTCAAGCTCGTTGGTGCGGACCTTGAGCGCGTTTCGGTTGAGCAGTCCGGTGAGCTGGTCGATCACCGCCTTGCTTCGGTGCTCGACGTCTGAGTGCATGAGCGCCGTAGAGAGCATCGCGACCGCAACGACGACGGCGAGCGGGGCGATCAGAAGTGGCGGGTTTTCGAGGACCGCGTGGGCATTGGTCCCGAAAGCGACAGCGATCATCAGGCCAAGCACCGTCGCCACCCCGATCAGGATGCCGCGCGAGGAGAAGCGCGCGCTCAGCGTCACGACCGGGATCGCGAGCATGGCGAGCATCGACACCGCCGAGCGACCCGTCAACGCCACGCTCAAGGCGATGATCGCCTCCGAGCCGGCCCACGCGGCGAACATCCAATACTCGGGTCGCGCGGTGCCCTCGATCCGGGTATCGGCCAGCCAGAAGAGCCCGGCGGCAACCAGCAGCGGAGCGATCGTCCACCAGCCGACCCAGGGCCCCGAGGCGAGCAGCGCGAGCGCCAGCACCCCGAAGGTCCGCAGCCGGACAGGTGCCAGGCGCCGGTCCATATCGAGCATCCGCTCGCGATCCGAGCCGTTCCTGGTAAGCCACGAACGTGTCTCCATGTAATTCCTTGTCGGCAATTGCCTCTGGGCCCTGTAGCGCCTCGCATGAACCCCGTGTTCAGCCCCCGCGACGAGGATCGAAGCCGCCGCCGATCCCGTAGATGCCACCGACCGTCCCGACCGCCAGCGCCAGGGCCATGATCTGGCGCCGCCGGTTGCGATTCGGGCGAGCCTGCTGGTGCGGCCGGGGTGGCGCCGCGCAAGCATGCATCTGTACGTCGCGGCACGCAACCGGAAACGTTGAGTTGTCCCGCCAAATCACCCCGATGCTGGCGTGATGAGCGACGTGAGCTTTCGCCGCCGTGACTCCGTAGGGATGATCGCAAGCGTCAGGCCAGGTTCAGCGTTTCTGTCGGCGCTTTGGTTGGAGCTTGGGCGGCTCGAATCGGTGGCTCCGTAGAGATAGCGGTCGGTCCCAGCAACCGAAGCGGAGCGGTTCCGTCCTGAAGGCCGGGCAAGTGGCGCACCCATTGATCGGTGTCGATCAGAACGTGATCGTCCAGCCCTGATCGTGGGCCTGCTCCTTGGTATAGGAGACGCCCGAGACCTTCGTGCCGGTCGCGTCCAAGAGCGTGATGATCCCCCCGTTGTTGCTCAACGCGCAGGGTTTGACGACCGGCACCTCCAGCGTCTTGCCCGCGGTGAGCGGCCCACCGGGGACGGCGCACTTTTCCTTGGCCTTGTCGGCGATCTGCCAACCGGTCAGGTCGACCGGGTCGGGTGACGCGTTCAGTAACAGGACGCTCTCGCCCTCGTCGCCAGGGCCGGCCGGGTTGACCAGCGCTGCGACGATGCGCACGGACGCCGTCTCCGGCAGCGGCTGGTCGATCAGGGCGTGGCCGTGGACGTCATCGGTGTTGAACGTCTGGTTCTGGAAGGCGAAGAAGAACGCGACCCAGCGATTGTCGGGCTCGGGTAGGTGGATCAGCAGGCCGCCGTCGTTCCAGATGCCGTCTTCACCCGTGTGGCCGGCCGCGTTGCCCTGGTTCATATGGATCTCGTGCACGCCGGTGCTGGGCGAGATCTCCGGAAAGATGTTGTCGGCGTCGTCGTCATGCCAGCGCCCGCCGATCGCCGAGACCTTGACCTTGGGGTCGTTTAGCGCGCGCTCGACGTAGTGTTGGATGAGATCCTGAAGATCGTTGTCGGGTCCCGTGAGGTCGGGCGGCAGGATCCGCATGTCGGCCTCTTTGAAGAGGTTGCCGCGCCGGTAGTCGAGCGCCGCGCCGCCGGGTTCATGCTCGAGCGGATGCCAGCCCTCGCCCAGTGCCTCGATCGCCTCGGTGACCGGGTGGCGAAAGTCGTCGATGACGATGTACTTGAGCAGCCGCGACTCCAGCGCGCCCTGGGAGTCCGACAGGACGTTGATCGGTACGCGAATCACGTCGTCTCCTGCCGCCATCTTGAACTGGAAGTGAACCTTTCCGGTTCCGAGCTCGCGCTGGGCCTTCGTGACCGTACCAGTAAACACACCGTAGTTCTCGACCGGCATTCCGTCCGTCCTCTCGTCATCTCGAAGTTGAGTGGTGAGCACTATAAATGTATTGATCGATCCCTGGCAAGCGCACATCAACCCACCGCGTGTCGTCTCCGACGACGAACCGACCGCGCAGAAGTACACTGACCTCTTCCAGTGGTCGGGAAGGAAGTTCGGCGCAGTGTGTTGTCGAGTGCTATGGATTTGGTTTATGGTCAGGCCCGTGAAGCCAGGTCGCATCACATGAGCGGCGGATTGACCTTCGCTGCGCATCGAGGAGACGGCGCCGCGCTGCTCTGCTTTGACGTCGATGAGGAGCTGGTGGCAGACCTCGCCGGCTTCGCCATCGAATGCAGACCGCCGAGCGGCGATCCCTATCCGGTTCTCAATCGGCTCAGCTTCGCCCAGGAGATCACCGCAGAGACGAAACCAGAGGATCGGGAATGGACGCCGAGCTCCGAAGCTCCAATCCAGAAATTCCACTGGATTCACTACCCCAAAGATGTCCCGCCGGGGACTTTCACCTACAAAGCCACCGCCATGCTGTTCGTCGAGGGCACCGAAACTGAGCTGAAAGCCGGACCGAGCGCCGAGGTCTCCCTCGAGCTGCGAGAGGAGGGCTACGGCAAGCTCGAGATCGGCTTTACGCGCGGCGATCTCTCTTCTCAGGCATACGCCGAGCTGTTCAACAACAAAGACTTCCAGCCCGATCCCGCAACCGCTGTCTTCGACACTTCTCCTTACGAGGAGCAATACAAGTGGCTCGGCTCTCACGCGAGAAAGCTCGTCTTCGAAGTTATTGACGAGACCTTGGCCGATCCAGCCCTAGAACTCGATGTCTTCGCCTATGACTTCGATGAGCCCGATGTCATTCGCAAGCTCGCCAAGCTCGGACCTCGGCTCCGCCTGTTCCTCGATGACTCCGACATCAACGATGACGGTGGGGGACAGCCGAAACGAAAGGCTGAAGGGCTGAAAGTGGTCAATGGGGTGGCGGGCACCAGCGTCAAGCGCGGTAGCTTCGGCAACCTCGCCCACGACAAGATTCTGATCCAGAAGCGAAAGGGCAAGCCGGTCAAGGTTCTCAGCGGCTCGGCCAACTTCTCGGTTCGCGGTCTCTATGTGCAGGCCAACAACGTCTTCGTCTTTGACGACCCTGCCACGGCGCTCATCTACGAGGAAGCCTTCGAACAGGCCTGGGAACACCCCGGGAAAGAGTTCCCGGCCAGCCCGATCGCGGGCGGATGGTTTCCCGAGCCTTCAGGTAAAGACCACGATCTCCCCGACTTCCAGGTCAGCTTCGCCCCGCATGCGGACCCAGATGTCTCGCTGCAACCGGTGGCCGACTCGATCATCGCCGCAAAAAGCTCTGTCCTCTTCGCGGTCATGGAGATCGGAAAAAGCAGTGGCCCGGTCGTGGACGCGATCAAAAAACTGCCTGAGCGCAAAGATCTCTATGCCCTTGGCACGACCCAGACCCTTGATGGTTCGCTCAACGTCAGCTCGCCCGGGGCAGCTGGGCCGGTCTTTATCCCGTTCGAATACCTCCACGAAAAAGTGCCCCCGCCGTTTCGTGCCGAGATCTATCCCGGCTTTGGCAAGGTGCTCCATCACAAGTTCGTCGTCGTCGACTTCAACGGCCCCAATTCGGCGGTTTATGCGGGATCTTCTAATCTCGCCGAAGGAGGAGAGAAAAAGAACGGCGACAACCTCTTGGTGTTTCGCGATGCGGCGATTGCCTCCACCTACGCTGTGGAGGCAATCCGGCTGATCGACCACTATCGCTTCCGAGCGGCGATGAAAGAAGCCACCAAGGTGGAACCCCTGAGGCTGAAGACCCGCAAGGAAAGCTGGGCCGCGGACTATTTCGTCTCCGGGAGCGCGAAATATCTAGAGCGAACGCTGTTCGCTGTGTCCTAGGGCAAGGCCTCACCTTCATCCTGGCTCTGCATATGCAAGCTGGCTTTTGCGGGCTGATCGCGCCAGCGTCCCCGGACGTCGGGGGCCGTCGGGGCACTTATGTATTTGCGCTGGCGAACCTAGCTCCGCCGCGGCTTGACCCCTCGATTCGTCGGCGCATCCTCAATGCGCTTGACCGTTTCGTCACGAGCCGGGATGCGCGGACATTAGGAAGCTCAACTCCGCTTGAAAAGTCTCCGCTGACACACCACCACGAGAATACATGTGACTTCCAGTAGTTGAAACGTCTCTCGAATTCTGACCATAAGCCTTGTGACGCAGTTTGCACTGGTGTTCCTGTCTTCGCGTCCCACCGATTCACGCCTGCTTTACAGAATGTCCCGAACGATAAAAAAGAACCTACTTTTAGGGTTGCCCGGCCTACGTACACGCAGGTAGATTAGAGCGTACCTAGAGCGATTCGGGCTCTTTCTAAAGAGGAGGATCTGATGGATTCACTCGGGGAAGTGGTCGTCGGTCGTGGTCGGGGTGCTCGGCCCCGGCTTCCGAGAACGAAAGCGCTCTGGATTCTCGTGTTTCCCTTGGTTTTTTCATTGCTTGGGTTCGTTGCGGCCCCTGCATTTGCGGGAACGGCCGAAGAAATCACCCTCTTGCCGACCTTGGATTCTCTGAACCGCTCAGAAGGAGTGTTGTCCAACAGCGGCAAATGGTCCGCCCTGGCGTGGGATTCGAGCGACACTGCTCACAACACCGGACAGGACACCACCGGCGGCTGGGGACCTTATGACGCCTTCCCAGTCGTCAATGGCGCTTACTGGAGCCCATCGACCTTCACCGACAAAACGGGTGATGCGGCCGCCGTGACGATGCAGACCGGCCCTGGCAACGCAGAACGATATGTGGCGTTGTGGCTCAACATGGCCACTCCGGGCTCGGCGAAGACCGGCTATCAGCTGCGCTGGACCGTGGTCTCCGGCACGACCTACAACGTGATCCTCGCCAAGTACTCAGCGGGCACCCAGACTGTGCTGGCCTCCAATTCCGCGGTCACGATCCCGACTGGCGCAACGATGGCTATCTCCGATACCGGCGGCACCGTGACCGCCTGGCAGGGTTCGGGCTCCTCGCTCGCATCGATTCTCTCCGCATCTGATGCGACCTTTACCAGCGGCTACGCGGGTATTGAGGGCTCGGGCAACATCAGCCGCTCGATCAACTTCAAGGCCGGCAATCTCTCAAGTGGCGGCGTCCCGCCGGACACGACCATCTCCAGCGGCCCCAAAGGCGTCGTTGTTCCCAACGTTTCGTTCGGGTTCACTTCGACGGAAGGCGGCTCGAGCTTCGAATGTTCTCTCGACGGTGCCGCCTACAGCACCTGCATCTCGCCGAAGGCCTACCAGGGGCTTGCAGAAGGCTCGCGCATCTTCCGGGTGCGAGCGACGGGTGCCGGGGGGAAAGACGAAACGCCGGCCGAACGGGGCTTTCAGGTTGTTCAGACCGCCAAAGCGACCGCCAAGACCCCTCTTCTCGACAACCTTGAACGCCAGGAAGTCCCACTGGCGACCGGCAAATGGTCCAAATCCAGTTGGGCCGCCGAAATCGGGGGCGCCTGGATGGGCGGCTACCGTGGCTATGGCTCCAGCGGAGGCCTCGCTGGCGCCTACTGGAACCCGACCACTTTCAGCGACGGTGAAGGAACCGCCCTCGTCGCCGGCACGGTTGGCACCGGCTCGGTTCCATCCGGCCAGTATTCCGCGCTGCTGCTAAACATGCCAAATCCGTCCAGCGCCCGCTCGGGATACGAAGCGCGCTTCGCCGGCACCGGCTTGGCCACTAATTACACCGTCGAGCTCGCCAAGTGGGTATCGGGTGCCCGCACTGTGCTCGCCTCGACGACGGGCTTCTCACTGCCGGTTGGCACGACCATTGCCCTCACCGAGACGGCCGGCGGCTCCCTTGCCCTTTGGACGGGGACGACCAGCCTCTCGGCGGTGCTCTCGGCCAGCGACTCCACCTACACCTCTGGCTACGCAGGCCTTGAGGTAAACGGCGGGGCCGGCACGGTCTACAACTTCAGGGCTGGCCGCATCGACATCCAGGCGCCAGATACGACGATCACCAGCGGGCCGACGGGGACGGTTCCACCCGCGAACGTGTCCTTCGGGTTCACCGCGAGCGAGAGCGGCTCAAGCTTCGAATGCTCGCTCGACGCCGCCGCCTACAGTGCCTGCTCCTCGCCCAAGGCTTATCCAACGATAGCCAGCGGCGCCCACAGCTTCCGAGTTCGCGCCGTCGACGCCGTCGGCAACCAGGACGCAACCCCCGCCGAACGCAGCTTTCAAGTCCTGCAGCCTCCGACCGCTGCCACTGCGCCCGCCACTGGAGTAGGCGCAAGCACGGCGACGCTGAAAGCCAACGTCAATCCCAATGGCGGCGAAACTACCTACCAGTTCGAGTACGGCACGACGACCTCCTACGGCACCAAAGTCCCGGCCAGCGCCAAAGCGATCGGCGCGGGCGGCGCGAACGTTGAAGTCAGCGAGCTCATCGGCGGCCTCTCTGCCGGCACGATCTACCACTTCCGCATCTCCGCAACGAATGCAGCCGGCACCAGCAAAGGCGAAGACCGGACCTTCACGACGGCTGCCGCTCCCACCGCGACGATCGAACCGGCCAGCACCGTGAGCGCCTTCGAAGCGACGCTCACAGCGGCGATCAACCCGCGGGGGGACGCGACGACCTACCAGTTTGAATACGGGAAAACCACCACCTACGGCACCAAAGCCCCAGCCACGGCAAAAGCGATCGGCTCGGGCTACAGCGCTGTTATCGTCACCGAGGCGGTCGGAGGCCTGGCTCAAGGCACCACCTACCACTACCGGGTGGTTGCCCAGAACTCGGTTGGGATCACGCAAAGCGCCGACCAAGTCTTCACTACTCCATTCCTGCCACAGGTGACGACCGGCGCGCCGACGGGGGTCGATCCGAACGAAGCGGTTTTTACCGCGACCGTTGATCCCAATGGGGCCGACACCACCTACAAGTACGAATACGGAACCACCACCGCCTACGGCTCGACCATCGCCAGCGAAGACGAAGCGGGAGTTGGGGCCGAACCGAGCGAAGTCGAAGAAGGCATCGCGGACCTCAAACCTTCAACGACCTATCACTACCGCATCGTTGCTTCGAGTCCCGCCGGAACCGTCGTTGGTGCCGACCGGGCCGTGACGACGCCGGCTTCGAGCGTCGGTGCGGGACAGGAAGCGGCGGAAGAAAAAGAGGACGAAAACTACACGGCAGCGTTCACCCCGCAGCCCGGGAACGGGTTCTTCAACCTGCATTGGTCCGGAAGCTACGACGAGCAGCAGATGAAATACATGAAGACGGTCGCGATATCGGGAGCCCGAATGCTGCGAATCGGGCTCAGGCCCGGTGCAGATCCCTGCGGGGAAGAGACGAAAGAAATTGAAGCGGGTCCAGCCTGGCAGCCCGTCGAACACTGGCCGACGTACGACAAAGTCTTCGACAATGCCTGGCGGAAGGAAATAAGCATCCTGCCGTACCTGGAGGGAGGGGCACTTCCGGCCCCGAGCGACTGGGGCAAGTGGAAGTGCTTCGCCAGGCAGGCTGTTCGTCGCTACGGACCCGGAGGGAACTTCTGGCAGTCCAGAAGCTCGCCGCCACCAAGGCCGGTTAAGGCGTGGGAAATCTGGAACGAGCCCAATCGAGCGGTCAACGGGGTCGGCGGAGCAAACGCAAACCCAGTCACCTTCGGCAACTTCCTGGGGGAAATCTCAGGCGTGATCCGGGGGATGCCGTCAGAAAACCCAGAAATCATCGTCGGTGGCCTGTTGAGTAGGAAGGAATCCAAAAACGGCGACCGCACCGTCGGTGCATTCATCAGGAACATGGGGCACACCCAAGACTACGACGCGCTTGGTCTTCACCCCTACGCATTTAGGACTGAAGACAACAAAGTCCCCACGCAGGCGCGAATTTCAGACGTGATTGCCCGGGTGCGCGGGAACATCTTGGAGGCGCACGCTGCCCTCAAGGACATCGAAGCGGGCAGCAAGGAAATCTGGATCACCGAGCTCGGATGGCCGGTAGCAGTCGGAGACGAAGGACATCCGCCCGTGAGTGCTGAACTTCAGGCCGAACTGCTCAAGGCCTCGGCGGAAATGATCAAGAACAGGAGGGTGGAATACAAGATCAACCGTGTCTTCTATACCGCCGATTTCGACTTTCCTGGGGAAAGCTCCTGGGCCTATCATTGCGGTCTGGTCAGGCCCAAGCCCGACGGACATTTCGAATACCGGCCTGCCTGGAAAAAATTCGTCGCCCAGACCCAGTTCCGCTGGCCGAGGCCGCCGAAAATCGGCAGCAAGAGCGCAACTGATCGCCACTCCCGTCGCATGATGCTCAACGCCGAAATCGACGCCGACGGCGTCGATTCCGAATTCAACTTCTTCTGGGAAGCTGCTAACAACCCGAATGACCACGGGAACTCGGGCTGGAGTGACGCCGGCTTCGAGGAGGGGTTCGTCCAAAGAAGTGCGGAAGCGACTGGGCTCCAGCCGGACACCACTTACAACTATCACGTCGAAGTGAAAAACGACGCTGAAGATAGGACCGACAGCGGGATCTCGACCGCCCGTACCGAACCCGTTCAGGAAACGACCGCGACGGTCACCGACCACCTCAACGGCGAACCCGGCTGGGCGAGCGTGGCGGGCTGGTCGAAGTACGACGGGGTCGGCCTCAACGGTCTTATAGTCCGGGTCAACTTCCTCAAGAACGACGGGACCTATGTCTTTAGGGACGCCACGCTCGTTAATGGCCAGTACCACGTCGACAACGTCCCCCTCGGCAGAGGGACCTGGGAAACGTGGTCGGTCTTCCTCGCTCAGGGCGGTTATCCGGAGTTCTCGAGCGGCTACCACCGGATCGAACTCAAAAACGGCTACAAGCTGATCGCGAAACACAGCCAGAAGTGTCTCGATGTAAACGGTGGCGTAATTGGCAACGGGGCACCAATGATCCAATACAAATGTGAAGATCCTCAGGGGGCGCTGAACCAGATCTTCACGCTGGTCCCAACGGACGACCAGCATCACTATCAGCTGGTGGCCAGGCACTCGAACCGCTGTGTCGGCGTCACTGCGGGTAGCCAGCAGCCGGGCGTGCAGCTGAGCCAGTACGACTGTCTCGGTCCGGCCTATACCCACCAGATCTGGAAGAGCGAAAGCGTTCTCCCCAACGGGGAAGAAAATTCCTACAACCGCTTCGTTGCCCAAAACTCCGGCCAATGCATGGAGGTGCGGGAATCCTCTGGGGCCGATGGCGGGATAGTCGACCAGTATCCCTGCGCCGGTACCCAGGCAAACCAGCTCTGGACCTTCGAATCGGTGGAAGCTAATCAGGTGCCGACCCAGACCTTCCTGACGATCGATCGGAACGACACGTACCACGGCATGCCGGGCTTTGTCAGTTTCCATGGGCGTCTCGATATCGCCGGACGTGCTTATCCGCTCGCTGGCAGGAAAGCCCACATCATTTTTGAACGCCAGAATGCTCAGGGTGGATTCGACCCGGTTCCCGGGGAGGAATACGTCGCGACTCTGAACTCGGCTGGGGAATATACCTATCGGTACTGGGGTATAGGTCGAGGCATCTGGCACCTCAGGGCGGTCTTTTACGGCACTGGTGACGCACTCGGGCAGTCGGAATCTGGCACGCAAACGGTCGAAATCAAGAGCGGCTACAGGCTCATGTTCAGGCACTCGCAGAAGTGCCTCACGACGTCCGGGAACGGCACGGCGAACGGCACCTGGCTGATCCAGTGGCCGTGCAATCCCAACTGGGACCCCTGGGATGGCCAGACGTTCTCGCTCTACCCAATCGACCCGCCTGGGTCCAACCACTGGCAGCTACGACCCAACACGGCGTACGGCCAGTGCGTGGACGTCTATGGCGCCAGCACCGCGAACGGCGCGCCACTGAACCTCTACCAATGCACGCCAGGGGCCACGAACCAAGTCTGGTCGTTCCCTGAATTGGGGAGTCCCAACAATGGATGGTTCGCTGGCGTCGCCTTACACTCAAACAAGTGCATGGACGTGACGGGCAACAGCACCGCCGATCGGGTTCAGATCGAGCAGTTTGAATGCATTTGGAGCGGCAACCAGCAGTTCGCTTGGCAGGTGGTCCCCTGATCCTTGTGGGTTCTTGACGACGCGATCGCAAACCCGTCGGCCGCCAGCGCGCGACGGCGTCAGCCGGGCTGCGAGCCAGCCAACGGTGCCTACCAGAGGGTCTTGCCTGATAGAACGCGCTGACCCATGGGCGTCCGCAAGCGGGTTGAAGACGCTGAGCTACTTTAGCGTGAAGGCCAGGCGGAAGGCTCCCTGCTGATGGCCCTGATCGCAGCTTCCGCGACCGCACGCCGTAAGTACCCGAAGCTCAACGACGGCGAAGGCTTTGAACGACTGTTGCTTTGGTGCGCGAAAATGGCGGCTGAGCCTTGAGTTCCGTGGCGCGCAAGTGCCCATCGAGCGTCTGCTGTGGAAGTGGCTGCGCTGCGGACTAGTTATGAAAGCGCTCTCTTCGGCCCGCGATGAGCGAAGCCGCCGAGCACCCGACCCGCGCTCCCAAAGTTCCAACAGCAGGCAGTACGACAGCGTCGCTCGTTTCTACAGCACCCTCGAGCCGCTGTATCTGATCTTTGGTCCTCGCGGCCTACCTGACTTTTGCTCCCCGGCTGCGGCGAGGGCCCCCAGCCCCGACGACACGACTGCACGGATCGCACCCCGGAGCGCGCACCCCGCCGACCTACCCGAAGCTCGCGGTCGGCTCCCAAGGTGCGCGACTGCGACATCACCTTCGCCGGTCCCGGCCATGCCGACTGGCGCAAGCACTCTCTGTGGATCGGCACGCTCGGGCTGGCCGGCCTGGGGCCGGGCCCCGTTGGTCCTGCCGGCGCCGGTTGCGGCCGAGGTCGACTATCTGCTCGGCGTCCGCTTTGGCCACGCGGCTCGACGCGCCCTCCTCGGTGATCTCGCCGCGTGGCGCTATGACGTCGCGTGTTTCGAGGCCGGCGACTACCGGGTGGTCGCCGAGCTCGACGCTCGCTACTCCGATCTCGGCCTCGGTCTTGCGATTGCTCGATCGCGGTCCTTGCGGAGCGCTATGAAACCCGGCGCCTTTTCAGCTTCGACGAGCGCCATTTTCGCGCCGTGGCGCCACCGCAAGGTTGGGTCGTTCTCGCTGCTGCCTGCGGATTCCTGACAGGGAGCGACGTACGGAAGGCGGTATGAGGAGGGCCGCAGGCGCTCGTTAGCTCTGTGTAGGAAATATGTCCACTAACGACGCCATTCAGAAAATTCTGGTTGTCTAAATAGATCCTACTGAGTATTTTTTGCCTACTTCGGGCGCTGGGGCTTTCCGCTTGGTTCACGCGGTCGCAGGGAGAGAGTTTCGATGCCTCGAAGATAGGGACCGGAGGGGCGAAGAGAACAGAAGAGGCAAGCCGAGACGCGAGGAAGGAGCGGGTGAAAGAGGCACCGATTACCGTCTTGGTCGCAGACGATCATCCGATCGTGCGCGAGCACATCGCAGGGGCGATCAGCGCGGATGAGCGGCTGGAACTCGTCGGCGAAGCGGGTGACGGAGGAGAGGCGCTGCGAAGGGCCGTGATGCACCGGCCCAAGACCATGGTGCTCGACGTCGCGATGCCAGTGCTCGATGGCGCCGCTGTCCTCAAACAGTTGCGCGAACGTCGCATGCCGATTCGCGTCCTGCTGTTGCCAGGCCACGCCAGTGTCGTCCAGATGCGCAACGCGCTGCGCTACCTCCCTGACTCACTGCTACTCATGGACACGAGCCCAGAGGGGATCTGTGAGGAGCTCGTCGCGATCGAGTCCAACGGAGTTCTATCGCCGGGACGGCTCAACCTGGAGCGCGCCCAGTTGCTAGCGCGCAACAGGGCGGAGTTGAGTGGGCGCGAGTGGGAGGTACTGAAGCTAAGCGCGGAGGGGTTGACGCGCGCTCAGATTGGCGAACGGCTGCGATTCGGACAAAGCACGATACGCGACATCCGCCGCGACATCTGCACGAAGCTGAGAGCTCCTTCGATTCAGGTGGCAATCGTCATGGCGCTGCGCACCGGGTTGCTCGAATAGAGCAACGACGACTCAATCTTTCCGTACTTAAAACCGTGGAGGCGTTACTAACAAGAACGCCGCTCACGATCGTGACGGCGAACTCATAAGAAGTCTGTTCGCAGTGGCGATGACAGCAGCGATCGGCCATGGAAAGGTGGCACGGTCCGCCTAGGAGCGGTCATTCAGAAGCCGACGCGAGCTTCCGGGCGCGGACGGCTGGGGCAAACCGGAGAGAGGCAAGATGAGCAAACACAGGATTCAAGAACACTCACAGATTGCTGGCATCCGTCGGCGCTTCGTCATGTGTGCGACCAGTCTGGGCGCCGCCGTAGTGGCGATCGCGCTGGCCCTGATTGCGATGACGACGCTGATCCTGGCGGTCGGCACGATCGGCGTCGATGGTGTGAACCCTGCCCCGCACGGACTCATGTCGGCGGTCGAAGACGCGGGCGTTGTCTTTTACCTTGCCCAGCTCGTCGGCCTCTGGTTCTTCGGTCACACGGCCGAGCTGCGCTTCGTAGCGGTGCCCGCCCTGCTCCTGATCGGACTCTCGATCGTCGCCGCGACCGCGGTCGCGGCGAGGCTGACGCCGGGCCCCGCGCGCCGCAAGCTGACGGTCGCGCTGGCGACCCCGTTCATCTACGCGCTGATTGCCTGTCTCGCGGCCGAGCTCGCCCCGCTGCACCTCACCGCGCACGGCTTCGGCGAGGGCATCACCGTTTCGGCAGCGCCGGCCGAGGCGTTCCTGCTGCCTCTTGCTTGGGGCCTACTGTTCGCCTCGATTGGTGGGCTGATCGGGGCCTTTGGCAAGGACTGGCGCCGCGAGGGGATGCAACTGCTCGGCGTCTGGGCGAACCCGCTCACCTCCGCGCTGCGCGGTCTTGGCGCTGGCCTCGCTGTCTGCACTGTGGTCACGGTCCTCGGCGCTCTGATCTTGGCCGGCGGGATCCCTGAACTGTTCACGGGCGGCATCGGCCAGGGATTGCTGGCGGTCGCGGCCATGCTTTTGGCGCTGCCGACGCTCGTCGCGGCAGTCTTTGTCTCCGGCTTCGGCGTGTCGTTCGATTGGAACGTCAATGCTCTCTCTGAAGGTAACGGCTCGATCTCAGCCCTCGGAGGCACCATGCCGACCAGCAACGCCGGCCTCGATCACGCCCATGGCGCTCCCGCCGTGCTGGCGCTGGCACCGGTTCTCGTCCTCGCTACGGTCCTCGCTGTCGGCTGGCTCTCAGCGCGACGCTCCGGCTCGGACATCAAACTTTGTCTCACCAACGTCTTGCGCGTCGCGACGCTGCTGACTTTGGCTGTTTGGCTACTCGGCCTTGTCGCCCGTGCCGACGCACAGGCTGGCGGTCTGCTCGCCTTCCATATGGCGCCGGACAGCAGCGCCCTGCTGTGGCAGGTGCCCCTTGTCACCTTCACCGGCTGCCTCACCGGCTGCCTCGCCTTTCTCCTCAGCCGCGGGTCGGTTGCCCGTCGCCGTCTGGGGATGGCGCTGCGCGGCGCTGCACAACCGTCGAGCTGGTCGCTCGGCTCGAACGGAACGGCGACGGCCCACCAGAGCCTGGCCTGGCGGGCGGCGCTGGGCGCCGGCTTCGCTGCGGTGCCGTTGCTCGTGGTCGGCCTCGGACCCGCCGGCGCCGCACCACCGTCTGAACCGGCGCCGGTCTCAGTCGTGCCGATCGAACGTGAAGCCGAACAGACCCTCGAAGAAGACAGCGCCCCAGGTGCCGAAGTCGAAGTCACGGCCAGCCCGGAAACGCGTGCCGTCAACACGGCCAGCGTCGAAACGCCGCTTCACGCGCTCGGGATCGCTACCGACGAGTCGCGGGCCGCCAAAGCGAAGCAGGTACTCGACCGGTACGGCGAAATGTTCGGCGTCGACGATCCAAAGACCGAACTCGGCGAAGCGGAAACCATCATCGACAAGCTCGACAGTCACACCTACTTCACGCAGATGGCCGATGGTCTGCCGGTCTACGGGACGAAAATCGGGGTCCACGTCTCACACGACGGCAAGACCCTGAACGCGGTGATGGGCTCGCTGATCCCCGACGTCACCGTAAGTGGCGACACTCCGCAGATCACGAGCGAGGAAGCAGTCGCCGTGGCGAAGAAAGATTTGCCCGCCGGGAAGCTGGCCCAGCCGGCGGTCCTGCAGGTCTTCGCCGGGATCGCTCCGTACTTCTCCGGTCCCAACGCCCGCAAGGCCTGGTTCGTCTGGCTGATCGACAATGGCGAGCGTGCCTCAAATGAATACGTCGTCGACGCGGCTACCGGCAAGGTCCTCGACATCATCCCCAAAGAGTCCTTCGCCCTCAACCGGACCGTCTACACCGCGGGCGAAACCAACAAACTTCCCGGGACCGTCGCCCGCAAAGAGGGTGAAGGGCCGACCAAAGACAGCGATGTCAACAACGCTTACGACTACAGCACAAACGTCTACGACTACTACCGCACTCATTTCGATGAACGCAAGAGCTACGACGGTCAGGACGCACCGTTGATCTCGACCGTTCATTTCGCCGAAAAAGCGGGCGTTCCCTACGAAAACGCCTACTGGAACGGCCAGCAGATGGTGTTCGGCAACAACTACACCAAAGCGCTCGACATCATCGGGCATGAGATCACCCATGGGGTAACGGAACACACCTCAAGGCTGGTGATGTCGGGTCAGCCAGGCTCCCTGAACGAGGCCTTCTCCGACATGATCGGGACGGCAATCGAAGCCGAAAAACTCGAAGGCGAAGAAAAATCCCTCAATTGGGAAATGGGGAACGATCTTCCGACCGGCGCCTTCCGCAGTCTCTCGGAACCGAAAAAATTCAAAGAACTCCTCGGCTCGGGCGACTCGCACGCAGATCCCGAAAAACTCTCAGAATGGGACGCGACCTGCGCCGACAATCTCGGCGTGCACATCAACAGCACGATCACGAGCCACGCCTTCTACCTGATTTCAAAAGAATGGATCGCTACGGGAGGAAGCATTCATGAAGTCGCGGAAATCTTCTATAGGGCGTTCACGACCTACCTGAGTCCGAACTCGACCCTTGAGGATGCGCGCGCGGCGGTGCTCAAGATCATGACCGAATTCTACGGGGAAGGTTCTCCTGAATACGAAATCGTGAAAACGGCTTTCAACACCGTGGGCCTGAACGGAACCGCGCAGCCGACTCTCAAAAACTGCCCGGCCTCGAACCCGTGCTCGTTCGCCCGGGCGCTGAAGACCCAGGTGAAAGCAGAAGGCTCCGAATCAGTCGTGGAAATGCTCGAAACCCTCTACCGGGCGCGCGGGGAGCTTGCCCAGAACTCGGTGGCCGGCAAATACTTCATGCCGCTCTACGAAGGGCACATGGGCCGAATCACCGAACTCGTCTCCCAGGACACGACGCTGGCGGAAGAAGCGGCGACCGGATTGGAAGAACTGACGCCTGCGCTCGATGCTCTGATCGAAGGCAACGGGGAAGAATTCGAACTCTCGCCGGAACTGATGGTGCGGATCGAAGCAGCGCTGAAACGGCTGGCCGAAGACGACCGCCTCTACGCGGGCGAAGGGGCTGGCGAACTCGCCGACCTGATCGAAGAAGAACTGGGTTGGATGGAAATGCCCAGCTACGGCGGGATGAACTTCAAGAGCGGCTTCCAACGCCTCAACAGCGAAGTCGAAACGAACGCGCTGCTCGTCGAAGAAGGCACGGTCAGCGACCTCAACTGCCTCAACAGCCCGTACAACAACAATTTTGAGGTCAATGGCTTCTACGTCGACACGCCCGACCACTACATCCCGGGCCAGGCCGCGCCGCTGAATGCGGAAGGCGTCGCCTGCGGGACCGTGGTCAAAAAAGAAGGCCCGGAAAATAGCTGCACCGGCAAAGCGACGCTGAACACGACGGTCACGGTCAACCTGCCTCCGGGTGACAAAGTCAACCCGAGCTCCAGCCTCGCCAACGGCTCTTGGGTCGGGTGGGGCAAAGGCTCCGTAATCGCCTGTGCTGGCACGAAAAGCCAGGTCATTCCCTATGGCGAAGGTGCGCTCCGGTCGGTGAAAACCTGGACCGCAGCACAGTGCCCGGAAGCGGCGATCTCCTGCTACGAAGGTAAATCTACCTACAAAAACGGAGAAGGAGAATTCACCGGTACCAGCTACGCCTGGGTAACGGAATCAGGCGGCAAACTGACCATGACCATGTCCCCGGTCAAAGTGGTGGTCATGGGAGAAACGGTTCCGGTAGGCTTCGGCCAGTTCGGGGTCAGACTCTGTGCCCGCGCCGGTGAACCCGGGACGAAAGAATGCGGCGGCTCGTCGCAGCCCTGGGTCCACCAGAACGGGGAATACAGCGAACCTGGCTGCTCGACCGGAAAAGGCCTCTACACCGTGACGGTGACTAACAGCGGCGGCGGCACGACGCTTCCTGCCCGCAGCTGCGTGGCGTGGGAACGCGAAGTGCATATGCAGACGCTCGAATCGGGCACCGCTCTGAACTCGATCTCCTGCATCCCCTCGACGACCACCTGTGTCGCTGCCGGGGCCAAAGGCAATGCCCTCTACTCGACCAACGTCAGCGCGACGGCGGCGGCGACCTGGACCTCTTGGGCGGGCCCGAGCGGCCAGAGCCCGGCCGAGGCGGTCGCCTGCCCGTCGACCACGCTCTGCGAGCTCGCCGACGGCTCGGTGGCGGGCGGCGGCGGCAACGTCTACCGTGCCACCTCGCTCGGGGGCTCATTCCTGACCTCGTTCACGCCTTCCAATGGCGTCAACGGATTCTCCTGCCCGTCGACCTCGTTCTGCATCGCCACCCAGGAAGGCGAAGGCTTCATCCGCTACTCGACCAAACCGTCGGGGGCGACCTGGACGGCGGTCAGCATCGGTACCGGGGCGATGAAAGCCGCCTCCTGCCTCTCGGCCTCCTTCTGCGCAGTGGTCGACGGCACCGGCAACGTCCACGTCGCCGTCACCGAAAAAGGCGTCAAAGAAGCGGCCGGGTGGAAAGCGACCAACATCGACGGCACGACGCCGCTGCGGGGGATCGTCTGTACCTCGACGACCTTCTGCATGGCGGTCGACGGCAGCGGTCAGGTGCTCAACCTGACGATCAATGGCAGCGGTGAAGCGAGCGTCTCCAAAAAAACCATCGAAGGCGCCAGCGAACTGAATGCGATCACCTGCACGGGCTCGACCTGTGTCGCGGGGGACGGAAAAGGGGCGATCTTCACCTCCTACAACACCGGCTCGAGCTGGGGCAAGCGCTACGCCTCCGGAGACAAGCTGAACAGCGTTTCTTGTATCTCGGCATGGCTCTGTGGCGGGGTCAACGTCTCCGGTGACGTCGTCACCTTCAACCCGCAGGAAACGGCCCCGCACCAGACGCAGATGATCGACAGCGGCAACAGCCTCAACGCCGTCTCATGCATCCCAGGCACGACCGAATGCGTGGCCACCGACAGCGCCGGCAAAGCGCTCTACTCGACCAACGTTAGCGCTACCGGCACCTCGACTTGGAACTCGTGGAGTGGGCCCTCCGGGCAGAGCCCGAGTCAGGCGGTCGCCTGTCCGACGAAAACGCTCTGCGTGATCGCCGATGGCAAGGAAGCGGCCGGTGGCAACCTCTACTACGCGACCTCGTTCGGAGGTGCGTTCACCTCGGCGCTGAGCCCAACCTTCGGCGTCAGCGCGATCGCCTGTCCGTCCGCCTCGCTCTGCGTCGCCGGGCACGACGGCAACGGCAACTTCTCCTACTCGACCAGCCCCGCGTCGGCTTCGTGGGAAGTGCTGAAACAAGGAGAAGCTGGGATCAAGTCCGTGTCTTGCCTCTCGACGTCCTTCTGCGTGATGGCAGACAACAAAGGCCGGGTCCACGTCGCGACCAGCAACGAAAAAATCAAATCGTCGTCCTGGACGGAAACCAACGTCAACAGCGGTACCGCTCTGACCGGTGCTGCCTGCACTTCGACGACCTCGTGCGTCGCGATCGATGGCGCTGGCAACATCCTGCGGCTGACGATCGCCGGCGGCGGTGGGGCGACGGTCGTCTCGAACCGGGACATCGACGACAGCAACGAACTGACCGCAGTTACCTGCACGACGAACTCGACCTGTGTCGCCGTCGATGCCATAGGAAACGTCTTCGTCTCCGACAGTGCCGGCGAAGCCTGGTTCAAGCACCACGAACTGGGCAAACATCTGACCGCCGTTTCCTGTTCGTCGAACTCGCTTTGCGTCACGATCGACAACACCGGCCAGGCCACTGCGTTTGATCTACGGTGAGTACCCTGAGCGTATGAAGAAGTATTGAGTAGTTGTAGAATGCACATTGCACCGGCGAAGGCGGTAGTCCAAGCCGGGCAATGTGCTGTCTGAGACAATTTCGCACGGGGGGTCACTATTGGTCGGGTTGCGATTCTTGAAGTGGATAGGGAGGCCGACCGTGCGCGCAACGCTCCTGACCGTAGCGATGTTCGTGCTGGCCTTCACCGGCAGCGCGAGGGCAAGCTCCACCGCGGTGACTGCCGCTTCCGCGGACGCAACCGTGACTGGCACCGCGCCGGTGACGATGAGCTTCCCGCTGGAACGCCTTGGCGACCTCAGCTTCGACACCTGGCTGCAATATCAGACCGAAGACGGCACGGCGGAAGCGGGGGCCGACTACACGGCCACCAGCGGGAACCTGAAGGTGCCAGCGGGGGCAAACGCGGCCAGTATCCCGGTGCAGGTATTCGGGAAATCCGCCTTCGCGCCCCCTACGAGGTTCACGCTAAAGCTGTTTGGCGCCGCTGGCGTCGGTCCGACCCCGAGCTTCGCCGAACGGGTGAGCTTCGCCGCCGGGGGAACCGTCACGGGCAAGATCAAGGTCGCCGACATGAACGGCGACGGCGAGCCTGATGTGATCGTTCCCAGCAACAACGCCGGTTCTGTTTCGGTTCTCCTGGACACTACGACTCCCGGCTCGCCGACGCCGAGTCTGGCCGCTCCCCAGAGCTTCGCGGTTGGCGGCGGCCCCGAAGTGGCCACTCCGCAAGACATCAACGGCGACGGTCGCCCCGATCTGGTCGTGGCCAACGGCGATGACTTCTCAGTCCTCCTCAACGCCACCTCACCCGGCGCTTCGACCTTGAGCTTTTCCTCCGAGCAGGTCTTCGAAGCAGGCAAAGGCCCGAGGTTGCCGGTCCTCGAAGACATCAACGGCGACGGTCGCCCCGATCTGGTCGTGGCCAACGACACGATCGACGAACACGCGATCTCCGTCTTCTTCAACACCACTTCGCCAGGTGCTTCGACCGCCAGCTTCGGGCCGCGCCAGTTCTTCGCCTTCTTCGCTCCCGGGTTCGTGCTGCCGGCCGACGTCAACGGCGACGGCCGTCCCGACCTGATCATCTCCAGCCAGGCGGGCGCCGACGAAGTCGTAGTCATCCTCAACGCCACTCCACCCGGCGCCTCGAACCTGAGCCTCGGCTCCGAGGCGGACCTGCCGGTCGGCAAACTTCCAAACGTGGTCAGGGCGGCCGACGTGAACGGCGACGGCCGACCTGATCTGGTCGTCGCTAACAACGAAGGCGATTCAGTTTCGCTCCTGCTCAACGGCACTGCCCCGGGCGCCTCGACCCCGAGCTTCGCCCCAGAGCAGACCTTTGCGGTCGGCAATGAACCTCGCTCCCTCCAGGCGGTCGATTTGAACGGGGACGGACGGGTCGATCTGATCACCGGTAACCACGGCAATCACAGCCTCTCGGTCCTGCTCAACACTACGGCGCCAGGCACATCGGTCCCGGGCTTCGCCATTCAGACGGTCGAAGCCGAGCCGATTCCGCTGGGCCTCGTCACCGCAGACCTCAACGGCGACGGGCAGCAGGACCTGATCTACACCCGTGAATCGAACAAAGTCTTGGTCTCGCTTAACACCACCGCCGCTCCGACCGCGACCGCGCCAAGTCTGGCTACTGAGCAGGAGGCGGCGGCCGGCGGGCACCCGAGCTCAATTGCGGCGACCGATTTCAACGGAGACGGCAAGCCCGACCTGGTCGTCGGCAACCGTGACGACGACGCCGCCTCGGTCCTGCTCGACACGACCGCGCCGGGGGCTTCGACCCCGAGCTTCACCGTGCAGCAGACTTTCGTCGTCGGCAACGCTCCGAGCTCAGTTGCCACCGCCGACTTCAACCGCGACGGGAAACCCGACCTCGTCGTCGCTGACGAATTTGCTGAAACCGCCTCGGTCCTTTTCGACACCACCGAACCCGGAGCAGGGACCCCGAGCTTCACGGCGCGACAGACCTTCGCAGTAGGCGAAACCCCGTCCGCGGTTGCCACCGCCGATTTCAACGGCGACGGCAAGCCCGACCTCGTCGTCGCCAATCACGATGAAAACAACGTCTCGGTTCTGCTCGACACCACTGTGCCCGGCGCAGCTACCCCGAGCTTTGCCGCTCAGCAGGCCTTCGTCGTCGGTAATGCCCCGTCCGCAGTTACCGTCGCCGACGTCAACGTCGACGGTAAGCCAGACGTTATTGCCGTCAACCACGACGAAGACACTGCCTCGGTCCTGCTCAACACCACGGCGCCGGGAGCCGCGACTCCGAGCTTCGCGGCGCAGCAGGCATTCGGCACGGACGAACACCCAAGCTCGGTCAAGGCATCCGACCTCAACGGCGACGGCAAGGCGGACCTGGTGGCCGCAAACGAAGGGTCTGATTCCGCCTCCGTCCTGTTCAACACGACGGCGCCCGGAGCCTCGACCTCGAGCTTCGCGTTGCCGCACAGCTTCGAAGCCGGTGACGCGCCGAGTTCCGTCACGACTGCCGACCTCAATGGCGACGGCGTCCCGGACCTACTCGTCTCTAATGAAGGAGGCGACACCGCGTCCGTCCTCCTCAACACCACCGAACCCGGTGCCGGGACGCCGAGCTTCTCTGGCCAGCAGACCTTCGGCACCGGCAACAGCCCGACCGCTGTCACCATCGCCGACCTCAACGGCGACGGCGGTCCCGATGTCCTCACGGCCGATGGCGACGACGACGCGATCTCCGCCCTGCTCGACACCCAGTACGCCGCCTCGGTCAGCCCGGCGAGTGTGACCGGCACGATCCACTATGCGATCCCGCGGCTGGTGCTCGACCCGGGCTCGCTCGCCTTTGGCAATCAGGCCGTCGGCAGCGCTGCGACCAAGACCGTGACCGTTTCGAATACCGGTGGCGCCAATCTGGCGATCGAAGGCATCGGGATCAGCGCCGCCGTGGGCGGGTTCGATCAGACGAGCACTTGCCCGTCGACGCTGGCAATGGGCTCGAGCTGCTCGATTGATGTCAGCTTCACGCCCAGCAGCGTTGGGGCGGGGGGGGCGGCGCTGACCGTGACCAGTAACGCGCCCACGAGCCCCGACACCGTTGCGCTCTCGGGCATCGGGATCACGCCGCCCGCCCCGACCCACACGCTGAGGGTCGAGCTCGCGGGCGGGGGAGGGGGCAAGGTTGAGGGCGGCGCTGGCGCGATCTCCTGCCCGTCGGCCTGCTCGCACGCTTTCGCCGATGGCACCGAGGTGACCTTGACCGCGACCCCCGCCTCGGACTCGGCCTTCGCCGGCTGGTTGGGTTCCGGTTGTGGTGACTCCCGCACCTGTCGGCTCATGATCGGCGCCAACACGACTTTGATCGCCCGCTTCGAGCCCTTGGCCAGCCCCCGACTGCGGATAGGGAAGGTGCATGTGAAGAAAGTCCGCTTTGGCCTGCGGATCACTGTCCGCGGCACGATCGCTGACGGAGCCCGCGGCGCGATCGGTATCAGGGCCTGGATCCATCACCAAGGCCACTGGGTGAGCGTGTCCGGCCGGGCGCAGATTGCCGATGGCAACTGGCGTACGCGGCTTTCATTCGCCGCTGCGGATCCGCACTCACCTATCCACCTGAGTGCTCGCTTCGGCGGCAGTCCCGGCTTCAAACACGGTCATGCCAAACGGCGCCTCAGGCTGCGATGAATGCTCTCGCCTACCTAAAAGCAGGGAGCCGAGAGTAACAAGAACGACGGTCGTTGTGATGACACCGTCGTCATAAGAAGTCCGTCCGTCCTGGCGATGACAGGTGGGCCTGCACTTGGCAGGCTGGCCTTTGCGGGAAATAACACACAGGACACAGGGAGAGGCGATGCGTACTAGTCAACAGCTGCGTCATTTCTTCGCCACGGGATTGGTATGCGTTGGCGCTGCCGTTCTCGCGATCGCCGTCGCCCTCGTCGCGATGGGCGCGTTCGCCTTCCTCGTCGATGTGCTGCGGGCAGGCAACGTAGGCCCGACGCCGCATCCGCTGCGCGCTGCTGGCGAAGACGCCATCGGAGCGTTCTACCTTTCGCAGTTGGTCGGCGTCTCGTTCTTCAACCACACCGCTGAACTGCGGTTTGCGGCTCTTCCCGGTCTCTTCCTGATCGGCCTCTCGGTCGCCGCCGCGACCGCGCTCGCGGTCCGGTTTGCGCCTGGCTCGCGGCGGCGGCGGATGCAGTTCGGCCTCCTGATTCCGGCTTGCTTCGCGCTGATCGCTGGCCTCGCCGCCGTCTTCATGCCGATGCACGTCACGATTCGTGGTTTCGGCGAACAGATCGCCGTCGCTCCCTCGCCGGTCGAGGCCTTCGTCCTTCCCGGCGCTTGGGGGCTGCTGTTCGGCGCCGCCGGCGTCCTCGTCGGACTCCACGGGAAGCGGTCGCGACGCGAGGCGGCGCGGCTGCTCGGCGGGTGGGCGACGCCGCTGTCGCTCTCGCTACGCGTCCTCGCTGTCAGCTTGGCGGCGTGTGCGCTTGTCGCCGTCGTCGGCGCCTTTGCCTTCTTAGGCGACGAGGTTCGCTCGCTTGCCTTCGGGAGCCTCACCATGGCACTCGGCACCGTCCTGATTGCGTTGCCGACGCTGGTAGCGACCGTCTTTCTGGCGGCCTTCGGGGTCTCCGTCGACTGGGGCATGTCGGCGCTCTCGCAGGGCCACGGCTCGATTTCCGCCTTCGGCGGCGGGCCGCCGACCACGGCCGCGCACCCGGCCGGCAGCGTCCCAGGCGCCATCACCCTGCTGCCGATGCTGGGTTTGGCGACCGTGCTCTCGCTCGGCTGGCTGACCGCCCGTCGCGCCGGCGACGATGTCAAGGTTGGCCTCGTCAACGCGCTGCGGGCAGCTGTGCTCCTTACCGCCTTCGCATGGCTGATCGGGCTCCTTGCTCGTGTCGACGCTCAGGTCGGTGGCCTACTTGGCTTCCACTTCGCCCCCGACACCGGCTCGCTGCTCTGGCATGTGCCGCTGCTGGCCTTCTTCGGTTGCGGGTTGGGTGCGACCGCGCGGGTGCTGGTCGGCGGCGCCGAGTCGAGGCGGCAGCTGGTGGCGGTGCTGGGCGAAGCGGCGATTGCTGTGCACGCGGGGGCAAACGGCCGCTGGGTTGACCCGGCCCGTCAGGGTGTTGTCGGCCGCGCCACCGCCGGGCTCGCCTTCGCCGCGGTGCCGGTGATGGTGCTCGCGATGGGGCCAACCGGCAGCGCCTCAAGCGCACCAACGCCGCCGAAGATTAACTATGCGCCGATCACCAAGGCCGCCGCAGCGGAACTCGAAGAAGACAGTACCGGCGCCGTGCGGGTCGCCGTCAATCCCTCAACCCGTGCGCTCGGCAGCGCCAACGTCAACATCCCGCTCGCCGCGACGGACGCCTCGACCAACGAACCGCCGGCCGCAAAGGCGCGGACGGTCCTCTCCCAGTACGGGGACCTGTTCGGCCTCTCCTCGCGCCCCTCGGAATTGGGCCGCTCACAGGCCAGGACCGACGGCCTCGGTATGACCCACGTCTACTTTGACCAAATGGCGGACGGCGTGCCGGTGTTCGGCGGCCGCATCAGCGTCCACTTCGCGCCCAGCGGCAAGTTCGTCACCTCAATGAACGGGTCCGTAGTGCCCGATCTCTCCGTCGCTGACGACGAAGCGCAGCTCACGAGTCTAGAAGCCATCGCCCGCGCCAAGCAAGCGCTGCCGACCGGCGACTTGGTGAAAGCGCCCAGTCTGCAGGTCTACGCGGGTGTCGGGCCACGGGTCTCCGGCTCCGCCGCCCGCCTCGCTTGGTTCGTCTGGCTCATCGACGGGAAGGGGCAGATTTCCAACGAATACGTCATCGACGCGGTCGACGGCAAGATTCTCGAAGTCCTCCCTAAGGTCACCAGCGCCCGCAACCGGCTGGTCTACAACGCCAAAAACGGCACCTCGCTTCCTGGAACTCTTGCCAGGAGTGAGGGCCAAGGCGCAACCGGCAACGTAGATGTTGACCACGCCTATGAATACACGGGTGACACCTACAATTTCTATAAAGAATGGTTTGGCCGCGACAGCTTTGACAACCACGGCGCGTCGCTGATTTCGACCGCTCACTTTCGTCCGCACCTCGAAAACGCCTTCTGGAATGGTGTGCAGATGATCTTTGGCGACAATTACGCCTCCGCCCGCGATGTCGTTGGCCACGAGATGACCCATGCGGTCACCGAATACACCGCCAACCTTGTCTACAGTTACCAGTCGGGTGCGCTCAACGAGAGCTTCTCCGACATCATGGGGGAGTCTGTCGAGTGGTTCGCCAAAGGAAGTGCCGATTGGCTAATGGGCGAGGATCTGCCGATTGGCGCCTTCCGCAGCCTCAAACATCCCAATGAACACTCCGAAATGGGACCGCCCGATCCGGAAAACCTCTCGGAATGGTGGGCGGGATGTGAAGATAACTTTGGCGTCCACCAGAACAGCACGATCACGAGCCACGCCTACTACCTCATCGCGACGAGCCTCGGCGTGCCCACCGCGGCGCAGATCTTCTACCGCACTCTGACGGTTTACCTGAATCCGCAGTCGACCCTGGAGGACGCCCGAAACGGCGCTATCCAGTCGGCGGCAGATCTATATGGGGGCGGTTCGAAACAGTACAACTCAGTGGTATCGGCCTTCAACGAAGTGGGCCTCAACGGCACTGCGCAGCCACCCGCACCGAACTGCACCATCATATTCGTATGTTCCTTTGCGCGGGCGCTGAAAGACGAAGAAGACACCAATGGGGCCTCCTCGACGCTGGCGATGCTGGAAACCCTCTACCGCGCCCGCGGCCAGCTTGCCCAGACCTCGGCCGCCGGTCACTACTTCCTGCCGCTCTACGAAGAACACATGGGACGGGTGACGGAACTCGTCTCCGAGGACCCGCAGCTTGAGGAAACGGCAGTCTCAGGTCTACAGGAAATTGCGCCTGCTCTCGAAGGCCTGATGGAAGGCGAAGGGGATAAGTTCCCTCTCTCGGCTTCGGAGATGGCCAAGATCCGAGCGGCGCTCAAGCGCTTGGCCCAGGACGACCGCCTGTTCGGTGGCGAAGACGCTGGCGAATTGGCCGACCTGATCGAAAAAGAACTGAAGTGGCTGCATCTGCCCAGCTACGGCGGGATGAACTACGCCAGCGGCTTCCAACGGCTTAACACCGAAGTCGAAGCGCACACGACGACGCTCGAAGAACCGACGATCATCACCGACCCCAACTGCACCGGTCCCTATACCAACGAATTCCAGGTCAACGGTTTTTACGCTGACACGCCGGGCCACTACGTCCCCGGCCAGGTCTCGCCGTTTGTCGCCGGTGGCGTCGCCTGTGGCACCTCAGTCGAAAGGAAAGGCTCGCCGACTACGTGCACCGGCAAAGCCTCGCTGAACACGAAGATGACGGTCACCCTACCCGCCGGCGACAAAGTCAACCCGACCACCAACTTGGCCAACGGTTCCTGGGTTGGGCTGGCAATCGGCCGCTCGATCGTCTGCGCTGGCGAAGAAAGCCGCATCATCTACGGTGGGGCGGGGCTGCGATCGCTCAAAACGTGGACGGGCTCGCAGTGCCCAGCGGCGGCGATCGCCTGCTACGAAGCCAGGGCGACCTACGAAGGGCACGAAGGTCACGGCTATGCCTGGGTGAGCGAAGAAGGCGGAAAACTGACCTTCACGACCGGGGCGGTCGAAGTGGTCGTGGAAGGCACCTCGATCCCCGTAGGCTTCGGCGAATTCGGGGTCGAACTCTGCGCCCGTGCCGGGGAACCGGGGACGAAAGCCTGCGGCGGGACGGCGGCGCCCTGGATCCATCAGAACGGGGAAGCAGGCGAACCCGGCTGCTCGACGGGCAAAGGGCGATTCGTAGCGCAGGTGACCAACAGCGCCAACGAAACCACGCTCCCCGCCCAGACGTGCATCGACTGGGATCAGAAGGCCCACATGCAGACGCTCGAATCGGGCACCGCTCTGAACTCGATCTCCTGCATCCCCTCGACGACCACCTGTGCCGCTGCCGGGGCCAAAGGCAATGCCCTCTACTCGACCAACGTCAGCGCGACGGCGGCGGCGACCTGGACCTCTTGGGCGGGCCCGAGCGGCCAGAGCCCGGCCGAGGCGGTCGCCTGCCCGTCGACCACGCTCTGCGAGCTCGCCGACGGCTCGGTGGCGGGCGGCGGCGGCAACGTCTACCGTGCCACCTCGCTCGGGGGCTCATTCCTGACCTCGTTCACGCCTTCCAATGGCGTCAACGGATTCTCCTGCCCGTCGACCTCGTTCTGCATCGCCACCCAGGAAGGCGAAGGCTTCATCCGCTACTCGACCAAACCGTCGGGGGCGACCTGGACGGCGGTCAGCATCGGTACCGGGGCGATGAAAGCCGCCTCCTGCCTCTCGGCCTCCTTCTGCGCAGTGGTCGACGGCACCGGCAACGTCCACGTCGCCGTCACCGAAAAAGGCGTCAAAGAAGCGGCCGGGTGGAAAGCGACCAACATCGACGGCACGACGCCGCTGCGGGGGATCGTCTGTACCTCGACGACCTTCTGCATGGCGGTCGACGGCAGCGGTCAGGTGCTCAACCTGACGATCAATGGCAGCGGTGAAGCGAGCGTCTCCAAAAAAACCATCGAAGGCGCCAGTGAACTAAACGCGATCACCTGCACGGGCTCGACCTGTGTGGCAGGGGACCAGGGAGGCAACTACGTCTTCAGGTCAAGCAACACCGGTGAATCGTGGAGCAAGAACCATGCTCTCGGCACTGGCGTCAAAAGCGTTTCCTGCGCATCCGCGACGCTCTGTGCAGCCGTGAACACGAGCGGCGAGGTCGCCGCCTTTAAACCGGAATGAGCCTGCGTGTGTCTAGCGCCACGTCAACGCCGGTAGAAGGAAAGTCATGGTGAGAGCGGGCGGTCTCACGGTGGCTGTTGTAGTGGCGCTTGCGCCCTCTCTCGGAGCCAGCGCCTGTGGTGCTGCCGGTGAATCGTCGGAATCCTCTTCTCATCCAGGTCCCCTCCTCTCCTACCGCGAGGAAGGCGGGATCGGCGGTCCGCGACCCTCGTTGACGGTCTCGAAGCAGGCGTGGGCAACGCTACGGCTGGGAACCTGTGGCACCGGTTTCAAGCTGCAGTCCCGGCTCTGGTTGAGGCTGCGCGGCGCGCTTGAGAGGGCCGACCTCGCCTCCACTGCCGGGGAATACCCGCCTCCCGAAGGCTCCGCTGACGTGATCACCTACGTGGTCAGGTCCGACGGCCATGAGGTGAGCATCGCACCCGCCCCGCTGCCCGAATACGAAGCGGTTCTAGCGCAGCTCGAACCGCTGCTCGAAATCATCGACAGAATCCTCGCGATCGGAAAATGGGGGCTTCCTCCGGCCTGCGCGAGCAACCGTTCTGGGCAGGCGGGGTCCGGGGGTGATGCTCTGTGAACCGGCCGGCTGCGAGTGCTGGTCAGGGCGAGGTGGCAGTCGGCGTGACCCCGCTGGCGCCGGGCCTGCGTCCACGCAGCGCTTCAGCGAACGATCGCCGCGGCACCGCAATCGGTCACGCGGATCGAGTCGCCCCGCAGGCGCTCTCCCTGTCCGAGATGCATGAGCGGGTGGAGCGCGCCCTCGAAGAGGTTGACTTTCCCGCCCCGGCCGGTGCCGAGCGGCTTGCCGAGGCGGCGCGCTACTCGCTGCTTGGTGGCGGCAAGCGGGTGCGGCCAATCCTGGTCATGGCCGCCGCCCAGGCACTCGGCGCCCCGGTCGAGCGGGTGATGCCGACCGCCTGCGCGCTAGAGCTCCTGCACACGAACTCGTTGATCGTCGATGACCTGCCGGCGATGGACAACCACGCCAAGCGCCGCGGTCGCCCGACCCTGCACCGGCTCTACGGCGACGATGTCGCGATCCTCGCCGGCTGCGCGCTGCTGAGCGAGTCCCAGCGGTTGATCCTCGAAGAGCAGCCGGGCCCCGCTGAGCTGCGCAACCGTGTGCTCGGGGTGGTGCTTGAGGCAAGCGGGACCCCTGGGATGGTCGCCGGCCAGTACCTCGACGTGACGAAATACAGGCCGCGTGACCACTCCGACCTCGAACGGATGCAGATGCTTAAGACCGGGTGCCTGCTCGTCGCTTGCGTCCGCTGCGGGTCGCTGCTGGCGACCAATCGCACCGATCCTGCCTTCGACCGCTTCGCCGCCAGCCTTGGCTCCCTCTTCCAGGTTGTCGACGACATCCTCGACGAGACCGGCAAGGCCCGTTGGCTGGGGAAGATGCCGGGCAGCGATCGGCGTGCCGGAAAGCTGACCCACGTCACCATGTTCGGCCTCCGGCAGGCCCGGGAGACGGCGAAGGAACTGCATGAGCGCAGCCTCGGGGGCCTGGAGGAAATTGCGTCGGTCGTGCCAGGGCCCACGGAGCCGCTGCGCGAGATCGCCGACATGGTCTATCGGCGGGAGAAGTAGATGAAGGGCACCGCACGGCGGACTTTGGTGCTGCGAATGGCCGCTCGAGTGTGGTGGGCGCCTGTCGTCGTGGTCGGAGCGTTGGCCGATCGTGGTTCGCGTGCTCGATGGCTTCTGACGCCGGGGATCGTTGTGCTGGCCGCATCCGCATCGACCGCGTGCAAGCTCGTGATTCGTCGCCCCCGTCCGGGCGTTTCTATGCGCATCGCTCCGCTCGGCCGACTCAGCGCCGCGGGCTTTCCGAGTACCCACACGGCTTGTGCCTTCGCGATCGCCGGCTGGCACCGAGGTTCGCGGCAACGCAGATGGCTACATCTGGTTGCTATCGGCATCGGCTACCTAAGGGTACGCCGCCGCGCTCATTACTACGGAGACGTGGTGGCGGGGGGGATCCTCGGTTATGGCATCGCTTGGCAAGCCGAGGGCGTCTGGTCGAGGATTGCGGGTTCGCGCGCAGCTCGCCCTGGAGGACGCGCCGGCCGGCGTCACGCCTTGCGTGTGCTTGAACCACGGTCCGTCGACGCCTCTGCATCGCGCCATCGTTCAGCGCCACACCGCGACCCCATCGCTGCGCCAGTGGGCCATGAGGCGTCCCTTCGACCCCCTGGGATACGCAACGATGCAGCCCCAGCGCGCAAGCACCGCCACGCGACGGATCCCGCACTGGGGGCCAAGTAATGACGCTCGCGCTCGGACCTCAGCTGTGGGTTGACTGGTTTGGCACGGACCCACAACCGGGACCGGAGATCGTCTCGCCGGTCGAAGACGACCCGCTCGGTCGCCCGAATGGCGGGATCTGGACCTCGACGTTTTACGACGGCAGCTCCGCCTATGTCGAGCGGATGCGCGCTGTGCTGCCACCAGATCTGTGCGAGTGGCGTGATCGAGCCGCGTGGGTGTTGGAACCCGAACCGGTGGAGCTCTTCGTGATCGAGGACCGCCTTGCCGAGGCGGACTTCGTGCTCGACGCGCCGGACCTATTCGGCGACCGCCGCGTTTGGCAGCAGATGGCTAGCCGTTTTGCGGGCACCCACATGACGGCCAATGGCGCGCTCTCCTTTTGGCGCCAGCCGGCGCCGTCAGAGCCACGCTGGCTCGAGCGCATGGGTGCGCTGCAGGTGCTAAAGGAGGTGGGTTATGGCACTCCGCTCGACTGGTGGGAGGCAGAGAGCACGATCTGGTTCGACTGGCACTTCTCCGCCAAAGAGAGGATTTCCGCCATCGCAGTGCCCGAAATACCGCGGGTGCCGCGCGGTCACTGGGAGCCCGATGAACTGCCAGCGCTCGCGTGACTACAAATGCCGACCCGAGCCACCAAGCGGAGAGATGAACGAAGCCCGCTCTCGGGCAGTCGGGATGTGCTGATCTGCGGTGCCAGCTTTGCTGGCCTCGCTGTGGCGCGAGAGCTGGCCGGCAGCGGCGCCGACGTGATGGTCATCGACCGCTACGAGATCGGTGAGCGAGCGACCTCGGCCGGCGGCATCCCAACCGCGTGGTTAGAGGCGATGGGCCTGACCGCCTCCGAGTGCCAGCGCTTCGACTCGCTGCTCGTCCATACGCCGCACGGCACCAGGCGGTACCGGCTGCCCTGGAGCTTCTCGACCTTCGACTACGGCGAGCTTTGCCGGCTGCTCTGGCGCGACTGCAACGCGCGCTTCGAGACTGCCAAGGTGAACGGTCTCGCCGCGCGCGCAGACGCCAGCGGGGCGGGATCCGACGACGGCGTGGGAGGCGAGGTGATCGCGGTCGACACCGACCGGGGCGTGCTGAGCGCACCGTTGGTGGTCGACGCGCTCGGCTGGCGCCGGCTGCTTGCCTCGGGCGAGAGCTACCAGCCTCCCGACGCGCCGCTCTCACGTGCCATCGAGGTCCATCCCCCCGGCCGCGGCATGGAGTTCGAGATCTGGATCGACCGTCGCTACGTGCGGGCGGGCTACTGTTGGTCGTTCCCGGCCGGTGACGAGGTGCGGATCGGGGTGGGCTCCCTCGACCCGCGCTTCCCCCTCCGCGAGCCGGTCGAGCTGCTGGCAGAGGATCTCGGTCGCGATCTGGTCCACTACCAGGGCAACTACATACCCCACAAGCTGCGAGCAGCAACCGAGGCCGGCGTCTTCTTCGTCGGCGACTCGGCAGGACACTGCATGCCGCTGACCGCCGAGGGAATCCGCCCGGCCCTCTACTACGGCATCGCCCTCGGGCGCGAGCTGCGCGGCGTCGTCGAAGGACGGCAAAGCCGCGCGCAGGCGACCGCCCGCTATGTCGACTTCGCCGGCGTCCACGCGTGGAAGTTCCGCTGGCTCCTGCGCGGGCAGCGCATGTTGCCGCACGTACCGCCGCGCCTCCTCGGCCCGGCGATCCGCCTGCTCGGCGCCAATCGCCGCGTCGTCCACTGGATCTTCGGCCACTACATGCGCTTCGCGCCGCCCGGGTTGGCGTGCCGCTCGGCGGATGCCACGCACAGTTCCGACGAGAGCGGCGAGCCTCCGGCGACGGCCGTCCAGGGGGAGGCTGGCTCCCTTGGCATCTGAGAGCCATACCGACCTGGGAAGCGGGCGCGGTAAACTCCGAGCCATGCGCAGCCGATGGCTGTCAACTGCGCTCGCAGGTGGGGTGTTCGCCCTGCTCCTTGGCTGCCTCGCCCCGCCGGCCGTCGCCTCCAACTACGGATACCCCGCCACCTACAAGGGCACCACGGCCGAAGGCGGCGGGGTCGAATTCGAGGTCTCTGCCGACGGCACTTCTGTCACGCGCTTCCAGGCGACCCAGGTTCCGGAAAGTTGCGGCATGCGCTTCGACGGCATTGTCGAAGGGGCGTTCCCGATCAAGGCGGAAGCGTTCTCGGATGGGAGCCCCAGCGCTGGGCTGGTGTTCAGCGGCTTCTTCCCGGCCGCCCAGCGGGCGGAAGGCACCGTCTCCTACCGGATCATCGACCTTCGCTACGACGGCTGCGAAAGCGCGACGGTGGGCTGGACCGCGAGCGTGGCGAGCCCACCCCTGGCACCACCGCAGATCCCGCCTGCCGCCGGTCCGCCACGCAGCGCCGCCGGCCAAGGCTCGGCGGCCTCCTCGCGTACCGGTGTCGTCGTTTCCTATCGACAGGAAGGCGGGATCGGCGGTCCACGGCCGTCGCTCGTCGTCTCCAAAGGCCGCCGGGCACGGGTGACCCTGGGACGCTGCACGGCGAAGCTCGCGCTGCGGCCTCGGGCCTGGAGGAAGCTGCGGGTGGCGGTGAGGGACGCCGACATTCAGGCGATCGCGGGCGACTACCCACCGCCCGCCGGTTCGGCGGACGAGATCACCTACGTGATCAGGACCCGCGCCGGCACGGTGCGGATCGCGCCCTCCCCGGAACCGAGGAGTGAAGAAGTGATGCGCCGCCTCAAACCACTGCTCAAGGTACTGAACGGCCTGGTTTGGGCGGGGGAGCGGGGAATGCCTTCCTCTTGCCGGAGCAGCAGGTAGCCTTGGGTTTGTCACCATCGTGACCGACCTCGGCGGGGCCTCCCACTATTTCCCGCCGGGCCGCTCGATGGCCCGGCGCGTCCACGGCGATCGCGTCGTCGGGCTCCTCTACGGGCAGCGGGCCCTTCTGATCGGGGCCCTCGAACCCCTCGCCTACAGCGGCACCGTTCTCACGACCAATGCCGGCAGCCATCCCTTCGCCCGGCTTGCCCATACGGCAAAGCTTCAGGAGACCGTTTTTCTCGGCACGCGACAGGAAGCAGACGAGGCCCTTGCCGCCGTGCGTCACTTGCATGAACGGGTCAAGGGAAGACTGCCAGAGGCGATGGGACCGTTTCCAGCGGGAACCCGCTTCTCCGCCCTCGACCCGAAGCTGATGCTGTGGACGCTGGCGGTGATCGCCGACTCCGGCCGGGCGATTTACGAGACGATGGTGCGGCGGCTGAGCGAAGCCGAACGCGAAGCTCTGTGGCAGGACTACATCCGCTTCGGCGAGCTGTTCGGAATGCCGCGCGCGGCGGCGCCTGCCACCTACCACGAATTCCGCGCCTGGTGGGAGGGGCGGCTCGCCTCTTCGGATCTTCAGGCGACCCCGCATGCCCTGCAGGTGGCGCCGCTCGTCGCCTTCGAACAGCCGGTGCCGATGGTGGCCCGTGGCAACCTCGCCCTGCAGAACCTCGTAATTACGGGGACTCTTCCGCCGCGGGTGCGGGAGATTTATGGACTTTCCTGGACCCCGGCCCGTGAGGTCGCACTGCGGGCACTCGCCGCCAACCACCGCGTCGCTCGCCACTTCTTCCCGCATCAGATTCGCCGTGGTCGCAACAACTTTTTCTTCGACGCGGTGATCAAGTCAGAGCGGGCACGCGGTGGCACTCCCACGCCCGATCCGACTGCGATCCGCCGCTGACACCTCGGCCGGGCGACACCGCGCTGCCGACACCGAGGCGGAGTTCCGTCGCCCGGCCGATTCCGGTTTGAGGGTTCCGTGACCAGCGCTGATCTAACTTATCCGTAGTCGGTGAAGCTCACGCCAGGAAAACGGCGATGGCGCGGGCGGGGCCACCACGTCACGCTGAGTCCGCCTGACGCGCTGACCGCACGGGAACTCAGGCCTGGCGATTCATGGCGGAGCTCGCCGCTCGTCATCCACACGCTTGAGGCTGTCGAGGATGCAGAAATCATCGAGGTCTCGACGCCACAGCTTGATGACGTCGTTCGTCTGGAGGACCGATACGGCCGCGTGGGTGACACCGCGCCGTAAGCCGGCTGAGCGACTGAATCGTCGGCCGCCGCTGAGGCCGGGCCGTCGACCTGTTGCGGCGCCCTGGCGGAAATCAAACCACCACCTCGGATTTCGGGCACTCGTGTACACGAGTGCCCGAATGGCTGCATATCGGCGCATATCCGCACGCATTTCCCGATCGCGGCCGTTTGCGGTGCCGCTGCGAAATCCCTGCAACTGAACAGATTCGCTGCCGGCAGAGGGCGGAGATGGGCCTAATTGCCATGCAGAAGGTCGAGGGTTCGAATCCCTTCAGCCGCTTTTTACCTGCAAATCAACGCTTTCCATCACGACGACGAATCTCTCGGATGGGGCGTTTTCGACTGCGTTCTAGGCACTCAACGCCCGAACCACGTTCGCATTTTTCGCCGTTTTTGGGCACTGGTGCCCAAAAACGAGCAATTGAGAGGATCGGCAGTTGACGTCGATGGAGCGTTTTCGTCCCACGCAGTAGGTCAAGGGTTTGATTTCTTGGTCGCTCCGCAGCGAGTAGGCCCTGGTCTTCTCTCCTAATCAGAGACAGCGTCGTGAGCCGGACCGGGTTTGACGGAGACCGTGATCTACCCCGGCGATCTCAGCCCAATCGGGGGGCGAAAACACCGAGATTGCGCAGGTCGTCCGCCATGATTCGCGGGTTATCTAGGTAAATGTCGTTGTCCCCCGCCTGTGTGACTTCGTCGTGGGCTTGGCGGAACGACCGTCCGAGGTTGATGGTCGACCCGTCGCGCAGAAACGCAACGGCAGGAAGATTCCACCGCGGATCGTCGTCCGCCAGTGCCAATAGTTCCGGAACGTTTATCTCTTGGGCTGGCACCGTCGGCCTCCTCGTCAGGTTGACGTTCGAATTCTGGGCGTCGACGGCGACCCTAACCGGTCTGGGCCGGCGCTGGTGAATTTGACCTCCGCGCCATCAGTCTCATTCACCGCTTCATTCGGCGGGGGCCACAACGCGGCACACGCGGATCGATATTGGGCGTGGTCGTAGTTCCAACCGGACCACCGTTGGTCATTGTGTCTGAGACAACGTAGTCATTGCGCCAGAGCCCGCTTGCGATCAGATAGAGTCCGCTCACGCTGCTCATGCTTCCACTCTCATTGGGAGCGACACAACGAACGGACACGCGCGTGCCGTAGGGGATTCGCCCCGGCGCTCCGTTGACGGCGGCGCCTTCAGGATTCGCGAACACGGGTGATCCGGCATGGTTGTCGGCGTACTCGATGACGGTAGTGGGGCGATGAGCAGGCGCCGTGTTCTGGGTATTGGCACCTTCGGTCGGGGAAGTCGCGCCGCTGCCGGAGCCCGGACTGGAGTTCTGCTTCTGGGGTGTATTGGGGGATCCAATGATCTTCGACAGCCCAAGGACTACCGCCACGATGACGGCCGCGATGATCGCGATTGCGATGAGGTCGCCAACGCTGATGCCCTCGTCCTTGCGAAGCCACGAGAGAATTGGGATGCGACGCGTCCTGCGCTGCGCTGCATCGCTGGCCGGAGGTTCTTCGGCTCGACGCGGCTCGTCGGCTCCGGCGGCGGGTACACGGGCTGGACTGTCCTCAGCCCGCTGAAGCGCCCGCTCAATCCCGCGGACGACTGCTTCCAGACCTGCCTCCGTGGAGAGTGCGAGGCGGTCAGCGAGGCGGGGGTAGATAGTCCGTACTTGGTCGGCATCGACGCCGTGCCAGATCGGGATGATCAGCGCGCCGCCGTCGGTCGATTCGCGATCGAGTAGGGCGTCGAGCTCGTAGCGCGTCCAGTTTGAGGCGAAGAACCCGGGGCTAAGAACTACGACGCCGCTGCGGCTGTTAGCCAGTGCATCAGCGAGTCGTTCGTGGAGATTGTCGCCAGCGATAAGCTCGCTCTCGTCGATGAAGACCCGGTATCCGCGATCCGAGAGACTCTTCGCGAGGGGTCGAGCAATCGCATCCTTGTCTTCGTGTGCGTGGGAAATGAAGACGTCGTAGCGCGGCGACTCCTCTGTCGGGTCCGATGGTTGCTCTGAACGGCTCGGTGGCAGCTCGATAATCCGTCCCTCGTCGGTCAGATGGGCCGGCGGGTTGCAGAGTGAGAGCCCTTCGTTCATGGCCGAGCGAAACAGCCGCTGTCCTTCGGGTTGCGACCAGCCGTCGAATCCGCCGTCGCCGTCAGGCACGGGCGCGGAGACGACGAGGTTATAGAACAGCTCGATCACATCGAAGAGGGTGTCCAGGTCCCACGAGGGGAAGTCCCTTTTGTTGACCACTCGCTCGAGGTCACCAAGCCATGTCCACAGTCCTGGCCTGGCGAGATCCGTAATCACATACTCATCCGGCCGGGGAAGCCGAGCGGAGTGCTCCTCGCCGGAAGGATCGGTGTAGCTGTTGAACGCCTCGTAGAAGAAGCCCTGCTCCTCGAAGTCGCGCAGCTTGCGGAACACGAGCTCGACCAATGCCTCCACGCTGATGGGAGGCTTGCGCCCGTGACGCTCAGAATACGACTCGGCCATAGTTGAATTCTCGACGAGTGCTTAGGGGCTGGCGGCCGCTATGAGCGGGCGAGTTGACGAGACGAGCAGGGTATCGCGGGGAGGGCGCCTTAGCCCTTCGCGAGTTCGAACCAGGTGCGAACACGCGGTGGCAGCAGTCGCTCGTGTTCGTGCACGAAGTCGACGAGCTCGGTGGGCGAGATGAAGCGCATCTCCCTCGACGGATGTCCAGAGAACTGGCCGCTTGCCGAGCAGGCGAACAGGACGGTCTCGGTGTTGGGTGCAGCGGCTGCGAGCGCCTCAAGGTCGAAGGTCTCGTTGCCCGACTTCACCTGGACGATCGCCGGCGCAAAGGTATTGCGATTCAGCATCGTCCACTCGTAAGCGGGGGTATCGGTTCGCCTCGCTTTCGGTAGCGCGAGGTAATCCTCAGCAACTTGCATCCACGTGTAGACGAGATCCTCAAGATCGTAGGGCTCAAGCTGTAGGAGAACCTCCAGATGCGTGAAGCTGAGTGGAGCAGGGTCGCGCCCGTGAAGCTTCTCCCAAAGCCATGCCGTGTAGGTGCGCGCGCCCTCGTCCCACATGCGACTGAAGCTCGTCGAGGTGCCGACGAAACCGATGCCCATTCGTCAGAGCGGTTTACGATGTCCTAGTTCGGCAACTTCCAATTCTCAGTCCGGAAACCGGGGTTCGTATCCCCGCAGCGGTATGGCTCTAGCAAGCCAACTCGGTCCGTGACGAGGCCATGAACCTCGTTTTCGGCAACACTTTCGGCAACAGGATGCAGGCACTGCTAGGGCCTTGCCCCGGCCTACCTGCGGTAGGCCCGATACTTGGTGAGTCCAGAGAGCCTGCGAGAGGAGATTGACGATGACCGGAAGTGCCGACTTCACCCCTGAGGAGTGGGATGTGGTGCGGGAGGGGCCGACGAGCGCCGGGATGATCGTCTCGACGGCGCAGCGGGGCGGCAGCTTCCGCGAGGCCTTCGCGATGGCGAAGGCCTACACCGAGGCCCGCAAGGACCACGGGGACTCCGCGCTCCTCGACGAGCTCGTCTCGAGCAAGCCGGAGGTGGATCGCACCAGGGCTCACTCAGCCGAGGGACTGAAGGAACATGGGCTGCAGCGAATTCGCGAGGCGGTTGCGCTGCTCGAACAGAAGGCGACCCCGCAGGAGGTCGACGACTACCGACGCTTCGTGATCTCGCTCGCGAAGCGCGTTGCAGGCGCCAAGACCGAGGGCGACGACGAGCCCATCAGCGAGGCTGAGACCGCGGCGATCGCCGCGGTCACCGAGGCCCTCAACGCATAGTAGGCAACGGCCACCGAGCGGGCCGATAGCGCTCACGGCCGGGTAAACAGGTCCCAGTCCCTGGTCTTACCATCCCGCGGCCGAGACATGTATCTGCCCGCAGGCATGTGACCGTTCCTTTCCTCCAAGGAGGCGAAGGCGGCATCACGTGTGAGCCCCTTGCGGTGCCCGCTGGCCTTCCACTGGCCCGCGACGTTCTTGTGCCTGAAGTCGAAGACCATTGGGTCGACCGTAGCCGATGCTTGCCAATGACCCCCTAACGGGCTCGCACCCACGACCGTCAGACCGGCACCGAGCCTCGGCTTCAGCGACTGCTGAGCGCCAACGCGGTGACTGTTTCGGCCGCCGCGCGAAGCTCGTGAGGGCAATCGGTGCCGATCGCGTCGGGAGCGAACTCGAGCACCCGGTTTAGGACCTCCGGGTGGTTCACGGTGCCGGCGTTGACGCTCAGTCCGGCGTCCCGAAGCACCCCGACCAATCGCTCGGAGAGTAGGAAGTGCTCGACCGAGATCCCGCCCACGCCGCTCCGAAGAGCCCAGGAAGCGAGCGCTTCGGGTGCGTAGTCGGCCCAGATCACGAGGCGGGACCGGATCCCGTTTGCAGAGGCGATAGCGCACGCCTCGCCATGAAAGCTGATCACCTCGACTCGGTCACGGATCGGCTCCCTCCGAAGCCACTTGCAGAGCACCTCGGCGGTGCGGCGGGCAAGGGTCGGGTCGGCGTGCGCCTTGACCTCGAGCTGAAGGCCGACTGCTTCCGGCATCAGGTCGATCAGCTCCTCGAGTAGGAGTGGGTGCTCCGCCGTCGGCTCTCCCGCGGAGTCACGGATGAACGCCGATCGGATCTCACCAGCGGTCCTTTGGCGCGCCCAGCCATCGAGCGTGGTGCCGAGCGTGAGCAGCGGATCGTGCAGTAGGACCAGCCGATCGTCGGCGGTCAGGCATACATCGGTCTCGAGGCCCTCGACCGGACCGGTCAGGGTGTGGCGAAGGGCGACCGCCGAGGAGTCTGGACCGTAGTGGCGACCGAGCCGGTGTGCATATAGCGGGGGCAGTGCCGAGGCCATCTCCGATCCACCCGAATCGGACCACGAAATCCCTCCGTAGTTGTTAAGACCCTGGAAAACAGTTGGTTTTTTCGCGTGAATGAATCGCCGCCCGTGGGACCTCGGTCAGTCGAGCGGGCCGGGGAGGAGCGCCCCGAGCACACGCGGATGACCGTCGATCACCGGCGTGTCGATGAGATCGAAACCCTCGAAGCCCGCATGGCGAGCCATCGCGTCCAAGCCTGCGGGGGTGAAGCCCCAGTACACGAAGTCATCACGGGCATAGACCTCTCCCGGCGCGGGGATGTGAACGGCCGCGGAATCGATAGTCCGATCCGCCGCCCCGTGGGTCTCGAGCAGCACCCGTCCGCCGTCCGCGAGGCGCCGTCGAATGATCTTCAGCAGCCCCAGCGGGTTCTCCACCCGGTGCAGGATCCCGAAGCAGAAGATGAAGTTGAACGTCTCCTCGAGCTCGTCCAGATCGAATGCGTCGATGCGTTGGTAGTCGACCTCGGAGTCGAGTAGCTCCCGGATCGCGGCGAACCCCTCGCCTCCCTGCAGCTCGACACCCCAGCGCGAGCTGACCCACTCTCTGTACTGCTCGTTGTCGATTGCAACGACCCGGCCCGCCCCGCGCGCCTCCGCGAGGAACGCGTAGAAGCCGTCGAAGGTGCCGATGTCGAGCACGCTCATCCCGCCAAAATCCTCGGGCAAGGCGGGAACCCGGTAGCGGTGATCACGGGCGACGCCGTGGGTGTAGAGCTCCCTGGGGCGGTCGAGCGAGAACGTGTGAAACCAGAGTGGCACCCGATCGAGGACGGCTGCGGCCGTCTCCGGGTCCGTCTCGATCTGGATCAGATCGGCCACCTGACGCTCTGCGGCAGTTGGCTCGGGAGGGGCTTCCAGAGGTGTCGGGCCGGTCAGGCTCTTGATGGCGCTGTCCTCCGATTCCTGCGGCTCGGAGTTCCCCTGCTGGGACGTGAGATCGTCGTTTGGCGTGATGTTGTCTCCTATTGGTCGTTCACCTCCGACACTATCGGTGTCTCGTTGAGGCTCAACTCGCGTTCATGCGGACGTCCACCGGACCCCATCGGGCGCTGGGCGATCGCGAGGACCGCAGCGGGCCGTTCTTAGGGGGCGTTAGGGGAGCGTGGATACATTTGTGGCCCGTGACCACCATGTCGCAGCTCACCCCCGCCGCGCCGAACGCCGATTTGGACTCGGGTCGGCCCTTCTGGCGGAAGTCGATAGCTCGGTATGAGCAGCCGTCGCTGCCGCGCAGTCTCTTCGACCTGGCGACGTCGGTGATGCCGTATTTGGCCCTAACCGTCGTGATGTACCTCTGCCTCAGCTTCTCGGTCTGGATCACCGTTGCCCTGGCGGTTCCGGCGGCGGGCTTCCTGTTGCGGACGTTCATCGTCTTTCACGACTGCGCTCATGGCTCGTTCCTGCCCACAAAGCGAGCGAATCTGTGGCTCGGCCGGTTCACGGGCCTGCTCGTCTTCCAGCCATTCGGGAATTGGCGCCACAACCACGCCGTCCATCACGGCACCGCCGGGGACCTCGACCGGCGCGGGACCGGAGACGTGCCGACGCTCACCGTCGATGAGTACATCTCACGCCCTTGGAAGCAGCGGCTGGGGTACCGCCTTTTCCGCAATCCGTTGGTGATGTTTGGGATCGGCCCGATCTGGTCACTGATGATTGGGCCTCGCTTGTGGTCGCGAAAGATGCGCCGACGCCAGCGGCACAGCGTGATCGCGACGAACCTACTGCTCGGGATCATCATTGGTGCGATCTCGTGGCTTGTCGGCGTCCAGGCGTGGATCCTCGTGCAAGTGCCGACCGCCATCATTGCCGGCACGTTGGGAGTGTGGCTGTTCTACGTGCAGCATCAGTTCGAGAACGTTTATTGGGAGAGTTCCGAGCGCTGGAGCTACGCTGCTGCTGCGTTGCGCGGGAGCTCTTATCTGAAGCTGCCAAAGGTGTTCCAGTTCTTCAGCGGAAATATCGGCCTGCATCACATTCACCATCTCAGCGCAAAAGTCCCCAACTACAACCTCCAGCGTGCTCATGACGAGAATCCAATCTTCCACGACGTCCCGGTGTTGACCGTTCGCGACGGGCTGCGTTCGATCCGGCTCAAGGTGATCGACCCGAAGAGCGGCAGGCTGCTGACCTGGAGTGAGGTTAAGGCCCGTACCTAAGGCCCGGGGACTTTCGGCGCGCTGGAAGAGGCAGGACGTGCGATGACCCGGACTGGGCGGTGAACTTTTTATCGCGATTTTCACCGGGATCGCTCTCCCAGTGGGAATGGGAGCAGGATCGGGAAGCGAAGTCAGATGATGAGCCGGGCGGTCAGGGTCCAGAAAGTGCGCTCCGGCCTCCTCTCGGGGGAGTCGCGCTTTCTGTCCCTCAGTCGTCGATGAGAGCAAAGTTCCCACCCCGGTCGGCCCGACCGTACCGCCACCGACTATCCCCTTTCGGTGACCTGATCCGGTAGTGCGGGCAAGGCCTAGTGCCTTTCCATTCGCCATTCGCGATCTCGCGTTGGAACTCGAAGATCACGCCGGTCTTCTCAGCGAGGCGGCGGGTCACGATATTCGGGGTCCGCCGCCCTGCGGTCATCGACCAGGACCTCGGCTTGCCTAGAACGACGAGACCAGACGGCCCACTGCCAGATCGCGATGACCAAGCCGACGACGCCGGCGATCATCAGGATCAAGCCGACCGTCCTCAGATCCAGGCCCTTGACATGGAAGTGGGTGGCGAAGCGCAGGATCGCGCCGACCGCGATCAGGAAGATGCTTCCCGCAAAGGTCATATTCGTCGCCCCTAAAAGACGCGGCGGAAGAGATAGATGGCGAGCAGGATCAGGATGATGACTATGAGAATTCCGACGATGGTCAAGACGAGCTCCTTGGTTGGGTTTTCGCTTCTTGGGTGGTGAAGATGGCCGGGACCGGGGTCTATAGCGGCGACTTGGAGCGCGCCTTCTTGCCGACGGAATGACTCTTGTCGGCGGCGCGCTGAGAGGTTCCGAATGATTTCGAGAGCAGGCGGCCGATCGGCCCCGGGGCCTTCGAGCCGGCCCTGGCGCCGGTCGAGAAGCCCTTGTCGGCACCCCGTCGGGCATGGTCGGAGAGCCGCGGCAGTAGGAAGCCGAGAATTGCGAGCAGGATGCAGATGGCGATTACGCCGGCGATCAGCATCGGTCGGCCTTTTGGCTGAGGCGGTCGTAGCTCACAGGTCCTCCTCGATCTCGTCTGCTTTTTGGCTGTGGCGGCGGGCGCGCTCGCGCTCGCGCTCTTTGCGGGCGGCAGCCCCCTCTGACTCGTCGGCCAGCTGGTCGGCGCGGCTGCGGTGCTCCTCGGCGACGCGCTCGGCCACTTCGGCCGCCTCAGCCGCCTTTGCGGCCTCGGCTCTCTTGGCCTGCTCTTCCTCGGTGAGGGTGGTCGCTTTGGCGGCCCGGGTCTGCGCCTCGTCGCGGTGGGACTCCGCCTGTTCGGCCAACTGTTCCCGCTCGATTCGGCGCCGCTCTTTCGTGCGCCGGGCAATCGCGACCGCGGCAGCGGCCAAAACCAGGACGGCGACAACGATGACAACGATTAGAACGGTGGACATCTATGTCTCCTTTCATTGGGGCACACCCGGCAACTGCAACCGGCCTGCGTAGCCCTTGAGCTCAAAGAGCCATGCAACGCAACCGTCAACCTCTCAACCCGGTTAACTTTCCTACCCATTTAGCGAGGATCAAACCACCGGCACCCCCCACCGCGGAAATTCTTGGATTGAGACTCCAAACTTAAAAACGGGAGGCCTGGTAGTTCGTCAGGGGCGACCCGGAGATAGACCGCCGTCAGCTAGGCCTCCTGGGCTTTCTTCGCCTGCGCGGCTGCGACGACACAGCGCGAGAAGGGCGTTCCCTTGGCGCCCTCGACATGCTTATTGCTGAGACCGCGACAGGCCTCGCGGGCCGTCGTGTCATCGTTCGTCGTGGCCTTTGCCATCGCCGTTACGCAGCTGCTGGCGGCGATCGGGGCTAAGCCAGCTCTCGACCCTCTGAGCTCGCCGCGGAGATCGGCATCTCCCCGGGCCAGGTCTCGGCCGGGTGCTCGCCAAGGCCCGTGCCGAGAAGCTGATCGCCAGAAAGGGCGCCGGCTACGCGCTGAAGAAGTAGGCGGCTTTCGGCTCTCGGCGTGAGTGGAAGCCAAGGTCTACATAAGGGAGGGTTATCGGGCGGGGTTGGACGCGAGAGATCAACCGGCGCCATGCCCCACAGCACCGCGACGATCAACGGTGAGCAGCGCGAGGCGATCTACGAATTCCTGCTGGACAGGACTAGATGCCGTACTTCTGGCGGCGCAGCTAGAAGGCCTCGTGGCCGCCCTCCGGGCCGGTCCTCGACCAGCGTCCAAACCCTCTCGATGTCTGGCTCCCCCTGCCGGCTCCACGCCGCCCACGCCGCCCGATCCGACTGGGGTAACCCCGTGGGCGCACGAGCGGTAGGGGATGCTGACCTTGCAGCAAGTAGCTTGTGCTCGGATGAGGATCTCGAGACCTCGGCTGTATGTACTTCTACTCATCGTGGCCGTGGCCCTGGCCGCACTGATCGTGGGGATCTCCGCGGCCGTAAGGTCAGGCGACGAGCAGGACGTCCGGCTGGTGATCGGCATCGATGGCGGTTACAGCCACTGGAGCGACAGTGAAATTGATGCTCGAACGGAACTCGGTGCAGCGGTGACCCGCTTCGAGTGGGAACCGGGGACGCCCCTCGCGGAGGGCGAAGAAGCGGTGCTCGCCACGGTCAAGGTCGACACTCGCCTCCACGCCTTGCTCGGCGGCAACGAAATCGGCGACCCGATCGAGTATCGCGATTGGGTAGTCGAGTTCATCCGCTACTACGGTCCGAACGGCACGTTCTGGGAGAAGCACCCCGAGCTGGATGCCTCGCGCTATGCGATCACGACGGTTGAGCTCGGCAACGAGCCCTACCTGGAGGGAGTATCCCCGGCCGAATACGCCCATGCCATTCGGCCTGTGCTGGAGGCGATCCACGACCTCGAGCTTCCCGTCAAAGTCGTTGTCGCCGCCCAGGTTTACGGCGATGACACCTCCTGGGTAGACGGCCTCTATGAACATATTCCTGACCTGAACTCGCTGGTCGATGCGTTTGCCCTGCACCCCTACTGGTACGGGCATCCTCCCGACGAGCCCGGACCTGGCGGCTCATTCGAAAGGATCGAGACGCTGCGAGAGGCGATCGACTCACACGGCGGGGGGTCCATAGCCATCGAGATCACCGAGTACGGGCAGTCGACTGCGGCCTGCGGGGAGGAATGCGTCAGCGAGGAGGACCAGGCTGCCGACCTCACCGCGATGATCGACGCCGTCATCTCCAACCCCGACTGGAAGGTGGAGATGCTCTCGATCTTCCAGCTGATCGACCGCGGGACGGGCACGGGGGAACGCGAGCTCCAGTTCGGCCTGCTGCGCGAGGACGGCTCGCCGAAGCCCTCCTACGACGTCGTCCGCGATGCGATGCAGAGCCAGCGGGAATGAGTCTGAAGTCAGATCCTCCTGCGTTTTACCGGCGCCCGAATCTCCCGCCGCGCAGTCGATGCGGCCCTTCGCGGAAGGTTGTGATCCTCTCCCTGCAGCTGAGGACAGAGAGGTGTCATGCCTCGACGGTCCCCCACTTGCAACCCTCTAGGCGGATTTCGCCAGTAGCCCTCAAGCTGGCACGCTTTGCCGCTGTAATGTGAGGCATGGCCCGAATCTCATCACAGGGCGCTTCCAGGCCGAGGGTTCTCATCGTCGGCGGCGGCGTTGGCGGGGTCGAGGCGATGGTTGCTCTGCACGACCTCTGTGGAGACCGAGTCGAGATCGCAGTCCATGCGCCACGCCGCGAGTTCCTCTACCGACCCTTGGCTGTCACCAAGCCCTTCGGTGCTGGTGAGGTGCTCAAGTTCGATCTTCAGCAGTTGACCGAGCGCTGCGGTGCTTCCTTCTCTCTCGACAGCATCGCCTCCGTGAACACGGATGGACAGCACGCCACGACCCACGATGGGGATGAGGTCGAGTACGACTACTTGGTCGTAGCCTGCGGCACGCGGATGCTTTGGACGGTTCCTGGCGCAGCGACGTTTTGGGGTGGCTCAGATGAAGACGCCTCCGCTGATGTGGTGCGCGAGCTCCAAGCGGGCACGCTTCGGAAGGTGATTTTTACGATGCCGGGAGGGTTTGGTTGGCCACTACCCATCTACGAGCTTGCGCTCTTGGCCGCAGCGCGCTTGAAGGATGCAGACGCCCTGAGCGCAGAGCTGAGAATCGTCACCCCCGAGGATGCGCCCCTTCAGTTGTTCGGAGTGCGCGCCAGCGCGCAGATGGGCCAACTGCTCACCGAACGTGGCATCGAGATTGTCACCGGCGCCAGTCCTGTCAAGTTTGAGAACGGGCAACTGGACATCGCGCCAGGGGATTCCATCGAAGCCGACGCCGTAATCAGTGCGCCAAGTTTCACGGGAAGATCCGTTCAGGGTCTTCCCCACGACGAGAACGGCTTCATCCCAGTTGACAAGCACAGTCTGGTTCGAGGTCTCCAAGATGTCTTTGCAGTTGGAGATGTGACGAGCTTTCCGGTCAAGCAGGGCGGCATAGCCACGCAGCAGGCAGACGCCGCCGCGGAGGTGATCGCGGCTCAGATCGGCAGTTCGGTCGAGCCTCAACCGTTTGATCCGGTGCTGCGCGCGGTGCTGCTCACCGGGGAGGAGCCCAAGTATCTCTATGGGAAGCTGGCCGGCGGCCACGGAGAAACCTCGACCTTCAGCGACGATCCACCGTGGCGCGATGAAGGCAAGATCGTCGGGAAATACCTGGCGCCATTCCTGGCCTCGACCTCCGACGCTGTCGCACAAGCCCTTCGGTCTTCGTCGGACCGCCGCTGACTTCTTGACATGCCGCAGGTGGTCGTCTTGCTGCTTGCCGCCTGCGGCACGACCCTTGCCACCGGACTGGGTGCGATCCCGGTCTTCTTTCTTGGCCATCGCGCGGCCCAACTGACGCCACTACTTCTCGGCTTCGCGGCCGGAGTGATGGGTGTGGCCTCGATCGCCGGCCTGCTGATCCCCGCCACCGAAGAAGGCTCGGCCCTGGCGGTCCTCAGTGGCCTCGCGGCGGGAGCGGGGCTGCTGGGCGTGGCCCGTTCGCGACTGGACCCTCACACCACCTTCATGGGGCGCTCCGGTCCCGGCGCCAGCACTTCAGCCCTGGTCTTCCTCGTCCTCTTCGTCCACAGTCTGCCCGAGGGGTTTGCACTGGGCACGGCCTTCGCCTCTGACCGTGCCGGACTCAGCCTGTTCGTGATCCTCGCGATCGCGATCCAAAACATCCCGGAGGGGACCAGCGTCGCGATCCCGATGGCGGCAGCCGGTTTCAGCCGCACCCGTCAATTCTGGGCGGCGGTCGGAACCAGTGCTCCCCAGCCGGTCGGTGCCCTAATCGCGTTCGTCGCCGTCGAGCAGATCAGCAGCCTGTTGCCTTTCTCCTTCGCTTTTGCTGCCGGGGCGATGCTGGCGCTGATCGTCGTCGAGATGTTGCCCCAGGCTTTCTCGGGACCGGGGCGTCGCGGGCCGGGCCTTGGCGTGGCCGGTGGCGCCTCGCTGATGCTGATCCTGAGCCTCCTGCTCGGTGTCTGATCGCTAGAAGACGGTCAGCACTCCGAGCGCCAGCACCGAGACCGCGATCACGGCCAGGGCGACCCCGGTCACGAGCCTGTCCCCGCGCCCCAGGGCGTGGCTCCCCATTAGCTCCCGGTCGCGGCCGAGCGAGCGCATGAATGGGAGCAAGACCAGGAGCAGGATGGCGTTGAGGGCCTGGGAGAGGAAGAGGATCGGGATCAGCGGGGCACCGGGAATGAGCACAAAGACGGCCGCAACGATGACGACGATGCCGTAGCTGACGTAGAAGGACCGCGCCTCCTCGAAGGTGTCGTTTATGTCGGCCTTCCTGCCAAGGGTCTCCGACACTGAGTAGGCGGTTGAGAGAGGGACGATCGCCGCGGCCAGCAGAGCGGCGCCGAGGAAGCCGAGGCCGAAGAGCGTCGCCGCGGTGTTCCCCGCCAGCGGTTCAAGAGCCCGAGCGGCGTCGCTGGCGTCGTTGATGGTGACGCCCTGAACGTGCAGCGTCGCCGCGCAGGCGATGACGACGAAGAACCCGATCACCCCGGTCAGCACGGCGCCGACGATCACGTCGATTCGCTCGTAGCGGAGGTCCTTGACGTGCAGCTTCTTGTCGACCGCGTAGGACTGGATGAAGGCGAGGCCCCACGGCGCCAGGGTGGTACCGACCGTTGCCACGGCGACCAGCAGGGCCTCACGATTGAGCGGCAGGCTTGGCACCACGAGGCCCTTGGCGGCGGCGCCCCAATCGGGATGGGCGAGCACGCCCGAGATCACGTAGGCGACGAAGATGGAACTGAGGGCAAGGAGTACGTGCTCGACGTGGCGGAAGTTCGCCCGCAAGACGAGCGCCGACACACCGATGGCCGCGAGCGGCACGCTGAGATACCGGCTCATTCCACCAAGAAGTTCCATGCCGGCTGCCACCCCGGCGAACTCCGCGCACAGCGTCCCGGTGTTGGCGATCAGCAAGGCCGAGAGCACGAGCGCCGCAGCCCGTCCGCCGTAGCGCTCGCGGACCAGCGTCAGCAGTCCCTTGCCGGTGACGATCCCGAGCCGCACCCCAAGCTCGTGGAAGACGATCAGCGCCAAGGTCGACAGGGCGAGGACCCAAAGCAGCTCGTAGCCGTACTTGGCGCCGAGGATCGAATAGGTGGTGATCCCGGCCGGGTCGTCGTCGGAGAGACCGGCCAGAACACCAGGGCCGACCACGGCGAGCAGCGCCGCGACCCCGCCGGCACGGAGCAGAAGGGGGCGACGCCGGGTCAGGTGCCAGTGCAGGTGGCGACCGGGGAAGCGGTGGGCGTGGGGCTCCGGCACGGGCATGCTCATACCTTGACCGCCAGCTCCGATGCCAGGCGACGACTACAGATATGCGTCGTTGGTCGCGAGCCTGCGAGCATGGCGCCGTGCCAGTCATCGAGACCGAGCGGCTGACGAAGTCCTACGGAAGCGCACGGGGCATCGAGGACGTGACGATCTCAGTCGAGGCCGCTGAGGTCTTCGGCTTCCTCGGCCCCAACGGGGCGGGCAAGACGACGGCGATCCGTACCCTGCTCGACCTGCTTCACCCGAGCAGCGGCAGCGCCCGCATCTTCGGCCTCGACAGCCACCGCGACAGCGTCGCCATCCGCGCTCGCCTGGGCAACCTCCCCGGTGACTTCGGCTACGGAAAACAGGCAACGGGCCGCGAGGCGATTCGGCTCCTCGCTCGCCTGCGGGGAATCGAGGGCCTCGGCCGCGCCGAGGCCTTGGCCGAGCGCTTTCGCGCCGACCTCGACCGCCCTCTGGGCCAGCTCTCACGTGGCAACCGGCAGAAGGTCGGCCTCATCCTCGCCACCTTCCACTCGCCTGAGCTGCTGATCCTCGACGAGCCAACCAGCGGGCTCGACCCGCTGATGCAGGAGGAGTTCCTCGCCCTGGTCGCCGAGGAGCGGGCGCGCGGCTGCACCGTCCTGCTCTCCTCTCACGAGCTCGACGAGGTCGAGCGGGTCTGCGACCGGGTCGGCATCGTGCGCGAGGGCAAGCTGATCGCGGTCGAGCGGATCGACGAGCTGCTCGGCAAGGCGCGGCGCACTGTCACCCTCGAGCTGGCCGATTCCGACGACCTCTCCGATCTGCAATCGCTGCCGGGCGTCAGCGATCTGCAGGCGGCTGACGGCAAGGTCTCCTTCAAGGTCGGCGGCGACCTCGACCCGGTGGTCAAGGCGATCGCTCGCCGCCAAGTCCTCGACATGGAGCTGACTCACCCGACGCTCGAGGAGATCTTCCTCACCTACTACCGCGGGGGGAAGGGATGAACTCGCAACTGGCGGCGCTCGTCGGTACTCACCTCTCCGACCGGCGGCGCTCGCTGCTCGCCTGGGGCGTGCCGCTCGGCCTCTGGTCGGCCTTCATCGTCCTGATCTTCCCCTCGATCGAAGGAGCGCTCTCCAAGGCGATCAAGAACTACCCGCCGGCGTTGAAGGAAGCGTTCGGGATCGGCGAGTTGACCAGCGTCGAGCAGTACCTGCACGCGGAGATGCTGAGCCTGATCGTGCCGCTCGCGCTCGGCTACCTTGCCGTGCGCGCCGTCGCCAGCGGGCTCTCCGGCGCCGCCGAAAGCGGCCGCCTCGACGTCTTGCTCTCAGCGCCGGTCTCGCGCTCGCGTCTCGCCGCGGCAAGCTTCGCGGCGACCGCTGTCGAGCTGGCGATCGTCCTGGTCCTCACTGTCCTGTTCACCGGCCTCGGCAGCCTCGTCTCCGGCGCCGACCTTTCCTTCAGCGCCACCCTCGCGGGCTATGCCAACGTCTGGCCCCTGGCGCTGGTCTTCGCCGGCCTCGGCATCATCGCCACCGGCTTCTCGTTGCGCACGAGCGTCGTCACCGGTGCGGTCGCCGGGGTGCTGGTGTCGATGTACGTGATCGATCTGGTCGGGCGTCTCGACCCCGACCTCTCTGGCATCCGCTACGTCTCGGTCTTCAGGTACTACGGCAACGCGATCGAAGACGGGATCGAACCGCTGGCCTTCTTTGGTGTCACCGTCGCCGCGATCGTTCTCGCGGCATTTGGCGCTTGGTTGTTCGAGCGCCGCGATCTTTCCGGCTAGGAGTCAGTCCTGGGGGCAGATAACCGCTCGGCCGTCGATGGTCCCCTCCCGCATTCGCGCATAGGCGTCCTCGACCCGGTCGAGCGGGAAGCGCTCGACGTGAGCGTGGATCCTGCCGGCGCGGGCGAGGTCGAGTACCTCGATCAGCTCAATCGCGGTTCCCCAGTAGGGAATCGTCAGCTGCGACTCGAATGGCAGCGCCCCGAAGGCGAACTGCAGCTTGCCGCCGGCCAGGCCGACCACCGTCAGGTGCGCCTCGAAGCGGGTGATCTCGCGGGCCAGCGCCAGGGTGTCATCGGCGCCGACGTCATCGAGGACCAGCTCGGCGCCGCGTCCGCCGGTCAGCTCGCGAATCTGCTCGGCTGCGTCCTCGCCCGACTCGACCGTCTCCTCGGCGCCGACCTCGCGCGCCAGGGCGAGCTTCTCGGGCGAGGTGTCGACCGCGATCACCTTGGCCGGGCTGAGGGCGCGAAGGATCTGCACCGCCATGTGGCCGAGCCCGCCGACGCCGATCACCACTGCGGTCGAGCCGGGCACCAGCAGGCGCAGCGAGCGCTTGATCGCGTGGTAGGGGGTGAGGGCGGCATCGGACAGCGGCGCGGCGTCGCGGGGATCGAGATCGCCCAACGGCAACAGCAGCCGCGAGTGGGGGACAAGCATGTACTCGGCCATGCCGCCGTCGAGGCCGAGACCGCCGCCGAAGGCGCCGATCTCGGCTTGCCGCTCGCAGTAGTTCTCCGCCGAGCGGCGGCAGGCGCGGCAGCGGCCACAGCCCCAGGGGCCGTAGACGGCGACTGCTTCGCCGGGCTCCAGTCCTTCGACCCCGGCACCGAGGGCCTCGACCCAGCCGGCGTTCTCGTGGCCGAGGGTGAAGGGCAGGTCGAAGTCCATCGTCCCCTCCGGCCACTCCATCAGGTGCAAGTCCGAGTGGCAGGCACCGGCGCCTCCCACCTTGACCAGCACCTCTCCGGGCCCCGGCTGGGGAACAGAGACCTCACGCATCTGCGGTGGCGCCTGCCACGCGGTCAGCTGGTAGGCCTTCATCTAGGTCTTGACTTTAGCTCTCGGCTTCTCGGTAGTGGTCGCGCCAGATCACGCGGTAGAGGCGCAGGTGGCGCGGCAGCGTGCGGAGGCCGGGAATGAACGGGATGCAGATGAAGGCGAGGCTGAGGACGCCCATCAGGGCGAAGATCAACGCGTCGGCGTTGGGGGATTCCTTGAATGGTTCGACCTGGTACCAGAAGGTGTAGAGCCAGAGCCAGACCTGGCCGGGGTAGCTGCCGGTCTCGTTCATCATTCCCCACTGGGTGCCGAGCAGGTGCTGGCCTTCTGCCCGTTCCTCGAAGTAACCGCCGCCGGAGAGGAAGAGCAGCGGCTTGGTGTAGTTGGTCTGGTAGAAGCGGTGATCGCCAGCCAGCAGGGCGCCGTCGAGGCCGCCGCTCTGGGCGAGGCCGAGCAGCGCTGCCATCATCGGCGCGACCGGTCCGTAGCGGCCGGCCGGCAGGACCGGGATGCCGCGGACGATGCGTGCCTTTGGTAGCGCTTCTTCGTAGGCGCCGGTCCAGGCTTCCTGAAGCGCGGGCGGGGCGGCCTGGTAGGCGGCGAGCGCGCGTTTGAGGCGCGGGTTGGCCGGGATCTCGCTCAGCGGTTCGAGCACGAAGTCCTTTGCCGTGTCGATCGGGATGCGGACCCCAGGCGTACTCTGCAGATCCAGCGGGCCGATCTTCTGGGTGGCTTCGGGGGTGTGGTTGTAGGGCGGTCCGTATTCGGCGAGCTCACTGGTTCCCGCCAGCTCGGTGGTCGCCGTGGCGATGAAGTCGCCCGGGTCGGCCTGAGCCCAGCTCTGGATCGTCGTCGGCGGGTCGTCGGGGGAGGAGAAGAGGACGGTGAGGACGATCGCCAGCAGCGTGACCACCCCCAACGCGACGACGAGCTCCTTGATCAGGTCGTAGCGGACGAAGGGTCCCGGCCAGGGTGCACGCGGGTCGGGAGTCGCGGGCGCGCTCACTGCGTCGCTCCCTCACTCGGCGTCGCGGGCTCAGCTGCAGCGGCGACCTTTGCCGGGTAGGGCGGCACCACGCCGTGGCGGCGCACCAGCAGTACGTGCCAGACGACCAGCGCCGTCACCGCCAGCGGCAGCAGGATCACGTGGAACGTGTACATCTGACCGAAGTTGGCGACGTTGAAGAAGGCGCCGATCCCAACCGAGTTGAGCCCGTCCTTGCCCTCGCTGGCGATCCACTGCGAGTCGAAGTTCTGCTGAGAGAGGTAACCGGTGAAGGCGGCGCCGATCGCGACCAGGAAGCTGATAGCGCCAGTCGCCCAGGTGCGCCCACGGCCACCCCGCCAAGCGCCCATGAAGAACTTGCCCCAGAGGTGGACGACCATCGCGAAGAAGAACAACTCCACCCCCCAGAGGTGGATGCCGTTGAGGAAGCGCCCGAGGCTCGTGGTGTGCCACCAGGTCGGCCCGCCGAGGCCGAGAATCATCCCCGAGAGGACAACAACGACCAGCGCGGCGATCGTGGCGACGCCGAAGACGTAGATCCAAGAGGAGACATAGGAGGGCTGGCGGTCGGGGAGGAGCTTCTCGGGCGGCAGCGAGCCAACCGCGCGCTCGCGCACCCAGGTGGTCCACATCCGGCGCTCCTCGGGTGAGGGTCCGCTTCCGCTCTCGCTACTCAAGGAGTGCGCTCCCGCTTCGGAAAGGGGACGAGGATCGCGGCAACGAAGACGGCGATCATCAGCACGATCACGATGACGTTGGCCACCGACATCTGGAAAAAGTGCCAGTGGAGGTAGTGAGCCGGATGACTCAGGTCAAACAGCGCGGCAAAAACCACATGGACTGGGGGTGCCATCGCATTACCTCAACCCTTCGGTTCGGTTGAGGTGACGCTACACCCAGGACCCACATTTTCAAGCCCAACCTAAGAAAGCTCTCATCTTCCTATGGGAAGACGGTTTCTCCATTCTCGTCATCGACCACCGAGATAGCTACCGCGGGGCATGCCTCGGCGGCTTCGAGAATCTTCTCGAAGGGGCCAGTGCCGATCACCACCGCGACGTCGTCGTCGAGCCGGAAGACCTCGGGGGCGATCTCGACGCAGTCGCCGTGGGCACTGCACTCGTTGGGGTCCACCACGGGTATGTAGGTCATGCAGCCTCCTCTGCTCTGTCTTGCGCGGGGAAGTGACCGTGCTCGATGCGCTTCTTCAAGGCCGGGATCGCGCGGGGTCGGCCGACGGCGAGGCCGGCGATAGGGACGCCGCTGCGGGTGAAGACGGCTTCGAAGTCGCGCTCGCCGGGATCGCCCTCGACCAGGACTGCGTCGGCGTGGTGCGCGTGGCCGACGTATTGGATCCGCAGCCCGTACTGATCGCTCCAGAAGCTCGGCAGCGGTGGGGTGCCGGGATACTCGCCGAGCATCGCCCGGGCGGCGGCAGCGCCCTGCCAGGCGGCGGCGTCCCAGTGCTCGGTGCGGGCGTGGGCGCCGAAGCGGGGGTCGAAGGGGACGGAGGCGTCTCCGGCGGCGAAGACGCCGGGGAGCCTGGCGCGCCCCGAGGTGTCGGTGCGAACCCCGGACTCGTCAAGGCCGCTGCCGCGCAGCCAGGCCGTGGCCGGCGCGGTGCCGACGCCGACCACGACCGCGTCGCAGGCGACCGCCTCGCCGCCGGCGAGGGTCAACTCCTCGACCCGCCCCTTGCCGCGGGCGCCCTCGAGCATCGCGCCGGTCATCACCCGAACGCCCTCGCTCAGGTGCAGGTCGGCGAACCAGGTGCCCACCTCCTCACCGAGGATCGGCGCGAGCGGGGTTTCGAGCGCCTCGATCATCGTCACCTCGACACCGAGCCGGCGGGCGCTGGCAGCGACCTCCTGGCCGATGAAGCCGGCGCCGACGATCGCCAGCCGCGCTCCCGGGACCAGCTCCTGGCGCAGCAGGCGGGCGTCGGCGAGGGTGCGGAGAGCGTGGACGTTCTCGTAGCCCTCGAGGAAGGGCAGCCGCCGCGCCGCGCTCCCGGTCGCGATCAGCAGCTTCTCGTAGCGCAGCTCGGCGCCGGAGTCGAGCGCGACCGTGCAGGTCTCGGGGTCCAGCGCCTCGGCGCGGGCGCCGAGCAGCAGCTCGACCTGCTTCTCCTCATACCACCAGGTCGGACGGTAGGCGACTGACTCCTCCTCGACCGTTCCCGCCAGCAGCTCCTTGGAGAGCGGCGGGCGGTCATAGGGCGGGTCTGGCTCGGCGCAGACCATCCGCACCGGACCCTCGTACCCACGCCGGCGCAGCGTCTCGGCGCAGCGCTGCGCCGCGAGCCCACCACCGACGATCAGGACTCCTTGGTCTTCCATCATGCCTCCTCGGGAACGGGGGATCGGGAAATCGGGGCGCCGTGCGGGCGGGTGGCGGGCAGGCTGGGGCGGTGCTCACGCGCTCCTTCGTGCGCTCGGTCGTCCTCCCGTCCCCGCGAGCGAGCGCGCTTGGCGCCGCCTGCGAAGACCCGGTAGACGAATAGGCCGCCGATCACGGGCGCGGTCATCAGCACCCACCAGCGAAACCAGACGGTGGAGGCATCGGTGCCGGCACCGAAGGCGTGGACGAGGCCGAGCAGGTAGACGACGATCGTCGCGCGGTGTGGCTTTGCGCCAGAGGCTTTGCGCCGATTCGTCTGCGGAAGTAGAAGCTGAGCCCGAGCAGCGCAGCCAGGTAGCCGCCGACGATGCCGAGGCCGGTGAAGAGCGGCCGGAAGCCCATCGCGAAAGGGACGGCGATGCCGCCGATGCCGGGGTTCAGCCAGGGGTCGCCAAGCAGGGTGATGCCGTGCACGGCGATCGCGATGATGCCGGCGAGCGCGGTGTGCTCGTGGATCGCCATCAGCTTGCGCGAGAGACCGGGTCGGCGCATCACCTTTCCCGCCATCATCAGCCCGATCCCGACCGAGATCGTCACCAGGACGAGGGCGAGCAGACCGGAAGCACGGCTGGCGATCCACCAGCCGTGGGTCTGCAGGGTTTCGGCGGCGGCGGCGTTCATGCGCTTGCCGCGAGGTCAGGGATGCGAATGCGCGGACGGGCGGCGAACGGGCCGACGGTCTCGATCCGGCCGCTGTCATGGACGAGCAGGCCGCCGCGCTCGGCGAGCACGGTGCGACCGCCCTCGGGGCCGGAGAGCAGCGCCGCCTTGGCGAAGGTCTCCGCTTCGACCGCGGTGTCGCCGAGGGCGGTGGCGCCAATCAGCCCGGTCCACGCCGGCTCGCCCGTCGCCGGGTCGAGCAGGTGGTGGGAGTAGCGACCGTCCTCGTCGCGCCAGATTCGCACATTGAGGCCTGAGGTTGCGACGGCGCCGAAGCCGAGCTTGAGCACGAAAGCGCGCTCGCCGGTCAACGGGTGCTCGACGAAGATCTCGTAGGGGGAGACGAGAGCGTCGGCCCCGCCGATGCGGATGTCGCCTCCGCAGTCGACGATGAAGCGCGAGTAGCCGCGCAACCGCTGGGCGACGAGGTCTGCCGCGAGGCCCTTGCCGGCGCCGCCGGTGTCGAAGCGAAGCCCCGGGGGCCGGGTGATCGTGCCTGCGGCATCGTCGACCTCGATGCGGCGCCACTGCTGGGCCGGGCTCGGGCGCGCCGGGTGCCGCGCTGGCGCCTCGGCCAACGCGGCACCCAGCGGCGCCCCCGGAACTCCCGCCCGCGAGGCGACGTAGCCGGCGGTTTCGATCTCCCCGACCAGGGTCGGGTCGACCAACCCACCGCTGCGCTGCGCCGCCTCGAGCCCGGCTTTGACCGCCGTGCGCAACAGCTCCGAGGCTGGGACACACTCGCGCGGGTCGGCATTGAGTGCGCAGAGCTCGCTTTCGGGCTTGAAGCGCGACAGCGTCGCGTCGAACTCGACGATCAGCCGGCGCGCCTGCTCGGCGGCAGCCGGTGACGGAGCCATGCCCGGCCCCGGCTCGCCGATCAGCAGCCGCACGTGCGAGCCCATTGCATCGAAGATGACGTCGTGCTCACTCATGGTCAGGAGGCTCCAGTCGTGACGGGGGTGTAGGCGGGGGGGATGAGCTTTCGGCGGCGATCGCGCCGCTGCTGGAGATGCTGTTGCGGCCGGGGGTCGGCACGTACGTAGTGACGACGCGGCGCTTCAGCACCTTGCGCACCACGACGGGGCGTGGTGGCGGCGGCTGAGAGGCGCTGAGCTGGTAGGTGAGGAGCGCGAACAGCACTCCGAAGAGGACGATCGAGCTCCAGACCACCAGCGCGGGGCCGGGCCGGCGCGATTTGCGAGCGGGCTCAGTCACCTCCGCCGCCCTCGCCCTCATGGTCGCCGCCCTCGCCACCACCGCCGGCCCCACCCCCGCCGCTGCTCGCGGTGGTGACCGGAGTGGTGCTGCCACCCCCAGAGCCGGCGCTGGCGCCGCTGGTGTGGGTGACCACCGGAGCGGTGTGGCCATTGCCTCCAGAGCCGGTGTGCGAGCCGCTGGTGTGGGTAACAACGGGACTGTGATGATGACGGCCGCCGTGCGAGCCTTGGTGTGAGCCGCTGGTGTGGGTGACGACAGGCGTCGAGGGCGAGCCCGAGGTGGGAACGGAGGTCGAGGCGCCGCTGGCTGCCGTCGTCACCGGCGATGGCGAAGACGAAGAGGAATAGGAGGCGGAGCCAGTCGAGGATGAACCCGTGGTGGCGGCAGCGCCGGAGCCACCTTCGCCACCGGTGTAAGCGGTTCCCGCCGCACCGGCGCTGATCGGGTGTTTTGGCTTGATGTGCTTGGTGACCCGGATCGTGCGGTGGATCACCTTGGTGCGGATCATCGGCTTGACCGCAACCGGGGCCGACTTCTGATTGCCGGCACTGAGTGCAATGCCAGTGAGGCCACCCAGCCCGAGAATCGTGGCGGCGGCTGCGAGCCTGGTCTTCAAGTTCTTCACCTCATCTACCTCCTCTGGATTGCACGGCGCAGTCTGGGGAGAGGGCGTTCAAGGGCGTGCCAGGCCGGGGTAAAGAGACGGCAAAACCTTGCGGCGGCCCACGGGGAACCCCCAAGGGCAGCGTTACAGTGGCCAGATGGCGAACCACTCGGCGCCGGGCGGGCGCATCCTCGTCGTCGAGGACGAGGACTCGATCTCGGCGCCCTTCGCGGAGGCGTTGCGGCGGGCGGGATTCGAGGCCTTGGTCACCCGGACCGCGGCCGGGGCGCTGGAGCTGGCGGGAGAGGCGGAGCCGGATCTGGTGATGCTCGATCTCACCCTCCCCGACGGCGATGGCCGCGACGTCTGCCGCGAGCTGCGGCGGCGCTCCGACGTGCCGATCGTGATGCTGACCGCACGCGGTACCGAGATGGACAAGATCGTCGGCCTCGAGTTGGGTGCCGACGACTATGTGGTCAAGCCGTTCAGCGCTCGCGAGGTGATCTCGCGGATACGGGCCGTGCTGCGACGGAGCGCCCCGCGAGACGGTGCCAGCGCGGATGAGAAGCCGATTCGGATCGGTGAGCTGGAGCTCGACTCTGCGGCCCGCGTTGCGCGCCTCGGCGGCGAGCAGCTCGATCTCTCGCGCAAGGAGTTCGACCTGCTCGCCGAGCTGATGCGCAATGCCGGCCGGGTGGTCAAGCGCGAGGACCTGATGTCGAAGGTGTGGGACGTCAACTGGTTCGGCTCGACCAAGACGCTCGACGTCCATATCGGATGGCTGCGGCGAAAGCTCGGCGACGAAGCCGACCGGTCTCGCTACATCGAGACGGTGCGGGGGGTCGGCTTCCGCTTCGCCGCGCCGGAGGTCGAGGAACCGTAAGCCTCCGAGCCGCCCTCCTGCTGGCGCTCGCCTACGTTCTGTTGCTGGCGCTGATCGCCCTCGGCGTGCCCCTGGCGGTGAGCCTGCGCGACCGGGTCGACTCCGAGGTGCGAGGTCAGGCCCGCAGCCAGGCCGACGTGGTGGCCGCGTCCTCCTCAGAGCTCCTCCGTCCTGCCCGGCGACCGGCTCTCCAGCGCCTTGTCCGCGTCTCGGCCGCCAGTGTGCGCGGTCGGGTGATCGTGGTCGACGGCCGCGGCCGCCTGATCGCCGACTCCGCCGGTGCCCCCAGCGGGCGCAGCTATGCCAGTCGTCCGGAGATAAGGGCCGCACTGCGCGGGCGCGCCGAGCAGATCACCCGCAACAGCAAGACGCTCGGCGCCGACATCCTCGCCACCGCCGTGCCGGTGCTCGAGCACGGCCGGCCGCACGGTGCCGTGCGGGTGACCCAGAGCGTTGCGGCCGTCAGCCGCGCCGTGAAGACCTCGATCCTCGATCTGGCGGCGCTGGCCGGTGTGGTGCTGCTGCTGGCGCTGATCGCCGCGGCGCTGATCGCCCAGCAGATAGCCCGCCCGATCCGCCGCCTCGATCGGGCGGCGCGCAGCGTCGCCGGGGGCGACCTCGACGCCACGGTCACGGTCGAAGGCAGCACCGAGCAGCGCTCGCTGGCCCGCGCCTTCAACGAGATGACCCAGCGGGTCAAGCGCCTGTTGCGGGTGCAGCAGGACTTCGTCGCCGATGCCTCCCATCAGCTGCGGACCCCGCTGACCGGCCTGCGGCTGAGGCTCGAGGGCCTCGCGGATCGCTTCCGCGGCGACGAGCGCGTCGCGGGTGAGCTGGGGGCGGCGATGGGGGAGATCGACCGGCTCTCGCTGATCGTCGACGAGCTGCTGATCCTCAGCCGCGCCGGCGAGCACGAGCTGCCCGGCGAGAAGATCGAGCTTGTCGACGCGGCCAATAGGGCGGCTGAGCGCTGGCAGGGCGCCGCCCGGGAGCGGGCTATCGGGCTGGAGGTCAGCAGCAGCGGCGGGGCCGGCGTCGTCTGGTGCGCGCGCCCCGATCTCGACCGCTCGATCGACGCCCTGCTCGAGAACGCGCTGCGCTACTCGCCCACCGGCTCGACAGTGACGATCGAAGTCGGCGCCAATCGAATCGAGGTCCTCGATGAAGGACCGGGGCTGGAGCCCGGTGAGGAGGAGGCTGTCTTCGATCGCTTCAGGCGAGGCAGCGCGGGACGGCGCGGGCCGAGCGGAACCGGGCTCGGCCTGTCGATCGCCCGCGAGCTGACCCGTCAGTGGGATGGCGAGGTGACCCTTGCGGTCAGGGAGGGCGGAGGGATCCGGGCGGCGATCTCATTCGCTCTCGACGGCGAGCGAGTGGAGCGCCCATGACTTTGCCGAGCCTTTACCGACGCTGTTCTAGCTTGGTCTACTTGGACGAGTGCGACGAGAGGCCGGCGTGAGGGTGCCCGCGACGATTCGCTGGGTCGTGCTGGCGCTGCTTGGCTTGCTGATCGCCGCGGGCGTATCGATTGCCGCCAGCAGTCTGGTGAGCCAGCAGATCGGCCTCGCCTCCGAACCGATCTCTGCCGGCGATGCCCTGGCGCCGCAAGCATCGTCCCAGGCGAATCGCCACCAGGCCCCCAGGCACAAAGCGTCTCCGGCAAAGACGCCCACCGAACCAGCGCCCGCCAAAACGACCGCTCCCCCGCCAGCGAGCGCCGAACCGCAGTCGCCCTCCACGGTCCCGGTGGTCCCAGCGCCCCCGAGCGGCTCGAGCCCTTCCGGCGGCGAGCAGGATCACGGCGGCGGAGGCAGCGGGCACGCGGACGACTGAGCGGCTTGCAGGAGGGATCCTCAGGAGGGAAGGCCTGCCGGCTGTCGCTGGCGGATTGCTCGATGCACGCGACCGGGGTGGGCCGTGACGACGTGGGTGACGGGCACGTCGATTGCCCTCCTGAGCCGATCGGGCAGACTGAGCCGCAGCCAGCGGGATGCGCCCCGCGGCAGGGTCGAGACGATCACCTCTTCGAACTCGTGGCTGTGCAGAGCGTCTCCGACGGCGGCGAACGGATCCGGGTCGCCGACGATCGCGCCCTCCATATCGAGGCCGGCGAGTCGCAGCCGCCCCAAGCTGGCCTCGGCTCGGGCGATCGCGTCGTCCTCGCCTGCCTTCATGTCGGCGGCCCAGGCGAGGCCGCGCGGAACCGCGGGGACGAGGAGCCTGAAGCGGGCCGGTGAGCGAGCGGCACGCTGTCGCAATGCCGCAATCAGCTCTGCCGAGTCGGCGGTGCGGTTTGCCACCACCAGAACACTTGCCTTTGGGGACATTGGCTTCTCCTCTCGGAAGTTGGTTCGTGGACTCAGGTTGCGACGGCTTGCTAACCGGGGCCTAAGGTCGCTGTGAGAGTTCTCTGAAGGTTCGGGGAACTAGTCGTCGATCTCCGACGCGGGAAGCGCGCCGCCACTGGCGCGAGTGACGATCGGTGGACGAGTGCCAGGGCCAGTACGGACCGCGATCGGCTGGCTGGCGGGAGTGGCTGCCGCGCCGCTGGCGCTGGTCACGATCGACGCCGAGCCACCTCCGGCCACCTGCTGGGTTGCGGTGGCCGGGACGCCCGGGTTCGTCCCGAGTGCGACACCGCCCAGGGCGCCGAGCCCCAGAACCGTGGCGCCTGCGGCGAGCTTTGCTCTTCGGTTGTTCATGGATCGCTCCTTCGAAATCGGTCGATCCATATTGCGTGAGGGAAGGCAACGGGCCGCCTAAGCAAAGGCCAAGAAAAGGTGAAAGTTCGCCGCCGCTAGACCGCCTGAGCAGCTCGCGCTCAGCCCGTATACGGGTGGGTCGGGGTGGCTCCGTTGGGAGCCAAGAGGTCGAAGCCGTCCGGGAGGCGGAGATGGCCTGGCCCGGTGCCCGGCTCTCCCGTATGGCCGTACTGCCAGACGATCCCCCGGGTTCGCGGATCGATGATCACGACTCGGGCTCGGTAGTCGTCGTTGGCGGCGATCAAGCCGTTTGGCAGCCGCTCGGCGAGGCTCGGATGATTGAGCATCCGTGATCCGGAGGATGGGTGATAGGACCAGAGGATCTTCCCGGCGCGGTCGAATTCATAGATCCCACCGGGACGCGTGTAGTCGGCGACTAGGTAGCGGTTCGGACCGAGCTGCTGGGGATCGGAGGGGTATGCGATAAGCAGGTGCACGGTCCAGACGAGCTTGCCGGAGGGCGTTATTTCATCGATATAGGAGCCATTCACCTCCGAGATCAGGAAGTTGCCGTCTGCCAGCGGCGTGTCGCCGTTCGGCGAGCCCAGAAAGCGGGGCGGTTCGTGGCTGCAGGACGTCGGGCTGCCGAAGTCCTGCAGGATCTTCTTCGCGTGGGAGATCAACAGCACGCGGCAGTTCTGGGCATCGGCCACCGAGACCGTCCCGTCCTTCAGCAGGTAGGCATCGTCGGGCTCGTGCAGGTAGCCCGGTTCGGATCCAGTCACCCCAGGGTGGCCGTAGGACCAAAGCAGCTTCCCGGCCGGGAAGGAGAGCTGGACGATCCGCTCGTTTTGCTCCTCATTGGAGATGATCCCAGTGCCACCGTGGATGAAGAAGGCGTCATCGGGAAAGTAGAACCCTCCCGGGGGCGCCGGGTGGGCGCGCGAGGGAAAGTGCCAGAGGATGTGCTTCTGCGCATTGACGACGAGCAGCCTGTCGTTGCCGCGGTCGGCGATCAACAGCCGCCCGGAGAACGGAGGCTTCGCGGGGGCCGCCGCCGGTTTGGGCTTCGTCAGGCGTTTGGGGCTTAGGGCGATGACCGTTGCCAGCGGCGCTTCGTCGGAGCCCGTGCCGCCGATCAGGTAACCGGTGGACCCGATCACGGCTGCGCTGCCACCCGCGATCGGCCGGGGAAGCCTGCCGGCGGCCACGACGTTCAGGTGCCCGGGTTCGAAGCGCCAGATCCGATCGGTTGGCGTGTCGCCTGCTTCGCCGCCAAGAACATAGATGTTCCCACCAAGGACGAGGGCGTTAGCGTGCGAGACCGCCTGGGGCAGATGGCCGACGACACGGGCGGTACCGGCCTTTGGGTTCACTTCTCGGATCGCGTCGCTGGCGGCGCCCCCGGCAGTCAAGCCGCCGAATGCAAAAATGCGACCGCCGAGCGCGGCCACCGCCAGGTAGCGGGCCGGAACCGGCAATTTCGCCACCTGGGTAAAGCTCGAGCCGTCCGGGGTCGCCAAGACGGAGTCGATCGGATTGGTCCCGTCGTAGCCACCGAGTACGTACGCGAACTTTCCCAACGTCACCGCGCTGAGGTCGGAGCGAGCCGTGGGCAGTGTGCCGATGTCTTCGGCGGTCGTTCCCGGGGTGACGGTGCCCCCCGGTGCCGCCAATGCCTGGACCGTGTCTGTGCTGGTTTCGGTGCCGCCGCCGAAGACGAGCACTCTGTTGCCGAGCATGGTTGCCGCCGCGTCATGCAGGGGAGCGGTGAGCGAACCCACATCGCGGAGATGGCCTCCCGTCGCGTCGAGCGCAAAGACACCGCTGACCGAGCTGCTCGAGGAGTCCAGGCCGCCGGCGATCAGTGGCCCATCCTTCGTAGCGACCACCGACTCACCCGAGATCGGGGCGGGGAGCGGGATAGGAGTGAGGTGCGTGGCCAGCGTTGTCGCCACGATCGCCTGCGTCGGATCGGACCCCGATGGCCCTCCACCTTTCGAGCCACCAACGGAAATCACGACCACCGCGATTGCCGCGACGATCCCGATCGGGAGGAGGAGGCGACGCTGTCGCTTCGCTCGTGAGAGCTTGGCTCGGCTTGATCGCTTGCGCCGATCAGCGATCAACGGCTAAGCCGGCGTTCTCGCTGGGACAGCGACATCGGCGTCTCCAGCCCGCCCTAGCCAGCGCAGCGTGAGGAGAAGGGCTGCGGGGACGACGAGAGCGCCGCTTGCGGCCAAGAACCACAGCTCGCCCGCGTCACTGCCGGCTCCGATGGTGTGCCCGATGGCGAGCAGCCAAAAGACAGCGGTGAGCCGGTGGACGCGGCGCCAGCGCGCGGCGCCAATCCGATCGCGGAAATAGTAGGAGAGCCCTAGTGCAGCCAGGCCGTATCCGGCGACGATCCCGATTCCGGTCCAGAGCGGGCGGTAGGGACCGACGAACGGAATCGCGATGCCCGCCAGGCCGGGGTTGAGGAAGGCGTCGCCGAGCAGGGAGACGCCGTGGATCGCGACCATCGCCAGGGTGGTGAGCGAGAGGGCCTCGTGGATCGCGCGCAGATCCCGCTTGTTTGCGCCCTTGCGCTTCGAGCTCATCATCAGACCGACGGCGACGCTGGCGCTGGCCAGGAACAAGGCGGCTCCGCCGGCAGCCCGGCTGGTGATCCAGAACAGGTGCGGTGCGACATTCACGAGGCCACCGCCAACTGCCCCAGGGACCGCTCGGCGGCAACCACGTCGACGCTGCGGTCGTCGTGGATGACAACGCCGCCATGCGGCAGCCATTCGGCGGCATGCTCGGGCCCGGAGAGCAGCGCCGCCTTCGCGTAGACCTCGGCGAGCAGGGCCGAGGGGGCGAGGGCGGTCACCTGGACGACGCCGGTGAAGGCCGGCTCACCGCTGCGGGGGTCGAGGATGTGGTGGGCGGCGGCGCCATCGGCGCCGACCCAGCAGCGCCGGCCGATGCCGCTCGTCGCCACGGCGCCGTCCCGCAGCTCTCAGCTCATGCACGGGGTCACCGCCGAACGGGTCGTCGACCCGCACCGTGCGCTCCTGGCCGGCGCAGCCGCCGATGCGGATGTCGCCGCAGCAGTCGACCGCGTAGGTCCGGTGTTCCCGCAGGGCGTCGCCGACGAGGTCGGCGACCAGCCCCTTGGCGATGCCGCCACTGTCGATTCGCACCCCCGGCGGCCGGATGATCGTGCCGACGCCTTCGTCGATCCCGATCGAGCGCCAGAGCCGGGACGGGTGCGGCTGGGCAGGCGCGCGCTGCGGGCGACTGGAGAGCGCCTCGGCGAGGGAAAAGGGCCCGGACCCTTCCAGCGAGCGCCGGTAGCCGGCGCGCTCGATGTTGTCGAGCAGGGTCGCGTCGACGAGGCCGCCGCTGCGCGAGCCAGCTGTCGCCACCGCCGCGGCAAGCTGGCGCAGCAGCAGGCTTGCCGGCACCTCGTCGCGGGGATCGCGGTTGAGGCGGGTCAGTTCGCTCTCCTCGCGGAAGCGCGAGAGCCGGCGGTGGGCGTCGAGCAGCTGCGAGCGTGCCTCGTCCGCTGCCACCTCGCCACTGCCGGTATCGGCGCCGCGGACGTGGACCGTCGCGGTGCCGCCGAAGCATTCGAAGCTGCGGTGCGCTTCGCTGCTCACGATTGGCTCGTCGTGACCGGGGCGGGTTCAGGTTCGGGTTCCGGTTCGACGAATTCCGGTTCCGGTTCGGCTTCGATGAGCTCTTCTTCAACCGGTTCGACTTCGGGTTCGACCGTTTCGGCTTCGCTCGTTTCTAGTTCTTCCTCGCCGCTGGACGGTTCCTCGGAGTCGGTGCTGTCGCCCGTTTCCGCCACGTTCGCCTTGGCCGGGTGCCGGTCGGCGCCGCCGTTTCGCTGGGCGACCGTCGAGGACGTGTCGCCGAGGACCGGATCGTGGCCGGTCGCCATCTGCACGAAGACGATTCCCCACAGCAGTGCGAAGCAGACCAGCGAGATCGCGACGACGCGGCCTCGCAGTTCTCCCGCTTTCTCTCGCTGGGCGCGGAGGCGCCGCCGGGCCTCGCGCTTTCGTTCTTGCATTTCGAACTTATCCATGGCCACACCTTCGTCGGGGTGCGAAAACGGCCCCTAAACGGACGCTGAGAATGCTCTTAGCCTTAGAACCACGGGCCGGCGGCGGAATAGGTGAGCAGCGCCAGCGCCGTGCCGGCGAGGATCGCCAGCCCGAGTGCCATCGTGCGACCCCCGGCGCCCGCCAGCCGAGCCTCGGGTGGCCCGTTCCGTCGCCAGTCGGGGAGCACCAGGGACGGGACCTCGAGCAGGTGCCCGAGAACGTGCAGCGTCATCAGCGCCACCCAGGCGATGAAGCTCAGCTTGTGGGCGAAGATCAGGGTGTTACTCGGCGGCCCCGCGACCAGCAGGGCGACGCCGGTGCCGAACAGGGCCAGGGTGGTGAGGACGACGCCGGGCGCGAGCACCCGCAGAGCGAGATTCGGGGGGCCCTTGCGGACGTAGGGCGGACTGCCGGTGTAGTAGCGGGCGAAGCGGTAGCCAGTGCTGGCGAGCTTCAGCAGCACCGGCGGGATCAGCAGCATGCCGATGAAGATGTGCGGGCCCAGCAGCGGGCCGATGAATGGGATCGTCGCCCCCTCGGCGGCGAGTAGCACCAGCAGGGCCGCGGCGGCGGCGCCGGTCAGGCGGGCGTTGCCGGTGACTCCCGGGTTCGTCTGCACATCGTTGGACTGATACACGGGCGGCATGCTCGGTCCGCCGGCTTGAGAGCGCCTAAGCGTTGGCTGAGAGATCTCTCATCTTTGGGGCAGGGCGCGGGAGCTCAAAAGAGACCCGGGCGCCGCCCAAGGGCGAGTCATCGACCCAGATCCGGCCGCCGTGCAGCTCGACGATCGAGCGGGCGATGCCGAGGCCCAGGCCGCTGCCCCCGGAGGCGCGGTCGCGCGCCTGCTCGCTGCGGTGGAAGCGGTCGAAGACGCGCTCCCGCTGCTGGGGCGAAATGCCCGGCCCGTTGTCGTCAACCGACACCACCAGGCCGGCACCCTCGGCTCGCGCCGAGAGCACAACCCGTCCGCGCCCAGACCCGGCGTGGCGGGAGGCGTTGCTGAGCAGGTTGCGGACTACCTGGGCGATCAGGTCGGGATCGATGCGGACAGTCTCGTCGGGTAGCTCGCCGAGTTCGGTGACACCCTCGTGTCCACTCACGAGTCCGCTGAGGAAGGGGCCGAGCTCCACCTCGCGCAGTGCGGGGGCCACGCCCTCGTCGAGCCGAGCGAGGGCAAGGAGGTCATCGACGAGGCGCTCCACCCGCCGCATCTCCGTCAGCGTCATCGCCTCGACGCGATGTATCTCGGCGGCGCTCGGGCTCTCGCTGCGGGCCAGCACTTCCAGCTGGCCGCGGATCGCGGTGAGCGGGCTGCGCAGCTCGTGGGAAGCGTCGGAGACGAACTGGCGCTGCTGCGCGAAGGCCCGGTCGAGGCGGTCGAGCATGTGGTTGAACGCCTCCGCGAGCGTGCGCAGCTCCGCCGCTGCCGCCGGGCTCGGATCGAGACGGGGGGTAAGGTCGCCGGCGTCGACCTCTGCCGCAGTGGCGGCGAAGCGACGCAGCGGAGAGGCGGTCCGTGCCGCCAGCAGGTAACCGGCGAGCAGGGCCGCCGCCAGGCTCATCCCGCCGATCACGAGGAAGGTCTTCTCGACGTCGGACTGGGCGTCCGCGATCGGCGAGATCGAGGAGCCCTCGCCCGACTCGCCCGCGGACGCCCCGGGCTTGCCCGACTCGAGTGCCTCCTCGCGCTTGATCACCGCCGACTCGTTCGACATCTGCGCCCGCACGGCGATGAAGACGACGGCGAAGGCGAGGACGACGATCGTCCCGATCGAGAGCGCCAGGCGGCCGCGCAGCCCCAACCTTCTCCAGGCGGAGCTCACCGGCTCTCGCTCAACCGGTACCCGACCGAGCGCACGGTCTCAATCGGCAGCGGCGAGCCGGGCCGACCCAGCCTGCGCCGCAGATAGCCGACGTAGACCTGCACCACATTGGTGCCCGGATCGTGGGCGTAGTCCCAGACCGCGGCAAGGATCTCATCGCGGCTGCAGACACGGCCGGCGTGCCGCATCAGGTATGCGAGCAGCTCCGACTCGCGGTCTGGTAGCCGGACCGCGTGACCATCTCGGGTCGCCTTCCGAGTGACCAGATCCAGCCGAACCCCGCCCGCCTCCAGAGTGGTTTCCGAGCCATCGCCCGACTCGCGCAGGCGGGCGCGGACACGGGCCAGGAGCTCGTCGAAGGCAAATGGCTTGGTGACGTAGTCGGTGGCTCCAAGGTCGAGCCCCTCGACCCGATCGGCGATCTCGGCCATCGCGGTCAAGAGGATCACCGGCAATGCCGGCTTCGAACGCCTGATCGCGGCCAGCACCTCGATCCCGTCGCGCCCGGGGAGCATCCGGTCGAGGATCACGAGATCGATGTCCGGGGCCAGCGCCTGCCGCTCCCCGGCGATGCCATCGGCCGCGACGCTCACGCCGTAACCCTCGGCTTTGAGCCCTCGCGCCAGGAAGTCGGCGATCCCTGTCTCGTCCTCGACGATGAGGATCTCCATCCTGCCGATGCTACGCGCTGGGACCCCATCGGATGCGAGGCAACGGGGTGAGAGATCTCTCACCTTGGCCTTAGGCGGTGCTTATCCGGCGCGGCGATTTTGGCCTCGATCAACGTGCCCGCCCTGACACCTGCCAAGGCGCTCTTCCCGCTCCGCCTCTTCCTCGGCCTGACGTTCGTCTACGCCGGAGTCCAGAAGCTCAGCGATCCGGGGTTTCTCCATGCCGGCGCGCCCACCTACATAGGCACCCAGCTGCACGGTTTCGCGAACGGCACGCCGGGCGGGTTCATCCTAACGACGTTTGCGACCCGCCACCCAGCACTTGCCGGCGTGGGGGTGGCGATCGCCGAGATCCTGATCGGGCTGCTGGTCACCGCCGGGCTCGTCACCAGAATAGCCGCCGCCTGCGGACTGGGGCTCAACCTGCTGTTGTTTCTCACCGCAAGCTGGCACACGACCCCTTACTTCCTCGGCCTGGACCTCGTCTTCACCTTTGCCTGGCTGCCCTTCGTGTTGGCGGGGGCGAGCGGGCAGCCTGCCCTCGACAACGTCGTCAGACGTCCCTCGGCGGCGATGGCGCGACGCACCCACCTACGTCCGATCGAGGGTGACGGCGATATCCCTCCAGCCTCGACCCGGCGGGTGCTGTTGGCGGAGTTCGCTGGCATGGCGATCGCGATCGCAGGCATCTCGGCGCTGGCGAAGGGAGGCTATTCAGAGCCCCGCACGCTCGCCGCGGGTTCCGGCGGATCGGGTGCCCGTGGTGCCTCAAAGGCCGGTTCGGGTGGTAGCACCGCTGGTGGTGCTGAGGGCTCGCAGGCGTCAGCAGGTTCCTCTTCGATCCCCAGCGGGGTCGTCAAGCTCGGCCCCGCCCGGCGTCTACCGAGCGGCCAGGCGGCCACCTATAGCGATCCCGCCGACGGCTCGCCGGACATCCTGATCCGCGAGTCCGATGGCAGCCTCAAGGCATTCAGCGCCGTCTGCACCCACGCAGGCTGCACGGTCGGCTACGAAGGCGGTGTCATCGTCTGCCCCTGCCATGGCGGCGAGTTCGATGCCGAAACCGGCGAAGTGATCGCCGGCCCGCCGCCGAGTGGCCTGGCGCCGAAGGGTGAAATGACCTACGTTGATCCCCAGAGCGATCTCATCAAAGCAGTGCTTGCAAAGAAAGCGACTCAGCTCGCCACTGACGGGTTGGAGCAGCTGCTGAGCGAAGCAGAAGCTCATGGGCTTTCGCGGGACGAGGCCCTCGCGGTCATCGACCGAACTATCGGGGAGCTGCGAGAGCGCGACGAATATTTCCCAAAGACGGAGTGAAGCGACGCTCAGCTCTGGCCCTCAGAGAAGCTTCAGAAACTCGGCACGATCCAAGCCGGAGGCGTTGACGATCTGGTTGAGCGTCCCCTTGGCCAGGTCTCGGCCGTGCATTGGGACGACGACCCGATGAGCGTGATCGGGATGCCGGAAGACGTGATGGCTCCCCTTGATCCGATCGAGCTTCCAGCCGCAGCGCTCCAGCGCGCGGACCGCTTGGCGCGGCGTGACGGCCGGGAGCCGCGGCGTCACGCGGCGACGGTGACTCGCTCGATCTCGACCGGCCCCGGGATTGGGTCGCCGTGCGCGACGAGCGATTCGATGTAGGCCTCGATCGCCTCGCGGATCATCGATAGGGCCTCTTCGCGGGTCTCGCCCTGGCTCGCGCAGCCGGGGAGGGCGGGGACGGCCACGCTGAACCCACCCTCGGCCTCAGGCGTCAGCACGACCTCGTACTCGCGGGAAGTGGACATGGGTTCAGCTTACTTGCCTGGGGCAGCCGATTGCGGTTGCCGGCGCCAGTGGAAATCGAACCGCCACCTCGAATTTCGGGCACTGCTGCGCTGAAGTTCCCAAATCGCTACATATCGGCGCATATCCACGCGTATTTGTGCGGGATGTACCCAGCCTTGCCAATCACGAAAGCCCTGCAAATTGGAACTTATTCAGCCGAGAAGCTTCGCAGTGACCTCCCTAATAATTGCCATGCAGAAGGTCGAGGGTTCGAATCCCTTCAGCCGCTTTTTCGCGAATCCCCTGCACGTGGGCGGGCCAACTAGTGCCTGAAATGACGCCGATGCGCGGCGATTAGTGGCGATTTCGGCCGATTCCGCCTTGCATTGGTCCCGCGGACGCGGTAGCAGGCGGACGGCGAGGTACCCTAGACCCATGGCCCAGGAACGAATCACCGTCGATCCAAATCGGATGCGCGGCCTGCCCAGCATCCGCGACACCCGCGTGACCGTCAGCGCGGTGCTCGGTCAGCTTGCCGCTGGCGCCAGCATCGACGAGCTGCTGGCTGACTACCCCTACTTGGAACGCGAGGATGTCCTTGCCGCGCTCGAATACGCAGCCGCCGCTGCGCAAGAGCGTGAGCTGGCAGTTGTAGCGCCGGCAGCGTGAAGCTGCTCCTTGACGCGAATCTCTCGCCCAGGGTTGCGCGACTCCTCAAAGAGGCAGGGCACGATGCGATCCACGTCGCGGACATCGGGCTGCTGACCGCAACTGACCCTATGATCCTGCGGGCCGCAGCGAAAGAGGAACGCATCCTGCTCACGGCGGATTCCGACTTCGGAGCATTGCTGGCTTTGGGCTCGCTGGCGTCGCCATCCGTCCTGCTCTTGCGTTCCGCCGACCATCTGCGTCCGAGCGAGCAGGCAGAGCTAATCGCGGCCAACCTGCCGCAGATCGCCGAAGACCTGGGGAAGGGAGCAATCGTGAGCCTCACGAGAGATCGCCTGCGCGTTCGTGAGCTTCCAATCTCAACGGATGATGGCTCGTGAGGGCCTGAGTCGAAGCAAGTGAGACCTTTGGGAGAAGGCCGAAAAAACGCGACGGTCAAGCGTCAGGTTTGACGCTGATCGACTCGCCGAAGTCGGGCGCGAAGCATTCAACTACGAGATTGATGTGCCAGCCGATGGTTGGGAGTGCATCGAGCAACAGACCCCTCTCCCCGAATGCGAGTCGCACGGAAAATTCGGCAGACATGAGCGGTTTCGGGTCGGGGACCGGATGGTGCCAGCGGATATGGGCAAGCTCCAAGCCATTCACAAGCTCACGGTCAAACCCCACCGGATCAATCTCGAAATGGAATTCATCGTCGAGCGACTCGCGCCGGAAGCTCGCCCCATAGCCGTGGGCGTCAACGACTGCCGTCAGCGCAGGATGGAGCGCTCGATGCTTGTCGATGTTCACGTAGTCATTGACGACTTTCAGAGCCTGGACAGTCGGGTCAATATCGGTCTGGAACGGCTGGAGGGCCGCGATGATTCCGGCGTGCTCCTCGCTCACGCCCCTGATTCGCTTCCGCCCTCTGGAGGCGAAGTCGGCTCCGCTGGAGAAAATCGGGAAGCTCGTCCTCGCACCCGGATCCTGCCCGTTGAGACGCACCATCTCGTTGGCCAGATTGTCGAGGGCGGATCGCCAGTTCGCCAGGACATCGCCAAGGATTAGGCCGAGCCTGAGCGGCGGGTACTCCCGGACGCGGAGAACCGCGACGTCCAAGTCCGCTGCGCGCTTCTCATTGATGACGCAGTACAGGCTCCCTTGTTACGAAGTCCCGTGCCGCCGAGACCAGCTCGACAAGATGCTCATCGGCCCGCGCGAGCTTGGCGCGTGGATTTACTAGAGACGCCTCCACTGACCATGTTCTACGCGAAGGACCAGATTTTTTGGCAGGCGGTAGCTGCCTCAGGCGCTCGCCTTAGGCGACTCGCCGCCGCCCGCAAGGAGCTGGAGGTCGGGCCTGCGGTCGGCGCTCAGGTGCTTTTCCTGCAAGCCGCGCAGGGCGTGGACGTTGGAGAGGATCGCCGAGGTCGCGGGATTGACCGATTCGTCCTCGTGGGAGCCCCGGTTGCCGAACTTCCGCAGGCGGTGCAGCGTCCCGACCTCGAGGTCGTCGATCGCTTTGCTCTCGTGCAGGCGATCGATCATGTCCTCGACCGAGACCCCCTTCTTCAGGCGGATCTCCTTCGCCGCCGCCAGCTCGCGACAGAACCGCTCGACCGCCTTACGGACCGCCCCCGCACACGACTCCCGGCGTGCCAGCTCTCCCTCTGCGTTGGCCTCCGCGTAGCTCAACAGTTCGTTCAGACGGCCTTCGGCAAGAGCGATCTGCGGGTCCGGCCCGCTGCCACGCTCGAAGACATACTTGGTGAACGAGTTGACGGCCGCGAACTGCGCCTCCACCTGACTGGCGAATCGGCGCTCGTGGGTCATCACGATCACCTGGCGGTCGCGGCTGATGCGGGCCAGCAGGTGGACTAGGCCCTCTTCGTGCCCCTGGTCCATCGACTGCACCGGATCGTCGAGCATGATCATCCGCCAGCCCGGGTTGCGATCGACCCGCTGGGAGAAGTAGAGGCTCAGTCCGAGGCAGTTGCCCTCGGCCTCGCTGAACATCGTCACCGGGTTGACCGGCTCGCCGTGCGAGGTCGCCGCCAGCGCGGCCTGGCGGCGTTTGGTGTCCCGGATCGTGATGCCCGAGATCTTGATGTGGTGGCCGGGGCTGAGCTCCTCGTAGTAGCGGGCGATGTCGCCGCTCAGGGTCTTCAGCGCCGCGGCCATCCGCGACTTCTCGGCCGCCTCCAGCTCGGCGACCAGGAACCGCAGTTGCTCCTGGAAGCCGCGCAGGCGCCACGCCGCCTCGACAGCGCTGCCGTTCTCTGCCAGGAGCACCGCCATCTGGAGGGCGCCCATCCGCTTCTTGTCGACCTCGTCGAGACCCGAGAAGCGCTTGGTCAGCCGCATCACCAGCGCCTCGACCGCCGCCCGCAGCGCGGCGTGTCGCTGGCCGATCTCTTCGACTGCGCCGAGCAACTCCGTGACCATCCCCTCCAGGGCGCTCGCGTCGCCGTGCGGGCGGCTGGCGCTCTCATATGCTGCGAGGGCGGCGTCGGCCAGCCGCTTCGTACGGACGCGGAGATCCTCCAGCGCATCCTGCTCCTCCTGGGCGGCCACCAGCGCCGCCGCCTCATCTTCCTCGCCCAGCGACTCCATGAGGAGGCCGCCGGCATCGGTGTTCAGTGGGCCGACTCCGGTGAGCGCGGCGATCCCGTCGCGCAGGGCACTGCGAGGGTCGGCGGGAGCGGGGCCGCTGGTCTGCTCGGCCTGGGCTCCCAGGGTGCCGCGACGTTCGGCGTCAAGGGTCGAGTGCTCGCAGAACGGGCACACCTCGGGGTGCTCGAGGTCGACCAGGCCCAGTCCCTGGGCGGCGAAGCTGGCCCGCTGGTTGGTCTCATGCCACTCGCGGTGGCGCTCCGCGTGGGCGAGCAGGCCGCGGATTGCGCCGGCCGTCTCTGCGACTGGCGTGTCGAGGTCCTTGGCGCCGACCGCCAGGACGTCCAAGCCCGGCGGGCGCCGGTCGCGTGCCAGGAGCGCGTCGAGTTCCTGCTGAGCCTGGACACCGATCTCATTCCAGGCGGCGTCGGCTTTGAGGCCGACAAAGCCGCCGGCGCGAGCGCGCAGGTCCTCGGGCGCTTGCTCCAGGGGCTCCATCCCGGGTGCGGTCAGCGGCTGCACCGCCCTCGTCACCCGCTCGCGCAGACGTCTTACGCGCTCATCGCGATCGGTGTCGGTGCGCAGTCGTTGCATCCGCTCGCGCAGCTGGCCGAAGCCCGCGAAGCCCAGGATCGCGCTCAGTTGCTCCCATCGACTCTGCTGCTCGCTGTCGATCAGAGCCTGGATCTCGCACTGGCCGAGAAACGGCCTGAAAGCCTCCTCGGTTCTCAGCCCTAGTGCTTTGACGTCGGCGGCAGGTTTGCCGTCGATCGTCAGCTCGGTCACGTTGCCGACCAGGACGCGGCGGACGACGTGGCGACGGCCGTCCTTATTGAGGGTCACCTCGGCGAAGGTCTCGGCCTCGGGTCGGGCGTGGACGCTCCGAATCCACCCCGACCCCTGGTACTCGCCGCGGGTCTTCGAGCGCTCCTTGCGCACGATGCTGTCGAAGAGCACCCACTCGAAGGCCTCGGTCAGGCTCGTCTTGCCGGTGCCGTTCTCGCCGGCCAACAGCACGACATCGCCCGAGAGCATGATCTCGGCACGGTTTGGATAGCCTCGAAAGGCTTGGACGACGATGCGCTCAAGCCGCATCGAGAATCTCCTGGAGCAGCGCCGCCCAGGCGTCCTCAACGGGCTCTTCGGCCAGGAGTGCCGCCGCCAGTGGGTCGAGCCCCGAATCGAGCTTTGGGGCTATCTCCTCCAACGCGCCTTTGAGTGGATCCTCGATCACGAGTCGATCGTAGCCGCGCTGGGGGTCGAGTATTGGAGCAGGGGGTTAGCCGATCTTCCCAGACTGCGATGGGCATCTCGGCGGCGGTGGTGGTGTTCTGGCCGGCGTGTCGCTGCTGCTCTCGCGGTTTTTATCGCCGTCACTGAAAGGCGGCCCGGGGGCTGCGAGCCGCTCGTGGGCCAGTCCGCCGCGAAATCGCACTGCAAATCGCCGCGGACTAGAGACGCCCTCTCTTGTGTAGGTGGAAGGGCCGGTAACAGCCGGTCGCCTGGCTACAAAGGAGATCAACATGCCGATCAAGCACCAACCTTGGCCCTCAGACGATGACGGGACGCCGGAGATGCGGCTGCCCAAGTGGTACGGCTCCTCCTCGCCGCGACTCGCCACGTCTGGGCGAGGGCCGCATCGCAAGAAGGCGTGGGAGCCGTACGACGACGAGACCAAGCGCTTGATGCGCCTCTATGACGATATGTACCAGCTACAGGCGAGCGAGAAGGTCGTCCCGCTACTTGAGGACTGGAAGTGGCGCGACAAGATGGAGACGGCCGCAGAGAAGCAGCTCTACCTCGAACCCATGCTTGCCCGCGTGCGAAAGGCACCCGAGAAAAGCCAGAGCGAGTTCATCTTCCTGCTCCTCGTATTTGAGGGCGTGCGACGGGGGGTCGAGCGGTTGCTCTTGGATGTCCGCTCCGGGCTGGACGCGCCGTCTGAGGCGCCGGCAGCCTTCCGCCGGGAGGAGGCGAAGCGCCTCGCTGAAATCGAGCGCGGGCGACTGGTCGATGTCACGCGACAGGCGATGTTCGAAGCCATCTACCGATTCCCGTCACCTCCTCCGAAGCATCTGTTCGGCTGGCTGCGCGAGACGGTTGCCCATTTCACTTTGAACTTCCTCCACGGTGAGTTGGCGGAAGTGCAGACCACCAAGCTCCGGGCTCAGGAGGCTGAGGCGATGCAGGCTTTCCTCCGGGGGTTCGAGGATGTCGACCCTCCGAAGTTGGGGGAAGGCAGCGGCTTCCGACAGTGGCATTTCGGCGTCCGCTGGCTGTACGAGCCCGTTGCCCAATACCTGAACCACTACGAGGTTCGCTCGGTATGTCGCACCGCAGTGGACCGATTGCCCCGCCGCCAGCGGGAGGTCATCGACGGCGAGTTCTACGCCGACCTCGCGCCAGCGGAGATCGCCGAGGCACAGGGCGTGTCTCGCTCAACTGTCTACAACTCGAAGGCTCAGGCTCTCGCCAATCTCGGCAGCGACAACTCCTTCTTCATGGCTCTCCACGGCATGCAGCTCGTTCGCGACACCGAGCGCGCGGCCCAGTTGAAGGAACGCTATCCGGACGGCCACATGAAAGACGGACGGCGCCGGGTGGTCATCGGGGAGGCTGCTTAGACAATTTGGCGTTTGGCAGATAGTCGGGTGCGATGGATGCCGAGTTCGACATTGCGCGGCTTGAACACAAGACCGCTGTCGTCCGTTATCGCGCGGTTCGACTCGAAGTCCAAGCGCGGAAAATTCAGCTTGCGATCGCCTTCCTCGGCTTTGGTTCAGCAGCGCTCGGAGTGCTCGGAGCGCTGCTGATCGTCACGGGGGTCTAGCTGTCCTAACCCGACACGTCGTGAACGCGGCTGATCGGCGGCCGGTCTCCGATTGAGCTGTGGGGTCTTGCTTCGTTGTAGTAGTCGAGCCAGTGTGGCAGGGCCTTTGCGCGATCGTCTGAGGTGCGGTAGGTGAGTCCATAGGCCCACTCGCGTGCCATCGTCTGCTGGAAGCGCTCCACCTTCCCGTTGGTCTGGGGGCGGCGTGGCCTGATCGTCAGGTGGGCGATGTCTCGTTCTTCTAGCAGCTCGGCCAAGCGGCGGGAGTGGGTGTAGCACCAGGCGTTGTCGCTCATTAGGCGCCTGGTAGCGATTCCGTGCCCCTCGAAGAAGGAGAGGGCACGACGCATGAAGGCGACAACGGTCTCGGCTCGCTCGTCGGGATGAAGCTCGGCGTAGGCCAGGCGCGAGTGATCGTCGACGATCGAGTGGGCGAACTCATAGCCCCAGCCGGCCCGCAGCTCGGCGCTGGTCTTGTCGCGGACTCCCGTCACCCGGTGACCGGGCCGCTCAAAGCGCGCGTAGCGTTTGGTGTCGACGTGTAGGAGGTCTCCGGGGCAAGGCCACTCGTAGCGGACCACTCGCTCGCGGGTCGGCCTGGGTGGCCGGGAGATCCCGTGACGCAAGAGGGTGCGGTGGACGGTCGAGTGGGGATGGCCAGTGATGCCGGCGATCAGCCTCGGACCCCAGCCGGTGTGGCGGCGGACCTCGCAGATCCGCTCCTGCTGAGCCGCGGGGAGCATGTGAGGGCTGCGGTGCGGGCGGCTGGAGCGATCTGCCAAGCCCTCTCCAGACGAAACCTGTGCCACCACTTGTGGGCTGTCGCTGGGGCTAGGGAGAAGGCTCTGGCGGCGCTGCGCATCGAGGCTCCCGCCGCAATTGCCTGGCAGAGCTCATAGCGGGCCGCCGGTCCGAGCTTGGCCCTAGGGTGAATGTTCATCCGGGTTCTCCTTTGACTTGAGATCTCGCAAGACCCCAAGCCTCGGGTTGGGCCCGGATGCTCTTTTGCGCTCGCCCCCGGTTCCGCGGAACCGGGGGCGGCGCTACCTCAGCTGTTCACGACGTCTTTGGGCGGGACATCTAGCCGCCGGGGACGGCGAATCGGGGAGCCGTCGCGCGGAATCAAACCGCCACCTCGCATTTCGGGCACTCATGCGCACGAGTGCCCGAATGGCTGCATATCGGCGCATATCCGCACGCATTCCCAATTTCGGCCGGCTGCAACGCCGCCACGAAGCCCCTGCAAATGAGTATATTCGCTGCCGGTCGGGGTTGGAGGTCGGCCTAATTGCCATGCAGAAGGTCGTGGGTTCGAATCCCATCAGCCGCTTTTTACCTGCAAATAGAAGCTTTCCATCACGACTATGAATTGTTGGATGGGGCGTTTTTCGATCCCGCTCTAGGCACGCAGGGTTCGAACCAAGGTCGCATTTTTCCCCGTTTTTGGGCACTGGTGCCCAAAAAGAGGCGGTTGAGAGGATCGGCGTTGACTTGGGTGGAGCGTCTTCGTCCCACGCAGTAGGTCATGGGTTCGAATTTCTGGGGTCGCCGAAGCGAAGCCGCTGAACTCGATTCGCCTTTCGAGCGCGCCGGAGCTATCGTCGAATACCAAGCGAAAGGAGGCTCGGGAATGCGATCTCCTCGCGTCAATGACCGCCTGCGCAGCGCAACACGGGCAGGCTAGTCGTGAGCGCCCGCAAGGAAGGTGGGGTGCTCGTGCGCGAGCGAAAGCTCGGCCGCGTCTATGCGCTTCGCTTCCGCGCCTACGGCGAGCGCCAGTACCTGACGCTCGGCTACGAGCACGAAGTTTGGGACCTCGACAAAGCCAACTTGGAGCTGCAGAACGTCCTCGCCGACGTTCGCCGCGGCCTCTGGGTGCCGCCGAAGAAGAAGCGCCGGAGCGCCCGCGAGCGGGCTGAGAGCGGTGAGGTGCAGCCCTTCGGCCCCTTCGCCGTGGACCTGACCGAATCGCGCGCGGGCCAGGTCGCCGAGAAGACGACCAAGCACGAATGCTGGGCGCTGGGGCACCTCGTCCCCTTCTTCGGCGATTGGTCGCTCAGCGAGATCGACGTCGAGGGGGTCGACGAGTACCGCGCGTTCAAGGTGAAGGAGTCCGAAGCCCGCGCGCGGGCGATCGAGCGCGGCAAGCCGAAGCGAAACGACCGCGGCCAGATCCTGCGCCCGCTCTCGGCGCGCTCGATCAACCGCACGATCGACCACCTGCAGTGGGTGCTCTCGATCGCCGTCGAATACAAGCGTTTCGGCGTCGCCGAGAACGCCGCCGAAGGCAGGCGGCGGCGCCTGCGCGAGAGCCGCCCCGCCCCCGCCTACATCGACAGCGCCTCCCAGATCGAGGCGCTACTGGAGGCGGCGGCCGAGCTCGACCGCGATCCTCGCTACGAACTGGCCGAGCGTGAGGCGATCGTCGGCACCTTCGTCCTCGGTGGTCCCCGCGCGATCGAGCTGGGTCACATGCTCTGGCGCGACATCGACCTGGCCGGCTCGCGCATCTTCATCGGCCGCTCAAAGACGGCGGCGGGCCTGCGCGAGATCGAGATCCTGCCGATCCTCCGCGACATCCTCGCCGCCTACAAGGCGATCGCCTATCGCGGCGACCCCGACGCCCTGGTCTTCCCGACCCTGACCGGCGGCCGGCGCGACGCCGACAACCTGCGCACCCGCGTCCTCGCCGCGGTCTTCGCGCGCGCCGACGAGCTGCTGGCGCAGCGCGGCCTGGTGCCGCTGCCGAACGGCCTTACCACCCACAAGCTGCGCCACGCCTTCGCCTCGGTCCTGATCGCGCTCGGGGAGGACCCGGTCTCGGTGATGCGCCAGATCGGCCACACCGACCCGCAGTTCACCCTGCGCGTCTACACCCACATGATGAGTCGCGACAAGGCCGAGCGGGCGCGGCTGAAGGCGCTGGTGCGCGGCGAGCGGGTGATCGCGCGCTCCGCGCCCGCGCCCGAATCGCTCGACCTCGCCGCCTACGAGTTGCCGATTCTGCTGGCCCTCGCCGAGCGCGGCGGGAGGGCGAACCGCGGCGAGGTGCTCGCGGCGGTCGGGGAGGCGATGGCCGAGCGCCAGGGAGAGCGCGACCTCGAGGCGCTGCCCAGTGGCCCGCCGCGCTGGCAGCCGCGGGTCGGGAAGGTCCGCGCCCGCCTGGTCGGGCGCGGCTGGCTCGCGGTCAGCGGCAGGGGACCAGGGTGCAGATGGGAGTTGACCGAGCTCGGTTGGGCCAAGGTGCGCCGGGAGGAGAAGAAGATCGAGGCCGCTCCGCCGGATCGGCCGACCGCGGTCGACTTGGCGGTGGCGGCGTGATCCCCGCCGCGCCCTGCTCGTCCTGATCGGCCTCTGGCTGTTCGGCGACCTGCTTCGAATGGGTGGGGCGATCCTGGCCCTCGTAGGCGTCGCCGGCCTCGCCCTCACGGGCGATCCGCAGGCGCTGGTCTGTGTAGGGGTCGGGGCGGCACTCTGGCTCGCCGGCCACTGGCACCACGCGCTTCGCCATCACGAATACAAGGGGCCGCTGGCGCGCTACGTCTTCTGCCGCTGGGCGCCTGCGCGGCTCGATCCGACGCGAGGCCGGGCCGTCGCGGTGTCGGGGAGGCTGTCCAGCCCGAGACAGGCGAGAGGAAGCCGGTCGGATGAGCGGCGCAGAAGAGCAACGGCGAACCGAGCAGGGCGAGTCGGCTAGCCCTTAGCGAAGGCGTCGCTGGGCTGGTTGACGGCTGCTCAAGCTGTATAGATACGAAGAAATATCTAATGAACACTGTTTTCGTTCCTAGATGTTAGGGTGCAACTCGTGGAGGCCGAAACGGTCAAAGACGGTGCGACGATCGGGTGCGAGGTGATCTTCGAGGCCGACGCGAAACCCTCTTCCCTGCGGCGCTTTCTGGTCGGGCTCGACCGCGAAGGGCCGCAGGAAATGGATGCCACGGAGGTCGAACAGGAGTTGAACGACGCCTTCGCCATCCTCTTGCTCCGCGAGGGGGTCTTCCCGGAGACGGCCGAGGGTGTGTTCAAGGCGCTCGACACCAAGATCGGCGACGACCACCCGCTGGCTGCGGGCACCCAGCGCTCGTTCGTTGTCGCCGAGGGAAGCCAGATCGCCAAGGACCCGTCGCGTTCGTTCAGCCGGAATCTCCGTCTCTTGGTCACTCGCGGAAAGGGCCAAGACGGCCCCGACCTGATGGTCAGCGCCTTCAGTCCCGATGACGTCAGCATCGAGTTGATGGCCTGGGACGACCGGCAGGGCGGGTTCAACTTCTATCGGACGATCCCCAGAACCAACGCCCCAGGGAGTTGGGTCTGGGCCGGCAACTCGCGCCACGCGTGGCAGCCTGGCACACGCTCCAGCGGCCCTTTCGAGAGCCACCCCACCGGCAACCTGCTGTTCAAGGAGTTCAAGCTGCCCTGGGTGAACTGGCACTCACCCAAGACCCCGATCGACCGACTCGATCTGGAACGGGGCGATCCGCTAGCCGACCACCCGTGGTTCGCCGAAAAGGAAGGTGCCTACGTCCTCGAGGGCTCCGTCGCCAGGCCCGTGATCGAACGCTGGAACCGCAGGCGTCTGGGCCAGATCGCCGAAGCCGCGACGATCGAGGAACCGACCCAGGTCTTGGAGCGCCTGCTCGGCTCGCCGGACCTGAAACACGCGACCGTCAATCTCGTTTCCAGCGAAACCAGCCAGCCGGCGCTCGAGAACGCCAGCAGCGTCGATCTGCCCGCGTCCTTCTTCGTCGACGCCGATGGGTTGATCTCCGTGCTAGGGCTAGACGGGCCACCGAAGTTTGAAGTCTCGGCCGCCACCTACCGGGACCTGCTGGCCGAGTTCGAAGTCAAGCTGCAGAACCATGACGAGGCCCGTCCGCTCAACGGCGAGGAAGAGTTCGTCCGTCCCGGCGATACGCACTTCCTCTTCGTCGTTCCGGAGCGTGCTTTCGAGGACACCGATTTCTTCCGTCAGCTGGTCAAGCCGAACCAGGAACTCGGCGAGACCGACCTCGGCTTGGTTTCAGAGCGCCTGGCGGGATGCCTGCTGATGGTCGATTTCTCCAACCCGGTGTTTGCCGATCGGCGCGCGAGCTTGCTCGGCCACCTACCGACGGGTCCGCTTTCTTCCGATGTTTGGAGCGACTTCGCCCAGTCGCTCGGCGACGCGATCGCCGCCGCGGCTGACGGCACTGACGCGACTGTCGCCGAAGGAGAATTCGCCGCGCTCTGGAATCTCGGCGACGGATGGAAAGACGCCGCGAACGACAAGCTGAGCGCCTATTACGACGCGGTGAGCGCTCGCCTGAAAACACCCGATGGACTCAGGGATGTCTTCAAGCTGGCCGAAGCGCGGCGCAACAAGGTACGGGAAATGCCGATTGACGAGTCACCGCTGCTCTTCGCCCAGACGACGATCCCGGCCGAGGAGATCAATGGCCTGGCGATGAGACCGGACGGCAGCGTCGAAAAGCGGGGCGGGGGATGATCAGCCCTCCCGGCAAAGTCGCGCCTCCCAGTGAGGATTGGTCGAAGACAGTCTCCAAAGCAATCAAGGAAGCGGTCGAAGCGGCCGTCGACGGATCCGACGTCGGCGACCGCCTGCCACCCTTCTACAACCCGCTTGAGGAGAACCTTGAAGCGGCCCCAGTGACCGTCAAGTGGTCGGCGCTCTCGGGTACCCTCGGTGGTCTCTCCGGTCTATCGGACGAGGAGCGCTGGGCGCTGGCCGACGCGACCCGGATCGCGCCCAAGGAGGGCGTCTTCGGACAGGATGAGTACTGCGAGTGGAGCGTCACCCGCAACAACGCCGGTGAAATCACCCGAGTTACTTTCACCTCGGAGGTGGGGGAGTGGTACGAGCACCTGGCCATGCACGACCGCCCCGGCTTGATCGCTCTGTACAAGGAGCTGACCGGTGCCGATGTGAAAGAGGAGGAACTCTTCCCCAACGGCAGCTACGACTGGAGGAACCCCTGGAACCAGAGGACCGACGGGCCGATCGTCCACCTGGCGCAGAAAAACAACAACCTTGGGGCGGCGATCTCGCTCGCTGCTGAAGCCGCCGTCGTCCGCGTCTCGTCGAGCGGAGAGATCATCACCGATTCACGTGTGCTGATGGAATGCAACGGCTTGGGCAACGCCGATCGCTTCAGTGACCCGTCAATCGCCACGACGATCAACGGCGCCGCCGCGGCCGGGGCGCGAATCAGCCTCGCCGACCCTCCTGGCCTGTACCTTGCTGGCATCAGGACGGAGGGGATGCGACTGCCGCCTGGCCACGATGGCCTCGAGCCGAGTGATCTGTGGAAACCGAAACGGGGCGAGGAAGGGCGGGTGGTGCGTGCCACGTTCGAGCCGCCCGATGACTCGTTCACCCTCTCCAAAGTCTTCGTTGACGGCAAGCCGATCATTTCGGGGGCCCAGCTGGCGAACAAGGTCGATGTCGCCATCGTCGCCCTCGTGAACCAGGCAAACGTCACCCCTGTCACCAAGCCGTGCGGCTGAGCCGATTCCGTGACTGCACCTGGCGGACTGACCGAGTTGGGAACGGCGGCCGGTGGGTGGGAGAAGCGGGTGGCGGCGGTGATTGGCGAGATCGGGATGCCCTCGGTGATCGCGGACGCGAGCCCGACGAACGCCAGGGAGCTGCGCATGCCCGACTGGCCCGCGGTGCCGTCGCGAATCCGGGCCTGCCTGGGGCGCGATCGGGCCGACCGACTCTGCGAAGCGCGCCAAACCGGGCGGCCGGTGTTTCAGGAGGAGTACGCGGAGTGGCGGCTCGTACGCGATGAGCATGGGCCGGTTCGCTTCGAGCTGACCACCGAGTTCTCGGATTACTGGGAGCTGCTGGCGCGTCATGTGCCCGGGGTTGCCTTGGAGGAGATCGGCAAGTTTGCGCGGGCTGAGGTCCCAGTCGAGTCAGTCTTCGGCAACCACGACCCGTTCGGGGCGAACAGCACCGAGGATGCGCGCGCGGTCGCCTTCATGGCGACGATGCTCGGACGAGACCTCAAAGGCGAGACGATCGGCGAGCCCGGCCCCCTCAACGATGGATCGCAGGCGATCACCTGTCTGTCGCGGAGGGACAACACGCTGGGAGCCCTGATCCGGCTCGCCGCCGCGGCGGCTGGCAGGCCACAGCTCGTCGTCGACCGTACGAGCGGAGAAGTCCGGTTTCCATCTGGGTCGGAGGCGATTCCGGAGTTGCCCGAAGGTGCCGCTCAGGACTGCCGCAACTCCGACCCGATCGTCACCGAGCGAGTCGTCAGGTTGGCGACTGAAGGCAGGCCGATCCGCCTCGATGACCCGGTTGGGGTCTACATCGTTGACGTGCAGGAATCGGAACTGCTCGGTCCTGATGACGAACCGCTGCCGCGCGATTGGCTTAAAAGGAGCCGTCAGGGAGCACCTCTCCCGGATGGGCTTCCCAGGCACCAGAGACTCGACCTGGAGATCCCGGAAGAAGCTGGCTTCAAGCTTGCGGATGTCCGTTCGGCGCGCACGGGCAGATCGATCAAGCACGGCGCGCAGATTGCTGAACTCGTCCAGATCGGCGTCTACCTGCAGGTCGGCGAGCGCGACGCTGTCCAGGTCGAGGTGTCTCGGCGGCCCGCACCAGAGGTCGACTCCTGCTCGGAGCGCCGCGATTGCGAAGGCGAGCGCGAGCTCGCGGGAAAATTGGAGCCGCAGATCCCGTGGGCCAGTCCGTAGAGTCGACTGGCCTGCAGCGCGGAATCTACCTGGAGCCGGGCACTCTGCCCGCGGCATTTCTGTTCCTCGTCGCCGATTTTGCGCCCGACTGCAGACGGGAAGCGGCAAGCGATGCGTTGGCCAGGGTATGGACGGTACTGGAGGAGCTTCGCTTGGGTTCGGTCCGGGATCTCGAAACGACCCGGCCAGACGAGGAAAGCGTGCGCATCGATCCCGACACCTTTGATGCCCTGCTCGGCTACGGTGCGAGCTTCTTCGAGGAGGGCCGTGATCTGACCATGGCAGAGCGGCCGGAACTGCTTGCGCCGCTTGCGCATCCCGGCGGGCCGTTTCCCAAGCTGCGCTGGATGCCGAGTGCGGCGCCGCGGGTCGGCGAGGGCGATCTGTGCGTCCAGCTTACGGGGCGCGATCCCCACGTGGTCAACCGTGCCGCAGTCGAGGCATGGAAGGCGATCGTGGACGAGGGCCTTCCGCTGGCGATCCGCGCAACGTACGGGGGCTTCGCCCGCGATGACGGCCGCAGCTGGATTGGCTTCCACGACGGTGTCAGCAACATCCGGCCGAGTCAACGCCGAGTGGCCGTGGAATGCGGCGGCGACCCGGATTGGAATCGCGGAGGCACCTACTTGGCTTTCATGCGCTGCGCCGTTGACCTTGGCCTCTGGCGGGGTCTTTCGCGGGAGGAGCAGGAGGTCCTCGTCGGCCGCGACAAGCTCAGTGGCAACGCCCTACGGAAAGTGCGTACCGAGCCGAGCCTCGATCCGCGTCCCTTCCCGGTCGCATCTCCGGGGAAGAGCGCCGCCGACAGCGAAGTCTTCCGCGATCCGCCGGAGACGGGGGATCCGATCGTCGAGTCGTCACACGTCCACCGCGGCAACCAGAATCGCGCCGAGCCATCCAGTTCCGCCGCCCACCGGATCTTCCGTCAGGGGTACGAGTACCTCGACGGCATCGGACCCAAGGGCCCGCGCCTCGGCCTCAACTTCATCAGCTTCCAGCGGGACCTGGAGCACCTACGCCAGATCCTCGGGCTCGGCGGCTGGCTGGGAGGAGTCAACTTCGGCGGGCGTGCCGATCACGGTCCCGGCGAGCCCGAGCCGATTGAGTTGATCAGCCTCGCGGCGGCCGGCTTCTACGCCGTCCCGCCGCAAGCGAGCCCCTTCCCCGGCGCAGAGCTCTTCCGGTAGGCGAGAGAACGGTATGCCGATGACCCAGATTTCGGACAGGTTGAGTCGATGCTCGACGGACTGGGTGAGCTGAGGCAGCCGCTGGAAGAGAGGCTCGAGTGGATGGATCCCAGCCGGTCTCCGCATCGGGCGACTAGGAACTCGGCCGGACGGTTTCCATAAGCGGGGGTCTTGAGTATCCGGTTAACTCAGGCAGCAACTCTGCTGGTGATCTCGGCGTAGGTGCTCGGCTCGTGTGTCGCGCCGAGCCCCAGCAGCGTCTGGAAGGCGGCCATCGGAGTGCGCCGGCGGTTGTGGCGAAAGACGAACTCGTCGAGGTAGACCTGCAGGTGCTTCTCGGAGGCGCTGCGGTGGGTGCCCTGAAGCCAGGTCTTGACATTGGAGAGAGCGCGGTGGGCGCGGGGGAGGACGAGGCGTCGTTCCTCGCTGCGCCAGCGTTGGGAGATAGGCCGGTGGTCGAAGCCGAGGTCGCGCAAACCCGTGTAGCCCCTCCAACCGTCGGTGTGGACGATCGCTCTGGCCTCGACGTTCTCGGCGACCCAGGGACCGAGGGTGCGCTTGCTCGCGTCCTCGAGCACGGCGAGGCGCAGTCTGCCTGAGCCTGCCCCGCGGACCTCCACGGCGACGCCCACAAGTCGCTTGCCAACGGGATCTCGGCCGGCTTTGCGGTTGGGATTGACGCCCCCGACGAAGCCCTCGTCGACCTCGACCTCGCCGCGCAACGACTCGCGCTCGGGCGCAACCATCGCTCGGCGCAGCTTCTGCAGGATGAGCCAGGCGGTCTCATAGCGCGAGAGACCGAGCTGGCGTTGCAGTTGCTTGGCGGAGATCCCGGGGGTGTGGGTTGCGACCAGGTAGGCCGCCCAGAACCAGAGGCGAAGCGGGGTGCGGGTGCGGTGCATGACCGTGCCGGCCGTGATCGAGGTCTGGTGATGGCAACCGGCGCACTCCCAAAGGTGTCGACGCTCCAAGACCCAGGCGTGCTTCCCACCGCAGGCCCGACAGCGGTAGCCCTCGGGCCAGCGGGATTCGGCGAGGTACTCGAGGCAGGCGGCCTCGTCGGGGAAGCGTTCTTGGAAATCCATGATTGTGCGCGGGAAGTCTGGCCGTGCCACAAGACGAATGTAAGCACGGCACCTGACGGAACCGGATACTTATGAGCGGGGGTTATCGGGCGTGGGGGCCAGGGGGACCGCGAAGGCATCGCGCCCCTGCTGGGCGGCCCGGCTAGCCTGGCTGGCGAGCACAACAGCTTGGCGGCAGGTCGCCGGAGGAAGGCGCACGGGGCGAATCCATCCGTTAGCGGTTCGGGCGATCGTATGGGGTCCTGGCGTAGTTGTAGATGTTGTGGCGCCCTTTGATCCGCAGGCATTCTCCATTTGCAAGCTGTGCGTTACTCGGATAAATAATTTCGTTCGTTTCCTCGAGGGGTACATGGAATAGGCCAACCGCCAGAGGCTCGCGATCCTGAAAAAGAGCTGCGCGGTAGCTATCGGGGCCCAGCCCGGGGAATCGCACTTCGCTATACGCCGCTCCGACCGTGGGCAGGGAGACAGAACGCTCCAGGTGACCGTCCCAAGTCCATACTTTCACGGTGAGAAGCCTCAAAGCAGTCGGCGAAGCGATTCGCCGCCAGAAAACTATTCCGTTGGGCCGTGGGGGAGGTCCGGTCACATCCATCCGCCACTCGTTGGCACCACCGATTGGATCGCTGATGCGAACGGGGACCGTTAGCGTCTCTCCTGGGTCAAAGTCGATTTCAAGTTCGACCGTCGACGGCTGTCGTTGTGATGGCGTTTCCGTTGGCAGCTCACGACAGAACTCTCGAGCACGAGCCAATAGCGGGGATCGTTCACCGCGGTGAGCCTGCGAGTCGGCGAGTGAAAAGTCCGCAAATGCCGTCAGCGTTTGTGCCCCGCGCTCGGGAAGGGCAAAGGGCAGCGAGTGGCCGTCTTCAATCGGCTCATCCCCCAGGCTGGAAGCGTCGGCGCCCGCTCCGTTGTCTAGCAAGAAGCTCGTAACTGGCGCGACGGGTTTACCTGCCACCTTGAGCTCCATTGAACGGATGATGATGGGGCGCAGGCTCTCGTTGCTGAACGAAACAAGGACGGCGTAACCCACGGGGGTTGAGCCAAATGAGTTGGTTGAGGCAACAGCCCGCAGGTCGACTGCTGCGGTTTCCCTGTTGGCGAAGTAGCTCAGGGTTAGAGCAGCGATCGAGATGAGGACGCTAATGACAGCAATGAGCGTCGTGATTCGTCCAGTTTTCGAGTCGCCGCTGGGCGCCATTCAGAGAAACCTCGACACCATTGCAGTGAGCCGAACGTCAGTCGTAAGAGACGCTTCCATGTCTCGGCAATTTAGTGATTACCCACCTTGAAGGGGCGGCGCTGCCGGCAAAGGCCCGTGGGTGAGGTTTGAACGAACATCGTGATTTGCGATTAACGGAGCCTACGGGTGAACCAAGTGCAGGTTCACAGGATCCACCCTCAATGGCTGGCTGTTTGATAACTGAGGATTACCGGGTATCGCGCGAGGATTAGCGTGCCACGAGTCTGAGTTGAGTCCGGGTGGACCGGTTCTGCCTCTCCATGCCTCATGCGGACCAGGCCCGCTTCCGTAACCGGCTGGCCGCCATCCGCGGTACCTAGCACGACTTCGATGTCAGGTCAGGGATCTATCTCGGCCGCGGTCGCGAGTCCCAGGGCGTACCGAGCTAAAAATTCACTAGGATCTACCGTCTCCATGCCGTCTTTGTTCGGATAACTAGGGATTATCGCGCTGAACGAACCCCCCGAGGACGTCGGCGTCGGAGACGACGCGTTTGAGAGCGTGATCGGAGACGTGGGTGTAGATCTCCGTTGTGCTCAGGCTCGCGTGGCCGAGGAGGCGCTGAATGTAGCGGATGTCGACGCCGGCCTCGATCAACTGGGTTGCGGCGGTGTGGCGCAACATATGCGGCGTGATGTGGGTCTTAAGGCCAGCGGCTTGGGCCGCCTTGGCGAGCCGTGATCTCATTGCAGGTGGGGTGAGGGGCTCGAAGTGAAGGTTGAAGAGGAGACGGGAATGCTCGACGCCGAGCGAGGAGCGCGCTTCGATGTAGGCGCTCGTGAGGCCGGCTATCCAATCATTCGGGAGGAAGACCTGTCGTTCGCGGCGCCCCTTTCCCACCAGCCGTAACGTCCTGCCAGGCAGGTTGATGTCCTGGTACCTGATGCCCACACTCTCGTTGACCCGCACGCCGGTGGCGACCATCAGAGCTACCGCGAGAAGAGTTGTCGTCTCATGGGGTCTCTTTTCGACTGACCGGCTGTCGGGTGGTCTGCCGGCGTCCACATATGCTGCGCGAGCGAGGAACTCGATCAGTTGGTCGAGTTCGTGGGCCGCGAGGATTCGGGGCAGTCTGCGGGATCTGCCCAGGGCGAGGCTCGCGCCGCTCCAGGGATCTGCGACGAGGAGACCGTGAGAGAGCAGCCAGCGACAAAAGCCACGTAGTGCTGCTGCGCGCCTTCTCAGTGAAGCGGGGGCGAGGGACGCAGCCTTCTGCTGCTCGATGAAGGAGATCACGCTGTCTTGATCGATCTCCCGGACCTCGAAGTCGGCTCCCATGTATCGCTCAAAGCTGGTGAGATCGCCGCCGTAGGCGCGAATGGTGTGCGGCGACAGGTCTCGGGTTGCGAGTAGCCAGCGGATGTACCGGGTTCGGGCTTGGTCGATCTGCATTGATTCGGTCCCGGCGACAGGAACCGGAGCGTTTATCTCGACCCAAGCAGCATCGACCTCAATCTACGGGACAACTTCTGCGTTTCAGGCCGCTAGCCAAATGCCCTACGTCGTGCCCTACAATCTCCTTTTCATGCGCAAGACCAGCATTTACCTCGATGACGAGCAGGCGGATCGCCTCGCCCGTCTGGCCCGCGCGGAGGGCCGACCCCAAGCGGAGATCGTCCGGGAGGCGATCTCTTGCTACCGGCCCGCTCCCAAGCGGGATCGGAACTTTGCTCTCGCCGGCAACTTCGAGCGCATCGACTCCGATGCTCGCCCAATCTCGGAGATCCCCGGGGATGAGTTGATGCGCGGCTTCGGCGAGTGACGCTCATTCTCGACGCGGCGCCGCTGGTGGCGTTGGCCGACGCCGAGGAGCCGCAGCTCGAGGCGCTGCTGAGGATCCGCGACGAGGAGGAGGGTCCGTTGGTCCTGCCGGCGCCGGTTGCGGCCGAGGTCGATTATCTGCTCGGCGTCTGCTTCGGCCATGCTGCTCGACGCGCCTTCCTCAGCGATCTCGCTGCGTGGCGCTATGACGTCGCGTGCTTGGAGGCCGATGACTACCGGGTGGTCGCCGAACTCGACGCCCGCTACTCCGATCTCGGCCTTGGTCTCGCCGATTGTTCGATTGCGGTTCTCGCGGAGCGCTATGAAACCCGACGTCTGCTCAGCTTCGACGAGCGGCACTTCCGGACCGTTGTGCCACTACAGCGCGGGTCATTCGAGTTGTTGCCGGCGGATTCCTAGCCAGGCGCGCCGCCGCCGGCACCTTCGCCAGACCCGCCGAATCGCTGCATTCGAACCGGTCATGGCGACTTTGGGCACTTCTGGCGGGAAGTGCCCAAAGCGCCGCATATCCTTATTCCAGGCACTAATGCGCATTAGTGCCTGGAATGGCCCCGACGGGTGGCGATCGGCGGCTCCTCCGTGTTGCACTAATTCCGCATACCCTGTGGCCGTGCGTCGTGTTTCCTTGATGCTCCCGGTGATTGTGGCAGCGACCGTGCTGTTGGCGGTTCTGACCGAAGTGGCATCGGGCACGAGCCCGGAACAGGGAACCGTCGTTCTGGTCAAGCTCGACCTGAATGTGAGCAATGGCCTGCACGCGCGCCTCGAAAACTCCGAAGACGGGACCGTGACCCTCGAGCTGCGGAAAGAGGGTCAGATCGCCACTTACAAAGTGCCCGGCAAAGCAACCGAAGGCGGGCTGAAAGCGCGCTTCGGGCGACTCGGTCTGATCAACGTAGTCTTCACCCCGACCAAGACGCTGAACTCGACTGAGCCGGGAGAGGGCTGTACGGGAGCGCCGCGGACGCTGCGCGAAGGCGTCTTCGTCGGGACGATCGATTTCACCGGCGAGCGGGAATTCGTGCGGATCGAAGGGACGCAGGTGAGCGGATCGATGAGCGTGATCTCCCAATGGGAGCTCACGGGAACTACTAGGTCGCCTTCCCGGTTATGCCGATGAAGCTACTGCTCATCTCTCTGTGCGGCATCGCGATGCTGGCGTGTGCTGTCACACCGGCCCAGGGCTACGTCTATTTCGCCACCGACTTCGGTGGGGCGATCGGGCGAGCCGATCTCAATGGCTCGAACGTCAATCTGGATTTCGTCACGGGAGCCGGTGACGTGGAGGGCATCGCGGTCGACGGCGAACACATCTACTGGACTAACCGCTCGCCTGGGACGATCGGCCGGGCGAACCTCGATGGCACCAATGTCGAGCAGAGCTTCATCAGTGGAGCCAGCTCGCCGATCGGGGTCGCCGTTGACGGCCAGCACGTCTACTGGGCCAGCAGCGAAGTCTTCCGCTCAATCGGTCGGGCGAACGTCGACGGCACCCACGTCGAACAGGAATTTGTTCAAGGGGCAGGCAGCCCACTCGGCCTGACGGTTGCTGGTGAAAGCCTGTACTGGTCCAGCGATAACGAAATCCGCAAAGCAAGTGTGAATGGCACGGGAATCGAAATTGCCGCCTCCGAAGCCACCGTGCCGATCGGGGTCGCAGCCGACGGCGAACACGTCTACTGGGCGAGCTTTGGGAGCAATGGCTCCGGCGGGACGATCGGTCGCGCCGGCCTCGACGGCACGAATGGTGACCCGAGCTTCATCGCGGGGTCGAGCTCGCCGTTGGGATTAGCTGTCGCAGGCAAGCGGATCTACTGGACCAGCTCTGGCGCGGGCGGCAGGGAGATCGTCGGGCGTGCGAATCTCGACGGGACGAACGTCGATCCGCGCCTGATTGGCTATTCGGGGGCAAGCTATGTGTTCGACTCGGCGGGGCCGGAGGGTGGCTACGCCGCCCTGGCGGTCGACTCGCTGGGCGCATTGGGTGCGCCGGTGTTCGGCCGCACCGCCACCCTGCGACCGGTATCCGGCGTGGTCCGGATCAAACCACCTGGAGCCACCGGATACACGCCCCTGAGTTCCGCCAAGACCGTGCCACTCCGCACTGCGGTCGACACCGCGAAGGGCACGGTCAGGCTGACCGCCGCCAAACGCCAGGCCCGCGATTCCGTTGCTCGCGCCCCTCGTGCCACCGAGACCGGGCTCTTTCACGGCGGTACCTTCCGCGTCACGCAGAGAATTGCCCGTTCGCCCCTGCGCGGCGGTGAATCCGTCGGGTTCACCGTCCTCAGGCTCGCGGGGCAGCCACCCAGCGGCTGCGGCAGGAACAACGCCGGGAGCGCCGCGGGGGTGGCAAATCGGGGCCGTAGTGGTGGAGGTCGCCTCTGGGGCGATGCTCACGGAAACTTCCAGACCGGCGGGCGGTACGCGACGGTGACCGTTCGCGGCACGAAGTGGCTGACCGAAGACACCTGCGCCGGCACCCGGGTCAAGGTCACTCGCGGAGTCGTCAGCGTCAACGACCTTCCGCACCATCGCACGATCATTGTGAGGGCTCCCCATAGCTTCCTCGCCCATCCCGGATCCGGCGGGTAGAAGGGCTCGCGGGCTGCGAGGAGCGCCTCGGGTAACGCGGACCTACACCTTGGGTGGGTTACGTTGGGCCCCACGAGGACGGATGCTGGTCGAGCTATCCAACTCTCAATCGAAGGGGTCACTCCGATGCACAAGCCGCCCAAGCACCCATACCAGCCAAGCCGCAGCCGAGCTGTCAGCCGAGCGACACGGTTGTGCGTTGTCGCCATCGCCGTCGGGGTGCTCGCCGCGACTGCCGCGACGAGCGCGTTCGGCTCGGGCACGAGGACGATCACCACGATCGCCGGGAGCCCTAGCGGCCTCTATGGCTTTGGCGGCGACGGAGGCCCGGCAGCCGACGCGCTTTTGAAGAAGCCGACCGGGCTGGCAGTGGACCCGCAAGGGGATATCTTCGTTGTGGACTCCGGCAACTCCCGCGTCCGCAAGATCGACCCCAGCGGAACGATCACCACGATCGCCGGGTCGGGGGTGTCGGGCTATCTGGGTGACGGCGACCAGGCGACCTTGGCGCGAGTCTCGCCCACGGGGGTGGCGGTGGACGGAAAAGGGGACCTCTACATCAGCGACTGCGAAAACGACGTGGTGCGCAAGGTGGATCCCGGCGGAGAAATCACGACCGTCGCCGGGACGGGCATCATGGGCTTCCTCGGGGACAACGGCCCGGCGACCGCCGCCAGACTCAACTGCCCGATCGGCCTCGCAGTGGACGGCGCAGAAAACCTCTACATCGCCGACCGGGGCAACAAGCGCGTCCGCAAAGTCACCCCCGCGGGGACGATCACCACGTTCGCGGGCAACGGAAACATCGGGCCTCCTACTGGCGACGGAGGCCCGGCGACCTCGGCGACGTTCTTCCCCCAGGAACTGGCCTTCGACAGCGATGAAAACCTCTACATCGCCGACGCCTTCGACAACAACGTGCGCAAGATCGATTCGAGCGGGACGATCACGACGTTCGCCGGAACGGGACAAGGGTTCAATGCGGGAGACGGCGGTCCGGCGACCTCGGCGTCGCTCATGTATCCCGCGGGCGTGGCCGTGGACAAAGACGGCAACGTCTTCATCACGACTCAATGCCGCATACGTGAGGTGGATACCAGTGGAACGATCAGGACCATCGCCGGGACCGAATACTGCGGCCTCTCCGGTGACGGCTGCGCGGCGACGTCGGCGCAGTTCTACGGGGCAAATAATGGGGTTTCGATACCGCTGGCAATTGACGGGGAGGGAAACCTCTTCCTCGCCGACTACAGCGCCAACAACGTGCGGGAGATCCTGACGACGGAACCGCCTGCCAGCTGCACCGCGCCGCCGGTCACCGCACCGACCACGCCCAAACCGAGCCCGACGCCCGCGCCCAAACCGCCGGTTGTGAAAATAACCAGTGCTCCGCCCGCGGAGACTGCCGAACAGAAGGCCTCGTTCGGGTTCAAGGGCGTCGCCGGCGGCTCCTATGAATGCTCAATCGACGCCGGCGCCTGGTCGCCGTGCCAGAGCGAGCAGTCCTTCGGGCCGCTGCTGCCCGGCGATCACCGCTTCCAGGTGCGCGAGAAGCTGAACGGGATCACGGGACCCGCGGCAAGCTACCACTGGACGATCGACCTGCCGCGCGCCTGCATCATCAAGGTCGCGCGGGCACGGGTCTCCGCCTTGACGCAACGGGGCACGGCGCGTCTTGTGATCCACTACAAGGCCTACAAGCCGGCGCAGGTGACGGTCTCCTATGCGCTCACCGGGTCTAGGGGCAAGCTGCGCCTCGGGACCGCCTCTCAGCACTTCAAGACCGCCGGGATCTTCCGGCGGGGCGAGAAGCTCGACAAGGCGGCCCTGGCGAAGCTGCGGGCCACGACGTCGATGACGGTCCGCTTCTCGATCCCGCAGGCCCCGAGCAGCTGCACCCGCTACTACACGAAGCGCCTCACGATCCCCCAACATCCGAGCCCCGGCCTGACGGTCTGGTTTCAGTCGGACTCGATCTTCGCGTCATGACTGACTCGATAGAAAGGATTGGCACGACGATGAGAGCCTTCCCCCGACTCCTTGGCGCGGTGGCGCTGGCTGCTGTCGTCGCCGTTTCTGCCTCAGCCACTCTCTCGGGCAACGCCGGAGCAGACTCGGCGTCCGCGACTCATAGTCGACGCGGAGGACATGGCCAGATCTATTTCTTCGCCAGGCCGAGTTCTGCGGTGGCGCTCGTCGGCCAGCACCTGCCCAGCCCCAATCCGCTCGTCTTGCGCCCCTCGGACTTTCCGCTCTTCGAAGACGGCCAGTGGGTCCTGGAAAAGCTGCACTGGAGCGAGTGGGGATCGCCGGTGGCGCGAGCGCGGGGTTTGAGCAGCTCGAGCAACGACGACCCGAACGCCGCCGAAGGAAAGCGGATCATCACCTGGGCCAAGGTCCGGCTCTCGCAGCCGGGGGTCTTCCGCGGGCACAGGGTCTACCGCTGCATCAGGATCACCGTGCCCCGCCCGGCGCACTACCCACCCGCGTGCCTGCAGCGGCATGACCGCTACATCGGCCTGATGGCACCGGGCTCCGGCGAACCGGTCGGAGTCCCAGGTGGAGGGTCGAAGAACCGCCGGCTCAAAGAATTCTCCTCGCCCGATCGGCACGTCACGTGCTTCATCGGGACTCCCTACATCGGAGGAGCGCCCGCCGCGTGCTTCGCCTACCGAACGAAACTCTCAGGGCCCGAGCTCAGTGCTTGGATCCAAGCGAGCGGAGGAATCCACCTATGCAACGTGCTCAAGCCTTCGCTCAGTGAAGTCTGCTTCCAGAACTGGGTTGATGACCTCCCTGTGTTGGCCTACGGCCAAAGCAGCGAGCTGAACGGCATTCGGTGCACCTCCGCCTCGGATGGGATCACGTGCAGAAAAGTGTCCGGGGCCGGGAAGGGCCACGGTTTCCGGATCAACAGGGACGAAGCGGTGGAGGTCGGCTCATGAGGGCAGCCCTCCTCGCGATCACGGTGGTCGTTCGCCTCGAAGCGCCACGCGGGTGACCTGGCATCGTGACCGCCAACTCCGCGACTCAGTCAAAGTCAGCGGTGGATCGGGCGACCTGGAGGAGCCGCCGTGCGGCGCTGCTCCTCGGGGTCGCCCTCGCCGCGGCTGGCCTTGGCATTTTCGCCCACAGCCAGCACCTCCTGCGCCGCCTCGAGCAGCAGACGATCGACGCCCGCTTCCAGATCCGGGGCGCCCAGCCCGGCCGGGCGGCCGGCGTGGTCATGGTCGAGGTCGACGCGAGCACCTTCGACTACCTGCGCGATCATCACCTGCATGCGGACTGGCCGTTCCCGCGTCGCTACCACGCTCGTGTGATCGACCAGCTGCGCCGCGCGGGTGCCAAGGTGATCGGCGTCGACTTCCAGTTCACGGAGGAAAGCGACCGCTTCGACGACAACGCCCTGATCAACGCGATCGGCAGGGCCGGCAACGTCGTGCTGAGCACGACCGAAGTCCTCCCCGGCGGCCGGACCGCTGTCCTTGGCGGCGACGCTGTGTTGAGGCGATTAGGCGCCCGCGCGGCCGACACCGAAACTCCTCCTGACAGCGATGGCGCCCTGCGCGCCATGCAGTACTCGATCCAGGGGCTGCGGACCTTCGCCGTCGTGGTCGCCGAAGCCGACACCGGGCGGCCGATCTCGCCGGCTCTTTTCGGCGGCGCGACCCACAAGGTGCCGATCGACTATGTCGGCCCTCCGGGCACGTTCCCCGCGATCTCCTACTCGCGGGTGCTGAGCGGTCGCTTCCCACGTGACCTTTTCGCCGGTAAGACGGTTCTCATCGGCCCCTTCTCGCCGACCCTCGGGGACGTTCACCAGACGCCGATGTCGGGCTCGCCGATGGCCGGGACGGAAGTCATCGCCAACCAGGTGACGACGGTCCTCGGCGGGATTCCGCTGCGCGCTCCCTCGGGGACGGTGACGATCCTTCTGATCGCCCTGCTGGCCCTGCTCGTCCCCCTTGCCGGGCTGCGTCTGGGAACGCTGCCCGTGGTCCTGGTCAGCGTGGGAGCGCTCGTCGTGTGGTCGATCGCAGCCCAGCTCGCATTCAACTCGGGCACCCAGCTCGACTACGTCGACCCCCTCGCCGCGCTGGCGCTTGCCGCGCTGGGAACCATGCTGGTCGCCCTTCGGTCGGACAGCCGCGAGCGTCGCCACCTGCGCGAGCTCTTCGCCGCCGACTCCACCGCTGTGGTCGAAGGGGTGCTGCATCCCTCCGGCCAGCGCTCCCTGGACCCCACGGCGATCATTGCGGGCTACCGGATAGAGGCGGCGCTCGGCCGGGGCGGCATGGGGGTCGTCTACCGCGCGACTCAGATGGCCCTCGAGCGCTCGGTGGCGATCAAGCTGATAGCCACCGAGCGCGCCCACGACCCGGACTTCCGCGCCCGCTTCGAGCGCGAGTCGAAGCTCGCAGCCTCGATCGAGCACCCGAACGTGATTCCGGTGTACGAGGCCGGTGAGGACGACGGACTCCTATTCATCGCGATGCGACTCGTCGAGGGCACCGACCTGGCGCAGGTGCTGGAGCGGGGCGGGGCGCTCGAGACGGCGCGGACCGCGCGGCTGATAGGCCAGCTGGCGGACGCGCTGGACGCCGCGCACGCGCGCGGGCTCGTCCACCGCGACGTGAAGCCGGCCAACGTGCTGCTCACCCTCGAGGAGCCCGAGCATCTGTACCTGACCGACTTCGGCATCGCCAAGAGTGTCGAGGCGGACGGCGGGATGACCGTGGAGGGACAGTGGTTCGGCACCCTCGACTACCTCGCCCCAGAGCAGATTCGAGGCGAGGACGTCGGCGTCGGCGTCGACGTCTACGCGCTCGCCGGCCTGCTGCACCACTGCGTGACCGGCGAGGTGCCCTTTCCGCGCGACACCGACGCGGCCCGGCTCTGGGCGCACGTCAACGCTTTACCGCCCGCCCCGAGCCATGTGCGTCAGGGTCTGCCGCCAGCGATCGACGCGGTCATCGCCCGCGGCATGGCCAAGGACCCCACCATGCGCTACGAGGCTGCCGGTGATCTGGCGCATGCCTGCGCGCGGGCAATGGAGCTCTCGCCGCCCGATCTGCAGCCGATCCGAGCCGGGGGGGAGGAGGGCTCCGGCGGCGAGGCCCCCGAGGTTGGCGGCTCCACCTCCACGGTGGTCTCCGAGCGGCCTGGCAAGGAGCCCTAGTTGTAGTTCCTCACCACGTTGTTCATCCGGGCCTCCTTGAAGGCTGGGGGTGCTGACCACCCAGATCAAGGAGGACACCGGATGAAGCTGCACGCTAACGCTCGAACCTGCCCGAAAAGCAGGCGCCTGCTCGTAGAGCGCCTCGAGAGAGGCTAGTCGCTGACGTTGGCGGCCGAGGCCGCCGGCGTCAGCGACCGAACCACCGCCAAGTGGCTCGCCCGCTGGCGCTCTGAGGGAGAGGCCGGCCTGCTCGACCGCAGCTCTGCACCAAAGGCACGCCCAACGCAGCTGCCCGCGGATCGCGTCAAGGCGATCGAGGCACTGAGGAGGCTGTGGATGACAGCGGCTGAGATCGCCGAGGTGCTCGGGATGGCTCTCTCAACCGTCTCAAGGTGGCTGAAGCGAATCGGACTGGGCAGGAGGAGTCGTCTGAGCCCACCCGAGCCGCCCAACCGCTACGAGCGCAAGCGCCCGGGAGAGCTGATCCACGTCGACATCAAGAAGCTGGGGCGCATCCTGCGACCTGGCCATCGCGTCACCGGCAATCGCCGCGATCGCTACACCGACGCCCGGGGTTATGGCGTCGCCGGTTGGGAGTTCGTCCACGTCTGCGTGGATGACGCCACCCGCCTCGCCTACGTCGAGGTGCTTGCAGATGAGCGCGCCCTCACCGCCGTCGGCTTTCTGCGCCGGGCCGTCGAGTGGTTTGGATCGATGGGTATCGCCGTCGAGAGGGTGATGAGCGACAACGGCTCCTGCTACCGCTCCCATGCGCATGCGAGCGCCTGCAGGGAGCTCGGACTCAAGCACCTCTTCACCCAGCCCTACCGACCTCGGACAAACGGCAAGGCGGAGCGATTCATCCAGACGCTCCAGAACCGTTGGGCCTATGGAGCTATCTACGCAAACTCAGCCGAGAGGACCGCAGCTCTTCCGGGCTGGCTCACCCACTACAACTTCACCCGACGACATGGCTCCCTCGGCCACAAGACGCCTGCGGCTCGGCTCGCCGAGCTGGAACAACGTCCTGAGTAGCTACAGCTAGCTCAGGCCAGGTCGCGCTGCGTCACCACGCCGTATTGCAGCGCGCATTCCGCGAGCCGCGCCCGCTTCTCGTTCTGGGGCAACTCGCTCAGCTCGAACTTCGCGAAGAGGGCCCGCATGTGCATCTTCACCGCGTCGACGCTCAGATGCATCTCGTCGGCGATCTGCTGGTTGGTAGCCGGCGTGGCGAAGCTCTCGCCGTCGCGGAGAGGTCGACAGAGCGCGATGAGAACGCGGCCCTGGGTCTCGGTCAGCTCGTGAACGGTGGCCGCCTCGGCGGCAACCGCGGTGGGCGCGGCCGGCGCGTGCGCTCCGGACTTGTAGGCGATGATCGTCTTCCCGATCCGGATCCGGTCGCCGTCGCGCAGCCGCTGGCGGCCGTTGACCCGCTGCCCGTTGACGTAGGTCCCGTTGGTCGAGAGGCCGTCATCGAGGATCACCCACTCGCCCTCCAGGCACTGTAGTTCCGCGTGTAGGCCCGAGACCTCCGCGTCCCAATCGATCGAGATGTCCATCTCGGCGCGTCGGCCCAGCATCAGCGTCTCCTCTCCGGCCGGCAAGAAGACAAGGTGACCTTCACGGTTTCTGTAGGCCAGGAGCGGCTTACCCGCGCGCTCCGCTGCGAGCAGTCCCTTCAGCTCACTCGCCGCGAGCGAGTGACGGGCCAGGGGATCGATCTCACTGTTGGAGCCGTGATGTTTCATAAAGCGAAGGGGGCTGCGCCCGCGAACCCTATTGCGCCCTCGGCCATATCCGGCCGCTGCCATCCAAGTCGAGCCGGGGAAGGTCGGGAGTCGTCGGGTTGCACGACGTGCCACTGGAGCCGGTGAGCCAGAGACAACCGGCGCTTCCAGATGCGGATGGCGCCACGATCGCTGACGCCGACGTCGAATGTCGACGAGAAGGCCCCTGTGCGTACATGCGTGATCGTCTCCCAGGGCGATCGCCTGACGCGTTGACCTCTCGGGAGCTCGGGTCTGGCGATTCGTGGCGGAGCTCGCCGCGTGTCGTCCACACGCTTGAGGCTGCAAAGGACACGGAGATCATCGAGGTCTCAACGCCTCAGCTCAAGGACGTCGTCCGCTCGGAGGACCGATACGGCCGGCGTGGGTGACACCGCGCTGTGTAAACGGCTGAGCAACCCGAATCGCCGGCGGCCGCTGAGACCGGCAGTCGACCTGCTGCGGCGCCTCGGCGGAAATCAAACCCGCCCCGTCGCGTTCGGGCACTTCTGCGCCGAAGTTCCCAAATCGCTGCATATCGGCGCATATCCGCGCGTATTGCTGATCGCGGCCGACTGCCGAGCGGCTACGAACCCCTGCAAGCGGCCATATTCACTGCCCGCTGGTCTCGGAGACGGGCCTAGTTGCCATGCAGAAGGTCGAGGGTTCGAATCCCTTCAGCCGCTTTTTACCTGTAAATCAGCATTTTTTCTGGCGCGGCAGTTCGGTTTTTCGTCCCGTTTTTGGGCACTCGAATCCTGAACCAGGATCGTATTTTCGCCCATTTTCGGGCACTGGTGCCCGAAATAATGCGGATTTTGGGCTGAAGTCGTTTCCGCTCGGGCGTCTGCGTCCCACGCAGTAGGTCCAGGGTTTGAGTTTTCGGTCACTCCGCGGGGATCACGTCGATCCTTCGGTCGGAAAGTGCGGAGCCGGCTGTCGCTGGGAGGCGTTTTGCTTCGGCCTCGTTGCCTGTTCTTACCGCGGGGAGGATCCCCAGCCGATCTCGATTCCGCGAAAGCCGCTTGAAACCGTGCCCACGTAGCCAGCGGGACCCCAGGCTCGGGCTCATAATCCGAAGGTCGCGGGTTCGAATCCCGCCCCAGCTATTTCACAAAACCCCGTAAATGCGGGATTTTTAGTTGAATTGTCTTACAGATAATAGGGTGCAAAATTGGCCTTGAGGCAAGCTCTGGGGCAAGATGAGGTCTGGGAGAGGTGAATTCCAGCCCTTTGGTAGCGCGTCCGGTCCGCCCGCATTTCGGTTGTGAGAAACGCGAAATGGGTGGTTCCTGAAAGCGCGACAGCCCCCGGGGCTTCGCGTCGAAGTAAGTCCGCAACTACGGGCGTTTCCGCTACCTGGTTGAGTCCGGTGCGGCTCCTATCTTGAGCCGAAGCGTCTGGAGGGCCGGCCGGTCACTCCTTGTTCCGCTTGGAGCCGCCCGCGATGACCCCATGCACGATCACAGAGGACTACTCCGACCGCTCGGGCCAGGCGACGTGGATCGGAAGCTCAATCGCCGCGGACCCGGACTTTCGCGCGTTCATCAGCGGCCCGGTCTGCGAGCGCCTCGAAGACGCGGAGGAGAGCCAGGCTTTTGCGGCCGAGCTCACTGGTCTTGCTGGGACCGGGGTGGCGGTCGAGACCGTCGAGGCGGTGCTCACCGCCGATGGCCACGAACGCCAGCCCTGGGAGGTGGGGGAGGCGATGGCCGAGGTTCTCCTCGCCGAACACAGGGGGGCCATTTGGCCTTGGAATACCGAGCGCGATAAGCGCACTCCCAAGGCATCGCTCCCAGGCGCCGACTTGATCGGCTTCGTCACCCTCGATGACGGCGAGACCTCGCTGGCCATCGGTGAGGTGAAGACGTCCGCTGACGAGGACAGGCCACCGGGAGTCATAAACGGTCGCGGCGGGATGGCCCATCAGCTTGAGCGCCTTGAGCGCGACAGGGCCCTTCAAGTCACGATCCTCAAGTGGCTTCGACCGCGCTGCGATGGAACTGACTACTGGCCTCACTACGAGAGCGCAGTCCGTAGGTTTCTGAACTCGCGGGGACAGGATTTCATTCTCTTTGGCCTGCTCATGCGTGACACGACCCCCCACGCCCTCGACCTGGAAGCGAGAGGCAAGGCCCTTGGGGAGGTCGACGCTCCTACGGCCTATGAGCTGAGTGCCTGGTATCTCCCACATCCCATCGCCGAGTGGCCGCAGCTGGCCGCCGGAGCGACTCAGTGACGCCCAGCTGGATCGAGGCGGCCATTCCGGGCGACGCCTCGCGAGAGGTTGCGGCGGAAGCAACTCGAACGCGAATCGGCGAGGCCTTGGAGGTGCCGATTGAGACGATCGATCACGACTCCGTGGGCTTTGTGCAGCAGGCTTGGGAGCTGGCACTCTTCGATGCCCTCGAAACGAGCGATGGAGACCTCGGCGAGATTCGCCGGTTGGCCGAGCGGGCTTTTCAGCTGGTCAGGGTTCTGGACTCGCCGCAGGAACCGTTGTCGGCTGCTCGTTTTCTTGTCAAGGTCGGCTGCCTTGGTCTTCTGGCCGATCGGCAGGCCGATGCTGCCAGGTTGCTCTCCAAACGCACGCCACACGAGGCTGGTGCTCAGGACGCTTGGGGGGAGCGCACTCAAGCGGCTATCTGGAGCGCCTGGTTGCGCCTGATTCGCAAGGACGGATGGACGGACCTCGACGCCATCGGGGTTCTAGTCGCGGACCTGCGCGCGGCTCAGCGAGAGTTTGAGGGGGACTACCTCGACGCGGAAGCCGCCGTGGCGCGGGCGCGGGCCTGGGAGCTAGTCGCTCTCTACCACGTTGCTCACGCCGCAGAGATTCTTGCCGAGTTCGTGACTACGGGCTCCTCCGAGGGGCATTTCGACGTCCGTCAGCAGCTAGATGGACAATTTGATCGGGCGCTCACGGCCTGCGGACGCGGCGAGTTGGTCGAGCTCGAAGTCTTGCTCCGGTTCTTGAGGGCGGCGGCGAGCCGGCTCGTGGACAACAGCATCTGGACGGTGACCCGGGCCGTGAATAGTCGGGTCACCGATTTCGTGCGGTCAGTGGTCAGCCGCGGGCGTCACCAGCCACTGTTCGAAGTACTGCCTCCCCAGCGGCAGGCCCTGCGCGAGCAGGGCCTGCTTGGCAGTTCGACTCGATCCGTTGTCGTCAGTCTCCCCACCTCTAGTGGCAAGACGCTGATCGCCCAGTTCCGCATCCTGCAGGCCCTAAACCAGTTCGATAGAGAGCGGGGCTGGGTCGCCTATTTGGCCCCCACGCGAGCGCTCGTCAATCAGATGACGCGTCGGTTGCGTGAGGATTTCGCCCCACTCGGCATCTCGGTCGAGCGCGTCAGTCCAGCCCTTGAGGTTGACGGCTTGGAGGCAGCCCTCCTGACCGAGCGCGATGAGGATTCCCTCTTTCGCGTACTCGTCACCACCCCGGAGAAGCTTGACCTCCTCATCCGGGGCGGATGGGAAGAGGAGATTGGCCGACCGCTCACCCTCGTCGTAGTAGACGAGGCGCACAATCTGCAGCAGGGAGATAGGGGCCTTCGACTAGAGCTCCTGCTGGCGACGATCAATCGTGAGTGCCGCTTTGCACAGTTCCTCTTGCTCACCCCGTTTCTGGACGATGCCGAGGTTTTGAGTCAGTGGCTTGACCCGAGCAGCCACGATGAGGTTCGCCTTGCCGTCGACTGGGTTCCGAATGATCGGTCGATCATGCTCAGTCATGCGCATGCTGCCGAAGGCAGAGGCGCCTTCTCCATTGAGCTGGAGGCGCTGCACACCACCCACCCCACTCTCTATTCGCAGACCCTTTTCGGTCTTGAGACTGACCGACCACTGGGTCTCAGTTGGTCCGCTGTCAACGGTAGCCCGAACAAGATCGCGGCTGCCACCGCGGAGCTGCTCAAAGACAGAGGCTCGTCAATCATCCTCGCGCAGCGCACTGACTACGCCTGGGGTATCGCAAAGGCTCTCTACGAGGGCCAGGGAGTCGATGGGGGTATGTCTCCAGCCGTCGAACTTGTGCGCGACTTTCTCGCTGAGGAAATGGGGGAGACGTTTCCCCTAGTCAAGTACTTGGAGCGCGGAGTCGGAGTCCACCATTCTGGGATCTCAGAGGACTGCCGCGTGCTGATCGAGTGGCTTCTTGAGAAGGAGGACATCACCTACCTGGCTGCGACTACGACCATTTCTCAGGGGGTCAACTTCCCGGTTGCCTCGGTCATCCTCGCCAGTCACCAGTATCCGTATGGAGAAGACATTCCACCTCAGGACTTCTGGAACGTCGCAGGTCGCACCGGGAGAATCGGACAGGGAGACCTCGGGATCGTCGCCCTTGCCTGCGCTGATGACGATCGCGCGGTGGTTCTCCGCGATTTCGTCAACAGGCAGGTCGCCGGTTTTGACTCGACTTTGGTCAAGATGGCGCTGGCCGCTCGCGATGCAATCTCCGAAGGCGATCTAAGTCGCCTTTCCTACCTTCCTGCCTGGTCTGGTTTTCTGCAGTACCTGGCCCATAGCTACCGTCAGATCGGCGATCCGAATCTGTTTGCGACCGAGGTCGAGCAGGTTTTGCGGGGCGCTCTTGGCTACCAGCAACTGCGAGAAAGGGAGCCCGAGCTCGCCGAGGGTCTACTCGATGCGGTTGGGGTCTACGCGGAGGGGCTGGCGGGAAAGCCACTTAGCCTTGTGGATGCGACGGGTTTCTCCTGGGAGAGCGTTAGTGCCACGCTGGCCCGAGTTGGAGAAGCTGGAATATCTGCGGACTCCTGGGATGGGGCCACCCTTTTTACCGGGGCTTCGAATGACCTCAGGCGCCTCATGGGCTTGATCCTTGAGGTTCCGGAGTTGCGGGAGAACCTTGACTTCGCCCTCGGAGGAACCAAGGTGAATGGGGCGCTCTTGGCCCAGGTCACTAGCGACTGGGTCCAAGGTCGGCAGTTGGCTGATATTGCAGAGGAGTACTTCGTGCGGGAAAAAGGTCCGCCGGAGGCTGCGATGACCGAATGCTGCAAGGTCATCTATGGCAGGCTCGCACCAACCGTTTCTTGGGGGCTCTCGGCACTTCAGAGCCTGACTCTCGGAGACGCGTTGGAGCAGATGCCGGAGGCAGATGCTGAGACCGTAAGGAACCTTCCATCGCGGGTCTTCTACGGGGTCAACAGCGACTCAGCCATCGCCCTCCGGCTTTTGGGGGTCCCCCGCGGAGCGGCGACCCCGCTTGCCGAGAGTCTTCCCGCAGCGCAGCGCGGTGAGTCGGTCGCCCGCCTTCGAAATGATCTGACCGAGATGGCCGAGAGCGATTGGAAAGCTGCGATCGGAGAGAAAGGTGGGCTGTATCGGTCAGTTTGGCGAGTGCTCGAGGGCGAGCGACCTGACTAGTCCGACCTGAGATTCGCTGGTGCTGCTCGGCGAGCGAAGCCGATATCTGGCCAACGCCCCGACGAGGCCATCTTCGCCGTTGCTCTTGGTGGCCGGTCCGCTGGGGCAAGAAATGGAGCAAGGTGCCCCACAGATTCCAGCCGATCTCAGCGTAGTTCGATCTCGCGAAAATCGCTCTAGACCGCGCTCCACGTAGTCCAGCCGATCCAACGGATCAATCTCATAAGCGGACTGTCCGTGTAGGAACCCGACAGTCAATAGGGCTTGCCTCGCCAGATCCGTGTCCCCCGCCCGTCGGTCGACCTCCACGATCAGGGTAGCGCGGCGGCTGCCCAGGCCGGCCCCGAGCCCGGAGGCCATGGCCGCGCGGGTGTCCGTAAGGCGGGGTTATCGGGCGTGGGGGGAATCGAGACTGACCGGCAAGTTCCGATCGTTGCGCCAAGTTGGCGTCTGCGGTCTCTCAGTGGACTGAATTAGGAATGTCGTAATATCCCGCCGTCGTGTCAGCCAGTCAGGACTAATTGTGTCTAGCTCCACTCGATCATTCGGTTTCAAGCGGTTCCTCGGCATCTGCCTAGCCGCTCTTGCCGCCGTACTCGTGATGGCCCCGACAGCGAGCGCGTTGCCTGAACTGTTCTGGGGCCTGAATAACGGGAACCGCGCCTATCAGGCAAACCCCGACGACTGGGACGCGATGCAGGAACTGGGAATCAAGCAGTTCCGCATGGAACTCAACTGGGGCGTCGTCTCCCATAAAGGCACTCTGGGAATCGGAAACTACGACTGGTCACAGTATGACACCGTGTTTCGCCTCGCTGCCGAACACGGGGTCAAAATCCTTCCGATTCTCTATGGGCGGAAGGATGAATCCCATCTGTTCCCGACTGAAGCTGAATACGCCGGATGGGATCTGTGGGTTCGCTTGGCGGCTGCGCGTTACGGCTGGAACGGTGTCTTCTGGACCCAGGCAGGGCACCCCGCCAACGTCACGCCGCCGGTCGCGTGGGAGGTATGGAACGAGCCAAATCTAGGAGGTAACAGCCCGAACGGAACTATCGCGAACCCCGAAAAATACGTTGACCTGCTGAAACGAACCGCCGAACCGATCCGAAGCGTCCAGGCCGGTTTCCCGGTTAGTGTCCTACTAGGCGGACTTTTCTGGAACGCTACTACCGGGTGGGACAAAGAAGGCAAATATTTTGATTATCAGGGATCGGGCTTCCTGGAACTCGTTCGCATCGACGGGGGAGGGCCCTACTTCGATGGGTTGTCGCTTCACCCGTATGCGTTTTACGCGCCCGACAATGTTGCGAAGGTCAAGGAAAGCATCACGAACGCTCGCCTCGAACTAAACAGGTTCTCGGGCGGTAGTGGCAAGAGCATCTGGATAACGGAGCTCGGCTGGGGTCTGGCCGGTGCGGGTGCGCCCTCTTTCACCGAACTAGTGCAGGCGTCGAATCTCAACTCGAGCGTCCAATGGATCAAGGAAGTGGCCGCCAGCAAGAACATCCAGTCCTTCGCCTGGTTCGACTATCGAGATATCGAAGGTGATCGCTGGGACCTCCATTCGGGCTTGCGGTCGACCACTGGCGCGTACCGCACGGCGTGGTGCATGTACGCGAGCCAGATTGGAGTTCACCCCTGCAATCCCTCCGCGTCATGGCACTTCGATCAGCTCGGGGCCAGCATCGCGGGAGACCCGGACATCGCCTCTTGGGAACCGAACCGGCTGGACGTCTTCGCCAGAGGCTGGGAAAACGGGCTCTGGGACAGATACTGGGCGGGGTCCTGGAGCGCATGGGGAGTGATCGGGACGGAACTCGTGTCCGGGCCGGGGGCGGTTTCCTGGGGCCCGAACAGGATCGACGTCGTCGGTCGGGCCGCGAACAACACCGTCAAGCACTGGTACTGGGCCAGTGGCTGGCACGTAGACAACATCGGTGGCAACATCACCTCGGACCCCGACATCGCATCGTGGGAACCGGAAGAGCTGAACGTATTCGCGCGCGGCGCAGGCAACGAATTGGCTGGGGCCTGGTGGGAACACGGCTCCGGCTGGAGTTCGTGGGGGAACCTCGGCAGCCTGGGCGCTCCTCTAGGAGGAGGGCCAACCGCGGTCTCGTGGGGTCACGGGAGGGTGGATGTGTTCGCGCGCGCTCCCGATAATACGCTGGAGCACTGGTTCTGGGAAACCAGCGCGGGCAACGGGTGGCAGTTCCAGAATCTCGGTGGCAACATCACCTCGGATCCCGACGCGTCTTCCTGGGGCACGAACAGGCTCGACGTCTTCGCCAAGGGCGCTGACAACACGCTTGTCCACATCTACTGGGATGGCACGGCGTGGAGCCCCTGGCAGAGCCTGGGCGGAACGCTGACCTCTGGGCCGGGAGCGGTGTCCTGGGGCGCGAACCGCATCGACGTCGTCGCGCGTGGCGCGGGCCCGAGCTTCGAAGTCCTGCACTGGTATTGGGGCTAGATAACCTGGTCGGCCCTCGGGGAGCTAGAGGACGCGAGCTACGTCGCCAGCCTCTGGGGCAAGAAATGGGGCAAGAAGCCCCACAGACTCCAGCCGATCCCAGCCGATCTCGATTCCGCGAAAGCCGCTTGAAACCGTGCCCACGTAGCCAGCGGGACCCCAGGCTCGGGCTCATAACCCGAAGGTCGCGGGGTTCGAATCCCGCCCCCGCTATAGGAAAAGGCCCCGGAAACGGGCCTTTTTCTGCCTCACCCCAGGTTTCTCGGTGCACCTTGGTACCAATTTGGTACCAATTTTCCTGCTGCGCTCGGCCGTTGACGGGCGTCTCGGCCTCTACTCGGCGAGGTCCTGGAGGCCGATCTTCGTCGTCATCAGGACCGATTGGTAGGGGTTCCAGGTGGACATCGAGAAGAAGAGTTGGGTGAAGTTGCCGATCTCGCCGGTCGAGTAGGGGACGATCTGGTAGGGGCCGTAGGCGTCGCCGTTTTCGTTGTTGCGATCGCCGCTGATGAGGGTGTCCTGGACATGATCGATGGGGTTGGGGATCTCGGCCCAGCTGCGATGCATGAAGCGGCCGAGCCCGTCTCCGGGGTCGGTGTCGGTCATGCTGAACCGGGGGTCAAAGACCATCACCGGCCGCTGCGTCCACGGACCCCAGGGGGTGGGCGAGCTGTGCATCAGGATCCCCCACGGGTTGTTGGAGTTGAACAGCGCCAGGTAGCGCTGGAGCTGGGGGTTCCAGCGCACCGAAAGCTCACCGACAGAGCCGTCGACGAAGACGGGGATGGCATCCGCCTCCTGGTCGCTCCATAGCGGTGGCTGGTTCCGGCGGTTGACCAGAAATCGCACGTCTCGCAATTCCGCCAGGTCTTCGAGCCTCACCACCGCGAGGCGCACGTCGCTGCCCCGATAGCGGCCGCTGCCCCAGATCCACAGGACCGGAGTCCCCGATTCCCACTCGAGCGTGCGGGCAATCTCCGGGTCGAGGCTGCCCTGCTCAACCGAGACGTTGATGAAGTGCCGGTTCGAGAACGTCCCCAGCAGGGTGAAGACATTTCCCGGCTCATCGTCGCAACGGGTCAGCACCGAGCGACCCATCTGATCGGCACCGTCGATGTTCCGGTGGTCGGTCGAGAAGAAGACGAACATCTTCCCGGCATGGCTCGTTCCGTCGAGGGGGACGTTGAACTCCCTCTGGGGGATCGCCGGCTGGACTATCGGCGGCCTCCCGTGAAATTCGAGGTGAATTCCACGGGAGGGATCACGATCGGTCGTCCAGGCGAGGCTGTCCAGGTTCACGTTGTCGTCGCTCGTGTGAACGCGCCAGGTGTCGCCGAAGAGGAAGACGATCCGCTCGCCGTGGGAGAAGGAAGCGCCGAGGTCGCAGCCGCGGATCCGCGCCGGTTGCGACTCGGTGCGGTTGAAGGCGAACGATCGCGGGCCGCTTCCCGGCCAGCCCTCGAGGTCGTGCTCTCCAGTCAGCTGGACGATCTTGCGGGTGCTCTCGAGGCGGCGGCGCGGGTAGGGCTCGCCGATCAGCACCCAGTGGCGCAGCCAGGGCAGGCTGACGTCCCGGTTCGGGTGCCAGTAGCTGACCACCGACCGCGTCAGCTCCTCGGCGAGGATCTCGAAGTTGCCGTGGTCGTTTTCATCGAGTCCGTAGTTGCTGCGGGTCAGGGCGGCCCAGCCAGCGGCCGCACTGGTGATCACCTGCCCCCAGCGCCATGGGGATCCGACGTCTGAGTTGTCGTGCCAGAAGTGGAACAGTGCGCCGTGATCAAGGGGTGCCACCACCTCGAAGTTGCCGTGATCGCCGGAGCCGAAATCGCTCTGGATCAGGCAACCCGGACCTGACACTCCCAGGGCGACTGGGTTGTTTCCGGGCTGCCAGGGCGATCCGATGTCGGAGTTGTCGTGCCAGAAGTGGGCCAGTTCGCCTTCATCGAGCTGCACCACCACCTCGAAGTTGCCGTTGTCTTCGTCGCCGAAATCGCTCTGGATCAGGCACCCGGGGCCGCCGACGTCGCGGGCGACCGGGTTGTTCCCGGGACGCCACGGAGACCCGACGTCGGAGTTGTCGTGCCAGAAGTGCCAGAGCTCGACCCCGGCGGCGGCTCGAATCGGCACCACCAGCTCGAAGTTGCCGTGATCGCCGGAGCCGAAGTCGCTCTGGATCAACGACGCGGGGCCGGCGACGTCGCGGGCGACGGGGTTGTTCCCCTGTTGCCAGGGGATGCTGACATCGGAGTTGTCATGCCAATAGTGCCAGAGCTCGACCCTGCCCGCGGCAACTTCGACCGGCACCACCACCTCGAAGTTGCCGTGGTCGCCGGTGCCGAAGTCGCTCTGGATGATCGAGCCGGCGCCGACCACCCCCGTGGGTGCTATTACCTGGGCGCGGATCCAGGGCAGCCCCGGTGCCGTGTTGTCGCGAAACCAGTGGACCAGGGAGTTGCCCTCGCGGATGACCGCCTCGAAGTTGCCGTGATCGCGATCGCCGAAATCGCCCTGGATGAGACTGTCGAAGACAGCAGGCATTGCCGCATCATCTCTTGACCGGTCCAGCAGCGCAAGCTGGCGGCAAGCATGACGGCGGAAGCAGAGTGCCGCGCGACCGAGGTGGAGGGTCAGAGGTTGAGTCCCGCTGACGGCTGCTGAGGTTCCTGGGGTCCGGCTCGCCCGACTACTAGATAATGGTCGAGCGCGTTGGCTGCAGGCGACGACCTGGCGGGGAGATTGGGAGCTGACCGAGCGCGGTTGGGCGAAGCGCGCCGCGACCGGCTGCGCGGCGAGCGGCCCCGGGTTGAAATCGCCGAGACCGAGCTGGCGGTCGCGGCATGATCCTCGCCGCCGCAGGAGCCGTGGCCCTTGGCTTTCTTTTGGCTTGGCTTTTCTTGGCGGCGTGCTGCTGCGCCTGGGCGGCCTCGTCCTCGCCTTGTCTGCCCTCGCCGTGCTGGCGTTGACGGGCCAGGCGAACGCGATCGTCGTCTTTGCGATCGGCGGCGCGCTCTGGCTCGCGGGCCACTGGCACTACGCCCTGCGCCACGACGATTACAAGAGCCCGTTGGCCGCCTTCCTCTTTTGCCGGTGCGCGCCGGCTTGGCTTGACCCGACCCGAGAGGACGAGGTTGGGACTGGGGCAAAGCTGACGAAGAGCTGCAAAACATCCTCGCCGATGTTCGCCGCGGGCTCTGGGTGCCACCGGCGAAGAAGAAACCGCGGGGGCGAGCAACAAAGGCCAGCCCGATCAGGTGCCGACCTTCGGCCCGTTCGCCACCGGCCTGATCGAAGCGTGCGAGGGGCAGATCGCCGAGAAGACGACCAAACACGAGAAGTGGGTGCTAGGGCATCTCAATCCGTTCCTTGGCGATTGGGCGATCAACAAGATCGACGCCGAGGGTGTTGACGAGTACCGGGCGTTCAAGGTGAAGGAGTCGGAGGCCCGCGCGCGGGCGATCGAGCGGGGCAAGCCGAAGCGAAACGACTACGGCCAGATCCTGCGGCCGCTCTCGGCCGGTAACCGCCGGAGATTGCCGAACGGCGAGGAGTTCCAGATCGACCGCAAAATGCAGTGGGCTAGGTGGCTTAGCGTCGCCATCCCGATGGGCTCGGCTGCTGATCGTCCCCGACGCCTAGCCTCAGCCGGGTCGGCTCTCGCAATATTCGAAGTTCCCCGCCACGCCGGTGTAAGGACCCGAGCATTCACACCCGGGGTAGGCTTCCATCACGCTGGCGCAGGTCTGCCCGGGGGTGGCGAGGAGGTGGATTCCCCCGCGTGAGCCGCACCCGATGCAGAAGTCGGCGGCCGACGAGCTGCCCGGGGAGAGGAAGATCGGGACCGCGTCCCCTGGGTTGCTCGCCAGGTTGCAGCAGGCGAAGCACCTCGGGTCATAACAGGTCGTGCCCTGACAGCACAGTTCGCCTTCGCGACACGTCTTGCCGCCGCACGGCCCGCTTTCCTTTTCTCCTTCGCAGCAGGAGCAGACTTCTGCCTGCGCTTCGCTGAACGGCCCCCGCCCGCCCAGCGCGACGATGCTGTAGTAGGTGTACGCGAGGTCGTAGCAGTACCCGAGGCTCAGCGACGCCAGCACCTTCCCCGGCAGGCTGTTGGCCTCGGTCAGGTGGTCCTCGCAGGCCTGGACCCACCCGCGCAGGGCCTTCTTGTCGCAGACCGCCTTGTTGGCTCCGCAGGCCCCGTAGCAGCAATCGTGTTCGTTGCAGGTCTGAGTGAAGCTCGCACCGAGGGGATGGTCGAGGGCCTTCGCTGCCGCGGATTTCCACTTCTGCGGTCCGCAGCCGTTGTACTGCGCGCGAGTTCCGTTCGCGACCGGCTTGGCGCACTCCGCGGACCACGGCCCGAGTTCCGTGCCGTTGCACGTCTCCGAGCTCGACGGCGGCGGACAGTAACCGACCGTCGAGGTCGAGGTCTGCGCATGCGGTACGCCTAGCCTGTCCTTGGCGCGCGCGAACGGGATCCAGGGGGGCAGCAGCGCCGCGGCGGCCAGCCCCGCCGCGCGGGCCAGGAGCTTGCGGCGCGAAAGTCCGCCGGCCGCAAGCGCGGCCAGGCCGTCGAACTCGTGCTCCGTAACCGGGTCGTTGAGGTCAGAGCGGCCAGGCATCGCCGGCCTCCCGGGCTTTGTCGGTTGCCATGTCGAGGGCCCTTTTCCCGGCGAGAAAGTGCTCGATCGCGGCTTGCGGATCGGTTGCCTGCTTCGATCGCGCGAGCTTGTCGAAAGCCGTGGAAAGGTCGTCGATGCCGCTGGCGACGAGCTGGGCGTCGGGCCCGCCGCTCTTCAGGGCCGACCTGCGCAGGCTCGCGAGCAAGGGCTGCACCTCCCCGACGAGCTTCGACAGCTGCGCCGCGTTGGAGCCGTGCGCGGCTAGCTGGTCGGTCAGCTGCTTGGTCAGCCGTTCGGTCCGCTTCGCCTTCCCGTGCAGCCTGCGGTGCCGGCGCCTACCCGGCCTGGACTCTTGCTGCCCGTCTGGGAGGGCGCTCACGCCGTCGCCCCGGAGGTGCTCTGGGTTTCCAGCAGCTCGAGTAGTGCCGGACCGCCGACCCCCGGCAGCGCCGCGACTCTGCCGCCGGCATCGATCGCGACTCCCGACGGGGTTCCCCTGACGCCGAACAGCGGCCCGGTCGTGAAGTCCTGCTCCAAGACGAGCGTCAGGTCGGACTCGGCCAGTTCGTCGTCCTCCAGCATGCGCGGGGAGATGACAACCAGGCGATGCTCCTCGTCGCGGTGAGCTTCCTGCCACGCCTTCAGCGACGGGGCCAGCGGCTTGCAGAACCCGCAGTCCGGGTTCCAGAACAGCAGGGTCACGCGGCTGCCGCGCAGCTCTCTCAGCGCCACGCCGCGCCGTTCGGCGTCCTCCCAGCTCAGGTCGGGTACCTCTTCGCCGACCGCTAGCGGCGCTGAGCTGCCCGGGCTGGTGGTGGCCAGGGAGTCGGCACCGACAGCCGTCACGGTCTCGACTAGGGCGCCGATCGCCCGCGGACCGCGCGCAAGGGGAGTCGCGATGCGGCCATCGGCGCTGACCAGCACTGCGCTTGGCGTGCCGTCGGCCTGAAACGACGACGAGGTCTCTCCGTCCTCCTGCAGCAGCACGTGCGCGAGGCCGTGCTCCTCCGCTTTCGCGGCGTTCTGCTCCACCGTCCCGCGGCTGAGCAGCGCAATCGTCAGGCGGTTCGAGAGCTCTCGCTGCCAGGCGCCGACTTCGGGGAGCATCCTGCCGCAGGGAACGCAATCCGGGTCCGAGAAGATCAGCAGCACCGGGTTGCCGCGACGGCGCAGGTCCGAGAGCGAGCCGCTTCCGTCGAGCGAGGGCAGCTCGAACTCCGGAGCGAAGGACCCCATCGCCAAGCCGGCCTCCCGATCAGCGTTCCCGGCCTCACCCAAGCCGGCGGGCGGCGATCCCAGCGCTTGGCTCTCGAGGCTCGTGAGGCGGGAGATGATCCTCCCGTTCTGTCGCAAGAGCTGCAGCAGGAAGAAGCTCTGAGCGACCGCCATGACTGCCAGCAGGAGCGCAACCCCACCGAACACCAGCTCGGTCGCCGAGAGGTCGCCCACCCACACCAGCGGCCCCAGCATCTCGTCCGGGCCCGCGGCGAGAACGACGATCGCGACGGCGGCCAACGCCAGGTTGCGCAGCAGCGTCGGCCAGCCCGCCGGCGCCGAGTGAACCTGGCCGAAGCAGTGGCAGTCGGGTTCCCTCCCGCGCGCCAGGTTTGCGCCGATCGCGGTCGAGAAGATCGACAGCAGGACCAGCGCGGCGATCGCGCTCCACCATGCCGTCGTCGGGATCAGTAACCCCAGGGCGACGGCCAGCTCGCACACCGGCAGGGCGACGCCGCCGGGAGCGGCGAGGCGCCGGGGCATCCCAAACTCTTCGAGCGCCGTGCGCGAGCCCGCGCGATCGGCCAGCTTCGTGACTCCCGCGAGCGCGAAGGCCGCCGCCAGAAGGACGCGGGCGAGGAGGGTGAGAACGCTCAACGCCACCTCCGTGTGGAGGCGGCGGAGCGAAACGAAGTTGTGCGGAGCGTGATCCTGATTACGGTCCTACTCCTCTTGCGATTGGCCGCGAATCGCGAGCGCCGCCGGGCGGTTGAATGCTTCCAACCCGCCGGGGTCAAGTCAAGGAACGCGGGCCGGTCTGCTGCCTGCGGCCGATTGCCGGGCGGGTCGCGCCGCAAGACGATCATTGCCTCCGGCATCAGGACCAGCTCGCTCCCTATTTGCTTTCGCAGCCGCCCCAGGCATGACTCGGAAAAGCTCATTGCGGCACGTTATTCCCATCGCGCCGATAGGACGGCGCGCGGGCACAGGCGGAATCAAACCGCCACCTCGGATTTCGGGCACTCCGCCTCCGACGTTCCCAAATCGCTGCATATCGCCGCATATCCGTTCGTATCGATGATCGCGTGCTGTCTGCCGCGCCGCTACGAAACCCCTGCAAGCGGCCGTATTCACTACCCGCTGGTCTCGGAGACGGGCCTAATTGCCATGCAGAAGGTCGTGGGTTCGAATCCCATCAGCCGCTTTTTGTGATGTCCCGCGACATCGGAGACATCTCAACCCCTCTGATCGGCTGGTAGTCGCGACTGGGATCCGGGGTGAGCCGACGAATTGGCTCGCCGCTGTCGAGGTCGAGGGCCCGAATGTCGCGGTCGGCGATGCTGAGCCGCTCGACTCGAGCGAGGGTTCCGTGGGTTCGAGCGGCCCCTGGATCGACCATTCGGCTACCCGTGCCTTGACAGCGAGCATAAATCGCTTATAGAAGAATGATTCAGATTAAACGCGATCACTGAAGGCTGGAGAGACATGGATCTGGTTCGGTTGAGCAGCAGCGCCGATAGCTGTGTCTCTCCGAGGCTGGTCCGTTGGATCAGCGCGCCGGGTTTCCTGCTCGTTGTCTTGCTGATCGCGGGACTTGCCCCCGCAAGCGCTGAGGCCGCCGAATGCACTAACACTTGGACTGGGCCAGCCGAAGGCACCTGGCAGACGGCCGCGAACTGGTCAACTGGCAAAGTGCCGGCGGCGGAAGATGTCGCCTGTATCGGCTCGGGAAAGACTGTCAACGTCACTGCCGGGACGAACAAAGCGGCAATCGTTCAGGGAGAAGGCACCCTGACGGTCAAAGAAAGCACCCTCGAACTTCTCGGCACCGGCGAATCGTCGTCAATGAAAAACCTGACCGTCAAGTACAACGCCATCCTGACCGGACCGGGCACGATCAACGTCTCCAACACCTTTGCCTGGACCAACGACAGCACGATGTCGGGGACCGGCGCGACGGTGCTGACATCCGGAGCAACCGGTTCGGTCACGACCGGCGGTGGCTGGGCCAGGCTCAAAGAACGACGGCTCATCAACGAAGGCTCCTTCGCGATGAACGAAGGGGTGATGGCGCTCGCCGAAGGCGGGATCTTCGAAAACAAAGGCACCCTGACCGTCAACCACGAAGAAGGGGTATTCGACATCTTCGATAATGGCGGAACCACGCGGCCAAGGGTCGTCAACACCGGAGTCCTTCAAAAGACCTCCGGTAGCGGCGAAACGAATTTCGAAATCAATTTCGAAAATTCGGGCGAAATCAACGCCAAAACCGGGACCTTTCTCTTCAACCTCAAAGGGGGCACCGGCTCCCTCGCCACGGGCAGCACGCTGAAGGGATCGCTTCGTTTCAAAGGCCCGTCATTCACCGCCGAATCCTTCAACGGCAAAGAAGCGAGCCTCACGATGCGGGAAGCCTCGCTGTCGGTCAACGCAGCTCAGACGGCGACGCTCGGCACCCTCGCGATGGACTACAAAGCCGAACCCACGGGGGCCGGCACCCTGGAAATCACCAAAGCGCTGAGCTGGGAAAGCGAAAGCACGATGTCCGGCGGGGGCTCAACGGTAATTGCTCCCTCGGCCACCGCGACCGTCACCACCTACAACGCTTACCTCACGACGCGGACGCTGATCAACGAAGGCACCTTCAACCTTCAGGGCGAAGGAACCGTCAGGCCATCGGAAGGCGCGACGATCAAAAACGAAGCGACTCTCAACACTGACTGCGTCGTGTCCTACGCGCGTTTCCCAGGCATCGAGACGGTCGCGGGCTCGAAATCGCCGCCGATGCTGATCAACAACGGGACGATCCAGAAAACGGTTGGGACCAGCGAAACTCGTTTCGACATCAATGTCGTAAATAACGACACCATCACCGCGAAAACGGGATCGCTCCTCTACAACCTGGCCGGCGCGACGGTCACGCTTGCGCCGGAAAGCATCCTCGAAGGCGAAAACCGCTTCGAAAAGTCTGGGATCGCGGCGGAAAACTTCAAAATGCCAAGCGGCACGATCACGGCCCGTGAATCCCCGATTACGTTTGCGGGCAAAAACACCAGCATCGCCAATCTCAAGATCGAATACGAAACGATCATCTCGGGCTCGGGCGATTTCGAAATCACCCAGTCGTTCAATTGGAATGGCCAGAGCACGCTGGGAGGCTCCGGGACCACGACGCTCGGTGCCTCCTCGAACAACGTCTTGGACTCGGGCGCGACCGTCGCAACCCTGTCTCAACGGACGCTGGTGAATAAGGGCACCTTTACTCAGACCTCATACAGCAAGTTGATGCTTGCTGGCGGTACGACTTTCAGGAACAAAGGAACTTACAACCTCAACTCGGAACCGTATCCGAATTGGATCACGGACAGCATCCGGTATGACAAAGAACCAGGCTCGGGCAGGTTGATCAACGAAGGACTCTTTCAGCGGACCGAAGGCAAATTCAACCTCGAAGTAACGTCGCTGTTCGAAAACCTCGGTGTCCTCAAACCGCAGTCAAGTGGTATTCAGATCAAACACCCTGTCGCCGTCGACCGCACGGTAGACGCCGGCTTTCAGCCGGCCTGTGGGGATCCGGTCAACTGCGCGACGGGGGACTTCTCAGAGAGCCAGACCGACGTACTGATCGGCGGGAGGGGGGTTCCGCTCGAGTTGACCCGCGCCTACAGTGCCCAGGCGGCCGCAGTGGCGTCCTCGGCTGGTGCCTTCGGCTACGGCTGGAGCGGCTCGTTCAGCGATCACCTGACGATCGAAGGCGGTGGCGAAAAAGTGACGTTGGTCGCAGGCAACGGCAACACCTTCGCCTTCACGAAAGTCAGCGGCACCACGTACGCCGGCCCGGCCTGGTCTCAGAACAGCCTCAGCGGCAGCCCGGAAGCCGGCTACACCCTGACTTGCGCCGATCAGACCGAGCTGGCTTTCTCTGGCGCTGGCAAGCTCGAAATTGTCACCGATCGCAACGGCAACGAAACGACGCTCGGCTACGACGAAGCGGGTCACCTGAAAACGATTACCGACGCCGCGGGTCGCCAGCTCACCTACACCTACAACGGAGGCGGCCAGGTCGAAAGCGTCAAAGACCCGATGGGCCACCTCGTCAAATACACCTACGAAAGCGGCAATCTCGCCAGCGTCACGCTTCCCGGGCAGGAAACCCCCCGCTGGAAATTCAAATACGACGCCAGCCACCGGATCACGGAAATGACCGATGGGCGGGAAGGAAAAACCACCAACGAATACGACACCTCCAGCCGGGTCAAATCGCAGACCGATCCCGGTGGCCACACGCTGAGCTTCGAATACGCGGCGTTCCACACGAAGGTCACCAACAAAGCGACCGGCGCGGTAACCGACCAGTGGTTCACGAGCAACAACCAGCCCTTCTCGATCACCAGCGGCTTCGGCACTGCCAGCGCGACGACCGAAACCTTCACCTACGACGCAGCCGCCGAGCGCACCAGCGCCACCGACGGCAACGGCCACACGACGGCCTACGGCTATGACGAAGAAGGCAACCTGACGAGCGAAAAAGACGCCAAGGGCAACGAAACCAAATGGACCTACAGCGGGACCCACGACATCGTCTCGATAACGACGCCTCGCGGCGAGACGACGACGATCAAACGCGACGCAAACGGCAACCTCGAAGCCATCTCCCGGCCCGGCCCCGAAAAAACCACACAGACCTACTCGCTCGAATTCGACGAAAATGGACAGCTCGAAAGTCTCACCGACCCGCTCGAATCGACTTGGAGCTTCGGCTACGACAGCCAGGGCGACCTGAACTCCGAAACTGACCCCGCGGGGAACACCCGGAGCAGCGAATACGACGAAGACTCGCGTCTCATCGCGAGCGTGAGCCCACGAGGCAACCTCGAAGGCGCCGAAGCGAGCGAATTCGAAACCACGGTCGAACGCGACCCACAGGGCCGGCCGTTGAAAATCACGGATCCCCTCGGGCACCCGACCAAATACGCCTACGACGGCAACGACAACATCACGGCCGTCACCGACGCCAACGAACACACGACGAAATACGTCTACAACGCCGACGACGAGCGGACCAAAATCGAAAGGGCCAACGGGGCGGTCCTCAAAACTGAATACGACGGCGCCGGCCATGCGACGAGCCAGACCGACGCCAACGAACGCACGACCACCTACATTCGCAACGTTCTTGGGCAGGCGGTCGAAGTAGTCGATCCGCTCAGCCGCAAAACGACTCGGGAATACGACGCCGCCGGGAACCTCAAAGCGATCACCGATCCGGAAGAACGGAAAACCAGCCTCGCCTACGACAAAGCCAATCGGCTGATCGAAGTCGACTACTCCGCGGAAGGGACGCCGGACGCGAGCTACGAATATGACGCCGACGGCAACCTGACGGGCATGGTCGACGGAACGGGAAAATCGAGCTTCGCCTACGACCAGCTCGACCGGCTGGCCGAATCAGAAGACGGTCACGGCGACATTGTTGGCTACGGCTACGACCTGGCCGAACAGCTGACGGGAATCGCCTACCCGAACGGCAAATCGATCTCCCGCGCCTTCGATGCCACGGGGAGGCTCGAAAGCGTCACCGACTGGCTGGGGGGTACGACGAGCTTCGAATACGACGCCGACTCCAACCTCGAAACCGTCACCTTCCCGGTCGCAAGCGGCGATGTGGACGAATACGCCTATGACCCGGCCGGTGGTATGAGCGAAGCGAGCTTTGCCGATGGCGCTGAAACCCTCGCCTCGGTCTCCTACCTCCGCAACAAAGTCGGCCAGGTCGAAAAAGAAACGAGCGCCGGTCTTCCCGGCGCCGAAGAAATCGCCTACGGCTACGACAAAAACAACCGCCTGATCAGCGCCGGGGAAGCCAGCTTCGAATACGACCCGGCGGACAACCTCGTCAAAGGACTCGGCTCGACGAACAAATACGACGCGGCGAGTCAGCTGGAAACCGGCACCGGGGTCAGCTACACCTACGACAAACTGGGTGAGCGCACGGAAGCGACGCCGGAAGCCGGACCGGCAATCACCTACGGATACGACCAGGCGGGCGGCCTGGCCTCGATCGAAAGGCCAGAAGAAGGCGAAGTGCCCGCAATCAGCGAGAGCTTCACCTACGACGGCACGGGCCTTATGGCCTCGAAGACGAGCGGGGTGACCACCAGCCACTTCACCTGGGATGTTGGCGCAGAACTCCCACTACTCCTCGCGGATGGTGAAAGCAGTTACATCTACGGGCCCGGCGGTCTACCGATCGAGCAGATCTCCGGAGAAGAAGAACCAACCTATCTGCACCACGACCAGCTTGGCAGCACGCGGGTCTTGACCGACGCTGGCGGTGAAGCGACCGGCACCTTCAGCTACGGGCCGTATGGGGCTCCGGTGGGTAGCACTGGATCAGCAACCACCCCGATGGGCTTCGCTGGCGAATACAGCGACTCCGAGAGTGGCCTGCAATACCTGCGCGCGCGGTTCTATGACCCGGCGACCGCTCAGTTCTTGACCCGCGACCCGCTCGAAGCGCTGACTCGTCAGCCGTATGCCTATGCGCTCGACGATCCCGTCCACCTGGTCGATCCCAGCGGCGAAACGGCAGCCGTGGCCTGCGTCATCGTGGAGGTTCCGATCATCGGCGAGATCACCTGCGGCGCCGGACTACTCGTGACTGCTGGCACCGCTGCCGCGGAGGCCGGCAATCTTTTCTTCCCGGACAGTACCGCTGATGACGACGTGGTTGGGTCCCCGACCATCTCGCAGAGCGTTTCGGACTCAGAATCTTCACGCTCAGGCGGGGACGGTTGCCCGGGGAGCTCGAAACAGGACAAGAAACTCACCAGAGGGGAGATAGAGCGCCTGAAGCGGGCCGGTCATGACCCGCATGACCTAAAGGAGCACGGCAACTCGGATCTCTACAAAAGGCCGAATGGCGAGATCGTGGAGAAGCCGAAGCCCGGTAGGGGGCAAGGGGAGCCTGTTGGTGTAAACATCAAGGATGTCCCCTAGCAGATATTTGAATGACCCTTGAGCACTCGCCGTCCGTCGGTATCTATTTCCGTTTCTACGGTGCATCCTTTGACCCGGATGAGATTACGCGGCGCCTGGGGATAGAACCCACGAGCCACTATCGAGCCGGGGATCCAGCCGGGGGGAGGACGATTCCACATCGCCGAGATGGCTGGATGATCAAAATCGGACCGCGTGGGACCTTCGAGATTGAGGATCTGCTGCGGGAGCTGCAAGAGCAAGTCGATATTTCTGGAGGCGAGGTCAAGCAGCTCTGTGCCGATCTTGAGGTGCGGGCAGTTGTGGTGTGCGCGATCGTCCAGCCCGTGTCTGCGTCGACTCCTGCCTTGGAATTCATGCCTAGCTTTCTTGAATGGGCCGCAGACATGGGAGCCTCGATCAATGTGGATGTGGAGTGGGCCTCAGACGACTCCGCCTAGTGCAGCATCGGTTCGGATGCGATGGGCACGTTCCTTGCGCGCCTCATTGAGGAATGGGGCCTAGGCGCTCCACACGTGGTCGGTCCGGATGTGGGCACCGCCGCCGCGTTGTTCTTGGCGGCCAACGCTTCAGATCACGTCACGAGCTTGACCTTCGGTGGAGGCGCGGTGCGTGAACCCATCGATGCCGGCGGTGCGCTAAGGACGTCATCGAGGCTCCGAGCCTCGACGTCGTCCGACGGCTGGATGCCCGAACCAACATCGGGTTCGCCGTCGAGCTCGCAGCCGGTGCCGATAGCGAGCCCGACGTCCACGAGGACTACGTCAGCGCGTATGACCTCGGGCGCTTTGCCGAGTCCGCTCGCTTCGTCCGCCACTACCCCGAGCAGAATCCGGTGCTGCGCGGTCTGTTGCCTTCGATCACCACGCCGGCTCAGATCGTCGCCGGACGCGAGGACGACTCGGTGCCGTGGTTCAACAACGAGTACCTCGGCGACCTGCCGTCCAACAACGAGATCCGCCCGCTGGATGCCGGCCACTTCGCGTGGGAGCAGGCGTCCGATGAGTACGGCCGTCTCATCGTCGAGTGGGTCACCAGCGGCTTCCAGCGGCTCGGCGCCAAGCCCGAGCAGCCCTAAATTCCCGCTGAGACAGGTGGGCAGGAAAATCAAACCGCCACCTCGGATTTCGGGCACTTCTCCGCCGAAGTTCCCATCGCCGCACATCGGCGCATATCCGCGCGTATTGCTGATCGTGGCCGTCTGCCGCGCCGCTACGAAACCCCTGCAAGCGGCCGTATTCACTACCCGCTGGTCTCGAAGATGGGCCTAATTGCCATGCAGAAGGTCGTGGGTTCGAATCCCTTCAGCCGCTTCGTGTTGTGTCTCGGGACATCGGAGACAGATGTCTCGGGACATCGTAGACACCTCAACCCCCTCCGATCGGCTGGTAGTCGCGACTGGGATCGAGGGTGAGTTGGCGGATCAGCTCGCCGGTGTCGGCGGCGAGGATCCGAATCTCGAGATCGACCACGTGGAGCTTGACCGCCCGGCCCTTATGGGCTCTGCCGAGGCCGATGTGATGCAGCCTGCTGTCGTGGCGAAGGGTGATAGTGCCGCTGGCGTCGACCTTGTCCTGGCGGACTCTGAAGTGGGCGTTGGCTGAGGGCGAGCCAGGTGGCCGGGCCTTGACCCGGGCGCCGTAGGCCTGCATGGGCGTGCGCCCACCCAGCGCCCGATGGGGCCGGGTCGAGTTGTAGTAGCCGATGAAGCCGTCCAGTTGCTCTTGCAAACCGGCGAGTGTCCTTGCGGGAGCCTGCCTGGACAGGTAGCGCTTGAGCGTCTGATGCAGCCGCTCGACCTTGCCGCAGGTCTGGGGGTGGTAGGACCGCGAGTTCTTGGCAGCGATGCCGAGCCGCTCGAGCTCTGTCTGCAGCAGGACCTTGCCCCCGCGCGGGGTGGCGGTGAAGACGGCGCCGTTGTCGCAGAGCAGGCTGGCGGGCGCCCCATGCAGCGCAATAGCCATGCGAAAGACATCGACGACGTCAGCGGCCTTGACGGTGGGGAAGGCCCGCGAGGCCAAGAACACGCGGGAGTGATCGTCGAGCACGTTGAGGATCTCCGCGTGCCCGAGACCGGCGAGCGCCCAGTGGGTGACGTCGGCCTGCCACATCTCATTGGGCAGCTCTGCTTCGAAGCGGATCAGCGAGCTACGCGGGCGCTTTTGGGGCTGGGAGACGACGAGCCCTTCCCTTTTGAGGACCCGCCAGATTGTCGATACTGAGGGCACCTGCTCAAAGCGCTCGGCGAGGGTAGGCGATCGTCGCCGCTCCGCAGTCATGGCCTTCGGCCTGCAGCCCGTTCGCGCAAGGTGACGATCGCCTCCACCATCTCGGCGGGCGTCCGGTTGGGAGAGCTGCGCGGTGCCCTGGAGCGTCGCTCCAGGGCACCGTAGCCACCGGCCCTGTAGCGGGCCAAGAGCTTGTAGATCCACCTGCGATGGACTCCGTGGGCCGCCGCTAACTCGCTGACCGAGCGGCCCTCCAACAGATGCGCCTCGACCAGATACCGCGCCTTGTCCACAGGAGAGCTCCCCTCATTTGGTGTCTCCTATGTCCTGACACAGATGTCGCCTATGTGGTGGAACCGGACACCTTCAGCCGCTTCGAACGAGATCTCGCTCTAGGGCGGGATTTCTTCGTTTCTGGGGGCGCAATGGGGAAATGGAACCATCCCCTCCTCTCGCCTCCATTTTGGGCACTAGTTCCCAAAATGACGCCGATTAGCGGCGACTTCAGCCGATTCCGGCTCGCTTTCGGTCGGGGGCGGAGCGACGGCTGATCGACCTGAGCAGCCGCAATCAGATCGTAGTTAGGGGCTTCGCCGGTCGAGGTAGTCCGGGTTAATTTTCTACTTAGAATGCTATTCCACTGGTAAAGTAGAAAATATGCCTGAAGTAGAAAACCGTTGGCAGAAGATCCTTGCGTCCGCGCTGGACGGCGCGACCCTCGAAGTTGCACCGGGGGGTGGAGGTGCCGATCTTGTGATCCAGACTCGCGATGGCCGGGGGATCGAGATCGAGGTGAAGTGGGCTGGCGAGGGCTGGCCACAGGATGTTCGGCGCGTGGCAGTGGCTGGAGAGCAGTGGCCCGAGAACGCCATCCTGCTTGCACGGAGCCTCTCTCCTGGCGCAATCGAGTGGCTGAGGGAGCGCGGCGCCAACTGGGCCGATGAAGCCGGCCAGGCCCGCATCATCGGACCAGGCGGGCTGGTCGTGATTCGCGAATTCGCTCAGCCACCCGACAAGGGGAGCGTGTCGCACTCATTCTCCTGGTCGAAGTCGACGATTGCGGTCGCGGAGACGATCCTTGCCCACGAGGATCGTCCGCTGCGCGTGGCCGAGCTCGCGGAGGAGAGCGACTGGTCCACTGCGCAGGCGGCCAAGGTGCTCAGGGCATTTGACGGCCAGGGCTGGACCGCCAAGCACGGCCCTTCGCGTGGGCCGGGGTCGCACCGGACGCTGGTTGACGCGGACGGTCTGCTCGCGGCATGGTCGGCCGCGGTTGGCGGTTCCCCTCGTGCAACTCGCAGCGCCCATCGCGCGACCAAAGACGTGATGACGCTCTTGCGAGACGATCTCGGCCCCGCGCTGGGCCGAACGGCCAAGTGGGCGGTCAGCGGCTGGGCTGGCCTCGAGCTCGCTGCCCCCTTTGCGACCATCACCCCCAGCCTGCATATCTACGTCGCAGACACCGCCTTTGCCGCGCCGCTCAGCGACGCGATCGAGGAGGCCGGTCTGCGCGAGGTGGACGAGGGTGGCCGGGTCATCTTCTGGGCAGGCGATGCTCGCATCTTTGCCTTTTCCCACCGAGTCGAAGATGTCCCAGTCGTGAGTGCTCCGCGTCTGTTTGCAGATCTGTCCTCGTTCGGCGGTCGCGGCGGCGACGTGGCCGATCACGTCAAGGCGGAGCTGATCGATCCGCTGCATTCCGGCGAGTTGACCGAGGAGAATGACGCTCATGGATGAGCAGCGCTCCCGCGAGACCCGCGCCCGCGCCGAGACTGCATTGGTTCGGCTCCTGCACGCGCTCGGGGACGACGACGTCTTCCTGGTTGTGCTCGGCGGCCTGGCCCCCGCGGTTCTAGCCAGCAACGAGGCTTTCGTGCCGGAGCACCTCGGCACTACCGACGTTGATGTCCTCCTCATTACCCATGTCGACCTCGATGCCGATCTCGGCGCCGTGGAGCGGGCTCTGGAGCAGCTCGACTTCAAGCCGGACCCGAGCGAGGACGGCTGGCGCTGGCGAGGCCCGATCGAAGGCGTGCCGGTGAAGCTCGAGTTCCTCTGCGACCTACCCGACCACCGCGAGGGCGAGGTCATCCGGCCGAGCGGCTGCCGAGCGCTCAGCGCCCAGAACCTCCGCGGCACCGGCTATGTGGCCCGCGACTTCGCCTGGGAGGAACTGAGCGGCGAACTGGCCGATGGCACCGTTGCCACGGTGCGCGTCCGCTTCGCGGGCCTCGAGGGATACCTGCTCTCCAAGTGCGTGGCGGCGCGCATCCGCGCCGCCACGAAGGACTATTACGACCTCGTCTACGTCCTGCAGCACAATCGCGCAGGAGGACCGGAGCAGGCCGCGCATCGCCTGATCAACGGCGACCTCACCGATGAGCTCGAGCCCCTGAGGACGACCTTTCTGGAGGTGCGAGCACGCTTTGTCGGGATTGCGGACAGTGGCCCGGTCGGCTACGCGAAACAGGCTTCGGAAGTGCAGCCTGAGGTTAGCGAGGCGGAACTGCGGGCCGATGCCGTCGATGTCGTTCAGCGATTCCTCGCGGAGCTGACCTGAAGGTAGGCTCCTCGCCTCGATGACGCTCCGCAAGTCCGATCTATATGGCTCTCTGTGGAAGAGCTGCGATGAGCTTCGCGGCGGGATGGACGCGTCCCAGTACAAGGACTACATCCTCACTCTGCTGTTCGTCAAGTACGTCTCCGACAAGCGGGAGGCCGACCCCGACAGCCTCATCGATGTCCCACGAGGCGGCTCGTTCAAAGACATGCTCGATCTCAAGGGCAGTAAGGAGATCGGCGACGAGATCAACAAGATCATCGCCAAGCTCGCCAAGGCCAATGGCTTGCAGAAGGTCATCGACCAGGCCGACTTCAACGACCCAGAGAAGCTCGGCCAAGGCAAGGAGATGCAGGACCGGCTCTCGAAGCTCGTGGCGATCTTTGGCGACCTCGACTTCCGGGGCAGCAGGGCCGAGGGCGACGATCTCCTCGGGGATGCCTACGAGTACCTGATGCGCCACTTCGCAACTGAGTCCGGCAAGAGCAAGGGTCAGTTCTACACGCCCGCCGAGGTCTCTCGAATCCTCGCCAAGGTAGTGGGAATCGGCTCCGGCACCCGCCAGGATCGGACCGTCTACGACCCCACCTGCGGTTCCGGGTCGCTCCTCATCAAGGCGGCGGCAGAGGCGCCCCGAGGTCTGTCGATCTATGGCCAGGAGAAGGACAACGCCACCTGGGCGCTCGCCAAGATGAACATGATCCTCCACGATTACGCCGGGGACGCCGAGATCGAAAAGGGCGACACGATCACGAGCCCGCAGTTCACCAAAGCCGCTCAGCTCGAGACCTTCGATTTCGTCGTGATGAATCCCCCCTTCTCGGAAAAGTCGTGGAGCAACGGACTGGAGAACGAGTACGGTCGTTTCGAGTTCGGCATGCCGCCGGCCAAGAACGGCGACTACGCCTTCCTGCTGCACGCACTCAAGTCGTTGAAGAGCAAAGGCAAGGCAGCCGTGATCCTGCCTCATGGCGTGCTGTTTCGCGGTCACGCCGAGGCGACGATCCGCAAAGAGCTCCTCCGGCGCGGCTACATCAAGGGTGTGATCGGCTTGCCGCCGAATCTCTTCTACGGCACCGGCATCCCGGCCTGCATCGTGGTTCTCGACAAGGAGAACGCCCAGGCCCGCACCGGCATCTTCATGGTCGACGCCTCCAAGGGCTTCGTGAAGGACGGCGCCAAGAACCGGCTTCGCAGTCAGGACATTCACAAGATCGTCGACGTCTTCACCAAGCAGACAGAGGTCGAGCGCTACTCGCGGATGGTCCCGCTCGGCGAGATCGCCGACCCCCAGAATGACTTCAACCTCAACATCCCTCGTTACATCGACTCTTCCGAACCCGAGGACATCCAGGACCTCGACGCCCATCTGCATGGCGGCATTCCCGAGCGCGACGTCGACGCCCTGAGCGAGTACTGGGATGCGTTCCCGCGCCTGCGCTCACAGCTTTTCAAGCCCAACCGACCAGGTTACGGTGATCTTGCCATCGAAGTGACCGACGTGCAGCAGACCATTCTCGACTCGCCGGAGTTCCAGCGGTTTGTAGACGAAGTCCGCACCCTCACCGACGAGTGGTTCGCCGCTCACCGCAAGGGTTTGGCCGCGATCGGCGAGAAGACGAAACCCGGTGACCTCATCGGCGAGATCGGCGACGATCTGCTGGCCCGGTTCAAGCCGGTGGCGCTGCTCGACGAGTACGACGTCTACGAGCAGCTGATGGTCTATTGGCACAGCGTCATGCACGACGACGTCTTCCTCCTCATGCACGACGGTTGGGTCGACGCGGCAAAGCCACGCCTCGCGATCGAGGACAAGGACCGCAAGCTCTCCGAGGATCCCGATCTTGCGATCGGCAGTGGCAAGAAAGCAACCAAGTACAAGATGGACCTCGTCCCGCCGGACCTTATCGTCGCACGCTACTTCGCCGACGAACAGGCACAAGTCGACGACCTCACCGCCAGGGCAGAGGCTGCCGCGCAGGCGGTCGAGGAGTACGTCGAGGAGCACAGTGGAGACGAAGCCCCGTTCGCCGATGCCGGGGACGACAAGGGGAAGCTCACGCAAAAGGCTGCCAAGGACACTCTGAAGGAGATGGAAGCAGTCGAGGACGAAGAGGGAGCCGAGTGCCTTCGGAGGGCTTTGGACCTTCTAAAGGCTGAGGCAGCCGCCAAAAAGGCGGCCAAGGAAGCTGAGGTTTCGCTTCACAAAAAGACGCTCAATCAGTACGGAGACCTCACCAAAGCCGACATCAAGGCGCTGGTGCTCGATGACAAGTGGGCAGCGACCATTCGCGACCGGATTGCCGACGAGGCCAACTCGCTCACACTCGAGCTGGTCGCCAGAATCCAGCAGCTGGGAGAGAGATACGCAGAGACCGTGAGTGATCTCGATGATCAGATCAGGCGCCTGGATGCGGCAGTTGAGCAGCACCTACTGGAGATGGGTCTATCGTGACGCCCACATCACGGACTGTCCCACTTACTTCGGCCACCACCTGGCTTTCGGGTGGCACGCCAGACCGGACGAATGATTTGTACTGGGGCGGAGCAATTCCATGGATCAGCGCCGCGACCCTGAAGCGATCGCGTATTGGCGATTCTGACCAATATCTCTCCGACGCAGGAGTTCGTGGTGGAAGCAAGATGGCGCCGGCAGGGGCAATCCTCGTTCTCGTGCGTGGCATGGCTCTCCATCGGGAGACTCGCATCGGAATGGCAACGAAGCCGGTGAGTTTCAATCAGGACATCAAGGCACTCATCCCAAGGTCAGGTCTCCTACCCGACTTCCTGCTCTATTCACTACAGGCGCGAAGCACGCAGATCCTTGATCTGGTGTCCTCCGCTGGGAGTGGTACGGGTGTTCTCGATACCCAGCTCCTGCAGCGCCTACAGATATGGATTCCCGATGAACAGGTCCAGCGGCGCATCGTTTCAGCGATTGACGCGGCGGATGGTTATGTGGTGACGCTGGAGCAATTGATCGCCAAGAAGCAGGCGGTTATGCGGGGGATGATGCAGCAGCTCCTGACCGGCGAGACTCGCTTGCCCAGCTTCAATGATCTGTGGCAAGAGGTGCCGCTTCGAGATGCAGGGTCCACTTACGGCGGACTGGCGGGCAAGACGAAAGACGACTTTGGGACGGGCGCCGCGTCGTTCGTGACGTTCATGGAGGTAATGGCGGGCCCTCGACTCCTTGGTCAGCGACTTGAACGAGTCAAGATTCGTCCGCATGAGCGGCAGAATCAGGTCTGGCGAGGCAACGTGCTCTTCAACGGATCATCTGAGACGCCAGAAGAGGTGGCCCTGGCGGCGGTCATCGACTACGAGCCGGTCGCACCCACCTTCCTGAACAGCTTCTGCTTTGGCTACCGACTGAGGCGAAACGATCTAGTCGACCCTGCTTACCTTGCGTACTTTTTCCGGTCAGGCGTTGGTCGCGTGTTGGTGGCATCTCTCGCACAGGGTGCGACGCGATACAACATTGCCAAGACAAAGCTTCTTGAACTCAGCCCTGCGCTTCCTCCGGTTGACGAGCAGCGTGCCATCGTTGCGAGGCTCCGGGACTGTGAAGACGAGATCAAGGCCATAACGCGACGTCTTTCTAAGGCCCGCAAGGTCAAGCAGGGCATGATGCAGGAGCTGCTCACGGGCCGTACCCGTCTGCCTGTCCATGGGGCCGCGGCGTGAGCAACGTCGGACAGGTTGAGCGAAGGACTCAGGATCGCGTGGTGGCGCTGTTCCGCGACACGCTCGGCTATGAATATCTCGGTAACTGGCAGGACCGGGAGGGCAACTCCAACGTCGAGCGTCAGCTTCTCGAGTTGAACCTCGAAAAACGGGGCTATGGGCCGGTTCACATCGGCAAGGCGATCGATCGGCTTCAGAGCGAGGCGTCGCTCGGTGGGGGTCGGGATCTGTATGAGGCCAATAGGGACGTCTACGGCCTCTTGCGTTACGGAGTCGGGGTGAAGCCGGAAGCGGGTCGTTTGACCGACACGGTCAAGCTGATCGATTGGGAGAATCCCGAGGCGAACCACTTCGCTGTTGCCGAGGAGGTCAGGGTGATCGGCCAGAACACGAAGCGGCCCGATCTGGTGCTCTATGTCAATGGGATCGCGCTTGGGACGCTCGAGCTGAAGCGCTCAAAGGTCCAAGTGTCGGAGGGGATCCGGCAGACGATCGGCAACCAGAGGCCGGAGTTCATTCCGGCCTTCTTCACGACCGTCCAGCTCACCATGGCCGGCAACGACGTCGAGGGTCTGCGCTACGCGCCTATCGACACGTCGGCGAAGTATTGGTTGACCTGGAAGGAGGAGAGCGAGATCGAAGAGCCGCTGGACCGGGCACTGACGCAGCTGTGCTCCAAGCAGAGGCTGCTGGAGATCGTCCACGACTTCATGGTGTTCGACGACGGCCAGAAGAAGATGTGCCGCCACAACCAGTACTTCGGGGTCAAGGCCGCGCAGGCCCGCGTCGCCAAGCGTGAGGGCGGCATCGTCTGGCACACCCAGGGATCGGGGAAGTCTTTGACGATGGTCTGGCTGGCCAAGTGGATCCGGGAACACCAGAAGGACGCTCGGGTCCTCTTGATCACAGACCGAACAGACCTGGACGAACAGATCGAGGGGGTGTTCAACGGGGTCGGCGAGGAGATCTATCGCACCACCAGCGGGGTGGATCTGATTGCCAACCTGAACCAGAGCGAGCCGTGGCTGATCTGCTCCCTGATCCACAAGTTCGGCGGGTCGGAGGACGAAGAGAGCCGTGACGAGGGGGAGGCCGAATTCATCGCCGAGCTGCACGCCAAGGTCCCTGCTGATTTCAGAGCCAAGGGCAACCTGTTTGTCTTCGTCGACGAGGCTCACCGCACCCAATCGGGAAAGATGCACGCGGCGATGAAACGGTTGCTGCCGGAGGCGATGTTCATCGGCTTCACCGGCACGCCGCTGCTGAAGCGGGACAAGGAAACGAGCATCGAGGCGTTCGGCTCATTCATCCACACCTACAAGTTCGACGAGGCCGTCGACGACCGCGTTGTGGTCGACCTGCGCTACGAGGCGCGGGCAATCGACCAGGACCTCACCTCGCCGGCGAAGATCGACGCCTGGTTCGACGCAAAAACCAAAGGCATGACCGACCTGTCGAGGGCCGAGCTGAAGAAGCGCTGGGGAACGATCCAGAAGGTGGTCAGCTCCGAGCCCCGCGCTCGCCAGATAGTCGCCGACGTCCTCCTCGACATGGAGAGCAAGCCGCGGTTGATGAACGGCAGGGGCAACGCGATTCTCGTCGGGTCGAGCATCTACCAGGCGTGCAAGTTCTACGAGCTGTTCTGCCAGGCGGGCTTCAAGGGCAACTGCGCGATCGTCACCTCGTATGACCCCCAGGTTGGGGACATCGCGAAGGAGGACTCGGGGGAGGGCGCGACCGAGCGGCTGCGCCAGTACGAGATCTACCGGCAGATGCTGGCCGACCACTTCGACGAGCCTGCCGATGCCGCGATGAGCAAGGTCGAGCTCTACGAGAAGCAGGTCAAGGAACAGTTCGTCGATGACCCCAGCCAGATGCGGCTGTTGATCGTCGTCGACAAGCTGCTCACCGGCTTCGACGCACCGAGCGCCACGTATCTCTACATCGACAAGAAGATGCAGGACCACGGCCTTTTCCAGGCCATCTGCCGCGTCAACCGGCTCGATGGAGACGACAAGGACTACGGCTACATAGTCGACTACCGCGACCTTTTCAACTCCCTCGAATCGGCGATCGTCGACTACACCGGGGGAGCGCTCGACGGCTATGAGAAAGAGGACGTCGAGGCACTGCTTTCCGATCGGATCGAGAAGGCCCGCGAGGACCTGGACGAGGCACTAGAGCGGATCCATGCCCTCTGCGAGCCGGTCGAGCCGCCGAAGAACACACTCCAGTACCAGCATTACTTCTGTGCCATCGAGCAGGGGAGCGCCGAGCAGCTCAAGGCGAGCGAGCCCAGGCGGGTCGAGCTTTACAAGGCCGTCGCCGGCCTGACTCGCGCCTATGCGAACCTCGCCAACGAGATGGGGCCGGCCGGATATTCAGCCAGCGAGACCGCGACGATTAAGTCGGAGGTCGACCACTTCGCAAACGTTCGCGCGGAGGTGAAGCTCGGCGCTGGCGAAGACATTGATTTCAAGCAGTACGAGGCGGGCATGCGAAGCCTGCTCAACACCTACATCAGCGCCGATCCGTCGGAGGTGATCTCCGACCTCGGCGACGAAGGTCTAATCGAGCTGATCGTGAAGCTCGGCTCCGGTGCGATCGAGAAGCTGCCGGAGGGCATCAAGAGCGCACCTGAGGCGGTGGCCGAGACGATTGCCAACAATATTCGCAAGGTGATCGTCGACGAGCGGCCGCTGAACCCGAAGTACTACGACCGGATGTCCGAGCTGCTCGACGCTGTTCTCGAGGAGCGGCGGCAGGGCACTCTCGACTACCAGGCCTACCTGGCGAAGCTGGTGGACCAAGCCGGGAAACTCGGCAGGGGGGAGTCGGAGACCGAGTATCCGGCGTGGGCGGACAATGGGGCCCGCCGAGCCCTGATTGATTTCTTTGGCCCCGGGGACGGCCTCGCTGCCGGGGTTGACGAAGCGGTGCTCAACTCCAAGCCCGATTCATGGCTCGGCAATCCGCTCAAGGAGCGCAAGGTCAAGCTCGCGGTCAAAGCCGCCCTGCCCCCCGACTTCGATCGCCTGGACGACCTTTTCGAGCTGGTCAAGGCCCGCGATGAGTACCGCTAGCGCCTACCTGACCGTCGCGGGCATCAATGTCGACGTCATCTACAAGGACATCAAAAACCTTCACATAGGTGTTTACCCGCCGGTCGGCCGGGTGCGGGTGGCAGCGCCGCGGCGTCTCGACGATGACCAGGTCCGCCTGGCGCTCGTCAAGCGCCTGCCCTGGATCAGAGCACAGCGGGAACAGCTGCAGCGGGCCGAGCGCCAGTCGGAGCGGGAGATGGTCGCGGGCGAGTCGCACTACGTCTGGGGGAGCCGCTACCGGCTGAAGCTGGTGGAGCGAGGCGGCCGCCCGCACGTCGAGCTCGACGGGGACCGGCTGGTTCTGTACGTGCCCGATGGCACGTCAATCGAGGGGCGCCGCGAGTTGCTCGACCGCTGGTACCGCGCGCGCCTCCGCGAAGCGGTCGCGAACACCGTTGCCGAGTGGGAACCAAGGATCGGCGTGCAGGTTTCGCGCTGGACGATCCGCCGCATGAAGACCAAGTGGGGTTCCTGCAACCGCGAGACGGGGCACATCTCGTTCAATCTGGAGCTGGCCAAGAAGGATCCGGAGAGCCTCGAGTACATCGCAGTCCACGAGATGACTCACCTGTTGGAGCGGGGTCACGGCAGGCGCTTCATTGGGCTGATGGACGGCTTCATGCCCGATTGGCGGGCACGACGAGATCGGCTGAACGGCTCACCGCTCGTCAGCGAGGAGTGGAAGACTTAGCTGCGCTGGGCACCGCGCGCGCCTGGGGCTGCCGATTGCGGTTGCCGGGCCAAGGAAAATGAAACCGCCACCTGGGATCTCGGGCACTCGTGCGCACGAGTGCCCGAATGGCTGCATATCGGCGCATATCCGCACGCATTCCCGATCGCGGCCGTCTGCGGAGCCGCTTCGAAATTCCCTGCAATTGGCCATTATCTGCTGCCAGTTGGAGTCCGAGGATGGCCTAATTGCCATGCAGAAGGTCGAGGGTTCGAATCCCTTCAGCCGCTTCGAAGGAAAGCCCCGCTCCGGCGGGGCTGTTCTGGGTCCTGATGAGAGACATGCGGTCGCTGTGACCTTCTGCCTCTCGATTCGACTTCAATATTGGTTGAGTATTTAGTATTCCTTCTCAATAAACCGCTAGCGTATCCCTCCGGCTGGGCACGGGCCCAACGGAATGTTTGCAAAGCAAAGGAGGAATCCATGTCTCAAGCAACCCATGCCTTCAGGCCAAGCCGAGGGCGAGTAGTGGCCATGCTGCTCGTCGCGGCAGCTTTGGTTCTGCTGTTCGGAACGCAAGGGTCGAGCGCCCGGGCGGAAATCGAGGCCACCTGCGAAGGCGGAGTGGTCTGCGTCTGGACGGGAACGTTCTATAGCGGAAATGAGTACAACGCAGGTTGTGGCGGGGGATCTAAATTTTTCCCTCCAATTGAATTGAAGTCTGCCAAAAACCATTGCTCAGTGAACGTCCGAATCGGCTGGGAAGAAGGTGGGACCACCAGCTGGAAGGCGTGTATGAGCCCCGGGGGGGAACGCCCCGAACCTGGACGCTTCAACGTAGTTGTACCCAATGGGTGTTAGCGCATCTTGAAGCGAGCCTAGGCCCGTGATCGGGAGGTTCTGAAGTTCTGGCGTTTGGGCAGCGGGACGATCTCGCTGCCCAAACCGAGCCGAACCGCGCCCGAATCAGCCGAATCTCCCCAGCAACGCGTCGTCGACTTTTTGGCCCTAAAAATGCGCGCACGACTGCTAGGTGGATCGTTGCCATGCAGAAGGTCGTGGGTTCGAATCTCTTCAGCCGCTCTAAGGAAAGCCCCGCTCTGGCGGGGCTTTCCGCTCTCCGAGCCGGAAGGCCGATCTCTATCAGCTCGTCGACCGCCTGCCAGATCAGGCGGTCGACGGTGCGGCGATCCTCTTCCGTGAGGTGACCGATGGCCGGATCGACCCCGAGCAGACTTGGTTCTGGACCCGCGAATGGCAGGAGCGGGAGCGCGAGACCGATGAAGACCTTGCCGCTGGTAGCTGATCGGGCTAGGAGGAGGCCTGCTGGTGCCGACGAGCTTCGACGACGTTCTTGATGAGCGCGCTGGCGGAGATCAAGCAGGCGGAGATGAAGGCGCAGAACATCGCCGACCACCAGATCGGCATGGGCTCGCTGTACTGGTAGTGGTCCGGATAGCCGAAGGGAATCGCGAAGGGAATCGCCAGGAGGGCCAAGAACGCGAAGCCGAGCTGTCCCGTTCCCCATCCGAGCAGCACGGAGGCAACCGCCCAGATCACAATTGCCAACTCACCATCTCCGCTGTTGGCGTTGAGCAAGATGACGGCGGCGGCTGCGCCAGTCAAGTAGGCCACGATAGGAGCAATCCGGGTCATATGGACACAAGCACACCAGAACGGTTGGTTGGTTCCACGAGTCCCCCAGGTGGGCGGGTTTGGGTAGCGGGAGCGCCCGCTGCCCAAACCCGGCCGAATCGCGCCTGACGCAACCGAATCTCTCAGTAGCGCTTTGGCTCTGGCATTGGCGAGCGGCTGCGAAGTGGGCTGGTTGCCATACAGAAGGTCGAGGGTTCGAATCCTTCAGCCGCTTCGCATCGATTCCCCTGCACTTCGGCAGGTTGACCCTCCGGGGCGATTAGCGGCGATTTCGGCCAATTCCGCCTCGCTTTGCGCACAGGGTCAGTGTGACTTGCTTGCGTCAGAAATCTCTCCACTACCCGAACGGAGACGTCACTCACTTGCTTCGCGTTGTACTTCCTCGCCGCCTCGTGAAGGGGGGCCCAAGCTCTTCATGCTTCTTCATGCCGGACGAAATCGTGCCGAAAACCGTAACGGGTCATCACCGCTCGGCCCATGCGACCAGCGCCTCGCAGGCCTTGAGCGCTTCGAGGTGTGGAGTTTCGTCTTCGGTGACGCCGGCGAGGATCTCGACCTCCGCACCCTCGAAGAGGTTGCCAATCAGCGTGGCAAGGGCGCGCGGGCGCATCGGCAGCTCGGCGCCGCGCTCGGCCTGGAGGCGCTCGAGGCGTGCCTCGATCAATTCGCGCCAGCCGCGTTGGATGGCGCGCCAACGCTCGGCGAGCTCGGGGTCGGCAAGTCCGGCAGCCCACAGCTCCCAGAGGATCCGCACGTAGCCGGAGTCGACGTCCTCGCGCAGGTAATCGCAGGCGCTGCGCCACTGCTCGGCGAACGACCGGCCGTCGCTGAACATCGCCTGCTGGCGGTGCAGAAGACGCTCGCTGAGGTCTTCGAGAACGGCGAGCAGCAAGCTGCGCTTGGAGCCGAAGTGGTAGTGGACCAGTGAGAGTCGAGCCCCCGCGCGCTCGGCGACGGCACGGGTCGAGGTCGCGGCATAGCCCTCCTCGCGCAGCAGGTCGCTGGCGGCGGCGAGTAGCAGCGCGCGCGTCGATTGGCCTTGCGCGACTCGGAGGTCCCCGCTCGGCGCTGGTGTCGCACGCACGTCGGGGTCAGCGGTTGACATCGGGTCGCAGTATACGATAGAAGTTAGTTGGTCGTCCGACCAATCACCTGAGACAAGTGCACCTTCGACAGATCGCCAAGCCAAGAGAGCAAATGACCATCGCCGAGCAGGTCACAAACAAGCAGGCAGATACGGACGAGCAGACCCGAGCCCGGTATCCGGACGATCAGGGTTACATCGAGCGCGACGGCGTGCGCGTCTTTTACGAGGTCTACGGCAGCGGCGAGCCGACGATCCTGCTCTGTCCGACCTGGACGCTTGTGCACTCGCGGGTCTGGAAGATGCAGATCCCCTACCTCGCCCGCCACCACCGCGTGGTCGTCTTCGACCCGCGCGGCAACGGCAAGAGCGACCGCCCGCCAAACGTCGAGGCGTATGCCGAGTCGGAGTTCGCCCGCGACGCGCTCGACGTCCTCGACGCGACCGGCACCGAGCAGGCGGTCGTCGTCGGCCTCTCCCGCGGCACCCAGCGCGCCCTCCTGTTCGCCGCCGAGCACCCCGAGCGGGTTCTCGGGCTGGTGCTGGTTGGCCCCTGGTTCCCCGCCAGTCGCTCGCTAGGCGGTGTGCGCTACCGGTTCATGTTCCATCCATGGGTGCGGTCGATGTTCACGCGCAGGCCGATCACGACGCGGAGCTGGGCGAAGGTCAACGCGGTGCACTTTCGTCGCGACTTCCGCGACTTCGTCGAGTGGTTCGCGAGCATGGCGAGCAGCGAGGCCCACTCGACCAAGGGATTCGACGACGTCGTCGAATGGGGGCTCGAGACCGATCCGGACACGCTGGCCCTGACCGTGCTCGCCGACGCCGCCGCGCCGGTCACCCGCCGCGACCAGTTGGCGCTCGCCCGCCGCGTGCAGTGCCCCGTGCTCGTGATCAGCGGGAAAAAGGACAAGGTGACGAGCCACGCCGACGCCAGGGCCCTGGCGAAGGCTACGGGCGGAAAGCTGGTGGCGATCGAGGGAGGCGATCACCTCCCGGAGGGGCGGCAACCGGTCACGGTGAACCTCGCGATCCGCGAGTTCGTCGATCCCTCCTTCCGCCGTAAGCCCACGGTCAAGCGGTCAAGCGGCCGGCGGCGCGCGCTATACGTCAGCTCTCCGATCGGTCTCGGCCATGCCCGCCGCGACGTCGCGATCGCCCGCGAGCTGCGGGCGCTGCACCCCGACCTCGAGATCGACTGGCTCGCCCAGAACCCGGTGACGCGCGTGTTGGAAGCGGAGGGCGAGCGCATCCATCCTGCCAGCAGGCATTTGGCCAACGAGTCGGCCCACATCGAAGCGGAGTCCGCCGAGCACAGCCTGCAGTGCTTCCAGGCAATCCGGCGCATGGACGAGATCCTGGCCGCGAACTACATGGTCTTCGACGACATCGTCAGCGAGACGCCGTATGACCTTTGGATCGGCGACGAGGCCTGGGAGCTCGACTACCACCTGCACGAGAACCCAGCCCGAAAGCGCGCACCCTTCGCCTGGCTGACGGACTTCGTCGGCTGGCTGCCGATGCCCGAGAACGGCGAGCGGGAGGCATCCGTGGCGGCGGACTACAACGCCGAGATGATCGAGCACGTACGCGAGCACCCGGAGATCCGCGACCGGGCGATCTTCGTCGGCAACCCCGACGACATCATCGGCGAGCGCCTCGGCCCGGGCCTCCCCGGGATCCGCGAGTGGACCGAGCGCAACTTCGACTTCGCCGGCCACGTCACCGGCTTCGACCAGGCCGAGCTGGGGGACCGCGAGCGCCTGCGCGCCGAGCTCGGCTACCGCCCGCACGAGCGCGTCTGCTTGGTCACGGTGGGTGGCTCGGGAGTGGGGGCGAGCCTGCTGCGCCGGGTCATGGAGGCTTTTCCCGCCGCAGCGCAACTCGTCCCCGGGCTGCGGATGATCGTCGTCGCGGGACCCCGCATCGACCCGGCAACCCTGCCCGCGGCCGACGGTCTGGAGGTGCGTGCCTTTGTCGAGGATCTCTACCGCCACCTCGCCGCCTGTGACCTCGCTGTGGTTCAGGGCGGGTTGACGACCGCGATGGAGCTGACCGCCGCGCGGCGGCCGTTCCTCTACTTCCCCCTGCGCCACCACTTCGAGCAGCGCTTCCACGTCGCCCACCGGCTCGACCGCTACCGAGCCGGCCGCCGGATGGACTTCGAGGGCGCCACCCCTGACGTAATCGCCCAGGCCATCGCCGAGGAGATCGGACGCGACGTCGACTACCGCTCGGTGGAGACGGATGGCGCCCGTCAGGCCGCGCAACGCATCTCAGAGCTACTCAACTAAAACAGGGGGAGGACACACATGCGATCCATCCCACGTGAGGACGTCCCGGTCGTCATCATCATCGGGACTTCGCCGCCGGCGAAGCGTTCGACCACATCACCTCGGGAGTTGGCGCATCCGGGTGAGAGACGTCGGCCGCTGGAGTCGGATCGGATACCTGACCGCTCACGGCAACCTCGGATAACTCACACGAGATGATGTCGCTGGGTGGCGACATCGACAGTTCAGACGCCTGCTTGGCCTTTGAGCCTCGCGGCTGGCGCGATGATGGCGTGGCCGACGCCAAGGAGCCAGCTCGAGGCGTTGCTGAGAATTCGTGATGAGGAGGAGGGTCAACTGGTCCTGCCGGCGCCGGTTGCGGCCGAGGTTAACTACCTGCTCGGCGTCCGCTTCGGCGAAGCGGCCCGGCGCGCCTTCCTCAGCGATCTGGCCGCCCGGCGCTATGACTCTGCATGCCTGGAAGCCGATGATTACCGTGCGGTCTCCGAGCTCGACATCCGTTACTCCGATTCGGCATCGGTCTCGCCGATTGCTCGATCATGGTTCTCGCGGAGCGCTACGAAACCCGACGTCTGCTCAGCTTCGACGAACAGCATTTCCGGGCTGTTGCGCCACTTCAGGGCGGGTCATTCGAGTTGCTGCCTGCGGATTCCTAGCCGGGCTCGCTGTCGCCAGTCCCCGCCGAATCGCTGTATTCGAACCGGTTATGCGATTACTTCTGATTGGAGGTGCTCGGAGTCGCCGAAACGATTCAGGGGAGCGTTCGCTCGAGCTTCACCTCGCACATGTCCACCGACGCTCGGGTGCCGGGCGTCTCCGAGGGGTCCATCGCACTGAACACTTGAGCCCCCGCCTCCATGTCCTCCGCGCTCTCGAAGTACTGAAGGACCACTGCCGTGTCCTGTGAGCCATCGAACAAGATCTTGAGCCCCTTGGCGGGCACGCCGGGGGGTGGCCCGTCGGACTCCTCGATGCGGGCAAGGAGCTCCTGCATTCGCTCGGCAGAAACGTCGGTGAACCTGACGACGCGTACATACATGACGGCATCCTCCTCGGTTTGTCTTGGATATCGACCATAGTCGGTTTCCTCCGACCTGCGGGCCGATCGAACCGTCTCTCTTGGTTTCGGGCACTTTTGGCCAGAAGTGCCCAACAGGGCATATCGGGGCATTTCCGCGCATATAAATGAGTCAGGTTTCTCGACGATCTTTCTCAAAGGAGACCTCGGCCCTGCTACGCTCGTGCCGCTCGGAGAGGACGGGGTGGCGCTCTGGGTGAAGGTGTCTGGGGGCCCCGGCAAGGCGACTAGGGGGTCATGGGTGTGGGCGGACTGGCTTTGCGCACTCGTTGTGACTTGCTCGCGCCGGCTTTGCCTCGAGCAGTGGTCTTGGCGGCAATAGCGGTGATCGCGCTCTCGGTGGGCCTCACCGGCACGGCCGAGGCATCCCCAGCGACCGCGATTAGCGCCGGTTACGACTTCGTCTGCGCGAGGACGGTGTCGGGAGAAGAGGAATGCTGGGGCCTCAACTTCTATGGGGAACTGGGCAATGGGCTGACCAACGAAGATTGGAGTCCCACGCGCTACCCAGTGGTCGGCCTCACTGGCGTGGTCGCAGTCAGCTCCACCACTAACTCCGAGAGTCATAGCTGCGCCTTGATCGTCGGTGGAACGGTCAAGTGCTGGGGAGCGAACTTCAGCGGAGACCTCGGCGACGGGACCGACGCCTATCGGAAGACGCCAGTCGCAGTGGCTGGCCTCAATGAAGTCACGGCCGTAGGCGCAGGAGGCTTCCACAGTTGTGCGCTGATCACGAATGGAACGGTCGAATGCTGGGGCTCGAACATACATGCACAGCTCGGCGATGGCACCAATAGCTTCGAAAGCCTGACCCCGGTGCCTGTCTCCGGGCTGAGCGACGCGATAGCGATCGGCACGGGGTACACGAGTACCTGCGCCGTTCGGGATAGCGGAGAGCTTGACTGCTGGGGCGACAACTTCTGGGGACAGATCGGGATAGGTGTCACGGAGTCGCACGTCCCTGTTGCCGTTCCCGGTATCAGCGCAGCGAGCGAAGTATCGGTCGGGGAATTCCACTCTTGCGCGCTGGGCTCGAACGGGCAGGTCCTGTGCTGGGGCGAGGGCGGGGAAGGAGAGCTGGGAGATCCCAACTTCCCGTTCACCGAAGAATCGCCGGTCACCGTTCCCGGGATCACCGATGCCGTTCAGGTCGTCGTCGGCCAGGCTCATAGCTGTGCGCTGCTCGCCGGCGGAACGGTCAAGTGCTGGGGCGACAACCTTGCGGGGCAACTGGGCGTCACCGGGATCTTCAAAAGCGCTTCCCCGGTGCCCGTTCCAGGTCTGAGCACCGTGACGGAAATTGCCGCCGGGGTGAATTTCACCTGCGCGCTGCTTGCCGACGGTGAAGTCGTCTGCTGGGGCGGGGACTTCGGCCGCCTCCCGACCACCGGTGCCGAAGCTCCCGGCGGCTCGCCCCCCGGCGGCGGCTCGACGGGGGCCAAGGGCTCGGCGCCGGGCCCACCGATCGTCAGGATCACCTCGCATCCGCCTCGGGAAACGACCGTTCAAACGGCTGAATTCAAGTTCGCCGGGGTCGCCGGAGGCGCCTATGAATGCTCGATCGACGCCGGTAGTTGGAGTGGGTGCAGGAGCAGCGACTCGTTCGGCCCGCTTGACCCCGGAGATCATCGCTTCTCGGTCCGCGAGACTCTCAAGGGCGTAACGGGGCCGGCGGACTCATACGCCTGGACGATCGATCTGCCTCGCGCGTGCGTCCTGAAGGTGGCTCGGGCTCGTGTCTTCGCATTTACCCATCAACGCAAGGCGCGACTCGTCATCCACTACAAGGCATATAAGCCGGCCCGGGTCAAGGTCTCCTATAGCCTCAACGGCGCACATGGCGCGCTGGCTCTCGGGGCCGCCTCCGCACGCTTCAAGACGGCCGGGATCTTCCGCCTAGACAAGAAGCTCGGTGCGTCCGATGTCGAGAAGCTGCGTGGTGCCTCGTCGATGAAAGTCCGCTTCTCGATTCCGCAAGCGCCGACCAGTTGCAGTCGCTACTACACGAAGTTGCTGACGATCCCCAAAAAGGTCTTCGGGCAGACGGTGTGGTTCCAGTCAGACTCCCAATTCGGCCCCGAAGCGAAATGACCGGTTGACCTGATCAGTCCTGCCGAGCACCTCGGATTTGAGGGCGGCCCACAGTCAACCGCGGGCCGCCGCCACGTATCTCTCTTCACGACCGGCGATTCTCTCCAGGGTTCCATCGCCGGTCAGATCTTCGACGAGGCTGGCGACCAGGTTGTTCTGCAGGCCCGACGCAGCGGTGAGCTGTTGCAGGCCAAGTGGTCCATCCGCCAGCGCGCGCTCGAGCATACGAGCCCTTACGTAACGCAGCGCTCTCTCCTCGTCGAGGCGACGGGCGCCATGGTCGGCGTCCGCGGAAACCGGCGCCGAAGTGCTGAGCAGCGCTTCGCGCACGTCGTCCGCCTCGAGGCTCCGGTCGCTTGCCCAGACGAGCAGTGCGGCCGCCATCGCCCGCATCGCCGCAAACGAAGTGCCCTCGCCCTGAGGTTTGCTCACCGCTCGCGCCAGGGGCGTTTCACGCACCCGACCCGGCGCGAATAGATCTGGCTTGTGCGCCGCCGCGTCGTAGGAGGAGTAGTCCGCCTGCGTGCCGTCATCCGCAAGGGCGCCGACCGCGAGGACCTCGGGGTGCCACGCAGGGTAGAACGGCTGACCGGGGACGTTGCCCCCCGCGGCGATGACGAGAATGCCCTGCTTGGCGATCCGCTGCATGACTTGGCGCTCGGCCTCGCTCAGCTCCCGAGTCCCGTAGTCGCAGAGGATCAGCTTGGCGCCCATCTCAATCGCCTGGTCAAGCCACTTCAGCAGCTCGGCGCTCGAGCTGACCCCATCCTCAGTGAAGGGAGATGGCAAGGCGATCAGCGAGGCGATCGGCGATGCGCCAGCGTCGGCGGCGGGCGCCATCCAACCAGCCACGTCATACGTTGCGGCAAGCTCGGTGATCGCCCCCGCGAACTCCTCGCGGCGCCCCGCCATGTAGGGGCCGGCTGCGGCCACGGGAATACCGGGGTCGACCGGCGCGGCACTCGGCGCCTGCTCGGACGGGACCGTCGGCGGCGCGATCTCCGCCAGCACGGCGCGCAGCTTGGCCCTGGGTTGGCGCTCTGCCTCACCGGCAAGATTGCTCCACCGCGATAGGTCGGAGCCGAGGACGTTGAACGCCGGCTGGAGATCGTCAAAGCGCAGCAGCGCCGGGCGGTGGCGGCGAACCCAGCGCCTCACATCGCGCAGGCCGAGCTCCGAGATCAACACCTCCTTGACGAGGTGGCCGCGAGCACCGGCAGCGGGCAGATGCGCGGGCCGCTGGCGACCGAGCAGGACGAGCGACGCCTCACCGCTGCGGTTCAGCAGGCTGTCAACCATGCGTTCGATGCCGGGCTTCCGTCCCGGCGGATGCTGATCGGCGTCGACGACCACGATCGCTATACGGCGCTTGACCACGTCCTCGATCAACCGGTCCCACCACTCAGCCCCCTTCCAGCCGCGTTCGGGCGCCCGGCGGAGTTCGTCGCGGCGGGTGAAGAGCTCGGCCAGCCACTCGCATAGTGCCTTCAGCGGGTCGCGCTTGGCGGCGAGCTTTCCCCAAGGGACCCAGAGCGTGTAGTCGAGACCATCGGCCACGTCGTCAAGCGCGCGGGCGACCAGGTTTGCCGGCTCATCGCCCGACCCGGTGACCCACAGCACCCGCTCGGTCGTTCTGCCTGCCAGGTAGTCGATGGTCGAACGCAGCTGTACGTCGCGGGCGATGAACTCCCGGTCGGCCTCGACCTTGTCGAGGTTGAGCTCCTCGCGGTGCTTCAGCACGGGCGGGGTCGCCGGCAGGCGCGTGTCGACCACCTCACCGGCGCTCTCGCCGCCGATGAAGAGGTTCGGCACGGCCCAGTCGAGCTTGCCCTTGCCGACGTACTCGTCCTCGCGCACGGCCGCGCGTGCGAGCCGCACCGCATCTGCCACCGTGCGCCCGCTGGTTATCCCCTCGTAGAAGAAGCTGGTCAAGATGCGCTCGGTGCGCATCGGCAGGATCGCCTGCATCCCCACCACGGTCTGGCAGGAATCGCGAACGCAGTGCTCGCTGAGACTGAGCGACTCCAGCTGCCCGTCAGTGGCATCCGCGCGCCGCGCGGTCTCGCAGCCGCCGAAGAAGGCCATCAGCAGGTCCGGGCACTGGCGGAGCATGTCGGTGAGACGATCGGCTGCGATCAGTTCCTCGCGCCCCGAAGCGTTCTCGAGAATGAGCCCCTCCGGTTTGGCGTGACCGACATAGTGCACGACGTGATAGCCACGCTGCTTGCGGGCGATGCGCTGTCGCAAGTGCTCGATCGTCGGCCGGTCCTCAGCGTCGACTTCGACCAGGCCACGTTCGACGACGGGGGCAAGGGCGCTCAGGATGCTCTGTTTCTCCTCGTATAGGTCGAAGGTGATGTCATCCCCCTGCTGCGCCGCGAACGGTGGGCTGGAAAGGATCAGGAGAAGCCTCAGAGGCGGCTCGAAGGTCCGCTCGCGCGTCGGGTAGGTCCGCACACGTGCAAGTCGAGCGATGTGCACGTCGGCCGACAGCGTGAGGGCCTGATCGTCGCCCCCGGAAGGGTCGAGCATCAGCTCCCACGGCAGCTCAACGACCTCTGCCGGAGAAGGCAGAACCCGCACGAGCAACGCGGCGCCCTGCTCGGCAGCGGCGCCCCGCGTGCGCTCGAACAGGGTGCGAATCTCGACCGACCCGAAGATCAGGTCGCGCAGCGCCGTTCCAATCTCCCTGCCGAGATCGGGGTCGCAGTGGCCGTGGGTGACGGCAGTGCGAAACCTCGAACCGAATTTCCACAGGCGCGCCTCGCCTCGCACGCCGCGCTGTACGCCGTGCACGGCACCCATCCTCGACACCACAGAGATAGACATCTCCCGGCGGGATGCACGGGTAACGCTCAGATCGATGCGCTCAAAAGACACTAGTCCTGCACCAAGTCCACCTCGACGGTCATCGGGTCGGTGGCGAGGCGCACCGGCCAGCCGATGAAATTCCGATCAACCATCGCCGCGGCTTGGAGCTGAAACGACAGCGTCTCCTGCTCGCGCGGGACGACGACCGTCTGCACGAGGACCTGATCGCCGACGAGCGGCTCGGTGTCCTTGTCGAGCTGCCAGGTCACCGCCGTCGCCGCCTGTCCGACCGTCTGCACCTTGGCGGTCTTAACGCTCAATTTGAGTTGCCCAAGCGCTTTCGCTGAAGCAGCGAGCTCGACCTCGGCGCCAGCCGCAAGGGGGATCACGGTCCCCGCCAGCTGACCGGCGATCTCGGGCAGCCCGGCCTGACCGTTGGCGCCGATTGCAGCTTTGAAGGTCAGGTCCGCACCGAACCACTCACGGAACCTAGTGTTAGGACAAAGATCCACCGTCGATCCGGACCCGTCGAACGAAGCCTCGTAGCTCACCCTTCCCACGCGGCCGGCGTGATCGTCGGCGACGAGCCCAACGGCGTGCGTGATCACATAGACCTCACCCGGCAGGGCGGCGTACTCTGGCGGCAGCTGACGTTCGTTTGCCGCATAGAACGCGCGCACGCTGCGGGCGTACGGACGGTTGCCGAGGCGCAAGCGGTACCGGCCCGAGAGTCCTTCAATCGTCTCCTGCTCGCCGAAGGCCTCGACTTCCGCGCCTTCGCCGAGCCACGGCTCAGCGATAGAGTGCTCGACCTCGCTGATTTGCAAGTCCGTCATAACCCCTCCTCATGCACACTGTTTGGTTACTGCAGCACCGGCAACTCCCACCGTAAGTATGCAGTTACACGCGTCGGCCCGTCACAGCTGACCCGGGGTCGAGGTCTCGCGCCTCCCTAAAAGAGCCGCCAGCCACGATCACCGGCGCAGTCCAGGCGCGGGCGCGGCGTCGAGCTTGGCGGTGGCCTTGCAAGAGGCTTGCTTTGCGCCGTCGCGGGTAGCAGAGCAAGGCGGGCTGTCGGCCCGGATCCCAGCGGCTTTCACCGGCATTCCAAGTGCTGGTTCCCGCTCGGGTAAGGACGACCAACCGCCCTTGGGTGGTGAGGCGTCCGGGCCGGCAGCATCCAACTCATTCGATCAAGGAGCTTCAGATGTCAGATCAACTGCAAGGCAAGATGATTTCGACAAGGGCGACACTTTCATGCCGCGTCAACGCGAGGGCGCTCTTGGCCAGCGCTTAGCTCTTCACCGCGTCGGGTAATGGGCTAGCCGAACGAAAGGAGCTAGCTCATGCCCCCTCGCGGAGTGAAAAAAGGAACCAAACGAGCCCGCCAGTACGAGCACATCAAGAAGAGCGAGAAGGAAGCCGGCCGTTCGGAGGGCCGGGCGGAGGAGATCGCGGCACGCGCCGTCAACAAGGAAAAGGCGAGGTCGGGAGAATCGAGAACGGCCTCGCGCAGTTCGACCCGAGATCGGTCGGCAAGCAGCCGAGGCGGCAAGCGCTCGGGCAGCGGACCCGGCGGTCGTACCCGCGAACAGCTCTACAACGACGCTAAGAAGATGGGAATCGAAGGGCGCTCGAAGATGAGTAAGGCCCAGCTGCAGCGGGCAGTGGCCGGCGCGGAAAGCTGAGGAAGGCAAGGCGCCGGGCTCGAGCGCCCGGCCGGCCCGGAGGCTCAGGTTTTGTCTTCGACTCCCGTCGGAAAATGCGACCGATGGGCCGGCCGGCGCATTTTTGCATAGGCTTGTCGCTATTCTGGTACGCACCGGTAACCCAATTTAGTGGGGGTTCTGGAGCGCCTCCATGCGGACAAAAAAATCAAAGCCATGGGACGACACCGACGCCATGGTCGAAGCGCTCGAAGCGCGCCGCTCGGCAAAGCTGCCCATTTGGTCGGTCTACTCTTACGACGACGAAGCGCAGTACAAGTCCAAGCTTCAGTGGTATGTCAACGAGCTCCGAACCCTGTCTCTTACGGGTTCGACTCTGGATATTGGTTGTGGTAGCGGCGGGCTTCTTCATCTGTATCGGGCGCCGGCGGGATATCTGGGCTTGGATCTTGCCACCGGTCTGCTCGACGAAGCCCGAAGTGCTTTCCCTCAAAGAGCATTTGTATGCGGCGATGTACTGTCAGCTCCACTGACACACTTCGACACGGTAGTCATGATTGGTCTTCTGGGCCTGAGCCCGGATCCTCTCAGGCTCATCAGTCGAGCGTGCGATCTGACTCGAGGACATTTGCTGTTCGATTTTCTTGAAGACCAGCCAAGCCATGTAAACAGCGCCGTGGAGCTGCGTTACGTTTCCCGGGCTGCCGTTGCTAGCATCGTCCAAGGATGCGGCCTAGATGTCGTGCGTACGCGCCAGGTTGGCGCCAATCTGAGAATCGTGGCCCAACGACAACTCCATCATTGAGCGCTAGACGTAGTGACGATGCGGAACTTGGCCAGTAAAGACGCTTGGACTCAGGAGCGATCCGAGCTTACTCGGGGGTTTCAGCGTCAGCAGCTGCGCCAGATGCTGATTCTGATTATGGGCCTAGGCGTTGCAATGACGGTTATCGCGCTCCTCCTCCTTGGGTCAAACCCATCTACTGGCGCGCGAGTCACGTCAGGCATCGTCGGAGCGCTGGCGGGCGCTCTTATCGGCGCCAGCGTTTCCAATTTCGTCAATTCGCAATATGACAGGCCGGTGCTGGACGAGATCCAAAGTCTTCTTGCGCGTACGTCCGCTTGCGCGGTTACCTCGCCCGAGGCGTCCCTAGAGGACCTCCGCAGGCTCTGGCACTACTACCATTTGACCATTATCGACGGGCAGATGTGCTGGCGCTATGTACGGATCCCGTTCGACAATCACAGCGCAGTTGGTGCCCTGACCGCTGACGTTCCAGTGATTGATGTGATCGGCGATGGACCATCACATGTATATAAGACGGATGCTGCCGTGTGGGATCGACGGCTCATTCTGTTGCAGAGTCGAATGGAGGGCGATGAGGCTGCTGCTGTGTCCATATTTCCAAATGTGTCGGGGTTTCAACAGGTTCACGTCGGGGTTGCGATCATGCAGAATTGGGACGGTGGAGATGTGTTGGTGCCGACGCTGATGAGCCGCACACCGCTTCTTGCCGATCAAGTGGAGGGCTCAATTTCCGACAATGGAAACGTAGATAAGCTTGAGGCTCTTTGGAGCACTAATTTTGCGCGGGTCGAGCGGCTCCTCCCAGAGATCGAGATCTAACGGGCGGTGGAGCCTGTACCTGGCCGGAAACGTTCGCCGCGTCTTCGGTCTCGATCGATGACACAGATCGCAGAGGATCGCCAGCCCATGGTGTCGCTGGTGCGCCCGCGCGAAGTCGCGCGGGCCGTAACCCCGCTGGAGCTGTTCTTCGACCTGGTCTACGTCTTCACGGTCAGTCAGCTCGCGCGTCATTTGCTCGATCACGTCGATGCGCGAGGCATGGCCGAGACCCTAGTCCTCACCCTGGCGGTGATGTACGCGTGGTTCATGACCGTTTGGACGTCGAACTGGCTCGACGCCGATCGCCAGCCCGTGCGGCTGCTGCTGCTCTGCCTGATGTTTGCCAGTCTAGTCATGTCCACCTCGGTCTCGGAGGCGTTCGGCGATCGCGCGGGCCTATTCGTGGTCGGCTACCTGACGATCCAGATCGGCCGCACCGCCTTCGCTGTGTACGCCTTTCGTGGTCACCGACTGCATATGCATTTCGTCAACGCCCTGGCCTGGGAGCTCGGCACCGCGCCGCTCTGGATCGCCGGCATCGCCACCGGCAGCAGCGCTCGAACTCGCCCTTTGGGCGGCGGCGACGCTGATCACCTACGCCGGCGTGATCGCGGGCCACCCGCTGCCGGGTCGGAAAAGCCCCTTCAGCTCCGACAGTCAGATCTACGCCGAGCATCTACTCGAGCGTTTCCGCCTGTTTTTCCTGATCGCTCTGGGCGAGACCGTCCTCACCCTCGGCAACGCCTTCGCGGACCAACCTCTGCGAGCCGATCGCCTACTCGTCCTAGCCGTCGCCTTCACCGGCTCGGTCGCGCTCTGGTGGTGCTACTTCCACCGCGCAGAGGAGCTTGGCGTGAGGGCCGTGCAGGAGACCGCCGACCCTTCGCGGATTGTCGGTCTCAGCAACTACACGCTCATCCTGATGGTCATCGGCATCATCTCGATCGCTGTCGGCGACGAGCTGGCGATAGCTCACCCGCACGACCCGACGACCTTCGCCGTCTCCGCGCTCGTCTTCGGCGGCCCGGCGATTTTCCTGCTCGCCCAGATGGGATTCATGCGGAGGGCTGTCGGAAGCGTGCCACGGTCCAGGGTCCTCGCCTGCGTTGGCTTGCTGATCCTGGCCATTGCCACCGCGCCGCTGAGCCTCCTCGCCGCAGTAGTCGCTTCGACTGCGGTTCTGGTTGCGGTGGCGACCAGCGACACCCGAGCCGACTCGCCGATAGGCTTTTAATCGCCTAACGGCGCCTTGGCGGAGTGGCTACGCAGCGGCCTGCAAAGCCGTTTACACCGGTTCGATTCCGGTAGGCGCCTTTCGCTCTGGCAAGCGGCTTACGGCTTGCCAGAGCGCCTAGTCGAAGGCCGGCTTGGACGAGCGCCTGCGCCTACACCAAGCACGCCATGCCTTTGTCTCATCATGATCGCGGCAGGCGTCAACGCCAAAGCCCTCTCGGTCTTCATGGGCCATTCCTCGATCAAGGTCACGTTCGATCTCTACGGACATCTGATGCCGGGCACCGAGGCCGAGGCTGGGGCGCTGCTCGACGCGTTTCTCGGAGCGTGAGCCCGTCGGGAAGAGGCTAGGGTCCGCTCGGTAAAAAGTAACCAAGGCTGGGGCCAGTTTGACTTCTGTCATACGTTGTATGTACAGTCTAGGGCGTGCCGACTCCAAAAACCCAACGGCTCAACCTCCGCATTGAGAAGGACGACGAGGCTCTCTTCAAGCAAGCCGCGTTGGTTCATCGGGAGTCGTTGACCCAATTCCTCGTCGAGAGTGGTCGTGAGCGAGCCGAGCGCCTACTCGCCGATCGAACCAGCTTCAGCGTCGATTCGGATGCCTGGCAGGAGATTGCCGCCGCGATGGACCAGCCGGCAAAGGCCCGACCCGAGCTCTCCAGGCTTTTCGCGCGCCCCCGCCCTGAATAGGCCGAGTGCCGCGCTTCCTCGACCCTCAGCCGCTCGGTAGCGAGCATCGGATCAACGGATTCGATTGCGGGGTGGGGTCGCTGGACATCTGGCTCGTCAAGCACGCGCGGGCAGCGGCAGGAGCAGGGTCCGCCCGAACCTACGTCGTCGTGGACGCCGAGCAGGATCGGGTTGTCGGCTATCACGCGCTATCGCTTGCGTCCATCGAGCACGCTGACGCAACCGAGCGGGGGCGAAAAGGTATGCCGCAGCATCCGATTCCGGCCTTGTTGCTGGCGCGGCTGGCGGTTGACAAGGCGGTCCAGGGCAAGGGGATCGGAGCCTTTCTCCTGAAAGACGCGATGAGCCGGGCGCTCTCGGTGGCCGAGCAGGCGGGCATGCGTCTACTGCTCGTTCACGCTCTGCATGACGAAGCCCGTGCTTTCTACGAACACTTTGGCTTCGAGCCTTCGCCCAGTGATGCAATGAACTTGCAGCTCTTGGTCAAGGACATAAGGCTCGCGCTCGACAGCACGGATTGATCGCGGCGGCCCCGCGGTGGGTACCTGTCAGGCTGATCTCGTGAGCGCCGTGACCGTCACCGAGCCCCTTGCCGCAAGCACCGACGAGCGGGTGCCTGACGATCACGTGATTGTCCTCTTCGGGGCGACGGGGGACCTTGCCAGGCGGAAGCTGTTGCCGGGGATCTTTCATCTGATGCGGGCGGGGTTGATGCCGCCTCGATTCCGGCTGATCGGAGTGGCCAGACGCGATATCGGCGAGGAGGGGTTTGTCGAGTTGGCTCGGGAGGCGATCGAAAGCTCGGGGCGCCGCTCGCCATCTCCGGAGGCAGTGGATCGCTTTGTCGGGTGCCTGGATTTCATCGGCATCGAAGACGGGCTGGAGATGCTCGCCGATGCGGTCGAGGGCGCCCGGGCAGAGCTCGGTCCCGATGCGCGCGTCCTCTACTACCTATCGCTGCCGCCGGGCGCCGTGGGGTCCACGGCGGATGCGCTCGGCGAGCTGGGGATGGGGGAGGGCGCTCGGGCGATCATCGAGAAGCCCTTCGGTGTCGACCTCGACTCGGCGCGGCAGCTCAATGGTTGCCTGCTCTCGGTCTTTCACGAGGAGGACATCTTCCGCATCGACCACTATCTCGGGCGTGAGGCAGTACAGAACCTGCTAGCCCTGCGCTTCGCCAACGGGATGTTCGAGCCGGTCTGGAATCGCAACCACATCGACCACATCCAGATCGACGTGCCGGAGACGCTCTCGATCGGCATGCGGGCCGGTTTCTACGAGGAAACGGGTGCCTTCCGCGACATGGTCGTGACCCACCTCTTCCAGGTGCTCAGCTTTGTCGCGATGGAGCCGCCGACCTCGCTCTCGGCGAAAGCGCTGATGCTCGAGCGCGAGAAGGTGTTCGACTCGATGTCCTTACTCGACCCCGCCGCCGTCGTCCGCGGGCAGTACGACGGCTACCGCGACGAGGAGGGCGTTGCGCCCGACTCGGACGCCGAGACCTTCGTCGCCCTGCGTGCCAACGTCAACAACTGGCGCTGGGACGGCGTCCCCTTCTACCTGCGCACCGGTAAGCGTATGGCGCAGGATCGCCACATCCTCACGGTCGCCTTCTCGCAGCCGCCGCGCAGGATGTTCCCACTCGACTGCGATCAGATCGCCGAGTCCTTCGGCCACGATCACCTGACTTTCGAGCTGGGCGACCCCGGCAGCATCTCCGCTTCCTTTCTCGCCAAGGTCCCCGGGCCGACGATGCACCTCGGCGAGGCGCACATGCACTTCAGCTACGCCGACAACTTCGGTGGCGCCGCGCGGGCCCTGGACGCCTACGAGCGGCTGATCCACGACGTGATGCTTGGCGATCGCACGCTCTTCACCACGACGACCGGCATCGAGCGCCTCTGGGAGGTTTCCGAGCAGGTGGTCGAGGAGCCGTCACCTGCTCAGCCCTACGAGCCGGATAGTTGGGGGCCGGCAGCGATCGAGGAGCTGATCGCGCCGCGCCGCTGGCACCTGCCCAGCAGCCACGTCTAATCCCGGGAACGGAAAAGGGCCCCAGATGGGGCCCTCTGTTTCCGAAGGACGTACCACCAGAGAGTTCTAAGTCGCTGGCTCGTCGGTCCTCAAACTTTGAAGTTCGTCGCCGCCCTGCTCGGCGACTCAATAGATAAACACGCCGTTTAGGGAAAAGTTGCACCGCTTGCATCGGCTGTTGCATGGGCGGACTTGAGCGCCGGCGGCAATAGCTGCCGCGCTGCTAGATTCAGCTCTCCCCTGGGGCGCATAGCTCAGTTGGGAGAGCGCCAGCTCGACAAGCTGGAGGTCACAGGTTCGAGCCCTGTTGCGCCCATCCCTCAGATCTCCTGGCAATCTCGGTTTCTGGTTCTAACCTGAATCGACTGCGCCGGCGATTGTTCGGCTTCGAGTTCAATCGAACAGAGTTCATCTGCGCCAGCGGAGGACGTCTGCGTCCATTCGCCGAGGGCTGAGAAGGATCGGGAATCGAGGCGGTTAAGGGCGTAGACGGTTACTCGCGTCTTGGCAATCTGTCTTGCAGCTGCCTCCATGGCCTGTTTGGCTCTGGCTGGCGAGAGAACTATGAGCAGGCGTGAGCGGCACCGGATGCCGCGAATCGTTGCCGAGGCGCTGTCGCCTTCCCCCTTTACAACTGCTCGAAAACGACAAGTCGTCTGCTGCGATCTGGTTCGGCCTCTGGCTATGAACCGGCAGATGACCTTGTACGTGCCGCGTCGACCACAGCGCTGCAGCGCCACCGAATCGAGCCGCGCGTGTCTGCGGGTGAACTTCCGTGCCTTATGTTCGGCGGCATCGCGCGCGGCGGCCTTGTCCAGCTTTGGTGGAGGAGGCGGGGGAGGGGGAGTCGGGCCGGGGTTTTCGCCGGAACTTCCGCCGGTCGAACACGGACAGGGAAGGTCCTCGCAGGCAACCCCATCACTGTCGCCATCAAGCCCATATGGGTCTCCCGGCAGCAGGTTTTCCTGCGCTTCGGCCTGGTTCGAGAAGTCTCCACAATCGAGGTCCGCGGCGGAGGCTCCAGAGGGGGTGTAAGCAAAAAGGGCCATCGCCCCGAGCGTAAGCGGCAGCAGTAACTTCCGATATTGCATCGTTTCCCCCTTGATCCGACAGCTTTGTGGGGAAAGCTAAGGCACTAGTCAAGAAGTACTTTGCATACCGTTGTGTTTGTTATGAACGAAAGGAAAACATGGCCTATCGCATGCTTCGCGCAGCCGACGCCTTCTGGCGCGAGTCGAACCAGATGCGGGTGCTCAACACGGACCTCGCCAAGCAGCTAGAGGCCGGCAACCTCGGTGCGCGGCTTTGGCGGTTGCGACCGGGGCAGGCCTCGACCAAGCACCGCCACCAGTTGGAGGAGGAGCTCTACGTGCTGCTCGAGGGCCGCGGGCGGATCAGGGCCGACGAGGAGGCGCTCGAACTGGAACCGCTCGATTCGCTCCTGGTCGAGCCCGACACGATGCGCCAAATCTTCAACGACACCGACGGGGAGGCGCTGTGGCTCGTGGTTGGCGCTCCGCAGAGCGCTGCGAACACCCTCGAGATGAGCGAGGCCGAACTGCGCCAGCTCTATCCCGAGGGGCCGCGCGTTCTGCCGCCAGAGCTCGGCGGCGGTGAGTTCAGACCGTCGCCGGAAGCTGAACCTGAGTGAGGCGGATGCTGTTGCCCGAGGGGTCGCGGAAGCCGGAGTCGATCCCGTAGGGCCGCTCTTCGGGCGTCTCGCTGAACTCGACCCCGCGTGCCTTCAGTTCCTCATAGGACGCCTGGCAGTCGTCGGTCGTGAGGAAGACCGTGCCGGCGAAGCCCTTCGCCACCACCTCGCGGACCTGCTCGCCGGTCGCCTCGTCCATCACCGGCGGTCCCGGGATTGCCATCAGGGTGATCGAGACGTCTTCTTGTCCGGGGGGACCGACGGTCAACCAGCGGAAGTCGCCCATCTCCGGAAGGGTGACGTCGGCCCGCACCTCCATGCCGACCTTCTCGGTGTAGAAAGCGAGTGCCTCATCCTGGTCGTGGACCCACAGCTGCGCGTTGGCGATCTTGATCATTGTGGCTCTCCTTGCTCGACGGAACAGTTCGTTCGTCGATGCTAGGCGGCCGCTTTGCCTTTGTCTTCTCGAAACGTGCGGTGTTGGGGTCGGCCGTAGGCGCGCACGACGCAGCCGGGAACACGAACGAAGGCGGAGGCGGGTGGGAAGGAGGCGCGGTAGGCCGTCGGCGACTTGCCGAAGGTGCGGGTGAAGCTCGTCGTGAAAGAGCCAATGCTCTGCAGCCCGACCGCGAGGCAGATCTCGGCGACCGAGTTGTCGGTCGTGCGCAGTAGCGCCGCCGCTCGCTCCAGCCGCCGCGTCAGCAGGTAGGCGTGCGGCGACTCGCCGAAGGCGCGGCGGAACTCGCGGCTGAAGTGAGCGCGGGAAAGTCCGGCGGCGCGGGCCATGTCGTCGACGTCGAGCGGTTCGAAGTAACGAGCGTCGGCAAGGTCCCTGGCGCGCAGCAAGTGACGGGCGGGAGGGACATGCGCCATGGACGCAGTTTAGGCTCGACGATCTTGTGATCGGGACCTATGCGGCGGTAGTGGCGGTCTGCGGCGCTTCGCTGGCGATTGGGCAGGCGGCGCTGGCGCTCTGCGGCGTGCGGCGCTGGTCCTGGCTCTCGCCGGCTGTCGGCCTGGCGCTGCTCTGCGCGATCTGTTGGGCGACCGTTCGCATGCCAGGGGACGGGGCCGTCTCGGCGGTCGCGGGTCTGGTCCTCGCCAGCGCCGCGGCGCTCTACCTGCGGGGCCGGGTCGAGGACGGGGGGGAGGCGTTGCGGTCCGGCCTTCCGGTCGCGTTCGGAGCATTGCTGGCCGCCTCGATTCCTTTCGCGGTCGAAGGCCACTTCGGCATCCTCGGCACCGGCTTCAACCCGGACATGTCCCAGCACCTGCTGGCGACGGACAGGTTGGCCCACGGCGTCGGCTCGCAGCTTTTGCACCAGGGTTACCCGCTTGGACCACACTCGGTGGTCGTCGCCCTGAGCAAGGGCCTGGGCATCGGCATCGTCCAAGGTTTCAGCGGCCTAACGATCGCCGCCGCGATCCTCGCCCCCCTGACGGCCCTCGCCGCTTTCTCCGACGAGCCGCGGTGGCGCCGCACCGCCGCTGCCCTCCTAGTAGGCCTCCCATATCTAGTCGCCTCCTACTTCGCCCAAGGCGCCTTCAAGGAGGTAATCCAAGCCCTCTTCGTCCTAGCCTTCGTCCTGGCTCTACGCGAGAGCACCCGAACCTGGCGCCACCTCACCCTGCGCTTCGTCCCAGCAGCGATCATCGCCATCGGCAGCGTCTACACCTACAGCTTCCCAGGCCTAATCTGGCTCGGAGCAATAGCAATCTTCTGGGCGATAGCCGACTGGGCCTGGGCAAAACGCGTAACTCCCGCGGGTGGCGGCGTAGGGGGGACCTCCCCTGAGGAAGCTTTAGCTACCGGAAGGGGAGGTGGGTCCCCTGCGCCGACAGGACCCGCGGGCCGACGCGCAATGTACCTCGCAGGAATCGTCTTCCTGATCGGAGTCCTCCCCGAGCTAAGCCGGATGATCGACTTCCACAGCTTCGAGACCTTCGACCCAAACGGCCCCGGCCTCGGCAACCTCTTCGGCCAGATCTCACCCTTCACCGCGCTAGGAATCTGGTTCTCGGGGGACTTCCGACTCGCCGCTGGAACCGGCGCCGTCCCAGCGCTCGCGTACTTCGCCGGCGCGGCCTTCGCGACCTTGCTGTTGGTCTATGGGCTATTCGTCTGCTGGCGCCGCCGTGAGGCGCCGATCCTGGCCGGAGTTCTGGCGGTATCGCTTCTGTACGTAGCCGCCCGGGTCAGCGGCACGCCGTACACCTCCGCCAAGGCACTCGAGATTGCTGCGCCGCTTGTGACCCTGACCATCGTGCTGCCGCTGCTTCGCCGGCCGGTCACCCTGCTTTACCTGCTTGCTGCCGGCGCTTGTTCTCTGCTCGCCTTCGCCAACGCTCCGGTCGGCCCGACTTCCTATTCGCCGGCGCTCACCGGCCTGCGCCCACTGCTCGCCGGTGGCTCGACCCTGGTGCTCGCCCCAGACACCCTGCTCGCCGCTGAACAGGGCGGGCGCTACATCGCCTGGGAGCTGCGCGGCGGCCGCGTCTGCATCGAACCCGAGAACGTCGCAGGGGGGAGGCCGCCAAGCGGCATCCGCTTCTTTGTAACCAGCGGCCAGTCGACCCGCCCGCCTTTCAGCCGGCTGGCCCTAAGGCGCCGGTCCGGCCCGTACGTCGTCTGGGAGCGTCGTGGGGCCCTCGGCGGCCCGAGCCCGTGTCCCTTGATCGCCGTGCGCCAGGCACGTGCCGGTGGATAGTGGATCTTTGTGTCCCCTATAGGGGCTCCAATGCTCCACTGAACGATGTGGGCCCCGCCACGTAGCATGGGCACGATGGAGGCAACGACGAAAATCACCGCCAAGCTGCCCGACGGCACGCCGCTGGAGCTGCCCGACGGCGCCACGGGCGCTGACGCGGCCGCCGCGATCGGGCCGGGCCTGGCGAAGGCAGCGCTGGCGATCCGTGTCGACGGCGAGCTGCGTGACCTCAGCGCGCTGCTTCCCGACGGCGCTGAGATCGCGATCCTCACGGATCGCGACCCCGAGGCGCTGGAGCTGATCCGCCACGACGCGGCCCATGTGATGGCCGAGGCCGTGATGGAGCTATACCCGGGGACGAAGGTGACGATCGGCCCGCCGATCGAGCAGGGCTTCTACTACGACTTCGAGTTTCCACCCGACGCCAGGATCAATGAGGACGACCTAGAGCGGATCGAGGCGGCGATGCGCGAGCACATCAAGGCCGATGAGCGCTTCGAGCGTCGCGATGTCCCAACTGCTGAGGCAATTGAGATCTTCCGTATCCAAGGTCAGGACTACAAGGTTGAGTTGATCGAAGACCTTGTCCGCGACGAAGGGGTCGAGACCGTCTCGCTCTACCGCAACGGTCCCTTCGAGGACCTCTGCCGCGGGCCGCACGGCCCCGGCACCGGCCGGATCAAGGCGCTCAAGCTGAACTCGCTCGCCGGCGCCTACTGGCGCGGCGACGAGAGCCGCGCAATGCTCACCCGGATCTACGGCACCGCCTTCTTCTCGAAGAAGGACCTCGACCTCCATCTGGAGCGGATCGAGGAGGCGAAGGCCCGCGATCATCGCCGGCTCGGCCCTCAGCTCGGCATCTTCATGTTGCGCAAGGAGGCGCCCGGGATGCCCTTCTGGCTCGCCCACGGGACGACCCTGCTGCGCCTGATCGAGGCCGAGGTGCAAAAGCAGCTGCGCAAGCGCGAGTACGTCGAGATCAAGACGCCGCATTTGATGGACGTCGAGCTCTGGCACCGCTCCGGCCATTGGGACAACTACCAGGAGAACATGTACTTCACCGAGTCCAAGGAGCGCCAGTACGCGATCCGGCCAATGAACTGCCCCGGCGCCTGTCTCGTCTTTGACTCCGAGCGTCATTCATATCGCGAGCTGCCGCTGCGGGTCGCCGAGTTCGGCCAGGTCTCTCGTGCCGAGCGCGAGGGCGTCCTCCACGGCCTACTGCGGGTCCGTGCCTTCACCCAGGACGACGCCCACATCTACTGCACGCCGGGGCAGATCGTCGACGAGGTGACCGGTATCTGCGAGGCAATCGATGAGCTCTACGCCCGCTTCGGCTTCGAGGACGTGCACATCGAGCTCTCGACCCGGCCGGAGAAATCGATCGGGACCGAGGAGCAGTGGGGGCAGGCGGAAGAGGCGCTGCGCAACGCCCTGGAGAGCCAGGACCGCGAGTACACGCTCAATCCCGGCGACGGCGCTTTCTATGGCCCGAAGATCGACTTCCACATCACCGATGCGCTGGGCCGCTCCTGGCAGTGCGGCACTTGTCAAGTCGACTTCTTCATGCCGGAGCGCTTCGACCTCACCTACACCGACCAGAACGACGACCCGCAGCGGCCGGTGATGATCCACCGCGCTCTGCTCGGCTCGCTGGAGCGCTTCGCCGGGATCCTGATCGAGCACTACGGCGGTCGCTTCCCGGTCTGGCTGGCGCCCGTCCAGGCGACAGTGCTGCCGATCTCCGACCGCCACGTTGAGTTCGGCGACAAGCTCGCCGTGCGGCTGCGCGAGCTCGGCGTGCGGGTCGAGGTCGACCGTCGCTCGGAGTCGATCGGCAAGAAGGTCCGCGACGCCGAACTGGCCCGCAATCCCTACATGCTCGTGGTTGGCGACCGTGAGGAAGAAGGCGACGAGGTCGCGGTGCGCTCGCACGTCGACGGCGAGCTGGGGTCGATGAAGCTCGCCGAGTTCGCCGACCTCGTCCACCGCGTCGAGCAGGCCGCCTGACGTGCGTCGACCCGTCTGGGCTTATGTCCCTATACTGCGGGCACTTGTTCGCAGGCATGCCAAACACACCGCGCCGCTGAGCGTCCCGTGGCAGCCTCCGCATCCCTCGTCCTCTTGAAGCTCCACCTCACCTCTTACTAGTGCCTGTTCCGCGCAGGTTCGATCGCCGACCGCCGGAGCGCGACACGACGCGCATCAATGAGCGGATCCGCGTCCCCAAAGTCCGCCTGATCGGCGCCGACGGCGAGCAGCTCGGCATCGTCGAGATCGCCGAGGCGATGAAACGGGCTCAGGATGCCGACCTCGACCTGGTCGAGGTGGCCCCGGGCTCCAAGCCGCCGGTCACCCGCCTGCTCGACTACTCGAAGTACAAGTACGAGCAGGAGCAGAAGCAGAAGGCCGCCCGCAAGCATCAGACCCAGGTCAACGTGCGCGAGATCAAGCTGCGGCCGAAGATCGCCGTCCACGACTACGAGACCAAGAAGGGTCACGTCGAGCGCTTTCTGCGCCAGCGCAACAAAGTCAAGATCACGATCATGTTCCGCGGTCGCGAGCAGGCGCATCCGGAGCGGGGCAGGAACCTGCTGCAGCGCCTCTTCGAGGACCTCGATGGGCTGGCCGTGATCGAGTCGGCGCCGCTGCAGGAAGGGCGCAACATGAGCATGATGCTCGCGCCCAGCAAAGAGGTGGCGGCGTCCCCTGACAAAGAGTCGCCGGACAACGAGGAGACGACGGGCGAGGAGTAGGGAGCTATCCCGGCAGGGCTTCCACTTAACTTTTTCGGTGGATCGCCTTGCAGCTGTCGCCTGAGAGCCGACACCGAAAAAGTACAAGACGTTCCAGCCCTACCGGGATAGCTCCTCCTCGAGCACGTCGGCGATCCGTTCTGACGCGTGGCCGTCCCAGAGTGGAGGAGGCTTGAGTCTCTTTGCGGGGCGCTTCGCGAGGGAAGCTGGGATCGTGGCGATCGCGGCTGGATCCAAGCCGAGCAGGGTGTTGGTGCCGGCGCGGATCGTTACTGGGCGCTCGGTGTTGTCGCGCAGGGTGAAGCAGGGGATGCCGAGGTAGGTCGTCTCCTCCTGGATTCCGCCCGAGTCGGTCAGCACGGCGCCGGCGTCGGCGATTAGCGAGAGGAAGTCGACGTAGCCAAGTGGCTCGGAGAGCAGCAGGCCGGGATGCTCCGACTCGACCGCCTCCATCTTCTTGCGCGTGCGCGGGTGAACTGGGAAGACGACCGGCATCTGCTTGGCGAGGTCGCCTAGCTGGCGCAGGGTCTCGGGTAGGAGCTCGCCGTCAACCAGGGCGGGGCGGTGCAGGGTGACAAGTGCATAGTCCCCCGGCTTTACGCCGAGCTTGGCGGCGGAGGCCGCGCCGCGGAAGCGGTCTTCAAGCGCCGCCAGGGTGTCGATCATCGTGTTGCCGACGAAATGCATGCGCTCATCGGCGATGCCCTCGGCACGCAGGTTCTCGATCGCCTCGTCGCTGTGCAGGAAGAGATATTCGGAGAACTCGTCGGCGACGATCCGGTTGATCTCCTCGGGCATCGTGCGGTCGAAGCTGCGCAGGCCCGACTCGATGTGGCCGACCGGGATCTGCATCTTGGCCGCGGTCAGCACCGCGGCGAGGGTCGAGTTGACGTCGCCGGGGACCAGCACTAGGTCAGGCTTCTCCGCTTCCAGCACCGGCTCTAGCCGCTCCATCGTGCGTGCGGTCTGCTCGGCGTGGCTGCCGGAGCCAACCTCGAGCATGTGGTCGGGCGCGGGCACGCCGAGCTCTTCGAAAAAGACCTCCGACATCGCCCGGTCGTAGTGCTGGCCGGTGTGGACGATCGCGTGTCGACCGTCGGGTAGGCGCCGGCGCAGCGCCGCGATTACGGGCGCCGTCTTGACGAAGTTCGGCCGCGTTCCGATCACATAGACGATCCGCATCGGGCGCCAGCGTACCTGCGCCGCGTTACCGCACCGGCAAAGGCAGCCGCTGGTCTGCTTCAATACCCGTCCCGATGCCGAAGATGAAAACCCACTCGGGCGCCAAGAAGCGCTTTCGCAAGACCGCCAAGGGCAAGCTGCGTGGGCGGCGCGCCTACTCGAGCCACATCCTCGAGAAAAAGTCGGCGAAGCGCAAGCGTCAGATGGGTCGGCCGGTCGTGATCGCCAAGGCCGACGAAAAGCGGGTCAGGACTTTGCTTGGAGGCGGAAAGTGAGCCGGGTCAAGCGGTCTGTCCACGCTCGCAAGAAGCGCCGCAAGGTGCTGAAGGAAGCGAAAGGCTATTTCGGCCGCAAGCACTCTTCATACCGTTTCGCCAAAGAGCAGGTGCAACGCTCGGGGATGTACGCCTACAGGGACCGGCGTAACCGCAAGCGCGAGTTCCGCCGCCTCTGGATCACCAGGATTAACGCCGCCGCGCGGCTTGAGGGCATGAGCTACTCGCAGCTGATGCACGGCCTCAACACGGCCGGCGTCGAGGTCAACCGCAAGATGTTGGCCGAGATCGCGGTCTCCGACCGTGAGGCCTTCCGCCGATTTGTCGAGCTCGCCCGGGAGGGTGCGGCCGCCTAGTCGCGAGCCACACACTACTTTCCCCGGCGGGCCGTGAAAACGGCCCGTTTTTATTTGTCCCGGCGTTCTAGGAGAAGATTCGACCGACCCGAACTGAGACGAGATGATTTCCAGCCCCCACAACGAGAAGCTCAAACTGGTCCGCAAGCTGCGCGAGCGCAAGCATCGCGAGGGCGAGGGGCTGTTCGTCAGCGAGGGCGAGGACCTCGTCGAGGCGGGATTCGCGACTGGCGTTGAGCCCCATTTCCTGCTCAGTGCCGCCGGCAGTGGACTCGGCGGTGAGGAGGTTGAGCCCGATCTGCTAGCCGCGGTCTCGATGTTGGGCTCAGGCACCCGGGTGATTGCGGTGTGGCCACAGGTGTGGGCCGCCGAGGCGAAGCCGCCCTGCGTGTATCTGCACGGCGTCGCCGATCCCGGCAACGTTGGTGCGATCGTCCGCACCGCCCACGCGCTGGTCGGCGGTACGGTCGTGTTTGGGCCCGACTGCGCCGATCCTTTTGGACCGAAAGCGGTGCGGGCCAGCATGGGATCGGTCTTTGGTCAGGCGCTACTGCGGGCCGGAGTAGGGGCGACGCCGCGACCGCGGACGGCGCTGGTGGCACACGGCGGCGAAGGGCTCGGCGGGCTGAGCAACATCGCGACGTTCTGCCTCGGGGCGGAGCGCGACGGATTGCCTGACGACGTCATCCGGGAATGTGACCTACAGGTGACGATTCCGCTGCGCACCGGCGGCGCCGAGTCGCTCAATGTCGCCGCTGCGGCGGCGATCGTCTGCGAGCGGATATCGTCGCCCGCCATGCAAGAGGCGGCCGAGGATGCTTGAGCAGATCGAGAAGATCGAGTCGGAGGCGACCGCTGCGATCGAGGCCGCCGGAGGCACCGCCGAGTTAGAGGAGTTGCGGGTTCGCTACCTCGGTCGCAAAGCTGAGTTGACGATGATCCTGCGCGGCATCGCCGATTTGCCCAGCGAGGAACGGGGGAAGGTGGGCGGCGGCGCCAACCGGGCGCGCAAGTCGTTGGAGGGCCTAATGGAGCGGCGCGCCGGCGAGCTCGACACAACCGAGCTGGAAGGTCAACTTGCGAGCGATCGGATCGACGTCACTTTGCCGGGGACGCCCGCCCGCCCGCCCGGTCACCTCCACCTAATCACTCGCACCACGCGGCAGATCGAGGACGTGATGATCGGCCTCGGCTACCGGGTCGTCGAGGGTCCGGAGATCGAGCACGATTACTACAACTTCACGGCGCTTAACCATCCGCCGGGGCACCCGGCGCGGATGCTCCAGGACACCTTCTACATCCAGTCCAATCCGGAGGAGCTGCTGCGCACCCACACCTCCCCGGTGCAGATCAGAGCGATGGAGGCGCAGCCGCCGCCAGTCTTCCTGATCATGCCGGGCAAGGTCTACCGGCGCGACTCCGACGCAACTCACACGCCGATGTTCCACCAAGTGGAGGGGCTGGCGATAGGCGAGGGGATCACGCTTGCCGATCTGCAAGGCACCCTGGAGGAAATGCTCAAGGCGATCTTCGGCGGTGCCCGCGAGGCGCGGATGCGCCCACACTTTTTTCCCTTCACCGAGCCCAGCGTTGAGTTCGACGTCTCCTGCTTCCAGTGCGAGGGAAGCGGCGAGTTGGCGAACGGCGAGCGCTGCAATCTTTGCAAGGGACAGGGCTGGATCGAGGTCGGCGGCGCCGGCATGGTCGACCCCAACGTCCTTGGCTTTGTCGCCGAGAATGGCTATGACCCCGAGCGGGTGCAGGGCTTCGCCTTCGGCATGGGCGTGGAGCGGATCGCGATGCTGCGCCACGGCGTGCCCGACCTGCGGCGCTTCTTCGACAACGACGTACGGATGCTGGGGCAATTCCTATGAGGGTCCCGTACTCATGGCTGCGCGAGTACTGCGATCCGGCGATCGAGGCCCGCGAGCTTGCTGAGCGGCTGGCGATGACCGGCACCGAGGTCGAGCGGGTCAGCACCGTCGGCCCGCCCGCGACCGAGGGGTTCGTGGTTGGCAAGGTGGTCGAGTGCGAGAAGCACCCCGACGCCGACCGGCTCAGCGTCTGCACGGTCGATAGCGGCGACGGCGAGCCGCGCACGATCGTCTGCGGCGCTCCCAACGTCGCGGCGGGGCAGACCGTGCCGGTGGCGCTGCCCGGAGCAACGATGCCCGGCGGTGGGAAGCTGGGCAAGGCAAAGCTGCGTGGCGTCGAGTCGCACGGGATGATCCTTTCCGCTGCAGAGCTGGAAATCGCCGAGGAGTCGGCTGGGATCCTGGTGCTTGAGGACGGGCCCGCGCCGGGGACGTCGCTGACGGAGGTGTTGCCGATCGCCGAGCCCGTGCTTGAGCTGGAGGTGACGCCGAACCGGGTCGACTGCTTCGGCGTCTACGGCGTCGCCCGCGAGGTCCACGCGATCAGTGCCGCCCCGCTTGCCCCCGAACCCTGGGCAGACGATGCCCCGGCGGATGGAGTCGGAGATGTCGATGACTACGCGGCGGTCGAGGTCGAGGTGCCAGAGCTCTGCCCGCGGTTCACCGCCCGCGCCTTCACCAACGTCACGATTGGGCCCTCGCCGGCTTGGCTGCAGGCACGGCTGAGCGCCGCCGGGCAGCGGTCGATCAACAACGTCGTCGACATCACCAATTACGTGATGCTGCTGACCGCGCAGCCTCTGCACGCTTTCGATCTCGACAAAGTCCCCGACGGTGAGCTGATCGTCCGAACCGCGCTGACGGGAGAGAAGATGAAGACGCTCGACGATGTCGAGCGGACCTTCGACGCGGAGACCGTGCTCGTCTGCGACAGCCGCGGCCCCTCCGGCATCGCCGGGATCATGGGCGGCCAGGTCTCGGAGGTCTCTGAGGGGACGACGCGGGTGCTGCTCGAGGTGGCCAACTGGAACGGAACCAACATCCTGCGCACCTCGCGGCTACTTGGGCTGCGCTCTGAGGCCTCTTCGCGCTTCGAGAAACAGCTTCACCCCGCGCTCTGCATGCGAGCTCAGCGGATCGCCTCGCGGTTGATGGTTGAGCTCTGCGGGGCAAAGCTGGTTCCGGGCACGATCGACGTCGCGGCCGAGGTTCCGGAGCCGGCACAGATCCGGCTGCATGGCGAGCGGGTCGAGGGCCTTCTCGGAATGCAGATCGAGCAGCCCGATCAGATCGCCTATTTGGAACGGCTCGGCTTTGGAGTGGAGGCCGACGGCGATGACCTGATGGTCGAGGTGCCGCCCGACCGCCACTACGACGTCACCCGCGAGGTCGATCTGATCGAGGAGGTGGCGCGCGTTCACGGGCTCGACGAGCATCTGCCGTCGACTCTGCCCGGCTCGGCCGGACAGGGCGGGGGGCTGCGGCGCGACCAGCGGCTACGCCGTCGTGCCGAGGATGGGCTGCGCGACCTCGGTTTCGACGAGGTCGTTGGCTGGAGCTTCACCGACCCCGGTGAGGCGGAGCGCTTACGGATCCCCGCGGATGATCCGCGGGCAGAGGGAGTGACTATCTCCAACCCGCTTTCCGAGGATCAGTCGGTGATGCGGACGACGCTGCTCGGTTCGTTGCTGAGCGCTGCCCAGCGCAACCTGGCGCGTGACGCCGAGCACGTGGCCCTCTTCGAGTCAGGCCGCATCTACCTCCAAACTCCGCCGACGGGCCTAAAACACGCCTATATGGAGGGAAATCGGCCCGTCGGCCCGCTGGCCGGTGGCTTCGTGGGCGAGCGGGCGGCGCCGTTTGCCGAGTCGTACCGGCTCGGCTGCCTCGCGGTCGGGCCTCTGACGCCGAAGTCCTGGCGCGGCGATGATTCGCCGACGGACTTCTTTGCGCTCAAGGGAGTGCTCGAGGGCTTGGCCGCGCGGCTTGCCGCGGCGCTTGCCTTTGAGGCCGCCACGGAGCCGTTCCTCCACCCCGGTCGTGCCGCGAGGGTTCTCATCGGCGAGGTCGACGTAGGCTGGATCGGCGAGATTCACCCGCTCGTCTGTCGGCAGTGGGACGTCGAGGCCGCGGTCGGCTTCGAAGTCGCCCTGTCCGCGCTGGTCGAGGCGTCATCGGCGGGTGAGGAGGCCTTCGAGGACGTGACCACCTTCCCGGCCGTGCGCCAGGACCTCGCCGTCGTCGTCCCGGTCGAGGTCTCGGCGGCACAGGTCCGCGAAGCTGTCCTTGTCGGCGGTGGAGAGCTGTTGCGCGGCGCCGACGTGTTCGATCTGTACGAAGGCGAGCAGCTGGGGGAGGGGCGCAAGAGCCTTGCCCTACGGTTGGAGTTCCGCGCCGGGGACCGCACCCTCACCGACGATGAGGTCGCGGCTAAGCGCGACTCAATCGCCGCGGAGCTGGCCTCGGTCGGAGGTTCGCTTCGTGAGTGAGAAAGCGAGAGTCCTCGTAGCCGGAGCATCCGGCTTCACCGGCGCGCTGGCGGCGCAGATCGTCTGGCGCCATCCGCGCATGGAGCTGGTCGGCGTCACCTCACGCAGCGATGCGGGCACGAGGTTTGACCGGCTCTACCCACGCTACCGGGTGCCGCTTGAGCTGACCGAACTCGATCTCGACGCGCTTGATGACGTCGACGCGGCGATCGTCGCCTACCCGCACGGCGCCTCGGCGCCGACCGTTGCGGCGCTGCGCGAACGCGACGTCATCGTCGCGGATCTCTCGGCCGACTTCAGGCTGCGGGACCTCTCTACTTACGAGCGCTGGTACGGCGATCACGGGGCTCCCGACCTCTTCGGCGGCGCCGTCTACGGCCTCACCGAGCTCTACCGCGAGGAGTTACGCGGAGCCAAGCTGGTCGCGGTCCCCGGCTGCTACCCGACCGCCAGCGTCCTCGCCTTGGCGCCTCTTGCAGAACGCGGTCTGCTGAGCGACGTCGTGATCGATGCCAAGCAGGGCGTCTCCGGCGCCGGGCGGGGCGGCGGCGACGAAATGCACTACGTCTCGATGGATGAGAACGCCTTCGCGTACAAGACCGAGGGCCATCGTCATCGGCCGGAGATCGAGCAGGAGTTGGCGGCGCTCGGCAGTGAGACGCCGGTCACCTTCGTTCCCCACCTGCTGCCGGTCGATCAGGGCGAGTTGACCAGCTGCTACGCGCAGCTGCGCGAGCCGATCTCCAAAGAAGAGGTGCAGGCGCTCTACGCCGAGCGCTACGCGGATGAGCCCTTCGTCCACGCGGTCGAGCGGCCGCCGGGCCTGCGCGACGTCCGCGATACGAATGAGTGCCACGTCTACGTCACGGTCGAGGAGCGCGGCCGGGTCCTCGCCTTCTCTGCCATCGACAACCTCTGGAAGGGAGCATCCGGTCAGGCTGTGCAATGCCTCAACCTGATGCTGGGATTCGCGGAGACGGAGGGGTTGGGGTGAGCGAGCCATTTTTCAGATCGCGCTGGGTGGAATCGCCGGACGGAGTCGAGCAGCTCGATTCGTCTCAGCTCGCGCCTGGCTTTCGCGCCGGTGCGGCCCACTGCGGCCTCAAGGGCGGCGGCAAGACCGACGTCGGCCTGCTGGTCTGCGAGGCGCCGCAGGTCTCCTCCTCAGTGCTACTCACTCGTAACGCCTCGGCTGCAGCTCCGATCCGGGTTTGCCGCCAGCGGGTCAAGCAAGGTGCGGTCCGTGCCGCCGTCGTCAACTCGGGCAACGCCAACGCCGAGACCGGTGAGAAGGGCTTTGCCGACGCCTGGGCGATGTGCGAGGAAGCTGGCGCCAAGCTGGGCTTGGACCCCTCGCTCGTTGCCGTGGCCGAGACCGGCGTGATCGGTGTGCCATTGCCGATCGACGCAGTGCTAAGCGGGATCGGCGAGGCCGCCGGCACGCTCGCCGCGGACGGCGCTGGTGCCTTCTCCGACGCGATCCTGACCACCGACCGCTGGCCCAAGAGCTGCACGCTGCAAGCCGGGGGCGTAACCATCTCTGCCCAGGCGAAGGGTGCCGGGATGATGCAGCCGGACTTCGCGACGATGCTCTGCTTCGTGCAGACCGACGCCGTGGTCGACGACGCCGACACGGCGCTGCGCAGCGCCGTCGAGTCATCCTTCGAGCGGATCACGGTTGACGGCCAGATGAGCACTAACGACACCGTCCTTTTGCAGGCGACCGGCGAGTCCGCCGCAGCGCTGCCCAAGGGCCTGCTGGAGGCGGTCCTGCTGCAGCTGGCGATCGAGATCGTCGCCGACGGCGAGGGTTCCGTGCGGGTCGGGCGGGCGCAGGTCGAGGGTGCCGCCTCGGTTGCCGAGGCCGAGCGGGTAGCCCGGGCGATTGCCAATTCACCGTTGGTCAAGACGGCCCTATTCGGCCGTGACCCCAACTGGGGTCGGATCGCGCAGGCGGCCGGGATGGCGCTGGCCGGAGAGGAGCTGGAGGAGATCGGGGCTGACTCGATTGACGCGGCCGAGCTAGGCGAAGAGGTCGCCGAGGCGGAGATCGGACTGCGGCTCGATCGCGGCGAGCATCGCGCCCACATCTTCTTCTCCGACCTGGGCTACGAGTACGTGCGGATCAATGCCGAGTACACGACCTGAGGAGGTGGATGTGAGCACCAACGTCGACACCCTGCTGGAGGCGCTCCCCTACATCAAGGAGTTCCACGGGCGCACGGTCGTGATCAAGTACGGCGGCTCGGCGATGCGCGAGGAGGGTCTGCGGGAGGCCTTCGCCACCGACGTCGTCCTGCTCAAGTACGTCGGCCTCAACCCGGTCATCGTCCATGGGGGCGGGCCCGAGATCACCGAGTACATGGAGCGGTTGGGCCTCGAGGTCCGCTTTCACGAGGGGCTGCGGGTCTCCGATGCGGAGACGGTCGAGGTCGCCCGCATGGTCCTACTCGGCAAGCTCAACTCCGACATCGTCCAGCGGCTCAATCGCCACGGCCAGCCCGCGGTCGGGCTCTCCGGCCAGGACGGGACGCTGTTCGAGGTTGCGCCGGTGCCAAACGCCGAGCAGGTCGGCTTTGTCGGCTCGATCGAGCGGGTCGACGTCGACGTGCTCAATCACATCGCCGAGGACTACATCCCGGTGGTCGCCTCCTCGGCATCGGACCGCGACGGCAACGCCTACAACGTCAACGCCGACGAGGCGGCGGGCAAGGTTGCCGCAGCGCTCGGCGCCTACAAGGCGATCTTTCTTACCGACGTCGACGGCTGGCTTGCCGATCCGGCCGACGAGAGCTCGCTGATCTCGCGGGCGACAGTCGACGAGGTCGAGGGCAAGCTGGGTGGAATCGACGGTGGGATGCGGCCGAAGTTGACCGCCTGCGTCAACGCGATCCGTGGCGGTACTCAGTCGGCTCACATCATCGACGGGCGCAAGCCGCACAGTCTCCTGCTCGAGCTCTTTACCGACGCCGGAATCGGCACGATGGTGACGTCATGAAGTTAGAAGAGCTACAGGCGCTAGAGCAGCGCTACCTGATGCAGACTTACCGGCGGGCGCCGGTCGAGTTTGTGCGTGGCGAAGGGGTGCTGCTCTGGGATTCCGAGGGCAAGGAGTACCTCGATTTCCTCGCCGGGATCTCGGTCTGCTCGGTCGGCCACTGTCACCCGGCCGTGGTCGAGGCCGTACGCGAGCAGGCCGGCAAGCTGATGCACGTCTCCAACCTCTTCTATACCGAGCCGATGGTGCAGTTGGCCGCGCGGCTCTCCGAGTCGAGCCTGGGGGGGAAGGTCTTTCTTTCCAACTCGGGGACCGAGGCAACCGAGTGCGCGATCAAGGTCGCCCGCAAGCACGCCCACCGTCGTGGCGTCGAGGCCCCCGAGATCGTCAGCTTCGAGCGCGACTTTCATGGCCGCACCTACGGAGCGCTTTCGGCGACCCCCAAACTGGCGGAGAACGCTGCGCTGGGGCCAATGCTGCCTGGGTTCCGCGCGGTGCCTTTCGATCACGCCGGCGCCCTGCGCGACGCCGTCAATCAGAACACCGCCGCCGTGATGATTGAGCCGATCCAGGGCGAGTCCGGGATTTATCCCCTGGCGGACGAGACGCTGCTTGCCGCCCGTCAGGCCTGCAACGAAGTCGGGGCGCTGCTGATCTTCGACGAGATCCAGACCGGGATGGGACGGACCGGCTCGCTTTGGGCCTATGAGCAGACGCCGGTGCGACCGGACCTGCTGACCAGCGCCAAGGCGCTCGGCGGGGGACTGCCAGTGGGCGCCTGCGTGCTCGCCGAGGCGCTTGGTGACGTACTCGAACCGGGTGACCATGGATCGACTTTCGCCGGCGGCGCAGTCGGCTCGGCCGCGGCGCTGGCTGTGCTCGACTTGGTCGACAACCCCGCCTTGCTGCGCCGCGTGCGCGAGATCGGCGCTGGCTTGCGCGAGAGCCTGCTGGCGCTTGACGGCGTGGTCGAGGTGCGCGGCCGGGGTCTGATGTTGGGGGTCGGACTGAATAGCGAGATCGACGCCGCCGAGCTCGGATCGGTGTTGCTATCCCGCGGCCTGATCGTCAATGTTCCCGAGCCAGGCACGCTTCGCCTGCTACCGCCGCTGACGGTCGATTCGGCCCAGATCGAACGCGCTGTTGCGCTGATTGCCGAATCGCTCCTAAGCTACTCGCCAGCATGAGCGCAGAAAAGCAACCACCCGGGCAGCGACCGCCCTCTTCGGCCAGCGACGCCGCGCAGCGCCTGGCGCGGATTGTCGACGCTGCCGAGCAGGCCGCCGCGAGTGTGATCGACGATGCTGAACGGGAGGCGCAGCGCCATCTTGAGGAGGCCCGCGAGCGCGCCGATCGAATCGTCGCCGAGCGTCTTCGCGAGCTTGCCGACCAGCTCGATTCGGCGAGCGCAGGCTCGGGCGAGCGCCGCAAGGGTCACCTGAAGCCGGTCGAGGTCGCGCCTGAGGAGGGGAACGGCGATGAGCCACTTGCAGAGCGCCGCTCCGCCTCCGCCGGGGCGCGCCTCTTGGCCACCCAGATGGCAGTCTCTGGCGCTGATCGCAAGGAGATCGAAGGTCGCTTGCGGAGCGGCTTTGAGATCGAGGATACGAGCGAGATTCTCGACGCGATCCTCGGACCGGAGGACTAGGGGGGAAATGCACGACGACCCAACCCGGATCATGGGGCAGCCCGAGGAGCCGGGCCAACCTGGGGGTGGCCGCCCGCACGGCAACATGCGCTTGCTCATCGCTGGACTGATCGCCGTCATCGTCGGCCTCGTCGTCGCAGTCGTTGTGATCGCCTCCGACAGTGGCAGCGACAGCTCGAGTAGCTCCGCGGTCACCACCTTGCCGACGACGGCCGAAACGAGTACGACCGAGCCGACCACGGCTGAAACCACCACTGGCTCGACGACGGCTCCGACCACGACGGAAACGACGACCGAATCAACCACCACCGCGCCGCCCACCACCACCGAAGAAGAAAACGGCAGCGGCGGGATTCCCGCCGAATGAGCGACCTAGCGCCCGAGCAGGTCCGCACTGCGGGCTACGAGGCCGACCCTGCGGAGGTCCGGCGGGTTCTCCTGCTCTATTCCGGTGGCCTCGACACCAGCGTGATGCTGAAGTGGATTCAAGACCGCTATGGAGCGGAGGTCGTCTGCCTCACCGTCAACCTTGGCCAGCCAGGCGAGGACTACGCGGTAATCGAGGACAAGGCCAAGCGGCTGGGCGCGCTCGAGTGCCATGTGGTTGATGCTCGCGAGCGTTTCGCCAGTGATTTCGTCGCGCCCGCGATCAAGGCAAACGCGCTCTACGGCGGCGGCTACCCGCTGTTCACTGCCCTTGGCCGGCCGCTAATCGCAGAGCTGGCGGTCGAGTACGCGCGGCAGAGCGGCTGCGACACGATCGCCCATGGCTGCACCGGCAAGGGCAATGACCAGGTACGGATCGAGGCGACTGTGGCGACCCTGGCGCCGGAGCTGAAAACGATTGCGCCGGTGCGTTCCTGGCAGATGGGCCGCGAGGAGGAGATCGCCTACGCCCGTGAGCACGGCATCCCAGTGAAGGGCGGCACCGAGGTCGCTCCCTACTCGATCGACGACAACCTTTGGGGGCGTTCCTCCGAGGGTCGCTGGATCGAGGACTTAGGGCACGCGCCCGAGGACGACGTCTTCCAGCTGGTCACCCGGCCCGAGCTTGCACCCGATGAGGCGGAGACGGTGACGGTCGAGTTCGAGGCCGGGGTCCCGGTCGGGCTGAACGGCGAGCGGCTCGGTCTGGTCGATTTGCTCGAACGCGCCGCCGAGATCGGCTGTCGCCACGGGGTCGGGATCGTTGATCACATCGAGGACCGGATCGTCGGCCTCAAGGTGCGCGACATCTACGAGGTGCCGGCCGCCGCAATCTTGTTGCCGGCGCACCAAGAGCTGGAGAAGCTTGTCGGCACGATCCACCAGAACCAGTTCAAGCCGGGTATCGACCAGAAGTGGGGCTATCTGGTCTACGCCGGGCTCTGGTGGGAGCCACTGCGTGCCGACCTCGATGCATACATGGATGCGGTCAATGCCCAGGTGAGCGGCACGATTGGCTTGAAGCTGTACAAAGGAAGTGTGCGAGTCGTCACCCGCTCCTCGCCTAATGCCGTCTATGACGCCGACTTGGCCTCCTTTGCCGAGTCCGGTGGTCTTTTCTCGCAGACCGCTTCGCCGGGCTTCATTGAGCTTTGGTCACTGCAGTCGCGGATGGCGTACCGGATCAGGCAGCGCAACGAGGCAGGCAAGAGCTGATGTACGACAAGGTCGGCAAAGCCGCGCTGCGCTTCGCTGTGATTTACCTGCGCCGTCGCTACCGGCGTGAGATCCGCATCGGCGCCGGCCTCGGCGTTATCGCGATCGGCGTCGCGATCTACCTCGCCAACCGGGATGTACCCGAGGGCTGAGGTGCCGGCATGCGCTGGAACCCCGCAGTCGCACTCGCTGCCGTAGCTCTGCTCGCGGTCGGATCGGCACGGGCGGCGGACGTTGGCGCCCTGCGCGACAAGCTTGGCGGAGCGCAGGATGAAGCGGCGGCACTGGGAAGCCAGATCCGTGCTACCCAGGAACAACTCGCCACGACCGAAGCCGAAGCGTCGGCCGCGGCAGCACGCGAGCGGCACCTGACCGACCTACTCGCGCACGGTCGCGAACGGGCGGCACGGCTCGCCGCCAGAGTCGAGCGCTCCGAAGAGCACCTCGAAGCAGAGCGCCAGCGCTTGCGCCGGGCCCGCCAGGCACTCGCCCAGCGCCTCGTCGCGATCTACATGAGCGGGACGCCGAGCACGGCGAGCATCGTGCTTGGTTCGGGTGACATCAACGAACTCGAGGTTCGGACCGAATACCTGCAGCGGATCGAGGACTCCGACACCGAGCTTGCCGCCCGGGTCGAGCAGGTCCGCAACGACGTGCGCCACGAGCTGGAGCTCGTCGCGGCGCTGAAAGCGAGGGTCGACGCTTACAACGAAGAGCTCGCCGCGGCACGCTCAGAAATCGCTGGGGTGCGCGCACGCGCACAGGAAGCAGCAGCGCGCCTCGACTCGCTTGCAGCCGAGCGCTCCTCTTCGCTGGCGAAGCTCAAATCACGGATTGGCCGGTGGGTGAAGGAGATCCAGGCGGCGGAAGCGGCAAGCCGCGAAGCAGCCGAAGAAACGGTCGGCCGCTGGCTCGGCGGTCCCTACTCGATCCCCACCTACATTGTGATGTGTGAGTCCGGCGGCAACTACAGCGCCGTCAACCCCAGCAGCGGCGCGGGCGGTGCCTACCAGGTCCTACCTTCGACCTGGGACCTCTACGGCGGAGAGGGCGCCCCGCAGGACGCTCCCAAGGCCGAACAGGATCGCATCGCCGCTGAAATCTGGGCCGACTCGGGTGGCAGCGCCTGGGTCTGCGCGGGCTGAAGTCGCAGCTTTCGCGACGATCCGGTGTGAAACATTTTGCATTCAGCGCAACACCCGTGCGCGTCGGCCGCTTAGCCTGGCATCATGGAGACGATGAGAGAGGCATGGACCGATGGACGCCTGGACGACCTCAACCACAAGGTCGGCGAGATGAATCGTGAGATGCATGCCGAATTCCGGGCTGTCCGCGGTGAAATGAGAACTATGCAGGCAACAATGATCGGCGGATTCGCCACCTTGTTCGCCACCATGGTCGGCCTACTCGCCACGCAGCTGTAGATCGCGGGGCAGGGGAGGGCCGGCAGGCGTCGAAGCGGGCCTCATGTTCGTGCGCAAGAAGCGAAGTTCGGCTGCGCGCCGTAAACCGAAAGGAAAAGCGAAAGCCAGGTCGCGGCTACCACGGCCGCACCTGCCAGAGGGCCTGCAGCAGCGCCACCTCGACCTGATCGGGCTCTTCCTGATCGCCGCCGGCGTCTACCTCAGCTTCGTCCTCTTCTTCGGTTGGGACGGTGGCAAGGTCGGCTACGGCCTTGAAACCGGCCTCGAGTACCTCTTCGGCGGCGTAGGGGCGCGGATCGCAACTGTGCTGATGCTGGTTAGTGGCGCGATGCTTGTCACCGGCACCTCGATCTCGACCGTCTTCCGTGGTCTGGGCCGCGGTGTCCGCCACACCTTTGTCGGCGGCCGCGACATCACCCAGACCGCGCTCCAGCACCGCGAGGAGCGCCGCGGCGAAAAGAGCGCCGCATTCGAGACTCAGGCCGGCCCGACCGACGTGATGAGCACCTACCCCGAGAACGACGACTTCGAGCCGACCGTCGCGATAGTCGAGGAGCCAGACGAGCCGGCGGAGCCGGAGCCCGCAACTCATGAGTTTGCCGACCTCACCGAGGAGGCCGAAGCGACAGCTGAAGCTGACGCGGAGCCAGTCGATCTGCCGGAGGCCGAGCCGATGCCCCTTACGCCAATGGGCAACAAACGCGGGGTAACCGAATCAGAGCAGATCGACTACCGGCCGCCGCCGGCCAAGGTGCTTGAAAAAGGCAAAGGCGACAAAGGCCCCGATCCGCGCGACCACGAAGTGATCGGCCGCAAGTTGGTTGAGACGCTCGGCCATTTCGGTGTCGAGGCAAAGATCGTCGGCATCGTCAGCGGCCCGCACGTCTCCCGTTTTGAGCTGCGCCTTGCCCCGGGCACCAAGGTGAAGAAAGTCACCGAGCTCTCCAATGACCTTGCCTACGCATTGGCCTCGACCGATATCCGGATCTTGGCGCCGATTCCGGGCAAGCAGGCGGTCGGCGTTGAGGTGCCAAACACGCGTCGCCGCCTGGTTCGCCTTGGCGACATTTACGCCGGCCGGCCGGAGAAGACCTCGCCACTGGTCGCCTGGCTGGGCAAGGGAATCGACGGCAACGCGGTCTGGACCGACCTAGCGAAGATGCCACACGTGCTCGTCGCCGGTACGACCGGTTCGGGCAAGTCCGGCTGCGTCAACGCGATTCTCTCCTCGATTCTGATGCAGGCTTCGCCCAACGAAGTGCGCTTGGTCTTGGTCGACCCCAAGCAGGTCGAGCTCAACCACTACGAGCACGTTCCGCACCTGCTGACCCCAGTTGTCACCTCACCCCGGCTTGCCGCCAATGTGCTCGCCAACCTGATTGGCGAGATGGAGAGCCGCTACGGGATCATGGGCCAGGCCCGCTGTCGCAACCTTGGCGAGTTGAACCGGGCGCGGGCTAAGGCGGGCGAAGCACCGCTGCCACACATCCTCTGCGTGATCGACGAGCTTGCAGACCTGATGATGGTCTCGCCGGCCGAGGTCGAGGACTCGATCATTCGGTTGGCGCAAAAGTCGCGCGCAACCGGCATCCACCTGGTGCTGGCTACGCAGCGCCCGTCGACCGACATCATCACCGGCACGATCAAGGTCAATATTCCCGCCCGAATCGCCTTCGCCGTGTCTTCCCAGACCGACTCGCGGGTCATCCTCGACCAGGGCGGGGCGGAGGCGCTGCTCGGCCAGGGCGACATGCTCTTCCGTGGCGCTGGTACCTCGAAGATGGCACGTGTGCAGGGCGCCTTTGTCACCGAGGAGGAGATCGCCCGCATCACTGAGCACTGGGCCAAGCAGGGTGAGCCCGAATTCGAGGCCGAGTTGCTCGAGGTCCACGAGGAGAAGGGCGTCGAAAATGAGGGGGACTTCGACCCCGACGCCGACGATCTGCTCGATGACGCGATTCGCACCGTAGTCCAGACCGAAACGGCCTCGGTCTCGATGATTCAGCGCCGTTTGCGCGTCGGCTACACGCGCGCGGGGCGCCTGATCGACATGCTCGAGCGCCGCGGGGTGATCTCCGGATACGAGGGCTCCAAGCCGCGGCAGGTGCTGATCACCGAGGCTGATCTGTCGCGTGTCCTGGCCGGCGGACAGGATGCCGAGCCGGTCGCAGTCGACGCCGACGACGCGACTTAACAGCGTTCTTTCGCGTCGAAGCGGCGCAGCAGAGACAATGTAGGGGTGGAGACTGGCATCGGACCCACCCTGCGCGAGGCGCGAAATCGTCGCAAAGTCGATCTTGCTGAGGTTGAGGCAGAGATCAAGATCCGCGTTCGCTATCTACAGGCGATTGAGAACGAGGAGTGGGATGCGCTCCCCGGCGGCGCTTACACGCGGGGTTTTATCCGCACCTACGCTTTCTACCTTGGGCTTGACGGTGAGCGCTTGGCCGACGAGTACCGCCGCAGTACCGCCCCTCAGGGCGGTGAGCGGGTGCCGAAACGGGTCGAGCCGGTTCCGATGGGCACTCGCCGGGGCCGTCGGTCTCGGGCTTCCGGTCCGGTGCTTATAGCTGCGGTTTGTCTGCTGCTGGTAGCCGCCTTGGTCGGTATCGGCCTGGTTAGCGGTGACGGCGGCTCGTCCTCATCCACCTCGGCACCGGCGGCAAAGCAAGGTCAGAAGCCAGGCAAGAAGAACGGGCGGGAAAAGGCATCGATCGCCAAGCCCGGTGTTGCCGTGCGCCTTGCGGCGACGGCGGAAGTATGGGTGTGCCTGCTTGATGCCGAAAAGAAGGCGCTGGTCGACGGCCAGATCCTCGAAGAAGGGATGGAAGCAGGCCCGTTTCACTCCGCCGGCTACGAACTCGCCCTCGGCAACGGCTCGGTGACGATGTTCGTCGACGACAAGCAGGCTGAGATTCCGGAAAGCTCCAGTCCTGTGGGCTACTCGATCGACAGCAAGGGTGAGCTGGTCGCCTTAGAAGAAGGGGAAAGACCCAGTTGTGAATGAGGTGGTCGTGAGGGCGGGGATAGTGGTCACCGGCACCGAGGTCCTGACCGGGCGGATTGCCGACCGCAATGGGCCCTGGGTTTCCGAACAGCTGGCCGACCTCGGGGTTGAGGTCGCTCACATCATGGTCGTCGGCGACCGGCCAGAGGACCTCGAATCGGCGCTGCGTTTCATGGCCGCCGAGGGAATGGACCTGATCATCACCTCGGGCGGGCTCGGACCCACCGCTGACGACCTCACGGCCGAGATAGTCGCCCGCTTCGCCGCTGTGCCACTCGTCCTCGATGAGGCAACCGAGGAGAAGATTGCCGAGATCTTGCGCAGCTTTGCACGGCGCTTCAAGTTCGACGAGGAGGCCGTGCGAGAAGCAAATCGTAAGCAGGCGATGATCCCTGAAGGCTCACTGCCGCTGAATCCAGTTGGTACCGCGCCGGGTCTAGTCGTGTCCGTCGAGGGGCGGGTGGTGATCGTCCTGCCGGGGCCGCCGCGCGAGCTGCAGCCGATGTGGCCGCGGGCGATCGAGTCCCCGCCGGCGCAGGCGATTCTCGCGCGCGCCACGCCCCTGCTGGGCTACACCCTGCGGATGTTCGGTATTCCCGAGTCGGAGATTGCCAAGAGCCTGCGCGAGATCGAGGCCGATGGGGTGGATCTGGACACGGTTGAGATCACCACCTGCCTGCGGCGGGGGGAGATCGAGATCGACGTGCGCTACCGGGCCGCGGCGGCCGCAGTTGCAGATGCGGTGCGTACCGGGCTGGCCGACCGCCATGGCCGGCATCTGTTCAGCCTCGACGGGGAGACGGTCGACTCCCAGCTGGCTCAACTTCTACAGGGGCGCAGGTTGGCTCTGGCCGAGTCTTGCTCGGCTGGCCTGCTGGCGGCGAGAGTTACCAACCTCCCTGGCGCCTCCGCCTACTTCGCCGGTGGGGTGGTCGCTTACTCAAACGAGGCGAAGGCGAACCTGCTTGGAGTCAATCCAGAGTTGATCGAAGCCCACGGGGCAGTCTCGCCCGAGGTGGCGGAGGCGATGTCACGCGGGGCGCTTGAGCGGTTTGGCGCGGATGTCGCTATCTCGATCACCGGTATCGCGGGTCCCGACGGGGGGACGGAGGAGAAGCCGGTCGGTTACGTCTGCTTTGACGCCCGCCTCGCCGACGGCACCGCGATCGCCCGCGATCCCGTCATCCCCGGTGGCCGCGAGGACATCCGTGAACGCTCGGCCCTGGTGTCAATGCACCTCTTGCGGACCCTCCTCGGTGGCAATGACCCGCCTTTGTAAGGGGCGCGGCACACACTTTTTACGTTCGTCGCGCATTCCGCGCGTTGCGACCCCCTAGGGTCGGCGCCATGGCGAAGGAGAGACTGAAGAGTCCACGGGCGAGGTTGTTCGTCGCGCTCGACCTGCCCGAGCGAGTGCGGGCGGGGATAGCCGAGTGGGGGTGCGAGGCGCTAGCCGATCCCGCGCTGCGCCCGGCAAGGCCCGAATCACTCCACATCACGCTTGCCTTTCTTGGCTATCTGCCGGAGAAGGAGATCCCTCGCCTGAGTGAGATCGTCGAGGCAAGCCGGGTGCCGGCGCCATCGATCGTGCTGGGCGACCCGGTGCCGCGCCCGGAGCGTGGCCGACCCCGACTGTTCGCGCTGCCGGTCGAGTCGCCGGGTGCAATTGCCTTGCGGGCAGAGCTGGAGCAGAAGCTGGTCGCGGTGCGGCTGTTTGAGCCGGAGAAACGCCCATTTTGGCCGCACGTGACCGTGGCCAGGGTGCGGCGCGAGGAACGCGGTTCGAAGCGTCCGGCCCTCGTTTCCGAGCCCCCGAAAGCGCTGCCGAAAGATCTTTCTCAGAAGCTCCATGGCGTCCGATTGACGCTCTACCTTTCGCAAATCCAGCCACGAGGTGCGCAGTACACCCCGCTGGCGCAAGTCGAGTTGCCCGCAGGCGGGCGGCAGTGAGGTGAAAGAGATGGCAGACAAAAAAGCGGCTCTGAAGGACGCCTCCAAGGAGGCCAAGGCCAAAGACGCGGCGCTCGCGGCGGCTGTGACCCAGATCGAGCGGGATTTTGGCCAGGGTGCGCTGATGCGCCTCGGTGCGGACGCGACGATCAAGATCCCAGCGATCCCTACGGGAGCGCTAGCGCTAGACCTGGCGCTGGGCATCGGCGGCGTGCCACGCGGGCGGATCGTCGAGATCTTTGGCCCGGAGTCCTCGGGTAAGACGACGCTGATCTACCACATCATCGCCGAAGCGCAGAGTCGCGGTGGGATCTGCGCTTTCATCGATACCGAGCACGCGATCGACCCGTCCTACGCGCGCAAAATCGGCGTTGACACCGACGAGCTGCTGGTCTCTCAGCCCGACTACGGCGAGCAGGCACTGCAGATTGCCGATCGGTTGATCGCCTCAGCGGCGATTGACGTCGTCGCGATTGACTCGGTCGCGGCGTTGACGCCGAAAGCCGAGCTCGACGGGCAGATCGGCGACACGACCGTCGGCTTGCAGGCTCGGCTGATGTCGCAGGCAATGCGCAAACTTGCCGGCAACCTCAACCGCACCAACACCGTCTGCCTCTTCACCAACCAGATCCGCGAAAAGGTCGGCGTCCAGTTCGGTTCGCCGGAGACCCAGCCGGGCGGTCGGGCGCTGAAGTTCTACTCCACCCAGCGACTCGACATCCGCCGCATCGAGACCCTCAAGGAAGGGACCGAGGCTGTCGGCAACCGGGTCCGGGTCAAAGTCGTGAAGAACAAGGTCGCCTCGCCCTTCCGCCAAGCGGAATTCGACATCGAGTACGGGGTTGGCATCTCGCGCGAGGGTGGCCTGCTCGACTTCGGCATCGAGCACGATCTGGTGCAGAAATCCGGCTCGTTTTTCTCCTACGGCAAGACGAGGCTGGGTCAAGGGCGCAACAACGCAAAACAGTTCCTCGCCGAGAACCCGGAGATCGCAAGCGAGATCGAGACCAAGATCCGCACCGCCCTCGGTATTGGCACCGAGAACGTTGTGCCTGCGGTTGAGGAGACGACGCCTGCAGCTGGGCCGACGGGCGAGCCGGTGGCCGAGATCCAAGCCGCATAGTCGATTAGACAAGCACGTCTATGGGAGTACCATGCCTGTAGATGAAAATCAGCATGCCGCCGTGGAATTGGTCACGCGGCAACGGTTCAGAGCCAGACTTGGTTCTGAACCGGCTGGAGGCGCTGGACGCTCAGCTCGGAGAGCTGAGGAGAGCCGAACTTGAACGGATCTCCTCGCTTACTGTCGCCGAGGCACGTCAGACGTTGCTCGATGAGGTGGAAGTCGACGCGCAGCGCCAGGCCGGCTTGGCGCTGCGCAAGATCGAGGAGGAGACTCGACTGGAGGCGGAACGCCGTTCCCGGGAGATCCTCGCCACGGCGACGCAGCGGCTCGCCGGCGCGTATGCGGTGCGGAACACCACACAGCTGGTGCAGCTGCCGAATGACGAGATGAAGGGGCGGATCATCGGTCGCGAGGGCCGCAACATCAATGTCCTAGAGCAACTGACCGGGGTCGACATCATCGTCGACGACACGCCGTCGGCTGTGCGCCTCTCAAGCTTCGACGGCATGCGCCGCGAGGTCGCGCGGCTCACCTTGGAACGGCTGATTGCCGACGGGCGCATCCAACCGGCCCGCTGCGAGGAGGCGTTCGGGCAGGCCACAGCGGAAATCGAGGAGCGGATCGTCGAAGAGGGCGAGCGAGCTGCGCTCGACGCGAACGTGAACGGGCTGCATCCGCGGCTGATCGACCTACTCGGCAAGCTGCAGTTCCGCACCAGCTACGGCCAGAATGTGCTCGGCCACCTGGTCGAGTCCTCCTACCTTGCCTCCTTGATCGCGGTCGAGCTCGGGGCTGCCGGGGACATTGCGCGTCGCGCTGCTCTGCTGCATGACATTGGTAAGGCCACCGACCAAGACGTCGGCGGGTCCCATGCGCAGATCGGCGCCCTCCTCGCCCGTCGCTGCGGCGAGAGCAAGGAGGTTGTGCACGCGATTGAGGCTCACCACGATGAGGTCGAGCCGCATAGCGTGGAGGCGGTGGTTGTGCAGGCCGCCGACGCCCTCTCGGGCGCTCGACCAGGTGCCCGCGGCGACGCACTCGAGGAGTACGTGGCTCGTTTGCAGGACCTGGAGGCGCTCGCCGCGCGCCATGCAGGGGTTAAAAAGGTCTACGCGATGCAGGCAGGACGTGAGATGCGCGTCATGGTCGATCCCGGCGAGGTCGACGATGAGCGGGCCGCGCTGATCTCATACGAGATCGCTGCGGCGATCGAGCGCGAGATGTCCTATCCAGGTCGGATCAAGATCACCGTTATTCGCGAGAGCCGCGCTACCAACTACGCCAGGTGAGCCAGGTCGGCAGGGCCGCTCCGCCGTCCTCTCTGGATAGGATTCCGGCCGCATGGACAACGCAACTGTCTTCTACATAGTCGGAGCCGTCCTGGCCGTCTCGGCGGTCGTGGTCAGCTTCATCGGACTGCGGGTCGAGAAATTCCCCGGGCGCGCCGCCCCCGTCGTCGCCCTCTGGTTTGTGATCCTGATCGGCGGCGCTACGACCTTCGCCGTCCTCAACGGCAAGGATGAGGAGGAGGCGCGAGCCGCCGAGAACGCAAAGGCGAATGCGGAGTTCACCAAGGAGGAGGAGTCGCCAGTCGAGTCCGGCAAACAAGCCGAAGGCGCCGAAAAGGCGAAGCCAGAAGCCGCAGCGAAGGGTCCTGGCGGGACTCTAAAGCTGGCGGCAGATCCGACTCAGATCGCATTCGATACGACGACGTTGAGCAGCAAGCCGGGCAAGGTCACGATCGACTTCACCAATCCGGCGACGCTCGAACACGACGTTGCGATCGAGCAGAACGGCAAGCAGATCGCCGTCTCGGAAACGATCGGCAAGGGGAAGACCTCGGTGACGGCCGATCTGGCGCCGGGCACCTATACCTTCCTTTGCACCGTGCCAGGTCATGCCGAAGCTGGCATGGAAGGCACCCTCACGGTCAAGTAGCGCCGCCCAGACCGGCGCATCTCGGCGTCCTCGGTCGCTCGCGTGCAGAGCACGCCACGCTCCCTGCGTCCACCGACCTGCTTGGTCTGGACGACGCTACTCTGCCCGTGAATGGCTAAGCGCTACCACGTCACCACGTTCGGTTGCCAGATGAACGTGCACGACTCCGAGCGGATGCAGGGGATGCTCGAGTCGATCGGGTATGAGGAGGCGCCGAGCCGTGCCGAGGCCGACCTGATCCTCTTTAACACTTGCTCGATCCGCGAGTCGGCGGACAACCGCTTTGTTGCCCACCTGGGTGAGGCGAAGCGGCTCAAGTCCGAAGATCCCGAGCGCGTGGTCGGCGTGGGGGGCTGCTGGGCGCAGTCGGTCAAGGAAGAGGTCTTCGAGCGTTTTCCCTTTGTCGATGTCGCTTTTGGTCCCGGACAGATTCACCGCTTGGCTGAGTTCCTCAACTCGGACTCGCTTACCGCTCAGGGCTACTTCGAGTTCGAGGACTTCTCCGGCCATCTGCCAGCGCGCCGCCAGCGCGAGTTCCAGGGTTGGCTGCAGATCTCGCAGGGCTGTAACTGCAAATGCGCCTACTGCATCGTGCCCTCGACTAGGGGGCGGGAGGAGAGCCGCGACCCGGCTGAGCTGATCGTCGAGACTGAAGCGCTCGCCGCCGACGGCGTGCTCGAGGTGACTCTGCTGGGACAGAACGTCAATAGCTACGGACGGGATCTGCCGTCCAGCTCGCGCATCGGCTTCGCCGAGCTCCTGGAGCGCATCGACGCAGTCGAAGGAATCGAGCGGATCCGCTATACCAGCCCTCATCCAAAGGACATGCGCGAGAATGTGATCCGCGCCCATGCCGAGCTGCCCGCCCTTTGCGAGCACATCCACCTGCCGCTGCAATCCGGCTCCAGCACGATCCTCAAACGGATGCGGCGCACCTACGACCGCCAGCGCTACATGGACCGGGTCTCGTTGATCCGCGAGCACGTGCCCGATTGCGCGATCACGACTGACATCATCGTCGGCTTCCCTGGTGAGAGCGAGGCGGACTTCGAGCAGACGCTCGAAGTCGTCGACGAGGTCGGCTATGACAGCGCCTTTACCTTCATCTTCTCGCCGCGGCGCGAGACCGAAGCGGCGACGATGGGAGAGCAGGTGCCACACCCGGTCAAGCAGGCGCGCATGGGGCGCCTGGTCGAGCTTGTTCAGCGCCGCGCGACCGAGAGGGCGCAGCGGTACGTGGGGCGTGAGGTTGAGGTGCTGGTCGAGGGTCCCAGCCGGACCGATCCGACGCGGCTGCGGGGAAAAACCCGGCACAACAAGACGATTAACTTCGACGGGGTCGGCGACCCAGGTGACCTCGTAACCGTCGAGGTGGGTGGCGCTACCTCGACCACTTTGAGTGGGGTATCGGTGAAACCCCTCACTCAACTTTTTCGGTGAGTCGCTTTCAGTGGTCCCTGGTCCCGCAGGCGAAAAAGTACAAGCCGTTCGGGGCATCACCGATACCCCACTGATGGACGTTCTCGGGATCTTCGGTCCTACGGGAGTGGGGAAGACTGGCGTCGCGATCGCCTTGGCAAAGGAGCTGCGAAGGCAAGGCGAGGACCCAGTCGCTATCTCGTGCGATGCGCTGCAGGTGTATGAGGGGCTTGGCGTACTTACCGGTGTCGCATCGCCGGAGGAGCGGGAGCTTCTGGAGCATCGGTTGGTGGGCTTCGTGCCCGTAACCCAGCCGTTTTCTGTGGGGGACTACATGCGGTTGGCGCATGGTGAGATCGATCGGGCGCTTGAAGCTGGGCGGTGGCCGATCGTGGTGGGGGGGACCGGGCTCTATCTGCGCGCAGCGGTAGCTGAGCTTTCGCTTGAAAAGGCTCCGCCCGAATCTAAGGACTCCGAGTTGTGGTCGCCGCAGACGCGACTGCCGACGACGATCTTTGGACTCGACATGGATCGGGCGCTGCTCTACGAACGGATCGATGCGCGTACGGAGGCGATCGTGGCCGGTGGTGCCGAAGGGGAGGTGCGTGAGGCCGAAGCACTGGGCCCGTCGCGTACGGCCCGCAAGGCGCTCGGCTTTGATGAGCTGCTCGCCGGCGATATCGAGCTGATGAAGAAGCGATCGCGCAACTACGCTCGCCGCCAGCTCACCTGGATGCGCAAGATCCCCAACCTCCACGCGATTGACCGCACCAGTCGTTCCGACGCCGACATAGCCGTCGAGATAGCCGCCCACCTTGACCGCCAATGATGGACGTGCCGTCGCTTAGGTACCCATATGGACCGCTAAGCGACGGCACGTCCGGGGTAGGGTGCCCGGGATGCGATTCGAGAAGTGGCAGGCGCTGGGTAACGACTACGTGATCCTCGAGGCCGAGGCGCTCCCATGGGAGCTGAGCCCGGGGCGTGTGGAGTGGATCTGCAACCCCCACTTCGGTATAGGCGCCGACGGGGTTTTGTTGCTCTCGCGTAGTGACGACCTCGAGTTCGTCGCCGATCTACGCATCTTCAATTCCGACGGCTCGGAGGCCGAGCTCTCAGGCAATGGGGCGCGCGAGGCGATCCTCTATCTGCGCCGACACGGCTGGACGGATGAGGACGTCTTCACGATCCGCACCGCCGCTGGCCCGATCACGCCGACGATCACCTCCGAGTTGACCTGCTCGGTCGACATGGGCAAGGCTGCGACCGGATCGAAGGACTTTCCTTCGGGTGCCGCCGACGGCAAGGGCTCCTTGACGGCCGGCGGCCGCGAGTGGAATTTCCAGCACGTCTCGATCGGCAACCCGCAGTGCGCGATTGAGGTCGGCGACGAGCTTGAGGACCTGGATCTGGGCGAGATCGGGCCCGAGATCGAAGGTCACGAGCTGTTCCCCAACCGCACCAATGTCTCCTTCTTCAAGGTCGATGGCAATCGGGTGCGGGCGCGGATCTTTGAGCGCGGCGTGGGGGAGACGCTCTCGTCTGGGACCGGCGCCAGCGGTGCTGCGGTTACTGCCTTCATGGCTGGTGCGCCGAGCCCGATAACCGTCGAGCTGGATGGTGGCGAGTTGGAGGTCGAGATCTCCGCTGAGCTCGATGTGCGGCTAAGCGGCTGGGCCGAGCCGATCTGCTCGGGGGAGCTGTCTCCCGAGCTGATGCAGGCGCTGTCCGACCTCACCTAATAGATTTCCGCGCCCATGGGAATCGCAGACCCGTCCAAGCGCCTGGAGGCGATGCCTCCCTACATGTTCCAGGAACTGGAGCGGCGAATCGCCGAGAAGCGCGCCGCGGGCATCGACGTGATCAGCCTCGGCATCGGCGATCCCGACGAGCCGACTTACCCGCACATCGTTCAGGCGATGCAGGATGCGGTTGCCGATCCCGGCACGCACCAGTACCCGAGCAACCGCGGGCGCGATGAGTTCCGCGAGACGTTCGCCCGCTTCTACGATGAGCGCTTCGGGGTCGAGATTGACCCCGGCAGTGAGGTGATCCCGGCGATCGGCGCCAAGGAGTGCATTTACAACCTCTGCTTCGCCTTCCTCGACCCGGGCGGTGTAGCTCTCGCCTCCGATCCCGGCTACCCCGTCTACACCGGTGGCCCGATTCTCGCCGGCGCCACGCCCGAGCTGCTGCCGCTGCTGCCCGAGCTCGGTTTTGCCCCTGACCTGGGCGCGATCCCCGCCGACGTCGCCGCCAAGGCGCGGCTGATGTTCATCAACTACCCGAACAACCCGACCGGCGCTGTCGTGCCGGAGGGCTTCTTCGAGCTGGTCGTCTCCTTTGCTCGCGAGCACGAAATCCTCGTCGTCCATGACAACGCCTACTCGGAGACGACCTACGACGGCTACGTCGCCCCCAGCTTCCTTGCAACGCCCGGCGCCAAGGAGGTCGGTGTCGAGGTCTTCTCCCTGTCCAAGGGCTTCAACATGACCGGCTGGCGTTGCGCGGCGATCCTCGGCAACGCTGAGGCTGTGCAGACTTACTGGCGGCTGAAGACCAACGTCGACTCGGGTCTGTTCGAGGCGGTGCAGATGGCCGGTGTCGCGGCACTTGAGGGACCTGCCGGCCCGCTGGAGCGGATGAACGAGACCTACGTCCGCCGTCGCAACCTAGTTGTCTCGGCGCTGAGCGAGATCGGTGTCGAGGTGACCGCGCCGAAGGGGACGATCTACGTCTGGGCGCCAGTGCCCGAGGGCCACACCTCCACCTCCTTTGCCGAGCTCGTGCTCGAAGAGGCGGCCGTGGTCGTTTCGCCGGGTTCGATGTACGGGCCGAGCGGCGAGGGTTTCTTCCGCATTGCGCTCACCACGCCGGATGAGCGGATTACCGAGGCCGTTGAGCGGATGCGTGCGCATTTGGCCTGAGATGGAGAGGCGTCCGGGTAGGCCCTCCACTTAACTTTTTGGATGTATCGCGATTCGGCTGCCGCCCGGAGGCGTCGACCAAAAAGTACAAGACGTTCCGGGCCTACCCGGAGGCCTCTTGCTCGGCGCGCTTGCTCCAGTACCGGTTGAGCCCGCGCCATTGGTATTGGGGTGGGACGCATTGGATTAGCTCTTCAGCTGACTCGGTGCTCTCTGCTTGCTTGGCTACGAGGTCGCGGTGGCGTTGCTCGTAGTCGTCCTCGGAGAGGTCGCGGGCTTGTTGGGCCTCTTCGCGCAGGCGCTCGCGGACCTTGGCTAGATGTGGGGCGGGGTCCTCGATCGAGGCGAAGTGGGTGAGGGCAAGCTTCTCCGGCTGCCAGCTTTCGACGATCCCGATTGAGTCTTCCCAGTGCTCGATGTCGATATCCGGTGGTGGGGTGGGAGGGACGATCAGGTCGACGCCGGGCAGGCGCACTGCGGCGACGTCGCCGACGAAGGCGGTGCCGCTCTCCTCGTGCAGATAACAGACGTGATGGGAGGCGTGACCCGGGGTGTAGGCCACGCGCATGCCGAGCACGCCCTCGCCGCCCGAGAGCGGCTTCACGTTGGCCTCCGGCACCGGCACGATCTCGCCCCAGAGCCTCTCCATCTGATCGCCGTAGAGGCGCTCGGCGCTGGCCAGCAACTTCGAGGGGTCGATCAGGTGGGGTGCGCCGCGCTCATGAACGTAGACCTCTAAGTCCGGCCAGCGGCGCACCAGGGCGCCAGTTGCTGCGGCGTGGTCGAGGTGAATGTGGGTCAGCAGCAGCGCCCTGGGGCGCTCGTCGCCAAGCGCCTCGAGCAGCGTCGCCAGCGAGGACTCGGGCCCGGGGTCCACGAGGGCATCGCCAACTTGCCAGCAGCCGATCACGTGCGGACGGCCGAGGTGCATCGTGTCGATGACGCGCATCGTGGCTTGGGCCGGCTTCAGGCGGCCGCTGGAGAGGGGAAGCGGTCGTCAGCTTCCAGCGTCTGCCGCCAACCCTCCTCCATGCCACGGGGCGCGTAGCCGAGCTCGCGACTGGCCTTCTCGTGGCTGGCCCAGAAGGTCACGCCGTCGGCGGAAGAGATCAGCTCGCGCAGGTTTGGCGGCTGACCCATCAATTTGCCGACCAGCGGGCCGATCGGCGTCAGCGCCTTCATTAGCGACACCGGCATCGCCCGCTTCGGCGCCTTGCGACCGCTGACGGCGGCGACGGTCTCGATCGCCTCGCGCATCGTGGTAACCGGGCCGCTCAACACGTAAGCCTCGCCAACCCGGCCGTTGTCGAGGGCGAGCAGGATGCCGGCGGCGATGTCATCGACATGGGTCATGCAGATGCCGAACTCGGGGAAGGGCAGCAGCGGCAGCTTCCCGGCGAAGAATTCCTGCAGCAGGTCCGCGACTTGGGAAGTGTCATCCGGTCCGTAGACGCCGCCGGGTTGGACGATGATGCCGGGCAGGCCGTCCTCGATCATCCGCTTGACGATTTTGTGCGCCTCCAGCTTGGTCTCCTCGTAGTAGGAGGTGAATTCCTTGCCGGGGTGCTCGTAGGTCTCGTCGACGACTTTGCGATGGGTGTTGCCGAAGATGCCGCAGGTTGAGACGTAGACGACCTTGGGGATTCTCGCTTCCAGCACGGCCTTCATCACACTCTCGGTACCGGCGACGTTTGCCTCCCACATCGCCGGGTGCTGCTTGACAGGAATTCCGACCTCGTACATCGCGGCGGCGTGGATGACGGCGTCGCAGCCCGCCATGCCGTTGCGCATCGCCTCGGTGTCGCCGAGGTCGCCGCTGACGAGCTCGGCGCCGAGGGCGGTCAGCGGCGCCGCTTTCTCTGGGCTGCGGACTAGACAGACAACGTCGTCGCCGCGCTCGCGCAGCTGGCGCACGACAGTGCCGCCGATGAATCCCGTTCCTCCGGTTACGAAGACCTTCATGGCTCGTAAGCCTATCCAGGAAATCCCGACGCCTACAATCAGGCCGAGTGGATCGATCCAGGAACGGGCGAAACAAGCAGACGCAATATGCCGCCAACGGCGCCGGCGTCGCCAACCCCCGTGCTCGGCAGCGCGCCCTGGCGATTGGTGTCGTTGAGGGTGGGGAGGAAGGCGACCCGCTCGTCGAGCTGAAGGAGCTGCTGCGCACCGCGGGCGTTGCCACCGCCGGCGAAGCGGTCCAGCAGCGCGCTAAACCCGACCCCGACCGCTACCTCGGTCGGGGCAAGCTGGACGAGGTCAAGGAGCAGGTCGCGGCCTGCGACGCGAACCTGGTTGCTTGCGACGACGAGCTGGCACCGCGCCAGGAGCGCAACCTCGAGGCGGCGCTTGGGGTTCCGGTGATCGACCGCACCGCGGTCATCCTCGACATCTTTGCCGACCATGCCCACTCGGCTGAGGGCAAGCTGCAGGTCGAGCTGGCCCAACTCGAGTACAACCTGGCGCGGATGCGGGGTCTCTGGACCCACCTTGAGCGGCTCGGTGGTGGAATCGGCACCAGGGGTCCTGGCGAGAGCCAGATCGAGACCGACCGCCGCCTTGCCCGCGACCGGATCGCGGCACTACGGCGGCGCCTCGGCCGACTGGAGCGAAACCGCGGCGTGATGCGGGCACAACGGGAGCAGTCGTCCTTACCGCGGGTCGCCCTCGCCGGCTACACCAATGCCGGCAAGTCAACCCTGCTTAACGCGCTGACCGGCGCGGAGGAGGTCAGCGTGGGGGACAGGCTCTTTCACACGCTTGACCCGACTACCCGCAGCGTCCCGCTCTCCGGCCGCGACTTTCTTTTCACCGACACGGTCGGTTTCATCGAGAAGCTCCCTCACCAGTTGGTAGAGGCGTTCAAGGCGACGCTGGAGGAGACGGTCCTCGCCGACCTGATCCTGCAGGTTGTCGACGCGGCAGCGCCGGAGCAGCGGCGGCTCGCCGACCTGGAGGCGGTCGACGCGGTGCTTGAGGAGATTGGTGCCGGCGCCAAGCCGCGCCTCCTCGTCCTCAACAAGGCCGACTTGCTTGACGCGGACGAGCGGGCCGAGGTGCTGCTGCGCCATCCCGGCGCTGTGCTGGTTTCGGCTTTGACCGGCGACGGGATCGAGGCGCTGCAAGTGCGTGTCGAGGAGGCTTTCCAGGACACGCTGGCCGAGGTTGAGCTGCTTATTCCCTACAGCCAAGGCGCCCGGCTGCATGAGCTGCATGAGGTTGCTGGGGATCTGGAGCGGATTGATCGCGAGGACGGCGTTTTGGTCCATGCGCGGGTCCCTTTTGCTGAGCTGCATCGGTTTGACGACTTGCGCACTGCTGACGCTGCCTAGGGAGGTGAGGGTGTTCCTCGCCCCGACTCGCGGGCTTCGCCCGCGCCGGTTTGAGGAACACCCTCACCCTCCCTTTCAAGCGCTGTAGGGTGCGCGCCGTGGATCTTCGAGTCGCCAAGCTGAAGGACGAGGCGCGGGTGCCTACGCGTGCACATGAGGGAGATGCTGGTGTTGATCTCTACGCGTGCGAGGCTGCTCATTTAGGGCCGGGGGAGAGGTGGAGCGTTGGGACTGGGGTGGCTGTTGAGATTCCGGAGGGCCATGCGGGCCTGGTGCTGCCGCGGTCTGGACTGGCGCGCGATCACGGCATTTCTCTGGTCAACAGTCCAGGGCTGATCGATTCTGGCTACCGCGGCGAAGTGCGGGTGCTGTTGCTCAACACCGACCCGGCTGACACTTTCCGGGTCGAGCCCGGCGAGCGGATCGCCCAACTTGTGATCGCGCCGATTGCGCTTGCCGAGCCGGTCGAGGTCGAGTCGCTCACCGACTCGGCCCGTGGTGACGGCGGCTTCGGCTCCAGCGGGCGCTAGCTGACCCGCCCACACACGTTGTGAACAGCTGAAAGGCCATCCGGGCCCTCCAAGACGCTTGTGGTTCTGACGCCCAAGCAAGGAGGACCCGGATGAAGGTTCACGGTAACGCTGCTCTCGGACCAGCGGGAAGGCTCGCTTTGGTGCGGGCGATCGAGTCGGGAATGACGTTGAGGGCGGCAGCTGCCGCCCTCAACGTGGCGCCGGCGACTGCTCACCGCTGGTGGCACCGTTGGCAGGTGGCTTCTGATGCCGAGCGTCGCTGCGGGAGCTGGCTTCAGGACCGTTCTTCGCGGCCCCATCGCCAGCCACAACGCCTCGACGCCGCCGAGGAGGAGTTGATCCTGCGTGCCCGCCGCGAGACCGGCCTTGGCCCGGGGCGCCTGGCCGGAGTCTGCCGTCGGCCACGCTCGATGATCTGGAAGGTCCTGCACCGCCACGGTCTCTCCCGCAGGCGCCGCTCGGCCCGCGAGTCCTACCGCCGCTACGAGTGGTCGCGTCCCGGTGCCCTGTTGCACGTCGACATTGCGCGCCTGGCGCGGTTTGAGCGGCCAGGTCACGCCGTAACCGGCGACCGCACCACCAGCCGCGCAGAGAAACAGGCAGAAGTCGGCTACGTCTATCTGCACTGCGTGGTCGACGACAACTCGCGCTACGCCTACGTCGAGCAGCACCCCGATCAGGGCGCAACCGCCGCCGCAGCGGTGTTGGAGCGCGCGATCGAGCACTTTGCGCAACTCGGCATGAAACCGCCGGAAGCGGTGATGAGCGATAACGCCTTCGTCTATCGCCGCTCGGCCGCCTTCCGCCGCCTGCTCGAGCTCCACGGTGCCCGCCACATTCTCACCCCGCCATACACGCCGCGCTGGAACGGCAAGGTAGAGCGCTTCATTCAGACCCTGAAGCGGGAGTGGGCCTACGCCCACACCTGGCCCACCTCAGCCGAGCGGGCTCGCTCGATGCCATCCTTCCTGCGCTACTACAACCGGCGTAGGCCCCACAGTTCGATTGGAGACCGGCCGCCGATCAGCCGCGTTCACAACGTCCGTGGGTAGGACAGCTAGCGGCGGCGGATTCGCACTCTGATCAGAGCCGGGGTGCGATCGCGGTTGCCCGCTCGGTCAATTGCGAAGACCTGGAACGCGTGCCGTCCAAGCGTCAGCCTGTAGAGCCGTGGGGAGTGGCAGGGGGTAAAGCGCCTGTGGTCGAGCTTGCAGCGAAAGCGGCTGCCGCTCTCGCTTGAGGCAAAGGCAAAGGCGACCTTGCGCAACCTGGCCTTTATTAAGAGCTGTCGCGGCGGCCGGCGGAGGAGCCTCGTGGAAGGGGGCCTCCGATCCGGGGGAGGAGGTTTGAGGATTGGGAGGACAGAGGCTTTGCCGAGCGGTGATTCGGGCTCCGGACTTGGGTTCGGCGGCGTTCCCGGCGGGCGGAAGCTGTCTTTGGCGCGTTCTTCGACGTCCTCGCATTCGTTTGGCGGCGGATCCGCGTAGCTCGCGGTCGGGATGTCGATCAGGGCGGTGTCGAAGCCGGCCCCACACTCGATCGCCAGATCCGTGTCTCCCGAGTTGGCGAGGATCGTGTCGTTGCCCGCCGCGGCGAAGTAGGAATCGTGGCCGGGTCGTCCCAGCAGCTGGTTGTCCCCCGAGTCGCCGACAAGTACGTCGTCTCCGCTGCTTGCCTCTACGTCCTCGATCGCTTCGAGGTGAGTCAACAGCGCGGGACTCGAACAGGTCGGCTGTCCTTGGGTGCCGACCAGGCCGGCGGCCGCCGCGCCCATATCAATCGAGACGGCTTCTTCGAAATTTGCCCAGTTGGCGTTATCGCGGTCCGGGCCACCGTTAAGCGTGTCTCCGTCGCAGACCGCATTGGAGATGAAGAGATCCTCGCCAGGGCCAGCGTCAAGGCTGTCTTTGCCGTCGTTATTGGGCACAGCATCATCACCGCCCGCAGCATGAACGACGTCGTTGCCTGCACCGTCGACGAGGGCGTCTTCCGTTTGGCCGCCGGTGAGGTCATCATGGTCGGCGCCGCCAAGCAAGATCACCGAGGTGGTGTCGGGGAAGTTCGAGGCGCTCAACGTGTCTTCACCGTCGAGGCCTGCGAGGAGGATTGAGTCCGGCGGTTCGGATAGGGCGAACGTCCCAGCCGAAGCTCCGTTAGCCGTGAAGGTCACCTGGAGCGGGCTTTCGGAGTAGGTCGCGACGAGCGCATCGTCGCCGTTGCTGCCGGTCAGATAGAGGGCCGGCGGGCCGACGCCCGTTGGTGCCATCAAGCCAGCGGAGGTCGTGCCGGCTGCCCGGGGTTCGACTTTTTTGTCATTGCGCTCGCATTCAACCGTCGAACCGCTGTCGGCTTCGCAGCTGTCGCCCTCGGCGCCGCCGTGGATCTGGTCAATACCGCCTTCGCCGAGGATCACGTCCGCGCCGCCACCGCCATAGATCGCCTCGGGTCCACCGCTGCCGACGATGAAGTCCGGAAACGGAGTGCCGATGACCCGCTCGAACTGGGTGCCCTCAAGGTCGAGGTCGACACCTCCTCCGGCGGGCGCCTTGCCGTCGTTAGCGAAGCCGTTGCCGTCTTCGGCTGCGTTGTCTTCGAGGTCGATGTAGACGCCTCGCCCATTTTCATCCCCGGGGAACCCTTGGTAGTCGAAGAACGAGCCTTGATTTATGAAGCCCGGCGTCACTCCGGTGGCATAGCTGAGCGTGTCGGTGTCCCCGCTGCCACCGGTGTCGTCGATCGCGTCGATGGTGGCGTCACCGCGGGCGAAGTCGCTGCCCCCTTCACCGTCAAGCGAGTCCGCGCCGAAGCCACCCGAGAGCAGGTCGTTGCCGGGGCCACCCCGCAGTCGGTCGTCGCCTACACCGCCGTAGAGGCGATCGTTGCCTTCCCCGCCAAAGAGGCTGTCGTTGCCGCGCTGGCCGTAGAGCGTGTCGTCACCGCCTTCGCCGTACACGGTGGTGACCCCCCGGGGTGCCCGGATCGTGTCGGCGCAGGGCGTTCCGATGATGGTGTCGCCAACCGTTTCTGGAGCTTCACCGCAGCTCGGCGCCGCACTCGCGGTCGCTGCCGTGGCGGCAAGCAAAGCGAGGACCGTCAGCACACCCAAAAGGGCGGCCCGGCCATATCTATCGAGCTGCACCTTCATCACTTACCCGAACCGGTCGCTAGCCACTCAGTTGCGCAGCGCTACCTCGCGGGCGCACTGCTGGGCGGCTAGCTCCAGGTCGTCCTCCAGTGGCTCGAGCTGCGGCGTGGAGCCGTAGCGGTGCTCCAGGGCCAGGGTAATCAGGCGATCGGCCAGCCAGGCGTTCTTTGGCAGCAGGGGGCCGTGCAGGTAGGTGCCGATCAGGTTGTCGCGGCGGACGCCCTCGAAGCCGTCTTTGCCGTTGTTGCCGAAGCCCTTGATCACGCGTCCCAACGGGGTGGCGCCCTCGCCGAGGTAAGTGCGACCACCATGGTTCTCGAAGCCGGCGATGATCTGCGGGCCGCTGCCCAGGTCGGCCTCGATCGCGACGTTGCCGATCAGGCGCTCGCCTGGCTCGCGCACGGTCTCCAGATCCGCCAGCCCCAGACCGGGCAGTCGCTCCACGCCCAGTTGGTAGCTGTGGCCGAGCAGCTGGTAGCCGCCGCAGACGGCGAGCAGCACGGCGCCGTCGGCAACAGCGGCGGCGAGAGCATCGCGCTTACTGGCGACCATGTCGGCGGCGACGGCGCGCTGGTCGCGGTCCTGGCCGCCGCCGAGATAGATGAGGTCTTGTTCTGTGGGGTTGAGTCCCTCGCCGGAGCCGGCGGCGGAGTAGGAGAAGCCGATTCCCCGCCACTCGCAACGCCGTTGCAGAAAGAGGATGTTGCCGCGGTCGGCGTAGATGTTCATTTGGTCTGGGTAGAGAGCAAGCAGACGAAGCTCCATTAAGCCCCCCTTTTAAGCAGGACCACGATCGAGCCGACGTGGGCATCGGTGGGGGGGATGGGGCGGCGGCCGGCGGGGCGCAGGCCGCACTCGCGCGCCTCGCGCTCCAGGGTTGTGGCATCGAGCCTCTGCAGGCCAATTTCGTAAAGCTCCTCCTCCAGCTCGCCCTGTGGCGAGACGGTCTGCCGCAGTCGCCGCACGCGGATTGAGTCGGAGTCGACCTGTGCGTCGACCGGCAGGCTGGAATAGACCCAGCCGTCGACCTCGCGCGTGTCAGGTAGGAGCGAGGCGTTTGCGTCTGGCTCAGGCATCGACTCCACGATGGCAAATGCGGCAAGCCCCTCCGGGCTCAGGTGTGCCGCGACGCAGCGCAGACAACGCTTGCGCTCACCGGCACCGGCGAACAGCTGCACCAGCTGCATCGGCGCCATGATCAGCGAGAAATCGGCTCCCAGGTCGAAGTCCCTGGCGTCGCCGACCTTGGCGTCGCTGAGTGCCGCGACCAGGCGAGGATCCAGGTCCAGGCCGCGCACGTCATGCTCACGTCGAGCAAGGTGCAGTAGGACACGCCCAGATCCGCAGCCGAGATCCAGAACTGGCCCAGCGGACTCGCTTGCCAGCTCCTCCCAGAGGGCCAGGTCGGCCGCGTAGCTTCCGCACTCGGCTTCATGCCAAATGACAGACGCATCTTGATCGCTCTTCATCGCCAGAAGTCCTTCGTAAGACCCCGCCCCGAAAGCACCTTGTGCAGTTCAAGCAGGGCGGTGTACGTGGGTAGAGCGAATAGCTGCGCCGGCGCCGCGGCCACGGCCCGGTCGAGCGAGGACTCGATCTCCGGCTCGACCGTGATCGCCTCCTCGGGCCAGCCGGCGTACTTCAGCCGCAGTGCCATCTCCGGCGCCCGCGTACCAGCGCAGGTGACGCGCCGCACGGCCCCTGCCAACAACTCGAAGTCGGCATCCCAGATCCAAGAGACGTCGCGACCGTCGGCGATGCGGTCGTTTAGCCCGATCCAGAGGTCGAGCTCCCCGGCGTCCGCCTCCAGCTTCAACGTGCGCAAGACCTCGTTCGTGCCCGCCGGGTTCTTAACCAGCAGGATCGATACTCGCTTGGAGCCAATAGCCACCGTCTCGACGCGGCCGAAGGCGCCGCGCATCTCGGTCAGGGCCGGGGCGATCGACTCTGGCGCGATCCCCAACACCAGCGCTGCGGCAATCGCCGCCAGGGCGTTGTAGACGTTGTAGAGGCCGGGCAGGGGGAGCTCGATCGCCATCTCTCCTCGGGGAGTACGCACCGTGAACGAAGAGCCCCGCATGCCGTGCAGCTCGATCCGCGTGGCCGCGACCTCGGGATCGGGGCGGCTCGCGCCGCAATTGCCACAGGAGTAATGGCCGAGGTGCCCGACGAAGGCGCGCGCGTAGGTATATGGATGACCACATCGGCGGCAGTGCTTTGCGTCGAAGGCATGCTGCAGCTCGGGCAGCGCCTGCGTCTCGTCGTCGATGCCGAAGTAGACGGCCCCCTCGTGTCGTTTAGCCACCTCGTCGCGGCCCAGGTCGGCGATGAGTGGATCGTCGGCGTTGAGCACGAAGCGCGTCCGCCCGCTCCGCTCGGCAACCGTCTTTGCCCATTCCTCGGCGAGAACCTCGGTCTCGCCGTAGCGGTCAAGCTGGTCGCGGAAAAGGTTACCGAGCACCACCAGCGAGGGATCCAGTTCTGCGGCTACCCGCGGCAGCCAGGCCTCGTCGACCTCGAAGAGACCCTCGCGGCCACGTTGCTCGAGCAGCGCCGTGGCGATTCCCCAGGTCATGTTCGACCCGGCCCGGTTGTGGACCGGCACGCGGCCGTCGGCGGCGAGCAGTGCCGCCAACATCCCGGCCGTCGTCGTCTTGCCATTGGTGGCGCTGACCAGGGTGACGCCGTTGTCGAGCCGCGAGCCGAGGCGGGCGATTGAGCGCGGGTCGAGCCGCAACAGCAACCGTCCCGGCAGCGTCGTGCCGCCGCCGCGGCCGCTGGCCCGGCTGGCGGCGCCGACGGAACGTGCGGCGAGGCGCTTGGCGGCGAACAGCGGTCCGCCGCGGTCCGCGCTCACTCCCCGGCTCGCGGCGGGACGATCACACTCAGTGCCTGGGGCAGCACTCGCAGCTTCGCTGGCAGGTCGGTCAGGTGCTCGCCGTCGGCATAGACCGGGAAATCACGGCTGGCGCTCAGCTCGAGCCGTGAGGCGCGGAACACACGCACCTCGTCCTCCTCGACGTGGGTGCCCTTGAACACCTTGGGCAGGTTACCCAGGAAGCGCAGCTTGCCGACCTCGCCGACGCTGACCACGTCGAACTTACCGTCGCCCAGATCGGCGTTCGGAGCGATGAACATGCCACCGCCGAAGGCCTTGCTGTTGGCGACCGAGACCGAGTAGCCGGTGAAGCGCTCGCGCTGCTCGCCGACGCCGATCGTGAAGCGGGCCGGCTTCCAGCCGATCAGGGTGCGGATGCCGGAATAGGCGTAGACGAGATTGCCGCGCAGCAGCTTGGTTTCGTTGGCGAGCCGGTTCGCTTCGGAATCGAAGCCGACGCTGACGATGCCGAGGAAGCGCTTGCCGTTGACCTCGCCGACGTCGATGCGGCGGGTCTCGCCGGCGGCAAGCATCGCCGCGGCCGCATCCGGCTCCGCCGGGATGCCGAGCACCCGGGCGAGGTCGTTGCCGCGCCCACCCGGGACGATCCCCAGCGGGGTGTCCGAGCCGGCGAGGGCGCCACCGACCGCGCCGATCAGTCCGTCGCCGCTGATCACTACTGGGATCTCGCTGGCTTCGGCGGCGCGTAGCGCCCGCTCGACGCCGTCCTCGAGCCCGCCCGTGCGTTCGACCCGGAAGGGGATGCGCCGCGCATCCAGTGCCTGCTCGAGTTGGGGCAGCAGCTTCAGCGTGCGCCCGTGTGCGGAGGCCGGATTGACCAGTAACGCCAGCGGCATCCCTTCGACTCGCATTGCCTGCGGCAGCCTATTCGGGCGCGGACTGGTCGGCATGGAGACGAAACACGCGGTAGCGCTGGCCCTCGACCTCTCCGCTCTCGAGAAGATCGAAGCGCCGGCTCCCGAGCCGCCAGTCCAGCCAGCGCCATCGCCCGATCAGGATCAAGTGCCCGCCCGGTCGCAATACCCGCTCGATCTCGCCTGGGTGCAGGCTGCCACCGGCCTGCGCGAGGAGGTCGAAGAATTCGTCGGGGTAGGGGAGGGAGCGCGACCGGCCCGACTTGAAGGCGACCCTCCCTTCTGGGTCGAGGCCGACTCGCGAGACCGCCTTGCGGATCGCCTCCTCGGAGGGGTCGACGCCGCGTACTCGGGCGGCGGGGAACTCGCGGGCGAGGAAGAGAACCCGCTCGCCGTCGCCGCAACCGACCTCGAGGACCCGCTCCGGCCTTTCGGGCAGATGGAGGACCGCAGCGGCAAGGGCAATGAGTGACGACGATGGCACCGACCGATCATCTAGGATTTCGCGGCCGTGGAGGACTCACAAGATCGCGCCAAGCTGATTGCCCTTGCCGTCTTTGCCCTGATTGCGGTGGGCGTTGTCGCCGCGATCCTGATCGGGCGCAGCGGCGGTAGCGACGACTCCACGACCACGGCGAGCACGGGGAGCTGCAAGCAGGTCGAAGCGCCGAAGCCGAAGAACGTCAGCTTCAAGGCGCCGAAGCAGACCGTGCAGCCGGGCGAAGAACTGACCGCGGTGGTAAAGACCAGCTGCGGCAGCTTCGATATCGCACTGGATTCGAAGCGGGCGCCTAAGACCGTCAACTCCTTCGTCTTCCTCTCTGAAGAAGGTTTCTACGACGACCTCACCTTTCACCGGGTCGCGCCCGAATTCGTCATCCAAGGTGGCGATCCGCTCGGCACCGGCACCGGCGGCCCTGGGTACAGCGTCGATGAGAAGCCGCCGGCGAACCTCGCCTACACCAAAGGCGTAGTCGCGATGGCCAAGAGCTCGGCCGAGCCCCCCGGCCGTTCCGGCAGCCAGTTCTTCGTCGTTCTCTCTGCCGACGCTGGGCTGCCGCCCGAATACGCACTGGTCGGCAAAGTCAACAAAGGCTTCAACGTGGTCGAACGGATCGGCAAACTCGGCACTCCGGCCGAAAAACCGAAACAGACCGTTCTGATCGAAGAAATCTCGATCGAAAAGGGCTAGGCCTGCGAAGCTCGCCGGCCCTGCTCTAATCTCCTCGCATGGCGAAGGTCAACATTGGCGATGCGGCACCGGACTTCGAGTTGCCCGGCACGGGCGGCAAGACCTACAAGCTCTCCGATCTGCGCGGGAAGAACGTCGTTCTCGCCTTCTACCCCGGCGACGAAACGACGGTCTGCACGGCGCAGTTCTGTTCTTACCGCGACAACAGCGAGCGGATCGACGAGCTCGATGCCGAGGTCCTGGGCATTTCGCCGCAGTCGCTCGACTCACACGAGCACTGGGTGCAGGAGCAGAGTCTCAACGTGCCCTTGCTCGCCGACGAGGATCTCGCCGTCAGCAAGCGCTACGGGGTTACTGGGTGGCTCGGCCCGTTGGCGAGATTCACCGAGCTCAAAGACGCACCGGGTGGCCGCTACATCATGCGGTCCATCTTCGTCATCGACGGCGAGGGGATCGTGCGTTACCGGCACGTCTCGCGGACCGGCTCGACTTTCCAGTCCGTAGACGATCTCGAGCAGGCCGTCGCCGCACTGGCTTAATGCCGGTCGAGCCGAGGCCGTTCACGGCCGGCGAGCGGCCGGCGATTCGAGGCGAGGTGGCGGGGGAGGGCCCGCTGATCGTCCTCTGCCACGGAATTACGGCGACGCGCCGCTATGTCGTGCACGGCTCGCGGGCGCTGGAGCGCGCTGGCCACACCGTCGTTACCTACGACGCGCGCGGCCACGGTGAGTCTGATCCGGCGGGCGCGGGGCAGAGTTATGACTACTCGGAGCTGGTCGGTGATCTGGAGGGAGTCGTCGCAATGGCGGCGGGGGACGACCGATTCGTGCTGGCCGGACACTCGATGGGCGCCCACACCGCCATTGCCTACGCGCTGCGGCACCCAGAGCGCCTCAGTGGCCTCGTCGTCATCGGGCCGACGTATACCGGTGAGATAACGCCCGAGACGCTTGCCTACTGGGATGGGCTCGCCGCTGCGCTGGAGGGCGGCGGGGTCGACGGCTTCGTCGACTACATCGACCGACACCAGGAGACCGACCCGGCCTGGCGCGACTCGGTTCTGCGCTTCACCCGCGAGCGAATGCTGCGCCACCGGCATCCAGAGGCGCTGGTCGACGCTTTGCGCGCTGTGCCGCGCTCAGGGCCCTTCGAGACGATGGCCGAGCTGGAGTCGCTCGACCTGCCCGCGCTTGTCGTCGCCAGCAACGATGCGGCCGATCCCGGGCACCCGCGTCGGATCGCCGCAGAATACGCCAAGCGCCTGCCGCTGGCGCGGCTGACGGGCGAGGCTGAGGGCGAGTCGCCACTGGCCTGGCAGGGCGGCAAGCTCTCGCGCGAGATTGCTGCTTTCTGCGTCGAGCTGGGCGCGTAGCACCTGCACTTAGCTTGGCTGAAGGCGCGTCGAATACCTTTCCGGCGATGAAACTGCCGGCCGAGGGGACATTGCGCATGATCGCGACCTTCGTCGCGGCTTTTGGCATTGGTGTCGCCACCTACATCGCGATCGCCGACTCGGGCGGTGGATCGCCGGTTTGCCTGGCGGGCGGAAGCGGCTGCGAGACCGTGGCCAACAGCAGCTACTCGCACCTGGCCGGCATCAATATCGCCGTCTTCGGCATTGCTGGCTACGTATTGCTGCTGGGTGCGTCGCTTCTGCGCGGTGACCTAGCGCGAATGACCGGCTTCGGCGTCTCCCTGGTCGGCTTCGGCTACAGCGTCTACCTGACCCAGTTGGAGGTGTTCAAGATCGAAGCGATCTGCCAGTGGTGCGTGGCGAGTGCAGTTCTAATGACCATCATCTTCGGCTTAAGCGCAGTGCGCATGGTTGGCTACGTCGGGAAGCCGGCATGAGCGGCAAAAGCGCAAGAGAAGCCCGCCGCGAAGAGCGGTTGCAGGCTGAAAGTCAGGGCGAGCAGCAGGAGCGGCGCAAACGACTCCTGCGGATCGGCAGCGCCGCCGTCTTTCTCGCGGTCGTCGCGGTTGCCGTGCTGATCGTCATAAGCCAGAACGAAACGAGCGGAGGCGATACGAACCTCGAGGACGTCGGTCTGGTCAAGCAGCAGCTGCAGGGCATCCCGCAGGCCGGCCTGGTCCTCGGCGATCCCAAGGCAAAGGTGACGCTGTTCGAGTTCGGCGACCTGCAGTGCCCGGTCTGTAAGGGCTTCTCGGAAGAAATCATTCCCGACGTGATCGATTCCAAGGTGCGCAGCGGCGAAGCGAAGCTCGACTTTCGCAATTACACGATCATTAGCCAAGAATCGGTCCCCGCGGGCGCCGCCGCGATCGCCGCCGGCAAGCAGGGCCGCGGCTGGAGCTTCATCGAGATCTTCTACCGCAACCAGGGCCCGGAGGACTCGGGTTATGTGACCGACGCATTCCTGATCGAAATAGCCAAGGCTGCCGGCGTGGCGGACATCGCCAAGTGGAACAAGGAACGCAAAAGCGCCGCGGTTCTCAAGGAAGTCGAAACCACGACGGCCGAAGCACAGCAGCTCGGCTTCACCGGAACCCCCTCATTTGCGGTTGAAGGACCCGGCACGACCGACAAAGAAAGCCTCGGCACGCCCGGCTCCGCGGGTCAGCTGGAAGAAGCAATAGAAGCCGCCGGTTGAGCCTCTCCTGCCTGAGTTGACATAACCACCATTATCGTGCGTTGGAATTGTGCTTTCGAGAGAACCTCAGCGTACGAACGCGCTTATCGCCCGGCCCACCTCTTGGGCTGTGAGCGGGCCAAAGCGCAGCGACCAGGAGTCATCGAGATTCTGGACGTGTGAGCACTGGACGCCGGCGGCGCTCAACGCCGTGCGGTGCTCCTCGCAGCGCTCGTAGCCTGAAGCTCCCTGGAAGACCGCATCGAGACCGTATCTGCCGTCGTCTACGGGCCAGAGAGTCAGTCGATCGGCAACGGGGCCGACGGGAAAGTCGAGATCGGAGCCCATGTGGCGCACGGTCAGCCTATTGAAGGGTCAGGACTGCGGATCCGTGGACCAGCGGCCGGACCAGTGGCGGGGCCTTGGGTAGGCGGTCGTGCTCGACTTGCTCGACGTCGAACGGCGAGGCTTCGATCGTCGCCACCGTGTCGCGATTGCAGTGGCAGCCGTCGGCAAGGAAGCGCCAGGGCCCTTCGAGGCGGTCCTGCCAACGCGCCTGGCCAGCGTCATCCGCGCGCACGTGCTCCAAGAAGAGCAGCTTGCCGCTGGGCTTCAGCACCCTGGCGGCTTCGGCCAGCGCTCTGTCCGGGTGTGGCACCGTGCAGAGCACCAGCGTGAAGATCGCCGTGTCGAAGCTGGACTCGGCGAAGGGCAGGCTCTCCGCCGAGGCGTCGCTCAGCTCGGCATCGACGCCCTTCTCCCCCACTTTGACTCGAAGTTGCTTGAGCATGTGCGGATCGGGCTCGGCGAGCACCAGCTCGGTGACCGCGTCTGGATAGAGCCCCAGGTTGGCGCCGGTCCCGGCGCCGAGGTCGATCGTGCGCCCATGCGCCGCGGAGAGCGCCTCGCGGCGCATCTCCCGCAGCCCGGCCTCTTCGGTCGCCTCGAAAGCGCGGTCATAGAGCGCCGCGAATCCGCGCCCCCAGGTTGCGTCGTAGATTCGACCCATCGGACCTGTATACGCCTGAACCCTCCTCCGGGTTCAGGCCGCGTCGCGCTGAGTTGCAGGCTCCGCTTCAGTGTCCAGCGCCGGCTCACTGTGGGCCGCGCGCTCCTCGTAGGCGTGCCTGGCGCTGTGGTCGACTTCGGTCATCAGTTTGTCGACCTTCATGAAGCGGCCCAGCGCCTCGCGGGCTGGGCGCGGCAACAATGCAACGACCTTGAACAAGCCCCCATTGGCGCGCGGCACCCAGACGTCAAAGCGCGGCACTTCGAGCGCATCGACGATCTCGTTGGCGACATCGGATGCCTCGACCGGCTTGATCATTTTCTGACCGACGCCGGAGGTGAGCTCGGTGTTGACCACCGTCGGCATCACGCAGGCGATCTCGATACCAGTGTCGCGCAGCTCTGCCCGCACCGCCTCGCTCACCCCGACCACCGCGTGCTTCGTTGCCGAGTACGTCGCGATCCCGGGAAAGCCGCCTTTGCCCGCCTGCGAGGCGAGATTGACGATGTGACCGGAGCCGCGCGGCCGCATCCGCTCGATCGCCAGCTGCATGCCGGTGATAACGCCGAATACGTTGATGTCGAGCTGGCGACGGATCGAGTCGGCCGACTCCTCGGCGAAGGGCGTCACCGGCATGATCCCGGCGTTGTTGACGACGACGTCGAGCGGACCGAGCTGGCGCTCGGCCTCGTCGAGGAAGGCGACGAAAGAGCCGCGGTCGGTGACGTCGAGCGCGACGGCGATCGTGCCGCCGCCGAGCTCCGCCGCGGTCTGCTCGGCGAGCGCCAGGTCGAGGTCGCCGATCGCGACCCGACAGCCCTTGCGGACCAGCGCCGTCGCCGTTGCCTTGCCGATCCCCCGGGCGCCCCCGGTTATCGCCACGACCTTGCCGCTGAGTGAGCGTCGCTCCTTCTTCGCCATCGGGCCCTCCTCCTCCAGGCGGCTCCTAGGCCGCCGGCTTGTAGACGGTGACCACGGCGGCACCGCCGAGGCCGATGTTGTGCTGCAAAGCGGTTTTCGCGCCGTCAACCTGTCGCTTGTCGGCTTCCCCGCGCAGCTGCCAGGTCAGCTCCGAGCACTGCGCCAACCCGGTCGCGCCGAGTGGGTGGCCCTTGGAGATCAACCCGCCTGATGGGTTGACGACGACCTTGCCGCCGAAGGTGGTCGCTTCTTCCTCGACCAGCTTGTGCGCCTCGCCCTCGGCAGCGAACCCGAGCGCTTCGTAGGTGATGAGCTCGTTGGCGCTGAAGCAGTCGTGCAGCTCGCATACGTCGACCTCATCGGCGGCGATGCCGGCCTCGGCGTATGCCTCATCCGCGGCCTGCTTCGACATGTCCGAGCCGACGATCTTCATGCAGTCGGTCTGCTCGGCGAAGGTCGAGCTGAGATCGGTGACCATCGACTGGCCGGCGATCTCGATCGCCTGGCCGCCCAGGTCATGCTCTTCGACGTAACGCTCCGAGGCGACGATCGCGCAGGCCGAGCCGTCGGAGGTCGGCGAGCACTGCAGCTTGGTCAGCGGGTCGTGGATCATCTTCGCCGCCTTGATGTCCTCCAGCGTGTACTCGTCCTGGAATTGAGCGTAAGGGTTGTTGACCGAGTGCTTGTGGTTCTTCCAGCCGATCCAGGCGTAGTGGTCGGGGTTGGAGCCGTACTTCTCCATATGGTCGCGGCCAGCGTTGCCGAACATCTGCGGCGCGGGCGGCGACTGCTCGGGGTCGCGGATCTCGAACATCCGCATCGCGTGCTTGTCGAGTGCGTTGGTGCGGTCGGTGTACTTAACGCCGAGCGAGCCGGGCTCCATCTTCTCGAAACCGATCGCCATCGCGCACTCGGCGAGCCCCCCTTTGACGGCCTGGCGCGCCAGGAACAGCGCCGAGGAGCCGGTCGAGCAGTTGTTGTTGACGTTGACGACCGGGATCCCGGTCAGACCGAGCTGGTAGAGCGCCCGCTGGCCGTAGGTCGAGTCGCCGTAGCAGTAGCCGGCGTAAGCCTGCTCGATGTCCTCATACGGAATACCGGCGTCGGCAAGCGCCTTCTCCCCCGCCTCTTTGGCCCAGTCGGGGTAGTCGCCCTCCTTCGTGCCCGGCTTCTCGAACTTGGTCATTCCGACCCCGATTACGAACGTGCGGTTGCTCAAAGTCTCTCCTGTGGTCTGCCGCGGCCGCGCGGCGGTTTGGCTGGCTAGCCAAGAAATCTACCGGGCTGCGGTCTCCGGTGGGACCAGAGGCCGATCTTGGCCTGCCTCCTCCCCTCTCCCCGGGTTTGACCAGAGCAAGAAGGAGCCGCCGGCGATTGCGATCCCGATTGCCGTGGCGATCGCGCGTTGTCCCGCCGCGTGCAGCGCCGGCTCGTCCAGCGTATCGGCGAGCAAGACGGCATAGGTGGTGATCGCGGCGGTGAAGAGCGCGTACTGCACGGTGAGCAGGCCGTAGGCGAAGGCCGTGGCGATAGTCAGGGCAATGGCGAGCGCGACGCCGTCGTCGTTTAGCCAAAAGGAGAGCGCCGTGGCGAGGACGAGCCCGATCGCGGTGCCGACCGCGCGCAGGATCAGCCGGTGGAAGGTCTCCCCCTCTTCGGGCCGCAGGACGAAGAGAATGGTGAGGGGGATCCAGAAGCCGTGCTCGTGCATGCCGAGTAGCCAGTAGACGGCGACACCGGCGGCGAGGGCAGACCCGAAACGCAGCGCGTGACGGGCGCTGGTCGAGCGCAGGGTCAGATTGGCGGACAGGGCCCGCAGCGCTGCGCGGGTGTCCCATCCGCCAGCGCCCCCCTCCTCTTCTCGATCGCCGGCGATGTAGACGGCAAGCGAGAAGGCCGCCTGGAGCAGCCCGCCGAGGGCGGTCAAGAGCAACGCCTCCAGCGTGTGGGACGTCGGAATCCCGAGACCCTGGGAGACGACCAGCGCCAGCGCCACGGAGAGGCCGGCGATCGAGAAGCGCAGCGAGACCGAGAAGCAGTAGCCGGCCGCTGCTCCGACGAGCAACATCACAGCAACGGCAATCGGGGCCGAAGGCCCGGTGAGGACGCCGATTGCCGCCGCCAGGGCGACGAACGGCGTGACCGCCGCCTGCCAGGCGGCTCGAGATCGGGCCGGCGCGTCGAGCCCTGGAAAGCCGACGAAGAGCGCCCCGGTCGCGACCGCCCCCTTGCTCTCGGCGCCCGTCCCAAGCTCGTACAGCAGCGCCGCCCCGACCGGGATCGCCACGAGGGCGCCGCGACGCAACGCTGGCCCGGCAGCGCTCGGCCCGAAGGCAAACAGCGGCGAGGCGCGCAGCTGCCGTACGGAGCCCGAGGCATCGAACAGTCGTCTTTGCTCGCGCGCTCTCATCGGCTTTCGCCGGCGTTCCTGATATTTCGCCGCAAAATTATTGGCTGTATTGAGTTACAGCAGACCAAAAATGGAAGGCATCTGAATGCGAAAGAGAAAAGCAGTTTGGATCCCCGTCGCCAGCCTACTGGCAGCTGCGGCCCCGCGTGCCGGTGCGACGGATCGCGGTGCCGCTTCGCGGCAAGTACCCTTGAGAGGTCGTGATCGTCGCCGAGCTGAGCAGCGATCCGACCGCAGGGGTCGGCATCTTTGCCGCCCTCGCGGCCGGGATCGTCTCCTTCCTTTCCCCCTGCGTCCTGCCGCTGGTGCCGGGCTACCTCTCGGCGGTCAGCGGAGTGTCGGCCTCCGAGCTCGACAGCGCCGGATGGCGCCGCGTACTGGGGCCGAGTCTGCTCTTCGTCGCCAGCTTCTCGGCGATCTTTATCGCCCTCGGCCTGACCGCCACCGGCCTCGGTGCGACCCTGCAGGACCACAAGCAGCTGCTGACCAAGATCTCGGCGGCGCTGATCATTGCGATGGGAGTGCTCTTTGTCGCCTCGCTCTTCGTCACCCGCCTCAACCGCGAGTGGCACGTCGACGGCCTGCTGGAACGGGCCGGCAAGGGTGGGCCGATCGTCGCCGGCGCTGCTTTCGCGATCGCCTGGACGCCTTGCATAGGTCCGACCCTGGGCGCGATCCTCTCAACGGCTTCGTTGTCAGATTCCGTTACCCACAGCGCTCTCCTTCTCGCCGTCTACTCCGCAGGCCTAGGGATCCCCTTCATTCTCACCGCCGTCGCTTTCTCCCGGATGACGACCGCCTTCGCCGTGGTCAAGCGCCATTACCAGGCGATAGTCGCCACCGGAGGCGTGATCCTGATCGCGATGGGCGTGCTGATCTGGACCGGCGAACTGACCCAGCTAAATATCGAAGCCCAGCGCTTGTTGAGCGAAAGTGGCCTCGATTTCTGGAACTCGGTCTGAGGATGCACCTGGGCGGCGCATTTCGGCGTCCTCGGTCGGCGGACTGCGGGTCACGCACGAAAGTGCGCTCCCCTTGTCGCCTCCCTGCGTCCTCATATGGAGAGCCCCTCGTCAACTGCCCAAGGTCGATCGGACCCCCGACGGGTCGCAGCTGCCCAGCGGCGCTCTCGGGGCGACACGGGCGGGATCCAGGTACGTCGACTGCATCGTCAGCCTCATATGCGGGGGCTGGCTACCCCATGACCGCCGATTCGTCGCGTGGCCTGCAGTCTTGAAGCGGGCGCGGCCGACGAGCGCATCCGCCGACTGCCCGAGGACGCAACGCAGGCCGCAAAGCGGCGACGTGCTGGCCTCACTTGCTCCCGTGTCGCCCCGACAGCGTCGAGCGCATTCCTTTGGCGGAGTCTCAGCTCAGCTGACCCACCTCCCACACGAAGGCGCCCAGCTCGCGCGCCAACGCGATCCTGACCACGTTGGCGGGCTTGCCACGCTCGAGGCGAAGGCGCGCCCAACGGTTATGCAGACGCCGCTGGGCGCGCCAGCCGATCGCACAGGCCCGTGGGTCAGCGCCACGCTGGCGCTGCTGCAGAGCGCCGCCCACCCGGGGCTGGTGGCGGTAGTGGTGTGCTGCCTCGACCAGCAGCCGGCGGGCATGCGGAGAGCCGGCCTTGGTGATCGGCCCGCGCTGGCGTCGCTCACCGGAGGAGTGCTCAGAGGGCACGATGCCGAAGTAGGCCATCAGCGACGCCGGGCGCTCAAAGCGCCTCAGGTCTCCCGCCTCGGCACACAGGCCAAGCGCCGTCAGCGTGTTGATGCCGCGCAGGCAGCGCAGCCGGGCGACCGTTGCGGCCCAGGGGGACTCAGACCACAGCTCCTCGATCGCCTGCTCAGAAGCACTGCGGCGCTGTTCGAGCGCTACCACCGCGGCCAGGTAGTCCTCAAGCACGCTCCGCGAGGCGCCGTCGGAGAATCTGATTGCCTCCAGCCAACGCAAGTGGGCCTGCGTCCAGGCGCAGCCGGGGCCCTCCCAGCGCAGCTCGCGGCGCAAGAGGAACTTGCCGAGCCGGTGACGGGCCCTCATCAGGTCGGCTCGGATCGCCTCCCGGCAGCGAGTCAGGTCTCGGAAGCGCTCCTCCTCGGGGCTCGGGACGCGCACGAAGCGCAGTTCCCCCGCGAGCAAGAGCCGCGCCAGCCGCTCGGCATCGCGGCGATCGGTCTTGACCCGGTCGCTCGGCGCTTTAGGGATCGACCCCGGCGCGCAGACGCGCACGTCGAGGTTGCGCTCGGCGCCGCCTCGCGCGAGCCCGAAGCCGGTCGGCCCGGCCTCATAGACCGCGAGGACCGGAGCCTCGAGCCCTTCCAGGAAGTCAAGTGCCCCTCGCGGCGGGCCATTCAGTCGTCGCGAGCGAAGCTCGCCTGTCTCGGGGAGAAGAACGCAGGCGTGAGTCTGTGTGGCGTGGACGTCGAGTCCCACCACGCTTTTAGGCTGGGGCATGTCGGCACCTCCCATGATTGGGGTGTCGGCCGCGGGGCCATCCCGCGGCCCAGTCCCCGCACCGTCATGCGCGGGGTGCCGACATGCCTACCGCTGAGGCCGGTCAGCACTCCATACGGTCTTGAACTGCTTGCCCAGTCGCGTCCTCAGGGCCTAATTACTCGCCGGAGCGACGGTCACAACCTCGCGGCCGATTGCCTCGGTCTCTTCGAGGCCGGCGCCGTCGAGCTCTTGCGAGCAGACGATGCGGAAGCGTCCCGTGCCGATTGCCGAATCTGGCACCACTGGCAACCCTCGAATTTCCTCCCAGCCCAGCCGTTCCACCTCGAAGGGGTTCATCCGCACCTCGGCTGCCGGAAACGGACAGTTGCGGTTGTGCTGATCGATTGCCTTGGAGATCGCCTCCAGGTTCTTCGCCTCGGGAGAAGCCATCGGTTCGATCCTACCCTCGCCCTACGATCGGTAAATCGCAGATCGACGCACAATTGCCCATCTGGATATGGACGCCTTCTATGCGTCGGTCGAGTTGCGGCGGCGCCCCGAGCTGAAGGGGAAGCCGGTTGTGGTCTGCGGCTCTGGGCCGCGGGCAGTTGTCACCACGGCCAGTTATGAGGCGCGGAAGCTGGCGGGGATCCACTCGGCGATGCCGGCGGCGATCGCGCGGCGGCGGCTGCCCGACGCCGTTTACCTGAGTCCGGACTTTGCCGCCTATCGCGAGGCCTCCGCCAAGGTGATGGACATTCTGCGGGCCAATGCGGAGACGGTAGAGGTGGTGGGACTCGACGAGGCCTACATCGACCTCAGCGGCCTCTTCGCGCCGAAGGCGACGATGCGGCGAATTGCGACCGAGATCCGCGAGGATCTTGGCCTCACCTGCTCGGTGGGCATCTCCGAGAACCGCCTGCTGGCCAAGATCACCAGTGAGCTAGGCAAGCCCGCAGGGCTTGTCGTCCTTTCCCGTGTCGAAGCGCTGGAGCGGTTTGCCGGCGATCCCCCAGGTCTGGTGCCTGGAATCGGCCCCAAAACCGTGGTCAAGCTAGAAAAGATGGGCATCCGCACCCTCGCCGACCTGCGGGGTCACGATCCAGTCGCACTCGAGCGGGCCTTCGGGCCGCGCATGGGTCGCTGGCTACCGGCCCGGGCGCGCTTCGAAGACGAGACGCCGATCGCGATCGAACGCGAGACCAAGTCGCAGTCGGCTGAGACGACCTTCGACGTCGACGTCGCCGACCAGGCCGAAATGGCACAGCACATCTCCACGCTTGCCGGGGAGCTTTGCCGGCGGCTACGCCAACGCGATCTGGAAGGGAAGACGATCGGGATCAAGATCCGCCTTGACGACTGGACCAACGTCACCCGTGCGCACACCGTCGAGGTGCCCACCAACGATCCCGAGGTCGTAACCCCTGTCGCGCTGGAGCTCCTGCGCGCCTACGCCCCGCCCCGCCCGGTGCGGCTGCTCGGCGTGCGCGTCGCGGGGTTTGCCCAGGAGGAGCCCGCCGAGCCAGTCGAGCCGGAGGGTCAGCTTCAGCTCGGGCTCGTCGATCGATCAGCGGCTTGAGAGCAACACGCCGGTGGTTGGAAAGCGTAGCCGCGCTCGCGTTGCCGCGGTCAGGTCAAAGTCGCGCCCAGCGACGTAAGGACCGCGGTCGACAACGGGCACGGTGACCGTGCGGCCGCGGTAGCGCAACCTCACCTTTGAGCCGCAGGGCAGCGTCTTGTGAGCGACGCCGAGGGTCCCCGGCTCCAACCTGCCGCCGCAGGCAAGGGCACCGCCATAGAGGCCGGGGCCGTAGTAAGAGGCGGCCGCGGTGCGATAGGCGGTCACCCGCCGCGCCGCACTGACCGAGGAGCGCACCCGCTTGTCGTGCAGGCCGTAGGCACGCACCCTGTAGCTACCAACGCCGCGCGGGCGCCAGCGCAAGGAGAAGGCACCGCTGTGCGAGCTGGTGGCGCCTACCGTAGTTCCGTGCGGTCCACGCACTACGACCTTGACCCGCCGCGCGCCGCGCGGTCGCACCCGGCCTCGCAAGGTCAAACGCGTCCCGCCGACGACATTGTGGCTCGAGACGTGCAGGGAAATATGTGAACGAACCCGCTCGGACGGCCGCTGGTGGTGCAAGCGCGCAAGTGCCGAGCTGGAGCCGGTCGCAAGAGCAGCAGCGGCTAGCACCGCGGGCAGGATGAATCGCATCGTTGTCTCAACTCGCTTTCTCGTCTGCCTGCGCGGCGAGCCGATCGACGGCTCGCGGTAAAACCCGGCAGATGGATTGCTTAGGTCGGACCGGGCACCGTAGGGGTGGTCATCGGGCTTGGGCGTGAGCGGCCTCACACTGCGAGATCGCGCACGATCCGCTGCAAACCGCTCTACAGAGCCAAGCTCACGCCTGGATCAGACCCCGTCAGGGGTGTGCGAAGATGGTGCAGTGCATGGAGATCGCCTGACTGGACTCGATACGTCTTTCCTGCATATGGAGCGCGCCGGAGCCCATATGCACGTTGCCTCGGCGATCCTTTTCGACGGTGCTCCTCCCACCCACGCAGAATTCCGCGACCAGATCGAGTCGCGCCTGCACCTGGTTCCTCGTTTCCGCCAGAAGCTACGTTTTGTTCCCTTGCAGCAGGGCAGGCCGGTATGGGTGGACGATCCGTTCCTCAACCTCGACTACCACGTAAGGCGCACGGCGCTGCCCACCCCGGGGTCCGAGGAGCAGCTGCGTAACCTCGCGGCGCGGATCTTTTCCCAGCAACTCGACCGCACCAAGCCCCTCTGGGAGCTGTGGCTGGTCGAGGGCATGGAAGACGACCGATTTGCCGTGGTCGGCAAGAGCCATCACGCCTTGGTTGACGGGGTCTCCGGCGTCGATATAACCACGGTCCTCTTCGATCTCGAAGAGGACCCCGACCACCCACCGGTGCGGCCGCCGAAGTGGGCGCCGCGGCCTGAACCGAGCGACCTCGATCTTCTCGCGGACGCGCTGCACGAGCGGTTGACCAGCCCGCGGGAGATCGTCCGCGGCGCACGCGCCGCCCTGCGCGGCCCGCGCCAAATACTGCGCGGACTCGCCGACACGAGCAAAGTGCTCGGCGTCGCCGCGGCGGCACCGAGCACCCCCTTCAATGTCGAGATCGGCCCCCACCGGCGACTTGCCTTCGTGCGCGGCGATCTCGAGGACTTCAAGCGGGTCAAGAACGCGCACGGCGGCACCGTCAACGATGTCGTCCTCTCGGTTGTCGCCGGTGCGCTCGGCAACTACCTGCGTGCCCGCGGCCACGACACCGACGAGCTGAAGATGCGAGCGCTGGTGCCGGTTAGCGTCCGCGCCGACGAAGAGCACGGCGCGCTTGGCAACCGGATCTCGGCGATGATGGCGCCGCTGCCGGTCTTCTCGCAGGACCCGGTCGAGCGGCTGCACCTGGTCAGCGAGACGATGGGCGACCTCAAGGGATCTGGTCAGGCGGTGGGTGCCGAGCTGCTAACCAAATTGACCGATTTCGCCCCGCCGACGATCGCATCGCAGGCGGCGCGCCTGCAACCAGCCCAGCGCTTCTTCAACCTCGTCGTCACCAACGTCCCCGGCCCTCAGTTCCCCCTCTATCTAATGGGTCGTCGCATGACCTCGATCTTCCCCCTGGTCCCGCTCGCCCGCCGGCAGGCACTCTGCGTCGGGATCATGTCTTACGACGGCAGGATCGACTTCGGCCTGGTTGGCGATTACGACGCGATGGCAGACCTCGACAGCTTCGGTCTCGACTTCGAAGCGGCGATTGCCGAAACTGTTGCCACCGCGCCACCTGCGGGCGATGGATCTCAGTCGACCGAGCCGGCGCTGACTCGAAACGGCACGGTGTCGGTCAGGTAGTTCCAGTCGAGCCGGCGGGCGCTGAAGCCTTCCGCGCTGGTATCGGCGTTGATCAGCACGGCGGTGATCCGCTTGAACCGCCCTGGTTGGGCTAACCGCACGGTCAGCGCGCCGCCGTTGCGTTGAAAGCGCAACCGTGAAACGACCTGGCCGTGTCGCTCGTTGCCGGTTCTTCCCACCAACGCCAAACCCACGGCGACCCCCCGCGGCGCAACCGCCTGCGCAACGACCGCGCTGCCGTTAGTCGGATGAACGCGCAGGAGCTGGAAGGTGGCGTGATTGAGCGAGCGCTGCAGCGAAACGCCATCGCGTGGCAGGCTGCCCTGGCGCGGCACATCGGGGTAGTTGGCTCCTTCGCGGAAGCTGGCACCGGTGCGCCACTCGGCGACATCGCGGGCGAAGCGGGCGAAGTCGCGGCTGAATTCTGAGTTGCCGGCAGCGCGGATCGCCGAGTTGTAGCTGGCGACCGAAAAGCCGCCGGGCCGAGTGTGCAGGGCGCGCGACCAGGCGTTACGCAAGATGTTGCGCCCGTAGTGGCGCACCAGCCACTCGTTCCAGACCGTACCGCCGTACTCGCGGATCGAGTTGGCGGTCAGCGGCGTGCGGAAGAGACGGACCCAGCGACGCACGTAGCGCAGGTAGTCATTGATCCCGTTGTAGACCTGGTCCTCCATCCAGACCGCGGTCGACTCGGCCATCCAGGCGTCCTGGTAGGCGTCGTAGCCCATCTGCAGGATGTGGCAGTACTCGTGGGCGAAGGTCACCTCGAGGGCGGCCAACTGCTTGATGCCCGGGTACTGGAAGGGGTCGTAATCGTTGTCGAGCACCAGGTATCCGTGGAGGCGACGGGGAAGTCGACGACCTTCCGGAGTTTGGCCCCGGTCGGGGGCCGCATAGCCAAACAACTGCCGACCGAGCTCCTTCAGGTAGACGTCCGTCTTCCCCTGGCGCCCACCGCGCCGCCCGTCGGAGCGGGGCTCTCGCCAGCCCAGCTTGTCGTTCTCAACTGCATGTACATGCGTGCCAACCCTGAGCACGCGCTCGACGTAGTCGGGGACGCCATCGCCGTCCGCGATCCCGTTTTCGTCACCGAGGTCGGGTGCATCGATGCCCTCGGCGACCCAGTGCACGCAGAAATGTCCGGCGCAGGCGGGTGAGTGGGGCGCTTCCGGCACCGAGTAGGAGTGCCGCGTGGGACTGGGGTGATCGGTGGGACGGGCCAGCGGCTGGCGGAAGGTCCACTGGTCCCCCGCCTGCGCTGCCGTGGGCAGGGCGGCCAACAGCCCCACCAAGGCGAGCGAGGCACCGATCAACCGCAGTTTCGCCCGCATCGAGGCAAATCTACAGACCGCGGAGGCGCCTCCCGCCGGGCGCGGAAGCGATACTTGAGCCGTGATTTCGCGGAGGCCCTCGTGCGCATAGCTCTCGCCCAGGTAGATCCGACTGTCGGTGACCTCGACGCAAACGCGGCCAAGATCGCCGAGTGGATCGGGCGTGCCCAAGCGGAGGGCGCCGACCTGGCGATCTTCCCCGAGCTCTGCCTGCCCGGCTACCCGGCCGAGGACCTCTACTTGAAGCGGCATTTTGTTGAGGCCAACCGGATCGCGGTCGAGGAGCTGTCCCGCGGTGTCGGCGAGATGGTCGTCCTCGTCGGCTTCGCTGAGCCGGTTCCCGGCGGCGGCGATCATCGCCACGCCTATAACTCGCTCGCCGTGCTCAGCGGCGGTGAGATCCGCGCGGTCTATCGCAAGAACAGACTGCCCAATTACGCCGTCTTCGACGAGCAGCGTTATTTCGTCCCCGGGACCGACGCGGCCACGCTGGACGTTGTGGGGACGCGGGTTGGGCTTACGGTTTGCGAGGACGTTTGGGAGCAGGGCCCGCCGGCGTCGAGTGAGGTGAGCGAAGGCGCTGAGTTGATCGCCAACCCCTCGGGCTCTCCCTATCACCGCGGCAAGGGTCGCGAGCGGGAAGCGATGTTTGCCGCTCGCGCTCGCGGTTACGGCACCCATGTCGCCTTCTGCAATTTGGTCGGCGGCCAAGACGAACTTGTCTTTGATGGGCAGAGCTTCGTTGTCGACCCCAGCGGCGAGATCATCGCCCGCGCCGCCCAGTTCGAGGAGGAGTTGCTGATCTGCGAGATCCCCGGCGCGGCCGGCGCTCGCCTTGCCGAGCCGCTGTCTGACCTGGCAGAGGTCTATGCCGCGTTGGTCCTCGGCCTGCGCGACTACATCCGTAAGAACGGCTTCGGTCACGTCGGGATCGCCCTTTCGGGCGGAATCGATTCCGCCCTGGTCGCCCTGCTTGCGGCGGATGCGATCGGTGCTGAGAACGTCAGCTGCGTGGTCATGCCCTCCCCTCATTCCAGCAATGAAACCCAGACGGACGCCCGAACTATCGCCGCGAACCTCGGCGCTGAGGCGATCGAGATCTCGATCGAAGCGGCCATGGCTTCCTACGGGGACTCCCTTGCCCATGCTTTCGCCGGCGACGATGACGATGGGGAGACGGAGGAGCCGCTGCCCCGAGACCCGACGCGGCCCTCGGAGCCAGACCTCGCTGCGGAGAACATCCAGGCGCGCATCCGCGGCAACCTGATGATGGCCCTCTCCAACAAGCACGGCTGGCTGGTGCTGACCACGGGCAACAAGAGCGAGATGTCGGTCGGATACGCGACCCTCTACGGCGATATGGCGGGCGGCTTTGCAGCAATCAAGGACGCGCCAAAGACGCTCGTCTACGAGCTCGTGCGCTACCGCAACGCGCAGGCTGGGCGTGAGCTCATCCCGGCCTCGGTGATCGAGCGGCCACCGTCGGCAGAGCTGCGGCCTGAGCAGCTCGACAGCGACAGCCTGCCGCCGTATGACCTGCTCGACCGCATCCTGGAGGCCTATGTCGAGCGCGACCAGGGCCGCGAGGAAATGGTTGCCGCCGGGATGCCGGGCGACGTCGTCGACGAGGTCGTGCGGATGGTCGACCGCTCCGAGTACAAGCGCCGCCAAGCAGCGCCGGGGATACGGATCACGCCGAAGGCGTTCGGCAGGGACAGGCGTCTGCCGATCACCAACCGCTTCGGCGGTTAGTCGCTCTTCGGGACTGGCCTGACGGCGATAGTCATCTGCGCCGTCGCGCAGAGCTTGTCGTCGGCGCCGAGGACTTCCGCGTCCCAGACCCAGGTGGTGCGCCCGCGGTGTCGGGCTCGAGCCTTGACTTCGGCGTGACCCTCCGTCACCGGGCGGATGAAGCTGACGCTGATCGACTGGCCCATCGCCGCCATCCCGTCGTTGAGTACAACAAGTGCGGTGGCACGCGAGCAGACGCTCTCAATCAGGGTTGACATCACGCCGCCGTGCATCAGCCCGACCGGCTGGCGCAGATCGTCGCGAATCGGAATCCGCGCCCGGGCGTGCTCTGGGTCGTCGTCGAGCCATTCGGTCCCGATCAGAGCGTCGAAGTGCGAGAGCAGGCCGCGTGGATCGTCCGCCATCGGCCCGGACCCTACCTCCTCGCCTCACACATGTGGCGTTAATACGCGTCGCATAGTCTTCGCGCCGGGATGGCACTCAGCGACGACCAGAAAGCCCTGCTTCGCCTGCTCGCAAAGCGCGAGGAAGGCTACGAGGACATCGCCGCGCTGAAGGGCCTCAGCGTCGATCAGGTCCGCGCTGAAGTAGCGGATGCGCTCGCAGAGCTACAGGCTGCCGGCGAGGCCGCGCCGCCGTTGCCGCCTCCGCTGCCACCAAAGGCTGAGGTGGCGCCTGCGCCTGCGCCGCCGCAGGAAGAGAGGGGTGATCCGGAGCCGCCCCCCCCACCCCCCTCCGAGCCGCAGGCGCGAGCTAAGACCTCTCGACCCGCTCTTCCCGCCGAGCGCCGCCGTTTCGTCTTGATTGCCGGTGGGGCGCTCGCGATCGTCGCGGTCGTCTTGGCTGCGATCGCGATCATCGGCGGTGGCTCGGATTCCAACTCCACCGCGTCTAGCGAATCTGCCGCCGAAACCGCCGCGGTTGCCGAAAACGGCAAAGTGACGCAGGCCGTCCTCGAATCGGCGGACGGCAGCGATGCCAGCGGCAATGCCGTCTTCGGCAAACTCGGCAAGGAAGAAATCGTCCTTCAGGTGACCGCCGAAGGGCTCGAACCGACGAGCAAAGGCGAGTCCTACACCGTCTGGCTCTACCGCACGCCCAAACTTTCGCTGCGGATTGGCAGCGTCCCGGTGGGTGAATCTGGAAGCCTCGGCGCCCGTTTCACGATCCCGGCTGAACTGCTCGCCTACGTCGCCAGCGGTGCCTTCAACCAAATCTACGTCTCGCGTACCTCCGACGCCGCCTATCAGCGCGAGGTAGCGGAAGCCAGGAAAAACAAATCGCTGCCGCAGTACACCGGAGAAACGGTCCTCAGAGGCGAAATCACCGGCCCGATCGCCAAACAGGGCCGATCCCGGTAGGGCTTTCACTTAACTTTTTCTGAAAACAGTCTGCGGCTGTCCGCGGGCGCCGCCTCAGAAAAAGTACAAGACATTTCAGCCCTACCGGGATCGGCCCTCGATCAGCTTGCCAGGGTTCATGATTCCTGTGGGGTCGAGTTGCTGCTTCATGGCACGTAGTACGTCGATGCCGGTGTCGCCAACCTCAGCTTGCATATAAGGGACGTGGTCGCGACCGACGGCGTGGTGGTGGGTGATCGTGCCGCCGGTAGCGACGATCGCCTCCGACGCAGCGCGCTTTACCTCTCCCCATTGCTCGATCTCCGCACCGCGCCGGGCGCGGGAGATGAAGGTGAAGTAGAGCGAAGCGCCGTCGGCGTAGGCGTGTGAGAGGTGACAGAAGACCAGTCCAGGCGTTCCCTGGGCGTCGAGCGTCTTGCGGATCGCGCTAGCGACGGCTGCGTGCAGCTCCTCTAGTCGCGACCAGGTGTGCGAAGTCTCCAGCGTCTCCACCATCGCGCCCATTCCCATCAGCGTGTCGCGCAGATAAGGGCCTTGGTAGCGACCGTGCTCCCAGGAGCGCCCCGCGCTCTGGCCGAGGTAGGCGGCGCCACCGCGGCGGAGCGCTCGCACCGTAAGGGCACGGCGCCGAGCCACCGACTCCTCCTCACCTTCGAGGCCGACGATTACGAGGCAGCCGCCCCGCTTGCGACGCAAGCCGAGGTAGCTACCAAAGAGGCTGCCGGTTAGGCCACGCGGACCCGAGAGTGCCAGCGACCCCGCGGTCTCCTCCTCGTCGGAAACGCGGATCACGTCGGGCAGGCCGGGCCCCTGGGCGAGCGTTCGCACTATCTCGGCACCGGCCTCGAAGCTGTCGGCAATCCATGCCTCATAGCGACGCTGGCGCGGTTGTGGCCGGACCCGGACGGTCACGTCGGGGATAACGCCAAAGGTCCCCTCCGAGCCGACGACGAGCTCGCGCAATGAGGGCCCTGCGGCAGTGTGCGGCGTCTCCAACGTATGCAGCTCGCTGGCTGGGGCGAGCAGGCGGACGGAGCTGACCAGGGCGTCAAAGCGACCGTAGCCGCTTGAGGCCTGTCCGGCGGAGCGAGTCGCAGCGAAGCCGCCGATCGTGGCGTACTCAAAGGACTGAGGGAAATGACCGAGGACGACTCCCTCCGCGTTGAGCGCGGTTTCGGCCTCCGGACCTCGCAGGCCAGCACCGAGGCGGGCGGTAAGCGAACGCCGGTCGATATCAACGCCGCGCAGTCGCGCCAGGTCAAGGCTGATGAGACGACTGTGCCGGCCGCGCAGCGGCGCCACCCCGCCGACGACGCTGGTCCCGCCGCCGAAGGGGACGACGGCGATGCCTTCCGCGGCGCAGATCTCCAACACGCGTTGCACAATCTCGGCGTCGCCCGGCAGCAGAACAGCGTCGGGAGCGGCCTCCAAGCGACCGCCGCGCAGCCTCGCAAGGTCGGCGTATCCGCAGCCGGTCGCGTGGCGCAGGCGGTCCTCGGTCGACGCGAAGACGTTCGCTTCGCCAACGGCATCGATCAGGCTCGCCGGCAGTTGCTCTGGTGGGGGCAGTTCGAAGCGATCGAGCTCCGCCGCCAGTGGCCAGGGCTCCAGCTCGCCGATCCGCTCGCGCAGCACCTCAAGCGCCTCGCCATCCAGCTCGGGGACAACAGCCGGATCGCCCCACCCCCACCACTTCGAATCCCTCCGTGGCCCGTCCATCAGGTCAGGGCCCCTTCGATCCCGTCGAGTGCCTGGTCGAGGATCTTGCCCTGTCCGCCGCGCATCAACGGCGCGCCGAGGCGGGACATACCGCGCAGTCTTTGCTCGGAGCAGAGGCTGACCTCGGTGCCATCGGCATTCTCCCGCAGTCCGATCTCGATCAGCGAGCGTCGCAGGTGCCGCTCAAACGGGCTGCCCTCCAGCTGTTGCTCCCAGACGTAGCGTTCACCTTTGGCCGAGCTGAGACAGCGGTAGTCGGCGCGGACCCCGCGTCCCTCGGCCGTCTCCAGCACCTTGGTCCACTGGCTGCGCTTACCGTCGGGCTTGCGGTCGACGCTCTCCACGCGGCTCGTCCGCGGCCACCAGCGCGGCAGGCTGTAGGGGTCAGAGACGAGCTCCCAGACCTCGCCTACGGGAGCCGCGATCGTGCGTCGACGGGTTACGCGCGGCACCGATTAACCATCAGTCGCCCGCTAGGCGGCGCAGGTCACGCACTAACAGCAGATGCTTGAGATGGCTGACGGTTGCCGCCAAGCTCTCAAGGCTCTCCAGTGCCTCCTTGCGTCGCTCCGGGTTGCGCGAGCGCAGCGACGGACCGAGCAGCGCTTCGAGAAGATTGGCCTCGCGGTCGGCAGAGGAGCGGAAGACGCGCAGATTGCGGGCACCAACCCCCACCCGGGAGAGCTCGTTGGCGGCGCGGACGATCTCTCGATCGGTCTCGTCGTAGACGGTCTTGCCGTCGCGCTTTTCGGGCTGGACGATGCCGAAGTTCTCCAACTCGGCGATCAACTCGGAGCGGGCACCAGTCTCCTCGATCACCTCCTCCAAAGTCAGGTAAGCACTGGAGGTGTTGACGAGAATCGCCCGTCGCACCGCGCCGGCGGCGGGCCGGCGGTCGCCGCTGCTACTTCCGCTGAGGTCGATGTCGCCGCCGGCAGCGAGCTCCTGTCGGATCACTCGCAGCGGCAGGAACTCGTCGCGCTGCAGGCGCAGAATCGTGCGTAGCCGCTCGACGTCGGACTGGCTGTAGAGGCGATAGCCGCCCTGCGTGCGCCGCGGCGTCAGCAGCTTCTGGTCCTCGAGATAGCGGATCTTCGAGATCGAGATGTCATCAAACTCGTTCTGCAGGATCTTGCAGACGGCACCGATCGTCAGTGCCTTGCGCGGTCGCGAATCGCGCTGCCGAACCTGCTGCTCGGAAACTGCCATCGTCTCGCTCCCTACTTCTCCAGGTAGCTCAGCTTGTACTTGCCGACTTGGATCTCGTCACCGTCGGCGAGCCGGTGTGACTCGATCCGGCGCCGGTTCACGTAGGTGCCGTTGAGCGAGCCAAGGTCGTCGATATAGAAGCCGTCCCGGCGCCGCACCAAGAGGGCGTGGTTGCGAGAGACGGTGACATCGTCGAGGAAGACGCCGGCGTCGGGACTGCGGCCGATGCTGACCCGGTCCTCGGTTACGGTGAAGCTCTCCCCCGCCCGCCCGCCGCCGGTGCGGATCACGAGCGCCGCCCCGCTAGTCTCGAGGACCTGGTCGATGTCGATCGGCTGCATCTCGCCGGTGTCGTCGACGGTGTAGGTCATCGTCGTCGGCTCATCGGCCTCGTCTTTGGGCCCGCCCAGGTAGGCGCCGCACTTCTGGCAATAGTTGGCTCCCTCGGGGTTGACGAAGCCGCACTCCGGACAGTGGATCGCCATCGATTGCTCCAGCCCTAAGCGGCCGTGTCGTCCTCCGGCGCACTCTGCTGCGCCTTGCCGGCAAGGATGTCGGTCAGCTGCGCGACATCATCGCCGGAAATCAGCGAGTCACCGCTTTCGCGTTTATGCCGCAGCCGGTTGACCAGCTCGGCTCGCAGGATGTCGATCTTGCCGTGCAGAACCCGGCGTTTGTAGGAGATCTCATTCTCCTCAGTGGTGAGCTTGTCAATCAGGTCCTTCAGCTCTTCGTCGCTGAGGGAACCAAGATCGGGAAAGGTGTCCTCCATCTCGCTCCTTAATTGGGAGGTCGTCGCCTCCGTTGGCCGCTGCAAGGGATTATAGGTCGCCTGGCCCAAGGTTCAACTGTAGGTTGAAGGTTATGGAACCTGAGAGGTTCCTTGCGCCTGGCGTTCTCGCACCGTCCGCAAGCCCGTTTGGGCGTAGAGGACCGTGGCGAGTATCGCCAGGGCCACGCCGACGATCAGCAGTGCCGCCGGCACCCAGCCGGCGAAGACGAGGGCAAAGAAGATGCCGCCCATTATCGGGAAGACCGATATTCGCCCTGGCCAATTGACGGAAATCTCGACCCCGTGCCGGAGGCCGTACTGGGCGATCAAGAGCATCGCCAGCTCGCGCACGACCAGCAAGGCCAGCGCCCAGCGCGGCAGCAGCTCGAAGTGCCAGCAGACGACGGCGCCGGAGAGGATCGTGAGGCGATCGATCAGCGGGTCGAGCATCGCCCCTAGGCGGCTGTACTGGCCGGTTACCCGGGCAAGGAAGCCGTCGAGATAGTCCCCGGCAGCGATCAGCCAGAAGATCGACGCCGAAGCGACGCTACGGCCGTCGCCCGATTCAAAGGCGAGGTAGAGGAAGACCGGCAGCCCGGCCAGGCGCAGGTAGCCGACTAGGTTGGGCAGCGTCCAGGGATTAAGCGGTTCGCCCTCGCGCGTCTGTCGTGGCGGCGGGCCACTGCGGTCGAGCCCGAAGAGCCGGCGGATGCGCCCGCGCCCGAAGGGGGCTGCGTCAGACATCCTCGCCTTGTAGCAGGGCGAGGGCGCGCTCGCCGGCTTCATCGACCGGCAGCTCGTGTTCGGCGCCACTGGCCCGTTGGCTTGCCTCAACCACACCATTAGCGAGTCCGCGCCGTCCGACCACCACCCGTAACGGGCAGCCAAGCAGCTCGGCGTCGGTCAGCTTCTCGCCCGGCCCGGCATCACGGTCGTCGTAGAGCACCTCCGCCCCGCCTTTGCGCAAGGAGTCATAGAGGCTGTCGGCCGCCTCGCGCTCGGGCTCGCCGGCCTTGGCCAGAGAGACGAGCTGAACCTGCCAGGGAGCCAGGGCGGCGGGCCAGACGATGCCGCGCTCGTCCGCCCCTTGCTCGATCGCCGCGGCGACGATCCGCGCCGGGCCAATCCCGTATGAGCCCATCACGATCGGTCGCTCGACCCCACTCTCGTCGAGGTAGCTCGCGCCCAGCGGCTCCGAGTAACGGGTGCCCAACTTGAAGATGTTGCCGACCTCGATCGCCGGCTCGATCTCGATTGTGCCCCCGCCGGGCGCGGTGTCGCCGGCCTCGACCGTGCGCACATCGACCTCGTCGAAGCGGAAGTCCCGGCCAGGCAGGACACCCCGTAGATGCATGTCGAGCTCATTCGCACCGGTGACGAAGGAGTCGCCCTGAATCGCGGCGTCCTTGAGCACGGGGACATCGACGCCAACCGGCCCAAGGTAACCATGCGGTCCCAACTCTGCCTCGATCTCCTCGACGCTCGCTTGCCTGAAGCCTGCGCCGAGCGCATTTCGAAGCTTGATCTCGTTGAGGCGATCGTTGCCGCGAAGGAGGACCAGGATCATGCCCCGGTCGTTGACCACGACCGGCATCGCCTTGATCAGGGCGCCTGCCGGGAGCCCCAGCCTTCCCGAGACCATGTCGATCGTCGTGTCGCCGGGAGTCGAGACCTGCTCGGGGGCGTCGAGAGGCGACGGCAGCTCTACCGACGGAGGCTCGGCCGAGGCGATCTCGATGTTGGCTGCGTAGCCGGGGGCAAGGGCAACCTCGTTCTCCCCCGCCGAGCAGGGCGCCATGTACTCGTGGGCGCCGGAGCCGCCCATCATGCCGACGTCGGACTCGACCCGGTACCAGCGCAGCCCGCAGCGGTCAAAGATCCGCTCGTAGGCGCCGCTCTGCAGCTCGTAGGAGCGCGTCAGCCCCTCCTCGTCGCGGTCGAAGGAGTAGGCGTCCTTCATCGTGAACTCGCGCGTGCGCAGGACGCCGGCGCGGGGCCGCGCCTCGTCGCGCTCCTTGGTCTGGATGTGGAACAGCATCAGCGGCAGGTCTCGGTAAGAGCGGACCTCGCGGGCGACGTGGTAGGTGACGCACTCCTCGTGGGTCAGCGCCAGGACCATCTCCGCGCCCTTACGGTCCTCGAGCTTGAACAACTCGTCGATCGCGTACCGCCCCGTCTTCTTCCAAGCCTCCGCGGGCTGCAGCACGGGCATCAGCATCTCCTGGCAGCCGATCGACTCCATCTCCTCGCGCAGGATCGCTTCGACCTTGCTCACGACCCGCCGCCCAGCAGGCAGATAGGTCCAAAGCCCCGCGCCAAGCTGCCGAATGAGCCCGGCCCTCACCATCAGCTTGTGCGAAACAGCCTCCGCATCCGACGGGGGATCCTTCAGCGTGGGAATAAAGCTCTGGCTCAGACGCGTCACTGCAGGAAACCTATCCACTAGTAAGGCGGATGGCGGTCGACAGGACGTTTACCCAGGAAGAAGGCCTCAGCGGGCGGGTCCTGTCACGGCAGGGGACCCACCACCCCTTCCGGTAGCTAAAGCTTCCTCAGGGGTGGTCCCCCCTGCCGTGCCACCCGCCCGAGGAGAGCTATGCGCGAGTGAACCTGCGTCCGGCCGTCGGGGAAGCTTGCTCGTCGAGGAGCACGCGATCGGACTCGCCCTTTTCGACTGCTTCCTTCTCCATCTGGGCGATCTTCTCCGGGGTGAGTTCGCCGGCGCTTTCCTGCTCGATGCGAGCAACCCACTCGGCGCCCTCCCGTGACTCGTTCTCGTCGAACTCGACCTTGCCGCGGTCGAGAGACTTGTCGATCTCCTCAAAGAGAGTGTCGACCAATTGAGCTTGCGGCACCTTGCGCAAGGGTTTGCCTCCAGCGAAAATCAGACCCTCGTTCTTTGCTCCGGCGATGCCGAAGTCCGCGTGTGAGGCCTCGCCGATGCCGTTTACGGCGCAGCCCAGCACGGCGACCTCGACCGGCTCGGCGTAGCTTTCCAGGCGCTGCTCGATTTCGGCGACGACCGAGTCCATGTCGAACTGGAGGCGACCGCAGGTCGGACAGGCGATCAGCACGGGGCCGCGCTCGCGCAGCTGCAGCGCCTTGAGGATCTCCCAGGCGACTTTGACCTCCTCCTCGGCGTGGAAGGTCGAGAGGCTGATCCGGATCGTGTCGCCGATCCCGTCGGCGAGCAGCGTCCCCAGCCCGACCGAGGATTTCAGCGCGCCGGACCATTTGGTCCCGGCCTCGGTGATCCCCAGGTGCAGCGGGTAGGGGATCTTCTCCGAGAGCAGCCGGTTGGCAGCGATCGTATTGGGCACGTTGGTCGACTTGATCGAGACCTTGAAGTCTTCGAAGTTGAGGCCCTCCATCAGCTCGACGAACTCGATCGCGGCGGCGACCAGGGCCTCGACCGGCGCCTCGCGCTCGAGCTCGTGCAGGTGCTTGGGCAGCGAGCCCGAGTTGACCCCGATTCGCATCGGCACTCCCGCGGCGGTTGCCTTCACCGCCACCTCGGCGACTTTGTCGCGACCGCCGATATTGCCGGGATTGAGGCGGATGCAGTGGGCGCCGGCGTCGATCGCCTTCAAGGCCAACGTGTGGTTGAAGTGGATGTCGGCGATGACCGGGATCGGCGATTCTTTGACGATCGTCTTCAGCGCCTCGACGTCGTCGTCGCGCGGGACCGCCACTCGGACAATGTCCGCCCCGGCGTCGGCGACCTTGCGGATTTGCTCCATCGTCGCCGCCAGGTTGGCGGTCTCGGTCTTGGTCATCGTCTGCACGGCGACCGGAGCACCGCCGCCGATCGGCACCCCGCCAACGAATATCTGCCGCTTGGAAGCCATATGCGGAGCGTAGCGGGAAGGCTCTCCTACTCGGTTTGAACCTGACCCGCTGTGGCTCCGTATGCAGAAACAGATGGGTACCCGGAGCAGTGGAGGGCCGAGGTCGGTACCCCCCGAGATGCGGGGGTATTTCGCGCTGCTCTGCCTGGTCATGGCGATTTTGCTCGCTGTCCCGGCGGCGGCCTCGGCGTCGTTTCATCTGATCAAAGTGCGCGAGGTGTATTCGGGCCAGAGCGACGACAGCTATGTCGAGTTGCAGATGTATGCGAGCGGCCAGAATCTGCTCGGCGGCCACTCGATGACGCTCTACAACGCGAGTGGGAGCCTCGTCCACACCTCGACCTTCTCGTCTTCGCTGACCAATTTCGCCAACCAGCAGACGGTCTTGGTCGGCGATACGGCTGTGCAGACGGCCTTTGGTGTGGCGCCGGACCTCGTCGACGCGGGGTTGGCGATACCAGCGGCGGGTGGCGCCGCCTGCTGGAACGCGGGTGGCGTCCCGGCTGACTGCGTCGCCTGGGGGAACTTCAATGGCGGCGCAGCGCTGCAGACGGCGACCGGCACGAGCGCCGGAACGCCGGCTTCAGCCAGCGGCATCTCGGCTGGAAAGGCGATTCGGAGGACGATCAGCCCAGGCTGTCCGACCCTGCTCGAGGAAGCGGACGACAGCAACGACAGCGCGGCTGATTTCGCCGAGGTCGCTCCGGCCCCGCGAAACGATCACAGTGCGATCACGGAGACGATCTGCGCCGGCGCGCCGAACACGGCAATTGACGACAGGCCTCCGCCGAGCTCGAACAGCGCCAGCGCCGAATTCACCTACGACGCGCCGGGAGCGACCAGCTACGAATGCCGACTGGACGCAGCGGTCTTTGCCTCCTGTCCGGCGGGCGGCCCACAGATGTACACGAGCCTGACCGAGGGTAGTCACACCTTCCAGGTGCGCGGCATCAACGCCTCCGGGCCGGATCCGACTCCCGCGACCTATACCTGGACCGTGGACACGGTGGCGCCCTCGGCGAGCATTACTACCCACCCACCCGACCCCAGCCCCGGCACCGCACCCTCGTTCAAATACAGCTCCAACGAGGGCTCCTCCAAATTCGAATGCAGGCTGACGCCGGTCGAGGCGACCTTCAGTGCGTGCAATACGCAGCCGAAGGTCTATTTGAAACTCGCCGACGGCGAATACGAATTCGAAGTGAGAGCAATCGACGCCGCCGGGAATGTGCAGCCTGTTGTGACGGTCTTTCCCTGGACCGTCGACGGCTCGCTCGCCGACACGACCCCACCGGAAACGTCGATCGGGACGAAGCCACCGGACCCGAGCGGCAGCTCCACCGCCAACTTCACCTACTCGTCGAACGAGCCGGGCGCGACCTTCGAATGCGAGCTCGACGGGGGCGGGTTTACGGGCTGCGATGCCGCCGGCGTTACCTATACGAGCCTCAGCGCCGGCCAGCACAGCTTCCGGGTGCGCGCAATCGACACCAGCGCGAACACCGACCCAACTCCGGCCGGCTACACCTTCAACGTCGTCCTGCCGCAGGTTTCAAGTCCGGCGCAATCGACAGGGACCGGCACGGCAGTCCCGGTTGCAGCCCCCGCGGCCAAACCGCCCGTCGTCAAACGCCATCGACATCGGCGGCGCCATCGCCACCACCATCATCGTCATCGCCCCCGACACGGGCACAAGCGATGAACATTGGGCGCGCCTGCCCGGCGTCGAGCGTCATCGCTCTGACGCTAATGCTCTTCTTTGCACCGGTTGCATCGGCCACGTTTCACGAGATGTCGATCCGCGAGATCTACCCGGGCTCCATCGCCCATCCCAACTCCGAGTATGTAGAGCTGCAGATGTGGGCACCCGGCCAGAACTTCGTCGGCGGCCACCAGATCGGCATCTACGACGCCACGGGCGCGTCGGTGGGCACGGCTACCTTTCCCCAGGATGTCAGCGGGGACGTAAACCAAAGCACGCTGGTGGCGGCGACGCCGGAAGCCGAATCGGAATTCGGCTTCACCGCGGATGCGGGATTCACCCCGGGTCTACTCGAACCGAGCGGCGGCGCCGTCTGCTGGGAAACGCTCGACTGTGTGGCCTGGGGCAACTTCCACGGCACGGTCAAATCCGCGGTCGGTCAGCCGGCTGCTGCTGCCGGTATCCCGGATGGCATGGCACTGCGGCGCACGATCGAACCTAACTGCCCGGCGCTGCTCGAGCCGGCCGATGACCGCGACAACAGCGCCGTCGACTTCGCCGCCGTCTTCCCTGGCCCACGGCCGAACTCCATCGGTCCCTCCGAGCACGCCTGCACATCGCAATCCGCCGCCGGCGGCAATACCTCCCCCCCAAGCGACTTGCCCGGCAAAGTCGAGAAGCGACCCCAGACCCGCTTGCGCCGGCGACCGGGTCGCCTGACCCATGACCGCACGCCGACCTTCCGCTTCAGCTCGAGCATCCTGGGCTCTACCTACCTCTGCAAGCTCGACCGCGAGAGCTTCGAACGCTGCCACTCCCCTTTTACGACGGCCGAGCTTAGCTTTGGTCGGCACGTCTTCAAGGTCGAGGCCCGCGCCCCCGGCGGCGCGATCGACCGCTCGGCTGCGACTTACGGCTTCAAAGTCGAGAAGCCGAAGCGCGCCAAGCGTCCCTAGTCGGCGTAGAGCGCGTCGATCTCGGCGGCGTACTTGCGGTCGATCGGCTTGCGCTTGAGCTTCATCGTCGGGGTCAACTCATCGCCGCCCGGGACCCACTCGGTAGGGAGAATCTTGAACTTCTTGATCTGCTCGACCCGGGCCATGCGCTCGTTAGCAGCATCGACGGCATCGCCGATCGCTTTCTGGACGGCCTCGTGCTCGGCAAGCTTCTCTAGCGAGGGGTCCTCAATGCCCTGTCCCTGTGCCCAGACAGGGGCGTAGTCGGCGTCGAGAACGATTAGGGCGACGTTGTAGCGGCGGCCGTCACCGATCGCGGTCACCTGGCCAATCAGAGGACTGGCGGTCTTCAGCTTTGCCTCGATCGAGGCCGGCGACATGTTCTTGCCGGCGGCATTGATGATCAGCTCCTTCTTGCGGTCGACGATGCGCAGGTATCCGTCCTCGTCGAGCTCACCGATGTCGCCGGTATGGAGCCAGCCTTCGGCGTCGATCGTCTCCGCGGTCTTCTCGGGCATGTTGCGGTAGCCGGGCATGTTGGCGTCGCTGCGGACCAATACCTCGCCATCGGAGGCCAGCTTCAGCTCGACACCCGGCATCGGTGGGCCGACGGTGCCCAACTTGATCTTCTCCGGTGGGTTGCAAGTGGCGACCCCACAGGTCTCCGACATCCCCCAAAGCTCTCCCACGGGGATGCCGATCGCGTGAAAGAACTCCAGCACCTCGACCGGGGTCGGCGCGGCGCCGACGCTGACCGCGACCGCCTCGTCGAGGCCGAGCTGGTGGCGCAAGGCGGAGAACATCCCCTCCTCGGCGGTTTGTGCCGCTGCTGCTACGTCGTCAGGGACGGGCTCGCCCTTCTGTTCCAGCCGGACCCTTTCCAGCGCGGCCTCGAAGCCGAGCTCCACCGGCTCGCGTTGCTCGTCGGGGAGTCCGGCGAGCATCGCCTCGAGGCCCGCTTTCAACTTCTCAAAGACGCGCGGTACGGCAAAGAACCAAGTCGGTCGGACCTCGGGAAGGAACTGGACGATTTCGCCTGGGTCGGGGCAGATCGCGATTTCGAGCCCTTTGACCACCGGCAGGTAATAGTTGGCGCCGCGCTCGGCGATATGCGCCGCGGGCAGCCAGGAGATCACCCGGCCGCCATTCTCAGGGAAGGGGACCAGGTCATCCACCGAGGCGACCAGCGTCAGCAGGTTGCGATGGGTGAGCTGGACCCCCTTCGGCGGTCCCGTGGTGCCGGAGGTGTAGATCAGGGTGAGCAGGTCGTCGGGTTCGACCGCGGCGCTGGAAGCGGAGGCATCGAAGCTCGGGTCGCGCTGTTCAAGCCCGACCAGCGTTTCCGTCCCTGCTTCGGCGTCGAGGACGATCAGGTGCTTGATTCCGTCCAGGTCCTCGCGGGCGCGCTCGAACGCATCAAGGTAGGCGGCCTCCACGATGGCAACACGTGCTTCGGCGTCCCCGACGACGTAGGCGATCTGCTCGGGCGAAGACGTCTGATAGATCGAGAAGGGCACCGCTCCGAGCGCCACGGCGGCGAGGTCACAGGCGACGAACTCGGCCCGGTTGGAGAGCATCAAGGCGACCGTGTCGCCCTTTTTCACGCCGAGCGAGGCGAGCCCCCCGGCGATGCGGTTTACCTGCGTGCTCAGTTCTGACCAGGTCTGCGTCCGCTCGCCGCTGCGCAGGGCGACGTCATCGCTCAAGCGCTCGACCGTGGCCAGGAACCCCTCATAAAGACTCGCCACCGGAAGCTCAGCCGCGGGACCGCCGCTGACGTAGTTCTCCGCCGGTGCGATCTCCATCAGCGAACGTTGAAGCCTTCGCCGGTTAGGCGGCCGATGTCATTGGACAGGCCGAGGAAGAAGAGCATGATCACGAGCACAAAGCCGATCGCGCTGGCGCGCTCCATAACCCGGAAGGGGACCTGCTTGCCGCGCACTTTCTCCACCAGGCTCCAAAAGATATGTCCCCCGTCGAGGGGTAGGAAGGGGAAGAGGTTGATCAAACCAAGGGAAAGGCTGACCAGCGCGAGCAGGATCAGAGCCTGGCTGGCGCCGAACTTGTCGATCGTCTGATGGGCCACGTCGCTGACGCCGACGACCCCCAACACTTCCTTGCGATGCTTCTCTTCGAGCAGATGGGAGAAGACAGTGACGGTTCCGCTCGTGACCATCCACATCCCGTCCAGCGCATGGTTCGCGGCCCCGCCAACGCCGTATTCGGCGGGAGCACTGCCATAGCCAAAGCCGATCCTGGTGTGCCCAAGGGCCGCTTCATATTCGGGCCGCACCGAGATCGTTCTCAACTCTCCATCGCGCCTGACCGTCACATTTACCGGCGTCGCGGCCCGGCATCCATCCACTTGCTCGCCGGCACAGCGATGCGATGAAACCTGGTCGACGAACTTATTGAGCCGCTCGTCGATGGTCAGCTGTGGATAGCGCCTGCCGTCGATTGCGATGACTTCGTCGCCTTCCTGCAAGACCATGGCTGCGGGTGATCCGGGAACGATGTCCCCCACGGTCTGGGTGGCCTTCTGGCCGCTGACCAGGAAGACGAAAAAGAGGATCGCGAAGGCAAGCACGATGTTCACCGCCGGTCCCGCACCGATCACGACGATTCGCTTCCACACTGGCTGTTCGTAGTAGCCGCGATGCTCTTCCCCCGGCGGCAATTTGTCATCCGGGTTCATGCCGCTGATTTTCACGTAGCCGCCAGCCGGGATTGCGGCGATCCCGTACTCGGTCTCGCCTCGCTTGACCGAGAACAGCTTTGGCCCGAAGAAGAGGAAGAACTTCTCCACCCGCATTCCGGTCGCCTTGGCGGCAAAGAAGTGGCCGGCCTCGTGCAGAATGATCAACGCCGAGAAGCCGAGGAAGATGTAGAGCCAGCTCATACCTTGGCCAACCCTCCGACCTGCTCCTCGGTGCGGCGACGGGCCTCGGCATCGGTGGCGAAGAGATCTTCGAAGTGGGTCACCGGCGCGGCGGGCATCTGCTCGAGCACGCGCTCGATTGCCGCGGCGATCGCGGTGAACTCGATCCGGCCGTCGAGGAAGGCGGCGACCGCTACCTCGTCGGCGGCATTGAGTACACAGGGCGCCGTCCCCCCCGCCCTGCCGGCCTCAAGCGCCAGACGGAGGCAGGCGAAGGTCTCGAGGTCGGGCGGCTCGAAGCTGAGCTCGCCGACCGCAGCGAGGTCGAGTCGAGGCACCTTGACGTCGGCGCGCTCGGGGAAGTGCAGCGCGTAGGAGATCGGCACCCGCATATCCGGGTAGCCAAGGTGGGCCAAGCTAGCGCCGTCGTTGAGGTCGATCAAGGAGTGGACGATCGACTGCGGGTGGACAACGACAGCGATCCGTTCATAGGGCACGCCGAACAGGTGGTGCGCCTCGATCGCCTCAAAGCCCTTATTCATCAGCGTCGCCGAGTCGATCGTGATTCGCCCTCCCATCTTCCAGGTGGGATGCGCAAGGGCGTCCTCGACGCTGACCCCGGCCAGGTCGCTGCGGCCGCGGAAGGGCCCGCCGGAGGCGGTCAGCACCAATCTTTCGATCGTTCCCGGCTGCTCTGCTCCAATCAGCTGAAAGAGCGCCGAGTGCTCGGAATCAACCGGGAGCAGCCTGGCCCCGGTTGCCTCAGCCAGCGCCGTAGTCAGCTCGCCGCCGATCACCAAGCTCTCCTTGTTGGCGAGGGCGACGTCGATCCCCTCGCCGAGGGCGAACACGGTCGGACCGAGGCCCGCTGCGCCCACCATTCCGTTGAGGACGAGGTCTGCGCCGGAGGCCGCGATCAGCTCACGTACACCCTCCTCGCCGTTGAGCACACGCCCATCCCAGGCAGAGCGCGCCCGTTCGGCAGCCTCAGGATTAGCGAGGGCAACCGTCGGTACGCCGTGCTGTCGCGCTTGCTCCAGCACCTGTTCCCAGCTCGATCCGGCAGCCAGGCCGACGACCTGCAGCTCCTCAGAGGCCCGGACGATCTCCAAAGCCTGAGTTCCGATCGATCCCGTCGATCCAAGTATCACGACCCTCTTCATCGAAGACAGAGCATAGGGACGAACGGCGCTGTCCCACGAAACCGCAAAAACCCTTCTTCAGGACGGGTTTTTGCGGTTTCGATCAGTAGACCAGCTGGACGGAGAGGTAGTAGCCGACCACGATCGTGAAGAAGACGGCATCGAGGCGGTCGAGCAGCCCACCGTGGGGACCGAAGAGCTTGCCGGTGTCCTTCTTGCCCAGGTCACGCTTGACCATCGAGGCAAAGAGGTCTCCGATCGGGCCGATCGCCGCCACCGCGGCGCCGATGATCAAAGCGTCGGCTCCAGAGAGCCAGTTTTGGTAGAGGCCGGCAAACCAGAAGGCCATCGTGCCGATCAGGAAGCCGCCGACGAGGCCCTCAATCGTCTTGTTGGGCGAGAGGTCGGGTGCGATCCGATGCGAGCCGAACATGCGACCGGTGGCGTAGGCGCCGGTATCGGTGGCAAAGGTGCCGACGAGGACATCAATGAGGAGTGCCGCGCCGTGATCGGGCAGATCACGGAGCAGCACAGCGTGGACCAGTGGCAGGCCGATCCAGACTGCACCAAGGACGGTTACCCCCATCGCCACCACTACCTCCTCACGTGGCCGCATCCGTGCGGCGAAGAAAAAGAGCAGCGGGAAAGATGCAGTGACGACGAGGAGCACGTTGAAGGCGGTGCCAAAGTAGGCGGCGGCGACCATCGCGACGACGGCTATGTAGGCGGCCATCTGCACTGGGCGCAATGGCGCCGTCATCAGGAAGTACTCGCGTAGGCAGAGCAGCCCGATGCCGACCATTGCCAGAGCGAAGACAGGGCCACCGAGGACGACGATCGCGATCGCGAAGACGATCCAGGGAATGGCGACGAGAATTCGTCGCGCGGTCTCGCCATTGAGAACCGCGCGTCGCTCGCGTCGCGGTTCACGCGGCGGGCGCTCGGGTGGCGGCGGGTCCTCCGCGAACATCTCGTCGTCGAAAAGGTCTTGGACCATCTAGAGCCGCTTCCCGAAGCGCCGGCGCCGCGCCTCGAATTCGCCCAGGGACTGCTCAAAGGCCTCACGGCCGAAGTCGGGCCAGAGCTCGTCGCGGAAGACCAGCTCTGAGTAGGCGCACTGCCAGAGCAGGTAATTGGAAATCCGTTGCTCGCCGCTGGTCCGGATCAAGAGGTCTGGGTCGTGCATCTCTGGCGCGTAGAGGTGTTGGCGGAACTCCTCCTCGGAGTCTCCCTTGAACTTTCGCGCCGCGTCGATGATCTCCGCCCGGCCGCCGTAGTTGAAGGCGACAAAGAGAGAGATGCGGTCGTTCTTGGCGGTCGTCACCTCCGCCCACTCCATCCGTTCGAGCAGCTCCTTGGCGACGCCATCGCGGCGGCCGACGAAGCGCATTCGCACGCCTTCCTCGTGTAGTTCGGGCGTCTCGGCGTCGATCCGCTCACCGAACATCTGCATCAAGCCCTGGACCTCCTCGGTCGGCCGCGCCCAGTTCTCGGTCGAGAAGGAGAAGACGGTCAGCTCCTTAACGCCGAGCTCGGCCGCGTCGCGCAGTCGTGCTTTAACCGTGTCGGCCCCAGCGCGGTGCCCCTCGAGCACCGGCAAGCCGCGCTGCTGCGCCCAGCGCCCGTTGCCATCGGTGATGATCGCGACGTACCGCGCGGAGGCGCTCACACCTCCAGGATCTCCTCTTCCTTCCCTTTCAAGTGCTCGTCGATCTCGGCGATCGCCTCGTCGGTCTGCTTCTGCAGGGCAGCCTCGGCGCGCCGCTCGTCGTCCTCGCCCGCTTCCCCCTCTTTTTTCAGGTCACGCAAGTCCTGCATCGTGTCGCGGCGGATGTTGCGGATCGCGATTCGACCGTCCTCGGCAACTCCGTGCACCACCTTGACCATCTCGCGGCGACGCTCCTCGGTCAGCTCGGGGATCTGCAGGCGGATTACGTTGCCATCGTTGCTGGGGGTGAGGCCAACGTCGGACTCTTGGATCGCTTTCTCGATCTCGCCGATCGAACCCTTGTCGAAGGGGGTCACGGTGAGCAGGCGAGCATCCGAAGCAGCGATGTTGGCGAGCTGCTTGAGCGCCGTCGGCGTGCCGTAGTAGTCGACCGAGATCCGGTCGAGGAGATGGGGAGAAGCACGGCCGGTGCGCACCGTGGCCAGCTCGCCACGGCTCGATTCGACCGATTTCTGCATGCGGTCTTCGGCGTCCTTAAGCAGCTCGTCGATCAGCTCCACTGGGTCCTCTCTCCGGTCGTTAGGCGGCGCTGGAGACCAGCGTGCCGACCTTCTCGCCGCCGACGATCCTATCTATGTTGCTCTCATTGCCCATGTTGAAGACGTAGATCGGCAGATCGTTGTCCATGCAGAGCGACAGCGCGGTCGAGTCCATCACTTTGAGGCCGCGCTCGATCGCCTCGCGGTGGCTGATTGTGGGGATGAACTTTGCCTCCGGATTCGTCGCCGGGTCGGAGTCATAGACGCCTTCGACTCCGTTCTTTGCCATCAGGATCGCCTCCGCGTGGATCTCAAGTGCGCGCAGGGCAGCTGCGGTATCGGTGGTGAAGAACGGGTTGCCGGTGCCGGCAGCGAAGATCACCACACGGCCCTTCTCCAGGTGGCGCATCGCGCGGCGGCGGATGTAGGGCTCGGCAACCTCCTGGACCGCGATCGCCGACATTACCCGGGTGTGCTCACCAATCTTCTCCAGGGCGTCCTGCAGGGTCAGCGCGTTGAGCACGGTTGCCAGCATGCCCATGTAGTCGCCGGTGGCACGGTCCATCCCAGCCGCGGCGCCTTGCAGGCCGCGGTAGATGTTGCCAGCGCCAACCACGATCGCCACCTCCACCCCCTGGGCCCGCACCGCTGCCACTTGGCGGGCGATGCGCTCTACCTCGGCGGCATCGGTGCCGTGATCGCGCTCGCCCATCAGCGCCTCTCCCGAGAGCTTCAGGAGGATGCGGCTGAACTTAGAGCCCATCCGAAGACCCCCGCGCACGCCTGACGGCGGCGGACGCTGCGCGGTGCGGCGTCCTCGGTCGCCCGAATAGCGCTGCTCTTGAGTATCCGGTTAACTCAGGCAGCAACTCTGCTGGTGATCTCGGCGTAGGTGCTCGGCTCGTGTGTCGCGCCGAGCCCCAGCAGCGTCTGGAAGGCGGCCATCGGAGTGCGCCGGCGGTTGTGGCGAAAGACGAACTCGTCGAGGTAGACCTGCAGGTGCTTCTCGGAGGCGCTGCGGTGGGTGCCCTGAAGCCAGGTCTTGACATTGGAGAGAGCGTGGTGGGCGCGGGGGAGGACGAGGCGTCGTTCCTCGCTGCGCCAGCGTTGGGAGATAGGCCGGTGGTCGAAGCCGAGGTCGCGCAAACCCGTGTAGCCCCTCCAACCGTCGGTGTGGACGATCGCTCTGGCCTCGACGTTCTCGGCGACCCAGGGACCGAGGGTGCGCTTGCTCGCGTCCTCGAGCACGGCGAGGCGCAGTCTGCCTGAGCCTGCCCCGCGGACCTCCACGGCGACGCCCACAAGTCGCTTGCCAACGGGATCTCGGCCGGCTTTGCGGTTGGGATTGACGCCCCCGACGAAGCCCTCGTCGACCTCGACCTCGCCGCGCAACGACTCGCGCTCGGGCGCAACCATCGCTCGGCGCAGCTTCTGCAGGATGAGCCAGGCGGTCTCATAGCGCGAGAGACCGAGCTGGCGTTGCAGTTGCTTGGCGGAGATCCCGGGGGTGTGGGTTGCGACCAGGTAGGCCGCCCAGAACCAGAGGCGAAGCGGGGTGCGGGTGCGGTGCATGACCGTGCCGGCCGTGATCGAGGTCTGGTGATGGCAACCGGCGCACTCCCAAAGGTGTCGACGCTCCAAGACCCAGGCGTGCTTCCCACCGCAGGCCCGACAGCGGTAGCCCTCGGGCCAGCGGGATTCGGCGAGGTACTCGAGGCAGGCGGCCTCGTCGGGGAAGCGTTCTTGGAAATCCATGATTGTGCGCGGGAAGTCTGGCCGTGCCACAAGACGAATGTAAGCACGGCACCTGACGGAACCGGATACTTATGAGCGCTGCTATTCGGGCTCCCTGCGTCCTTGCCCAGCTTGGTCCGGCGCTTGCCAGTCGCACGCGCGGGTCTCCGGACGGGCTCTTGGGCTCTGCCTCGGTCAATCGTCGCCGACGCGGAAGTAGGCGAAGCGCGCCACCCGGATGTTCTCGCCGGTCTTGGCAGCCAGCTCCTGGCGCAGCTCCTCGATCGACTTCGAATCGTGTTTGTCGGCGTTGACGTGCGCCTGGTCGAGTAGCGCGACCTCCTTTGCCCACTTGGCAAGTTGGCCCTCGACGATCTTTTCGACGACGTTGTCTGGTTTGCCATCCTCGCGTGCCTTCTCTTCGAAAACGCGCTTTTCGGCCTCGCGCTCATCGGCCGAAATCTCATCCGAAGAGACGTAGGTCGGCGCGGTCGCGGCGACGTGCAGGGCGACCTCGTAGGCAAAGGCTTTGAAGTCCTCGTTGCGGGCGACGAAGTCGGTCTCGCACTGGACTTCGACCATCGCCCCGACCTTGTCGTTGGCGTGGATATAGGAGGCGACGACACCCTCACCGGTGCCCCGCCCTTCGCGCTTGGCGGCCGAGGCCTGGCCCTTAACCCGAAGAATCTCAATAGCCCGGTCGACGTCGCCCTCAGACTCAGAGAGCGCCGCTTTGCAATCCATCATCGCCGCCCCAGTCCGGTCCCGCAGCGCCTTCACATCAGCAGCAGTAACGCTCATTTAGAGCCCTCCTCTTTGGAAGCAGGAGCTTTCTCGGGCGCTGGAGCAGCCTCCTCTTTGGCCGGAGCTTCTTTGGGCGCTTGGGCAGTCGCCGAATCGGCCGATCCCTCAGTCTTAGGCGCCCCTGCCGCGGGTGGCGGCGTAGGGGGGACCTCCCCCGAGGAAGCTTTAGCTACCGCAGGGGGAGGTGGGTCCCCTGCGCCGACAGGACCCGCGGCCTGAGGGGCTTGAGCCTGCGGTGCTTTTGGTTGTACCGGCGGCGCTTCAGCGGCTTTTTTGGCAGCGGCTTCTTCGGCGAGTTTTTTCTCCGCCTCGAGTTTCGCGACCCGCTCTTTCTCTTCCTCCTCGCGCTTCTTGCGCTCTTCTTCCTCTTTTTTGCGCCGTTCCATTTCCTCGGCGATACGGCGCTCCTCTTGCACACGCCAAGCACCGGCGCCCTCCTCGACTGCGCCGCCAATCGTGCCGATGACCAGATTGCAAGAGCGAATTGCGTCGTCGTTTCCGGGGACTACGAAGTCGATTTGACTCGGGTCGCAGTTGGTGTCAACCAAGCCGATGATCGGGATCCGCAGGCGCACGGCCTCACGGACGGCGATCTCCTCGGTTTTCAGGTCGGTGACAAAGACCGCGTCGGGCAAGCGATCCATATCGCGGACGCCGCCCAGGTTGTACTCGAGCTTTGCCAACTCGGCCTGCATGCCCATCCGCTCCTTGGTCGGCAGCAGATCGAGTTTGCCCTCGTCCTGCCACGTGGTGAGCTCGTGCAGGCGCGAGATCCGCGCCGAGATCGTGTTGAAGTTGGTCAGCAGGCCACCCAGCCAACGCTGGTTGACGTAGGGCATCTTGCAGCGTTCGGCCCATTCCTGAACCGGGCCGCGCGCCTGCTTCTTGGTGCCGACGAAGAGGACGGTGCCGCCACCGCTGGCGAGCTCGCCAGCGAAGCGACGCGCGTTCTCCAGCAGCGCCTCGGTCTGGATCAGGTCGATGATGTGGATCCCGTCCAGCTCGCCGAATATGTAACGGCGCATGTTCGGGTTCCAGCGACGGGTCTGGTGGCCGAAGTGGACTCCGGCCTCCAGCAGCTCTTTAAGGCCTGCCTCTGGCATGTTCGAAAAGTCTCCTTGGATTGTGAAGCCCCGACGCCCTAGCCGGGGACTCGACCTTTGGACAAGGGCGGGTCAGGATCCGGGACGGTACGGCGAGGGTCGGTTTAGAACGGAGGAATTGTAGTGCGGTGCGCCGGGTCAGGCGGCGCGGGCAGAGTTCAGTGCACTCGTAAGGTCCGCGGGCAGCTCCGAACGGAAGCTCAGCTGCTCACCCGTCCCCGGGTGGGCAAAGGCAAGCCGGTGAGCGTGCAGGAATTGCCTCCGCAGGCCGTACTTCTCCTCACCGCCGTAGGTCGCATCGCCGACCAAGGGATGGCCGATCGCGCCGAAGTGGGCGCGGATCTGGTGCGTGCGACCGGTCTCCAGCTTCGCCTCCAGGTAGGTCTCCGCGCCGAGCAGTTCCAGCACTTCGAAGTGGGTGCGCGCCTGGCGCGAGGCGGCCCCGGAGACGGCCATCCGGGTGCGCTGGCGCGAGGCCCGGCCGATTGGCGCGTCGATCGTCCCCGTGCGCGAGGCGAGGCGGCCGCCGGCAAGGGCCAGATAGACGCGTTCGACCTGACGCTGGCGCACTTGCTCTTGCAGGGCGGCGTGGGTCGCATCATCACGGGCGACCACCAAGAGGCCGCTGGTCTCCTTGTCGAGGCGGTGAACAATTCCGGGGCGCTCCGGATCGGCGCCGCCGCCGAGAATCTCCCCCAGCTCGTCGACCAGGGTCGGGCCGCGGTGCGAGGGTGCCGGGTGGACGACGAGGCCGGCCGGCTTGTCGACTACCGCGAGCGCCTCGTCGAGGTGGACGATGCGCAGATCCTCGCTCATTTCTCGGCCTCGCTGACGTAGCAAAGCGCCAGCACGATGACCCCGAGCGTAACCGCGATATCGGCGAGGTTGAAGGGCGGCCAAGTGAGGATGTCGATGTAGTCGGTGACGGCGTCGGCTCGCACCCGGTCGATCAGGTTGCCAAGCGCACCGCCGGCGAGCAGACCAACCGCGATCCACATCCCCGGCCGCGTCGGGTTGCGGGCGAAAAGCACACCGACGAAGGCCAGGGCAACGAGGGTGAGGGCAACCAACGCCACTCCCCCGCCGCTGGCCAGACCGAAGGCGACGCCGCTGTTATGGGCGAGAGTGAGTTCGAGCGGACCGAGCACGGCGACGTGCTCGCCTGGAACCAGGTGAGCCTCAATCAGCCCCTTGGCAACCTGGTCAAAGACGACGACCAGGATGCAGAGCAGCCCCGCAAGGCGCCAGGCTCGCGCGCTTGAGCCGTTCACCCGGAGATCAGGGCGACGACGAGCCCGCGCAATATGTAGAGCACGATGATGCCGATCATCGGGCTCAGGTCGAGCCCGAAGCCGCCGCCGCCGATCGGCGGCAGGATGCGGCGGAAGAGGTTGAGATAAGGGTCGGTGGTCTCGGAGATGAAGTCGAGGACGGCGCGCAGGGTCGGGTTGTAGGGCATCCGCGGTATCCACGACATCAACACTCGGATCAGGATCAGGATGATGTAGACGAGAAAGAGCGCACCGACGTAGTCGGCGACGTCGCCGCGGGTGAGTGCGAGCAGGATCATCCGCGCATCCTCTCCAGCGAGGCTTGGACGGCGGCTTTGAAGGCAGCGCGTGCCCCTTCGCGATCGAGTGCCTCCAGCCCGGCTTCGGTGCTGCCGCCGGGCGAGGTGACCGAGATTCGAACATCGGCTGGCTGGCGGATCTGCATGAGCGATCCAGTGCCTGCGGCGGCCTCGACAACCAGTTTTTCGGCCAGCTTCTCGTCTAGACCAGCACTGGCACCGGCGTCAGTGAGTGCCTCGGCTACCAAGGCGAAATACGCGGGTGAGCAGGCCATCACCGCAGTGGCGACATCGAATTGTGAGTCAGGCAATTCAACGACAGACCCGAGAACGCTCAGCTTCTCTCGGGCCTCTGAACTGAACTCCCCGGCAATGCAAAGCACGCCCCCGCCCACCTCCACTGCGACGTTTGGCATGACTCGTCCGACCTTGGCGTTAGGGAATGCGGCTTGGACGTTCTCCAAGGGAGTGGCCCCCAAGATTGAGATGACCGATTTTGCACCGGCCAGTTCACCGGCCGCTTGCTGAAGGGCACCCGGCTTAACCGCAAGGAGTACGACGTCAGCCCGCTCTGCCAGTTGCCCGTTGGACTCGACGGCTTCGCCGCCAAGATCCTCAGCCAGTTTGCGAGCCCTATCGGAGTCCGGATCGAAGAACAGCATCTGCTCCCAATACCCGGCCCAGCACCTGGCAATGGCCGCAGCCATGTTCCCAGCTCCACAGAAACCAACAATCATGCGGGCAGACTAGCCGCGCCACGAAGAGAGGGGAGGGACTCCCGCCCCTCCCCCCCTCCTGCGACGCTCGGGCTATCCGCCCAGCACGTCGAACAGATCCGTGTGGTCGTTGGTCCCGAGCACGTCCAGCGCCCCCGGTCCGCTGCCCCAGACGGGCACCACGGCACCGGTGTGCTGCTGGCTCGGCGGCACGGCGACCGGAGCCCCTCCGGGGTTGTAGCCCGCGGTGCCGTAGGTCAGGCTCAGCGTCTGACCGTCCTTGGTCAGCAGGTTGGTCGAGTAGCCGGTCGGCAACCCGGACCCGGCCGCGTCCTCGCCGACGATCTGGCTGGTATGCGAGTGGTCGGCGGTGACGACCACCAGCGTGTCGGGATTGTTGCGCTGGTAGTCGAGTGCGACCCCGATTGCTTCGTCGAAGGCGACGGTCTCACCGATCTGGCCACAGGCGTTAGTGGCATGGTCCTGCTTGTCGATCGACGCTCCCTCGACCTGGAGGAAGAAGCCCTTCCTGTTCTCGAGCAGGTCGATCGCCTTGTCGGTCATCGCGGCGAGGCTAGGCTCGTTCGCCGGGCGCTGGTTCTCGTTGCAGGGCGCAGGCGGGTTGCCCTTGCCGAGCGAGGCCGCCGGCCCGCTCCACTCGAGTGACATGTTGCTTGAGTTGAACAGGCCGAGCACCGGTTTGTTGATGCTTTTGATCCCGTTCAGGCCGGCAGCATCGGTCACGTACTGGTAGCCCTTGGCCTGCGCCGACTGGATCACCGTTTTGCCGCTGTCGGGACCGCCGGTGATCGTTTGCTCGAAGCGGCCGCGGCCGCCGCCGAGGAGCACGTCCACCTTGTGGTCGACCTCTTGCTCGGCAATCGAGCCGAGGCCTCCGACAGCCTTGGTCTCAGTCGGGCAGAAACTCATGTTGGCCGGGCCCTGACACCCGCGCAGCGAGATATGCGAGGCGAGCACCGCCGGCGTAGCGTCGGTGATCTCGGCGGTTGAGACGTCGCCCACCTTCATGTCGCGCTTCTGGGCGATCTCCAGCACCGTCTTCAGATTCGTGCCGGGGACGCTGATGTCGCTGCTCGGTCCCTGGGAAATGCGCTCGTCGAGCGTCTTCTGCCCAGTGGCCCACATCGTGCCGGTCGAGGCCGAGTCCGGGTCGTAGTCAGGCAGGTACGGCGGAGCGGCCGCTGGCTTCACCGACCAGGTGGTGTCGAAGCCCGTGAACGGCATCCGGTCCACGTTCATTTCGTTCTCGACACCCTGGTAGTAGCGGGCGGCAGTGATCTCCTGGGTTCCCATTCCGTCCCCAAGCAGGAAGATCACGTTCTGCGGGTCGCGATCGTGCAGGGCAGCGGCGAATGCCTGCTCGGCACTGTCTCGATGATGGTGGGAGAAGTAACCGGTGGCGGCCGCGGTGCCGGCGCCGATCGAGGCGATCGCGAGTGCTGCGGCAAATACAGCGACGAGACGTCTGCGCTTCATCTCTGGTCTCCTTGATTGCGGTTTGGTGAATCAGCCGCAAAATTAGGAGCGCGCCCTCGGCACGATGTGGCAAAGCCGTTTAGGTGGAGTAACGATCCAGTGACCCAGCGGTGAACGCGCCAGGCGCGCCGCTAGGACTGGTTGAAGAAACCTTTGTCGAGGAGGCGTGCCTTCTCCTCGGCCGAGACCTCGACATTGCGCGGAGTGAGCAGGAAGATCTTCTCGGCGATCCGCTGCATTCCACCATCGAGCGAGTAGGTGAGGCCGGAGCAGAAATCGATCATCCGCTTGGAAAGCTCGTGATCGGTCGTCTGCAGGTTGAGGATCACCGGCACCGAGCGCTTGAACTGGTCTGCGACCTGCTGGGCGTCATTGAAGTTGCGTGGAATAACGAGGTGAACTTTGACATCGGAGTCGTCTCCGACTGGCCGCAGGGTGCGGGTTCGCGAGGCCGAGATCGGCTCATCGTCGGCGAAGATGTCATCGATCTCGTCGCGACGCGAGCGACGCGAGGTCGGTAGGCGCCGAACCTGCCCCGATTCCCTGCGAGCCTCGATTTCCTCCTCGGAGGTATCAGGGAAGTCTTCCTCGTACTCGAGGCCATGCTCGTGCTCTTCCGCCAGTCCGAAGTAGACCAGTGCTTTATGCCAGTTATCGCGTAGTGCCATAGGTATCGGCGTCTTTCTGCTCTAAGCAGCCTATTCCTCCAGGAACTATGAAGGAGATCGCGCCATTTCATACATAAAGCGCGATGCCGAGGCGGATTATGGTCGCGCCCTCTTCAATTGCCACCGGCCAATCCTGGGAAGTGCCCATCGACAGCCGAGCGAGGCCGTGCTCAGCAGCCAGCTCGGCGAGGCGGGCGAAATGCGGTCTCGAGTCCTCCGGGTTGGTGCTGAACGGGGGCATCGTCATGAGGCCCGCGACCCGTGCCGGGCAGCGTGAAATGAAGGCGCCTAGATCCGCAGGCGCCACGCCCCCCTTGCCTACCTCGCCGGCGACATTGACCTCGACCAGGACCTCAGTCTCGGCGCCCCCGTGGCGACCGAGCTGCTCGAGGGCGGACTCGGAGGCGACCGAGTGGATCAGGCGGCAGAGCGGCAGGATCTTTTTCACCTTGCGGCTCTGCAGATTGCCGATGAAGTCCCAGGCGAAGGCGTCGCCCCACCGCTCGTGCTTTGCCTCCAGCTCCTGTAGGCGGTTCTCGCCGACCAGCTCGACGCCCGCTTCGGCGAGTGCACCCATCTCCTCTAGTGGCACGTACTTGGTCGCGGCGAGGATCTCGACCGCCGCCCCGGCGCGCTCACGAGCTGCTTCCAGGTTTGCCGCGATTTTGAGCGGGTCGAGTCCGTGGATCAAGCCAGGCACTTTCAGGCTGCCTCGATCTCGATCCAGGCTAGACCGGCCTGGCGCCCTGGGCCGCCATCGCGCCGGTGTGAAAAGAAAAGCTCCTGCTCGCAGAGAGTGCAGAGATCGGCGGACTCGATCTCCTCGACGCCGGTCTGTTCAAGTAGACGTCGCGCAACCGCGGGCAGATCAAGCATCTGGCCTGAGGCGATTCCGCCTCCGAGGTCGCCGAAGGCGTCAAGCACCTCGTCGCCAACCTCGTAGCAACAGGAGCCAATCCCAGGCCCAATCGTGGCGTGGGTGGCATTGACGGCCTCGACGCCGCGACCAACGATTCCGGCGGCTAGGCCGCGCCAGCCACAATGGAGCATGGCGACACCATCATGGCCGCTGACTGCAACCGGTAGGCAGTCGGCGGTATAGACCAAGCCGATCGGCCCGGCGGTGCGAAGCACGTGCCCATCGACTTCAGGCGTCGCGACGGTTGCTACTTGGTGGAATGCCAAGTCGGCACCGTGGACCTGGCGGCCACTGACGATCAGGTCCGGATCAATACCAAGGGCGCTCGCGAGCGGCAGGCGATTCTCCTTGATTGAGCCGGCAGAACGGGTGGAAAAGACGACCCTTGCGCCAGGCAGGTCGGCCTCCAGCCAGCGGACGCCGTCTTTCTCCTCCCATCTCATTCGGACTTCCGCGCCGTTGCCAAGGCGACTGCGAGCTCCTTCTCGCGCCCGGTGAGCTCGCCGTCGAGCTTGCGCCGCAGTGCCTCTGCGAGGCCGAGGCCGATCTGCGGGCCCTGCGCCACGCCGGCGGCGATCAGGTCGTCGCCGTCGATCTCCAGAGCGACTGCGCGCCACTCACCCAGGTAGCGGTCGAGCCACTCGGCCCCCATCGCCCGGGCGAGCACCAGCTCGAGCGGTTCAGCGGTGCGTGCCAGTCGGACCGCCTCGGATGGTCGCTCGGGACGCTCGGCCGCAAGTTCCCTCGCTCTACCCCAACGGCCCGTCGTGGCAGCGAGGATTGCCTGGTCGCGGCGAGCAACTTCGGCCCAGGGCGACTCGGTCAGCAGGTCGGCGACATGGCCAGCCAGCTCCACCCCGCTCCCGTCGAGCTCAATCAAGCCCCATTCGGCGAGAAGGCCAAAGCCGCGCACCGCTTCGTCCTCGCGGGCGAGCCGCAGGAGCTCGGCGTCGCGTCGATCGGCCGACACCGCTTTCAGGTCCGTCTGGCTCAGCAGCTCGGCGGTATCGGGCTCCAGCTCGAGGCCGAGGCGAGCCACGTAGCGGGCTGCACGCAGGGCTCGCGTCGGGTCATCCTCGAACGAACGCGAATGCAGGATCCGTAGCAAGCCGGCTTCGAGGTCCTCCTGTCCCCTGTGGGGATCGATCAGCTCGGGGTCGCGGCGCAGCGGGATCGCCATCGCGTTGATGGTGAAATCGCGCCGGGCCAGGTCGGCCGCTATTCCGGCCGTGGGCTCGACCTCAGGTAGCGCACCTGGACGGGGATAGGTCTCGGCCCGTGCAGTGGCGATATCGACCTCGTGCTCGCCGAGGCGCACCTTTGCGGTGGCGAAGCGCTCGTGCTCGATCACCTCGCCGCCGAGCCTCCCCGCCAGTGCCGTGGCATCGCCCTCGATAACCAGGTCGATGTCGGCTCTGCCCTGGCCAAGCAGCAGATCGCGGACTGCGCCGCCGACCAGATACACCGGTTTCCCCCCCGCTACATCGTGCACGGCATCCAGCTCGGGATAGGAGCTGCGCAGGGCTTCTTCGAGGTTGTCAATCGGCTTCACCGTCATCGGCATCCGTACCATGATCGCCTTCCCGGATGACCGACGAGCGCAAAGCAAGGCCGCATGGAGAGGGGAACCCGAACCACCTGTCTTAACGCCGGACCGGAATACCAGCCGTTGCCAGGTGCTGCTTTGCGTCCCGGACGCGGTAGGCCCCGTAGTGGAAGATCGAGGCGCAGAGGACGGCGTCGGCGCGGCCGTCCGAGATCGCCTCGCTCAGGTGGTCGAGCGTGCCGGCGCCGCCCGAGGCGATGACTGGGACTGAGACCGCATCGGCGACCGCCCGAGTCAACTCGATGTCGTAGCCGTCATTGGTGCCATCGCGGTCCATGCTGGTCAACAGGATCTCCCCGGCGCCGCGCTCAACACCCTCTTCGGCCCATGACACCGCGTCGCGGTCCTCCACCCGCTTGCGGCCACCGTTCACGTAGACCCCCCAGTCACCCTCCTCGCGCTTGGCGTCGATCGCCAGCACGACGCATTGGGCGCCGAAGTGGTCGGCAAGCTCGGTCAGCAGCTCTGGTCGTTCGAGTGCGGCGGAGTTGACCGAGACCTTGTCGGCACCGGCGTCAAGCACGGCCTGCGCATCCTCCACGGAACGGATTCCCCCGCCAATCGTGAAAGGGATGAAAACGTTATCCGCCGTACGACGCGCGAGTTCGACAATCGTGTTGCGCTTCTCGTGTGAAGCGGTGATGTCAAGGAAGACCAGCTCATCGGCCCCCTCGGTGTCATAGCGTTCGGCCAGCTCGACTGGGTCGCCAGCATCGCGCAAATCGACGAAGTTCGTGCCCTTCACTACGCGACCGGCGTCTACGTCAAGGCAGGGAATCACTCGTTTGAGGACCATCGGGGCAGCGTACTGGGGTGGAGTCGGGTGCCCCTCTCCAGGAGGCTCCCGGACAGGCGCTGGTAGTAAGCAGGCGATCAGCTGCGCAACGGCCTCATGGAGAGGGGCACCCGACTCCTATTACTTAAGCGCCTCGATTGCCTCTGCGACCGTGAACTTACGCTCGTAGAGTGCTCTGCCCACAATGGCGCCCTCGACGTTGGCGGGCATCGAGCTTGCGAGGGATTCGAGGTGGGACAGGTCGCCGACACCGCCGGAGGCGATGATTTGGGAGCTGGTTGCGTCGGCGATTTCGATGAGCTGATCGATTGCGGGTCCCTCCATGGTGCCGTCGACCTCGATTGCAGTGCAGAGAAAGCGGGCTACGCCCCGCTCGCTGAGAGCTGCGACGGCGTTGACCACGTTCTCCTCCCCTGCTTCGGTCCAGCCCCCCAGTGCGACCCGGCCAGCGCGGGCGTCGACGGAGACGACTATTCGGTGGCCGTGCGCTTCCAGCATCGCGTCGAGGAACTCGGGATCGCGCAGGGCCGCCGTTCCGATCACGACCCGGTCGGCGCCAGCCTCGAGCATTGCGCGCGCCGACTGTGGGTCCCGCAGCCCTCCGCCCACCTGGATCGGGCAGGAGACCGTCGCGGCGATTCGCTCGATTGCATCTAAGTTGCGCGGTTCGCCCGCCTTGGCGCCGTCCAAATCAACCACGTGCAGGAACTCGGCGCCTTCGTCCGCCCAGCGCTTGGCGGCGTCGGCTGGATCGGCGTCGTAGGCCGTCTCGCGCTCGTAGTCGCCCTGCAGCAGACGTACGGCCTGGCCGCCGCGGATGTCGATGGCGGGATAAAGGATCACGCCGGCACGGTGGAGCAGACCCCGGCGAAGTTCGAGAGCAACCGTAGGCCGGCCGCGCTCGACTTCTCGGGGTGGAACTGGACGCCAAAGATGTTGTCGCGCTCCGCCGCGCAGGCGAAGCGAGCACCGTAGGTAGCGCTACCGAGCAGGTCAGTGTCGAGCGGTCGCGGAGCGAAAGAGTGAACAAAGTAGAAGGGCGTCTCGGTGGAGATCCCCTCGGTGAGGCGGGACTCCTTCTCCCAGCGCACTGGCGACCAGCCAATGTGCGGGACCTTGAGCTCCCCTGCGTCCAGCTCGTCTACCTCGCCCGACAGGAGGCCGGTTCCTTCGGCGCCCCCCAGCTCGGTGGTCGACTCGAAGAGCAGCTGCAGTCCAAGGCAGATGCCTAGAACCGGTACGCCGGCATCGAGCCGCTCGGAGACGAGTTCTTCCAGTCCCGTGCCACGCACCCTCTCCATTGCCTTGGGAAAGGCGCCAACGCCTGGCAAGATCACGCCGTCCGCGCTGCGGACCGCCTCCGGGTCGTTGGTGATCGTGGCCGTCGCACCGACATGCTCCAGCGCCTTCTCGACCGAGCGCAGATTGCCCATGCCGTAATCCAAGATGCAGATACGTGCCGTCATTCGCTCAAGGTCCCCTTGGTCGAGGGAACGCCAGTCTCCTCGGGGTCGACCGAAACGGCCACACGCAAAGCGCGGGCGAAAGCCTTGAAGCAAGCCTCGATCATGTGGTGGACGTTGGTGCCGTAGCGAACCGAGACATGCAGGGTCAGCTTGGCGCTATTGGCGATCGCGCGGAAGAACTCCTCGGCTAGCTCCGAGTCGAAGCCGGCGATCGAGGTCGTCGGCAGGTCAGCCTCAAATACGCACAGCGGCCGCCCCGAGATGTCGATTGCGCACTCGGCCAGCGACTCGTCCATCGGCACTAGTGCCGATCCATAACGGCGGATTCCGACCCGGTCACCCAGGGCCTGGTCAAGCGCCTGACCAAGGACGATGCCAACGTCCTCCACCGTGTGGTGGGCGCCGGTCTCGAGGTCGCCGCTGGCTTCAACCACCAGCCCGAGCTTGCCATGGCGGGCAAGCAAGTCGAGCATGTGGTCGAGGAAGCCGACGCCCGTCGCGGCACTCGATTTGCCGCCATCGAGATCCAAGGAGAGCTGGATCTTGGTCTCGGCGGTGCTGCGCTCTCTGTTCGCGGTTCTGCTCATCGTCTAATCATCGCCGACTCGCCGTGAACTGGGAATCCCTCGGCGCGGGCGAGGGTGTCGACGTGCGGTGCCAACTTCGCCGCCGCATCGGCCGGGACCTCCACGGTGGCGATCCTTCGACGGAAGATATCGGGGCCGAGCGGACCCGAAAATCGACCGGCGCCGCCGGTTGGCAGCACATGATTTGAGCCGGCGACATAGTCGCCGAAGGCGGTGGCGCTGTGACGGCCGGCAAAGACGCAACCGGCAGAGACGACCCGATCGGCAAGCAGCACGGCGTCCTCCTCGAGCAGCTCGAGGTGCTCGGGCGCGAACGCATTGGCAAGGTCAATCGCATCACTCGTGTCGGGCACGCGGACCAGCGCCAGCGGGGCGTCGCCGACTCCGGAGCGCTCTGCCGCTGCACGCTCGGTCGCCGCAGCCAGGGAATCCAGTACCGCATCCTCAACGGCGGCGGCGAGCAGTGGTCCCTCCGCCCCATGCTCAGCCTGGGCACAGAGATCAAGCGCCGCCCAGGTGGGGTTGGAGTCGTGGCCGGCGATCACCATGAGCTCCGAGGGACCGGCAAGCGAGTCAATGCCGACGATGCCGCTGACCTTGCGCTTCGCTTCCCGCACCCAGGCGTTGCCTGGCCCGGCGACGACATCAACCGGAGCGATTGACTCGCTGCCGTACGCGAGCGCGAATATTGCTTGGGCACCCCCGATCGCGTAGACCTCGTCTACGTCGCAAAGGGCAGCCGTTGCCAGAACAAGCGACGCGATCCTCCCATCCGGTTCGGGTGGGGTCGCCAAGATGAGTCGCTTGACCCCTGCCGCTCGAGCCGGTATCGCGCCCATCAAGACGCTCGATGGGTAGGCGGCGCGACCGCCCGGCGCGTAAATGCCGGCGGCGCTAACGGGCACGCTGCGCAGAGTCACGTTTTGACCTTGTGGAAGGTCCACTCGGCGAGCTTCATTGTCGATCTGGGCTTCAGCAACAGCGCGGACGTTGGCGACGGCCAGCTCAAGTGAATTGCGTACGCTGGGGTCGATCTCGGTCAGCGCCCCAGCAATGTCGCTGGCATCAACCCGCAGTGCGTCCGGCGGTCGCTCGGTTGCGTCGAAACGCGCCGTTAGCTCCAGCAGGGCGGCGTCGCCGCCCTCCCGAACTTCGTGCTCGATCGGGCCGACGTCGACCGCCGTCGCGTCGGCCACGGTCCAGGCGCGAATCGCGTTGGCGGTGTTACCGGCGCCATCCCACTCGAAGCGCCGCACCCTCATTTGGCCGTCGCCTCCCGCAGCCTTGCCGTGAGGTCATCGATCTCTTCTGCTCGCAGCTTGTGCGCGACCCGGTTGGCGACGAAGCGGGCCGTGCACTCGAGGATCTCCTCGCGCACCTCGAGGTCGTTCTCTTTCAGAGTGCGGCCGGTCGCGACCAGATCGACGATGCCGTCGGCGAGGCCGATCAGCGGCGCCAGCTCAATCGAGCCCTTGACCTCGATCGTCTCGACCTGGCGGCCGGTGGACTCGAAGTGGCGCTGGGCGATCCGCGGATACTTGGTCGCGATCCTCATCATTCCCAGGCGTCGCTGTGACTCGCCAAGGCGCTCGTCGCCCTTACGGCCTGCGAGCACCATGCGGCAGCGGCCGTAGCCGAGGTCGAGCAACTCGTAGACCATCCGGTCCGATTGCTCGAGCAAAACGTCCTTGCCGGTAATGCCCACGTCTGCGGCGCCGGCCTCGACGTAGGTCGGAACATCAGAGGGCCGCATCGTCACCAAGGTGATTTCGTCCCCCGGGAAGATCAGGGCGCGTGACTCACCGCGCACCGCTGCGGTGTCGACGCCCGCTGCGTCGAGCACGTCGAGGGTGCTGCCGAGCAGCGCGCCGCGTGGCACGGCGAGCTTCAGCGGCCCGTCGGGCTTTGCGCGGGCGGTCCCAGCGACTTCGACGCTCACGATGAATCCTCCCGTCGCGACTCCTCCTCCATCTGGGCCACGTGGACGCGCTCGAGATAGAGGGCAAATCCCGCCGCTGGGAGGTCGACGCCGAAGCGCCTCAACAGCCCGTCGTAACGTCCTCCGCCGCCCAGCACATGTCCGAGCGCGGGGTCATAGACCTCGAGGATGGCGCCGCTGTAGTAGCCGAGGTCGCGCAGTAGGCCGAGGTCGACACGGACGCGCTCGGCGACGCCGCGCTGCTCGAGTGCTTCGAAGGTCTCGCCAAGCCGGGCCGTCGCCCGCTCGACTACATCGCCACCGATCTCGCGCGCCTGATCGAGTACCTCGCGACCGCCGCGCAGCTGCGAGAGGGCGACGCAGGTGTTGACCCGCTCATCTGCGATCCCGGCGAGCGAGAGCTCTGCCTCGAGCCCGACCAGATCGTGCATCGCGAGGCGCTCGAGGATCGAATCGCGTACCTCACCCTCGACCTCAAACTCCGTCAAGAGCTGGCGGAAGAGGTCGGCATCGCCGAGGCCAATTACGGCACGGTTGAGGCCGGCCGCGTCGAGCGTTGCCTCAAGCACCTCGACGACCTCGACAGTGCCCGCCGGCGCTGGCGCACCGATCAACTCCACCCCGGCTTGGGCAAACTCGCGCATCTGGCCGCGTTGAGGCCGCACGGCGCGGAAGGCGTTTGCCAGATAGCAGAACCGCAACGGCGGCTGGGCGGCGGCGAACCGTGAAGCGACAAGGCGCGCAATTGGCACGGTCATGTCGGAACGCAGCGCCAACAGGTCGCCGCGCTCGTCGAAGAAGCGGTAGGCGGAATCGGCCGTACGGCCGTCCCCCCGGGCGAGTACCTCGTCGTACTCGATCGCAGGCGTCGCTACCTCGCCGTACCCGCGGCTCTCGAAGACCTCGATCATCGCGAGGTGCAGGCGGCGCAACTCCCGCATCTCATCGGGGAGGATGTCGCGGGTCCCGGGGGGAATTGGGTGGATCATGCGCCTGACCTTACGAGAGTGGGCGCTGAAAGCCTGCTTGCCGTCTTAGGCGGGGATCTCCGCGGAGACCCGTTCGATCCGCGCACCGAGGCCGCGTAAACGCTCGTCGATCGACTCGTAACCACGATCGATCTGGCGGATGTTGCCGATCTCCGATGTGCCCTCCGCCGCCAGGGCGGCGATGAGCATTGCCATCCCGGCCCTGATGTCGGGGCTCTCGACCCGCTCGCCGTGAAGCCGGCTCGGACCGCTGACGATCGCCCTATGGGGATCGCAGAGCGTTATCCGAGCGCCCATTGCAACTAGCTTGTCGACAAAGAAAAGGCGGTTCTCGAACATCTTCTCGAAGATCAGGATCTCGCCCTCGGCCTGAGTGGCCAAGGCCAAAGCGATTGAAGTCAGGTCTGCGGGGAAAGCTGGCCAGGGACCATCCTCGATCTTCGGGATCGCATCGCCGATGTCGGCCTTGATCAGCAGCCGCTGCTCGGGCGGCACGATCACGTCGTCGCCCTCGATCGTCGATTCGAGCCCGAGGCGGCGGAACTGGCGCCGCACCATGAGTAAATCGGCGGGACCTGCGTCGCGGATACGCAGTTCTCCCCCGGTCGCTGCAGCCAGCGCCATGAAGCTACCGACCTCAATGTGGTCGGGCGAGATTGTGTGCTCGGCGCCGCCGAGCCGGTCACGTCCGTGCACGGTCATCACGTTGGAGCCGATTCCGGTCACCTCGGCACCCATGCTCGTCAGTAGTCGCGCAAGATCCTGGACGTGTGGCTCGCTTGCCGCATTGGAGATCGTCGTTGGACCCGGCGTCAGCGCCGCAGCCATCAGTGCGTTCTCGGTTCCCATCACCGAGGGCTCGTCCATGAAAATCGCGCACGGCTGCAGGCCGCCTGCTGGTGCGCTCAGCTCAATCCAGCGGTCGCCCTCGACCCGGGCGCCGAGATCGGCGAAGGCGTCGAGGTGCGCATCGAGCCGGCGGCGGCCGATGAAGTCGCCGCCGGGCGGCGGCATACGCGCCTCCCCGTAGCGAGCCAAAAGCGGCCCGGCAAGCAGAAACGAGGCGCGAATTTGACTTGAGAGCTCCTCGTCAACGGCGACGTTGGAGACAGACCCGGCGCACAGGCGGAGGCTGTTGTCGGCGACCCAGGCGGCTTCGACCCCGAGGCGTTCGAGCAATGCGATCTGGGCTTCGGTGTCGCGGATTCGCGGCACACGGTGCAGCAACAGCTCCTCATCGGTCAGCAGGCACGCGGCGAGGATCGGCAGCGCCGCGTTCTTATTGCCGGCGGGCGTCAGCTCGCCCGAGAGCGGCGTGCCTCCTTCGATTACGAACTTCTCCATGAGTCCGGTTAGGGTACTGCTGCAATGAGACGGGGATGGAAGATCTTGATCGGCGTTGTTGTCGTCCTGGCGCTGCTGCTCGGGGTCAACGTGCTGATGACCGACGCCGAAACCAAGTCGGCCGGCGTGACTGAACCCGGCGGCCGAATCGTCAGCCTGCCTGGCGGCGATATGGAGGTCGTCGAAAAGGGCCCCCGCGACGGCAGTCCGATTGTCCTAATCCACTGCTTCACCTGCGCCATCAACTGGTGGGACGGCGTGATCCCGCGCCTGGCAGCCGCCCATCGGGTGGTCGCGATCGACCTGCTCGGCCACGGTGGCTCCGAAAAGCCCTCGTCGGGATACTCGATTGAAAATCAGGCCAACCTGATCGCGGGCGTTCTCGGGCGGATGGGCGTGCGCGACGCCGAGGTCGTCGGCCACTCGCTCGGCGGCCCGGTGGCAATCGCCCTGGCGGAACAGTCGCCGCAATTAGTCAACCGACTGGTGGCGATCGACAGCATCCCCGACGACAGCTACGGAGACGTCGGCTTCATCGGCGAACTGCCGTTCAAGCCGGTGATCGGCCAGACCCTGTGGCGGATCAAGCCCGACTTCTCGATCCGCAACGGCCTAGAGATTGCCTTCGCCCCCGGCTTCAAGGTTCCAGACGCATTCGTCGAGGATGTGAAGCAGATGACCTACAGTTCCTACACCGGCTCGCACGAAGCCTTTGACGACTACACCGGCGAAGAGGCGCTCCCGCAGCGTGCGGCGGCGACCGGCAAGCCGGTCCTGGCGATCATGGGAGCCGAGGAGCAGATCGCCAAGGATCCCGAGGGAGCGCTTGCAGCATACCGAGCAGCTGGGGCCCAGACCAAGCTGATCGCCGGTGCGGGCCACTCGCCCGAAGTCGAGAAACCAGCGGAGACGGCGGCTCTCATTCTCGCCTTCGACAAGCCGGCCGAAGCGGCAAAAAAGGCCGCCACCAGGCACGAATTGCAAAAGCGCCTGCAAAATCCGCAAGCCGTCCGAAAGCGTCCGTAGAGTCGAACCTATGTTCGATACGAAAAAGACCTTCAGCACGCAAGTTGCCGACGCTGCAGACCTGGTGATCGACTTCGCGACTCTTGGCGAGTACGGCCTGGAGCCCGTCGCCCCCCAGGTCAAGCCCTGCGAGGGCCGGCGCCGCGTGGGTGCCATCCGCAGCACCGGCTCCTGGAGTGCCGCGGTCGATCGCTTCGCTGCTCAGTCGTAGAACTAAGCGGCGGAAGCGACTGATTTCGACTCCAGGTAGTCGCGGGGGTGCGACTGGCCAAGCTGGGTGGCGCGCGCAGCCGCAGCGCGTAGCAGGGCTACGCGCAAGGCGGCGAGTGCCGATCCAGCGCCGCGCCAGGCGTGCAATCCGCGGCTGGCTGGATCGGAATCATTCGCTTTCGGTGCTTCGAAGAACCGGCGGCGACCTACTCTCCCAGGGGGTTGCCCCCCAAGTACCATCGGCGCAGAGTGGCTTAACTGCTCTGTTCGGAATGGGAAGAGGTGTTTCCCACTCGCTATGCGCCACCGGAATTTTGCGAAACCGCCCCCGGTGGAGCTTGAAAACCGCACAAGACCAAAGGTAAGAAATAAATATCCGTCAAGCCCTCGACCCATTAGTACCGGTCGGCTGAGCACATCACTGCGCTTGCACCGCCGGCCTATCAACCTGGTGGTCTACCAGGGGTCTTACTCCCTCGAAGGGATGGGAGAGCTCATCTCGAGGACGGCTTCCCGCTTAGATGCCTTCAGCGGTTATCCGTTCCGTGCGTAGCTAACCTGCGATGCCCTTGGCAGGACAACAGATACACCAGCGGCACGTTCATCCCGGTCCTCTCGTACTAGGGATGACTCCTCTCAACTCTCCAACGCCCACAGCAGATAGGGACCGAACTGTCTCACGACGTTCTGAACCCAGCTCGCGTACCGCTTTAATGGGCGAACAGCCCAACCCTTGGGACCTACTCCAGCCCCAGGATGCGACGAGCCGACATCGAGGTGCCAAACCGTTTCGTCGATGTGGACTCTTGGAAACGATAAGCCTGTTATCCCCGGAGTACCTTTTATCCGTTGAGCGACGGCGCTTCCACTTGCTACCGCCGGATCACTAAGCCCAACTTTCGTTCCTGCTCGACCCGTCGGTCTCGCAGTCAAGCTCCCTTGTTGCCTTTACACTCTACGCACGATTTCCAACCGTGCTGAGGGAACCTTTGGGCGCCTCCGTTACTCTTTAGGAGGCGACCGCCCCAGTCAAACTGCCCACCTGACACTGTTCACCACCCGGGTCACGGCATGGTGTTAGAAGCCCAAAACATCAAGGGTGGTATCTCAAGGACGACTCCCCGGCAGCCAAGGCCGCCGGTTCACTGTCTCCCACCTATCCTGAGCGAGATACATCAGACTCCAATATCAAGTTGCAGTAAAGGTTCACGGGGTCTTTCCGTCTAGCTGCGGGTACTCGGCATCTTCACCGAGACTTTAATTTCACCGAGCCTCTCGTTGAGACAGCGTCCAACTCGTTGCGCCATTCGTGCAGGTCGGAACTTACCCGACAAGGAATTTCGCTACCTTAGGACCGTTATAGTTACGGCCGCCGTTTACCGGGGCTTAGCTTCATTGCTTCGCGCCGAAGCGCTAACAAGTCCGCGTAACCTTCCGGCACCGGGCAGGCGTCAGCCCCTATACGTCGTCTTGCGACTTAGCAGAGGCCTGTGTTTTTGGTAAACAGTCGGTTGGACCAATTCACTGCGGCCCCCTCAGGCTCCCTCCGTACGGAGTTCACCCTACCGGGGCGTCCCTTCTCCCGAAGTTACGGGACGATTTTGCCGAGTTCCTTAACGAGAGTTAGCTCGCTCACCTCAGTATGTTCTACTTGTCCACCTGTGTCGGTTATCGGTACGGGCACGCGAATCCTGCCTAGAGGATTTTCTCGGAGGCATGGGATCGGGGACTGGCCGGCGGTCAAGCCAGCTGGCATCGCACCTCGCGTCAAAACGCCCCTGCGGATTTCCCTACAGAGACTGGCTACGTGCTTGCCCCAGGACGACCATCGCCTGGGTTCCCTTACCCTTCCCCGTCCCCCCATCGGTCATAACGGAAACGACGTGGTACAGGAATATCAACCTGTTGGCCATCGACTACGCCTTTCGGCCTCGCCTTAGGTCCCGACTAACCCTGAGCAGACGAACTTTACTCAGGAATCCTTGGACAATCGGTGGAGGGGAGTCTCACCCCTCTATCGTTACTCATGCCGGCATTCTCACTTCCAGCCACTCCACAGGAGCTTACGCGCCTGCTTCACGCAACTGGAACGCTCTCCTACCGCGTGCAGAACCCGCAGGCCTGCACACCCATAGCTTCGGAGACTAGCTTGAGCCCCGTTACATTCTCCGCGCCCGAACACTTGACCAGTGAGCTGTTACGCACTCTTTCAAGGGTGGCTGCTTCTAAGCCAACCTCTTGGTTGTCTCTGCACTCGGACATCGTTCACCACTTAGCTAGTACTTAGGGTCCTTAGCTGATGGTCTGGGTTGTTCCCCTTTTGCGTACGAAGTTTATCCCCCGCACACTGACTCCCGCGCTAACCGTGACGGTCTTCGGAGTTTGCCTGAAGTCGGTAACCTGGTAGGGCCCCTAGTCCAAACAGTGCTCTACGGCCGCCACGCAATCACGCGAGGCTATACCTAAATATATTTCGGAGAGAACCAGATATCTCTGGGCTTGATTAGCCTTTCACTCCAATCCACAGGTCATCCGCCCAGTTTTCAACCTAGGTCGGTTCGGCCCTCCACGAGGTCTTACCCCCGCTTCAGCCTGCCCATGGATAGCTCGCCCAGTTTCGGGTCTACCGCCAATGACTATGTCGCCCTATTCAGACTCGCTTTCGCTACGGCTCCGCTCATCGCTTAACCTTGCCACTGACGAGTAACTCGCCGGCTCGTGATGCAAAAAGCACGCCGTCACACCCGAAGGTGCTCCGACCACTTGTAGGCTTACGGTTTCAGGTACTATTTCACTCCCCTTCAGGGGTGCTTTTCACCTTTCCCTCACGGTACTAGTTCACTATCGGTCACCAGGTAGTACTTAGCCTTGGAGGGTGGTCCCCCCAGATTCAGACCGCGTTTCACGGGTGCGGTCCTACTCAGGAACATCATTCGGCAGATCAGTGCGTTTTCACCTACGGGACGATTGCCCTCTGTGGTGCGAGGTTCCACTCGCTTCGGTTAACACCTGATTTGGTAACTGCCGCCGAGCCAGGCACGGCCCGGGCGTGATGTCCTACGACCCCCAACAGACAACGCGTGCCCGCTTGCATCTGCTGGGTTTAGGCTGATCCCCTTTCGCTCGCCACTACTAAGGGAGTCTCGGTTGATTTCTATTCCTCGGGGTACTTAGATGTTTCAGTTCCCCCGGTTGCCTTCCAATGACTATGAATTCACCACTGGATGACGCCGCATTACCGGCGCCGGGTTTCCCCATTCGGAAATCCGCGGGTCAATGGCAGTTCAGCGCCTCACCGCGGCTTATCGCAGCCGTCCACGTCCTTCATCGACTCCTGGTGCCAAGGCATCCACCGTAAGCCCTTACTATCTTGACGGTGAGCGACCCTTACACATACATGTAAGAATCGTTAATTAAATACCCAGAGCCTGTCTTGCGACAGGCTCTCATGTTGGTCTTGTACAGTTTTCAAGGTCCACCGAGGCGCACGCAGCGGAGTACTTCCGCTGGCGGTCTCTCAAAACTGAGCAGCGTTCCCAGTGACATACAGCCACTGGGGAGCCCGGTCGACGTTCTAGAGAAACTCCCTAGAAAGGAGGTGATCCAGCCGCAGCTTCCGCTACGGCTACCTTGTTACGACTTCACCCCAATCACAGGTCCCACCTTCGACGGCTCCCTCCAAAAGGTTAGGCCACCGGCTTCGGGTGTTACTTGCTTTCGTGGTGTGACGGGCGGTGTGTACAAGGCCCGGGAACGTATTCACCGCAGCATTGCTGATCTGCGATTACTAGCAACTCCAGCTTCATGAAGGCGAGTTTCAGCCTTCAATCCGAACCGAGACGCACTTTCTGGGATTCGCTCCACCTCACGGTATTGCAGCCCTTTGTATGCGCCAATGTAGCACGTGTGTAGCCCTGGACATAAGGGGCATGATGACTTGACGTCATCCCCACCTTCCTCCGGTTTGTCACCGGCAGTCTCCCATGAGTCCCCAACTTAATGCTGGCAACATGGAACGGGGGTTGCGCTCGTTGCGGGACTTAACCCAACATCTCACGACACGAGCTGACGACAGCCATGCACCACCTGTGATGGTGTCCCGAAGGAAAACCGTGTTTCCACGGCGGTCACCAACATGTCAAGCCCAGGTAAGGTTCTTCGCGTTGCGTCGAATTAAACCACATGCTCCGCTGCTTGTGCGGGCCCCCGTCAATTCCTTTGAGTTTTAGCCTTGCGGCCGTACTCCCCAGGCGGGGCACTTAGTGCGTTAGCGACGGCACGGGAGGAGTCGACACCTCCCACACCTAGTGCCCATCGTTTACGGCGTGGACTACCAGGGTATCTAATCCTGTTCGCTCCCCACGCTTTCGCGCCTTAGCGTCAGTACCGTCCCAGCGAGCTGCCTTCGCTATTGGTGTTCCTCCTGATATCTGCGCATTCCACCGCTACACCAGGAATTCCACTCGCCTCTTCCGGACTCTAGCCCTGCAGTATCCATCGGCTTTCAAAGGTTGAGCCTTTGACTTTCACAACGGACTTACAGGGCCGCCTACGCGCGCTTTACGCCCAATGATTCCGGACAACGCTTGCCCCCTACGTATTACCGCGGCTGCTGGCACGTAGTTAGCCGGAGCTTCTTCTGGAGGTACCGTCAGTCCGGACGGCTGTTAACCGCCGAACCTTCGTCCCTCCTGAAAGGGGTTTACAACCCGAAGGCCGTCTTCCCCCACGCGGCGTTGCTGCGTCACGCTTTCGCGCATTGCGCAAGATTCCCCACTGCTGCCTCCCGTAGGAGTCTGGGCCGTGTCTCAGTCCCAGTGTGGCTGATCGTCCTCTCAGACCAGCTACCCATCGTCGCCTTGGTAGGCCATAACCCCACCAACAAGCTAATGGGCCGCGAGCCCCTCCCAATGCGGAGGCCGAAGCTTCCTTTAGCGAACAGGCTTACGCCTGTGCGCCACATCCGGTATTAGCCCGAGTTTCCTCGGGTTGTCCCGGTCATCGGGGCAGGTTACTCACGTGTTACTCACCCGTTCGCGGCTTGGCCCCAGGGCAAGCCCTGGTTCGTCGCACCACTTGCATGTGTTAAGCACGCCGCCAGCGTTCGTCCTGAGCCAGGATCAAACTCTCCGTGAAGAGTACTTCTACAGAGAGATGCCATGCCTGGCTGGCCACCGGGTACACATACATGGTGGCCGGCATGACGGGTAAATCAGACCACTCGGTGCGCTGGCGCGCCGAGTGGATCGGGCTCAAACATCCCACGAACACGAATGTCCGCGGGTGCACGCTGCTCAGTTTTCAAAGACCGCTGCGCCCTCAACGACAACGGGATCCGCCGTCGTTCGCGCACGGGATGGCACCGGGCCAATCCCGAAGGGACGAGCAGTATAGCGCTGTGGAGGCGCTTTGCCTAACGCCTGTTCAGGCAGGGGCGCGCAAGCGCAAAAAACGGCGCTTGCCGGCCTGCAGCACGCGGTCGTCGAGCTTGCCGGCTTCCTCATCCAGCAGGTGCCCGGGCCATGGCTCGCCGTCGAGCTTCACCGCGCCCTGCTCAATCAGCCGCCGCGCCTCGCTGGAACTGATCTCGAAGCTCTTAGCCATCAGCTGCGGTAGGTGGACCATGTCGTGGCGGTCAGCGGCAAAGTCCCCTAGCGAGACCTCGGGCATCTCATCGGGGATTCCCCTGTCGACGAACAGCCGGTTGAAGTGTTCCTCTGCTGCTGGTCCCGAATTCTCGCCATGGAAGCGATCGACGATCCGCCTGCCAAGCTCGCGCTTGGCTTTGCTCGGAGGCTCGGCAGGCAGGTCTTCGCCAAGTAGCAACCGGAAGTACTCGGGCATCGCCTCGTCGGGGATGCTCATCAGCTTGCCGAACATCTCCTCGGGCGGCTCGGTCACGCCGATGTAGTTGCCGAGCGACTTGCTCATCTTCTGCACGCCGTCGGTTCCGACCAGGATTGGCATCGTCAGGATCGACTGAGGCTTGTGGCCATAGGCGGCTTGGATGTCGCGGCCGAAGAGCAGGTTGAACTTCTGGTCGGTCCCCCCCAGCTCAACGTCGGCTTCGACCGCGACTGAGTCGTAGCCCTGTAGCAGCGGGTAGAGCAGCTCGACGGCTGAGACCGGTTGTCCGGCCGCCATCCGCTTCTGGAAGTCATCGCGCTCGAGCAGGCGCGCCACCGTCGTATGAGCGAGCAGTCCGAGCAGTTCGTTGGGCGCCATTTGCAGCCACTCGCTGTTGAAGCGGACCTCGGTGCGCTCCCGGTCGAGCAGCTTGAAAGCCTGCTCCTGGTAAGTGGCGGCATTGGTTTCGATCTCCTCGGCGCTCGGCACTGGCCTTTGCGCAGAACGCCCGCTGGGGTCGCCGACCTTGGCGGTGAAGTCACCGATGATCAGCACGACGGTATGACCCGTCTGCTGGAACTCGCGCAGCTTCTCGAGCACGACGGTGTGGCCGAGGTGGATGTCGGCGGTAGTCGGGTCGATGCCGAGCTTGATCCGCAGGGGGCGATCCGCTCCGAGCTGCTCGGCGAGCATCCCCTCGGGCAGCACGTCGACTGCGTTACGCGTCAAGTCAGACAAGGCCGCAATGCTAGACTGCCGCCTCCTCTTGGCGGGCCAACGCACCAAGCCGCGCCTGAAGAAGCTGCGCGTTCTCTTTGTACTACTTGGTCTCGGCATCCTTGCCGTGGTCTCGCTGGTCTTCGGAATGATGACGGCTGTTTCCCAGGATTTGCCGGCGATTTACAACTTCGCCCAGTACAAGGCGGCCAAGAACAGCGAGGTCTTCGACGCCTCCGGCGAGCCGATCGGCACTCTGACCAGCAACCAGAACAAGATCCTGCTCACTTCGGGTCAGATCTCGCCCAACGTCAAGAACGCGGTGGTCTCGATCGAGGATGCGCGCTTCTACGAACACGCCGGGGTTGACTTCCAGGGCATCGGCCGCGCCCTAATCAAGGACATCCTCAGCCAGAGCGCCGTCCAGGGTGCCTCGACGATCACTGAGCAGTTCGTCAAGAACGCGCTCGCCGCCCAGGGCAGCCGCACGCTCTTCGAGAAGTTTCGTGAGGCAGCGCTCGCCTACCGACTGGAGCGCCATTGGAGCAAGGACAAGATCCTCACCGAGTACCTCAACACCATCTATTTCGGCGAGGGCGCTTACGGAATCGAGGCTGCGGCGCGGACTTACTTCGGCGCGGCGCACCCTGGCTGCGGCACCTCCACCGAGCCCTGCGCGGCGGTGCTCGAGCCCGGCGAGGCGGCGACCCTGGCGGCAATCATCGCCTCGCCCTCCGCCTATGACCCGAAGATCTACCCCGAAAACTCCTTGATGCGCCGCAATTTGGTCCTGGAAAAGATGTACGAACAGGGCTACATAACCGAGACGCAGTACAAGGAAGGCTCCCAAGAGGCGCTGCCTGCGCCCGCCGACATCCATCCGCCGCGCCTCGACTCGAAGGCTCCCTATTTCACCTCTTGGCTACGGCAGCAGCTGGTCGATCGCTTCGGTGCTGCTAAATCGTTCTTCGGTGGGCTGAAAGTGAAGACCACCATCGATCTGCGCCTCCAGGAAGCCGCCGAAGAATCGGTCAACAACTACCTCGGCTACCTGCCCCCGACTGCGTCGGTGGTCGTGCTCGATAACAAGAACGCCGGCGTAAAGGCGATGGTCGGAGGACCTAACTTCGAGACCAAGCCCTTCAACCTGGCCACGCTCGGTCACCGGCAGCCTGGGTCCTCGATCAAGCCGTTCACGCTGATCACGGCGCTTGAAGAGGGAATCTCACCGGAAACGGTCTACGAATCGTCGCCGCAGGAATTCCACTTCGGCAAGCACGGCCAGGAAACGTTCGTCGTCCACAACGACGAGGACTCCTACCTCGGTTCCTGCAGCATCATCTGCGCGACGACCTACTCCGACAACTCGATCTACGCCCAGCTCGCGCTGGAAGGCCTAGAAGGCAAGACGATCGAGGATCGCACCCGGTCGATCGCGGCAACGATCCACAAGATGGGCTACCGCGAACCGATCTCGACCAACCCGGCGATGGTCCTCGGTGGGTTGAAGGAAGGCGTGACGCCGCTCGGCTGGGCCTACGCCTACATGACGATCGCCAACGACGGCGACCGGGTCAGCGGAACGCTTGCCCCCGAGCCAGGCGACAGCCCCGTTGCCTACACGCAGGTGGAAGACCAGGACGGCCACACGATCAAGGGCGGCGACAACGACTCGACCCACGAACAGGTGCTCTCCGAAAGCACCGCGACCGAGGCCAAGAGCATCCTTGAAACGGTCGTCAGCAGCGGCACCGGCACGCACGCCAACATCGGCGCCAGCGGCCAGTGGGGCAAGACCGGCACGACCGAGGAAAATGGCGACGCCTGGTTTTGCGGCGCGACCGAAGAAGTCACCGCCTGCGTCTGGGTCGGCTATGCCGACACGGTGACGCCGATGACGACGCTCTACAACGGCGGCCCGGTCATGGGCGGAACCTTCCCGGCGCTGATCTGGGCCAGCGTCGTCTCGGCCTGGGAAAGCATCAAAGAAGAGCGGGCGGCGGAAAGCGCCAGCGAAAAGGCGGCTAAGTCAAAGGGCTCGAGCGAAGAAGAAACCTATACCCCCTCTGAATCCGCGCCCGAACCGGAAGTAATCGAACCGGCACCCGAAACGGAAGCCCCGCCCGAAGTCGAAGCGGCGCCCGAAGGCGCACCTGAAGCCGCGCCGGAATCGGGTGGCGGCGGCGGGATTACGGCTGGCTGACCAAGGCCATCCGGGTAGGGGTTCCACTTAACTTTTTCGGTGGATCGCCTCCCGGTCGTCCGCTAGCCCGGCAACGAAAAAGTACAAGACGTTTCACCCCTACCCGGATGGCCTTGGTCGCGACACGTAGGGACTTCCCCCGAGACTGAAGCGCCAGGGGCGCTCTACGGCTTTGGTGATGCCGACGCGGGGGCTCGTGACGACCTCGCCGCTCCAGTCAAGTTCTGGAGGTAAGAGCAGAAAGGGATCGGCGCTGAGGTCGGCGTCGTTTGCGTCGAGGCCGATGCCGAGGGCCTCGGTGAGCTTGCCTGGGCCTGAGCAGAGGTCGGTGTCGGGGCGCTCGCCGCGGCGTAGGCGCATTGCGTCGAGCTCCTCCGTTGGTTCGAGTGCCCGGATCAGAACTGCTGCTGCCTCGCCCTCGGGTTCGGCGACGGCGTTGAGCAGGCTGTGGATGCCGTAGGAGAGGTAGACATAGGCGCGGCCGGGTGGCCCGAACAGGACTTCGGTTCGCTTGGTCAAGCCGACGTAGGCGTGGCAGGCGGGATCGTCGCGCTCGTAGCTCTCGGTCTCGACGATCGTGCCGCCACAACCCTTATAGGAGAGCCGGCAGCCGATCAGCTCGTTCGCCACGGTGTGCACCGAGCGCGCAAAGAACTCGACGCCGAGCCGCTCTGGCGCGGCCGCCTTCACGACCGCTCGTCGAGCACCCGGGTCTTGACCGCCAACAGGGTCTTGTGGGCAAGGGCGATCTGCTCGGCGAGCGCCGCTGAGCCGGTGCCGCCCTCGATCTTCTTCGACTCGAGCCAACTCTCGCGCTTCAGCACTTCGTAGAAAGAGTCATCGAGCTGCTCGGAACGCTCGCGTAGCTCCTCGGGAGTTAGCTCGGACAGCGTCTTCCCACGCTCGACCGCGTCGCGGACCAGGCCACCGACGATCCCGTGTGCCTCGCGGAACGGCACCCCCTTGCGGACCAACAGGTCAGCAACCTCAGTCGCAGCCAGCATCTCGTCTCCTGAGGCGTCCTCCAAGCGCTCCCGGTCGAACGTAATCCCAGCCAACATTCCCGCGACGGCGTCGAGGCAGGACTCAACCGTGTCGACGGCATCGAACAGCGGCTCCTTGTCCTCCTGCATGTCCTTGCCGTAGGTCAGCGGCAAGGCGTGCATAGTGCCCAGTAGTGCCAGGTAGTCAGCGGCGACCCGCGGGCTCTTGGCGCGCAGCAGCTCCGCCGAGTCGGGATTCACCTTCTGCGGCATGATCGACGAGCCCGAGGAGAAGGACTCGTCGAGCTGACAAAAGCCGAACTCGCTGCTCGACCAGATGACGATCTCCGAACCCAGCCGGGAAAGGTGCATGGCGCAGATCGAGGCAGCCGAGAGATAGTCGAGAACGAAGTCACGGTTGGAGGCGCCGTCGATCGAGTTGCGGGTGACGTGTTCAAAGCCGAGGTCGTCGGCAACCGCATTGCGGTCGATCTCCCAATTGACTCCGGCAAGGGCCCCCGAACCGAGTGGCATCACGCTGGCGCTGTCGAGCGCGAACTGGAAGCGCAGCACATCCCGGGCGAGCATCCAGAAGTAAGCGAGCAGATGGTGGCCCAAGTAGACGGGCTGGGCGCGCTGCAGGTGGGTGTAACCGGGCATCGGCCAGTCACGGTGGCGCTCGGCCAGATCGAGCAAGCGCTCCATCGCCGCCGCCGCCAAGTCGATCGCCTGCAGGGAGTGCACCTGCACGACCATCGCCATGTCGGTCGCGACCTGGTCGTTGCGTGAGCGGCCGGTGTGGAGCTTGCCGGCCAGCGGGCCGATCTCCTCGCCGAGCAGCCGCTCGATCGCCATGTGTATGTCCTCGTCGGCCGGCTCGAACTCGAAGCCGTGGGCGCCCATCCGCTCGTGCACTCGGCCGAGGCCAGCGACGATCTGCTCTAGCTCGGAGTCATCGAGAACGCCGATCTGGCGCAGGGCCCGAGCGTGCGCCTGGGACTGGTCGATGTCGTAGGGCGCCAGCGGCCAGTCAAACTCAAGCGAGCGGTTGATGCGCCAGAAGCGCGGGTCTGGGTCTTTGCGGAAGCGAGACATCAGCGCAGGGATCGGGCGAGAGCCTCGCATACCCGGGCGATGTGCGACTCGGTCATCGCCGGGAAGAAGGGCAGGGCCAGCGAGTGCGCCGCCGCCGCTTCGGCGACCGGGAACTGACCCTCGCGGTAGCCGAGCTTGCGTAGATGAGGAAATAGGTGGATGCAGGGCAGATAGGCCTTGGAGGCAATCCCATCGGCGGCGAGCCGGGCGACAACCGCGTCGCGATCGACTCCATCGGCGAGGCGGACGGCGTAGACGAACCAGCTGCGGCGCTCGGCCCCACGGCTGGCAATTGGGACGGCAATGCCCTCAACTTCGGCCAGGCCCTGCTCGTACATCGACGCCACCGCGGAGCGCTTGGCGAGCATCGCGTCGAGCTTCTCCATCTGGGCGACGCCGAGCGCCGCGGCGAGGTCGGAGAGGCGATAGTTGAAGCCGAGCCCGCCGTGGTCGAGCCAGCCCATGTCCGGGGCACGGCCCTGGTTGCGCTCGGAGCGCAAGCGCACGGCATCAGCTGAACTTGAGGGCACGATCATCCCCCCCTCGCCGGTGGTCAACTGCTTATTGGCGTAGAAGGCGAAGGTCGCGAGATTGCCACGGCTGCCGACCGGACGGCCCTCCGAATCGACCGCGCCAAGCGCCTCGCAGGCGTCCTCAAGGACGCCAAGGCCGCGGCGAGCGGCGAGCGCCTCCAACTCCGGCATTGCCGCCGGGAAGCCGAAGATGTGGATCGGCAGAATGCCGGCGCTGCGCCCCCCCATGCCCGCCTCGACCGCAGCCGGGTCGAGGTTGAGGGTTATCGGGTCAACGTCGCAGAAGACCGGACGGGCACCCTCGTAGAGCAGGCAGTTGGCCGAGGCGACAAAGCTAAAAGGGCTGGTGAGGACCTCGTCCCCGGGACCCCAGCCGAGCGCCCTGACACCGAGGTGAAGCGCCGTAGTGCCACTGGAGACACCAACGGCGTCCTCTACTCCGAGCCAGGCAGAGAGATCATGCTCGAAGCGCTCGCCAATCGGGCCGAGCGAGAGCCGACCGGAGCGAAGCACCTCGAGCACCAGCTCCTCCTCCCGCTCGCCAATCTCTGGTCGGGCAAGGGGGATCGGCTCGATCTCGGACTGTCCGGCCATTGGTGGCGGCCACACTACCCGCGGGGCTGGAAGGCGTACTCCAGCGAGTCGACCAGGGCCTCCCACGACGCCTCGATGATGTTCTCCGAGACGCCGATCGTCCCCCACTCGCGCTCGCGGTCGGCGGAATCGAGCAGGACGCGAGTGACAGCGCCGGTCCCATGGCTCTCGTCGAGGATCCGCACCTTGTAGTTGGTCAGCTCGATATCGGCGAGGTGTGGATAGCGATCGGCGATTGCGCCGCGCAGGGCACTGTCGAGGGCGTTGACCGGGCCGTTTCCCTCGGCGACCCGGACGTAGCGCTTGCCGTCGACCTTGACCTTGATCGTCGCCTCGGTTTCCACCGCGCCGTCGGCGCGCTTCTCGACCAGGACCTTGAAGCTCTCCAGCTCGAAAAGCGGCTCATAGCTGCCGGCCTCGCGGCGCAACAGAAGCTCGAAGGACGCCGGTGCCGCCTCGTAGTGGTAGCCCCGATGCTCGCGCTCCTTGAGGCGCTCGACGGCGTGCGCCGCCTCGTCCTCGTCGAGGTTGAGGCCCGCTTGCGCTGCCTGGGTGCGGATCGTCGCCTTTCCCGACAGCTCCGAGGCGAGGATTTCGCGCTCGTTGCCAAGCAGTGTCGGGTCGAGGTGCTCGAAGGTGCGGGCGTCGGCCTCGACTCCGGCTGCATGCATACCCGCCTTATGGGCGAAGGCGTTGCGCCCGACGTAGGGCTGGTCGGGGTTCGGAGCCATATTGCAGAGCTCGTCGAGGTAGTGACTCGTCCTGGTCAGGACGGCCAGCTTGTCGCCCGGCACAACTTCAAAGCCCATCTTGAGCTGCAGCGCGGGCAGGATCGTCGCCAGGTTGGCGTTGCCGCAGCGCTCGCCATAGCCGTTGACGGTCCCCTGCACGAGACGGGCGCCCGCGTCAACGGCGGCGAGTGAGTTGGCGACGGCGCAACCGGCGTCGTCGTGAGTATGGATGCCGACCTCCACCTCGTCGCCGAGCGCCTCGACCACGGCGGCCGTCGCTGCGGCGACAAAGGCAGGCAGGCTGCCCCCGTTGGTATCGCAGAGGGTGACGTTCTCGGCGCCGGCGTCAGCGGCGGCGGCGACGCACTCGAGCGCGTAGGCAGCATCGTCGCGGTAGCCATCGAAGAAGTGCTCGGCATCGAAGATCGGCCGCTTGCCGCGCTGACGGCAAAAGGCGATCGAGTCGGCGATCATCGCCAAGTTCTCCTCGGCGGAGACCTTGATCACCTTCTCCAGATGTAGGCCCCAGCTCTTGCCGACCAGGCAGACGACCGGAGCGAAGCTCTCGACGAGCACGGCAAGCGCTTCGTCCTCCTCGGCACTGCGGTCGCGGCGCCGGGTCATGCCGAATGCGGCGATCGTCGCCTGCTCTAGCTCGAGCTCGGCTAGCTGCTCGAACAACTCCGCTTCCTTGGGGTTGGAGCTGGGAAAACCGGCCTCGATCGTCTGCACGCCGAGCTCGTCGAGGGCGCGCACGACTTTCAGCTTCTCCCCCACCGAGAGCGACATGCCGGGGCCGCCCATGCCGTCGCGCAAGGTGGTGTCATAGAGCTTCACCTGTTCCATCTGAATGCCTTTCGTACGAGGGTGAACCGGGGGAGTGCGCGCAGCGCAGCGCCAGCCGCTAGGCGGCAGGCGTAATTCGCCCGGTCGGCACCTCTACGAAGTCGAGCCACTCGAGGTACTCCTCGGCGCGGCCGTGCAGGGCGTCCTGGAATTTGGCTTGAATCACGCGCGTGATCTCGCCCGGCTCGCCGAGCGGATGATCGTCGATCTCGCGCACCGGCACCAGCTCGGCGGCGGTGCCGGTAAGGAAGACCTCCTCTGCCAAGTAGAGCTCTGAGCGGGCGACGTCGCGCTCCACCACGGTGTAGCCGAGATCGCGGGCAATCTGGATTACCGATTTGCGGTTGATGCCGTCGAGGATCGCAGCGACGTGCGGTGGGGTGACGATCTGACCGTCGCGAACCAAGAAGATGTTCTCGCCCGAGCCCTCGCAGACAAAGCCTCGCTCGTCGAGCAACAGGGCCTCTTCATAGCCGGCGTTCTGTGACTCGGTCTTGGCCAGGATTGAGTTCAGGTACTGACCCGATGCCTTGGCATGAGGAATAAGTCCGCCGGAGCCGATCCGTCGCCAGCTCGAGACCTTGGCCCGGATACCGTGCTTCTGGCCCTCCTCACCTAGATAAGCACCCCAGGGGAAGGCGGCGATGACGAGGTCGATCGGCGCGTCGGTCGCGTACAGACCGAGATTGCCGTAGCCGCGAAAGGCGAGCGGCCGGATATAACAGGAGCGCAGCTCGTTGCGGCGGATCAGCTCCCGCGTCGCCTCGGCGATTTCCTCGCCCGAATAGGCAAGCTCGAAGTAGTAGAGCTCGGCCGACTTGGCGAGCCGGTCGAGATGGTCCTGGTGGCGGAATATCGCCGGGCCGCGCTCGGTCTCATAGCAGCGGATTCCCTCGAAAACGCCGGTTCCGTAGTGCAGGCCGTGACTGAGCACATGCGTGGTGGCCTCGTGCCAGGGCACGAACTCGCCGTTCTGCCAGATCAGCTCTGCCGTCTCCATCCCGGGAAATTATGCCCGATGAGTCGAGGAAGGTCGAGCTACAGCTCTGCGAGCACGGCTTCGGTGATCTCGCTGGTGCCTACGGAGTCCTCTCCGGCGGCCGCCAAGTCATGGGTTCGGAGGCCTTGCTCCAGGACGGCGTCGACCGCTGTCTCGATCTGCTCCGCCTCATCGGGGCGGCCGAGGCCATGGCGCAGCATCATCGCCGTGCTGAGGAAGGTGGCGAGCGGGTTGGCGATGCCCTGGCCGGCAATGTCGGGGGCGGAGCCGTGGACGGGCTCGAACAGGCCCGGCGCGCCGGGCTCGCCGAGGCTTGCCGACGGCAGCATCCCGAGCGAGCCGGTGAGCATCGCCGACTCATCGCTGAGGATGTCGCCGAAGAGGTTCTCGGTGACGATCACGTCGAACTCCGCGGGGCGCGAGACGAGCTGCATCGCCGCGTTGTCAACCAGCAGATGGTCGAGCTCGACGTCGGGGAACTCGCCTGCTACGCGGCTGACGACCTCGCGCCACAGACGTGAGGTCTCGAGCACATTGGCCTTGTCGACCGAGGTGACGCGGGGAGCGCCACTGCTGTCCTCGGCCCGACGCTGCGCAGCCTCGAAGCCGGCGCGGGCGATCCGCTCGATCTCCGCGACCGAGTACTCGCAGGTGTCGTGGGCAACGTCCCCCTCGCGGCCACTGTCACCGAAGTAGATACCTCCGGTCAGCTCTCGCACCACGAGCAGGTCGGTGCCGGCGATCCGCTCTTCCTTCAACGGGCTGGCGCCGACGAGTGCAGGGCTGGGCCGCACCGGCCGCAGGTTGGCGTAGAGCCCCATGCCCTTGCGCAGGCCGAGCAGTCCCTGCTCGGGGCGCGGCGCGTCGGGGTCGGTCGTGTCCCATTTCGGCCCCCCGACTGCGCCCAGGAGTACGGCGTCGGCTTGCTTACAGACGTCGAGCACCTCGTCAGCGAGCGCGACGCCATTGGCGTCAATCGAGCAGCCGCCCATCAGGCGCTCGTCGAACTCGAACTCGCCGAGCGACTCGAGCAGCTGCCGCGCCGCGGCAACAATCTCTGACCCGATCCCGTCGCCTGGCAGCAGGACTATGCGCGGTGCGTCGCTCACGAGCCGCGCACTCTAGACGTGCCGGTGCTCAGAGGTCATATAGGGCACCGGAGCACCGGCACGTCTGCGGGCGTCAACGCTGGGCCTCGATGTTGAGGCGGACGTAGTCAAGCGTCAGCGGGCTCGCGGACTCTTCGAGAACCGCTTCGGCAAAGGGGCGGCGTAGATCGCTTGGCAGTTGCGCGAGGAGCGGGCCCAGGGTGACGGTGGAGGTGAACTCGAGCGGATGCTCAGGGGTGACGGGCTTGGGCTCGAGCCAGCAGCGAGCCTCGGTGAATCCGGCCGCCAGCAATCGCTGTTCGGTCTCTTCGGGAGCTGCAAAATTCCACATGCCGGTCATCTGCTCGAGATGCGAAGCGAACTCGGGACGCGCCGCAACCGTTGCGATCACCCTGGCGTGCTCGGCAACGTTGCCTTGACCACCGCACTGGGCGACCAGACGCCCGCCCGGGCGCAGCGCGGCGTGCAGATGCTCGAAGAGCCGGTCGTGATCGGCGATCCAGTGGAAGGTCGCGGTCGAGAAGATCAGGTCGATGGGCTGGTCGATCTCGAGTTCGACGAGGTCTGCGACGAGATAGGTCGCCCTCTCCCCCAGCCGCTCCTTTGCCTTGGCGATCATCGCCTCAGAACCGTCGACCGCGAGCAGCTGCCCGTCGGGAATCCGCTCGACCAGCTTCTCGGTGACTTTCCCCGAGCCGCACCCCGCGTCGATGACTGCCTCGTCGCCCTGCAGCTCCAGCCGTCCCAACACCTCCGTTCCCCATTCGAACTGGGGATCGGAGATCGCGTCGTAGGTCTCGGCGTCCCACTCGCGGGGGTTGGTGTTCATCGACCGTTCCATGTCGTTGCTCAGAGAGCGGTCGTCACCGGGCCGGCCTTGGCGCCCTGTACGGCCTCGAACGCGTCGATCGCGGCGGCGCTCTCCAGAGTGATTCCGATGTCGTCCAGGCCATTGAGGAGGCGGTGCTGCACGTCGGGCTCGATTGCGAACTCAAAGACGCCGCCGGCGCAGGTGACCGTCTGGTCGTCGACGTCGATCCGCGCCTCGCCCGCCTCCGCGACCACGCGGCAGTGCTCCTCGTCGAGCTCGACCGGCAACAAGCCGACCTTGGTGCAGTTGGAATAGAAGATGTCGGCGAAAGAGGGCGCGACGATCGCCTCGAAGCCGAAGTCCTCGAGTGCCCAGGGGGCGTGCTCGCGCGAGGATCCGCAGCCGAAGTTGCGACCGGCCACCAGGATCGGGTTTGGCTCCAACTCGATCTCGCCGTCACGGATCCAGTCGTAGAAGAGGAACTCGCCGAAACCGGTCCGCTCGACCCGCTTGAGGAACTGCTTGGGGATGATCTGGTCGGTGTCGACGTCGTGCCGGTCGAGCACGGATACCTTGCCCTCGATCACGTCTATCGGCCTCATCTCTAGCTCCAATCCCTGATGTCGACGAAATGGCCCTCAATCGCGGCGGCAGCGGCCATCTTCGGACTGACCAGATGCGTCCTGCCACCCTTGCCTTGCCGCCCCTCGAAGTTGCGATTCGAGGTAGAGGCGCAGCGCTCGCCCTCGATCAGGATGTCGGGGTTCATCCCCAGGCACATCGAGCAGCCGGCCTCGCGCCACTCAAAGCCGGCGGCACGGAAGACCTCGTGCAGCCCCTCCTCCTCTGCGGTCGCTTTGACCTGCTGGGAGCCAGGCACGACCATCGCTCGCACCGAGCCGGCGACGCGGCGGCCGTCGACCACCGAGGCCGCCTCGCGTAGGTCCTCGATCCGAGAGTTGGTGCAGGAGCCAATGAAGACCCGTTCGGGCTTCACCTCGGTCATCGGAGTGCCGGCCTCAAGACCCATGTAGGCAAGCGCACGTTCGGCCGACTCGCGATCGGCAGGCGACTCCATCGCCGCTGGGTCGGGCACTGAGTCGGTGACCTCGATCACCATGCCGGGATTGGTTCCCCAGGTGACCATCGGCGAGATGCCGGCGGCGTCGATCTCAATCTCGGTGTCGAAACGGGCGCCAACGTCGGTCGGCAGCTGCCGCCAGCGCTCGACCGCGGCGTCGAAGTCCTGTGGCGCCGCGTCGCGACCTCGCACCCACTCAAAGGTAGTCTCGTCGGGGGCGATCATCCCCGCGCGGCCGCCCCCCTCGATCGTCATATTGCAAACCGTCATCCGGCCGGGCATTGAAAGCGACTCGATCGCCGGACCGGCGTACTCGACCGCGTAGCCGGTCATGCCACCGGTGCCGAGACGGCCGATCGTCGCCAGGATCAGGTCCTTGGGCGTCACACCCGAACCGAGCTCGCCCGAGTAGAGGATGCGCATCGTCTTCGGCCGCTTCTGGACTAGGCACTGGGTCGCCAGCACGTGCTCGACCTCGGAGGTGCCGATGCCGAAGGCCAGCGCACCAAAGGCCCCATGGGTGGAGGTATGACTGTCGCCGCAGACGATCGTAATTCCTGGCTGGGTAACGCCCAGCTCCGGTCCGATCACGTGGACGATGCCCTGCCGCTCGGAGCCGAGTGAGTAGAGCGGGACGCCGAACTCCTCGCAGTTTCGCTCCAGCGTTTCAACCTGGACTCGGGAGAGCTCGTCGGCGATCAACCGCGCCGCCATCGTGCCATCAGTGGGCACGTTGTGGTCGGCGGTCGCCAGCGTCCTGTCGGGCCGGCGCAGTGGTCGACCAGCCAGCCGCAAACCGTCGAAGGCCTGGGGCGAGGTGACCTCGTGGACCAGATGTAGGTCTATGTAGAGCAAGCCATCGCTGACCTCGTGCGCGCTCCAGATCTTGTCGAACATAGTCTGCGGCATTGCTTAGCTCCTCCTCAGTCCGGCGGCTATTACGGCGAGGAAGCGTGCTTGCTCCTCGCCGTCGTTCTCAAAGTGGTGTGGCAGGTCGGCATCGAAGGTGACGCTGTCGCCGGCGTGCAGTTCGTGGCGGGTGCCGTCAACGATCAGCGCCAGGACGCCGCTCAGTACGACAGCGGTCTCGCGACTGCCGGGCTCGTGTATCGGCGGATCGCTCGGCCCGCCCGTCGTCGCCCCAGCTCGCAGCGTGTGTAATGAGACATCGGCGCGCTGTCCCGGCAACGGCGGGGTCAGCTCCTCGAAGCGGTGTCCGCCGCGCTCATAGCGACGGCGATCGGCGGCGCGGCTGACCGAGACGTGCTCGCCCTCGTCGAGGCGCAACAGTTGCGAGAGGGTCAACTCCAGACCGGCGGCAATCTTCTCCGCGACGGCCAGGGTAGGGCTCGTCTCCCCCCGCTCAACCTGCGACAGCATCGGCGCACTGACCCCGCTGCGCTCGGCCAGATCCCGTAGAGAGAAGCCCATCGCTTCGCGCAAGACATGAATGCGCGCACCGACCGCGCGGCGGCCCTTGGAGGGAGATTCAGAGGCATTGGTGGTTACGGCAGTCGCCATTGGATGCGTACGTTATCACAGACATTTGTATATGAGCGCACGGAGGTCGGCCGCAATTACTTCGGGTTCGTCGTCGAGTTGATTCCACGTGAGGCGGGTGACCGAGTAGCCGGCGACTCTCAATTGTCTGTCGCGGGCGCGGTCTTCGCGGAAGGCGATGCGGGTGCCGTGCCCCTCCCAGCCGTCGAGCTCGACGATCTGTCGGGTTCCCGGCCAGCGGCAGTCGACTTGGTGGCGCCTATCTCCTAAGAGAATCCAGTCGTTGAAGCGGGGTTGGGGCAGCCGGTGAAGGCGGAGGAAGGGGGCGAAGCGTTCCTCGAGGCGGCTGCGCCTGCGGCCGGAAGGCTCTTCCCTCAGCCGCTCCAGCGCGGTCCGCACCTTGCTCACTCCCCGCTTGCCCGGATATCGCTCAACCAGGTCCCACAGCGAAAGTCGGTCGTGGAGCCGGCGGTATTCGCTCTCGCGCAAGAGGTTCCCGACGAAATCGGCCGACTCGGTGGCGGCGAGATCGAGGATCGTCCGCGGGACCGTAGTCACCGGAATCCTCTCCTTAACCGTGACCTCGTCAGTGGGCAGGGCTTTGTGGTGGCGGCGGATGCCGTCCCAGGAACGGCTCTTCTGCGGGGTGGTGATGTCGATGATCGAGCGCGAGTTGGGGCGGATCATCCAAAACGCGGCCGCGGACCAGTGGCTCAAGACCGCTTCGGGGCCCGACGCAAGCACCGCCGCCATCCATCGCCCCTCCCTCGACGTCCTCCGGTGCCCGACCGCGTACACGCCGGCGAATAGGCGATGCAGGCGCCCCATGCGGAGCCGGACCCCAATCGCTTCTTCAGTAAGACCCAGTTCCAAGAGCTGCCCCCGCCCCACCACCCCAAATTGCTCCGCAGCCAACTCCGCCAACCAGCGATCGTCTCCGCGAGACCGCAAAAACCCGTCCTGGACAAAGGTTTTTGCGGTCTCGGCGGGCATTGGCCGAGGGTGGCAGGGGTCGGCGCGCGGATGGTGCGCTGAAGGTGACTTTTGTGTGTCGGGCGCCCTACGGGCCCGGGGTGCGTTCTACTGCGGCCTCGGCAGTCGCTGCCTCGGCCTCGCGGATGGCGGCGCCCTCGAGCGCGTTGGAGAGCGCCCGCACATAAGCCCTGGCAGATGCCTCGAGGATGTCGGTGGCGACGCCTTGGCCGGTTGCCAGGCGTCCGGCAGCGCGCAGCATCACGGTCACCTGACCGAGGGCATCCTCTCCCCCGGTCACCGCCTCGACCGTGTACTGGCGCAGCTCGCACTCGGTGTCGGTCGCTTTCTGGATTGCGCGGAAAATCGCGTCGACAGGACCGTCGCCGCTCGACTCGCCGACCGCCTCCTCGCCGGATGGAAGCGTTACGGTGACCCGAGCCAGCGGCTCACGGCGCGATCCTGCCTCGACCTCGAACCAGGCCAGCTCATGGGCGTCGGCTCGCTCGCGCATCTCGTCGGAGACGATCGCCTCCAGGTCGAGCGCCGTGACCTGCTTCTTGCGGTCGGCGATCTCCTTGAAGCGCTTGAAGGCAGCGTTGAGCGCATTGCCCTCGATTTTGAAGCCGAGCTGGTCCAGGGCGTCGCGCAGCGCGTGGCGGCCGGAGTGCTTGCCCAGCACGATTGAGTTCGACTCCAACCCGACTTCGGTCGCGTCCATGATCTCGTAGGTGGTGCGCTCCTTGAGCACGCCGTCCTGGTGGATGCCGGACTCGTGGGCGAAGGCATTACGGCCGACGATCGCCTTGTTCGGCTGGATCGCATAGCCAGTGAGGCGCGAAACCATGCGGCTGGTGCGAGCCAGCTCGCGGCTATTGAGGCCGGTAGTTAGCCCGTGGGCATCCTCCCGGGTCTTGACTAGCATCACGATCTCCTCCAGGGAACAGTTGCCAGCGCGCTCACCGATCCCATTGACCGCACACTCCACCTGACGGGCACCGGCTAGCAGTCCTGCATAGGAATTGGCGACGGCCATCCCCAGGTCGTCATGGCAGTGGACCGACGTCTCGACCTCGCGCAGACCCGGCACCAGCTCGTAAAGGCGACGGAAGTAGTCCGCGTACTCCTCAGGGGTGGTGTAGCCAACCGTGTCGGGGATATTGATCACCGTCGCACCCTCTTCGACCGCGATCGCGCAAACCTCGGCGGTGAACTCGATGTCGGCACGGGTCGCGTCCATCGGCGAGAACTCGACGTCATCGCAGTAGGAGCGCGCCAGGGCAACGGCGGCTTTGGCCTGGCCCTTGACGTCCTCGCGGTCGGTCTGCAGCTGATGCTCGATGTGGATGTCCGAGGTCGAAATAAAGGTGTGGATGCGCGGCCGGTCGGCACCTCGAATAGCGCCCCAGGCGGCGTCAATATCGGCCTTATGGGTGCGGGCGAGACCACAGATCACCGGGCCGTCGACCCTGTGAGAGATCGCCTCCACCGCCTCAAAATCGCCCGGTGAAGTGATCGGGAAGCCTGCCTCGATCACATCGACCCCGAGTCGTGCCAACTGCTGGGCGATCTCGACCTTCTCCGCCGTGTTCAACGAGATGCCGGGCGACTGCTCGCCGTCGCGCAGGGTCGTATCAAAGATATGGACGCGGTTTGCGTCGGTCACGGGTGCCACGGTACTTACCTCCTTCTCCAGCTTTTTCGAATGACCTTGTCTCTCGCGGCTATCGCGCCGCCCAGCGCTATTCCCCCCGAAGGGGGAGGAGAAGGAGTAGCGACAGGGTGTTGAGCCGGCGGGTCATTTCGCCGCTTCAGCTTAGCGTAGGCTGCGCCGATCGCAAGGCTCGACCGCACCACCGTCCTGGCTCTTTTCGCGATGAGCATGAGTGTGCTCGTGATCGCCAATGACTTCTCCGCCGTCAACGTCGCGATTCCGACGATGGAGAAGGACTTCCACACCAACGTCAACACGATCCAGTGGGTGGTCAACTCCTACGCGCTGACCTTCGGTGTGATGATCGTCACCGGCGGGCGCCTCGCCGACATGTTCGGGCGGCGCCGCGCCTTCTTCCTCGGCACGGCGATCTTCGCCTCGATGTCGGCCTTGGGCGGCGCGGCACAGACGGAGACCTGGCTGATCGCGACCCGGGTCGTGATGGGGATCGGCGGGGCGCTGATGTGGCCGGCGATCCTCGGCATGACCTTCGAGCTACTGCCCTCCGACAAGGCCGGACTGGCCGGCGGAATCATCCTCGGCGCCGCCGGACTGGGCAACGCGATCGGGCCGTTGATCGGCGGCGTCCTCACCGACGCGCTCAGCTGGCGCTGGATCTTCTTTCTCAACGTGCCGATCGCGATCTTCGCCGTCATCGTCACTTACTACTTGGTCAAAGTGAAAGAGCCGGAAGTGGCGGAGCGGAGGATTGACTACCCAGGGATCGCGACCATTTCGATCGGCCTGGTGTCGTTGCTGGTCGCGCTCGACCAGGTGGACGACTGGGGCTGGAGTGACCCGAAAACGGTGGCGATGCTGGCGCTTGCCGCGATCCTGATCGCCTCCTTTGTCCGGATCGAGCGGCGGGCCGGGATGAGCGCGCTAGTTCCCCGAGCGGTGATGAGCAACGAGAGCTTCCGCGCCTCTTGTGTGGCGATCACGCTGATGTCGGCGACCTTCTTCGCCGCGCTGCTCTATCTGCCGCAGTTCATGCAGAAGCACCTCGGCTACTCGCCGCTCGAAGCCGGGGTGGGTGTCCTGCCCTTCCTGGCGACCTTCGCCCTCGTCTCCTTCATCGCCGGCCCGCTCTACAACAGGCTTGGGGCAAAGCCGCTGGCCGTGGTCGGCGCGGCCTGCATCACGATCGCACCGTTTCTCTTTTCGCAGGTCACCGAAAGCTCTGGCTATGCGGCCCTGGTGCCGGGAATGTTCGTGCTCGGTATCGGTATCGGCAGCTTCTATCCGACCGCGACGACCGCCGGGGTCACCTCTGTCGACGAATCGCAGAGCAGCCTCGCGGGCGGAATTCTTTATATGTGTCAGATCGCCGGTGGGGCAATCGGCCTCGGCCTGACGACGACGATCTTTTCCGCCCAGGACACCTTTGTCGACGGCATCCAGGCCGCTTTCCGTCTCGATGCCGCTCTCTCCCTGGCTGGCTTCCTGATCGCGCTGTTCTTTGTCGGCGGCCGCCTGATCGGTCGGCAGCCCGTCGGCAATGCCGCTTAGGGACTTCGAAGCGCCTGATGGACGCTGTCGTTGCCACTACCGGCAACCAGTTCGTCTTCCCCGTCGCCGCCCCGCAACACGTCGTTTCCCGGGCCGCCGATCAAGACGTCCGCTCCAGGTCCTCCGTAGAGCAGGTCGTCGCCGCGCCAACCGACCAAGCGGTCGTTTCCCGTGCCGCCGATCAGTTTGTCCGGGCCAGCTCCGCCGAGTAGGAAGTCGTCACCACCCCCACCCCGCATCGTCACCGGCACTTCGACGTCCTTTGCGACTCCCACCCTGTCATTGCCCCCGCCGGCATTGACTTCAAAGCCGGCAATCGAAGGCGCGTTACAGACCAGCTCGTTCGACTTTTCTTCTGGATGCGAGCAAACGTCGCCGCCGACTTCGAGTTGGACCAGCGAGTCGATCACGTATTCGCGGCCATCGGCGCTGAGCCAGATCTTGATCGCGTTCGCTTCGTCGCCACCGGCCAGGAGGACCGTGTACATCTTCGGCGAGGCATGTGCAGTCGCGGGCGCCAGTAGCGCCAGAAGGGCAAATGAGATGAGCAGAAGCTTTTTCATCGCGAAGCCGTCCCCGCCGCCGATCGGTCGGAGCGTCTATGAAGGAAACAACACGACCTTGCCTACGTTGCGGCGTTCGGCGATGAATTTATGCGCCTCACCGGCGCGGTCGAAGGGAAATGCCTCGGCGACGACGGGCTGCAGGCGGCCGGCATCGAGGTCTTCTTGCAGCGGGTCGAGCAGCCGGTCAAGATTGCCCTCGGCGTCCCACCACTTGAGCATGTTGAGCCCGAAGACCCCTTTGTTCTCATTCATGATCAACAGGCTCTTCCACCACGGCATCGTCGTCGTCGGCATCGAGGCCAAGCTCTTCAGCATCGCCGGGATGTTTCGCTTGCCTTCCTTGGTGCCCTCGGACAGCCCATACATGACCAGTCGCCCGCCCGACCGGAGCAGGCGGTAGTCCTTGCGAAAAGAGGTGGGGCCAAGCGCATCGATCACCAGGTCGACGCCCTCTCCACCGGTAATCCGCATCGTCTCCGCCTCGAAATCATGCGAGCGATAGTCGATCGTGTGCTCCACGCCCTGAGCGCGGATCGCCTCGTGCTTGGACGGCGAGGCCGTGCCGAAGATCTCGGCACCGACGTTGCGGGCGATCTGCGTCGCCGAAATCCCCACGCCGCCTGCCGCGGCGTGGATCAGCACGCGGTCGCCCTTGCGCAGGCTGCCCATCATGATCAGCGCCGCGTACGCGGTTCCATAGTTGACTGGGATAGCGGCTCCCTGCTCGAAGCTAAGGTCAGCAGGAAGGGCAAATGCTTGCGCCTCGGGGACCGTGACCAACTCCGCCTGGCCGCCGAAGCGCGTGCCGCCGACAACCCGGTCGCCGACCTGGAACTCGCTCACACCGTCACCGACCGACTCGACCTCGCCGGCAACCTCATAGCCGAGCACGCAAGGCGGCTTGGGCGCGTCGGGATAGAGACCGACCCGCGCCATCGTGTCAGCGAAGTTGATCCCGGCCGCTTTGACGGCAATCCGGACATCGCCGGGGCCGACGGGTGGGTCGGGTCGCTCCTGCACCTGGAGCACGTCGTATCCACCCGTCCCTGTCAGCACCACCGCCTTCATTGCAAGGAGCCTACCTCGCGCTAGACGGTTGATCTGAATTAGCGTGCCCGCGGGGGCGCGACTGGCCAAGCTGGGCGGTGCGCGCGGCCGCCGCGCGTAGCAGCGCTACGCGCAAGGCCGGGGGTGCCGATCCAGTGCCGTGCCAGGCGCGTCATCCGTGGGTGCGGGAATTCGGATCACCCGTCTAGATCAACCGAGTGGCCGACCGAGAAACCGTCGAGCTCGAGGATCTTGGCGATCGTCTCCGCTCGCACCGGGGCGTCGGTGGTGAGCGCCATCACCGCGCGCTCGCCACCCGGCTCGGCGCCGACGGCGGCGGAGACGATATTGACCCCCTCCTCGCCGAACATCGTCCCGACCCTGCCGATCATCCCTGGCCTGTCGGCGTAGCTGAATACCGCGATGTGATCGGCGAAGGGCAGGTAGAAGCTCTCGCCCAGTACCGAGACCAGGTAGGGCTCGTTGCGTGGGCCGACTCCGGTTCCCGCCACCTCAACCGCGTCTTCCCCCGAGCCAAGCCGAACCGTGATCAGCTCGGTGAAGTCCTCGGAGCCGCTGTCCTTGGTCTCGACCAGCTCGATTCCCCGCTCCTCGGCCATCTGCGGTGCGTTAACCAGGTTGACCGGCTCCTCGGTGTTGCGGGAGAGGATGCCGACCAGGACTGCAATTCCCAGCAGGCGCGTGTCGTGGGCGGCGATGCGACCGCGGAACTCGACTGTGACGCCGTCGACAGAGCCCTCGCCTAGCCCTTGCGCGAGGCGGCCGAGCTTTTCGCAGAGCGGTACGAAGGGAGCGAGCGCCTCCATCTCCTCGGGCCGGACCGCGGCGATGTTGACTGCGTTGGTGACAACACCGCCACTCAGCGCGGCGATCACCTGTTCTGCGGTCACTACGCCGGCGCGGTCTTGCGCCTCGGCGGTCGAGGCACCGAGGTGTGGCGTGACAACGACGTCGTCGCGCCCGAAAAGAGAGTGCTCGGTAAAAGGCTCAGAAGGGAAGACGTCGAGCGCTGCACCACCCAGCTTGCCCGATTCGAGGCCGGCCAAGACGGCGTCCAGATCGACCAGCTCGCCGCGGGCGCAGTTGACGACCCGCGCCCCGTCTTTCATCGTCGCGATCGCGTCGGTGTCGATCAGATCAATCGTGTCCGGCGTCTTCGGCACGTGCAGGGTGACGATGTCCGCCTTGCCAAGCAGGTCCCCGAGCTCCTCGGCGCCCTCGACGCCGAGCTCGCGAAAGCGCTCGGCCGAGACGAACTTGTCGAAGGCGATTACGTCCATGTCGAAGCTCTGCGCGCGCTTGGCGACAAGTTGACCGATACGGCCGAAGCCGACCACGCCGAGCGTCTTGCCGTAGAGCTCGGTGCCCTTGAATTTCGGCCGCTCCCAGGCGCCGCCGATCAGCGAGCCGTGCGCACGGGGCACGTTGCGGCAGAGGGCGAGCATCAAGGCCACCGTGTGCTCGGCGGCTGCTACCGAGTTCGATTCAGGCGCGTTGGCGACGACTATTCCGCGCCTGGTGGCCGCCGGGATATCTACGTTGTCGACGCCGGTGCCAGCTCGACCGATGACTTTGAGGCGGCCGGCGCGCTCGATCAACTCCGGCGTCACCTGGGTGGCGGAACGAACCAGAAGCGCGTCGTACTCACCGATCGCCTCGCTCAGCTCGTCCTCTGACATCTCCAGGCCAAGGTCGACGTCGAAGCTCTCGCGCAGCAGCTCTACCCCGGAGTCGGCGATCTTCTCTCTGACCAGGACCTTCACCGAGTCACCTCCGGCACGTTCTCGACCACCCAGTTGATGCTGGCCGTGAGCGCTTCGACGTCGGCTGGATCGACCGCGGGGAACATGCCGACACGAAGTTGATTGCGGCCAAGCTTGCGGTAGGGCTCGACGTCGACGATGCCGTTGGCGCGCAGCGTCGCCGCGAGGGCAGCGGCGTCGATCGAGTCGGCAAAGTCGATCGTGCCGACGACCAGCGAGCGCTTAGCGGTATCGACGACGAACGGGGCGGCGAACTCGCTTGCCTCAGCCCAATCGTAGAGGTGCCGGGACGACGCGCCGGTGCGCTGCACACACCAATCGAGGCCACCGCCGGCGAGCATCCACTCGACCTGGTCGGCGAGCAACAACAGGGTCGCGAGGGCGGGCGTGTTGTAGGTCTGGTTCTTGCGCGCATTGTCGAGCGCGGTCTGTAGCGAGAGGAAGGCAGGTTGCCAGCGATCCGCGGCGCCATCGAGCTGCTCGATCCGCTCGATTGCCGCCGGGCTCAGTGCGGCTAGCCAGAGGCCACCGTCGGCGCCGAAAGCCTTCTGCGGGGCGAAGTAGTAGACGTCGGCCTGAGTAGGGTCGAGCGGCAAGCCACCGGCACCAGAGGTTGCGTCGATCAGGACCAGCGCATCGCCGGCGCCGTCTGGACGGTGGACGTCGACCATCACTCCGGTCGAGGTCTCGTTGTGCGCCCAGGCGATCACGTCGGCGTCCGCATCGGCAACCGGAGCGGGCGCGTCACCAGGCTCGGCCTCGATTACGATCGAATCGGCGAGGAAGGGTGCGGCGACAGTCGCCTTAGCGAACTTCTGCGAGAACTCGCCGTAAGTGAGATGAAGCGCGCGGCTGCGCACAAGCCAGGCGGCGGCTGCGTCCCAAAAGGCCGTCGTGCCGCCGTTGCCCAGCGCAACCTCGTAGCCGTCGGGCAGGCCGAAAAGCTGACCGAGCCCAGCCCGTATGTCGCCGACCAGGTCCCGCACGGGAGCCTGTCGGTGTGAGGTGCCCATCAAGTCAGCGCGCTCGCTCAGCTTGGCGAGGGCCTCCGGGCGCACCTTGGAAGGCCCGCAGCCGAAACGGCCGTCAGCGGGCTTAAGGTCGGCCGGAATCTGAACTGAAGTGGAAGTTGGCATCGGGCGGCCAAGGTTATTGACCTGCGCGGGTGGACCTCGACGAGGCATCTCGCGTACGATCTCGCCTGATGTCAGAGGCTGATCAAAAGGGAGCGGTGAAGGGCGACGGCTACGCCGTTGCCAACCTCACGGACCTCGGCGAGGGCTACGGCTTCCGCAAGATCCGCAAGGAGCTGGGGGTCAACGCCTTCGGCGTCAACGCGATCGTCATCCCGCCCTCGTATGAGACCGGTCGTCACCTGCACGAGGAGCAGGAGGAGCTCTACTTTCTGCACAGCGGCGAGATCGAGATCGAATTCGGCGACGGCTCGACCCACAAGCTCACGGCCGGTGGCCTGGCCTGGGTCGACGCCCCGACGATCCGCAAGGTCCGCAACATCAGCGACACCGAGGATGCGGTCTACGTCGTCGTCGGCGGCAAGGACGGCTACGTCGGCCGCGACGGCAAGCTGCCGCCGGGCGAGGAGAGCCGCTTCGGCGACAACGCCCCTCCTGGGGCTTAGCCGTCGGTTAGGAGGAGCCCGGTTGTCCTCCGGGCGAATTTAGGTCGCACGCGCTTGGCGCTTGGCGACTGTGTCGGACCGCGGCTTCGCCGCGGGAAAATCAGATTGCATATCGCCGCCTTCGGCGACATTCGCCCGGAGGACAACCGGGCTCCTCTTCACGCAAGCTCTGCCTGGGTGCGCGAAGCTCATAAAGCGACGGGGCGCTCTCGCTTGGTTAGTTGAGATGCCGCGGCTCCTTCGCAAAAGCTGAAGGCTCATAAGCGGAGGAATGCTGAAGCGCTGGAGAAGCCAGGCCTTATCTGAGCTGAAGCTCTTCGTGAGCTGAAATCTCGAAAGCTGAAGCGCTCGTGAGCCGGGAGGCGGTGTGCCTCTCGCGGAATGTCGCGAAGCGGCGATATGCAATCTATTAATTGCGCGGCGTCAGCCGCGCTCAGTCTCAGTCGCTAAGCGCGCGCAGCGCGCGTGCGACATCAATTCCGCGAGAGGCACACCGCCTCCCGGCCTGCGCGACCTTAGAACTTCTGGTCAATCCAGGGCATCATGTCGCGCAGCTCGCCGCCGACCTCCTCTACTTCGTGGCCCGCCCCCTCCTCGCGCATCCGCGAGAGGTTCTCGCCGCCGGCACGGTTCTCGGCGATCCACTCTTTGGCGAACTCGCCCGACTGGATCTCGCCGAGGATCTGCTTCATCGCCGCCCGGGACTCCTCGCCGATGACACGCTTGCCGCGGGTCATATCGCCGTACTCAGCCGTGTTGGAGATCGAGTAGCGCATCCCCTGGATCCCCTTCTCGTACATCAGGTCGGCGATCAGCTTGAGCTCGTGCAGGCACTCGAAGTAGGCGAGGCGCGGGTCGTACCCGGCCTCGACCAGAGTCTCGAAGCCGGCGCGGACCAGCTCTGAGGCGCCGCCGCAGAGGACCGCCTGCTCGCCGAAGAGATCGGTCTCGCACTCGTCTTTGAAGGTCGTCTCGATGATCGCCGCACGCCCGCCACCGATCCCGGCCGCGTAGGCGAGCACAAGGTCGTGGGCGTTGCCGGTCGCGTCCTGGTGGACGGCCATCAAGCAGGGCACGCCATGCCCTTCCTCGTACTGGCGCCGCACCAGATGGCCGGGGCCCTTGGGGGCGATCATGCCGACGTCGACTCCAGGCGGAGGCGCGATCTGCTCGAAGTGAATCGCGAAACCGTGGGCGAAGAGCAGCAGGTTGCCGGGGGCGATCCCGTCGGAGATCTCCGCCCCCCAGACCTCGGCCTGTTTCTCGTCGGGCAGGAGGATCATCACGGCATCTCCGCGGCTGGCCGCTTCAGCGATGTCGAGCACCTCGAGACCGGCGCCTTCAGCCTTGGCGCGACTCGAAGAATCTGGACGCAGACCGACAACGACATCGACGCCGGAGTCCTTCAGGTTGAGCGCGTGGGCGTGGCCCTGCGAGCCGTAGCCGAGAATGGCGACGGTCTTCCCCTCGAGCTTGGAGAGGTCGGCGTCCTTGTCGTAGAAGATGTCGTCGGTTTTCATTCCGAGCAGGCTAACGAAGGGCGCGCCGCAGCAGCTTGCCCGAAGGCGTGCGCGGCAGCGCTGCTGCGAGCTCGACTCGCTTGGGCACCTTGAATCCAGCCAACGACTCGGCGCAGTGGCGACGCAGCTCATCCGGGGTCGCGACGGAGCCCTCCTGCAACACCACCACCGCGGTCACCGCCTGCTGCCACTCGGGATCCTCACGGCCGACGACCGCCGCGTCGGCGACCTCGGGGTGGCGCAGCAACACCTGCTCGACTTCAGCGGGGACGATGTTCTCGCCGCCGCTGACGATCATGTCGTCGATCCGATCCTCGACGTAGAGGAATCCGTCGTCGTCGATCCGCCCCAGGTCCCCGGTGTGCAGCCAGCCGTCGGCGTCGAGTCGGCTGGGAGCGACGGTGGGACCCTGGACGAGGATCTCGCCGTCGCGGATACGCAGGTGCGTCGTCAGCAGCGGCCGGCCGGCGGATCCAAGCTTGCGCTGGGCATCTGCCGGGGCGAGCGTGGTCACCTGCGAGCAGGCCTCGGTCAGGCCATACGTCTGCATGACGATTGCCCCGCGACCGATCGCCTCTTCGAGCGGCTCCTCCGGCACTGGACCGCCGCCGATCAGGATCGCGCGCGGCCCGGAGAGGTCAGCGCCGGCTTCGAGCAGCCGGGTCAACTGCGTCGTCACCAGCGAGACAACGCTGATTTTGTCGTCCTGCAGTGCATTGGCCACCCGGTCAATGTCGAAGCCGTCGTGCAACACCGCCGTCGTCCCGTAGATCACCGAGCGCATGACGATGCTGAGCCCGGAGATATGGCTGAGCGGCAGACAGCAGAGCCAGCGGTCGGTTGGCTCGACGCCGATGTTGAAGCCGGAGCCGACCGCGCTCCAGAGGAAATTGCCGTAGGTGAGCTCGACCGGGTCGGGCGCGCCGGTGCTGCCGCTGGTCAGCACCCTGCAGCAGGGTGCGTCCATATCGTGCTCACCTAGCAGCGGCAGGTCGGCCTCGGTCTGGGTCAGCTCGCCCGGATCGCTGAGGTCGACCGTCGGCTCCTCTGCAGCAATCACCGCGGCGCGCTCGGCCGAGGCCAGCCGCGGGCTCAGCGGCAACAGCACCGCGCCGACCTTCATCAGGGCGTGGACGAGGACGACCTGCTCGCGCCGCGGCTCCATCGTCAGCGCCGCGACCGAACCGCGGCGCACGCCGTGCGCCTCAAGGCGCCGCGCAACCCAGGTCGCCTCGGCCTCGAGCTCGGCGTAGGTCACGTCGGAGCCGTCCGCGATCAAGGCGGTACGGTCGGGGCAACTCTGGGATCTCTGGGCGAGCCAGTCGTCGAGCTTCATCGGCCGGATATCGTGCCCATCATGCCCAAACGCCCCAAGCAAGCACCGTCCGAGCAAGATCTGTACGCGCCGATCGCATGGGAGGCCGCCGCTGAGTACGGCGACATCCGCTACGAGAAGGCCGATGGGATCGCCAAGATCACGATCGACCGTCCGGAGGTGCACAACGCCTTCCGCCCGCAGACGCTGATCGAGATCTCGGCGGCGATGGAGTTAGCTCGCGAGGACACCGAGGTTGGTGCGATCGTCCTCACCGGCGAGGGTACGAAGGCATTTTGTTCAGGGGGCGATCAGTCGGTACGCGGCGACACCGGCTACGTAGAGGAGGGCGCCTCGCTCGGCCGCTTCCACGTCACCGACCTGCAGGTGCAGATGCGGCGACTGCCGAAGCCGGTGGTGGCGATGGTGGCCGGCTACGCGGTCGGCGGCGGCCATGTGCTGCACGTCTGCTGTGACCTGACGATCGCCGCCGACAACGCCTGCTTCGGGCAGACCGGACCGCGGGTCGGTTCGTGGGACGGCGGCTTCGGCGCCTCGCTGCTGCGCGATCTCGTCGGCACCAAGAAGGCGAAGGAGTTCTGGCTGCTCTGCCGCCAGTACAGCGCCGAGGAGGCCCTGGAAATGGGACTGGTCAACGCGGTTTTTCCGCTTGAGCGACTCGAAGGGGAGACGATCGCGTGGTGCCGGGAGATGCTCGCTCTTTCGCCCTTCGCACTACGGCTGGTCAAGGCCAGCTTCAACGCCCACGAGGACGGCTACGCTGGAATCCAGCAACTGGCCCACGACGCGAACCTGCTCTTCTACGGCAGCGAGGAGGCTCGCGAGGGCCGCGAGGCGTTCAAAGAGAAGCGCCTGCCCGACTTCTCCGAGTACCCGAGACGACCATGAGGATCTGGCTGATGGCGGCGCGGCCGCGGACCCTGCCGGCGGCGATTGCCCCGGTGCTAGTCGGCACGGCGGCAGCGGTCGAGTGGGCGGGGCACCTGCCGCGGATCGGCGCCTTCATAGCCGCCCTGCTGGGCTCGATCTTCATCCAGATCGGCACCAACCTGGCCAACGACTACTCGGACGCCAAGCGCGGTGCCGACACCGTCGATCGGCTGGGCCCGGTGCGAGTTACCTCGGCCGGACTGGTGACGCCACAGCGGGTATTAGTGGCCACCTGGATCGCCTTCGGCGTCGCGATCGCCTGCGGGATCTACCTGACCGCCGTCGCCGGCCTCGTCATCCTGCTGATCGGCGCCTTCTCGATTGCCGCCGGCGTCCTCTACACCGGCGGTCCGCGTCCCTACGGCTACGCCGGACTCGGCGAGGTCTTCGTCTTCCTCTTCTTCGGTCTGGTGGCTGTCAATGGCTCTTACTATGTGCAGGTCGAGCAGCTCGACGCGCTGCCGCTTGGACTTTCGATCGCCGTCGGTTTCCTTGCCACGGCGATCCTCGTCGTCAACAACGTCCGCGACCTCGAGACCGACCGGCGGGCCGGCAAGAACACGCTTGCGGTGCGGATGGGCCGCAGCAACGCGGTGGCGCTGTACCGGCTGCTGGTCCTAGGCGCCTTCGTCGTCTTGCCGATTGCCCTCGTTGCGGGAGATGCCAGCCTCCTGCCGCTGATCGGTTTCCTCTCCTTGCCAATGGCGATCAAACCGCTGCGGGCGATGAGCAACCGCACTGACGGACCCGCGCTAAACGCGGCGCTGGCCGGCACCGGCGCCTTGTTGGGCGTATTCAGCCTGCTTGTCTCGATCGGTCTGCTGGTCGCGGCGTAGGCTCTCTCCATGCGCATTGCCTCGGTCGAGGTCATCCCCTACGCGCTTCCCTTCCGTGAGCCATATGTGACTGCGGCCGGCAGCCTCACCCAGCGCGAGATGGTGCTGCTGCGGCTGCGCTCGGAGGACGGCCTGGTGGGGCTGGGGGAAGCGGTGCCGCTCTCTCTACGTGGGGGAACTGCGCTCGAAACGGTCGTCACCGAGCTTGAGCAGTTGGGTGGGCGCGAGAGTTTCGATGAGCAAACCCTGCGGAGTGATGTGCCAAGCCTGTCCGCGCCCGCTCGCTGCGCGGCGCTGACTGCACTGATGGATCTACGCGGGAGGCGGGCCGCAGCGGAAGGCGGCATGAGCGCCGGACTCTCGCCTCCCGTTTGCTGTAACGCGACCTTGACCGCCGGCGAGCCCGCGGCGGTTGTCTCGGCAGCTGAACGTTGGGCGGCCGACGGCTTCTCCACCTTCAAGCTGAAGCTCGGCGCCGGCGACGACGCGGCGCAGGTACGGGCGGTGCGTGAAGCGCTCGGGCCGCGAGCCCGGATCCGGATCGACGCGAACGCCGCCTGGGACCTGGCGGCGGCCAAGCGCACGCTGAGCGAAATCGAACCCTACGAGATCGAGCTTGCCGAGCAACCCGTCGCGACGACGGAGGAGGCGGCAGAGTTGGCCGCCTCGACTGAGATCCCGCTGGCGGCCGACGAGAGCATTGAGTCCCGAGTCGACGCCGAGCGGATCGCCGCCGTGGGCGCCTATGCAGTGACCGGGATCAAGCTCTCCAAGGTCGGCGGACCTGAGGAGGCGCTGGAGATTGCCGAGGTGATGCCCGCATACGTGAGCAGCGCGCTCGATGGGCCGGTTGGGATCGCCGCTGCCCTTCAGGTCGTCCAATCGCTGGGTGACCTCGGCCGGACGGCCGAGGAGAGCCTCGCCCACGGCCTCGCCACCCAACGCCTCTTCGCCTCGACCATCGCATCGATGGAGTGCGAGCTGCATGGCGACATGCTCCACTCGCCTCTCGGGCCGGGTTTGGGCGTCGAGATCGACGAGCGAGCGCTGCAAGCGCACCGTCTCTAGTCGGCGAATGGAACCTTTTACCCCCTATAGGGCATAAAAAGTTCCACACGTGGACGCGACCAACGCCAACACCTGCCTCGCCTCGGCCTTTGCCGAGGAGCTGGCGCGCTGCGGACTGCGCCATGCGGTCCTCTCTCCCGGCTCGCGCTCCACCCCGCTGGCGCTGGCGCTGTGGCGGCAAGAGGAGATCGAGACGACGGTGATCGTGGATGAGCGCTCCGCTGCCTTCTTCGCCTTGGGCGCCGCCCAGGCGAGCGGCGCTCCGGTGGCGATCCTCTGCACCTCGGGCACCGCCGCCGCCAACGTCCACCCGGCGGTCTGCGAGGCCGATCACGCTGCGGTGCCGCTGCTTGTGCTGACCGCGGACCGGCCACCAGAGCTGCGCGGGATCGGCGCCGGTCAGGCGATCGACCAGTTGAAGCTCTACGGCTCCTCGGTGCGCTGGTTCTGTGAAGTCGGCACCCATAAAGCCGATGACGACGGTCTGCTCCACTATCGCGCGACCGCTTGCCGCGCCTTCGCCGCGGCGAGGGGCGAACAGCGGCCCGGCCCGGTCCACCTCAACTTCCCCTTCCGCGAGCCGCTGGCGCCCTTGCCAGGCAAGGACGTTGTGACGGCGACCGACCCACTTGCACTCGAGGGGCGCGGTGAGCGTCCGTTGACGGCTGTGACCCCAATCGACATGGAGCCATCGCAGTTCCTCCTTGACGAGGTGGCGGGGCACATTGCCGAGGCCGACATTGGTGTGATCGTCGCCGGTCGTCAGCTGGATCCAGAGCTACGCGAGCCGCTATCTCACCTTGCGCGGGTTGCCGGCTTCCCGATCCTCGCCGAGCCGACCTCACAAGTGCGCTGCGGTCCCCATGACCGCACCTATGTGATTACCGCCTATGACCTGCTGTTGCGCGACGAGCGCTTCCGAGAAACCGCCTCGCCGGACCTGGTGCTGCGCTTTGGTGAGATGCCGACGAGCAAGCCGCTGCGTTCCTGGCTGGCCGACTCCGGCGCCGACCAAATCGTCATCGACCCGCTCTGCGACTGGAATGAGCCGACCCGCAAAGCAGCTGCTCTTCTGCGCGCCGACCCGACCGAGCTTGCGTCTGGCTGGGCAGCGCGGCTGGGCGAGGAGCGGCCTGCGCCGGCGATGTGGTTACAGGCCGAGCAGGCGGCACGTGAGGCGATCGAGGCCGAGCTCGATGGCCTGGATGGGCTCACCGAGCCGGGCCTTCAACTTGCGCTTGGCGCTACCTACGGCGAGGGCGATCTCGTCTACACCGCTTCGAGCATGCCGATCCGCGATCAGGAGGCATTCCTACCGTCAGTCGAAACCGATGTCACCTTTCTCAGTAACCGCGGTGCAAACGGGATCGACGGGCTTATCTCCTCCGGTATCGGCGCCGCCCACGCGACTGGCAAGCCGACCACGATCCTCACCGGCGACCTCGGGCTGCTGCACGACATAGGTGGTCTGGCTGCCCTGCGCGACGTCTCGACCCCGGTCCGAATCGTCGTGATCGACAACGACGGCGGCGGCATCTTCCATTTCCTGCCCCAGGCCGAGGCTTTGGACGGCGAAGAGTTCGAAGCGCTCCTCGGTACCCCACGTGGCGTGGACGTGGCCAAGGCCGCGGCGCTTTTCGATCTGCCTCACCGCCGCCTCGACTCGCTGGGCGACCTTTCTGACGCGCTGAAGGTAGGCACCAGCCTGATCGAGGTCGAGGTCGACCGAGAGGCCAATGTCGACCTCCACCGCCGCCTAACCGACCGCGTCACCGCGGCGATTCCCTAGCAGTCGATCGGACCGGCCTCGCGACCAGGGCCGGGCTGCCAGGTTGGATAGTGGAAGGAGGCAGAAGGGGCACGCACCTTGGACACGGGAATCGAGAACCGTGAGAGGCAGGTTCCATCGGCGTTGATCTCCATCACCGCTGATTCGAGATCCCCCGATGCCTCCAAGCTCGGCGCGCTCTTGGTCGTGTAAACGAGGCGCTCTCCGGACGGGTCCCAGCTGGCCGGCCGCTCGGCCCTGGCGGGAGTATCGGTGAGGCGACGCCGGGAAGACCGATCCGCATTCATCGCGAAGAGGTCGACGAAGAAGCCATCTCCACGCTCGCAGCACGAAGTGTCGCCGATGCGACGAATTCCGAGGAAGGCGATCTGGCTTCCGTCGGGCGAATATCGGGGCCAGGCAGCGCTTGCGGCAAGTCGGTATGAGCCACCGCCATCAAGCCGCATCGCCACCGCATCGGCCCGATCGCGGAATAGGTCCCGGTGGGTCAGGGCCAGCACCGACCCGTCCGGCGAAAAAGAAGACGGCAGGTCTTCGATGCCGTTCGCCCACTTGGTGAGCTGCCGCAGCCGAGTTCCGTCGATGCCGACCATCAAAACCGTCGTGCTTTGCCAGGGAGTCCTGGCAGGTTTGCGCAACGTCTTTGCAAAGGCAACGCTCTGCCCATCCGGTGAGAAGACCGGGTTGAAACCGCCCCTCGTTCCTGGAATTGGGTGAAGGGCGGAGCCATCGGCGCCGACCAGATAGATCCGCCTGTTTTCCGCTCGTATGAGCCGCTGGCCGGGGCCCGTCATTCCGCTGAACGCCAACAGCGATCCATCGGGGGACCAGGATGGTCCCGAGAGCGGGTACGGAAGCGGCCGGACGCCAATCCCACCACCCGCCAGGGGCTCCAACTCACCCAGGGCTGCATCGCTCGAACCGATCGTAAGTGCGTCTGGGCGGTAGGCGAATTGCAGGAAGGCCAGCCGTGGTCCCGGCGGAGCATCGGCGTGGGCCTGCGTTGCGGCCCCCGCCACAACCATGATGAGCGCCCCGAGGCCGAGTAAGCGGCGAATCACCTGCGGCATTCTGGCGTATACGCCGTGCGCCTACTCGGCGACCAACGGCAGCAGCGCCTGCAGCTTGACCTCGGTCTCCTCAAGCTCTGCTGCCGGATCGGAGCCGGCTACCACGCCTACGCCGGCGAAGAGGCGGGCCTCGCGGTCGCGGAGGAGGGCGCTGCGCAGGGCGACGCAGAACTCGCCGTCCTCGGTTGCGTCCATCCAGCCGACTGGGCCGGCGTACCAGCCCCGATCCATGCGCTCCAGGTCGCCGATCGTCGCGGCGGCATCGGGCCAGGGCTCCCCCCCAACCGCCGGGGTCGGGTGCAGCATTCCCGCCAGCTCGACCGCCGAGTGAGATTCGGCCAGCTGGGCGATTACTGGGGTCGCCAGATGCTGGATGTTGGCGACCTTGATCACCTCCGGCTCGGGCGCCGTCTGCACCCAGACCGCATGCGGGCGCAGCTTGCGGACGATGCGCTCAGCAACGATCCGCTGCTCGCGCCGGTTCTTGTCGCTATGCAGCAGCTGCTCGCCGAGGTGGTCGTCGACAGCGGGGTCCGAGCTGCGCCGGGTTGAGCCCGCGAGGGCCACCGTCGAGGCGCCGGCGCCGGAGCGACGGATCAGCAGCTCCGGGCTAGCGCCGAGAAAAGCAGCCTCGGGGGTGCCACGGCAAAAACAGAAACAGGAGGGGAACTGCTCGCGCAGGGCGCCGAAGATCGCCGCTGGGTTGTGGGCAGCGGCGGCCTCGACCGTCACCTCGCGGGCGAGGACCACCTTGCTCATGTTTCCACCGGCGATTCGCTCTGTCGCCGCCTCAACCGCTGCTTCGAACTCGGCGGGCGGGTGCACGCTGCGGATTTCGGGGCGATTGGTGAGATGGGGGTCGAGCAGCGGTAAGGGATCGTCGCGGAGACCCGCGAGCCGCGCCGCGATCCGATCAATGGTCGCCCCGGCATCCTCACCTGGCGATACGACCAGGTTGACCGTGAGGAAGCACTCGCTCTCGACGCGACAGAACGAGAGCTCCGGCAAGATCAGCGAAGCGGGCGCAAACGAAGCCCAGAACGATGAGCCTGCGCCGTCGGGGTCAAAGGCAAAGCCACCGGCCCAGACCGGCCCCGCTCCCGAAGGAAGCCCTGATGGCTCCTCCAGCACTGCGCCCTCATTGAGACTCAGGCACTCACTAGCGACATCGTCGAAGCGACGACCGCCACGGGAGCTCGACTCGTGGGCCACGCCGAGCGCCGCCAGAGCAAACCTTCGATCCGGCTGCTCCCAGCAAAACCAGTGCTCAGAAGCCAGGCGCGAGGCAAACACGGCGGCGCAGGGATCGACTCCCTCGACCGGCAAAGTGGCGCTGACCAGGGTGCGCCGCGATCGCTCAGCCGCCGAAGCCGCGCCTTCGCGCAGCCGGCTGTGCAGCTGGCTAGTCGCTGCCTCTAGCAATCGCTATCTCGCCCGTCCGTACCATCTCGATCAGCCCGTGGGGGCGGATCATCCGCTCGAAGGCCTCAATCTTGTCAGCCGAGCCGGTGACCTCGATCGTCATCGCCCGCCGCGAGACGTCGATGATCTTTGCCCGGAAGATCTCGGCGAACTGAATGATCTCGGCGCGACTCTCGACCGCGGCGGAGACTTTGAACATCGCCATCTCGCGGGCGACGGTCTCCTCCGGCTCCATGTCACGGATTTTCAGCACGTTGACCAGCTTGTGCAGCTGCTTAGTCACTTGGTCGATTGGGTGAACGGCGCCGTCGAGGGTAAGCGTGATCCGCGAGATGCTGGGGTCATCGGTCGGTCCGACCGCAAGCGTGTCGATGTTGAAGCCGCGCCGCGAAAACAACCCCGCGATCCGTGCCAGGACACCGGGCTTGTTCTCCACCAGAATCGAGAGAATGTGCTTGCGTCCGCTCAGCTGCCCGGGGACGTGCAGATCCTCGAGTCTCACCATCTCCGGCGTTCCGGCCTCCATCAGCGCACCCCCTGCGGCGCCTCAACCATGTCGCGCGCCGCTTCGCCGGGCGGGATCATCGGGTAGCAGTTCTCCTCCTGAGCGACGCGGACGTCGAGCAAGACGGGCCCGTCGGTCTCCAACGCTTTCGCCATCGTCGCCTCGAGCTCGTCGGAGTTCTCGCAGCGCATCCCAGTGGCACCGAAGGCCTCGGCCAGCTTTACCCAGTCCGGGCTGGCGCCCATCTGCACCGAGCTATAGCGGCGATCCCAGAACAGCTCCTGCCACTGGCGCACCATGCCCATGTAGCCGTTGTTCATCAGGAAGACCTTGACCGGGATCTCTTCGGTCACGCAAGTCGCGAGCTCCTGGCAGTTCATAATCAGGCTGCCGTCGCCGGCTAGGCAGACGACATCGTCGTCGGGGCAAGCGACCTTGGCGCCAACCGCAGCGGGGAGGCCGAAGCCCATCGTCCCCAGACCGCCGGAGTTGATCCAATGGCGGGGCTGCTCGAAGCCGTAGTACTGGGCCGCCCACATCTGGTGCTGGCCGACGTCGGAGGTGACGATCGCTTTGCCGCCGGTCACCCGGTGCATCGCCTCGACCATGAACTGAGGCTTGATCTCGCCATCCACCCCCGGCTCATAGCGAAGCGGGTGTTGCTCCTGCCACTCGCGCAACTGTTTCCACCAGGGATCGAGGCGTGAACCATCGGTCTGAAGCGCTCGGTACTCACGGTTCAGCTCCGGCAAAACCAGCTTGACGTCGCCGACGATCGGGATATGCGCGCCGATGTTCTTGGAGATCTCGGCCGGGTCGATATCGATATGGACGATTTTGGCGTGGGGTGCGAACTCGGAAAGCTTGCCGGTGATGCGATCGTCGAAGCGGGCGCCGATCGCAACGATCAAGTCGGCGTTGTCCATTGCCCAGTTGGCCGTCACCGTGCCGTGCATGCCGAGCATCCCCAGCCAGTTCTCACCTGAAGCGGGGTAAGCGCCTAGTCCCATCAAGGTCGAGGTGATCGGGAAGCGATCGGCAGCGGCCAGCTCGCGCAGCTCGGCGGAGGCGTTGGCATTGACCACGCCACCCCCCGTGTAGAGGATCGGCCGTTTTGCGTTGGCGAGCGCTTTGGCGGCGATCCGCACCTGTTTGATGTTGCCCTTGCTCATCGGTTTGTAGCCGGGCAGTTCGACCGGCTCGGTGCGCGGCGCGTAGTCGATCTCGGCCCGCGAGAGGTCCTGCGGGATGTCGAGCAGCACCGGCCCCGGCCGACCCGTCGCGGCGACATGGAAGGCCTCGTGCACGTACTCGGGGATCTGTCGTGGGTCAGTCACCTGGAAAGAGTGCTTGACGAAGGGCAGGGTCGCACCAAGGATGTCGGCCTCCTGGAAGCCGTCGGTGCCGATCAGCTCGGTCCGCACCTGGCCGGTGACGAAGACGGTCGGCACCGAATCCATCATCGCGTCGGCGATCGCGGTCACCAGGTTGGTCGCGCCGGGGCCCGACGTGGCGAACGCCACGCCGACGCGGCCCGAAGCCTTGGCGTAGCCCTCGGCCGCGTGGCCGCCGCCCTGCTCGTGGCGCACCTGGATGTGACGGAAGCCTGCATCGACGAGCGCGTCGTAGGTAGGCAAGTTGGCCCCACCGGGGATGCCGAAGATGTTTTTCACACCCTCGGCCTCGAGGCTTTTCATCAGCGCGTCCGCGGCTCTCATCGGAACGGCGATGGTACCAGCGGGCCTACGCCTGGCCAGCAGGGGATTTGGAAGGGTTCCAGCGAGTGCGCGGATCGATCGAGCCCTCGATCACGTTGCCCTTATAGCGCTCGATCGTGTGGATAATCGACTCGACCAGCTCCTCGCCGAGCAGAGTGGGCTCGAGACCGAGGTCGAGCAGCTTGGTGTGGATCGCGTTGTAGTAGTGCTCTTCCTTCTCAACCCTGGGGTTGTCGACGTGGTCGATCTGCACCGAGTAGCCGAGGTGCTCGCCGGCTTGCTTGACCAGCTCGGCCAGCTCCAGCACCGAGAACTGCTCGGTGAACTGGTTGAAGACTCGGAACTCGCCGGCCTCGGCGGGGTTAGTCGCAGCGAGCTCCACACAGGCGAGGGTGTCGCGGATGTTGAGGAAGCCGCGCGTCTGCCCGCCCGTGCCATAGACGGTAAGGGGGTGGCCGATAACCGCCTGAACGCAGAAGCGGTTCAGCACGGTGCCGAAGATCTCGTCGTAGTCGAAGCGGGTGATCAGGCGCTCGTCGCCGGCGGTCTCCTCCGTCTCGATCCCGTAGACGACGCCCTGGTTGAGGTCGGTCGCCCTGAGTCCCCAGGTGCGGCAGGCGAAGTGAATGTTGGTCGAGTCGTGGACCTTCGAGCAGTGGTAGAGCGAGCCCGGCAGCTTCGGAAACGGCAACGTGTCCTTGCGACCCTTGTGTTCGATCTCGATGTAGCCCTCCTCGATATCGATGTTGGGCTGGCCGTACTCGCCCATCGTCCCCAGCTTGACCAAGTGGCAGTCGGGGACGTGATCGCGCATCGAGAAGAGCAGGTTGAGATTGCCGATCACGTTGGTGTACTGGGTCTCGACCGCACGCTCGCGCGAGATCATTGAGTAGGGCGCCGAAGGCTGCTCGCCGTAATGGATGACGACCTCGGGGCGGGTCTCGGCGACGACTCCGTCGAGGAAGTCGCCGTCCTCGACCGAACCGGGGTAGCTGCGGATTTGCTCGCCGGAGGTCTCGCTCCAGGCCTCGATCCGTTGCTCAAGGTCGCCGATCGGCGTCAGCGAATCGCTGCCGCTCTCACCGACCCAACGGCGGCGGGAGAAGTTGTCGACGACGGCGACCTCATGTCCGCGGGCCGAGAACCTCAGTGCGGTCGGCCAGCCTAGGTAACCATCGCCCCCAAGAATGAGAACGCGCATAGGTCGCGGCAGGGTAACGGAAGGGGGCGACATAGCATCCTCAGGATGAAGGGGCTTGGGGCGCGCAACGGCGGGCGATTGGGGCTTGGGGCGCTGACGATAATCTTGCTCCTCGGCCTGACCCTGCGCCTCGACTACGCCTGGCAGGGGCGGGCGCCGGTCTACGACGCCGTCGGCTACGCGACGATCGCGGCCAACCTGGAGCGCGGCGAGGGCTTCACGCTTGGGCAGAACGCCACCCAGCCCGCAAGCAACTACTCCCCGGGCCTGCCGCTGCTCGCCGGCGGTATCTACAAGCTGACCGGCGGTATCCACGAACGCTTTGCCCGTCTCATCCTGGCGTTGATCGGATCGCTCTCGGTCCTATTTGCCTATCTGATTGGGCGCCGCCTCGCCGGGCCCCTCGCCGGCTTGATCGGGGCCGCCGCCGTTGCGATCTATCCGGCGCTGCTCGAGTACCAGGGGATGTTCATGTCCGAGCCGCTCGCGGCGACCCTGCTCTCGGGGGCAGTCCTGGCGATGCTCTGGGCAGACCGTCCCGGCGTGCGGGTCCTGTCGCGGCAGGAGGGGGGGTTAGCGGACTCACCCGTCCGAACCCCCCCTCCCACCGCGCCACCCGCACGAGGGTGGTTGGTGCCGGGACTGTTGCTCGGGATGCTCGCGTTGACCCGGCCGGAGTACCTGGCCATTTCTCTGCCGATAGCTGTTGTGGTGTTCGCTCGCGGAGGCCGGGATGGATGGCGAGAGTGCTTGCTCCAGGCCGTGGTCATGCTCTTGGGGTTCGCGGTGGTCGTTGCGCCCTGGGCTCTGCGCAACGCGATCGCTCTCGATCGGTTCGCGCCGATCTCCACCGGCGGAGGGCAGGTGCTCTTTGCCGGTAGCTACGTGCCGTCGGGGGGTGACCCGGAACGCGTGGGGGCTGAGGTGCTCGAGCGACATCCTGAATTGCGCGGGGAGCTGCCGCCAGATCCGCGACTGGAGCAGATCCTTGCTGCGCTGGCGGCGCAGCGCTATCCAGGGACGGAAACCGAAGCCGCGTTGGCGCGGATGGGGCGTGAACGGCTTTGGGACGAGGTCAGCGAACGACCTCTCTCTTACGCCGGCTTTGTCGCCGCCAAGATCGGACGGATCTGGTCGCATGGGCCGCGTGACGTGATGCGCGAGCCGGCCTGGGAGGCGCTGCACTGGCTGCTTGTCGCACTTGGGCTGTTGGGCCTTGCCGTGCTCGCCTGGCAAAGGCGTTGGGAGGCGCTGCTTATCGGCGTCGTCCTGGTCGCTGTGACGGCCACCGGCGCCCTGCTCGTCGCCTCGCCGCGGCGCGTGTTGGTGACGATTCCGGTGGTCGCGGCGCTGGCGGGCGTCGCGACCACCTGGCTCGTCAGGACTTGTACTGGACGGCGAAGGTCAGCTTGATGAAGGTTGCCGTGTCGGCGCCTTTGAAGGTGCAGATGTAGCTGACGAAGTCGGGTTCGGTCGCGAACACCGTCGGCCGGCAGTAGAAGCCGGCAACGTCGCCGCGTGGCTGCTCGAGGCCAAGCTGAGCGACCTTCTTCATGACGCCCTTGGCGTGCCCGCAGGTGGCGAACTGGGCCTGCAACGGATCGACGTTGCTGGAGCTGAGCTTGCCGTAGATCTTGCCCCCGACGACCTTCGGCGACGTGGTCGTGCAGGCCGTCGGCCCAGAGCCGGCTTCGGTAGGCATCGCGAGCGCAACCGACGCGAGTGCGAGGGCGGCGAAGAGGGATGCGCAGAGCGCGATCAGCGGGAGACGTCTCATTTGAGGTTCCTTCCGTACGTGATTGAGGATCGGCCACTCCACTTCGACGCCTGCGCTCGGCGCCCTTGCGCCGGATAGCCTCAGCCACCTTGACCGCGATCGCCAACTGGATCCGGACCCTTCCCGAGCGCCACGGACGGACGACGTTGATCCTGCTGGGGGCGATCCTCGTGCTCGGCTTCGGGCTGCGCGCCTACCGCGTCGTTGAACCATTGGGCACCCCCGGCGACGATGCCCACGCGTACTACGCACTCTCCAAGTCGCTCTACGAGGAAGGCAGCTACGGAGGTCCCAGCTTCGACGACGCCAGCGACTGGTCGCCGGGGGCGCCGCTGCTCTACGCCGCATCCTTCTACGCCACCGGAGGCCCGCGCGAAGGCACCGCCCGCATAGTCGAGCTGCTGCTCGGCCTCGCAGCGATCGTCGTTGCCTACCTGCTCGGCCGCCGGATCAACTGCGCCCCAGCCGGCCTGATCGCCGCTCTCGGGGTTGCGATCTACCCGCCGTTCATCCATTCGACTGGCGCGCTCTACAGCGAGCCGCCAGCGCTCTTCACGCTCCCAGCAGCAGTCCTTGCCTTCCTCTGGGCAGCGGACATAGGCGCCTCTCGCGCGGGTGGCACGGGGGTAGGGGGGGTTCGGACGGGTGAGTCCGCTAACCCCCCCTACCCCCGTGCCAGGACCCGCGCACTGAGATGGCTGGTCCCGGGCTTGTTGTTCGGCCTGACCGCGCTCATCCGCCCTGACTACCTGCCAGTAGGCATCGCCTTTGCGCTTCTCGCAGCGATTTGCGCGACCCACAGGTCTGCTTGGCGGTCAGGCATGGTCGCTGCGCTCCTGTTCGTCGTGGCGATGGCGGTCCCGATCGTGCCCTGGACGATCCACAACCAGATCGTCCTCGACCGCACGGTGCCGATCTCGACCGGAGGTGGCAAGGCGCTCTACGTCGGGACCTTCCTGCCCGCAGACGGCGAATACCAGCGGGTCAAGGCGCTACTGGCCAAGCGCTATCTGGGCCGAGACCTCCAGCCGGACTCCGCGGCGCTCGAACAGGTCGACCCGACCCCACTCTTCGACCGCGTCGCCGAACGCTATCCGGACCTGCCGCGCGACTCAGCACTGGGCAATATCGGCAAGCAGAACTTCTCCAAGTACTTCGACGAAGACCCGATCGAGTACCTGGCGATGACCGGGCGCAAGGTCTGGCGGATGTGGAGCGCCGGCATCGGCGAAGCGATGGAATCGGGCTTCGGACGGGTCATCCAGGTGCTGCTTGTCCTGTTGGGCCTGGTCGGTCTAGGCGTGCTCGCCATACGCCGCCGCTGGTGGGAGCTGGTCGCGATGGCAACCCCGATCGTCCTCGTCACCGCGGTTGGCGCGGCCTCTCTGGCGGCGCCGCGGCGCAACGAGATCCTGATGACGCTGATCTTTCCGCTCGCAGGGGTAGCCCTGGCGCGGGCGGGTGCGGCCGTATCCTCCAGCCGCTCATGGTCCTCCCCGAGGCAGGCATCTTCCCCTCAGAGCTGACGGCGCTGCGCGCCGCCGGGCTGCTGATAGCGGCCGCGATCGTCGTCTACGCCGTCCTGCGCCGTCGCACCCTGCGCAACGTCGACGTCTTGATCCTGTTGGCAGCCGGCATCGGCCTGGCGATCGTCTCTGGAACCGAGCTGACCGACAAGCTGCTCTCCGCCTTTTCCTTCGAAAAGGGCAACGGCGGTCGCATCCTCGGCCTCGCTGTCTTCTCGATCTTCATCCTCTTCCTCCTCGTCCTCCGCGCCCTGTCACAGGCTGCCCGCAATGCGCGCCAGACCTCTGCGGTTCTCGAGGGGCTCGCCTGGGAGGAGTTCCGCCAGGCGAAGCTGCCAGAGCGCTTCAAGGACAAGATCGCGATCCTCGTCCCCGCCTACAACGAGGCCGAAAACGTCGGTCAGGTGCTCGACCTGATGCCAGCTGAAGTCTGCGGCGTCGAGACCGCAGTGCTCGTCGTCGATGACGGCTCCCGCGACGGCACCGACGATGTCGCCGCCGAGCACGGAGCGGTCGTCGCCCGCCACGTGATCAACCGCGGCGGCGGCGCTGCCCTGCGAACCGGCTACCGGTTGATGGTCGACTCCGGCGCCGAGATCGTCGTCACTCTCGACGCCGACGGCCAACACCTCCCCTCCGAGATGGAGCGTCTGGTCAAGCCGGTTCTCGACCGCGAAGTCGACGTCGCCCACGGCTCGCGGGTGCTTGGTGAGGCCGACGACAACCACTTCGCCCGTGAGCTGGGGATCGTCTTCTTTAACCGGCTCGTCTCCTTCATTACCCGCACCAAGGTCAGCGATTGCTCCAACGGCTACCGCGCCGTGCGCACCACTGTCCTTCCCCAGTTGGTTCTGCGCCAGGAGCAGTTCCACACCTCCGAGTTCATGATCGAGGCGATCAAGCGCGGCATTCCCGCCAAGGAGATCCCAGTGACCGTGGCCAAGCGACTGCACGGCCACTCGAAGAAGCCCGCGGTGGTCCGCTACGGGCTCGGCTTCGCTAACGCGATCGTCCGTACCTGGCTGCGGTAGTCACCGTCCAGGAGCAGCGCCCGGAAGGTCGAACTATGCGAAATACGCAGATGGAAGCGTGCGACGCAACTCCGGTCGAGACTCTTCGCGCCAGCACGGCGTCCACCGCGTCGGAGCTGAACGCGCTCGCCGACGTATCCCTCGCACGGAGCGAGGCGCACAGTGATCAACAGCTTCAGCTCCCCGCCAAGTCGGTGCCTGCTCACGGACAGGGACAGGCGCAAGGGCTCGAGCTGAGACGCCCGTCCGATCCCGAAAGGTGCGATCGGATCGGGTACTGGCGTGCTGGAGCAGGTGGCCTGCGTCGCACCCTCAAAGCGGTACACCGTCCCCGCCTGGGCGATCACGTAGAGGCGGCCGCAGGAATCTTCACCGAAGGAGACCGGGTCGGTGACGCTGAGCCCCTCCGAACGATCGCCGCTGGCCAGCCCCCCGTCACCGGTTGGCAGAACCAGTGAGCGGATCTCGCCGACGCAGAAGTCCGCGTATAGGTAGCGACCGTAGAGGTCGCCGAGGCTCGGGTCGCGCACGACGTAGCCACCGGTGATCGCGCAGCCATGCGCTTTTCCTTCACCTGGATTGCTGTGTGGGTAGTCGAAGACCGGCTCGGTGAAACCGCTCGCACCGCTGCAACTGTCTCCCGGTTCCGGATACGGGCTGAAGCCCTCGCGGCAGTTCCAACCATAGTTCCCGCCCTCGCCACCGACGACGCCCGAGACCGGACTGGGAGCGAGGTCGACCTCCTCGTGGGCACCCTGGCCAACGTCTCCGATCACCATGTCGCCGCTTGCGCGGTCAAAGGAGAAGCGCCAGGCGTTGCGCAGCCCATAGCTCCAGATTGCCGGTTTTGCACCGACATGCGGTTCGAGTCGAAGGATCTTGCCGAGTTGGGAACCGAGGTCCTGGCCGCTTTCGAACGGGTCTCCGCCACCGCCTCCGTCGCCGGTCGAGATATAGAGGTTGCCGTCGGGGCCGAACTCGAGCTGCCCGCCGTTGTGGTTCGCATTGATCGAGTGTTCGACCGAGAAAAGCGGTTCGCGAACCAGGTTGGCACCTTCGTGATGGAAGGCATCCACGTGGACGTCGCCTTCCGCACCCTCCGCCGCCGGCTTGCCGGTGTATGCGGCGTAGAAGCGGCCCGAGAGGGTGAAGTCCGGTGCCAAGGCGATCGAAAGCAGGCCGCGCTCGCTTTCGCAGCAGCTAACCAGGTCGGTGAGGTCGGCGAAAACGCTGCTGGCGCCGTTGTTGTCCTCCACCACACGGCCTTGCCGCTCGGCGACGAAGAGGTCGTTCGAGTTGGCCGGATCGGAGCTGACGAAGATCGGCTGGGAGAAGTCTCCAACCGGCTCGAGCGTCGCGGCAGACGCGACGCCCGTGCACGACAACGAGAGCAACACCGCCGACATGGCCAGCTTCGAGATCCAGCGCACACAATCTCCTCGTCAGATTGACGCTCGACCTTTACCCACTGCCCCCTTCGTCTATTCCACTCCCGGATGCCTGACCGCCGCTGGATCGGGCAAATAGAGGTCGGCACCGCAGCGAGGGCAAACCTGGACGTAGAGCTTCACCGCCTTGCCGCAGGTGGGGCACTGGCGTTCGGGTTCGTCCTTGTCGCGGCGATAGAGGATGACCGCGATCAGGCCCAGTGGCGGCAGCACGGTGCCGATCAGCAGCCAGAGCCAAAACGAGCTGCCCTTGGCGCGGCCGATGATTGCCGTGGCTAGCCCGAAGAGGAAGGCGATGAAGAGGTACTCGAATCCCACGGCTCCATTGTCGCGCCCAAGCGCTCGGGATGTCCGATTGAGCCAACCTCGGCAAGGTCGCGACGGAAAGGCAGGCTGGCGGTCCAGTCGATCACCGCGCGCGCCTTTCGGGCCACGCCCGGGATCTGGCTCATGTGGTAGGTCCGCGCCATCCACCAGGCGGGGAAGCCGCGGAACTTGCGCCCGCCGACCCTTCCCACCGCCTTATAGCGGCCGAGGTTGACGAAGGAGGCGTTGCCGCGGTACTCGAAGGGTTTGGCGGAACCGACGCCCAGCTCGGCGGCGATGTTGCGAGCGGCGACCGGCCCCTGCCGGACCGCGTGCTGTGCGGTCGGCGGATAGAAGCCGCCGCCTGGGTCGGGCGCCGCCGCGCAGTCGCCAACTGCCCAGACCGAGTCCGATCCCAGCACTCGCAGGTGGTCGTCGACCGGAACCCGACCGCGCTCGTCGAGAGGAAGATTGAGCCGGCGCAGGCTTGGGTGCGGCGCGACGCCCGCGGTCCAGACGACCGTGCGGGTCGGTAGTGCCTCGCCGCTGGAGAGGTGTGCATGGTCGGCAGTCACCTCCTCCAGCGTGGTCTCGAGGCGAATGTCGATACCGCGGCCGCGCAGCTCACGCAGTGCGTAGTCGGCGAGACCGGCGTCGATCTCGGGCAGAACCCGCCCGGTCGCCTCGACCAGCACCCAGCGCATCCCATGCAGCCGAGCGCGCGGATAGCTCTCCATCGCGTCAGCGGCGAAGTCCTGGAGCTCGGCGAGGGCCTCTAGGCCGGCGTATCCACCGCCGACGAAAACGTAGGTGAGCAGCTCGTCGCGACGGGTTAGATCCTCGCTGGCATTAGCCGCCTCCAACGTCTCGACCACGTGGTTGCGCAGCCAGATCGCGTCGGCCAGGCTCTTGAAGCCGACCGCGTGCTCGGCGAGGCCCGGCACCGGTAGGACCCGCGAGACTGAGCCGAGGGCGAGCAGCAACTGGTCGTAGGGAATCTGCTCGCTTTCGCCCTCGCGCGTGCGCAACTCGACCGTGCGCGCCTCGGGATCGTGGCCGGAGATCGTGCCGAGCCGCAGGTAGGTCCGATCGAGGATCTCGCGCAGGGGCGTCACCACGTGACGCGGCTCCAAGGTTCCCGCTGCGGCCTCGGGCAGAAACGGGGTGTAGAGCATGAAGTTGACGTCGTTGACCAGAGTGAGCCGGGCCGATTGCCGCGGCATGATTCGCTCCAGCTCCCGAGCTGCCATCGCCCCACCAAATCCACCTCCGGCGATGACTACGTTCCAGGCCATAGCTTCACCGTAGCACTTTGTAACAACTTGTCACAAAGTTTCAGATGGCACTTTTCAGCCGTCGCCACACTTGACGTCGTGTAGCGCTAAAGTTTCGCCCACTTGTGTTATCCACACTGAACGGCCCCGGGGGGATAATCCCGGGGCCGTTTCTTTTTGCGGCGTATCCGCTAAATCCCCAGCTTCTCCTTGATCAGGCGGTTGACCTCGCCGCCGTCGGCGCGGCCTTTGGTCTCCTTCATCACCGCGCCGACGATCGCGCCGATCGCCTTCTGATTGCCGGAACGGATCTGCTCGGCGGCAGCGGGGTTGGCGTCGACTGCGGCCGCCACGATTGACTCCAGCTCGCCGCTGTTGGAGATCTGGGCCAGGCCCTCGCGCTCGACGATTGCCGCCGGATCGCCGCCCTCCGCCACCAGGGTCGCCAGCACCTGCTTGCCGCTGCTGTGCGAGATCTTCTTCTCGCCGACCAAGGCAATGAGCGCTGCCAATGCCTCTGGCGAGACATTCGAATCAGCAGCCCCACCAGCATCGGCCTGGCGCCGTGCCGCGGCCAGCTCGCCGGTCACCCAGTTCGCGATCACCTGTGCCTCCACCGTGGGCGCCTTGTCGCGTACCGCTTCGAAGTAGGCGGCCTCGTCTGGATCCGCCGCGAGCTGGGCGGCGTTCTCGGCCGAGAGCTTCAGCTCGCCCTCGTAGCGCCGCATCCGCGCCTCAGGCAACTCTGGCAGCGACTCACGCGCCTCCTGCAGCATTGCCTCGGTCGGCACCAGCGGCACCAGGTCGGGCTCGGGGAAGTAGCGGTAGTCGTGCGCCTCCTCCTTCGAGCGCAGCGCCGTCAGCGAATCGTCCTCGGGATGGAAGTGAAGCGTCTCCTGTACCATCGTCCCCCCCGCCTCAACAAGCTCGCGTTGCCGCGCAAGCTCAGCTTCGATCCCTCTTTCGAGGAAGCGGAAGCTGTTCATGTTCTTCAGCTCGGTCTTCGTCCCCAGGGCCTCGCTGCCCGCTGGCCGCACTGAAACGTTGGCGTCGATCCGCAGACTGCCCTCCTCCATGTTGACGTTGGAGACGTCCAGCTGGCTGACCGTCGTGCGCAGCAGACGTGCCCATGAGCCAGCCTCAGCGGCACTGCGCAGGTCGGGCTCGGTGACGATCTCGACCAACGGCGTGCCGCCCCGGTTGAAATCGACCAACGACGCGCCGGAGCCATGGATGCGCCCCGACTCGCCGACGTGAATCGTCTTCGCCGCGTCCTCCTCAAGGTGGGCGCGGTGAATGCGAATCCCACCGAGCCTGCCGTCGATGGCCAGCGGCTGGTCGTACTGGCTGATCTGGTAAGCCTTCGGGTTGTCGGGATAGAAGTAGTTCTTGCGGTGGAAAATCGAACTGGGAGCGACGGTGCACTCCAAGGCCGCGGCAATTTTTAGCCCGTAGCGGATCGCCTCCTCATTGGGCACGGGCAGCACGCCGGGATGGGCGAGGCAGACCGGGCAAGTGTGGACGTTCGGATCGTCGCCAAAGGAGAGCGCGCAGCCGCAGAACATCTTCGTCTGGGTTGAGAGCTGGACGTGGATCTCGAGCCCGATCACCGCCTCCAGCTCAGCCATCGGTCCCATTCCCTGGCTTGGCCTTGAAAGCGATTGCCTGCTCGAGCGCGTAAGCGGCCTCGAGCAGCTTCTGCTCGCCGAACGCGGGTGCCGCTATCTGGAAGCCGACGGGCAACTGGGGACCGCCGCCGTCGGGCTCGGCAAGGCCCGCCGGGATCGAGATCGCCGGGATACCGGCCAGGCTCATCGGCACGGTGAAAAAATCGTTCATGTACATCGCCAGCGGGTCGTCGGTCTTCTCGCCAAGGCCGAATGCGACCGAGGGCGAAGTCGGGGTGACAACGAAGTCGAACTGGTCGAAGGCCGCGGCGAAGTCCTCGGCGATCTTCGTGCGAACTTTCTGCGCACGCCCGTAGTAAGCGTCGTAGTACCCGGAGGAGAGCGCGTACGTGCCAAGCATGATGCGACGCTTGACCTCATCACCAAAGCCAGCCGCGCGAGTCGATTCGTACATCTCGACCACATCACCATCCGTCGCGGCGCGGACGCCGTAACGAACGCCGTCGTAACGGGCGAGGTTGGAGGACGCCTCGGCCGGGGCGATCACGTAGTAGGCGGAGATGCCGTGCTCGGCATGCGGCAGCGGCACCTCGGCGATCTCACCCCCCAGGTCCTCGATCCGCTTGAGGGTTGCCTCGAAGACCGCGCGGACACCGGCCTCCATCCCGTCGCTCCGCATCTCGGCGGGCACGGCAAAGCGCAAACCGCGCAGGTCCTCGCGGTCGGGCAAACGCGGCGCTGCCTCGAGACCGACCGAGGTCGAGTCGCAGCTATCGCGCCCTTGCAGGATCGCCAGCAGCAGCGCCGCGTCGCTGACGTCGCGGGTAAGCGGTCCGCACTGGTCGAGCGAAGAAGCGAATGCGATCATTCCGTAGCGGGAAATCGCACCGTAAGTCGGCTTTAAACCGACGATCCCGCAGAGCGATGCTGGCTGGCGGATCGAGCCGCCGGTGTCGGTGCCGATCGCCCAGGGGGCGAGGCCGCCAGCGACGGCCGCCGCCGAACCGCCCGACGAGCCGCCGGGGACGCGGGTCTGGTCCCACGGATTGAGCACCGCGCCATAAGCGGAGTTCTCGTTGGAAGAACCCATCGCAAACTCGTCCATGTTGGTCTTGCCCAGGATCGGCGCTCCGGCCTCGATCAGGCGACGGACGGCGGTGGCGGTGTACGGGGGTCGGTAGCCCTCGAGGATCTTCGAAGCAGCGGTGGTCGGCACAGCCTCGGTGCAGAAGATGTCCTTGACGGCGATCGGCGCGAGGCAGGGCCGCTCGACCGTGATTGCGCCGGCATCCCCGTTTTCACTCCGCCACAAGTAGGCATTCAGCTCGTCGCCTGCGGCCGCCTCGATCCAGGCGTCATGGCAGTCCTCAGCCGAAAGCTCGCCCGCGCACATCGCCGCGTGGGCCTCAAGGGCCGTCAAATTGAGCAGCTCAGCCATCAGGACTCGGCCCGCGGAGATGGCACCCGGAACGCCCCATCGGCGGGATCGGGTGCCTGTTCCAACATGACCTCACGCGGCCAACTTGGCCGCGACTGATCGGATCGCAGCACGTTTTCCAGATCGACCACATGCGAGGTGGGCGCCACATCGTCGAGGTCCAGCTCGCTGATCCGACCGACGTGCTCAAGGATGCCCGAAAGCTCTCCGGCCATCCTCTCCACCTCCGCCTCGGAAAGTCGCAGGCGCGAGAGCTTGGCGACATGCAACACCTGTTCCCGCTCGATCATCGCGGGGATTCTAGGAGCTAGGGCGCGGTGACCGTGCGCGAACGAGCACCGAGGCATTCCACCGGCCGCTGCGGCAGGTGGTACGCCAGCACCTCGGCATAGACGCGCGCGCCACGAAGCGCCGGCGGCGATTTCATCCGCCATTCCGCCGCTTCAGGGAAGAGCCGCGCCACAACCCGGTCGTGTCCGGGCATCGACTCGCGGAGCCGCACCGTGCTCGAGTCGCAGAATTCAGACGGTGCGTCGGTGATGATGGTGCCACTGATCTTGCCGGCGTCCCGGTCGATGCTGATCGTCAGCGTGACGGGGTAGGTGTGAGTGGTCTCGCCTGAGGCGATGGAACCGGTGCCGAGAACGGTCGCGATCAAAACGGCGAACAGCCCCAGAAGCTTCCCCTTTCCCATCGCTTCAAATTAGCAGCAGGCACCACACTGGCTGCCTAGCCAGTTAGAGTGCGCGCACGATGCGGGGAGCGAAAGCAGAGGCCTTTGTCGTGCTCAACCTGCGGCTGCTCGCCGTCAGCTTTGCCGTCGTCGGCATCCTCTTTATCGCTGTTCCGAGCGGAGTCCTCGACGTCATTTCCGACCTCGGCAACACGATCGGCAGCTTCCCCCGTGCGCCGCACACTGAGGAGAAGCTCTGGCTGGCACTCGCCTTCGCCTACATGGTCGTTATCACCGGCATCTGTCTGGTCGCCCAGGCCGACGTAGTTCGCTACCGACCACTGCTGCTCGTACTGGCTGCCGGCAAGACGGCCTCCTCGCTCGGCTCGCTCGGCTTCTTCATCTTCGACCAGGACGTCTTCATCTATCTGCTCAACTTCCTGGTCGACGGCTTCCTGGCGCTGTTGGCGCTCTGGCTCTGGTCGCTGAGCGGCCGGGTCGACCGCGCCGACCCCGGCTGACAGCGCCCGCCGGGGCTTTCGGCCGCCGAGCAGCGCACCCTGAGCGCGATCTGTGAGGCGATGGCCCCTGCCCTCGACGGCCTGCCCGCGGCGGAGCGCGAAGTTGATGTCTCGGGGCCCGTCAGCAGGTTCGTCACCTCGCTCTCGCCGCGCGTACTGACCCGGGTTCGGCTCGCCCTGCGAGCCTTCGAGTGGCTGCCCTTTCCCTGGCGGTTCAGTCGCCTCGACCTGGCGGCGCGCGAAGACTTCCTGCAGCGCATGGAGGGCTCTCGCTTCGGCCTTCACCACGAGCTAATACTGATGGCCAAGACCTTCACCACGCTTGGCTACGCGGTCGATACACGGGTCGAGGAGAGGCTGGGCCTGGAGACGAGCTGTCGGGTAGGTGACGGGCCTCTGCCCGAGCCTGCCGGACCCTTGGGTGAGCTCGAACCCGCCGGCGAAGGCGAGGAATGCGACGTCGTCATCGTCGGCTCCGGTGCCGGCGGTGCGGTCGCCGCGGCGACGCTCGCCGAGGCGGGCCTCGACGTGATCGTGCTCGAGGCCGGTCAGAGCTACACCCGCGACAGCTACCCCAACGACAGGATGGAGGCGATCGCCTCGCTTTACCGCGACGGTGGCCTGACCATCGCCGAGGGCCGTCCACCGATCCCGGTGCCGGTCGCGAAAGCCGTCGGCGGCACGACCGTAATCAACTCGGGGACCTGTTTCCGCGCCCCGGAGTCGGTGCTGGAGACCTGGCGTGACGGTTACGGGGTCGACTGGGCCGACCGCCTGGACCCCGACTTCGCCGAGGCAGAGGAGTTCCTGCGGGTGACGCCGCTCGATCCGGAGCGGATGGGGCGCAACGGTCAGCTGGCGATGGAGGGCGCGGCGGCAATCGGCGCCAGCGGCGGCCCGATCTCGCGCAACGCCGGCAACTGTGTTCAGTGCAGCTCCTGCCCCTACGGCTGCCGCATCGATGCCAAGCGGGGCATGCACGTCAGCTACATGCCCCGCGCCGTCGCCGCCGGGGCGCGCCTCCGGACGGGGGTCGAGGCTCGTCGCATCCTGGTCGAGGATGGCCGCGCTGCTGGGGTCCGTTGCGTCGTCGCGGCCCCGGGCGAGCGCAACGGCAACCGCCGCCCCTACACGGTCCGCGCCCGTCGCGCGACGATCGTTGCCGGCGGAGCCCTCGGCACGCCGGAGCTGTTGCTGCGCTCCGGCCTCGGCGGCGATCAGGTCGGCCGCAACCTACATATGCATCCAGCCTGCTGGGTCGGCGCCCGCTATGAGGAGGAGGTGCGCGGCTGGGAAGGCGTCATGCAGAGTTACTACGTCGACGAGTGGGAGGCCGAGCGGGTCCTGCTCGAGGCGACCTTTACGCCGCTCCCCTTCGGCGGCGCCTGGCTACGGGGCTCGGGAATCGAGCACCAGGAAGCGATCCTCGACTTCGGCCACGTGAGTTCGATCGGCGTCCAGCTCACTGATGAGTCCGCCGGCCGGGTCGGGATAGCTCGCGACGGCTCGATCCGCGCCAGCTACCGGCTGAGCGACGACGATGCGAGCCGCGTCGTCTTCGGCATCGCCCGGGCCGCCGAAATCCACTTCGCCGCCGGCGCCTCCGAGGTCTATCCCAATATCGGCCGCGCCCAGGTGCTGCGGCCTGGCGAGGTGGCCGAGTTCGAGGCGACCCGTTTCAAGCCCTCCGAGCTCCGCCTCGAGGCCTTTCACCCAATGGGAACCGCACGCATCGCATCCGACCCACGCAAAGGCGTCTGCGCCAGCGACGGCTCGGTCAATGGCGTCGACGGCCTCTACGTCGCCGATGCCTCGCTATTCCCGAGCGCTGTCGGCGTGAACCCGATGATGACCATCATCGCTTTCGCCAAGCAAGTAGCCGCCGGCTTAGCTGGATAGCCGATCAGCCGAATCGCTGAACGTCATGCCTTCCTCACGCATCGCGCTGTAGCCGCCGTAGGCGATCCCGGCGGCGGCGATAAGGCCGAGAAAGATGCCGAATTTGAGCGTTGCGTCGACCGACACACCACCGAAGGAGCCGAAATCGGGCGGGAAAACGATCCGGTAGAGGATCAGTAACACGGCGAAACCGCCAAGCGCGGCGACAATCGAGTTGAGCGAGACCGGCGGCTCGAGGTCGGCATCGGTGAGGCGCACCACCGCCACACCAATCGCCACCACAATCGCCAGCATGAGAAATATCGGGATCACATCGAGCGCGTCCCAGGCGCTGCCACCACTGCCGGACACGTCCCCCGAGAAGCCGGCGACTCCTGAGATCTTGACGCCGAACCAGTCAAAGAACATAAAGATGAAGAGGAGGATCGCGGAGACAGCGGAGATCTTCTCGCCAGTGTTCAGCTTGTCTATTTCCATCTGCGTTCCTCCGAGGAGTAGGGGTCGGCGCGACCCTACACCCGGGCCCGGGCGGCAGCCAGCGTATTTACCAGCAACATTGCCCGCGTCATCGGCCCCACCCCACCGGGCACCGGCGTAATCGCCCCGGCTCGCTCGCTAGCCGAATCGAAGTCGACGTCGCCAACCAACTTTCCATCCACTCGGTTGGTGCCGACGTCGATTACGGTCGCGCCCTCGCCCACCATCTCTCCGGTAACGAGTCCGGGCTGGCCGGCGGCGGCGATGAGGATCTCGGCCTCGCGACAGACCGTCGCCAGGTCACGGGTCCGCGAGTGGCAGTGGGTAACGGTGGCGTTCGCGGCGAGCAGCAGCGCGGCGAGCGGCTTGCCGACGAGGATCGAGCGGCCGATCACCACCGCACGAGCGCCCTCTACCTCGACCCCGGCATCATGCAGCAGCTCCATCACACCCGCGGGCGTGCATGGTGCGATCGCGCCCTCGTGTCCCTGTGCGAGCAACCCGGCGCTGATCGGCGTCAGCCCGTCCACGTCCTTGGCCGGATCGATTAGGGAGATCAGCGGATCCTGGTCGAGGTGATCGGGCAGCGGCAGCTGCAGGAGGATCCCGTGCACCCTCTGATCGGCGTTGAGCGATTCGATCAATTCCGTGAGCTCCTTCTGCGAAACGTCGCCCCCGGGCTCATGATGAAAGGACTCGATGCCGACCTCGGCGCAGTCTTCGCGCTTCATCCGCACATAGACGGCCGAGGCGGGATCGTCGCCGACCAGGATCGTCGCCAGTCCAGGCGGCGTCGCTAACCCGGCTACCTCCTCGCGCACTTGCTTCCGAACCCGGGCAGCAACGGCCTTGCCGTCGATCAGCTTCGCCGCCATCCGCTTACCGCTTCCTAATCGGGGCGTAGTCGGCCATCAGCTTGCGCTCAGAGCCGTCGCCGGCGAAGCGGACGACGACCACTCCCCCTGTCTCGACCGCAGTGACGACCCCATCGCCGAAAGAAGCGTGGACGACGTCGTCGCCGATGCGCAGCTCCAACGCCGGTCCAGGATCTACCGGTGTCGCAGAGTCGCTCGTTGAGCCACTGGACCAGCTTCCCGTGGCGCCGACCGCGCTCGAGCCGCGCTCGGTCAGTTCCTCCGGCAGCTCGTCGACGAAGCGCGAGGGCAGGTTCCGTTCGGATCTCCCGAACAGCTGTCGTTCACGCGTCCAGGTCATGTAGAGGCGGCTGCGGGCGCGGGTGATGGCGACGTAACAGAGCCGCCGCTCCTCCTCCTCGCCCCCCTCTTCAAGCGCTTTCATGTGGGGGAAGGAGCCATCCTCACAGCCGATGACGAAGACCGTCTCGTACTCGAGACCCTTGGCGTTGTGCAGCGTCATCAGGGTGATCACCGACTCGTCACGAAGATCGTCCTGTTGCGTGTAGAGGGAGATCTGTTGCAGGTACTCCTCCAGCGGCGGCACCTCGCTCTCTCCCTCCCGCTCACGCTCGAGGTCGAACTCGGCGGCGCCGGCGATGAGGGCCTCGAGGTTCTCGGCCCGTCCTTCGGCTTCCACGGTCCGCTCAGCGGCCAGCGCTTCCAGGTATCCGGTCTCATTGAGAACCACCTCAAGCAGGCCCGCGACCGACCCTTCCTCATCCGCGTGTTCGCGCAAGCGGGCCATCGTCTCGTAAAAGCGAGAGACCGACTTGATCGCCGCACCGGCCAGCCCGGGCACCTCCTCGACCCGCTCGATCACCTCCCAGATCGTGATCCCGGTGGTGTTCGCGTGGGAGGCGAGCCTGCCCTGGCTGGTTTTGCCGATACCGCGTCGGGGCGAGTTGACGATCCGGGCGAAGGAGACCTGGTCGGAGGGATTCGCCAGCAGACTGAGGTAAGCGATCGCGTCCTTGACCTCCGCCCGTTCGTAGAACTTCGTTCCCCCGATCACTTGGTAGGGAACGTCAAATCGATTGAGCGTGTCCTCGAGCACCCGGCTCATTGCGTTGGTCCGGTAGAAGACCGCGACGTCCTCCCGACGTACGTTCGCCTCCTCTCCGAGGCGCTCGACCTCTCCCGCCACCCAGCGCGCCTCCTCGTGCTCGTCGGAGAGCTCGCGCAACCGCAGCGGCTCGCCGCCGGCCAGTTCGGTCCAGAGGCGCTTGGGCCGCCGTTCGCGGTTGTGTTCGACGACGGCGTTGGCGGCAGAGAGGATCGTCTGGGTCGAGCGATAGTTCTGCTCGAGCTTGACTGAGGCGGCCTCGGGGAAGTCCTTCTCGAAGTCCAAGATATTCCTGATGTCGGCATGCCTGAAGCCGTAGATCGAGTTATGCGTGACCATGCCATTGGCAACGAAGTTGTGCGTGCCTTCGACATTGATGTCGTACACGGGCCGATCGAGTTCGACTTTTTCGACCGACTCGACCCAGTCATAGCCACCGTCCTCCGTAAACATCGTCATCCCGGGACGCACCGAGCCTGCCGGAATACACGGAAGCGAGTTGCCGACGATTCGTCCGCTCTGCTTCTCACCGAAGCGCCCGTAGAAACTGACGTCCACATCAAGGACGGAGCTGATCTCACCGGCGAGTCGGATCGCCTCACCGAAGTCCTTCAGCACGGTCTCAAACCGCCAGGAATCCGAGTTCGATTTTGCCTCACGCGTCTTGATCCCGATTGCCTCCAGAGCGTCGCGGCCTTCTGAATCACGACCAGCGAGCGCCACTCGATGCATCGGCGTGCCGCCCCGTTTCTCGCCACAGAGAGTGATTCTGAGCACCCGCCTTCGCCCGTCGGATGTGGCAGCAAGGTGATGCGGGTGCTGAAGACTCAGACCTTCGTCTTCGAGCAGGCGCAAACCACCGCGCTCGGAATCAACCGTTGAGAAGACTTGGTCGATCAGATTCTGATTGCCGATCAAGCTCTTCCCAGATGCCGATTTACGCCGGACGAACGGCAGCATAGGCAGGCCGTAACGAAGGGAGAGGGAGATCTCGGCTGCCCGAGCCTCAGCATCGGTTTCGTGAGCGGAAATGACCCAGACTGCGTCGGCATGCTCATGCAGACACCGCTGGCGGATTCCGACCGCACTTCGCCCTCTCGTGGAATAGACGCCGGTAACACCAACCCGAAAGCCGATCCCCCTCCTCCACATCAGATAGGTCAGGTGCATCTGTGGGGCAGTTCCCAATCTATACCCGGCGAAGTGCATGTGCTCGGGCGTGCTCTCCAGGCGACGACCGGAGTGGGTTTCTATCGCAACGCCATTTTTCTCCCATGCCTTGAAGACCCCGGTGACCCGAGCAGGACGAAAATCGGCGCTGCCGTGACAAGACATCACCATGTCTCCCTCGGAGAGCGTCTCGATCGGCTGTTGAGACCCATCTCCCATAGTCACCGACGTGCCCTCCGCAAGGCACTGATCCTCGTCGCCTACGACCATCAGGTTGCCGTGCTCAGCGGTGAGCAATTGCAACATCCGATACTGGGCGTGGTTGGTGTCCTGATACTCGTCGACGAGGACGTGGCGGAAGGTGCGCCGCCAGCGCTCGCGGACCTCCTCGAAGAGCTCCAGCGCGTTCACCGTGCGCACCAGCAGGTCGTCGAAGTCCATCGCGTTGGCCGCGAGCATGCGCTTCTCGTAGAGAGCGTAGACACCGGCCGTCGTTTCCTCGAAAACGCTTCCCTGCGCCTGCGCGTAAGCGTCCGAATCGACAAGCTGGTTCTTGGCGCCGGAGATCTGCGAGCGGATCGCCCGCGGCGGGTAGCGTTTGGGGTCGACGTGCAGCTCCTGCATGCAGCGTTTGAGCATCCGCAGCGAGTCGGACTCGTCGTAGATCGTGAAGCTGCGCGAGTAGCCGAGCCGCTCGGCGTCCGCACGCAGCATCCGCGCACAGGCCGAGTGAAAAGTCGTCACCCACATTGCCCGCGCCGAGCGGCCGACCAGCGACTCGACCCGCTCGCGCATCTCGGTCGCTGCCTTGTTGGTGAAGGTGATCGCCAGTATCTCCCCCGGCCGCGCCTGGCCGGTTGCCAGCAGGTAGGCGATGCGGTGGGTTAGTACGCGGGTCTTGCCCGAGCCGGCGCCGGCCAAGACCAAAAGCGGGCCCTCGCCGTGGCGCACCGCCTGGCGCTGTGGGTCGTTCAGCCCCGCAAGCAGGCGCTCGGCACGGTCCGCGCCAGGTTCGGTCGGCGCACCCAGGGAGTCGGCGTGGCTCTCTGGCTCGGTCTGCAGCATCGTCAGCCGAGAATAGTCAGCCCAGCGGCTGGCCCGGAGCGGCTCAGCCGCCCGCCGAGGAGCGGCCGGTGCGGGGGCGCAGCTCCTGCTCGCCCTCCGCAGTCGTCTCGCCGCCATCGAGCTCGGCGAGGCGCTCCTCGAGCTTGGAGATCCGCTCGGAGAGGGCCTTGATCGCCTCGGCGATCGGATCGGGCAGGTGAATCCAGTCGGCGTCGGGTCCCTCCGGCCGCTTGCCATCGACTTTGACTAGATGGCCGGGGTTGCCGACCACGGTCGAGGAGGGTGGCACGTCCTCGACGACGACCGTGTTAGCGCCGACCTTGGCGCCGTCGCCGACTGCGATCGGTCCAAGCAGCTTGGCGCCAGAGCCGATCGTGACGTTGTCGCCCAGGGTTGGGTGGCGCTTACCGGGCTGGAACCCGGTGCCGCCCAGCGTCACCCCCTGATAGAGGGTCACCCGGCGGCCGATTTCGGCGGTCTCACCAATCACCACCCCGGAGCCATGGTCGATAAAGAACTCGCGCCCGATCTTCGCCGCGGGGTGGATCTCGATCCCGGTCACCGCACGGGCTACATAGGCGATCGCGCCGGGCACGACCGGCACGCCGGTCTCGCGCAGTGCATGGGCCACTCGGTGCGCAAGCAGTGCCTGCACGCCGGCCCAGCCAATCAAGATCTCGAAGGAGGAAACGCCCTGCGCAGCCGGATCGCGATCGCGCGCGGCAGCGACGTCGGCCTTGATCTCCCGGGTGACCCTCCTCAGCGCGTTCACGGTGCGAAGAAGGGTAGGGACATGTAGCGCTCGCCCGAGTCACAGACCACGGTCACAACGCGCTTCCCCTCCATCTGTGGCCGGCTCGCCACCTCCAGCGCCACCTTGATGTTGGCGCCCGCCGAGATCCCGGCCAGGACACCCTCCCGCTTGGCGGCGAGCCGCGAAGTCTCCAGCGCGTCCTCATCGGAGACGCCGATCGTCTCGTCAATCACCGAGCGGTCGAGCACCTCGGGGACGAACCCCGCACCGATGCCCTGGATTTTGTGCGGGCCGGGTGGCCCGCCGGAGAGCACCGGCGACGCGGCGGGCTCGACCGCGACGACAAGCGTCGCCGGGCTGCGCTCACGCAAAAAGCCGCCGACACCGCTGATCGTGCCGCCGGTGCCGACGCCGGCGACGAAAGCGCCGACGGCGCCATCGGTGTCACGCCAGATCTCCTCGGCCGTAGTCCGCCTATGCACCTCTGGGTTGGCCGGGTTGGAGAACTGCTGCGGCATGAAGCCCTTGCGCTGCTCGCAGATCGCCGCCGCCAGCTCGACCGCCTCGGTCATCCCGCCCAGCGAAGGCGTCTCGCGTACCTCGGCCCCGTAGGCGCGCAGCAGCTTCGCCCGCTCGCGACTCATCCCTTCAGGCAGGGTCAGGATCAACTCATAGCCGCGCGCCGCGCAGACCATCGCCAGCGCAATACCCGTATTGCCGCTGGTTGGCTCGACGATCACCGACCGGCCGCGTTCGATCAGCCCCTCCTCCTCGGCCGCATCGATCATCGCCACTCCGATCCGGTCCTTGACTGACCCACCGGGGTTGAAGTACTCGAGCTTGGCGCAGACTTCTCCCGGCAACCCCTCGCCGAGCCGTCGCAAGGAAATCAGCGGCGTGTTGCCAACCACCGCCGAAGCCTCGGCACCGATTCTCATTGCGCTCGTCCTCGCATCTTCGCCAGCGACCCTATCGGTGAACTTTCAAGGCTCACGAGAGAGAATGGCGGCCGAGCAGATGGCGGATGATCCCATCCTCGTCATTTGAGAGAACGACCTCCGTAGCGCTTTCCAGTACTTCGGGGTGGGCGTTTGATGGGGCGATGCTGTGCGCTGCGACGGCGAACATCGAGAGATCATTGAGGTGGTCTCCGCAGGCGATGACATCCACCCCTGCGCTTCCGCAGGCTTCGAGGAGGGCCGGAATCGCGGCGCCCTTCGCCGCATCTCGGTGTTGCACGGTTATTTCGGTCCAGCCGGGCCAGTAGATATTGGCTGCGCCGTGCACGACAGCTCCATTTCCGACGGCCTGACGAAGTCGCTCCACCAGCGCCACTGCCTCCTCGTCGAGAGCGAAGGTGGTGATTTGGGCAATGCTCTCGTCCCGCACGATCGCCAACAAGTCCTCGCAAGGCATCAGCCGAGGATCGCGATGCTTCCTCTTCTCCTCCACATACCAACTGGTCGAGTCGTTCGTGCGCGAACCAAAATGAACGCCGTCTCGAATCCCGTCCCAAGTCGAGATCACCGGGTCGTTACCGGTCTCGAGGATGACCTCGACCGCCAGACATGCCTCCGTGTCCGAGAGGAGGGTGCTAACGAGATGACGCCCACTCTCCATCTCCGAAACGAAGGCACCGTTGAGCTCGATAACGGGCAACCGGATCCCAACCTCCGAGAGCAGTGAGCGCATTCCCGGCGTGCCGCGAGCACTGGCAACCGTCAGGGCCACACCGGCGTCAAGAAGTCGGTTGAGCCCGCGTCTCGAAAACTCGCTCAGCGTCCCATCGGAGCGCAGCAGAGTCCCGTCCAGATCGCAGACGTAAATGTCTCCGCCGTCCTTTCTAGACGAAGTACATCCCGGCCCGGCGGACTTAATGCCGGCTGGTGCGCTACCCCGGTTATTCGTGCCCATGACCGTGTCCTTTGCCGGTTTCATGGCCAACGGGAACTTCTTCGCCAGAGGCTGGCTCGGCGGCCTCTTCTGCTTCAGGAACCTCTCCGGCCGGGGGTTCCGAGGATTCCGGTTCGGCGCCGGGACCCGCTGGGTGGGCCGGGTGGGATGGATGAGCGGGGTGGCTTTCGGATGCGGGCCCATGCTCCGCTTTGTGTTCGGCCGCAGTCTGCTGGCCATGTTCGGAGCCTTTGTGTTCAGCAGCCGCCCCTTGGCCATGTTCGGAATTCGGGTGTTCAGCCGCGGACTGACTGCTGTGTTCGGAGGCAGCGACCTCCTGCCCCTTTCCGTATTGGGGCGCCGACGAGTTGCCCTGAGAGTCCGGAGCCAGGGCGTTGATGGCGTCGCTCTTGCCCTGGGTGAAATTATCTTGCGTCGGACTCTCCACCTCGCTGGAAGTTGGACTCGCGGGTTTGTTCCGCGTGGAACTCACGGTCGAGGGGACACCGACCCTCCCTTTGCCCGTCAGCCCCGCGGCATGCTCAGCGCCGGCTACAGGTGAGGCAGAGTGTCGACTAAGCGCCGCAACCTGGTCATAATTGGTTGCCGCCGGCCGCGCGGCCTGTACTGGCTGCGCTGAGTGATCGCCCGTCCGCCCCGTATCGACCAAGCCTCCCTGGTACGCGGCACCGGTACCGACCGCCGCCACGACTGCAACCGTCGCCGCCGCTTTCAACACCGCCGCAGAGCCGAGCGACTGCGCTGCCCCACCGCCGAGCACGCCCGCCGCGCCCCCGCCGACACCGTGGCCGCCGAGCAATCGCTCCAGCAGCCTCACAGCCACCGCCGCCGGCAACGGTGAGAGCGCGGCGAGATCCAGCTCGCGAACCTCGATTTCCTCGCGAAAGCGGCTGCACTCCGTGCAGCCGTGCAGATGAGCGCGCAGATCGCGGCGCCGGATGACGCGGCCGTCGCCGTCTGAGAGCGCTCTGGTCACGGTCTCGCAACTCATCTTCCGGCCCTCGTCCATTCCCCGCAGGCTCAGCCGGGCCTCATAGAGGGTCTGCCGGGCGGCCCTGGAGGAGGTGCCTAGCGCCACGCCGATTTCGGCGAAATCGAGACCTCCCAGCTCACGCAAAACCAGGGCCCCGCGCTGGCGCTCGGGGAGCTCGTTCAGGTCGGAGAGCAGCTGCCGCAACCGCTCCCTCGAGGTCGCCTCCTCCGCCAGCCCTGACCCGGGGGCGGCAAGCTCGGCGTCCAGCTGTCGCGTGTCACGGCGGCGGCGCAGCAGCTCGATCGACTCGTTGTGGGCAATCCGGTAGAGCCATGGCTTCAGCTCAATCGGGCGCTCCACCCCCGGCAGCGTCCGCAACACCTTGACCATCGTGTTCTGAAGTGCATCCTGAGCGTCATGGGAATTGGCGACGATCGCCAGGCAATAGCGATACAGGCGCTGGTTGTAGCGATCGAAGATCGCCGTCAGGACAGGGTCGTCCCCCTTGACCGCCCGCTGCAAGAGATGGCGATCCGTCCCAGCCGCGCCCAGCTCCTCGTCGGTCCCACCTCGTGGCATCTCGCTCAAGGTTAAGGGGGCGGCCGGCAAGTAGCGCCTGACATCCCACAGCCAGGCACGTTTTAAGAGCGTGACTGTCGCGGGCTCGATATTCCTAATCGCCTTTGGCGCGATCCTCTACTTCGCGACCAACCTGCGCATCGCCCACGTCGATATCGACACCGTCGGGCTGATCCTGATGATCGCTGGACTCGTCGGTCTGGTGCTGGGTCTCGTCCAGCAAGGGATCTGGTCGAGGCGATCGAGGCGCGATGTGGCACTGGCCCGCCGCGGAGCTCCGACGCGGCCGCCGTCCTAACTCGGCGCAGCCGCAAAGGAGCGCAGCTCGATTCCTTCGGACTCGATTGCCTTCCTGATCCGCGGGTCGCAGAGCACCCGAACCTCGGCCTCGCGCTCGGGCCCATACGACGATTCCCCCTGCATCTCCAAGCCTGGATGGCAGCCCAGCTCGGTCCACCCGGCGGGCAGCGACGCTAGGAGCGCGATCAGGCTCTGCACTCCGATCGCGCCGGGCAACGGCTCCCCCTTGCCGGTCTGCCCGTAGAAGCCGCCCTCGTAGCGGATCCGCCGGGATCGCAGCGGCACCCCGAGCTCGGCCGCAAGCCGCTCCGCCACCGACGCCAGCGGCTCCTCCATGTGCATGTGCTGATGGGAGTCGAGGTGGGTCGGGTCGCGACCCAGCAGGCGGACAAAGGCGTCGAGCTGAGCCCGGCACTCACCCTCAACCGCAGCCTCGTCATCCAGCGCGCAACGCTCGTATGCGGCCATCCATTCGCCGTTGACGTAATCCCACTGACCAAGGTCGATGTGGAGGCCGATGGCAAGCTCGGGATGAGCCGTGGCGTATCTCGCCGCCGCCGGCGCTCCAGCTTGGCGCACCATCATGCTGGCGCTGGTCACGATGCCCCGCTCGTGAGCCTCGCCGATCCCGGCGTTGACCGGCTCCGAGAGCCCGAGGTCGTCAGCGTTGACGATCAGGGTCCGCGCCTCGGTCATCTCAGAGACCAAGGCCCTCTGCCAGCGCCAGGGCCTCGCCAAGCCAATCGTGTCGCTGTCCCTCGGGCGGAGTCCAGCTCGGCGGCGCCCAGCCCAGCCACTGGATCGCGAGTTGCAGGCGGGCAAGACCAAGGTCTTCGGGCGAGACGTGCTCCGTGTTGCCGTAGGCGGAGACGATCGCCGCTCGATCCTGCTCAGACCAGTCCCCGCTGACGAGCGCGGCCAGGTCGGTTGCGCCCGGCCCGACCGCGGCGAGCTCCCAGTCCACCGGGGCGATGCGCGGTGCCGCTGCGTCAGTGGAAACCAGCACGTTCGAAGCGTAGAACTCGCCGTGGATAACGGTCCTGGGCACGGCAAGGAGGGCTTCGACTACGGACTCATGCCCTTCGCCGAGCCACTCGACCGCCGCCACGTAGTCGGCGGACCGGGACGGTGCCCGGGCGAAGTCACGGGCCCGAGCCATCCAGCGCCGGTAGAAGGCGGCGTCGTGGTCGACCAGGTGGCCGGCGGCTATGTAGCGCTCGAAGTCCGTGCCGAATTTGGCGTGCAGTCGCCCCAGCCAGCGCGCCGCTGCCTCCCAGAGCTCGCGCTCGCCGACCTGGTAGAGCTCGCGACCGTCGACCCACTCGACGAAGAGCCAGCAGCGCTCCCGCTCGACGATCGCTCCGTGATATCGCGGGGCACCGAGCCCAGCCGGCTCAAGCAGGGATGCGTAGACGGCGGGCTCTCGCCGCGGGTCGTGGAGGAACCTGGGCTTGGCCAGGCGAGCCCCCTCGTCGAGCCCCCCCCACTCCAGCCGCTTGAACGCAAGGCGCAGGCAGGCGCCGTCGTCGAGCTCGACCTCGAGTTCTTCGAGCGGAAAGCTGGTGCGATATTGGGACTGTCGGCGCCGGACCTTGCGAGGCGGGGCGCTTCCGGCCTCTGCCAGGACCCCCTGCAGCGCATCGAACAACCCTGCGTCGGTGGGAGTGCCGTTCATGCTTCCGCGGCACCTACTCGCCGGCCCGAGCGGCTCTAACGAGCGCCGCGCGGCTCGCGTCGATGACGCGCTCGATCCGCTCATCGTCGAGGTCGGGCCAGAGCGGTAGCCGCACCAGCCGGCGGCTGAGCTCGTCGGTATGGGTCATCGCGCCGACGGTCCGGCCGAACCGCCTGCCCGCGGGAGCGCTGTGTAGCGGCACGTAATGGAAAGGGGTGACAATCCCCTCGCCGCGCAGCTCCTCAATGAAGGCATCGCGTGAGGGTGGCGTCGGCAGGACGAGGTAGTAGAGGTGGCCGTTGTGGGTGTTGCCGGCGGCGATCGCAGGGCGACGTGCCAGGCCCTCGGCCTCGACTCCGGCAAAGGCCGCGTGGTAGCGGTCCCAGATGGCAAGCCGCCGCGCAGTTACCTCCTCGGCCGCCTCCAGCTGTCCCAAGAGGAAGGCGGCCGATATCTCGCTGGCGCCGAAGGAGGAGCCGACGTCGAGCCAGGTGTAGCGGTCCACCTCGCCGCGCAGGAAACGGTCGCGGTCGGTTCCCTTGTCCCAGATCACCTCCGCCCGCTCGACTAGCTCCGGCCTGTTGACGAGCAGGGCTCCGCCCTCGCCGCAGGTCACGTTCTTGGTGTAGTGAAAGCTGAACGTGCCGAGGTCTCCAATCGAGCCGAGCGGACGATCGCCGTAGGAGGCGAGCAGGCAGTGAGCCGCGTCCTCCACCAGGACCAGGTCGGAGGACTCGGCGATCGCAAGTAAGGCATCCATCTCACAGCTGACGCCCCCGTAGTGCACCGCGACTATCGCTTTCGCATTCGGGCCGACCGCCGCTTTGACCAGATCGGGGTCGACGTTGAGCGTGTGAGGATCGATGTCGACGAAGACCGGTTCGGAGCCCTGCCGGACCACCGCCGTCGCCATCGTCGGATAGGCGAAGGAGGGCATGATCACCTCGTCACCAGGACCGATCCCGGCAAGGATCATCGCCGCCTCCAATGCTCCCGTTCCAGAGTGCGAGAGCAGCGCTCTCTCCGCTCCGGACCTCTCCCGCAGCCACCTCTCGCAGCGCTGAGTAAATGCGCCACCGCTTTCCAGCCCGGCCTCGGCCGCAAGCCGGACGTACTCCAGCTCGGTTCCCGCCAAGAACGGACGAGTGAAGGGGATCTCACTCACCCGCAAGGCCTCAGGATCAGCCCGATATCGACGCCGCTTTTCCCAGCGACTCGATCGGTCGCAGCCATTCGGGCGCCGGCCCGAGAGGTTCACCGTCGGCCGTGTCTCCGTAGACGGCCCGCTCCACCGCGGCCCAAACCGGATTCTGCAAATACATCAGCCTTATGTGCGCCGCGGTGAACCAGTGGTCGATGACCTTGTCGTAGACCAGCTCGTTGACCCGGGGAAGCTGCCTCACCGCATCTTCCTGCTCGGCACTCACCTCGGTCTGGATGCGCATGAAGGCCAGGAAGTCCTCGATCATGCACTCGGTTCGAATCCAGGTATCGACTCGCGGGCCGTCCGGCGGCATGTACCGAACCAGGAAGGCGTCGGCCGCGTTGGACTCGGCGATCTGCTGGGGAGAGAGCATCGGTGACTGTTCGAAATCCGGTAAAAGACCGACGATCGACTTCCAGACGTGAAAGCTGAGCATCCACGACGGCAGCCGGCGGATGTTGAGAACGCGCAGCTTGCCCGCAACCTCGTCTGGTCGGTCATCAAATGCCGTGTGCTGCTCGACGGTCTGGGCCGGATCTGAGAACTCGATCGCGTCGGGGAAGACCTTGAATAGAGCATGGGTCATTTCGCCTCCCGCCTTTGCCAGGTGCGCCCAGGCGAAATTCTTTCCGATCACCATCGCTGCTCAGTTTATGGCGATCCTCCCCGGATGGGTGGCCGGGGAAGCGGCTTGGACGCCAATTTGAGCAGAAGCCCACGAAGTACGGCACGCGAGTCGAACATGTCCTCGGCTATCTGCCGAGCACGCTTGCGGTGATGCTCAGGGCGCCCCCGGATCTCCTCGACGGCAGCGATCGCTTCCGCAAGTGTCGTGAACGACATCAATCCCTCTCCCACCGGCAGAACCGCGCTGAAGCCAGTCTCCTGCGCAAGGACGGGCCGGCCGCTGGCTAGATAGCAGGCGCTCCGATCACTGAACCATCCACTGCGCGAGGTCACATAACCGCTCTTCGCGATACCCAGCTCGGCAGCGGAAGCCCGAATGTAGGTGGCGTAGAGATCCGGCGTGCCAGCGGCCGTGTCGGGGTCAACCAATCCCCAACTATTGCGGCGAAGGGAGTCGAGGTCGTCTACCTCATCGGGGTGAATCCCCAGGGCGAGCTCGAACCGTCCACCGGCACGCTGCGGCAGCTCGATCAGCTTTCGCAGCGAGTGCGCGCGCTGACCGTAGTGGATGCCCTCGTACTCGATCGAGCCATAGCTGCGCCAGTGCCCGATCGAGGTGAAGGACCGGGTCGCGGGATCGGCGGCGACCGGCCAGCTGCCCAGAACCACGGGGGGCAACGTGTGAATCCAGTCACGGTCACAGGTCGGCACCGGGCAGGCACGGGTGCCAATCAGCTGGCCCACCGAGAGAAAGTGGGTGTGGCGGTCGAATCCCATGTCCTCCCCGGTCAGGTGCCAAACCTGATTGAAGCCAGGGTCGAGATCGAGGAAGGCCCGGGCTGGGATCGACTCCAGCAACCTCTCGTCCTTGAGCATTCCGGACACATTGATAAGCACGTCGGCCTCGCCGGCGAAGGAGACCAAATCGCGATAGGACACTCCCACCGTCTGCTCGGAGCCGGGACGCAGGAGTGCCACCCGGTCCCGTGGCAGCGGCAGCGAGTTGAAGTAAGAGGCGATCTTCGGCCCAGGCCAAGACCGCTCCGCCTGACCGCGGACCGGCTCCACCAGGAGAACGTCGTGCCCCAGGTCTCGCAGACCGAAGAAGTACTGCAAGACCGCCCAGGTGGCGCCACCTTGACGAGGATCGCCGGCGACCATTCCACTGATCATGATCTTCAGTCGCTCTGCCAAGGTACCTCTCAGCCTGTGACTTCGAGCCTAACTCGAATCAGGTCTCGGTTGGCGGTCTGCTGGCAGGCCCGGTAGTGAAACTGAGTGAAATAGAGATAAGGATGTGCACCGGTCGTCCCGAACGTACGCGAGCGACTGCCCGGATCGATCAGTGAGGGATAGGCGATCGGCGACGCTCTTCCACATCGGTACGAGTGCAAGGTTGGACTCGAGAAGATCAGCTTGCGCGGCGTCCAATGGATCAGGTCTTCCGAGAGGGAAAAGTAGACCCCGCGCTCGCGCCGGTGGCGCCGACCTTCCACTGGCCCCGCGATGCCGACCAGTACATAGCGGTCCAGCGTCGTGCTGAACGTGAGGCTCTCGGTCATTTCCGAGATCTCTCCTGGGGAGACCAGCTTGCAACCGACATAAGGCCGCGCTCGAGTCGTGTACGGGTCGCTGAAGGCGATGCGAAACGCTTTCCCGTCCCAGGCCCGCCAAGTCCGCGGCCGAGCGATGTCGTGAGTACGGATCAGACAGTCTCCGGATGGGCGCGAGGGGTCACGAACCCGGACCAGCGCGTAGAGGTATCGGCCCCTCTCGACCAGATTGCTGGGGGCGAACACCCCCACCGGCCCGGCCCCGTGTCGGTAGCGGTAAGGGGCTCCCGCTACAAACCGCCGCGGCAGCGGGAGCTGGTGATAGGACCTACCGCCATCGGAAGATTCGGCGAGCGTGATCGCGTTGTACCAACACCGATAGTAGGCGTGCTCCGGACAGCGACCGGGGTGATGGTTTCCCTGGTACTCCTCGTGGACCAACGCCCATACGTGCGTGCCGTCGTAGGTGAAAGGGGACGCAAGCCAGCGACGGTCTTCGTAGCGCCGCGGGTTTGAATCCTCGGGGGAACCCAGCAGGGGTCGGCAGTCGGTGTGGATACGAGCCAGCGTGGGACCCACCATGCGGTAGTTGTCATAGTGGGAGACCCAAAGTTGAACCCCGCCCCCGTGGTCGCGGAACGCCCGCGCGGGCAGGTCCGGCTCCTGGCTGGGGGCACAGGCTTCCCGACTCCAATCGAAGACGACCGATACCGGGCCGGCGAGCCGAATCTGCGGGCCGCCCAGCGCCGACCCGCCAGCCGGCTGCAGCCATCCGAACAGGACCAAACCGCAGAGGAAGAAGATTACGACGACGACGCGTGTGTGCTCGAGACCCATTCAGTCGACCCCGATCCTCTCCATCAGCCGGGACAGCACCCGGTCCGAGTCGAGGTGCTCCTCGGCGAACGCTCGGGCGGCGGCGGCGTGGATGGCGTAGTCGGCGGTGATCTCTTCCGCCGAGGCTGCAGCCTCCTCGCGTGAGGCGAAGGTAAGCAGCCCCTTCCCCAGGCCCAACCCCACGTCCAAGCCGGTGCCCTGGACCAGGGCTGGGTGTCCGCAGGCGAGGTAGGCCGCGGTCCGGTCACTGAACCAGCCGCTCCGGGTCTTCGTGTAAGCCTCCTGGGCAACCGAGAACTCCCCCCCGGAGCCACTGACGTAGTCGCGGAACTGGTTTGGCGTGGCCGCGGCGTCGGCCGGCGAGACGACCTTCCAGCCATGGTCGGAGAGGGATCGCAGGTCGGCGGAGTCGGCAGGATGGATATCGAGGGCCAACTCGAAGTCGGCCGCGGGGACACGTTCGGGCAGGTCGAAGAACCGCCGGAACTGATGATGCTTCAAGCCGAGAGGCTCGCCGCCGATCTCCACGGGCCCGAAAGGGCTTCGCCAGGTGGCCACGGTCGTGAAGCGCATCCGGCCGGCGCGAGGTTCTGACTCCGGCCACTCCTCGAGGACGACCGGCGGCAACGTGGCGACCCAGCCGAGGCCGCAGTCGGGAATGGTGCTTTCAGGGGTTCCAACGTTGAGGCCGACGGTCACATAGCGATCGTGAGGGCCGACCTCGAAGGGCACCCCCGGATCCGCGTGCCAGGCTTGAGTGAAGCCAGGGTCGAGGTCGACGTAGACGGTGGTCCGCGGACCGGCGAGGATCTCCGGATGCGTCAGATGGCCGCTGAGGTTGACCAGGAGACTCGCGTCAGCGGCCACCGCCCTCAGCTCGCCGAGGGGGAGGCCGGCGACCGCGGTGCCGCCGTCGCCGAGCAGACCGGCCCTCCCCTCCAATCCGAATTCGCGCACCACCAGGTCGAAGAAATCGCGGTTCGACGAGGCATGAAAGCCCGTCTTCTCGCCGTAGCAGTCGACGCAGGCGCCGCTGTTCAGCTCCTCGACGAAGTAGGTGTCGAACCCGAGTCGGAGCAGGCCCAGCACCCAAGAGAGCCGCACCCAGGCCTCGCCACCGTTGAACGGCTTGTTGGCGAGCGCCCCACTGACGATCGCCGTCGGCACGCCTGTCGCCTCAGTCGGACGCCGTGCGTCCCCAGCCCAGCACGCGAACCAGGCCGGTCGGGCGGTAGCGGGCGAGCAGCGCCGCCTGACGCATGGCGTCTCCGAAGCGGCGCTCGCGCAGCGACGTCCGCGTCTGATCCACGAGCAGGCTCCCCCAGTAGCGCTTCCAGTACCGCATGCCCTCCTTGTAGGCGCGCTTCAGAGCCCGGTCCCGCCTCACGTAGGGACGCTGCCCGCGCATCGCAGTGAGGGTCTCGACCAGCATCTTCGCGGCATTCGAGCTGATGTTCCGCCCATGCTCGCGGTGCTCGGCGACGAGTCCCGAATGGCTACAGATCGGAAACTCCCTGGCCACCGCGAGGTTGAATCCGAAGTCCGCGGCCGCGTCGATGCCCGGGTCGAAGCCGGGAACGTGCTCGAACAAGGATCGACGGTAGAGCGCCCGCGCCGGAAACCCCGCCCAGTTGTCGCGCATCAGGCGTGCGTACTGATCTCGGTCGATAACCGGCTGATCGTGGGTATCGAGGCGGCGGCCGTCGAAGTCGGTGCGGACATAGGTGCCGATGGCGGCCGCACAGTCCTGGCGCTCTTCGAGCGCCCTCAGGCCGAGCTCGACCGCGTCCGGGAACAAGCGATCGTCGGCGTCCAGGAAGAGGAGGAAGTCGCCGTTGGTGCTGCGGATCCCGAGGTTGCGTGCGCCAGCCATGCCGGCGTTCTCCTCACGCACGCAGCGAACCCCGGGATAGCGGTCGGCGATCGCGGAGGCGTTGTCCAGCGATCCGTCGTCGACTACGACGATCTCCAGATGCGGATAGCTCTGAGCAAGCACGCTCTCGATCGCCTCACCGAGGTAATGAGCCTGGCCGTAGCAGGGAATGACCACCGAGACCAGCTCGGCGAAGGCGGGGGCACGGTCCCGGCGCCAGCGGTGGCGGCCATGCAGAGTCGCCAGCCGGGCCCGGACTTGGCCCTTGAGGATGACCGAGACCTCGACCTCGAACTCGGCCGGGGTCGCCAGTAGGTTGAGCGTCGTCCTAAAACCCGCCTGGCCGGCCTCCTCGCGGTCCGGGAAGGCATCGCTCAGATCGGGTCGCGCGGCCCGCAAAGGCTCACGCCAGAAGACCTCACCCTCGGTCGCGAACTCGACGGCCACGGCGCGGCGATCCTCCCCGATCGCCCAGCCGAGCACGTCCACCGTCTTCGCATCGAGCACCGACCCCGCCCGCGGCGCGTCGAGGAAGCCGGCGTGCAGCTCCGGCGCCAACGGCTTTGAGACAGAGACCTCGGCGATTTCCACCAGCGCACCCATTTGCCCTGCAATTCCTCTTTCCGTTGGTCTCGCGGTGAGGGCGGAATCTACATCGAGCTCCCAGACACGACACCAGCCGTCCTCCCGAATCGGCTGCCCATTCCCCGTGAGCAGGGCGGCGAGTGCCCCGTCCCGGGCGAGAACCGGGTCCGCCGAACGGGGGACAACGCAGGTGAGCTGGGGGGCGATCGGGTCACGTGGAACGACCGTGGCGGGATAGTGGAGATCTCGGCGAGGGCCGCCTTCCTCCCCCCTTGATCGCGCTCCCAGCGTGACCAGCTCGCCGACAACCCCGGGGCCTCCGTCTCGCGGCGTCAGCGATGTCACATCTCGTCCGTTGAAGTAGACCGGCATATCTCCGGTTGGGTCGAGAAGGGCCACGGGAGAGCTGGCAGGCACGCCGCTGGCCTCCACGGCGAGCTGGCAATGCCTGTTCTCGACGCAGCGTGCGATCAGAGCGCTGCGCTCGGGCATCTCGCGAAGCAGCCGCTCGTAGACCCGGAGATCCTCCTCGAGCTGGCTCGTCCGGTCTCGTGCGGACCAGTTTCCGTGTGCATGCACCCGATAGGCAGCCATATCCTCGTCGAGAAAGCCGATTGGACCGTGGCGCGCGGAGAAAATGTGGAAGAGCCAGTCAAACCAGCGGTAGGAGAAGATCCACTCCGGCACGCCGAGGAGCACGTCCCGCCGGAACATGACGGTGAGGAAGGGAATAAAGCACGCTCGGATAACGTCGTCGAGCTCGAACACCTCGCGATCGAAAGCCGGCGTCGCTGGCCGGGAGGGTCGCCCGTCCTCGTGGAACAAGGTCGCTCGGTGAAAACAGCTACTCCAGCCCGGCCGAGCGTCCATCAGGGCCGCCTGCCGCGACAACTTCTCCGCCGAGGTCCAGTAGTCGTCTCCCTCGAGGATGGCGATGTACTCGCCACGGCACTGGCGCGCCGCATGCAGCCAGATGCCGGCGACGCCGAGGTTGCGGTCCGGTAGGAACGTCCGAATCAGGTCGGGATGGCGCGCCGCATACTCGCGGACCACGTCCCGCGTCCCGTCCTCTGAGCAGTCGTCGGCGACCAGCAGCTCGAAGTCGAAGGGGGCCTCCTGCGACAGGGCGCTGTCCAGAGCCTTCCCGATCCAGGAGGCGTGGTTGTAGGTGAGGACGAACACGCTCACTTTGGGATCACGCCCTGCGGCGGCGGCGGAAAAGTCGGTCATGGCTGGGCGCGCGAGATTTTGTCGAGCGAGGAGCTGTTCACCTCCTCCTCCCCGGGGGGTCGAAAGCGCAGCTCGGCAAACGGCAGGCGGGTTCCGTTGGCGAAGACCGCCACGACCGTTACTGCTCCTGTCGCGACGTCCCGGGTGTTCAGCGTGGTCTGAAACCCAGGCCGACCCACGGGCAACTCCGGGAAAGCTTTCTCCACGTCAGGCCGCTCGCGCAACACCGGTGCCCGCCAGATCACCTCTCCCCCGGCCTCGAAATCGATTGAGGCGGGCGATCCCGTCTCTCCCACAGCCCAGCCGGCAACGGTTATCGCGTGCGCCGGCAACAGCGCTTCGGAGGCAGGGGCGTCGAGAAAAGCGGCGGGAATCGTGCCACCACCACCCTGAAGCAACTCAACCTCGACACGACAAGCCCCACGAGAGCCGTCGGGCACGCCGTCCTCCGGCGGGGCGGGCAGCTCGTGCACGTCGACCCAGGCGTCCTCCCAGGCGAGTTCGCCCTGCCGCCTGAGGTAGGAGCTCAGGTCCGGTCGCTCTCGAAGCCACCCAGCGGAGCCGCGGGGAACGACGACGAAGCAGCCAGGCGTCCCCCTGGAGACGGGCAGCGGCGACCCGTAGTCGCCCACGGCGTCGGGAAGGTCGACCGCCGCCGCACGGATCGCCTCCAGCTCCGTGACCTCATGGCCCTCCCGTCGCGGCAGGTTGCGAGCGTGACGACCGTTGAAGTACGGGCGGAACTCGCGCCGGGGGTCGACGAGAACGATGCAAGCATCGAGCGGAACCCCAAGCCGCTCGATCGCGATCTGAGCGCCCCGGAACGCGAGGCAGCGCTCGATCAGCTGTCGTTTCTCGGGCAATTCCGGCAGCAGCTTCCCGTAGAAGCGCAGGTCCTCCTCGAGTTGGCTGACCCGATCCAGGGAGGAGAACATTCCTCCCTTGTGGACCCGGTAGGCGGCGAGCGCCTCGCGGATATATCCGAGCTGGCCGTGCTCGGCAGCCTTGATGTGGATCAGCCAGTCGATCCAAGCCGATTCGTACATCCAGGGCAACAGCTCGTCGACCAGATCCCTACGGAACATCATCGACGGCGCCGGGACGAAGCACTCCATCAGGATCTGGTCGAGGCCAAACCACTCCTCGGCGAATCGCGGCGAGACCGTGCCCGAAGGCAGACCAGCCTCGTCGTAGACGAGGCTGACGTCATGAAAGCAGCTGGCGCATCGCGGGTGGCGCTCGAGGAACTCGACCTGCCGCGCCAGCTTCGAGCGGGAGGTCCAGTAATCATCGCCGTCGAGATAGGCGATGAACCGGCCGGCGGCGGCGGTCATCAGATCGCGAAAAATCTCGCCGTGGCCGACGTTGCGCCCTGGCAGGATCGTCCTGATCCGCTCCGGGTGCGCGGCCGCGTAGCCCTCGACGACAGCGCGGGTCCCGTCGGTGGAGCAGTCCTCGCCGATGACCAGCTCGAACGGGAAGTCGGCCTCCTGAATCAGCACGCTCTCGATCGCCTGGGCGATGAACGGTTGGTGGTTGTAGGTCCTCAGCAGGACGCTGACCTTTGGGCTCGCGGGAGGATCGGTCATGCTCTCCACCCCGCCAGGCTGACGATCGAACGGGGAGCACGGCGCGCCAGGGTCGCCAGGCCCGCTAGCGCGCGCCTGCGGCGGTGACCGCGCCAGTCACCTACGATCCGTTCGGCGAGAGCACGGCCATGCGCCGTCCGCGTGTTGCGGATGCCCCGCTCACGGGCGGCGCGCTCGCGTCCGTCCCTCAAGCGCGATCCCTGCGCCTGCAGGACCTCAAGTTGGGAGGTGAGGACAACCGCCGGATCGCGGGTGGTGTTGGCGCCGTGTCGCCGGTACTCGGTAACGACGCGGTCGTGACAGAAGAGCGGAAAGGAATAGGAAAGCCCAAGGTAGAGGTCATAGTCGTCACCCGCCCGCAGGCTCTCGTCGAAGCCTTCCACCGCTTCGACCGCCGCGCGTCTGTACACAATCGAGGAGCCGGACCAGATGTAGCAGTCCTCCAGTAAGTGCATGTAGTGATCCTGTGTGACCAGAGGTTGCCCCCCTTCGCGAAGCACCGTTCCGTCGTCGCCGATGTCCCTCGACATCCCGACGACGGCAGCCACCTGGTGGCGCTTGCTCAGTGCCTCCACTCCCGTCTCGAGGGCGTGTGGAAGTAGTCGGTCGTCGGCGTCAAGGAAGACGATGAAATCGCCATCTGCGTTTCGCAGGCCGAGATTGCGGGAGGCGGCGACACCGCAGTGGTCGTGACGCAGCCGGCGAACCCCCGGGTACCGACCGGCTACCTCAAAGCTGTTATCCAGGGATCCGTCGTCGACGACGATCACCTCGTGGTTGGAGTGCGTCTGGCCCAGGACGCTGTCGATGGCCTCGCCAAGGAAATGCCCCTGGTTAAAGCAGGGGATTACGACGGAAACGAGGGGCTTGGCGGAGTCGTTCATCCGCGGCGCCTGAAAAGCCCCCTCCGTTCGCGGCGCGCGGGCTGCGCGGTCAACACCTCCAGGCGACCCAAGGGCGCCTGCTCGCCGTTGTCCAGTGCTGCCTGGATCTCGAGCTGGCTCCTCCCGTTGCCGCTCGGCTGGAGCAGGAGCTGGAAGCCGGCGGTCTCCGCCCCGGGAGCGTCCGGGAAGGCCTCGGCGATGTCCGGCCGTGCCAACGTGATCGGCGCGCGGGCGACGACCTCGCCCCCGGCGGCCACTTCCACCTGGGTGGCGGAGGAATCGAAACCGAGGGCCCAGCCGATCAGCTTCAACCCCTCGTCGGAATCCTCGACTCGAAAATGACCCCGGAGGTGGTCGTTCGGAGTTGCGTGCGTCATCTCCAGAATCTCCACGCCGGATCCCTGCGACATACGAACATTGTATGGGTCTCCGGGGGGTCGGGCCTGTCCAGCGGGCTTCCGTCCCTCGATGAAGAAGCTCTCGTCCTGGCGATTGTCCAGGCTCGTGATCTCCTCGAAAGCGCTCGTGGTCTGCCGGAATGCGCACTCGTTGATATCGGTGAATCCGGCTTTTTCGAGCAGCTCGGCGGCGAAATCAGCCAGGAAGAGGGTTCGTGAGTAGCCATACCAGAGCATGTGGAGGATGAAGCGCCCCCCCGGCGACGCGGCCGCGTCCTCGTCCACCTTGAAATACGCCATGTCGCCGGCGAGGTAGGCGTCGATTCCCTTGGCGAGATCGGGGAGCGCGAGGCGCAGCACTCCCCCCGGCTTGAGCACGCGCCCCAGCTCCCGCAGGGCCGGCACCTGCTCGGGGTAGGGCAGCTCGGGAAGGGCGTGGATGCTCACGGCGTAGTCGATGCTCTCGCTCGCCAACGGCAGGCCGCGATGGATGTCGGCGATCAGGTCGACACCGGGGGTGTCCTTTATGTCGGAGTTGATCCAACCCGGTACGACATGCGAACCACAGCCCCAGTTGAGGCAATTGAGCGATCGTGGGTCAGGATCCGTCGAGCTGTGTGAGGAGGCCACCGAGCACCTTTCTAGCATCGAAGAACTCTTCGGCCAACGCTCGCGCAGCGCGCGCGTGTCGGCGCCAGTCGCCGAGGATCGCGCAGGCGCCCTCCGCGGCCTCATCCGCAGTCCTGAAGTCGAGCAGGCCCTCGCCGACCGGCAGCGAACTGCCGAAGCCAGTGTCCTGAGCAAGCACCGGGCGGCCGCTCGCCAGGAAGCAGGCGCTGCGATCGCTGAACCAGCCACTGGAAGTGTCGACGTACATCTTCTTGGCGATCGCGATCTCGGCGCCGGAGGACTGGACAAAGGCCCGGTAATCACCGGGTGACCCGGCGACGGATTCAGGCTGGACCAGCCGCCATCCGCTGGACCGCATCGCCTCGATGTCGGCGTGGTCGGCTGGGTCGATGTCCAACGCCACTTCGAACTCCGCCTCGACCCGCGACGGCAGGTCCAAAAACTTCCTGAACTCGTGCACGCGCAGGCCGAGCCTGCGCCCGTTGAACTCGACCGGATCGTAGGGCCCACGCCAGCTGCCGACCGTCCGGAACGCCCTCGAGCCCCCCTCAACGAACGGCCAGTGCGCAAGCGAGACGGGCGGGCGAAGAGGGATCCAATCGAGACCGGCGGTCGGTATCCGGCACCCGGCATGCCCGAGATTCGCGCCGACGCTGGCAAAGCGGTGATGGCCGGCGATCAGATCGGCTTGGCCGAGCTCTCGCCAGGTCTGCGGGAAACCGGGATCGACGTCGAGGAAGACGAGGGTCTTAGCCGCTCCGAGCAGATCGGGATCGGTGAGGAAGCCCATGACGTTGATCAAAGCCGGCGCCCGCGAAATCCGCTGGAGCAAAGCATCGCGGGTCAGGCCGATCGTCTCGCCGTCGTCGAGGAGCAGTGAATAGGACTCGCCGAACCCGGCGAAGTCCATCACCTCCTGGAACCACTCGATCGCCTTGCGCCGCGCGGAGCCGGAGGGCAGTCCGCCGGCATCGATCACCATGTCGGAGCCGAGGCGGTCGATGAAGATCGGCTCGTAGCCGAGCTGCTGGGCGCCAAATGCGTACTGGAGGAAGGCCCATGCATGGCCTCCGTAGCCGGGCCTCTGCGCGATCGAGGCCGCGATGGGAAGCGGGACCTTCAAGCCGCGGTCGAGGCTGCAAAAGGATCAAACCCCTCCATCGCCTCCTCGATCCGCTCCCCCCAGATCGAGGTGTGCAGCCACATGTTGTACTCGCTGGGCATGCGGCGCAGGCCGGGAACGTAGGACTGGCCCTCGAGGTGGTAGAGCTCGACCTCCGGCAGGTACCAGTTCTCCCGGCCCGCTTCGGAGATCCGCATGCACAGCTCCGAGTCCTCGTAGTCGCCCTGCACGTAGTGCAACGGCAGACCCCCACCTCTTCGTAGAGGTCGCGATCGACCATCATGCAGGCGGCGGTGACGGCAGGTACCGGCCGGGCCACGTTGGCCGCCGGAAAGGTCCTGTGCATGCCCTTGAAGCAATGGGCGTTCTCCCAGAGCTCCCCACTGGCCCGACGGTAGAAGTACATGCCGGCGTGCTGGAGCGTGTCGTCCTCGTAGAGCAGCTTGGGACCGAGCGCGCCGATGCCCTCGGTCGAGTCGTAGAAGGCGCTCATCGCGCCGATCCAGCCCGGTCGGTCGGGAATCACGTCCGAGTTGAGCAGCAGCAGGCGCGGCCCGGCGGCGATCTCGATGCCGAGGTTGTTGGCGCCGGCAAAGCCCGCTCCAGAGGTCAGGTTGACGACCCGAAAGGGGATTCCGTAGAGACCGAACAGCTCGCCCGCCTGCTTGGCGAGTTCATCCGCCTGCTCCGGGGAGTCCAACACGTAGACGAGGTCCGCCTCGACCAGCTCCGGGTCCCGCGAGAACTGCAGCATCTGGTGCTCGATGAAGTCGAGGCGCTTGTAGAGCGGCACGACGATCGAGACCGCCGGGTTAGGTGGCGGCTCGCCGTAGACATCGACGGAGTCAATGCTCGCCTCGTCGACGACCCGTTGCTGCAGGCGCGTCAGCGCGTCGCGGCCGTGGTCCGCGGCGAGCGTTCCGCCGATCGTGCCGCGATGGCCTAGCTCGCCGAGGATTGTCGAGCGTACGGCTCCCGGCTCGCGGATCACCGCCGGGCACTCGATCTCGAGCTCGAGGCCGTCTGCCGTCCGCAGCTCGGCGATCCAGCCGCTCGAGAGCCGGCTCGGCGCCGGCAGCGACACGTGTGCGGTGAACCCGTGCTCAGTGGTCGCCTCACCGCCCAGCCCGGAGTAGAACTGGACGACGTCGGGGCGCTCGTAGCGAAATGCCCCCGGGGTAAGCTCGACGCGCGCGCCCTCCGGCGAGACGACCGTCACGACACCGAGGCCGTCCTGGTCGTGCATCCAGCCGTTGATCCAGAACGAACGATCGTCGATGGCGAGGATCTCTTCGACGGCGAGCCCGGCGGGGTGCTCCTCCTTCACCGCGCAGCGCGGCAGCCGCTCGCGGAGCACCTCGCGAATCCCATAGAGAGACGCGCTGAGCTCGAACGAGGAGTCGCCCTCGAGAGCCGTTGAGCTCGCCAACTCCTCCAGCAATGCCTCGCGCGTCGCAGCATCATGGGGCGCGAGCTCCTCGCGAACCAGCAGCTTCAGATCGCTCTCGACCTCCTCCCACTGCTGTGGTGAGAGCCCGAGCCCGTCGACCGGGGCGACCTCGACTACCGGTTTCTCATCGCCGTCCGAGCCTTCGCGGACAAGGATCGCGATATCGGCGACAAGTAATGCGGCGCGGCGCGGCAGCGGCGCGGCGGTATGGCGGCCCACCTTGGTACGGCGGCCCGTGGTTGCCTCAGGCATTGAGCGCCACCTCCCCACCGCGGTCGCCAACGGCTTCGTAGAGGTCGAGTAGACGGGCGATGTGCGTGCCCATCGAGTAGGGCTCGCGGATGCCGTCCCGAAGAGAGCGCCACAGCCTTGGATTCGTCGTCGCGCTTTCGATCGTCTGGGCGAGGCTGAAGGCGTCACCCACCCGGAAGTGCAGCCCGTCGATGCCGTCACGGACTTTCTCCGCCATCCCGCCGACGTCGCTGCAGATGATCGGGCGGCGGTGGAAGAACGCCTCCTGGATGACGAGCGGCGAGTTCTCCCACCAGATCGACGGAACCACGACCCAGTGCAGGTCGGCCATCAGCTTCGGCAGCTCAGCGTGATCGTAGGGGCCGCGGAAGGTGACCCGGCCGCGCAGCGACTCCTGCAGGGTCGCGAACTCGTCCTGAAACTCCTGCGTCTGCAGCTCGAGGTTGGCGCCATGCAGCCACAGGTGGGCATCGACTTCGTCGTCGAGCAGCGCCATCGCATCGAGCATCACCCGTGCGCCCTTGAAGTAGCTGAGCTGCCCGAAAAAGCCGATGTTGACGGGAGCCTTTGTCTGCGAGGGCGCAGGAGCACGAACCGCCGGGGCGAGCCGGCCGTACTCCTCGACCTGGATCCGCTCGGGCTCGATCCCCCAGCGCAGATACTTCTCCATCAGCTGCGCGCTCGGCGCCAGGAAGGCGTCGACGTTCTCGAAGTGGCCCTTGACGAAGCGTTCGCGCAAGAAGAACGACTGCTCGGTGATCTGCGGGAAGCATTCGTTGCAGCGGCGCGGCGAGGATTCCCCGCAAAGCTCGGAGCTGGAGGTCCGCACCATCTGGCCGTCGCGGTGACAGATCGGCAGGAACTCGTGCAGCGTGTAGACGATCCTCGCCTCCGGCAACACGCGGCGGATCTGGCTCAAAAAGTCGACCCCGATGAAGTGCGTGTGCTGGAGGTGGACGACGTCCGGCCGGTGCGCGAGCAAGAAGTTGGTCAGGTGCTGCGTGTACAGCGTCTTGTCGCGCGAGGTGAGCGTAAAGAAGTCGAAGTGCTCGGTCTCGGTGAAGACGAAGTACTGGTTGGGGTCGTCGTTGACCGAGCTGAACGGGGTGCCCGGATGGGCCACCCGCTGGCGGGCGACGTTGGAGCCGATCCGGGCCAGCAGCACAGGCTCGACCCCCGGCGTATCCCGCATCCCCTCGTAGAGCTCGAGCGCGTAAGCCTCCGCCCCACCGGGATGCAGCGCCGGATGGTTATGCGCGACGTAGAGAACCTTCATGCGATCTCCTTTAGCCCTTCGAGGTCGAATACGCGGCAGAGGTGGCGCTGCTCGGCGACCTTGCGACAACTCGACTCGACCGCAGCGGCGAAATCCGCGCTGGAGTCGAGCCACTCGTCGGAAGACCTCGGCACGACGAGGTAATCGGCTCCCATGCGGGTGAGCAATTTCAACTCGGTCAGCGCGTCCTGGCCCTCCTTCGCTGCGTCGCTCGTCCGCAGGGAGGCGACCTCGAACGGGGCAAGCGCCGACGCCAGGCCGTCGACCGCCTCGAGCACGACAAGGTGCTTGTCGGTCGCAATCAGATTTTCCAGGTAGTCCCGCATCTGCTCCACCGAGGCCTGTGGCCTCCCGATCGCCGGCGCGCCTTGCACCGTCGACCGTCCCGAACCCAACCCGTAGATTAAGCAGACATCGGCAACGTCGGCGACAACCTCGCCGTGAGTGGCCAGATGTAGGGCGAACTGGTCGTAGAAGTCGAGCCACCAGCGGGCCGTCGCCGGGATGACGAGGTATTCGGCGCCGCGCCGGCGCATCTCCTCCAGCTCGGCCGTGGCCGTGGCGCTGTTCAGCGGGTGGTGGCCGGCATATCCACCGGAGCCGTCCTGGGGGAAGTGCAGGGCGTTCGCCCCCGGGACGTCGAGCAGGGCGGCATCGCCCTTGCTGACGACGAGCAGCGAGGAGCCCGGCGGCACGCTTGCCGCCACGGTCGCGCGGATCCGCCCGACCAAGTCCGCGTATTCGGTGTTGCCGAGGTGGCCGTTGCCGTTCTCGCTCACCCCACCACCTCGGCCTCTTCGAGGACGCCGTCGGCGGTCGAGGACTCGAGCCTGAAGATCGAGCAGGTCTCCAGCTCGGTCGCCGGGTAGCGGCCCCGCAGATGGTCGGCGAAGCCGCCGTAGTGATCGAGCCACCAGGACGCCGAGGAGGGCAGCACCAGGTATTCGGCACCGCGGGCGCGCAGCGCCTCCAACCGGGCGACAGCATCGTCGCTGTCATGTGGGTGATGGCCGAGATATCCACCGGAAGCGTCCTGGGGAAAATGGCGGGCATCGCGCCCCTCGAGGTTGACCAGCTCGCGATCGCCCCGGCTCACCACCAGGACCGAAGCCCCGGTGGGAACGCTTTTGGCCACGTCCTCCCGGATCTGCTCGACCAGGCGCCGGTAGCCGAGCCGGCGGCTCGCCGTGAAGCCCTCGCCCTGCCCCTCCCCCCCGCCCGGGCCGGCAGCCTGCTCGAGCTGCAGCTGCAGGCCAGACACCTCCTTTTCGAGACGGTTCGCCTCCCTCGCGAACGCGCGGCGATCGAAGTGGGCGCCAGTCGGCTGCGGCAGGGCGGGCAGGCGCCGGCCGACGGCCTCGCCGGCGGCGGCCGTTAGCCGCACGACCTCGCCCAGGAGGTCCGAGACCTGGCGGGCGTAGGTCTCCAACGCCGCCTCGACCTCTTCCTCGCGACCGCGATCGACGGCCGCCAGGCGGGGCGAGATCGCCAGGCGCAGCGGATAGGAGTCGGCGTACTCGAACTCGAGCAGGCCGTCTTCCACGTAGACGGCGACATCGTCGCGGCGGACGCGATCGCGCCAGCGCTCACGGTACAGCGCGACGCTGCGCTCGAAACCATCGTGGCGGCCGCGCGAAGCGGACTCGAGATGGATCAGCGCCGATTCGTGGCAATAGTGGACCTCAGCGCCAAGCTCGCCGAGGCGGAGACAGAGGTCGACGTCCTCGAGCGAGTTGACGAAGCCGGCATCGAAGCCGCCAAGCCGCTCGAAGGGGGCTCGCCTGATCAGCAGGCACGCGCCAGTCACCGCCTGCAGTCGCCGCGAGCGGTTGACGGCGGGGTGATCGGCCGGCAGGCCGGCGTAGAGGTTGTGCGGGTACCCGTCCTGTCCGATCACGACGCCGGCGTGCTGGACGCTGCCGGTCGGATAGACGAGCTTGGCGCCGACGGCCGCTGCGGCGGGATGCTCCGCCGCATAGTGCTCTAGCGCCGCCAGCCACCCCGGTTGCGGCTCGGTGTCGTTGTTGAGGAAGACGAGCAACTCGCCCCGCGACGCGGCCGCGCCCTCGTTGCAGGCGCACGCGAAGCCGACGTTCTCGGTCAGCGTCAGCCGGCGGATCGCGTCGCCGTATCGCCCGAGCAGCTCCGCCGTGGCGTCGGTCGAGGCGTCGTCGACGACGATGACCTCGCACCCCTCCGGCAACTCGGCGAGGACGGTGTCCAGGCAATGCCGGGTCAAGGCGGCGCGGTTGTGGACGGGCACGACGATCGAGGTGGACATGCTCACGAGGCCGCCTCCTCAAGGTGGTAGATAGCCCCGGCGCGCTCGTCGGAGACGATCGCTCGGTAGCGCGAATCGAGGTGCTCGCGCAGTCCGTCGTAGTGGTTCAGCCACCAGGTATAGGTGGGCGGCACGACCAAATAACGCGCACCACCGTCGCGGAGCTCCTCGAGATGGCCGATCGCCTCGTGGCTGTCGGCCGGGTGGTGCCCCGCCCAGCCGCCGTCCTCGGCCTGGGGGAAGTGCATCGCCTGGCGGCCGTTGAGTTGCAACAGAGCCTCGTCGCCGCGGCTGATCACCAGCACGGCAGCCCCTGCCGGAACCGCCGCCTTCACCGCCTCGCGCAGATGCTCCGCCTCGCGTTCGTAGCGCGGGTTTGGGCGGCGCGCGTAGGGCACCCACGATCGTCCCCACTTCTCGGCGTAGCGCTGCTGGTTGGTCTGCAGAATCCGCGTGTACTCGCCGCCGGCGACGAGCTTGCCAAAGGAGGCCTCGCCGAAGTGGTGGACCACCGTGTCCTCGATGCAGCGCTGCTGGTATCCCGCCTCCCTGGCACGCTCGGCGTAGTCGTCGTCCTCGAGCAGGCCGACCTCGTAGCGCTCGTCGAGCGGGCCGAGGTGCTGGTAGGTCTGGCGGCGCATCGCCAGGCAGAACATCGCCGGGGTCCTCACCTCCAGCCACTCTCCCGGGTGCTCTTTGGAGCGCTGCCTGGCGAACTCGAGGAACTCACCCCAGGTTCGGTAGTCGGTCTCGACCTCAGCCTCGTTGCCGATCCGGTTGGTCACCGGGCCGACCAGGCCCACTCCGGGGTTGCGGAGGTGGGGCAGCAGGCCGGACAGCCACCCGGGGGCGACCATCGTGTCGTTGTTGAGCAACACCAGGTGCTCGCCGAGAGCCAGGCCGAGGCCCTGGTTGCAGGCCGGCGCGAAGCCCATGTTCCTACCGTTGATCAGGACCCGCACCCTGGCGTCCCCCTCGGCGAGCTTGCTCAGGTAGGCACGGGTCCCGTCGTCGGATCCGTTGTCGACCACGATCAGCTCGAAGTCGTGCCCCTCGGTGTGAGCGAGGACCGTCTCCAGGCAGAGGCGGCTGAAGGTCAGGCCGTTGTGGGTGACGACGACGATGCTGGTGCTCTCCGACCCCATCGCCGAGGCGTCCTCGTGGACCGGGAGGGCGTAGCCTTGGGCAGCCTCCACGGTGGAGCGCGGCAGCGTCGTTGGGCGACGCGAGACCGGCTCCAGGTCCAGCTCCTCCGGGAACACCGTGAGTGGGCGCCGCGGGCGGCTCCGCTTTGCCGGGCCGAGACCTAACTCCTTCAGCATCGCGCCGAGCACAACCTCATGGCTGAAGTGCTCTCGAGCCAGCGCGCGGGCGGCCGAGGCGTGGCGAGGGTAGTCGGACTCGATCGCCTCCACCGCCCCCACCGCCGCATCGGGGGAGTCGAAAGCGAAGAGACCCTCGCCGGTCGGCAACGCGCTGCCGAAGCCGGTGTCCTGGGTCACTACGGGACGCCCGCTGGCGAGGTAGGTGGCGCTGCGGTCGCTGAACCAGCCGGTCCGGAGGCGCACGTTTTGGTCCTTGGCGACCGTGAACTCCGCCCGCGAGGCGCCAACGTACTCGCGATAGGGATCGATGCCGCGCGAGACCTCGAGGCCGTCGCGCACCTGCCAGCCGTTCTCCACGAGCAGCTTGCGGTCAGCCGGCTCGCAACTGCTCAGCGCCAGCTCGAACGCCTGCCCGGTGCGCTTCGGCAGGTCAAGGTGCTTGAGGAACTCGTAGTGCTTGCTCCAGGTGTAGCGCTCCCCCTTGAAGGTCACGTCGCGCCAGTCCTGGCGCCAGTTGCCGATCGTCGTGTACCGAGCGGCCGGCTGCGGCGAGCGGTCCGGCCAGAGGTCCATCACCACAGGCTGGCGGGTCGGCACGAAACGGAAGCGATCCTCATGGGGCAGGCCGCAGTCGGGCTTGCCCCAGTTCTCGGCAAAGGTGAAGAAGGCGCAGTGCGGTTCGAGAAAGTCGAGCGTCTCCTGCAAGCCGTGGCGCAGCTCGAGCTGAAGCTGGACCGGATCGGTCTCCAGGTAGACGAGGCGACCGGTGGCCGCCAGCTCCGCCAGCGGCTGGGTTCCGCCATGGAGGTTGATCAGCAGCTCGGCGCCGCCGTAGAGGCCTTCCAGCTGCAGCTCGCTCATGCCGAAGCAGCGTCCGTCGTCGTGGAGCGCCCGGAAGGCCCAGCGGTCGGAGAGGCCGAAGCGGCGCATGACCGCGGCGATGAACTCGGCGGCGAGCGCGGAGCTGTCGTCGTCCTCATGGCTCATCAGCATCGAGGGCGTACGAGCGTGCGTCTCGACGTAGTAGGCCTCATAGCCAAGACGCTCGAAGCCCAGCATGTAGTGCAGGTTCTGCCAGACGACCCCCGCCACCGGCATCTTGGTCATCATCCCCAGCAGGACGATCTTCGGCCGGCCCGACTGCCCTGGGGCCCGCATCAGCCGCTCTCCCCCGCATCGACCTGGCGCCAGGTCACCGTTTCCACCGGCAGGGCGGTGCCGTTGCCGTTGGTGTCGCCAACCCGCTCCCCGGTCGCCCCGCCGTTCGACGGCGCCGAGCGCCGTTTTCGCTCATCGTTCTGCGCTTTGTACAACAGCCGGTAGGGGCCGTCGCGGAGGATGAGGTCGTCGTGCGTGCCGCGCTCGACAATCCGCCCGTCGCTCACTACCAGGATCTGGTCGGCATGCCGGACCGTGGAGAGTCTGTGAGCGATCATGAAGGAGGTCCGGCCTTCCATCAGGTAGTCGAGAGCATCGAGGATGACCCCCTCGGTCTTCGAGTCGATTGAGGACGTGGGCTCGTCGAGAATCAGGATCGGCGCGTCCTTGAGGAACGCTCGCGCCACGCAGATACGTTGGCGCTCTCCACCGGAGATCTGGGCTCCCCTCTCGCCGAGGACGGTCTCATACCCTTTCGGCAAGCCGCTGATGAACTCGTGTGCGTTCGCGGAGCTTGCGGCTGCAATGACCTCCTCCTTGGTTGCATCGAGTTTGCCGTAGCGGATGTTTTCCTCGATCGTTCCCGAAAAGAGCAGCGGCTCCTGAAGGACGACACTGATCTGCTCCCGCAGCGAGGCAAGCTTGAGATCGCGCAGATCGACCCCATCGATCTCTATCCGACCCGCTTTTGGATCGTAGAACCGGATCAGCAAGCTCATCAAAGTGCTCTTGCCCGCCCCGGTGTGTCCGACGATCGCAACCCTCTCCCCTGGCCGAGCTTCGAAGGAGATGTCCGACAAGGTGCTGTTGCGCTCGGGGTAGGTGAAGCTCACGTCCCTCGCCGTCACCCTGCCGGTCGATCTGCCGAGGTCGACCGCGTTCGGCTTCTCTTTGACTTCGGGCTCTTTGTCCAACAGGTTCAACGAGGCGTCGAACTGGACGAGCTGCTCGTGAATCATCCCCACGGTGCCGCTGATCTGCTCCAGCGGCTGGTACACCGAGACGATGTAGGTGAGGAGGACAATCAGCTCCCCGATCGACAGTTTTCCCTGGATTACATGCCATGAGCCGACGCCCATGATCAGCGAGGCGCCAGCGGCGGTGGCGGTCTGAACCCCAAGGGTGTAGAGGCTCTGGCTGACCGTCAGCTTGACCCGTTCGTCGACAGCGGTTTGACCCTGTTCCCGGAACTTCTGGTGCTCGTGATCCTCGCGGCCAAAGGTGACGATCACACGCAGCATTGCCATCGCCTCGTGGACGATCGAGAGCGATCGCCACTCAAGCCGCTGCACCTCTTGGATACGGGGGACGATGCGCCGCCCGTAGATTCCAAATGACCAGTACAGAAACGGCACGACTATCAGCGACAGCAAGGCCAGTTCCCAATCGATCAGGGTCGCTATGGCCAGCATCCCTCCCAGCGTCACGGCCGCCTCGATGATCGGGGGGATGACCATGACGATGTTGCCGATCGCAGAGGCCTGAAGATTGATCTGACTCATCAGCGCTCCCGTCTGACGCTGATCGTGAAAGGTAAGCGAGAGTCGCTGCACATGCCGGAACAGGTCGCTGCGAAGGTCGAGCACCATGTTCTGCTCGGTCCTGGCGCTGAGAAAGTGGTTCCAGACGGTGAACCCGTTGCCGATCACAACCGTGAGGAAGCGGAGCAAAAGCATCGAGACCAGCACGACCCACAAGGTGGGGTTGGGCCCGTAAAAGAACTCGATGATCCCGGTCGGGTTTTCGTCGTGCAGGACGGTGTTCAAGATCACCGCCAAGGGCCAGGGCTCCGCCAGACCGAGACCAGCGGCAAGAAAAGTCAGCACGATCACCCAGACAAGGGTGCGCCGATATGGCGTCAGGTAGGGCCGGATCCTCGGCAGGGCCTTCCACAGCTCCCAGGCCCCGTTCTGCTGCTCCAGATCTTCCTTGCGGCGGCGGCGACTCCTCATCCGCACCGGGCCCATGCTGGGGCTCACCGCGGCACCTCGTCACTCTCGATCTGCCCGACCCTTTCCCGCGGTGGGTGCGCGCGGCCGCGGTCTCGAGCCACCTTCGGCCGTGTCGGCTTGGTCTCGCTGCCCCTCCCCGCGTCGCCCTGCTCCGGCGCCACGTCGGCGTTCATCCGCTCGAGCTCCGAGAGCGCCAGGCTCGTAGCGGTTCCAGTGCCCTCAATTCCGAGCCCGACCACGAGCAGCAGAGCGAGGGCGATCGAGGCGCCGATCTCCGCCTCGCCGGCGAGCAGGGCATAGAGCGCGAGCACGGCCAGGGAGATCGCCGCAAGCAGCCCCCTAGTAGAGGCTCGCGGCCAGATCTTCGCCCGTAGCAGTTGCCTGCCCGATCCGTGCTCCTCGACAGCGGTGCGGATCTTGACGCCGCCCAGCGGGCCGGCGCGCAGGTCGAGATCCCAGCGATCGAAGGGGCCGCCACTGCGGACGTAGCCGCCCCTCGCAGCCAGCGAGTCCTGTAGGGCCTGGACGCAGGCCTGCGGGTCGCGCCAGGTTTCGCTCCACACCTCGACCGTTCGGGGCCGCGGCCAGGCCGCTTCGGGCCGTAGCCGGCGCCGCCACGGAGAGAGGCCATTGCGGAGCCGCCCTGCCAGTCGCGCGACGGGCTGCAACAAGAAAAGGACCACGGTCATGTCACGGCGCTGAAAGGTTCCGAAGCGAGACCGGCCAGGGACCGGCGGGTGGGCCTGCCAGCCGCCGGCGACGGCGCGCCACAAGAGCGCGCACAGGCAGGCGAAGAAGGGCAGCGCGACCAGCAACAGGGGCCGCCATAGAAGACCGAGAGCCGAGGCGCAACCGAGCGTGCCCAACAGCAGCAGGGTCTCGGGGGCGAGCAGCGTGTTCGCGAAGCGGCCTGGGGCCGGCTGGTAGATCGACTGGAAGAGGCCGCTGCCCCAGGTCCCATAGCGCACCATCGCCCGGCGCCCGGCGGTGCCGTTCGGGGGCGAGTCGTAGATCCGGCCCGACCAGCGCGAGGAGCCGGCGCGGTTGTAGCGGCTGGGCCATTTGCGCTCCAGCAGCGCCTCGGCCTTGCCGTAGCCATACTGCTGCTTGAGGTAGCGGCGCACCGAATCCCGGCGGCGGTGCATGACTACGGCGCCGGCGCTGAAGCCGAGTGTCCAGCCCGCCTCCTGCAGGCGCCAGCAGACGTCGACGTCGTCCCCCGCCACCCGGAAGCGCTCGTCGAAGCCGCCGATTTCGCTCAGTGCCGATTTGCGGAAGGCCATATTGCAGCCGGGCACGTGCTCGGCCTCGCGATCGGATATGAGGACGTGGATCGGTCCGCCGGGTGCCGCCGCCACGCACTCGGCGACTATGCCGTCGTCGGGCGGGAGGTTTGGGCCCCCGACACCGGCGTGTCCGCTTTCGCGCAGGGCCGCCACCAGGTACTGAAGCCAGTCCGGATCGGGATAAGCATCGTCGTCGAGAAACGCGACGACCTCGCCCCTTGCGCGTTTCACTCCAGCGTTCCGCGCGGCGCTGAGGCCACCGTGGTCCATCTCGACCAAGATGGCACCGTGAGCGCGTGCAATCTCCGCCGAGTTGTCGCTGGAGCCGTCGTCGACGACGATCAACTCGAAGTCCGGGTAGCTGAGACCGCGGACTCCTTCCAGGCACTCAGGCAACGTGGTCGCGCCGTTGTGGGTGCAGACGATCACCGAGACGGGAGGCCAGGGTCCCCCTCGGGAGAAGGGGGCGGCGGAAAAAGCGTCGCTAATCGCAGCGAGCGAGGGCTTCGCCCGCCGCTCGCGGTCGACCAGTCCGAAGTCCCAATCGGTCACGTCGTGCCCACCCCGGTGCCACTCGTCGGTCCAGGAGAAGACGAAGACACCCGCGGCGCCGGTGCCGAAAGCGTGCCGCACCTGCCAGCCGAGAGTCTCGGCCTGCGCGTCCTCGCCGTTGCGACGGCTGTCGATGCCGACCTCGGTGATTAGCAACGGCCGGTCTCCTGAGAGGTTCTGCAACCGCGCGAGATACGACTCGTAGGTGCTCTCGTCCTCGAGGAAGACGTTGAATGCCGAGAGGTCGAGGAAGGGCAGCTCGAGATACTCGGTCGAGGGGTAGTTCACATAGGTGAAGAGGGCCCCCGGATCTGCCGCTTTCCCCTCCCAGTAGAGCCGTTCGAGGAATCTCTCGACCTTGTACTTGCCGTGCCAGCGCACGATCGGAGCGGGGATCTCGTTGCCGATCGCGTAACAGAGGATCGCCGGGTGGGACTCGCATTCCCGCACCTGCCGGCCGACCTTGGCGACGATCCTCTCGCCGAGGCCGGAGTCCTCAAGGAAGGCGACGTGCTGCTCCCAAGCCAGCCCGACCATCACATGGAGGTCGTACTCGTTCGCCAGGTCGAGCAGCCAGAGTGGCGGGGGCAGATAGGTGCGCACGGCGTTCGCACCCGCCTCGACCATCGCCTCGAAGTCCCGCTGCACGGCGTCCCGAGGTGGAAACGCGAGCTCCTCGAAGGGCCGGAAGGTGCCGTAGGTGACGCCGCGGACGTGCAGCTTTTGGCCCCCAACCAAGATTGAGCGTCCGTGGATCGCCGGTTGCCGAGTTGCCATATGCAGAGCCGAAAACCGTCTCAACAACGCTTTCCGTGACGCCCCCCTGGGCGCTAGAGTCGAAAGGAATGAAGGTTACGCCATCCAATGCAGAGATGGGTAAGTTTTCCCTTCTTATGCCTGAATGTCCAGATGCATGAACCTCAGCTCTAGGATCGCATCGGCATGAAGGCTTTAGTCACAGGCGGCGCCGGCTTCATCGGCTCGACCCTGGTCGATTCCCTGCTGGCTCGCGGCGATACGGTGACCGTGGTCGACGATCTCTCCACCGGACGCCGGCAGAATCTGGACGCCGCCCTTGAGGCCGGTGCGTCACTGCTCGAGCGGGATATCCGCGATGGGTCCACCATGGCCGAGCTGGCACGCGAGGCCAAGCCGGAGGTCGTCTTCCACCTCGCGGCGCAGATCGACGTGCGTCACTCGGTCGCCGATCCCGCCTTCGACGCTGCGATCAACGTCGGCGGCACCGCGAATGTGCTCGATGCCGCCCGTGCGGCCGGGGCCCGGCGCGTCGTCTTCACCTCGACTGGGGGTGCGGTCTACGGCGAGGGCGACGGTCAGGAGCTGCCGCTCAAAGAGGACGCGCCGATCGCGCCGATGGCCCCCTACGGTCAGAGCAAGTTCGCCGCGGAGGGCTACCTGGCGCTCTACCGGCGGCTCTACGGTCTCTCTTCCGTCAGCCTGCGGCTTGGCAACGTCTACGGACCACGGCAGGACCCCCTCGGGGAGGCAGGCGTAATCGCGATCTTCTGCGGACAACTGCTAGCGGGCGGGCGGGCGAAGGTGTATGGCGACGGCAAGCAAACCCGCGACTACATCTACGTGGACGACGTCGTCGCGGCGATCCTCGCGGCGGCGGAAAGCGACGCGACTGGGCCGCTAAACGTCGGCACGGGGCGCGAGACCGACGTGCTCGAGCTGGTCGACAGCCTGGGCAAGTTGGGGGACTCCGAGGAATTCGAGCCCGAGCTCGCTCCGGCTCGCACCGGAGAGGTGCAGCGAATATCGATCGACCCGAACCGCGCCGAGCGAGAGCTCGGGTGGCGCCCCGCGACCACCCTTCAGGACGGCCTCCGGATGACGCTCGCCTCGATGCGCTGAACCCGTGCCCCGCGAGGACGTCGACCGGTCGCCGGCCCCGGCTAGATGAAGTACATCCCGAGTTGGGGCGCGCAATCCCGCATGAGCAAGCGGCTTGCCCTCATGGTGCGCCACCTATGCGCCAGTTGGTGCGCCAGTCAGCGCGTGATGAAGCAGCAATCAAGCGCATCAGTTCACGACCGTTGCCTCGATACCGGCATCCAAAGGAATCGTGAGGGTCACATAGCCACGGGTTGATTCCCGGAGGTGGCGCTGATAGCCCTGAAGGTCTGGATCATCTTTGCCGAGGTCAGCAACGATCAGCGCATGTCGGGAAAGATGAGGCTCGACAAGCTCGAGAATTGAGATGTATTGGTCGTTGCGGCCGTCAAGGACAAGCATGTCGATTCCTTCGGGAAGATCTTGGAGGGTTTCGAGCGCATCCCCCGTCCGAATCTCAACAAGGTCGTCGAGTTGGGCATCTTCGAGGTTTTGGGCGGTCCAATGCGCCTTTTGGGGCAGGATCTCTGTGGTGATGAGGGAGCCTTTCCCGAGATCGCGAAGGGCAGCAGCAAGATAGATCGTTGAGATTCCATGCGAGGCTCCGAACTCGACAATTGACACCGCTGTGCGAGCAGTCGCTAGGAGGTAATACAACCGTCCGACCTCAGGCGTGATTGCCAAAGGGGCATCTTGGTACAGCTCGTATCGCTGCGGCGGAGCGAGACGAGTGCCGAGTTCAGCCTCTCTTGCCTTGACGCGTTGACTTGCTTCCTTGTCCTCAACCTGCGCGCGAGCATGAAGGCGATCAAGAACAGCCTGGATCCGGCTGGATGCAAGAGTCGCCGCCATGGGCGGAACATAGCTCCTGGGAAGGCGAGTGCGCTTTAGGGCCTCGCGTCTCGCGCCGACTATGTTCCGCGCACCGTGGACTCGCTGCACGAGCCAAATAGGGAAACAAAGATTAGAAGCGCCAAGCTCGCAACGGCAGGCTGCTTAGCCTCTGTTGGCTGCTTGGCCATTCTGGCGCTGCTGGCCTACCGGCTGCCATCGGCCGGACATCTGGACGCTGAAATCCTTAGCGAGTTCACCGTTTCGAATGGTTCTTTTCTCGATTTCGCGGCCTCTCTCTTAGAGCGGATCGCGGATTGGTTGCCACAGGTGATCCTGGTAGTCGTGGCCTGCCTTATTGGGCTGCGCTCAGGCCGTCCGCAAGGCGCAATCGCTGCGGTCGTGCTTGTCGCCGGGGTCGCCCTTCTTACCCAGGCCCTCAAGGTCATCTTGGCCCACCCTCGCTATCAACCGATCCTTGGCCATCACCAGATCAGTTCTACGGGTTTTCCCAGTGGCCACTCGGCGGGGGCGCTGGCGATGGCGTTTGCATTCTTCTTTGCCGTGCCGCCGTCCTGGCGGCGCCCTGCGGCTGCCGTCGGTGCTGTTCTTGTCGTCGCAGTAGGCATTTCGTTGCTGGCTCTAGGGCTCCACTACCCCAGCGACGTCTTGGCGGGTTGGCTGGTTGCCGTCGGATGGTGCTTTGCTTGTTTCGCCCTGAGGTTTGCCCGTCGCCCTCTGCTCGGTTCTGCATCCGACACAGGATCGACTGGCCCCCCGCGACACTTGTAGCGGCTTCATGCTTTGCGATGCGACCTAGCCTCACCGTGGGCCTGTAAGCACTGCGCCAGCCGCGCGGGCGGCCTCTTCGTCCCGCTTTCGCTGGGCGCTGAGGTAGGAATCAAGCAGCCGCGCTCCCTCGGCCTCTGACCCCGGCATCAGGTGGCCATAGCGATCCAGCGTGATCGAAATGTTGGCGTGGCCCATGAAGGTCTGTAGCGCCTTGGCGTTGACCCCGGCGGCGATCATCAGAGAGGCGAAGGTATGGCGGCACTCGTGCAGCGTAATGCGCTCAAGCCCAGCGTCCTTCCAAGCCTCGTCGGCGCGCTTCGTCAGCTTCGAGGGATCGAACGTGCTGTCGCCCCTCACAAGCCCAAAGAATCGGTCACGGCCGGTGTAGCCGCTGTCGGCGAGCCTTGCGTCTAGGAAGTCTCGGAGGACGGCGCTGATCGGCACCTTGCGCCGCCCGGCGTCCGACTTGAGCGGGATTTGGCCCTCGCGATACTCCCAGCCGAACTCAACCCGGATCACGCCGTTGGCGAGATCAACGTCCTCTGCCCTCAGCGCCTGCAACTCGCCGCGCCGCAGCCCCGCGTACATCGCCGTCGCCCAGATCGGGCGGTCGGCTGCCGGTACTGCGACGATCAGCGCTTCGGCTTCTGCCGGGGTCGCGTAGCGCTCGCGTCGACCGCGCACGGCCGGAAGCTGGAGACCGTTGCAAGGGTTGACTGCGACCTCGCCGCGCGAGAGCGCGCGGCGGTAGATCGCGCGGACCGGAAGCAGGGTGACCTGAATCGTTGACGGGTTCCAGCCATCGGCGAGCAGATCGTCGGCGAACTCTTGGAGGTCGAAGCGTTGAAGGTCGGTGAGGCGAACGCCTGCGAATCGCGGCAGCACCCGGAGCCGCATCCCCGACTCATACGAGCGCAGCGCGGCGCGCTTGTAGGGGTCACCCGACCGATTCGGAATTGAGCCGTGCCGCGCGCCCTTGATCCATGCCGCCCAAGCCTCCCCCAGCGTGGTCTTCTTTGCCGCCCGCAGCCCTCCCCGCGAAAGCGCGCCGAGAGCATCGGCGCGCCACGACTTCGCTTCTGCCTTCTGGGCGAAGGTGCGGCGAATCTTCTTGCCGTCCCGCTTGGAGAAGACCCACGCTTCATAGCCAGCGTTGCAGTTGCAGCGCCCGCCATCGCGAGCGCTGCAACCTTTCGAGTGGCGCTTGCGGATGCCCTCAGCCATCAGACCTCCCCGCTCCCGCCCATTGAGCGCGACGGAGACAGGGAGAAGGTGCCAGCTGGAATCTCCTTCTCCCCCGGCGTCCAAGTCATGCCATCCAGAAGCGCGCAATCGATCCTGACGCCGAGCGCGCCCGCGAGCTTGACCAGGGTGTCGATGCGCGGGACTCGTGCACCCCGCTCAAGCAGACCAACCTCAGTGCGGTGAAGCGAGGAGCGGAAGCCGACCTCTTCCTGGCTGAGGTCGGCCTGCTTGCGGACGCGGCGCAGGTTGGTGCCGAAGCGCCGGGCTACCTCGATGGAGTCGTCCATCGCTAGACCGCCAGGCGCCAGTAGGTGAGGGCTGCACGGGTCGGGAGGACGAATCCGCACTGGCAGTGCAGAAGCCCTGCGCCGACCAGTTCGCGGATTGCCCGCTCGACCGCGTCCTCGCGCCTGAAGTCAGTCTCTCCCGCGTTCATCGCGCGGGAGACCTCGGGGATCGTGAGCTGGTGGTCGGGGTACTCGTCCAGCAGGAAGGACAGGACGGCCCACTGGACCTGCTTGTCCTCGCTTTTTGGGGTAGAGGGAACGCGCTCGGCGCGACCCATAGGGTTCTCATTAGCCATGAGGAGCTTTGCCTCCTTGTGGTCAGGCGGCCCGTCGCGTTACCGCGCGGCGGGTCGCCGCTTTTGCTTGAACGCCGAAGGTAGCACAACTGTTGGGTTTTCCCCAACAGTTGACAGTTACTCGCCGCGGATGATTTCTGCGACTCGGGTGTGGTGCAGATCGACCTCTTCGGCAATATCGCGCAGCGAGAGGCCAGCCTGTTGCGCCGCAGCAAATGCATCGCGGCGCTCTTTTCGGGCCGCGTCCTGATCGTGCTTGAACTTCGCTTGCGCGGTTCGCACCGCTCGACGTGCTTTCTCGCCTTTAGCGTCAGCCATGACCGGGAGCCTAGAAGCTCGCCCACGCTACGGCCTTCTCAGCACCCGCTCGGCATTCTCCGTTGCCCAGCGTTCAAGCTCGCCGACCGGAACCAAGCGCTTGCGACCTCGGCGGATCAGCCGCAGATCAGGAGCAACATTGGCCTCGAAGAAGTCCGGGCCAACTCCAATAGCCGCCGCAGCTTCTGCCGGGGTGAGAGCAATGCGCGGGATCGAGACAGCGAGCTTCTTGGTCATGGTCCCTGGGCCTGACCTCGATCGTCAGCGTCTCCCCCTCCGAGCCAGTTCACCGCCCGATCCGGCTCGCCGACCTCGCGGAAGATCGGCGCAAAGGGACCGCGACTCGCCAGGTCCTCCAAGAGACAGAAGTAGATCCTCGCGCCATAGGCGCTCGATAGCTCCGGGTTGCTTTCTAGGAGCACAAGCGCGATGTTGCGCCGACGAATCAGCGCCTTGCGTGAGACACCGGCCAGGACGCAGAGCACGGGCGGGAAGCTGGGGTAGTGGCTACGCCACAGCGGCTCGCCGCCTTTGTCGCGGGCGCGGTAAAGGCGGCCGTAGCGGGCCAGCTCGAGGACCATACGTTCAACCGAGAGCGTGGCCCGGTCCACCTCCACAAAGCGC